>JANQOQ010000002.1 GCA_028285755.1 Puniceicoccaceae bacterium
ACTGTAACGCCTGAGCGTTTTTTACCCCACTGGCAAACGGTGAAAACCCATATTCCGAAGCAAGTTTAAATGCAAATGCACTCGTACCTGTAAACAATATCCCCACCGGGATAAAGCATAGTAATAGTAGTCTTAACTCTCTCATAATTTATTTAGTAATAATATTAGCAATCAATGCACGTGCAGCACACTTGATTAGGGAAGAAGGTTAGATAAAGAGCCCAAATAGTGTGGGCTCTTTATCTTTATACGTTATAGTGTACGTTTATTTTTGGAGGTTAGAGCTCGATGCCCACAGACAGAATCCATTCCAATGGAACTCCGAATTGGTCGCGTTGAATTCGATATTCTGTATCGAATAGATTACGGATATTCAGACTTACACGTGTGGGAAACTTACCAAGAGTGGTTCGGTAACTTATTTGGGCATCTGTACGACTATAGCCCGGAGATATTCTCGAATTATCTTCTTCAAGACGATCATCGATAAAGGTCATTCCAAGCCCGGCTGAGAAACCGTTATCAAACTTGTAATTACCCCACACATTACCTAAATTTTTGGCAGCCCAAATAACCGGTAATCCGGGCCTTTCGCTTGCTTGCTCAGTATCAGCGTATGTATATCCACCGATGACCTGGAATTTACCATTCAATAAATTCAGGAAAAAATCGACGTCGACACCTACGGAAGTTTCAGTGCCTGAAAGCTCTCCAAATCCTACGGAACTCAAGGCAAGATTTGAACTTGGACGTACGATATCTTGCTTTTCAATATCATAGAATGCTACCGTGAATCCCTTAGAATTGTCGATAGGTGCGTATCTGATACCCACTTCCATACCTCTTCCTGTTTCAGGATCATAGAGCTGATCCCATGGAAGGCTATCTATGTCTGGTATTGAAACCCCAAATTCCTCAGCTGCATCAATCAAATCCTGCTCTGCGTTTGCATTGCGTGCTGGGTTGATCTCAAATCGAGGGTTCACTGATTTACTGTATAGCGCATATACCGTCCATGCATCTGTAACCGCATAACTAATCCCTGCCTGAGGTGAAAAATGTGAAACATCTCCCTCCTCAAAGCTAGTAAGATTATCGGTAGCTATTACGGTTCCCAAGATAGGATTTCCTTCGTTTGCAAAACGTCTTTGGATGTGCTCAATATCATCAAAACGACCTCCCAATAGGATTCTACCCCGGTCGTCGTTCCATGTTAATTGCCAATTTGCGAATAAAGCAGAGGTAGTAAAATCATCCTGTGCAGTGTTTCCAGGTCTAACAGGTAAATCAAAAACACTTTTTGGCATAAAACGTCGTGCAAACTCATTACGCCTTGCTTCAGATACCGGATCAAAAACATCATAGATGAAACGAATGAAGCCATCACGGCCGCGGATAGCAAGCTCCGGCCAATCCTCAACCGTAAACCCAAACATTTCAGGAGATCCAGCAAACCAGCGACCTTGGCGATATTCATCTTCCTCATTTCTCTCGTAGCCTAAAACGATTTGATGATTAACAGGCCCAGTTTCAAAAATATATGCCAGGTCCGCCTGCAGATTGACACGCTCCGCTTCTTGGATGTCTCCAATGAAAACCGTTCGACGCAGACCCGTAACACCTGGCTCATAAGTTCCGCCCAGTAATCCAGTGCCGCCCTCGCGAATACTACCCCTATCGCGTTGTAACTGAGCAAAATTGACACGCAAGTCCAGACCCTCAAAGAAGTTGTGCCTTAATTGTACCTCAAAATTGGTTGAATCAATATCACGACTGCTATAAGGTGAATCCTTGGAATGATTGAAGCCAAGTTCAGTAACCCAAACATTCTCAGGATCTCCTCTGAATCCCCCTGGTTTAAGGGGTAAACCACCCGAAGGAACCAGGTTTTCTTCCTGAAGATTGTAAGAAACCAAAACATCCGTCTTTTCAGTTATCCTAAACAAAAACATTGGCGATATTGATATCCGATCAATTTCCTGAAATGAATCATACTTGCCTTGCTCATGGAAAGCAGCGTCTATTCGGTATGCAATACGCTCACCTCCACCAATTGCTCCGGTGGAACTAACAGTCGAGCGAAACAGGCCATAATTACCCACCTGAACTCTCGCCGAATGCGCAGATTCAAATTGCGGTTGTTTAGTGATATAATTAATAACCCCCCCTGGCTCCGTTTGACCATACAACAGTGCGGCCGGTCCCTTAACCGCTTCGATTCTCTGGATCTGAGAAGCATCAGGCTTATTCCATGAGCGCACTCCATTACGCATAGCAGCTGACGAATTGAAACCGCGAATATTGTATTGGGGTACAAATTCGTTGAATACGGGAGATACACCAGGTAAGTAAGCAACTGCATAGTCAACATCGTAAGCTGCTGTATCATCGAGCAACTCTGATGTAATGACATTAATCTGGAAAGGCAGGTCCTTGAGGGCCACATTTGTACGGGTTGCACCCAGTGTGCTACCCACTAAATATCCCGCATCCGTATCGGTTTGGACTACGAATGGAGACAGATAGAGGATATCCTCTTCGTCATCATTTTGCGCGCTGACCCAGTAGGAAGTCAACGACGCTAAGGCGAACGACAGAACAGACCTCAGTAAGGTTTGTTGTCCTTTATTTTTAATTTTCATGTTTTGTTCAGGGTTTTCAGTTTTAGTTTTCTGGTTGCCCTGACCCGGTTGATCACCGTTTTGCCTAAGGATAACGTAGCTACCATTACCATTGGCCTGAACTGCAATTAATGGGGTATTTACTAATATGAGACTCAATGCTTCTTCTGGGGCGTAATGACCTCTCAACGAAGGTGTTTCGACACCTCTCACCGCACCATCCGAATAAACCAGCTGGATCTCTGCTTGTATCGCTAGCTGTTTTAAAGTTTTTAGGGCCGGTCCTGCTTCCAGATTGAAAGCATACTCTGCCCCCCGAACAGACGATGAGCACAAAACAACCAATACCAACATCCACAGTATATGGATATTGGCTCTCCAGCACAGCTGTGTAGGAAGATTGACCAGAGTCATTAAATCTCATCAGAGCAACCATAGTTGCCCTATATCGTGTGAAGTGTTTAAAAACCCTTACTGAATATCAAAATTGCTCATCATCAGGGGTAGTGTATGCGTTCGTCTTTGAAATAAGTATGATGGATCCTACGAACTCGGCCTCAACGTCGAGACTCAGTTCGAGCATATCAATAAAATCCAAATAATTTTCGCGTTCGATGGCAATCGTCAGTTTGACCGTTTTCAGTTCATCATCAACAATAACCATTTTGGTCTCATTATGCCGGTTAAACTCAGCCACAATCTCATATAAGGGAGTGGAATCAAAATTAATGATCTGATCAATCCATGCCAGCTGAATCTCCATTTCTTCGTTGGAGACATCGACCACCTTGGTTTTTATAGATTCACTGGTGTTGTCCCTAATGACCATTTGACCCACACTAAGCGTCGTAACTTCCTCTATTTCTTCGGTTCCATTTTCCCGCTCAGGCTCGGTAACATTAACAGTTCCTTCACGCACCCATACTTCAAATAATTCCGTGCTTCTCTTAACGGAGAACTCAGTCCCGGTAGCAATTACATTTCCTAGATCTGAGGCGACGATGAACGGCCATGAGGGTTGCCCCTGAACGCGAAAAAATGCTTCGCCCCGGATTAACCTTATCCTGCGCTCGTGCTCAGTGAATTGTACCCAAAGCTCAGTGTCTTTTTTGATCTCCAACTGGCTACCGTCCTCGAGAACATGTTTTTCATATTTTGAGGCGATGAGTTTAAGCGCTGCCGCTTCCTCTTCGACCGGTGAATTCTCAAACCATAGAACCGATAACAAAAGACAGGCAGCAACCGCGCCAGCCATTAATACTTTTGCGTGCCGAAAGCGAACAGCAGAAACAACCGGATCTTTCGGTTTTTTTCGTTGTTGGTAATTATCATCGATCAGGCCCAACTGCTGCCATGCTATTTCACTCTCAAAAAAAGCCTCCTCGTTTCGAGGGTCACTGCTCAGCCAGGTTTCCAGCTCCTGTTTCTCAGTGACACTCAAACCCCTCTCGCGTTTAGTCACCCAAATATCCGCGCGCGAAGACCTTTTACCAAAACGCAACGTGCAATATTCCTTAACACTATTTATCATCGCCCAAGTTCCCCCTCAAAATTTTTAAAATACAGCCTGCAAAGTTTGATCCCCTTGGTAATATGTGCCTCAACGGTTTTAATAGAGATACCCAAAACTTCTGATATTTCCTGAAGTGATAGGCCCTTCAGTTTTCTTAAAATGAGAATTTGCCGGCACTTGGCGGGCAAGGTATCTATCGCCTCATAGATAATGGATGCTTCGTCACTAGCCCGTACAGCATCGCGCACAGTATTAACATCCGTCCGGGGTAAATCATCTTGATGTATCATCGCCAAATCCTGAAAAGATATAACTTTGCTTTTCCGTATACTATCCACGGCTATATTTCGACACACTGCGAACAAAAAGGATTTAGGGTATTCGATAGGCATTTTTCTCTGCCTCTTCATCACTTCCATGTAAGCTGCCTGAATAATATCGTCGAGATTTTCAATGGAAGGATATCTATCATGTATCCACGCTCTTAATAGATCCTCGTGACACAAGATGTTTTCCCTAAACCAGGTATTTTCTATATTCAGACGATTCGACATTATGATAAACTACACCAATGCTCTATATCGTAATACCACCAGACTAACCCTAACTCAAAAGTTTTTTTCTGGTACATTTCAGTTGAAAGATGTCCAATTTAAAAAGCGATCAAATATAGCTCTTAAAACTCCCGGCTTGTAAGGGTATTTCAGGGATAAATGAGTTGTTACAACCCACTGGTGAAGATGCAATGCGCTTTATTCGACCAAATGTCGCAGAATCGTAGCTGAAGTGTCTAATAATTGTAGTTTCCAGAGTTTTGAAATGGTCATTCTACAGGGTTTATGACCGAGTAGCCAACCAACGCGCATTATCCTAAATAAGCGGGCATAAGCGCTGCTTATCGTTGGCCCGTAGGTTCATTCTTATACATTCGGCAAGCCCATCTCGAAGCGCTTTTATCTTGTCGGAAAAGTTTTTCTGGCGTATTTAAGGTATATAACCTCTACACCCAAATCCTTGGTCAAAACCCGAAAATCAATTACGATTATTAAGACTATAAATAATGGTTTCAGCAGTGTTTACAAATTTGCACTCGCGCTTTCTTTATTCCTCCTTGGAAACGCGTTCCTTCAGGCTTCAAAAGAAACTCAGCCGCCCATTGATAATAGCTGGCTGACCGGTCAATGGACTGCCTGGTGGATCACACACCCCGAAGCAAGTCTGTATAACTACGAGGTTCTTAACTTCAGGAAAGCGGTCGAACTTGAAAGCGTTCCTGAGCATTGCTGGGTGCACGTCTCTGGTGACAATCGCTACGAATTGTACGTCAATGGAACATTTGTGTGCCATGGGCCTGCCCGCGGAGACCTTCTGAACTGGCACTACGAGACAGTGGACATAGCCCCGCATCTTGTCCCTGGGGAAAATATCGTGTCCGCCATGGTGTGGAATGCAGGTGAACATAAGCCGATGGCGCAAATTTCAGACAAGACAGCATTTCTGCTGCAAGGCAATGATCCGGCTTCGGAAGCTTTCAATACAGACGAGTCCTGGCTCGTTTACAAAAACCAAGCCTACAGTCCGGTCGTCTACCGGGATAACGATGTCAGGCTTAGATACCAATACTACGTTGCTGGGGTTCTCGACTCTTTCGACGCTTCAAAGATGCCGTGGGGTTGGAAAGAACTTGCTTTCGATGATGACCACTGGAGCACTCCCAGGCAACTTGATCGGCCCTACCCACGCGGACAGCACTACCATCACAAATGGCAAATGACACCTCGCCAAATCCCTTTACTCCTGAGAGAACCTTTCTTGCTGGATACCATTGTGCGGACTCGGCCAGAGTCCGCCGGTATTCGCTCAGAAGCGGGTCTGCCCCTAGAGATCCCACCCAATGAAAAAGTAGAGATCCTTTTCGATGTAGGACAGCTCGCTCATGGCTACCCGGAGCTCACAGTCTCCGGTGGCAAGGAGAGCTCCATTCAAATCCGTTACGCAGAGGCTTTTCTACTTCCGGGTATCGTCAAGAAGCATCGTGATGAGCCACAGGAAACACTTTTCGGGATTCATGACGCGTTTTTCCCAGATGGAGGAGCGGAGAGGAAGTTCCGGCCTTTGTGGACCCGAACGTTTCGCTGGTTGCAGCTGGAGATCGAGACTGGAGCAGACGCACTGACCGTAGACGGTTTGCGCTACGAGAATGTGCACTACCCCTCCGAGATCCTTGCGGGGTTTGAAACTGACAGTGAAATGCTCAATAAAATCTGGGCCGCGAGTGTACAAACCCAGATCTTATCCGCCCAGGAAACCTACGTGAGCGATCTTTACTGGGAGCAAATCCAATACGTTGCCGATACTCTGGTGCAAGCACTTGTGCATTTATGGCTTACCGGTGACGACCGGCTCTTCAAACTGGCATTGAAGCAGTTCGACGACTCACGGCTTCCCAATGGTCTGGTTCAAAGCCGCTATCCCTGTAATCTGATCCAAATGGGCCGCTCTTTTTCACTCATGTGGATACACATGCTCCACAAGTACTGGATGTATGGAGAAGATCCGGACTATGTGAAACAGTTCTTACCGGGTATGGGTCAAGTACTGGGCTGGCACGAACGCAATCTGACCGACGGTGGCATGCTGAGACTTGAAGGTTTTGTCGATTGGGGCTTTCGCGACCGGGAAAAAGAACTCAGAAGAGAAGACCGCAATACAGAGTCGACCGTTCACACCCTTTTATACGCGTACACGCTGAAAAAAGCTGAGGAACTCTACAAAGCCGCGGGAGAGTATTGGCAGGCATCTGAATGCAAGAAGATGAGAGAAACGCTGCTAGAAACAGTACAGAAACGGAGCTGGGATGAGGACCGTCAACTCTACACAGATGTTCCCGGCAGAAACGATCTTTTCAGTCAGCACACAAACATCATGGCGGTTCTGAGCGAAATCGTCGGTACGGCTCAACGCAGAGCATTCCTTGAGCGAATGCTGGCTGATGAAGAACTCCTGGAAGTAGACATGTTTTTCCAGTTCTTCCTGGGACGTGCTTTGAAACAAGTGGGATTGGGCAACTCATACCTCTCAACAATCGAAAGTTGGGAGTATGCAGTGAACATGGGGATGACGACCTTCGGAGAAGCGATGACGGAACCTCGTTCGGAATGTCACGCCTGGAGCACCAGCCCGGCATTTGAATTCTTATCAACGGTCTGCGGAATTGATTCGACTGCACCCGGGTTTGGCGCAATCGAGATACGCCCTAACCTGAACGGACTTGGACGCATTAAGGGCAGTCTCAAGCATCCCAAAGGTCAGATAAGCGTGGAACTGGAGCAAAAGGGGAACAGCGTAATCGGATCCGTCATGATTCCCAAGGGAGTGCCAGCAATCTTTGCCATGGGAGATCAGGAGTTCCCTCTCAAGGACGGCAAAAACGCAATTGATGTGGCTCTCTAAGATCCGTTCACAACCCATGCTCCCCACCCTAAGCTAGCCCTAAGGTTTCCATAGCTCTTCACAAAAGATATTATTGCCAATATCAATATCGATCATAGCGATTGGAATGGAGGTAGGTTCAAGAATCTCTATAAGGTCAAACACCCATTAATAAGCGTGCCAGTTAAGTGCTGGGCAAAGAAACTAATATTTGTCTGCGTTATACCTTTGTTACACTGCTAGCCCGCAATGGGGTTTCTCAGCGCCTCACACAGGAACTTATGAGGCATTCCACCCGCGCCTGACCGCCAATATCTATACCAATACGACCCAGTTACCAACTTTCGAAGCTGCTGAAGAACTTCCCTGGATTAGCAGCATATATTGAACTTTCGTCGGCCAAATGTCGCAAAAACATGGCTGAAGTGTCTAAGAATTGCAGTTTCATAGATTCTGAAATCGTATTTCAAAGTTATTTCAATCAGAGTAAATCGACATAGCTTGGAGGGTCGCATCGACACCTATTTATAAGAAAAATGCCAGACAATGTTAGCAGAGTATCCGGTTCACGGGACAGCGCTATAAAGAGGGCAAGGTGTTTCGGTGTTCAGTTAGACAAAAGTCTACTTCGCTCGTGCAACAATAGAGGATTCAAAAACTAAGAATCCCACCAATGCGTAAAAGCAAGTAGCCAGCCATAATTAATGCTACTGCCTAGCTTCAATTAAAAAAATGTTCTTAAGTAACACTATAAGTTACGTTCAAAATACTAGTTCAGCACACCCTTAATGATGCGTGCTTTCTCTACACCGGTTAGCTTTAAATCAAGTCCCTGGTGTTTGAAATTGAGCCGCTCATGATCGATGCCAAAACGATTGAGAATCGTCGCATTCAAATCACGTATATGGACTGGGTCTTTAGTTATATTATAGCTAAAATCATCTGTCTCACCATAAACGGTACCGCCTTTAACTCCAGCTCCTGCCATCCACATTGTGTAACATCTAGGATGGTGATCACGCCCATAATTCGTTTGGGTAAGCTCACCTTGACAATAGATAGTACGACCGAACTCTCCTCCCCAAACCACAAGAGTATCATCCAACATACCCCGACGCTTAAGGTCAGTAACTAAGGCGTAAGATGCCTGATCAATGTCTTTGCACTGGTTTGGCAAATCTTTGGGCAAATTCGAGTGCTGGTCCCACCCCCTATGAAATATTTGACTGAATCTAACTCCCTTTTCAGCCATACGACGTGCCATCAAACAATTATAGGCAAAAGTACCCGGTACTCGGGAATCAGGTCCATATAACTCAAAGGTACTTTCGGGCTCATCCGAAAGGTCCGTTAAATCCGGAACTGATTTCTGCATTCGAAATGCCATTTCATATTGAGAGATTCGCGCGTGGGTTTCCGGATCACCAAAATCCTCATATATTTTCTCATTTATTTCATTCACGCCATCCAGCATCTTCCGTCGGAGATCTTCGCTTACTCCCTTAGGATTCGATAAGTAAAGCACCGGATCCCCATGGGTGCGAAAAGCCACGCCTTGATGCTCAGACGGCAAGGGACCGGAACCCCAGAGACGGGAATAAAGAGCCTGGGCACTCTTGCGACCGGTCCACGTAGAATTCAATACCACAAATGTCGGCAAATTATCATTCATACTGCCAAGCCCATAGCTTAGCCATGCTCCCAGACTGGGGCGTCCCGGTATTTGATTTCCCGTCTGCATATAAGTAATTGCAGGGTCGTGATTAATAGCCTCAGTCCACATAGACTTAATAATGGCTATGTCATCAACCATCTGACTTGTAAACGGAAGTAACTCGCTTACCCATGCGCCCGACCAGCCATATTGCTTAAAATCGTATATGCTCGGTGCCACAGGAAAACGATTTTGATAAGAGGTCATGGTAGTTAGACGTTGCCCATTGATGATCGAATCCGGCAAGTCCTTATCAAACATGTCATGCATTTTCGGCTTATAATCGAACATGTCCATTTGTGAGGGGGCACCCGACATAAACAAATAGATCCCCCGCTTGGCCTTGGGCGGAAAATGGGTTGTACCCAGAACCCCTCTTGCAAGCGCTTTCATAGGGTCGGTCTCAAGGTCACGCTTGACCATAGAACCCATATTCAGTGATCCGAGTGCCGCTAAGCCGAGCCCTCCCACGATACGACCAAAGAACTGTCGTCGTGTTTCTAATTCCACATACTCATTTATTGGATTCATAGGCTTACGCATAGGTTAGTATTTAGTCACAAAGGAATCCAGGTTCATGATTTGATTGGCGACCAGAGTCATGGCCGCCTTTTGCGCCGGATCTTCAATTTTTGAAGGAGGCATCTCTCCAGCTTCAAGCAACGATTGAGTTGCCTTTGGATCATTGCGAAATTCTTTGTAGAATAACTCAAAGGATCTTTCCAAAACATCGGAGACCTTTTTGAGAGGCTTTATTCCAAAAACCCTCCGATACATATAATCGATGCGTACTTTGGGGTCCGCATTATCTAATGACAATGATTGCCAGGCGAGATTAAGCGCCGACTCCACGTATTGAGGATCGTTCATAAGGGTTAAGGCCTGCATTGGGGTATTTGTACGCTCACGTCTAACCGTACAACTCTCACGCGAGGGTGCATCAAATACGACCATATTGGGCGGAGGAGCAGTTCGCTTCCAAAAGGTGTAAAGGCTCCGACGGTGAAGTGCATTGCCTATATCCTGTTTATAATTCGCAGTATTACTATCTGTATAACCTACAGCACTCCAGATACCTTTGGGTTGGTAGGGTTTGACTGGAGGACCGCCCACTTCGTCGACTAAAAGATTAGAAGCGAACAACGCCTGGTCACGGATCACCTCCGCATCCAGTCGAAAACGAGGGCCGCGTGCCAAGAAAGTGTTTTCACGATCTGCCTCCCACTTTTCCGGACCAGCCTTCGAGCTTTGCCGATACGTTGCAGACATTACAATATACTTCAATACAGCTTTCACATCCCAGCCGCTCTCAATAAAGTATATCGCCAGGTAATCCAATAATTCAGGGTGACTTGGGTTTTCACCCATGATCCCGAAATCATCTGCTGTTTTTACTAACCCTGCACCAAACAAATTTTGCCAAAAACGATTTACTGCTACGCGAGCTGTCAGTGGGTTCTCAGGATCCACCATCCACCTGGCTAACCCCAATCGGTTTTTAGGCATATCTTCACTCAGTGTGCCCAGCGCCGAAGGTATACCTGGAATTACACGTTCTCCCTTTTTATCATATTCTCCGCGATCCAGCACATATGCGTGCGGCTCACTTTCTTTTTCCTTTGAAATAAGTGATACGTTTGAACGTGCGTAGATATCTTCAAACGCAGCTTCCATGGCTGCCTGTTCATATTTCAGCTGATTGTATTCAGGATGGATTACCTTAAAAAAATAATTCTCGAATAGTTCCTGGGGCAGTGTAGCCAAAGCACCTTCCCTTATTCTTTGTAGCTGCTGCCTATAATAGTCTTCACGCGTAAAAGTGGTTTCAAATGGGTAGAGATGTTTATCGAATATCCGAATTTCTAGAATGTCGAAATTATCAGCTCTTTCACCGTTATTGCCTATGCCTGAGGTAAAGGGTTGCTCTGAATGAATAGTGCCGGATAAATTATCTATCAATAGATCGCGATCTATCGAAAGAAGCGGATTGAGATCTGTTTGCCTGCCGTTGCTAACCAGATACAGCAAACGTACTCCACTTGCTCTCGAGCTACCATCATAAGTTATGGTAAAGTGTTGCCTCACCCCAGAACGGATGATTTCTCGAGGACTTGAAGTTACCGAAATAAGATTCTCATTCTTTAATGAATGAATAAGTTCTATCTGAAGTGTGTAATAGGGAAGATCGTTATAATAACCGCGAACCAGATTCATGCGGACACCCCGGTCACCATCAAAATTATTTAGCAATGGAATTACCGGATTGTCGAAGTTCTCAAAACTGGCCTGAACATAAAGTGTAAACGGCTTATCGGCATCCAAGACTTCAGACGCATTCGAGATCGCTATAGGATTCAAAAAGCTATCCGCATCTTTGAGTTCAACAACCGTATTTTGGTCATAGTGGGAAGTCTTAATTGTGCTATCAGCATTGCTATACCATTCGTAGAAAGCGGTAGGATTTTCCTCACGGATCTGCTTAAACTGTTTCTCATACTCGAGCAATTTGGGCTCAATCTCATTGAGTTTTTCTTCCAGCTCTGGCGGTGGTATTACTGCGACTGGTTTATGGTCTCTTTCATTACGGTCCCATACCGAGCTCTCAAGGTTGTTAAAGAAAGCAGCAAATTGATAGAAGTCTTTTTGGCTGATAGGATCGAACTTATGATCATGGCAAGCCGCGCATTGCATGGTGAGGCCAAGCATAACCGCAGAAGTTGTGGCCACTCGATCTTCTACATACCTTACCTGAAGTTCATCCGCAATAGACCCTCCTTCATTAGAAGTTAGATTGCACCGGTTGTAACCCGTAGCGACCAGTTGATCCCTGGTCGGGTTTGGCAACAAATCCCCCGCAATCTGTTCAATAACAAACTCATCGTAGGATTTGTTCTCGTTAAACGCATTGATTACCCAATCACGATAGGGCCAGATTTCCCGGTAGTTATCCCAATGCAAACCATGGGTATCTGCATAACGCACATAATCCAACCAATAACGCGCCTGATGCTCTCCGTATGCAACTTTACTCAGCAGCAAATTCACATACTTCTCATAGGCATTGGGTGCTTTATCATTAACAAAATATTCTACTTCATCATAGCTGGGTGGCAACCCCGTGAGATCCAGGGAAAGCCTTCGTGCCAAGGTTGCCCTTTCGGCTTCAGGATTAGGAGATAAATCTGCATCCTGCATTTTTCTAAAGATGAACTTATCAATGTCGTTATTACCCCAGCTTAACGATGGGACATCATGATGTTTAGGTTTAATAAATGCCCAGTGTTTTTCCCATTGCGCGCCCTCATTTATCCATTGTCTGATAATGCCTATCTCAACTCCATTGAGGGTCTTATGAGAATTTGGAGGAGGCATCACGTCACTTTTCAGATCACTGATTATTCTTTTGTAGACACTACTTGCATCTGCATTGCCACGCACTATTGCAGGGCCCCCTTCAGTTCGATCAGCAAAAGCATAATCTTCAATGTCTAATCGCAAACCTGCCTCTCGGCTATGTTCATCGGGCCCATGACAACTGTAGCAATTCTCGGATAGGATTGGACGGACGTCGCGATTGAAGCGAATGCTACCGGAGCTTAAATTCGGAGAGACATCGGCCAAAGAGGTTGATTCTTTCTGAGCAACCGCCTGAAAGAAACTGGTAGCTAAAATAACAACTGGCAGCAGTAAGTATAAACAACGCCGTACTTTTTCTTTTTTGCCAGTCTTCATCATACGGTCAATTCAGCTTCTCATTTCAGAAAGCTTGATCGTTGCACATGGGGCCATTTTTCAAAGTTTCGTTCCGTTGGCTCACCATCTACATCTGTGATTACCCATAAATGCCGTGGGGAAAGCAGATCGTATTTGATCTTAAGGCCATCGGGGTAAGTAAATTCGGATCTCAATTTGTGAGTATCGCTATTGTTCTTAAGGATTACTTCGAGTGTTTCGTTCGGGTCGGAGGAATGGTCGATATAGAGTATTCCGCAATCCGCCTCCGAATAAACGAATAGGTACCTGGATTCTCCAATCTTATAGATCTGCCATCCCCTGGAATCGATGACTGGTATTTGTCCTTCAGGTATTCTAACTGGACCTGCGGCGCAGGCAAAGCGTTCAAAGACCCCTGTGTTGTTCCATTGAAACAAATCTTCGCCCGGACCATAAACGCGAAAACAATCAGACTCCACCCTCGCATCGTCATTCAAAAATAGCATGATCGGCTTGGGCATTATCAGTGACATTCTGCCTCTATGTGAACCTCCTGCTGATAATAGGTAGTGTTCGTCTCCCGAATAAAGCTCAGGACAGGAATTGTGACCACGACCCATCTGCACAAAATAGGGTGAAGGCTTATTGAAGACCCAATCCATGGTTTCTTTGTGTGGGCGGTAGCTCATGATCGCTGCCCAGAATGCATGATGCTTACCCCGTTCCACTTTCAGCATCATTTCAGGATCCCTTAAGCTCGCCCACACAGTCATCATCACAGTATGATAACTATCGTATAGCCCTGGACGGTATGCGTCCTTAAACGCACGACGATAGGGCGGAAAATTCTTCAGTTGAAAACTTGCGAGTGCATATTGCCAATTCATGAGATCCAGTAGCTCTATCGCCTTATCGCTAACCGGCTTACCCGCAAAAGCCTCTAAACTCAGTAATGCTGATAGCGTGTATCCATTGTATGGATCTGAGTTAAATTCATATACCCCGTATCGTAAGATTTCATCGATGTATTCAACGAGCTTACCCTCAACTCCGTTGGCCCGATTATCATACTTAGGGTCTTCGTTGCCGTTTAAATAAAGCCATCGATTCTTCAGATATCGGGAGCCGTGAATCATAAGGATATGATTCTCAGTATCCTCTATCAATCCCAGCGTCTTGGGAGTAGCCATATTAAAATCAGCCCCGTCCTCCGTCAGTATATCGCTGAGCAAATGATCAAGCGTTTCTGGATATAGCAGCTCGGGTTTGTCTCCAAATAAATAGAGCAAAGGAGTATATGCGAGTAGTGCAAAATCCCAGTCGCCATGGGGGTTCAAAGCCCAGGTAGAACCCACAGTCCCATAAGGTTGCACGCTCTGAAGATATTGATTACAAAACTCAACATCTTTGCCCTTCAAAAGTTTTGAGATGATGATCCTGGGGGGATGGACATGACGGCCTTCTTCAAAGCTTTTATGATCTGTGGGGAAATCACTCCACTCCTCGATAAGGGATTCAATAAGTTCAGAGGATTCATTTGCCCAATCTCTCACTTGACCATCTGTAGGCGGTGGAAAGTTACCGATATCAATCGCAATATCCTTCTTACGATTCGCACCCTGTTTGGAAAACCAAAACAAGGCTGCAAACAATACAGTGAATACTATAGAAATAATTATTAGAACTCGAAGCGCTCTGGATTTATGGGTTATTTTTGGCTTTGAGTACATGAAACACTCTTATTTTGTTATGATTTAGTATCCTTGTGCTTAGCTAGTTCTTGAGGTTTCGGATCAAGATATTACGCAAAAAAATTTCTGCGCCTTCGCTCTGGATCTGCAGTTTCCCACGCGTAAGCGGAATACTTTGACCATCTTCAGATTCTTGGCGTGAAGCAGTCGCCTGAAACACTACCTCATCGTTTACAATATGAGTAGCGACATCACCCTCACAGATCAGCTCAACGACATTCCATTCCCCGGTAGGATTCTCATTATCATGCGATTTGATGACACGGCGGCTAAATGTGACCGTATCCAAAGGATAGTTCTGTCCATTTGGATCATATTGCAGGCGATGGCTCTCATTGAATGATATTTTTCTGGCTTTAATATCGAGGCTGGCGCCTGCAAGTGAATAGTAGTCTCCTGTGTCCCCCTCCTGAATCTGAAATTCGTGGCTACGCATCCAGTGATCGTTTTGAGCGCCATGAGGCCCCACACAATGGTAGAGAAGCCCGCTGTCTCGCCTCATATCCAAACGAGGGGGCCACTTTAACTCGCCCCACTTAAACTCCAACTTTAAGTGGTAGTTTTCAAATTCCTCCCGGCTGGTTATGGCACCCCATTCTTGTCCGGATATTCGAATGAGACCATCAACCACCGTAAACACTTTGTTTGGATCATTATTGACCCCCTTAACAACAGTCTCACCCGATTTTGGAACGTAACTAATATAGGTGTCCCAACCCTCCAGATCTTTTCCATTAAACAAAGAAATCCACTCAGACGAGCCCTCACTTTGCTTGGCCCATAATGATGAAAATACAACCAGTGTATTGATCAAGATTAGCGTAATTAGAATTTTCATAATTAGTAACGTTGAAATCACCAGCAACCTGATATTAACCAGGCTGCTGGTTCTGTAACTACCCCAAATAAATTATTGTATGTTTACATGAGTGATTTTTAGGACGACTGGATTCGGCCAGGTTCGGTCATTATATATGCGCTGAGCGCGCATTGCTGTGATATGCAGCGCCCCATCTTGCATTTCCCATTCAGTCTGCGGCAAAACATCCTCCCTATATTCGAGAACCCGGTCGTTTTGGCCCAAGATACTAACCACAGATTCCTCTGTGATCTTTATATTATTTAGCTCGAATGACTTCCATTCGCCGTATTTCCACTCAGTATCTTTTACAAATACATACACAGTGTCCTCATCCTTTGCTTGGGTAAACCAGAGGTTATCTTCCCTAAAAACATTCAAGGGTCGGACATCGTATATGGCCTCTCGGTTGATAGCCATCCAGGCGGCGATTTCGCGTAGTATGGCTTCCTGTTCAATGGGGATCTCGCCATTCGGTTTTGGCCCAATATTCAAGAGCATCGTACCCCCTTTTGCACGGGTTTCAATGAGTGAGTCAATCCACTGTGTACCGTCGCGATAGGTTTCATTGGTTGGCTTGTAATGCCACGATGTTCCCATGGTAAAGCATGCTTCCCACGGCTCGTCTTTTGAAGATACAGGTAAGGTTTGATCGGTTGATGGAGCTATCTCAGGTGTGGAAATGGCTCCCCGCGTGATCAGGCAACCCGGCTGTAGTGCCCAGATATGCTCATTCAAACCCCCGCTCCTATGTCCATGGATTCCATCGATAAAGAATACATCAACGGGTCCATAATTCGTTAACAGCTCGCGAACCTGCTCTTTATTGAGAGCCATCAGCTCGGGATTATTGGTTGGAATTGCTTCCGGCCGAACTCTGCTGATAAGCGTTCCCTGCCTGTAGAACTCGGAAAAGTCATCCGGAGAGAAGTAAAAACCAATACCCAAGCCATAAGTGCGAAAGGCATCCACCAGCTCACGGGTAATGTCTTTGCCGTAAGGAGTGTTCATAATGTCGAAATCAGTCGTTTCGGTATCCCACATGCAGAAACCTGAGTGATGCTTTACCGTGAATACTACATACTGAAATCCTGCGATTTTTGCCAGGCGCGCCCATTCGTCAGGATCATAGTCTGTAGGGTTAAATGTCTTGGGCAGCTCATTGAAAAAATACTCACAATAGGCTTCATCCGCACCCACTAGTGAGTGACTGATGACAACACCCAATTGGCTATCCACACTCCAGTGAATAAACAGTCCAAAACCCGCATCTTTGAGCCACTCTAATCGCGCCGGATTGTTTTCAGCGCTCGAACTCAATGCTGCGTAAAACGACCCCATTACAATTAATAAAGTGAGTCGTATCTGTATAATTCTATTCATTATATAGCTTTTTGGTTACGCTACTCGAGGTAGGTAACCATATGCTTATTTAATTGAACCTCTCGGTTTTGGGTTGAGTTTCGGATAAACTCAAAATCCTCAGACTGCTTAAAGGCAGTGTTCGAGATGTTAATGATGGTATCCGGGTAATCCTCAATTCCAGTTACATCATGAACGGATATCCAACTATTCTGTAAAACAGAATTCGATAGGGTCACAACATCCATCGGGGTTGCTATGTTCAAGAAGCTTGCAGGTTCTTCATGTAATACCCTCACATTCTCAAAAAGTATTTGCTCCTGAAAAGGAAGTTCGGATCCCGGGTAATAGGAACGACTAAATCTGTCCTGATCAAAATGGATTGAGAACGACGTCCTGGGTTTTTCCAAAAAGATGTTTCTGAATACGACATTACGAACCCCGGCTGTGTAAGTGACGTCCTCCTGGACGACTCCCCAGTTGATGCCATCCAATTCCATAGTGCCAGATTCATGAGTTGGCTGTGTTAATGAAGTATAAATGGTATTGTCAGGATCCGCTTGCACACGATACAGACGACCATTCGAAACCACAGTATCCGAATTTTGAACTTCAAGTCCTTTTTCCCAATCTCTCCACGCACCGGCAAGGATTCGACAGAAGAATCCAATAAGCTCTCCATCTGTACGCAAATCATAGCAGTTTTCGATTACTCCATTTTCAATCCATCCCAGTTCAGGATTACCCGAGGCGTAATCATGGCCATTGAGGGCAATCGCATCATCTGTAGTTTCAAATACAGCATCGCGGATGGTAAATCTCTTACCACGGCCCAAATGTATTCCATCTTTTTTGCCCTTGATATGCACATCTTCGATTATCAAATCCTCAAAGGTGCAAACCTGGATGCAAAATTGCCATCTCTCCATATCGAAACAGCGCAAGCCTCTAATGCGAAGATTCTTAACATAAAAGAATCCTAGCTGACCTCTTAGACCATAGATATCGCCAATTCTTTCATCCATACCGTTGACCAAAAAATTGAGGCCTTGGATTGTTATATTATGATCGTAAGTCTTGGTTAGCGCTCCCTCATTCAAAAAAAGATAGTAGAAATTGCCGACCTCATTTACCTTTTTTAACACGACCCCTTCACTAAATATGAGTGTTGTATCGCTACCAATGTAGATGGTTTCAGAAATAGCGTATACTCCAGGCTCTCCAACGAGTATTGTCCCTCCATTTTTAATAGCTGCCTGAAGCGCGCGGGCATTATTTACACCACTGGCTTGAGGGGAAAACCCATAAGTGGATGCATCTACAAACGCGGATACTATCGAATGAATGAACAATACCCCAACTGGAATTGCTGCTTTTACCAATATTCTTAACTCTCTCATAATTTATTTAATTTTGTATTTTAGAAATAAAAAGTCTGCGGGATTCCCGATGTGTAAATCCATGTAACCATTCGCATTCACTTTGCGGTTAAAAGTTACATCCTTTCTCAAATCAGTAATCTCTAAGTTTTTGTCTTTCAAAAACTTAAGCTGGATCGAAAACGCAACATTCGGATGATGTAATTCGCGGAAAACCATGAGATAGCCCTCATCAGAATCAGGATGATAAAACTGAAAACCACTTACGCTCGCATTCGTTGGCTGGTCCCCAATTGCAAAAACGTAGCTATCCACCATCGCATCCCGATGGGGCTTATAGAGCGAAACCATAGTCTTGACCGCCTTATTAGTTTCGGGAGTAAAGTCGCTTACACGATCAAGCATGTTCGGAATGCCCATCATGCTGATTGCATATGCATACTCCATGGGGTGTAATCGTGCATCACTGATGGGAGGAACCTGATTAACATCCACGCTGACGATTTGAAACTTGTTTGTATTCAGGTTTCGCGCCAGATCCCATACAATCTTCAATATGGGTGCAGGCTGATAGCTGACATGGGGAAACCCCTCTCCCTTGCGTCGATTTACAAGCCAGATATAACCATATTCGCGTGCCCAAAATAAACCGTAGCGAGCGATACTTTCCGTTAGGTCCCATTCTATTGCCAGGTTATAGTCATAGTCCTTAATAAAATTACGAGCCCGGCTTTCCACCAGATTCTTAACTTCATAATCCTGAACATTCACAAAATCGAATTTCCAGGCCTTAAAGTCAGCTCGATCCTGATTCCACACCATGTCCTCATAGGAGATGCCTTGTATTGCCGTCCATATCGTTAGATGAACGCCGGTTTCTTCCGCCGCCTTCAGGACCCGGTCCCAGCTTCCATCTGTGTAACGATCAAAATGGGGCTTCCAGCCACGATCGCTATCCGGATATGCGTCTTTTTCATGGGGCGCGACTTGCCAGCCATCATCGATGAGGAGGGTTTCGATGCCCACTTCAGCAAGTGACTTCAACTCCTCTATAACCTTGTCCTCCCCGGCAAAGGAACGGTTGGTAGCCCCTGAGGTTCCCCCACCCCAAGTGCACACATTTGTAGTGCGGTGGCCCGGCAGGTTTGTGGGAAAACGGGCCCGATCAAATTGTTTTAACTTGAGAGCCCTCGTATCATCATCACCCGTATATACGATTATCCAGTTCGCCCAGGATTCACGAAATTCCTGCCTGAGTTCGGATTCACCTAGGCCCAGTCCGGTCATCGATACACCCTTTTTGGTGAGCCTGTAGTCACCCGTAAAATGGCCGGGTTCAATGGCCGTCTTGTGAGATTCCTTAACAAGCAGTAGCCCGTTTTCTTCATCATCTGAGAAGTTGAGCATATTCACCCAATCCCACACTTCCATATCCTCTATCGACCTGGAGGTTTCTACCTCACGGTAGTACTCCGCATCCACATCATTGCGAAACTGCATATCCATAAAGTAACCCATTCCTTTGCGGGTTAGCATTTCAGGA
>JANQOQ010000008.1 GCA_028285755.1 Puniceicoccaceae bacterium
TCGAAACATAATTCTTAGTTATCCTTTAATCTCTAAGACTCATCAGATCTAATACGAGAAAAATTTGTAGATTAATGTAATAAATTATATGAAAGACTCAGAATTGAGGAAGCAAAGCTCAAATTAGTGAATAATATGGATGAATCACCAAATTCTACATCCAGAAATCGTATCTATATTCCCATAACATTACTAACTGAAATTCAGAGCTTACAAGTTTTTCATTCCCAACTACTTCTGGTATGTCAATAACCCGCAGGGGACAGCCAAAAAATCACTTAACTTCCTGATAAAAAATGGCTTATATTAGTTAAAGGACATGAAAAATGTCAAAATTAGGCAAGATAAATAGCCCAAGGATATCTGAGTTACCATAAAGCTCAGAACAAATGCGATTCTGCGGAGTTATTCAGCGACCTCCAGCAACGCCTGGGCAATATCAACCATCTTACCTGATAATAATTCTACAGTACTTTTTACTGAAAATGCCACTTTTTACTGTTCAGTGAGAATAGCTGGTTTCAGTGAATTTATTGCTAACTTCTTAATAAATACAAAGCAAGGTGTAGGCTTTTAGGAATTGCATCAAATGCTGAATCCGACTTTTATTTTCCATTATCTCTACCATTGAGGCTACCTGTTTCGATAGACCACCACCCTCACGAGCTGACTGATCACTTATGGAAGGCACTACAAAACTTGACGAATCCCAGGCAAATGCCATTGAGAAATCCCTTTGGGAGGCTGCTGATAAACTCCGTAAGAATATAGATGCTGCGGAATACAAGCACGTCGTCCTCGGCCTCATTTTCCTGAAATACATTTCCGACGCCTTTGAAGAACTCTACCAAAAATTGGCAGCAGGCGAGGGTGAGCTCGCAGGGGCAGACCCTGAGGATAAAGACGAATACACTGCAGAGAATGTCTTCTTCGTCCCCCCCGAGGCACGCTGGGCAAACCTCCGCAACCGTGCCAAAGACCCCAAGATCGGCACAATTATAGACTCAGCGATGGAGGCCATTGAGCGGGACAATAAATCCCTCAAGGGCGTTCTACCCAAGGTCTATGCACGGGGCAACCTAGACCCCGTCAACCTCGGTCAACTCATCGATAAATTCAGCAATATAGACATTGGCAATACCAAGGCACGCAGCGCGGATATCCTAGGTCATGTCTTCGAGTATTTTCTGGGGCAATTCGCACTCGCCGAGGGCAAAAAGGGCGGGCAGTTCTACACGCCCCGCTCAGTAGTGCAGCTCTTGGTTGAGATGCTGGAGCCCTACAAAGGCCGCGTGTTCGACCCCTGCTGCGGATCAGGTGGTATGTTTGTGCAGTCCGAGAAGTTTGTTGGGAGCCACCAGGGGCGCAGGGAAGATATCTCCATCTATGGACAGGAGAGCAACCAGACCACCTGGCGCCTCTGCAAGATGAACCTCGCCATCCGCAAGATAGACACCTCCGACGTCCGCTGGAATAACGAGGGCTCTTTCCTCAATAACGCATTTAAAGACCTCAAGGCAGACTATATCATCGCAAACCCGCCCTTTAATGATAGTGACTGGAGCGGCGATCAACTTCGTAAGGATGGTCGCTGGGGATACGGTGCACCCCCTGCGGGTAATGCCAACTACGCGTGGATTCAGCACTTTCTTTATCACCTGAACCCCAGCCACGGCCACGCAGGCTTTGTTATGGCAAAGGGCGCGCTCACTTCCAAATCCTCGGGCGAGGGGGACATCCGAAAGCAGCTCATCGAGGCTCGCTTGATGGACTGCATTGTCAACCTCCCGCCCAAGCTCTTCCTCAATACACAGATCCCCGCCTCACTCTGGTTCATGCGACGGGGTAAAAGCTACCGAAGGGAGGAAATCCTCTTTATCGATGCACGCGACCTCGGCCACCTCATAAACCGCCGCACCCGCGAGTTCTCGGAAGGGGACATCGCAAAAGTCGCCAAGGTTTACCACAACTGGCGTTCAGAGGATGACGGCTATGCAGACGTCAAAGGCTTCTGCAAATCTGCCACCATCGATGAAGTGGCAAAGCTGGACTACGTGCTCACCCCTGGCCGCTACGTCGGCCTCGAAGATACGGAGGACGACTTCGACTTCCCCACCCGCTTTAACGAACTCAAAGCCGAGCTCGAAAGCCAGATGGAACAAGAAGCCACCCTCAACGAACGCATCCTCAACAACCTCTCTAAACTAAAAATCAATGAGTGAGTGGAAGGTAACATCAAGCAGAGACTTGCTGATGCACAAAAAAGGCTTTGCATTTAAATCTTCTGATTATTCAAAGGAAGGGGTTTACATAGTAAGAGTATCAGACACTACAGACCATTCTGTAAATATAAGTGACTGTAAAAGAATTCCATTCAATTTGGCTGAGAACCATAAAGATGTTGAGCTATTGCATGGCGATATTGTTATAATGACAGTAGGTTCTTGGCCAAGTAATCCCAAATCTGTAGTTGGAAAGGTAATCAAAATACCTGAGGTAGCGACTGGTTCATTATTAAATCAAAATGCTGTCAGGTTACGAGCTACTGATAAAACCACACAAGACTTTTTGTATTACAGGCTGAAATCTCCTGACTATTCTAATTATCTGATTAGTAATGCTCAGGGTAGCGCAAATCAGGCGAGTATAACCCTCAACGATATTTATTCATTTGAACTGAAATTGCCCCCTTTGCTCGAACAAAAAGCGATAGCGGAGGTGCTATCCTCATTGGATGACAAGATCGACCTGCTCCACCGCCAAAACCAAACCCTCGAATCCCTCGCCCAAACCCTCTTCCGCCACACCTTCATCGACAACGCCCAAGACGATTGGGAAGAGAAAACACTCGATGAAATACTTTCTGTAAAAGGGGGAACAACACCTAGCACTAAAAATACAAGTTATTGGGGAGGAAATATTCATTGGACAACTCCAAGAGACCTAACAGGTAATCCGAATATGTTTTTATTTGATACTGCCAGAAAAATCACTCAAGAAGGCCTAAATCAAATTAGCTCAGGATTGTTGCCAGCGGGAACATTACTTCTTTCTTCAAGAGCTCCCGTTGGATATTTGGCATTTTCTATTAATCCCATAGCTATAAATCAGGGTTACATAGCTATAATAGACGACAAAGAAGTAACTAAAAACTTCATCTATCTTTGGATTAAAGAAAATTTGGACTATATCAAAAGCCATTCAAATGGCTCAACTTTTCAAGAAATAAGTAAATCAGCATTCAAGCAACTATCACTAATTTTCCCTCCGAAAGAATTAAGGGATGAATTCGAAGATCAAGTAGAGGGTTTGTTCAAAAAAATACTATCCAATTCGCAGCAAATCCAAACCCTCTCAACCCTACGTGACACACTGCTGCCGAAATTAATGAATAGGAAGATCAATCTTGATTAAATAAAGTTCTATCTGGATAATGCCATTATTATGGCGGATAAAACGAATAAGATTAATGTTTATTTAATTAAAGAAGGGGTTGAGCGGGAGAGTATTTTTAAAACACCTATTGATGAATTAAAACGGATTGAGGGGTATGACCTATACTACAATCCCAAAGTGGTCATTCCTGCACCTTGGGTTAAGAGTTTTTTCAAAACAGATTTTAAGGATGATAATCGCGTAGATATTTTTAATGCAGCATCATCTCAAGCTGTTCTTGTCAGAAACATCACTATTGATTCAAAGGACCTGACATTTGCTATTTGTTTTGGTACTGGCTACCACATGCTAAATAAGGACGCTTACGAATCCAAGTTTGGCCTTATCACAACGCTAAATCTTGTTAATCAAAATAATCTTAGGAAGATAGATAAACACGATATATCTGGAACACCCAAATTTACCGCTGAGCAATTATCAAAAAGAGGCAGTCAATTGGATTTTGGTCTTAATGTTGAATTGGACATTCTTCAAGGAGTCGTTGCATCTCTAAATAGAAGTGATCCTGATGAAGCTGAATACATAGAGACATTTGGAACTACCCTGTCTGGGAAAGCCAACCTAAATATTAATGCAAAAATTGATATCGATGATTTAGATGAGCTATTGGAAGCTTCCTATAAAAAATTCAACTCCACAGCCTATCAAGATAAGGGCTTTGCGTGGATAAACAAAATAGAGGCCGTTAAAAAGGATTCTTCTAAATACAACCAACTAGAAGATAAGCTAGACGAGTGTCTACAAAATGATAACACATCCGCGAAGCTATGGCTATCAATTCCAGAATTAATTGAGTGGCAAGACGTTTCTGGATTTTACTTCAATAATGATAAAAATAGATTATCCGATGATATTACGTTTGATGCGTTTAAAGATGCCTGCGGCGATGAGTTAAATCTTGAGAATTTAAGAAAAACCAGAGTCAAGGCTCTCCACTCAAACGGTTCAAGAGCTGCGTATACATGGACTGCATATCAGTGTCTCTATGCCGAAATTTCTTTGAGTGATGAGACTTATATCTTAATCAATTCTGATTGGTATAAAATTAGCCAGGACTTTTTGGAGCAAACCGAGTCCAAATATGTCGATATCCGTGATAACCATAAAGCTTCTATTGAGTTTGTGAGCTATCAAGAATCTGATGATAACGAAAACGGTTATAACGAAAGAATGACAGAACAGCTAGATAACGCTATCTGCATGGATGCTAAGAATATTTCACATGGCGGTGTCTACGATAAAGTTGAATTCTGCGACATCTTTGATCCAGACAACAAGAACATCATACATATTAAGAAATATTCAGGCTCAAGCGTGTTAAGTCATTTATTCGCACAGGGATTAGTATCAGCCCAGCTATTGCTTAGTGATAGTGATTTTCGCGAAAAAGTAGTTGAGAAAATCAATGAAATCCAAGAAACATCATTTAGCTTTTCTGAAACTATAAGTGGCTATAATGTAGTATTTGGCATAATTGCCAAAAGAGACACAATGAACATACCTTTCTTCAGTAAGGTAAACCTAAATAATGTATTTACGCAAATCAGGAGCTTGCGAGGGTTTAATGTAAGTTTTGCATTTATAGACAAAATCGATCCAGAAGAAATTGATGCCTAAGATCACGGAGAGCGAGGTTGAGCAGTATGCGATCGAGTTGTTGGAGGCTCAGGGCTTTCATTATGAGTATGGGCCTGAGATTGCACCGGGCAGTGATCACCCGCGCCGCAGCAGTTATGACCAGGTTGTGCTTAAGGATGTTTTGCGAGATGCAATTGTGGCCCTCAACCCTCAGCTGCCCAATGAAGCCCATCAGGACGCGCTCAATCAGGTGCAGCGCCTCCAGTCCCCTGATTTGCTAGCAAATAATGAGGCCTTCCATCGCATGCTCACCAAGGGAGTCAATGTCACCTATCGCCACAAGGGGGAAGATCGTGGAGCCCTCGTAAAGCTCATCGATTTTGACAACCCTGAGGCCAACACATTCGAGGTCGTCAACCAATACACCATCAAGGGCAATGAGGAGCAAAAACGCCCCGATGTCATCCTCTTCGTCAATGGCCTGCCGCTCGTTCTCATCGAGCTGAAGAATCCAGCAGATGAAAATGCTACGGTGCTCTCCGCCTTTAAGCAGATCCAGACTTACAAGGCCGTCATCCCGCAGCTATTTACTTATAACGCAATCTGCATTGCCTCGGATGGCTTAGAGGCCAGGGCGGGCTCGGTTTCAGCAGGCATTAGCCGCTACATGGCATGGAAGGCGACGGACGCGCAGGTAGAGGCCGCATCGACCATCCCGCAGCTTGAAACGCTCATTAAGGGCATGCTCAATAAGGAGACGCTCCTGGATCTCATAAAGAATTTCATCGTATTTGAAAAATCCAAGAAGGAAGACCCGAAGACGAGCATCGTGAGTGTCGAGACAGTAAAGAAACTCGCCGCATATCATCAATACTACGCCGTCAACAAGGCCCTCGATTCGGTATCACGCGCCAGCCATGAAGGAGGTGACCAAAAGGGCGGCGTCATCTGGCATACGCAGGGCTCAGGTAAGTCCCTCTCCATGGTCTTCGCCTGTGGCAAAATCATTAGCCAGCTCAACAACCCCACGATTTTGATCATTACCGATCGGAACGACCTGGACGACCAGCTCTTTGATACCTTCGCCGCCTCCCGGCAACTCTTGCGACAGGAGCCCGTGCAGGCCGAAAGCCGACAACACCTTAAGGAACTCCTGAAAGTGGCTTCGGGGGGAGTCGTATTTACGACCATCCAGAAATTTCAACCTGAAGAAGGCAACGTATTTGAGCAGCTCTCCGATAGGCGAAACATCGTCGTGATCGCAGATGAAGCCCACCGCACCCAATACGGTTTTGAAGCTAAGAATATCGATGTCAAAGATGCAGAGGGTAACGTAATCGGCAAGAAGACGGTCTATGGTTTCGCCAAATACATGCGGGACGCCCTCCCCAATGCGACTTATCTGGGCTTCACAGGGACTCCTATTGAGGGAACGGATGTCAACACGCCCCAGGTATTTGGTAATTACGTAGACATTTACGATATTGCCCAGGCCGTGCAGGATGGAGCTACCGTCAAAATTTACTACGAAAGCCGACTGGCAAAAGTCGAACTCACAGATGAAGGGAAACAGCTGGTTGAGTCTCTGGACGAAGAGCTGGCAGAAGCCGATTTAACCGATACCCAAAAGGCAAAGGCCAAGTGGACGCAGTTGGAAGCGCTGATCGGTAGCGAAAGCCGCATCCAGAAAATCGCTGAGGACATCCTCTTTCACTTTGAGCAGCGGCAATCCGTGTTTGAGGGTAAGGGTATGATCGTTTCCATGTCTCGCCGCATCGCTGCGGAGCTCTATAAAGAGCTGATCCGACTAAGGCCTGAGTGGCACAGCGATGATCTGAGTAAAGGCGCAATCAAGGTAGTGATGACCGCGTCCTCCAGTGATGGCCCAGAACTGGAAAGACACCATACCACCAAAGAGCAGAGGCGCAAACTCGCTGAGCGTACGAAAGACCCTGACGATGAGCTCAAGCTTGTGATCGTAAGGGATATGTGGCTAACAGGATTTGATGCTCCCTGCCTGCACACGCTGTATATCGATAAGCCGATGCAGGGCCATAACCTCATGCAGGCCATCGCACGCGTGAATCGAGTCTACAAAGACAAAGAGGGGGGCCTGGTCGTTGATTATCTAGGCATCGCGTCAGACCTGAAGAAGGCACTTTCATTCTACTCGGATAGCGGAGGCAAAGGTGATCCCGCCGAAACCCAAGAGCAAGCAGTGGCGCTTATGCTAGAGAAGCTCGAAGTGGTATCTCAGATGTTCGATGGCTTTGAATACGAGGAATATTTTAGTGCGGATACCTCTCGAAAGCTCTCCCTAATCCTGGAGGCAGAGGAGCATATACTCACATTGCAAAACGGCAGAAAACGCTACATCGATGAAGTTACTGCTCTGTCCAAGTCTTTCGCAATCGCCATGCCTCATGAACAAGCACTGGATGCCAAAGATGAGATTGCATTCTTCCAGGCCGTAAAGGCTCGACTCGCAAAATTTGACACGACAGGTAGCGGAAAAACCGATGAAGAAATAGAATCCGCAATTAAGCAGGTTATCGATCAAGCGCTCGTCTCGAATCAGGTAATTGATATTTTTGATGCGGCAGGAATTAAGAAACCAGATATCTCTATTTTGTCCGATGAGTTTCTCCTCGAGATCAAAGGCATGGAGCATAAGAACCTTGCTATCGAGACGCTTAAAAAGCTTCTGAATGATGAAATCAAATCTCGGCAGAAGAAGAACCTCATCCAGGCGAAGTCTCTCATGGAAATGCTTGAGGACTCAATCAGGCGGTATCAGAACAAGATTATTACCGCTGCAGAAGTCATCGAAGAGCTTATTAATCTGGGCAAACACATTGTCGCTAAAGACGAAGAACCCAAGCATATGGGATTAAGCGATTACGAGTATGCCTTTTATACCGCAGTAGCGGATAATGAAAGTGCCATCGATTTAATGGGTAAGGATAAGCTCCGTGAACTGGCTGTTATCTTAACTGATAAGATCCAAAAGAATGCATCGATTGACTGGAACATCAAGGAAAGTGTAAGGGCCAGCATGAAGGTATTGGTAAAGCGAACTTTGCGCCAGTATGGCTACCCGCCCGATATGCAAAAGATGGCAACTGATCTAGTATTGAAACAAGCGGAACTGATAGCGGCCGAACTTTCCGAATAGAAAGTATTTCTCTCAATTTTACCTACCCCCGTAGGCAGCTTCCAGGATGGGTTTGGCTTTCTCTAGGTCATTAGGAGTAGCGATGGATATTTCATAGTTACCTGTTCCATGGTGTCCTATCTTACTGATGTCTCTCACAAAATCCTTGTTCCAAACCATGTCGTCGACTGTAAATTGAACGATTAGCCTTTTGGTTCTGAACAACACAGTAGCAAAGTTCCTTAGTCTCTTAAATGCTATGTAGTGCTTTAAGTCTTTTCTTTGCACATCATCACCGAGCGATAGAAGGAAGCTCTCAAGTTCATCAAAGAGCCCTTTGAGCGGCTTAGGTAAATCTTTCAACCAGTCATTGACGGTTTTATCCCGATTACCCTTACCCGCAGTGGATTTGGTCTCTGTTGCAGTTGATCCCTTTGCAGTAACAGCATTAACTAACTCTAGAAGGAATAGTTCTTCACCGAACTTACGGTAACGCAGAAGTTCTATGTTACGGTTTATCTGCTGGACTGCATGTTCATCATATCGGGTAAAATCTGCTGCTATGCATAATAGGCGAGGAGCAGACCAATCAATACTGTCCGCAACTTCCTTCCCAAATTGATCAATGACTAGTAGAACAAATTCAGCCTGGTGATCCATCAACCAATCTAGATAGAATAAACCTTGATTGATTACATTCTCTGAAGTTGTCCGCTTATACTCGATAATTACAGGACAAGCATTTTCGTCTAAGCCTAACGTATCAATTCTGCCTCCGTGCGTTTTACCCGTTGAATACTCGGAAGCTAAAAATCGGATTCCAAGAAGTGGTTCTAAGTTCGTTTCAATTAGCTCCTGAATGGAACGTTCAAGATGAGAAGCGTAACCATGGATTTCTGAGGCTGAACCTTTGTCGATTCGGAATAACTTAATGTCACTCATTAATCAGGATGGGGATAATAAAAACTCAAGGTAATTGGTTTATCCTGATATCCGAATCAAGCAAGCCTTAATGGTCTATTCAAAATTACCAACTCAACCCAAAAATGAAACCAGTTTCAAATTTCTAAATTAGGATATCGCTCCATAAATAACTCGCTTCCCCATATGTCACTTGCCTCTACATCGTGTTCTAAACGCAGCATATAGGCGATATCTGGCATATCCTGAGTGTTCAGGGATTCGAACCAGTAGGTTACTCCAGCTCTTGAAGATCGGTAGCGATCTACTATATCCAACCAGATGGCTTTATGCATGAATCTACGGTGTAATTTCATGTGTAGCTCTGGATCGATAAAGAATATATCCCACGGGGTATAATAGTTCTCCAGATGCATATCGAGCTTATCCAATCGCCTCCCCGATATGTTGCAGAACTTTTCTTCACCGATAAGACCACTTTTCTTAGCCCATATCTGCCACTGCCAGCCCCTGACACGCTCTTCATGGCTAAACCCGTTATACACACTCAGTTTCCCCCAACGCCATCTAGGGAGCTTAATTTCGGTCTCCATCGTCTTAATCCAGATACTTCATTACACGTGCAACACTCGTCGGATACCAAATGCCCCCTCTAGCGGTCTGTATATTGCGGTTATTCAACTCATCTGCTATATCCTGAAGTAAGGTTAACCCATCTTCCTGAATGTCCTGTATGACCGATTTCAAGGACTGAGCAAATTCCCTCGCTCTGGATTTATTCTGCTCGGCTAATCGATGACCATTCACCCCAAGCCTTACGCCTCTACGTCTCGCAGCCTGCATGGCCTCTTTTGTCCTCTGTGAAATCTGCTCTCTTTCGTGTTCTGCAAAGGCTGCTAGAAGATGTAGCATAAGCCTGTTTGCATGTGGATTATCCACCGCCACAAACTCAACCTTACTTTCCATCAGGCCAGAGATGAAATGCACGTTCCTCGCTAATCGATCCAGCTTTGCAATAATCAGAATAGCCTTACGGCTTTTACACTCCTTGATAGCAGCCAATAATTGAGGTCGGTTATACTTCTTGCCAGACTCGATCTCTACAAAGTCATTAATCAAATTACCTTCAGTAGACCTCAAATATTGGGCAACGGATTCCCTCTGACTCTCCAATCCTAATCCACTATGCCCCTGCCTGGTTGTGGATACTCTGTAGTAGGCTACGTAATCGCTCATAACCTATTTATCATAAGCAATTTGCGCAAAAGAGACAACAAAAATAATGTTAATTATTTAAGTTTCTTTATCCTTTAAATTCCATTTCCTCATTACCGCCTCAAGCTGCTTTTGTAGAGCGTTTCTTGATCTAAATAGAGATTCATTCAATAGTATCTCAAATGTAGACAGAGCTTGCCTTATGCATACTAAATCTCTGTCAGAAATTAGAACCTCCGAATAGCTTTTAGGATGAGTAATTCTGTTTCTAACAGTAATGGCGTTCTTTAATAGACTCTATTCCTCAGATTCCTCATTAAATGGGGTCAAAGCGCCGTTGGTATCAGTGAAAAGATCGATACAATTGAACAAACGCTCTAAAGCATTGTTTCTTCTTTGTAATAATTTCTTCTCTTTTTTTGAAAGCATACCAGGATAGTAATTATCAATAGTATACTTCCCCATCCATGAAGACAAAGCTTCAATGTAAGTCATTACAGAACGGCAATAACTCCTACGATATGCTTGGGAATCGTCCGATTTAAGATGTTCATCAAATAACAGAATTTCTTCTATGAGCTCTTTCTTGGTTTGATCGTACTCAATCCAGATTGCTTCATCTTCTTCCATTTCTCTATTGATAGATTATTTAACACATAAAGGAGGGTTAACTTGTTAAAAGCGCTACTGCATAAGTATTATGCTAAGCTAGAATACTATTTAGCATTTATATCCTTTTTGAATTCCAAATAATAATCTTTGGCTGATTTTAGAATTTGCTCATTCTCGATATAAATAGCTTCGTAATCAAAAAGAGTGGTTTTTGCTTCTCCAAAAATTTCTTCAGCTTGATCTGTAACTAGAAACCTAGATAAGAATTTTTCATCAGAATTCTTAAGGAAACTCTCGAATGCTTGATCCAGCTTTTTACTAATACTAGAATTATTCTTAATTGTTGTAACTTTTCTAGGGTAAGGTGAATACCCATTGATTGAAGTAGAATCAAAGGCTAGACGTTCTAGAGCTTTAGCAAAGTCTACATCACTCTGACCATATACAACTTTATCCACATTGGTCATGACCATCATGCCAGCACACATAGCACATGGTTCCAGCGTTGTATAAATAGTAAAGCCGTCTAAGTTGTAATGATCACTTTCTTTCAAGAAGTGTTGCATAAGCCTAACTTCGCCATGTTGCGTCGAATTGTTATGCGACGTTACTGAATTTAGAGCTGCTTTTACTACGTTATTATCAGGATCGACTAAAACCGATCCAATATTATAACCCCTACGCTCAAATCTCGGAATCGATCCGCTTTGCCAATCCTGATGAACTAACGCGTAAGACAATAACATAAAAATTTCATCTCTCTCTTCGCTCTCACTAACTTTAGCCTCAGCAATGGAAATTTTAAAGACTAATACAAATAGAATTAAGTTCCTGAAAACCGTAGGCTTTTTCATTTTATATGTCATATTTTAAAGATTATTATTCCTTTGAATAGTCTTCTATTTGAACTTCGCTAATATCTTTGGTCAAAACCTTGAGGGCATTCTTAAAGTTTCCAATCTCACGCTTTTCCAAAACTTTTGTTTCAAGATCATCACCGATAAAGTCCTTTTTTAAAATCATTTCAATGATCTTTCTCGAAGACACCAAAGTTGTTGGAAAATCATATGTTACTAAATGATCAACATTATTACTATCGGTGTCAGACTTTAAATAAAATGGATAACTTCGATGTATAGTTTTTATTTTAATTTCCTGAAACCTGGTAAGTGTATCATGCAAGTTCTTTTCACGATCGACGTCGGCAATTTTATCAGGGATTAGTATTTTAAGACTAAACTTGTCGTAACTTATAGGTGCATTATCAATTGATATTTCTTTTTTATCTCTTAGAGCAGAAAGCACTTTTTGAATGAAATTCTCAAAATAACCAATAGCTAAAGCTGTGGATGGGTAATAGCTTATTAAGCTTCTATTCGCTACTTTTATCATTTCATCTCGAATTTCCGAACATGAATTACCAACTGCTGATAATAAATTCCCATTTTCTGGCATATGAAATTTTGAGACAAAAATACCATCAAGATCAGTTGGCAGTTTAACTTCCTTATCAACGATAATGAAAGTCTTTGAGATGCCAATTCTACCTACGAAAAGTCCGAGCTCGAAAAGCAGATTATCTCTTGCTACATCGTAATCTTCGCCTCTCATCATTAGAATATCATCAGCCGTTAAGCAAATGATTGCATATTCGTATAAGTCCGCAGCCCTCAGCAAAGAATCAAGATTGCTACGATTTAGAACAAAAACACCTTCGTTCCAAAGATCTACTTGTGATATATCACTTAGTTGCCTTTTCACTGACCTGGCTACTTCCAGACCTTCAGAAGAAGAGGCAATAAAAACAGACTTATCTTTCAGAGAATTCATGAGACAGTAATACTTTGAGGATTAAGATTTAGATAATTTTCCGTATTCCAAGAACAGCGGACTTTGTAATTAATAATCAATGGTCACAAGATTTCAATTCTAGTTCTTTATTTCTTAATCGTGCTGTTCAAAATTATCTTCGGATAGCATGGGTTCTCATTCTGCTTTTAGGTCTTTCTACGTTATTGCGTTTCTTCTCTCTTCTACGGTAGTAAGCAGCACAATTTCTTGCGACTGATGTTGCGTCACATAAATCATCGTGTGCAGTAGGATCAGGGAATGTAGCTAGTTCTGCTTTGAACATTTTATTCCAATCCCCCCGCACTAGATATAGCTTACCTAGTTCTAATGCATTTAGCCAAGGTAATGCTTCTCCATACTTACTTTGCTTAGGAGTAGACTTCTCTAAATGACATACCCCTGTTAGTTCCGTCTTTAGTATTTGGTATGCTAGTAGGAATCCTGCTACTGCTTCCACCCGAACACGAATCTTTTCCTGCTTTGCTAGCTCTACTATGATGGGTTGATTCTTAGTCCATGCTAATTGGTTTCTCCACATATCCGCTATGTATATGTTATCATCGTCATCTATAGCCAATTTACAGGATGCTGTATAATCCGCTAATTCGGATTCAGAAGCAGCTAGGTCATATCCCCTTACCCATTCCAGTCTCTCGGGTAAATCATCCAGTTTCTCTATATACTTTATCTTAGATAAATCAGCTACGCCCCCTCCCGTTCTTTGCGGATTCCCTTGAAACTGTGATTCCCATTCATGGTCAGGCATTGTAGCTTTGATCCTCCTTAACCATATTTCATTTTTCCATTCGGGAAATGCTGCTTCTCCATGTTTCCTACCTAATGGGTCTGTATCGGGGTTAACACACGTTGCAGGTATATTCGTATACTCAAATACTTCTACATCTGGATCACCTGCTTTCATTTCATCAATATAATCCTCTGAAGTTAGATAACCTATTAAATCTTGTTCTACCCATCTTGTGCTGGTTACGAAGACTGGAGCTTTAGGAGATAGTCGAGAAAGACAGTCTGCCAGAAACCATCTAATAACTTTTTTCCTCTCATGTTCTGACTCTGCTTTTTCACGTCCAGAGAATACGTCATCTACTAATAACCAATCTAATCCCTGTCCTGTGAATGGTTGAGATACCGATCTTGATTTTATCCAGCCTCCCTTACTTGTAGTAAAATACCATTCACGATTAATACCCTCTAATTTAGTCTCTGGAAATATCTCTCGATAGATACCACTGTTCATTAGCTTCTTAATAGCCATATTGAAGCCAGTTGCTAACTCGTAAGAGAATGATGCAATACCTATACGATAAGTGGGCTTTAAACCCATTATCCAAGCAGGTGCTAGTATGGATATGATAAAGCTCTTACCGTGCTGTGGACTTAATGATACACATTGCCTAAGAGAGACTAAATCTTCTTCATCAACTTTTTTATCAAAGATTACCCTATCCGCTATCCTTTGAATAATCTCTATGATGGCTAAATGACACTTACTCCAGTATACAGGATTATTCCCGTATGTAGATATTTCAGGGGGAAACATCAACTTACAGAAAGTTAAGAAATTGGTCTTAGCACCTTTTACCTGAAGGTCATAGAATGTCTTTGCCTCTCTATCCATATATACTGCTTGGTATATTCAAACAGTATTTTTAAAGAGATCGCCAAAGCTAACAGTCGTATCAATTTCTTAGAGCAGGATGCCACCAGAGAGTTCCTTCGGTTTCGATAAGCAATTCAAATTGCTCTGTCGTTATATCTCTCCAGTTTATTCTGTCGGCAACAGCTTTTCTGAATACAATCTTGGCAACCTGTTCAGACTTTGAATTCCCATATTGGTCTTTTAGGTTCAAAAAGGGTCTAAGCATGTAAATCTTAACCTCACCGTAATCCTCATTCTGGCTAACACGTTTAACAAAATCTAATGTATCTTGAATCATAGAACGGCGGGTCATTGAATTTGAGAACACTCCCTCGGTTTTGTATTCAATATCCAACATTAAACCGCCAGCATCTTCACCTGCAATCTGACCAACAAATCGTGTCTGGAGAATTTCCTTTGCTATAGTCCTCTTAGCCTCTTTTTCGATTCTCTCCTTTAGCTCAAGCCTGGTGAGTTTTGTGTCTGGAAGATTACTATCTGATGAGTTTGCATGGCCTGAATTATCAGTCTCATTCGTCAGAGCATTTATGGCTGACGATATGATGATCATAATCATAAAAATGACCACAATCACAACAAAGCCTATTTTTAAGCATCCAGCTTTCTTCTTATTCGTTTTATCCGAGGAAGTATCATTCATATTAAAGATATGATACTAAATGTGACAGCTATTAGCAACAATATAATATCCCTAGATGCTATTTTTCTATCCTTTCAGTTCATGAAAGGAGTTAAGAATATAGTAGGTGCTAAGGTTAGGAAATTCAGGAAATCTCTTGGATTAACTCAGGATACATTAGCATCAAAACTCCAAATTGAGGGACTTGTTGAAATGACTCGGTTTGGTGTCTCCAAGATTGAAAACCAGACTCGCACTATAACTGACTACGAACTCAGAATTCTAGCAAAGGTATTGAAGGTATCTACAGATGAGCTTTATCCATCCTACAAGCTAATCGCAGAGAACATTGAAGAAATTCGTAGACCTTTGAAGAGTTTTGATTAGTAATTATTTAATCATTTCTTCAAATGAAATTATTCCTCAAAGAAATCCTCAACTACCTCCAAAATCCATTTTCTTATCTAGATGAGGTTTTTGGTAATAAGAAACAGGATAATTCAACCTTAATCTTTGTATCGTTACTAGCATTTGAGTTCTTATTTCTGACAATATCATTTAGCCAACGTGGAGATCTCATTGGAGCAGTATTTTCTACCACAAAAATAGTATTCGCTTACACGGTCTTCTATCTATCCTTTCTTATTTTGCTTTGTTGGATAGGCAACTATTTGGGTTCATTTGTCACTCTAAGCAAATTTAGAACTGCATATTTTTATTCATTCTCAATTGCTCTCATTATCACTATAATCAACGCGCCCTTTGAAATCCTAAGCTCTTTCCTCCATATTAGTGCATTTTACGATATAAGTCATAGTATAAGCTTACTAAGGTTATTGGTAGTCATCTACATGGTTTTATCTATATCGAAGCTTCAGGAGCTCAATATATTAAAAGCTATTTTATCATTAGTTTTGTCTTGTATCTTGGCTTCTGTAATCTTTTGGTCCGTATCATCTTTAATAGGTTTTATTTTTTAAAAAGCTATTATGGAACTGGAACCCATGAGTCCTCTAGAGAGTTTCTTTTTTGAATTATTTCTAGGACGTTATGCAGCCCTATTTGCGAATGTTTGGTATTGGGCAGTAATAGTAGCAGGAATACTGCTTTGTATCTACTACTTTAAGAAATCGAAGCTCAAAGCATATCTTGTGATATGTCTCTTTTTCCTGGCTCCATTTTTTGAGTTGGGATTGCAGCAAATAAGCTATCAAATTCACAAGGAAGAATTACGGGCCTATGCTGAACAAAGGAATGAAGAACTACGCCAGCAATATGAAGAGGGTATTCCTTACATATTCGAGCATACAATCGTTTTCCCTATCTTTGAGACATGCTTAGTTGTAGGGTTATTCTTAATTGCTAGAAAGTCAGGTAATCGCTTGGATAATAATTAGAATGTGTCATCAAAGTGACCCCTAATGACCTCTATCCTCCATATGCTTATGTCAGCCAGAATATCGAAGAGATTTGTAGGCCGATGTAATCTGCGCTAAACACATTTCTCAAAGTGGTTGCGTCTGACTTGGTTGAAGTTCTCAGGATACATTTTTGAGAAGTCGATCATTGGATAGTTTATCTTCTGTATTTCACGATAGAGGATTTCGATTCCATAGCCCGCAGATGTATAATTTGCACGCATGGATTTCCTGAATTGATTTCTTTCTTCAGATGACCACCCTGAGAGCTCATCGATTATACCAAAATCCATATCTGCCCGTATTGCTGTAGTCGCAAAGGTATGTCTTAGGCAGTAAAAGACCTTCTCACCCTTTTCGCCTACGATATTGAGCTTCTTAAGAAGCCTAATATTAAACCAGCGAGTTAGATCACGAGTGACATCTTTGTTTTTTGAAGTGCGGTCAATTCCCTCCCTTGGAATCTTAATATTATGCAATATCGGTGCATCAGATTGCCTTTCCTCTATGTAATCCAGAAAACCCAATCTGATAAGCTCTGGGTGTAGCGGAACTCTGCGAAAGCCTGACTTACCTGTTTTAACCGATTGCCCTTCATACTGGGTATTAATGTCTATGAATCTAATACCATCTTCCTCTTGGACTTGGGATACCCTAGTCTGCCAAAGCTCCCCAGGACGAATACCAGTGAATATTGTAATTAGGGGCCCCCAGAAGTTAGAGTTCCAATAGAGATTCGGGCCTTCTTCCATCAGACCATTTTTGGCTGACTTGCATCCCATAAAAGGAGGAGCAGAAAATATTTTGCTTAACTCCTCTTCATTAAATGCCTCCCTTTTGACACTGGCGTTAATATTACCCTTACGGTTTTTGTCATTAAATCGACCTTCCAATGGATATAGGATCGTAGCATCTACCCAACCCCTTTGAGAAGCAAAGGTGAAAACTTCTTTTGCAATCGCGCGGTAGTCATTAGCCGTCACGTTTGCGATCCGATCTAAACTCTCTTTCCTCGCCATTTCAACGCACGTAAGTATAGGCAGTGCTCTTAATCTAGCTGAACGACGATCAGGGAACCAACTGATACTATCCCGAACGGATTCAATATCCTTTACTCTAAAGCTGGATGCTTTCTTATCACCGAATAATTCGTCTAACAACTTTCTGACAGATTCAAAATCTGAGAGATAACTATCCCCAGGGTTCTTTTCATCTTTCTTCCACTTCAAGAACTCCTCCAATACTTTAGACAGGCTCTTAGATTTTAACTTTGTGTCACTACTCTGTGGAGCCACCATGTATTCGGGAGTTTGTTTACCTAGCTCCTTAATTTCGCTCAAGACAGATGATGAGAATCTTGTAATTTCATCTAACTTGTATGAAGCCAACTGCCATTTACGAATATCAATCATAAACCATTTTACCAATCTCAACATCTTCTTATATGGCACAGAATCAGGGTGCAGGTTTATGCTATTGGCTATAAATATTCGCTTTAACTCATCTTTCTCTAGTGGACGGTAATAGTCTTCGTAAGCGTCTTCGGCTAATAATTCCGAGGGTATTCTCGTATCTATACCTTGGGTCAGGTCTTTCAAATTATCACTAATATCTCGCAACCCATCGTATAGTAAATCTGGTGACCTTAGATTTTGATTAACGGCAGACTTTAGTCGCAGGAGCCATTTCATCTGTTCCTCAGTCTCAGCTATAGACATCTCTGACCAATCCAGCAGGATTTTGCTCATCCGTTTGTCGGTTAAATTGAAACTGGTTTCAAATTTTGCCAATTCGGTATCGAGCTCAATTTCTGCATGATGCCTAACGCTTCTCTTTGTTTGAAGCTCTTCCACAAGGGTATCTCTAGTCATCGATATGGAGTGCATCTCTAGCTCTATTTCGGTAAGTATCTGATTGCCTTTGTCGTCCTTGGATTCGAATTCTTCCTGTATCTCAGCTACGTTCTTGTAGTGTTGCTTTTTAATCTCCTTCGCCGAAGCTGCCTTAATGCTTCGGGTAACATGAGTTCTGAAACCAGGAACCCCACTCTTCTTTGGATAGTATTTTCTTAATCGTTCGGGTATCGGCACTCTCGTAAAATAGCCATCGCGATCATTCCGCTTATTCAGATATTCAATCTTCAATTCTTCCTCCTCGGACATGGGTTAAAATGTAACCAGATTTGTAACCAAATCCAAGTAGTATTTTTATCGGAAGATGCTGTTAACCAGTAACTTAATGATTAACAAATGCTTATGTATACCTCCGTACACAAAATGGCATCCCGTAGGGGATTCGAACCCCTGTTGCAGGGATGAAAACCCTGTGTCCTAACCTGGCTAGACGAACGGGACGCACTTAGCAAAGCATCAGAACATGTATGGACTCCCCAACCCTTGCAAGTATTTTTTGCAAAAAATTTCCACACCTTTCCTGCTTGGTTTGACTTGACAGGCCCTCGCCTCTCTGGCTCTTTAAAACGTTTTAATTCAAATCATGCAACCAACATACAGACCTTCCAAGATTAAAAGGGCACGCAAATTTGGGTTCCGCGCACGCAAGGCTACCAAAGGGGGCCGCAAGGTTATTGCAGCACGCCGCCGCAAGGGTCGTAAGCGCCTCTCTGCCTAAAAAGCGTGATCCGTTGACGCCGATGCGATTTGGTGCGCAGACCCGTCTCAACCGTTCGCGTGAAATACGTGAAATGTTTGATGGAGGCAGCCGTATCAACTGCGGAGCATTTCAGCTCATACTTAAACGTAGTGACGATCAGCCACCCAAATCCCCGCGGTGCTGCGTGATCGCATCACGCAAGATCTCAAACCATGCAGTCGATCGCAATCTGGCAAAAAGGAGGCTCCGTGAGCTGTTTCGCAAAAACTATGCCCAGCTTGCAAAAAACACAGATGTGCTGCTCATTGCACGTCGCAGTCTACTCGATACACCTTTTGTAGCGATGGAGCAACGCTTCCAGAAAGCACTCAATCAATGGAACCAAACTTCATGAGCCAGAGCTTTACAAGGCCCATTTGCATGTCCACACTTTCACATTCCAATTCAGTATCGCTGAATCTTTCACACACCTGATTTTATTTTATGAAGAATTTTAATGTCGTATTGGGGATTCTCTGTCTAGGCCTGGCGTTTGCACTGCTGACCACCCAGCAGCCTTCCCAGCAACCTGAGCCTTCTCCCTCTGCACCTGCCCCGGAATCTCCGGTTATTCAGGATGATCAAGGGTTTCTGCCACCTACCTCCATTGAACAGCCCACCTCGCAGAGTATAGATGAGTCAGGAGAAATATTTCAAACCGTTACTGAGGCAGAGACTAACGTGGAGACGCCGGATGTAGCCAGCATCCCCGAAAATATCACTACCCTCGACAACGATTTCATATCGGTAGACTTTTCAAACGTGGGCGGAGCGATCAAGCAGATCCGCTTCCTCCAGACCAAACGCGGCGAGCTGGATGACTATGTGTTTAACCTGGGTTCCCCGGTATCCGCACTTCAGCTAAGCCGCAAAACCGCAGCCGGCAACGTCGTTGCACTCAATTATGATTTCAAGCTCGTTCAAGTAACGGAGAATAGCATTCGCTACGAATATGACACAGGGCGCGGTATCACCTTTGTGCGAACCTACACACTGGCGACGGACGAAAATGCTGAGCCCTACGCAATAGATCACCAGACCTCCATCGTGAACACTACCGGAGATGCAATCCGACTGGCTGAGCTTTACCTGAACCTGGGCACTTCAATCCCCGTTGAATCCGACCGAATTGGCCAATTTCAAAATTTTGCCTACTTCAACGGCATTGAAGATGAATTCATCAAATCCGGCTACTTCACAGGCTCCGGCGGATTCTTCGGTATCGGTTCAAGCCAGCCCAATAGTATCTATAATTCACCGCAGGAGGATATTCTTTGGGCTGCTGTTAAGAACCAGTTTTTTGTGAGCGTAATTACACCCGAGGAGCCCGGTACCTCTGTCCACGCACGCGCGATTAATCTCCGCCAGCTGGGTGTTGAAGGCTTTGATAGCCGCAGTGTTGCGATCGGCGGTGAGATGGGGTTCCAGCCAGGCATAATCCCGGCAAATGCAGAACGTCAGCTGAATGCAGAGTTTTTCGTTGGACCCAAGGAGTATCGCCGTCTTGCAGCCCTTGGTGAAGAGCAGGACGCACTCATGCAATTCGGCTGGCTCGGTGGCATCAGCAAGATCCTGATGAACCTCATGTATTTCATCCAGGGATTCATCCCCAGCTGGGGCATCACGTTGGTGGTAATGACTATTATCATCAAAGGTATTTTCTGGCCACTTACCGCAATGTCTGCGAAATCCAGCAAGAAGATGCAGCTCCTGCAGGGGCCTATGAAAGAGCTTCGCGAAAAATATCAGGACAACCCGCAAAAGATGCAAAAAGAGACCATGGAGCTTTTCAAAAAGTATCAGGTCAATCCCCTTGCCGGCTGTTTCCCGATCCTTTTGCAAATGCCGATTTTCATTGGAATGTTTTTCATGCTGCGCACCACTGCAGAGCTCCGCTTTGAGCCCTTCCTGTGGGTGAGTGACTTATCCTTGCCCGATACTGTAGCCACAGTCTTTGGATTCCCTATCAACATCATGCCGATCCTCATGGGTGTAACCAGTTTCATGCAGATACAATTTATGCCGGTATCGCCCAATGCTGACCCCCTGCAGCAAAAGATCATGAAGCTCTTTCCACTGATCATACCGATTTTCTTATACAATTACTCTTCAGGCCTCATACTCTACTGGACGGTGCAAAACATCATATCAGTCTTGCAAACCTTTCTGGTTTATCGAAATCAGGATAGTGTAGTGCTGCCTGAACCTGCGGTGGATACTTCAAAAATGAAAAAGGCAAAGGCCGTCCGTACCCCACCCAAAAAGCGTAAATAACCCCAAACCGAATACTTCTCATGGCTGGACATAGTAAATGGGCAACTACCAAGCGCCACAAAGCCGCTGTTGACGCCAAACGCGGTAAAGCATTTAGCATCATTAGTAAAGAACTCACCATGGCCGCCCGAAGCGGCGGAGGTGATCCGGAATTTAACCCAAGACTCAGAACCCTCATTGCTAAGGGCAAGGCCGCGAATATGCCTGCGGATAACATCGACCGGGCAATAAAAAAGGGTACCGGTGAACTTCCCGGAGTCGAAATCCTGGAAATGCTCTACGAAGGCTATGGCCCCGAAGGCGTCGGCCTGATGATCGAAGTCACAACCGACAATAAGAATCGCAGTGCCGGTGAAGTGAGATCCACTTTAAGTAAAAACGGCGGCAGCCTCGCAAGCCCGGGTGCACTCGCGTATAATTTTCAGCGCATGGGCCAATTCCTCATCGATGCATCAAAGACTGACGAAGACAGCCTCATGGAGCTCGCGATCGAAAACGGCGCCGAGGAAGTCATCAATAACGACGACCACTTCGAAGTCCAATGCGCGATTACTGAGTTTGATGCCCTATCGGAGGCATTTGAAAAAGCAGAGCTGGCTACGGAATCCGCTGAGCTTGCATATATCCCGCAAAACACGGTGCAAATTACCGATAAGGCCGCTGCTCAGAAGGTCATGAAGCTCATTGACGCCATGGAAGACTTGGAGGATGTCAAAAGCGTTCATACCAATATGGATGCGGATCCATCACTGCTTGAGTAGAATCAACTCAATCATGGCTTAAGGCGGAATCATGAATCTAAGCGGAGAGATTACCAGCCGTCAAAATGAGCGCATTAAGTTTTTAATCAAGCTGCGTGACCGTAAAACCCGTGATCAAACCTCACTTTTCCTTGTTGAAGGCTCCCATGAAATCGATGTAGCACTTCAGTATTCCTACGAGCTAGAGCAGCTATATCTATTGCCGGAACTGTTGGATAACACCGATTACTCATTGATAGCAGAATCTGCAAATGAGGTGTTCCTCATCAATTCCAGCGTTTCCGATAAGATAAAATCAGCTCAAAACACTGAGGGCATCACAGCAGTATTTAAACAAAAAAAGCCGGTATCCGATTTAGAACAGCAAACCTACAATGAGACTATCGTTATACTGGACAACATAGAAAAACCGGGTAATATCGGGGCCATCTGCCGAAGCGCTCAGGCATTTGGTGTCAAAACATTGATTTTGAACGGTGCTACCACTGATCCCTATAATCCACAAGTCATACGCAATTCCCGGGGTCACAGCCTGGGGTTGGACTTACTGCCAGTCGATTACGAAAAGACTTACCTGTCGCTTAAACAGGACGGATATCGGTTTTATGCTGCATTTCCCGAATCCGACACATGCTTACCCAATATACGATTTCACTCTAAGTCTGCAATAATACTCGGAAATGAGCACGAAGGTATCGGTGACTTTTGGGCGATCCATAACAATCAAAGCTTTCGTATACCCATGGAAAACAGGGTAGACAGCCTCAACGTAAGCAGTGCTGCAGCTCTGGTTCTGTACCAGAAATACATCCAAAGCATCTGAAGTCATTCTTTTTTAAGTTGTCTCTACCTCAACAAATTTGAAGATAGCGCTATGTTTCAGTTGAATTTTAGTGAACAAAGCATGTCCGAGCTCAACAAACTCGACATCTTTGCCCAACTGCGCCTGGTAAACCAAATCAGCCATATCACCAAGGAACAACTAGACAACCCGGATAACGACATCGGTAAATTTCAACGAGGTTCCCAGATCTTTTATCGCTTCCGGGCAGACGACTTCCGCATCTATTTTGAAAAACAGGGCAACATTCTGTTTTGCCACTACATCCTTCACAAGAATACGCTCACTGATTTTATCTTCCGGGTTAAACTCCCCGTCTCCGAAGAACAGATGGTAGAGCAACACGAATCTTTCTGGAAATATTTGGATAGTCTCAAACGCCAAAAACGCACCAAAAAGTAACCTGAAGCCTGCCGTGAATAATATGGAATAAGTCTGCGAATTGCTGTGAATTAATATTAAATTACTCACTTATCCATTTTTATCTTTTTTTGTTCCGCAGGTTAATCACCGCTCTAAATTTTTTAACCGCTTCATTGACAAAACGATAACCATTTGTTGCTATTATTCACACAGCATAATATTAGAGACTATACTATTTAATATTTTATAACTAATATATTAGCGTTGAAAATAACCTCAGACTCTTAGAAAAGTTAAAGCATGAAATTAAAGCTGAACCGAGATCACCTATCCAACGGCCTTCAACAAGTGATGAACTTGGTCGGTAGCAGGCAAACCATGCCCATATTGAAGAACGTTTTGATAGAAGCTTCTGAGGATGAGGTGTCATTGACAACTACCAACCTCGATCTTGGAATCCGCTGTATCATTAAAGCTGAAGTTCTGGAGCCAGGTGCAGTCACCTTACCGGTACGTAAGCTAGCATCCATTGTTCGTGAGCTCCCCAATATTGAAGTCAATCTGGAAACTTCAGTAAACAACAACTCCAAGATAACTTCAGGGGGTTCTACCTTTCGTATTATGGCGATTGGTAAGGAGGAGTTTCCACCGCTTCCGACCTTTGATGACCAGCACGCTTACACGCTGGAGCAATCCAAGCTATCCACAATGCTCAAAAGTGTTTCTTACGCACAGTCGACGGATGAGAATCGTTATGTGCTTAATGGAGTCTATTTTAATTTTAATGAAGGTGAGATTCGCCTGGCAGCTACCGATGGTCGCCGATTGGCCGTATCGACTGAGAAAATAGAAACGGAAGACTCATCGGGAGGAAGTTTGATTCTTCCTGCAAAGACAGTAGCTGAGTTGAGTCGTCTTTTGCATTATGGTGATAATTTAAAAATACTATTCAATGACCGTCAGGTAGCCTTTGAAATTGAGATTGGAGAAGAAGGGGGAGAGCAGGGTCTCAAGGATAACATTTATCTGGTTTCCAAGATTGTAGAAGGTAAGTATCCAGATTACCAACAGGTCATCCCCAAACAGGCTGAGCAACGTATTAAACTTGAGCGTGAGCTCATGCTGGAGTGTGTAAACCGGGCTTCTCTGGTGATCAGTGATAAACAATTCCAGGTGAAGTTGAAAATTTCTGAAAACCTTCTTGAAATCTCCGGTGAGAGCCAGGAGTTTGGGGAGTCTCATGAAGCGCTCGCGATTGCCTATGAGGGACCGGAAGTTCAGGTCGCTTTCAACCCACGTTTTCTCATGGAGCCTTTAAAAGCACTAAGCAACGATGAGGTATTCTTCGAATTTAAAGATGAGCTCAGCCCGGGAGTCTTTAAGACCATGGATAGTTTCCTGTGCGTGGTCATGCCTCTGAGAATTAATTAAAACGCAGAATGCGCTCTCTGATTGAGCAGAACCCAACGCTGCTCACGATTGTAGCCGCCGCAATCATAATGACTCTCGTAGTCATTGTGAATCGCTTACAGAATAACCTCCCCTCCCCTACGAATAAGCTCTTTTGCCGTTGGCTACGTGTGTTACTCATGGCCACGTTTGTTTCATTGCTGCTTTTACTGATTTCGGATAATACGGACTATTGGCGTTTGTGGTTGGCCGGATTACTGAGCTGGTTTTTTATCGAGAGCTTTCACTATTGGATGTTTATCAGTGCCTGGAATAAAAGTGAGTTTCCGTTGTTTCCCCAGGTTACTACTATTGATAGCACTGACTGGCCTGCAAACAAACGTTTCCTATGGATAAAAGACTGGCTTAGGGATAATGATTTTGAACGTAAAACCGTTTTTAAATGCACCTACATGGAAAGCGTTTCTCACCAACTGGTCGTTTATGAAAATGAGGAGCAAACTACCCGTATATACGTGATGATAATGCCGGATCTACAGGGCATCATTCTGGATCAACTGGTATTTACAACTAAGCTGGAGGATGGGACCGTCTTCATTACGGATAACGTGTCGCTCCCTTTTGGCGCTTATTATCCAGAGCAATGGCGAATCGACCGTCAGCCGAATAAGCGTAGCATAGTATCCATCGCCAAACTGCACTATAACCGCATTAATGGATTGGATGTTAAGGCGAACCAATCCGATTACTTGGAGGAATATCTCGATCATTATCAAACCTTGGAAGATCTGAATGTGGAGCAAGGAATCATCCACGATAAATTCAATCGTGAAGAGTTTGGCAAAGTCAGTAGTTCGGGTAAGTTCTGGCTATGGTTGGAAATGTTTACGATCAATTATCTGGGCATAGCCCGTATCAAATATGCCTAACTGAATTTAAACGATGACTCTACTTGGCTGTATCAGTGTTTTTTGGGCGTATTTTGGATTTAGTTTTCTGATTGCGAGCGCCATTGTTAGACTGACACCCATAGCCCTAGAGGTTTCTTGGCTGAATCTTTCAGCAGTGCAGTATATCTTCGCTGCAATTTTCACTGTATTTATGATTTATGCAGAGGGAATAGGGGGATTTCATAAAAAACTGGCTCCTCGGTTTGCAGCCCGTGCTAAACATCTCAGCAGGAACCCTAGATGGCTGCACATTTTGTTGGCACCGTTCTTTTGTGTTGGGTATTTTTATGCAAATCGTAAACGTGTGATTACTTCTTTTGCCCTTACATTTGCCATTGTAATTTTAGTAATCATCGTGCATCAAATGCCCCAGCCCTGGCGGGGTATAATCGATGTTGGGGTAATATTGGGTTTATTTACAGGCTTAATGAGTATGGGCTTTTGGTTGGTCCGCGTACACCTGCACGGATATAGCGAAATAGAGACTGATTTACCTGAAGGTATTCAGGGTAAATAACTTACGGTTTTGACAACGCATTTATTCGTTGCTCATAGCGAATATCCACTACGCGTTTACTCCTCAAATATTGTGTTATCCTGGGTATATCCGCTTTATGACCATTGCTATGAAGCCCTTCTGCAATGCGCAGGTAAAGCTCCACTTCTTCAGGCTTGAGCTGAGGTAGCTGTGTAATCGAGCGGACGATCGAGTTAATGAGCATTTCGGATTCATAACCGCTCCAAAACTCAATCAATATTTTGTAAGCAAGTTGTATACTTGGATTATCGATAAAAGTGTTCAGTGCATATTCGCGAGCGAGAAACGGATCTTCTTTTTGAAGTCGATTGATTTTCAGTATTTGAGCATAGGGGCTTTCGGTACTTTTATGATCAACATTTTGGGGAAATGGGCGATACAAAGGGTCTCCGACCATCACTGTCTGCCAGCTCAAAAACGGGAGGGCATAGAGGGATGCTTCACCCACGGTATGACCCTCAACCAGGTATTTTATAAAAATGTCCGGCCGTTGTGTATATTCCAGGTAGGGTTCTTCGACGTTACCAAAGGATACAGCATACCCGTTTTGTAACAGAGGTGCTACCCAGCCTACTTCCGGATCTGCCAGTGAATATGCGGAAAGGCTGTGTATATGCCACCCGATTGCACCCTTTGGAATTTCAGTTTGTGCTGAAATTGCGGGCCCGTTGGCATTGCCTGAATACCAGCCTAAGTAAAGGGCAGGTGCATCATGACGCTCGGTATAAGACCAATGGCCGTCGCTGCTTTCGATGTCAGTATCGATTCCAAAAGCTTCCATATATTTGGCGGCACTTTGTAGCCATTCATTACCCAGCGGATGTTGTGAGTGAAGATCCACATAGGCTCGGCCGTTTAGACCTCCGCTTCTTTCGACCTCGATGGCATCCAGAATCATCCGCCGGCTCAGCGTGTAGGTAGGCCCTTCAATTCGACCGATGGCCAGACTGAAGCGATAATCCACAAAACGCAGAAAAGGGGGCTCAAAATTGGGGTTTTTGATGATGCCGATAGGATCCGGATTATTTTGCAAAATCAGTGCTAATTCTGAATCGACAGATGCCTGAACGGTGCGGAAAGGTTGCGGAATTTCATCATGAGTAAACTGCAATAACTCAAGACCCCTGCTAATCTTCAGGGGGATACCTTTACAAATCACAATATACTTCAACAGGTTTTTATCGATCCTCAATGAATTGCGTCCATACTCGTCGTCACTCGATTCTATAAATCCTTCTACAAGATTTGCTTGTATCAGATATTCACGAACGGGATTCCATATGTTATCAACAAAAATTCTATAGTCTATAGTCTCAATGGGCTCTATATCCAAATGCAGCACGTGTGCTTCGGGGATTCCCCGCTGGTCTCTGTAGAACTCTGCCAATAGCAAGGATTCCGGGACATTTTGGTTTGCGATAACTAATGTGCGCTCCGAATCGGAGGGATTTGCTTTCAAAGATGCAGTTAGCTGCAATATGAATAGAAGGGATATAAGCCCTAATACCTGCCTAGCGTATAAAAGCATCCGTGATCTTAAATGAACCAGCAGTTACAAATATGCAAATCACCACATTCATTAGGATATTCAGTAACGCCATACGGTAGTTACCCAGACTCAGTAATTCCACAGTCTGCAGACTAAATGCGGAGAACGTGGTGAAGCCCCCACAAAAACCGATCATGCCAAAATAGCGGATACCGGACTCTCCCGATTCTTGTGAAAGTAGAATCGCCGCAAGTATACCAATCAGCAGGCTACCGGAAATATTCGCTATTAGTGTACCTAAATAAGGCGGATTATGCAGCCATTGCCCTATTCCAAATCTAAAAACCGAACCAATCGCCCCACCCAGTGCGATCCATAAATAGGCTGCGATACCGATGCTCATTGCTCTAGAAAAATTTTGATTCCGGAAACAATGGCCTTCGCCAACGTTTCTAGATAATGATCGTCCTTAAATTTTTTTGCAGATTCTGAGTGACTTAAAAACCCCAGCTCCAATAAGGCTGCCGGCGATTCAATATTTTTGATTACCCCGAAGCGGGCGCGTTTTACCCCTCTGTCCCGTTCACTCGTAGCAAGAATAAGCTGCTTCTGTATCGAGTAAGCCAACAGGGTATTGGATTTATCATAGTGCATATTACGTGTGAATTCGGTATCCGTAGTTTCCAACTGAGTCCTGCCGGTTGACGGTTGATTCATAAACGTGGTTGCAAAGCTTTCTATACCTGCTGCTTCAATATTAGTCGCTGCGTTAAAATGGATACTTAAGAAGAGTAATGGCTTAAAACTGTTTGCGAGCTCGGTGCGCTCCGTCAGAGTGAGAAATGTGTCATCCTCCCGGGTGAGTTGAACTGCATAGCCAGCATCCAATAGTCGCTTCTTTAGTTTATTGACCATCGTGAGAGTCAGTTTTTTTTCCTCAAGCTGTAGGGATTCATTGGTAGCTCCAGGATCCCCTCCCCCATGGCCGGCATCCAAAACAATCGTCTTCCGGGATGCCTCAGCCCGGGACCCTTGATGCGGAAAGATTAGGGGTTTTAGAAGGAGGTTTGTGTCTACGTTGTTTAAATAGAGTTCTCCATTGATAAGCTGTATTGGATATCCAAGGTGCAATGGAGTACCCGAAGCTTCAATGGTGCGACCACCCACGCGTAACGTGAAATCCAAACCATTTGTAATAAATGAAATCTGGGATCCACTCGTATCGATGTTTGTAACTCCCCAATTATCAAGGCTTTGAGATAAATTTTGAAGATGTGAAGTTACAAATTCTTCAGCGGGCTTTGCTGAAGTACCCAGTACAGCATAGCTGAGTATACAAAATGAAAAAAGGAGCTTCCTCATCTGGTAAGTAAACCTGGGTAAGGATTACTCCTCTTCGGAATCGTCAGCTTCGTCCTCTTCGATATCGTCTGTCTTATATTTTCTGACGCGTTTATTTGCAGGTAATGGAGACATCGAAACGGTGACATTTCTGCCAACTTGCTTCGGATCTGCATCCTCTGTTCCGATATGGCTTAAATCTTCGATCGCTCGTTTGACCATATCAAATCCAAGATTCGTGTGCTCCATTTCACGCCCGCGGAACTGCAATGAAATTTTCAGCTTATTACCTTTATCGAGAAAGTCCTCAGCTCTGCGGATCTTCGTCATATAGTCGTGCGTATCGATGGATACACGCAGCTTGATTTCCTTCAACTTTTGAGATCCGGATGTGGACTTACTTTCCTTTTTCTTTTTGCTTTGTTCGTACTTGTATTTACCAAAATCAAGTATACGGCATACGGGCGGATTCGCCGTAGGTGAAATCTCAATAAGATCCAGGCCTAATCGCTTAGCGATGACCAGAGCATCCTGTGGGCTCATGATACCCAGCTGCTTTCCTTCAGGATCGATTACTCGTATTTTTTCGGAGCGTATTCGCTCGTTCTTGCGGACGTAGTTATTATTCCCCCTTCTTTGCCAGGGTTTTTTACCACCAGGTTTCGGTTGTCGAGGCATTCAGTTGTTTAAGATCTTATCTGTGTTTGATTAATTTAATAAAATAAGGCGGAGCAGGTTTACCCTACTACGCCCTACATAATAAAATGAATTGTCCTTCAAAATCAATAATTAAGGAGAAACAGGATCATCTCCGGGAACCTGATTTTGAATTATATTACCTGGATTACCTGGAGTGGTAAGCGCCGTAGGTAACTGCGGCCCAGCGGGTCCTGCCAGGGTGCGGTCAATAAAATCATAGTCTGCCGGGAATACGGCCGATTCGGTGATGTGCGTAAAAGTGGGGGGCGTCTGAAATTCGAAGGGCTCCCCTTCTGCAGCATATTCGAGGAATGTGCTCGTGTTATTGATAAAGCTCAATGCAGATGCCGTTACCACAGTGTTGTTTACATTGATGTCCTGTTGAGTCGATTGATTTTGAGTAACCGTTTGGAATGCAGATTCATCAATGATCAGGAATTCAACGGAAACCAGACTGTTTGACGGGAAGTTACTGCGGTCGAGCGGACTGATGACTTCAAAATTATCACTCGGTGGCACATTCGTTGTATTCACGATGGCTTTGCCGGATTCGACGCGAATCACAATGTTTGTTTGAGTAGACTGCACACCCTCATTGAGAATCGGTTGGCTGGATACCGAATCGATTACGATATTCGAATTGGGCTCCACTTCCATGGTTGCTCCATTGGGGAAAACCGCAGTCGCGGTGGAATCTCCACCAGTGCGAATGATCGAACCTTCGGGAATAGTGGTACCAGGTTGAAGGTCTCCGATCTCACCCGTCTCAATGTTAAAGTAAGACGCATTGTCGCCAGCAGCGGTAATCAAAATATATCCATTGCCTGCAGTTTGGCCATTTAAGACATTATCCGCAACGCCTCCCAGCTGATCGATCAGGCAGGTATCATAGGCAACCACTCCATACACCGCATCATTGCAATCGTCCAGACTGGCACGGGGAGCAAGGATCACTGCACTGTTCTCGGTATTCAGGGTGCGGCTGCTTTGGCTGCCAAAACTATCGTAGTATGCGTAGGAAACCGAGCTGGTGTTGTTCGTGAAATCAGAAGCAACCGTGGAGTTCACCTCAAGCGGCATAACCCCTAGATTAATCGTGCGATTCACTTTTTGATCATTGGTGGGTGTGTTGCCGTAGGATGCAAAAAACTTGGTGAAGTCAGGGCGGATCTCTGAAACATCAGTTTTTAGCAGAAAGTCACCGCCGGTTTTTTCCGTGGCGTTCATGATCACATCACCGCACTCAAGTTGAAGGCTGAGCCCCTCACTCATGCCGGATCGGCGTAGGCTGTTATTGCGCAAGTCGAACCGGTCGTCACTGCGCCCAAAGCCACCCGCCTCCTGGAAGGATTCGATCTTTAAACGGGTGTTCGGCGAAATACGGCCGACGACTCCATTTGAAAATTCAATATCTACATAAGCCTCACCATCAGTGACAATGGTGAACCCCTCTGTGAGTGAAGTCTCTTCAGTGATTTCTTCACGGGCCCCTGTGTTATCATTGACGGCATAAACATCCCCATAAATGTTTTTAAAGGTTACCGTCCCGGGGTTCAGATTTTGTGAAACCGCAGTGGTTAGTAGCGATACAGCAAGTCCTAGAAAAGCGAGAATTTGAAACGTTTTCATAATTTGTTAACGAAAATTGTGCGTGAGCATAATAAATCTAAGTCATTTGTCAATGAGGCTCTCGCCTGCATGTCAAACGCTTAGTTTGGATAACTAATCATTCCTTGTTAATATGTTTGCGTGTATTAATTTATATGAATGTGCTAATAGTAAAACGGCAAAAAGGGGAATTGCTTTACTGATTTTTTACATATGTTTGCAAAGGTAAGAGGCAGTCTGGTCTTAGGGGTAATGGGTGTCCTCGTTTCATTCCATATGCATGCACAGAGTTTCGAGGTAACTGCAAATTTCGAACCTGCAAACATTTCACTCGGGCGCGATGTAGAATACATCATTGAAATATCCAAGTCGGACCCTGATGATCCCAGTGCGCTGCCGGTTCCGGAACAGGCTCAACTTCCCCCCAGCCCCCATTTTTCAATGGGACGTTTTGAAACTACCCAGCTAAAAGTTTCCAGTGCCGAGGGAGACCAGCCCGTAGCAGTGCGTATGATATATGAAATTACTCCCAACCAGGTGGGTAGAATAATCATGCCCGCATTTTTCTACACCTATGAAGGTCAGCAGCTAACGATTCCTCCTGCATTATTGAATGTGCGCTCACCCCAATTCGATATTCAGGATGAAAGCGTACAGTGGTTATCACTTAGACTGACTGGAATACCGGAAAATATTTGGGTAGGCCAACGTGTTAAGGCTGATTTGAATCTGCGTATACTGGCAGGGCTGGAAAGCGTGACTTATGGGCAGCCTGAGCTGATTGGGCACGAATTCTCACTGGATACGCTTTCCCCGGGTCCCACCCAGAAAATGGTGAGTGAAGGCCAATACCGCTACCGCGAATACACCTGGCCGCTGACATTTACTCCACTGCTATCCGGTGATTTGGATATTGGCTTCAAAATAGCTGTAAACTTTACGGTGCCGAATGATCGTGTCCGTTTCTTACAAGCACTGCGCGCAAGAGATTCCCGTGTGCTTGCAGAGCTATTGTTGGATTCATCGGAGGAATCGCTCACTGTTTTTAGTGATACTGCCGATATGGGAGTGGAAATGTTGCAGAACTACGAAGGCCAGGGTCAATACTTTGGAGCAATCGGTGACTTTGAAATGGATCTTCTGATAGAAGAGACTGAATGGGCAGTCGGTGAGCCAGCCAATGTTTCTCTGACTATTACCGGAACAGGCAATTGGGGAAAATTGGCTTCACCTGAACTTACCCTGAATGACCAATGGCGTGTCTTTCCCGCAAAGGATGAGTTTATCGACCAGGATCTATTGCGATATGATGGAAATCATACTTTCAATTATGTGGTTATTCCTTTGACAGATGATTTGGAGGCTTTTCCCACTCAGCATTGGGTTCACTTTAATACCGGTCAGGGTGAATACACGGGTTATATCGCAGAACCTCTGGAAATAAGTGTATTAGAATCAGCAACTCCCGTTGCCCAGACGACTAGTGCCCCCCAGAGCATTCCCACCGTTGATCCGCAAACTGCCATCGTCAGATCGAATGCGGTCGAGTCGGATCTGCGTATCCTATGGAATACCGGTCATACTTTGAATCTTAACACACCGCTGTTGCTTCGACCCAATATAATTACCCTCAACATTCTGGGGATAATTATATTTAGTGTTCTTGTTTTTATGAGGATACGCAAAAATCACGCGATGAATAACCCCGCTTATGCTCGCGAAGTGGAGATACGCCGATGGCTCTCCCGTTTCCTAAGTCGCGCAAAACGGGCAATGAAGGATCAGGATGAAGATGCGTTCTTTGAGTCAGCATTTCTGAGTCTATGTGCGGCCACAGGCTTAAGCCACAATCATCATGTCGAGTCATCCACAGTGGAGGATATACGCCAGATCATGGATAGTCTTCCGCTGAATGAAAGTCGTAAGCAGATCATTACCATGTATTTAGACAAATATGAGCTGAAGAAGTTCTCAGGTCTCCGCGGTGAAGTTCTGGCCCTGGAGTCAGAGTACGCCCGGCTCGCGGTGATTTCAAAGCGCATCTATAACCTCATTCGCAAAGAAACGAAAAGGCGGGCCCATGCATAATATCAGTTTTACCATCAGGTGGGTGAGCTCCAGCATAGGCTTGCTGTTTGTAGCAGCTTTCGCTTGTGCCCAGTGGACTGATGAAAGTAATGCCCTGTTTCAAAGTGGCAATCAGGCAACCGTACGTGAAGATTTTGAGCAGGCGATTGATTATTATCAGCAGGCAGCAGAACAGGTGACCAGCAGCTCCATTTTTCACAATCTGGGAGTGGCCCACTATAAGCTCAATGATGTGGGCAAAAGCGTCTACTATCTTGAGCATGCCAAATTGCTGGATTTCTGGGGCACTGATACTCAAAATGTTTTGAACTATATAAGAGAAGAGCAGCAGCTCAGATACCTTGATTTACGCTTGCTTGAAAGGCTCGGTGGAGCGATCCCGAAGCTTTATTGGGCGGTTCTCTTTACGATCACCTTTTGGGCTGCGTTATTCATGTGGATATACCTCTACCTGTTGGGTAACCGTAAGGCCGTCTATCGGGATGTTGCCTCAATTATCACCGCCGTATTCCTGTTTGCAGGGGTCGCCTATTATGGTGCCCGGCAGTTAGAGGATATTGGGGTGTTGATTCCCAACGAAACGCCCCTGCATGTAGCACCTTCTTCAGACAGTGAGGTGTTTATTAGCTTAAGGGGGGGTGAGCTCTCCCGATTGGTGAAATCGTTTAATGAGTATATTTTTATTGAAACCCCGGAAGGCATTCGGGGCTGGGTCGCACAAGAGCATTTTTGGCTTATCAAACGATGACAGCCCGTTGTTGAGAGCGATCTACAAAATTTTCGAGCGTGATTGCTGCCTGAGCAGCTCCGTTTTCTTCCTTGAGTATGGCGGCGACAGCCCGGGCACGGGATTGCATCTCTTCGGAATTTTCGATCTGTTTCACGCGGGTTGGTAATCGCTCAGGCCAGAAACGTCTTCGCAATCGTTTACCCACCTCTATCCGTCGAATTTCACGTGCCCAGAAAAATTGGTCCCCAATGTGTGGAATGATGATCTGCGGTATGCCCGCGTGCAGGGCACTGCTGGTTGTGCCGGCACCCCCATGATGGATCATCATGCTTGCATACTGTAGCAGGTCATCATGGGACATACTGCCGATCAGGCAAATATTCTCGTAGCTATCGGGTACTTCGATATCCAGCCAGCCCCGCTGTATGATAATCTTCTTATCTCTGGGCCAGTTTTCTAGGAAGCGATTGATAAACTCTTCTTTCCTGCGAAAGGTGACACTGCCAAAGGTTAATACCGGCACTTTATCTCCTCCGCAAAAGGAGATTACCCTTTCAAGCATGTCGGTGCGCGAGCTGGACTGCCACCTGAGGTAACCCACGTATTTGAAGATTTCGGGGTAATGATTATTCCGCTCAAATATGGCCTTTGAAACCGAAATCATTGCCAACTCTGCAGGTTGTTTCACCCAATCCTTCACCTTGGGCATTCCAATTTTAATCAGCTCCTTGCCGACCACGCGATTGACTGCACGATCGACTACCCGATTCGCTACGGTCCAGTTCAGTTTGCTCCAATAACGACGGATAGTGCCCTCGGGTACCGGTATCTTGACCAGTGGGTGAGGGGGCATTTCTTCGGAGGGTACCACATTATGGCTAAATGTAAGGATTGCGAAGGGCTTATTCAGGCGATCAGCCAAGATGCGGTAATGCGGAAAAATATACGAGGATACAATCACATCGGCATGCTCGATCTCATGAACCAGGATTTCGGTAATTTCATCTATAAAGGGCAGTGAATGACGGTAGACGATCTGTAGGGTTTCGATATTGGTGCGCGCTTTGGTGAGTTCACGCATAGCGTCTGCAAATTTATCCTGATCCCAATTGGGCGGTAGATAAACATATCGCAGCCCGGCCCGTATGATCTCGGGCTCGTACAAAGGGGCGGTTGCAAAAGTCACTGTATGCCCACGCTTGATCAGCTCTACCCCCAATGCGATGACTGGATAGATATCACCGGTGGATCCGTGGGATGTGAGTAGGACTTTCATCTAAACCCGGTATCATGGCAAAATTAGCCAACCATTTCAACTTATATCGCAATATCCTATTTTTCGTGAAAATGGTTTTGCACTCTGATTCTGATGCTCTAAACGAGTTAACATGGATATATCACTCGTTGTACTCGCAGCCGGCTTGGGAAGCCGATATGGAGGCTTGAAGCAGTTGGAAGGGTTTGGCCCCAATGGTGAAACGATACTCGAATATAGCATCTACGATGCATTTCAGGCGGGTATAAATGAGGTGGTGTTTATCATCCGCAAGTCCATAGAAGCGGACTTAAAAGAGAAGATCATCTCAAGACTGCCTTCCCACATTCAGTACAAAATCGTTTACCAGGAGCTGGATGCTTTACCGGAACCCTATAAATGCCCGGTCGAACGTCAGAAACCCTGGGGCACAGGGCATGCCGTTTGGTGTGCGCGCAATGCAGTAACCACTCCTTTTGCCCTGGTAAATGGGGACGATTTTTATGGAGCCCAGGGCTTTCAACAAATTGTTAAGGGTTTTGAAAATACGACTCTCGATTTCCAGAAAAATCACCACCATTGCATTATTAGCTACCCATTGGGGCAGACACTCTCCCCCCATGGGTCAGTTTCCCGCGGTTTATGTAAAATCAATGATGACGGATCGCTTTCAGGTATTGATGAAATCGTGAATATTACTGAAAACGAAAATGGGGAATGGGTGGGCACTGACCCGGAGGGTAATCCACGCGTGGTGGGTGTCAGCGATCCGGTGTCGATGAATTTGTTTGGTTTCAGTCCCAAGCTCTTTGACCGTATTGACAGCCTTTTTCACGAATTCCTACAAAAGAACCTGATTAAACCCAAGGCTGAGTTTTATATACCCACCGTGGTGAATGATGTAATCCGGTCAGGCACAGGTAAAATCCGTGTGGAAAAATCTCAGGATCAATGGTTTGGCGTTACCAACCCGGGAGACAAAGAACATGTCGGAAATGGGATTCAACAATTGGTAAAATCCGGAAAATACCCGTCTCCCCTGTGGTAGATTAGGATTCGAGCAGATCCTGTTGCATCGGTCGCGGTGTTTCGGGGGTCTGCTCCGGATCATCATGTAGATGGCGGGGAGGTTTTGCCACGCGCAGGGCCAATGCCTGCTCACGCTCAAATACAATACGATCACAAATATCAAGGACGTGCATTTTCAGCCACATGGCCGTGCTACTGCTGGATCGATAATCAGCAGGTCCATACGCATGAATACGTTTGTTTTGCAAAAGGTCGTCATTCTGGCGAAACTCCTTTTGATTTTCGGGATTGTATACCGCGTAGGTCTTTCCACCCCCCTTGTTAACCACGGAAAATACAGGGATGTCGCTCGGACCATCTGCAATATAGATCATGTTGCGAATGGGGATTCGGCGATCGTTTTCAAGGATATTTGAATTTACGTCGATGGACGCATTCTTGTTCGTGCCTTTATTGATTTCAAAAATGTAGCGCGTCTTGATGGTATTATCCACAATAGTACCAATCTGGCTGATCTCCGGTTCGGTATCTATGGAGAGCTCATTTTGCTCCAGAAAACCGGGTGGCATGGGATTTTCCAGTAGTTCACAGCCAAAGGCATTTTCGATGTATTCATTGATTGAAGTGCCCCGGATGATTTCCGCCAGCCCAGTACTGATTACGTAATGCTCCAGTTGGATATCAAATTTCTTATATTCGGACCTGCTGGCCACGAGATCCTTTAAGTACCCAAAGAGCGAGGGAAGCCCGGGGTAGAGTTTAACCCGTGGCCCAAAGGAGCGAAGCTTGGCATTGTTTAGCCCACTCAATCTACCTTCCTTGATGTATGTCAGTAGATGATTCAGGTAGATCGTATCGTGGGATACATACTGCCCTCTTTCTCTGTAAACGGCGGGTAACGCATTTACCTCGCGCCAGAATTTGTCCTCATCGATATCGTAAGCCTCAAAAAGTGGGCTCTGCATATAATCGGGAATGAGAGTTTTATCAAAGTCCCATATACAGGCGATTATATTCTGACTGTGGAGATTGGTTTGATTCATACCAGTTGACGAGCGAGCCCCTTCGGATTAAATGATTATTTACAGCCAAGTAAAAAACACTCACTCTCCATACTTTGCAATTGTAGAATTTAAAGAGCCGATAAGTTAAATGTTACGCATCCCTTCCATAGAACCCTACCGCCAACGCAATACTGAGTTGGAGGAATTATTAGGTTCCAGTGATATATATAATGATCCCCGCAAAGCAGCGGAACTTTCCAAGGAGCACCAGAAGATCAAGGAGGCTATAGCTCTCTACGACCGCCTGCAGAAGATAGATCAAGATCTCGTCGGTAATGCGGAAATGCTCAAGGATGACAGCCTCGAAGAAGAAATGCGTGAGCTCATACTCGTTGAAAACGAGGAGCTCGAAGCTGAAAAGGTCAATGTAAATAAGGAACTGCTTATTGCAATGGTGCCTCCTGATCCGACAGATGACCGCAATACGGTGGTGGAAATCCGAGCGGGAGCCGGGGGGGATGAGGCCTCACTCTTTTCAAACGACCTGTTTCGTATGTATTCCCGATTTGCGGAAAAAAGGGGCTGGACCATAGAGACTATGAATACGAGCCCTTCCGAATCGGGTGGAGTCAAGGAAGTCTCATTTCTGATGAAGGGCGAAGGTGCCTTCAAGCTGATGAAGTTCGAGAGTGGGGTTCATCGGGTGCAGCGAATACCCGTTACGGAGACGAATGGGCGTATCCATACATCGACTTCGACGGTGGCCGTATTGCCGGAAGCTGAGGAAGTTGACATCGCCATCGATCCTGCAGAGCTCGAGATCACAGTGTGCCGTGCCAGCGGTCCGGGTGGGCAGAGTGTAAATACGACCGACTCTGCCGTGCAGGTATTGCATAAACCGACCGGCGTTATTGTGACCTGTGCGGATGAAAAGTCCCAGCATAAGAATAAAGCCAAAGCACTCACCGTGTTGCGCTCTCGTTTGCTCCAGGCCAAGCAGGAGGAGGAACGGGCTAAGTATGCTGCCCAACGCAAGGAACAAGTGGGTACGGGAGATCGTAGTGAACGTATACGAACCTATAACTTCCCGCAGGGTCGACTTACAGACCACCGTATCGGATTAACGCTGCATAGTCTCGATCAGGTTATGGATGGGGAAATCGATGATGTCATACAATCTTTGCTCGAAAAAGACCTCGAAATCAAACTCAAGGAAATTGAATCCCCAGACAATTGATTTTTTAGCTGAAATGTCAGTTAAAATTAAGCCAAATCCCGAAATTGGCACGGGAGTAGCATCCTACCCTACGCTTCGCTAATAATAACTTGAAGCGCTATAAATTAAAAAACTGACTGTAATATGAAGAAAACAATCTTAACTATCTTAGCATCCACCATGATTGCGGGTGCTTCATCAGCAGCTATAGACCTGACTACAGGCTATACTTCTGATTACTATTTCCGCGGTGTTCAGTTGGCTGACTCTATCATTGAAGCAGCTATCGACTACTCTGAAGGTGACTTTTACGCAGGTGTTTGGACCGCTCAACCTGTTGAGCGCGGCGACGGAGGTCTCTGGGAAAACGAAATCGACTTTTATGCAGGCTATGGTGCAGCTCTTTCAGACGTAGTATCGGCTGATATCGGATTTACTGCTTATGTATATCCTGAGCTTGAAGACGGTGACACCACTACCTGGGAACCTTTCGTAGGTTTTGCTTTCGATACTGAACTGGCTCCTGCAGTTTACTTCTACTATGATGTAACGCTTGAGACATTTACAGTTGAAGGCAGTGTGGGTCACTCATTCGAAATCGACGAAGTATCCACTTTCGACATCGGAGCTTATGTAGGTAACGCATCTCCTGACGGTGGTGATGACACTACTTACTACGGTGTTTCTGCAGGGATCGGTTACTCTCTGTCTGATACTGCTAGCCTGAGTGCTTCTATCAACTACCAAGACGCTGAAGACGTAGAGAACCAAGACGACGGTCTTTACTTCTCAGTAGGTATTACTGGTAGCTTCTAATCGAAGTATTTATACTTATTAACCTTTCAAAACCTCTCGTGTATCACGAGGGGTTTTTTTGTATCTTTAAGGGCATAAGCATTTGACTTGGCAGGAAAAATGTAGAGAAGCTACTCCTCCAATGAGTTCGAAAAATACAGAACAAGATAAAGCCAATACGAGCCCCCAGGCAAATCCGGGAACTCCGCAAAGCGGCAGCTCAGATATTCCCGAGTTTGTAAATGAGGAAGTCTATACATTCTGGACTCGCTATGGTAAAACGATTCTGATTGCAGGCAGCACGATATTGCTAACCGTTATAGCACTGCAGTCCTGGAACGCGATTAGCGCAGCGAGTAGCAATAAGCTCGCGAATGAATTTAATGCACTGGAGAGTTCGGAAAACTACGCATCGTTTATTGAGAATCATCCTTCAGCTCCGCAGTCTTCATTTTTATTACTTAAGCTGGCTAAGGAGAACTACGAAACAGGCAATTATCAGGAGGCAGCCGATTATTATGAGGAGGCTGCTGCTAAGCTGGATATTCAGGAGTTTCAGGGTCTTGCATTATTGGGGCAGGCAGCCTCTTTGGATAATCTAGGCAACACAAGCGATTCTGAAACCATTTACAGATCGATAGTCGATTCCGAAACACTCGGAAATACGCTAAAATCAGAAGCCCTATTTAAGTTGGCAATTCTTGTTAACAATCAGGGCAATGAATCTGAGTTTGATGAGCTGATTGCTGAATTGGAAGCCATCGATGCAACAGGTGTCTGGGTGAGGCGCCTTGCCAGCATACGCAATTACTAATCGCCTTTAAAAATTTATCAACCATCGAATTCACTATGGAAACCACAGGCCAACCGCATGTCTCTGGTGAGACTCCTCATAATCAGGAAAAATTCCCGTTTCAGGTCGAAGCAAACGGCGACCTTAAGAACGATATTGTAGATCAACTTAAGTATACCTATGCACGTGATCCGAAAACAGCTAGTGATCGTGACTGGTGGAACAGTGTTTGTCGGGCGGTCGAGAAGAAGTTAATGGTGCGCTTTCAGGAAACCATGCGTGTGCAAAATGAGGCAGACGTGCGACGTGTATATTACTTGAGCCTTGAATATTTGATGGGCCGTTTGTTGGAAAACAATCTCATCAATACCGGTCTCATTGATGAAGTGAAGACTGCGATTTCTGAGCTGGGCCTGGACTGGAAAGTGATCTTTGACCAGGAAATGGATATGGGCCTCGGCAATGGAGGTCTCGGTCGCCTGGCAGCATGTTTTCTGGATTCACTGGCTTCTTTGGATGTTCCTGCGATCGGATATGGCATTCATTATCAATTTGGGTTATTCCGCCAGGAATTTAAGGACGGTCACCAGGTTGAGCGCCCGGATAACTGGTTGCAGTTTGGCAATCCCTGGGAGTTTGTTCGGCCGGAATATTGCCAGAATATCCGAATCTATGGATATGTGAAACACGGATTCAATGACACTGGAGATTACTGCCCTAAGTGGGTAGGTGGCCGTATCATTGTGGGTGTGCCTTATGATATTCCGATTTGTGGCTACGGAGCGCAAACGGTTAATTTCCTAAGACTTTGGGAAGCGAAATCCTCACAGGAATTTGATTTGGAAGCCTTTAATGAGGGTGGTTATGTAGAAGCCATTCGCCAGAAGGCACTGGATGAGACAATCTCGAAAGTGCTTTATCCGAATGATAAGACCGAAACCGGTAAGGAACTACGTTTGGTTCAGCAGTACTTTTTTGTGAGCTGCTCATTGAAGGACATTATTCGTCGTTACTTTAAAAACCATCAGGATTGGTCCCAGTTTGCTGATAAGGTCGCTATCCAACTCAATGATACTCACCCGGCGGTTGCTGTGCCTGAACTCATGAGAATCTTGCTCGATGAGTATTATTTTGAATGGGATGAAGCCTGGAATCTGGTCCGCAAAGTTTTTTCGTATACCAATCATACATTGCTGCCGGAGGCTTTGGAAAAATGGAGTGTGCCGTTATTTGAAAAAGTGCTCCCACGTCACCTGCAGATCGTTTACGAGATCAACACCCAATTTTTGGAAAAAGAGGTGGAAGCGCACTGGCCAGGCGATGATCAAATGAAGTCCATGCTCTCTATCATAGAAGAAGGTTCTGTGAAGATGATTCGTATGGCATACCTTTCTGTAGTCGCGAGTCATACGGTCAACGGCGTTGCTGCACTGCATACCGAACTTTTGAAAAAGCACCTTTTCAGGGATTTTCATGACCTGTATCCGCAAAAATTGCAGAATAAGACCAATGGAATAACCCCCAGGCGGTGGCTTCTGCAGTGTAATCCAAAGCTTACTGAACTCATTAATGAGAAGATCGGCTATCATTGGCCCAAACAGATTGAGCGACTCCGTGAGATCGAAAATTTTGCAGACGATCCGGATTTCCAGCATCGGTTCATGGAGATCAAGCACCAGAACAAGGTCCAGCTTGCAGATTACATCAAACAAACGCTTAAAATTACCGTAGATCCGGCTGCACTCTTTGATGTGCAAATTAAGCGATTACATGAATATAAGCGTCAGCACCTCAATCTGCTGCATATCCTCACCATGTATCGTAAGTTAATCCACAATCCCGATATGGATATGCATCCGCGTGTATTTATCTTTGGTGCAAAGGCAGCCCCGGGTTATGAGCTCGCGAAGAATATCATCCGCGCGATTAATATGGTGGCTGATAAAATCAATAACGACAAACGTATCCAGGATAAAATTAAAGTCGTATTTTTGCCAAACTACAGCGTTAGCCTTGCTGAGCGTATTATACCTGCGTCGGATTTATCTGAGCAGATCTCTACAGCCGGTAAGGAGGCCTCGGGTACCGGTAATATGAAACTGGCACTCAATGGTTCGTTGACAATAGGTACGCTTGACGGTGCGAATGTCGAAATCATGGAAGAGGTCGGCGAGGAGAATATTTTCATCTTTGGCTTGAAAGTGGAGGAAGTGGAAGCACTCCGGGCAAGGGGCTATAATCCCTGGGATTATTACAACAACAATCCGGTGCTTAAGGCAGTCATCGATTGGTTGAGCTCAGATACATTTACACCCGGTCAGGATGATTCATTCCAACCTTTACGCCAGAGTTTGCTCGATCACGGGGACCCGTTTCTGGTTTTGGCGGATTATGCTTCCTATTGTGAGGCTCAGATCAAGGTGAATCAGGCCTACAAGGACCGTCAACGATGGGCGCGTATGGCGATACTCAATACTGCACGCGTGGGTAAATTTTCAAGTGACCGCACTATACAGGAATACTGTGACGATATTTGGAATATAAAGCCATTGGTATAGCCCTGGTTCATTATTTTCGAATACTAACCCGGGTTTTATCGTCTTAATCATTATGAATATTTTAAGACGACTCGTATCAGTCGCATTCACAGCCGTTTTTCTAACATTAGGTATCTCCGCAGCAAACGCACAGGAGACCTATGATTACGGAGATGTTGAACAGCTAAAGTATAGCCTGAAATGGGGGCCTTTCAGTGTGGGCGAAGGTATGTTGACTTCCGGGGAGACCGTGGAAATCAACGGTATACCCTGCTATAAAATCCAGCTCAAGGTATGGACCAATGATTTTGCGGATGTATTTTATAAAGTGCGAAGCCAGTTCACGTCCTACATTGCCATCGATAGCCGAAGAGTGATTCGTTACGAAGTAAATCAACATGAGGGAGATACGCATCGGGATGCAACGGTTACGTTTGATTGGCATAACATGACAGCGGTTTATCATCGGGAGGGAGAAGATCCCAAGGAACCGATCGAAATCCTTGAGGATACAACGGATCCTCTGGCAGTAACTTATAAGTTTCGCACTTTGGGTGATATTGAAGAGCCTAACTACGAGATGCCGGCCAGTGACGGTAAGAAAATGCTGTTGGTAGATGTAAAGATCCGGGATCGTGAGCCGCTTGAGGTGCGCGCCGGTATGTTTGATGCGATCCGTGCACAGCCGGATACTAAAGATTTGGCCGGCGTTTTTAAGAAAAGCAAAAAATCAAAAATACAAATGTGGTTTTCGGATGATGCAAAAAAGTATCCCCTACTCATTAAAAGCAAAGTGATTGTGGGATCTTTTATTGCAGAATTGAAAGAAATTAAGACAAATATGAGCTATTAAGTCATTTACTAAGTAGCTCATGTTTGAATGGTGGAATAGAAATAGTCAGATAACGCTCGTAGTCATACTTGCTTATGCGGTACTGGGCATATTGAGTTTTCCCGTTTTCTACCAGGGTTATACGGCTTATCTATTTGTAGTTCCACTAATTCTGTGGGCGTTCACAAAACCATCAAAAAGGCGATTCCTCACCGCAGCACTCATAGCTGAGTTTCTGCGATGTTTTATCACCATCATATGGCTCCGCCATGTTACCTTGATCGGGACTATCCTGGTATGCGTCGCCTTAAGCCTGCTGTTGATACCCTTTTTCCTACGGCTAAGATTTGTTTTTACTGATTACGGTCAGCAATCTCGGTGGGTTCGGTTAGCCCATTTGTTGAGTCTCCCGGCGATCTGGGTGATCATAGAGTGGTTGCGGATAAAGTCATGGGCGCTCCCCTGGTCTCCATTGGCGCTAAGCCAGACTCAATACCCTCCCCTCATACAAAATCTGGATACTTTTGGCGTATATGGTATTTCTTTTTTTGTGGTGACCGTAAACATGCTTATTGCGTTATGGATTCGGAGCGTTTTTCGCAAAGGTTTATCCGGGATATTTGGAAGGGTCGAACTTTGGTTTTTACTACTCATCTGCATGACCTTTACTACAAGTTCACTGCTTAAGTATTTCCAAAGTTCAGAAGAAAAACCTTTGTTCAAGGCAGCGATTGTTCAACCGAATCAACCGGCTTACCTTTCCTGGAATCGTGAAAACATGCATGAGACCCTGAATACGGCCTTCCGCTTATCCGCTGAAGCGAGAGATCTGGATTTTGATATCATGTTTTGGCCGGAGGGTACGCTGCCCTGGGCGGTTATCGGCGAGAATAATATAGATGCAGAGGTATCCATGTTGGTTAGAAATGCTATTCGCAGACCTTTGCTGATGGGGAATCATGCATATATAGGGGATCGAATGATCAATGGTGTGTTTCACTATCAGGCGGATGGTCGCAGACTGGAGCCACACTATGAGATGCAAGTGCTGGTTCCCTTTGGGCAGTATGTTCCCTTTCGGGAGTATTTGGGTTTCTTGGAAACAGTAGTTCCTTTTGGGGGAGATTTTTCACCGGGTAGTCAGCCTCTCGTTATGCAGGTGGATACAGGCAAGGGCTTAGTCGATATTGCACCCATAATATGCTATGAAGATGTATTCCCCCACGTATCCAGCGAGGCGGTTAAGCAAGACGTGGATATTTTCTATGTGGCTACTTACAATGTGTGGTATGGCAAAGAAGCCGCAGCCTATCAGCATGCAGCCCATTCAATACTAAGGGCAGTCGAAAATCGGCGCCCCTTTATTCGTTGTGGAAGCGGGGGTTGGAGTGGCTGGATCGATGAAAAAGGCCGAATGCGTGAAGTAGTCGTAGATGATAAAGGTAGCATTTATCATCGGGGAGTGGGTATTGTAACGCCAGTGCAAGCAGCTCAATACAAGGGCGTTACGACATTCTATGCACGCTTTGGTGACTGGTGGGTCGGTGTTTGCGCCCTATTCCTTTGTATGCAGTTGATAGTTCGCTTAATCCAAAGGGATTATGGGAAATAGGAGATCTGAATGTAATCCAGATAACGTGTATTCGAAGACTCCCATACTGCCTTTATCGTATTCACCCGGTTGGGGCTGAGTTCCACCTCATACTCAAAGCGGTTATTCGCGACTTGATGACGGGTTTCAAAATCGTTCACCGCCAGTATTGCACTGCCTGTTTCGATGCCCGGTATGTTTACCTCTAGCCAGACTTTGGGGCTGCGGCTGATCCAATTTCCAGTGGGTGCACGCTCAAGTCGGGGACTTTTTTCAAGATTGGGCAAAACCTCTACAGCTTTCTGCAAAAACAGATTAACCGTTTTCTCATCAAGCACCTGATTTTTTATTCGGGATACAATTTTAAAGTTATTAGGTCCCCGCCTAAGTCCAAGATTTATGATGCTGGATGCTTCATTCTGTGTGATGGGAAGCGGATTATTGAATGAATCATACACGATAAGGCTATGATCATTATGCTGAGGTATTTTTTTAAGCTTTAGTTGAATATGAGGAATATTCACTGCTGTAGATAAGGTTTCTGATAACTCTAACTCGCCTGTTTCTTCGTTTGTCGTTGCGCCCTCTACCACATATTTCGCCTGTTTGATTTCAATGTTCGGTAAATAAAAAATACGATAACGTGATCTGCTTATAATTGGGGTTTTAGAATCTACATCTATGAAGTTCTCGCCGGGGATGAGCGTTAACTGACTGAAATAACTTTCATCCTGAAGCTGATAACTCTGCGGGTGCTTATTGTTAAAGATCATAACATTGGCACGCGGCTCATCTAAGTTGATTCGGCAGCTTACATCTGTGCTCGTGGATATATATTCGTCACTATTATTCTGAAAGAGCGGGCCTGAATCATCTGAATAAACAAAGGTAACATCGTTCCCATTCAATAAATGGCTGCCGAGTAATAAAGCTGGAACTACCAGTTTACTCCATAGATTGGACGAATTCATTATCTACTAAAAATGGATTTAATTCAATTGGGGTTCCATTGAATGTATACTTTATGGTTAGATCAAACGAGGCTTTTGCGTGTATTTTAAATAATAAATTATTCTTGATGACGACTTCATCCTTTCTATTGCGATCAGTGAGCCGGATCTCTATATCTTCGATAAGCATATAATCGTCCTTTAAAACAGGGTTGATTTTAAAGAGTATCGTTTTTTCTGACTGATTGGCATAGACTTGAAGATGAGCCTGAGTTTCGCCATTTGGACCGGTTAGCGGAAAAAACCTAAATAATGTAACCTGTTCATCATCAGCGGCTTGTAGGCTATTTGATTCATAGGTATCAATGTCATTGGGATCAAATAGAAGTATAAAAGGTCTTAACGCTGGATTCTCATCATTATCATATACATTAAATTGTATATATCGAGAATCCGCGCTTTGTGTGTATTTGTGAAACACAGGTTCTGCGGGTAGACCTGAAAATTCGCTGACAGTGCCGTCCCCCCAACTGATTTCGCTTCTAACAATAAATCCATTGGGATCAACACTGCCTGAGTCTAGAATACTTACCAGATATTCACTCTCTAACTTTCGAAGTCCTCCCATCTTGGCGATTGCTATAGGTCTGAGGCGTTTTTCAGGCTCAAAATGGATTTCGTGCCAATTCTGATTTCCATCGACGGCGATAATCTTCTCAGGTTGATAAGCGATTTCCCAGGGAAGCTTGTAGTCAATCTCTTCATAAACTTGCGTTGATGGATTTAAGAGATAGACCCGGTTATCTGGATGATCCGGTTCGCTAAAATAAGTCTTACTAAAATGAAGGGTATTTGTAGTTTTTAAATAATGAACATATGGATACTTGTAAGGGTGATTATGAACTCCGTAGGCATTCCATTTTCGTTGTTCAACTAAAACTGAGTTTTCATCGTATAAACTTAGAGTATGAGCTCCTGGTTTTGAGAATAGAAGTATCACACTGCCTTCACTTTGTGAGGCACTTGCAATGATATTCTGACCCAGATGATATTCTACACCTTGCTTCTTATCTATTCTAAGATATTGAGTATTTAGGGCTTCAACCGATTCTACTGAATCTATAAGTGGCGCATTGCCAATATTTTGTAAGAAATTCTTTGAAAAATATAGAAGGGCTATTGTACATATTATAATGCTTGATACGATTAGTTTCCGGGTGTTTCGCTGGCTTTTCTTTTGAGCAAGCAATTGTTCCAGAATACTTAAAGCCTGAGCCGGGCTAATCATTTCATTGGGGTCATCACTCGCAAGATTCCACAAGATTTGTAACCGCGGGTTTTGACTTTTAATACTGCATATTCGATAGAGATTGGGATTATTTTTGGGATTTGGTAACTTGAATTCTTCAAGCGCTGTTTTTTGATGATATCTGAATTTATTCTTGGAACTCAGTGCGTTTTCAAAGCGAGTGACATCCTCCCTAAAGTCGTTGATCAAAGATTCATTTAGCTTTTGAGCCAATAGTGCATCATTTGACTTTAGATTGGATTCTGAATTTAGAGGGATGCTGTATTCCCAATCCCCTTCATCTATATAGTCGACATTCGGGAAGGTATTCTGAAAAAGATCTGTTAGCAGCGTGCTTTCACTTGAATAGGAATACGCTCCTAGCAAAAAGGTCTGTTCCTCTAGGCTGGTCTTGACACGAAAACCCGAATCCTGGTTCTCGATTTGTAAAAGCATAAAGCTTACTCGTCTTTATTGCCCTTGCCGGCGTTTTGGCTAGCAGCGGGTTTAGATGAATTATTGGCGGTACGCACGGTGGATTTTCCGCAAAAGTTTGCGCCCTCTTCGATTGAGATTCTTGCAGAAGTAACGTCTCCCTCTAAAACAGAGGATGCCTTGAGAATGCACTTATCTTCAACGATAATATCCCCATAGACTTTACCAAATAGGGTGACCGATTGAGTTTGCACCAAACCTTTGATAGTTGCGTTTTTCCCAATGATGAGGCCGCTTTTGGACTTCACTTCTCCATCTATAAATCCATCAAGTTCGAATTCCTGATCAAACTCGAGAGTGCCTTTGATTTTAACATCCTTATGGAGGACATTTTTAGAATTGCCGTTCGATTTAACAAGGGGTTCAGGATTGGCCATAGTGTCGGTAGTTTGGTTATTGCGATTGAACATGGTTTTTTGAAAGTAGAAATTTAGTTAGAATCATTTTTTATATTTGCGGAGCCGTTAAATATGGCACCTTCCACTACTCGAAATGTTTTTGCAGTGACATCCCCATTAAGGGTAGATCCTTCTTTCAGCTCACACTTAAGCTCCGAATTGAGATTGCCGTCAATTTTACCAAATAATGTAATGCTTTGTGCAAAAACCTCGCCTTTGATCTTTGCATTTTCCCCAATAGTCAAATTTCCATTTGTGCGAATTTCTCCTTCATATTCGCAATCTATAAACAGGTCTTCTCTGGAAAAAAGGGAACCACTGATTTTTACGTCTTCTGATAGCCGATTGCTTACATTCATATTTATCAAATAAGAATTTAACAAATAGCAGAGCCATAGCTTGAGTCAAAGCAATAACCCGAAGAATCGCTCATCGCTATGTTAAATCTTGTTTACACACAACCATGAGTATACTGATATCTGCCGGATTTACCCCGCTGATTCGACTGGCCTGTGATAGGTTCCTGGGCTGGATGTCATTGAGCTTAAGCGCGCTTTCCTTGCGCAGACCTTTGATCCTTAAATAGTCAAAAGTTGCGGGCAGTTTTACTTTTTCCAGATTTCTAAATTTCTCGATGTGCCTGTATTCGCGATCAAGATAGCCTTTATAGCGTATCGAATACTCCAACTGGTTAAGAACGTCCGAGGGTAGCTCACGCGCTTCGGGTAGGACTTCAGCTAGCTGAGCAGTACGCCTTAAGGCATCTCCATAGGTGCCATTCTGATAACGTTCAGTTTCAATTTTATTGAACCAAGTATTAAACTTATCGTAGGCATCTTTCATATACCTCCCCCGGTGTTCGGGCACCAGATCATACTGATTACTGTAATGCTGCAGCCGGAATTCAGCACTACTATGGTTGAGTAACAAACGATACTCTGCGCGGCTTGTAAACATACGATAGGGCTCCTGGGTGCCCTTAGTCACCAGGTCATCCACGAGCACGCCCAGGTAAGCTTCATCTCTACCCAGTATCATAGGGTCCATGCCGTTTAACTTCGCAGTCGCATTTACACCGGCGATTAGGCCCTGCCCCGCTGCTTCTTCATAACCGGAGGTTCCATTGATCTGTCCTGCAAAAAATAGGTTTTCGATCTTCTTGGACTCTAAAGTGGGAAACAGCTGAGTGGGGAGTGCAAAGTCATACTCAACCGCGTAGGCAGGGCGGGTGATTTGCACATTCTCCAGTCCGGGGATAGATGCAAGCATCTTGAGCTGCACATCAAGAGGTAAACTGGTGGACAGTCCATTGATATACCATTCGTCGGTATTGCGCCCTTCGGGTTCCAGGAATATTCGGTGGGTATCCTTATCTTCGAAGCGAACAAATTTGTCTTCGATGCTGGGGCAATAACGCGGTCCTGAGCTTTTTATAATTCCACTGTAAAGCGGAGAGAGGTGGAGATTCTCTTTAATAATGCGTTCGGTTTCATCGCTGGTGTCTGTCATCCAGCAGGAAACCTGGTCAGTTCCGGGTGCCCAGCCGAGCTTTTCCTGACCTAATTGTTCCACGTGGAACAATTCTTCATTCCCCCGGGATTCGTAGAATGCAAATAGAGTAGGTTCGTCGTCGCCTTTTTGCTCTCTCGTTTGGCTAAAATCAATGCTGCTCCCCAGTATCCTCGGGGGCGTGCCTGTTTTTAAGCGCTGCAGTTCAATGCCTGCTTTTTGCAGACTGCCGGATATCCCTTTCGCGCTGAAATCTCCCATACGCCCCCCTTCATTGGTATTTTTACCAATGTGCATTATGGCTTGAAGAAACGTTCCCGTAGTTAAGATAACGGTCTTGCCGTGGAATGTGAGGTCGAGATTGGTTTCGACTCCCGTTACTTTCCCCTCCTTATATACAAGCCCTTTCCCAATAGCCTGAAACAGAGTGATATTCTTTTGGCATTCCAATGTATGTTTCATTCTATACTGGTATGCCTTTTTATCACATTGGGCACGAGGTGCCTGAACCGCTGGTCCCTTGGATGCATTGAGTAGGCGGAACTGAATACCTGTGGTGTCTGTATTGATAGCCATTTCGCCGCCAAGCGCATCTATCTCACGCACGATTTGCCCTTTGGCCTGGCCTCCTATGGCTGGATTGCAGCTCATCTGGGCAATGGTATCCACATTCCCGGTTAGGAGTAAAACCTGGCTCCCCATACGCGCGGCTGAGAGAGCAGCTTCGCAGCCCGCATGACCCGCACCGCAAACGATCACATCATAGGGATCATGCGGCGACAGCTTAAGTGGCAACCTGTGTGTTCCTTCTTCCATAGAGAATACTATTCAGGCGAATAAACAGTGAAATCTGCCTATTTGCCAATGCAAAAACGGCTGAATAATTGATCCAGCATTTCCTCATTATCTATGGACTTATTGATATTCGACAAGCTTTCGGCTGCTTTTATCAAATGAAATGCTGCGAATTCTGTCTGCTGATCATGCTGCAATAGATCATGTGCTTTACTCAACTCTTCAAGGCATTCTCCGATGAATGATGCCTGCCGATGGTTAAACATGATCTCGCCTTCATTCCTGATTTTAAGCAAAGCATTGATTTGGCTTCCCCAAATATCAATCAGCTCCTTTATTCCGATATTCTCAGTCGCTGATATTCGAATATGCGGAAATTCTGTATAAAAAGCATCGAGCTTATTCGCGTTCTCGAGATCTATTTTGTTTTCAATGATCAGCGTATTTTCTGCCTTAAGTTTATCTTTAATGGCTTCGGGTATATCCGGTAAGGCATCTGCAGCATCAACGACTAGCAGGAAATAGTCTGCAATTTCAGCCAGTTCGAGTGCTTTAGTAATTCCCTGAGACTCGAGTGTTTCCCCGGGCAATGGGTTTAGACCCGCCGTATCTACAAGATTAACGAGCTGTTTATTGATCCATATCTGCTCGCGAATATAGTCCCGGGTCGTCCCCGCTTTCGGATCTACCAGCGCACGGGAATGGCCAACGAGTGTATTAAACAGGCTACTCTTGCCTGCATTCGGGGCACCGATAATAAGTGTATTGATCCCTTGCTGTAACAGACGGCTGTTTTCAGCGCTTGATTTATATTGTGAGAGCAGTGCGCGTATCTCGGACAGTTTTTGAAGGGGACCTTCCTGATCTTCAGGAGGTAGGTCCTCTTCGGGGAAATCAATATAGGCCTCCACTTCAGCACGCAATATAGTGAGTTTTTGCACCCAATCCTCAATCAGCCTTCCGGATTCACCACTTAGATGCTTTTGAGCGACCTGTAAGGCGCCTTCCGAGCGTGCATGGATCACATCAATCACTGCTTCTGCCTGTGATATATTTAGGCGATTGTTCAGATAGGCCCTGCGGGTAAATTCTCCGGGCTCCGCTAATCGACAACCCCTCGCCTGTAAATCCTGAATGATTTGCTCGCAAATTAATGGATTTCCATGCGGCATGATTTCCAGCATGGCTTCACCGGTGTAGGAGGCTCCTGCTTCATAGTAGATCCAAACGACTTCATCCAGGAGTTGTCCCTCTGCGCTCAAGTAATTGCTGTAATACGAATGACGCGTTATCAGCTCTTTGTCTGGACCCAATAATGCTTTTGCAATCTTCTCACTGGCTGAACCGCTCGTACGGATAACCGCAAGCGCGGATTCACCGATTGGAGTCGATTGAGCTACAATCGTGTCGATCATAGGATAGCGGATTCGATGGAGACTGTATTACTCTTTCGAGTCTTCTTCACCTTTGGCGAGCGTCTTACCGACTTCTACCTGTACTTTATCAAGGATAGCCATAGTCAGCTCATTGGCGATATCATCATTTTCCATAAGGTATTGCTTGGCAGCTTCACGGCCCTGGCCAATCAAATCCCCCTTGTAAGAAATCCATGCACCCTTCTTTTCAAGGATCTTGTGATCCACGCCCAAGTCAATGATCGAGCCGGTGCGCGAAATCCCTTCGTTATACATGATATCGAACTCACATTCGGTGAAGGGTGGGGCGACCTTGTTCTTAACCACCTTGAGCCGCGTGCGATTACCAATCACTTCACCGGAAGGCTTTTTGATCTGCCCGATGCGGCGTATATCCATGCGCACGGATGCGAAAAACTTGAGCGCCCTGCCCCCGGGTGTCGTTTCCGGACTACCAAACATCACGCCGATCTTTTCACGAATCTGATTCGTAAACAAGCACACGCACTGCGTTTTATTGATGACTGAGGTCAAACGACGCATCGCCTGGCTCATCATACGAGCCTGGAGACCGACAGTCGTATCCCCCATCTGTCCGTCGAGCTCGGTCTTCGAGACCAGTGCAGCTACTGAGTCGACAACGATTACATCAATGGCGCCTGACCGAATGAGTGTTTCCGTAATATTCAGCGCATCTTCGCCGGATTCCGGCTGGGAAACCATCAGACTGTCCAGGTCGACGCCCACGACCTTCGCGTAACGGGGGTCGAGCGCATGCTCTACATCGATAAATACCGCATTACCGCCCTGCTTCTGCGCTTGGGCAATCAAGTTCAGACACATCGTCGTTTTACCGGATGACTCAGGTCCATAAATCTCAGATACCCGCCCCCGGGGCAATCCCCCGACTCCCAGTGCCAGATCGATCGCTACCGAACCGGTTGAGATCACCGAAACATTCATCTTCGACGATTCGCCCAGTCGCATCAATGCGCCTTCACCGTATTGGCGATTGATCGATGACACGGCCATTTTCAAATCATTCTCGCGACTATCTTTATCGCTGCCCTTTGTTGCTGCTTTTGCCATAAAAGTATTTTCTGGGGATATCATGTTTGCTTACAATTTAGTGAACAAATGTTCTATATTTGAGAATATTGCAAGCTTATTTTTATTTACGCAGTAACAAATCAGGTTGATTCCGTCGATTCAATCTTTTGTGAATGATTTTTGTGGAATATATTGGCAGACTCGCGCCGACACCCAGCGGCTATCTTCACAAGGGCCATGCCGCCACCTTTCATACCGCGTGGCAACGTGCACGGGATGCGGGTGGGAAACTTTTGTTGCGCATTGAGGATATCGACCTCACCCGCTGTCGATCTGAATACGAGGCGGCTGTCTACGAAGACCTTAGCTGGCTCGGGTTGGATTGGGATGCCAGCCCACAAACCGACCCAACCCTCAAACAATCCAATCGTTTTCCGGCGTATGAGAAAATCATGGAGCAGCTGGTTGCCAAGGGCTATGTCTATCCTTGCACGCTTTCGCGCAAACAGATCGCTGAAGATCCCAACATCCAGAATAATGTAGAAGGTGAAGCGATCATTCTTTCCGATAAACCCCAAAGCCACAACGCTCAGGACTTCCAAAATCAAAAGCACATCAACTGGAGGTTCCACGTGGAACAGGGGCAAACCATAGAATTCGAGGATCTCAAGCAAGGTCCTCAACGCTTCGAAGCAGGCAAAGACTTCGGGGATTTCCTTGTCTGGCGTAAGGATGGTTCACCCAGCTATGAGCTCGCAGTCGTCGTAGACGACATCGCCCAGTGCATCACCGAAGTCGTCCGTGGCGCAGATCTTCTATTCTCAACCGCACGTCAGCTCCTGCTCTACGAAGCGCTAAGTGCTTCACCCCCAGCATTTTACCACTGTCCACTTGTTGTGGACGAACACGGCAAACGCCTCGCCAAGTCCTACGACTCCCTTAGCATCCGTACGTTGCGTGAGCAGGGGGTAACGTCGGGGGGATTGTTGAGAGCAACTGGCGCAAGAATAGGATTTGATCAAACGCTTTAGGAAAACCAAACATAAATTGTCTATATGAAATCAGCGCCTCAGTCCAAAAAAGCAGTTGATTTTTATAATCTTCATACTGGTAAGACTTTGCTTGTTCTTCCAAATATTTGGGATGTCATTGGAGCTCGAATGCTCGAGAAAGTAGGCTATCCGGCCGTTGCTACAGCCAGTGCAGCAGTATCAGCATCACTTGGATATGCAGATGGCGAAAGGATTAAGAGAGCCACTTTGTATGAAGTGGCCAGGAGGATTGCGGGTAGTGTGAATTTACCGGTTACCGTTGATATAGAAAGGGGCTACGGAGAGTCCATTTCTGAACTCAAAGACTCCATACACCAATTGATTTCAACCGGAGCGGTTGGAATCAATATCGAAGACAGTATTATTGAGGGGGAAGAACTCCGTCGGATAAAACATCAATGTGAGAGAATCCAGGCAATTCGAGAAGTTGCGGATGAAGAGGGTATTCATTTATTTATTAACGCGAGAATCGATAGCTTTCTATCTCCTACTTATGGTTCAAATAACTTGGTGATTAATGATGCGATCGCCAGAGCCAAAGAATACAATGCCGCAGGAGCTGACTGTGTTTACCCGATAGGTCCCGGGGATGAATACACAGTTAAAAAATTGCGTGAGGAGATATCATCTCCGATTAATATACTGGCAACTGAGAACGCTTGTTCTTTGAAAGAATTACAGAATATAGGGATTAATCGTGTAAGCTTTGGACCCTTTATTTTTCGATCCTGTTATCGAAAGTTTCTAACCATTTCCGAGGAATTAAGTGAACTGGGAGATTATAAATGTTTCAGCGAAGCGCTTTTATCGGGTGAAGAAATAAAGAAGTATCTCAATATGGGTCATGAACCGTAAGATCTGCGATTCATTAAATGATTAGTATTGTTAAATAAAGATTGTTTATCTATAATAATAACTAATCCTTATTTACCATGAAAATACTCGATCCCAGCAGCCTGATACGAACCGTTGATAATCTGAATAACGCCCTCTTCTGGAATAAGGCGTGGGAGTCGGAGGTGGGGGACCTGGCCGAGTGGATGGGAAGTCGTGTGGGGAAAGACAGCGGATATGCGGGCAGCTATGCGATGACGGAGAGTGACTGGGGGCAGGAGTATCATCTGTTTACGGGTGAGCGAATCTCCACGGGTGCGGGCCGCGCCCATACTATTGCGCAGGAGGCGACTCGGCTGATGACGATCCTGGAAAGACAACTGGGTCAGACTCTCGAGGCTAACCGGATCTCCCGTGACCGCCTCACCAAGCAAATTTTCGCCAATGAGCAATATTATGAAAGCGGCACGGCGGAATACTGCTGTGCGACCTGTTCGGTTGCATTTTGGCGTTCCCTGAATGCGGATGTATATCCTGAGCATGCTAACGACTTCGATAACGCACTGGGAACACTTCGCGAAAACCGCAAACCCGCCGGAGGCTGGCAACGCTTTCCCTTTTATTATACATTGCTGGTTCTCCGTGAAAAGGGTTCTGAAGACTCCAGCGATGAAATTACGCACCACTTAAGTAGCTGCGAACGACGCCTCAAGCTAACAGCGGGTAAAGCGGATGCCTATTCCCAGCGGCGTGCGGAGCTTTTACAACGGGCACTCGCGGCATAAATCCGCTTGCATCTTAAATGGCGATCAGACTCATAATGGTGGGTCTTGAGTATGGACACTGCCCGAAAGGAAATACACTTCAGAAAAGCGGAACTCGCAGATCTGGCTGAGCTGGAGGAGATTCGGCGGTTGGCATTTGCGCCGATATTTTCATCCTTTAGATCAATCCTGGGTGAAGATTTATATCTGCTTGCGCAGGAAGCAGAAGACCGAACCCAGGGGAATATGCTACTGGCTGCTCTTAAGCCAGAGGACGAATGGCAGATGTATGTTGCAGAACGCGAGCAAACATCCGTGGGTTTTATACAGATCAAACTGGATCGGCAGACTTTGATTGGTGAGATCGGTCTGAATGCGGTACATCCGGATTATGCGAACCAGGGTATCGGCACACAGATGTATGCGTTCGCAGCTCAACTGATGAAAGATTCGGGGATGAAGGTCGCAACGGTTTCCACCGGGGGTGACCCCAGCCACGCGGCTGCCCGCAAGGCCTATGAAAAGGCAGGCTTCACGCACCAGATACCCAGCGTGTGGTATTGCAAGAAGTTGTAGCTCAAATGGTCTATGGAATTCGGAGTTGAAAGGCTACCAAATACACGCCTTATTTACCCCATGGATTTTGATAAGCAGATCGCGCGCAGGGGCACGGGTAGCCTGAAGTGGGACAAATACCCGGAGGAGGTATTGCCGTTTTGGGTGGCGGATATGGATATCGAGTCTCCGGCTGAGGTGATTGAAGCACTGCATAAGCGAGTGGACCACAAAGTCTACGGCTATACGAATGCGCCTCAAACGACGGTCGATGCCGTGGTGAATTATCTGAAAAATACCCATCAGTTTGAAGTCGATCCCGAGTGGCTGGTCTGGATGCCGGGGCTCGTGCCTGCAATCAATGTAGCCACACGTGCCTATGGACAACCCGGTGATGCCGTGCTCACGTGGACGCCCGCGTATTTCCCATTTCTTTCCGCTCCGGGCTTTGCAGGCCAGCAGCTACAGGTCGTAGCTTTTGAGTTTAACTCTACTACTCAGCAATGGGAGATCGACTATGAAAAGATGGAGGCAGCCGTTACGCCTGAAACAAAGCTGTTTCTGTTGAGTAATCCCCATAACCCAACCGGCAAGGTGCTCACACGGGATGAAATGATTGGGCTGGGTGAATTTTGCATCAAGCACGATATCATACTCTGCTCAGATGAAATTCACTGTGATCTCATTCTGAATGATAAGCCGCACGTCTGTGCGGGCAGCCTGCCGCAGGAAATCCTGGATCGCACCATTATTATGATGTCCCCGAGCAAGACTTACAATCTGGCCGGGCTCTGCTGCGCGTATGTAATCATTCCGAATGACGCGGTGCGGCTTAAGTTTCGCAATGCCGCACGTGGTATTATTACAGAGGTCAATTGTTTTGGTTATGCCGGCTGTGAAGCGGCCTACACCTATGGGGAAGGGTGGCGACGGAATCTCATCGCTTACCTCAATGAGAATTTAAAGCTGCTCGATGATACGGTGGCGAGTTCTCTGCCGGGCATCCATGGTTACCCGATGGATGCGACTTACCTCGCATGGTTGAATGTGGAGGGGCTCGATATGAAAGATCCGGCTGGCTTTTTTGAAAAAGCAGGCGTGGGGCTCTCGGATGGGCCGACATTTCGGGGTAGGGGACACGTGCGACTGAATTTTGGCTGCCCACGTAGCCAGTTGCAGGAAGGGCTGGACCGAATGCAACAGGCCTTGAAAGCGTAATTTGACCGGATGATTGTTTAGGCAAATTAATGATAATTAATAAAGATTTGAGGATATAGGAATTTAGCTGGGGTGTATGTTGTATCGTAAACAATCATCCTCGAGGCGACATACTAGGCGGCACTGCACAAAATTACTTAGTCACGTATGCTCATACGTTTCTGCGCATTTTGCTTGTTAACCAAATATCTCGCTCTCGCCAAATTACGCATTAAATGGAAGCAGCTTTCTTCAACTCTCGGAATTGTAAAAAAGACTCGCGGATTGAGCTGAATTCGCCTTAATCATTTCCCCATGGAGATACACGAGACTTCTCTCGGAACCGTGCGCATTGCTGAGCGTGATGTGCTGAACGCTTACTTCGCCGATGAAATCACGGCGATGGTCGATGCATTGCCTTACCCTCCGGGCATTGGCCTCACCGGGGGCTCTACGCCCAAGGCCTGGTATCAATGGCTGGTGGAGAATCGATCGGACTTCAAGGAAGTGGTCGCAAAGGCGATTTGGTCCGTAAGTGATGAGCGCCACGTGCCGCATGAGAGTGAAGAGAGTAACTTTGGGAACGCGATCCGCATGCTGCTCGACCCCATGGAGGCGCATGAAGAGGCCCGCTTTCCCTGGGATACAGGGCGTGATCCTGCGGATGCTGCCCAATGGTATGAATACCTTTGGGGCCACAGTTTCGGAGAGGGTAAGGCTTACGACATGTGCATCCTTGGCATGGGGGACGATTGCCACACGGCTTCGATTTTCCCGGGGAGTCCTCTGTTGGAACAAGATCTGGACTCGGGCTCCCTTTTCACCTCAGTCGAAGTTCCCGGCAAGGGCATGCGACTAACCATCACCCCCTATGGTCTGACGAAATGCGACCGCATCGTTGCCTTCATTACCGGTGCGGGCAAAGCCGAAGCCCTGCAAAAAGTGTTTGCCGATACACCCATCGACTACTCAGAGACCCCTATCCGCCTCCTCGGCCGCTCCAAGGAAAAAGTCATCTGGCTTCTGGATGAAGCTGCAGCAGGGAAGTTAAGCTTTTAAATGCCCCGTCCTCTCACCTATCTATCGTCCAAAACAGCTGTTAAATCGAGCCCGATTCAGGGGAAGGGGTTGTTTGCGATAGCGGATATTGTTGAGGGTGAAATCGTAGCGGTCAAAGGGGGACATATTCTTTCTGGGGAACAATGGGATGCGTTGGAGCCGGAACTCGGTTCGGCGGAGATCCAGATATCGGAAGATCTTTATATTGCACCGGTTACTCGGGAGGAACGTGAGGGCTCGATGCTCTATCTCAATCACTCCTGTGATCCGAATGTAGCCATCCAGGGGCAGATCGTAGTCGTAGCGATGTGCGATATTGCTGTAGGCGAAGAACTTACGCACGACTGGGCTACTACGGACGACCTCGACTACTCGATGGATTGTAATTGCGGTAGTGCCGATTGCCGGGGCACGATCACTGGTAAGGATTGGCAGCTCCCCGAGTTACAGCAAAAATATAAGGGCTGGTTTGCCTGGCACATCCAGCGCAAACTCGACACCCCCTAAAAGACATGTAAGCTTTTTGATGGATGAATAACCATCAACACCTCCAGGTTGCTATCGAAGAGGCCCAAAAAGGGCTCGCCGAGGGTGGGATTCCCATTGGCTCGGTGTTGGTGATCGATGGGGAGGTGGTTGGCCGTGGCCATAATCGCCGGATACAGAAGGGGAGTGCGATCCTCCATGGTGAGATGGATGCGCTCGAGAATGCGGGGCGTCTCACTGCAAAAGACTACCGGTGCAGCACGCTTTACACGACGCTTTCTCCCTGTGCGATGTGTACGGGTGCGATCCTGCTTTATCAGATCCCGACGGTGGTGATTGGTGAGAACACCACCTTTATGGGTGAGGAGGAGCTTCTCAGGAGCCGGGGTGTTGAAGTCATAGTGTTAGATGATCCCGCCTGTAAACAACTCATGGCGGATTTCATCGCAGCGAATCCCAAGCTGTGGACTGAAGATATTGGTGAGTAGTCGTTTTCGGGTTCTGTTTCAACAGTTTTATATCGGCCAGGTTTGCTGTAAGCAGGTTTTACGGTATACCAAGATTCAAATTTCCAAAAAAATGTTATCAATTATGAAAAAACTATTAGCCACCTTGAATCTCCTAATCGCACTGCTCCTGATGCAAATTACACTCTCTGCCGGGGGTATCCTCGCAATTAACCAGGTGTGGTCACGTCTTGCGGACCTTAACGGCGAGCTGGGCTCGATTGAGAGTTCAGAATTCTCCCCCGATAGTAAATACATCGTTACCGGCTCGAAATTTGATAATATGGTGCGGTTGTATCGTACCACCGACGGTTATCAGGTCTGGGAGTATGAATTAACCCAGGAAATCGAGCGGGCCGCATGGACCCGGGATGGTCGCTACGTGTGTTCAGTCAGTGAAGACGGCTATTTGAATGTGTTTGATGTGGAGACCGCTGAGATTGTCTTTAGTTACGAGCATGCAAATGGGGTGGATGGCCTGAGTGCGTCCCATGATGGTCGTTATATGGTTACCGGGCGCGAACGTATTGATAATATTGGGATAGCCCGGGTTTTTTCCACAGAGGACTGGTCCATTGTTAAGGAGCTTGAGCACCCGGGAACCGTGAATGAGCTCGATTTTTCCCCGGACGACCAATACCTCGCTGCAGTCGGTGATTTCACCACACGCGTCTACAAGGTCGAAGACTGGTCACTGCACTTTGAATACCAGATTGACCGCGACCGTTACTTCGAAGGGATGCGGCATACTTTTATTAATTGTAAGTTTAGCCCGGATGGAAAAATCCTGGCTGTGGGTGGCCAACAGGGCTACGTGTATTTCTTCGATTCGGAGACGGGGGAATTGATTCGCCGCCTCAACAAGCTGGGCCAGAAAACCGAAACCGTTGAGTGGACGAAGGATGGCCGCTACTTTCTTCAGGCCGGACACAGCACGACTATCGACTTTTTCAAGGTTGAGCACATTCTCGATGAAGAAATTGGCAACGATTCAGTCCCCTATGCCCTGAGACAGACCGTATCGGATGCGATGGAGTATATGGACTTCAACAGCACCGGCACTTTACTCACGACTGCCCACCAGGATGGTACAGTGCAGCTCTGGACTTACATGTCGGATGATCCGCTGGTCAATGAGCGTCGTCACCGGGAAGTGCGCCGTATCCAGGATGAGCTTGCCCGTCAGGCGGGAAAGGAGACGAATTAGCAAGTTACAGGAATTTTCCCATACTGATTCTCTCTTCTTTTACAAAACCCAGTGTTTTGTAAAAATCCTCAACGGCATGATTGTCTGAGCGGATCTGGATATTTACTTTTTGGCATCCTAATCTTTTTAGGCTGTTAAGTGCATAGTTTACCAGATCTGCTCCCAAACCGTTTTTCCTGTATGGTGCATCTACGGCAACTGCATAGAGCCAGCCTCTGTGTCCATCGTAGCCAGCAATACATGCGCCTACAATAGCGCTATCCATTTCAATTACAAATATCAGGTCATCCACAGCCAACTTTTGGGGAATGACTGATTCGGGAGCGTTATGGGGTGGGTCGTCTGGAAATACGCGTTTCCAGAGAGAGATCAGTGGTTCCTTATCATTAGGTTTAAATTTACGAATGATCATGAGTTGGCATCCCTTGATAGCTAAAATGCGAAGAATCAGTATTTAACCATATTACTTTCATTTCGCGCAACAAATGACCAATAAAAAAAGCCGGACTCCTGAGAGCCCGGCTTTTTTCGTTCTTTGAAGATGTAAATCTAATTTTAACTTAGATCGCGTCTTCCCCCTCTTCACCCGTGCGGATGCGGATGCTGTCTTCCAAGGGGATGACGAATACCTTGCCGTCACCGATTTTTCCGGTCTTAGCGGAAGAAACGATAGTGTCTACGGCTTTTTCAGCGATATCGTCAGAGACTGCGATTTCGATTTTAACTTTTGGAAGGAAATCTACAGAATACTCGCTGCCACGGTAGATTTCGGTGTGGCCCTTCTGGCGACCGAATCCCTTGACCTCGGTTACTGTCATTCCTTCGATCCCGATCTCAGATAGGGCTTCTTTAACCTCCTCGAGTTTGAAAGGCTTAATGATAGCTTCGATAAGTTTCATATATTTAAATGATTAATGATTATCTATATATTTATCAAGACAATAGGCTTAGTGGGAGTTCGGTGAGAAATCCGGATAAGCTTCCTGACCGTGCTCGCCGATGTCCAGACCGGTCGCCTCTTCTTCTTCGGATACGCGGATACCCATAGTGAATTTCACCAAAAGGCTGATCACGAAACCGGCTACAAATGCAAGTGCAGAAATAGACAGTGTGCCGTAAAGCTGCCACATGAAATCTCCACCCCCGAAGAAAGCGACTGCAAGCGTTCCCCAAATACCACAAATACCGTGAACGGAGATCGCTCCTACTGGGTCGTCAATCTTGATCTTGTCGAAGAAGATTACTGAGAATACTACGATAACCCCTGCGATTGCGCCTACGATTACTGCGGACCAGGGTCCCATAGAGTCGGCACCTGCTGTGATACCTACAAGGCCTGCAAGCATACCGTTCAAGGACATGGAAAGATCAGGCTTCTTGAAAACCATCCATGCAGTGAACATGGTAGCAAGACCCCCAGATGCTGCTGCAAGAGCTGTGGTTACAAATACGAGGGATACCCCTTCAGGATTTGCAGAAAGTACAGAACCACCATTAAATCCGAACCAACCGAGGAACAGTAAGAATACTCCGATGGTCGCAAGTGGCATACTGTGACCAAGAATCGGTTTGATCGAGCCGTCGGCTTGATACTTACCCGCACGTGGCCCAAGTACCATTACCACACCCAGAGCGGCAAAACCACCAAAAGCGTGAACCAGAGATGAACCTGCAAAGTCGTAGAAACCGCCCTCAGACAGCCATCCACCACCCCACTGCCAAGAACCAGTGATCGGGTATACAAATGCTACCAGGATAGTCGCTACTACCATAAAGCTTGGAAGCTTGATACGTTCAGCAACCGCACCGGATACGATAGTTGCCGCAGTTGCAGCGAACATCGCCTGGAAGATGAAGTCTGCCCAACCGGTCATACAAAGGGCTGTGCCTCCGTAAGAAAAGTCAGTGTTACCGTAAGCTTCAGTGGTGATCGCACTACCGAGTGCAAATATGCCATTGAAATCTCCCGGATACATCGCATTAAAACCGTATGCAGCGTAAGCAAATAGGCCCATACAGATAATGAATACATTCTTAAACAGGATGTTGGTCGTGTTTTTAGCGCGTGTTAAACCCGCTTCGAGCGTTGCGAAACCGAGGTGCATCAGGAACACGAGTGCAGCGGCAATCAGTGTCCAAAGTGTACTGGTGGTGAAGAAGTCGAAAGTCTCACCATAGGTTTCGACAAGAGCCAGGTAGTCTTCATCAGGCTCTGCTGCTGCATATGTTTGCGTAGAAGTTGTGAAGAACACAATCCCGAGCAATAGCATGCCAGCAATCATTTTCATAGTTCGCTTTTTTGTCATTTGTGCAATCATAGGAATTATACTATTTGTAATCTTATGAAATTAATCCCTCATAAAGGGCTGCTTGTTGTAAGCAGAGGGGATTAATGCAAATCACATGCCAATAGGCGGAAAAGCCATATTTCCCTACAATTTTAACAATTATATGCCGATCCGTTTTAGCCGCAAAAATACGTGGGTGGTCGCAATGCTGAGGCTCACTATGGGATTTTAATGCTATCCAGTTGCGTACAGTTAAAAAGCGCGTTCGGATTCTCTGGGATATGGGGATAGTGAATATAAAACAGCATCCCCTGTTTACTGTTATCCAAAGCACACAGTTCCTGAGATAGTTGCTTAAGTATGCGCCGTTCAGAAATGAGCGGGACATTCAGCTCGCTGTAAGACCATCTTATGATTGAGAGTGCTTTGTATCTACCCAACTGGTCAGATTCGATACAGTAGGCATCGAGCTCCTTCGGAAAATTCCAGACCAGCAATGGATCTATGCGAACAAGCATACGTCTCTGCTGGGCAGAGTAGAGATTAAAGGCGAGGTAACGATCCCATTTATCGAAGTAATAGAAGATCGGCGCAATAATCATTAACAGGCATACGGCAATTGCGGGTAAACTCATATGGCTCCACCGCATTTTCGGAAAAGGTTGCAAGTCACTGCGGTAAAACAGGCATAATACCATGGCTACCATAATCATGTTCCAAGGCCACACGACACTGTTGGAATAGTAACCCTTCACGGTGCCCAAAAGTAGCAGTATTATAAGGTGTGTACCAAGTGCCAGGAGGATACCGAGATTTCGGGTTTTCCGAAAAGCAAGCGCTGCTCCCATTCCAATCTCTATCCAGGGGATCGTATAGCCCGACTTTATCAAAACCTGACTCAGCCACCCGTCGTTGAGTTTTTCCAACAGCGGGGCAATCATTACTTGCTCATGCAAAAGCATGAAGCCGGGATGACATTTGTGAATACCTCCCCAGACATAGACCATAATCACAATGATTTGTTGGAGTTTCAGAGCTTCGGTTGAGTTTTCGGAATCTCTCTTCAATCCTGAAAAGGCAAAAACTCCCAACATCAGGAGATATTGGTAGTACCAGGGTTGCCAGCGCATCTGATCCTGAAGGGCAAGCCAGATCATGAGTAATACTGCTGCAGCTAGCCCAATGCGGGATTTCAGGATCGCACTACCCATCAGGATGCACAGAAATCCGGTTAGTAGCCAAAGGTCATAGGGGGTAGGCAACGGCCCGATTGCCTGCCAAACCGGGAAGTGCGGAAACAGGCGCTCAGTCAGCCAGAGTTTCTGGGAGAGCAAAATTCCGCTAATCAAGCCTAGGGTGATCAGATAGAGCAGCCAATGGGAGCGGGTTTTTGGCAGGGTAATCATGGGGGCGAGCATATTAGGCTGGTCGTTACACAAATCTCAATGTAAATATGATTCATGCGTATTAACCTATTTCTACTTTCAATCAGTCTATTAATTTTTGGGTGTTCTCAGGATACCCAGCAAGATGAGCTTATCATTCATACGGTAACCGGCCCCATTCCTGTCAGTGAAATGGGAACTACATTGGTCCATGAACATATTATCGTGGATTTCATAGGAGCAGATCAGACCGGCTATCATCGTTGGGTGAAAGATGAGGTAGTCGAAAGAGCGAAACCATTCCTTATGGATGTGAAATCCCGTGGGCTTAAGACGTTTTTTGAGCTGACTCCTTCGTATCTGGGGCGTGACCCTATCCTCTTTAAACGGCTGTCTGAGGAGACAGGCCTACAGATTGTAACTAATACCGGTTTCTATGGAGCGCGCCAGGATCAGCATATACCTGCTTTTGCTTTTGAAATGAGTGCTGAAGAAATTGCGGATATCTGGATTGGCGAGTTTGAAAATGGCATTGAGGATACCGGCATCAAACCAGGTTTTTTAAAAATGGCCGTAGAAACGGATCCGGTGCTCTCTGATTTTCACACCACACTTATCCATGCCGCCGCAATCACACACCTGCAAACAGGGCTCACCATAGTTTCCCATACAGGACCCGCAGGGCCCGCGTTTGCTCAAATCGCTGAACTCAAGAAAATGGGAGTATCTCCGGAAGCGTTTGTGTGGACCCATGCCCAGAGAGGGACAGTGGAGGACTATTTGAAATATGCCGAGTCCGGTGGATGGATATCCATTGATAATGTGCGGGATCGGCCGGGTCGTATTGAGATGTTTGTAGAACGGTTGTCCAAACTTAAAGATGCTGGTGTTCTTGACCAAGTTCTCATTTCCCATGATTCGGGTTGGTATCGCGTGGGTGAGGAAAATGGAGGCAATTATAATGGCTACACCGACCTCTTCGATCTGCTCATTCCGGCACTTTTTGAAGTGGGCTTCACTCAGGAAGATATCGATCAGCTGCTCATAAAAAATCCACAAAACGCCTATGGCATTCGGGTTCGGAAGCTGTAACTAATTTGCCAGGTCGACTTCTTCAACGAGTTTCAGTCGGTCGCCGGTATCCTCGATCCTAAAAAGGTCGAGTCTTTCCTGACCACGAATGTTGGGTTGGTGCAGGGGGAGCATGAGCTCGCCTTCTAAGGTTTCGAAGAGCATACCATGCCCACCGTTTTCTGCATATAGGATTTCCTGCTGTTTCCAGGGGCCCTTGATCGTGCCTGACTCTGACCACGTGAGCACGACGCAATAGCCGCTCTCAGGGAGGATGGTCGACCAGATCATAAAGAGCCGTTCGCTCTTGGGGCTGCGATAGATGAAACAGCCATCCGTAATTTTCCGGGTCTTGGCTGCGGGAGAAGCCCCGGGAGCATCACTGCCGTTAAACATCCAGATGGGGTTGCCGACGGTATTGCTGAGATCGGGGGTGAGTTCCACGTAATCCATGGTGCCATCGGTGAGTTGTATCCACTCATGGCAGAATATCATGTAGGGCGTGCCGTCTTCCACCCAGAGCGTGCCGTCCAGTGCCATCCAATGGGGGGGCGTATGGGAATCTTCCTTGAGCCTCTCAAAAGGTCCGGCAGGGCTATCCGCTACAAAGATGTGGGTGCCGCGCTTCTTAAGGTCTGGCCATCGGGGGTCGTTAGCCGGGCTATATCCAGGAATGACGACGTCATAGGTGAGCGTTACGAAGAGATAATACTTACCCTGATAGGCATGAACCTCGGGTGCCCATACATGCTCAATAACAACTCCTTCCTTGAGGACAAGCACCGGCTTGGGATGTGACCAGTTTTTGAGATCCTTGCTTTTATAAACTTCGACCCCCTTGAAACCGCTGCCTTCCCGATTTGCAGATTGTGCATACAGATAATAAGTCTCCGTCTCCTTGTCCGCATATATATAAGGGTCACGTATGCGGAAATCCCTCGCTTTAAGTGGGTAATCGGCGGCTACAGAAATAGAGTTTATTAATAGAATTGCAATGTAGAGTATAGCGAATGGGGTTAGTTTCATGATGTAGGGCTTTTGGAATAAATGCGTACGGGTATTTTACCCGCGTATATGGAATCTTTCTCGTGGTGAAATCCGTTCTTCTCGGCGACGCGTATGGAGCCGATGTTTTCCGCTTCGATGATGGAAATAAGCCGGGTGAGGCCCAGCGTGTTAAAAGCATAATCCTGTACCGCTGAGGCCGCCTCACTAGCGATACCCTTTCCCCAAAATTCGGGCAAAAAGCGATAACCGAGCTCGATTTCATCGACTCCATCAATGCACTGAAAATAAAATCCGCAGTAGCCGATGACTTTGGGATTATCCTTCAGACTGACAGCAAATTTACCAAAGCCATGCTCTACGTATTCATCCTTCCATTGTTGAAGCAGCTCAGAGCACTGCTCATGAGTGTGGACCCCCCTGAGTGAAAATCGCATGACTTCCGGATTACCAAACAACTCTGCTAGGTCATCCAGGTCTTCATCTTCATACCATCTTAAGTGTAATCGTTTGGTAGCGATGGTAGGGTTTGGTTTCATATCTCCAAGAAACCACTCCCATGGGATTTAACAAGGTGCAAATACTTACCGGTAAAGGCAATTACCCCAAAGTCGTGATCTTGAGATCCTTGAGCTGCTTGGGCTCAACGGGGCCCGGTGCCATGGACATGAGGTCCTGCCCGCGCTGGGTTTTCGGAAAGGCGATTACATCACGGATCGCTTCCTTATCCGCTAGGATGGCGACCATGCGGTCAAAGCCCATCGCAATCCCACCGTGGGGAGGTGCACCGTATTTAAAGGCCTCGAGCATGTAGCCAAAGCGGGTCTGCACGACATCCTCCGGGATTTGCAGTACGTTTTCGAAAACGGTCTTCTGCAAGGTCATATCGTGGATACGGATACTTCCGCCACCGAGTTCCACACCGTTGAGCACACAGTCGTAAGCCTTACTGCGCGCTTTCTTGGGATCGGTGCTGAGTAGCTCGATGTCGTCATCGTGCGGTGCAGTAAAAGGGTGGTGGGCGGCGGCGAATTTACCGGTGACCTCGTCTTTCAGCATGAGCGGGAAGTCGATCACCCAAAGGAATTTGTAGTTCTCGGGATCAATGGTGATCTTTCCACGTTTCTCGAGTAGTGCCACCGAGTCCAGCCGCACGCGGCCCAGGATGGTGCATGCGGTGTCCCATTCGGTCGCTGCAAAGAAGATCAGGTCACCCTCTTCCATCTCAAGCGCTTTTTCTAGCGCTTTCTTTTCATCCTCGCTGAAGAACTTGAGAATGGGGCTCTTCCATTCACCCTCTACCTTGATGAAGGCGAGGCCCTTTGCGCCTAGGGATTTTGCCGTATCTTCCAGGGCTTTGATTTCGCCCTGGGTAATATCCGCAAGGCCCTTCATGTTGATGGCCTTGATCACCCCGCCGCTATCGACAACGCTCTTAAATACTTTGAAGTCCGAGCTGGCGAATATTTCACCTACGTCCTGAATTTCGAATGGGAAGCGCATATCCGGCTTATCGCTGCCGAAGCGGTTCATCGCGTCTTCGTAGGTGAGCTTCAGGAAAGGTTGCGGGATATCGATACCCTTGATATCTTTCCAGAGCTTCACGATGAGCCCCTCGATAAGCTCATAAATGTCTTCGCGTTCGATGAAGGAAGCCTCGATATCGATTTGCGTGAACTCCGGTTGGCGGTCCGCACGGAGATCCTCATCACGGAAACAGCGTGCGATCTGATAATACTTCTCAACACCCGCGACCATGAGCATCTGCTTCATTTGCTGCGGGCTTTGGGAGAGTGCATAAAATTCGGTCGGGTTCAGCCGGCTCGGTACGAGAAACTCCCGTGCTCCCTCGGGAGAGCTTTTAAAGAGATACGGAGTTTCCACTTCAAGGAAGCCGCTTTCGTCCATGTGCTGGTGGACAATCTTGGAGGCCTTGTGGCGTACGGTGAGTGCCTGGAGCATGCTAGGCCGGCGCAAATCCAGGTAGCGATACTTCAGCCGCAGGTCTTCCTGCACCTTCTGCGCTTTCTCATCTTCAAGCGGGAAAGGGGGCGTATCCGAAATATTGTAGACCACAAGCTCCTTGACATGCACCTCGATTGTGCCGGTATGGAGCTTCTCGTTCACAGTCTCATCGCTGCGGGGCAGCACCTCTCCGGTCGCGCCAATCACACTCTCTGGTTTCAGGCTATTGAGCTCGATGCCGTAGTCCGTGCTCGGATGCAGGACAATCTGCGTGAGCCCATTGCGGTCGCGCAAGTCGATGAAAAGCACGCCGCCGTGGTCGCGCATGGAGTCGATCCAGCCGATCAGGCTGACAGTTTCGCCTGCGTTGGTTTTGGTGAGTTGGCAGCAATGGTGAGTGCGCTTCATGTTTTTACGGATAAAAAGTACCGAATAAAAGCCGCTCCCCGCTCAGAAACAAGCCTAATCTTGCGCGTCGCCAATTCTTCATTTCCCAAAATCCAGCATTGCGATAGCCGTGGAAAGCGTTAAGTTCGAGTCCTTCTCGGTTAATCACACTTTATATTCAAATCCTAACGACTATTTTATTATGAGTAATGAACCTATTGCCCCGCAAAAATCCGGCGGCGGTTGCCTCAAGTGGGGTGCCGGCTGCAGCGTAGTCGCCCTGATCCTAATTGCCATTATTGGGGTGGCCGGTTATTTCGGCTATAAACAATTCGGCGGCATGTTCGGGGGCGTGGGCGATATGTTCAAAGGGGCGTGGAAAATGGCGGAGCTCGAATCGCTGAACGATGATATCCTGAATCAGGCCCCCTACACTGGTCCTGAAGATAAGAAGCTGTCGGAACAGCAGGTGCAGCAGTTCCTGGGTGTGCAGGAACAAATGAAGACAGCTATCAGTACTGAAATGGAAGAGTTGCGGGCACGGCAGGATGAGCTGAAGGCAATTTTCGAGGGTGAGCCAGACCCCGAACAGGTCGTGGAGGCAATGAAGGCGATTAGCACGGTTTCGGCAGCCCTCGTCACGGCAAAGGAAGCCCAGGTGGCTGCGTTGAATTCCGCAGGTATGAGCTACAGCGAGTATCAATGGATCCAGGAGCAGGCGTTTGCGTCATTCGGCATGCCTAATATGGCCATCAATCTCAGTGAGCTCAAGGAGAAGGCTCAGGAAATGGCCGAGGGCGGGAGTATCGAGATGGAGATTTCTGAGACTCACCCGGATAACCGTATGATGTTGGCTCCCTATCAGGAACAACTTCAGGAATCTCTCCAGCTCGCGATCTTCGGGCTGTAGGCATGAATATTTTCTGCGGGTTGCCGGTTCATCCAGTTACAGGGTCGGCCGTGAAACTCATTAACCTTTAATAATCAATCAATTATGCTCGAAATCCTATTCATCTGCCTCGGGGTATTGGTCCTCGGTTATTTTCTTATTTATAACAGCCTCGTCGGTAAGAAAAACGACGTTGAAAAAGCCTTCGCAAGTATCGATACGCTCCTCAAAAAGCGCTACGACCTCATCCCCAATCTGGTCGCAACCGTCAAACAATATGCGGAGCATGAAAGCTCAACGCTCGAGGAGATCACCGCCCTGCGCGCAAAGGCCATCAGTGGTAATGTGAGCTCGGAGGAGGCAGTCAACCTCAATAACCAGCTCACCCAATCCCTGGGAGGCCTGATGGTAGCAGTCGAGGCTTACCCGGATCTGAAGGCGAATGAGAACTTCCTGCAGTTACAGCGATCACTCAACGAGACCGAGGAGCAAATCTCAGCGTCTCGCCGGGCCTTCAATGCAGCGGTGACCGACTATAATAATGCCGTGGAGATGGTGCCCTCCAACATGGTGGCTCAGATGATGAATTACCAGCGCAAGACCCTCTTTGAAATCCCCGAAGCCGAGCGCAAAAACGTGGATGTCGGCGAGCTCTTTGATAAGTAGAGCACCAGTCGCAGGCTTAATCGTTTGTTAATCCGGTGGAATCTTTAAGGGCAGAGCTGCTTCCGCATCTGGAAGACTTTGAAGCGTGGCGTAAACGTTGCGTGCGCAACTTTGCGATCAGCATCTTCGTGATTATTCCTTTGTTGGTTGCCGCATTGATATTGATCCACCGGAGCAATCCTGAAGATATGGATGTGTACTGGTTTCCCGTTGTGATTGGGGGTATGCTCATCGGGGGAGCCTATTATGTGACCACCCGGGATTATCGCAGCTCGTTTAAGCGAAAGATCATTCGCCCCGTTATCGAGTCTTATCTGGAAGAGATTGACTACGCCCCCAAGGAATGGATCTCTCGTCACAAGTATGAGGAGAGCAAGATCTTCCTACGGTGGCCGGACCGATACAAAGGTGAGGATTATATCTGGGGTAAGAAGGGGAAAACGGATTTCGAATTTTCCGAACTGCATACCCAATACAAAAAAACAACCCGTACGAAAAACGGAACCCGCACCACCTACCATACCATCTTTAAAGGGGTGTTCTTCATCGCGGATTTCCATAAGGATTTTAAGGGTCGCACGCTTGTCCTTCCGGATACAGTAGAGGGACTTCTGGGGAAATTTGGGCAAATGCTGCAGGATGTGAACTTCACGCGGCCGGATCTGGTTAAGCTTGAGGACCCGGAGTTCGAAGATGCCTTTTGTGTGTATTCAGAAGATCAGGTGGAGGCGCGCTATATATTGAGCACCTCGTTGATGCGGCGGATACTCGACTACAAGGAAAAATTTGGGAACAAGATTTATCTGTCCTTCTATCAGTCGCGGGTTTACATCGCGTTGGCCTGTCGGCGGAATCGCTTTGAAGCGCGTGTATTTTCTTCAGTCACGCAGCCTGGTCTGCTCAAAGAATACCTGGCAGACTTGGAGCTAATTCTGGATATTATTGACGATTTGAACCTGAATCTACGTATTTGGAGTAAGGAATGATGCAGGTGGTATTTATACATGGGCCCGCGGCGGCGGGCAAGTATACGGTCGGCAAGGAGCTGGCGGAGCTGACCGGGCTGCCGCTTTTCCATAATCACCTGACGGTGGATACCGTGGGTGCGCTCTTTGACTTTGGCACGCCCGGCTTCGTGGAGCTGCGGGAAGAAATCTGGATCAGCGCGTTTCGCATCGCGGCGGAGCAGGGTAAATCGTTCATCTTCACCTTCAATCCCGAGCGTACGGTGGAGCCGACGCTCATCGTCCGCCTGGATGCGCTGGTGCGCAAAACCGGGGGCAAGGTGCATTTTGTGGAGCTGACCTGCCCGGATGCGGAGATTCTCAAGCGGATTGATTCCGCGCAGCGCCGGCAATTCCAGAAACTGACCGATGGTGAGCTCTACCAAAAGTTCAAGGCTGACGGCGGTTTCGAATATCCCGCCCTGCTCGAGCCGATCATCACGCTCGATACCTCCCAAATGTCACCGCAGGAAGCCGCAGCCGCGATACAAAAAGCGCTTGAAGCACTGTAGGCTTGGGCTTAGGTTGCAACGCACGAATTATCTAAATCCTTATAATTATGAAAATACGCTCCGTTTCCCTCTTCGTTCTCCTGTTTTCAGGCCTTTTATTCAGCTATGCGCAGGAGACGGCCGAGGTTGAGGCTCCGGCTGAGGAAGTGCCAGCAGCAGAAGTTCCCGTGGAAGAGCCGGTGCTGGGCGATCCACGCTATAAGGAGCTCGCGCAGGCGAAGTATCTCTTCGATGTGGATGTGCGTATGCAGGGCTCGTTGACGCGCATCGGCTTTACGCAAGATGGGCTGACGGCCTACATCGATGAAGAGGTGGCGCGCATTTACCCCATGTTGGAACGGCGGGAGATCGATTTTGATGAAAACGGACGACCCCAGCGGCCCTTCCTTTCGCGGGACTGGGGCTACCTGGATGTCAGCATCTGGACCGTAGGGGATGAATATCCCGTGGCTTACCACCTGGAAGTGGAATTCGGCGGCTACGACGCCTACTCCCGGACCCTTACCAAATCCATCCTCGGCTACTCCGAGGCTAAATCCCTGACCGAAGAAAACATCCTCCACCAAACCCTCACCAACCTCCTCGAATCCACCAAAACCGCAATCTTTGGCGGGTGAAAAGTTTTACAAATTTCACTTGACTTACCAATTTGACAATAATTTGTAAATTAATAGTTAATTTTGAACATTAATTGATTAATGGATATCTACACTTTAGGTGACATATTTAGCAGGGATAGTTTTCATTTTATTGTAGTTCCCTTATTGTTTATAATAGTAGGACTTACGGTATCTGTGCTTTCTAAGCATAGTAAAGAAACGACTCATCCTAGAAACTATCTAGCTATTGGAACTACGACCTTGCTCATGACTCTAGGTTTGGTTTTTGGAGATCTTTATTCAAATACAGATGAAAACGTTTCAGGTGAGATAGTAAATTGGATTTTAATTATAATTGTAATACTGCTATCATCGGCCAGTAATGATAGGTATACATCATGGGTATTGGATAATAATAAAAATCCTGTCAAAAAAGCGATATTTATGGGTATTATATTTCCAAATCTTGTTAGTGTAGTCGTATTAGTTTACTATAGACTTGTTATAATTTCGTTACAGAATAATTGTTAGTTTTCAGTATGAGTGACAAAAAACAAATTCAATTATTGAGCAGATATAGTAAGTTGCAAAAATTTGAGTTTCCAATAGTGGTAACCATATTGTTAGCCGCTATACCTGGACCATTTGACGAAATCATATTCATACTAATGGCTTTCACTTTCTTTCTATTAGCTAAATTGGCTAGGATGTACATTAATAGGCGTAAAAGCTTTTTTAATGATCTTTTAGAGAGACACATTGTTGCTAATGACGAATTATCAGATATTGCTCGAACTACTCAGTCAAATTTAAGATTGTTGCTTAAATAAATTTAACTACCGATACTGGAATGGCATCAACGCATACGAGTTGAGGGGGTCGTTGAGCTGATTGAGGGTTTCGAGCTGGGTGTAAATGGCGCGGAGTTGTTCCTTGAGCGTAGTGCTGGTGCTGAAGTGCTGGGTTTTGGAAAGTTCTGAGAGTATTTGGAGTTGCTGCTCGCGAGTGAGTGCGCTGAGTTTTTGTGCGACTTTTACGTCCAGCCCCAATGCGGTCGCGATGGCGTCCTCCGGGCTTTGTTTTTGTGGGTAGTCCCTGACCACGTAATTTTCGGAGATACCCGCGGTTTCGGCTGCGTATTCGATAGCGTCGTAAAGATCGCCCAGCTCATCCACCAGGCCGTAGGTCTTGGCCTGCACACCGGACCATACACGGCCCTTGGCGATTTCGTAGATATCCTCGTCGCCCAGCTCGCGGTTGGTGCGCACGAGGGCCATCCACTCATCATAAAATTCCTGCAGGTAGCTCTGGATGAGCGCGATCTGCTCGTCGGTCTTCGGCTCGGCGATGGAGAAAATGTCTGAGTTTTCGTTGGTTTTCACCTCATCGAAGGTAATGCCCAGTTTGCCCGCAGCTTCGCCTAGGTGGAACAGCAGCCCATAGATGCCGATGGAGCCCGTGATGGTGTGCGGGTGCGCGTAGACCTTATCGGCAGTTTGCGAAATGTAATACCCGCCGGATGCCGCATAGCCGCCCATGGATACAATGACGGGAAGCCCCTGCTGCTTGATGGACAGCAGCTCGTCCTGAATCATCTCCGATGCGCTGGCACTGCCGCCGGGGCTATTCACGCGCAGGATGATGGCCTTTACGTTCTCATTGAGCCGTGCGGCGCGTAGTTCCTCCACAATGCGGGCCTCACCCGCCTGGGTGGGCTCGGCGTAGCCATTGAGGATGACCCCCTCCGCGTAAACGACGGCCACTGCGGGCCCGGTGCCGGGTGAGGTGACGAGATCCTTCTCCAGCGTGTAGTCGAGCAGGTCGGTCTCCTTAAACATATTGCCAAAGGCATCCTCACCGGTGAGCTCATTGAGCACATTTTCCATCTCGTTGTAAGTGACGGAGCGATCGTAGAGCCCCAGCTCCACAGCCTGATCCGCAGTGAAGAGCGGACGGTCGTTGAGTGTGCGGATAAGCTCCAGTGTATCGAGCTCGCGCTGGCGTGCGATGTCGCTCACGAGCTGCGCCCAGAGCTGATCCAGCAGAAGTTGTTCCGCCTCGCGTGCCTCATCGCTGAGGTTCTCGCGGGTGAAGGGCTCGACAGCGGACTTATACTCGCCCACTCGGACGGCCTGCACACCAATGCCGTATTTTTCCATGGCATTAGCAAAAAACATGGGCTCACTGTAGAGACCCGGTAGCAGCAATGATCCGGTGTGATTGATATAGGCCTCATCCGCCACGGTGTGGATGTAGAGATCGCGTGCACTCGGGTAGAGCGTGTAGCTGTAAATGGGTTTTTCAGACTCCTTGAAGTCCAGCAACGCACGTTTGAGTTCGCGGAGTGCCGGGTAGGAGGCTCCGTAGTTCATGGGCTGCAGGGAGCCGCTGATCAAGATGCCGGAGATGCGGCGGTCCGTCTTTGCGCGGATGATGGTGCTGACGAGGTCGCGCACACTGTAGGTGGGGATGTATTCCTGCCCCAGGGCCTCACCCAGCAATTGCTCCAGCGTCATCGCGGGCGGAGTGTCCACGAGGTTCATCGTCAGATCGATGTGCAGGATCGAGTTGTTCTCAATCGACGGGGTGGTATCCGCAAAGTTGCCGATGATATAGAGCATGATGATGAACATGATCGTCAGGCTGACTATGATGGTAATGGTGGCGCGCACCCCACTTTTGATGATAAAGAGCAAGCCCCGGAGCAGCCAGTTTTGGCGAGGTGCTGCCTGAGGGGGTTGAGGAGGTGTGGATGGGTTATACGGATCTTCGTTCATGATCAATTAATGCTTCTGTAGCAGGAAAGCGCCGATACCGTCATGCCCGGTCTCGGGCGGAAATGCGGTGATGGATGCGGTGCATTCAAAATTTTTGTGTTGGTTAAGAAAGGCTTCGATGACGCCTGAATTTTCAGCCGGGTCAAAGCTGCAGGTGCTGTATACGAGTTTACCTCCGGTTTTTAAGCAGGTAGCCACTTTTTTGAGGATTGCGAGTTGATATTGCGGTAATCGGGTAAAATCCTCATCGCTTAAGCGCCAACGCACTTCCGGGTGCTTGCGAATGACGCCTGAGTTACTGCAGGGTGCATCCAGCAGTATGGTATCAAATTTATCGAGCCATTCTACGGGAGCATCGTTCTGCCAGTCGTGCGCAACGGGACTGATGCGCTCCAGACCGAGTCGTTCGATATTTTCGCGGATAAGCGATAGGCGACTCTCACGGTCTTGTGCGGTAATTTGCCCGGTGCGTTCCTCGAGCCGCTTGAGCAGATGGAGGGACTTGCCACCGGGTGCGGCACAGGCATCGAGGATCTCGCCGGAGAGTTCATCGCCCAGGAGCTCCGCACAAAGCCGGGTCGATGGGTCCTGAATGTAAAGCGGGTGCTGGAGCAGTGGCCCAATCGCAGCTCCTTCTCCCAGTCGATAGTAATCGGGCCATTCGGTGCCTTGCAGGCCCAGTGTGGCTTGTAATTCTTCACCTTTTTCGCCAGTTAGGATGCCTTTGAAGTCATGAACGTGGATATACGGGGGCTGCTGGTTCCACTGAAGTAAGGCCAGCGTACGTTCCTCGCCGAAGTCATGAGTCCAGCGGTCGATGAGTGCCTGCGGGTGGGAATAAAGCACGTTCCAACGCTTTTTCTCTTCCAGGCTTTTAATAATTCCACCCAGTTCCGCCGCGATCTTGCGCAGAATGGCATTTGCAAACTTTGCCTCTCGACCGGAAGTGAGTGTTCGTGCCTGCTCTACCCAGTAGTGCACGATCTTGGGCTGTTTGTCGGCATTGGAGTGATTTTCGATGAGGTCAGCCACTGCGAGATTGAGCAGGGCTGCGAGCTGGCCTTTTGGTGAGGATTTACTAAATAAACTCAGACAATGGTTGATCAGGCCCCGGTGGCGGGCGATTCTGCGAATTTCTCCATAGCTTTCGGGAGCGTTCTCCTCGAATGCAGTTTTATCCGTATTTCTGAGGTATTGCCGGATGTGGTCGAGGGTTGATTTATTGAGTCCAAAGTCCATACGGTGTAGATATCAGCAAGCTAAAACGATTGAGTTTTGAATTTGAAACGAGCCCATCCTTGAGTAGATATATTTATGGTTTTGTGGCAGCTGAATAATAAAAGGTTAGCCAACATTGGTCAAAAAACTTGATTTATTACCCGCTATCTGCAAGCAGCTAATAATAGAAGATCTATGAACGTTGAGGCAATCGATGAAATAATCGCAAGTAATCCCAAGCTGAAAAATGCACGGGAGGAGCTGGCATTAATGGAACCTGGAGCGTATTGCGTCCACCGAAGTTGGGGATTTGGACTCATCACTGACTACGACGCTACAGAGCAACGTTTGATAATCGACTTTGAAGGGGGTCGCCAAGGTCATCCTATGGATCCCGCGTTTTGCGTGGGTAAGCTGGAGATACTTCCTGCGGAGAGTATCCTCGTAAAAGCGCGCACGGAGCCGGAGGTCGTAGGCGAGATGCTCAAGAAGCGGCCGATCGATGTGATCATGGAGATCCTTTCGCAATCGCCCAGCGGGCAGGTCTCCACACTGGAAATTGAAAGGCAGCTTGGATACCTCATGGAACCGGAGAAGGTGCGCAAGTGGTGGACGGCTACCAAAAAATTGCTCGTGAAAGATCCGCGCATCGGAGTGCCTGCCAAAAAAACCGGTAACTATGAGCTGCGTGAAGAGCCGGTCACGCCCGAAGAGGAGATCATGGAAGAATTTTACGCCACGCAGCAGTCGAAGCAAAAAATCCTCCTCGCTGAAAAACTTTTTCAACTCGCCAACGACAAGGCAGAACTCAAAAAATACCTCCCCGACGTCCTCAAAACCCTTACCGATGCCATCCTTGAGACCCGTGTGCTCACCCAGGCTGAGCGTTTGCATGGGGTATGGGTGCGTAATGACCTCGCACGGGACACCCACGCAGATGTAGAGTCCCTGAGTCCGACTTCATCTTCGATTATTATTGAGCGTGAGGATGAGCTGATCAAGCTCGCTGAGGAGCTGCCGGCAGCATACTACGGACGCTTTCTGGATTTGCTGACCCGTGTATATCCGGACAAGTGGGAAGATGTGATCATCGATCTCGTGCGTCACAGTGAAGGCAAATTTACGAATGAGTGTATCCACTTCTTAGTGGATAACGATAAGGAGGAGCTACTCGCCACATCGTTTGACCGTTGGCTGAACGATCAGACTATCCGCGGCCCCATCCTGCTTTGGCTTTTGAAAAATCGCGGCAGCCGCAAGTATGCAAACCTCGTAGATCCTTTCGTGAATGCACGTCTATTAAAGGCCATTTTCTTCGCGATTGATTTTGAATCCTTGCAAAACGCGAGTACACGCCGTATCCCCCTTGCAGATGCGATCACCGATGATACGACCTTGATCCCTGAGATCTTAAAAGGATCCACCGAAGAAACAGCGCGGGACCTTGCACAGATGCTTATGCTCAACCAGGGCTTCGAGGATTTGACCAAAAAGTCGCTGCTCGTGCGATTCATCCGGGTTTTCCCATCTATCCAAAATCTGGCTACCCGTGAGAGTGAGGACAAGGAAGCGGAGGGCCTCATCGTATCGCAGCCGAGCCTGGATGTCCGGAAAGCGGAATATGAGGAGCTCATCAGTAAGAAGATTCCGGAGAACAAAAAGGCCATCGAGATCGCCCGCGAGCATGGGGATCTTAAGGAGAATTCCGAATACAAGATGGCACGGCAGGATCAGCAGGTGCTTATGGCGCGCAAGGCTGAGCTGGAAACCGATTTTGGCCGCGTGCGTGTGAGCGACTTTACCGATGCGGGAGTCGAAGAGATCGCGGTGGGCTCCGTGGTAAATTTAACGCAGACCAGCAACAAGAAGAACTATCGCTACGCATTCCTGGGTGCGTGGGACAGTGATCCTGAGCGCAACATCCTTTCCTACAAGACTCCGCTGGGTCAGAGCCTGATTGGCCAGAAGGTGGGGGATAAGGTAACTATTGAGGTCGATCGAGAGAGCCGCGAATACACGGTGGACTCCATCGAGCGTTGGGTGGAAGTCAGTAAAGACTTTTGAATCAAAAACTGTGCAGCCACATAAATGACTGCACAGTTTCTTTGTTGCTGTATCTATCTTGCTGTAGTCTGATGCTGAAGTATTGTTATTGGTGTACCATTCAATAATACTTCAACAAAGGGGATATCTGCTAACCAATAGGTAGTTTCGGTGATCGTGTATTGCGGGGCTATGGCATTTTCACGCTGTAGAGCGAGCCAGTCTGCGAGTTTCATAAGCACCTTATCCTCAACGGTTTGGTGGTCAGCGATGGTTTGTGCTATATCCTCTTGGTCGATGGCAAGCCAGGTATGAAAAAATGTGTTTTGAGATTGTCCGACAGTGGTCACTTCGTAGCGAAGAATTTCATTCTTTAATCGTGATATAAAACCCTCCTGGTCAAACACGTAGCCCTCATATTGGTAAATTTGCTGCTTGGTATCGCCGACGGCATTCGACTGCATAGTATCGGCTAAGATTGGTTGAGAATCGGTTACTACTGTGGCAACGATCACAGAAAACGCATAGAACATGGGGTATGTGGGGTCCAATACTGCCTGGCTGCGTAACGGCAGCAAAAGTGTCGAAATCGCCAAGACAATGGGAATGCTAAGCTTTTTCATAAAAAGGAGTTAGAGAGTGTGTTATGGTACAATCCTAACACTAGATTGAATTACAAAGTAAGTCAATTGTTACGTATAGTTAACAAAATTGTTAACAGTTATAATTGTAATGACTATTAGTGGACTTAAAGACCACTTACAATTGCCTTGGCCATGCCCGGTCCTTCGTATATGAAGCCTGAGTAGACCTGCACGAGCGATGCCCCTGCATCGAGCTTTTCGCATGCGTCTTCGGTAGTCTGGATGCCGCCCACACCAATAATGGGCAGCTTGCCTGCGGTGATCTCTGAAATTTGCCGGATGATCTCTGTAGAACGCTCCTTGAGTGGCTTTCCGCTGAGGCCCCCGGGGCTTTCATAGTGGGCATTGTCCCCCTCGCGGTCGATGGTGGTATTCGTTGCGATGATGCCGTCCCACTCATGTTCGAGTAGGAGCTCTACGATTTGCTGAACGGCTTCCGGTGCAAGATCGGGTGCGATTTTTAAAAAAAGCGGCGGTGTAGCGAGGCCGAGCGAATGGCGCTGGGCTTCCTCAGCTTTCAAGGTGCTGAGCAGATCCACGAGGTGCTCGCTGCCCTGGAGTTCACGGAGGTTCGGAGTATTCGGGCTGCTGATATTTGCAGCGATGTAGTCAGCATGCTCTGCAAAGTTCCGATAGCCGCTCAGGTAATCGCCGGTGGCCTCCGCGATCTTGGTCGTCTTTTGTTTACCGATATTTACGCCGAGGATGCCGTTGCCCTTGTAGCGCTTTTTGAACTGCACGATGCGCTGTTTCAGGGCCGCTGCCCCCGCGTTGTTAAAGCCCATACGGTTGACGACTGCTTCGGTCTCCGGGTAGCGAAAGAGGCGGGGCTTCGGATTGCCCGGTTGTGGCTCAGGGGTTACCGTACCTACCTCGATAAAACCGAAACCCATGGCAAATAAAGCCTCGATGGCCTCCCCATCCTTATCCAACCCTGCAGCGATGCCCACCGGGTTGGGAAAGCGCAAGCCGCAGAGCTCTACGGGCTTCTTGGGGATGCCGCTGCCATAGAGTGCACGTATCATGCCAAGCGGCAGTCGCAGCTTCGCCGAGCACTTCAGCATCTGCATGCTGAAATGGTGCGCTTTTTCAGGATCCATTTGAAAGAGAATCGGCCGGATCAGCCCCTTGTAGAAACTCGCCATAGATCGTCTCGCTCATAAAACTTGAGAAATATGAAATTTGGCAATTGATTTTTGAATAAATCTACTTATTTCCAAGCTATCCCAGTATTAAATACCTATATACAAAAACCTTACCTAACTTCTAAAAATTTGCGTTACAAACAGTTATGAGTAAATCATCTCCAAAGCTTCAGTGGTTAAAAGTTCGACTCGGCGAAGACCTCAATTGGTGGGTCTCCGAAACCAGCGACCCGATCCACTGGGATGCCGACGGCCTCGGGATCATCGACCCTCGCCAAAATGCCAATATCATGGAATCGCTGGATGCCCTGCGCGACTATGGTTTGGATCCGGAGATTATCGAGACGACCTTTATCGCCTTCCGGGTCGCCGGTAAGGATAAGGACAATACCGTGGAGCTACGCCGTGTGCAGGAGTCTTTCCTCGAGCTGGATGAGCAGCTTTTCATCCTGCCGGATACCCTGGATGAGGAGAAGAGCCCCTACGCGGACTTCCTGGATAAGATTACTCGCTGCCGCGTAAAACTACTTAATGACCTGATCGACTTCGAGGAAAAGCTCGAGATCGAGGAGATCGAGGACGAGATCCGCGAGGAGCAGAACAAGGACTACATGGAGGGCAAGGCCACACACTTTTTCAATGAGGTGACTACCATCCTCGATTATGTGCCCGATGGTTACGAGCTTGAGCTCGGTGACGATGGCGAAGGTGACTCCGAAGATGAGGACGATATCGACATCGATCTGCCCGACATCGAAGAAGATGACGAAAAGATCGAGCGCGATGAGACCATGCGCTGGGACGACGAGGAGGAGGAAGACGACTTCGACAAGGATGACGAGGAAGAAAAACCCGAGGAAGAGCCCGAGGAGGAAGAGAAGCCCAAGAAGCGCGGCCGGCCCCGGAAGAGCTAGGGCGATCCGCCGGGGCGGATGATTTGCTAGGAGTGTTGAATTTAAATTAATTGATTAGCTCCAGGCGATTATAGCCCAAGGGTATACGAAGCAAATCATCCTCGAGGCGACATGCAAGGGGTGCTGCGGATTCGGACTGCAATCGAGTATATCCATACACTCCTTTGTCCTCACCTCGCAAACCTCAGATCTCGCGCTCGCCCGACGAATCGCTGAGTCAACGAAGGCATTAACCTTTTCTTTGCGCCTTAGCGGTTGCGCGTGAGTATAGGTATGAACTTTGTGCTTCTGTGTCTTTGTGAGAGACTCCTTACCGTTTGCTGAACCAGTCGGCGAAGTAGGTGAGGATCATGTCGGCGCCGGCGCGTTTGATGGCGAGGAGGCTTTCCAGGGCGCATTTTTCGAGGTCCAGCCAGCCGTTTTGGGCGGCGGCGTGGATCTGGGCGTATTCGCCGCTCACTTGGTAGGCGGCGAGAGGGGCGTTAAAGGCTTCACGCAGGTCGCGGATGATGTCCAGATAGGGCCCGGCGGGTTTCACCATGATGGCGTCCGCCCCTTCTTCCAGATCGAGCTGGGCTTCGAGGATGGCCTCGCGGCGGTTGGCAGGGTTCATCTGATAAGTGGCCTTGTCCAGGCTCGGCGTGCCGGCGGCTTTGGCACTGCCCACCGCATCGCGAAAGGGGCCGTAGAAGGCGCTCGCGTATTTTGCGGAGTAGGCGAGGATGCAGGTCTCCGTCAGCCCCGCGCTTTCCAGCGCCTCGCGGATCATGGCGACGCGCCCGTCCATCATGTCGCTGGGGGCGATCCAGTCCGCCCCGGCGTGGGCGAGATTGAGCGCCATATCCACGAGCACCTCGACGGTTTCGTCGTTCAGTACGGTGTTACCCGCTTCGTTGAGCAGGCCGTCATGCCCGTGCGTGGTGTAGGGATCCAGCGCGACGTCTGCAAATAAATTCACTTCGGGGAACTCCGCCCGCACGGCGCGAATCGCCCGGCACACCAGGTTGTCCGCATTCAGTGCCTCGCTGCCGGTGGCATCCTTGAGTGAGGCCTCGGTATTTGGGAACAGTGCAAAGCTGCCGATGCCCTGGCTGACGAGCGCATCCACCTTTTTGACCAGATTGTCGATGGAGTAGCGGCTCACGCCCGGCATACTGCCGACGGTCTGCTCCACCCCCTCGCCGTCAATCACGAACAACGGCTGAATGAGATCCTCCCGGCGCACCCACGTCTCCTGCACCAGCTCCCGCGTGGCAGCACCCTTCCTCAATCGCCTCGGCCGTATCGGTATATTCATGGGTTAATTTGTATTAGACAGGATTCCCAGGATCAAGCGGGATTTTTTAGTATGACTATCGCAGAATTAGTCTTTTAAAAACTAGTCGATTTTTCTTTAGTACTAATTATGATATTAATGCTACTATTTAACAACTTCATTAATATGCATAAGATTTCGAAATTAATAATAAAAAACTTTAAGTCTCTTAAAGATTTAGAACTAACTTTTGGTGATATTACTTCTTTAGTTGGAAACAATAATTGCGGGAAATCAAATATTCTTAGTGCGCTTACATGGTTTCTAAAGCCTTATTCACTTAAGGAGAGTGACTTTTATGAAAAAAATTCTGCAATTACTATCGAAGGTGAAGTTAGTGGCTTAAACGAAGAGATATTATCACAACTGGATCCAGCTCATAAAAAGAAAATCGAACCTTATCTGAGAGATGAAATATTACGGATTAAATGGACACAAAATAAGCCTGGTGACTCAGTGAGACTAATTAATCTAAAAATAGCTGAGAATAATGGACCTGATGAAACAATCTGGAAAGAAAATCCTACAGGTATTCCAAATGCTATCAAAGCTCTATTTCCTGAGCCGATCTATATTGAGGCAATGGATGATGCCAACGAAGATGTTACTAAGAATAAATCAGGAACAACTATCAGCAAATTAATATCACTAGTAATAGAGCCATTTATTGAGAAACAAGAAAGTGATTTTGATACTATAGTAAGTGAATTGAGGGAGAAAACCGAGGTTGGTGGTAATTCTCGAGCAGAAGAACTGAAGGTGATCGATGAGCAGATTTCGAAATTAATGGAAACACTATTTCCTGGGATTAATTTGTACTTACATATCCCGGTTCCTATTCTTCGAGATTTGTTTAAATCTGGAACGCTTAAGGCTAAAGAATCTAGTCTAGATCGCTTCAATGATATATCAGATTTAGGCCATGGTGCTCAAAGAATGGCACAAATTGCTCTTGTCAGATATATTGCTGAAAATAATCAAACTAAGTCTGCAACTAGAAGAATATTACTTATAGATGAACCAGAATTATACCTGCACCCAAGTGCTATTGAACAATTAAAAAAATCTTTGGCGAAGTTAATAGATCAGAATTATCAAATAGTATATTCAACACATTCTCCACTCCTGCTAGATAGAAAATCGATAAAAAATACTTTATTGATTAGGAAAGATTTAGAGGGTGTAACTAATAGCCTAAAGTGTATTAATGAAGCAATTTTAGATGTCTTTGAAGATTGTGAAAAACAAGTAGATCTTGTTTATGAGTTAGAAAATGCTTCTCAAATATTTTTTTCAGATTTGGTTGTTTTTGCTGAGGGTATTACAGAAAAATTTATTATTCCAGAGCTTTGGGAGAGTAGGTTTGGTCATAGTATGAATCATGATAAAACGGCCTTTGTTTCCGTTAATGGTTCTGGAAATATTCTAAATTGTATGAAGGTTGTTGACTCCATGGGTCTAAAATCTCTGGGAGTCGTTGATTTGGATTTTGCCTTTAAATGTTGTCGAAATTTTGAGGAAATCGATAGTGAATTAATTGCTAAATCGAAAAAGATTTTCAATCGCTTAGCTAGTGAGCATGATTTTGAGTTGGGAGAAGATGGTTACCCAAAAAGATCAAGTAATGGGATTAAGAAACGACCTGAGGAAGCTTTTTCTATATTTGCTTCAGATTCAGAAGGTAAGCAAGTAGTTGAATCTTATCACAACATTTTGAAGTCAAAGAACATTTGGCTTTGGAAATGCGGTTCAATTGAAAAACATCTGGAAATGACACAAAAAACACGTTCTCAGATAAATAAGATAATCAAAAAATTGAGAAATAACGAAATGGTTAGTGATCCTGAGGTTCAAGCATTTCTTAATTATGTTAAATCTGCTAACTAACCACCTATTGCATTTTATTGAACTAGGTTTTAGTTGCGCGAGAAACTGATATAACTTTTTGTATTAGTTTTAAATTATGAAGCAGATGACTCCATTGGAAGAACTGAGGCACTCGTGCGCGCATGTTTTGGCGACTGCGGTTTTGCGGTTGTATCCGGACACGCAGCTGGATATCGGGCCGCCCACGGATACGGGGTTTTATTACGATTTTGACTCGGAGCACCGCTTCACGAACGACGATCTCATCAGGATCGAGGAGGAGATGCGCAAGATCGCCAAGGAGAACCAGAAATTTGAGCGCATGGAGGTGAGCCGCGAGGAGGCGGTGCAGCTGCTCAAGGAGTTTGGGCAGGAGCGCTACAAGCTGGGACGGCTGGACGATATTCCCGAGGGGGAGGCCATCTCGTTTTACCGCAACGGGGAGTTTATCGACTTGTGCGCGGGCACGCACGTGAACTACACGAAAAAGATCAAGGCGGTGAAGCTGCTCTCGATCGCGGGTGCTTATCACCGGGGGGACGAGAAGAACAAGCAGCTCCAGCGCATCTACGGCACCGCGTTTGCCACCAAGGACGAGCTGCAGGAATACCTCACCATGCTGGAGGAGGCGAAGAAGCGCGACCACCGCAAGATCGGTAAGGAGATGGATCTGTTTTCATTTGACCCGGAGAATGTGGGTCCCGGCCTCGCGTTGTGGCACCCGAAGGGCACAGTGATCGTCGAAGAGCTGGAGAAACTGGCGAAGGAGACGGAGTTTGAGGCGGGCTATGAGCGCGTGCGCACCCCTCACCTAGCGAAGGAAAAACTCTACCAGACCAGTGGGCACCTGCCGTATTATGAGGACTCGATGTATCCCGCGATGGAGATCGTGGAGGACGAGGGCGGCGAGCCGGTGAAATACTACCTGAAGGCGATGAACTGCCCGCACCACCACAAGATCTTTGGCGCGACCCCCAAGAGCTACCGGGATCTGCCGATCCGCCTGGCGGAATACGGCGCATGCTACCGCTATGAGCAGAGCGGGGAGCTGATGGGGCTGATGCGGGTGCGCGCGATGCAGATGAATGACGCGCACATCTACTGCACCGAGGAGCAGTTTGGCGATGAGTTCCGCGCGGTGAACGACATGTATCTCAAGTATTTTGAGCTGTTCGGCATCAAAAAGTATCTGATGCGGTTCTCCACACACGATCCGGAGAAGCTCGGCAAAAAATTCGTGGATGAGCCGGAGCTCTGGAAAAAGACCGAGGACATGGTGCGCCAGGTCCTGGACGAGAGCGGTATCGACTACGTGGAGGTGCCGAACGAGGCAGCCTTCTACGGGCCGAAGATTGATGTGCAGGTGTGGAGCGCCATCGGGCGCGAGTTTACGCTCGCGACCAATCAGGTGGACTTCGCTGTACCGGGTCGCTTCGGGCTGACCTACACGACCAGCGAGAATAAGGACGCCACGCCGCTCTGCATCCACCGTGCGCCTCTGGGAACGCATGAGCGTTTCATCGGGTTCCTGATCGAGCACTTCAATGGCAATTTCCCCTCCTGGCTCGCTCCTGAGCAGCTGCGCCTGCTGCCCGTTAATGATACGTTCAAGGAATATGCGGACGGGATCGCAGATCAGTTTAAGGCGAAAGGCTTCCGCGTGACGGTGGACGGGCACTCGGATAAACTGGGTGCAAAGATTCGCCGTGCGGAGCTGGAGCGCGTGCCTTACATGGCCGTAATCGGCGAAAAAGAGAAGGACTCAGGGAACATTTCGATCCGCTCAAGAATCAATAAGTCACTCGAAGGCACTCATTCTCTCGAAGCTTTTATTCAAAGCCTTAGCGAGGAGGTAGAGAGTCGTGTCTTGCCGGATGAATACAGGTAAAGCGGATTGATCACCAACGAACGGGAATCCCGATCGTCGTAAATAGGATACTTATCGATGGAAATAGATTCCTGAATTTCATTAGGTGCTGAGTCGGTGATAGTGTAAAATTTTCGTTAAAGAGAAAAAGTTAATCTAATCGCTTTGACAAGTAATAAACGCTTCTAATCAAGCAAATCGATAAAAAACCCCGGATTATAAGGACAATTACTAGAACCTATCTCAGATTCTAAAATAAACATGGCAGAGATGATTTTTACGTTTTTTGAGCTGGCGCCGCAGGCAGAATTGGGCTGAAGCCCTGGCTGCCTGTGGGAACGCGCTCAAAACCGTAAAGCACTTTGTCCCAATGGGATGCAGTAAAAAAGCAAGTTCGCGGTGTTAGCTTGACCTTCATGTGCATTTGCACACAACAGGACAAGCCGCCTTGCGCTGCTGGCTTTTTAACTCGCACCATGCTCATTTGTTGAATTTGAGATAGGTTCTAACCGTTAATAGGCTAGCTGGTTACCCTTATAAAGCGGGGTTTTGCTTAAAATCAGATGCTAAACTAGGCCTCTTCTTTTATGAGATGTACATCGCGCTGTGGGAAGGGGATGGAAATGCCCTCGGCGTCAAAACGTTGCTTTAAGGTCTCATTCAGATCGAAGAAAACGTCCCAGTATTCGGAGGTTTTCACCCAGGGGCGCACGGCGAAGTTTACGCTGCTGTCCGCGAGCTCCAGCACGCCTACGCCCGGTGCGGGATCCTTGAGGATGCGCTCATCCGCATTCAGCACGTCCCAGATGACTTCCTTGACCTTCTTGATGTCGTCGCCGTAACCCACGCCGAATACAAGATCCATGCGGCGGGTATCGCGTGCGGTGAAATTGGTGATGCTGCCGGAAGTGATCGCCGAATTGGGTACGATGACCTCTTTGTTGTCCGGGGTGCGCATGTTGGTGGTGAACAGGCTGATGCCCTCCACAATACCTGCTTCCCCGCCCGCGCTTACAAAGTCGCCGGCTTTAAAGGGTTTGAAGATGATAATCATAACCCCGGAAGCGAAATTCGAAAGGGAACCCTGTAATGCGAGGCCTACTGCCAAACCGGCGGCACCGAGTACGGCTACAAACGAAGTGGTCTGTATGCCGACAACTCCGAGGGCCACGATCACGACCATCACCATCAGCAGAGAGTAGATGATCGTTCCCAGAAAACCGATGAGGGTCTCATCCATATCTGATTTCTTGAAGCCCTTTTTGGCGATTGAGGAGATGGATTTCGCGATCCAGCGCCCAATTACAAAAATGATGAGGCCGAGTAAGATTTGACCTGCATACTGGATGAGTAAATCCATCCCTACATCGAGGTATTCCTGCATTTTTTCAGCCGTAATTGCTGATGCGGTTGATTCCGTGGTTGTTGTTTCTTCGTTCATGATTAGATTGATAAGTAAATAGATGTGGTTACTTAATTGGGTAACTGCTATAATAGGAATATAATGATAATGTCAGCAAATAAATGGGTAGAACTTCTGCAGCTCCAGGAACACCCGGAAGGGGGTTATTATCGTGAGATGTATCGAAGCAAAAATTCAATCAGCGAAACGGATTTACCGGAGGGTTTTCGTGGGGATCATTGTTTGGGTTCGGCAATTTATTATCTGCTAAAGGATAATCAGTTCCTGACATTTCATCGGGTGCGTCAGGATGAGATCTGGCACTTCTATTCCGGCAACCCCATGTTGATATACACTTTGCATGCCGAGGGGGCAGTGGTACGGAAACTGGGGATCCACCCTGAAAAGGGAGAATTACCGATGATGGTTATTCCGGGAGGAACAGTTTTTGCGGCTGAAGTTGAGAATCGGCGGGGATATGCGTTGATTGGGTGCACCGTCAGCCCGGGTTTCGAGTTTTCAGATTACGAAAAATTACACCGTGATGAACTGCTTGAACAATTCCCGCATAGCAGGGTGGTCATTGAGAATTTGAGTTATGCCTAAAAAGTTAATTCTGTAGTTAATTGATTATCAATAGCTTATATTGATCATTTATAAATTAATTTACAGCGGATTGAGTGTGAATGTAAAAAAAGTGTTATCAGGAATAAAAAAGCAGAGGTTTTTTATTTATTTATAGACATAATGATTTCACTCGCTATTTATTCGGTCTAATTACTTTTTTTGGTTGAGCTTTACTAAAGATATAGGCGCCTTTTATGCTCTGCCGCTGACTCCAAAATCTCTGTATGGTAGATCCGAATGCACATATTTACGGGAAGCCAAATGCGTTGAATAACAGCCATTTGTCATGTGCGCCTGTCTCCTATATTCACCATAAGGATTCACAGGAGTTAAAGCGGATCATTGAATACCTGAATACCCTGGATCTCGAGATATTATTGGTGAGCTATTCGTTTAGCGCACTCCTTGAGGATGTGTTTCATGAATTAAGTGAAACCATGCAGTGCGAAGTGGTGGGTCTATACAATGCGGATTCTGTAGAAAATCAGTTTATATTTACAGGGTTTCCCAAGCAGTATTTCCGGTCTCATGTTGAAATAATCGAAAATGGAGCGTCTGCGGTGTATGATTCGCTGGCCAAATTTCTGAGTGTGGATGATAAATCTACGAGCCATAGTCGACTTGCACTAACATTTAATCATGGAGGCTTAAAAGCTTCGGATAACAAATTTGAGAGGCTCTTGAGGCGTTTTGATGATGAGATTTGTGTGTTCGGTTTGGAGATCGCATCGGGAAGTCTGGATGAAAGGAATTTCTACTACGACGGTGATTGGTATGATCAATCCGAGCTCATACTGATTTTGGAGACCCCGCTAAGTATTCAGACGTATCAACACCCGCTTTTTAAGACCTATGAGAATTCGCTGATAGCGACTGGGGTGGATTTGGAGAATAACTTGTTGACTGAAATTGATGGTGAACCTGCTGCCAAGGTATATGCGCGGTTATTGGGTATTTCGGTAAATCATATACAAGAGTCTCTTTTTATTCATTATCCGCTCTTTTTCCGATCTCTTCATGGAGTCGAATTGTTGCGTATTGTAAATATTCGTGAAAGTGGCGCGATCGAACTGAATAAGCCCGTTGAGATGGGTTGCCTGCTTCAGCTCGGCTACAATCAGGCTACTGAAGTAGAGTTATCGAACGTTATTGAGAGCTTTCAGCAATCGTTTGCGGAGGTTTCGCTGATATTTGGATTTCAAACCCCTCTGCGAGACCAGTTTCTCTCAAGCTGGGGTATAAAGCAGCAAATTGATGATAGTTTCTTAGGATTGCCGCTATTGTCGAATCAGGTAAGCTGCATTTACCATGAAGGTTTGTGTTTATCCACCGACGCACAATTTGTGGTAATCGGCCTCGCTGATTTTCAAAGTCATAGTAGTGCTGAAGTATCGAAGGTAAGAGTAAATGATAAACTGAATCGTCAAGCGAAGATGATTGAGGCCTTAAAAGTGAGATTGGCGGAGCTATCGAACCGTCGCTATATTCAGGAGGATGAGCGTCAGCCCCTTAATTTGCAGCAAAGCCCAAATTTGATTGCAGAGCAGGAGGCAATGATAGCGCAGTTAAAGAGTGAATTGGAACTGACGCGAAAGGCCATAGATGCAGCCAACCAAAGCAATCATGCGAAAAGTGATTTTCTTGCCAACATGAGCCATGAAATAAGAACGCCCATGAATGGAGTCATCGGCACGGTGAATTTGTTGGAAGATACCCCGCTCAATGATGAGCAAAAGATGCTTGTTAAAACACTTCATAGCAGCGGGAATGCGCTGCTAAGCCTTATCAATGATATACTCGACTTTTCGAAAATTGAAGCGGGTAAGCTCACCCTTGAAAATAAACCATTTCAGCTGGAAGAATGCATAGTCGATTGTATCGATTTATTTGCAACTCAGGCCAATGAAAAGGGTATTGACCTGGTTTATACGATTGGTGTTGGAGTTCCCGAGTGCATTGATACTGATCAAAATCGTTTACGACAGGTATTGGTGAATCTGCTATCCAATGCGGTCAAATTTACGGATCAGGGGGAAATTATCCTGAAGGTTGAAACCGGGTTTCTGGAAAACAATCGTTGCGAATTGAAGTTCTCGGTATCGGATACGGGACCCGGAATCCCCCATGACAAGCAGGCAGCACTCTTTAAGCGATTTTCGCAAATCGAAGGATTACCTCAACGGGTTCCAGGTGGAACGGGCTTGGGGCTATCGATATCCCGGAAGTTGGTGGATTTGATGGGAGGCGATATTTGGTTAACGAGCGAACCGGGAAAAGGTTCTGTTTTTTACTTCACAATCAAGACTGAAATCTCAAAATTGCCAGAATCAGCTGCTTCCGGTTTACGCACGGATAATGAAGTCTTTTCGGGTAAAAAATGTCTTATTGTGGATAATAATAAGCATGTCGGGCGCATTATCCAGGAAGAGCTTCAACGCAAGCGGTTTGAGGTATCGAGTGCAGACTCATTTGAGCAGGCCTATAATCAACTGCTGGAAGGATTTTCGTACGATTTGATCCTGTTTGATTTCTCTTCTGAAAGCAGTGATCTTAAAAATAAGCTGCTTAAATTGCGCGCCATAATCGCAGGAAAGAAAACCTTTGTGCTCACCTTGGTGCATGATCGGGACTCCATTAAGAACCTCGAGAAAGACCAATTGAAGGTCATCGAAAAACCGATCCGTATCAAGGCCGTACTCGACAATTACCGTGCCTATCTATCTGTTCCTGCCGAGCAAAAAGAAGCGTCCGTTTATACTGGACAGCAATCAAGTGCAGAACCCAAAGAACCGGTAAAAACGGTTTCATCTCTCAGGATATTAATGGCTGAGGATAATCCTTACAATCAGAAGATATCGAAACTACTGATATCCAAAATGGGTTACGAGCTTGATATGGTCTCAAATGGTAAAGAAGCCGTCGATGCACTGCTCAAAAAGGATTATGATGTGATTCTCATGGACGTGCAAATGCCGATCATGGATGGATTTGAAGCGACTCAGTACATCCGCAAAGAGCTTCCTGCCAATAAGCAGCCGCACATCATTGCGCTAACCGCATATGCGCTTGATTCAGACCGTGAAGAGGCGTTTGCATCCGGCATGCAGGACTTTGTGACCAAACCCATTAATCCGGCACATCTCAAAGAGGTTATTGAGGCAGCTGCTCCTAAGCAGTAGATTAATCGCGAATGTTTTGTGGGGCCCTTAAGTCTCGTGCAGAGAATATTGAGGCATCGGTGACGACTCCGTTGGCAGCATCGGGCTTCTGATTGAGAAGATTGCCTTCGGTGTCGTAAAAAGAGATGGCCATTTTGCGATCATCCAATGGGCCTGTGAAGCTCATCGTGGCAAAGTTGCGCTGGCCCACGCGATCCATTTCACCCGGAAAAATATCATGCCGGTATGGGTTGCGATCGAGATCAGGGCCGCTCCAGGAGCCGGAAGTCAATGGAGAGCTGGTAATATCCAAAAATGTGTAAGTGCCGCCGGATCTACCTGCTGGCTTGCTCAGGGCTATATCCTTACCCCCCCTGAATGTTCGTTTGCTGACATCTCCGTAGTGAACATCTCCCGATAAGAAAATAACTCCATTAATACCTTCTTCAATAATACGGGTGATCAAGTAATCCCATTCTTCTGTGTAATGGGAGTAATTATCCGTGCTTTGCAGGGCAAACATCTGATTGCCAAGGCACACAACGTTAAAATTTACGGGATAGCTGCGCCTGTGCTGACCCTGTCCATCCCGGTATTTCATCGAATCCACCAACCAGTCAACTTGTTCTCTACCCAAGAGTGAACGGGGTCTATCAGAACCCTCAGATGATACCTGGTTCGGTGTTCGGTAGGTGCGATTATCGGTGATATAGAAATTTACATCCCCCCAATTAAAGAATGTGAAGATACCCGGAAGCTCAGGAAGGCCAGCGCTCGGATTACCATAGAATAATGTAAAAGCTGCGGTAGTCTCAGCCTTGTTCCAGAAGTTCCAGCCGGCATTGTTGGGGCCGTAATCATGGTCATCCCAGGTAGCATATTGGATAATATTTGCCAGCATGGGTCGTAAATGGGGGATGGAGCGGTCATGCGTCCATCTTTGATAAATACCGGTGCGGGAAGTCCAGTCGGGTTCACGCAGATATATGTTATCGCCGAGCCAAATAAAGATATCCGGGTCTACCTCGTAAATGCTTTCAAAAATTTCGTAACCTGCTCCATAAGGCCGGGAGCTACTCTCGCGATTATACCCGTCCTGATTAATATAGGCACAACTACCGAAGCCGACTGAGAAATCAAATATCTGGTGGCCGTCTTTGCGGAATCTCCAGTTTGGAGGGGTTTGAAAGGTAAGTGGAATCGCACCGGATTGCTTATATCCCCCGCGAAATTGAGGCTCTACCTGCTGGCCATCTATCCATACTTCGTAGTCGTAGTAGGTGCTAGCCTTTACCCGATCAGCGATGCACTTGGCTACAAATGCGGTATCTTTTTGAGTAACGATGGGATCCGTTTCGAAGATGCTCTCTGGGTTTTGCTTGTCCCAATAGCGGATGACTACCTCTGCGGATTCGGTTGTCTGCACCCAGATTAGGGTTTCCGCCATTTTGCTGTAGCCGATCATGGGGCCCGATTGAAGGGTTCCCTGTGCAGGGAGATGTGCAGCAAGAAAAGATAAAAGGAGGCTAAGGCAGGTAATAGTTTTCATTTAAGTTTTGTTTTCGATATCCCGTTTTAAGTCAATCGCAGCTTATTGTGTTTCAATTTTGTAACTCATTCGTTGGGTGATGATTTTTCAGCACCATCGTGAGGGGTTACGATATCGACGCCCGTTTCGACGACTTCGCCGGTTACATCGACACCGGTTTTGATGACAGTACTAGTGACTTCGCCGACTGTACTGATTACGATACATCCGCTGGTAAGGACGGATATGAATAACACCAAAATGAAGGCGAATAGAGTCTTGCGTAGATAAAAATTTTTAATGCGGTCATTTGAATTGGCGCTTCGCTATAAATCAATTTTAAAGAGCCTATGAACGACGAAATTCCTCACTATCAGGTGGTTTGTGCGATTATTTATCATTCTGAGGATAGGGATCAGGTATTGGTTGCACAGCGAGGTTCGGATGATCGTTACTTAGCAGATAAATATGAATTCCCGGGAGGTAAGATCGAGAGTGGTGAATCGCCGCAACAAGCAATAGTACGGGAGATTGAAGAAGAATTATCGATGGTTGTTGTGCCCGAATCGCATTTAGAGCCTGTCGATTGGGACTATAAAACCTTCAGCATCACCTTAATCCCCATCATCTGCAGGTCAGAAGATCAAAAATTTAATGCCAACGAACATGCAAAGGTTCATTGGCATTCTGTTGCTGACCTGATGCATCTGGACTGGGCTCCTGCTGATGTGCCTATTGTAGTGGCATTGATCAAGCGAAGCCAGCCAAAGATTTAGGAGAGTTACTCCATGCCCAGCTTCCTGAGCTTGGGTGCAATGACTACCCGGCAATAGGGATAGTTGCGATTGTTCGCATAAAAGTCCTGATGGTAGTCCTCGGCCTCGTAGAATGTAGAGGCTTCGGTGACTTCGGTTACGATGGGATCTCTGAAATCGGGTTGCGCCGCATCCTTGGACTTGAAGGCAATTTCCTTCTGTGCTTCATCATGATAGAAAATCACCGAACGATACTGAGGACCCACATCCGCTCCCTGGCGGTTCAGTGTTGTGGGGTCATGGGCTTGCCAAAAAAGATCAAGCACTTCCTCATAAGAGATAACGGATGCGTCATACTCGATCTGAATAACTTCGGCATGCCCGGTTTTACCGGTTGTTATTTGTTTATAAGTCGGGTTTTTAACAGTTCCTCCCATGTAGCCTGAGACGACGGATTTAACGCCTTCCATGTTTTCATAGACTGCCTCGGTGCACCAAAAGCACCCTCCCCCTAAAGTTGCGATTTCAGTTTTCATTTTCGATTCTTTTGCAGTTAAATTGAATGCTGCAAATGTCAAACCCGTCACTGCGAGTGCATGTTTAATTTGATTACTTCTCCACATACCCATCATAACGTATGACGGAGTCTATTGAATGCCTGAATTAGGCAACGAGGGCTTCAGATGCGTTGTCGAGAAAACGCAGGCCGGGTTCGATATGTTGGCGGTTTTCGAGGCTGCTTACATTTTGGAGTTGGATCACTTTACGCTCGCGGTATGGTTTATCATCCCATTTGCGTTTGAGCTTGGTGACCTTGAATGGGTAGAGAATCAAATTGGTGATTTCCCGATTAATATCGTAGGGAATTAAGAGGGGGTGACCGGCAATGATGCCCTCGACCCCGGCTTCTTCATAAGCTTCCATCGCAGCGACTTCCTGGGAAGTCATGTCTGGTTCGGGTTGTCCTTTTGGAAAAATGAGGCGTTCTTTGCGCTTATTAGTAACTAATACCACCTGAAGATCCTGGGAGTCCTTGATGTAAGGGATGGCGCCGATAGCCCGGTTGGGTTGGTCCGACTCTGCGGATGTCGGGATATCGGGCAGATGAAAGCTGCTGGTGGCCAGATTACGCTCTGAAAATCGGGAATCGTAGGTGATTTCGAGGCCAAACCAAACCGGGGGTCTATAGCGATAGGCTTCTACGATGTTATCAAATTCGAGGGTAACGGTATAAAGGCCGAGTAAGTGCCCCCGGTAGGTCTCCAGCGTCAGCATGGGTTCACCTTTGAGCGACATTTCATAGCGGGTGCTGTCAATACAGCTATTTTCTACTGCGTCCCATTGCTTTAAAAAATCACTTTCTTTCAGTTTGAGTGTGTGATCGACCGGGTGGGAGTGGGTATTCTTTTTGAGAGTCTGGGTATATTGCTTGCCGTCTTGCTTTAGTTTAAGTTCAAGACCCTTGGAACAGGCAATGTATCCTGTGCGGTGCTCGGATCGCTTCGAAATTCGATAATCCTGGGGAAAACTGTCGATTAAGAATTTGCGGTAAGCTTTCATGGGCGATGGTGTAGTTAGGGTTATTTTGATCGTTTCGCGAGATAGTCGAGGATGAGCTGCTCGATGAGCTTTTGAAGGCTGGTTTCTTCTTCGATGGCAGCAATTTTGAGGGCTTTGAGGGTTTTTTTATCAAGCCTAAGGGAGGTATTGGTCTTCTTTTCTTTTTCTTTCTTTTTTGCCATCTTGATGTACTGACGTCACTTTTGATTAATGATGTACTGACGTCAATATTTAAATCTTTAATAAACAAAAAACCCCGACTAATGGGCCGGGGTCGTGAAAATAGAGGTCTATTTTGGTTTTATCGATTAAAGGCTTCTCCGAGATTCATGAGAGGTAGCGGCGCACTGCTGGTACCGTCCATGAAATAAAGCTTGGAAGCAGGGTCCTGAGAAATCGCTTTCAGAGCTTCCAGTGCCTGAATCTGAATATAGGCGGGATTGCCCGCTATGGCTTCGTTGAGTTTTTCGATTTCGTAAGCCTGTGCATCGGCGATTAACCTACGGCGTTCTGCCTCTTGTTCGGCGGCTTCACGCTGGGCTTCAGCGGCGGCAATGAGCTGTTGTTGCTCAGTACGGAAGCGCTCAAGCTCGGCTTTTTGCTTTTCTACTTCCTGCTCACGTTCTTTTTTGGCTTCGATAGCCTGCATAATAAATGGCGGAAGCTGGATGTGACGAATCAATACAGCCTGTACTTCGATACCCTTAGGCTGCAGATAATCGCTAAGGCCCGCCAGAAGATTGGTTTGTAGGCGTTCCTGGGTGGTTTCCAGGAAGAAGTCTTCGGCGCGCACGATGGATTTGCCCTGCTCACGCATGAGTGAACGCACTTTTGGGACGAGGTGTACTTGTACGCCACGTTCAAAGGTGCCGGTGTTTCGCAGGATTTCCGGAGCCATATCGCCAATGAGGCGAAACTGCACACTCACATCGATCATGGTCTGCAATTGGTCTTGAGAGGGAACACTGGCCGTTTCCGAGTGCGAATACTGACGAACGTCGAAGAATGTCCAGTTATAAAGCGGGTTTACCGGGAAATGAAGGCCTTCAGAAAAAGAATTTTCCTGAACGCTACCGAAGAGTGTTGCGACCCCCCGGTGACCGGCTGGTACGGATACAAAGGTTTTAAAACCTACGAATAGGATAGCGGCAGCGACAATGATGACGACTATCAATGGGATGGGTGACTTTTGCCCGCTGGAAAAGTTAACTTGTTGTGATGATGACATAATAATTAGTTAGTTAAATCTAATTACTATACAGTTCAATCCTATCGATTATTCAAATCTTTCGGGACGTTTATAGCTATCGATGACTTTTTGTAGCATTTTGCGGGCGTCCGAGGCTTCTGCATCCAAATCTTCTTTGGCTATGGAGTTTTCTTCAAAAAGATCGTTTTCAATGTCATAGAATTCTCCATTTCGATAAAGTTTATAGCGTTGATTGCGGGCAAATACGCGTGCGTTTGCATCCTCCCCATTGCGGTTGTACCAGGAATAAATCCAATCTCTGGGAGTATAAGTCAGGTCCAGTAAATGGCGGTAGAAGCTGCGGCCATCGATATCGAGCTTTGCCGGCACCTTGCCCCCTGCTGCGTCGACAATCGTTGGCAGGAAATCGGTAGTATCTACCAAATCGTGACTTACTCTGCCGGCATCAATCGCTTGCGGCCAATTGACGATCAATGGAACGTGGGTGCCCATGTTATTGGATTCGCCTTTCAGTCCGGGGTAGTCGATGCCGTTCCAGCGACTCACGATGGGCTCATCGGTGCCATTATCCCCGGTAAACATAATCAGAGTATTTTCACGTAGCCCCAGCTCTTCCAACTTTGTGACCAGGTGACCGATCATCTTATCAGTATATTCCATCATTTCGGCGAAATACTTCGGTTCACCCTTATACGTTTCCGAACCCGGGTCGGTAGGATCCCAATCTGCGGAGTCCGGTGTTGGGACAAATGGGCAGTGAATCAAAATCATCGGGTAGTAGACGAAAAAGGGCTGATCCTGCTTTCGCTCCATAAAGTCATTGATGAAATCCACAATTAAGTCTGATGAGAACTCACCATTGTTGTATTTGATATCCTCTCCATTGAGGGTCATGAGCGGATTGGAATATCGGGTATCCCGGCCTTCGCTATCCTGGCGTCTGTGGCGGTGTTGCCAGAGGAAGGACTCGTCAAAACCGAAGTGTTGAGGAGCATCCACTTCCTGGCCCAGCTGCCACTTACCGGCGATCGCGGTTGCGTAGCCTAAATCCTTCAACAGGTGGGCAAAGGTCGTTTCCGACCGTGGTAAGATGCCAAAGACTTCGTAGTTACGAATGTTATAAATACCAGTCATAATCTGCACGCGGGTCGGGGTGCAGAGGGGCTGAGCGTAACAGTGGGTGAAATTTAATCCCGTGTCAGCGAGGCTATCCAAATTCGGTGTTTTATAGGGGCCGCCATTTGCACCGATGGTCTCGTAACCGAGATCATCCGCCATGATGAGTATGATATTGGGGCGCTCGTTTTGCCGTGCAAAGAGGGCCGAAGTAGCAACCCAAAATAAGGTGATTACCAACGATATCCTATTTGAGCGAGTTCTGGTTAGATTCATATAATTCGATGACGGTAGGTTTGATTAGGTGTAGGATGGTGAAGACACCCAATAGGGTACCAAGCGGCATGTTGAGGGTATTGATTGCAGCGATCACAATGCAGAACATGCGGTTTTTGGTCTTTTGCAAGTAATAGGCGGTTAAAAAGTTTGCGACTGTTCCGCTTATGAAGAGTAGGGCGGAGATCCCGTAAAAAACCATAAAAAATGTAAAAATGATATCGGGCGGGGGTTCTTCATTACTGTTTTCCCACATTTCTGGAGCGATTATGAATGTATTAACGACTAAAAAATGAACCGCTAAGAATATTATACCCAATACGCCGAAAGCTGCATAGATATAGTGTAGGATTGAGAACAACTTCAGGTTTTCCTGATCCCGGTTAGTGGAAGGTTGACTGTTGTCTGACATAATTGAGCAGGGCTAGTAGATTTGCGTATAAGAAGTTTGATTTAATTTTTCTGGGTAACCAGTCTGATATTCTTAAATCTTTTTAAGTTAATCTCAGATCAACTTTCTCAAATCGTCCGTAGACCCTTGATCCAGCTTGTAGCTGATCGTAACGCTAACGGTATCGCCCGGTTCCTTTTTTTTGCGAATTTTCTTCGGGACGGGGAGGTAGCTCCTGCCTGTTTTCTCACGCCAGACGGACGTATCCCATGGTTTGCCGTCCACGGTCGCTGAGACGGGGGTACGTCCCCAGGCGAGCGTTTGGGTGGGGCGAAATTCTTCGGGCACTTCCACAAATATCCACGCACCGTCGACATTCGCCTTGAGTAGCTCGGCTTCGAATTGGTGGGTGGGATTGGGCATCTTAGAGAGGATTACCCGTATCGAGAAATTCCCAGGAGAGTCCGAAGTGATCTGCGACCTTTTCTGCGAGCGCTTGTACTGCAAAGACTTCTGTAGCGTAGTGGCCGCAGAGGTAAAGATTGATGCCGAGCTCCTGGGCCATATTAAAGTGATGTTCCGAGCATTCGCCGGTGATCAGGGTATCGATGCCGCTTGCGGGTAATTCGAGGATCATGCTGCCGCCCCCGCCCGTCATAATGCCGATACGTTTAGGTTGAGCCGGGCCGAATTCGATAGCTGTGACATTCTGAAATTGAGATCTTAGACGCTCCGCTAAATCTTCTCTTGATGGGCTATCCTCTGAATAGCAACCCACCGGTACCCCTTCGAAATCTCCAAACTGACCATGAGTGGTGATCCCTACCGCTTTTGCCAGCAATGCATTATTGCCAATCTCCGGATGTCTGTCCAATGGAAGATGGTTACTGTAGAGTGCGATGTTATGGTCGAAGAGACTCTTGAGCTTTTGATAGTTGATTCCGGTGACTGGTGCAATCGGCCCCCAAAAGAGCCCGTGGTGTACGATCAGGTAATCTATCTCACGTTCGGTGGCCATCTGAAAGGGGACTAGCCCGGCGTCCACGGCCGCTCCGATTTTGCGGATTTCCCCTGTATTTTCCACCTGCAAGCCGTTATAGGCTCCGGGATAGTCGTTGATGGAGTGAATGTCAGATACGGAATTGCAGTATTCGGTGATTTCTTGGCAGCTGGGCATAGCGTTTAGTATCGGAAAATGTTGTAAATCAGAATTTTGCCAGTTACGCATAATGAACGTTAATCAGCAACTATTTTGAGTCAGATAATTGAAGATCTCTCGCGCAATGGTATCGCCTTTATTTCGGGCAAGGATCGATATTCCTACATGGCGCATTGTCTGGCGGATGGACTCAGCCAGATTGGGGTACCTGTGCTCGCGAACCGCAATTTTGCAGATTCCAAAGTCTGTGACTTTCAGTTTACTGCCAATGAACTTCCCGAGCTTCAGCGCAGTGCGCTCAAGATCGTTGATTTATGGGGTGAGCATTTTAACCAGCAGCAGATATTCCGTTATGATGCGGACCCGAAGGATACGTGGCTGCTATCCAATGCGGATGAAGCGACTACGCAGGTGATCGGCGGTGAATTCAATTTCATTTGCGCACATGAGAACCGATTTATGCAAATCGAGGGCAATCGTATTCCCTGGGCGTTTGGTCTTTCCTCGCGAATGATAGAGCACGTGGAAACTTTGAATCCGCAATTTGAGAATCGTAAGCAGTCCTTTGTCTGTAATTTTCGTCCATCGTTGAATCAATCTTTGCGGGAATCGCTGGATTTAAGTTTTTTACCGCACCTGGAAAAAGCCTATCCGGTTGATCGATCGATCGTGGGGGCCAGCCGCTGGAATCTCGATTACTACAGACACCTGAGTGAAAATCTGGGGTGTTTGGCTTATGGCGGGGTATTTATGCAGGATCCGATGCTGAATGAGCACCTAAGGAATATCCCTGAGCTGAATGCAGTATTCTCGCACTTTGCCTTTTCAAGATCTACGGTAGTGACGCGTTGGGATAGCTGGCGGTTCTGGGAATCGCTGCTCATGGGATGCCTTACCCTGCAGCTGAACTTTGAGAAGTATGGCTTTCTGTTACCCGAGATGCCAGCCGAAGGTGAGCACTATATTGGCATTGACCTTGAGGATACCCAGGGAACCGTGGAGCGTATTCAGGCTTTGGGGGATAGATGTCGTGATATCATGCAAACAGGGCAGAATTGGGCACTCAAAAACTACAGCCCGCGTGCAACTGCCCAACGATTTTTGCGTTTACTCGCCCAATAAAAAAGCCCCGCAGATGCAGGGCTTCAGTAATAAGTATTGTAAGTAGATGTAAGTGTAAAATTATCTATTTAATTAGCTTCCGTATGGCAGAGATGAATCCTGCAGGAAGATCAACACTCGACCATCGTTAGTTTTAACATAACCCTTGGTATATTCTACCTTAGTTTCTGTCTTGTCGGGTCCAGTGAAGTAGTAATGACCCATCGCGATTGCTATGTTGTTGAAGAACTTTACGGTGTGGTTATCAAAACGAACCTTTGACCATGGCTTGCGTGCAAAGCCACCGTCCTCTTCATACTTCGGGTTTCCTGATACAAAGTAAGAAACAGAACCTTCAAGGTCTGGACGGAATGGAGCTACAGCTGCCAATGTAGGCTTGAATTGGATCGGCCCGAGGTCAAATGCATAGGCTGAGCTGGCGATCTTTTTTGCAAGATCATAGGCTTCATCTTCAGAAGCTTTACCGATCTTTACGACTGCATCTCCCCAGCCCTTTTGAGCATTTTCAACGTCTTCTACTGTGATTGCAGGACCTTCCGGCAAGTAGCTAACATGCTTAGCAAGTTTACCTGCTGATAAGGATAGTGCGGTGAATGAAGCCGCAATAGTCAGAATGATTATTTTGTATAGATTAGTTTTCATTTTATACGTGGATAAGTATTATGTGTGTGATGTTTTCGGTAGCGGTATCTACTTTGTAAAGGCTGTCAAATATTGTAGAACGAATTTAATTTCGCTAAATTCCTGTCGTAAATAGGTAAAGCTTCGTTTGACAATTCTATCCCTAACAATGACTTAAACTTATGACTGCTTTGAGGTTTACATTTCCCAAACTGCTTTTTAGTGCATTCTGCCTGACAATTGGCAGTGTCTTAGGCTTTTCACAAAATACCAGTACGGTATTCAGTCCGGATGTGGATGATGGGGAGCGTGAATTTGAGTATCGCATAGGTTATGAGCCCGACGGTGAACGTTTTGCGCACCGTGCGCATTTTCAATATGGGCTGAGCGAGAGTTGGCGTATGCGTTTGATCTTTTTGCAGCGTGCCAGTGAAGACCGCGATCTGGAGTTCCGTTACATGCGCTGGGAGGGCCAATGGCAGTTTATCGAAGATGAGGATCATGGTTGGGACAGTGCCCTGCGCTTTGAGGTACAAATTGCCGAAGGGGATGATCTGCCAAGCCGGGGCCGTATTGCGTGGTCGAGCAAATGGGATGTGAGCGACCAGTGGCAACTACGCACGAATTTACTCTTTGGGCATGAAGTGGGTGAAGACCGGCGGGAGGGCACGCTCCTTGAGTTTCGGGGCGAGGCCGCTTACAAGGTGAGTAGTGATCTTACCATTGCCCTTGATTTATTCAGTGATCTTAATCGCACAAATGGTATTGGAACCTTTGAAGAACAGGAGCACCAGCTTGGACCCTTAATCAAATATAAATTGGGTGACGGTTGGTCGATGTATATGGGCTACCTTTGGGGAATGTCGGACGCGGCGCCGGATGATGCGTTTCGCTTTAACCTGATCAAGGGGTTTTAAGCCGGCTCAATCAACATTAAAGACGAGCGGCAGGCGTGCCCTCACCTTTACGACTTTGCCGTTGAGCTCGCCCGGGGTAAATTTCCAGCGGCGTATGGCTGCCAATGCAGGGCGATTAAAGGCCTGGTGATCGGATTTAAGTACTTTCGCATCGATCACATCGCCATCGACATCGATGATAAACTCGAGGAGCACCTCTCCTTTGATCCTCTGGCGCTTCTGTTCAGGCGGGTATATGGGGCTTACCTGAGTGATAACCCGGGGCCGCACATCCAGGTTGATAATGTCGATAACGTCATCAATGACAGCCTCCAGCTCAATCGGGGGAAGCGTGGGCGCGATGGGGATTCCGTTCCCTGTAATGGGTCCCGTTTCCAGGATGGGCACTTTGGGTTCAAGTTTGAGTTCGTCGTCTCTCGGCTTTTCTTCTTTTTTAATCGGAGGTGGTGGCGGGGGTTCGAATATTTCGAAATCCGGCCGATGCGCGCCATCGTTGATTTGCTTCGGTGGGGTATCGTCTACATTGGGTCTGGTAAATACATTGATAAAGGGAATTAAAACAATGATCCCGATGGCGCAGCAAAGCGCCAGGATCATCTTGATATCCAGCAGGGACTGTAGGGCATTACGCTTCTTTTGGGGGAAAATATCGGAGAATAGGGCGTAAACCTCGGTCTTTTGTTCGAGGGTGAGGTCTGAGCTTAGGGGTGCGGGGCTCAGGGCTTCGGAGAGGGATTCGATCATATCCTGAATCTCCTCCATTTCTTCATGCACTTCAGGATCGACCCCCTGCGAGTTTTCGATTGCGGCGAGGTCCGCGGGTTCGAGCTCTTCTTTTAGCAGGTAGGCCAATAACTTGGGGTCGTCCTTGGTGATGTTCATGATGGCTTAGGCGTTAAGGATGGGAATGGGTGGGTATTCAGGTATCGGCGATGGCTTTCATGCGTTCTTTGATGGAGCGGATGGCGGTGTGTAGGATAAAGCCTACGTTCGTGACGGAGAGTTGAGTGACCTCAGCGATGTCTTTATAACTGAGTCCGCTCTGGAATTTGAGCCGAATGACTTCCTGCTGTCTTTCCGGCAGGTGATCAATGCAGTTGAGTATTTGTTGGGTGAGTTCGGACTTTGCGGCGGCGTGCATGGGGTCTGCCGAGTATTCAGAATGGATTTCTGAAGCATGATTCTGTAACTTTTGCATTCGTCGGGTTTCCTTTCGTATGTGGTCTATAGAGAGATTGCGACATACGGTGAAGAGCCACGGGACCAGCTGCTCCTTATCGCCTTTATATTTGGACTTGGCGAGCTTGAGAAAGCACTCCTGAACAATGTCGCGAGCGGTTTCTACATTGTGCGTGTAGCTCATGGCGTACCGGGTCAATTTGGCTGAGTTGGAATCTACAATTTCGCGGAACTCGGCTTCGGTGATCGGGGTCTGCTGGGATTGAGCGGTCACGAGGTTCTTTGTATGTATGTCTCTATTAGAATAACGAATGCCACAGATAAATATTAGACATTATTGGCGGATTATCCACTTCAGTTGGGTCTTCTAATGGGTGTTCGTTGTGTTCACCTGTTGTAAGCTGAAGGTAATCTATTAGATAATCCCAGGCCCAATGAGTTCAAATCCTCCAAATTAAACATGACTGAGAAGCGGGTGTATGGTTTGGAGCAAAGAAGAGCAGTTAAACGATTTTGATGGGATAGGCCTGAAGTCACACATCCGAGGTAGCGAGCGACCAGCCGTGTAGTGAAAAGTGATATACTTAATCCGATAAAAGCTTGATACTTGACGACTTTCGGTAGTTTTGCATATGATAAACGTCTAACCTCTTAAATTACCAACCCTCTACTCACTCCATGCCAAAACGTCTTGCAATTGCCATTAGTGGTGCTGTTTCTCTGGGCTCCTATGAGGCCGGTGTACTGTTTGAAGTCATTCGTGCGATTGGATATCATAACCAACATGCGGATTCTAAGGATGCTATAAAAATCGATGTAATTACCGGTGCTTCTGCAGGTGCAATGACTGCTGCCATTGCTGCCAAGGCTCTGCTCTATGAACCTGATAAGCTTATAGATCCATCGGATAATTACTTTTATAATCCGTGGGTTGATGGCATTAGCATAGAGCATCTCATTGATTTTGAAGGGGATGATTCAGCAAATCGTTCGTTACTTTCTTCAAAGATCATTGATGAGCTTGCAGATAAATACATGAGTGTTCCTGAGGTAAAATTGGATGCCGATCGCAAGGAGGTCATTCCGACACCGCATCCCGCAAGTGCTGAAAAGGTATGGGTTGGGATCGCCATGGCAAACCTGAATGGATATGATTATTTTGATGTATCCATCCAAGGAAATAAATTCGCCTATACGAAGTATGAAGATTCTTTGATGCGTTTTCTAAGCAAAGGGGATTTTCCTGAGCAAACCATGAAAGAGCTACGTGATGCAGCATTGTCTTCCGGTGCGTTTCCAATCGCTTTTGCCCCTCGAGGCGTGAAGCGAAAAATACAGGATTATGCGACTGATCCCAAAAAAATACCGCAAAAATTTCTTAATCCGAATAACTGGGATAAAAAGGATATCGAGATCCGAAAACTAGTAGCTAATGAGATAATTCCTGAGATGCCCAATGTATTTCCGATGATGACTTACACAGATGGTGGGACATTTAATAATTACCCTTTGGGTATGGCCAAGAATCTTGTTGATAAACTAGATAATCATCGGGATGTAGACAATCGTTTGTATTTATATGTGGCACCTCGTGCAAAGGTATCTGCAAATTCAAATGTGGGTCCGGAGGAAGATCATCCATCGAATTTGAATTTTGGTGATGCAACATTGAAGAAAACCGTCTTAGCGCTTATCAATGGGGTCTTAAACCAAGCTCAGTATCAGGAATGGGTAGAGACCAACAAGATCAACGCGCGAATTAAAAAGCTTAATGATTTTGCGGTGAGCTTAGGTGATAAGATGATTAAAAATAAATCACTCATCGATGAGCTCAAGCCAGGTATTGATTCTATATTTAAGTTGCTGGCTAAAAATGTGGGTGGAACAGAGGTGAATAAATCACTCAGACGACTCCGTGAGCAATACAGCACACCCAGTGATAAACCCTACTTCAGATTATTGAGTAATGGAGCTAAAGAGCGTACCATATCGAGTCAATTATCTCAAAATGGTGGGGATGTGTGGCTACGCGCTTTATTGATTTGGGAGTATAGTTCGGGAATTGAAGATAAGGATGAGATGTATGTTTATACTATCACCGCTGATGACAATGAGTTGCTGGGAGATCAATTTCATGCTTTTACCGGATTTCTATACCGCAAGTTCCGTGATCATGATTATGATGTAGGTCGCCTCAAGGCAATCGAGTGGTTGGAGCAAATGCAGAAAACGGAGATGCCTCAACTCATATTGGATAATACTGTTGTGGCGCCGGCTCCTGACTTATCGAAGGGAAGCCAATCGAATTATGTGCTCCAAAGAAATGATAGTGAGTTTCGCAAGGTTCTCAAACATGTTCACAAGACGCTTATAAAGCGAATCAAGCTGTTAATGCGTGGAGAGAAGAATAAGGGATTTTTCAGTCGCTCATGGCAGATGATTCGAGGCGTTATATCAGGACTTTTAGTGCATGTTGTCACTAGTGGGTGGTTAAAGCGGAAGCTTGGCCTTAAAAAACCGAAAGACTAGATGATCGGTAATTTATTTTTACTATTTGAATTCTAATAACACAAACGAGAAGCTGTTTTGTTCATATTCAGGCTGGATAATCTATAAGTTTAGATTAGATATAATCTGTGCTCAAATATCAGAACAGGGACTTTGCATTGGCGGCGGATTTTAAGCCGACGGGGGATCAGCCTCAGGCGATTGAGAAGCTGGTGGAGTCCATCCGTGCGGGGAATCGCTACCAGACATTACTGGGGGTGACAGGCTCGGGGAAGACGTTTACCATGGCGAATGTCATCCAGGAGCTGCAGCGGCCTACGTTGGTGATTTCGCATAATAAGACGCTGGCGGCCCAGCTTTACTCCGAATTTAAGGCGTTTTTCCCGGATAACGCCGTGGAGTATTTCGTGAGCTACTACGATTACTATCAGCCGGAGGCTTACGTGCCGCAGACGGATACGTACATCGAGAAGGATTCGTCGATCAATGATGAGATTGAGCGGTTGCGGATTTCGGCCAGCAGTTCGCTGATCAGCCGTAAGGATGTGATTGTCGTAGCCAGTGTGTCGTGCATCTACGGTTTGGGTTCGCCCGATGATTTTGAGGAGATGATGATCCCTCTGCAGGCGGGACAGGAGATCAGCCGGGATGCTTTTCTCACGAAGCTTGTGGAGATTCTCTATGAGCGTAATGATATCGCATTCGAGCGCGGAAAGTTTCGCGTACGGGGTGAGGTGGTGGATGTATTTCCTGCTTATATGGAGAGCGCTGTGCGGATCGAGTTCTGGGGGGATGAGATCGAGCGTATCCGGGACCTGGATCCGCTGACGGGTGAGCTGGGCGAGGAGCATGCGGAGTTTAGCCTGTATCCGGCCAATCAGTTTATCACGCCCAAATACAAGGTGGATAAAGCGATCGACAAGATCAATGCCGAGCTGGATGAGCGTGTGGCCTACTACGAGCGTGAGAAACTCTTTATCGAAGCGCAACGGATCAAGATGCGTACCGACTATGATATGGAGATGCTCCAGGAGATCGGCTTTTGCAATGGGATTGAGAACTACTCGTTGCACCTGAGTGGGCGCAAACCCGGAGATCGGCCCTGGTGCCTGATCGACTTTTTCCCGGATGATTTTCTGCTGTTGGTGGACGAGAGCCACGTGACGATTCCCCAGTTTGGCGGGATGTATGTGGGCGACCGCTCGCGCAAGGAAAAGCTGGTGCGCTACGGTTTCCGCCTGCCGAGTGCGTTGGATAACCGGCCGCTACAGCCCCAGGAATTTGACGAAGTGACGGGACAGACGCTCTACATCTCGGCGACTCCCTCACGGGATAATATCGAGAAATCCACCGTGGTTGCTGAGCAGATCATCCGGCCTACCGGTTTGCTCGATCCTGAGATGGAAGTGCGACCCACCGAGGGGCAGGTGGAAGATCTCATTAGCGAGATTCACAAGGCTGTTGAAGAAAAGGAGCGGGTGCTCGTGACTACGTTGACCAAGCGCATGTCGGAAGACCTCACGACTTATCTAAAAGAGGCCAAGATTCGCGTGGAATATCTGCACTCGGACATCGATGCGATTGAGCGGGTGGAGATATTGCGGAACCTGCGTGCGGGCAAATTTGATGTGCTTATCGGGGTGAATTTACTCCGGGAAGGACTCGATTTACCTGAAGTGGCATTGGTGGCGATTCTGGATGCGGATAAAGAGGGTTTTTTGCGGAATACGACGAGCCTTATTCAGACATCCGGCCGTGCGGCCCGACACGAAAAGGGGCGTGTGATTTTTTATGCGGATGTGCTCAATCAATCCCTGCGTACTACGTTGGACGTCAGCCGGGATCGGCGTGAGCGGCAGATGGCCTATAATGAAGCACACGGAATTACACCGAAAGGGGTGAAACGCGGAGATCTGGCGAGCCTGCATGTGGAGACCGAGGATGATCAGGATGTGAAGCTGGTAGTTGCCGAAATGGGCGGTAAAGATGAAGTGGCTAAGGTCATTGCCGAGCTCGAAAATGAAATGATTGAGGCCTCCCAGGCGCTCGAATTTGAGCGAGCAGCGATCCTGCGGGACCAGATTGAGACCTTAAAGTCCGGCAAGGCAGTCGATCAATCTCCACAAAAGGGTCGCAGTTATGGCCGTAAGTATAAGAAGCGCCGCCAATAAGGATCATTAACTCTTAAAACTATTTGTTACCTAATTTAATAATATTGTAACCATTTGGGATTATTGATCGTCTATGAGAGGTCATGATTGCTATCGAATCGGTTTCAAAGCGGTTTAAGCGTGTTGAGGCGCTTAAAGGTGTTAGCCTCGATATTGAGGAGGGGGAGTTTTTTGGCCTGCTCGGTCCCAATGGAGCAGGTAAGAGCACGCTGATGAATATTCTCTCGGGATATTTGGAGGCAGATGAGGGTTCTGCGAGCCTGGACGGGCAGCCGCTCAATGCCGCTAATGAAAAAACGCGCCTTAAGATGGGTCTGGTGCCGCAGAGCATATCACTTTATGAGGATCTCAGTGCGCTTCAAAATCTGGAGATTTTTGGGAAGCTTTACCAACTACCGTCCAAATCACTGAAGGAGCGTATGGAGTTTTGGTTGAACAAGGTGCAGCTCTGGGAACGACGCAATGACAAGGTAAAGACGTTTTCCGGAGGTATGAAACGACGGGTGAACCTGGTTTCCAGCCTACTGCATGAACCGAAGATTCTGATGTGTGATGAGCCCACGGTCGGGGTCGATCCCCAGTCGCGCAATGCGATCTTCGAATTTTTAGAGGAGCAGAATGCTGTAGGGCTGACGATTATCTACACGACGCACTATATGGAGGAAGTTGAGCGACTCTGTAGCCGGATCGCGATCATTGATAACGGGGAGATCATTGGTTTGGGCACCCGGGAGGAGCTTATGGCAAAACTGCCCTTTGAAGATGAGGTGGAGTTTGCCAAAGAGATTGCCAGGCCCTCCTTATTGGAAGCTTTTAGAGCTCTGGGTGAGGTTGAACCCATCAAGGAAAAGTATCAGTTAAGAGTAAAGCCGAATATCCCGATGTCCCGTATTCACCAAATTATTGAGGACGAAAACCTGTCACACCGGCAGTTTCAATTTAAACAACCGACGCTTGAGGCTGTATTCTTATCAATGACCGGAAGGAGTTTGCGCGAATGAATACAATATGGGTGCTCTTTATTAAGGACTGGAAATTGTTCCTGAACGACAAGGTTGCGGTATTCATCAGCTATTTGGTGCCCGCAATGCTTATATTCGTGATGGGTAATGTTTTTGATATCGGGGGTAAAAAGAATAACAATGTCGGCCCGAGTGGTATCCGTATTGCAATTGTGGATACTCACCAGTCAAGGCTCTCCCAGGCGATTGTCGCGGATATGAAACGGAGTGAATCGTTCAGGGTTACAGACACTTATACGAATGAGGAGGGAGTTGAGCTCCCTTTAACTGAGCAACGGGCGCGTGACATGATTTTTAATAACCGCCTTCGCTATGCCTTGATTATAGATGAGCAGTTCATCGAAGATGGTTTTAAGTTAAGAATGAAATGGTTGATCAACGGGCGTAATCGCATCGAGACTCAAATGGCTGAGGGGCTTTTGCAAAAAACGTTATTCACTTCCTATTTCAGCAATCTTACGCAACTACCTTCGATCCAGGAATATGCAGACCGGATGGCGGAAGGGTTTGAGCAATACGGGCGGCCGCTTGCCGAATGGATGGCCGATCAGTATGATATAGAGACAGAGGAAATCATGGAGTCCATACTCTCCAAGCAGTGGCTGAGCCTGGGGGTAACTGAGTTTTCAGATCCATCAGATGCTCAAACTGAGGGTAATGACGGGGAAGACCCGGGTGAGAATCTGGGGGATGCCTTCCTGGGTGAAATGCTGCAGATTGAGCAGGAGCAGGTGTTCGGCAAGCAGGTAAAGAACATCATGGCGACGATTTCTGTAGCTGGTTATGCGATGATGTTTATGCTTTTCGCGATCAGCTCTGCTTCGGCAAACTTACACAATGAACGGCTAACCGGCATCTATTTACGCCTCTTGTCATCACCTGTAACGCGCTCTGACATACTTTGGAGCAAATACATTTATAATGTATCTGTCGCTTTTTCGCAGGTTGTCTTTCTGTTTCTGGTTTCGTGGGTGATCTTTCGAACGGATATATTCAATTCGTTTGGGCAGCTTCTTTTAGTATGTCTCTTTGTGAGTGCCGTGGTGACATGCTTTGGTATGTTGCTGGCCGCATTTTCCAAGAATTTTGCGCAAGCGAATGGTGTCGGCACATTGCTCATACTTTCGATGAGTGCCGTGGGCGGAGTATGGTTTCCCGTTTCTATGCTGCCGGAGTCCGTGCAGGTATTCAGTAAGTTTACGATTACCTACTGGTCGATGGAGGCATTCCTGGCAACACTTTACGAGGGCAAGAATATAATAGAAATGCTCCCCATACTCGGAGTATTGACAGCAATTACCGTCGGCATAACCGCCATCAGCATGTGGAGGTTTAAGCGGGCGGATTTATTCTAGCCTTAAAGATCGTAAGTGCTGAGCACCTCTTGGCCTTCCGTCTTAAGTTCGCTTCGTATCCGGTTTTGTCCTAAATCGATGGTGATGAGGCCGTAATTGATAATTCCGAATTGCTCGCCTACACGATACTTGTTCGACTCGGTGAGTCCCCCTTTTCTATTTAGGGAGCTGGATGTGACATCGATCAGTTTTGTGCCGCTGCCTGGCAGTGCCTTTTTGGAAATTTCGCCGTGGTGCCGATCTCCTGAAATTACCAACACTTTTCCAGGTGAATACTCTTCGATTAAATTGTAGAGTTTTGCACGTTCGTTGGGAAAATTGGCCCATTTTTCCCAGGCATGTTCCTCGGCGATTACCTGGATGCTGGATCCGATGATGGCGAAGTTGAAATCGTCCTGCAGTTCCTGCTCAAGCCATGTCCATTGAGCCTGCCCAAGTAGGGTACCGGTTTCATTGGGCAGATAAACCATAAAAGGATCCCCGGGGCCTTTCTCAATAGGGTCGCGGAAATAGCGGGTATCGAGCATGATGATCTTTAGCTTCATCTGATCGTTGATCAGATAATCTTCGGAGTAGTAGACACCTTCGTGGTTGTGGATTTCGTGATCCTCCGGGAAGTCGAAAAAGCGGATGAACTCAGCCTTGCTTTCCCTTTTCATGGCGTATTCCTTGCCACCGTCATTTACGCCGAAGTCATGGTCATCCCAGGTTCCAAGGACTATTGCGTTACGGATTAGCTCGGCGTATCCGGGATTTGATTTTGCCTGGTCATACTTTTCGCGCATGACCGCCATGTCCTCAGTATCGCCGTATATATTGTCGCCGAGGTAGATCCAGAAGTGCGGATTTTCTGCAATGATATCGTCCCAAAGAGGCTGTTCCAGATCCTGGCGATTGCAGGAACCGAATGCGATGCGGAACTGGTTGTTTTCTACGGTCAGCTCGTGGGGGGTCGCTTCTTTCTGAGTGCAACCCGCAAACAATAAGAGCAGTAAGGGTGTAATATAAATTAGATACTTCATGGCGATTTAAAGCGAAGTATCTATAAAGTTGCGCCCTGTGACAACCGGGATTCGCCAGATGGCGAATTTGTGACAATTGGTTTTATCTACTCAGCCAGGAAGCTGTCCAACATCCATACGGTTTTTTCGTGCACCTGGATGCGACCGATCATGAGATCTTCCGTTTCATTGTCATTGGATTCTCCCGCGAGATCGCGTGCAATTTCAAGGTCAGCAATAAGGGTTTTGTTCGCCTTGGAGAGGTGCTTTACCATTTCCTCGGCGGTTGCATCTTCCTTGATTTCCTCGATACCGGCCATTTTAGACAAATTGCCGAGACCTCCGGGCGCCAGGGAACCCAGTGCACGGACGCGCTCTGCAATGTCATCTACGGCCGTAAAGAGTTCGGTGTATTGAGCTTCAAAGGCAGTGTGGAGCGAAAAAAACGATTTACCGCGCACATTCCAGTGGCAGATATGCGTCTGACCGAGCACTGCATAGCTATCGGCGACTACTTTTCGGAGTGCTTCGACAACGGACGGACTCGCAGGACCAGGGGTTGGTGTGGATGTTTTTTTGGCAGCTTTGGACTTAGTTGGAGTTTTTTTAGGCATAATTTTTTTAGTATATTGAATTATCGAAGACTTCAAGTGGAGAATATAAACTTCAGTGGTATGCAAAAGAGCTAAAAAGGGGGTCTTTTGTGGATAACCCGGTGAATAATTGGGGATAACCCGGTGAATAATTCGTGATTCTAAAAGTTAGCAATTTATGAGTATCTTTCACTTGTCTTTTAGAGGCCCGAATGTATGAGTTTTAATCTGATTTTAAAACGATTAATAGATACGAAGAAAAAAATTTATATGTAGTATTGACACTATATCTTGTAAATGTATTCTCTCCACACACAATATATAGTGCTCGCTGCAAATATGCTGCTCTAATTGATTTGTTTTTGAATCACTCTGAATCATTAACTTTCCGAAACAAGAATCCAAATAAATATTAACTACTAAGATCACCATGGAAACTATTACTATTGAAGTCGGCGGACGTAAATTTGAGCTGGATAAGCAGAAGGCCGAAGCAGCATTTGAGGGCAAGAAAGTGATCAATGGTAATGATACCATGTATTTTAATATTTTACCGCTCAAATATCAGTGGGCATATGATCTTTATAAGACCATGAAGGCCAACCACTGGGAGCCGGAAGATGTGCCCATGCAGAAGGATTGTGAGCAGTGGCGCTCCTCCGATGGCAGCATCAGCGATATTGACCGCTGGATCATCAAGATGGGTATTGGTTATTTCTCGGCTGCGGAAGGGATAGTCGGTGATAATATCATGCACGTGGTGCGTGAGCTGGTTACCTGTCCTGAGCTGAAGTTGGTGCTTGGCCGTCATGCCCATGAGGAAAATATCCACGCGGATAGCCTGGTATATATGATCAGCTCCCTGGGTCTGAACCCCCATGAGTGTGAGGCGATGTTTGATGATGTGGAAACCATCAAAAAGAAGAATGAATTTGTGGTCTCCAATTCGCGGGCACTGCGTCGTGACATGGATATGACTCTCACTGAAAATAAGCAGGCGCTGGCAACGAATATGTTCATCTTTGGGCAATGTATGGAGGGTACGCAGTTTTACGGGCTTTTTGGTATGGTGCTCTCGCTTTATCGCCAGAATAAATTTCCGGGTATTGGGCAGATGTTCCGCTACACATTGCGTGACGAGTCCAACCACATTGAACTTTTCAAAAAGCTGTTGCTGGAACTCAGACATGAAAATCCAGATATATGGACGGATGAATTCAAGGAATCGCTGCGAAGCATGATGGCTGAAGCGGTCAGCCTTGAAAAAGAATTTATAAAAGATTGTCTGCCAATGGATGCGCTGGGCTTAAAGTCTGAAGACTTTTTAGCCTACATCGATTACATTGCAGACCGCAGGCTCGAAGGGTGTGGCCTTGAGCCCCTGAATCCCGGTGCGGGTAACACCCTGCCATGGCTGGCCGAGATGATGGATATCAAAAAAGAGCAGAATTTCTTTGAAGGACGTGTGACCGAATACCGTAAAGCATCCTCCCTGGCAACGGTGGATGATGATGAGCTCTAGACGCTTATACCTCCCTTAAAGAAGCCAAACCATTCGTGATGAAAAGTATGCTTTAGTATTAAAGTAACCTGCTAACTCTCTCAGTATGCTGCGCTGAGCTGACAATAACATAAAATCCTAACAGCCATGATCAAAAATCTACCGATCGAAGAAGATATCGCACTGAAACGTTTTACTTCTACCCCATCTGAACAAAAACCCCGCTATGAATGGCGTGAAGTGTTTAAGTTATCAGATGTCCAAAGCTCCGAGGAGCTCGCTGCCTCAGCCATAAAAATTCGCTCCAATGGAAATGGAGATACCCGTGACTTTGATTTCTCTGAAATCGCTGAAACCATTGGCAATGCACTGACTAACCTGCTGCTGTCCCGTGACGAGACGAATATTTTTAATGAAAAAAATCAGCGTTTCGTTGCCAATGTGTCCCGTGTGGTTGCAGATCGCCTGAATGATAGAATCATGAATGGGCAGGACCTGCTCATGAGTTATCATGATATCCATTTGCTCATTGAGAAGGCATTGATTGAGAACCATGCGCATGATGTTGCGAAGAGCTTGGTCGTTAGTCGCAATACCGCTGACTTGGAAAATAATCCTCTGTTGGCAGAGGTCCGCGTGATCCGTCGCAACGGTCAAATAGTACCCTGGGATATCAACAAAGTGGAAATTGCAGTGCGTAAGGCGTTTCTTTCCCTGGAAAAAGACTCAAACCCTGCGAAGGAAGTTTCGGAATCAGTCGTTGAGCGTGTATTGGCGTTGAACATCAAGCGCATCCACATTGAAGAAATTCAGGATATCGTGCAGGAGGAGCTGATGCGTCACGGGCATTTCAAAATTGCGGAGGCCTATATCCTGTATCGTGCCCATCGCGCGAGCCAGCGTGAAGCCATCGAGGAGATTTCCGATGAGCGCCAGGATGCCATGGTGGTTGTCAAGCGCCCGGATGGTTCTACGTTTTTCTGGGATGGGCATGACCTCAAGGCACGTATTGATTACGCATTGATTGGCCTTGAGCTCGATATGCACAAGGATGAGATCGAGACAGAACTACGCCGCTCCATGCATGCGGAGATGACTCAGGCGGATCTTCAAAAAACGATCATCCTGAATGCGAAGACCATGATCGAGCTGGATGCGGATTTTGCTAAATTTGCCGGGCGCATTTTACTTACCTACATTTATGAAGAGGTGTTGGACTGGTCGATTGAAACGGATGGTATCGGGCAGCTCAAGGCCTGCCACCGTGAGCAGTTCCGCAAATACCTTAAAAAGGGAGTTGAGCTGGATCGTTTGAATCCGGAGATGCTGAAATACGATATCGATGTATTGGCAGAGGCGCTCGATCCCGTAGCGGATATGGACTTTGACTACCTTGGCGTGCAGACGCTTTTTGATCGTTATCTGATCGTGGATAAGTCGGATGCTTCAGAGCATAAGCGTATCGAAACACTCCAGTATTTTTGGATGCGTGTGGCGATGGGCTTGTTCCTGGGAGATCAAAAAGAAGCACCTTCTGAGGAAAAGGTCATCAATCTTTATAAACTCTATAAGAGCCGTCGCTTCTGCTCATCTACACCGACACTTTTTAATTCAGGTAGCAAACACAGTCAGCTTTCATCCTGTTATCTGTATAAGGTGGATGATAACCTGGAATCTATCATGGTGCGCGGAATTGCTGAAAATGCATTCCTCTCGAAGTGGGCAGGCGGACTCGGCGGTAGCTGGACCTCTGTGCGGGGCACGGGCTCATATATTCGTGGCACCAATGGGGAAAGCCAAGGGGTTATCCCTTTTCTCAAGCTGCATAACGATCAGTTGGTGGCAGTGAACCAGGGCGGCAAGCGTCGTGGTTCAGGCTGTGCCTACCTCGAAAGCTGGCACAGTGATATAATGGATTTTCTTGAATTACGGCGGAATACCGGGGATGACCGTCGGCGTACGCATGATATGAATACCGCCAACTGGATTCCCGATTTATTCATGAAGCGCATGGAGGCTCGTGAGGAATGGACGTTGTTCCATTCCAATGATGTCGCCGATCTTCATGAGACTTACGGTCGTGAGTTTGAGGAAAAGTACGTAGCTTATGAACGGCTCTTTGATGAAGGTAAAATAGGTGGCGAACGGATCAAGGCAATCGACCTGTGGAAGAAGATGCTGCAAATGCTCTTCGAAACCGGTCACCCATGGATCACGTTTAAGGATCCTTGCAACATCCGTTCGCCGCAAGACCACGCGGGCGTCATCCACAGCTCTAATCTCTGCACTGAGATTACTCTGAATACCAGTGAAGATGAAACCGCAGTGTGTAACCTGGGTTCTGTGGTGTTGGATTCTCACCTGGATGCAGAGGGTAATCTGGATCTGGAGAAGCTCAAGGAAACGGTGCAGATCGCAGTCCGCGCATTGGACAACGTGATCGACATCAACTTCTACCCGACCGGTGCGGCGAAGAATTCAAATCTCAAGCATCGTCCGATCGGTTTGGGGGTTATGGGGCTGCAAAATGCACTCTATATTAAAGGGATTCCTTTTGCTTCTGAAGAGGCGGTTGAATTCAATGATGAATTCCAGGAAGCGATTGCTTACTTTGCCTATGAAGCATCCAGTGATCTGGCGAAAGAAAAAGGAACATACAGCACTTATGAAGGTTCCAAGTGGGATCGTGGTATTCTGCCTCACAAGTCTCTGGATATGCTCGAAAATGAGCGAGGTGTGGAAATCGATGTTCCCCGAAGCAGCCGCATGGACTGGGATAAACTCGCTGAAAAGATTGAGGCTCAGGGCATGCGTAACAGTAATGTGCTCGCGATTGCTCCTACGGCTACAATCTCGAATATCATGGGTTCAACCCCTTGTATTGAGCCGACCTACAAGAATTTGTTTGTTAAGAGTAATCTCTCCGGTGAGTTTATCGTGCTGAATTCTTACCTGGTAAGAGATCTTAAAAAGCGAAATCTATGGACGCAGGAAATTCGGGATCAGCTAAAGTATTTTGACGGTGAGTTGGACAGTATTGAGGCAATCCCTGAAGACATCAAGAATCTGTATAAGACCTCTTTCCGGGTGGATTATAATTTCCTGATTGATGCTGCGGCCCGTAGACAAAAGTGGATCGACCAGGCACAATCGGTAAATTTGTTTCTGGAGCAGCCAGACCTTAAGGCACTTTCACACATGTATCGTGCAGCATGGAAAAAAGGCCTGAAGACCACTTACTATTTGAGAACTTTGGGAGCTTCGAATATCGAAAAAGCTACGGTTGCCGTGAAAAAGGCAGCCCAGCCTGAAGCGCCTAAAGACGCAGCTACTGAAGAAAAACCTACCTACACTGCTGAGGAGAAAGCGGCTTGCTCGCTGGATGCCATGATGAATGGCGGCGAATGTGAAGCTTGCCAATAAAGACTGATCGATTACATCAGTATCATTGAAAGGGGTGTTGCCAAGGAGGTTACACCCCTTTCGGTTTTATGCACTCCATGTAAAGCGATGGTTCGAAGGGGTAGCTACCCTTATTGGAGGTATCGAGCATATATTTGTTCCAATCAGGGGATTGGGAATGATCAGGGGTTTGTTTTTGGAAATTTATAAATCCAGCCCTTTTTAAAGCATCCGCTAACGTAAATTCATCATACATCCATTTATTGCACTCCAGTGTATCCCATGGGTGTGCAGCGGTGGCTACTGGTTTTTGAGGAAACATAAAGGGCAGCCTTTTCTTGATATTGTGTTTGAGTTGTTGAGTCATTGATAACTTCTGGGGTTTAGCGCTTATAGCCGCTTCCCTGGGTATGAATGACTCAAAAACATCTCCGTATCGTTCTTTTGCAAATTCAGGATCATAGGCTCCTGCTGCAATCATTTCCATCATTCTTCCTCCGCTTTTCTGGCGAACCATCTGATCCTGGAATTCCAGCATAAGCCACTGGTGTTTGAGAAGCTGTTTGTCGCTGGGATTGTTTCCAATCGTTTTTATGAAACGATTATAAACTCGAATGATATCTTCCAAATCCGGACAAGATACACGTAATAGGCCTCCCGGTTTGAGTATTCGGTATAACTCACTCAAGAATGTATCCGCTTCTTCTTCAGTTAAATGCTCAATGCATCGCATCGCGTAAACAAATTCGTAAGCGTTCGACTCCAGGGGAATGGGTTGTCGAATATCGGTGATAAGTCGATCATCCTTTAAAATGGGTTCGCCTTTGCCTCTCATGGCCTCGAGCTGATTCCAATCTTCAGTGTAACTGGATTCCTTGGCATCGACAAAGACCTGATGATAGAATGACAGGAGAAGCTTGTTGGATTTATCTCTAAAATGAATCATTACAAAAGATCTCAAAAACTCATTTATTTGGAGCACTCTAAGAGCGCGGAGGGTTCTATGGGCGTATCACTGATATCAGAGATATCCAGGTTATAGGATTGCCAGTCTTTAATACGGGATTCCCGGTAATCCATAGGGGCAATATCTTTAAATCCCGCTTCCTTCAAATGTTGATATAAAGTTATCCGGTCATGCAAAAATCTTTCTATTTCGATGGAAGTCCGAAAATTCTTATTCGTTCGGTCTGTGACTTCTTTATCTCTTTTTGCATATTGATGCCATTTCCATTTTTTGATGCTGAGCCTGATGATATTCAGGGGATTGAGCTTTTGTAATTTACTCAGCGGTTGCACTTCATGCTTAGGTGAATGGATACTGTGATAATCCAGATTCCCTGTTTTAAAGGGCCTGAAAATATTCCCATAGAGTTCATCATCGTAGAATGCATTTGGGTCATCGCTCATTACAGTTGAGAGCATATTACCCCCTGGGTTTTCCCTGACTAGCTGATCAATGATCACATAAATATACCACTTGATTTTGTTTAAGTTGAGCTCAGATGGATTTTCCCGGTATTTTTCCACAGCGTCCAGATATTTGTTGGAGAGAATTTCAAAATCGGGAGTAGAAATGCGAAGAATGCCCCCTGGTTTTAAAACACGAAACACTTCTTTCAGAAAAGGGTGGATCTGGTGTGGAAGAAAGTGCTCAAGGATATGATTCGCATATACCGCATCCATTTGGTTGTCATTATAAGGTAGCGGTTTGCTTGCGAAATCATACCTGAAGTAGGTGGAGTCTGGAAAATTGAGTAGATCAGAATAGCGCAGGCTATTAAATTGTGATTGGAAGATATGCGACTTTTCCTGAGAATAGTTTAGACCTTCTCTCCACAGGTGAAGCAGACATTGACCATTACTTGCGTAAACCATTTTTGGTCTTTTTCTCACGATCATACCATAGCATCGAGTATGGATATGAAATCCTTTGCAAATTCTTTCATGCGTTTATTTGCATTCATGATAAGTTCATCGTTATCGATGGGGGTTTTTGGGTTTTGCCAGGTTTCATAAATCAAATCGGCGAGCGCTTCATCGTCATAGCGGTCAAAATACGTCGTGAATGGGGGATTCTGTTCCTTGTGCACAGGAAGATCCGATAAAAGAATCCGTTTACCAAACAATCGTGCATCTTCTACGATAGCGCTCCACCCTTCAAATAAGGAAGGTTGAATGACGGCGAGACTGTTACGGATTAACTGAACCTGCGTTTGTCTATTCAGCACGCCCGTTGTAATCACCTGATCGGTTAGCCCATTTTCCTGCAACCAACGGTTTACAGTTGGAAAATAGTCAGGATCACGACTGTCATTCTTATGACCAGTGCAGACCAATTTAATATCATTGTGTCCGCGTTCTTTGAGTATTTTCATGGCTCTAAAGAGCAGCATGTGATTTTTGTGTTTCCAGAATTGACTCGGGAATATGAAAAACCGGCTCGGTAGCTTAAGCTCCTGTACAATTTTAACGGGATCTATGGTTAACCAACGGGGGTATAAGGCAGTGGTAAAGGGAAGAACGTGGACGGGTATTTGCTGATTGGGATAATACTGATCGAAGTCTTGCTTCGCTTTCCGACTACTCAGAATGAGCCTGTCTGTGTTCTTAAATATATCAACAAAGCGTCGATCCCGGGATGCGATCTCTGCATCTTCAAAGTAATCGGGTAAAACCTTATGCTGAAAATCGGGTATCCATGACAAAAGTCTGCAGGGAAGGTGGTTATTGAAGCTGTGAAATGCCGGGAACAGGATTTCGGATTGATGCTTTATGATTTGTTCCTGCAGGGTTAAGTGCTTCGATATTCCGAGTATACGTTTGATTTTGTCTTTTTTCCCGCGGATACGTATACCCTTGAATTTCAGGATCCTATCGGAAAATTTTTGAATTTCTGTATTTTCAAGAGAGTAGTCCTCAGGGAGGAAAATTTTACATTTATCCAAGCTCTCTTCATCGAGTATATTAAGGGCCTGAAGAAGGTTTTCGGTATAGACTGCTCCGGCCGTCCAAGTGTGGTTGGCAAGTAGAGTGATCGCTAGGCTGTGCATATAAACGGGGTTTGTATGATAGCGCACATAAAAATTAAAGGACTCATTCGTTGATGGCTTGAGCTATCGGAAGCGCTTCGATTAAATTTTGGTTATGGATGATATTGAGTCAATTGAGCTTAATGATATTAGGGGTCCTATACCACCGGATGAAGTAGATTCGCATAGTTATTGGCCGCTAATAGAAATATCCCTGATTGCTGTTTTAATTTTAGTATTTGGTATAAGGATTTGGAAATCGAGAGCTCGCTTAACATCGACTTTATCTGAGTCTAAATTCCAAAAGACCTTACAAAGGGAGCTCAAAAAATCTTCAAAGATGTCTCGTGAGTTGGATAAAGAAGTTGTGATTCACTTATTTAATCAATTCAAAGTTAGATACGATTCGGACACTATGGAATCCAAAAAAAAGCGGGGTATAAATACTGAAATCAGGAAAATTCTAGAAAAAGAAAATGATCTGAAGTATAGCGGGAAACCCGTAAGTCAGCCTGAATTACAATCTCTACTGCAAAGAATGTTGAACGTAGTTGATTCAGGAATTTAGTGATGCAGAGCTTACTCGATATTTTAAACAAAACTAAGGATTATTTTCATAGAAAAAATGTTCCGAATGCCCGCCTGGATGCAGAGTATTTACTGGCACATGTTCTAAAACTTAAACGCATGGAGCTTTACCTCAACTTTGAAAAGCCAATGACTGAAACTGAGCTAAGTGTGCTTCGACCGTTGGTTAAGCGCAGGGCGAGCCGGGAACCTCTACAGCATATTTTGGGAAAGGCAGCGTTTATGGATTTTGAGCTGGGGGTGGATAGCCGGGCGCTTATTCCAAGACCTGAGACTGAGGAATTAATTGAACTGATTACGAGAGAATGTATAAATCCGCCCTCCAGGATTCTTGATCTAGGTACTGGTACGGGTGCGATCGCGTGTGCGCTTGCCAGACGATATCCGGATGCGCAAATTTGTGCGACGGATGTGGATAGGGCGACTCTCGATTTAGCGCGCGAGAATTTGCAGATGCTTGATTTAAGCGAACAGGTGAACTTAGTCACAAGTGATTGGTTTTCTGATCTGAACGGGCGGTTTGACTTAATTGTTAGCAATCCTCCCTACCTGGCGGAGAAAGAATTAGCAGAACTGGAACCCGAGGTTAAGGATTTTGAACCCGTGGGCGCTCTGGTGTCAGGCCCTAGCGGTATTGAAGCCATTCTGAAAATAATCACCGAAGCGAAAACGTTTCTGGTCGAAGGGGGGAGTTGCTTTCTGGAAACCGGCGCGAATCAATACCAGGCGGTAAGGTCTGCTATTTCTGAAGAAGTGACAATCACCCCTTTTGATGATCTTGCGGGTAAGCAGCGGTTTTTGAAGATCAGTTATTTGCCTTGATGTAGTCCAAGTGTTGGCTGTTGGGAAATACCTGGCTGAGTAGTTCTTCTGCAACCAGATTTGAGCGATCAGAATCCTCAAAATGGTTTTCAATCTTCACCCAGTCAGCGACGACCCGGACCGATTCCCTTAGGTAAATGTCGAGTCGATTCTCTTCTTCTTCCTCTTCTTCCACAATTTCAGGCTCTATCGCTTCTCCACCGTTTTCAGTAATTTCGGATATCTCCAGTGTCTGAGGCTGCTCTTTAAGTGGCACCTCGATGTGGTCGAAGGCCTGCTCCTGAAGTAAATCCATGGTGTCTTCAAGCTTATCACTCAAGCGCTTATCCAGATAAATGCGGTCCAGGCGTTTGCTTAAATCCAGCGATACGAATTTGCGGTTGTAGCGCTCTCTGAAGTTTTCGACGGTTTCCTTGAGATACTCAAACTCTTCGAGTGACTGCTGCCGGTACTTGCTGCGTGTTCTAAGCACCTCCATTAAGTCAGTCTCAACCTCTGTGAATTCACCCGGGCTGTATTCGATAAAATTTGCCTCCATCTGAGCCTGACTGAGATTATCCCAGGGCAGCGGATTCTCAAGATCACCTTCATTGATGGGGAGCAAATCCGTAACGCTCGGCAAAATAATATCCGAAGGGACTCCCCTTATTTGGGTGGAACTACCGTCCGGTAAGTAGTATTTGGCTACAGTAATTTTCGCAATCGATGGGTTTCGCGGGCGGGTCATGGACGGGATACCCCGCTCTATGCGCTCAAGCAGTGATGGGCGCTGGAAATTATCGCGATAGCGAAAATTGGAAATTGGAAGGGTGAAGATGTTTTGAACAGTTCCTTTACCGTGAGTGGATATATCACCAATGATGATGGCTCTTTTATAATACTGCAAAGCTCCCGCTACGATTTCCGAGGCGGATGCGCTGTATCGAGAAGTCAATACCGCGAGCGGTCCTTCCCAGGCTATTTTGCGATTGGTGTCACGATTTACATCAATATCACCGGAGCGATATTTTACCTTAACTACGGTGCCGTTTTCAATGAACAACCCGGTAACATTAATCGCTTCTTCCAATAAACCGCCTCCATTGGTTCGCAGGTCCAATACGATTCCTTCAACGCCCTGTGCCTTCAGTTTATTGATAAGCACTTCCATATCCTGGCTGGCACTGGTAGAGAACGGGCTGGATTGAGTGGGTCCGTAAAAATTGGGAAGATCAATTACGCCGATTGGAATGGTGCGATCAACACTTGGGACCAAAATGATCTCGGCGGATGCGAGCTTCTCTTCAAGCTTTATACGCTCGCGAACGATGGTGACAATCTTCTCCTGTTCGGGATTGGTCTTGGGTCGTATTTTCAAACGTACGATTGAGTTTTCCTCACCTCTGATAAGGCGCACAATATCCCGCAGGCGTTTTCCCACGATGTCCACAAATTCTTCATTTCGCCCCTGGCCAACCGCAAGAATGGTGTCACCCGCACTTAGTTCCTTGGACTTTGAAGCCGGGCCGTTGTCCACGAGATCCTGGATTTTGCAGTATCCATTATCATCCGACAGTACCGCGCCTATACCAATGAGCTCATTCGTTATGGATATGCCAAAATCTTCCGTGGTATCCGGCGACATAAAGTTAGAGTGCGGATCGTAGAGTTGCGCGAGTTCAGTTAGAAAATCTTCCTGCACCTCAACGCCCTTGACTTCTCGAATGCGTTCCAATCGCCTCTCATGGCGACGAATTACATTATCCTTGGCCTCCTGAAGAAGAGATTCCCACTCCTCCTGCTCAAATAGATTCTTAAAGAAATCAGGTGTGAAATTATCCGGGATATCCACAGGTTCCAAATCTACAACCTCTACCGCCTCGTCCTCGGAGTCCGAAGACTCTCCGTCCAGCTTCTTGCGGATTTCCGGGATTAGTTCGTTTAGAATCTCATTATTAATATTGTAGGTCCACTGGGTATTTGCATCTGCCTGAGTTGCAGGCCATTCGAGCTCCTTATCGTCTAGCGAAAAATCTACATCAACAAACAAATTCACATCATCTGCCAGATACTCCTTGATCCAATCGATACGGTCTGCGACTCGATTTTCGTAGGTGTTGAAAATATAGAATGCAGGGTAGAGTTCGTTTTTCTCCAGGTAGGTATTTTTTAGAGTCTGCCCGAAGCGTGCTCGCCAAAGCGTTTCATCTGATTTTAGAAAATACAGATAGGCAAAATCCAGACGCTTCATGTAATTAACAATCAGCTCCTCGAAATCGAGTCCCTCAATATTCTGCTGGCTGTAGTGCAGGCGATCTACGGCTTGCCGCATTTCGCGAATTTCCATCTGCATCTTATAGGTGGTTTCAAGGGGTACTTCAGCAAATAATCCAAACCTAAAAGGAGCCAGGATGATCGAGAACAAAAGAAAATGGCGGATTAGCATATGCATTAATATCAAAGGATATTATTAGTAAAAGTAAGATTAATTAGTAAGAAGTTTTAATTTCGTCAAACTAATGAATGCCGTATTTCGGCGATAAATGGATATTATACTATATCAGGAACTACTTTTGACCGTCTACCATCGGGTAAACGTTCAAAATAGGGATCTAATATTTGCTCTTCATCGTCATTATCGACCGGATCAAAAATTTGTGTAATTCTTCTGACCTGATTATCCAGCACCAGGGACTCATCGCGCACACGCCCCTTTTTCATACGTTCAATGATACAAGGGTAGTGCTCATTCTCAAAATGTTCGATAAATTGAGCAGGCCAGGAGGAGTCTAGATTTTTGTAGCGGTCGAGCAACGCAAAGTCCGAAAAATGGATACAGGCTTCATACCACTTTTGATTACTAGAGGATTGGGAGCAACGTTCACTGTCCACCCAGGTAATAACCCGCTCTACCTGAATTCCTTTAAGCGGCAGCCAATTGCTCAGGATCTCCACCAACGATACGGGATTGGTATCCCCACGGGAGACCCAAAAAAGCAGGCCTCCCGCTGCTGAAAATTCAGGTTCCAGTTCAAATCCCGTTTCATCCGAGTTCAGGCTCCATCGGTTTTCTTTGAGTCCTTTGTCTAGTGCCTGTTTTAGGTCGGGAATTTCCGGGAGTGTTTCCGAAGTTTCTATGCAAAGCGTTACTTCTTCATCATTATAGATAAGGTATCGAACAAGCTGTGAAACGGTTTTCCACCGATCCTCATGGGCGGAGCCTAGGAGAATGTAGGCTCCAGGGGCTTTGAGTTCTTCACTCACCAGAAACTAACCAAATAGATGATTTTGTCCGTGATCCCGCAAAAGGTGGTCCACAGCAACAAGGGCCGCCATGGCCTCCACTATCACAACTGCACGTGGCACTACGCACGGGTCATGCCTCCCCCGGCCAATCAGCTCGGTGGCTTCATGCTCTTTATTGAGCGTTTCCTGAGGTTTGAGAATCGTTGCGGTGGGCTTAAATGCGACTCGGAAGTAGACTTCTTCACCGTTGGTGATTCCCCCCTGCACTCCGCCCGAATGATTCGTGCGGGTTTTTACATTACCCTCATCATCGGTGTAAAATACATCGTTATGTTCCGATCCTTTCAGGAAAGTGCTGCAAAAGCCACTGCCGATTTCGAAGCCCTTCGTAGCGGGAAGTGAGAGCATCGCTTTCGCAAGATCCGCCTCAAAACGATCAAATACAGGCTCACCAAGCCCCGGCTTAAAATTACGAATGCGGCAGGTGATCACACCACCCACCGAATCCCCATCCGAGCGTGCCTGCTTAATCACATCGATCATCTTTTCGGCAATTTCCGGATCCGGGCATCTTACAATATTGCTTTCAACCTGTTCCTCCGAAGGGAAGTCGATAAAGGCAGAGTTGGGGAGCTCAACGTTATAGATACTTGAAATGTAGGCACGAATTTCCACGCCATTCCATTTGTGCAATATCTGCTTGGCTATCGCACCGGCAGCCACACGCCCAATGGTCTCCCGCGCAGATGAACGGCCGCCTCCCTCATGATTGCGAATGCCAAATTTGGATTGGTAGGTGTAATCCGCATGCGACGGGCGGAATTTTTCCTTCATCTCATCGTAGGCTTGGGGGCGCGCATCGGTATTTGAAACATAGATGGCAATAGGGGTCCCGGTGGTTTTGCCTTCCCAGATTCCAGAGACAATTTTCGCCTCATCGCTTTCCTTACGCTGAGTCGTGATTTTACTCTGCCCGGGCTTTCTGCGATCCAGATCATGCTGCAGCATGGCTTCATTGACTTCGATGCCCGGCGGGCAACCATCAATGGTCACGCCTATGCTGCCCCCGTGGCTTTCGCCCCAAGTGCTTATTTGAAAAGACTTTCCGAAACTGTTAGCCATATTGATTAAGCTAAGCTTAACTCATTTTGTACGATTTGATCAAGCGTTTGCCGCTTGCGTATGAGTTTTGGTTGACCCTCCGGATCGATGAGAACCTCCGCAACCTCTGGAAATGAATTATAATTCTTCGCAGACATGCCGGAACAATAGGCCCCCGCACCCCCGATTACCAGATAGTCCCCAATGGCAACTTCTGGGAAACGGCGTGTGAAAAGCTCGTCATTGGTTCCGGGGGCAGGGGATAGCAAGTCGCCCGATTCACAGCAATGCCCTACGATCACATAATCGCTTTCATTGGTTGGCGGATTCTCCTGAAGCACATGCATGGGTTGCTGCGCACCATAGAGCGTAGGTCGCAGGATATCATTCATGCCCGCGTCCAGCTTGATAAACTGATAACCATCTTTGCCGGTATCCATTACATCGTTCACGCTGCACAATAATGCGCCCGCATTGGCAATGAGGTAGGTTCCGGGCTCAATCTCCAGGTGAATCTCGCGTCCGGTCTTTTCTTTAAACTCGATCAGCGCCTGGTGGATAGTTTGCCCCGTATCGTGTAAATCGGCATAAGATTCGTCCGGATTGCGCGCGACTTTGAAACCCCCGCCAAGGTCGACCTTGGTAGCCGTGGGGAAGGATTCTGCGATATTGAGCGTCAGCTTCGCTGCTTGTTTCCATACCTCAACTTCTCCCCCAGAGCCGATATGTGAGTGAATTTTTTCTACAATGACACCATTCGCATCTACCCAGGCCCTTATCTCATCGACATACCCATTCCAGATACCAAAGCTCGAAGATGGACCCCCGACGTTGGTCTTGGTCGTGCCGCCGGAGCCTACGCCCGGATTCCAACGCAGCCCGATGTGATTCTTTTGCCCGAGCTCAACAATCATTTTGAGTTGCGCAAAGGAACACGCATTGATGGTTACACCGCTTTCTATCCAGGGCTTCAGTTCATCCGCCTTTAATTCCTGGGCGCTCAGGGATATCATTTCGGGGGTATATCCGGCTTTTAACGCTCGTTCAATCTCCCAGGTTGAGCTTGCATCAATATGAATTCCCTTATTGTGGAATAATTGAAGGATTGCCCGGGTTGGGCAGGCTTTCATTGCGTATCTGGGTGTGTAGCCGAACGGATTCGGAAATGCGAGAACTTCATCGGCCAGGCTTTCCAGCAACTTCTGGTCATACACATAGACCGGAGTGCCCCATTCGGATGCGATTGCATGGGCCTGCCGGTAATTAATGAATTGGTGTGCCATAAACCCAAAAAGTGTGTCTGATTACGGATTTGCAATCTCAATTTGCAGACTAACGGACGGCATGGATAGCGCGCCCATCGACTGCAAGTGCGGCCTCCTTGATCGATTCGGAGATGGTAGGATGTGCGTGCACAGTCCTCGCAATATCTTCGGCACTGCCGCCGTATTCCATATGGGCAACTGCCGAGGCGATCATTTCAGAAGCACCGCTTGCTATGATATGGATGCCGAGTAATTGATCAGTCTTCGCATCAGATATCACCTTTACAAGGCCCTGATTATGACCGGTTGCAATGGCACGCCCATTACCCGCTACGTTAAATTTACCGACCTTAACGTCCCCATGTTTTTCGCGTGCCTCCTCTTCAGTGAGACCTACCGATGCAATCTCCGGGTCTGTGTAGATTACATTCGGGATCACATCGTAATTAATATGCCCTACGCCGGTTGCGAGTTGCTCTACCAGAGCCACACCTTCTTCCTCCGCCTTATGGGCGAGCATCGGTCCGGGGGTTACATCACCGATGGCATAAATGCCAGCGACATTGGTTTTAAAATGATCATCCACGAGGATGCGTCCGCGGTCATCCGTTTCGATACCTACGGTTTCCAAACCGAGACTCTCCGAATACGGCTTACGCCCTACGGAAACCAACACCTTTTCGGCATTGAACTCTACAGGCTGGCCATTCTTTTCAGCTCGCAGAGTAACACTCGATTCGTGAACGACTCCCTCAAGCACTTTCGTGTTCGTGTGGATATCGAGCCCCTGCTTCTTAAAGATACGTTCGACTGTCTTGGATACATCCAGGTCCGCTCCAGCTGCAATCTGCGGCAAAAACTCAACCACAGTTACTTTTGAGCCTAATCGGTTCCAGACCGAACCCAGCTCGAGCCCTATGGCCCCACCTCCAACCACGATCATGGATTCAGGCACTTTCTCGAACTTGATAGCATCTGTGGAACTCACGATTTTCTCACCATCGAACGGTAGGAAGGGCAGCTCAATAGGTGCTGAACCCGTAGCAATGATCGTATGCGTGGCTGCGATTTCGATAGGTGCCTCTTTTTGGAAAATTTTGATTTTCCCTGGCTCCAGCAAGGTGGCATGCCCCTTAATTACCGTGATATTGCGTGCGGAAACCAGTTGCGCAACCCCATTGCGCATCGATTCAACTACTGAAGACTTACGACTCATCAGTTGTTCCACATTGATTTTGAGTTGGGAGACTTCAATGCCGTGGTGTTCCGCTTCTTCATTGAGAAATGCATACTGCTCCGTGGAATGCAGCAGCGCCTTACTGGGTATACACCCCACATTCAGGCAGGTGCCCCCCAGGTAGGCGTCCTTTTCAACAAGTGCGGTTTTAAAACCGAGCTGGGCAGCCCGTATTGCCGCTACATATCCTCCCGGACCTGAGCCGATGACTACCAGGTCAAATTGATCATTCGTTTCACTCATTCTTTTAAAGTCCAAACATTAGTCGAGAGGGGTTCTCGATGGATTTCTTAATATTGATCAAAAACGTTACCGCTTCCTTCCCGTCTACAATGCGGTGATCGTAGGAGAGTGCCAGATACATCATGGGGCGGATGACCACTTGCCCATTTTCGGCGATGGGGCGTTCCTGGATATTATGCATACCGAGGATTCCGCTTTGCGGGGGGTTGATAATCGGTGTGGAAAGCAATGAGCCATAAACGCCGCCATTGGAAATGGTAAATACTCCTCCCTGAAGGTCTTCGATTCCGATTTTACCGTCCTTGGCACGCTCTGCATAATGGATGATTTGCTTTTCGATCTCGGGAAAGCTGAGCTTATCGCAATTACGGATAACCGGTACGATTAGCCCTTTCGGAGTGCCGACTGCGACTCCGATATCAAAGAAGTGATTTTGCACGATCTCTTCCCCGTCGATTTGGGCGTTGATTTGGGGCACTGCTTTAAGCGCGCTCACCACCGCCTTAACAAAAAAGGACATAAAGCCCAGCTTGATCCCATGGCTTGCTACAAAATCATCCTGCATCTCCTTGCGGAGCCGCATGACCGGACTCATATCCACCTCATTGAAGGTGCTTAATATAGCTGCATTATTTTGTGCACTCACCAGCCGTTCGGCAATCTTGCGGCGCAATGGAGTCATTTTGCTGCGGCTGGTGCGTTCCTCGGTTTCAAATTGGGTCTTAACAGGCACGATTTCCTGCCTGGGTGCTTCCTCCTTTAAGGGAATCGGTTCCGGTTGGGGCTCAGGTTCGGGAGGTTGCGGAATAATGGGTGGATTGGGAGAGACCAAATCCTCGGGAATGATGCGGGGTTGCTCCCCTTCGGCAGCGGATAGCATATCCCCCTTGGTCACCCGGCCTCCCTTGCCGGTTCCCTCCAAAGTATCCGGATCTATCCCGGTTTCTGCGGCAAGTCGCTCCACTGCGGGTGATTGTTTCAGCGTATCCGCCTTATCCAGAATATCCTGAGCTGAGGGGCTTTCTGCTGTATCCATTTCGGGCTCCGTCGTTTCAACCGGTGCCTCTTGTGGCACTGATGCTTCAACATCGGTCTCAATTTTGGCAATCACCTGGCCGATCTTTACTTCATCCCCGTCTGCAGCAAGGATTTCGATTACCCCGGAAAAATCGGCTAAGCCTTCGGATGTGATCTTATCAGTCTCCAATTCGTAGAGCAGGTCACCTTTATTGACCTGGCTGCCATTGTTTACGTGCCACTGGGTAATCACTCCAGACACAATCGACTCACCCAAACTGGGAACTTTGACTTCTTCTTGCATAGTTTTTTCTAAATTTGAAAGGCCTGTTCGATGATTTTCTGTTGTTCAAGCTTGTGGACTCGCTGGAATCCGGTCGCGGGGGAAGCGCTCGCATCGCGTCCACAGTAATAGGGCTTTTGATTGAAGATCATTTCCAGCTGCGGGGCGATGAAAAACCACCCTCCCATGTTACTGGATTCCTCCTGGCACCAGACAATCTTCTTATCCGCACCGTATTGTTCCACCGTGGATTGCAGCAGACCATGATTGAGCGGGTAAAATTGCTCTACGCGGACGATGGCTGCATTTTTAAGTTCAGCTGCCTCGCGGTGGGCAACCAAATCATAATAGATCTTGCCGGAGCAGAGGATCACACGATCAATCTCTGAACCCGGCTGCGGATCATCCAGAATACTGCGAAAACCCCCGTCCTGAAAATCCTGGCGTGTGGAGACCGTGCGTGGATGCCGCAGCAAGCTTTTGGGCGACATTATAATCAGAGGCTTACGGAATGACCGCTTTACCTGGCGGCGCAGCACGTGGAAGTATTGTGCCGGGGTAGTCAGGTTACACACCTGAATGTTGTTTTCCGCACATGCTTGTAGGAAACGCTCCAGCCTGGCGGATGAGTGTTCCGGCCCCTGCCCTTCATAGCCATGAGGCAATAACATCACGATGCCGCTCACACGACCCCACTTCGATTCACTGCTGGTAATAAACTGGTCGATAATGACCTGGGCACCGTTTACAAAGTCCCCAAACTGTGCTTCCCACATACAGAGCATTTGAGGGTACTCCAGCGAATAACCAAAATCGAAGCCCAGCACCGCAGCTTCAGAAAGCAGTGAATTATGCACACAATACCGTGCCTGGTCCTCCGATAGATTCATGAGCGGTACATAGCGCTCACGCGTATGAATATCGTAAATGGCAGAGTGCCTTTGGCTGAATGTGCCGCGCTCACAGTCCTGCCCCGAGAGGCGCACCGGGCTGCCCTCGGTTAATAAGCTTCCCCAGGCCAGCGATTCTGCAAATGCCCAGTCGATGGCACCGTCTTCGTTATTGAACCGCTCCCATTTGGTTTTGAGCTGCCGTGCAATCTTGGGATTCACCGTTAAATGTTCGGGAATCGTACAGAGGGTGTTTGCGATGTGATTAAGAGGCTCTTTGGCAACTCCAGTCTCAAGATTCTGAAAGTTGTAGTCAGGCTGAAATTCCGCATTCGAACCGGCAAAGGAAGAGATTTTGATGGTCGTTTCCTGAGCCTCAGTATTGCTCGACTCTGCACGGGCACTCTCGAGCCCTGCAGTGTAGCTCTGGGTTACCTCATCAACAAACGAGTCATCAATAATGCCTTCATGCTTGAGCTGGCCTGCCATGGTATTGCTGATCAGCGGCATACTGCTGATCTTGCGATAGAGTAGTGGCTGGGTGAATGCGGGCTCATCCGATTCGTTATGCCCCAGGCGGCGATATCCGTAGATATCAATAAATACATCCTCGGAGTACTTTTGGCGGTAAAGCAGTGCCAACTTTGCGGCATAGGCAACCGCGAGCGGATCATCCCCATTGACATGGAATATGGGGGCTTCGATCATTTTGGCGATGTCAGTGCAGTAACGGCTTGAGCGTGCGTCTTTGGGATCGGTGGTAAATCCAATCTGGTTATTGACTACGATGTGGATCGTCCCCCCCGTGCGGTAGCCAACCAGTTGTGAAAAGTTCAGCACTTCTGATACCATACCCTGCCCGGCAATGGCAGCGTCCCCGTGAATCAGCACGGGCAGCACCCGCTTACGTTCCAGATCGTCCAGGATGCGTTGGCGTGCACGAGCGCGTCCTTCTACCACCGGGTTTACGGCCTCCAGGTGGCTCGGGTTTGCCGAGAGCCGCACCATGATTTCTTTTCCGTCGACTGTAGTAAATGAGTTATCGTATCCCAGGTGATATTTTACATCCCCGTCACCCTGCATATCTGCAGATATATGGGTTTCCGAGAACTCATTGAACATCGTGTCATGGGATTTCCCGATGAAATTGGCCAACACATTCAGGCGGCCCCGGTGTGCCATGCCCATTACAATTTCTTCAACGTTATTTTCCGGGCAGTTTTGGGCAATCGTATCTAATGCAGTTATCAGGGTCTCACTCCCCTCCAATGAAAAGCGTTTTTGCCCCACGAAGCTGCGATGGAGAAACTTTTCAAACTGTTCAGCCTCGATGATCTTTTTAAGAATATGCTTTTGCTGATCGCGGGTAAAGTCATGCTGAAACAAGGTGGGTTCTATGAGTGATTGGATGAACCTGCGCTTGGTGGTCTCCTGTATATGTAGGTATTCGATGCCGATATTGCCGCAGTAGGTCTGCCGAAGGTTCGACATGAGCTTGCGCAGGGTAATGTCCTGCCCGCCCTGATAATTTCCGGTATGGAAAACGGTATCAAGATCCTGGTCGGAGAAACCGAGCCGATCCAGTGCCAGGCGCGGGTTAATCGGGAGCTCGATTAACAGTGGGTTGATGGTAGCTTGTGTGTGGCCAATGCTGCGATATGCGAATATAGCTCCGATGGCGCGTGCCTGCTTTTTGGCATAATCGCCTGCATCTCCGGTAGCAGCAATGGTGGTTCCATTGGCCTCAGGACTTAATGCCTGTGCTCCGGATAATTCAAATCCCTCAAAAAATGCCTGCCACAGCGGATCAAGGCCGGGATCCGAGTCGAGCCATTTTTGGTAGTTTTCATCGATAAGGTCTGCATTCCAACGATTTGCAAAAGAGAGATTTTTCATCAATTAGTAATTTATTTGGCTCTAACTATTACATCATAAGTGGCTTTATGACAAGAAAGTAGAGTGCTTTTTAGGCCTCGAAAGAATACTCAAAACGCAGGTTAGAAGTTTATTTGATTTTCCGTTTTTTATCTATAAGTATACGCTTTAGAAATGAACTCCCAAGAATCTGAAGATTTCTATAAAAAACTGTATGAAATCCTCCTGAATGTGACCCGTTCTCCAGAAGAGGATATGCAGGGATATCTCGCCGCGCTTAAATCACTGGACTCCATAGCCAGTGAGCAAAAAGGGCATCTGCCAGGTGATTTGCATCACTACCTGGAGCGCAGAAGTTATGTGAAAGCGTTGCATTTCTGCGAAAATGCACTAGCCCAATAACGCATCATGAATCTCAAAATACGAGACCGGGTGGAGACGACACCGCTCTATAAGCCGGGGCTACCGATTGAGCTGGTTGCGCGGGAAAAAGGGTTGAATCCGGCCGATATTATCAAGTTGGCATCCAATGAAAACCCTCTGGGTCCCTCCCCGAAGGCGGTAACGGCCATGCAGGCTGCGCTTACCGAACTGCATCGCTACCCGGATGGGGGTGCTTGGGAGCTGTCAGGCAAGCTATCCCAAAAACTGGGTGTAACCCGCGATCAAATTATACTCGGCAATGGCTCGAACGAGATCATAGAGTTTCTGGGGCAGGCATTCCTGCAGCCGGGTACGAACGTGATAATGGGGGAATTCCCCTTTGTGGTGTATCCATTGGTCACTCACCATTTTGGCGCGGAGGCCCGTAAAATCCCGATGCCGGGACTCAAGCATGATTTACCGGCAATGCTGGATGCGGTGGATGAAAATACGCGGCTCATCTGTGTCGCCAGCCCCAATAACCCGACCCCCTATCACAATACACATGCAGAGATTTTGCACTGTGTTGAGAATTTGCCGGAGCACGTTGTATTTTGTTTTGATGGGGCTTATCTCGAGTATCTCAATGAAGCGCCGGACCTGCTAAACCTCATTCAGCAAAAGCCGAATGTTATCATATTGAGAACCTTTTCAAAGATTTATGGCTTAGGGGGACTGCGGTTAGGCTATGCTTACTCGAGCCCGGAGCTGATTGCGGTTCTACAGCGTACGCGACAACCTTTTAATGTGAGCAGTGTTGCTCAGGCAGGAGGTATTGGGGCGCTTGATGATACCGAATTTGTGAATCGCAGCAAGGCCATCAATGATGCAGGTATAGAACAAATATCTGCGGCCCTTGGGAATCGGAGTATCGAATATCATCGGGGCGAGACGAATTTCATGCTAGTGAAAGTGCCGGGAGTGAGTGATGTTTGTGAATCATTACTCGAAAAAGGTGTAATTGTTCGTTCAATGGCCAACTTTGGGCTCGACGATATGTTCAGAGTATCTATTGGTGTAAAGTCTGAGAATGAGAAATTTTTAGAGTGCTTATTCTCAATTCTATGAGTGGAACCTATCTTAATTCACCGCTAGGAGGAGCGCTATCCAGTGAATAGCTCCGGTATTTTGGAATATTGGGTTTGGTCATTATCCGGTTTTGCCTGTTTCGCTTATCTTTTTGTGACAGCGGGGCTCAAGCCAGTACTGGTTGCACTCCGCCAGAAGGAATTGCGGGAGTCGATTGATGATGTCGTCGAGAAATATCCCCGCCTGTTTAAAATTGTTCAATCCCCCGCTAAATATACGGGGGCTATGGTTTGGGGGCGTAGCGTTGCCTATTGGTTGCTGGCTACGGCGATTTTTATGGGTTTTGTACTTCCGTTTTGGATGAATTCGGGCTTTGGCATCCCCTATGTCAATGATTCCATTTCGCTATTACTGATCAGCCTCATCATTGTATTATTGATACTGTATTTGGTCCGCACATTGCCTGAAAAACTAGGAGGAAGCTCAGAGACGTTTTTTTTGGCTTCGGCAAACATCATGCTTCCGCCTGTGGTTTACTTCATCAGACCGGTGACTACTATTTTAGGATACGAAAAAATCACCTCGTTGAGCCATCCGGATACGAATTCGAACATCGATAAGAGCGTTGCCGTGGATATGCAGATCCAGGCAGTTAATACCCAGGATATAAAAGTCACCCCCATTTCTGAAAAAATTACTGAAAAAGCGCTTTCATTGGCGGGTCTGACTGTTTATGATATTCTGCTGCCCCGCAATCAGGTGCAGGTCTTCAATACGGAAAACAGCGTCGAAGAGAATCTGGATATTGCACGACTGACCGGGCATACACGATTCCCGCTTTGTGACGGGGATTTGGATCACTGCATTGGGATCGTGCACATTAAGGATATTTTTCGCTTTCGGGGAGATTTAGAGTCACTCGATTTTGAGCTGATCATGCGCGAGATCGTTCGTTTCGATATTGAGGAACCGTTGGATAAGGTGCTTCAGGTTTTTTTGCACAAACGTGTGCACATGGCCCTGGTTAACGATGAGTTTGGAGGGGTTGTGGGCCTGGTCACTTTGGAACGCATTCTCGAAGAGTTGGTTGGGGAAATTCAGGATGAGTTTGACCGGGAGGACAAGATGATCTCCGAGATACGGCCCAACTACTACAAGGTATTGGGGCTGACTCCCATCCATGAGCTCGAAGATCAATTGAAAATTGAAGGGCTCGACAATGAGGAGGTTTCTACGATCGGCGGGTTGGTGACTTATCATCTGGGAAGAATCCCGGAGCCTGGTGAGCAGCTATTCATTTCACCGCTGAAAATTACGGTGCTTGAGACAGATGATACCCGGCTCACCACGCTTTACGTGGAAAAAATAGATTCCACTGAAGCGGAAGTCTCCGATTAATCACTGAATCAGGGGTTGATTTGTTGGGCGGATCACTTTTTATTGTTGATTCTTTTGCTGTAGAAACTTCCTTGGGACTTTCTTAACAAACGATATAATCTTTCTGACATAGTTGGCTGCTGATCAACTCTGGTAGGCTTAAACCTTTCCAATGAAATACGACAAACGAAAACTAAGTTTTGATGATGCGCGCATACACGCGACCCGTTGCTTTGGCAGTGTGTGCTCCGCACCCTGCAATTATTCGAATGTTTGGGATGCAAATAAACCCTGGTTTTCGAATGGCAGTTGCCCGGTTACCGATATACCGGATCAAAACATCGCGTTTGCGTCTGAGGATGTCGGTGTGCGCACCCAGGAGTGGTGGAAGCATAAGTTTAATAATGTGCTGCACCTCATTACCGGTTACTCCTGCAACGCTCCCTGTATGGACGGTACTGGGTGTGTAACTCAGCATGTCGAGCGCAGTGAGGCCGAAGGGAATTTGATGGATGGAGATCCCAATGTATTGGGCACACCCGTTGCCATCCGTGAGATCGAAATGGCATTTGCTGAGTGGGGGTATGAACAGGGTCTCGAAAGTGAATTTGAAAACTCCCGCAAGGCAACGATTGGCAAGAAAGCGGTGGTTCTCGGTTCCAGTGCTGCCGGGTTGACGGTGGGTATTCGCCTGCTCTGGCTGGGTTGGGATGTGGAAATCGTTTCCAATGTGCACTTAGGGCTACTGATGGCCATCCCTGATGATCACCTGCCCTATGAAGTGGCCGTTAAGCCTGCAGAGCAATTCATCGCGATGGGAGGGACATTTACAACTGCCGATGTGGTTTCCAGCGATGTGAAAGCCCAGGCTGCAGACCCTTCCGGACTGATGACTGCGGCAGAACTCCGAAGCCGTGGGGATATTCTCATATTGTGCCCAGGTACCCAGCCGCGTGAACTGGATGTGCCGGGTGCGGAACTCAACGGCGTGATCCAGACAATACCCTTCCTGGTTTCTGAAAAAAGAAAGCGAGCTGGCCTGCCTTACGACGTGTTTGAATTGCGCGGAAGCCGCTGCCTGCATTATGGTGCAGGTGATACGGCCAATGACGGTGCGCGTACACTGGAGTTTTTGATCAATGATATCAGTAACGTCTCCCTGGCAGTACGCAGTGCGCTTGCTGAGGAGCAAAAGATGGGTTGGGGTATCCCCACGCATTCCAAAAACTGGATCAATACCAGCAAGGCTATCTACAATGCGCAGGGCAATACGCTCGTTAAGGAGCTGATTGGGGATCAGGGCAACCTAAAGGCCGCTGTGATGTTCGACCGTAAACTTGAAAACACTTACACCGTGGAGTTGGATCACCTGTTCCTGTCAACAGGCGGGGTCATCAGCGGTAAACCCTGGGATGAAATCGGCGTGACCACTGATAATGGAATTCTTGCAGTCGATGAGTTTGGCCGCACGGCAGCTGAAGGCGTTTATGCCTGCGGGGATGCAGTGTTACGTTCCCACCGGGTCTTTCCCTATGTGATCCAGACAGCCAACAAGGTCGTGGAAGGTATCACTGAGGATGTGCTTCAACTGGTCTAGTCAAAATTTATAAATAAATCTTCGGTATCCTCTAAATATTTTAGCATGAAATCTAAGTTTTTATGAAATCTATGGTGATAATAGTTTTCTTGTTCGGTATTACTTAAAATTAAAAAATTACTGTCACCTTTGTATAGGCTATAAATATTACCTTCTTTGTCTTTCCCCGTTTTTGATTCCAAATAACCTTCGGTTTTAAGCGGTCCAATAAAACCTGTTGGTCTTGGGTATTTTAATTGAATTTCAGGCGGTAATGAATCATGTAAAGTAGCGATGTTTAAAAATTTTCTAGAATCAGCGCTGTAAGTGAGATCCTGACTTGTTTGTCCCTTAGCACACCAGATATCAATAAACATACCTTCAATGATTAAAGCATCTACTAGAGGTTTGAAATCCAGGTCGCCTGCAATCAATGTAGCCTCATGCATATTGTTTCGGATAGTATGTAATAACATGTCCACTGAGATTTTGACATCTATCTGTTTCTGCCTAGTTCTGCCTGGATTACCAACAGTTGATCCAAGAAATACATGATGGCCGCGGGTATTTTTAATTGTCTGTATATTTGATTTAAATTTTCGATTACGTTCCTCAAAAGCATCATCTGTTTCACTCTTTGTTTGAGCTGGTGGGCAATCATAGTAAAAAGTTTTTGAAAACCCAGATGACAATTTTTCAAAATCCAAATTAATACTATGTTCATCAAAAAATCTCTTTGATATTGATTCTACTACCTTATTCAAGTAGCCGCCATCAATAAACAGATATTTAATTTCTTTTGGCCCTGAATATTTACCGCTACCTGAATTAAACATAAACATGTCAGGTTAATAAAAATAATTGCTATTCTTGTAAACTTACTTTTAGCAATCCTGCGACGCTGATTGAGTCAGTGATCTGGTCGGTAAGTGCCATTTCAATGGCATCCCTTAAAGGCAGTTTTTTGATTTGGAGCTGCTCGGTTTCTTCGGGCTCTGCTTGTTGATAGCTGAGTTCGCGGGCCACATACACCAGCCCCACCTCGTCACATACGGAGTTGGAGGTGTGGAGCTTCATCAGTAGTTGCCAGTTCGCTGCGGTGATGCCCGTTTCTTCCAGAAGTTCACGTTTTGCGGATTCCAGCGGATCAATCCCTTTAGGTCCGCCTCCCATGGGAATCTCCCAGGAATATTCATTGAGCACGTAGCGGTGCTGGCCCACCAGCCAGGTATTTCCCGCATCGTCGATCGGGATGATACCAATCGCGATGTTCTTCATCGACACTTTGCCATAGATGCCGGGCTTTCCGGCAGGGTTAATCACCTGATCCTCGATAATGGATATCCAGGGATTTTCGTAAATTGGTTTACTTGAAAGGGTCTGCCAGGGCGATGATTCCATGCTGGCAGAGGTGTAACTATTTATTACCGTGCGTCAAATGCCAATGCCGTCGGTTCCCGTAAAATATCGAGCACGATCTGTGGGCTGGCGATGATTTCCGGTAAAATGATCGGTTCCATCTGGCCGGGTAGGTAGATCAGATTAACCGGCACTGCAGCCTTTCCGAGCTCTGCGAGTCTTTGGGTGATGATCGGGTCCTCATTGGTCCAATCCGCCTTCAGAGCAACGACGTCAAGCTCCTCAAAGGTATCGAGCAGTTCCTCAGAGGAAAATACCACGCGCTTGTTTAGCTGGCAGGTGGCGCACCAGCGTGCCGTGAAGTCCACATAAATGATTTTGCCTTCTTCACGGAGTTCCGCAACGGTTTGAGGCGACCACTTTTGCCAGAATTCCTCCGGTTGTTGAGGGCGGCCCATCCAGATCGAACCCAAAAAGAGCAGTATGCCCATCGCAAGTGCGATTGCCTTTGTACGTTTTGGGCGATGCGGTGCTCCCCAGCGTCCGAATATCCAGAGGCCAAGTCCCATACCCACCAGTGCCAGAAGCATGTTAAACTGATTCGCCTCATCGATTTGCCCGAAGACTGACCAGATCAGATACCCAACCGTCGCATAGAGCGGGAACGCCATGGCCTGTTTGAAGGATTCCATCCATGCGCCCGGTTTCGGCATTTTGGAAAGGATTCCGGGAAAAATACTGAGAAGCAGGTAGGGAGTCGATAATCCCAGGCCGATAACGGTAAAGACCATCAGCGATTCAAATGGATTCAGCGTAAGTGCAGCCCCTAACGCGGGTGCAAGAAAGGGTGCTGAACAAGGAGTTGCAACAACCGTGGCCAATACCCCTGAAAAGAAAGACCCGCCCACGCCGGATTTTGCAGTGAGGTTACTGCCGACCCCGACCGCACTCATCCCGAATTCAAAGACTCCGTTCAGACTAAGCGCAAATGTGAACAAAAGAATGATGAGCGCATAAACAAACCAGGGCTCCTGCAGCTGAAATCCCCAGCCCAATTGCTCGCCCCCGGCACGCAGAATCAATAATAGACCGGAGAGTACCCAAAAGGATACGACTACGCCCGCAGTAAAGATGAGCCCATGGAGCACAATCTTTTGCTTATCTTCGCCGGCCTGATTCACGAAGCTCATGATTTTGAGGCCGATGACCGGGAATACGCAGGGCATCAGATTCAGAATCAATCCGCCAACGAATGCCAGCCCTGCGATCACAAAGAAGTTGGAACCTGCTGCACCTGTAGTAGATGTAATCGCCGGAGGTGTGCCAGTCTGAATACTGTAGCTTACCTGATAAGCGGATGATTCCCCTGTCGAATCGGTGAGCTTGAGCACGCCGCTGATCTCTGAGAGGTCTGTTTCTGCAAAATCTGAGAGTGTGTATTGAATCGTCCAGTTTTGGTCGCCCTGAGTAGTAACTGCTCTGATGGCCGGATCAATATAGGGAACATCCGTGAAAAAGTGCAGATCCTGAATATTGCCGAGATCAAAGTCAGACGTGCTCAGAACGATATAGTATTCGCTGCCATTCAAATAGCTTTGGTTGGCGCTCAGGATTCTCTCTATGGGATACGTATCCTTGGCTTGTTCAAAAGCTTCAGCACGGTGTTGCGGGTGTTGCCCGGTGTCTGTATTCAACGAGGCTTCGCCGGGTATACACACGTCTTTGCAAACCAGGTAAAAAATATCTGCACCCCAGGCATAGGATTTGGATGCATCGTAATCTTCGGGTATCTGCAATTCAGTTCTGAAAAGTGCCTGATCTTCATGCACGTAATCCACCAGTCCCTGGTTATCATAAATGCTCGGAGTTGGAAAAATCAGCTCTCCGGCTTTAAACCCTTCCGGCAGATTCCAGGTAATCTCTACGGGAAGTCCCGTTGTTCCGGAATTTCTCCAATACGTGTGCCAACCCGGCTCAATTTCCATGAGAATACCAATTTCCGCAGTTTGACCGGCCACCCAGTTCTCACTATCATAAACCAGGCTGCTGGTAATATTATTGTTAGTCTCAGAAAGTCGTATCGTATCCTGCGAGTATATCGATAGAGCACCCAAAAGGGCAGGGATTGCTAGGGTATGGCGAAAAATTTTGTAAAAATTCATTCTAAAAAACTCGGTTTTTGTTAAATTCAATGGGCGGCATTCGAAATTTGGTGTTGTATTAACAAACGAATACTCTGTAAAAATTATTGGATTAAATCGAGCGAATCGATCAGTTGGAAGCAGTTATACCATGAGTGAGGAGATAACCAACCCGGAAACCAGCCAGGAGCTGCGCAGGATTTTTGTTGTCAAAAACAAGACCGGCATCCACGCCCGCCCGGCTGCTATGATCGTACGCATTGCCAATAAGTATGCAGGGAATGTTTGGGTCGTGAAGGATACTGAACAGGTTGACGGTAAGAGCATTATGGGATTGATGATGCTCGCCGCAGGCAATGGTTCCAAATTGGAATTTATTATAGACGATGCTCAAGGAGAGGCTTTTTTGGATGAAATTGAGACTTTGTTTGCCAATAAATTTGAAGAGTCTTGAGAGTGCTTATAATTATAACGCATGAGTAGTAATAAGGCGAACGCTCTATTCGTATATATTCAGCAATCTGCTATTGTTGTCGCTGAAACGACTCATGCTTCACCTCCTTTTGAGGTCATTAAGCTAAACCGATATACATACCCGGAATATGCCGGTACCCTTTCGGATTATTCCCTCCTTAAAACCCTGGGCCTCGAAAAGAAAGGATTCCGCATGGCTAAGTTCAGTTTGAGCGATCCCCGCTTTTTTGTATTTGAGCATGAGGCCGAGACTACCTTAAAGACCAAAGATCCTGAGTATTTTCCGCTCCTGATTAAACGTGAACTGGAAACGGATAATGATGCGATCATTTATCAGGTTTTGGAATCGCACAATGGAAACCTCTATGATGCCGAGAAGGTGACAGATAAGCACTTTATAGTCGCGGGAATCGAAGAGGATAACATAGTCGCTATACAGGATAATATCGTAAACACCTCTCTATATCCTCAAAAAATTGAACTATCCACGCTCCATAATATTGGTCTCTTGCGTAAATATATGGAGAATGAAGGGCAGATGTGTATCATGATGCTCGAGATCTATGACAGCGATTCGCTGATAACGCTGATTGAGGGAAATGAGGTGCATTTCCGCAAAATTTCTTCAGGGGAGCGGCTCATATGTGAGATGATCAAAGCAGAGCTATCCTTGAAAGATTATGAATCTGCGCGCAAACTACTCTACTCGAACACATTTGATTTAAGTGATATTGCTCCTGTGATCACGGGTCCATTGCTTAAGGAAGTGAGTGCGATGGCGGGTCAATATGAAGTAAAAACCGGTCAATCCATCACGAAGGTATTTTTACCCACACTCTCAAGCACACAATCATGGATGGCAGGGCTCATATCCAATAAGCTCGGTTCTACGGCATTGGAATTTAAAATACGCGAAGTCGCTGAATTGTTGAACGTAAGCTTATCCTCAGATCTCGAACTACCTAAGGATGAAACTCAGATGATACCGATTATCGCGCAAATGACCAAATTCTAAGGGAATGTTTAGCCTAAGCAAAAAAAACCAAAAAGCTCAGGATATCTGGCGCCCCGATTTCCGCATTGTGGATCGGTTGCCGGATACCAAGCCCATTCGCACGCGCTTTTTGGTGAACATTGTGGTCATAGGTATCGCATTCATCCTTCTCGTGGTAAATGCCTATCGTGAATATCAGATATTCAGCCTGAATGCATCGATTAATACGATCTGGAGTGAACGGGATGATCGCTCTCTTGAAAATGAAGATCTTTACACCAAAAGCATCGAGTTCCGCCAGGAAGCGAATAAAGTGGATGATCTGGATCGTTTTTTTGAAAGTCCTTTTGACCCCATAGGAATTATCGTGCAGTTAGCCCGAATCAGAACGGAGGATTTGATCTTTGATAATCTAAGTTATCGCAATAGTTGGGATGCAAATAATAAAAGGGAATTTTTTGAGATTAATATATCCGGCAACGGGCGTACAACTGCCGATATAGGGGAACTCAAGAACCGTCTAGAAATCCTTGAGTTGTACGATGGATATGTGCTCGAAGTAGTCGAAGAGGGTAATCCTACAAAGGATGTGCAAACCGGTGTTTTTTCATTCTCGCTGGTAGTCACCATTTATAAGCAACAGGAAGGGAACAACGGATGATTAACATCACGGCATTCATAAAGGCGTTTCCGCTCGCGTGGGGAGCAGGGTTTTTGAGCCTTATCCTGGCGGTTGCCATCTACTTTCGCATGGGTGCGGTTGAGGAAAAACGCGATGAGTTGTTTAATCTGGAGCGTGAAATTGGCGTTATTCAGGCAAATACACGGGAAGGTCTCAGCATGGATGATGAGCTCTCTATCATCCAGGATATGGTCGATTCCATTGATGGTCGGCTCGTAGATGAGTCCCAGATTGCCATCAATAACGGCTATTTTTATGAGAGGGTTGCCGATAGCCCGGTAAATATATCAGATGTTGTGCAGTTGAACACGATTGTAGAAAAAAGGAGACTCACACCTGAGGATATCTGGGCCCTCAATCATTACTCGATTACTCCCTTCGAATTTCAAATATCGGGGCTACTCACCGATATCCTGAATTTTCTCTATGATTTGAAGCGTTCGGAACGGTTAATTCATATTCGCTCATTTGAACTCCAGTTGGATACACAGAGGGAACCCGGTTATATGTTGATGGAAATCGAAGTGAATATGCTGGGTAAGCCGATATTAAACACTGCCGGTTAATACACTATGAAAATTCGATTTACAGCTGTTTTATTAATCATCACGACATCGCTATTCTCGCAGGTGAGGCGCATATTGCCCTCCGAAGTCAGGGCAGAGTATATCGATAAAGCACGCAGCTTGCTTAACTACGAAAACGAAGAGCTGAAGGCGAATATTCCGTATGTGGTAAACCCGTATTTCTTTGAGCAACCGCTTTTACTTAAGATAAATTCGCCGGGGGGGTTGGACGATCGCGACTTGCTTCAAGCTGTGGGTACTATGTTGGTAGGCGAGTTATCAGGCGCATTTATACGGGGTCAACGACGTTCCCTCTTGATGAATAATGGCGAGCTCTTGAGGGAAGGGGATGAAATAACGCGCGAAATCCCGGAATTCAATAATATGCAAACAACAGTTACGATTGCATTGATTCGGAGTGATGGTTTTACATTGGAGTTAAACAACACGGAATACGATGTCATCTTGGGTGAACAAGGACAAGGCGGCATAAATTTAACAGACTAATCAGCATGAGAATACTAATAACCGGGGGCGCGGGATTTTTAGGCAGTCATCTTTGTGAACGTTTATTAAATGAGGGGCATGAGGTCATCTGTCTGGATAACTTATTTACCGGCACGAAGCGAAATATCCATCACCTCTTGGATAATCGGAACTTTGAGTGGATGCGCCATGATGTCGTGGATGGATTCAAATGTGAAGTCGATCAAATTTACAACCTGGCCTGCCCCGCGTCACCTGTGCATTATCAGTATAATGCCATTAAAACCATTAAAACATCGGTGATGGGAGCCATCAATTGCCTGGGGCTGGCAAAGCGCACCAATGCCAGGATTTTCCAGGCATCTACCTCCGAAGTTTACGGAGATCCCCATGTGCACCCCCAAAACGAAGAGTACTGGGGTAATGTAAACACGATAGGTTTGCGTGCCTGTTACGATGAAGGCAAGCGCTGTGCGGAAACCCTGTTTTTTGATTATCACCGGCAGAATGGCGTGGATATCCGGGTTATCCGTATATTCAATACCTATGGCCCACGCATGATGGTCAACGATGGGCGTGTTGTTTCTAATTTCATTGTGCAGGCTCTCAAGGGAGATCCCATTACGATTTACGGGGACGGCAGCCAAACGCGTTCTTTCTGCTACGTGGACGATTTGATCGACGGGTTCGTACGTATGATGAACCAGAGTGAGACGGTCGGACCGGTCAACCTCGGCAATCCCGTCGAGTTTACCATGAAGGAGCTTGCAGATCTCGTGGTCGAGATCACTGGCAGTAACTCCGAAATCGTGCACAAACCATTGCCTGCGGATGATCCCAAGCAACGCCGTCCGGATATTGAAAAGGCTACGAAATATTTAGGTTGGGAACCCAAGGTTCAGCTCGCAGAAGGCCTGAAAAGCACCATCGATTATTTTTCGAAGATACTCTAGAGGTTTTTGACATCCCGCATGAAGCGGTTCAATATCTGTCTTTTAGTGTATTATTGAAATGCTATCATTTATATTTAAAAGGCTAGCGGGCAGTCATTACCGCAAGTTCATTAAGCGGGCCAATCCGGTTGTCCAGCGAATCAATCAACTGGAAGAAGAGTATCAAAGCCTGTCAGACGAGCAACTCCAGGCAAAGACTGAGGAATTTAAATCGCGTATTCAGGAGGGTGAAAGCCTCGACTCTGTATTACCGGAGGCATTCGCGGCCGTTAAAAACGCTGCACGCCGGCTATGTGGCAGCACCCTGAATGTGAGGGGCCAGCAGCTCGAGTGGAACATGGTCCACTATGATGTGCAGCTCATTGGAGGCATGGCATTGCACAATGGTTATATCTCTGAAATGGCCACAGGTGAGGGTAAAACGCTCGTGGCGACCTCTCCCCTTTACCTGAATGCACTGACTGGTAGAAACTGTCAGTTGGTTACGGTGAATGATTACCTCGCTGCGCGTGACTCCGAATGGATGGGCTACCTCTATGAAAAATTGGGAATTTCAGTCGGGTGCATCCAGTCCGGCATGACGCCGCCCCAAAAGCAGGAAATGTATGGGAAGGATATTACCTATGGTACGGCTTCGGAGTTTGGCTTTGATTACTTGCGCGATAACGGTATGGCCTCACGCAAGGAAGATCAGGTGCAGCGCGATCACTACTTCTGTATCATCGACGAGGCAGACTCGATCCTGATCGATGAAGCCCGTACGCCGCTCATTATTTCGGGTCCTGCGGATGAAGACCGCCCGTTGCCCTTTAATGATTACAAGGGCTCGATCAATAATTTGGTGCGCAAACAAAACCGTTACTGTAATGATCTGGCGACCCAGGCAAAAGTGGCACTGGATACCCCGCTTGAAGAACGTGAAAAACAGCATAAGGAACGGGTAAAGGAGCTTGAAGCCGAGAACAAACAACGGGCTAAAAATAAAGAATCTTTAAAACCCATACCCGAGCTCGAAGATCCCTACCAGGACCTCGTGCTGGTGAAATGGGGAATGCCTAAAAATAAGCAGTTCCTGCGATTGATGGAAGTGCCCGAGCATCGCCGTAATTATGAAAAAGCGGAGCTGAATCTCAATGGAGATATGGCTAAGGAACTACGCTATGCCTTGAAGGAAAAGCTCTACTTCTCAATCGATGAGCGGCAGCATCAGGCAGATTTGACTGAAAAGGGCCGTAATGAGCTCAAGCCCAACAATCCGGATGCATTCGTATTGCCGGATCTTCCCAGCATGTTCATGGAGATCGATGCGCGTGCGGATCTGGATGTTAAGGAAAAGGAAGTTGAACGCGCGAAGGCCCAACAAAATTTCAGCGATATCAGCGAAGAAATGCACACGATCAGCCAATTGCTGCGTGCCTACAGCCTCTACGAGAAGGATGTGGAGTATGTCGTGCAGGAGGGTAAGGTGATGATCGTGGATGAAAACACAGGTCGTCTCATGCCCGGTCGCCGCTGGGGAGATGGGCTGCACCAGGCAGTCGAGGCCAAGGAAGGGGTGAAGATCGAGAAAGAGACTAAAACCTACGCAACCATCACTATCCAGAACCACTTCCGCCTCTATGAAAAACTCGCGGGGATGACCGGTACAGCGGAGACCGAAGCCTCCGAATTCAATGAGATTTACCGTATGGAGGTCATGGTGATCCCCACACACAAGCCCAATATCCGTATCGATGATAACGACATGGTGTTTAAGTCGCGCAGGCAAAAATACAACGCGGTCATCAAGGATATCGAGGAGGCACATACCAGTGGGCAGCCGGTTCTCGTGGGTACGGCCAGCGTCGATTCCTCGGAGCTGCTCAGCCGTATGCTTAAGCGCTCGAAGATCGCACACACTGTGTTAAATGCAAAATTCCACCAGCAGGAAGCGGAAATTGTTGCCAAGGCAGGACAGCGTGCAGCTGTCACTATTGCAACTAACATGGCAGGTCGGGGCACGGATATTAAGCTGACTGATGAGGTGAAAGAGTTGGGTGGATTGTTAGTGCTCGGCACCGAGCGTCATGAATCCCGGCGGATTGACCGCCAACTGCGGGGCCGTTGCTCCCGTCAGGGTGACCCGGGCCGTAGTAAGTTTTTTGTATCTCTGGAGGATGATCTCATGCGATTATTCGCAAATTCGGGGCAACTCTCAAAGGTGTTGAACAACACTCTGGGCGATGAGGAAACCCTCGAGTCCCCGATATTAAACTGGTCGATTGAGAACGCGCAGAAAAAGTATGAGCAGCATAACTTCTCCATACGGAAGCGCCTGCTGCAGTATGATGATGTTCTCAACAATCAGCGTGAGGTCATTTACGGCATTCGTAATGATGCCATTCTCAGTGAAGATCCTAGTGAGATTCTTTTCGAGCTTGTAGAAGAGGAGCTACAGGAACGTGCGGGTGAAGCTTCAGATGTCGGTGCCGATGCTGAGGAATCAGGCATCGAAGGTTATGTTGCATATCTGAATCAGCATTTCCCGGTGGGCCTTAAGGTAGAGGACTTTGATGATACTTCGGAAAAAGGTTTGGTAGCTACGGCTCTGGATAAAATCAAGGAAGCTTACAAAGGGCGAGAATCCTTCGAAGATCCGGAGAACCTGAAAACGCTCGCCCGCTATGTGATTATCCGCTCGATCGATAAGTTTTGGCAGGATCATTTGACCGAAATGGAAGATTTGCGTCGTAGTGTTTCTCTACGCAGTTACGCTCAGAAGGATCCGCTTAATGAGTATAAGAAGGAAGCGTTTATCTACTTCGAGCAGATGATGGAGAATGTGCGCACCGAGGTATGCTCCGGTATATTCCGCACCGCGACGAATCTACAGGCCTTCCAGAACATGCTCTCACGCCTCTCGCAAAAGGCTACGGCTCAGGGTCCGGAAAGTGGGCCGGATGCATCCCTGTTGCAAAGAGCTTCCGGGGGTGGTGTAGCGGCTCCACCCAAGCCACGGGTTTCTACAAATCGGGGTGGAGAACCGGTAAAGCGTGCACCGATTCAGCGTAATGCACCCAAGGTGGGGCGCAATGATCCCTGCCCAACTGGCTGCGGTAAGAAGATCAAAAAATGCCCTTGCCTCTAGGCATTCCATTGCGGCTTTCGAGCCATGAAAAAAGTTTACCTACTCACCCATGAATACCGCCCCAAGCGCGGCGGTGCGGGTGAAGTGTGTGAGCAGCTGGCGAAAGCGCTCGTGCAACAAGGCCATGAGGCCGAAGTTTGGGCGCCCGAATCTGCCAAGATAATCTCTCAGGAGCATTTGGAATATACTTTGAGACCAATCAACGGGGTTAAGGGTTCGCGGAACTTCGGTTGCCTCTGGGCGATGGGCCGCCAAATTATTAAGAGATACGAAGAGCTTCGTCGGAGTATTGTCCATCTCGTTGATCCGGGCCCGATCGCTACGATGTTCTACCTACAGTTTTTTCTAAGGAAGCCCTTGCCGGAACTAATCATTACATTGCATGGCAGCGAGATAGTGCGTTACCGCAGAATGCCGGTAAGTCGTTGGCTTTTTGAAAAACTGGCGCAGAAGGTGACCCGATTTCATGTGCTTTCCGACTACAATGAAAAGGCGCTCGTAGAGTGGATTCCCAGCGTAAAGCCCAAAGTTGTTCGTGCATTTGGCATCGAGCCGATTTTTCAGGAAGATCGATCCGAGGCTCTTAATGATAAGGATAAAATCCGTATTCTCAGTGTGGGTCGTCTACATCCCAGAAAGGGGCAACTTTATTTGCTCCAGTCCCTTTTTGAGCAAAATGCTGAGTGGCTAGGGAAGGTTGAACTACGCTTTGTGGGGCAACCGGTAAAAAAGGCATATGTTAAGAGCTTGCAAACCTTGGGCAGAAAATTGCCCTGCACAGTCCATCTATTGCAGGATCTCGACGATGAATCCCTTAACCGGGAGTATGCGAATAGCGACCTTTTTGTAATGGCCAGTGTGCCCTATGGCGCGAGTGTCGAAGGCCTGGGCTTAGTTTACCTGGAGGCATTTCGCTATGGATTGCCGGTGATTGCCCATAATATTGGCGGAGTGAGCGATGTCGTAAAAGACAGCGAGAATGGCTTTCTGGTTGAATACGGAGATCAAGAGGCGCTCCTTCAAGCCATTACGAAATTAGTGAACGAACCGCAGTTGCGGCAGCAAATGGGTGAAAATGGACTAAAATTCAGTCAATCGAAGTCCTGGGTCAATGTCGTAAGAGCGCTCTATGCTTAAGCGGCGGTGTTGGCAGCCATATCCTCGACGAGATCCTTGTCGGAATTGAAGCGCATGGATATGAGTTTGGAGACCCCCTTTTCTTCCATGGTTACCCCAAAGATGCTGTCTGCACAGGCGATCGTGCGCTTGTTGTGACTAACGATCAGGAATTGAGAGAACCGCGTAAAGTCCTTCAGCATGTCCACAAAGCGGCCAATATTGGCATCATCCAGCGGTGCATCCAGCTCGTCGAGTACGCAGAAGGGCGCCGGTTTTACGATATAAATGGCGAAAAGCAGAGCGACGGCCGTCATGGTCTTTTGCCCACCACTGAGCAGCGATATACTGCGCAGACGGGTACCGGGAGGACGCGCAATGATTTCAATGCCTGAATCCAGCACATCCTCCGCATCCAGCAGTTTCAAATCTGCCTCTCCTCCACCGGTCAATTGGTTGTAGGTGCTCTTAAAGTTCTCGGTGATCTTATCAAAGGTTTCCCGAAAGAGTTTCTCTGAGGTTTTATTGATCTCATCAATGGCCTCGACGAGCTGATTCTTTGAAGCCCAGAGGTCATCACTCTGTGATTTGAGGAAACTAAAGCGTTCCTTAAGATCTGTATATTCCTCGATAGCGAGCGTATTGACAGGGCCCATCGCGTTGATCTTGGTGCGCAGCGTTTGTATCTCCTCCTGGACTTCCTCCCAGTTGGTGTTGTCGAGTTCAGCAAGCTGCTCTTCGGTAGCCTCTTCAGCGCTTACATTATCCTTTGCAAGGGAGCTGATATCCGCATCGTCGTCGAGATCATCGATATTTACCCTCGGGAGCACTTTTTGCTGAGATTTCCAGAGCTCCTGCTTCCAGTCAATCGCGTCGATCTCCCGCTCATAGTCCTGAGTAACTTTGTCCCGGATCGATTCCAGGTAAATATCCTTTTGCGAGAGTTTCAGGGTGAGTTGTTGGGTGTGTTCCTGTTCTTCACGTTCCGCTTTCAGAAGTTCATCCAACTGGGTCTCGATGGTGGTGATTTGCTTGTCCAGCCCTCCATATTTGATCTCTTCGCGTTGCAGAATTTCCTGCTGCTGTTTTTCCTCCTGCTCAAGCTCTTGAATACGTGCGTTATCTTTCTCAATCTCGACTTTCAGGCTATTGATAATTTCGCGCGAATGCTGTTGCTCCTGGATGGAGTGCTGTTGTCGTTTTTCCAGTGCAGCTTTTTTACCCTGATTATTGAAAATTTCCTGCTCCAAACCACTCACTGCCTGACGCTGTTCGGAGAGTTTTAAGCGTGCCGCCGCGAGTTCCTGATAATGCGCATCCTTCTGATTTCTTAATTCAGCTACAGCTTGATCCTGCTGATCAATAAGGTCGCGCCTGGATTCAATTTCAGCCTCAGCCTCTTTCAGGCGATTCTGGGATGCTACTAAATCCTGTTCCTGTTTGAGCTTATTTTCATCGAGCTGCTTGATTTGAGTTTCGTAACTCTCTACACGGGCTTCGTTACGTGTAATATTCTGGCGGATACCCTGCTTCTCAGTGTTGATGCTCGATATTTCACGGTCGATTGTGTTCACAATGTCGCGCAGCTCGTTGCGTTTACCTTTGCTTGTATCGATTTTTTCTATGATTCCCTCAATGGTTTCATTCGCTTCCTTGATGGAAGCTTCGATACGTTGGATTTCACCGGTCAGGGCTTTCAGCTCGTTTTGCCTTTGCAGGAAACTGCCCGATTTTCCTGTACTCTTTCCAACGGTTATCACACCCTTAGCGGAAAGTAACTCCCCATTGGCAGTACCAATGAGGTAGAAGTTTAAATCGGGGTTTGCTTTTACGGCAGCAACTGCGGTTTCCAGATCTTCCGCAAAGTAATATCCGGTCAAGAGATTTTGGAGCAGGTCATCCCACTTGCTTTGGCTTGATTTTATCAAATCGCTCGCCGGGGTGAGGCCATCCACATTTTGAGTGGTCGTTTTTCTATCTTTAATCAGGTCGAAATTCAGGAAGTTGGCTTTTCCTTTATTCAGTTCGGTAAGTTGTTTGCCAGCCTTCAGGGCATCCTTGCTATCTTGAATAACTACTGACTCCAATAGATTGCCCAGAATGTTCTCGCAAAATACCTGATGGGCTTTATCCACCTCAATGAATTTGGAAAGAACGATTAAGGACTCAGGGTTTATGATATCTTTCAGCTCTCCTTTGAGAATGGCTTTTGTGCCCTCACCAAAACCTTCCATTTTCTTCTGAAGATCCTCAAGGATTCCTTGTTCGGCTTTGATTTGTGCGTACTTTTTTTCGAGCTCCGCAAAGGTGGATTGCCTTTCGCGCAAGTTGCTGTCCATGGACTGAATAGACTCAAGCACTTCTTTCAGTTGAGCAGCATTTGCATCCTTTTCCTTGTTCTTCGAAGCCTCGTGCTTTTCCAGGGTTTCACTACGTTTCTGAAGTTCTTCCAATTCGCTTTGATAACGGTGGAAGGACTCCATGAGATCACTGTGTTTGTTTTGATAACCTTCCAGGTTTACCTCAAGCTTGGTGCACGATGCACGGTGCTGATTAATCTGGCTTTCGGAAATTAAAAGGCTCTGCCGATTCTCATTAAGTGTATTCGAGTGCTCCTTTAGCTTTAAATCGATATCGCCCACTTTAGACTCCCATTGCTTGGCGACTTCCGCAAATTCAGCGAGTTTACCCTTTTCAGTGACGATCTTAGTATCCGTATCGCTATTCAGGTGAGTGAGCTCAGACTCCTCGGTTTTTATCGCTGCCAGATCGTTTTCAAGCTGTTCAATACGTTCGTTCAGGTGATCGATACGGGTCGTTTTGAGTGATGCCTGGTGGCTGCAGTTCTCCTTGTTGGATCGTGTCTGGTAGATTCGGTTTTTGAGGTTTTCCAGGTTCTCAAAAAGATCTGCTTTTTCAGCCTTTAGGGCGGCGAGCCGCTGGTTTTGTTGCTGTAGCTGATCGCGGATACCCTCGAGTTTTCCTTCGAAAACCTCATGGTTCTTCTTCAGTTCAGCAGACTCATTATTCAAAGATGCGTATTGAAAGCTGTTCCACGCGAGCTCCAGGTGCGTGAGCTTATGCCGTTGCCGCTCGAAGCGCAACGCTTTGCTGGCTTGGCGTTTCAGAGTGCCAATGCGTTTGCTGATCTCTTCGATAATGTCCGTGACACGGGTCAGGTTCGCTTCGACGAGATTGAGCTTATTAAGTGTTTCCTTGCGCTGAGTCTTATACTTGGTAATACCGGCAGCTTCTTCAAAAATGGACCTTCGCTCCAAGGGATTGCTGGAGAGAATCTGATCCACCTGCCCCTGCACCATAAATGAGTAGGAAACCTGCCCTATGCCGGTATCCATAAACAGATTCTGGATGTCCTTGAGACGGCAGAGTTTGCCATTCAGAAAATAATCACTCGACTCTTCCCGGGTCACTTTGCGTGAGATTTCCACTTCATGGTACTGGCTGCCGAGTGCATCTTCACAATCCGTAAATACCAGGGAAACCTGACTGAAGGGCAGTGCCTTGCGAGCCTCAGTGCCGGCAAATATCACATCATGCATTTTTCCGCCCCGCATCGCTTTGGCGCTTTGCTCACCCAGCACCCAACGAATCGCATCGGTAATATTACTTTTTCCGCAACCATTTGGGCCTACAATCACCGTCATTCCCGGTTCAAGGTCGATCTGTGTAGGCTCTGCAAAGCTTTTGAAGCCGTGCAATATGATGGTTTTTAAAAACATGGACGATGCGGCAGTGTCCCCGGCCTCAGCTTAACCATTGGGGACATGCTTTTGTGTGGTATAAAGTTCTGAGATAATAGCGTTCGCGAAAGCGGCTCAAGGATAATTTACCACTAATGTATATAGACTCGCCGCACCAGATAAATGCCAACTGATATCAATATCAGGTTGGGTATCCAGATCAGCAATTCCGGCCTCAGGGCAGCAGGAATATCGAGGGATGCGAGCATACTGGCAAAGAAATAATAGACCAAGCCCAGACCCAGGGCTAGCATGGCATTGGCGTAAGATTCTTTGCGCCCGGTCTTGATCGCCAGCGGAATGGCTATGAAGGCAAATGAAAATACCGAGGCTGCCATTGCAAAGTTATTGCTGATGGTCACTTTGATGTTCCTGCGGATTTTATCAGGATCGTCTTCGCGGTCGATTTCTTCTGGTGGATTCTGGTAAAGGGTAAGCAGCTCACTGAGCGAGTGCTCTGAGAGGTCCCGATCTACCTTGGATGCTCCCAAACTGTACGCGAGGGGCAACTCGATAGGCAGTTCGTCAAAATAAATGGTCGCTTCCTGAAGGGGTGAGGGCCTGCGGTCGCCAACCTCGCGTTCTGGCCAGTTTTCTGCGATCCCCTTACGCAGGGTCAGGATGATCGCATCCTGTTCGCGTTTGTAAAGCAGGCTTCCAGAATCGGCCCGTATGAAAAGCTTGGGGTGATCCTCCTTGTCCAGCTCCCAAAGCCAAAGGCCGGTCAGTTCCGAACCCTGTTTATCCTGAAGGTAAAATACATACCCCGGAAAATCCCGGCTGAGCACTCCGGTCTTGAAAAAGCGAAGTGGATCTTCGCGCAAAGCGTTTACGCGCAGGTTTTTAAACTCTGTGCGGGAGAGCGGCGCCAGGTAGTTATTCGTCCAAACAGCGAGCAATGCCCCCCCGGCAGCGATGAGCAGGATGGGCAGGCTTATTTGCAGTATGCCGTTCCCCGTAGCTTTCATTGCGGTGATTTCACGATTTGCTGAGAGGCGGCCGATTCCCATGAGCACTCCGGTCAATACACCCAACGGCAGGCAAAATGAAAATACAAAGGGGATGAGCAGGCCGATCATCATCGCAAAAAGCTTCGGGCTGAGCCGCCCGTCCGCGAGCATAGGAATGAGCTCTCTCAATACATTGCCGGCTACCAATATGAGGCAGAACATCAACATCGCCGCCAATGTGGATACGAGGACTTCCCAAAATATATAGCGATGCAGAATTTTCATTTTAAACCGAGGATGAGGGAGCAGAATCCGCTTGAAAACAAAAAAAGCGCCGCACTAGGCGACGCTCTAAACAACTTAACAAACTACAAACTAAATTTACTGGTAACTACATAGACCGGTTCTTGTGCAATTTGTTCAAAAAATATGCAAAAAATAGATACTATTTTTTAATTTTTTTAAAGGGGGTCGGTTCCGGCATTACTAACTACTTTTTTATGCCTCATTGGGCACTGAAATATACGATCAATAGACTGTTTTATTAGCTTAAAATTGCCCTATGCTTCAGCTTCCCAATTGCGCGGCTCCGGACCTTTGCGCATCTGATTGGCTACAGTATCATTGAGGAATGCTTCCTTCTTTGGATCCCATTGAAGTTTTCGCCCCAGTTGAATGCAAATGACTCCCATATGAAGGGTGGTACACATCTGGTGTAAATCAATGGCGGGATAGGTGGTATGAGGGCTTCTCTTTTTTAGTGCACTCAGGAAATTCAGATGCTCACTTTGAGGGTGTGGCCAATGTTTGGATTCATCGGCTTCGTAGCGAAGCCGCAATATGGACGGGTCACTGGCCTCCAGGCTGGAATCCCATCCATCCCGGCGAACCCAACCTCGCGTTCCCCTGAATTCGAGGAAACAACCGTCCGGGTCCCAATATCCTTTCGGTCCGTTTTTAACGGTCATTTCAACGCCGTTGCTGTAACGATACTTCAGATCATACTTAATCGGCACGTCGGATAGGCTGCCTACCGGTATCTCACCGGTGCCCGATACTTCTACCGGACATACCAGGGGATCATTGACTCCGATTTGCGCGGTGTCCACGAGATGCGTCCCCATGTCCAGGATGGGACCTTTACTATACCTATCGATATAGCGCCAATAAAAACCGCCCGTTATCCTTCGTGTATACGGGTGGTATTCCGCAGGGCCCTGCCACAAATTCCAATCCAAGTCTGCAGGTGGCTTTACCGGCTCTTCTATATCATTAGCGACTCCTGCTGGCATTCTGACTTCGACTTGTTCCAGATCGCCGATAGCCCCGTTTTTAACCCATTCCACCATTCTGTGGAAGTGTATGAGCGAGCGATCCTCAAGGCCTGTCTGGAAAATCCGGTCACTCTTAGCAAACGCTTTGGTTAAACGTTGCCCTTCTTCGATACTTAGGGTCGGTTTTTCGCAAAACACATCCTTACCTGCTTCTAGCGCCATTAAACTCATGGGCACGTGCCAGTGATCCGGGGTGGAAATCACAACCACATCGATACTCGGATCCTGGATAATGTTCCTAAAATCCTGATAGGCGCGGCAATCCTGATTACCGTAGGCTTCATCCACGATGGCCTTCGCATTTTTAGCCTTATTCAGAAAGGCATCACAAACGGCCACAACTTTAACCTCCTTTTGGCCCAGGAATGATTTAAGGTTAATGTTTGTACCTTGGGGACCCATACCAATGAATCCAAAGGTAATGCGATTGGAAGGAGCGTTTTCTCCAATTACGTGAGAAGGGATAATAGTCGGAGAGACCATAGCTCCCGCAGTAACGGCAGCTCCGGATTTTATGAAATGTCTTCTATTGATTTTCATATTCTAGCGGGGATTTTTGAATTTGGGAAAGTGATAAGGTTATTTCTGGACGCATATAGATAGACGAAAATAATCCTTAAATTCCCCAATAATTGTAAGTTGGAGATTAAAATAACATATAACGACTCAGCACATCTATTACGCGGTGAGAAACGATAAGAATGCTCAGTGTCCCTGATTATAGGTATCGATCGCAAAGTCCCGGATGATGGTTTCGTGGTCGTTCGGGTGATCGATCAGGCGTTGAAATACCTCGATGAATCCCAGCTGAATATCGATCAGCTGCTTCAGGCTGAATCGCTGCGCAGTCTGTCCCAGACGCCCTAAATACCAGGGATTTTGTCCAAAGGGGTGATATTCACTCTTCTTACTAGTGTCTTCAAAAGTATCGCTGAATTCTGACTTCGCCCGTTCAAAACCGCCCTTATCAAATTGATAGGACTTAAGGTTCAAATATTGGGAATCATGCAGGGTTCGCAGGTGGATGAGCAGCCGATTGCGGTTTTGCAGGCTGCTGAGCACTGCACGTGCGTCCTTATGAGTGAAAAAGTGCCGCTGGATTGCCTGCAGGGTGCGCGCTTGGTTGCCACTGTAAAAGACGTCGGTGAGTTCAAAGAATTCCGCCTCGCCGAATTCGGATACCAGCTCATTTACGCGATCATAGGTGATTTCCTTCTCTTCTTCGGAAAGCAGGTAGGTGATCACTTTTTCAAGCTCATTCATGATCATACGGTGATTGCCGTTGAGCTTTGAGATCAGTGTTGCCGCCGCTTCTTCATGGATTTGGATATCAAACTTTTTGCACTCCTGGAGGATCATCGGTAGCATGTCCTCCGTACTCCTCGAGGCGTTGATTAGCTGTAGATGCCCGGATTTATCGAGAAACTTTGCGAAAGCCTTACGCTTGTCCAGAGGTGCCGCAGAGAGGATCAGGTAGGTGTTTGGGTCGTTGAATGTCTCCAGCACACTTTGCAGGCTGGCGAGCATTTCCTTTGTGCCTTCGGCGCGCCCCGTCTGGTTGTCCCCGAGAAAATTGATCTGGCGAAACCAGATAATGCGCTGCTCTCCGAAGAGTGACATATTTTGCGCCGCCTGCATGAAGTTTGTGCAGCACTGCTCAACCTCTGCAACATTCTGGGCGCGCCCGTCAAACGTTTCGGCTTCGACCCCCTCTCCGAATACCGCTTTTTGAGCTTCGAAGATCTCCTTCGCCGCACGATCGCTCACATATTCATCGTCACTGGCAATGAAGATGTAGGACTCGGGCAATTTCATAATATAAGGCTAACTGTGGTGCTTCAGGTGTTGAGTCTTATATTTTTTAAATTTTCGGCGCACCATGTCCAGCGCGTAAGTTTTAAATCGATGTCTGAGTAGTTGGCGATCCCCTGGTAATACGATGCGGCGCGACCAAACACCGGCAGGCGAATGAAAGCCCAGGTAAACGGTGCCCACGGGATCTTTGTCATTCCCTCCGGTGGGTCCTGCATAACCGGTGGTGCTGATTGCAAAATCCGTGCCGAGGCGCTCCGCAACTCCGGTCGCCATCGTTACGGCAGTTTCCGCGCTGACTTCCCCATGCTGCTCAATAATACTCTCGGGTACATCCACGAAATGGATTTTGGCCTCATTGGAGTAGCAGACTACTCCTCCCTGAAAAACTTTTGAGGCTCCGGGGGTCTTGGTCAGGGCGGCGGCGACCATGCCACCGGTTGCGGATTCTGCACAGGAGATGGTAAAATCATAGTTCCCGAGTTCCTCGATGATCATTTTTTCGATCTCAGGCTCCCCAAACCCAACAAATTCTTCTCCCAGCTCCGCAGCCACCTCGTTCGCCACATTCTGGATACGCGCCAACTCTACGAGGTCGCCCGGTGAGGAGAGCCGCACATCTGCATACCCGGAATGTACGCAGTAGGAGGCATAGATGCCCGGGTGTTTTTCAAGCACGGGATCAACGAGTGTCTCCAGGGCAGACTCACCAATGCCGCAGGTGCGGATATTGATAAACGGGATGGTATGCTCAATATGGCCCGACTTGATCAACTTCGGGATCAGGATATCCTCGACGATCGGTTTCAGTTCGCGGGGTGGTCCGGGTAGCACAGCCAGGATTTTGCCGTCGCGCTCAAAATAGATGCCGGGGGCGGTCCCATTGGCATTGTGCAGAATCTCTGAACCCTTAAAGAGATAGCACTGCTTCATGTTGTTGGTCGTCACATTGCGGCCGAGTTTTCGAAAGCGTGCCTCTATATCGATGCGCACCTCATCCCTGTATTCGAGCGATACACCCAGAAACTCCGCGATGGACTCTCGCGTCAAATCGTCCGCCGTAGGTCCCAGGCCACCCGTAGTGATTACCAGGTCCGCTTTTTTCCACGCGATGGCCAGGGCGTCTGCAATTTCCGTATGCGAATCGCGAATGACCTGCCCACGTTTGACAGTGATGCCATATTCTGAAAAAGTTTGTCCTAAATAATCCAGATGAGTATTTGGGCGAATGCCCAGCAGCAGCTCATCTCCGACATTGATGATTTCAATATTTTTAATCACAATCGATTTGTCTGATAGTTAGTATTAGAATAAGAAATGCGACTTTTTGCGGATGTCCAACGAAGTTTCCAGTAAAATTAAATCTCAGGTGCGTGCATTGCCTCATAAGCCGGGGGTTTACCTGATGAAAGATCGTTTGGGCAACGTGATTTATGTGGGTAAAGCGAAAGATTTAAAAAAACGCGTTTCCACCTATTTTCAACCCTCGCGCAAAAATATGATCGCACAGCCCAAGGTGCGATCGATGATCCCCCTGATCACCCATTTTGAGACTATCGAGGTAAAATCAGAGGCCGAGGCACTGCTGCTCGAGGGTAAGCTGCTTAAGGAGTATAAACCGAAATACAATACCGACTTCGTAGACAATAAGCAGTTTCTCCTCGTGAAAGTGGATGTGCAAAACCCTTTGCCGCGATTTCGCCTGGTGCGCAACCGCAACGATCAGCAGTCCCAATACTACGGGCCGTTTGCCCGTGCGGGTATGCTCAAGAAGACGCTTCGCGAAATGCGTAGTGAGTATGGTATATTGCTCGCGGATGCGCGACCGGAGGAAATCGAGCCGGGCAGGTATCGGCTTTACGATGACATGCGGCGCGAGATCTATGGGCATGAGAATACCGTCACCGTTGAAAGTTATGCGGAGCGTGTGAAGCAGGGCTGCGAATTTCTGGAGGGCAAGTCCCGCGAATACCTAAAAGAGCTCGAAGAGCAGATGCAGGAGAAGGCCGCAGAGCACCGCTTTGAGGAGGCTGCGGAGTTGCGGGACTTGGTCAAGGCGATGCGATTGACCCTGGAGCGTACGAAGAAGTTTTCAACCACAGTGAATTTGAAAATGTCACCCGAAGGCGTCTTGGAGCGGCTAAAGGAGGCCCTTAGTCTCGACACGCTACCGAATACTGTGGAGTGCTTTGATATTTCGCATACGGGCGGTTCCTTTGTAGTGGCTTCGATGGTCAGCTTCAAGGGAGGCAAGCCGAGCCGTGGCGACTACCGGCGCTTTCGCATTAAGGGCTTCGTGGGTAATGACGACTTTCGCTCAATGGAGGAGGTTGTGGGCCGCCGTTATCAACGGCTGCACGATGAGGGTAAGGCATTTCCCGATTTGCTTGTGGTGGATGGAGGTAAGGGGCAGGTGACTGCCGCGCTCCGGGCTTTCCTGATACTCGATATTGAGCCGCCGCCCATGATCGGCCTCGCAAAGAAGCTGGAGACGATCATCTTTCCGGATAATCGCCCACCGCTCAACCTGCCGCACGACGACCCTGCACTCTTCCTGCTACAGCGCATTCGCGATGAGGCACACCGCTTTGCGAATACTTTCAATGCGGAGCTGCGCAGCAAAAAAATTCGTGAAACTATCCTGATGGATTTTCAGGGCCTGGGAAAAGTGCGCCGCACTGCCCTCATGGATAAATTCAAATCCCTCGACCGCCTCAAAAAAGCCTCCATCGAAGAGCTCCAGACTGTCGAAGGCATCGGCCGCAAACTGGCCACCCAGCTCAAAGAGTTTTTAGAGAGTTCGGGTAATTCATCTAAACACCAAAAACCCAGCGCTCAAGATCATTAGGTAGCTGCTGAGGAAGTTTAGGATGGGTTATTACGAGGTTTCCGTATTTTTGGAAATTCGCTAATGATTTCAATCACTGTTGAGGTCACATAAGCGCTTGGTAACAAACTTATTTACAATAAATAGTTAATTTTATTTGATGATAGGTTAATAATTAATCGATTAATTCCAGCATGTCCCACCCCAGAATTTCGATTGTTAATCTGTCCTTAAATCAGCGGCAGTATCTTGAGAAGACGATGCGCTCCGTGTTGGATCAGGAATACCCTAATCTGGAGTACATCATCATTGATGGGGGTAGCACCGATGGGAGTGTCGATATCATTAAGAAGTATGCGGATCAGTTGCACTATTGGGTATCTGAGCCCGACAATGGGTTGAGCCACGCGATCAATAAGGGCTTCGCCCAGGCCAGCGGTGAGATTATGATGTGGATCAATAGTGATGATCTGTTGTTGCCAGGGTCTCTCTTTAAAATAGCCGAGATTTTTAGCCAAAATCCCGATGTAGAGTGGATCGTGGGCAAAAGCTGTTATGAGGAGGTGAGCAGCGGGAATGTTTACGTGCGCGACCTCAATTTTGATCGTTATGATTATTTGTATTCTGTAGGTAAGTTTATCCATGTTCCGCTCGAATCAACCGCCTGGCGACGCGACCTCTGGGAGCGTGCCGGGGGCTATATGGATGAGAATTTGCCTGATTTCATGGATTCAGATCTCTGGGCACGGTTCTGGGGGCTGACGGAATCCTGGAATTTACCTTTCCCTTTGGGAGTATTTAGATTGCATGGGGATAATCGCTCAGTCATGCATATTGATCGCTGGCGTGCGGTCTTACAGCAAAGCAGGACGACTATATTGAGCCATCTGTCGAATGGACAATGGATAGCCCTCTATTTAATCAAGAGACACAAGCGTCTATTTCACTGGTTAGCGCGATTATCCAGTAGGCATCGATACAAGCAGTGGATTAAGCACCTTGCAGAAATTACGCGCCCTGTACATTACCGGGTGCTACGTGTGGAAGGCTTAAACCCGAAATACGAGTAGCCCGGCACTTGCGATAAGCAATAATCCGCTGAGGAGATTCATGATGCGTAGGGTCCTTGGGTTGTGGATGAGCAGGCGTGTTTGGCTGGCAGCGAAAGAGTAAGCTAGCATCGCAGCGGTCAACAGCAGGGTGATCATACCGACTACGATGACGAGTCGGGATACAGTGAGATTGTCCATATCCAGATAAGCGGGAAAAATGCCCGCATAGAAGCCAATTGCCTTGGGATTGCTCATGGTGACGCCAAACCCCGCGAGGAAGTCCGCCCAGCGAGAGCGGCTCTCGGCCTTTTGGATCTCGTCGATTTCCGGTTTTGCAAGGATCATCTGAATACCGAGCCATAAAAGATAGCCCGCTGCCAGCACCTTCACGACTAGAAACATACCTCCCAGGGTCTCTGCCAGGGCAGCCATGCCCAGCAGGGAGATCACGATAAATACATAGTCCCCACTCACGATACCCGCTGTGGTAAACACTCCACTGCGAAATCCACCCGCCATGGATCGTGCGACGATGACAAATACTCCCGGTCCGGGAGTAAATGCGAGCAGCACGATCAATCCGAATAATACCCAAAGTGAAGAATATTCCATCATCCCTGACTAATGGAGCGTTAAAATAGGGCAAGGGGATTTCAAAGGTTGCGTATTGAATCATCGCCCATTTAACATGCAGCTCTTATGAATAGCATGACGGGATATGGGCGAAGCTCAATGGCATGTGGTGTACAAACCCTTGTGGTTGAACTGGTATCGGTAAACCGCAAAAACCTGGAGGTATTTGTCAATGGACCAAAGGACTGGTTCCCCCTGGAGCGGCTCGTCATGGAACAGGCGAAGGCACGATTCCAGCGCGGGCGTATCAATGTGGCCCTGAAACTGGAGTCATCCACTACCGCTGAAGAAAATGCACTCGCTGACCCGGATGCAATCGCGATGAAGCTCGGCTCTTTCCGAAAGATATGCGAAGCCTCAGGTATTCCCTATGAGCCTGACCAGGAGTTACTTACGAATCTCATTCGCTTGAACGCACTCGATAGCACAGCCCCGCCCTGGGAGACGGTTGAAACTGAGGTGACCGAAGCCATTGGCAAGGCGTTTGATGATTTTGCAAAAATGCGTGCCCAGGAAGGCGAAGCTTTGTATGCGGATTTAATTCAACGCCTCGATGAGATCGAGGGTCTGACCACGCAGATACAGGCAAAGGCGCCGGAAGTAGGCCCAGCCTACAAGGAGCAACTTCTTGAGCGTCTGAAAAACGCGGAGCTGGAGCTTGATCCTTCCGATGAGCGCATTCTCAAGGAGATATCGCTTTTTGTGGATCGGTCGGATATCAGCGAGGAGTTGACCCGACTGAGCAGCCACTTTGTACAACTGCGTGAGACCATGAGTAAGGCGGGAGCGATTGGCCGCAAGATCGACTTTATTCTGCAGGAAATGTTTCGCGAATTTAATACGATCGGCAGCAAAGCAAACCATATCGATATCTCCCAGGTGGTAATCACTGCGAAAAACGAGCTGGAGCGGTTCCGCGAGCAAGCCCAAAACATAGAATGAGGGTGGGATTAATAAAAATTATTTCCGGTGGACAGACTGGCGTTGACCAGGGTGCCCTGCAGGCAGCGCTCGATCACGAATTTCCCTGCGGCGGGTATTGCCCAAAAGGGCGGATCTGCGAGAACGGGACGATTCCGGAGCACTTTCCCCTCACAGAGCTCGATAGTATCTCCTATGAGCAGCGCACACGTAAAAACGTGGAAGTTTCGGATGCTACCCTGATACTGCATGATGGCAAAGTGGCCGGTGGCACGCGGCTTACCCAGGTCTATGCAGAAGCGCTCAATAAGCCCTGCTTTGCGCTGAATTTATCCAAGTTTGATCTGATCGAGGCCGTTCCGGTTGCCAAACGGTTTATCCAGAGCCGGGAAATTAAAATCCTGAATATCGCGGGACCCCGAGCGAGTGAATGGTCTCAGGCCTATCCAAGCAGCTACGATCTGGTATCGGTGCTAGTTGCGCCTATGAAAAACGGCGATGCATCTCCTTCGTAGGGAAATACCGTCCGGGGCATAGCGTTGCGTTGATTTCCTTGTGTACCTTAAACTGGTATTTACCGCGTAGTACGTCGTTGCCGAGATATTCGGTGAGTTGGATAAAGGAGTTGATTTGCTTCGTCGTAGGTCGTGTTTTTTCGAAATTTCCCACTAGGCAGATGCCGATACCGTGATTGTTATACTCCCACTTACTTACATGGCCACCATGCAGCTGTTTGGTCCAACGAGGACCGATTTGGATCTCCCCATCCCCGGCTCCATTGCCGTTACCGATGACAAAGTGATAAGCGAGCCCGTTTTCCATGCCATGGCGCCGGTCCACTTTATCAAAGCTCGTGGCACTGCCCACACTCGTTGCGCTGTGGTGCGCGACGATGTATTTCCACTTGCTGCGGTTGATGCGGATGCGATTACTGCTGCGGATGGTGCTGGAAATAGCACTGGTGCTATCCGGGATGATCAGCTTTTGGTTGACGTAGATCATGTCCGATTTCAGCGCATTTCGCCGTTTGATAGCAGCCACAGTTGTGCTGTAGCGGTTTGCAATTTTAGTCAAATTATCGCCCTTGCGCACGGTGTAGGTGCGTTCAGCCGCGCTTACAGGCAAGGCACTTGCGAGAAAAAGCCCTGCACACGAATACAAAAAACGCCGGCGATCCAAACTATTCATCCAAAATAAAGTAATGGGAGTATAGATAAATTTCTTCGAGAAATACAAGCTTGGACGTATGGACTCTCCGAATAATTCGGTATTGTCAAAGCCGGTTATTCTTGGGCGATGCTGTATTAACGTCTGTGATAATCACTTACCGTGGATTGACCTGTAACGGAGCATTCCTATTGTTACTTCTATAAAACCATACCATTACTAACTTAAATTATTCAAATTATGGCATACACCTTACCTGAACTCGGTTACAGTTATGATGCATTGGAGCCGCACTTTGACGCGCGCACCATGGAGATCCACCACTCCAAGCACCACAACACTTACATCACGAAGTTGAATGGCGCTTTGGGAGACGACTCCTCCAAGAGCATTGAAGACCTGATCAGCGATCTTTCAGCGGTTCCTGAGGGGATTCGCACTGCCGTGCGCAACAATGGCGGCGGACATGCAAACCACAGCTTTTTCTGGACCATCCTTTCCGGCAATGGCGGGGGAGCTCCCGCAGGCTCATTGGCAGCTGCCATTGATGCTGAACTGGGTGGATTCGCCGCTTTCAAGGACGCTTTCGCGGCAGCGGGCGCAAACCGCTTCGGCAGCGGCTGGGCATGGCTCGTTGTAAAAGCGGACGGTAGTCTCGCAGTGACTTCTACGCCCAACCAGGACAGCCCGCTCATGAAGGGAGTGGCGGATGTCGAGGGCACTCCGGTGATCGGCCTGGATGTGTGGGAACATGCATACTACCTGAACTACCAGAATCGTCGCCCGGACTACATCGGCGCATTCTGGAACGTGGTCGACTGGAACGCCGCGGAGGCAAACTACACAGCTGCTAAAGCCTAAGGAGAGTTAGACAGCCAATTTACTGGGAGCCGTTCGGAGATTGCCCGAGCGGCTTTTTTGTAACCAGCCTACAAATAATCATTGACTGATTTATCCTTTATAAGTATACAAATGTACACATTTTAATTATGAAATACGAATGGAAAAAGAAGGAAAAAACGATCTATCTCCCCAAGTCTGAACCTCAGGTCATTGAAATACCGAACTTCAAATTCTTCATGATTTCCGGGAAAGGAAATCCTAACGAACCATTTTTTGGTGAGTATATACAGGCCCTTTATGCGTTATCTTACGCCATACGGATGTCTTACAAGGGTGGATACGCTCCTGAGAATTATTATGAATACACAGTCTATCCGCTTGAAGGGCTTTGGGATCTTACTGAGGCGGCTAAACAAAAGGAGGATTACACGTTTTCAAAAGACGATTTGGTGTTTACCCTTATGATTCGTCAGCCTGATTTTGTCACTGAAGCATTTGCAAATGAGGCTATGGAACGTACTCGAAAGAAAAAACCTCTTCCATTGTTGGAAGAGGTTCAGTTCGTTGAATTAGAGGAAGGAAAATGTATACAAATGCTGCATATGGGCAGCTATGATTCAGAGCCCGAAACGTTTGCGATCATGGAAAAATTTTGCGAGGACAATCAATTAACGAGAATGGATAAGCGTCACCGGGAAATTTACCTGTCGGATTTTCGAAAAGTCGCTGAAGATAAACTCAAAACGGTATTACGCTTTCAGGTAAAATAGACTAAATCTGCCTTCATATTCTACTTGGCATCGCTTTGTTGGGTCTTTACCCAGCTGTGGCGGCGTTCGTTAAGCTCGGGATCTTCACCCATCCACACCCATAGTTTGATAAGGCCGTTTTGATGGGCACTCGCCAGGAAACTGCCGTCCGTATTGAAGTCAATATACTCAGCATGGTCACTGGCCCAGACTTTGTGGGCGATGCGGATCTGGTCATGCCCGAAATTCAGGATATCATCCACGCGATACACGAAAATATGAGGATCGTGCCCGGCATGTGCGATGTAGTCGCCATTCGGATGCCAGGCAATGGACTCGATTTTTTTGCCAGTGTGGTTGAATCGTTTTTTGAGTTTTCCCGTTTCCCATTCCCATAGGTAACAGGTGCCGCGTGCACCATTTCCCTGGCCCACAGCGATCACATACTTCGCATCGGGAGAGAAGGTTCCACTGGTAAAAATCACATGGTAATCCCTTTTGAGGGTTTGGAGTAGTTTCCAACTGCCGACTTCATATACTTTTACTGCCCCGTGACCTACTGCGAGCAGGTATTTATCGTCTGCTGAGAAAAAGAGCTCATTCACCGTATTCCCATGATTCAGTTTAGTAACGAGTTCCCCGGTGGACATATTAAAGACTCGCACCCAGCCTTCTGTGGTTCCGTCGTCCTTTTTGGTCATTTCTTCCCCAGTGGCGAGGAAGCTACCTGAGTTCGACCAGATGAGGCCATCAATGCCTTGATCATGCTGGAGCACTTTATAGACTTCGCCGCTCTTGGCATCATAAACAGTCACCACATAATCTTCGCTCGCGGCTGCTACCCATTGGCCGTCAGCAGACCAGCCAACGCGCTCGACTTCCTCATTGGCGTAGGCTCTCCAGAGCTCCTGGCCATCTGAAGTGCGCCACATGATGACTGAGTTATCGTATTTAGTGCCACTCACAATGAATTTTCCATCCCGTGAGAATTCCACACTTTCGACGGAACCCGGCTCACCGAGCGAATCAGCGACCCTAGACCAGACGGGTTCAAGCCGTAGCTGATAGTTTAAATACTGCTGTGCATGAGCAACAGTATGTATAGATAACAGTATGATGAGTGCTGTGTAGAGCTTCATAGGTTGTTTAAAAAAATGAAACTCGATTAATGCCTAGATGGGTTGGAATTTCGAAGACAGCCCTATTCTAACCGTAGAATAAATCGATGGTTCGAATTTTAAAACCCCTCGCCCATGACGCGTGCGGCTTCCTGCACGTCTTTATCTCCGCGACCGCTGAGATTTACACAGATGATGTGCTCCTGTGAGAGCTCGGGCGCGCGCTTCATGGCACCGGCGAGGCCGTGCGAGGTTTCAAGGGCAGGGATAATGCCTTCGGTCTTCGAAAGCAGCTTAAAGGCTTCGAGGGCTTCCGCATCACTTGCATATGCGTAATCGATACGTCCGATGCCCTGATAGTAGGCATGCTCGGGGCCGACAGCTGCGTAGTCCAGCCCGGCTGAAACACTGTGAGTGGCATTGATCTGCCCGTCAAAATTTTGCAGCACATAGGTTTTGCAGCCTTGGAAGATGCCGACCCGGCCTCCCGAGAAGCGCGCCGCATGGTTGCCTTCGGAGATTTCACGTCCACCGGCCTCAACGCCTACGAGCCGCACATCCGGCTTATCCAAAAATTCAAAAAATAGCCCGATCGCGTTACTGCCTCCGCCGACGCAGGCAAAGATTTCATTAGGCAGCCTTCCGACCTGCTCCAAAAACTGGACATGGGCTTCCTGCCCGATCACCCGGTGAAAATCACGTACAATCATGGGGAATGGGTGAGTCCCAAGGGCAGATCCTAAAATGTAGTGGGTATTGCGGGAGTTGCCGACCCAGTCGCGCATCGCTTCGTTTACGGCGTCCTTGAGCGTGCGTTGGCCGGAAGTCACTGAGCGGACCTCCGCACCGCAAAGTCGCATGCGATAAACATTCGGCGCCTGCCGGCGGATATCCTCCTCGCCCATGTAGATCACACACTCGAGCCCGAGTCGTGCACAAACTGTTGCGGTGGCGACGCCGTGCTGACCGGCACCAGTCTCTGCGATGATGCGGGTCTTTCCCAGACGTTTCGCCAGGATGGCCTGACCGAGCGCATTGTTGATCTTATGGGCGCCGGTGTGCAGCAGGTCCTCGCGTTTCAGATAAATCTGTGCACCGCCGAGGTGCTTGGTCAGCTCCCGGGCAAAATAAAGGCCGGTGGGTCTCCCGGCAAAATCGCGAAGCTCGCGGGCAAATTCCGCTTGAAATTCACTATCTATTTTAGCCTTCGCATAAGCCTCAGCTAGCTCGTTGAGCGGAGTGATGAGGGTCTCAGGAGCGAAGCACCCCCCATACTCACCAAAGTATCCGCGGCTATCCGGGAGGGATTCCTTATCGATCGATAACTTGTTCTCCGTTTCAGTGAGCATGCGAATGAGATCTATGGGTCTATCCAGTAAACCCGCTTACAGGCGTGTAGCCCGGTTTACTTCTTCTTGTGACGATTGGCGCGCATGCGCTTACGACGCTTGTGATTATTCATCTTCAAACGTCTCTTCTTCTTTAAGTTACCCATAGTGTTTCAATTGCTGATAGTGTTGCGTTGAAAAAAGGTATGATAAAAACCGCTTTTAGCCAACGGGTAAAGACCTATTTTCAATAATTTTGTACGCTTCCTGGCAGATTTCGTCGATTTCGAGCCCGATTTTGCGCAGGTAGCGCTTCCAGTGTTTAGGCGGGGCTACTGCTATGTGCGGCTTTGTGAGCTCCGTGCTTTCCCGATTACTTACGCCATAAGAGTGCAACCAATCGAGATTCTTCGGTTCTTCGCCGGGCTTAAGGTGGCTATGATTACCATAGAGCGGGTCGCTGATTAGCGGCAGACCCTTTTCCTGAGCATGCAGGCGAAATTGATGCAGCCGCGGGTATCGGCTGGATGCCAGCCAAGCCGTCGCACTGCGCCCTTTGGTAAGCGGATGAAAATGGGTGGCGCTTTGTTTTCCCTCCTTGTGAGAGATATACATATGACGATTTACATAGTGCCGCGCTAAGGGCAAATCACACACAAAAGGATCCATAAGGTCCTTGCGTTGGCTCACCAGAATTGCGTGGAATTCAAAATCAAACGAACCAAATGCATTCGACCAGTGTTCGCGCTGCTCGTTATCGATACAGCACAGGGCGAGTCCGCTGACATCCGGTTCGAGCACATTCAGACTCGTGAAACTGGTAATGCCATGGTGTTCCAGCTCCGGTTTACCTTCACGGATTTGCGCGTTGAAGGCCTTTTCCATGTTGGTGACGTCAAACCATGGGTCGGATTTACTGGCGATGCCGGTGGGTTTATCAAAAACAGCCAAGCCCGGTGCCCACTTTTCAAAAGCAATGCGCAGCCCCTTATCCCGGTTGAGTAGCTTGGGGGGGATTCCTACGCGATTTTCTTCCATGGGGTGCTCAATAAAAAAAGTCTCCCGCACCGAAACGAGTCGATACAGGAGACTTTATTTTTGGGGGGTATAAATTCAACTATGCCACATACGGCGCGCAACGCTCTTTGTAGCGGCGTGCCAGATTTGGATGTATGATGCTGCGCTTTGCGGCCTTATCCATAATCGATACGAGCTTACGGGCAATGGCCTGGGTCGCTTCTTTATCTTCAGACGCCTTTGCCTCGTCAAATTTCTTGATGAAAGTCTTAATCTCGGTGCGTACGCGACGATTGCGGATTGTGCGCTTTTCCGTTTGTCGGATATATTTAAGTGCTGCTTGTTTGTTAGCCATATTAAATCTTCTAAACCCTCCAACATGAAACACTACTCGACTTTGTCAATCTATAAAAGCTCCCAGTTGGTGATATTCTGAGCCGGCAGATAGTGCTCCAGTTCCGTGTGGATTTTGGGGAGGGTTTCGGTGCGGAAGGTGGAGTCAGCGACGACCAGTTTGTCCTCGCGTTGCCAGGGTTGGAAGGTAATGGGGTTGTTAGGCAGGCGTTTTTCGATATTCTCGTAGAATTCATGGTTCATACGAAAGATGCCCAGGCTGGCATCTCGGACCTTGGAGGCATCGAGCTCACTGAAAACACTCTCGAAGAATCCCTGATAGAGACTAAACGTATCCTCGTATTTTAGAACAGGGTCGAAGCACAGGCGCACTTGCCAACCGGCCTCCTGGGCCTTTTTTGCGGCGGCGAGACGGGCTTTCAGGCTGGGGGCGGCCCATTCGTATTTGTCGGCAATGGGTTGCGGGGTAAGCGTCCAGGAAAGGATGACACCCGGGTGGGGCTCTAGGTCCTTGATTGCTGAGATACTGCCGCTTTTCGTGCGGATCTCAATGACCAGATCGGAAGTTTTGCGGGCAAACTCAATCCAGTGTTGGCAGTAGGGCGCGATATTTTCCATCGCAAGCAGGTCTGTATCGTAGGATATACTCAGGTGCATCGGTTGCGACGGGTCTTCGCGCTTATCAACCTGCGCTCGGGTTGCATCGAAATAATCCTCTTCATTCACAAAGAGCACCATGTGTGCGCTGGGATACATGCCCTGCAGGTAACAATACTGGCAGTTGTAAACGCAATTAAAGGCCAGTGCGTTGTAGTGGAAGTTGCGATAACCAAAGCTCTGCACGGTATTGGGTAGGCCGTAGATAAAGTTGTCCTTCTTGCGTGCGAGAATCAGTTGAGTGCTCTTCTTCTGGAGCTCATAGTTCTGGCGCGGTCGATTGAATACCGAGGCATAATCTTCGATTTCGATGACCTCGGCTTTCGGGAATCGCTGCAAGACCTGTTGAGCGAGCGGATAATTCTGCGCCGCTGCCTCGACGTAGATCGTCGAAAAGCTTTTATTGATTGAGCGCATCCAGGAGTTCCTTAAACGCGTCGTTGCGTTCCTTTTTTGAGCGAGTGGGCACGACCCACTCGGCGATTTGGGAGAGTTGTATGGTATTCCGTTTCCAGCAGCGCTGGGCTGCACTGGACAGAAGGTTAATCTGGGTTTCGGTCAGCGCCATGGTTGTGGCGGTCTGTGTTACCCATTGGCTCCATTGGTCAGGAAAGGTTTGTTGATGAGAAAAACTATTCAACTGCGATTTCATATTTTGCCATTCCTGAATAAGGGGGGCGGAGAGTTGCCCAAGCCATTTCACCACTTTTTCGGTTTCGTTACAGGTATTTTCCAGATAGTCAGATACACACTTATAGCAGGCGATGCGCTCCGGGCCGACAAGCTTTTCAGCCACTTGATAGAATGCAGCAGCCTCCATATCGACAAGGTCCGTTTTAAGTGCTTCCACTTCCTCAATGCTGGGATCGACCATGGGATTATCCAGGGTAGTGAGTGATGCGCTTTCAAATGCCGATTTAAAAACACACTCGGGATAAAATTCGCGCCCGGTCGATGATTCGATGATCTTTGAAATCCGATAACATTGGCCCAACTCATGTATTTTCGATTTTGCTCCTGCGATTCCAACGTTAATGAGCAGTTCAATTTCGTGCTCCTGCTTTAAAACAACCAAGCATGCTGTAAGTCCGATAGCTGTGCGCATACGGCCAACTCCGGTAACGACACACGCCCAGGTATTACCCGCATCCGTGTAATACCGTGCACCCATGAGGTTGCCTTGTTGCTTAAGCTGAAGGGCATCAATGAAGGGTTTTGCTTCTGGCCCCAAAGCTGTATGAAGGACGATCATGCTCGATTACCGCTTTTACAAATTATTAATATTATACTTGTTAATGCTTAAAGCCTTCCTATCGTATGGGGCGATTGTCAAATTCCTATGATCATCGATAGCCATTGCCATCTCAATGTCTTTCATCAGAGAGGAACCCTGGACGATGTTCTCAATCAAGCGAGCATGGCCGGAGTCACCCGGATGATTACCATTGGTACCTCCTCCAGTGATTGGTTAGTCTACAAGGGACTCGCTAAGGATTATCCGCACCGCATTTACTACAGTGTGGGGCTGCACCCGGGTAGTGTGACGGATCAATGGGAAGCTGAGGTGGATCAGTTTGAGCGCATACTGAAGCAGGGGGATTCGCCCATGCCGATCGCCATCGGGGAGATCGGGCTCGATTACTTTCGATTACCTAAGGATAAGACGAAAGCGGATCAGTTGATTGGCTGGCAGCAGGCGGCTTTTGCCCGTCAACTCCAGATTGCCAAAGGGTGCAAGCTCCCCATCATTATTCACTCTCGTTCTGCTTTTGATGATTGTGTGCGCATGATCGATCAAAGTGGCGTCAACTGGGACCGCGTGGTGTTTCATTGCTTCAGTGAGGGAGCAAATCCCATGGAGCGCATTAATCTACGGGGTGGGCGCGGATCCTTTACCGGTAACATCACTTATGAAGGCGAAGCCTTTTTGAATATGCAGCGGGCGCTTAAGGAGCAGGGTACGGAGAAGCTGATGTTTGAAACGGATGCGCCTTATTTAACGCCAGTCCCCCACAAGGGCAGCGAGAATTCTCCGGCGCTCATTGTACATACGGCCGAATTTGCGGCAAAAGTCCTGCAGATGCAGGTGGATGAGCTGCTCCCGATCGTATACAAAAATACGCTCAACTTCTTCGATATTGAAGAATAAAAAGTAAAACTCGCTTTTTGTGGATTAGTCGCTACTTTCCGCGCTTTTGATCAAACAAATGAGCGTAACCACACAGACCGCAGACAAGATCCGCAATATCGCCATCATTGCCCACGTTGACCATGGTAAAACCACACTCGTGGACTGCCTGCTTCAGCAATCAGGCACCTTCCGTGAAAATCAGGAAATACCTGAGCGTGCAATGGACAGTATGGATCTCGAGCGCGAAAAAGGCATTACCATTAAGGCCAAAAACACCGCGATCCAATGGAATGGCTACACCATCAATATTGTGGATACACCGGGCCACGCAGACTTTGGTGCAGAGGTGGAACGTGTCATGAAAATGGTGGATGGTGTACTCTTGCTGACGGATGCGGTAGGTGGTCCTCAGGCGCAAACCCGTTGGGTGCTACGCAAGGCTTTGAGTCACGGACTGAAGACCATCTGCGTGGTCAATAAGGTAGACCGGGATACCGCGCGACCGGATTGGGTGCACGATAAAGTGCTGGAACTGTTTCTCGATCTTGAGGCTACGGAGGATCAGTTTAACTCCCCCTTCATCTACGCATCTGCGAAAAATGGTTGGGGCGATCTTTCCCTGGATGGCCCCCGGGAGAATATGGATGCCATCTTTAAGACGATAGTAGAGCATATGCCGCCCCCTGAAATCGAGACCGGCGACTTTCGTATGCTGGTATCGAATATCGATTGGGATGACTTTGTGGGCCGTCTTGCGATTGGCCGCATTCTTTCCGGTAAAATTTCGAGTGGTGAGCAGGTGTACGCCCTGCGTAAGGATGGAACCAGGCAGAAGGTGAAAATCACGAAGCTGATCCGCTTTACTGGTTTGGGGGTAACCCCTGTTGAGGAGATGAGCGCGGGCGACATCGTGGGTATCGCCGGCTTTGAGGAGATTGATATCGGCGACACGCTTTCGACCGATCCGGAAGCCGAGCCATTACCCTTTGTGACCATTGATCCGGCAACCGTACAAATGGAGTTCCACGTCAATGACGGGCCGCTTGCGGGGCGTGATGGTAAGAAGGTGACCTCCCGACAGATTCGCGATCGTCTCGTTCGCGAGACCAAGTCAAATATATCCATCCATTTGGCGGATACCACAGAAGGCACGCGCTTCCTGGTGAACGCGCGGGGCTCTATGCAGATTGCCATACTTGTAGAGACGATGCGCCGCGAGGGTTACGAAGTGATGGTGTCGCGCCCCACTGTACTCTTTAAGGAGATCGATGGCAAAAAGTGCGAACCTTTTGAGCAAATCTGGGTGGAGGTGCCCGAGGATATGCTGGGTGGGGTGATGGAAAGCCTTTCCAATCGCAAGGCACAGATCACCAATATCGAGCACCACAATGCCGGGGTAACGGTGGAGGCGGTGATCTCTACTCGCGGGTTGATCGGCTTTGATAGTGAGCTTGTTACGCTCACAAGCGGTCATGGAGCCAGCTCGCATATGTTCCTCGAGTATCGACCGATGGGCGAAGAAATTACCACACGCAAGACCGGCACCCTCGTTTCCATGGAGACGGGCAAGAGCGCGGGATATGCGCTGGATATGATCCAGGCACGCGGCAAACTTTTTGTGGGACCCGGTGAGGAGGTCTACAACGGGCAGGTCGTGGGTGAGTGCCCGCGCAAGGAAGACCTGCCGGTGAATCCCTGCAAGATGAAGCAGCTGGACAATATGCGTGCGTCCGGTTCGGATAAAAACATCCAGCTCGCGCCGCCCATCAAGATGTCCCTCGAGCGCGCGATCGAATACATCGCACCGGATGAGCTTGTGGAAGCCACGCCCAAGTTCTTACGTTTGCGCAAGCGCATCCTCGATGCGAATGAGCGCCGTAAGCTCATGAAACGCAACAAGAAGGATTAGCTCTTACTCTGTGCGTGTGCGTGCAGTGATCGCCTCGGCGAAATCGGGGTATTCGTTTATCAAAGTATCCCGTTCGCCGGGGGTGTAGTCCTCGTATTCGAAGCCGGGGGAAAGGGTATTCCCGATGAGTGAGTAGGAGTATTCGCCTTTTCCCATAGGGATTGCGCCCATCCAGACACCTGCAGGTACGAGATATTGGGGGTGCTCTCCGTTGAGTAGATCGGAACCGAGAATGACTGTTTCTCCACTGCCATCCGGATGGAGTAGTAGTAATTCCAGGGGTCCTCCTTCGTAAAAGTGCCACAGTTCATCGGTTTTGAGTTTATGCATGGCCGAGAAGTCCTGATCGGTGATCATCGCATAAATGGCGGTGTAGGCATAATGAGTCTCGGGATAACGTGTAGCCAACACACCTTCGATGATATCCGGGCTCTTATGGGTTTCCAAAAACCAGGGGCCTTCGTGTGGGATATTGGCCATCTTCAGGTGATGGATGATTTTTTGAGCCTTTTCAGGCAGATAAGAAAGGTCGCGATCTGGATCGTATTGCATAAACTTTGCGAAATAATTGATGAATAAAGTAGCCTATGGAAACGTCAAACCGCGTAGTCTTCAAGCTTGCTTAAGTGCCTTAATCCGCTTATCAACGTTATCACTCACACTAATCCTGCTATTTACCAACAAACCTGCTGTATGTTTTCACGCCTGCGTTTAACCATCTTGGGCTTACTGACGGGGCTAACTTACCTGAGTTCGCTAGCTTCTGATCCGGTAGTCGTTTTCTATAATAATTCGGATTCACCAGTACGGATCGCATTTATCCGTGAGGGCACCCCGGTCGTCATGGCCACCTTGCAATCCAAGGAAAGATTCCGCAGTGGGACAGGCGTAGGTGATCTTTGGGGAATTTACGGAAGTAATAATCAACCCATCAAGAGCTACAAGGGTACCGCTGAAGCCATGCAGGTGGTTTATGTGAAAACGCCTGCCAGTCCTGAGGATGTTCAGAATGCAGAGATGCTTGAACAGGAATACCAGCGTAATCTGGTTGTTGAGGCCCAAAGGGCTGCAGCTGCTGAAAAAGCCCGCAAGGAGGCAGAAGCCCAATTCACTATTACCGGACTGTTTAAGATGGGCGATATTGTCTACTTTTTGCAAGAAAGCGATCACCAGGGTTCCGAGCCTGCGAAGTGGTCTGTCCGTCAGGAAGGGGACCTTGGAACGGCGGGTCAGGAATTTCGCGAAATCAGCCGTGATGCCTCCGGGGTCATGTTGACAGCAGGTGGAGATTCCCAGGTATCGATTACCAAAGCTGAGGTTCGGATCAGAGCTTCTGAGCGTGATACCTGGCAATTAATGGGTCGGGGTGAATGGATCGATCGCAAGCCCATGCTAACGAAAATCCGTGAGCTTAAGGCTGATCAACAAGCGGAGCAGGAGAAAGCAAATAAGGAAGCAGAACTTGAGCGTATGCGGGTAGCCGCGGAGCAGGCCAGGCAGGAACAGATCAATAACGCACCCCCTACTTTCCGTGTGACCAATGCATTTCGTACGAGTGCAGGCATCTTTGTGCGAGTACGACCGAATCTTTGGGAATACTGGGGGTATGAAGATTTCGATATGACAGGCGTTGAGCAATACCGCGAACTCTCTCGCAATGTGGAAGGCCTGACTATACAAAGCAACCGTGGGGTGACCATTCGCATCCATGAGGATTATTGGGAGTTTAAAATGCCCGGCGATGAGGAATTTAAGATGACAGAGACCGATGACGTCGTCGGTACCTGGGAGCCCTCCTATCGCAGCGTGGCAGATATCAGGACGGAGCGCGATGAGTGGATCCAGGAAGAGTCTGATCGAGAAGCAGAGCGCCTTAAGGCCTATCGCGGTGCGAATCCGGATGTGATCGATACGCTAAAGAGTGAACCCGAATATCTGGCATGGGTTTCTGCAAATCAGGAGGGAGTGCGGCAAAATGAGGTTTATTACGATGATTATCGGGACCTCGAGTTGGATCGCTTTTATGGGATCGGTTTCCTACAGGAGGGCTATAATATCATCTACATGGATCCGGGTCGTTTGCTCCGTAACGGAACAGGTAAACTTAATTTGTTTAACTTTGATGCCAAAGTACAAAAGGCCTATGAGAGTTTTGATAGTATCAATGTGCTACCCGCTGCGTTGAGTGCGATCAGTACCCGGGAGACTTTATCGACGATTTCATCGCAGAATTTCATGACGGGTTTTCAGCATGCCCAAAGTGAAAGCTTCAGTGTTTCTGTTGGTGTGGATGTGGCCGGTAAGGGCGGGGGCGATGTCGGATATGGCAGCTCCACTGAAAAGATTAATGCAGAGCAGCTGAATAGTCGTTTCACCCGACACGAGACCCGGGGTTACATTACGGAGTATATCATCAATAAGGAGCACCTCATTCTGCATGATACTTTTCGTAAGCGTATCATGGGTGCGATCCGCGGTGAGCGCGGCCAGGAGCTCGCTACCTATAATCAATTTAAAACCTTTTTCCTCGATTTCGGAACCCACTATGCACTCAGGACGATGACGGGTGGGATGATCTGGCAGGAATCCAAAATCTCTGAGCAATATATGATGGATCAGGTTACGAATACGAGTGATGTCTCGGCAGGAATCAAAATCCCCATCAAAGCGGTAAATCTGGGGATCGAATCGAAAACAAGTAAGTCGGATTCCCAGCAAAATGAAAGCCGCGTAGGTTCGGAGGAGACATCCATGTGGCAGTTTGGATCCAATGCATCCGCCGAATATGATGAATGGTCGCTGGACTATGAGGATACCCAACTGCATGAGCCGATGCGGGTAGAGTTGCAGCCGATCTTTGATTTGTTACAGCCCACGCTCTTTCCTGTGCAGACTTTTGAGGAAGTGGCCCAAATCAGAAACTTGCGCTCTCTCATGGAAAGAATGCTGAGGGACTATATCAATAACGAGACTCGCGGTCGTCCAACCATCCCTTATGCAGAGCCCTATGCGATTGAGCTTAAAGTGGATTCGGTTAAGTGTGTTGAAGCCGATGATTCAGAATTTGCAACCAATGGTATACCGGATGTTTATGGCAGTATCTCACTATGGCATAATGACATAGAACGCAAAACCGTATGGAGTAAGGATGAGTCTAGCTACATTGAGATGAATACCGGTGATACCCTTCAACTGGATAACCCGACCTACCGCACAGTGATCACTCCCCGCTATGTTCAGAACCAGGACGGTACATATAGGGTGCAATACCCGGAGACCACTTTGTCGGTTCTTTATTCCTTGTGGGATAATGATGGGCTCGGCGGAAATTCTAAAATTGACGTGCGCACCCATACCTTTCATCTGGATCGTGATACCGGACAGATCAAAGACTATGCGGTCATGACTTATGAAATTGATCAACCCGGAGCGGGTAAATTTAATGTCACGGTAAGTGCATTGCTCTATCCGGTTAGTCTTGAACAAGGCAAAGTCATGGAGCCAGCGCCCTGGTTCCATGAAAGGATGCGCGCTCGACAATAAGGAGACACTATTATGAATGAGGGATTTACGAAAAATGTGCTGATTGGATTAGCGTTGGTCGGCTCTTTTTGCAGTCGTCTTTACGCTCAGGAGGAAACGGGAGAGGAGCCCCCGCCCCCTCCGCCGCCCGCTGAAGAAGTGGATGAGCTGCCGCCCTTGAATTTACCGCCACCCCCTTTACCCGCCGAAGATCCGGGTGAGGAAGCTACTCCACCTGAGGAGCCCATAGACCCGGAGGATCTACCTCCCCCGCCATTGCCTGTCGAGCCTGAGGGTGAAAGTGTCGCTGGTCCGGAAGAACCGGCTCCTGAATTACCACCTTTACCTTTGGAGGGTCCTGTGCAGGGACCATTCCCCCCGCCCCCTGAGGATATCGACATCGTGCCCCCGCCCGAGCCGCCTCCGCCATTATCGCAAGAAGAACAGGATCGCCGCGCACTCCAGCAGGCACAGTTGATGATGGCAGACCAAATATATGCGAATGCAAACGAGCTATTAGCCATGCAGCAGGAGCAAATTCAGGATGCCGCCATTGAATATGCCAATGTCAATGAAGCGGTTGCACAGGCGCAGATGTTTCAGGCAGCAGCGGTTTATGGTATGACCAATGCTATTCGTACCGCCGCTGCTCAACAATTGATCGCTGAAGCCGATCAGGTTTATGCGAGTTTTAATGCACAGGAGGCCGCCGCTGCAAATATTCTCGAGGAGGCAGCGGAAGTTTATGGGGACATTAATGAGGCCCGCGAGGCAGCCATTCAGGATATGGTGCAACAAGCCGACGCAGTGTACGGTAACCTTAATGCGGAAGCACTCCAACAAGCTCAGGTGCAGGCCGCCGATCAGGTCTACGCCGAAATCAATGCAGAACGAATCCAGGAAGCGGGGCAACTGTTGCAGGATGCTGCTCAGGTATATGGAGAAATTAATGCCGAACGTATTGCCAATGCTGAAGCGGAGCTCCAGCAGGGTGCTGCTATTTATGATCAGTATCGTATGGAGCAGGCTGCGCAAGGTCTGGTGCAGGAGGCCGCGCAAGTCTATGCCGATCTCAATGCGCTCCAGGATGCTCAGGGTCAGTTAGAGCAGGCAGCCATTGTGAACCCAAATTTAGACGTAGAAGCTCAGCAGCAGGCAATGCTCCAGGCGGCGGATCAAGTCTATGGACAATTGGATGAAATCAATGATGAGCTTTCCGACGTAGCAGAAGCGTATGATCAAATCTCGCAGCAGGCGAATCTGCCCGAATCGATATACGATCGTGTTCAGCTTGATGACGATGGGAACCTTACTAATGATGGCGTACCCTTACCGCCGTTACCCAATCAGGATTATGGTCAATTTGTTGGCCAAGACTTTGTGCAGCCTGAGGATTTGCCGCCTCTTCCGGATGATACGGATGATTTTGATGCATCATTACCCATAATCAGCCTGGATGATAACCCAAACTATGAAAGCACGGATGCGGCCCTGGCATTTGAGGCGCTCGATGATAATGACAGTGTAGATGACGATTTTGAGGAATTGGATGATTTGCCGGAACCTCAGGACTCAGAGGGAGAGTATATTGAAAATTTATCGGATGCGGTCGCTCTATATCGCCAGGCTGCTTTGGATAATGCTGAAAGCGATGAACAGCGAGCTGCCCTTCAGGCCCAGTTTGATGCGGAGGACCAACAACTGGCCATCCAGGGTGTTATCAATTCGGGACAATATATGTCAGAAGAGCAGATTGCGCAAATGGAAGAACTGATGCGCCAGGAAGAAGCTCAGCGCGCTCTACAACAGCAGCAGGAAGCTCAGCAGGCTGAAGCGGAAACGCAAGCGGATCGAGATCGGCTCCGAGAGCGTCGCGAAGAGCGTCAGGAGGATCGTGACGATGACCAGGATGATGATCGAAGACGTTAGTTCTCAATGGTCCGGTTCTCGACGACATCCAGCAGTTTAAAGCGTTCAAAGGCCTTCTTGCGCATTAGGTTGGCTTTGAAAATAACCAATACCTCGCCATTGTTTGCAGGAGTGTATTGATAGCTTTCCAGTACCAGGATATTGCCCAGCATCGAGTAAATGATGCGCTCCGTATTCATGCCTGATAGTAGGGTATCATTACTCTCGGGCATCCAGCGGGTGACACCAAATTCATGCCAACCGTGCAAGGTGATGAATTTACCATTCCTTTCTACGGAGCTTTTAAGCAAACCATTTTCGAAATACGAATAAGTCACTTCAGTTTTAATCGGCCCATCTTTAGTCTGGCTTGCCGTTTCGCTTACAAGAACGCTGTCCGTCCAGGAATTGCGGATTTCGATATCACCTTCGGATACTACAATGCCATCGAGGGATTTTGCAGTAAATGTGCCCACCCATTCCCCTGCAAAGCGCACCAGAGGGCTGGTGGATGCGATTGCATGTGACAGCCCAAAGCATGCGATCAGAATGTATGCAAAATGTTTCACACCTTTATTTAGATTGGGTCTTTTGAAGCTCAGAATAAAGCCAGTTGGATGCGGATAAGTCGTTGGGTTGCTTGAGCATTTCGATGAGGCGGTCTCTTAAGAAGTGCGTTTTTTCTATATACTCGGGTTGTGTAAGCACTTTTTTCATCTGTGCCGACAGTTTGTCCGGATTCATTTCAAATTGCAGGAATTCCGGATGGATGGGCTCCTTGAGTATAATATTCGCAATGCCCAGATCCTTGATACCGATGATTTTGGTAGCGATGAAATAAGTCCAGTAACTGGCTTTGTATGCAATCAATCCGGGTATACCCGCCAGAGCGCAGTCCAAGGACATGGTACCCGAGCTCATCATAACAGCTCGCGCAGAGACCTGGGTATCGTTTGAAATGAGGCTTATCTTCTCACCCAATCCCTTATCGGCGAGTATCGATTCCAATAGTGTTTTGATTTTATCGGAGGGATAGACGATCGTGGCTGGCAGATCCGGAAAGTCCTTTAGCAGAAGTTCATAGGCTCCGAGCAGATTCGGCAGTATGCGCTGGATTGGGGTTCGCCGACTCCCCGGTAATATGAGCAATGGTGCATCGTGGTCGTAACTGAGGATAGATGTGTATTCAGGCTCAACGAAGGGGTGCCCCACGAATTGGACGGGTAAATCCGTATCCTTATAGTAGTCCGGCTCAAAGGGAAAAATCGTAGCCAGTGAATCCAGAAATCGCGCCATTTTAAAGCGCCGCTTGGCTTTCCAGGCCCAAATCTGGGGGCTGATGTAGTAAACGAGCGGGATCTCCCCACCCGCCTTTCGGGCAATGCCCGCCTTATAAAGTCTTTCGGCAATCCGTAGGTTAAAGCTCGGTGCATCTATGAAGCATACGATTCGGGGTTTATGGGTTTTTACCCAGTCTACGGTCTGCTGAATGAGCGATTTGAAATAATCGATGTGCTTGAGCACTTCAATGAGACCCACGACCGCATGATCCAGGGGGTTGAAAATCAGGTGCGCCCCCGCGTTATGAAGGTGTTCCCCCCCCATGGCTGCGATATTCAGCCCAGGGTGTTGCCCCTTGAGTTTGGAGATCAAACGAGCCGCCTGCTCATCGCCGGAATGTTCGTTGGCAATGATGAGGATATCCACTGGTTGAGAGTCACGTGGGCCTGAGACGACGGGTAACTCTGTTTTCGCCATACGTATTATTGCTCTCCGGCAGCTTCTTCCTCGAAGTTCGGAAATCGCAACTCGTTGCTGATTTGTTCGTGGATTTGGTCGGTAATATCCAGCGCAAGCTCGAGGGTGGATTTACCGAACTCGATGTCCACCTTTGGTTTGGCAGCATCCCGCACACATTGCACAAAAGAGCTGAGCTCCAGAAACAGAGGCTCTGCCTTCTCGATCGGAATGTCGTGTTTTTTGATTTGTTTGCCGTCCTGAACGAGGAGATGCCCGTTTTGCTCCATAAAGTTGAGGGACAGGTAGGCATTGGGTTGGAAAACGCGGATTTCCCGTTTTTTCTGCAGGGAGATGCGGCTGGTATTGATATTCGCGACACAACCGTTTTCGAAAGTGATGCGTGCATTGGCGATATCCTCTGTTTTCGAAAGTACGTTTACACCCAGGGCTTCCACTTTCTTAATGGGCGATTTAACGAGCTGCCGGATGATACCTAAATCATGGATCATGAGATCGAGCACTACTCCCACTTCGGTTCCTCTGGGCTGAAAGGGTGCAAAGCGATCTGCTACGATGTAGCGGGGATGGTAAATATGGTTCTCTAAGAAAGTGGTTACCGGATTGAAATGCTCGATGTGTCCCACTTGTGCAACTACGTTGTTCTCCTTGGCAGCTTTCAGAATCTCCTCGGCTTCCTCGCGGGTTGAGCTGAGTGGTTTTTCGATGATGAGATTACACCTTTTGTTGAGTAAAGGGATCGAAACTTCGTGATGATAATCGGTCGGGACTGCAACACTCACGGCCTCGCACTCTTCACCGAGCTCATCCAGGCTGCTGAAGCGCTTGCACTTGTATTTTTTGCAAATCTCTTTGGCTTTCTTGTCATTAAGTTCGTAAATGCCTACCAGCTCGGTGTTTTCCATGGCGTGGTAAATGCGCGCATGGTGCTGGCCGAGGTGACCGACTCCAGCAACTCCGCACTTAATCAAGCGGGGCGGGGCTGGTTCGGTTATCGTTTCATTATTCGTTTCCATCTTAAAATTCAGGACTTTATAAGTTGCCCGTCATGCAGCTGGTAATGTTTATGCGTCATTTTGGCAAATTGCGGGTTATGCGTCACCAGAATAAGGCTGCATTGGGCATATTCGGTTATGTTAAATATTAGTTCGATGATTTCGTCTGCGGTTTTTTCGTCTAAATTACCGGTGGGCTCATCGGCAAGAATAACTTTTGGCTGATTGATTAACGCCCGGGCAATGGCTACCCTTTGTCGTTCACCCCCTGAGAGCTTGAGCACACTGTGTTTTGCCCGATCCTGTAGATTTACCTTCTCAAGCATTTCCTGGGCGCGATCCTTTTTATCCGCTGTAATTTTGCCTTTCAGGCGTGCAGCCATCAGGATGTTTTCGAATGCGTTAAGTTCGGGAATTAAATAATAGGCTTGAAAAATAAAGCCCAGGTAATCGGCACGCAGCTCGGATATTCCCTTTTCATTCAGGGACTTGAGCGATTTATCTCCCCAGATAACCTCTCCACTGTCGAAAGTTTCCAACCCGCTGATGACATTCAGGAAGGTAGACTTACCCGAGCCGGATTGTCCGGTGATGCTGATATTTTGTCCCGCTTCTACAGTCAATTCGGTGCCCTTGAGAATCTCGATGGGTTGGCTTGCATCCGGGAACGTTTTACGTAAGTCCTTCACTTGCAACAAGTAAGTATTAGTATCTTTACTCACTGCGCAGGGCCTCCGCGGGTTTGAGCTTCATAGCGCGCAATGCAGGGATGACCCCGGCGAGCAGACAAAGCAATATGGTGAATATACACACGATCTGGAAATCCTGTATCTGATAATGTACTGGAATGTCGTTAAACATGTAGAAGCGTAGCAGTGCAGATTCGCTGCCGGTGAGCCGGGCAAAATTCCATACGATCTCGTTGCGAAAGTGCAGAATCGTCGCTTGTAATAAAATACCAAGAATGGAACCGCTGATCCCGATGACCAGGCCTTGAACACAGTAGCTGAGTGCGATTTGCCAGGTGCGGGCACCCATGGCAGCGAGCAGTCCGATTTCCTTCGTTTTGCGGATCACGGAGATCATCAGTGCGCTCGCGATTGAAAAAGAGGCTACGAGGATAATGAAGAAAAGCACGATGGTCATCATCGTTTTCTCAAATTGGAGCACAAAAATATACTCGCTTTGGGCCTCAAGCCAGGTGGTTGCGCGCAGGGGGACGGAAAGCTGTTCATTTAAGTAATCTGCAGTTTTATCGAGCTCTGCCTCTTCTTTTAATCGCAGGGCGATCCCGTGGATACCTTCTTCCAGGCCATACAGTTCCTGCATGAGTCGCAATGTTGTGAGCATGGTATTGGAATCCACATCGTTGCGGCCGGATTCGAAAAGCCCCACCACGGTCAATGCCCGGGGTAGCAGCACTTCATCTTTTTTAAGCCGGTCGAGCATGAGCGGGGTCAGTGCCTCCACTTCACTTCCCAGGGTGGCACCGATACGGTTGGCAAGCGCTGCGCCCAGGATTACTGAGTCATCATCAAAGTCATCCAAACTACCCGCAACGAGATACTCCTCCACGGGAATGAGCAACTGCTCCCGTGTCATATCAATACCCATCACAGTGGGAAATACAGGGAGATTGCCCCGCTGCAGCATAACCACCCCGTGGGCGTAGGGGCTGAAAAGCTCGATATCCTCAATGCCATCAAGAAATTGTTCCAGCCGCTCCCAATCATAGATCACGCGGGTCGACTCAATGCGGATGTCCCCGTTAAACTTCACCAGACTCTCGCGAATCTGGTTGCCAAAGCCGTTCATGATGCTCTGCACACCCAGTAATACAGCTACTCCCAGAGACACCCCGATGATCGATACCATTGCAAAAAATGAAAATCCCCGGTTGGATGGAAAGAGCTGCTTAAGCGCTATGTAAATATACCATGGCATGCGATGATCCAGCGAAAATCTTTATGGCAAACGCTGCAACGTCAAAAAGAGAATATCCCTCGCTTTCATTAAGAAGTTGCGACTTTAGATGGGAAAGGTCTTTAATGGGGCATGATCATTCAGGCAGAGGAAATTGCGAATCGCCAGGCGGAGTGGACGGCAGATTGGCACAAGGTCAATGAAGATCCGACGGATTGCGCAGATGTGTGGGAGTTCATCCTGGGCAACCATCGCCGGAACTTCGATCTCTGGCACGAGGAAGATAAGGCGCGCAGAGATGACATGGGCTTTGAATACGTTTACAACGCGAAGCGGGCGATCGATAGCTACAATCAGCAGCGGAATGACTTTATAGAGAAGATCGATAAATTCCTGATTCAGGCGCTAAAGCCGGACTTTGAGAACGCTCCGGTAAATTCTGAAACGCCGGGGATGATTATTGACCGCCTTTCGATCATGGCACTGAAGGTTTTTCATATGGCAGAGCAGACGGAGCGGTCGGATGTGGATGCCGGCCATATCGAAAAATGCCGGAAGAAGCTTGAGACTTTGCAGGTTCAACGTGGCGATTTAACCCAGATACTCGCTGAGTTTTTAACTGAGATTCAGGCGGGTAAGCGTGCGTTTAAGGTCTACTTTCAGTTTAAGATGTATAATGATGCATCTCTGAATCCGCAGCTCTACGCGAAGCAGTAGTCAAATGCGATGTATTGGCTTGTAGAAGGCTTGGGTAGAACACTGGTATTCCTGCCGGCATTTGTCTCACAGGGCATTTGCAGCTTTGTGGGGATGTTGCTTTATCGCATACCTTCCAAGCGGCGGCATATCGTGTTTTCGAATCTGCATCATGCATTTCCGGAAAAGACGGAAAAGTGGAGGAGACAAATTGCAAAGGCCTCGTGTAGGCATACGATCGAAATGGGGCTTTTCTCAATAGTGAGTGCATTCTTTTCTCAGAAGCGTTTTTTAAATAGTCTCGAAGTTCCTGAGGAGGTTAATGAACAATTCGCGGAAATTCTTAAGGAGGGGCGGTCGATTGTCATATTGGGCATACACAATACCCTGATAGACAGCTTTAATGCATGGCCGGAGAAGACCGAATTCGCTTTCCCTGAGATGGGAGTGATGTATCGACCTTTCAAGCACGCAAAAATCGATGGGTTGATAAAGAGAAACCGGGAACGTTGCGGAGCACGCTTACTCTCCCGGCGGGAAGGATTTACCGAGATGGCAAAGATTCTGCGTAAAGGAGGCGTAGGTGGTATCCTGATCGATCAGAATTCCGGGGGAGTGGGCAGCTTGATTCCATTTTTTGGCAGAGTGTGCTCAGCAACTGAGTTACCGGGCCTTTGGGTGCAGAAATTTAATGCAATCCCATTGATGATGGAGATGCAGCGGGTCGGTTTTTGGAAATGCAGAATGTATATGGAGCGTTTGCCGGATGGTATGGATGCGAAGGCGGTAACACTCGCATCGAATGATTGGCTCCAGGAAAGACTCAAAAGCAGCGAAGAGCGCTGCAAGGATTGGCTGTGGACGCACAACCGCTGGAAGGTGTTGCATCGGGTTGAGGAGCGTCTCGGCATGGAGCATAAAAAGTTCATCACTGATTTTGCGCAGTATCCGCTTAAGAAGACCCGTATTTGGCTGCTCGCAAAAAGTATTATGAAGCATGAAGCTAGGGCGGTGGAATTCCTCAAGGCTTTGGCGGTAAGCCGACCGGATGCAGAGATCACGCTTTGTGCAGTGGATGCGAAAGTGTTCGAACTGAAGCATGGTGGGCTGATCCATCAATCACGGGTCATTCCCCAATCCAAATGGAAAGCATGTTCTGCCATGTGGAAGCTGCGTCTCGAATATCCGGACACGGTTCTGATACCGGAGGACAGTCCGGATTTACGAAAGATTGGCAGCTACCTGCAATGTCCTATGGTGCTGGGAACTTCAAAAAATGCAAAGACCCGGCATTTGAAGGCGGTTCATGTTTCGGATAAACCGCTGGATAGCTGGTTGCCTTTTGGAAAACAATTTGGTTTGAAGGTGGGCGATGAGTAAATTCTGGCCGTATATCCAGTCTTTAGGAAAAGACCGCATTTATTATTATTGGGGCCTTTTCTTTGGTATTCTGTTCGCCTTGGCTACAGGCGCGAGTATTCCGGCGATGCTCGAGTTGATCGTACCCTGGGTGTTTGAGGAATCTACAGGGATCATGACTGGCTGGAAACTGTGGTTGACGATATTTGCGATCCCCTGTGTGTTTCTGATTCGCGGGCTATCCGGTTTCTTAAATACCCTGCTGATCAATAAGGGCGGCGTCAAAGTACTCGAGAATATTCGCCTTCAGTACTATGAAAAGCTCCTGAGCGTTGAGGTTGGGTATTTCAACAAACGCGGCATGGGCGACATAGTTTCGAGGGCCTCCGCAGATACTACCATTGTTCAACAGACCTTTACCGAAACGGCAGTGGATATCGTTAAGCAGCCGTTGGTGCTCATGGCGGCGATTGGGTATTTGGTCTATAAGTCGGTCACTCAAATCGAATTTTCCTTAATGCTCGTGTCATTGTTTGTGGTGCCGATTTGTGTGCTGCCGGTTCAATACTTTGGAAAACGGCTCTTTAAAAAAGTCCAGCATCAGCAGGAAGAACTCGGTGATCTTTCGGATATGATTACCAGTGCAGTGCTGGGAAGCCGTGAAATACGGGTATTCAATGCGGAGAAAGGGCTCATTGAACGATTCAAGATGCGGCTCGACAATTTTATGCGTACGCAGATCAAAGTGCTCGCTTACTATCATGCACTTTCACCCACGATTGAGATTGTGACCTCACTGGGAATCGGTGTAGCTTTTCTGGTTGCGAATTACCTGCAGATTCCGCAGGGTGATTTTTTGGCACTGTTAGCCGCTCTCTACTTTTGCTATGAGCCGATTAAGAAGATCGGGGTGTTGAGTAATCGCATCGAGCGTGGGCGTGGGGCTCTGGAACGTATCGAGGCGATTACCAAGTATGATGTCGCTGTACAAGAAGTTGAAAAGCCGCTGACCCTACCCCAAGTTAAGGGAGATATTGCATTTAAAAACCTGAGCTTTGCCTATGGGGATGAGCCGACGCTCAGTGATATCAATGTTACCATTCCTGCCGGACAGAAAGTGGCGATCGTCGGCCCCAGCGGGGCGGGAAAATCCACACTCATCCAATTTCTGCCGCGCTTTTTTGATCCGATCGAGGGTGAGGTGACGGTTGATGGGGTGAATATTCGTGACCTGAAACTTGAGGATCTTCGGGATCAGATCGCGCTGGTATCCCAGGATCCTGTTCTTTTTGCGGGTAATTTCGCCGAGAACATCAAGATGGGGAAACCGCACGCAACTGATGATGAGGTTATTGAAGCTGCAAAAAAGGCTTATATTCATGATTACATTTCTTCTTTACCCGAGGCTTATGAGACCCAGGCGGGCGAACGGGGTTTGAATCTCAGTGGGGGGCAAAAGCAGCGAATCGCACTCGCTCGAGCGTTCCTGAAACGGGCGCCGATTCTCATTATGGATGAGGCCACATCCGCACTCGATACGGAGAGTGAAGAGAAGATTCAGCTGGCACTTTCTGGGTTATTCGAGAATGTAACCGGACTGATGATCGCTCACAGGTTCAGCAGTATCAAGTTTGTGGATCGCATACTTGTGCTGGATAAAGGCAGGCTCGTCGGCGACGGTACGCATACACAGTTACTCTCCCAAAATGAGCTCTACCGCAAGCTCTACCAGAACCAGATTGAAGCGTAACACTTTCGCAATATAATTGGCTTTCCGATTGAATTAATAGGTTTTGTCACTTTATATAGCGCACACTTTCACTACCAATCTACGGATATCAAAGGGATAATCATGAGCAACGATATTGAGCTTCCTATTAAATCGATCCGCAGCCCTCACGAGAAGGCGCTGCAGATCAATCTGGATGATGAGTTTTATGGCACATTTGCCGAGATTGGCGCTGGGCAGGAAGTGGCCCGCTGGTTTTTCCGGGTCGGAGGCGCGGCCGGAACGGTGGCTAAGAGTATGTCTGCCTATGACATGACTTTCAGTGATGCGATTTACGGTCCGGCCGAGCGCTATGTGAGTCAGGAGCGCCTCAATGAAATGCTTGAACACGAGTACGATTTGATCATCGAGCGACTCCAGATGAAGCGCGGCGAAGAGACACGTTTCTTTGTATTTGCCAATACGGTTGCAACCAAAAGCTTTAAGTCCAAGCGCGAAGGGCATGCGTGGACGGGAGTACGTTTTCAGACTCGCCCGGATGGCCCGGCTAATGACTTTTTGCTGCATTATCGCTTGCTCGATAGTGAAACCTTACAGCAGCAGGAGGCCATCGGGATAATGGGGGTTAACCTCGCACATGCGGCCTATAAATATTGGAACAATCTGGATATGCTGCTGGATAGCCTGATGGATGGGGTAACCCAAGAGCGTGTGGAGATCGATATGTTTAAGATGAGTGGGGAAGATGTGCAGCATCATGATAACCGCATCGCTTCCCTCAAGATGGTACAAAAAGGCATTTGCAAGGCGGCCGTTTTTTCGCCTGGTGGTGGGGTCGAGCAACCCAGTGATGTATTTTACAAGCGTTCGGTTTTATTGGAGCGTGGGTTTTTTCGCCCCGTGACCAAGGTCAATATCGATATGATGGAGAAAGCACGTGCCCGCTTTCTGCAGGAGGAGGCGCTCGAAGGATCGCGTCCCATTGAGGTGCTGGAGATTACCATGAATAACTTGCTCACCGCCGGTGAGGTGGACCATGCGGATTTCCTCGCTCGTGTGGATGCGATCTGTGCGACCAAGAAGCATGTGATCATTTCGGATATTGCGGAGTTTTATAAGCTCCAGCACTATTTGGAGCGCTACACCCGAGAGATGATTGGTATCGTGGTCGGGCTTCCCCTGCTGAGAGAGATCTTTAAGGAAAAGTATTACGAAAAGCTTCCGGGGGGTATTCTCGAGAGTTTTGGCCGCTTATTTAAGAATAAGCTGAAAATCTATGTGTATCCAACTGTGGATAAATCAGGAGACCATTTTGAAACATCTGCGGATATGGAACTGCCCGACAACATTAAACATCTCCATAAGCACTTGATGGAGAACAACTACATTGAGGATTTGCCGGCTCCCAAGAAGGCGATGCCTTATTATTCCTCAAAGTTGATCAGCGATAAAATTGCGATGGGAGACGACAGTTGGGAGCAACTGGTACCGGTACCGGTTTGTAAAATCATCAAGCAAAACGGCTTTTTTGGATACTATGATCGGAGTTCACAGGAGGTCCCTACCGATGAACCGCAGGAAGTTCCGTTGAATAGTCGAGGCGAATAACTCATATTCAGTTTCGCAGAAGGTAGCCGCCCACTGATAAATGGACGTTATATTTGCAGGGCTATTGACGACCATGCCTTGTGAGCTCTGTAACGGATTGGTCTGAAGGTTTTCCGGTGGCAGCATTGCCGGGGCATCGGTTTCTATCAACAGACGTTCCTGAGGGACTTTTTTGAAGACTTCCAGTTTCTGAATCTTATCCGGGTTCGCGAAATAGCCGGATAGTGAAAAATAGGCGCCCATCTCAGTAAAGCTATCCACCATTTCAACCGGTCCGGAGTAGGAGTGCAGCAGGAATGGGATGGGTAGTGGTGAATAACTCTTGAGTATTTCCCTCAAAGTGCCGAATGCGCGCAGGCAGTGAATGGTGACGGGTCTATTGAGATCGATTGCGAGTTCAAGCTGGGTTTCAAACACAGAGATCTGATCCTCCAGGTTGTAGTCTTTGATCCATTTATCGAGGCCGATTTCACCGATAAGGGTATTGGGTTGATTCTCCAGATAATTTAGGAGGTTGTTTTGCCAATCAATCGATCGGCCGTGCGCTTCCCAGGGATGAATACCATAGGAGGGTATCACCCAGGGGTACAACTTGGCTAGTGCCTGAACGAGCGCCCAGTCCTGCTCACTGGTGCCATTGACGATTGCTGCGGAGATGTTGATATTGTTGAGCTGATTTAGAAGCTCGTCCCGGTGGACATCCAGCCTGGAATCTTGTAAGTGATTATGCGCGTCAATGAGCATTTATGTATTTTACTGCCAATTTGTGCTTTCACCAATAAAAAAAGGCCCCGCCGCGAACGGCGGGACCTTACCCCACTTTAGTATATGATTACTATTATCCTTTATTGCCTAACAAAGCTTAATTGACTGTGATGGTTCTGGCTTTGGCTGCCTCGGCGACCGGCAGGCTAATGGTGACTACCCCGTCCTCAGTCTTTGCGGAGATTTTGTCTTCGTTGACGTCCACATTGATGTTGAGTTTGAGTTCGTAGTCAGTGCTGCTGTATTCGCCGCTGACGAGCTTCCAGTTTTCGGGTTTTACCGAGGATCGGCTGGCAACCACGGTCAGGGTATCCTTCTCGAGGGTGACACTGACCTGATCCTTGGTGACTCCCGGCACATATACCTCGACTTCGTAGGCGTCCTCATTATTGCTGACGCTGTATTTCGGTGTGCGGTATTTTGCGCGGCTGGTAGCCACTTGACTGTCATCACGTTTGCAAAGTTCGTTACTCATAGTGTTTCTTTTGTATATATTGATTTGAGTTAAAGTTAGTTGACGGTTATTGTGCGTGCTTTCGATTCCTCAGCTTTTGGCAGGGTCACGGTGAGCTCGCCGTTTTCCAGAGAAGCCTTGATTTTGGAGGCATCCACTCCATCACCCACGCTTAAAGTGCGGCTGAAGTTGTAGCTGGACTCGGATTTCCCCTTCTTTACCTTGCGTTCTGCAGAGACACTGAGGGTGCCGTTATCAAGCTCCACCTTCACATCCTTCTTTTTGAAGCCCGGGAGCTCGGCAGTTACATAGTAATTGTCGTCGTCCCGATAGACGTTGAGTGCGAGACTTCGGTTGCTGTCGTTGCCATAAAAGTTTGCGTAAGGCGAGCGACGATTGCCGAAAAACGCTGTGTCGAAGAGTTGTTCGAAATCCGCGAAAGGATTGCTGTATGGTTTATTATATCTGATAAGTTTCATTTTCTTTGATCCTTTGATTAGAATTATTTTTGTTATGCTCCTATATATGCAGGATGAGTGCCAGCTGAACTTGTTTTGTAAATCGTTGATAATCAGAAAGAATACTAAATATAGGTTTTACTTGTATATGACAATATGTCACATATGTATAAGAATGTGTTAATATGTGACATATATGCCCAATTTATTGACTTGTACTCTAATACAGATGCGTTTGAATCTTATCTAATAAATGCTGACCACATCTGAAGATTACCAGCTGAGCAGCTTAGACTGCATTAAGGGCATGCAAGCGCTGGAGAAAGGAGGTATTGATTTGGTGGTTACTTCGCCGCCTTACAATATTGGGATCGAGTATGGCCGATATGACGATGATTTGGGCGCTGAAGAATACTTGAAGTGGTCAGGTAAGTGGATACGTGAAGTGGCGAAAGTCTTGGTAGAGGAAGGTTCGTTTTTTTTAAATGTAGGGGGTAGCCCGACAGAGCCAACGATGCCTCATCAGCTCGTAATGATTGCCTGCAAATACTTTAAATTGCAGAATACCTTTCACTGGGTGAAGTCGATCACGGTGGAGCCGCGGGAGGGTGAGCCTTTGAGTGTAGGGCACTTCAAGCCGATTAACTCCTATCGTTTTGTGAATGACTGCCACGAGTATATATTCCACTTTACGAAGACAGGTAAGGTGCCGATTGACCGGCAGGCGCTCGGTGTGCCGTATCAGGATAAGAGCAATATCAAGCGCTGGAGCCATACGAACGGGAAGGATCTGCGCTGCCGGGGCAATACCTGGTTTATCCCCTACAAGACCATTCAATCCCGGATCAAGGATCGGCCGCATCCGGCGAGTTTTCCGGTGGAGCTGGTGGAGAACTGTATCAAGCTGCATGGGGTCGACAAGGTGCAGACCGCTATGGACCCGTTTCTGGGCATCGGTAGCTCAGCGATCGCAGCTCTCAATTGCGGTGTGCCGAAGTTTGTTGGCTTCGATATCGATGCCGAGTATCTGAAAGTCGCACGAAAGCTCGTTACTGAGCGACAGGCTCAGCTATCTGAGGTTTAGCGGGTTCCTCCGCCTTATCTGGAAAGATCTCCCTGATTTTCTCCTCCCGGTAGCCAAATATCTTTTCGACGTCCTTGCGAATCATGAGTGGAACCAGGATAAAACCAAACCACACATCGTAGGTGACGTGATCCTTGATCAGCGTTCCGCCATCCACGGCTTCAAAGCTGTGTTCGTGGTGCCACTTTTTATAAGGGCCTTTGAGCTGTTCGTCCACAAATCGTTTGTTGGGCTCCCAAGCCGAGATGAGCGTGCGCCACTTCATGGGCATTCCATGCACCTTGATGCTGTAGTCGATGAGGGTGCCTTTTTTCATCTCGATCGGAAGCGGTGTCAGGATTTTAAAGCCAACGAAGTCGGGCGTGAGTTCCTGTAGGTTTTCCGCTTTGGAGAAAAATTCAAATACCTCCTCGAGAGGTCTGCTGACAAAAGTTGATTTTTTGATTTCGTACATCGCTTATGCAGTTTTTTTGATGGTATCGTATGCCTGTAGAGCTCTCGCACGGGACTCACTCAAACTTACAATCTTTTTGGGGTAGTGCTCACCGATAATGACTCCGGCATAAGCGAGGATTTCCGGGGGTGCATTCCAGGGGTCGTGAATGAATTTGGTGGGCACCTTGGATAGCTCGGGGATCCAGCGACGCACATATTCTCCATCGGGGTCGAATTTTTTGCCCTGGAGAACCGGATTAAAGACCCGGAAGTAGGGGGCCGCATCGGCACCGCATCCGGCGGTCCACTGCCAGCCGAGGCTGTTACTTGCAAGGTCTGCATCCACGAGGGTATCCCAAAACCATTCCGCTCCCCGCTGCCAGGGCAGCATGAGATTCTTCACCAAAAATGAGGCGACGATCATCCGCACGCGGTTATGCATCCAGCCCGTTGCGTAGAGTTCACGCATTCCGGCATCGACCATCGGCACCCCGGTCATCCCTTTTTGCCAGGCTACGAGACGTCTATCGTCTTCTTCCCAGGGAAACTGGCTGAATTCTTCCCTAAGTGGCTGGTCGGTGGTAAAAGGAAAATGATAAATCAGGTGATAGGCAAACTCCCGCCAGCCTATCTCGCTGAGGAACACCCGACTGCCTTTGCTAATGGTTTCGTTGAGTGCGTGAATATGGTTATAAATGGTCCTTGGGCTAATCTCACCAAAGTGCAGATGCGGGGAGAGCCGCGACGTGCCCCGTAAGTCAGGACGGTTGCGGCCATCCGAATACGCATCGACGATCCCGGATGCAAACCCTTTAAGCTCCTTGTGAGCGGCGGCCTCACCCGGAGTGAAGCGTTCGTAGAATCCGTTATCCCATCCTAATTTCGGAAGCAGTTTGAGGTCATCCAGATCAGTGGATTTTGGCCAGCTGGATGGACTCGGAATGGATTTGGGTTTTGCATATACGGGGTAGGGATTGGGCTCTGCATCATGCGTTTTCCAAAAAGGGGTGAAGACTTTGAAGGGGAGGCCGGACTTATTTTGAATTTCCCAGGGTTCTTTGAGGAGCGATGCATTGAAACTTTTTACGGTTAATCCCTCATGGGTCAGTGATTCTTTGATTTGCTTATCGCGCTCGATGATATCCGGTTCGTAGCGGCGATTCCAGAAAACGTGGGTAGTATTATTTTCCTGAACCAGTTTTTGGAGCGTCTCCAGCGAATCCCCGGTAAGGATGACTAAGTGGGAACCGAGCTTCTGCAGATCTGTGTCGAGGCTTTTCAATGAGTGATACAGCCAGGATCGGGTTGCACCGCCGGCTGCCCATGCCCCTTCGGATTCTGGATCCCAGATGTATACAGGTAGAATCGGATTGCCGACCTTGATGGCTTCGCTGAGTGCGGGATTATCCGTCAGCCGTAAGTCCTGGCGAAACCATACGAGAGTAGTGTTTGTATCAGTCATGGGTTATCGAAAGTCTATCCAGATAGAACACATTATCTCCCCGGATACTTACAAAAAACTAATATCCCATGATGTGGATACCCATCGATTTTGCTTTTTCGATGACGACCTCTTTGTTGAGCATGATGGTTTTGCCTGCGGCCAATACTGCGGTGTCGATTCCACCGTCTTTCATGGAGTTCAGGGTCGTTTCGCCAAAAACCGGGACGTCGATGCGGTAGTCCTGTGCCGGTTTCACGGTCTTGACAAAAATTTTGCCCTTGGTCTGAAATTTGGAAGCGCGGCGTAGCATGGAGTCTGTACCATCAAACTCCTCGACGCAAAGCACAGTTCCGCGTTTCACCACGATACCCTGTCCAATATCAAGTCGGGCGATTTCCTCTGCATTGCGAATGCCATGTTCCAGGGTTTCCGGGAGCATTTTGATCTTCGTGGGCTCGGGCGTCATCCAGCCTTTATCCGCGAGCTGATCGTCAATGAAGGCACGCGCATCCACAATTGTGGTGCCAATGGCGTCCATCTCACGAATCAGGGCGCCGTAGATGGTCTCCGCGTTACGTTCCTTAAGGCTTTGCAGGATGCGGAAGGCCTTGAGGTCCGGATGCAATCCACGAAATAAGCGCCGGGGGCGGATTTGCCCGACCATGATCGCATATTTGCACTGCATTTCCTGCATGGATTTAAGAAGCTTACCGAGCTGCCCGACCTTAATCATACGCCTGCGGTTTTTCTCAACTTTCTCCATGAGCTGTGGCGAAGTTTCCCCTTCAAAACCTGCGATGCACAATGGAAGACCCGCAGCCTGGATACGCTCAACCATGAGTTCCGGGTAATACCCTCTGCCCGCCAGCACTGCGAAGTTTGCAGTGGAATCAAAGTCGGCAGGCAGAAACTGAGTGGTCATAGATTACTTAGCAGCGATATTGAGGATCTTACCGGGAACAAAGATGACTTTCACGATTGTTTTGCCCTCAAGTGCAGCCTGAACGCGCTCTTCCTGCATGGCAGCAGCTTCCACTTCCTCTTTGCCGACGCCACCCGGGAATGTGCCTTCACCTCGCACTTTGCCATTTACCTGGAATACGATCTTATCGATCTTTTCGGTTTCCTTGATTTCAACCTTTTTAGGCCACGGTGCATAAGTGACTGAGGGTTCTTCGCCGAGTATCTTCCAAAGCTCCTCTGCCAAATGAGGTGCGAAGGGAGCAAGCATCTGTACAAAAGCCTTTGTAGTGGTGATGGAAACTTCGGGTGCCTTTTGCAGTGTATTTAGCAGGATCATGAGTTGAGAAATGGCCGTATTAAAACCAAGCGACTCGATGTCATCTGAGACCTTCTCAACGGTCTGGTTATAGACCTTCAATACCTCCTGCGAATCATTGGCTTTCTCGTTGATTTTGCTGTTCATTGTTCTTTCTTCATTCACAATGAAGCGCCAGACCTTTTTCAGAAAACGGTGCGGACCCTCAATGCCGTTGGCATTCCAGGGTTTCATATCCTCCAGCGGTCCCATAAACATCTCATACATGCGCAGAGAGTCCGCGCCATAGTTGTCGATGTAATCATCGGGATTCACGACGTTGCCCCGGCTCTTACTCATCTTATAAGCACGCGCGTCGACCTGGATGGATTCATCCTCCTTGAGGCAGTAGACGTCTATCTTATCTTTACGGACTTTTACGACTTCATCTTCTTCCAGTGATTTTGTTGTACCGTCCCATTCACCCAGGTCATTGATATCCGTCGTGGAAACCGGATTACCCGACTTATCCAGATAGAGCGTATATTCCAGCTCACCGAGAATGATTCCCTGATGGAACAACTTCTTAAAGGGTTCATTAGTCGTGACGACTCCGATTTCATTCAGGAAAATGTGCCAGAAGCGTGCATAAAGCAGGTGTAGAACGGCATGCTCTGCTCCGCCGATATACATATCGGGAACGCCCCAGTATTTCTCCAGCTTCGGATCGATAAGCGCTTCCGCGTTTTTCGGATCGCAATACCGCAAATAATACCAGCACGAGCCTGCCCATTGGGGCATGGTATTGGTCTCCCGGGTGCCAACATGCCATTGTTTACTTTCGGGTTTGGGATTAGATTGAGAAAGGGTTTCACCGGTTTCGACATTTACCCATACGTTCACCCACTCAGGAATATTCGCCAGTGGACTCTGCGCATCTCCGGAAGGTTTGTAATTATCGGTTTCAGGAAGCTCCAGCGGTAAGTCCCCAAAAATGATCGGTAATGCAAACAACTCTTCGCCTTCATCATTCACATACTTGATGGGAGTCTCGGGCAGTTGTTCTGAGAGCTTTCCTTTAGCATCGATGGAGGCTAGATAAGTGCTTTCGCTAACCCATGTAATGGGGAACGGCTCGCCCCAATAACGCTGCCGCGAGAATAACCAGTCGCGTAGACGATAGTTAATGGTTTCCTTGCCTGCGGAGTTCTTCGCAAGTTTTTCGACGATGGCATTTTTACCGTCTTCGGTGGACATCCCGTCAAACTCGCCGGAGTTCATCATTTTACCCGGACCGGTATAGGGCAGTGATTCCCCTTCAGGGGATGAAATGACCTGGATGATAGGTATCTCAAATTTCTTCGCGAACTCGAAGTCCCGCGTATCGTGAGCCGGGACGGCCATGATCGCTCCGGTACCGTAACCCATCAGCACATAATCGGCTACCCAGATGGGGATTTCTTCTCCATTAACTGGATTGATCGCGTAGCTGCCGGTGAAGATACCGCTTTTGTCCTTAGCCAGATCGGTGCGATCCAGATCGCTTTTATTGGAAGCCGTTTTCACATAGGCTGCAATCGCCTCTTTTTGTTCGGATGTCGTGAGGGTATCTAACAGCTCGTGCTCAGGAGCGATAACCATATAGGTCGCACCGAAAAGGGTATCCGGACGGGTGGTGAAAACTTTCAACTTATCATTGGAGCCCTTGATTTCAAAATCAATTTCCGCGCCCGTGGACTTACCGATCCAGTTGGTTTGCTGGGTTTTTGTAGAGTTTGGCCAGTCAACCTTATCGAGACCCTCAATCAATTTGTCCGCATAAGCGGTGATCCGCAGCACCCACTGGCGCAGGTTACGTTTCTCTACCGGAAAGCCGCCCACCTCGGATTTGCCGTCTATGACCTCTTCATTGGCGAGCACCGTACCCAATTGTGGACACCAGTTGACGGGGCGCTCATCCACGTAGGCGAGCCCGTGCTTAAAGAGCTGCAGGAATATCCACTGCGTCCATTTAAAGTAGTGGGGATCCGTAGTGTTGATCTCCCGATCCCAGTCGATAGCGATCCCCAGGCGCTTAATTTGTGCTGTGAACTTTTCTATATTTTTGGCCGTTGTTTCTGCCGGATGGGTGCCGGTCTTGATGGCATATTGCTCTGCTGGTAGGCCAAACGCATCCCAACCCATCGGATGAAGCACATTAAATCCTTTTGCACGTTTGTAACGGTCAAGAATGTCCGATGCGGTATAATTTTCAGCGTGGCCGGCGTGAAGTCCCGCCCCGGATGGATAGGGAAACATATCCAGCATGTAATACTTGGGTTTATCACTCTGGTCCTCCGCTTTGTAGGTCTTGTGAGTATCCCAGTATTCCTGCCAGTAGGGCTCTATGGTTTTGAAATTATAGTCTGAACGCGTGGACATTGTGCAAAAGGTTAGAGAATCTGCGAAAAAAGGGGGATTAATCAATAATGCGCTAGGGGGGTCAAGGGCATTGTTAGGAGTGAACTGTATTTTTGTTTGCCAACAATTGCTTCAGGTAAATGAGTCCCTGCTCATAACTCTGGAATTCTCCATCCAGCTGCGCCTGAAAGACCTTATCGAGGATTTCTGAGAAATGCGACCCGGGTTTTAACCCAAGTTTGATTAGATCCCGCCCCTGAATTATGGGTTTGGGGGCCTGATCCATAAGGTTGAGGCGTTCGATGCGTTCATTGAGCCAGTCAAACTCAGGGAACTCAGTAGGACCGTGCTCACCTCTACCTCGGCGATCCGCCATGCAAACCTGCATCAACAAATCTATTCGACCTGCGCGGTGCGCAAGTCTACGGATTGCGGCATCGCCTGCATTGTTGTTGTAGAGCGCCATGGGCTGCATGTGCTCTTTGACAAGTATGGGCACCCATTTATGCAGGTAGGTGTCCTGGGTCAGACGGTTTAAAAAATTAACAGCTATTGGAACTCCCGCAATATCATGCCCGGGTGAACGGATACGACCGTTATCATTGACGGTGGAAGTGTGAGGCTTACCCATGTCGTGGCAGAGTATTGCATAGGCGGCCACCAAGCTATCCTTACTCTCGTCTTTGCGATGGGCTGCGAATGCGTCCATAGCCAGCAAGGTATGGTTCCATACGTCGCCTTCCGGATGCCACTTGGGGTCTTGCTCGCAGTTGATGAGATTCTCGAGTTCGGGGAATTCTGAAATCCAGGCGACTTCTCTCAAGAAATTCAACGCTTTGCGGATGTGCGTGCCTTTAAGCAGCATTTTATTCCATTCCTCAAAGATGCGCTCCCGCGAGATATTATCGGGTGACATGCTTTTGCATAGCTCGATGGTCGCAGCATCTGCATTCAGATCAAAACGCGCTACGAACTGCATGGCACGATAAACCCTCAGAGGATCTTCAGAAAATTTGTCCGAGGTATGCCTTAGGATTTTTTGCTCCAGAGCTGCTTTTCCGCCATAAGGATCAATGAGTTCATGATGGGCAAGATCCCAATACATGGAATTGATGGTGAAATCGCGACGCAGGGCAGCTTCTCTGATTTCTAAATCGGGCTTGAGTGAAATCTCAAAATCGGTGTGCTTGGGTCCTGTTTTTTCCTCCAGACGGGGTATTGAGATATCTGCTTCGATACCGCGTAGCTTAAATACTCCGAACGATTTACCCACCTTATGGGTTAGGAATCGGGTTTTTAATGCATTTGCCAGTTCCTCTTCCCTTAGTCCAAATACTTCGATGTCCAGGTCACCCGGGTTGAGGCCCAAGAGCATATCTCGAACACACCCCCCAGCCAAATAAACTCTTCCTCCTTTAGACTTAATTACATCGCAGAGGTCCTCCAGCTTAGGGTGTTTGGACTTGAGAAATTCAATGTTCATACGCTAGTTCTACCGAAATAACGGTATGTGACGAACGAAAAAAAAGAGAGGCTCCTTCGAGCCTCTCTACATCTTTCTAGAATGTTATTCTAAGAAAGCTAACTACCCCAAAACTACTGAAAATGAAAAAACCATTACTACTGTAAAATTGTTTGTTCATATAGATAGACGGATGAGTAAGCTTCTTGTTCAAAAAAATTAGGAAGATTTCGGCTTTTTTTATATATTCTTTAAGAATTAAGCGCATGAAGCGCTAATCCATGGCGTAGGCCATATTCTGAGTGAACAACTATTTGCTGATCAAAGTATCTAGCTGCGGTTAGTATTAGGGTAAGTGCAGCAGGAATCACATCTGCCCGGTTTTCGGGTAAGGATTTCACTTCGAGGCGTTCCTCAAAAGACCGCAAGCTGAGGGTCCTGGATATCGAGTCTAGCAGGTTTTTTGAAATTTGGTGTTCATTAATAAGTTCGCCCGGTAGTAACTCCTGAATGATTTTGCGGGCGATAGTCATTGAACCACCCGTAAATATGAGGGTGTTGGGGGTATTAGGCTTTATAGAATGCTCTGCAAACAGCTTCTCGATGTGTGCGCTGAGTTGTTCTATTTGAGATTCCGGGATGGGTAATTTTGGTTCAGGGATAAATTGTTCAGTGATACGCACTGCTCCCAGAGGTATACTTGTGGAATAGGTCAGCTCGTGATCTTGCACCCGATTGTATTCCAGGCTGCCTCCTCCCAGATCAAAGTGGTGAAAACTTGAATATTGCTGAATATTCGGGTCAAAGCGTAATCCATATGCGACGAATTGGGCCTCTTCTGTGCCTGAAAGGATACGTAGAGGGTAGCCGGTCACTTCTTCCAGAAGATTTGCAAATTCAAATCCATTCCGGGCATCCCTTACAGCACTGGTGCCCACAATCGTAAGGGAGTCCACGTTATGTTCTTGAGCTGCCTCAATGAGCGTTTTTACGGCTTGGGTGGCTCGTTCAATACTCTCAGGCAGTAATACTGGCTTTTCCTGGCTGATGCCTTTGGAAATGCGGCTTTCTTCGATCTGCTTATGGATTTCCTTAAGTCCGTCTTTATAGGTAGCGACGAGCAATTTGATTGTATTGCTTCCCAAATCTATAATTCCGACTTTTTTCACTTTCAGAGACTAAATGCTTCGGGTGCTATACAGACTACAAATTCTCCCTTTTGGGAACGATCTTGAATATGTTTAACCGTTTCGTGCAAGGGTCCGGTAAAGGTATGTTCGTGCAGCTTCGTAAGCTCCTTGCTGACCGACACCACGCGCTCATCGCCTAGTACTTCCTGCAAATCGAGCAAACATTTTTCGATGCGATGCGGGGATTCATAAATGATGAGTGTGTACGGGAATGATTGATACTCAGTAAAAGTTTTGATACGTGCCGATTTTTTGGGAGCCAAAAAGCCGAGGAACAGGAATCCATTGCTGGGAAGTCCGGATACCGCAAGCGCACAAATTAATGCACTGGGTCCGGGTATGGATAACACCGGGATTTTCTCAAGGTGACAAAGCCGGGTGAGCCGGAAACCCGGGTCACTAATGGTCGGTGTGCCTGCGTCGGAAACGAGGGCTATCGATTCCCCCGCCTTTAAAACGCCGATCAGGTGTTCGGCTTGTTGCTTTTCGTTTTCGTCCCGATAACTGATCAAGGGTTTCTCAATTTCGAGATGCTTGAGTAACTTGCCGGTAACACGGGTATCTTCGCACGCAACGCGATCGCATGTGCTTAGTATTTCGCTTACCCGAGGGCTTATATCGCCCAAATTACCGATTGGTGTGGCTACCAGATGAAGAGTTCCGGTAGCTCCAGATGATCTATGCTTCGCGTGAGTGGTCAACCACGTGTAAGTGATTAGAAGCCACGGCCCATGCCAGGAACCTGATTCTCCCAGTCGGCCGGTCGGCTCCAGGGAATTGAGGAATCATCCATATCCTTATTTAAGCAACCGGTAAGACCGAGAACAAAAGTCGTCAGAAGGAATAGAGCCAATACGCGCGCGAATATTTTCATGATGCATTACCTATTACCCATTTTTTGGATTTTTAAAAGCTAAAAGTCGTTTCTGAGGGGCTAGATCCATGGTTCACTTTGCATTGTTCGGGGTAATTGTAAGCGCGTGAGATTAAAATCTTGTAGATCATCTCTTCTTTACCCGCTTGCTCTATGCCCACCGCAATCTGTTCAGCGGTATGTGCATAGCCCGGATTTCCTGCGAGGTAGTCAAAAATCGTCTGCTTCAGCTCCAGGATGCCTGCGGCTGCTTTTTTACCGGCTTCAACTCCAGGCTGGTGATACGCATTTACATTGACGAGGCTCGCATAGAAGCCAACCGCCCGTTCAAAGAGTGCAATGAGTGCACCGACATTGTGCGCATCCACTTTATCTACGGTGATCGTAACGGACTGACGATCTTTCTCATAAAGTGCATCCCGTGTGCCCAGATAAAAACCCTGTAGGAAATCTCCGGAGGTAAATGCATCTTCCACAAGGATGGAATCGCCGCTACGTTCTTCAAGCACTTCGATAAAGACCACAAAGAAATTTAAAAGCCCTTCACGGAGTTGTTGCACGTAGGCGTGCTGGTCAGTGGAACCCTTATTTCCGTAAACCGCAATCCCTTGGTTCACAACTTTGCCATTGAGGTCGAGCTCTTTACCCAGCGATTCCATAACGAGCTGCTGCAGGTATTTGGAAAAGAGCTCGAGGCGATCCTTGTAGGGCAGCACAACCATGTCTTTACTGCCTTTACCATCCGTCAGGAAATACCACATGAGCGCCAGGAGAGCAGCCGGGTTTTTGCTCACCTCCCACTGACGGGTGAGCGCGTCCATTTCAGCTGCACCGTGTAGCATGGCATCGATATCGAATCCCTGGAGTGCAGCCGGTAATAGACCGACAGCCGCGAGTTCGCTGGTACGACCTCCTACCCAGTCCCACATGGGCAATCGGGTAATCCAGCCGCCACTTTCTGCAAAGTGATCCAGCTTGCTGCTTTCGCCCGTGACGGCGACTGCATGCTGTGCAAAATTCAGCCCTTTGGCTTCATAGGCTGCTTTGGCTTCGAGCATACCGTTGCGGGTTTCCGGGGTGCCACCGGATTTTGAAATGACGACCGAAATGGTTTGGTTTAGCTCATCCCCGATTTCTTCAAGCGTACGATCGATTCCGTTAGGATCGGTATTATCAAAGAAGTAGGCCTGGAGTCCTTCTGCATTAGCTTCACTAAGTGCCTGGTCCACAAACTGGGGTCCTAATGCCGAGCCACCGATTCCGATGACCAGCACATTCTTAAATTTTCCTCCGGCTCCCTGGATTTCGCCTGACAATACTTTCGTTGCTAATGTTTTGATATCTGCGAGGCATTTTTCGATATCGTTCTTGAGCGCCTCATCGGGTGCTAAACCTGCATTGCGCAACCAATAATGCCCCACCATGCGGTTTTCGTCCGGGTTGGCAATAGCTCCGGCTTCCAGTGCTTCCATATCCTTGAATGCCTTTTCAATTTTGGCCTCCATTTCGGAAAGGAATGAATCCGGGAACTTAACCCGGCTGATGTCCAGGGTCATTGCGGGTGCTGTGAAGCGATAGAAACGATCGTTGAAGTTTTGCCAATTGCTCATATGCGGATAATAACGGTTAGGATTCTGAAATGATTCTATATTAGAGGTTTTTGTCGGTTACTGCACCTTCGGAGGCACTGGTAACGAGTTTTGCATACTTCGCAAGCACACCCCGGGTTTCGCTGGCTCCGGGTTGAGTCCAGCCTGCCTTGCGGCGTTCAAGTTCAGCTTCATCGACGAGTAGGTCGATCGAGTTTTTGACGGCATCGATTTCGATGATATCTCCGTTCTGGATGAACGCGATGGGTCCTCCCAAAACGGCTTCCGGTGTGATATGGCCGACGTCAAACCCGTGGCTACCTCCGGAGAAACGGCCATCGGTGATGAGTGCGACTTCTTTGATCAGGCCGCGTCCTGCAACTGCCGAAGTCGGTGAAAGCATCTCGCGCATTCCCGGTCCCCCGACAGGACCCTCATTGCGGATGACAACCACGTCGCCCGCGTTCACTTCACCTGCGAGAATACCCTTCAGCGCATCTTCCTCACCTTCGTAAACGACGGCAGTACCTTTGAAATAAAGTCCCTCTTTACCGGTGATCTTGCCCACCGCACAAGTTGGGGCAAGGCTCCCCTTGAGGATACGTAGATGGCTGGTCGATTTGATGGGTTTATCAAGAGGCATCACAATATCCTGATCCAGCGGATACGGTTCCACATTTTCCAGATTCTCAGCGAGCGTTTTACCGCTTACGGTCATGCAGTCCCCGTGAAGCATCCCGGCATCGAGCAGGGTTTTCATGAGTGGTTGGATACCGCCGACCCGGATCATATGGGACATATTGTATTTCCCGAATGGCTTAACATCACAGACCATGGGGGTGATCTCTCCCAGTTTATAAAAATCTTCGATGGTTACATCGACTTCCGCTGCGTGGGCGATCGCCAGTAGGTGCAGCACGATATTCGTCGAGCCGCCGAGCGCAATACCGGTGCGGATTGCGTTTTCGAAGGCTTTGCGGGTCATAATATCGCGGGGCTTAACGCCCTGCTCGATAAGTCTAAGTACGGCTTCACCCGCATTGATACAGTCCTGCTTTTTTTGTTCTCCTACTGCGAGCTGGGCGCTGCTGTTTGGCAGGCTCATGCCCATGGCTTCGATAACGCTCGCCATGGAATTCGCGGTATACATGCCACCACAGGAGCCGGGTCCGGGGATCGAGCGCTTCTCGATTTCCTTAAATTCGGCATCATCGATTTTGCCTTTGGCGTGTGCACCGACGGCTTCAAAAATACTTACGATGTCGAGCGCCTTATCCTTGTAAATACCCGGTAAGATCGTACCGCCATAAACAAATACCGAAGGGCGATTCAGGCGCGCGAGTGCGATCATACAGCCCGGCATATTCTTATCGCAGCCGCCGATTGCGACTACTCCGTCAAATCCCTGAGCGCCTGTAACCGTCTCAATCGAGTCCGCAATGACCTCCCGTGAAACGAGGCTGTAGCGCATCCCTTTGGTGCCCATGGAGATGCCGTCTGTCACTGTAGGAACTCCGAAAGTGATGGGCTTTCCATCTGCGTTTACGACCCCTTCTGCGGCTAATTGTGCAAGATCATTGATATGCACATTACAGGGCGTCTGGTTACTCCAGGTGTTGGCGATTCCCACCTGAGGCTTTTTAAAATCTTCGTCTTCAAAGCCGACCGCACGCAGCATTGAGCGGTTGGGTGCACGGTCATTTCCGTCGACTACAATTGAAGAATACTCTCTCGGATTAGACATACGGCAAATAAAAGAGACTTGAAATTAGGCTGGCAACTGTCAATTTCGAGGTTTTGGGGATCGCATGGTATATTTGCCGGCAATCCGGGTTGCTATGGAGTTTGAAATTAAATCGTGGCTGAAGTCACTCTTGTTTTCCACATCGGAACCTCTGGATATCAAGAAAATCCAGTGGGTGTATAATCATGTACGCGAACAATACAGCAGCTCAGATGATTCTGAAGAAAACACCGAGAACCCAGAGCCTACAGCTGAAAGCACCAGCGGGTTGAATTTGAACAAATTTCCGGTGTTGCTCACTTCAACTTCGATCCGCGAAGCAATGGCTACCCTGGAGAAAGACTTCGAAGAGCGGGGTGAGGTTTATCGCCTCTTGCATACCAAGGATGGCTACCGGCTTTGCGTTGCACCTGAGTATTCGGAATGGGTGCGCGCACTGCGAGGCGAACTTCGGCCGTTGAGATTGAGTCAAGCCGCGTTAGAGACCCTCGCAATTGTCGCTTATCGTCAGCCCGTAACCCGTGCAGAGATGGAGCGTATCCGTGGAGTATCGGTGGATAGCGCACTGAGTAAGCTCATTGAGCTGGAGCTCGTGATTTCCCGGGGGCGTGCGGAGTTGCCGGGACGCCCTTTGCAGTATGGCACGACGGATAAATTTCTGGATTTTTGTGGCCTCGAGTCACTTACTGATTTGCCGACATCGGATATCGTGACGACCGAGCAGTTGGACGAGTGGGTCAACCGACCCAATATGAATGATGAAGAAACCGGGCAGGAATCGCTCAACCTAAAAGTAGCAGAGTAAATTTATGGAAGAAGATCTCAAAAAGCTGCGAAAGGAAGTGGATGCGTGCGACCAGGCAATCGTAGAATTGTTGAACAAGCGTGCGAATGTGGCATATGAGATCGGCAAGCTGAAATCCCGTGAGGGGGCGGCTATTTATGATCCTACTCGTGAAGAGATCGTATACCAGACTGTGCAGGCTAAAAATGAGGGTCCTTTGCCTGAAAAGGCACTCCGAGCAATCTACCGTGAGATTATTTCGGCTGCGAAAGCTTTGGAAGGGAAGACTCGAATTGCTTACCTGGGTCCGGAGGCATCTTACACTCACCAGGCATCCATGGCTTGCTTCGGGGCGAGTATGGAGTATGCACCGGCTCACACCATTGCCGATATTTTCAGCATTGTTGAAAGTGGGGAAGCCGACTATGGTGTAATCCCTATTGAAAACTCTACGGACGGTATCGTCCGGCACTCTCTGGATATGCTGGTGAGCACTGAGTTGTTTATAGTCAATCAGGTATACTTAAATATCGAGCATAGCTTGATTTCGCATTCACCACTTGAGGAGATCACAACGGTTTGCTCGAAAGATCAGGCGCTGGGGCAATGTCGTGACTGGCTGCAAAGACATCTTCCTCAGGCGAACCAGATGGAAGTCGAGAGCACTTCACTGGCGGTAAAGATGGCCAATGAAAAAACGGGTTATGCGGCGATTGCCAGTGAGCTTGCAGCAGAACTTTATAAGGTGCCGGTGGTTGAAAATCGCATTCAGGATAAAAGCGATAATACGACCCGCTTCCTGGTGATCGGCAAAAATCCGGCAAAACCACTAAATGAGGGTAAGGATCGCACCAGCATTGTCGTATCGCTCAATGATGAGGTGGGTGCTCTTCAGGCAGCCCTTGAGGTGTTTGCTGCAGAGAACATTAATCTCGTGAAGATCGAATCCCGTCCCACACGTCGCAAAAACTGGGACTACTTTTTCTTCATCGATTTCGTGGGGCATTACGAGGAGCCTGCCGTGCAAAAAGTGCTGGAGGCATTGAAAAAGCAATCCCCATTCATTAAGTGGTTGGGAAGTTATCCGAATACCCAAGTGGTGAGTGCCTGATTGGAGAGGAAAATGAGTATTGTTACACTAAGGCCCATAACCCGAGCAAACTTACTGGAGTGCCTTAATATGCAACTCGGAGAAGAGCAGAAGCGATTGATTGCTCCCAATGCCAGCAGTCTTGCCGAGGCGTATGTGGATAAGAATCTGTATCCTTGGGCTATCTATGATCAAAAGGAACGGGGCTGGGAGAAACCTAATAGCAATATGGTGGGATTTACGATGTATCAACTGGATTCCGGGGTTGGGTTTGTCCTTAGATTGATGATTGATGAGCGCTACCAGGGAAAAGGTTATGGTGAAGCGGCCATGCGTGAAGTCATACGGAAAATGAAGCTTTGCCCGGCGGTTGAGATGATTGGAACCAGCCACCATATGGATAATCAGGTTGCCTCAGCACTTTACAAAAAAATAGGGTTTGTGCCGTGGGACATTGGGTGGGCAAAAAAATATGAAACTGAAGTCTACCTGAGGCTCAAAGAGGACTGAAAGCAATGAGTGTAGCCAAAGCCGAAACCGCTGAGAATTTGATCGCGCGCAGATGCCGCGATGATTTTGTAACGCAGATGCGCCTGCAATATAATCCTTATTACCTGGCTTTTGAGAAGCAGAAGGGCACGCGGGTATGGCTCGATGGGCAGGAGATGGTCATGATCTCCAGCAATGAGTATCTGGGCCTTGGTGAGCATCCTAAAGTGATCGAAGCAGGCAAGAAGGCTCTGGAAGAATGGGGTAGCAGCACAACTGGAGCAAGACCCTCCAATGGTTCTCGTGCTTACCATGTGGAACTCGAAGAAATGATCGCCGATTTCTTAGGCAAGGATGCCTGCCATGTGTCTGCAGCAGGTTATCTCTCCTGTATGTCATCAGTTGCCAGCTTTGCGCAACGGGGGGATGTAATCTTTGCAGATAAAAATGTACATTCCTCCCTGGTCAGTGGGATGAAGCTCTCCGATGCGCGCATCGAGCGATTCAGCCATGGAAACCCAAAAGATTTGGAGGATATCCTTTCCTACGAAAAACCGGAGACGGCAAAGATGATACTCTTTGATGGGGTTTATTCCATGGAAGGGCATATTGCTCCGGCGCAGGAGTTTGTTCAGATTGGAAAAGCCAATGGCTGTTTCCTGGTGATGGATGATGCACACGGTTTTGGTGTTTTGGGGGACGGAGGTCGAGGCACTGCTAATTATTTTGGAATCACCGATGATATTGATATTATTAGCGGCAGTTTTTCAAAGTCGCTCTCCAGTACAGGGGGGTTCGTTGCGGGAGATCAGGATCTGATTGATTATCTGCGTACTCATTCCAAACAGACCATTTTTAGCGCCGCCCTAAGTCCCAGCCAGGCTGCCTGTGCCAGGGCCAGCTTTGAGATACTGCAGACAGAACCTGAACATTTGGAAAAGCTGTGGATCAATACGCGCCGCATGAAGGCAATTTTCGAGGGCCTTGGTTTGGATACCTGGGGTAGTAACACGCCTGCACTTCCGGTAGTTATCGGTAATAAGGAGCAGGCCTACGTTTTCTGGAAAGCTCTGTTAGAGAAGGGTGTATTTACCGTGATTTCTACCTCTCCGAGTGTGCCGCCGGGTAAAGACCTTATACGAACCGCCGCCTCCTCCAGACATTCTGAGGAGGACTTCGCCATCATCGAAGAGGCTTTTGCCTACGCTGCGAAGCAGATCTAATTGCGCGACTCGAAATCGCGAATCATTATATTGTAGAGCTTCTGCGTATTTTTGCGGGCGTTGAAATTCGTTTCCGTCCAAAGGCGAGCAGCAGCACCCAATGCTTTGCGTCGGGGATAGTCGCCGATCAAGTCTTTAATGGTGAGCACCCAGTCTTCGGTTGGTCTTAAGGGCAGTATGGCCAGCTCGTAGTCGGCTTTAAAGGCCTCCATCACGCCGGTATCGGGTGTACTTAAGACGGGAAGGCCTCGTGCCATCGCCTCAGGGATGACATTTGCCAGACCATTACGATCTCCATCCTTGGCGATTACTCCTGTGAATACAAAAAGATCCGCCTGGCTATAGTAAAACTGAGTTTCGGCATGCGGTATTGCACCCACCAGGTTAATGTGATCTGAAAGGCCGTAGGCTTCGATTTCGTGCTCGAGTGTTTTGCGCAGCGGGCCTTCACCCACGATGTCCACCTTAAAGGGGATCGCCCTGCGTCGCAGATCGTTGTAGATTTTCAATTGCTCCTCATAGCCCTTCTTTTCTACCAAGCGTCCGATGGTTAATATTCTTAATTCGTGGATGCTTTTCCTGAGCTGGTTGATAGGTGGAAGGCTCGACAACCCTCTGCGAATCATATGAACGTGCCCGGCATCCGCACCCAATTCGACCAGATAATCCTTTGCAAACTGCGTAGAACTGTGGATGAAATTGGAGTTTTCTGCCTTGGGTTTAAGCAGACAATCTCCCCCTTTTTGAAAAATATCGTAGGCGTGGGCCCCCATCGAAAAGGGGGTATCGATCAAGCCTTTCAGCAGCAATGCCGCTGTGCTGGGCATTGTCGCCCATACTGCGTGGATCAAATCCGGCTGCCATTTTTGGATCTGTTTGGCCCGGATGAATGCAAAGGCGATGCCCAGGAGAGTTTCGAGCCAATTTTTAAAATACTGAGGGCGGCTTTTTGAGATTTTACGAAAAATCGCAAGGGTTGCCTCCTTTCTTTTAACATACCAGTAGGGTAACCAGTAGAAGAGAGTTAATAGCTCAATAAGTTCGAATTTATGGACACGCAGGTCTTCAAATTTACGCTTTCCCCCCCAAATAGTGTAGAGCCGCAAGTGCTGCACCTTGCCCTTCATGATCTGCATTTCGCGCTGCAGGAAGGTTTCGCTAACGAGCGGGAAAGTCGTGTAGATATAACAAAGCCTCAAATCGTCGGCATTGCGTGGCTGCGACTCATTCATGGTGGATTAATCGCCCTTTATGTAATCAAAGAGCAGCGTGATCTGCTCAACGACGGCAACGCGATCCTCGCCGATACGCGTACACCCACTGAATGTGAACATCGGGTGGCGAATACGTTTCACGTTGATTTCCATTTCGAGAACGTCTCCCGGTTTGCAGATTCGGTGGCACCTGACCCCATCGCAGGAGGTGAAGTAGACGCTTTTAGGATCAGGGGTTGTTTCCAGTTTTTCGTGGGGACCTTTTAGCAGGGAAAACACGCCAAGCTGCCCTAGCGCTTCCAATAAGATCGATGCGGGAAAAACCGGCTGATGCTTAAAATGTCCTTCCAGAAATGATTCGTCCCCGCGTATTTGGTAAATGCCTGTTGCCTGGGCTCCTTCTACATCAGCGGCATCCAGGAACAGGAAGGGATCCTGGTGGGGCATGATGGATTCAATATCCTGCCGTTGGAACTTAAAGTCCCCTAGATTAGGTATTTCCACCACCCAATTTCTCAGCGATGTAGGCGTTGATGTCGTTGATAGTAGCCAAGTCCCTGAGATCTTCATTATCCACGGATACTCCCAGGGTTTCCTCTACCAGGATCACGATTTCCATCATCGTCAGGGAGTCTACCCCCAAATCGTCAAATAACTTAAGGTCGTCACCCCCATTTTGTAGCAAGGGGCGGTTTTCGGGTTCTAAAAATCGTTCAATGATGCCTTTTACTATTACCGGAGCAAGTTGCGGGTCCCGATTACTACGATAAGCAATCGCTGCATCAATGGTTTCCGGGGAGCAGCGTCGCAAGGACTCCTTTAAGCTCTCCAAGGCTTGAGTATCTACGGGTTGATTAGCCACAATAAATGGTTTGTTTTCGATGATCCTATCAGGTGATATCTTTTAGAATGATTAAAATGAACGATTCGTTCGATTAACTCAAATCCAAATTATCTGTCTATGAATATGCTACTTTTGGTTTGTTGGATGTAGTTGCAAGGTATTTTATTGGGAACTGCAAAAATGATTTCGGAGTCGCAGAGCAAATTCTTGACCCAATGATTGGCAATTGCTTGTTTTACGCATTCTTAAATGGAAGATATCATCATGAGTGATCAGAAACCCGTAATCCTGACATGTGCGCAGCCCACCGGTGAAATGACCCTGGGCAATTACATTGGTGCAGTTAAGAACTGGGCGACCATGCAGGATGATAATCAATGCTACTTTGGCATTGTGGATATGCATGCGATTACGGTGCGCCGCACTCCTGCAGAGTTGCGTAAGGCAACCTTATCCTTTCTGGCGCAATACCTTGCCTGTGGCTTGGATCCTGAGAAATCTGCATTGTTTGTCCAGTCGCACGTGATTGGCCATACAGAGCTGGCATGGGTACTTGGGTGTATGACACCGCTTGGTGAGCTGCAACGCATGACCCAATTTAAGGAGAAAGCTTCGAAGCTGGGTTTTCAGGTCAGTGAGGATGAGGGCTCGAACAACGACCTCAAATTCACCCATGAATCCGCAAAGCCCCAGGCATCTGTAAACTCTGGATTGCTCTATTATCCAGTGCTTATGGCTGCTGATATTCTTCTATATAATGCAGACTCTGTGCCGGTGGGTGAGGACCAACGCCAGCACCTGGAGCTCGCCCGGGACCTAGCCGAGCGTTTTAACAACGCATATTCCGAAACGTTTATGGTTCCCGATCCCTACATACCGAAAGTGGGAGCGCGTGTGATGTCTCTGCAGGACCCGACTCGTAAAATGTCCAAGAGTGATGAAAATCAAAACGGGGTGCTTTACATCCTGGAATCTCCGGATAGTCTGCGCAAAAAGATTAAAAGTGCGGTCACGGACTCCGGGACGGAAATCCGGGTGGCGGATGATAAGCCGGGTATATCCAATCTGTTGACGATTTCCAGTGCACTGCAGGATATTCCAGTACAAGAGCTTGAGGAGCGATACGTTGGCAGCAGCTATGCGACGCTTAAGGAAGACGTTGCAGATGTCGTCATTGAGGCGTTACGCCCCGTGCGTGAGCGCTATGAGGAAATCATCAGTGATAAGGCGGGTCTTGAAAAGATTCTCAAGGATGGTATGGAACGTGCGCAAGCCCGGGCCTTCAAGGTGCTCAATAAAGTGTATCGCAAGGTTGGATTTTTTGAGCGTGTGCGGTAACTTTAGTATCTAAAGACATACTATGAAAACAATCCTGACTCTTAGTTTGATAATAGCTGCGCTGATCTTTTTCTCAGGATGCGGGGAAGAGGAATCAGAATCTGAAGTGGAAACCACTTTTGATACCGTCAAAGAAAATACCAGTGAGGCGCTGGATAAAACAGGCGATTTTGTCGGTGAAAAATGGGATGACTTAAAAGACTACATGGGTCCCAAGATAGATTCACTCGGCGATGAGCTCGCTGAGTTGCGGGATGAAGCCCAGGAACTGGGTGGAGAGTCTAAAGATAAGGCCAATGAGTTACTCAAAGATCTTGAAGAGCAAAAAGAAAAACTGGGAGAACAGCTCAATGGTCTGAAAAATGAGTCTGGTCAGAAGCTGGAATCTGCACAGGAAGACCTCTCGGAAAAATGGGATGAATTAAAAACCCGCATACAGAACGCCAAGGAAGGTTTCCAAAAAGAAATCGAAGAGGAATCAGGCAGCGAGTGAGCTATTGCGCTTATTGCGGATAGAAGCAAACGCCAGAGCCGCCTTCATCTTTTCATATTGGATAGGCTTCGCGAGGAAGTTATCCATCCCCGCCTGCTTGCACGAGATCTCATCTTCGGGGCTGGTTGAAGCCGTCAGCGCGATAATAGTTGGTTGCTTGGTTAGTGCCTCCAGCTGGCGAATGCGGCGGGTCGCCTGAATACCATCCAAATCCGGCATCTTCATATCCATCAACACCAGATCAATATCGCCTTCCTCAACTCGGCTCACTGCATCTCTGCCGTTACTCACGATTTCAATTTCAAGCTGCATCTTCTTGAGCAGGAGTGCGGTCACCTTCTGGTTAACCAGATTATCCTCAGCCAATAGGATTTTCATGCGCGTGTCTACTTCGCTGTCCGCGTAATTCTCAAGCCGGTCAAAGCCTGCGTCAGGAGTGATGTTTGAGCGCTTACGTACCGGGAAATTGCTGTTTTGTAGGATCTTAAGATGGCTGCTGATGTCCGGGCTTTTTAGCGTAAATGCATCCGACAGACATTTGTGCAGATCATTGATGAGCAGGGGCTTCGGGCAAAGATAACTCAGCTCATGCTTGTCTGCATCGTCCAGGGCATAGAGGTTGCTGGGTTCGGTAATGACGATGATCGGGGGAATGAGCGGCAGTGTTTGCTCACGAATCTTGCGAATTTGGCGGGTGATGGTGGCAGTTTTCTCGTTTTTAGAATCGAGTATGATTACACTGTAGCATTGGTCCGAGCCGATGAATTCATTAATCTCACGGATCGCAGATACCTGTTCGCTCTCGACAGACCAGCTTGCCAGATGCCTTTCAATCAAGTCGCTGAGTGTCGGTTGTTGCGATACGATCAGCGCCTTGCGGTGCGGGAATTCGGTAAATTCACGATTTAGTCCGGCAGGATGTGCGGCACGATTGAGCGGCAATAGTATCTCGATTTGGGTACCCTCTTCCGTATGACTCATAACGTCCATGGAGCCACTCATCGCTTCTGAAAGCAGTTTGCTAACACTCAATCCCAGTATACTGTGCCCGTGGGCAAGCGGATTATCGAGCTCAACCGCTCCTACCTCACAATTGCCATATCCTGTATCGGTTACAGTGAAATGCGCAAAGCTCTGGGCATTTTCAGCTCCATCAATTTCGAGTTTGAGCACAATTTCACCCTGATCCGTGTTTTGAAATGCGCGACTGAGCAGATTGATCAGGATTTGCTGGATACGTGAGGGATCTCCCATATAGAAGGGTAGAGGCTCACTGGGAATATCGCAGATAAAATCGACTGCCGAGTTCTGATACTCCGGTTGGAACATTTGGGCGACCTCTTCAGTTAACCTCGAGAGATCCATAACCTCTTCGCTGAGAGCAAACTTACCCTCGTGCAGCTGGGTGAGATCCTGAATGTCATCGATCAGGGTCAGGGTGGTGCGGCAACTCACATCAGCCATCGCCATACAGTGCTGCTGATACGTATTAAGAGGGCTGTCTTTGAGGAGCTGAATTACCCCAACAATACTGTTGAGCGGAGTGCGAAGATCCTGTCCCAGGCTTTTTAAAGTGGTATTTTGATAATCTCGGGCGTCCTTGAGCTTTTTCTTATATTGCTCAAGCTTTTGCTCAGCACTCGCGAGATTTTCCACACTGATTTTGGCCCGACGCTGATAGATCATTAAATACAATAGCAGCAACAAAGATATAACCGAGAGAGCACAGCCGAGATAAAAGTAATAATAATCGCCGCGTTGCTCCAGAAGGATTAACGTTTCTGAAAAGGCCACAATATGATTGCGGATACCCTCAGGCATGGGAACGGAATCGATAAACTCAAAGTAGATGGTTTCGAAGTGCGAACCGTTCGGAGTAGACCTAGATTCGCTATCGGAGATGGAGGTAGCCTGTTCCTGAGCGTGTGCCAACGGGCACCCTGCCAGGATCATGAAGGTCACCAAGCGTATGATTTTTAATCCAGACATAGAGATAATCACTGGGTTGATTATCTAAAATATCGGACGGCATTCGCATTTATGTTGTAAAAAATGGTCTTTAGCAAAGATTTCACCGCAAAAAAGAGAAAAATCCTGAAAATGCTTGCTATTATGCCCACGTTTTTTTCTTATTCTCGTTTACCCATGATGCAGGGTGGAGCAGCCCGGTAGCTCGTCAGGCTCATAACCTGAAGGTCCTCGGTTCAAATCCGAGCCCTGCACCCAATTTCTCAAGGCCTTAGCACCCGCTAAGGCCTTTTTTATTAAGTATTTACGGGATTTTCTTTGATTTCAGAATTTGCTCTTCAAAATGTTGAACATTCTCGAACATTCCTGCATTTTCGTGAACTAAAACCAAACTTTTCACCAAACCTTTTTAACTCAAAACACCCTCAAATCCCTTTAGGTATCAGCCTGAAGGCCATTTAAGGCAAAACCTTCTAAATCTTTTTAATCTTTTGTTCATCAAGGTTTTTTTCCAATATGCTTGTAAAACCTCTCCAAAATTCCTTGCTGTCTTTTTCTATTACAGTCTCAAGTGTTAACTGAGCCTGAATTGCGTATGCCACAAATTCCTCAACTCTTGATTCCCTGCTAAGATGTTCTAGGGATTTCTTTAATTTCTGTATTGTGAATTTTTGGGGTTTTTGGTCATGCGCAAATGATGCGTTGATATCAGAAACACACTGTTTTACGGCAGTAATTAAGGACTTTTCTCTGGATATTTCACTTAAGAAATAGTTAGTTGAATTTACCAAATTCTGCTGTGCAACTAGAACAGCTAAGATAAATGTTGGTATGGAAACTAATAGAGTATCCGAAATATTCCATTCATTTCTATTTCCTAAATAAAGCAGAACGGGAATAGATATGCCGGCAATAATCACAAGAAAACCTGTGATGTGCACTAAAGCTTTAAAGGACTCTAATTTGAGATTCCATGTATTTCCTGATTTTCCTGATCTCCATTTCAATAACTCCAAGATAGAAGAGAATAGCAAGCCTGACAAAAAAACCCAGGCAATCATATGATATACAATATCAAATGCGTTTATAGACCATTCTGGATAATCGAGCTTTTTGGAAAGCAAGAAGTTGATGAAAATTATTATAAATAGTAGTGAAGCTATTTTTTTGGTAAGGAACATTCTATATAATTTTACTTGAAAGCTGTTGTATGATTTTTACCAAAAGACTACAACTTATATGACTTAGAGATTTTTTTGAGCTAGAAATTCTATGTCTTCAAGCCTATAACGATAAGTATTGGGTAGTATCTCAACTGAACTAAGAATACCATCTTTTTTCATCTTCCAAAGCGTCCCGCGACTTACGCCAAGCATCTTAGCAGCATCCTTTTGAGTCAGTAATAGCACTTCACGACCACCAGATGCCTTCATTGAAATCCTGCCGGCGATCAAATCTTCAAGCACCGCCTTATCAACAAAAGACAAGCTCTCATCCGTTTCACGGATTGTTCTTAGCAAGCTGATACTGGTCTTATTCATTGTTCCTCACACAGTATATGCGCGAGAAACCATCAAATATCCCAAGATTTTTTTGCAAAAAATCCATACAAGCTACCATGGCCATTAAGTATAGACTCTAATTTGTATCTTTGTTTTCTGGCGAGTGAGTCTTGTTAGAAACATTTCTTATCGATTGCGTCGATATAGCGTAATATTTCATGATATGTCTTAAAGATTTCAGTAAGTAATTAGAGTTTACGATGAAACGTCCTTTTTTTAATAAATCCATTACAGATCTGGAAGGTGCTTACAAAGACGGCTATAAAAATCCTGATCTTTTGAAGATACTTTTGGATGAGTTAAACCATCGTTCTACAAAACGATCTGACAAGCTCAAGCAGCAGATAAAAAATGCAATAAGCGAGAATAATCTACATAAGAGAGTAGACATAAAGGACGATGTTACTTTAAAGCCCATACAAAAAGTAGAGCCAGCATCACCTGCTATACCAAGACAAGAAATCCCAAAAATTGAGAATAAGCCCGAAGATATTTTGTCGGCTTGGTCTGCTTTGGAGGTTTTGTCACCACCGACCTTTGATAAGCCAGAAAAACTGGCGGGTGGAGATAAGCTCGCTGTTGCTGATATACGCCATAAAGTCATGCCTTGGGAGAATGGAGTAGAGAGAGGCCGCAAAAATCAAAAACTCTACTATCATATTATCCTGGGCAGCATAAAAATGGATGAATCAGTTGCTGATTTAATGAAAATCTATGCGGACAAGCGTGCTGAAAAGCCACTGGCTAAAGGTCGTGCTATTTTAGCCTCTGTCACTGTTAATAAAGAAGGCCAACCAGTTGGTGAATCTATGGTTACCATTGCTAGTTTCGGTTGGGGTGTTTCCAGGGCGTTAAAAGGTCACTTGAAGGATTTGGGAAACTGGTCTGCAACCGAGAAGGAACTCATCGAGGGTTTAGAGCCTATTCTGAACAAAACGGACGAAAATGGCGAAATAGCTCAGCTTAATTATGAAGTAATTCAAAATGCATATAATTGGCTTATCAAATCGCTTGAACTTCCTTCTCATTTAGTTTGCCCGCCCGAATTTGTACTCCGAACCTATCAGTATTATAAAAATGCTGAACCGCCAGAAGCATTGATATTGAACAGTTTTTTCCTTAATGATTTGGAAAAGGCAAAGCTTTCATTTCAAGGTAATAAGGCTACAGCGAACCTCAGGCGGTATCTAGGAGTTATTCAACCTCAATACCGACATAATTTATTGGTTGATAGTGAAGCTCTTGAGGAAACGATAGCACCCAGTTTGTTCCCAATTTCTTGTTGGTCAGGTCAAGGTCATCATCCACTGGTTTTACTCCAGCAATCGGGTGTCAATTTAGCAGGGCAAGTCTTAGAGGATGAGGGTATCCTTGCGGTTAATGGGCCTCCTGGCACAGGCAAGACTACTTTATTACGGGATGTCGTTGCTGAGATTATAACTAAGCGCGCAAAGGCTATGAGTGCATTTGAAAACCCTTCTGAAGCATTCAAACATACAGGCAAAAAAATAAAGGCAGGAAATGGTTGGTTACATCTTTATGAGCTTCATCAATCTATACGTGGTCATGAAATACTAATTGCGTCTTCCAATAATAAAGCAGTGGAGAATGTAAGTGCTGAATTACCTGGCATTGATTCAATCGCTGATGATGTTGATTTGAGGTATTTCAAAACGATTTCCGACATACTTACGGGTAAGGATAGTTGGGGTCTCATTGCTGGAGTGCTTGGAAATTCACAGAACCGTTACGATTTTAAACAATCGTTTTGGTGGGATAAGGATTTCGGATTAGCAACCTATCTAGCGGAAGCATCAGGAACACCCCAATTTATTGAAGAGAAAGATAAAACAACACGTAAGCCTCATGTGATAAAAAATGAGAACCCACCAAAGAATGCAAATGACGCATTGCTCAGATGGAAAGCTGCCCAGCAAAAATTTAATAGCGCCTTAGATCAGGCCGAAGATGCCATCAATAAATTTGAGGTTATTAGGGTCAAAGTTAAGATCCTTTCCGCCCTAAAGGATCAAAAAAATGCAATTGCGGATTTACGATATTGGAAGTCTAAATGGCCAGGATTTTGGGCATGGCTATTTCAGCTATCACACTACCGCGAATGGAAGTCAGAATATACCAGCAGGCAAATCAAACTAAGAAAAATTGAACATCATCTTAGAAAACTTCAGAAAGATATAAATCTTCCTACACTCAACATGGAAGCCATATCTGTTGAAATAGAACAATGCAAAAAGCGCCTTGGACTGACCATAGTTGATGAAGAATTTCATTCACTCGACCATGATGTGAAACAAGGATTGTCGCCATGGCTTGATAATGAAACTCATAAGTTGCGTGAAAAAGTGTTTATTGAAGCAATGAAACTCCACAAGACGTTTATTGATAGCGCAGCAAAGCCAATACGGCATAATTTGGGCGTGCTTATGAATGTTTGGGATGGAAAGTCATTACGAGAAAACAATGATCTTTTGCCGGATTTATGGGCATCCCTTTTTTTGATCGTTCCGGCTCTTTCAACAACGTTTGCTTCTGTAGATCGTATGATTGGCAAATTGCCAGCTGACTCTCTAGGGTGGCTTTTAATTGATGAAGCTGGACAGGCATTGCCTCAGGCTTCTGTGGGTGCGATAATGCGAACAAAACGCGCTTTCATCGTTGGTGATCCAATTCAAATTGAGCCTATAGTTGCATTGCCCGACACTCTTACAGAGTCAATTTGTCGTCAGTTTGGTATTGATTCAGATGATTATAATGCACCAACAGCCTCAACTCAAACACTTGCCGATACTGCCACGCCCTACATGGCTGAATTTGCAAGCCAAGGTAGCAGCCGGACAGTGGGCATACCGCTTCTTGTCCATCGACGCTGTAGAGAGCCCATGTTTGGTATATCTAATTCGATTGCCTATGAAAATTTGATGATAAACAAAAAGGTCGCTAAGACATCTGATATTGAGAATTGTCTAGGACCTTCACAATGGTTCCATATAGAGGGGGCTGCGAGGGATAAATGGAGCAAGGAAGAAGGACAAATGGTTTTGTCATTATTAAGCCAACTCAAAGATGCGGATGTTTATCCAGATCTTTACATTGTTACCCCATTTGTTGTTGTGCAAGATAACCTACGAAGAATTATCCGGGATAAAGGCATTCTTAAAGGCTGGGTAGATAATCCGAAATGGGTTTATGAAAGAATTGGCACCGTTCATACTGTTCAAGGTCGTGAAGCTGAAGCTGTTATTTTCGTTTTAGGTGCTCCAGAATTAAAACAACAGGGTGCGCGAGGCTGGGCTGGAGGCAGGCCAAATTTACTTAATGTGGCGGTCACACGTGCTAAAGAGGTTTTATACGTAATCGGCAATAGAGAACTCTGGAAAAACTCAGGAACTTTTAAGCAAGTCGATAGTCGCCTTTAGTAAGTATTGACCACAAGTTCGTTCGGCTTGGCTGTTTGGGGGCCGCCAACCGAACTTGTGGACAATACAAATAGGCATAATCTTATGGTAAAAGTGCGAGACACAATACCCTAAGGCCTCGCGGCCTTAGGAAAACAAGAAGTCTTCCAAGGGTGCTCCAAGCGCATGACAAGTAGCTGACAACCCCTTGGCAACGTCCTTCCAAGTTAAAAAACAAGGGGAAAACAAGGGGTTTTGTGCGAATGCTACGCATATACTTGTATGGACACATTTTTTGAAAAGCACAAACGCCCTCACACGAGCATCCTTGAAGAGTGGTGGGACGAGATCGAAGCCATGCGCACCCAGGAGTGGCCTTATCGTAGGATTGCCGACTGGCTTAGGAACAATAAGGAAATTACAATCAGTGCCGAGGCCGTCCGGCAATTTTGCAAGGTTCGTGACATTTCCAAAGGCAATTCTGAAAGACAACCTAAAGCAAGACCTTCAAGAACACCGACTAAGCCGCTGAAACAAAACCGTTATCCTAAACCCAAAACTCCCGTTAAACGAATTTTTGAATACGATGATACCGAGCCCATCGATATTCATAATAAGAAATCTGCGAAATCAGGCTTTTAAACCGTTTCGCAAGAGATGTAGACGATCTATAACTATTTTGTGATGAGTATTTCGGCCAGCTGGGTAAGGCTTACAATTGTAACGCCCTGGACAGTTCTTCGATACAAATGACCAAAATCGCGCTTGTCTCCGGTAACCAGGTAATCGCATTTTCCGGCAATTGCTGAACATAGGATTGGAGCATCTTTTTCAACCAATTCTACCTTTAGCTCAAAACTGCTGGTTCCTACCCATTCTACGTTTTCACAGAGTTTATCAAACCCTTTTTGCCATTGAGGACGTTTAGCAACAATATTGCGGCTCGCTTCTTCCCGTGCGTAATCGCTGGAAACGGCGGTAGCTTTCTCCAATATCAGTGCAACAAGCCTTTCAACCTGGCTGTTGGAATTTGCACCCGCAAACAGGACATTGGCATCAAGAAAAATCCTCATCAGGGATTCTTCTGATTCAGGATTGCCTCAAGAGATTCTTCTTCACTTAAGAATTCCGCAATTCTCTCTTCTGAGTAGGTCTCAACCGGCAAGCTTATAGAGGGGCGTAATAATATCCCCTCATCCGTGGTCTCCATGATGAGCTGGTCATTTTGCTTCATACCAAAGCTTTTTCTGACCTTTGAAGGGATCGTAATAGCGCCCCGGCGGCCTATGGTGATTTTTTCAAACATAATTACAGTATAGCCGAATTTCCGTCATTCCGTCAACATTTTCGGCAATTTTAAAAAACAAGCCAAAGATATGACGCTTTCCCTAAGCTTGAGCTGACTCAATACAAATAAAATTTCCCTTTTCATATCAGGTTGGGCTATACTCGCTCTTGCCAGGTGCAAATTCACCTGGACGGGCTTAACAACTCAAGCACACATTCGGTCTTATGGGCCGGATGGCGAAGAAATAAGGCCAATCCGGCTGAATACTTCGCGCAGTGCGTGTGCGCTGTTGTTAACGTCCGGTCTACCAATCGACCAAGGAGTAAGACCGATGCAAAATACCGTATTCAAAAGTGACATTTTAAAAGACCTGGCCTTTTACAAAGCCATAAAATTCTTTGCCGTTTCTAACGACAATTTCAGTGAATCAGTATCCCCCGCAGAGATCGAAAGCGATAACAAACAAGTTTGATTATCCCCTTCGATACTCGACCTATAAACTCTGGCAGACCTTGAGCAATCAAGGACTGCCTTCTTTTTAGGAGCTGCGCCCCTCGCCCAGTAAAGCCGTGTCCCCAATCTTCATTCGTGCCTCATTGTAGATTGGGTGATCCCCCTCGGCGTTGACTGCGCACACCCGCTGTATGGGTCGGCTGGTCATGGGTTGCTTGAGCAACCCTTTTTCCATGAAAGCATAAAGGAAGCGGCAGGGCATTTTGCGATTAACGCGCTTAAGAAAAGCAGGGAATACGCCGATTATTGATAGCGATGAAACAGATTCGGGGATTCTGTTTCATGTCAACTTTATTGAGACATAACCTTTGGATTCACTGCAAGAGCACCTTCCGAATTAAACTGAAGCTCACATTTCACATCCGATTGCTCCTTCAAGATAGTGTCACCCCATTTAGAGCCTGGGCATATAACATTCATTGGTATACCATCAGTTTGTATCCAAGCTGCTCCTCGTGCGAGATGAACAATCTTTCCTCGCACATAAAGAGGTTTGGATGGATCTGTTTTATCTGCTGGAACAAAATGCACTTCTCTTCTTTCACCAATTGAAAAACTTTGTTTTTTACTTTCTCCAACTGTATCACGATATTTTGAGAAGTTTTTCTCAATAAAATACAAGCCAGCGAGTATCGAAATAAATCGTGGATCCTTTGTCCCTTGGTATGCGGCAAGATTCAACACTGCAATTGCCTCCGAATTGGTAAGATTTAACCCCAAAATTGATTTTGCATACTCCAGCGCTAGTCGAAAATCATCAGGTGTATCTGTAATAGCTGGCTCAACTACCTTCTTTGCCTGAGCGTATTCACCATTCTTATTGTAAACTCTCGCAAGAAGATACCTAGACAGATGTGTACTATGCGAAGATTCAACGGCCCTAAGTAGAGAATCAATCTGCTTTGGGTTGTCCCCAATGTAGTGAGAAATGTCAGAAGAAAGAATCCAAAGCGCTTCTTTGTTCCTTGCAGAATTTATACCTTCTGTGATTTCTCTTTCAGCCTTAGCAAGATACTCTGCTGACTCAGATACATCGTGGTCCTCTATGAATTTCGCCCACCTGAAAAAGATGTTTGCAAGTCCATGTATACAATACTCGTCATTGGCTTTTATTTTCAATCCATTCCTAAAAGAAACCTCACTTTGTATTAAGTGTTTTCTTGCGATATCTATACTTTCACTATTAAAAGCAAGATCAGATAGAATTTCACCTTTTGTATGGTGAAGTATCCTTTTCGGATTTATTTCGAGCGCCTTATCAATCTGTCCTAATGCAAGCGAAAACCTTTTCTCCCGAGAGAACATTCGAGCATAATGCTGGAACACATACATATTTTTAGGATCTTTTCTGCATGCTGTTTCAAAAAACTTAGTTTTCCCCTCCAAACTACTTATACTATCTACGAGAGAGTCTGTGCGAATGAAGCTCTCAAAAGCATCCCTATCAGATTTGTGAGTCAAATTTAGAAAACCTAGAGCTTTTTGTAATATACTTTCTTGTAATAAAGACTCTCCACAACGTTCCCATACGATCTGAGCAATCTTTTTGTGCCTAGGCCTAACACCATAGATTCCACGACTTACATTGATATCTTCGTCTACGATAACTCCATCCAAATACTGATTCAAGATTGGATGCAGCTCAGTCTCCTTGAGATTTAACAGTTGAGCCAATAAACTAGTTCTGAGAATATTCCCATTTTGATAGAAGCAACACACAGACAGGTAAATCTCTTGAGCACAGGCATCGCTTATTCCACGATACTCATCTTCTAAAATAGCATCAAAAGATCTGCCTTCAGTCGTTTCTCGCATTGTTACCAGAAGTTCTTGCCCTAAATTATTTTTAACCGCAGCACGTTGCAATTCAGGAGAAAGATCATTTAACACACCTAAGCTAGAGTGTTTTTTCAAAAAACCTAGCAGCAACCCGATCTCTCGATCAGAAAGAATCTCAATTTCAAATTCCTTGCCACCGGGACTTGTAGCAAGAAATTGATTCCATTCATTTTTTCTGCTGCCAAGAACAAAAAGAACCTGTCTTTTGTTCTCTCTAAATTTATGGAGTATATTCGCAATTCGAGTTTTAAATCTCGCAGCATTGTCTACAATAAATACAGCAGTTCCGTTGGTAGCGCTAAGAGCAAACTCAATATCCCCATCCAAGAAGTTTCCCACTTCTTTCAGATAGAAAATGGGGGCGGCATTTTCTTTTATTAGACGAACAGATAAAGCCATCAATAATGACGTCATGCCATACCCAGCAGGTGCTAGAACTGTTAGCACACTCGGACGACCCATTGGTGAGGTAATATAATCCAAGCATTCATTATACAAATCTTCCTCTAAATCACGTTCAAAATAGTCGCCTGTTCCTATCAATGACCAACTGGGCTTATCTCCCTTTAAAAAGTTATCCAAGTTTCTTTTTTCTTCAAAAGGGGCCTGATTTACATAAACCCAAGAGGTGAAAAGTCTTAAAAATGGAGCAATGTTTTCATTTGCTAATGAGTGAAAATCTGGTGGAATTTCGGCTTTAAGTTTTTCCAGGTCAAAATCACTGATAGAATCTGAGAGTTGGCTTTTAAGTGATGAAACAAAATCAGTCAGGTTTTGAGGAATAGTTTCAATTCCATCAGACTTTAGAAGCATTTCTTCCAAGGTGTTTGTTGATGGAGAAACCCTGAATGCACGTGGAAGTTCGGCGGGGTGATACTGATCTTTCAGATCTCTCAAAAGTGTTTCCCAGTTAGGATCACTGTTGGAATACCCAACATACAAGACAGTGGAAACGGTAGAATCCATTTTCAACAAATCGAAGAGCATTTCTCTTTGTGATTTGAAGAGGTGGTAATCGTTTTTTGTGATGACAATGTTTGTTAGCCTCTCTCCATAGAGAATACCATGAAGATAAATTACTGGCATCTCCACATTACGATGGTAGTCTTTTACTTCTCTTGATAGCGTAAAAAAAACTGGCTTCTTTTTGATATCACGAATCTGCTCATAAGCGCGTTTGATAGATTCATCGTAATTGGTTGTGTATACAGATCTCCACTGTAACGACAACAACCATTTCAAATCATCATCGGGCTCTGCATCACGAAATCTAGTTGCTAAATAACTCTCTAAAGAATCTCGATCTGTTTGCATTTCAACAACACTCGAAACGAGAATAAGATCATCATTTCGTTCTATTGAAAATCTATCACAAAGCTCGTGCGCCAACTCTTTTCCAGTCGGGAGTCTTTTTCCGCCAGAAGTTACATTAAATCCAATTCCGGCTCCTAAAAATAAAACACATTTTCCGCTTTCAATTGAGCTTACTAGGCTAAGAGGTATTTCTGGCATAATTGCTACAAGAGCAATCTATTCCCTTTAACCAGATTTAATCAAGAACACATTAGCTATAAGTTCCCAAGGATTATTCCCGGTCAGAAGGTGTTTTAATTGGAAAGCCAGCTTCTCTTTGCGAGTTCTTTTTCTTCAGGGCCAACAACATCCAAATATAACGATGTGGTTTCCAGTCTTTTATGACCCAACCACCTTTGCACCGTTGTAATTGGAACCTCATTCTTGATATATGAAACTGCGTATGAGTGTCGTAGACCTTTAGGGCATGCTTTTATACCCGTAAGCTTCTCAGATACCATTATTCTTTTTATTGTCCTCCATCCCGTAGTCCTTGAGAAGCTCCACAAATATTGAGCATTGCGATTTAATTTAGCGTAAGCCCCCAATAATTTACTTGGCACGGGAATAGGACGAAAAATACCTTTTTCTCGTTGTTTGAGTGTCTCAAAAACAATCAATTTTTCAGAGAAATCGACTCTATCCCAGGTCAGGTTTAAAGCTTCGGAGATGCGACACCCTGTGTAAAACAGTGTCAGGCAAAAGGCTCTTTTCGATAGGTCAGGCTCTTGCATGACGGCTTTGTAGAAGGCCTGTCTTTCGGCTTCGTTTAGGTATTTTCGCTGACCGTTTCTATCATACATTTGATTATTTTCATTTCGATAATACTGAAACAGAATCCCCGATTCTGTTTCAGCTATGATAACATCCATAATTGGAGCAGTAAATCGGGTCACTTGTGTATGCCTTGTTGCAGTTCTAAGCGTGGATGGCCTGGCGAAAAATTCGCATAAGAGCGCTTATGAGCTTGCCAATGAATATTCAAAGACGGGCGAAGGTGTAGGCATCATAATTCGTATTGGTAAAGTTGATATGGCACTTTTCAAGGAGCGCGGAATTTTGCCAGATTTAGTAGGTCAAAAACTTGAGGAGGTTTTAACCGAGTATAGTGTTATCAGTAAATCTTTCTGGGAGCTTGGAAACGGAGACTATACAGGAGTTGCTTTTGATCTAGGCCCGTTAACCTATAAAGATGATATTTCGGGAAAGTCCGTGTTTTCTATTAGTGGAGCAATTGCAGCTTCACCAAGGGTCGCTCAAAAGTTCAAGAACTTGCAGAAGTTCAATAACAAATACTAGCGATACGCTACGCCTAGAAATTCATTCCTAATGCATCCAAAGCATTTTTTGTAGATACTGTGTCTAGCTGATTGTTTTTTTGATCCTTGCTGACTTCTTCGGTAATGCCAGATTCATTAAGTAAAGCAAAGTCAAATACCTCCAATTCTTGTTTGGCTTCTGCCAGGTCTATTACACCTTTTTGGTATCTTGCCTCAATGTCCTTTATTCTGTTTCGCTGATCTTGGGTGTCCTCGAGTTCTTTTTGAAGGATTTCATAGCGATCAGACTTATCTATAACGTTTTCCTTGGCTGCAATTATTTCTTCGCCCAGCAGCTTAGATAAGGCCACATCTGTCAAATTTTCATCAATTTGCATACCTTGCTTTTCGAGTAATGTGATAGCAGCTTCACGATCTAATGTCCCATTGCCATCGTCATAGGATTTCAGAAGTTTTTCTGCATCGTCCACAAATTCATTTAGCTGGTTTAGCTCGGTTTCGACTGCTTCCATTTGCGTTAATAAATTACTGATGCGATCATCAAGAACTGCTAGTTGGTCTTCAATTTGGCTTAATAGGTGATCGAGCAGTGAGCTTTTTTTGTTCTTACCGTCCTTTTTATCATCTAGGTCTGGATTTCTTATGGTGGCACTAATAGTGCTTGAAAAGATGCTTTGGTCGGGATCAATCGCGCCACTCAAAACCTTAACATAGTCCTGCTTTTCCTCTTTATCGGAAATGCCTAAATAGTCTGTCGGTTTTGACTCTTTCATGTTTAATCCCTGTCTTGGTTTTCCCATTATATTTCCATATCATTAAAATGACGTTAATGCCTTTAGCATATTGGGGTATGCAGTTTAAGCTTTCGTTAAGGCTGTTCGTGTTGAACTAGCAGGAGATAAGAAACTATTGGGGACGTAGCTATGACTACAGAGAAACATTTTACAATCAAGAGCTTGGCTGAATATTGGGACTGTTCAGAGGGCTTTATTCGTGCGCGGATTGCGGACGGGAGTTTACAGCATTTGAAAATGGGTGGTATGTATCGTATAAAGAAGGAATCCGTCCAAAGATATGAGGAGCACTGTTCATGCCGAGAGCAACCCGATGCGTTCCAGAATTCCGAATTCGCAATCTCCCAGGTAAGCCCAATCTTTACCTTTGCTGGTCAGAGAACCGCCGTTCAAAACGGATTTCAACGGGCACAGATGATCCAGTCGCAGCGCAGCAATTCCTAGCTGACTTTATCAATGGTTGGAATGCTCCACCTCCCAAAGATGTTATTACCTGTAATGAAATTATAGATCGGTATCTTGAGCACAAGAGAAGTCACTATGAGAAAGACATTCGGTCTCAGCAAACATACGCGGGTTTGGTTTTTTGCCTAAAACCGATTAGAGAGTATTTTGGTAATCTTACAGCTAGTAGTCTAAACCGACAGCACTCCCGAAACTTCATTGAGCTTCAACGAAACAAAAATCTATCAGACGCGAGCATTCGCAAACAGCTATCGATTTTTACGGCAGCACTTAATTTTGCAAAAGTGGAGCTTTGGATTGACGATTTTGCACCTCTCGAAAAGCCCAAGCCCCCCAGACCAAGGGATAAATGGCTAAAACCTGATGAAGTAAAGCGATTCCTAGATGAATGTCATACATACCATATAAAGCTATTTACCCTATTGGCTTTGCATACGCTATCGAGGAAAGCTGCGATTCTCGACTTAAAATGGGAGCAGGTAGATTTTGAAAGTCGACTCATTGATTTTAACCCACCTGAAAGGGTAGATACAATCAAAAGGCGGGTGCCTGTAAGGATGAATGATACACTTTGTGGTGCATTGCTAGAGGCCAAAGATTTTTCTCAAACCGAATACGTTATCGAGTATAACGCTAAGCCTGTTTTGGATAATAAGAAGGCTTTTGCTCGTGTGGGGGTAAGGGCTAAACTTAAATGGGTCACCCCTCACGTTTTAAGGCATACTGGAGCGACTTTACTTGCTAAGCAAGGGGTGCCTATGTGGGAAATTGCAGGCATCATGGGTGACCGTCTGGCGACTGTAGAGAAGCATTATGCGAAGCACCATCCCGACTATCTGAAAAACGCAGTCAATGCGTTGGATAATCTCTATGGATAAGTGCGCACCAGTGAGCACATATATAATTTGGTTAAACTTCTAAGTATTTGAAAAGATTGGTGGACCCTAGCGGGATCGAACCGCTGACCTCTTCGCTGCCAGTTTTCAGGTTAGTAGCGCACGCATTGGATTTCTGCGATTCAAAGTATTTGTGACAGTCAAGAATTAGCACCCATTCATACGTCTTTCAGTGATAAGTGCGCACGTGTGCGCACATCTTATGGAATATCCAAGTCTGTTATTTTATATTCATTTCAATAACTTATATGAATACATGCGCAACCATTGGTCATAATTTGTTAAGAATATAGCCTTATGGTTGTAATCGTAAGTGTGTAGCATTTGCGGGGTAGCAAGATGTGTTTTTGTAAACAAAAACCATCTTGGCAAGGGGTGAGTATCCCCCCGTTGCATCCCCTTTGGGCGGTGCTTTGCACCTTTTAATCACGCCGCCGGACAAAATCCCAGTGGCAAACGTAAAGGAATCTGCCATGGCAAGACCCCGTTTACCGGAGAATAGCCAAAAAAGGACAAAGCAGGTGATATTCCGTTTAACAGAGGCTGAATATCACCAGTTGTCCGTTATGGCGGCGCGTGCTGGCTTTAGTGTAAACACTTTCGCCAGGTATGTAGCGTTGGCGCGAGCCAAGCGCATTATTGTGAAGACCCATGCCCGGAGCGATCCAGCCCTTATCAAGAGACTGGAACGCATCGGGCATAATTTGAATCAGCTAACGCGCTACTCGCATTGTTCGGGGCAAGTCCCTTCACAAATCCATGAACTGTGCGCACACATTCATGACATTGTTCATCGTGACATTGAGGAGATAAACCTATAATGAATCCGCATATCACCAGTGGAGGCAGTAGCTTTAGGGGTGCCTATCTTTACTATATGCACGACAAGGGAGCAAATACGCGAAATCGCATTGCCTGGACGCATACCGAGAATATGATGACGAATGACCCTGATCTTGCTTGGAAAGTGATGAGCTATACGGCTATGGGTCAGGATCGTTTGAAGGAAGCGTCCGGCCAGAAACGAACAGGCCGCAAAACGGAAAAGCCAGTTTTGGCATATTCGCTTTCATGGCACCCTGAACAAAATCCCAATAAAGACCACATGCTTGAAGTCGCGCAGAGGTCTATCAAGATGCTTGGGTTGTCAGACCATGAGGCGATTATTATCGCTCATCAGGACACCCCACACAAACACGTGCATGTGATTGTTAATCGGGTGCATCCGATAACGGGTTTGGTCGCAAACGGCTCAAATTCCAAACGCAAGCTTTCAGGGTTCGCTTTGGAATATGCACACGAGCATGGGTTGAACTATGCGCCGCAGCGTCAGCAGAACGCGCGTGAAAGAGAAAACTCTTCGCACAATCGTAAAATCCAAGATGAATGGGATTCATCGCATGACGGTGAAAGCCTGATTTTCGCTTTAGAGCAAAACGGCTTTCGTTTAGCCCATGGTAACAAGCGTCTGGTTGTGGTTGATGCATCGGGTAAAGTTCATAATCCCGTTCGCCACATCAGAGGGATTAATGCGAAAGACTTTCGTGAACGCTTAGGGTCAGAGATTTACAATGCCTTGCCTCAAATTGATGAGGTCGTTGCTGAAATTAAAGAAAAGCCGTCCAATTCTCACGAGCAATTGGAAGCCAGTTATCGTAAATACATTGAGGAGCTTAAACGCTTACATCAGATCAAAGAACGCCAGGCTGAAATCAAAGAGCTACAGAAAAAAATAAAAAATGCCCGCTGGTGGCATAAGCTTCTGGGGATCACCCGCCGACACACGAATGATTTAAACAAAGCAAGACAGGATTACTGCAACGTCAATGAGCGTATCAAAACCCAAGTGCGTATCTGGAAAAAGGCTAAGCTTGATGCCCTTGGCAAATCAAATAACCCAACCAAGAGACCAGCAAAGCGACATATCACCAATCAAGGCAAAAGCATTGGCATGGATACGAGTAATTCGGGTCTTAGCCTGTGATTTTTATGCTAAACCATAAAGCATAAAGTGACACTTAACGGTTTATGGTTTTACACAAAAAGTATGTAATATCAAACTTTGACTTTCAAACAACATACTTTTTGCGCAATTTTCTTGTAATTTGAAAGTATGCAAGGCATAATCATGATTATGTTGGATCGTGTTTTAACAAGTGAATTAATCAGTGCTTTGCAGAATATGCCTGCCGTAGCCCTATTGGGGCCACGTCAGGTAGGTAAGACTACATTAGCACTTGAAATCGCAAAATCCAATATTGAAAAACCCGTTTCTTACTTGGACTTGGAGTTAGATACAGATTTGGCGAAGCTGGATGATCCCGAAGCCTATTTAAGAACTTTTGAGGATAAGCTCCTAATCATCGATGAGGTTCAGTTAAAGCCCGATTTATTCAAAATATTGCGTAGTTTGATTGATCTCCGTAAAAGAGCAGGTGAAAAAGCAGCTCAGTTTTTATTATTGGGTTCCGCTTCCCGTGATTTGCTACAGCAAAGTTCTGAGACATTGGCAGGCCGGATCCGTTATTTGGAGCTTAAGCCATTTTCAATCTCAGAAATCGCACAGCAAGACCCGCTCGAATTTTCACCTGATAAGCTTTGGTTTAGGGGTGGTTTCCCTGACAGCTATTTAGCTTCCAGTGAAGATGAAAGTTGGAATTGGCGTTCCGATTTTATCGCATCGTATGTGGAGCGAGATATACCACAGCTTGGAGTGAATATTTCGGCTACAAGAATGCGTAGGTTCTGGACAATGCTTGCACACTTTCAAGGGCAGCAAATCAATATGTCCGCCATAGGAAAAAGCTTGGTTGTTTCCCCCACGACCATTCGAAATTATTTGGATATACTCACCGACCTTTATATGGTGCGTCAATTACAGCCATGGTCAGGTAATACAAAGAAGCGTTTGTCAAAATTACCTAAGGTTTACATTCGTGATAGTGGATTGCTGCACAGGCTGCTATCAATTTCTGAGTTTGATGGTTTGCTCGGCCATCCAATTTTAGGGCATTCCTGGGAAGGTTTTATTGTCGAGAATATCCTTGGTAGCGTCTCTGACAAATGTAGAACTAGCTATTATCGAACATCTAATCAGACAGAGATTGATTTAATTTTGGAAAAATCTTCAAAGGAGGTATGGGCGATTGAAATTAAACGCACATCCGCACCTAAAGTGAATGCAAGCTTCCACCGTTCGTGTGAGGAGGTCGGAGCAACGAAGAAATTCGTCGTTTATTCCGGCAAAGAACGTTTCCCTATGGCTGAAAATACAGAAGCTATCGGGATTCAAGAGTTGCTCAGTGAATTATCTGGTCTGTAATTCCATCCAGCATTAATTCGCTAAATACCTTGTTTAACGGTAAATATTCTCAACAAAGTTTACAGTTGGTGGTGAAATTTGGAGTAGGAACGTGGTGAATTTTGGAGTCAAAAATTGCCTGTTTGTTGCCTTTAATCTGTACAAATTGTAAATTGAATTGCCAATCTGTACGAATTACGATCTTACGGTCTGTTACGTTTTAATCTGTAAGTTGCTCATGGATAACGGTTTGGGCGATTGGGTAGTGAAAAGCCGTATTTCAAGCAATACTCAAATTGCTGATAAAATTTCGTCTCGAATGTTCTGCCAATTCTCAGGGGTCATGGCTGTCAATTTGTCCTTTATTGCCTCATGAGACATCTTTGTCGTGTTTAATGATCCAACCATTGATGAGGGTAGGTTTGTTGAGAGAGCCTTTCTGAAATCTTCGGCGCCAGGCTGAAAATAGTGCTTCTGGACAATTTGTGTTGTTCGGTGTCCGGTAACTCTCTGAACCAGCTCTATAGGAACCCCTGATGATAGGGCGATAGTGACCCAAGTAACGCGGAAGGAATGAAAGTCTCTTACAGAAGCTCTTCTTAAGCCTTGCTCGCGTTCTTTGCTTAGCTCGCTACCTTTTTCTGCATCTGAAAAACCCGCTTGCTCCAGAACCTTCTTAACGCGGTAGGTAATGCCGTCAGGATTAATCTCATACATGCGTGCTTGTTCAGGAAAGACGTATTTGGACTCGCGGCTTGAATGTTGAGCCAGAACCTCTTCAAGCATCGGGAAAATCGGTATCTGAACGCTTTCACCCGTTTTGGAGGTTTTCACTTGGATGAAACCCTTATCCAAATCAACCGATTTCCATTCAAGGAGGCAGCAATCGCCACGGCGCATAGCGGTGCAGATACCTGCTTTTATGATCGGCTCAATAAAAGGATCTGTCTGGCTTGCTTCAACGATGATTGAAATTTCTTCCGAGTTGAAGGGTTTGCGGAACTCCGTTTCTTCAATCTTCGTAGGTATACCTTCAAATGGGTTCTCAACAAGCCCCGCTTCCTTCCTAAGAGCTTCAAAGCATGATCTCAGGAATATGAGCTTGTTGTTGTAAGTCTTCGGTGAAATACCTCTGGCTTCTTCATTTTCAAGAAATGCTCTCACCATGCCCGGCTGAATATCGGAAGCAAGTTTGACCTTGGGATAGGCCTTGCGGATAAACTCTAAAAAGCGATCAAAGTTAGATTTACTGATAACTGTGTATCGTTCTGAGAGCTTTCGTTTGCGTGGAAGCCTTACCCATGCATCAAACATCTTCTTCAATGCGAGTGTCCGAATGCGCTCGCCCGTTCTGATCTCATGGACAGTTTGAACCAATTCCTCAGCGGTGGTTCGGGATTTAATATCCTTCTGCAGTTTTTCGAGTGCAACCTGAGCGCGTGTGCGTGAACGCTCAAATAAAGGGTCGCCCAAATCTCTCAATGACTTGGGTGGTGTCCCCTGAATTTTTACACCTAGATTCTTGCAGATAGAGCGATCATCAAAATTGACGCGGCCATACCACCATTGACTTTTGGGAAGACGTAATTCGAGTGCCATAGATGTGAGGGTTGAACTTCAGTGAACATCTATAAACATGCAAAATATGATAAAAACGTCAAACCAAACTTTTCACCAAACCTAATAAAATTAGCACTTAAGTCGTTGATTATAAACACTTGGTCTTTGGGCTCATAACCTGAAGGTCCTCGGTTCAAATCCGAGCCCTGCACCCAATTTCCCAAGGCCTTAGCACCCGCTAAGGCCTTTTTTATTAATTTACAAAGTTCTAGAGCGAGACCAAAGCCCATGCGTGCAGTTCCCTTTACAACTTAGTAAACCATATCTATCTGCAGAATAATTTTCCTGCGACTGGTGGGTGAGCCTGCATCGCCGGTGTTATAGTCCGCATACTTGAGTGTGGCATTGAGGTACTCTGCCAATGGGTAAGTGAGTAACATGTTTAATTCGTTGCCAAGGTCGACACTGTCTCTGTCGGATTCGAATTGATGATAAATCAGGCTCGCATTCAGTCCTTTACCGATTGGAAATTTTTCTGAGATATAGAAGTAACGATCGTGTAGTCCGATAGTTGGAGTGCTGAGAAAAGCATCCGCCCAACCATTAAACTTGTGGAGGGTAGCCAACGGTGCACTGATTGCTACGCGTCCGCCATCTGAGCCCAGGATTTCATAACCAAAACCTATTTGTGTCGAGCTTGACTGGTATGAAAGGTCGAGCGCAATGTAATCCGCAGTGTAAGCATTTACGTTGTCTGCGTAATCCGATTGGCGTGCAAAGGAGGCCTGGTAATTTACATTGGCATCAAATTTTTCAATGGCTTTACTGCCTTTAAGCAGAATGCCAAAAGTTTGTGATGAGAGCGTAGCAGCATTCTCCAGATCCAGTAGATAGCCAAATGCCGTAAGTTTACCGAATTGAAAATCCTTGCTGATGTTAAGCAAATGGCTTCGTGAATCAAAGTGTCCTACAGGACCTGCCCGATCGGGCCAGTCGCGGCCAAAAATGCGGTTCACCTGATCAATATAGGCGTAGGTTACTTTTAAGCCGTGCCTAAGTTCACTGGATGCCAAAATTGCATCCATAGTTTGAATGTTTTGCCGCCAGCCTACATGTCCGATCCAACGATGATCATCCAGCGCTAGGATCTGCCGACCGATTTTTGCTAAGAAGCCATCCTGTTCGTATAGTAACAGCAGTTGGTTAAGTTCCTCAATTTCAGGGTCCGCTACTATGGGTCGATTGCGGGTTGCAGGATTACGCCCTGCAGCATTGTAGCTATCGTTAATAGCATAGATAAATTCGCCTTCAGCCAAAAATGACAGGCCGTTAATCGGATGAGTTTTATATCCCAGGCGTGTTCTGATCGTTAACGCTTCGGCATCCTCCATAAATCCATCCTGTTCGACTCCTTCGTGCCTCAAACGTGTGTTGAAGAGAAATTTTCCGTGTTCTCCCGATAGTTGGGTGAAGAGCTGATCTAAAGGGCTATCCTGAGCTGAGGAAGCAAACAATGGTAAATGAATGAGAGATATGAGAACGTATATTATGTTTAAGAGGGGGGATAGGCTAGTTTTCATCACAGTATGGGTTGAACCCGGGCTATTCATTTAACTCATCGAATTTACTCCTTCGCTGAGTAATGGCATCAAGGGTCGTATTGTAGGGGAATTGCAGCATTGGTTCCTTAAAGGTCATCATTTCATCATGCAGTGGGCATACGGCAGTCTTGCGGTTTCAATTAACCTAAGAAAATCAGTAACACTCTTTACAGACGCTAGGTTTGGTTGGCCCGGTGAAGTGCTTAATTGGAGATACTTTTGGCCATATGCTATAATATAAACCACTTTAAATTAAAGGTTAACAATTTAATGCAGTAAATAAAGAACAAAATGCCTATTTGCTTATTAGAGCTCGCCCTTTTTGGATTGTTTTAGGCGCTTGCTGAGGTATTCGCCCTTTTCGGGGTATTTGAAATACAGGTTCGTCGTTTCACTGGGATCTTCTTCGAGGTTGTAGAGTTGGGCAGTGGCCTCACCCATGCGCACATCAAAGCTTACGGGTGATGAAAACCCACCGGAGCCTCGTTTCTCGATAAACTTCCACGGGCCTTCACGCCAGGCAAAGTGTGCGCGGGAGGAGTGCATCATGATCCCGGGTTGGCCTGCAACTTCATCTGACTTACCGTGCAGGACTTCCCAGATGCTGTAGCTGTCTTCTCCATGAGCATTTGGATCAGCTTCACCCACGATATCTGCGACGGTTGAAATAAGGTGCGTCAATGAGGTGAGCGCATTACTGATGCTACCCATCGGGATTTTGCCGGGCCAGCTCGCGATGTAAGGCACGCGATGTCCGCCTTCCCAAATGTCTCCCTTCATACCGCGCAGATGGGCAGCGGCCTGGTGGCCATATTTATGGGTGAGTGAGGGCACCCAATAGGGTCCATTGTCACTGGTAAATATGATGAGGGTTTCCCGTTCGATACCGGCATCCTTGACTGCCTGCATGATCCTGCCGACTTCAGCATCCGTTTGCTGGGTGAAGTCCCCATACATGCCAGCTTCAGAGCTGCCATCATGCTCCATAGTGGGAACCCATGGGGTGTGGGGTGCCGGTAGTGGAATATATAGGAAAAAAGGTTTCTCGTCCTGTGCATGGTTTGCGATATAATCCACGGATCGACGGATAAAATTGGGCATCACGTCATAAAAATCGAAGCCGGGTGACATTTTACCTGCACGCCAAAAAGCATCCATGAAGCCTTTATCGAGATCATTACCCTCTGTGTAGTCGGTGGGCTCGCTGACGATTTCGTGGTTTTCCAAATAAACGTATGGGGGAATATCGAGTGAGGCGGGTAAGATGTAGGAGTATTCAAATCCAAATTCCTTGGGGCCTCGGGTAACCGGTTTAGTGAAGTCTATATGCTTCACCTCCATGTTCATAACGACCCCATATTCATTCACGCGCTTTTCCGCATTTTCCAGAGTATTGGCTTCGCCGGATTTAAGTGCCCAGTCCAGTCCCAGATGCCACTTGCCAATCACGGCTGTATTGTAACCTTGTTCTTGAAGCAGAGTAGCCACCGTTTCCCGTCCTTCTTCAATAAAGGTGCGCCCATAGCTCCAGGTTACGCCCTGTTTCAGAGGGGTACGCCAGCAATAGTGCCCGGTCAATACCCCGTAACGTGTGGGAGTGCAAACGGAAGAGGGTGTATGTGCATCGGTAAAGCGCATGCCCATGGATGCCAGTCGATCCAAATTCGGTGTTTGGATTTTAGAGTCCGGATTATAAACTGAAACATCCCCGTATCCGAGATCATCGGCGAGTATGTAAATGATATTAGGGGTGGAGCGGCCCGTAAGATTAAGCCCAGCGAAAATGATAAGTGAGAGGTATAGAATAAGTGATTTCATAAGTTTGTTTTTAAGAGGGTATAAATCTCAGAATTTATGAAAACACTAGTAATATTAAAAACCATTTAGCAAGTGAAAGGCTTTACTAAATGGTTATCATTCCAGCGCCAGTTCTCTGATTCCCGGCTTACTCCTCTTCGACAAATATGAGCGATTCAGGCGTCCATGCTGGGGTGCATACAACAAGGAGTTCCAGCGGTTCCTCAGTATCGTTATAGATATTGTGGTGCTCACCGGCCAGTACAACGATCGCATCTCCGGTATTGACGCGCTTAGTTTTGCCATCGAGGTACATAATGGCGGAGCCTTTTTTTACAAAATAGATCTCCTCCATCACCTCATGATAATGCGTGCGCACTTTGACTCCCGCGGGGATGACGATGTCGGCAATGCTGAGTTTTTCGGCGCGGGAATTTCGAGGGCTCGCGATTTCACGGGCAACGGCTTTATCATCCGCCTCATACCAGGTCTGTTCTTCCAGATTTACGACCTCAATATCATGTGCGTTTGTCGTGTAACCGAATGCTATGAATAATGTAAGGAATAAATATTTCGATGCTTTCATGCTCTGAATAGAGCAGGCTGTGCGCCGATATGGGCTGAAAGCTCATTTCTTGCATAAAATGAGTAGTGTTTTTAGCATTGGTATTTACAGTGCTGAGCATGGGTATGAATTTTAAGACCTTTGTTTTACTAATTAGCTTCTCATTTGGAATATTGCCGCACGTGACGATGTCCAAGTATGCGGTCGATCCGGAGCGGTTGAATACTATTGATGTATTAATCGCGCAGGCCATCGACGAGGGGTTGATACCCGGAGCGAGTGTGCTCATAGCTCAGGGGGAATCGATTGAGAAATTTACCCAATACGGTACCATGGATCTTGCGCAGAAGCCTGTTAAAGAGGATACCATTTTCCGGCTCTACTCAATGACTAAGCCGATTACAAATGTGGCAACCCTCATCCTTTATGAGCGCAGTGCATTTTTCCTGAATGACCGTATAGATACGCTCTGGCCCGCGATGAAGGATCTGCAGATCTACGAAAGTGGCAGTGGGGACGAAATGGTTACACGACCTGTCGAAAAAGCACCCACCGTTATGGATCTCATGATGCACACTGCCGGTTTCTACTATCCATGGGATGGTAGCTCTCCCAACCAGGAGCTTGGTGCAGAAGGGTTGCCTTCCCATGGGCAGAGTATTGTGGAAGTATCTGAACGGATTGCAAAGTACCCAATATTATTTGAGCCAAGTGAAAGGTGGAATTATGGCTATTCGCATGACATCCTGGCCGGGCTGGTGGAATACGTTTCAGGGGTGCCCTTTGATGAATTTATCTCACAGGAGATACTTGAACCGCTGGGTATGGCAGATACCGCTTATCAGGTATCCTCAGGCGATGTGGATAGGCTCATGAATCTCTATGAGCTCGACGATAATGGAAGGCTTAGCTTAATGGAAACCGGAGCCGAAAGTGAATATTTGAAACCCGATCCTGTGTCCTATGGGGGCTCGGGCCTTACAGGCACCGCTTTGGATTATTTTCAGTTTTGCCGAATGCTTTTGAGTGGAGGTAAACATAATGGAGCGCGAATACTCTCGACTCCGAGTGTAGACTACATGTTACAGAATCATCTGCGAGAGGATCAGCTGCCCTTTAATGATCCTGAGAGCCCTTATGGCCGTTTCACGATGGGTAACGGCTTTGGGTTAGGTGTGAAGGTGATCATGGATGCCTCAGAGCAGGGCAATATTGGTTCGCCTGGAGAGGCTGCATGGTCCGGTGCTGCAAGCACCTATTTTTGGGTGGTGCCTGAGCATGACATAACGATTCTGTTCTTTACGCAGAATCGCAGTTATCTGGCGGTGCAGCCACTTGCAGAAAAGATCCGCCTAGCAGCCTATCACGCGCTCTCAAAATAAGGATCAGTTGCCCAGGCGATAAGAAATGGCGAACCCGATGCCCAGCTGGGTTTCATCGCCCAAATCTGCAACAATAGGTGAGTCCGCTGCATCTCCCGCGATTTGGTCGTAACCAGCAAAGATCACGTAAGAGAGTTTTCGGTTAATCGGCTGGATTAAGGTCAGGCCGATTCCGTAAGAAGTGATCCCGCCACCTGCTTCATAGACGGGTAAGCCCGATGCTGCTGATTGGGTGGGATTAATCCCAAAGTAGGTCTCCACATAATCATCTCCTCCGTATTTAACGCGAGGCCCGAAACTATAGATTAAAGGCCCCGCACGATCAGAATACATCAGGCTCAACTCGCCTACAATGCCATCGTGTGCACCAAATCCCTGAAGAATTTCACCGGCAATTCGAAGTTTCTCAATACTATATTCGAAAAACGCTCCCACTTCTCCGCCGGTATCAATATCGCCCAATCCCAGTAAATCATCGGTGTCCCCACTGATGGTGAATGGGCCTTGTCCACCATCTTCATCCCGTCCGAAACGGGGTTTTGCCAGCGGCCCGAATTTGAAATTGTCTTCATTGATCAAATTGTATCGTGCTCCACGACCGACAGAAGCGCTGAAAACATCACTGTAACTCACTTCGATGTTTGGAAAAATGGAGAACCCATACTCATCTGCGCCTTCGTAAGTGGGAGAATAGAAAGCAGCTACACCTGTGGTAAAGCTCCATCCTTCAGGTGTGGGAGGAGGGCCGGATGGACGCTGAGCGTGACTGATAGTTACGATAGCGAATGACAATAAGGTAATAATTGAGATGGTTTTCATAAAAGTGATATCATTTGTTTACCATTACACGTGAGGAGTAAATTATTATTACACTAAATTTTTTCTCCACCCGGTTTGGTTCTATTTTTTACTATAAATGCGAATACCCTAATGTTGGATTTAATCGTAACTAATAAGGCAGGTTTTCGGGGGTAATTTTTTGAATGTTACTGAGGTAATATTAATCTAATGGTTAAATTCATTTCGGTTTTTCTCAAACAACAATTACAGGGGATTCTCAATGGGGGCTTTAACGAGTATAGATGTAGAAGCATTCTATCCACATAATCTGGTCAAACGCTATGGCGGCATATTACCCGCCCATGAACGTATTTTGCAATTATTGCAAAAAGGAGACATGCAATATGAGGCGGGATTAATGGAATTTAAGGCATATATGGATGCGCTGAAGGGCATTCCTTACGATCAAGTCGATGATATGAACCCATTCTTGAACAACGGTTTTTTCCCGCTCTTGGATGTGGTTGTATTGTATGGGCTATTGGCAAGTCGGAGGCCTAATCGCTACATTGAAGTGGGCTCGGGCAATTCGACAAAAATCGCAAACTATGCCCGCCGGAATGAGGCACTAGACACAGAGTTTGTTTCAATAGATCCCCACCCGAGGGCCGAAATCGATGGCCTTTGCGACCAGGTCATCCGAGCTCCACTGGAGGACTGTGACCTCTCCATTTTTCAGGAGCTTGAGGCGGGTGATATTTGCTTTTTTGATGGGTCGCATCGGGTCTTGCAGAACTCCGACAATTTGGTCTTCTTTTATGAAGTGATGCCTTATCTGAAACCGGGCGTGTTGGTTCATATTCACGATATCTTCTGGCCGCATGATTACCCGACTGAGTGGGCAAACCGCTTCTATACAGAACAATATGTATTGGGTGCCATGATGCTATATGGTGAAGTGCATTTTAATATACTCTTTCCGAATGCCCATATTTCCATGTATACACGCCACTGGGAGTTGTTTTCGGAGATTTGGGAGCGACCCGGTTACGAATCTATAGAAAAACATGGATGTTCTATGTGGTTGGAAATTAAGTCTTTACCCGGGGTTCAGCCGGAGCCGCCCAAGAAATCGTTAATTACCCGATTCAGCGGGCGGTTTTTTGGCCGATAATCGGGTTGAATGTCAACTCTGTCAGAAGAATCTATCGATATTGAAGAGGCTAAGAAGGTATTAGCTAAAGTCAGTATCAAGTCCCAACCCAAAATCCTCATTGAGCTCAATCGCCTGGCTCGCTCGGAGGATGTCAGTTTTGATGTCGTATCTGATCTGGTATCCCAGGATGTGGGGCTATCGGCCAAATTACTAAAACTGGCAAGCTCACCTCACTACTCGAAGGGGAATACCTTTGACTCCGTGCATGCAGCGCTGATGGCGATCGGGTTTGAAGATTTTCGTACCTGCTTTACTTCGGTGTCACTGCAAGACTTTCTTACTGGTATGGGCTACGCCTATAAGGGCTTTTGGGATCATTCGCGGCAAATCGCCTATTTCTGCCAGGAGTTGGCGGGGACTTATTGCCGGCGATTAGAAAACCAAGCGTATACTCTGGGCCTGTTCCATGATGTGGGCGCAGTACTGATTCCGCTGCACAATCGCAGTTACGTTCAATACATCGATCGTACCCTTCCGCTCTATGTGGGTATTACGGAAAGTGAGTTTAAGTGGGTAAAAACCAATCACTGCGTTGTGGGAGAAATCTTTGGTAAAACCTGGTCCCTGGATGAAGCGATTCTGGATGCTTTGCGCTATCACCATCGTGCAGACTGGGATACTTCTGAAAAAAGGGATACTGAAATTCTACGGGCGATCCTGCAGCTAGCTGAAATTATAAATGATCGCATGCAATCCGGAGCAGATGATTACCTGAAACTGGATATTATACGCGAAGTATTTTCCACTATTCAGGATGTGCTCGATGTGGAGGAAGCGGAGTTGCCTAAATTGGAGCAAATGTTGACTGCTGGTATGGGCGTTAAGCTAAAAGCGCTTTAAATCTATTTTTTTAAAATCAGAGCTTGATTTATATCAAGTAGACGCTACTTGTGGTGTTTTGCCCATAAAACAGGCACTTCAATTTAACTATATATAACCATAAGAAAGTCATTTCTCTCCCTTAGTTGGGAGCTTTGAACATCATGAATATCACTACGAGAGATTTGCTCGATGCCGGTGTGCATTTTGGGCACCAGCTGCGCCGTTGGAATCCGCGCTCAAAACCGTTCATCCATGACCATCGTCATGGTATCTCCATTATCGACCTGGAGAAGACCTATGATCAGCTCGAAAAGGCGACTGCTTTTGTTACACAGCTGGTAGCAGACGGAAAAGACATCCTGTTTGTGGGAACCAAGAAGCAGGCTCAGGACATTGTGCGCGAGGCAGCAACAAACGTAAATATGCCTTTTTGTGCCAACCGTTGGATGGGTGGAGGTCTCACCAATTTTGTTACCATCAAATCCAGCCTTCAGAAGTATCGTAAATTTTTGGATATGGAGGCAGACGGCCGTCTGGCGAAACTTCCTAAAAAAGAAGCTGCGGCTATTCGCCGACAAATGGCACGTATGTTCCGGAATTTTGAAGGACTTAAGGATATCAGTAAGGTCCCCTCAGCAATCTTCATTATAGATATTAACCATGAGGATATCGCCGTTCAGGAAGCGCGTAAGCTCTCTATCCCCATAATTGCATTGGTAGACACTAATTCGGACCCTGCATTGGCGGATTATCCAATTCCGGGGAATGACGATGCGGTAAAATCCATCCGCCTGATCGTAGATGTGATCTGCGAGGCGATCCAGGAAGGCCTGGCCCAGCGCGCTGTTTCTTACGAGAGTTCCGGATTTGTAGCGCAGACTCGCAATGAGGTCTATCAGGATGACCACCAGTCTGGCGTGACTTTGCCGGAGGGATATGAAGAATTTGGTGATGAAGTGAGCTTGGTAGATGCTCAGCAGGCGGCAGCACCTGTTGCGGAAGAGGCCGTTGAGCCTGAGGCAGTAGCACCTGTCGAAGAACCAGTCGCTGAAGAAACTACGCCCGTTGAACAACCCGCGCCTGAGGCTCCGGTAGAAGAGGCCAAGGCTGAGGAACCCGCAGAAGACGTTGAAACTGAGGAATCTGAGCCCGCAGCCGAGGCAAAAGCAGAAGAACCGGCTGCTGAAGAAGTAAAGGCTGAGGAACCTGAAGCGCCTGCTGCAGAGGAGAAACCAAAACCGGCTGCTAAAAAGCCCGCCGCCAAGAAAACACCTGCTAAAAAGCCGGCGGCCAAAAAGGCTCCGGCTAAGAAACCGGCAGCGAAGAAGGCACCGGCCAAGAAAGCAGAAACCACGGAAGCCGCTGAGGAAAAGCCGGCGGCCAAGAAAGCGCCTGCCAAGAAGCCGACCGCTAAAAAAACAACCGCTACTAAAGCGAAAAAAGAAGAAACCGAAGAAGCCTAAAAACGTTCTCGGCAATTACAAAATTTTCATCTAACAAAATCCATTATGAGTGCTACTATTAACGCGAAACAAGTGGGAGAATTAAGAGCCAAAACAGGGGCTGGGCTGATGGACTGCAAAAAGGCATTAGTCGAAGCAAATGGCGATTTCGAAAAGGCGATTACTCTCTTGCGAAAAATGGGCGTGGCTGACGCTGCGAAACGATCCGGGCGAAGTGCTTCAGAAGGCATTATCGAGTCATATATTCACCTCGGAGGTAAAGTAGGCGTACTGCTTGAGCTCAATTGCGAATCTGACTTTGTCGCTAAGAACGACGACTTCAAACTGTTTGCAAGAGATATCGCCATGCACATCGCTGCAGCGAATCCCGCATACGTGAGCCGTGAGGAAGTTCCTGAGTCTATTATTGAATCAGAACGTGAAATCGCAAATGAGCAGGCGAAGGGCAAACCTCCCCAGGCAATCCAAAAGATTGTTGAAGGTAAGCTAAACAAATACTTTGCGGAAACTTGCCTCTTGGAACAGTCTTTCGTAAAAAATCCGGATCAAACGATCCAGGAATTGCTAACTGAAAAGATTTCCAAGCTTGGCGAAAATATGGTTATCAAGCGCTTTGCCCGTTTCCAGGTCGGAGACGAGTAATAAACTGTAGTATTTTAACTATCCGCGATCACTGTGCCCGAGATCACGCTCCGGTGCTACGGTATCGCGGATTTTTTGTTTAATTTCCTTGGGTTCCGGAAAGCGCCCTTCCGCTTTGCGATCAAACAACGCCTTGTCATCGAGAACGATCTTAAAGATACCGGGTTCTGCGGGAACCAGGGCAATTTCATCCAGCTCATCCTCAAAGGTGGTGAGTAGCTCCTGGGCCATCCAGCATGCACGGGGTAGCCAGCGGCATTTTGGGCAGTAGTGAATCTCGAGACGATATTTTAAATCTTTCATAAAAGTGCAATTGATATCCTAGACCGTTCGTTCTAATATTTTAGATTGGCATGATTGCCAATTTCATGTTAACCGACTTATTTTTAATTTAATGGCAACTTTAGCACAGGAAATCGAAAGTGATAATGAAAAACTCTGGGCGTTGAGCGCTGAGGAGCGTATGGCATGGTCCATCGAACACTTCGATAAGAGTATTTTTCTATCAACCAGTTTCGGAATCCAATCAGCAGTGATGTTGCACATGGCAACACAGGCATGGCCGGAAATTCCGGTAGTGTTTGTGGATACAGGCTACCTATTTCCAGAGACCTATCAGTTTGCTGAGGAGATGACAGAGAGGCTGAATCTGAATTTGAAAACCTATTCAGCATTGATGACACCCGCTCGTCAGGAGGCTCTTTACGGAAAGCGATGGGAAGACGGCAAAGACGGCATTGAGGCCTATAATCTCATGAACAAGGTGGAGCCGATGAATCGTGCCGTTAAAGAGATGGGCACGGAAGCCTGGCTCACCGGTTTACGGCGCTCACAGTCCTCCTCCCGTGAGAATCTGGATATTCTGGTAAAGCAAAATCAGGTGATAAAAGTACACCCAATCATCGACTGGACAGATAAAGATATTTACGAGTATCTCACCAGGCATGATCTACCCTACAACCCTCTATGGGATGAGGGCTATGTATCCGTGGGAGACTGGCACAGCACATCCAAGCTTGCGGATGTCGGCAGTGAAGAGCTTACCCGTTTTGGTGGAGTTAAGCGCGAATGCGGCTTGCACGAGTTATCCGGACAGCCGGATTTCCAGATTTAATTCAGGTAGCTCTTGTATTTGATGTCCTCGTGGAATCCGGGGCCCTGGTCAGCAGCGTTCACATAACCTGCGCGAATCGTAAAGTCACCAAAGTGCTCACCTTTCAGGCGGTTGTTCGCATAGTCTGTGATGATCGGTTTGAGCAGGGGCACAATATTATCACCGGGAACAGACTCCCGGTAGAGCTTGTTTAAGCGTGTGCCGTTAAACGCGGCTCCCAGATAAACATTATACGAGTTGGGCCCTTTACCGACGAAGCCGATTTCACCCAGGTAGGGGCGACCGCAGCCATTCGGGCAGCCGGTCATGCGAATGGTGATCGCATCATCCCGTAGTGAATTCGCTTTCATTACCTCTTCGAGCTCAGTGATGAGGTCTGGTAGGTAGCGCTCACTTTCTGCCAGTGCGAGTCCACAGGTGGGTAATGCCACACAGGAAATGGAGTTCAGCCGAAGGCCCGTATGGTGCAGGCTTTTAAAGAGCTGATATTCATTGACCAGCTTTTCGATGGCCGGCTTATTTTCGTCGCTGATCTCGGCAATGATCAGGTTCTGATTGGCGGTCATGATGAATGTGCCGTCGTGGATCTTCGCAATTTCCTGAAGGGCTGTTTTTAGCTTGTATTTCCCGGTGTCCTTTACGCGACCACTTTGTATGTAGAGCGTGAGGTGGTGCTTGCCATCGGTGCCTTTGACCCAGCCGTATTCATCCCCCATGGTCGTGAATTCGTAGGGCTTTTCTTCACCAAGTTTGAACTTCAGGAGTTTTTGTACCTCGCTGCGGAACCATTCGATGCCACCATTGTGTTCGATGGTGTATTTGAGGCGTGCCTGGGCACGATCACTGCGGTTGCCAAATTCCTTCTGCACGAGCACGACCTTCTCAGCGACCTCGACTGCCTGGTTCGGCTTACAAAAACCCAGGATATCTGCAGTGCGCGGATAAGTATCCTCACGCCCATGGGTCATCCCCATACCGCCGCCTACAGTTACATTGTAGCCGGTGATTTTTTCGGTCTTCTCATCGACAATCGCAATGAAGCCCAGATCATGTGCAAAGATATCCACATCGTTACTGGGTGGCACTGCGATCACAGTCTTGAATTTACGCGGCAGGTAAGTTTTCCCGTAAATGGGTTCTTCCTCCTGTTTGCTGTCAGCTACAAGTTCATCCTCAAGCCAGATTTCGTGCCAGGCACCGGTTTTTGGCAGTAGGTGCTCACTGATATCCTTTGCTAGTTTTTCGACCTCGGCATGTACTTCCGATGCGTGTGGATTTGCGTAACACATAACATTACGGTTCACATCTCCACAAGCAGCGATGGTATCCAGCAGGGTTTCATTGATGGCCTGCATCGTAGGCTTCATCACGCTTTTGATGATCCCATGAAACTGGAAAGTCTGCCGCGTGGTGATGCGAAGTGTCCCATTAGCATAGGTGTCTGCGATTTTGTCCAGATCGAGCCATTGCTTGGCAGTTACTTTGCCCCCGGGAATACGCAGTCGCAGCATGAATGAAAAGGCCTTCTCGAGCTTCTTCTTGCGGCGTTCAGAACGTACATCGCGATCATCCTGAAGATACGAACCATGGAATTTGATGAGCTGGATACTGTCATCGGAGATACCACCAGTGAGCGGATCATCGATTTCAGCTTCCAGATTGCCTCGCAGGAAATTCGATTCGGTCTTAATCGACTCGTTTTTGTGTAATTTTTTATCAGTAGACATCGCGTTGATAGCGTTTTTCTTTCTTAAGCTTGGTCAGGTATTCGTCCGCGTCTGCTTCGCTGAGTTTACCTTCCTTCATGATAATTTCTTTTAGTGCACTGTGGACATCATGCGCCATCTTGGATGCATCTCCACACACATAGAAGTGCGCACCGTCTTCGAGCCACGCAAAAAGCTCAGCACTCTTCTCGAGCATCTTGTGCTGCACATACACTTTTTGTGGAGTGTCGCGGGAGAATGCCAGATCGATCTTACTTAAAACCCCATCCTTAAAATGGTCCTGCCATTCCAGCTGGTAGAGAAAATCGGTGCTGTAGTGCTGATCCCCGAAGAACAGCCAGTTTTTACCACTGGCTCCGGTTTCCTTGCGCTCTTCGATAAACGCACGGAAGGGCGCAATGCCCGTTCCGGGGCCTACCATAATGATCGGAGTATCCCCATCTTCAGGAAGCGCAAAATGCTTATTCGGCTGAATGTAGACGAGCACTTGCTCGCCTTTGTCCACACGGTCTGCCAGGTAGGTGGAGCATACTCCCTTGCGCTCGCGTTCATGGCTAAAGTAACGCACTGCTGCCACCGTGAGATGTACCTCATCCGGATGGGCCTGCAGGCTGGAAGCGATGGAGTAAAGACGCGGGGGCAGTTTGCGGAACATGCCGGCAAGATCCTGCGCCTTAAGATCCTTAATGGGGTAATCAACGAGCAGGTCAACTATTTCGCGCCCATAGATAAACTCCTGCAGTTTTTCCTTATTCTCAGGTTTTAGCAGTTCCTTGAGTTCCTCATTACTGCCCAGTTCAGCATACTTCTGGATGAACGTTTTGCTGAGGCCTGTGATATCAGATTCGCGAAGAAGATAGTCAAACAACTTAAAGCTGTCTCCCTGTTTATTGGTCACCGCTTCATCTTTGGATAAGCCGGTGACTGCCAGGATGCTTTCAACAACATCGGGGCAGTTCGTGGGTACAACAGCGAGGGAGTCTCCGGGTTTGTAGCTAAGGCCGGATTCTTCGAGCGAGAGCTCAACATGTAAGGTCTCCTTCGCCGATCCGGTGCCGTTGAGCACGACCTTATCGATGATGGTTGCCGGGAATGGATTTTTCTTATCGTAGACGACGGATGTGGCCGCAGGCATAGCCGTTTCGACGGTAACATCAGTGCCCGTTGAGGCAACCGCTCCAACATCATTTAAATCCAACAAAGCATCCAGAGAAGTGCCGAGCCAGGAATTAGCCGCACTCTCGTAGTCAACATCACAGTCTATGCGGTCGTGAATGCGCTTTGCACCGAGGGTTTCCAGGCGTGCATCAAAATCTTTTCCCATTTTGCAGAATTGCTCATAGCTGGTGTCTCCCAGGCCTAGTACGCTATAGTTAAGGCCGTCCAGGTTCGGTGCAGCGTCCGACATGAATTGCTTGTAGAATTCTACTGCACGTTCGGGAGGGTCCCCTTCGCCCCAGGTTGAGACGATTACCATCAAGTTTTCGAGGCCAGCCAGTTTGGTGACTTCCAGGTCCGCCATATCGATGATGTTGGCCTTGATTCCCTTCTTTTGAGCAAGTTTCTTGGCATCTGCCGCCAAAGCTTCCGAGTTGCCTGATTCGGTACCGTATAGGATCGTCAGATTAGGTTTCTTCGCAGGGGGTGTCGCTGGAGCCGCTGAGGCATCCGGGGCAGAATAAGTCGCCGATTGCTCCAATGTAGGCGAAGCTGGTGTCGAACCTGTGATCTGTAGTGCCTGATACCCAGTGACAAAGCCGCTCAGCCAGTTGGCCTGTTCGGGAGTCATTTGTGTGAAGAAATGATTCAGCCATTCATTTTCCTCGGGAGAAAATGGCGCATTATCTGGAATTATCTTCCGATTATTGGGCATAAGATTCGGTGGTTCGAACTAATTGAGTAAAGGAACTGAATTACGCAACGCTCCTTATGAAGTAAAGTTTATAATCGCTTTACGATTGCTAATTATGCAGTGCGTTGGGATTTTTATCAAACGCAGATGAAAAAAAGTGAAGACATCGATCAATCGGTTAAAGGAATGGTTTCGATAGTGGGTGCCGGCCCTGGTGATCCTGAGTTGATCACCGTGAAAGGGCAAAAGCGCATCGCGACCGCTCAAGTGATTCTTTATGACTATCTGTTGGATGAACAACTACTTGCGGGTGCGCCTTCGACTTGTGAAATCATCTGTGTGGGCAAGCGCTCCGGGCTACACTCGCAGGAGCAAAGCGTAATCAATGCACTGCTCGTGAGGTATGCAAAACAGGGGAAGCGCGTGGTGCGGTTGAAAGGGGGCGATCCTTTCATTTTCGGTCGGGGTGGCGAAGAGGTGAAAACATTACGGACTCAGGATATACCCTTTGAGGTCGTCCCTGCGGTCACATCTGCACTCGGGGCGGCAGCGAGCCTTCAAAATTCGCTGACTCACCGGGAGCGTGCATCCAGCCTTATCTTTGCAACAGGGCATGAAGATCCGGAAAAAGGAGCCCCCACGATCGACTGGAAGCATCTGCATATACCCAATTCCACCCTGGTGCTCTACATGGCCATGAAGCATCTCCCCACGATCGTAGAACAACTCCTCAAGGCAGGAAAATCGAAAGATACACCGGTGGCCATCGTTCAATGGGCGACGATGCCCCAAGAACAAAAGCTGATTTCAACTTTGGACCGGGTGGTGGATGCCATTGAGCAATCGGAAATCAGCTCACCGGCGATCGTTATTATCGGTCGAGTACTGGACCTTGTGCATCATGATGCTTCTTGACTTTATTCTTTTGCGCATCATGATGCTAATATGAGAACTACACTTACCATTAATGACTCCATCGCACACCGACTGAAAGAAAAGGCGGCTATGAGTCGCTGTAGCTTTAAGGATACTGTTAATGAAGTGCTTTTGCGAGGTCTGAGTGCCGAAGATAACCTATCACAAAAGCCCATTAAGCTGAAGACATTCGATCGTTCTTATCAACCTGGTATTGATGAAGTGAAACTGAGCGAATACCTAGATGATTCAGAGAGCTTGAGAAAGATCCTTCAATGATTCTTCCAGACGTTAATTTGCTCATTTATGCGCATAACGAATCTTCAAAGTTTCACACAATCGCGCATCCTTGGTGGGAGCATATCCTGAATTCTACGCATAGAGTGCTATTACCTCATTTTTGTATCAATTCCTTTGTTAGAATAACCACACAGACAAATATTCTGACGAAACCATTACACATCGAAGAAGCCTTGGAGATTGTTGACCAATGGTTAAGTGCGCATCATTTGTTTTTGATCAGTCCAGCAGGAAAACACTACAGCGTCTACCGGGGCCTATTACTGCATACTGGGGTCGGCGGTAAGCTGACAAATGATGCTTATCTGGCCGCTTTGGCAATTGAAAACAATGCTACGCTTTGTAGTAATGATTCTGATTTTGGGCGTTTCAAGGGCTTACGTTGGAATAATCCTCTAAATAGACTCTGAAACTTAGGGAGTGTTAAATCTCCCTAGTCTAATGCTTCCCAGTCCAACGCTAACAGACCCTTGGTATTACCACGTGAGAGCTGTAGCCAGAGCATGATCTGATCATCGCGACTCAGAGATTTGAGAATGAGGATCTTCTCCTGGCCGGATTGTTCCAGAGTGGCGTTCCCATTAGGGTAAAGGCAGATGCTATACCCGCTATCATGGCTCATGATGACCTCATTAAAGGGCTCATCTTCGTCGTTGTCACTATACATACTATCGATAACTTCCACCATCTGGGAATGATCGGGCAGAAGTTGGGTAACTCCTTGATGATCAGTTGTCTGATAGCTCATATTTTGTCAGCTAATACTTCTTCTAAAAGGTTGTGTTGGGCACTTGATGTGTTTAAGATTTGAGTTCTGTTACCCAATCATGAAATCACAAAATAAAGTCGCTTTAAAAGAAGCAATTATTTTAGTGGATAATGGTTCATTGAGGCCTGAATCGATCCATACTTTGCGAGCAGTGGCCGAAAAGCTCGAGAAAAAAACCGGCACCCCCGTATACCCTGCCTCCTACGCTCATAGCCATCGTATAAACCCTGAATTTTTAGATGGTAAATCAGCGAGTCTGTTTCAAATTAGCGCCGAGACGCTGATTGAAGAGGGTTACGAGTCCCTTCAGGTGATCCCGTTCGTGTTTGCAACCTATGGTGCAATTTTTAATAACATATTGGAAATCGCAGAAAATCTCAAAAGACTCTACCCCAGTATCCATATCTCAGTTGCAGATGCTTTGCATAGTGAAAATGACCCATTGGCTATTTCAATTTCTGCTGTGCTTGCTGATCTATCTTTTGAAGCGATCATCAAGCACAGTTTAAAGGAGCCTGTGGTGCTTACGGTGGATCATGGGAGCCCTCATGAGGCAGCGGCTATTGTCCGTAATCAGATCACTGAAAACGTTGGCAGGTTGCTCGGGGAGCAGGCTAAAGCGATCCACCCGTCATCCATGGAAAGCCGAGATGGTATTCAATATGCCTTTAATCAACCGCTGCTCGAGAACGCATTGGAGGATGCCTATTTAAAGTATGGGGCACCGATAGTACTTGCGCGGATCTTTTTGCAACCCGGTCGTCATGCAGGTGCGGGGGGAGATGTTGATACGATCGTCGAGCGAGTCAGGACGAAGTATACTGGCCTTAAAGTTTATCCTACAGAATTAATGGCAAGTCACCCGGGTATCGTATTTTTGCTGGAGCGGCGATACCGTCAGTTGGAAAGTCTCTCGAAAATTTAGATTTCAAATCGCTTTTCAATCGACATAGAGCATGGGGATAGTTAATCCATGCACTATGAATATCCACGAGTATCAAGCCAAAGCATTATTCAGGCAGTTTGGCGTCGCTACTGAAACTGGAGTTGCCATACAAGACCTCGCTGAAATCGATCAGGCGATCAAAAATTTACCCGAAGGAATTGTGGTTGTTAAATCACAGATTCACGCGGGTGGGCGAGGAAAAGGCACTTTTACGGACGGTTATCAGGGCGGTGTAAAACTGGCAAAATCATCCGATGAGGTGAAAGAAATCGCATCGAAGATGCTCGGGAATACGCTTGTCACGAAACAAACCGGTGCTGCGGGCAGAGAGGTGAAAACCCTGTATCTTACTGAGGGCTGCGAGATCGAAAAAGAGTATTACCTCGCGATCCTGATGGAGCGAAAGTTCTCGGCTCCGGTTTTCATCGCTTCGCAAGAGGGTGGTATGGATATTGAGGAAGTTGCAGAGGCTACTCCCGAGAAGATTACACAGGTGGTGGTAGATCCTGCACTTGGGCTTCAAGCCTATCATAAGCGCCTGGTTGGGTTTGCACTAGGGTTGGAGGGACATCTTTTCAAACAACTCATGAAGATGCTCGATGGTCTCTATAATATGTTCATGGAGAAGGACTGTTCGATGGTAGAGATTAATCCTCTGGTGACTACTAAAAACGGACAACTCCTCGCATTAGATGCCAAAGTGAATTTTGAGGATAATGCGCTCTTCCGCCATGAAGATATCTTAGCTCTTCGTGATTTGGGAGAGGAGGATCCTAAAGAGATCGAAGCTTCCAAATACGGCCTCAGCTACATTGCGCTGGATGGTAATATCGCCTGCCTCGTAAATGGCGCGGGCCTCGCAATGGCTACCATGGATATCATCAAGCATTTTGGCGGTGAACCGGCAAACTTCCTCGATGTGGGGGGAGGTGCGAATACCGAGCAGGTAACGGAGGCATTCCGCATTATCCTGACGGACCCCAAAGTCGAAGGTATCTTGGTAAATATTTTTGGAGGCATTATGAGCTGTAAGACAATTGCTGAAGGCATTGTAGAGGCAGCCAAACAGGTAGAGATCAAGGTGCCGTTGGTTGTAAGACTTGAGGGTAATGAGGTTGCCGAAGGTAAGGCTTACCTTGAACAAAGCGGTATCGCGCTTACACCGGCAGACAGCCTGAGTGATGCGGCTGAGAAAATCGTTAAAATCGTGCAAGGCTAAAACGGGAGAATTTTTTATGAGCATTTTAGTAAATAAAGAAACGCGCGTTGTTGGACAGGGCATTACCGGTCGTGCCGGTTCCAAGCATGCACTTAATAATATTGCTTACGGTTCTAACTATGTAGCCGCAGTCACTCCCGGCAAAGGCGGGCAGACATTTGACGACAAGCTACCAGTATTTAACTCCGTAAGGGAAGCCGTAGAGAAAGAAGGTGCGAATACATCAGTCGTATTTGTCCCGCCCCCGTTTGCTGCAGATGGTATATTAGAAGCTATCGATGCAGGCATTGAGCTGATCGTATGTATCACGGAGGGAATCCCCATCAAGGATATGGCAATGGTGCGCACCGCCCTGGATAAGAGCAACAGCCGCCTCATCGGCCCGAATTGTCCGGGTGTGATGACTCCCGGTGAGTGTAATATCGGCATCATGCCCGGTTACATTGCTCAACCGGGTAAAGTGGGTGTGGTGAGCCGTTCAGGCACTCTGACTTACGAAGCGGTTTACCAGCTTACCGTCCTGGGTCATGGCCAGTCGACTTGTGTAGGTATCGGGGGCGACCCGATCAATGGAACCAGCCACACCGACGTACTGAAACTCTTTAATGAAGATCCGGAAACCGAGGCGATTATCATGATCGGCGAAATTGGAGGGGATGCTGAAGAAACGGCGGCTGCTTATGTGAAAGAGTACGTGAACAAACCGGTTGCTGCATTCATCGCGGGGACAACTGCACCTCCGGGTCGCCGCATGGGGCATGCCGGTGCAATCGTATCTGGAAATTCCGGAAGTGCGGAGACTAAGATTGCTGCACTCAAGGATGCGGGCATCGCGGTTGCACCCACTCCTTCGGATATAGCGACAACCCTCCTTTCGGTTTATCAGCCGTAGGATATGGCAGACGAGCAAAAGCCCAAGGACGAGGAAAAGCCGATTCCCATGAAGTGGATTCTGTTTGCGATCCTTGGGTTTGCACTGGCTTTCAATATCTACTTTTTCGCAAAAAATCTTTAATCAGCGAGATTCAGGATTTCAGCTGCGATGGCATCTGCCTTAAGTCGCCCTTCGAGGGTCAGGCAAGCTTGTTGATTTTCGAGCGTAAGCAAATTCTCAGTGGCACATTGATTGAGAAAATGCGTGATGCTATCCCAGTAGGGCGCGGATTTTAGTGCGGCTAATTCATCAATAGATACCCCCTGATTCATACGTAAGCCAAATATCAGACGATCTACTGCGATCATTTCAGGAGTAAGCTCAATATGTTCCTCATAGGATTCCTTAGGATTATCCAAGTGTTTAATCCAATGATCCGTATCGTAGCTATTCGTGTAACGGTAGCCTTGGTATTGGGAAGATGCGGAGGGCCCGATCCCGATCCATTCCTGCATTTGCCAGGTGTTTTGATTGTGGATGCAGGCGAGTCCTGTTTTTGCGAAATTGGATATCTCGTATTGCCGGTAGCCCTTTGATTCCAGATAGTCCCAGGCAAATCGGTAGAGCTCGGATTCCGCTTCGAGATCGATCTTGTAGATGCGCTGCATTAACTTGGAATAAAGTGCGGTATCTTCCTCAAAAGTAAGGCAATAGGTAGAGATGTGTTCTGGGTCTAAAGCAATAGTCTTCTCTAAATCGTCTTCGAGCTCCTGAATTGTCTGGCCGGGATAGGCGATGATGAGATCCAGATTTACGTTCTTAAATTCCGCATCCCGTATCCAGTCGTAGGCCCTAAAAACTTGATCGACGTTAAAATCGCGACCGATGATCTCGAGTGCGCGGGGATTAAAGGTTTGCACGCCCATTGAAATCCGGTTTACCCCCGCATTTTTCAGCACCTTCAGTTTTTCAGGGGTGACTGAGCCGGGGGCCATTTCGATGCTCCACTCCTGAAGGTTATCTCGATTCAGCCCATTACCGATGGTTTTGCAAAGTTCGTTCAGTTCTATGCTGCTTAGCAGCCCGGGCGTGCCTCCCCCAATGAAAACGGTAGATATATGTTGCTTATCCCCCGAATCGATGAAACTCCACTCTTTTGCAATTGCCTCGAGGTAGGCTGCTTTCTTAGCTACGGTCGGTTTGCTTTGTACAAAGGCGCAAAAATCGCAGGTAGTCGCACAGAATGGCACATGAGCATAGAGCCCCAGCTTTAAATTCGTACTGGTATTTTCATGTAAAAATAGAGGCTTTCGCATCTCTGTGTGAATCTCAGGCATCAATTGAATTGAAATCTACTGCATAAAGTGTTCAAGATGAATGCACCATCAAAATTATGAAGTGTTTTTGGGCGAATATTTGCCTTTTAGGCTATCTACTCTTTTTTACTACATCCTGCACAACCGTCCCCACGCTCACCAACTTTACCCCTCAGGTGATCCCGGAAAATCAATCGCGCATTTATAGTGTATCTATGGTTTTGGAAGAGGGCCAAACGCTTCGTGCGGATCAAAAAGCGCAAGTGGTAATAGGCGGCGAAGTGTATGACATGGTTCCCATACCGGCTCTGGAGGGTCATTATGTCTTTGATTATGCAATGCCCGCAGGGCAAAACCTCGCCCGCTATTACTTCCAGGTAGCCAATGAATCGGGTGACTCCCTGAGTAAATCCGAAATCCATGAATTTAGATTAACCAACCGCTATATCCTAGAGCTCAGTAGTCAGCGCGGGCGACCCGGCCAGCAAATCAGTGTGTTGGGCAAGGGTTTTACAGATACGGATACCATTCTGTTTTCGGGTATTGAGGTGCCCACACGTTATACCTCTGAAAGCCAGTTGGTATTTGATGTGCCGGCTATGGCCGCAGGTTCGGATTATGAGCTTACCTTGCGCACCCCGGGAGGTTTGCTGGAGGCGGGCATATTCCGCATTGATTTTAGCCAGCTGCGCGTGGTTCCGTTTCGCCTTCAATTAGTGCAGGGGCAATCCGCTGTCGTGGTATTTTCTATTGACCACGATGCACCTACAGGAGGAGTGCCTTTGAGCTTAAGCAGCACCGTTTGGGATGTAGTGCGTTTCGGAGAGGCTATAATTCCAGAAAACAGTCGTTCAACGAATATTGAAATCGAAGGAAACACTCCTGGCATTACAACCATCATCGCCCAAGCTGAAGGGCACAACGAAGTTGAAATCGATGTAGAGGTGATTGATCGTTTAGTTGACGATTCCGGTTCCGGACTTCAGTAGTTTAAGTAGCTGTTTCGCAGTAGCGCGTTTCGCGGATAACCGTTATCTTAATGGTCGAAGGATAATTCATCGAGCTCTCAATTTCGCGGCTGAGATTCAGCGCCAGTTTTTGTGCCTCCGAATCATCGATCGTATCCGGTTCCACAATGACGCGAATCTCCCTGCCAGCTTGCAGAGCAAACGCATCTTTCACGCCGTTGAAGCTTTTAGCAGTATTTTCGAGGGTTTTCACACGTTCCACATAGCTATCCAATGAATCCGTGCGTGCACCCGGTCGCATTGCTGATATACGATCCGCCACGATGACTAAGGGTGCATAAGGACTCTCCGCGTGAACTTCTTCATGGCTTGCAGCGACTGCATTTACGACCCGGCCATCTTCGTTATGCCTCTCCAAGATTTTGGAAGCCGCCTGGGCATGGCTGCCCTCAAACTCATGATCGATCGCCTTGCCCAGGTCATGAAAAAGGGCAGCGCGTTTGGCGATATTCGGATCCAGTCCAAGCTCGCTGGCGAGCATTGAGCTGATATAGGCTACCTCGATCGAGTGTTCGAGAGAATTTTGATTGAGAGACAAACGAAAATGTAGCTTTCCCAGGAGTGTTAAGATCTCCTTAGGAGCAGGTTTGAGTTTCAGTCGATTCATGGCCTGCTCGCCCAGCTGGTTTACATTTTCCTGAACCCCTTTGTTGGCTGTTTCAACGGCTTCTTCGATAGTTGAGGGATGGATGCGCCCATCCTTGAGCAGTTTTTCCAGGGCGATTCGGGCCACTTCGCGCTTTACCGGATCAAACGCTGAAATAAGCACGGAGTCCGGGGTTTCATCAATCATCAAAGTAGTGCCTGTAGCGGCTTCAAAACTGCGAATATTTCTACCTTCGCGCCCAATAATCCGCCCTTTCATGTCTTCACTGGGCAAATCTACAATTGTAGCTGTTGCTTCAGTTGCGGGCTCGGTAGTTACACGCTGCATTGCAGTGATCAGTAGTTCCGATGCTTCCTGGTGGATCTCGCTTTCCGTTTTTTCGCTCAGCTGATGTTTGAGCCGACTTAACTCTTCCTTATTTTGCTCGTAAATTTGTGCTTCCAGTGCCTCTTTCATTTTTTCCGGGGAGAGTTTCAGAATATCGGAATATTCCTTGGTGATCGCCTGCCTTTGTTTATCGAGTTCGGTTTTCTGCTCATCGAGCTCTTCCAGCTTTGCATTGAGTTTGCTGCGCAGTGTCTGCTGGTCTGATTTTTCCTGGGCGAGTTCGCTTATTTTTTCTTCGAGGGATTCTGTTTTAAGCCTGAGTGCAATCTCTTGCTCTCTGATTTCCAGAAGCTTTGCTTCTGCCTTCTTTTTATGTTCAGATTCGAGTTCAACACGCTTGGCTTCTATATCGCGATTTGCATTCTCTGCCAGCTTCTTGAGTTGCTTACCGAAAATCAATCGATAGGTGACGATACCGATTGTGAAAGACAGGGCAATGATACCCCCGATTTGGAACGCATTTAATTCCATAACAAGAGCCTTGATTGAGCTTTGAAAAGCTCAGCCTCTCCGTTTTTAATTCGATACATATTCCCCACTATTTAAGACAGGCTAGGCGCCCTACGGCACATATTTCCCCGAGCTACCGTTGCTCCCTTCCGGGCCTGGCGGGGTTCACTGGTGTCATATTGCATAGGACCCAGCCTGAATTACTACGGTATTTAGGCTATATTACTTAATCAAGTCGAAAATTTTTGTTTGATCATCTCTAATATTCTACCTAATAGAAACGTTTTAACTTATATAAATACATCTGCTTTGTTTCATAATTGTTACTTAAACTAATCTTGCCAACGGAATATCCCTGTATTTTTTGTTGCATTCCCTAGTTATGAAATCTGAGCTCCGCAGTCGTTACGCTTCAAAATTTCCCTTATATTTTTAACAGTATAATCAAACAAGAACCTATGATTCGAAAAATTACTCCCGTTACTGCTCTCCTGTTGATTGCCTATGGCGCAATTGCACAGAGTAATGAGCAAGTTGAAATGGCACGAGAAAAACTCCAACAGTGGGTGGAAACCCGTCAGATCATCTCTAAGGAGCGTGCTGACTGGAAAGTGCAGGAAGAGTCGCTGCGAGCTACCAAAGAGCTATTGGAGTTCGAGCTCGAAGATGTGAATGCAAGCCTTAGCAGTTTAACTGAGGATGCATCTGCGGCGGATACTCAACGCGCTGAACTCACTGATCAACGCAATCAGCTGGATCAAGCCACTGATTCTGTAAAGCTCGCTGTTGCAAATCTTGAAGTGCAGATCAAAGAGATGTTACCGCGCTTCCCTGACTTTTTCCGCACCAAGATCGACCCTCTGGTGCAAAGAATGCCTAAGGACCCTTACAATCCGGGAAAACTTTCTATCGGCCAGCGCCTTCCCAATGTGGTGGGTATCATCAGCCAGGCGAATAAAGACAACTCTCAGCCCCACTTTGTAAATGAGGACGTAACACTTGACGATGGTACTCAGCTCCAGGTGGATGTGCTCTATTGGGGCCTCGGAATCGCTTACTTCGTGGATAAGGCGAATGCCTATGCCGGTTATAAGTATCCTAGTTCTGATGGATGGGTTGCTGAAATTCAAAGTGAAGCTGCATTGAGCATCCGTGCTTTGATGGATATCTATCAGCGTCGTAATACTGAAGTTGAATTTATCGAAGTTCCTGCAGTAATCCGCTAATCTCCAAACTATAAATTTTTAGAATAATGAAACTATTATTGAAATCTATTTTTATTCTCAGTCTTGTAGCGCTGGCATCGAGTCTGCAGGCTCAGAGCCTGCGTCAGGCGATCACCTCGGTTGATGCGGATTTGGAATCAGCGCTTCAGGAACTTGCCCAATTGCGTGAGGAAATTGCAGCCGAACGTATTCCTTTGGCAACCGAAGTAGAAGAACTTGAGCGTGAAGTATTATCCTTGAATGCGGATCTTAACCGTGAGCAACGCCTTCGTGATAATCGTGATATCGGTTTGCAGGCACTTGAAGATGAAGTGGAAAGCAAGCAGGAGGAAATTGAATACATCCGTGGCTTACTCCGCGATTTTGTAAATACCTTCAATGCACAGTTAACTGTATCTGAGCGTCAGATCTACATCGATATGATTCGTGATGTAGACAGTGCTGCCAATGACCCTGAAATGTCTCAAAAAGAGCTTTTTGACATGCAGATGGAGATCGTTAACGAATCTGCAGACCGTATGGGATCTCTTATTGGAGGTTATACCTTTGACGGAGTAGCGGTTTCAACCGGTGGTGAGATCATCGACGGTAAATTTGCACAATTGGGGCCTGTAACTTTCTTCCGCAGTGACGATTTGAATACCGTGGGTATTACTCGAGCACAAACCGGTAATGCCACAGAAGTCATAAATGCGCAAATCGCAGTTGCAGACAGTTTTGTCCCTGAAACGATCGCAGCCTTTATTGATGGCAATTCAGGGTCATTACCGCTTGACGGCACTTTGGGATCAGCCCTAATTCTTGAGCAAAATAAGGATGACTTTTTCTCCCACATCGAAAAGGGGGGCCTAGTAGGTTATTTGATTCTAGGACTTGCATCGATTGCTCTGTTAATTGCGATTTATAAGATCATCTCTATCTACAGCTTTCGTGTTCCCAGTGGCACATTTGTCCTGAACTTGGCCGAAATGGTTAAAGCGGGACAAAAGGATGAGGCACTGAAAAAGGCAAAATCATTTGGTGGACTCGCGGGTGAGATGTTTGAAGAAGCGGTTGAAAACTCAGATCAACCCCGTGGTTTGATTGAGGAGTATCTTTCCGTTAAGATTATCGTCGCCCGCCGCAAACTGGAAAGCATGCTTCCGTTCATCGCAATCACTGCGGCAGCTGCACCCTTGATGGGACTGCTCGGAACGGTAGTAGGTATGATTAAAACATTCCAGTTGATCACCGTATTCGGAACAGGGGATGCACGTCAGCTCTCGGATGGTATTTCTGAAGCGCTCGTAACTACTGAGCTGGGGCTGTTTGTTGCGATCCCGTCCTTGATCATCCACGGCATTTTGAACCGTATGGCCCGCACCAAGTGGGGACAGCTTGAGCAGGACTCCATCGTATTCCTGAACGACATTAAGGAAGATTAATTGGTTTAAGAAAGCATAGACCATGTATCTGAGCTCTTTATTAAGTAATTTTCAAGATAACATCGTTGATAACTGGGTCAGCGGTGGTTTCATGATGATCTTTTTGTTCGGTCTGGCTTTGCTTATTTTTGTGATTTCATTCGAGTTGCTTGCCACCCTGCGCAAGAACTCGATCACTGATAAAAATAAAGATAAGTGGCTGGATTGGGCCAAAGACCCTGAGCAGGCTTCCGGCAATGATGGAATCGTGCTACGGTATACACGTCCCAACAAGGGAACTGCCGATGATGTGCGCCGACGATTTGCAGAATTGCGCGAAATTTATTTGGGAAATGTGGAGCGCCAATCCACATTTCTTAAATCACTGGTAGGTGCCGCACCGTTAATGGGGCTGCTTGGAACCGTAATCGGGATGTTAACCACATTCCAGGGGATTGCGACTTCCGGCGGAAACCAAACCGTCGATATGGTATCCAAGGGTATCTCGACGGCTTTGATTACCACCCAAACGGGATTGATGATTGCACTGCCCGGCCTGTTTTTGTCGATGATTATTCGCCGTAAAACCCGAAGCACCGAAGATGCGCTCAACCGTATGGAAGGGATGATTCTTGGGAATCGAAAGGATTAAATCTTAACGAATTAGGAGTATTAATTATGTCCTTACATAAAAGACTAGCAGACAGTGGAAATGAAAACGTAGAGATCAATCTCTCTCCGATGATTGACTGCGTATTTATTCTGCTCATTTTCTTTATCGTAACTACAGTATTTGTTGAGGAGGTTGGAGTAGAGTCCAACAAGCCTGAAAGCAGTAGCTTAAATTCACTCGATAATGAAAATATTCTCATCTCGATCACGGATAACGGTGTAGTAACATTTAACGGTCGTGATATCGGGGTAGATGGGGTGACTTCCATTATCAAACAGGAAATGGTTACCAAGCCGGATATCCCAGTGATCATCGAAGCCGGTGATAAAACGCCACACGACATTTTTGCCCGCGTTTACGGGCGAGCTCGTGATACTGGAGTCGAGAAAATCAGCTTTAAATAGTAAATTTTAAAATTAATTTTTATGATTAGAAGATCCGCAGAAGTTGATGATGAAGAGTTGGAGATCAATCTCTCTCCGATGATTGACTGTGTATTTATCTTACTTATTTTCTTTATTGTGACGACAGTGTTTGTTGAGGAAACCGGCATCGAGGTAGAAAAACCGGATGCCCTCAGCGCCGAACGTCTCGAAAAGAATAGTATTTTGATTGCGATCAGTGCTGAAGACAAAGTCGTCTATGGAGGTCGCGATATTGGAGTACGTGGGGTTCGCCCGACGATTCGTCCACTATTGTTGGAAGACGATTTGCCAGTGATCATTCAGGCAGATCGTCAATCCACACATGAGATTTTTCGCCAGGTCTACGTGGAAGCAAAGCTTGCCGGTGCGGAAAAAATCAGTTTTTCAACCATTAACTAAGGAGCAGTATGAAGGATATAGCACCCAAACAAAGTATTCTTTCAAGAGGATCTAATTTCTTTTTTGGTGGTCTCGCAGCTCTGGGTTTGTTTGTAGCGATCCCATTGATCCAGGCCATTGGTGACGTTATGAGCGGCCGCAATGAAATTAATACTGCAGATTTTGCTTTACCGCCACCCCCATTACTTGAAGTTGCGCTCCCCCCTCCCCCTGAGCAGGAAGAGGAAGAGGAAGATATTGAATTGGAAAAGGAACCTCCCAAGCTTAGTCTCGATCAGCTCGAGCTCGCCCTAAATCCCGGAGCCGGTGATGTTATGGGTGGCGTTGTGCTTGATCTCGGACTTAATGAGGACTCACTCGGGCTCGATGAGATGATCTTTGATATTGCCCAGGTAGAAGAAAAGCCACGCGCACTGCGCCAAATTGAGCCGGTTTATCCGCCTACACTGAAACGGCAGAAAATTGAAGGCCAGGTAATCATCGAATTTATCATCGACGTAAATGGTAACGTAATCGCCCCGGTAGTGAAGGATTCATCTCACAGAGAGTTTGAACGCCCTGCTTTGGACGCGATTCGCCGCTGGAAATTTACACCCGGTAAAAATGAAGGACAGGTGGTAAAGGTACGAGCACGCCTTCCCATGTCATTTACCATTAATTAATAAACACTGAAGCATTTTAAAAAAAACACTATGAAAAAAAGTCTGACCGTATTTCTCACTGCTACTTTAGTATTGGGAGCATTCGCGCAAAACTCATTCAATCAACAAGAACTCCAAAACATTCGAAATCGTGTTTTCAATGATCCTCAGTTTATTGAACGTTTTGTTGGTTCCTATGCGCCTCTCGAGGCTTTAGAACCTGAGTTCACTGAAGAAGAAAAACTACGCCTTAAGGAAGAAGTCCTGACTATTATTCAAGGACCTCAGCCAATTCTTGCGGTTCCTGCCCTTCGGGAAATGGCAAGCGTACCTAATTCTTCGGCACAGATTGATTACCTCTTGGGTACAATTCTTTTCCAGGAAGGCCGCGTAAACGAAGCGATTCCCGCTTATGAAGCTGCTATTCGTAAATTCCCCAATTACCGACGTGCGATAAAGAATCTTGCGATTCTTTATGTGCAGTCTGGTCGATTGGATCAGGCACTTGGACCCTTATCCAAATCGATTGAGCTGGGAGACGTAAGTGGCCTTGCGTATGGAATTCTGGGTGTGATCTATCTTGAAAAAGAAGATTTCATTTCTGCTGAGTCTGCTTATCGCAGCGCGATTCTTTTCGAACCCGATAAGAAAGAGTGGAAAATGGGTCTTTTGAAAACCCTCATGTCCCAAGAACGATACAGCGATGCAAATTCACTGCTTTCAACTTTGCTTCAGGAAGATCCCAATAATGCAGATCTTTGGAAATTCCAGGCCAATAACTTCCTGGGTCTCGAAAAACCGCTCGAAGCCGCTAAGAATCTTGAACTTGTCGTGCGTATGGGGCAGGCAAATACGGATAGCCTTGAGCTCTTGGGTAATATTTACATGAATCAGCAGCTCTATCCGCTTGCTCACGATGTCTATCAGCGTGTGATTCAGTCAGGTGGGGCTCAGTTCGACACACTTTTTAACAGTGCAGCTGTATTGGCGTCAGTAGGTTCTTTTACGGAGTCTCTTGATCTGATCGAGCGCATTCGCACTCGTTATGGAGATCAGTTGAGTAAGGAGAATAACCTACAACTTATGACCCTTGAGGCAAGCAGCCTGCGTTCGACCGGTGATCTGGATGCTGCTGTAGAAATTTTGCAGGAAGTAGTTCTGGAAGATCCGACCAATGGTCAGGCTTTGATTGAGCTGGGACTTTATTTCCGCACTCAGTATAATAATAGCGACGATGTTGCAGATGCTCAAAAAGCAATCAGCTATTTCGAACAAGCTGCCAATATCGACGAAACTGCACCGGATGCACTGGTTCAGCACGCGCAAATGTTGGTATCGCAACGCCGCTATCGTGATGCAGTTCGCCTGTTGAAACGAGCACAGGAATTGCGTTATGAAAATTATGTTGAAGACTTTTTGCAGCGTGTAGAACGTGCTGCCCGACAAAGCTAAAACGTTCTTAACAGCCAAAAATTTGTAAACCTTTACCTGTAAAAAACAGGTAAAGGTTTATTTTTTTTAAAAAATCACTTGCAAAAAAAGAAAATATCACTCCTTATAGAATCATAATATTTCTCTCTTAGGAGAGTTTTGGGGTAACAGAATAAAGTAGAAAATAAGTTGTGGGGCGAAGTTTAGGGGTAGACTTCGCCCCTTTTTTTTAATTATTTTTTGTCCCAAGGGAACTGGTAATCCTGTTTTTGATACTCCCAGGGTTTAAAAACTTCAAAAAGCTTTCCCGGATTTAGGATCCCATTGGGGTCAAATGTCCTTTTAATTTGCTGCATCAACTGTAACTCAGTTGCACTGAATTGGGCATCCATAAACTCTGATTTTGCGAGACCTACGCCATGTTCGCCACTAATAGCTCCTCCCAGGCGAATCACTTCATGCATTAATTCCTCAAGCGCTTGTTCCGCATTTTTGCTTTGGGTAGAGTTATCCCGGTCATACATGATATTGACATGGAGGTTGCCATCTCCTGCGTGACCGAAGACAGCTATAGTATCATGCAGTCGCTTTCTCAGGTCCCTGATGAAAGAAACCAGTTTCACCATTTTGCTAAGCGGCACGACTACATCTTCATTCAGCTTAGAGTTGCCAAGGCGGAACATTGCTCCAGAGCATTTTCTGCGGACCTCCCAAAGCTTTTCTGCATCTTGTTCATTATGAGCAACTTGTGTATAGGGAGTGAGCTTGGTAAGCTGATTCTCGAGTTTTAGCCTTTCATTCTCTAGTTGCAGCGAATTTCCATCTATTTCTATAAGTAATACTGCAGGACTATTGATCTCTGGAAAAAATGAATAACCGGTTCTTAGAGATGCACCTTGAACGCTCAACGCATCAATAAACTCCATGATGGACGGGCGAATGCCCGACTGCAAAATTTCCAACGAAGCTTTCAGTGCTTTTTCTTCATCTGAGAAGCCTGCAAGGAAAGTCAGTTTAGCTTCTGGCTTTTCAATGAGGCGTAGTGTGACGTCGGTTACAACCCCCAGGCAGCCCTCGGAGCCTATCCAAAGATCGCGAATATTAAAACCGGTTGCGAACTTCTTAACGTTTCTGCCCCATTCCACAAATTCGCCGGTCGGCAGATACCCTTTGAGCGCTAACACATAATCGCGGGTAACCCCATATTTGACGCAACGCAGTCCACCGGCATTACAGGCAATATTACCTCCTATCGTGCACCACTTATGGGATGAGGGGTCTGGAGGATAGAACAGCCCCACTCCCTCTACCTTATCCTGTATATCCTTTAGAACGGCACCTGCCTGTGCTTCTGCATATTGATTTTCGGCATCCACATGTATGTTATTCAGTTGAGTCATATTAATGACCCAGCCAGCCTTTACGGGTGTGGCTCCGCCTGTGAGCGTAGATCCAGCCCCCCTTACGGTAACGGGGACTTTCCATTGGTTTGCGAGCTTTAAGGTGGTGCCGATTTGCTCGCGCTCCGTTGGCATTATGACCGCCTGAGGCGTGAATGCAATTTTCAGCCCATCAAAGGCATGTTCGTAGCACACCCTGGGGTCTGTGCTTACCACAGACCCGAGCTCATTCTGTAATGCTTCTTCGGGCGAATTTCCCATTTATGCGGGAGCCAGTGCACTTACGTTTTCTTCGGTGATATTCAAGAAGTTACGTGGCGTCCCCGGAACCGAGGGCTTAGGCACAACGACCCAGAATTTTTGGATACTCTCATGCCAATTGTCGACGATCGATTGGGCTTGTGAACTTTCCGACAAATCTGCATGGCATTGAATCAAACTGCGCAGGCTCTCAATCTCAGTAGAATGGTCGAGCCGCTCAATGGTTACCATATCAGGATTGTAGAAGTGTTCAAAGTCTCCGGTTTCGTCATAGATGAAAGCCAGTCCGCCACTCATACCTGCTCCGAAATTACGGCCGGTTGTGCCAAGGCATACCACGCAACCCCCCGTCATGTATTCACAGCCATGGTCACCCAGGCCTTCTACTACGGCAGTCGCCCCTGAGTTTCTTACACCGAAGCGTTCACCGGCCTGCCCGCCCGCAAAGAGATAGCCCCCCGTTGCCCCGTATAGGCAGGTGTTTCCGATGATGATATTTTGATGCCATTCAAAAGTCTCTTCAGGTTTGGGGCGAATGATAATTTCTCCGCCATTCATGCCTTTACCCACATAGTCGTTCGCTTCACCGAGAAGCTTCATGCGAATGCCCTGTATCAGGAATGTTCCAAAGCTTTGGCCTGCGCTACCCTTAAAGGTAAGATCGATTGTCGCGGGCTTTGTAAGGGCCTTATTGCTGTGCATATAGGCTATCTCGCCGGATAAACGTGTACCAATATCCCGATTGACATTGGTGACCTTGTAGGTGTTCTTAAACTTCTGGCTACGGCTGACTATGGTTTCCTTCGCGTCTTGTAAAATCTGGTCGTCCAGGGACCCCTCATTGCCAAAGCGGTCGTTGCGCTCGCGTGTATGGATTTTAGACTCTTCACCCGAAGGATCAGGATCGTGCAGGATGCCGTCAAAGTTGATGAATTTCGTCTTAAAATTATTCGGATCTTCCTTCTGCCTCAATACACCCACCTGTCCGATGATTTCATCCAGGGAGCGATAACCCAGATCCGCGAGGATATGGCGGACATCTTCGGATACGGCATTAAAATAATTAACCACGTTCTCAGGCTTACCTACAAACTTTGCACGCAGGTCTTCACGCTGGGTAGCGACACCGACGGGACAAGAGTTCAGGTGGCATACTCGGAACATCGCACAGCCTGCTGCGATGAGAGCCGCGGTACCAAAGTTATACTCCTCAGCGCCGAGGATGGATGCGATTACAATGTCACGACCGGTTTTCAGGCCACCATCCGTCCTCAATACCACCCGATTGCGCAGACCGTTCATCATGAGCACCTGATGTACCTCTGAGAGGCCAATTTCCCATGCAGAACCTGCATACTTGATGGATGACAGTGGTGACGCTCCGGTTCCTCCATCGTGCCCGGATATGAGTATCACATCTGCATAAGCCTTTGCCACACCCGCAGCGATGGTTCCTACGCCCGAGCTACTTACCAGCTTCACGCACACCTTTGCACGGGGATTGACCTCCTTTAAGTCAAAGATCAGCTGCGCAAGGTCCTCGATAGAATAAATATCATGGTGCGGCGGGGGTGAAATGAGTGTAACTCCGGGCACACTGTATCGCAGAGTCGCAATCAAAGGAGATACCTTGTGTCCTGGGAGCTGCCCGCCCTCGCCCGGCTTAGCCCCTTGGGCGACCTTAATCTCGATTTCCTTCGCATTCGAAAGGTATTCAGCGGTGACTCCAAAACGGCCGGAAGCAACCTGCTTGATGGCACTATTGGCGTTATCCCCATTTTCGAAGGGGTGGAAACGACGTGCATCCTCACCGCCTTCGCCGGAATTGGACTTTCCGCCAATACTGTTCATTGCGATTGCGAGACACTCGTGCGCCTCAGGAGATATCGCACCCAAAGACATTGCCGCAGTGGTAAAGCGCTTGCGGATATCCTCAATGGGTTCAACCTGATCGATCGAAATCGCAGTGCGGTTAGACTTGAACTCGAGCAGATCCCTCACTGAAACGGCCGGGTGATCGTCCGCAACTTCCTTAAATGCGTCATATGCGCCCGGGTTCCCATCCTCGCGGAAAAAGCGCGTCATCGAGGAAACAACCCGGGGATTCCAGCCATGGAATTCACCTTCTCCCTTCTTTGGTACAAGATAATTGCCCTCGCGCCAGCGCTTGGGCGTTAGGCTATCACCCATAAACGCCTTATTATGCTTAATGAGGGTCTCCATAGCGATTTCACGATAGCCAATCCCATCAATAGGCGAATCGATTCCGTAAAAACACTCCTCAATGATCTTTTTACTCAAACCAATCGCTTCGAAAATCTGTGCACTCTGATAGCTAAAGAGGGTGCTGATGCCCATTTTGGACATGATTTTTAAGATACCCTTGTTGACGGCCTTACGGTAGTTTGCCAGTGCATCCTCAAAGCTCTTATCTCCGTAGACCCCGTTGCTATGGGATTCCTCGATGATGGATATCGCACCGTAAGGGTAGATGGCGTTTGCCCCAAAGCCTAATAAAGTGGCGAAGTGATGCACATCACGGCATTCTCCGGATACGAGCACAATATCGCAGAACTCACGAATGCCGCGGCGAACAAATTCCTGATGTACCGCGCCGACTGCCAAAAGTGAGGGAATGGGCACCTGATCCGGGCCAAAAGCACGGTCTGATAAGATTACAATACGCGCACCCTCATCTAATACTGCCCGCACGGCCTTTTCCTTAATGTCAGTAAGGCTCTGTTGCATGCTGTCTGCACCGTTTTTACGGTCAAACAGGATGTCGATAGTTTGGATCTGACCCGCGAATATGTCGAGGTTCTGGATAGACTCCAAATCGCCCTTAAACAGTAATGGAGAGTCCAAAGTAAGGAATTTACGATCTTCCGTTAGGGATTCGAACAACCCCAGGCGACCGCCAAGGATCGCTTTGTGCGACATCACCAAAAACTCCCGAAGTGAATCGATCGCAGGATTGGTGACCTGTGCAAATCGTTGCTTAAAATAAGCGTAGAGTGGGCGTCCCCGCTTTGACAACACAGCAAAAGGCGTATCATCGCCCATCGACCCAACGGCTTCGAGACCGTTTTTCACCATAGGATCAATGATCATGGAGCGCTCTTCATCGTCATAGGCGAAGACTTTCTTGAGGCTCACTAATTGGCTGGTTTCCAGAGCTTCGCTTGTATCCCCCTGAGGTGCATCCAGAGAGATCACTGACTTATCATACCATTCGGTGTAATTCTCCTGGCTTGCGAGATATTCTTTGATCTCCTGGTCATGCAGGATGGTGCCGTTGTGTAAATCCAGTGCGATCATCTTGCCGGGCCCAAGCCTGCCTGCCTTGACTACTTTGGCTCCCCAGTCCCGGATCAGGCCTGCTTCGGAACCGAGTACCACAGTATGGTCATCGTAAATCTTGTAGCGTGCGGGTCGTAGGCCATTGCGATCCAGTGCACCAGCAACGAAACGCCCATCTGTAAAGCAAATCGCGGCTGGGCCGTCCCAAGGCTCCATCACCAGCGAGCTGGTACGGTAAAAGTCGCGGATCTTGGGGTCAAGTTGCTGATCATTCTCCCAAGCATGAGGCATCATCATGGCCGCAGCATGCACCGCAGATTTATCGGAAAGGCTTATGAGCTGCAGCGCATTATCGAAACTCGCAGAGTCAGACATGTCTGGCTGGATCATTGGGCTGAGATCCTGATAGCGATCTCCCCAGACACCGTGGTTAGGCGAATACTCCCGCGCGCGCATCAGGTTACGGTTTCCCTGGATGGTGTTGATTTCACCATTGTGGGCGAGCATGCGGTAAGGTTGCGCTTTCGTCCAATCCGGGAAGGTATTGGTTGCGAATCGCTGGTGGAATATTGCGTATGCTGTCTCGTATTTGTGGTTCTTCAGATCCAGGAAGAACGGACGCACCTGAGGCGCATTCAGCAATCCTTTGTAGGTAATGGTCTTATTCGAGAAACTGCAAATGTAGAAATCCTCAATGCGTTGTTCCAGCGCCTTACGGGTTGAATTACGCATGGCATAAAATAGTTTACGTTCGAATTCCTCATCCGACTCCGACCCGGTGCGTGCCACGAGGATTTGTACGATGTAGGGCATGGTTACCAATGCTTTCTTACCCAGACAGTCCGGGTTTACTGGAACGTCTCTCCAGCCAAGGATCGCAAGGTCCTCACGCTTTACAGCTTCTTCGATGATGTGCTTCCCATGGGACTGAGCGTAAGTATCATCCTTGGGCAGGAATACCATGCCTACACCCAGGTCTTCACGTTTGAACAGCTTCTTCCCTGCGCTGCCCAAAAAGTCTTCAAAAATGGAATAGGGAATTTGTGTGAGCACGCCTGCACCATCTCCCGTTACCGCATCTGCATCAATCGCGCCCCGGTGTGCTAAATTTTTAAGACCTTCGATGGCCTTATCCAATATAGAATAGGACTTAACGCCCTTGTAATTAGCAATGAAGCCTACGCCACAGGCATCGTGCTCTTGCCCGGGTCGCCAGAGTGGAGAGGGTGCGATATTCTTGTTCAACATAACTCTAAAAATTACTGAGCGGCTGCGGTTGCCGGCTCATAAGGATAGTGTGCGTACAGTGGATAGGAAGGCTACATGCAAACCCTCCCAATTAAAAAAAGACTAATAATTTATTCCCAATAAAAAAATAGAGCGTGTAAAGCGCTATTTTTAGAAGAATCTAACGGTATTTGAGCGCATACGTTCATGCTCCTCATCACTGCATGCCTGATTAGTCGGTGCCTCCGGTTGAGTGTCATTAGGTTTAATCAAACCATTTTCCAGCATATATTGCTCAACTTCCTCACCGCTTACATCCGCAAGCATGACACCGTCTATCTCTACGCAGGGTGACAAGGGTTGCCCCGATTTCTGAACCATCTCCGCATAAATTTCCGAATTATTGATGATATCGAGATCCTTGTAATCCAGATTATACTTTGCAAAGATAGCCCTGACACCACGACTCCAACCACAATGGGGTTTTAAGTATGCGTTAATTTCCATACCCAAAAACATTTATTGATTTTTAAATTTGTCAATGGTTGGATTGAATTCAAACTCACTAAGATTGTCTAAATATATTAAGAAGGTTTTTGGTTAATCAGAATCTTATGGGAAGAGTGTTAGTTACAGGTGTAGGCTTCATCAGCAGTATTGGTAATGATTGGGATCAGGTGACCCAGAATTTGCGTGAGCTGAATACCGGTATTGAGCCTTACCCGCTGTTTGCAGATGATCATATCCCCATAAAACTGTCCGGCACTATCAAGGATTTTAAGGTAGATTCGACAGATCCGGAGGACTGGGAATACCCAAGGGAATATAAATTGCCGATGGCTTACCTGCGTAGTATGTCACCCCATGCACTTTATTCGCATTGTGCACTGGAGCAGGCGATTCGGTCAGCCGGATTGACTGAAGCTGAGGTTTCGAATCCGCAAACCGGTTTTTATACTGCCTCAGTGGGTTCACCCAAACTGCTCAATCATCATCTCAACTGGATGTTTGAAAATGGGGTAGAGCGATTGAGCCCCAAGGCGATCGTTACTACCATTTCGGGCACATTGAATTTCAATTTCGTAGCGAAACTTAAGATCAAAGGAACTTCCTGCGGGTTTACTTCAGCCTGTGCCTCATCCGGACATGCTTTAGGTTTTGCCTATGATGATATTGCTACCGGTCGCCAGGATCGTATGATTGTTGTAGGTGCAGAAGATGGTAATGTGGAGACTATCCTGCCCTTTGCGGCTATGCGTGCACTGTCATCAGAATCGGAGCCTGAAAAAGCAGCATGCCCCTTTGATGTATCTCGCAATGGCTTTGTCGGAACCGGCGGCGCAACTGCTCTGATCCTTGAATCCGAAGAGGCTGCCAAAGCACGGGGCGCGGAACCCCTTGCGGAGTTTGCGGGTTGGGGTCAATCTTCAGACGGCTACAGCACGGTGCTTCCCGAACCCTCTGGGGATGGGTTGATACGCGCGATGGAAATCGCGAATAATAGTAGTGGGGTTAATCCTGATGAAATCGATTATGTGAATGCACACGCGCCGTCGACGGTTCATGGAGACCTTGCCGAAATGAAAGCTCTGGAAGCATTTTTGGGAGATTCCAAGCCACGTATCAGCAGCACGAAGTCATTGACCGGGCATGGGCTCTCACTTTCCAGCATACTTGAAGCGGGTATCAGTATCGTGAGCCTCGTTGAAGGTTTTTGTCCGGGCACCGCTCATTTACGTGAAATCGATCCTGCCGGTGCCAATCTGAATATATTAAAAGAAACGAGTGATTATGCGCCCCAGGTGGTGCTCAGTAACAGCAGTGGGTTTGGAGGGGCGAATGTCAGCCTGATTTTCCGCAAACCTTAATTTGTGTGAAGTTTGTAATCTATCAGGATTATCTGAGAGTGGGTGGAACGGAGTCCCATACCATCCACATGGCTGATTATCTATTTTTTAGGCAGGAACGCTGTACGATTATTACAAATCGTCCCGGTGGCTCACTCTATCCGCTCGTTCAGGAAAAAGGCATTCCGCATGTAGCGCTGCAATCCATGGATACCGGGTTTAACTGGTATGCGCCTCGGTTGTTGCATAAGCTTAAGGAGTTAGAACCGGATCGCATCCTACTGATGGGCCGTAATGCGAACCGATGGGGGAGCCGCTTGGTTAAGGCATTTCCAAATGCGAAGATATTCTCTAGTTTCCGTACAGGGCGCAAAGTGCCTGCGTCTTATTTGCGTAGTATGAAACATACGCATAAGACTCTCGTAAACAGTGAATATGCTTCTGAGAAACTATTGAAAATAGGGGTGCCTGCTGAGAAGCAGCTAGTCATTAAAAACCCTTGTCTGCGCGCTCAGGTTATTGATGAGCTTCGCGCAAAATACACACGTTCGCAAATGTGCGCACAACTGGGTGTATCAGATGCGACATTCAATATGCTCTATGCAGGCGCATTCATTCCCGGTAAAAACCACGCTGCGTTGCTTCGTGTAATGAAGGAACATATTGAAAATCCCAATCTCATGCTGTGGATGGTCGGTGAAGGGCCGCTATTCGATAAGATGAAACGGCTTGCGGTAAAGTTGGGTATTGAACACCGGGTAAGGTTCTTTGGATACCGGAGCGATTTAGAGTTTTTTTATTTGGCCGCAGATCTTGCAGTGAGTCCGTCCCAGGAGGAATCGTTGCCGAATTTCCTGATTGAGGCCCAGTATGCGGGCCTTCCGGTGGTTGCGTATGACGAAGCCGGCTCTCGAGAGTGTTTTTTACCGGGAAAATCCGGAATTTTGGTTCCACGGGGTAATGAATCTGAATTTTCGAGCGCCATCGCTAGTCTATACAAGAGTCCTGAACAACTTGAGCCTATGTCGCAAGCCGCGCGGCAATATGCTCTTGAGCAATTCGAGCCGAACCATTTAGATGATGAGACTTACCGCATATTAGCCCAGTCCTAATTCTCCAAGCCATGAATATAAAAAACATGTTCACCCAAGCTGAAGTCACCGATTGCGGTGTCCGCTTATTGGAGTGTGTGACGGGGACGCGCATATTGCCTGAGCGGTTACCCTGTCACTTTATGGTGAATGGGCAGCTGAAATACGGAGATTTTACCCCCGGTGATATTCCCCGTGCTTTCTATTTTGATCAGAAGCAAGGGAAAACCTATCTCAAAAAAGGTACACTTTCTCCCGATATTACCTGCCTGCTCTTTGGAAAGGAGTGGGAAGAGGAGGTCCAGCTACAGCCTAATGTGGAATACATGCTGCAGATGGATGAGTTTCTATACGTATTTCGTTTTGGTCAAACTTCCTGGAACTGGGCGGACAAGATCGACACCCATAAATGGTGGCTTTTTGACTTCCGCAGTGATTCCCCCGGCCAGTCCTATAGCTTTGAGGAACTGAAGCACGCGATTATTTCGAATGAAAATCTGGAAGTGAATCACCTTGGGGTTTGTGCAGATGGGATGGAGGGAGCCTTTTCCCTGAAGCACATTATGCTGATGCCGAGTATGCGGCAGCTCGTCGTCGGCATCAGCCAACCGACGGAAGTTGCCAGTTATACCCCTGGAAATGCTTCCAAAAGCAAGAGCGAGCCCCAGGTGCGCACACAGGGAGAGCTCATCTCACCCTTTTGCTGGGAGCGCTTTGATTACGGGGATATTCAGCATATTGCTATGGATGAGCGGCTATTGGGAGATCCCATACTCGGGCAGGGCGAATATCTGCGTTTTTATGCCACACGGTTTAACGAAGTGGGCAAGGCGTTGGATGCCTATGATAATCCCTGCAATGAAATTGCAGATCCCTACACCCGGTTAAAATTGCCTCAGGGGTATTTGGAGCTTCCTCAACAGATATTCTCGCTAATCGGAGCACCGGGCTCGGGTAAATCAAACTATCTGAGCGTACTCATCAACAAATTGCAGAACTCGCTCTACCAGAACTTTAACCTTGTAGTCAAAGATGCCGACCCTGCGCGGAACGCACCCCTCAATGATATGAAAAATTGCCTGTTCGGCGGAGGGAGTATCGAACAGGCAGCCCTTCTCAAAACGCAGCTTGAGGGTAAGATGTATATGAAGGTCAAGAAGGACTCCAAAATACTCGCTTACCCGAGACCCTTCATATACACTTTAGGCAAGTCCGATAGCCATGAAGGCGTTTGCAATTTGGTTTTCTACGACAATGCAGGGGAGCATTTTGAGCCTGGCATAGATACTTCGGTATCTCCCGGAGCCCAGCACATAGCGGCGGCCGCAGGTCTTTTATTCCTGGTGGACCCCACCACACTCCCCGCGTTTCGTCAGCGACTGCAGTTTCACCCGGATCCCCAGCTTAAACACCTCGGGCGTATCGATCAGCAGGATGTTCTGCTTTCTGAACTGGAAATCCGTATCCATAAGGCGATGGGACTCTCCGTGAACCAAAAGGTGGACAAGCCGCTTGCGGTCATGCTCGGCAAGAGTGATATCTGGATGTCGCTGGTCGAACGCACGCGCTTTATGAATCCGATCACGCCTACCGGATTCAGTGAGCAGGCATTGCGCAACAATTCTGAAATCGTTAGGGAACTTCTATTGGAACTCGCTCCCACGATTGTAGCTAATGCGGAAAGCCTGACAGATGACGTGATGTATTTCCCGGTGAGCGCGTTTGGGCACTCGCCCACACGCCTGCCCAGTGGTTCCCTTGCGCCGAATCCGGTACGTTTAAAGCCTTTTTTAGTGGAGATGCCCGTCATTTGGACGTTAACTAAAAAGTTTAAGCATGCATTTACCGCAAAACCCAAACCTCCGGGGGCACGTTTGATCCCGGGTTAATGCAGGCAAATACCGCTTTCTTTCGTTTACCATACTACACAATCAAAAATATCTCTATTTATGAATCGTATTCGCTGCTCGCTTTTGAGCCTTATTTTTATCGCTTCATCTATTTTCTCATTTGGAAGTAATCTGAATGAACCACTGCCGATTGACCCCAAGGTGCGTATTGGCAAGCTGGATAACGGCTTTACTTATTATTTGCGAGAAAACCAAAAACCCGAAAACCGTGTGGAGATGCGGCTCGCGGTAAATGTGGGCTCCATTGTCGAGGATGATGACCAACAGGGGCTCGCCCACTTCGTAGAGCACATGGCTTTCAATGGGAGCACAAATTTTGACAAGAACGAGCTTATCAGCTATTTGCAGAGCATCGGTGTGGACTTCGGGCCCGACCTCAACGCATACACCTCGTTTGATGAGACGGTTTACATGCTTACGATCCCTTCGGATAAATCGGAACTGGTGGATAAAGGGTTTCTCGTGATGCAGGACTGGGCGCAGGGTTTGACCCTATCGGACGAAGAAATCGAGAATGAACGAGGCGTGATCATTGAAGAGTGGCGTATTGGCCGCGGAGCAGGTCAGCGCATGCTTGATAAATATTTGCCGGTTCTATTTTACAATTCCCACTATGCGGACCGCCTGCCCATTGGTAAGATCGAGATTCTCGAAAACTTCGATTTTGATGTGTTGCGCCGCTATTACTACGATTGGTATCGCCCGGATCTCATGGCGTTTATCATGGTTGGCGATTTTGATCTGGATCAAGCAGAAGAGCAGGTCGTAGCGCATTTCTCTGGGCTAACCATGCCGGAGGACCCCCGCCCGCGCGAGCGATTTGGCATACCGGATCATGAAGAAACCCTGGTCGTGGTAGCGACTGACGAAGAGGCGCCCAATACGGCGGTGCAGATCAATTTTAAGCATGAGTCCAGCGATTTGGCCACCGGGGCGGATTATCTGGATGCCGTAAAGCTCAGACTGTTTAGTGCAATGCTGAATCAGCGCCTCTCTGAACGCGCTCAGGAGGGCAACCCTCCCTTTATCTTCAGCAGTTTCCGATATTCGAGTCTATACTCACCTGAGAAGGATACCTTTTCAGGGTATGCACTGGTCTCGGATACGGATATCGCGAGTGGATTTCAGGCAATGATGGAAGAGGCTGAGCGCGTGCGGCGCTTTGGTTTTACTCAATCGGAACTCGACCGTGCGAAGCTCAACTCGCTGAATGCTTACGAACGTGCTTATGCCGAAAGGGATAAAACGGAGTCTTCAAGTTACATCCAGGAGTACATTGATCATTACCTCGAAAATGACCCGATTCCCGGGATTGAATTTAAGTATGAATTCGTCAAAGAGCACTTAGTCAGTGTTGATCTGGAATCCGTCAATGCACTTGCGGAGCAGTTGATTACTGCAGAAAACCGCGTCATTGTGGTAACGGGTCCTGAGTCAGCGCAGGCCAATATATCCGAAGACCAGTTACTCGCTATCGTAGATGAGGTAGGCGAGATGGAAATCGCCGCCTATGAGGATGCGCTCGCAGGCTCTGAGTTGATTACAGAAATGCCCGAACCCGGCGAAGTGATTTCCACGGAACTGATCGACGTGATCAAGGCGGAAAAATGGACACTCTCAAACGGAGTGGAGGTTTACCTGAAACACACCAACTATAAAAATGATCAGGTATTGATACAGGGTTTCAGCGACGGAGGGACCTCACTCTATCCGGATGAAGATTTTACATCTGCTGTGCATGCCGGCAGTATCGCAGACCTGAGTGGCGTCGGAGATTTCACGGAAGTGGAACTTACAAAACTGCTCGCAGGTAAAATCGCAAACGTAGGCACGAGTATACGCAAATACGGGGAAGCGGTCAGTGGGAGCGCCCGCCCCCAGGATTTGGAGACCATGTTCCAATTGCTTTACCTGCACTTTACGGACCCAAAATTCAATGAAGATGCTTTCAACTCATACGTGAGCCGTTGGTCCGCATATCTGAAAAACCGACTGGATGATCCAAATGCGTATTTTCAGGATCAATATGCGCGCATATTGCAGCAGCATCATCCGCGGGGAGACTATTTTCCTCGGGTTGAGGATTTCGCAAAGATCGACCATAAGCGTGCGCATGAGATTTATCTGGAGCGCTTCAGCGACGCGGATGATTTCACGTTTGTTATTGTAGGTAATTTTGATGTGTCAGCCCTGAAACCATTCATTGAGCAGTATCTGGCAAGCTTGCCAAGGAGTGCCAGCGATGAAAGCTATGTGGATTTAGGGATACGTCCACCATCCGGTTATCAGCTGAATGAAATTTTCAGAGGTGAAGATGAAAAGAGCTCCACCTATGTCAATTTCTCCACACCGGCAGATTATATCTGGGAAGATTCCCTGCACTTGCAGGCACTTTCCCGGGTGTTGGATATACGTTATCAGGAGACGCTCCGGGAAGAAATGAGCGACGTTTACTCAGTAGGGGTGAGTGCGAATTTTGGTCGTGAACCTTATGATCGTGCAACTTTACGCATCCGCATGCCCTCGTCGCCCGATTCGGTTGAAGGGCTTGTCGATTCAGCGATTTCAATCATTGAAGAGATAAGGCAAAACGGACCTTCGGAAGAAAATGTAGAAAAGGTGAAAGAGATTATGCGACGTAATTTTGAGAAAAGCCTGGAGGAAAACAGCTTCTGGCTTGGCGGAATCGCGAACTATGTGGAGTATGATAAAGATTTCAATAAACTTGCAGATATATCGCAGTTTGATCTGATTACTGCTGAGGGAATTCAGAAGGTCGCCCGGAAATATTTTGATACCGAATCATACATCCAAACGACTCTATACCCGGCAGCTATGAAGCCTGAGAATCAGTGAACAGTTGGTAGTTCTGCCTTAAAGTAAGTAATAGCCTGACCTTCAAGGATCACCCGGTCATTGGTGACCCTGCACCATACTTCCCCTCCCCGCGGGGATGCCTGGTAAGCGCGAAGCTGTGATTTACCCAGCTTCTTTGCCCAGTAGGGTGCAGCCATGCAGTGAGCGGATCCGGTTACAGGATCTTCAGGTATACCGACACGCGGAGCAAAAAAACGACTTACAAAATCGTAATTGCTGCCCTCGCTAGTGATCAGCAGTCCCTGTGCATCTATAGATGCTATTTGGGGATAATCAGGCTGGAAGCTTCTCAAAAACGCTTCGTCCTTGAGCACTACCATGAGTTTTTCTCCCCAGAAACATTCAATGGTTTGTTCGCTGAGAGTACCGATTAATGATTCTGGCAATTCACAAGAGTCACCCATTACCTGAGGAAAGTCCATCTGATAGCCATTTTTGATTTGAGTTACGGTCAAAATGCCACTGCGTGTCTCAAATGAAACGCTTCGATCCTCTAACTTTAGCTCCGATAGTATGACGTGGCCGCTTGCCAGTGTGGCATGACCACAAAAATCGACTTCCGCCATGGGGGTGAACCATAGCAACGGGTAGTGCCCATCAGATGTTTTAGGGTAGATGTATGCCGTTTCTGCCAGATTATGTTCATTGGCCATTTTCTGCAAAATCACATCATCCGGTATGTTCTCTTCCAATATGCACACCCCTGCCTGATTACCGGTAAATGGCCTACTCGCAAAAGCATCTACATGAAAATACTTCATCGGACCTTTAGAATGGTTTCATGAGCGTAAGGATCAATATCCCCAGCAGCACAAAGACGGGCAGTTCATTAAACCAGCGAAAAAATACAGAGCTGGGCTTTAGTGTATCTTTTTGCATTTGCTTCAGGAAATAACCGCACAGGTGGTGGTGGACGACAAAATACAAAACCAGTAACAACTTCGCGTGCATCCAGCCGCCGCCCATACCAAAGTGTAACCACAGCGTCAGTCCCAGGATAATCGCAAAGATCATCATAATAGTGGAGAATTTGTAGAGCTTACGGGCCATGGTCTTGATGCGTGAGACTCCTTCCCCTTCCTGTACGGCTTCCTGGAAATGCACGAACATGCGGGGCAGATAGAAAATACCTACCATCCATGCGATTACAAAGAAGATGTGAAACACCTTAACCCAAAGATATGCGCTGGTCATAAATTATAAACAAAGTTTTCAGGGAGATATTTCCAGTTAATTCTGCCCGAGTGTACGCTCTGCAAGACTACTTTCCCGGTGTGTGGATTGGCGGATCGCCTTTTCAAGTAAATCAATGCTCCCGACGATGGTTAATGATTTGCGGGCCCGGCTCACCGCCGTATACACAAGCTCGCGAGTTAACAAAGGAGAGTCAGCATGGGGCAAAAAGAGCAGCACGTGATTCGCCTCTGAGCCCTGGCTTTTGTGGATGGTTATGCCAAATGCGGTTTTATGAGCGGGCAACTGCCTGCTTGTGAAGAGCTGCAATTCGTTTTCAGAACCCAGTTTATAGTGAAGATCATCCTCGTCATTTTTATGCTGAGTGATCAACAAGTCACCATTGTAGAGCTTTTTAGCGTAATCATTATGCTCGATTAAAACCGGTTTCCAATGAGCTTGTTGGGGATACCGGCTTTTTATCGTTTTTTCAATATAGTCATTAAGTGTTTCTGCCCCGTAGGGTCCACGGTTAGTCGCACTCAAGACCATAAAATCACTGAGTTTCTTGAATGCGCCCTCCAGACTTTCTGCCTGGCTGAATGGGAGTATGTGATGCTCTATCCAAGCTTGAATCTGGGCATCGGCTTTTGCAGTATCCTCCGGAATAAGTCTCACTTCTGAGTTAGCTGCATCAAAGACGCCTTTAAATGAGTTGCTGGAATTACTCCTGCCTGTACGTATCGTTTCATTGAGCTTGTGCAGAGCAGACTCTTCAGCAAAGCGGTAGGTTTTGCTAAGCTGTATGGAAGTGGCTGCCTGCGATCCGGATCGGGTTATGATTTCGTATAGATCGCGGAAAACCGCGCCGGGTCTTACGGATGCCAGCTGATTTATATCACCAATGAGGTATAATCGACACTCTTTCGGCAACACCTTTATTACTTGGTAGAGCAGCTCCAGATCCACCATTGAGGCTTCGTCAATAAATAACCATTTCAGCTGGGGTCTTATGGGTGGTAAGATGCCTGAGCGTGAACTGGGTTTCAGCTCCTGATAGAGCCGATGGAGCGTGACTGCGTTTCGGGGTATTTTTTGTTTCGTCGTGGGTTCAAGAGACAACGAATCGAGACCGGCTTCGATGCTGTCATTGAGGCGGCTTACGGCCTTACCCGTAGGTGCAGTGACTGCGATGTGGGCATGAGGGTCAGTCACAAGGATATTTGCCATACATCTTAATACCGTGAATGTCTTGCCGGTTCCCGGTCCTCCGGAAAGGGTGATCAATGAATGTGAATGAACGGCTTCGATTGCGGCGATTTGATCCTTGGCACACCCGTCCTTAAGCACATCAGGCGTAGTAATAATTTTCGTTGGCAGCTCCCGGTTTAGCAATTCATTTATATATGTCGCAAGCCCCGCTTCTGCCAGCCACGCCCGCTTTAAATAGAGCTTGTTTTTCTCATAAACAAAAGGGTATTGGCCTTCGGGGGTAAAGTTTGCAAGCGATTGTGCCCAGGAATCGGGGGTGGGCCAGGGATCTTCGATGAATTCAAGCTCAACCGGCTTTTCCCTTAGGTCTAGGGCGAGTTGCCCATTTCGGTGATATTGGTGACAGAGAGCTGCTGCCAAATAAAGCCAGCTATTTTCAGTATTTTGACCCTCAATGACGGTTAAGGCGATTTCTGTATCCAAGGCATCCAGCAAAGGGGATTCTACATGGCCATTAATGTGCCCTGGCCAAGACCTTTGGGGTAACAATTGCAGTTCAGATAGTTTCATAAGCCCAGTGCAGCTCCCAGTGAGTTGAGCAACTCGAGGGGCGGTTTGGTTGCATAGATTCCTTGTGTCGATGGATGTTCCAGGCCTCTTAAATAGAAGTAATACACGCCGCCAAAATCGCGGTTATAATCGTATGATGGATTCGCCAACTTCAGGTAGCGGTTGATAGCGAGCAGGTAGATTAAATATTGCAGATGATAGTGGTGCTCATTCATGGACGTGACTATTGTCCCTGCATCATAGTCTTCGATGCTTTCACCAAGCCAATTACTCTTCCAGTCGATGAGATAATACTTACCCTCTTTTTCGAACCAGAGATCAATGATGCCTCGCATATACCCCTCCAGCAGCGGACTCAAGGCATTGAAATCGGGCAAACTGTAATTCATCTGCATCGCCCAATCGGATGCTCGAATTTGATTTAGAAATGAGGTCAGTCTGGGTTCCTGAATATTGATCGCTAGGGTAAATTCGGTCTCTGCAAATAGCTGTTTGGCGGGAATCGAATTTAAGCTAAACGGAGCATCAACCCCTATCTTAACGTCACTCAGTACCTTTAACATCTGCTCCATTAGGGAGCTCCAAGTCTTGGTTGGATAGTTAAACTGATCACACTCCTGCTCAATAAGCGTTTTCCAGCTTCCTTCATTAGTAAAATCAACTTGCTCCAATATGCTGTGCAATAACAGGCCGGTCTCTGTTCCTTTGGGGAGGTCGTGAATGGAGGGGTCTTTTGAGTCATTGGATAAGACTTTCGAAGTATTCGGAGAAATGATCAGCGGTTCGTCTTCGAGTGCTGTAGTGGTCTCTGTTTTATGAACCATGGAGGAAAAACTCAGTAAACTCAGGGGTTTGGGCGTATTGGGTTTTTCTATGGCCTCGAGTCTTGTTTCTGAGATGGATTGCGGGTCACCTCGAGTGCTTTTTTGGAGCTTTTCCAGATTCGGTTCGCTAATTCTGAATAAGCCCGGATATTTTGTCTGCAGGTATCTGAGCGCACTTTCCAAATCAAGATCTTCTGCCGCGTTTACGTGTTTTCTCAGCCATTGGCATACGGTCGCTTTTTTCCATGAAGTGGGTTTTGCATTGAGGTATACTTTGCAGATGTATTCTGCACGCGTGATTGCCACATAGCTGAGCCGCATTTTTTCGGAGATATGGGCGATGCTTTTGGCTTCCCGGGATTCTTCAGTCAGGTCAAACTGGGTGTATGCTCGTTGTTTGGCATGATAGGAATCGTGGTAATCCATGGGCAGCTCCATGGCCCGTTGAGTATCTACACTATCCGGAAACGGTATCAGCACGACAGGAAATTGTAGCCCCTTGGATTTATGCATGGTGATGATCCTGAGTGCATGGGTTTGCTTATCGAGGCGCAGAAGCTCATCCATATTCGATTGATCCGGCATCTGCATTTTTTTCTGGTAAACCCGCAGCAAATCGCGAGGCTCCCTAGTGCTTTCGGTGAGTGAGAGAATCAAGTCGTAGAGGTGGTAAAAGTTAGCCAGTGCCCGATCGGGATTCGCAGATTGTGCCAGGTTTTCCACCCAATGAAAAGCCAACTCCATGTATTTCAACGCGTGAGGGAGCCCCCGGTTAATCCACAATTCGTGAGCTTTCAAAAAGTGTTGGACCAGGGAACTCAAAGACTGAACATCCTCCGACAAAGCGTGGATATGGCTCGCTGAGTAGTTAAATGGGGGTGTTGATAATGCCCCGAATAAGAACGCCGTGGAATCCGGCTTTATGAGGGCTTGCAGGATCGTGTGCCAGACTTGGGCTTCATCGCTTTCATACACACTCGCTCCCCCCAGTATGACTGCTGATAAAGCGAACTTCTCAAGTGTGCTTTTGAGTTTTGATGCAGTATCGTTAGAGGGTACTAATATTGCAATGTCTTCGATGTTTAGCGGCCGCCTTCCTTCTGTCGCATTTTCAAGATAATAATTATCGGAAAGCAGATCCTGAATATCATTGATGAGTGCGTCCGTCAGGGTTTTATGGGTTGCGTTCAGGTCAGCCTCGAAAGGCATCCAATGGATGCCCGAGACTTCCTCATTTTGGTAATAGGCTCGTTTTTGTGAGCTGTTTGGAGAAGTCTGAATCGATTCGTAGCCTATCCATGGATACAAAAAGGGATCTTCAAGATTTAGGAGCGCATTTACCCCATCGTTAATGGTTTTATTGGAGCGCCAGTTGGTCGTGAGAGAGTAAGCAGCTACTGCCTCTTTCTGAGCCGCAAAATATGTAAATATATCGCCCCCCCGAAAACTGTATATTGCCTGTTTGGGGTCACCGATAAATATGAGCGATTTGGGCGAATCATTAGTAAGGAAGATATTTTGAAGAATGGAGAGCTGGACCGGGTCAGTATCTTGAAATTCATCGATGATGCCAATCGTGAAATCCTGAGCCAGCCGTTGCGCAAGCGATGGATTGGCGATGAGGCAATGATTCAAATGGTTCAATAAGTCGTCATAGCGCAGGGTGTCCTGCTCAAAAACGAGTCGTTGTGTGTTTTTGCGATTTTGTGTGGCGATCCAGTCAACAAGCCAATGGCAGCACTTATTAAGGAGCTGAGTAAATACGGTGACCTGCGTGAATACATTCAACGTAGGCATAATTTTTTTGCTCTTTAGCTGAGCTTCCAAATGATCAGGGTGAAAACGGAGTAAGTCATTGAAGAGCTGGGGTTCCCAGATGCCCTTATTAAAAAGGGCCTCCAGGGTTACGCTTGCCTGCTTTAGAGATCGCCACGCATCTTTCTTTAAAAGGGTCGTTTGGGCATCCAGGCATGCTTCCTGAATAGTTGCTTGTTCGGAAATCCAGGTTTGCTGCAGCTCGTTGAAGAATTGTGTAATTGCTTCGTCTAGTTGTGCGACGGGGTATGCATCGATTTTAGGATCATCCGTCTTATCTAATAGTTTGTCCAAAAATGGTCCTTCCAATCCGAGATACAGACTTGTAGGAACAATCCACGGGGATCGGTTAGCCTGTTGTTGCATGCCTCGATAGATGCCCTGTTTCAGTGATTCGTGAAACTCGCGTGAATCGGGAATCAAGGTAAACTCCGAACTGATCCCACATTCTTGACTGTAAGCTTTAAGCGTTCGCTGGCAGAAACCATGAATCGTGGAAATGTTAGCACGATCAAAATCCTCCAAGGCAATCGATAGGTTTTGGTATCCCTGAATATCCTCTGCGTGGAGCGCTTCGTCTTGTGCGTTTTCCAGTTTTTTGCGAATGCGTTGGTTGAGCTCCTCAGTTGCTGCGTTGGTAAAGGTCAGCACCAGGATTTGATCGATCGTTGCTTCGCCTTGCCCGATCAGACGTGCAACGATTTCTGTGATGCTGTAGGTTTTTCCGGTACCGGCACTTGCTTCTATGAGCGTGATCCCGGGATCTGGCCTAAATTGCGCTGAATTAAACGGGATCATATCTCTTGGGAGTATTCAAGTGTTCAAACAAAGGCTTGTAGATGGTAGTTGCGACTTCCCAGAAGTCATCACCGAAGGGCTCCCTATTTTGTAGGCTCAGCTTGATGTAGGGATCGTGGGACTCTCCGAAATATTCCCTGGAGGCCCATTTATCATGGCTGCGGATTTTCGCTGAATCCGGCCTTGGCATCTTGAAGGCTATCTGGCTGATTTCCGGATAAAATGGCAGCGGGCTAACCTGGTATTTGCCGAACAACTCAACGAGGGTATGTAGTAAGGCATAGGCATCATCCGGTGGATTAACGGAAGCCCAACGATCCTTTGCGAAATAATACACATGAACGCTATTTTTAGCGTTATCAGAGGCATTCAGGCATAGGCATAACAACCAGGTTTCCAGGAGATCGCGTATCCTGTATTTACTGGAGCGCATAACACCCAAATGCTCGATTCCATCGATCAATGAACAACCCAGCAATGTATGATCGCCTAAGCCTATTTCTGCATAGTCCAGATCTTCTGCCGGATTCAGAATTTCAACTTCGGGGGGCATTGCCTGGAGCCATTGTTGGTGGGTATTCAGATGCTCGTTAAACCAGCCATCACTAACCGACGCATCGGGTAACAACCCCTGGTAGCTTAAGGTCTCCTGGATTGCCTGAGGGCTTTGGTTTTGCAGCAAACCCTCGCGGATAATGGAATGGATTCTGTAGTTCTCAAGGGAGTTTGAATACCAGATAAAGGGCTCATGCTCTCTCCCATCCTCACGGACATCCGGTATTTTTATACCGAGGATGTTTTCGCAGTAATAACGGGCGGATTGGGTTAACCATTTGGCGAGCGTGTTAAGCGTAAGGGTTTGATGCGTTTCCCCGATATGGAGGGGCGCATCCACAAACGGCTTAGGTGGGGCTTTAGCTGAGATTAAATCGGAGGCGGCTACTTGCTGGGCTTCAAATTGAGAGTAGCCACTTGGAATGGCTTCGTAAGGAAATCGGGGATGTTGGCGGATTGCGAGTTGTATGCTGTCGCCGGATTGGTAATACTTCGGGAGCTCTTGTTCGACGGTCATCTGGATATACTCAATTTCGGGCGATAATGGCAGTGGTTCGGTATTTTGCAGATTGCTGCCCTGGTAGATGGCTATCCATTGGTCTTTGGTTTGCAGCAGGGACTGGAGCAGCCAGTAGCGGTCTTCGTTTTTGGCGGAGGGATCGTTGAGGCGCGGGCTGTCCTGCTGAATGAGGTCGATGCTGGATTGAGTATCCGTTTGGGGAAATTGCCCCTCATTCATACCCAGCAATAGGGTAACTCGCGATGGTATGAGATTCTGATGCCGTATGGATGAAAAGATGAGCCCGCTTCGTCTGCTTTGAGCGGTCTCAAGCGGTAGGTAAGGTAAATGATATTTTAGGAACTGGCTGAAGCTTTGAAGCGTATGCTGAGCCTGATCCCCGAATAGACTTGAGAGGCGAGTGAGCGATTCCTGCAAAATTCGATATTCGCCGAAATGGGTCTCCAAATCAAAAAAGAGGTTCACATGCCGTTCAATGAGCTGCTGCCAGTGAGCTGCTGTTTTGGCAGAGCTCATTAGCTCACGATTTGCAGTATCGAAGGCATGAATAAAGGTGATGAAGGATTCGAGTAGCTCGGGTTGGTTGGCAACAGCTCGCCATGTGTGAGAGGAATCATCAATGGTGCCCTGACTGTATGCTCCCAGGAGTCGTTGTATTCCTGAATCGAGTGTGAATTGCAGAGTGGTGCCGCTTTGGTCTTCCTTGTGTGGTGATGAACTTCTGCCGAGAAATGCGCCGGCCTCCTGCAACCAGCTTCCTATGATTTCAATATCGCCGTCTTCCCAGCCGAATTGTTTTTTGAGAGGGGGCATACGCATCCATTCAAGCAGTGTGGGTAATGACCAGATATCATCGGCTAATTCAAGCCATTTGAAAAAAGCCTGAAAAAAAGGATTCTCTTCCGGTGCAAGCGATTGATGAATATGATAGACGAGTTGGTTTTCTGTCTCAGCCTCATTGAAAACCGCAGGAATCAGTGTTGCGTAATCGTCGATATTGGGGGCATAAACAGCGATGTCTTCCAGTCGAATTCCGGGGTTTTCCCGGATAGCATCCAGGATGCAGGTTTTCGCGATTTCCAGCTCACGGCGCAGGCTGCTGGCTGAATGGATTTGCATGCTATTATCAAGTTTAAGTGCCTGCGGATTTTCTGGGTTTAACGAGTCAGGATCACTGATAAGGGTTTGCAGTGCCTGGAGTAGATTGGGTTGTGCAGTTTTGGGGGCAGTAAAGGGTATGGGGTCTATATTATAGTCGAGCAGTTGCACCTGCATGGCCTTACCCATACGTGCGAAGCGGGCAAGCATTTGGTATCGGCTCTGACTATTGTCCTCATCGCCTGGAGTAAATAAGTCAGTTGACGGGTGGGTTTTGGCTAAATCTACCAGGTAGGTGCTGCTTGGCAGGGGCAAATACCAATAGGCTTCTATATCGCCGATTATCTGTAACAACATATCCCATACAGCCGGGCTGGATGCCCAGAAGCCGAAGAGATGTAAAGTCTCTAGCGATGGGGATTGGACGTCTTTCCGGTTCTCAATATAATTTAGAATCGGGTGCTGAGGAGACGATCCGTTCTTAGTGATGGTTTGCCAATATTGCCTTTGGGTAGCGCTATTACCTGGAGCGCTAGAGAAACTGGGGTTATTGAGTAGCCACTCCGGTCGATGTTCCGCATATTGATCAAACATTCCCGCAAGTTCCCAGGATTGCTTGAGCCTTGTAGATTCGGATTCAGCAGTATCCTTTTCGTTTTGTTTTTCATTGAAAATTGTATTTGTCCAGTGGATTTTGATATCGCGGCGGCTGAGCCCATGGTCTTGTCGGTGGGCTTCCTGTAAGAGGTTCTCGAGGTAGACAAACCTTACATTCAGGCAGATACCAAGCTGATCGGCAATGCGGTTATTCAGCCAGCGGATGAGGCGGTGATTGGGGGCAGCGATATGAAAGGCGCGCAATGGGTTTTGGCGTATTTGCTCACACAGGGTCGCGCACAATTGATCTGCAAGGAGTTCAATCTGCGAAGAGCTGTAAGCAATAAGCGCCATACCTTTGTTTCTAGCAGCTTCGTGAATAGCCTGTAAAGACTACTACCGAGTTCTTGCGTCTTTTCTGTTTTGTGTCGAATATCTCATAAACGCATGAATGGACTGAAACTCAGAATATTTGAACTCCCCCCCATCGGAACCAATGCTTACCTGCTGATTAATGAAACGGCAAAGGAAGCGGTATTATTCGACGCTCCCTATGGAGCCTACGAAGAAGTGTGCAAGCAACTCGATAAAGCGGGGGTATCACTCTCGGCAGTCTATCTCACCCATGGGCATTGGGATCATATTCTCGACGCGTATCGGTTCAATGAGGCAGGCGTGCCGGTGTATGCGCATAATGGGGACCATCTGCTCTATCAAAGCCCGGAGGTCATGGCTTCTTTTTCATTGCCGGGAATCGAATACCACGCAGTGACGATTGATTATTGGATCGATCACGGGCAGAAAATCAAAATCCTGGGTCAGGAAGCGCGGGTTTTGCATGTGCCGGGGCACAGCCCGGGCAGTGTGGTATTTCATTTTCCCAAAGAGTCGTGGGCCGTTTCCGGGGATGTAGTGTTTGCCGGAAGCATCGGGAGGACGGATTTTCCTGGATGCAGCCACACTGAACTTATCCAGTCCATCAACGACCATGTGCTGACGATGGATGATGCGGTGATTCTTTACCCCGGGCATGGCCCGAAAACGACGGTGGGGCACGAGCGGCGACTCAATCCCTATTTGAACGGCAGTTATTGAATCTGCTTGTCTGCGGGTGGAAAATCGCTTTAATCCTGTTCCTTTCGTGCATCGCTAGCTCAATTGGATAGAGCATCTGGCTTCGGACCAGAGGGTTGGGGGTTCGAGTCCCTCGCGGTGTGCCATTAAATTGGATACATTCTCCTCAGTAAATTACAGAATTGCTCAAAGCAGGATCAATAAGTATAAATGGAAGATCTAGTTAAGCAGCTTGAGCAGGATTGGGATCACGGCTTCTTCTACAAACTACGACAAGGATATTATGATCCATCAGAAGGTGAAGTACTGATATCAAAGTATAAGAAGTTACTGAATTTTGATGAACCAGCTTTCCCTAGGAGGGTCGTTTCCCTCACATGGTATATTCCTTTGTTCTTAGAATGGCAATTAGAGAGAGTCGAAAGCATGGGAGGTGATTTGGAAGCTTATGAAAAATTTCGCAATACTATGTTATCACTCCTTGAAGAAGTATTTGGGGTTCCGTGATTTAAATGTAGTGATGTTACTGCTAATTTCTTTTGGGGAGATCACGTTGGTTTTGCGACAACCTTAGGTTGAATCGATTTTTGCCATGAAAATAGCCCCAATCTTTCTCCTGTTTGTTTCCCCCCTACTGAGTTTTGCTCAGGATAAACCCAATATTCTTTGGATTACGTGTGAGGATTTGCATCCGATGTTGGGGGTGTATGGGGATGAACTTGTGCAGACGCCCACACTCGATGCACTGGCGGCTGAGGGTCAGCTTTATGAAAACGCGTTTGCCACAGCTCCGGTATGCCTGCCTGCGCGGTCAGCAATAATAACTGGGGTATATGCGACGAGCCTCGGCACACAGAATCTACGTTCGGAGACACAGGTCCCGGAGCATATTATTGGCTTTCCCAAGTTCTTGAGAGAGGCCGAATACTATTGCACGAATAACGCAAAAGAGGACTACGGGTTTACGGATCCGACCATTTGGGATGACTCCAGCGAAAACGGACACTGGCGCAATCGGCCGGATGCAGACCAACCCTTCTTCAGTGTATTCAATATTGGCACCACGCATCAGTCCCGTATTTTTGGAGATGATGCATTTTTTAAGAAGCGATTCGGTTCGTTGTTGGAGCGTATCGAGCGCACCAATCCCAAGGATGTTGAACTGTTTCCCTTTTACCCGGATACACCCGAGATTCGTAAATATGTGGCCCGATATTACGATCTGGCTGCAATGATGGATATCCAGGTCTCTCAGCTTTTGATGCAACTCGAAGAGGATGGGCTTACTGAAAACACTATCGTTTTTTTCTATGCAGACCACGGGATCGGACTGCCACGTGGCAAGCGTGCATTACACGATACGGGAATGCAGGTGCCGTTGATCATCCGCATGCCCGAGCAGTATCGGGAGCAGTATGGTTTTGAGGCGAGCGCCCGTATCGACGACATGGTGAGCCTCATTGATATGCCGGCGACCGTGCTTCATCTGGCAGGGCTGGAGATACCCGATTACATGGAGGGTGAATCCATCTTTGCGGATGATTTTGAAGGCGATCGTGTATTATTTGGGGCTTCGGATCGTGTGGATGAGGGTTTTGAATTCAGTCGCTCGGCACGTAACCAGGAGTTCCTCTATATTCGCAACTACTTGCCGTATTTGCCTTTGATTCAACCCAACCACTACAGCGACCAATCGGAAATCAGCCAGGCGTTGAAAAGCGCGCTCAAATCAGCCAAAGTGACTCCACTGCAAGCCAGTTTAATCGCTACTCCTCGGCCTGCTGAGGAACTCTATGATGTGGTAAACGACCCCCTTCAGATCAATAATCTGGCCTCCAAGTCAGAATATGCCGAACAGCTATTAGAAATGCGTTGGGTTGTACAAAAGTGGCAAATTGAGACCTGTGATACAGGCTTATTTCCAGAAGCCCGGGTAAATCGCATCAGCCAAACCCAGGCTCCCTATGACTATATGCGCTCTGATGAGGCGCCAGCCCTTGCGCCGATTATCAGCCTGCTGAACAGGCAGTTGGCGGTTGATACTCCAATACGGCCTGAGTTTGCTCCCGTTGATTCGCATCTGAAAAAATACTGGTATTTGATCAGTCTGGCCAGTGTGGATTCGAATGAGCTTTCAGAACATAAAGAACATATCGGGAAATTTCTGAATGACGAAGCCCCACTGGTTCGAATTGAAGCCGCGAAATTACTTATCCAGATTGGTGCCACTGAACATGTGGATGTATTGGTGGAGGCGCTACAGTCAGATAATCCGCAGGTTCTGCTGTATGCGGCGCGTGTCTATGAACTCCTGGGGGATCAGGTCGCAACTACAAGGGATGAAGTATTATCCATCACCAAGGCCCTCATCGAGAAGACAAAAGACCAATGGCAAGGGCACGACCTCTATGCATCCTGGGCGCTGATCGAAGCCTTCAAGGCCTGGGGGATTGATCTCGATCCCAAGCGCTAGAGCTTAATCGCGTATACTTTGCCCGCCAGCATGTCCGGCAGGTATAGGATATTCTTTTTCTCATCGAGATAGAAGTCGGCTGCGGATTGAAAGCCTTTTGCGAGCACCTGCTTTTTGCCCTTAGGACTGACTTTCCAGACCTTGCCCTGAGTCCAGCTCGATACATAGTAGTTGCCATTCTTGTGTTGCTCCACAGCATCCGCACCCCGCATGCCATCGGCAAGGATGGATCGTTCATCGTCTTTGAAGTGCACCAAATTCCCGGTGAAAAAGCCGCCCACCAGCAGGCTTCCGTCGTTGGCAACACCCACACCATTGGGGATCACCATACTGCGGTCCGGTGAAATCACTTCGGTGACTTTACCCTTCAAATCGATATGATATACGCGTCCAATCAATTTGAGTGCCTCTGCCTGCTCACTCTCCAGTGGCCAGAGCCCTGAATCGCCGCGCATATTATCCCGGTCTCCCATATCAGTAACGTAGACTCCATTCCCATCGGGGGCAGCGGCGACATCATTCAGGTAGACTACCGGGTGCGGGAATGCTTCAGGAGCGGCGAGCGTGGAGACGTTTCCCTCAGCATCGATCTTTACGATTTCAGTTAAATCGCTGGTGATTAAGAAGCCGCCGACAAACACGATACCCTTGGGCTCACTCAACCCTTTAGCAAACGGGCTGACTTCTCCCTTATGGATGCGTCTGACTTCGCCATCACCGGGTTCCCGGCCGTTCATGATACCCACAAAGAGATCACCATTGAAGCCTCTGACGATACTTTCCGGTCGCATGCCTACATCAATGATTTCGAGCTGGGGAGCTGCTTTTCTATGATGCCCTGCTTGAGCGAAGGACAGTGAAATGAATAGAATTGAGATTAAGGTAAGGGATTTCATAGTATGTGTATTGGTAAAGGTTATTATAATAGGTTAGTGTTTATGCGGGAATTTTAAAAATTCAATGTGTTTTCACTGATCGTTTAGTAAAGGCAGATGGATAAATAGTATGCATTGTAAAGACTTGGCTGCTTAAATGCTTGCAAAAGGATAATCTAAGCTAAATACCTGCTATCCCTTTTATCTTTATCCTGTCCTATGAAAAATCTGTTATCGGGTGTACTCTCGGCTACTCTGAATGGGCGGCTTGGCTTTATATGCTTTGGTCTTTTATTTATCCATTTTACCTTAATCGCCGAAGATCGGGATCGTATCATTCAGGTACAGGAGCAGATCACGGATGTGGAGACTTTGCTCGCCCAGTCTGAAAGTGATCGCGAAAAATCGTCCCTGCAAAAACGACTGGATCGGCTCAGGCTTGAGCTTGAGTTACAGGAACAACGTGTAGTTCTTGAAAAACGCGAGGCTGAGCTGGCTCAGAGCATGATGTCGCGACCAGAAAATGCGTTGCTGGAAGTGATCCGCAGTATCGACCGCTCGGTAGAGCACTTGGAAGGGCAGCGTGAATCACTGAATACAGAGCTCGCAGAACTCCAGAGCAAACGCGATACCGCCATATTACAGCGTATGCAGATCAAGGGAACCGATGATGATAGTCTTGAGTTGGCTTCAGAGCTGGACGAGCAGATTTTTGCGGTGCGTGAGGGGATTTCAGCGTTGAATATGGAAGATGAAGCCATCAGCCATGAGTTGCGCATATCCACAGAAATTGCACGCATACGGGAGGCAATGCGCGCTGATCAGGAAAGGACACGTGTGCGGTTTCAGGTGATTCTGGAGAAAAAGGAGGCAATTGCACACACGGATGAGCAAATTACTATTTGTGAAGCGATCATCCGCAATGTAAATGATTCCCTGGAAGTAACGATCGCTAAGCTTGAACTCGGCAGGCAAAAGCTTGGGCAGATCGATGATGAAATTTCACTCCTGAGAACCCAGACCGGCATTTTCAACAGTAACCCTGAGATTAAGCGGCAACTGAATATAGCACGCGGGCAGCAAAAATTCCTCGGTGAAGAGCTGGTATATTTGGAGCGGCAGATTGCCGCGTTAGAGCGGTCCCGGCTAGCGATTACCCGCCTGGACGATCTCATGCACAAGGAAAAGGCTTACCTGAGTGATACCCTTGAGTTAGCCGAAAAACGCTACTACCGCATGTGGCTGCTACCTATTGCGTTAATAGCATTTTTTGTAATCGGTTACATCGTGTTTTCTCACATCATCCTGCCTAAGCTGAAAGATCGTGAGGACCTCATGGTCGTCAGGCGTTTTGCACGTTATATTGCTACCATTGCCTCGATTGTGGTTGTGGTGGCGGTGCTCTTTGAAGATATGCAGGGCTTCTTTACGATATTCGGTATCGTGAGTGCGGGTCTTGTCATTGCTCTGCAGGATGTTTGTGCATCCATAGCGGGTTGGTTTGCCATTATTGGCGGAAAAATTTCTGTAGGTGATCGTATCGAAGTGGATGGCTCAGTGGGGGATGTGATCGATATCGACCTGCTCAGAACCACCTTTATCGAAATCAATTCGGATCTGGATGTGGAGCACCCGACGGGTCGCGTAATTGTGATGCCCAACAGTTTTGCGCTACGCAACAAGGTGGCGAATGCCTCCCACGGGCACCCTTATATGTGGACGCGCGAAGTGATTACCTTCACGTACGAATCGGACTTAAATAGCTGCAAGGTTTTGATCGACCGGGTCATCGAGGAGGAGACCAAGCAAAATTTTGAGGATGCCCGACGGGGATCCGGCAAACTGCAAAAGCAGTATGGGATAACCGATGCTTCGTATGAGCCCAAAATTTTAGTGAAACTTGCGGATAGCGGATACGAATTTTCATGCCTGCATGTATGCCACGTTAAAAACATCGAGGATACGCGCACACGCATCCACTACCGATTGGGAGAAGAGCTCGTCACATTACCGAATGTTGAATTGGCTTATCCGACATCCCGTGAAATTAAGGGTTGAAGTTAACTGATAGCCTTCTGTGACTAATTGTGGATTGTATTTTAGAATAAAATACTCTAGCACTGTTTTATTCCATACACATTTAATCTAACTCTTATATTTTTACTATGGACGGAAAAACTAAAGCAATTGTCGCACATATCACTTTGATTGGATGGATTATCGCTCTCGTTACGAATTCCAATGAGACCAAAGACGAACTCGCAAGCTTCTACATTCGCCAAAACTTAGGGCTTATTTTATTAGGCTTCGTGCTTGGCCTTATTCCTGTCATCAATTTTGTTGCCTGGATTTTCCCACTTGTATTGTGGATCATGAGTCTGATCGGTGCAATCAATGGAGAGCAAAAAGTGTCCCCGCTTGTAGGACAGTACTTCCAGGATTGGTTTAAAGGCCTTTAATTCAGTAGGATTATACTCATTTACTTTTAGCCTCGGTTCTAAAGACCGGGGCTTTTTTAGTCCGTAGAAACCACGATCACTTCGAATTGTTCAAAGGGTGAAATCGATCCCGCATTGGCCATCAGTTCTGTATTTGTACTTTCGGCACTTAAAAATAGTGTATTGGCAGCAGATCGTAGGGTTATGATACCTTCCCCCTGATACACGGGCAGCAATTGTTCATCATTGCCAATGGTCGGGCTGGTTGCACTTACATTGCCATCCCCGGGAATATTGGTCGTTATGTATTTGCCACTGATCTGGGACTTCAGCGCAAAAACGATTTTGGAGAGTTCTTCGACTTCGAAGAGAGCGGCTTCAGTTATATCCGAACCATCCGCATACAAAGTATCGCTACCCACTACATAAGAACCCGTGCCCAGGTTTCGCAGGGCAATAATATCGCCGCCTCGTAAAGGATGTGCAATTTCCAGAAAAAAGTGTTCAGATTGGGTGACCTGATTGCGGTTTGCCTGTAGAGGTTGTAGGCCGTTAAGTCCGGTAGTAACGATCGCGCCATTGCTGTGTGCCTGTAGTGCAATAATCTCATCCGTAACCCAGATAGGCAGGAACCACTCACTCTCTGCGGCGCTGGGCTGGGTTGCAGCGATGGGGCTGAACCCATCTTCCCCGGTGCTTAAAAATTGCCCGATGGCTACGGAGCGTAGTGCAATCAAGTTGCCGGGAGCATTGGTTACTTCAAATACGGAAAGCAAATTACGTTCGGGGTCGTCAGCACTGATCTGGTTTGCGTTACCCAGGTTAATAGTCGCAAAATTATTGGTGAGAATTGAGCGCAGCGAAATGTGATTTCCGTGGATTAGGATGTTACTTTTTTGAGCGAGCTGAGTTGCCTTGAAGGCGTTGATACGTCCTCCCGTCAGTATTTTGTCACTCAGGGTTGCTGAAGGGTCTGTAGTGTCCAAAATCGTTTGTTTGATTTGGTTACTGTCAAATTGGGGGTTTATGGATTTAATGAGTGCTACCAGGCCGGCGACATGCGGGGCACTCATAGACGTACCATCTAGACTCTCGTAGTTGTTTCCGGGAACGGTGCTCAATATCAAACCTCCCGGAGCTGCAACATCGACCGAGACTGCATTAAAGGATGAAAACTCGCTTAGCTGATCATCCCAGTCGGTGGATGCTACTGAGATGATGTTGGGGTTTTCGTAATCGGCAGGATAATTTGGGAAGATTGCATTATCGGCCCCGTCATTCCCGGCGGAAGCTGTTAGTAAAATACCTGCCTGCTCCATTCGGGTTATTGCATTGCGAGTCAGTCGGCTGGGATCAGGACCGCTTAATGACATGTTTACCACGGTGGCTTTTATATCAATAGCGTAGTCGATCGCATCCGCAATATCGGTGACAAAGCCGCTCCCTTCAGCATCGAGTGCCTTTAAAGGTAATATACGGGCATTGGGTGCGACCCCGATGATACCTGTGTTATTGTTCCCCGTAGCTGCTGCAATGCCACTGACGTGCGTACCATGTCCATCGTCATCATAGGGGTTATTTCCACTACTGAAATCGACAAAATTCCATCCAGATATATCATCTTCAAAGCCGTTATTGTCATCATCGATCCCATTATCAGGAATTTCATTGGGATTTTGATACAGGTTAGATTTTAAATCATTATGATCCGGATCAATGCCGGTATCGATAATCGCTATAATGGTTGAAGTATCAGCGGTTGTGATATCCCAGGCTTCGGGAGCGTCAATATCCGCATCAGGAATCGCTCCAAAAAAGGTGCCGTTGTTATTGAGTGCCCATTGTTCCCCAAATCGATTATCATTGGGAATACCGGTATGAAATGCCACAAAATCTGGCTCGGCATAATCAACCAGCTCATTGAGTCCATTCAAGTGTTCGATCGTCTCTCTCAGGCTGGTTGCACTTTTCAGGGGTATTTGGATGACGTGAGCATTAATGCTGTCTATGGATTTGATTACGGAAGCGTTGAGTGCCAGGAGTGGTTCTTCAAAGTTGGCCAGTGTTTGCCCCTCCTTTAAGCCCACGATTAGATGATCCGCTGACATGGCGCTGATACCCAATGCCTTTACGGTAGAGCCGATTTGCTGAAAACGTTCTTCGACCAATATGTTGGGGTATTTCATATTGGTTTGATAAACTTTAGAAATCTTGAAGTAGCCCTGTTCGTCTGCTTCGCTACGATAGTTATACAGTACAGGGTAGTTGGCGAAACGCTGCTCAACATTGTTTTTGTAGCTCGTATTCACGGCGGGTAGTGCCGCATAAAGCTCCGTACTTAAACTGTTGTGAGCCGGTTTATCTGAATATTTGGCCAAATAATCTACGGCAGTATTTGTGAAGGCATAGTATTGTGGATTGGCTGCTGCTTTTTCACTATAATACGGATTGAGCCCGCTGTTCATGCTAAATAGCAAAAAGATAGCCGCAAGTGCTAGGATACTTGCTGTCAGGAGGAATATTTGATACTTTTTGCGCAGCATTGGTATGACGAATTACCTTCTTATAAACGGTATCGAGTGAAGATTAAAGATTATTGCAAAAAAATCGAGTGAGGAACCAAAATACACTTATATTTACACCCATTTGACATGACAAGTTTCCTTAAAGTTCAGTCTCTTTTACGGTCTTCGCTTATTTCTTGTGCTATCACTCTTGATTTGGTTATTTGGGGGTATGACTGTCGAAAACCCTAAAGTCGCCATTGTCATGGGAAGCAAGTCGGACTGGCCGACCCTTAAGCTGGCTCATGAACTTTTAGACCACTTCAAAGTACCCCACGAATATGCGGTGAAATCTGCTCACCGTACGCCCGATGCTATGGCGGAATTTGCGAAAACTGCTGCAGACCGAGGCATCCAGGTGATCATTGCGGGAGCGGGAGGAGCTGCGCATTTACCGGGTATGATAGCGGCACACACCCCCCTGCCGGTACTCGGAGTACCTATTAAATCAAAAGCGATGAGTGGCGTAGATTCGCTGTATTCGATTGTGCAGATGCCTGCAGGAATACCCGTCGGAACGCTCGCGATCGGGGATGCGGGAGCGAAGAATGCGGCCATACTGGCTGTGAGCATATTGGCACTCACAGATGCGGAACTTACTGAAAAGCTTGTGGAATTTCGACAAGAGCAAGCCCGACAGGCTGCAGAATCTACACTGGAAGATTAAGTGAAAGTAGAAATCAATCAGGCCATCGGAATCATGGGTGGGGGTCAGCTCGGTCGGTTTCTTGCCATGCAGGCCCGTGATTGGGGGATGGAAGTGTATGTGTTCTGCCCCGATGAGCATTCTCCGGCAGCAAGGCTGGCCAATCGTCATTTTAAGGCGGATTATCAGGACCTTGAAGCCCTTCGGGAGTTTGCGAGTATGGTGTCTGGGGTTACCTACGAGTTTGAAAATATTCCGCCGGAGTCCATTCGCTTTTTAAGCCAGCATATTATTACCGCACCGGCTGCGCTTGCCCTGGAAACTTCGCAGAACCGTAAGCGGGAAAAACTATTCCTCAATAAGATCGGCAACGAGACTGCTCCCTTCGCCCTGATTGAAACGCAGGAAGATATTGAAGCAGCACAATCGGGCTCTCTGATACCCGGTGTATTAAAAACGGCGGCATTTGGATATGATGGAAAGGGCCAGATTAAGGTGGAAAGTGCGGATGCGCTCGCAGCAGCCTGGCTCGAACTGGATCAGCAGCCCTGCGTTCTAGAGGGTTGGGTGAATTTCGAAAAGGAAGTATCGATCCTTTCGGCCCGCGATTTTGCAGGCAACCTGGTGCATTACCCTTTGATCCAGAATACGCATAAAAATCACATTCTGGATCTCTCTTTATTTCCCATGGCAGGCTGGAATGAAGATCTCCAGCAACAGGCTGAGGAGATGAGTAGCCGATTGCTTACAGAGCTGGATTATGTGGGGTTACTCTGCGTTGAGTTTTTCCTGTTGCCGAGTGGAAAATTAGTCGTAAACGAGTTTGCCCCGCGGCCCCATAATTCGGGTCACTTAACCTTGGACTCGCACAATGTATCGCAGTTTGAGCAACAATTACGTTGTTTGACCGGTCACATTGTGGGAGGGAATCATACGACTTATCCGAATGCAGTTATGCTTAATCTCATCGGTGAGGATTTCTCCCAGTTCGTGAAAGTCGCACATCGTTTGTCTCACGATTACCCACACCTGCATATCCATCTCTACGGCAAAGACAGAGTGATGCCTGGCCGTAAGATGGGGCATTTGACCCTGGTAGGCGATGATTTAAATAGACTACAAGAGGAAATAGAAACCATTCGTACGTTAATTAACGAAGCTTGAGTAATCAGACAGCTATGCAAAAAACCATACTCGTAACCGGAGCAAATCGCGGAATAGGCAAAGCAATCGCTAAAATCTTAGAAGGCCGGGATTGCACCGTTGTAAAAGCTGCTCGCAAACCTTTCGGGGGAATCAATGAGGGTTGGCTGGAGCTCGATATAACAGACGACGCAAGTGTTGAAAGGGCTGCTATCCAATTCTCGGAGAAATACAAATCATTGGACGTATTGATTAATAACGCGGCCATCCTGCTGGATCGCTCAGCAGACTTTATGGCGCAGCCCTTGCATGAGCTTCAGGAAACTTTGGAAGTCAATGTTACCAGTACACAGAGGGTGACTTTGGCATTTTTACCGTTCTTAAAGAAAAGTTCGGAAGCACGCATTATTAATATGAGTAGCCGAGCCGGGGCATTGAATTCGCCCAGTGCATTTGCTCCTTCCTATTGTGTTTCCAAAACGGCGTTAAATGGCCTTACGGTACAGCAGGCGATTTCCCTAAGGTCTCATGGGATATCCGTGAATTGTATGAGCCCGGGCTGGGTGAATACCGATATGGGGGGACCGGGTGCGCCTCTCACACCGGAGCAAGGCGCAGATACTGCCGTGTGGCTGGCGTTGGAAGCTTCTCACCATGAAACGGGCAAGTTTTGGGCAGATCGTCGTGAAATCGAATGGTAATCGTAAAAAAACGATAATCCAGGACCGAATTCGCTTGGTTTCCCAAAAATCAGCGATTATGAAATATCAATTAATACCGATAATAAGGTATTATTTTATTCGTTACCTTTTGAAGTTCAGCATTTGCTGTTAAATGAATCCCACAAATATTCGTGACCCTGAATACTTTCACAAAGTAGTCGATTGTCAATACGCGTGCCCTGCGCATACCCCTGTCCCAGAATACATCCGCCTGATCGCTGCCCAGCGCTACACGGATGCATACATGGTGAACTGGGAGTCCAATGTATTCCCCGGTATCTTAGGTCGCACCTGCGACCGCCCCTGTGAGCCCGCCTGCCGTCGTGGCAGGGTAGAGGATAAACCCGTAGCGATATGCCGCCTAAAGCGAGTCGCTGCCGATCACAAGGAGGACATAACGGATCGCCTGCCGGAAATTCCGAAGATCAAAAACGGCAAACGCGTAGCCCTCATTGGAGGTGGGCCCGCTTCGCTTACCGTTGCCCGTGACTTAATGCCGCTCGGATATGAGGTCGATCTTTATGATAACCAACCCGGTGGCGGGGGGATGATGCGCAGTCAGATACCCAGTTTCCGTTTGCCTGAGGATGTGCTTTCTGAAGAGGTGAATCTAATCCTCGATATGGGGGTAAACACTTTCTTCAACACGCATGTTTCGAGTATGCGTGAGATTTTGGATAAAGGTTACGATGCCGTCTTTGTTGGCACCGGAGCCCCTAAAGGTATGGACCTCAACATTCCGGGGCGTGATGACGTGGCCCTGCAGGCGCATATCGGAATCGAGTGGCTGGCGAATGTGGCGTTTGATCACACGGATAAGATTGGTGAAAAAGTGATTGTGATCGGGGGTGGTAACACGGCGATGGATTGCTGCCGCACTGCCCGGAGGCTAGGTGGTCAGGATGTCAAGGTGGTCGTACGCAGTGAATTCAGTAAAATGAAAGCCTCACCCTGGGAAATTGAGGATGCCCAACACGAGGATATCCCTATTTTCAATAATCACGTGCCCCTTGAGTTTGTGCACGATGAGGGTAAGCTCCAGGGGATGCGCTTCGAAAAAGTGGAGGTGCAGTACGAAGACGGTAAGCGTAAGCTCGTACCTCTGGATGAACCGCCAGTATTTTTCGAATGTGACGAAGTGCTCATTGCCATTGGCCAAAATAATACCTTTTCCTGGATCGAGCGTGATTTGGGAATCGAATTTGGTAAATGGGATATGCCGGTGGTAGATCAGGTCACTTTCCAATCCACAAACCCCAAAGTATTCTTTGGTGGGGATGCAGCATTTGGACCGGCCAATGTGATCACTGCAGTTGCTCATGGTCACCAGGCTGCGATCTCAATCCATAAGCATATTCAAGGTGAGGATGTGAAGGATCGCCCGGCACCGGGGGTCAATCTGGTCAGCCAGAAAATGGGTATCCACGAATGGAGCTACGACAGTGAGGTTTCCCACGATGAGCGCTACCTTGTGCCGCTCCTGGATAAGGAGGTCGCTCTCAAGGATCGAAAACTTGAGGTGGAACTCGGTTACGATGGCAAGACCGCGTATGAGGAGGCACAACGTTGCCTGAATTGCGATATTCAAACAGTATTTACCACAGAGCTTTGCATCGAGTGTGACGCCTGCATGGACGTTTGCCCGACCGACTGCATTAACTTCATAGAAAATGAGGAAGAAGTTGTCCTTCGGGATAAATTGCGTGTACCTGCCTACAACGATGATCAGGATTTGTATGTGTCTACTGCACTGCCCAGTAAACTTGTGATGGTGAAGGATGAGGACGTGTGCCTGCATTGTGGCTTGTGTGCAGAGCGCTGCCCGACAGGTGCATGGGATATGCAAAAGTTTTTATATAGTGTAACCAAAGCCGGCAAAAGTAATGAGACCCCCCTTGCAATCGGTTAATGACTGTGTAGTCAAATTTGCGAACGTTAACGGTAGTGGCTCTGCAAGTGCAAATGGCCTCTTTGCTAAAGCGGTTTTCCGCATGGGCATACCGCTGAGCGCGAAGAATATCTTCCCATCGAACATCCAGGGCTTACCCACGTGGTTTGAGGTGCGCGTTAATCATAAAGGCTATATCGGTCGGCGGGGCGGTGTGGACTTTATGGTGGGTGTCAACCCTCACAGTATGGTTCGGGATGTGGCGGAAGTCGTACCGGGAGGATACTTCCTCCACGATTCCACGAAGCCGCTTGCCCCAACTTTGAAGCGAGAGGATCTTCACTACGTCGGCATCCCGCTTACGGATATGTGCATTCGTGAATACAGGAAGCCGAGGCATCGCCAGCTCTTTAAAAATGTGATTTATGTAGGAGCGCTGGCAGCATTGCTGGATATGGATTTTCAGGTCTTCAAAGATCTCATCAACGAGCAGTTTAAGCGTAAGGAAAAACTAATCCCAGCAAATATTAATGCCCTTGAGATGGGTTATAATTATGCAAAGGAGCATTATGAGTGCCCTTTGGGTGTACGTATACAAAGAGGTCCCTGTGAGGCAAGGCATCTGACTGAGACTAATCCCATTTTTATCGATGGAAATACTGCGACGGCTTTGGGAGCAATCTATGGCGGAGCAACGGTGGCTGCCTGGTACCCGATCACACCCTCGACCTCGGTGGTGGAAGCCTTTGAAAAATACGCGAATAAGTTGCGTGTGGATCCGGGAACTGGCCAAAAGAAGTTTGCAGTCGTGCAGGCTGAGGATGAACTTGCTGCCCTGGGGGTGGTGATCGGCGGGAGTTGGAACGGAGCACGCTCATTTACAGCCACCAGTGGGCCGGGCATTTCATTGATGTCGGAGTTTCTCGGGCTCGCTTATTTTGCAGAGATCCCTGCGGTGCTCGTAGATGTGCAGCGTGCGGGCCCCTCCACCGGTATGCCGACACGTGTACAGCAATCAGATGTAATCTCCTGCGCCTATGCCTCCCACGGGGACACCAAGCACGTGCTGTTGATCCCATCCACTCCTGCGGAGTGCTTCGAGATGATGGCACAGTCTCTGGATCTCGCCGATCAGCTCCAGACACCGATCATTTTGCTATCGGATCTGGATCTGGGCATGAATGACTGGATGTCGCCACCTCTCGATTGGGAAAAGGGGCGCGGTTTGGATCGAGGTAAAGTCCTGGACGGAGATGCGCTTGATAAGATGCAGGAGCGTTTTGGACGCTATCTTGACGTAGACGGCGATGGTATTCCCTATCGCACATACCCGGCGACTCACCCCGAGAAGGGTGCATTTTTCACACGCGGTACCTCGCGGGATGAATATGCAACCTATACTGAAAATGGGGCTGAGTATGTGAAAAATATGGACCGCCTGATCGCAAAATGGGAAACCGCCAAGAAGTATGTGCCCAGTCCGAAGATGCGTAAGTCTCCCTGGAAGACGGAGTTCGGCATGATGTTTTATGGGACTTCCTCCTCTTCGTGCTATGAAGCGATGGATCATCTCGCCCAAAAGAATATTTGGGTGGATACCCTGCGGGTGCGTGCGTTCCCCTTTAATGAAGATGTGCAGCGATTTCTGGACAATCATCAGTATATCTTTGTGGTTGAGCAAAACCGGGATGCCCAGATGCGCCAGCTTCTGATCAATGAGTGCGATGTCAATCCTGATAAGCTGATAGCGATTTTAAATTATGATGGGATGCCTATTACAGCGCACTTCATTCAACTCGAAATTCTCAAATTGGAATGCGTTTCCGATCAGCTCCATGCCGATGCGCTTGATGTGAATGCCTTAATCTAATACCATGAGTTTTACAAAATCCAAGTTTAGACATCCTAAGCTGCCCACGAATCGCAGGGGATTTACACGTGCGAGTTATGAGGGTGCGATTTCAACCCTGTGTGCCGGTTGTGGGCACGATTCGATAAGTGCAGCCATTATCCAGGCCTGCTATGAATTGGAGCTGGAACCTCACAAAATCGCCAAGATGTCGGGCATTGGCTGCTCTTCCAAGACGCCCACTTACTTCCTGGGAAAATCGCACGGCTTTAATTCCGTGCATGGGCGTATGCCATCCGTTGCAACCGGCGCGAACCTGGCCAATAAAGATCTGACCTACATTGGTGTATCCGGTGATGGAGACACAGCATCCATCGGTATGGGGCAGTTTATCCATGTCATCCGCCGAAACCTGAATATGCTCTATATCGTTGAAAATAATGGATGCTACGGTTTGACGAAGGGGCAGGACTCTGCGACTGCGGATGAGGGTTCGGTTAATAAGAAGGGCATCGAAAATCCCTTTTACGGGCTCGACCTTGCAAGCCTCGCACTCCAGGCAGGAGCATCTTTCGTGGGGCGCAGCTTCTCGGGTGATAAAAATCAGCTAATTCCGTTGATTAAGGCGGGTCTCACCCATAAAGGCTTTGCATTTCTGGATGTGATATCGCCCTGTGTGACGTTTAATAATCATGAGCATTCTACGAAGAGCTACGGTCATGTGAGGGATAGCAAAGACGCAGTGCCGTTGGACTTTATTGCACATCAGGATGAAATTACGGCCGAATATGATCCCGGCAGCACTCAGGAAGTAAAGATGCACGATGGCTCCTACATACGCCTTTATAAGAGTCGAGAAGATTACGACATCTCCGATCCCTTTGCAGCACTGACTGAAGTAGCGAAGTATAATCGTCAGGGAAAGATTTTAACGGGCCTACTTCATGCAGATACATACAAAAAGTCGCTGCACGAGACTCTCAATACCAGTGACACGCCGTTACAAAAGCTGGGGGATGAAGATCTCATCCCCGACAGCGAGTTCCTCGCAACGATCAATCAATCGCTGCGCTAGTATAATCTTTAAGGATCTTATTTTGTAGCAATCTTATTGACTAGCTAGCTAAGTTAGCTAGATTGATATTGTGAAAATCGGAACCTTTGAAGCCAAAAACAAACTCTCCTCGCTCCTTGAGAGAGTGGAGCAAGGGGAAGTCATATATATAACTCGCAGGGGGAAAACGGTGGCTGAGTTAAGGCCCGTGCAAGAATCAGTAGCACAAGGACCTCAATTCGGAAGTGCTCAGGATTTAGTGATCGAAGTACCGGATGATTTTACTGCACCACTAGATGATTTTGAGGATTACATGAAATCGTGAAGCTATTACTGGATACTCATATTTTACTGTGGTTCCTAGCCGGAGACCTGCGCCTCAGTAAAAGTAGTAAAGACTCTATAGAAAAGGCAGCAAATCAATGTTATATTAGCGATGCATCCCTCTGGGAAATTTCGATTAAACAATCCTTAGGCAAGCTCAAATTGGCAGAACCTTTTGATGTGAAACTAACCGAAGCTTTGCTGCAAAACACAATAGAAACACTCCCGATTGCGAAATCACACATTTTTAAGGTGTCTCAATTACCGTGGCATCACCGGGATCCTTTTGATAGGTTGCTGCTTGCAGCATCTATGATCGAAGATATGCCTATCGTTACTAACGATCCGGCATATCTTCACTATGATGTGAAAGTAATTCAATAGTTACTGCCTTTTACTTTACCGGAAAGTGGACAACGGTCTCTAGTTCGTTCTCAGGAGTGGTTTCCGGGTTATTAATATAATATTCAAATGGATCTATCTTCTTATTTGTCTTATAGACTTTGGCTTGAGAGCGCATCATTCCGGCGCTCCACGGGTTTGAGAGGTGGCGGTAAGGGCCTGTATGCTTTATCGTATAAGTTCGGCATGTTGGAAAGACGCCTGAAATAAACTCGCCCGACAAATCTTCAGGAATGGAATCCACCGCCATAGCCGCAGTGTAGACTGCAGTCCCTTTCACCAGGTCCCATTTATGGTATTGGCAGATAGATCTGGGACTCGTGCTTAAGCTTTTTTCCTGTATATAAGCCATGAGTTTGCCAAAGTCTTCTTCCATAATTTGGATGTTGGAGATGTCGCAGGTCCGACGAATGCCAATGTAGCTAAACCCTTCAAACGTTTCTTCACCGGGAAATTCTGTTTTCGAAGGAACTTCGCCCGTTTCGGCCAGGTCTTTGAGCATTGCCAGGCCCCGCTGGTAATCCATACCCACCCAGGCTTCCATTTGATTTTTCATCCAGAACATGAAAATGGGCAAGGAGCCAAACATGCGCCAGATAACCGTAGTGCTTCCGTCTTGTTCGCTGAAATCGAAAGTGACTTTGGATTGTGATTTCCAGGGTTTAAAGAACTGCAGGTCGAGCTCAATCTGCTGATTTTCAGTTTCACTTACGATTGTATTTGAGCCTGCACCGATGATTTTACCGTCCCAGTTGTAACTTTTGCCGTCTTCCGAGTATTGCAAAGGGCAGTCCGGCTCAGCAGTTAACCAGGGAGACCAGATGGGCCATTGCTTAAAGTCTCTTACCAGGGGATAAACTTGGTTGACCGGTGCTTCGATGGTAACCGATTTTTCTATGAATAATTTAGGCATAGTATTATTAGGTTAGGATTAATTATAGGAAAAGTAATGAACTAACTTATACTAAATAAAGTGAGGAAAGAAAAGCTTTTTTGTTAACCTCCGATGGGTTCGTAGAAAAATAATCCCAATCCGAATGCGTAAACGGCAAGGCCATAAATGGCATGCTCCAGCCACGGATACAGCACACTATTTGTCTTCAGATAGGCATGCGCAAAGAGAATGCCTGCAATAAAGGTCATCACCAGTGAAGTAATGTTATCGAAGATAATGTGCAGAAAGGCAAAGGCAGCAGCATTTATGAGAATAGCCCCCCAGCCCTTCGGAAAAAGGTCTCCGTAACGGCTGAAATAAAACTGACGATAAAGGAATTCCTGGGGTAATGCCGAGACCCACGGATAGAATATCAGGATGCGGATCATAATGTCCGGCATCTCCCGAATCAAAAACAGGAAGTATTCCCGATGGAAGAACCATGCGTAACCTGCAATCAATGTGCAAACAAGCAACATCCGGAGTATAAAGGGCTTCCATTTGATGGACTTTTTCTGCGCTTTGGGTTTACCGCGTTTGTCGATATTATAAACGATCAGTGCGTAAATCACAGGGACTGAGAAGATCAGAAACTTACTTACTTTAAAGACATCAAAGTAGCTGATCAGTGGATACAGCCAGAAGAGGATAGCCCATTCAGAGTAGAGGAAGATTTTTTTTCGCGCGGTCATTACACAACATATACGAATAAATGCTAGGCAGCCTTACCAAAGCGCTTGTTTTTTACGAATGTAACTTATGGATTGGATAGATTCGGTGAGAAATTGGTAACAGACTCAAAATAGGCTTTACAGTGAGAGCGAGTAGTATACACCTCTTACGCCATCCGCCCTTATGTTCTACGATTCTCATCAGGATCTTGAGAAAGACGTCGTATTGGAATTAATACTGTCGGGCTGGGCTATTCATAAGAATAAGAAGAAAAAGAAGAAACGCCCATACGACATGATCGCTACTCAGGATCGCAAACAGGTCGCGATCCAAGTCAAAAATTCGTGGGTGCCGATTCGTGTCAGCCACATTGAGCAGTTTCAATCTTTTCTGGAATCCAAGGATGGGTTGATTTATGACTGTGGATGGCTGATTTCTTCCAGTGAGTTTAGCAACCAGGCATTGGCCTACTACAACGATCAATGCAACTCGAGGCTACGGCTTGCAACCGCCAAGAAAGGCAAGGTGGAGTGGCTACCACTGCCCGGTGAGGCAGATTTGGCACAACAGGAGAAACGTCCCCTGTACATCGGCGTATTTACCTGCAAGGGAGGGGTTGGTAAAACGACAATCAGTGCCCACTTAGCCGGAGCAATGGCACTGACGGGATATGATGTGGCCCTGGTTGACCTGGATCCCCAGAAAAACCTTTCGATGTTACTCGGTGATGGTGTGGTGGTCGGTGGCATGGACCAGAATACCCGCACGATCGGTGTATTTAATCACAATGAGTGGAAGCAACTTTATCCAAGGGATCAGATTCGTGCGGTTGTTTGTGACTTTTCGCCGAGCTTTGAAGCAAACCCAGTGGAACTGATCAATGAGGTGGATTACTGCATTATCCCCACAACGCTAAATCCGCTCGGTCTCAATAAGAATGGTCATGTTATACGCGAGACACTCGAGAAGATTCGTAGCATGAACACCAAAGCACAGCTTTTTGTCCTCATTAATAACTACAATCGTGAAGAGACTGAAAAACGGGACATCCTGACGGATGCTTACAACCAGTATTTCAGCGAATTCTTTCAGAATGATGATCAATTTGAATTTTTGAATCCTGAGACAGTATCCATTCGCTCAAGCTCACAACTCTTTTATTGGGGGTTTCATGTTTTTCAAAATCAGGAGCCTAGACTTGCTTTTAACCCGCCCGGAGCGAAGTGCGACGTGAAGACAGATTTTCTTAATTTGCTGAACTATATCGAAGAGCGCTCCAATATGCCTGAGTATAAGAAGCGCTTGGATAAAAATCCCCAGGCTGCATCCTCCGAGGAGCAAAGCTGGCTACCATCTTAGTGCTACCGGGACGAAACCTTGTAGCGGCTATTTTCAAATTCGACTTCGCTGCCGAGATAGAGCTTGCGACGTACGCGTAGCTCGGGCTCTCCATCCACTTTGACCAGACCCTCCTTAATGATGATTTTGGCCACAGCACCACTTTCTACTAAACCTTCAAGTTTTAAAAACTTGTTTAATTCTATATAATCACCCTGAATCGGCACGGAAATAGGTTCATTAGGCATAATGTTTAACGAGTATAAGGGGTGGTTGTTTTAAATAAAGAGGATAGTTTCAAATTTCGTTGCACGCAGTGCGGAGAGTGTTGCCGGGGCGATATTATCATTCATTTGAATTTGGTCGATCTGCAAAAGATGGCCGAGTATCTACTCTTCGAAAATACCTCAGAGCTTTTTGAGCGAGGCTACGTCGGAGAAGCAAAGCTCGAGAATGGAGGCTTTCTGCCTTACATATTGTTTAAAACCAATCCGGTGACTGAGCCTTTCTGCCCTTTTCTGGAGAATCGATTGTTGGAAAATGGTGAAATGGAGGGCGTTTGTCGGTTGCATCCTCACCATAAGCCTTTGGTTTGTGCTACGGCGCCAATCGGTCGCGTTATCGAAGGATATAAGGAACAATGGATCTATCAGGAGCCTATCGAGGGATGCCCAGCGTCTAAAACGGGTGAAGCGCGGGATTTGACTTCTTTCATTAAGAGCTACTCCAACGATTTCAAGCTGGAGGCCCGCTATTTTAAGATTATGCAGCGCATGCAGTCGCTCAATGCAGCGTATGACCAATACCAGTCATTTCACTCAATGCCGGTGGACAATGATATCTACGATTGGCTGGCACACTTTGAAGCCAGCCTTGCTGCCTGAATGAGAGGCGGTTACTTGCTTTCAGCTTCTTTCTCTATGCGATCGATATACTCGGATACGTTACAAGTGAGCATACGGCTGCCGTCCGGCCTTACCTCGAGCACCTTGTTAACTACGGGGTCCAGGAAATCCCGGTCGTGACTTACCAGTATAACCGTTCCTTCAAATAACTTGATCGCCTCCTGAAGCACTTCCTTACTCTTAATATCCAGGTGATTAGTTGGCTCATCGAGTATAATGAAGTTTGCCGGATTCATGAGCATCTTTGCGAGCGCTACCCGGTTACGTTCTCCGCCTGACAGCACATCAATAGACTTATGTTGATCCTGCCCGCTGAAGAGCATTGCCCCGAGAGCAGCTCGCGGGTTGGCTTCCTCATTCTTTACCGAGTATGAAACTTCTTCGAGGACGGTTTTGGTAGGATCCAGATTTTCGGCCTGTTGCTGGGCAAAATAACCAATAACAGTGTTCACACCGACTTCACGTTGACCCGCATTGATGGGTTCTTCCCCGGCAAGGATGCGCGCGAGTGTCGATTTGCCGGCACCATTGACGCCCACAACCGCAATCCGGTCCCCTTTATCGATACGTAGAGTCAAACCCTCGAAGACGTGAATGTCGCCGTAGGACTTATGCATATCGATAACTTCGACGACCTTCTGACTCGCGGGCGGTGGAGTTGGGAAACGAAAGAACATCTTCTTTTCTTCGCGCTCGACTTCGATGATCTCCATTTTATCGAGCTGCTTGATACGGCTTTGCACCATACCCGCCTTTTTTACATTGCCTCGAAAACGATTCACCAGATCCTTCTGGCGCTGGATTTCCTTTTTCTGGTTATCCGCTTTTCTGCGCTGGAGATCGATACGTTCTTCGTATGCCTTTTCAAAAAAAGTATAATTGCCTGAGTAAGTGTGCAGGTCGCCAAATTTCAGCTGATACGTCTTATTGGTAACCGCATTGAGAAAGGCCTTATCGTGCGAAATGACCATGATAGCACCCTTGTATTGGCTCAGGTACTTCTCCAGCCAGTTTTGAGAAATAATATCCAGGTGATTGGTCGGCTCATCGAGTAGGAGGAGTGAAGGGGTTTGTAGGAGCAGTTTTGCCAAGGCAATACGCATTTGCCAGCCTCCGGAGAATTCACCGGTATCCCGCTCCATATCGGCCATGGAAAATCCAAGACCCATCAATACTCGCTCGATACGTGACTTCATCTTCTGAGGCTCATGGTTATCGAGTTGCTCCTGCCATTCGCCAATCATATCGTAGAGTTCGTAGACTGCTTCGTCTTCGGGATCCATTTCGTAGGTCTGCTCCAGGGCATCATCGATTTTCTGTTGTAGCTCCAACACGTCTGCAAAAGAGGACTCCACCTCTTTGTAGAGTGTATTGCCCTTACACTCGATACCGTCCTGAGGCAAATAGCCCAAACTCACAAAGTCCGGTTTCTGAATATCACCACCATCAATCTCCACATCCTTTAAAAGCACTTTCAAAAATGTGGATTTCCCAGAACCATTAACGCCCACCAGAGCGATACGGTCACTCTGACCAATAGTCACATTGATATCCGAAAAGATAGCTTTTTCGCCGAAAGATAAGCTGACGTTTTTTAGTGTAATCATGATAGACTTATAGCTAGGAGCATAATCTCAACTCCCGTGCGTCAAATCATTTTTGCGGCTTTTTATGACCTTTGGGTCTGGGTTTTAATAAATCTTCTGCAGCAAAATGCAGAATACGCTTGGTATCAAAGAATTCCAGCTCGGGGTAATAATCGGTAATGGCAATGTTCATGAATGGTTCAACGCCAAGCTCGTGGATTTCATCCCTTAGATCCCCGCCCTTGAGGTAAACGACCCCTTTGCGAATTCCCTTTTCCTGGCCGTTTTTGAGCTTGTTTTTAATCCAGCTGATGAAAACGGGTAGAGATTTCACTGCACGGCCGGTAATAAAGTCGAACTTTCCGGGTAATGCTTCGGCGCGAATCTGCTTTGCGGTAACATTGGCAAGTTGGAGCGTATCGGCCATGGCCTGTACGGCATTGATTTTTTTGCCGATGCTATCGATGAGTGTGAATTGGCAATCCGGGAAAGCAATCGCCAAAGGAACACCTGGCAAACCTCCGCCTGTGCCGACATCCAGGATACGTGATCCTGTAGGGAATGTTAAATACTTAGCAATCGCCAGGGATGATAGCAGGTGGCGCTCTTCAAAATGTTCCATATCCTGTCGGGAAACCAGATTGATCTTTGAGTTCCACTTAGCAAATTCGTGATGAAACACCTCCAAACGCTTCAATTGATCTTCTGAAATTTCAGGGAAATATTTTGTAAGTAAATTCACTGGCAATGTGGTGATCACGTTCCTACGATGTATCTCAGGAATCAAACTCATTTTTTAAATGCCTCTTCAAATTTCAGATCCAGAACGTTATCAACGTGCGGTTGCACAGTTTGATGCGCTTAATGCAAAGGACCCTAATTTATTTGACCATGATGGGCGAAACATACCGTGGGAACTGTTTGCTTCGCGACAGATGCTGCGTTGGGTGGACCAGCTGTATCCAGAAGTTCCGGAGCCGGTTGCACTGGCGGCGCATTGTCAGCACCTGTGTCGATGGGAGATTCCGCGCAATACGTACCCTGAGGGCAGAGCTGGTTATTTGAAATGGCGCAGTGACTTGAAGCAGTTTCATGCAGATAAGGGAGCCGAAGTTTTAAAGGAAGTCGGTTATAATGAGGATATTATCGAAGCCGTTCGTGTGATTAATCTGAAAAAACAGCTCAAAAAAAATATCCAGACCCAGATGATCGAGGACGCACTCTGTATGGTGTTCCTGGAATTCCAGTATGAAGATTACTGCGATAAATGGGAGGAGCAAAAGTTGATTGGGATATTGCAGAAAACCTGGGTAAAAATGTCGGAGATTGCTCAGGAAGCCGCTCAGACGTTGTCCTATAATAAGAAAGCGCAGGGGATTCTTGCCAGGGCATTGAACCCGGATGCCTAAACGTCTGTTTTAGTATCTTCGGGAGGTATCGGGGTAGCGTTTTTCAATCGTTTCAATTCCCGCATTTTTTGCACTGAGTAGATTAGCAACCCACTGGCTGCAAATTCATCGATATTTCCGACAAAGGGCAGGTTGTCCGGGATTTCAAATACGCCCAATGTAAAATTTAGCAGATAGAGGATGCTCACGATTGCGTAAAATAAATACTTTATCATAGTTTGGGTTTACACTTACTTCACGCATATAGCAACTGCCTCTTTGTGACACATCCGTAACTATGAACCCCGTGATCATCTACGACCTGGAATTTACGGCTTGGGAAGGTTCCTGGCAACGCCACTGGTCGCTGGATTGGGAGCATCGGGAAGTGGTGCAGATCGGGGCAGTCAAAGGAGAATGGTATAATGGAGTATTAACTGCGGTGGATCAGTATCAGAGTTACGTCAAACCCGTCAACAACCCGGAGCTCAGTGATTATTTTGTTCAATTGACGGGTATCGATCAAAACAGTATCGATGCTTTCGGTATGCAATTTGAGCAGGCGATGAGCAGCTTTTACGCATTTTGCGGCTTTGGCAATTATCCCATGTATAGCTGGGGGGAGGACTGGAGTGTCATTACCGAAAACTACCTGTTGCGTGGTTTACCCCAACCCGCTTTCTACAGCGGGTTTTTCGATATCCGGTACTTGTTTTTGCAGTACGGAATTAAGGTGGAGCAGTATACCAGTGGGAATCTCTGCTCGCATTTTGGTATCAGCGTGAATGGCAGAGCCCATAATGCTTTGCACGATTCGTTTTCAGTATTTGAGTCGCTTAGAGTATTAGTGTCGCAGATGGGCGACGCTCAAAAAGAGAAACTGAGTGAAGGTTGGAAGCAGTCTTAGTCGTTTTCCAAAGAAGCTCCGCAGTTGTAGCAGAAAATTGCACCGCGTGGGTGATTCTTGGCACCACAGTTATCGCAGACTATTTTTCCCGGAGGAGCCGAACTTACTTTCGAGAGCTCCACCGTAACAATACCGGTAGGCACCGCAATGATCCCATAGCCTGTAATCATGATTATGGATGCAAAGAGCTGACCCATGGGGGTTTGGGGTGAGATGTCGCCGTATCCCACAGTCGTGAGGGTCACGATCGCCCAGTAAACACTCTTGGGTATACTGGTGAAGCCGTTATCGGGCCCTTCAATGAGATACATGACCGAACCCAAAATGGTTACAAGCGTGAGCACTGCGAATATGAAGATACCGATTTTGCGGGCGCTGGCCGCAATAGCGCTGAGCAGGATATTGGCATCCCCGATGTATTTTACGAGCTTGAGCACGCGGAAGATGCGCAACACCCGCACGATGCGGAACAGCATCAGGTAACGCGCCCCGGGGATCAGCAAATCGAGGTAACTGGGTAAAATGGCCAACAGATCGATGATACCGTAAAAGCTGCGGATGTATTTCCATGGCTTTTCTGCTGCCCAGATACGTATAATGTATTCGATGGTAAAGAGGATGGTGAATCCCCACTCAAGCCCAAGTAGTAAGCCTGCATACTGGCTACGAACACTTTCGATACTCTCCGCCAAGACCACGATCACACTCAGCGAGATGGCAATGATCAGTAATATATCAAAAAGTTTTTCATCTGATTTATTAGAATCAAAGATGATTCTGCGGCACCGGTGTCGAAAATTCTCAGCCATGATCTTAAGTGTATTCTTTGAACATCAAAATCGTTTGCATGTCGATGATTCTCATGAAATGAATCCATATTGGAGTTTTTGGTTAACAATTTATGGTATGTATCGACGGCTACTAGGCATAGTATTTTTACTATCGGGCTTAGTTTATACAAACTTTGCTCAAACTGAGGTTCCTGATGAAATATTGGATTTTCATCGCCCTGAAGCCTGGGCAATGAAATATTTCAATGCTGCGTCATTACCCCTTAAAAGCGGATTGCTTGACCACGTGGAATCGGGAAAATGGGCTTTGGATCTTGAAATTGCGCATGTGCCCCGGTTGGATCAACGTCAACGCACAGTTGGCTTTAATGGATTTAAAGAGGAAGATCTTAATAAAACTCATGTATTTGCGAGGCCGGCAATACGATACGGATTGCCTGAAGGCTTTAATCTAAGCATAAACTACCTGCCGCCGATTGAGGTGTTTGGCGTTAAGCCTGAGTTTGCGGGCGTTGCCTTGGATAAGCGTCTAATGTTCGGAAAGCGTTGGCAGGCGGCCCTGCGTGCATTTACTCAATATGGTCGCGTTGAGGGAGCTTTTACCTGTTCCTCTGATATCTTTGAGTTTGATGGCGATTTTGACAGCAATCCCTTTGGGTGCGATGAAAATTCAAATGATGTATTCCGTTCTTTGACGTATGGAATGCAGGCTCTGCTTGGGCGCTCGTTAACGGATAGTGGGGATACCTTTGCTTATATCTCTGCATCGTGGCAAGATTCGGATTTGACCTTTGAGATCGATGCGGTCACAGGAGGTTTTCGCGATAACCGGCGGCAGGTGACGGATGGTGTAGGCTATAGTATAGGTGCCGGCGTAGAGCGCCAATGGTCTGAAAAATGGCGGGCCGCAGTCTCACTTTTTTATTTTCCACTGAAAATAAGGCGTCCTGAGGATATAGATCCCCAAAATGATGATCTTTTACAATTGAGGGTGCAGATGAGTTATGCTCTTTTTTAACGATTGATGATGTCCCGAACGGTCAGCCCTGAAATTCTTGATTCCCTTGAGCCGGATGACCCCCGGGCGATTCGCAACCGAAGGGAAATCAACCGGCTGAATCGTATGATGGGCAATCATCAGTGGCTGCTAAATAGCTTGCAAGAGCTTGTTCCGGAGGGAAGTCAGATCATTGATCTGGGTGCAGGCGATATCACTTTCTATGAGCATATTAAAGGGCAACCAATATTGTACAGTGCCTTGGATCGTGTAAAACCTGGACCGTCAATTCCTCAGGGAATGCAGTGGATTACATGCAATATTGAATCTTTTGAGGGCTGGGAGGCATACAACGTTATAACTGCAAATCTATTTTTACATCAACTTACGGATGAGGCATTGGGTAAGCTGGGCTCGATTTGGAATAAAACTGCTGACATTATGATATTTAATGAACCTTTAAGGCACCCTTTTCATCGGATGATAGCACCAGCATTTCTGAAGTTTGGCGGTTATGGATTGGTGACTCAGCACGATGGTTTGGTAAGTATCGAAGCGGGTTTTCGGGGAGGGGAGCTGCCCGGATTGTTGGGGTTGGGTGAAAACTGGAAAATCGAAGAACATCAAACCCTGCGGGGTTCTTATCGCATGATTGCTACGAGAAAATGAGTAAACCCATTAACATTGTCGGTGGGGGTGTGGCTGGGCTGAGCCTGGGGATCGCGCTGAGGAATCAAGACGTCCCGGTCACACTCTATGAGGCTTTGAGCTACCCGCGGCATCGGGTATGCGGAGAGTTTATCTGTGGAGTGAGTGATGCTACCCTGGAAAACCTGGGTATTAAAAAGCTGTTGGCAGATTGTGGCCGATTGCTGGATACCGCCTGGTATCGGGGGAATGCGCATGTGGGCACTTTTCAACTGCCCAAGCCGGCAATAGCAATCTCGCGTTATGCGATGGATCAACGGTTGGCTGATCAGTTTGTGGCACTGGGGGGTAATCTGCGCACAAACGAACGCGTATCAGAAGAAGTATTTTCCAACAAAGGTTGGGTGCGAGCTTCGGGGCGGCGAAAGTCTAATAAGCGAGAGTGGATTGGTCTGAAAGCGCACTTTACGGGGTTGGAAACGACCGAGGATCTGGAGCTCCATATTGGCAGCGCCGGCTACGTTGGGATGTCCAAAGTCGAGAATGGATGTACGAATGTGAGCGGATTGTTTAAGCTCAATAAAAACTGCAAGGGGCAGAAGCGGGAGTTGCTCTTGAGCTATTTGCGAGCTTCGGGTTTGGATTCACTCGCGGATCGTCTGGCAGTCGCAGATATGGATGCCGAGAGTTTCTGCGGGGTGACCGCACTCGATTTTAAGCGATACTTTAATAGTGCGGACGAGTTTTGTCTGGGGGATGCTCAGGGGATGATCTGCCCTTACACCGGCAATGGAATGTCGATTGCGCTTGAGTCGGCAGAGCTCGCGACTGAACCGCTTATGCGGTATGCTGAGGGTGTGCTTAATTGGACTCAGGCCATTCGCGAATACAATCGTGAGGCATCGCATAAATTTGCAGGACGATTGCGGGCTTCGACTCAGTTGCACCCCTTTATCTATCAAAAACCCTTCAATCAATTGTCTGAAGGATTGGTGAAATTAAATCTGTTGCCCTTTCGTTTAATTTATCAACTAACTCATTAAACTGCAGCTACTTTGAATTTACTGGCATATTCCAACCGGGTTCCTCAGGCGTCCTACACTCAACGTGAGTGTTGGGAGATATTTACCCAATCGAATGCATACGATTTAGTGAATGATCGTTCTCGTATGTTGATGGAAAAGGTGCTCCATAGTGAACACGGTATCGATAAGCGGCACTTTGCGCATGAGGATATCGGCTCGCTCTATGCCAATGATGCGGAGAGTCTTTACCGGCTATTTGAGCATCATGCTCCCAGACTGGCGGCTGTTGCGGTCAATGAGGCTCTTGAAAAGGCGGGCCTTGCTGTAGATTCGCTCGATGCGATCATGGTATGCACCTGTACAGGATATCTTTGCCCGGGTATATCGAGCTATGTAGCTGAACAGTTGGGCATGCGGCGGGATGCTTACCTGCAGGATATCGTGGGCCTGGGCTGTGGGGCACTCGTTCCAACCCTGAGATCTGCATACGACTTTTTAAAGGGTGAAAAGAACAGGCATGTGGCGGTCGTCGCCGTGGAAATCTGCTCTGCAGCTTTTTACATTGATAATGATCCGGGGGTATTGATCAGCCTTTGCCTGTTTGGGGATGGCTGCTCGGCAAGCATCTGGAGCTCGGATGATTTAGGCGCAAAGGGGAGATTGGATGCGTTTGATACGGTGCACTATCCAGAAAACCGGGATCAGCTACGTTTTGAAAATAAAGGGGGTAAGCTGAGGAATCGCCTGCATCTTACCGTGCCGGTCATTTCCAGCCGCGCCGTTGAGGAGCTCTTTCGTAAAAATGAGGCGCTTGGCTTTGACGGGATTATTTCGCACGGCGGTGGGCGGGATGTGCTCGCTGCGATTGAGCGGCGCCTGCCGGATTACCCCCTGCAACCGAGCTGGAATACACTTGCGGACTTTGGAAATATGAGCAGCCCATCGGTGTTTTTTGGCTTGGCGGATTATCTGGAGAATGGATCAGCCGGAAATCGGCTTTGGTTAACATCCTTTGGTGCGGGCTTTGCCTGCCATGGTTGCCGTTTCCAGCGCTAGGCTGAACAGTCAACGTTGTGGGGCTTCATATATGCAGCTGGATGCTATTGTATCTGGGATTTGTAACTTATCCTGCCTATGCCCAATACATTAATACTCCTGCTACTCTTACTTCTGAACGTTACCCTGTTCGCTGGACCCAAGCCAAACATCATCTACATTATGGCGGATGATCTGGGATGGGGAGATCTCAGTATGAACGGGCAGATGGCGTTTGATACTCCAAATATTGATCGACTCGCGCAGGAGGGCATCTCATTTACGAATCACTATACCGGGGCTACGGTCTGCGCGCCCTCTCGTGCAGCATTTATGACGGGTAAGCACACGGGGCATTGTTCGGTGCGAGGGAATGCGCCCGCACAACTGCTACTCGATGAGGAAGTGACGGTTGCAGAGATATTCAAGCAGGCAGGCTACGTGACCGGCGCCATTGGTAAATGGGGCATCGGGCACCCCCCACCTCCAAATGACCCCGAGCGTAACGGATTCGACTTTTTCTATGGCTACATCAACATGTGGCATGCCCACAATTTTTATCCCGAGTTCCTTTACCGCAATGGGATCAAGGAGCGATTGCCGGGCAATCAATTGGCCGATATCAAGTTTGAGAACTTGGATGATACTAAAGAGGGTGCCGGCGTAGCTGAAATCAAAGAGACCTACGTGCACGATTTGTTTGACCAGGAAGCGCTACAATTCATTGAGCGCCATCAGGATGAGCCCTTCTTTCTCTACATGGCCTACAATGTGCCGCATACTAATAATGAAGCGGGCTACCACTCTGGCGATGGAATGGAAGTCGAGGACTACGGAGAATTTGCGGATAAATACTGGCCCAATCCTGAGAAAGGCTTTGCACAGATGATTCGCAACCTGGATAACTCCGTAGGAATGATCATCGATAAACTCAAGGCCTTGGGATTGGATGATAACACGCTGGTGATTTTTTCTTCCGATAATGGACCCCATGAGGAAGGTGGGCACATCGCGGAGTTTTTTAATAGCAACGGTCATCTACGCGGCACCAAGCGCGATTTATATGACGGAGGTATAAAGACTCCTTTGCTCGCCCGCTGGCCGGCAAAAATTCAACCGGGAACGGAGAGCGACCACTTGTCTGCATTTTGGGATTTTCTGCCTACGGTTTGTGAGATTACGGGTGTTGAGGTTCCGGAAGGGATTGATGGCATCTCGCTGTTACCGACATTAAAGGGCCAATTAAATAAGCAGAAGAAGCACAAGTATCTGTATTGGGAGTTTTACGAACTCGGTGGCAGGCAAGCAGTTGTGGCCGGACACTTTAAGGCTGTTAAGCTAAATGTGCGCACCGCTAATCCAAAGCCAACGGAGCTTTACGATTTACGACTGAACCCCGAGGAACGCCCGGATGTTGCCGATCTCTATCCTGAAAAAGTGAAGGAGCTTGAAGCATACATCGAAGAAGCGCACGAGCCAGTGAGCTTTATGTCGCTCTTTGAGTCGGAGGTGGATGCGGAGACCCGGTTTTAGTTGCCGAATTCCTGAACCAGGAATTGTTCGAAATTGCGGATATTCTTAACCGGGAGTTTCTGGATATATCGCCGTGCCAGACTTGCGGGGACTCCGTCACAAATTTCCAGGGAGATTTTATAAACGACATCCGTCTCCTTGCCATCGATGCATATGAGGCTCCACTCGCCTTTCATATCTACCTGTTCTCTTTTGGGATGATAGTTGAAGTTTTCATCTACAAAGCTCTTGAAAGTGTACCCGATCGCACGATCCTGAACCCCCATTTTTTCAAAGGCCAGCAGGCATTCGCGATCTCTTAAGGGCCAGGGTGCATCCATGGCATTATAAAATGTGCCGACGGTTTCCGGCTCGATATTGACCGAATGCACTTCGATCATATTGGGCACCCATTCGATGTATTTTTCGATATTATCAAGAATAGCTTCACAATCGCTTATCGGGAACGGAACTCGCGTACGTGCCCAATAGAAAGACTCCTGTTCCTGGTTCGCATAAGTATATACGTCGAGACCTTGTATGGTCTTAACCAGCTCAGAATCTTCAGAAACGATTTGCTGTTTAAAGCTCTGGAGAGTGTTTACCGATGCTGCCAACGCGAGCCCCGAGACACAGAAAATTCCTATTAATGTTTTACGAACAATTAACATACGAGCGGATATGCGGCAGTGAGTAAGCAGCAAGGCTAATAGTTAAATCAATAAAAAAAACGCCATTCCGATGAAATGGCGTTCTTTTTGTGGAAATAATTATGTAGATTAATGATTATTACTGAATAAAATGTTTAGTCTATTAAGCGATCAGGTTACTAATATTAGTTATTTTGATCAGTATTCTCAGGCACTGTAAAGTTAATGCGGGTTTGATTGAGCGTATCTCCACCTGCCTTTTTTAGGGTGATATTGAGCTCGTAGGTGCCAGGTTCCAGTTCACCGAGTTGCACGCCGCCGGCTTCACCGAATGTAGGAGTATCAAATATAAACCAATCTTCCACACGACTACCATTCGTTCCTACGCTCAAGGCAATAGAGGAACCTTCAGGTGCGGGTTCTACGAAAGCACCTGCTGTCCATATACCTTTGGTGACAGCTACGCTTTCGCGACCAATGCCCCCTGCTCCGTATTGTACGAAATGTTGCATGGCATCGGGATTGCCAAAACTTGCACTACTATAGAGGCCGATGTCGCCGGACTGATCATTCAAATTGAAGCCGCTAACGACCAAAAATTCTCCCGGTTGGATCGTCAGGCTGCCCGAAACAACGGTCAGACTGTTGAGCGGTGCATAAGTCAGGCGGTGGCAGAGCTGCCAGTTGCTAATGTCTACCGGTTCTTCGCCAGTGTTGATAAATTCGATTTGATCGGTTCCCACATGTTGGAACTCAGTAATTAGAATCTCTGCTCTGGTAAGCAGGGTAGATAGGAACAGTATAGCAGTAACGGATAGAGTTTTCATAATATATGTATATATGTTAACGAATAACTCTTGGATTCATAACATTCTTTTTTGGGCAAATTGGGCGTATTTATATCTTAGGCTTGGAATCCCTCACAAATTTAGTTCATAGGTAGAGCATGAGTAATGTTCGCGTGAGATTTGCGCCCAGCCCAACCGGGTTTTTTCATATAGGCAGTGCCCGTACGGCCTTGTTTAACTGGCTGTACGCCCGAAAAACAGGCGGGCAATTTGTGCTACGCATTGAAGATACGGACAAGGAGCGAAACACCGATGAAGCGCTACAGGTATTACTCGAAGGTATGCGCTGGCTAGGTTTGGACTGGGATGAAGGCCCTGAGGTAGGCGGTGATTACGGGCCGTATTTTCAAAGTCAGCGCAACGAGATCTACGATAAACACCTCGAAATATTAAGGGATAAGGGCCTTGCTTACGACAAAGAGGGGGCTGTTTTTTTTAAGATTTCGGAGGAACCGCAGATCATTGAGGATCAGGTACGTGGCCGTGTAGAACGTACGGAGGAAAAGGACTTTGTGATTTACCGCTCCGACGGCAGCCCCGTATTTCACTTTGTCAACGTGGTGGATGATCTTACCATGGGCATCACGCATGTGATACGCGGAGAAGACCATTTGTCCAATACATCGAAGCACATGGAGCTTTTTAAAGGGTTGGGAGCGGAACCACCCGTTTTTGCCCATATACCGCTGATTCTGAAACAGGAAGGCCAGGGCAAAATGAGCAAACGGGATAAAGGGGCGCTCATCGGGGAATACCAGGAGCGCAAGTTTCTGCCAAATGCGGTCGTCAATTACCTGTCCCTGTTGGGCTGGAATCCCAAGGATGATCAGGAGGTGATGAGTGTCGATAGCATCATCGAGCAATTTGATTTTAAAGGAATTCAAAAAGGTGGCGCACGATTCGATGAAAAGAAAATGGCGTTTGTGAATACCGAACATCTTCGAGCACTCGTGCCTCAAGCGTTTCAAGGATTGGCACGTGAAGTTTTGGCTGACCTAGATATCAAGGAAGGTGACTATTTTGCGGAAGTGATGCAGCTTGCCCAACCCAAGGCCTCGAGCCTGGAAACGTTGAATAGTTATGTGGACTATTTCTTTAAGGATGATTTTGTGCGGCAGCAGTCAGTGCTGGAGAAAATTTCCAAGAAAGGAGATCCTAAGGAGAAGATTGAGCAAGTGCTAGCAGCTATCAATTCAGTTGAAGGCTGGACGGTTGTTGAAATTGAGAATGCGCTGCTTCGTCTTGCCCGGCAGCATGGGCAGGAGAAACCCTTCGCCTGGTTTCCTACGATTCGCTGGTCAGTGAGCGGTCTAGCGGGTGGGCCGGATATGATTCCGATGCTACAAGTGATGGGGCGCGAAAGAGTGATTCGCCACTTGGAAAAGGCAAAGAAACTGCTAAATTAATCATAATGTCTGAAGAAGATTCAAACAAACCTTCCAAGCACTTTATCCAGCAGGCCATTGATGAGGATTTGGCTGTGGGTCGCTTTAACACTGTAAAGACGCGATTTCCGCCGGAACCGAATGGTTACCTGCACATTGGTCATTCCAAGGCGATCTGCCTGGTATTTGGCATGGCCGAAGAATATGGAGGCAGCTGCAACCTGCGCATGGATGATACAAATCCGGCCAAGGAAGATATGCGCTATGTGGAGGCGATTCGCCGCGATATTAAGTGGCTGGGCTTTCAGTGGGCCGAGGAGCGCTTTGCCTCCGATTATTATGGGCAGCTTTATGAGTGGGCGGAAAAACTCGTAAAAGAGGGTCTGGCCTATGTGGATGACTCTACAGGTGAGGAAATCCGCAAAATGCGTGGTACGCTTAAGGAGCCGGGCGAGAATAGCCCTTATCGGGATCGTTCGATAGAAGAAAATCTCGAGTTGCTTAAGAAGATGCGGGCCGGGGGGTTTGGCGATGGAGAACGGGTGTTGCGCGCTAAAATCGACATGACGAGCCCCAATATGAATATGCGGGATCCGGTGCTCTATCGGGTGCTGCACGAAGACCATTTTCGCACCGGAGATGAGTGGCCGATCTACCCGATGTATGACTTTGCCCATGGGCAGTCGGACTCCATTGAGGGCGTTACGCATTCGTTGTGTTCTCTGGAGTTTGAGGATCACCGGCCGCTCTACGATTGGCTGTGTGAAAAGCTGAAAATCTTTCATCCCCGCCAGATCGAGTTTGCGCGATTTAATTTGAGCTACTCGATCATGAGTAAGCGTAAGCTTAAGCAACTTGTGGATGAAAATTATGTGGAGGATTGGGATGATCCGCGCATGCCAACACTGAGCGGATTGCGCCGAAGGGGCTATACTCCGCAGTCGATCCGTAAGTTTTGTGATGATATCGGGGTGTCCAAGCGTCCCCAATGGATCGATATTTCAAGGCTTGAGAATAGCCTGAGGAAAGACCTCGAGGATAAGGCGGAGCGTCGCATGGCGATTTTGAAACCGCTGAAGGTTACGATTCAAAACTATCCCGAAAGCGAAGAAGAATGGTTGGACGCCTGGAATCACCCGACGGATGAGAGCTTTGGCAAGCGGCAAATCCCATTTTCGAAGACTTTGTATATCGATCAGGATGACTTTATGGAGGATGCGCCAAAGAAATACTTCCGGTTGACAGTCGGTCGTGAAGTACGTCTACGCTACGGTTATTACATCACCTGTGATGAAGTTATCAAAGATGAAGCTGGCAATATCGTGGAACTGATATGCACTTACGATCCGGAAACCAAGGGTGGAACATCCGCTGATGGGCGTAAGGTGAAAGGGACGATTCACTGGGTATCTGCGCAGCATGCGATCGATGCGGAAATCCGACTCTATGATCGGCTGTTTAAAGTGGAAAACCCGGATTCGTTGGATAATTATCTGGATGCTTACAACGAAGAATCACTGAAGGTTTTGAAAGACTGCAAGCTCGAGCCTGAGTTAGCGAAGGCGTCCTTAAAGGATCACTATCAGTTTGAGCGGGTAGGCTATTTTATAACCGATACCAGATCCAAGTCGGACGCGCTAGTATTTAACCGTACGGCATCCCTGCGGGATTCCTGGGCGAAGAGGCAGGGTTAGTTGTTTTGTCGCGCGCGAATTTCTGCGGCACGCATAGGCATACTGTCGATGCGACCAAAGATGGAGCTTAATTCTAAATCTTGGATTGGGTAGCTGGCTTTGCTTCCCCCGTCCAGGCCAATAAGTACAAGGGTATAGGGTTGTTGCTGTGTTTTCGCCTGAATCTCAGATTTAAGGGCGGTGCCCGGAGAGATTTTTTCATGAGAGTAAATGATATTCAGCTTGTCCTCATAAGTCGCTAAAACGACCAGCTTACGGTCAGCCAATTCATTTTCCTGCCCAGTTAGTTTCGATTTGAGGGCATCGAGCGCATCCTGGTTATCCAAATGCACAAGCAGCAGGCGATTTTCCCACTGGAAGTCGCGCAGGGTCTCTATATTTTTTGCACTCACGGAAGAGATTATGAACAGGAATAAGAGTATGTATACTGAAGACTTCATTAAAAGTCCTTGTTTTCGGTATCAAGAATGAGCGTTACGGGTCCGTCATTGGTGAGTCTTACATCCATATGCGCGCCAAATGAGCCGGTTAGCACTATTGCGGGTGCGGCTTCGCGTGCTTTTGCAACAAATGTATCATATAAAGGGATGGCGATATCCGGCGGAGCTGAGTGGTTGAAGGATGGGCGGTTGCCTTTCTTCATATTACCGAAAAGGGTAAACTGGCTAACGATCATCAGGTCACCTGAGATATCGATGAGGGATTGATTCATTTTGCCATCCGAGTCCTCAAAAATACGCAGGTTGAGTATTTTGCTTAGCAGCCAGTCGATGTCTTTTTCAGAATCGGATTGCCCGACTCCGAGAAGTAGCACGATGCCGCGCTGCATGGTGCCCGAGGGTTTGCCATCGATGGCGATGCTCGCTTCAGAAACACGCTGAACAACGGCTCTCATTTACTTTGGCTGGTGGTTCCGAGGAGCGTTCGCAATGCGTTGCTGATGTATTCGTCCTTAAAATGGAAGCCGGAGGACTCCAGAGCCTTGGGTTGCACATGTGCGCCACCGATCAAGATCTCCCTGGCCATATCATTGTAGAGCAGACTCAACATAAAGGGAGGCACAGGAAAGAGGGAAGGTCTGCCGATGGCTTTACCGATAAATCTGGAGTAGATTTTGTTATTCACATGATCCGGGCTGCAGACATTGAGGATGGCATCTTCTTCCAGCTTAAATAAGCTATGATAAACGACGTGAAGCAGATCGTTGATGCTGATCCAGGGCATTCCCTGCTTTCCGCTTCCGATGGGGCCACCAAGACCTGTCTTGAAAATCGGCAAGACTTTTGCGAGCGCGCCCCCTTCAGGAGTAATGACTGCACCTAATCTTAGAATGATGCATTTACATGTCGTATCTTTAAGCGGGTCGGTTGCGTTTTCCCACTCCTGGCAAAGCTCGGCTAGGAAACCGGTGCCACGTGCGCTTGATTCATCCAGGTTTTCATAATTATAGTAGCCGTAATAGCCAGTTCCGGAAAACTGGATGAAAGCTTCGGGTAGTGTTTCGAGTGTTTGGATTTTTTCGACGAGCAGCTTAGTAGCGTTTACCCGGCTATCCCAGATGCGTTGTTTGCTTTTTTTTGTCCAGCGCTGGGCAACCGTTTCACCGGTAAGATTAATGATAATATCCTGATCTTTGAGGTGCTCGATAGGGAGCTCCTTGTTATCGGGATTCCAAACAAGATTCCCTGATTGTGCAGAACGACTTAAAATGGACACCTCATGACCTGCGGATTCGAGAAAGTGTTTGAGCGCTGTTCCTACAAGGCCGCTTCCGCCCGCTAATAAAATGCGTTTGGGTTCTGAGGTGATACGGTTGAAAAGCTCCAGATCATCCAGGAGGACCTTTTGTTGGTACAGGAGACTTTCGCGGAAGGCTTGATCCACTTTTGTGCTAAAGGAACCGTTTTTCAGTTTGTATTCGACACGGTCTTCCAGCACACACTGATTTTTGGTATTTGCCGGCAGGAATTGTTTCCAGTGGACCCAATCTGCGAATTGGGGGTGGATCGCATGCTCACAAATGAGATATCCGGGCCGCAGTTGTTTGATTTCGGATTGCCAGATACCTTTTAATTTACCGTCAATGATCTCATATTCGATTTGAGAGCCGGTTTGAAGGGGGGACTCCATTTTGGTGATAGATGCGTGCCAGAAAGGGGGTAGTGAGTGTCTCCGTGTGGCTTCTTTAACCGCATGATTCCAAGCAACTTCCGGTGAGACGGGAAGCTCCGTTCGCTGTATTACGAAGTGATTTTTTTGCGATGCCATTCCTCTAAAAATGAATGGAAATAGCTTTGTGTCAAAAAATCCTTTTAAAGATGGAGGAATTTCATTTAGGTCGTTTTCTATAAAGTGAAGATCCTGATCACAGGTATATGCGGATTTGTGGGTTATAGTGTAGCCAAACAGTTGCGCGCACTTTCCGGGGACCTGAAAATCGTCGGTATAGATAATCTGATCCGCCCCGGCAGTGAGTTGAATCGTGCAAATCTTAAGGCTCTCGATGTGGATTTTTATCACGGAGATATTCGTAATGCGAGTGACTTTGATGTCTTGCCTGCGGTGGACTGGGTGATTGATGCGGCTGCAAATCCTTCGGTGCTCGCGGGTGTGGACGGTAAAACCAGTGGTCGCCAGCTGATGGAGCACAACCTCGCTGGGACGATCGAGATCCTTGAATACTGCCGCAAACACAGTGCGGGGTTTTTGCTGCTGAGCACGAGTCGGGTGTATGGAGTGGAGCCTTTGGCGAATATCCCAGTTGAACCGAGTGGTGCGCGTTTTGAATTAAATCAAGCTGCAAATCCCATGGTAGGTCTTACAAAAGCGGGGATTTCGGAAGCTTTTTCCACCGAGCCCCCGTTGTCGCTGTATGGCACCAGTAAGCGTGCAGCTGAGCTCTTAGCGCTGGAATATGGCAGTGCCTTTGATTTGCCGGTGTGGATTAACCGCTGTGGAGTGCTTGCGGGGCCCGGGCAATTTGGCAAGGCGGATCAGGGGATCTTTTCCTTCTGGATCCACTCGCACCGGGCAAGAAGACCCTTGAAATACATAGGCTTTGGGGGCAATGGCTACCAGGTGCGTGATTTTTTCAGCCCGGATGATTTGGCGCACCTGATATTTCAGCAAATCCAGAATCCTGACAAACAAGTGCCGAAGATTCTTAATCTGGGCGGTGGTCGTGAGCTGAGCATGTCACTTGCGGAGCTTACGGAGTGGTGTGATGATCGCTTCGGTAAACATGAAGTGACACACACGGAGGAGATCCGCCCGTTTGATATTCCCTGGGTGATCATGGACAGCAACAAGGTTTTGGAATATTGGGGGTGGCACCCATCCTGGAGTAAGGAGGAACTGCTCGAATCGATCGCCCAACACGCGGAAGCGAATCCGAACTGGCTGGAGGTGGTTACATGAGTGAGGAACAACCGCATGAAGAGCTGGATACGCTCTCGATCGTGATCCCCGCACGCAATGAGGAAGGCTCGATAGAGTCTACCCTGAGACATCTCCATAACACGCTCAATGAGCACATCATCGCTCATGAGATCGTGGTCGTGGATGATGGCAGTACGGATGGCACCTGGGTATTGTTGCAGGATTTATCCGAGGAAATACCTGAGCTGAATCCTGTTCAGAATACAGGACTGAACGGTTTTGGGCGGGCAATTATTTTTGGGCTGAATCATGCCACCGGAGATGCGGTAGTGATCATGATGGCGGATGAATCGGACGATCCGCAGGATGCTGTGAAATACTGGCGCAAGCTGAATGAAGGCTACGATTGTGTGTTTGGCAGTCGCTTTATGAAGGGCGGTGCGACTTATGACTACCCGCGGGTCAAATACATAATCAATCGTATGGCGAATAAGTTTCTCCAGTTTTTGTTCGGCATTAAACTGAACGATACCACCAATGCCTTTAAGGCGTATCGTATGGAAGTGATTGACGGATGCCGCCCGCTTATCGCCCCCCACTTTAACCTCACGGTAGAGATACCGCTGAAGGCGATCGTGCGTGGGTACTCATGGGCAGTAGTACCTATTACCTGGCGCAACCGCAAGGCGGGGGTTGCCAAGCTGAAAATGAAAGAACAGGGTAGCCGCTACTTTTTCATCGTCATGTATATCTGGTTTGAGAAGTTTTTCAGTCGGGGTGACTACAACAAGCAGACCTACCGCATGCAGATGGAGCGTGCCCGCACCAACCGAGAAATCAATTCCCAGTGATGCCCCCGAGTTATCTTTATCAGGTGGTTCATACGGATGGATCGGAAGGGGAGGTGATTGAGTTTGTCCACCCCATGGATGAGCCCCTTGAGTATCATCCTGAAACCGGAGAGAAGCTGAAGCGTATCTACACCTCACCGAATCTCGCTACCCGCTACACGCCGGGTAATACGGAGGCGATCCTCTCCAACGATAACCTGGCAGATAAAGGTTTTACGAAGTATGAGAAGGATAAGCTCACCGGTAAGTATAACAAGATCGTGGGGGACGGACCGAGCACGATAGACCGTCCATCTGAATAAGAATGCTAAGCTACCGTCATTCGTTTCATGCCGGCAATTATGCAGACGTGCTCAAGCATATCATCCTCGTAGAGTGTCTTAAAGAATTGCGCAAGGACGGGCGCGCGTTTCACTATATTGATACGCATGCGGGTGTGGGCACTTACGATCTACATTCCGGCCATGCCGAGAAAACCGGTGAGTATCTTAATGGGATCGCTCGCCTGAAGCGTCAAGATTGGCCGGAGCTGAAGGATTATCTCGATACGGTCTATCAGTTTAATAAAAAGGGCGATATACGTTTTTATCCGGGATCCCCTTTGATCGCACAGCAATTTATGCGACCACTGGATAAGGCGACGCTTTTTGAGTTGCATAGCACGGATGTGAAGCGTCTAAAGCGGCAATTTGTAAGTGATCAGCGCATAGAAGTGCGGCACAAGGATGGGTTTACTGGGTTGCTCAAGCTATTGTCACAGCCGATTCAGCGGGGTCTGGTATTGATTGATCCTCCTTACGAGATCAAGAGCGACTACGAACGTGTTGTTCAAATCCTCACCGAGGCTTATGAACAGTTTTCTCAGGGCACCTATTTACTCTGGTATCCGGTAGTCGAGCGCTCGCGAATTGATAAAATGGCGGCAGACTTGGGAGCTACAAATTTTCGGAGACTTGATCGGTATGAACTTGCGGTCGCACCTGATACTGAAGGCCGCGGAATGACCGCTGCAGGCGTGTTTGTGATAAATGGGAGTAATCAAATGAAAGCTCAATTCGAACCGAATCTACTCAAATTGAGAGCAACCCTGGGGGATCAAAGTTCGGAAAAGTAGGTCTTTATCATGTATAAAACCACAGGTATGGTAATGAGCGCAAAGAATGTGGAGATGATAATGCCACTGCTTACAGCATTCTCGTAAGTTTCATATTTCTTGGCAAAGACATAGCTGTTAATAGCCATTGGCATCGCACTTACTAAAACGGCTGTAGCAGCCCATAGGAAAACAATATCAAACACAAAGAAACTAAAAAAGGCGACTAGTATCGGGAGTGCGATTAGTTTGAACATAGCCATTGTCATTGCCGGTAGTATGGCTCCCTGGATTTTGTACTTTTTAAAACTGGCACCCAAAACCAGCAATGCAGCCGGTATTGCAGCCTGGCTTATTATGTCGATCGGGGCATGAATAAAGAATGGGAGCTGAATGCCTGAAAGATTAACCAGGCCCCCCAGGATCAAACTAAGTGTAATCGGGTATAGCAAAAAACGGCGTAGCGAGCTCTGCAATTTTTTGAAGAGCGTATTTATGCTCGTTGTATTTAATTCTGCAAACACCATACCCACAAAAAACAAGGTCAGGTTATGTATGGATACGATTACAAATAGAGGTACGAGGGCCGCTTCGCCTAGCCCGTATAGAGTAATCGGCAGTCCGATGATAGTCGCATTTGTATAGGATGCGCCTATCGCAAATACGCTGCCCTTTTTAGTATCACTTTTGAGCAAGTGCCTGGACAGCAGGTAGGCCAGGCAGAATACGATGAATACCGGTATATAATATGCGGCCAGAAATTCGATACCGATGCCAGCGGGTATTTTCGCAGTTGCTGTATTTATAAACAATAAGGCCGGGATAAGCAATTTCAGCATGATATCGCTGAGGCCATCCATATCCTTGATATCAAGCAAACGTAGATGTACGCAAAAATAGCCAATGACGGGGAGCAGTATGGCGGGTAAGATAGGCTCTACGATTGCCATATGATTTTGCTTACTGCGCTTACTGTGTCGTCCCAGGTGGGGAGCTTATGCTCAAATGCTTTCTGCTGGGCGTCGGTGTATTCACGGCGGTCGCTGATGAGGCAGCTGATTTTGCCCGCAAGGTTTTCGGGCGTCATAGGGTCGATCAGTGTGATGCCTTCACCACGAGCAGCATGCTCGCGATGGCACGCAAGTGGGCTACATATGACCGGCTTACCCAGCCAGAGGGATTCCATCACTGGTAGGCCGTTCCCTTCTGCAAGAGAGGGGAATACCGTAATGTCTGCAGTGTCGTAGAGACCCATGAGTTCCGAATCCGGAGGTTGATTGAAGAAAGAAACCGGCAGGCCCCGCCGGCGAAGCTTCTGAATACGTTCCTGAATGGGCTTGCCAAAGTGAGGGTTGATACGACCCACGAAGCTGATTTGAAAGTTGATCTCACGCTCTTTGAGGATGAGTGCGGCGTCGAGCAGCAGAGACTGATTTTTGCGGGGTTCCAGGATGCCTGTCATGAGGATGTGAGGGCTCTCACTCAGCGTACGGGGAGTCGTGATGCGCTGGGGCACAAGCCCGTCAGCACCGAGGGGTATGGTTTCAACAGAAGGAATGTTGGTAACGCCGGCCCATTGCCAGTAATCCAGCAGCTCTTGCTTACTGGCTTCGGAGTTTGCAAGGATTTGATCAAACTGCAGGATGAGCTTCATGTAGTGGGGATGGCGGGACACACTCTTCGGCCAGGTGAATTCGGGATACTTTAAAGGGATGGCATCGTGATAAATGACCACTGTGCGTGCTTCTTTGCGATGGAGCCAATTTTCGAAGCCCGGTCGGTCGATCTCAGCAAATACTTCGGGGGTGATCCATGTATCGCCTGGTTGAAAGTCGATGCGCTTTCCATTTTCGCGTAATTCCACGAAACTATAGCGCCTGAATGACCATCGGCAGGGTTGCACCTCAATACCCCGCGCTTTCATGCGTTCAAGCAGGCAACGGGATACCCGGTTAAGCCCGGAATGCGCCTTATTTTTATTGGTTTTGGTGAAGTCCCAGTAGATCATTTATGGTGTAACCTTACTATTTATGAGAAACTCGGGCAGGAAACCAAGCGCAATAATACTTGAAATTACCCTCAAAACACGTGAATTTAAACCTTTATGATCGCACCAGAGACCCTTTCCCAAATCGAAGAGATTAATAAACGAGCTGGCTATTTATGGAGGTATCTTTGACCTCGATAGCAAGGTAAAGCGCGTTGAAGCGATAGAGGGGCTCATGTCGGAGCCCAATTTTTGGGACAATCAGGAAACTGCCCAACAGATAACCGGGGAGCTCAGCGGGCTCAAGCAGACTCTCAAGGAAACGAACGAATTTAAAGGCCAGCTCGAGGACTTGGAAACGCTTGCAGAGCTTGTAAAAGAATCAGATCCCGAGGAGGCCGCGCTCTATCAGGAAGAAATCGAGGCGAACCTTGAAACGATTTCCAAGCGCATTGATTCTTTGGAGCTGCAGTCGTTTCTATCGGAGCCCGTTGATAAATACAATGCACTGCTGACAATCCATGCCGGTGCGGGTGGCACGGAGTCCTGCGATTGGGCGGATATGCTCTTTCGCATGTATAGCCGCTGGGTAGAACGCTCCGGATACACTGCCGAGGTGCAGGATGTGCAGGTGGGTGAAGAAGCAGGTATCTCCAGTGCAACAATCCGTGTGGTGGGCCTTAATGCATACGGCTTTGCGAAGGCGGAGCGGGGAGTGCATCGGCTCGTGCGCATCAGTCCTTTTGATTCGAATAAACGCCGACATACTTCCTTTTGCTCAGTAGACGTGATTGCGGAGGTGGAAGACGATATCGACATCGAGATTAAGGATGAGGACATCCGTATCGATACCTTTCGTGCAAGTGGCAAGGGCGGTCAGCATGTCAATAAGACGGACTCTGCGGTGCGCATTACGCACTTCCCTTCGGGGATTGTTGTGAGCTGCCAGGCCGAACGTTCACAGATGAAGAACCGGGCGACTGCGATGAAGACCCTGAAGTCACGCTTGTATGAGAAAATTCAGGATGAGAAACGTTCGGAAATGGAAAAATACTATGGGGATAAGGGTGAAATTGGCTGGGGGAATCAGATACGCTCTTATGTGTTTCAGCCTTATCAGATGGTGAAGGATCTGCGGACGGGTGTGGAAACATCCAATGTTCAAGGGGTGATGGATGGTGAGATCGATCTTTTTATCCATGCATGGTTGCGTGCGGGTGGCCCGCGTGCACGTTCAGATAGTAAACTGGATGATTAAAACAGTTATCTGGGATTGAAGTATCCCCGGAATTCGCCCTAACTATTGCAAACATGCTTGATTATGCATCATTAAAACAGGCTTTTGAGGAGACCTCACTCTTTGAGTCGAAAACCTGGAGGCTTTCCCCTGAGGCTTGGCCGATATCACCGCAGGATTTGGAGACTATTCAACAAATAGGTGAAGCTTGTTTTGCATTTCAAGTCGCATTGGAAAACCTGTATACCCGCTCGTGGCAGGATAAAAATCTTTTAAGAAATACCCCGCTCAAGGCACCCTGGGTGGCCGAATATTTGGATCGTAATAAACCGCCGCCGCTTATTGAGCATGCGCGCAGTAAACGCTTGCGAGGTCGGACACCGCTGATCCTCAGACCAGATCTATTGATGACTGAGGATGGGTTTGCGCTTACGGAGATGGACTCAGTTCCGGGAGGTATCGGGCTTACCGCCTTTTTGAATGACCTTTATAATGTGGGGGCTGAGGTATCGATTATCGGCTCTCGCGAAGGGATGGAGGATGCGTTTTACGAGTGTCTCGCGTCAACGGTTGCAGAGCGGACTTTTCCGTTTGTGGCCATTTTGGTCAGCGATGAGGCTGCGACTTACCGGCCTGAGATGGAGTGGCTGGCTGCGAACTTGCAGCGTAAAGGCAAGCGGGTATTTGTATTTCATACCAATGAGGTGATGCCGCTGGGCAATGCGTTATGCGTGGGGATCGATGGGGACCCGCAGAAGATCGATATTGTTTACCGTTTTTGGGAGTTGTTTGATCAGGCAAACGTCGCGCCGATGGATCACATGTTGCAAATCTGGGATGAGGGCGAAGTGGATGTCACGCCACCTATGAAGCCCTATCAGGAAGAGAAGATGGCACTTGGTCTTTTTCACCACCCGCGATTGGAGCCTTACTGGAGGGAAAATCTTTCGAAACGTGCCTTTAAGCTCCTGAAGCAGATCATACCACAGACCTGGATTGTCGATCCCGCGCCTGTGCCTCCGTTTGCGGTGCTGGATGCCCCGTTTATCGATGGCCGCCCTATTCACGACTGGCGGCAACTGGCAGATGCTTCGAAAAAAGAAAGGGAGCTGATACTCAAAATCAGTGGCTTCCACGAGACGGCCTGGGGTGCGCGGAGCGTGGTATATGGGGCGGATGTCTCTAAAGAGGAATGGACTCAGGCGATCGATAACGCACTGAACCATCCGCAGAACATGTTGCATATTTTGCAGGAATACCGCAAACCGAAGCGCATTGAGCACCCCGTTTACAATGACGCGGGAGAGATCTACAGCATGCAGGGGCGTGTGAGGCTGTGCCCTTATTATTTTGTTCAGGATGATACTGTTAAACTGGAAGGAATCCTCTCAACATTTTGTCCGGCAGACAAAAAAATTATCCATGGTATGAAAGATGCCGCTTTGATCCCGTGCCGACTACAATCTTAACCTCCACACAAAACTATGAGTAAATACGCAGACTATATCGAATTTATGAAGCTGCTCGCTGTGAAGAGCGGGGCAACGATTCTAAAATATTACGGGGATACCGCGCTTGAGACGGAGCTCAAGGAGGACATGACTCCTGTCACTGCAGCGGACCGCGAAGCTGAGCAGATGATCCGTAAGTTGATAAAAAACCGGTTCCCGGATCACGGAATTATTGGTGAAGAGTATGGAACCGAAAATGAAAATGCAGACTTTGTATGGTTGATTGACCCCATCGACGGCACCAAATCTTTCACGGTGGCGGTACCGCTCTATGGGACTGTAGTTTGCCTGAGATACAAAGGACTGCCTGTTGTTGGGATGATTCACCAGCCGAACCTGAATCTGTTGATGATTGGAGATGGTTCAACTACATGGCTGAATGATGTTGAGGTGAAAGTGCGCAAATGTGCGAAACTGGAGGACGCCATTCTCCTGACCTCTGACCCTCTGAACCCCGCTCGCTACAAGGGTGAGCTGAAATGGAATAAACTGATTCAGAAGGTAAAGACCTACCGCACCTGGGGAGACTGCTTTGGCTATTTACGCCTTGCGAGTGGATGGGCGGATATCATGGTAGACCCCATCGTGGAGCCCTGGGATTTCCAGGCGATGATCCCCATTATTAAAGGGGCGGGAGGCTCAATTACGAATTGGGAGGGCAGTGATCCGCTCAATGGAAACTCGGTGGTCGCATCGAACAAAGTGCTGCATCGCAAGGTAATCGAATTATTGAACGACTAAACCATGGATGGTAAGCATCAGGCATTTTTAACGGAGCTATTAAACACACCGAGCCCAACGGGGCAGGAGATGGCCGGTCAGCGCAAATGGGCGAGCTACATCGAGAACTTTGCGGATAGTTTAGAGTGCGATGCCTATGGAAACACATGGGCAACGCTCAATGGAAGGGTTGAGGATGGGCTCAAAATCATGCTGGAAGCGCATGCGGATGAGATTGGTTTCATGATCAATTATATCAGCGACGAGGGGTTTCTTTCGATTGTGCCGGTGGGCGGATCGGATGCAGCGATCACCCGGGGCAAGCGTGTAATATTTTATGGAGATGACGGTGCTGAGGTAAAAGGTGTAATTGCGAATACAGCAATTCACCTGCGCAAGGATTTGGGCAGTGAAAAGGCGCCGAAGTGGTCCGAAGTGTTTGTAGATATCGGGGCGAAGGACAAAAAGGCAGTCGAAGCACGGGGGTTGCGGGTAGGGCACTTCGGAGTGTATGATTATGAGCCGCTGGAACTCTCAGAGAATCGCCTGACAAGCCGGGCGATCGATAATCGCATTTCCGGGTATATCCTGGCGCGTGTATTTGAAAATTTGAAGCAAGGAGAGCAACCACAAGTAAGCACCTACGTAGTAAATGCCATCCAGGAGGAAATTGGCGGACATGGGGCGACGATGGTCTCGTATCGGTTGTTTCCGGATGTGGCGATCTGCTTTGACGTGACGCACGCTACCGATACGCCTGGCATCGACAAAAAGAAACACGGAGAGGTGAAGCTGGGCAAAGGTCCTACGGTTACACATGGAACCGCGAACCATCCTTTACTGGTGCAACGAATTGTGGATATTGCCAAGCGTGAGCAAATCCCCCTGCAGCATGAGGCAAGCAGTCGGTATACGGGAACGGATACGGATAGCATTTACACCGCAAAGACGGGCATTCCGTCAGCGTTGATTTCCATACCCTTGCGCTATATGCACTCGCCCGTTGAGATTGTGGATCTCGAGGATGTGGAAAATACCATTAAGCTCGTGACCGCCTTAATCCTCGACCTTAAACCAGACGAAGTGTTTGAGCAGGCGCTTTAACGAGCTGCCCAGTTCTCTATTTTCAGACCTTCGATTCTGGAGAATTCACGGGTATTGCTGCTCACGAGTGTGAGGCCATGTTCAATGGCACTTGCTGCGATTAGGATATCATAAGGGCCTATTTTCAGGCCTTTTTCTTCTAATCGAAATCGAATATCGGCTGCAATTTGAGTGGTTTGCGATTGAAAGGGTAGGATTTCAAGAGGCTTTAGGAAGTGATTTACGCGATTTTGCTCTTTATCCGGGTTTTTGCTTTTAGCTGCCCCGGTTCGCAACTCATATTCTGAGATTGCTGATACAAATATGCGGCTAGGTGGGAGTTGTTTGAGGTTTTCGACGACTTGCGGGTGGTTTCTTAAAATATGTATGCAAGTATCGGTATCGAGTAGGTAACTCACAAATTGATCTCCCGGATCTCGCCCTGTTCGGGTCGTTCGATATTCGATGGACTGACGGATAGTTTATCGAAGTAGTCTGCGGGCCAGTCCAGTTCCTGTTCGGGTTTTATAATGAATGTATTGTCTTTAAAATCGATGTTTGCATCACCCGGCTTAATACTGAATTGACTGGGAATCCTGACCGCGTAGGAATTCCCAGACTTAAAGATTTTTGTTTTCACGTGTATATACTGTAAATACGCATAAGTTTTTGTCAATTTTTATCAACCGCGGATTTCCATTTCGAGCTTTACGGTGATTTTGGCGACTTTGTGGATGGTTTGGGTATCGTATATGCCCCAGTCGCTGGTATCCGTGGAGTTGGGCTGGGTGATCTGGATGACTCCCTGCCTTGCAGCGACAAGCTTGCCAAGGCTGGCATCCGCATTCTGTGCGATGGTCTGGCCGCGTTCCATGGCGTTCTGGGTAGCGGCTTCGACAAGCTCAAGCTTGAGCGTACCCAGATCCGAAACATAGTAGCGGGGGCCGGACACATGGATGCGCAGGCCTTCGGCATTCAGGTCGTAGATTTGCCGCGCGAGATTGCGGATAAACTCGACGTTAGCGCTCTCGATTTTAAGGCGGCGTTTGACCGCTTAGTAGTCGATCTGATTCATGCGTTTGCCCTGGTCGTTGAGCTTGAGTACCTCCTCGATCGAGGTGGAAAGCTCGGTAACGGTGCAGCCGGATTCACAATCGAGCGTGAGGTTGCGAATGCGATCCAGGTTTTGACCGCAGGTCTCGTAGGCGACCTTACGGCTGCCATTGGTATAGGTGAGTGTAGCCTCGAGCACGCCGTGATCGGCTGTGACCGGTAACTCGGCATAACCAGTGACGCTCAAGGGTTTAACGGTGCGGAACGCCACCCATGGGCGTGATAGAATAAGGGATGCAACGATCCCGGTAGCCGCAAGCAATACGGCTACGAATACAACGGATTTTATCTTCATAGCGGAAAGAACAATAAGGTTACTAATCAGCCTTGAGACTGACGCATTCCGCTATGAATGGCAATGATATTAATATTGTGGAAAGTAACAAACTGCTTAACAATATGATTATGATTAGGTTAAGAACGTTCTCTTATCGTTTTGCTGAACAAGTTCTGAATTCACGTTTATCAATTAAGCAAGAAATTGAAGAAGTTCTTACTGATCCTAAAATAAAGGTAAATGAGTTAACTAGACCTTATTTTAATAAGATTCTGGATGGATTATTTGTGACAAAAGGTTGGACTCCACAACCTCAAGTTTTTCCCGAGCCCAATGATCCTTCAGCAAAGATGGATTTTATAAAAGATAGGGTGGGTGTAGAGGTTGGTTTTGGGCATGGTTCATTTATAGGTATAGACCTCTTAAAATTTCAAGTATCGTCATATTCAGCTCTAGATCAGATAGATGTAGGTGTGTATATTGTAACCACAAAATCTTTCCAGAAGTACGTTACAAAGAATTATGATTTAAAATGGGAAGGTAGTCTTACATATGAAAAAGTATCTAAATACCTTCCCCATTTTAAAAGTGCTATCCAAGTTCCTATATATTTAATAGGGATAGATATATAGTTCTACCCCTCGGGGTCGATGATGTTGGATGAGTCAGCATCCGGATCGGTGTAGGAACCGGTGAAAGGTTCGCCTGTGCTGATGGGCTCAGGCTCCATGGCTTCCTCCGGGATACGGGCAATGGTTTCGAGCACAATGGGGATCGCCTGCGCAGCGATGCGCTGCACACTGTTTTGCATATCCACAAAGCTGAAGGGACGCACCCCTACCGCAGGATTCGCGATCGAGCATAGAGCTGCCCAGCGTATGCCGAGCTGGCGGGCGTATATGGTGCAGGTGCCGATATTCTCGGATGTCAAATCAGCCCCCAGGATACGCATCGCGCGGATCTCCGCTGCGGTCTCGAAGCGACCGGGATTGTGCTGCACAAAGGTGGCAGTCTCCCACAGCTTGCCGGTATAGCCGGGTTGTGCCTTGCGCGACTCATCGATGAGGATCTCGCGTAATTTTGGGCTGAACGGGGTTGCGAAGCTGGGAAAGATTCCCGGGCGCTCTATACCCGTGTAGTCCAGGATGCTCTGCGGTCTTTGACTTTCCATGATCATGACATCATCAATGATCACCAGGTCATCGTAGTTATAATCGGTGCGGATGGCCCCGGAACTCGCACCCCCGAGCACATGGGTCACCCCTTTTTCATAAAGAGAATACCAGGTGCGTATGTGAACATTGCCTTCGAATTCCCCTTTCTTGTAGGTTTCGAAGCCGTACATGCGCACGTAATAGAAATGAACACCCTTGTAGCTCATTTTGTAGAGCTTAGGTCCCATGCCAAATGGGGTTTCAACCTGCTCGAAACCGTGCTCCACGACGAGACCCTGTCCAAATTTTTCGGGGGCTCCGAATGAAGTGCCGCCAACGACAGCGATAAAGATGTCCTCTTTGTGGGCATCTGCATGAACGGAATACGAAATCAGCAAGGTGCTGATGCTAAGAATGATAGTGTGGAAAATTTTCATTGCGGAGTAGCAGCAGCCTTTATACCAGCGCAGTCTATTGGCAAGAATCCAAAAAAATTCCATTGATGCGGTAACAATTTGATCGTAGCGTGCGTCCTACCTATATCACACTTCTATTACTAACACTTTAACGGGGGGATAAATATATGAAAGATACCTATATCCTACGGGCGGTCGGAGCACTTATTTTAATCGCGGCCTTAATCTTTATATTGAACAATCGGGAAACTGCGGTGGCAGAACAAATTGCTGTCGTGGAGAAAACGCCTGAGCAGCTGCAAGCCGATGCGATGCTCACTCAGTTTAATCTGGGCTTGGAGCAGCAGCGTGCGGATGCACTGGTCGGGGCTTTGCCGGTTGAGGAAGTACTCGGCTCGTTAGCGCCGATCGCACTCTCCCCGTTTTTCGCGCTGACCTGTTTATCGGGGGTCTCACTGCTCGGGAGTACGGGCATTTTACCTGATGGTATCGCTAATAATTATATCATGGGTGCAGATAGCCCACTCAATAATGAGGCGGTTTTCTTTGGCATGCTGATTCTGACTTTACTGACCGCTGCGCCGAAACTTACCAAAGTGAGTAAGCCCTTTGCGGAGGCAGTAGATATTGTTGAGGCATATTCAGGAATCGTTGCTGCAGTTGCAGTACAATTTCTATATGGTCTGAACCTGGAGCCGACTGTTGAGCCTACCCAGGTGGCAATTATCTATGAGGCCGGATTTTTCAGTGGGGTTATCAATACCGGTTGGACGACACTCTTGATGGTTTTCTCCGTGATTAATATTTTTGTAATCAACACTGTTAAGTTTTTCTTCGAGGTGATGATCATGATCTCGCCGTTCCCGACGGTGGACGCGATCTTTGAAGCGGCGAACAAGGGATTTGCGGCATTCCTGGTGGGCCTCTATGTGTTCAGCCCCTGGGCGGCGACCTTCCTGAACATCCTGATGTTCCTGATTTCGCTGGTGATCTTTACCTGGGCATATCGCCGGGTAGTATTCATGCGTAGCGTATTGGGGGATCCATTGTTCGGATGGTTGGCGGAAAGCCTGTTCTTCCAAAAGCCAGTTACCATTACCTCGAAGCGGCTTGCGAGTTCGCTGGAAGACGAATTGCCGAACCCAACGCTGGTCATCAAGGCATTTGCCACGCGCCGCTCAAAAGGAATTAAGCGCAAGTCCAAGGGTTATCTCGTGAAGTCGGAGGGCAATACCTACTTTGTGCGCTACCGCTTCCTGCAAAAGCCGATTGTGAAGCAGCTCGCAATGGAGGGCATACGCCCTGAGATTGGTGGCGGCTTATTGGCTCATCATGTGCACTTCGTGAATTCCGTAGGGGACGATGCAGAGAAATTTTATATTACCAAACGCTATAACCGCATCCTCACGGATATTCAGCGCGAGCTTGGGAACAATGCAACGCTTAAGGTTGTGGAAGATGACGGCAACATCCCCGGCATCAACAGGAGCTTCGGCAAGAACCTCAAGTCTGCCAGTAAAGAGGATCTTCAGGCGGAATTTGCTTGATAATTCTTAGCTTTTTCAAACGTTCTCCCCTTATATGTTTAAGGGGATGAACGTAAAAACGACTCTGGGACAGCTGCGCATAACTGCGATACTTGAAGGGTTGTCTTACTTGATTTTGGTCTTCATCGCGATGCCATTGAAATATGGCCTGGGTATGCCGGAGATGGTGAGCGTGGTCGGAATGATACACGGCATTTTGTTTGTGGTACTAGTTTTTGCCCTCGTGCGAGCCCACGCAGAGCTTCGCTTTTCAATGGGCATCAGTATGATGGTATTCGTGCTCGCGCTGGTGCCCTTTGGCGCATGGATAGCAGATGCGCGTTATCTGAAGAATTATCAAGCCCCCGCAGAGGCAAGTGCTTAATCCGAGGGCTGAAATTCGCAGATTCGGTTGAGCCGGAGGAGATCATTCGTCAGCGGAGCTTCAAATTCAGTTTCGTATTCAACATCGCGAAATGTTAGCCGCTGGGCATGAAGAGCCTGGCGTGGAAACTCCAGCTTTTCTGCGAGTTCCGGTCCCCATCCGTTTTCTACAAAGTTAAGGTAGCACTGCTCATCGACACCATAGAGTTTGTCCCCATAAACCGGGTAGCCCATCCACTGGGTATGTGCGCGGATCTGGTGTTTTCGACCGGTGATGGGGGTGACTTGAGTGAGTGTAATGTTTTGTGACTTTGAATATTCGAGTGCCTTAAAATGAGTTTCAGCAGATTGTGCCCAGGGGCGATCACTGATCGCCTGTTTGACATGCACTACACTTTCTGTGTCCCGATCCAGAGGTTGGTTAACGATAGTTTCTCCTGCAAAATGGCCGACCAACCAGGTAAGGTATTGTTTATCAACTCTTCGGTCTTCAATGGCTTTTTGATATTGGCTTGCCGACCTGCGATGTTTTGCGATGACCACGATACCGCTGGTTTCCCGATCCAGCCGGCTTACTAAATGCAGGCGCTCGACATCCAGATAGACCTTGGCAGCACCAATCAGACTTGAGAGCGGACCTTTTTTGGAAGGGTGACAAACCAACCAGCCGGGCTTATTGAGGGCCATGACGTGGGAGTCTTCGTAGAGGATCCACTCCTGAAATTCATCAAGATCCACTAAAGGAGCTTCTTGCTGAAACATAGGGTCATGGAACTGGCTGGACATGTTCCCCCAATAAATTACAATATCCGGTTGACCGTCAACGTTTGCATAAATACGACAGGAAATGACGATGAGTGAGGCAAATGATGGAACCAGGGAGCCAATTCCCAAACATTGGTGGGTGATCCTTGTCATTATCGTTCTCTTTAGTGCGATCAGCTCATCGGTTACCAAAGCATTTCATTTATTCTCGGAAGATGAGTATGAGCCCTTTATCCAGGGGGCCGATGATGCGCATTATTATATGTGGCTGCGTTCCTGGATCGTGGATGGGGATATCGATTTTCAAAATGATTTTGAGGAGACCCCTTTTTTGGATGAAGTGGTTAAGGAACAGGCTCTCATCAATCCTAAAACCGAGACCGGGTTATTGCCCAATAAATTTGCGGTGGGTTGGGCGGTTGTAAATATGCCCGTATTTTTAACTGCACATTTGCTTGGCCAAATGGGCCTTTGGGGAGCAGACGGTTATGGCCCGCCCTACCAATTGGCGGTCTGGGCATGGCAGTTAATGCTCTTTGGCCTGAGTGCACTTGCCATTGTGGATTTACTCAAGCGCTGGGTGAGTCGTGACAGTGCGTGGTTGGCGTATCTGTTGGTATGGCTCTCGAGCCCCCTGATCTATTATCAGGTATCCCGCATCAGCATGACGCACAATACGGTGTTTGCACTGAGCGTGGGCCTTATTTGGCTGGCCTATCGATATCGCGATCAACTCAAAAGTCGCCAATATCTGATGAGTTACGCGCTCGCCATTGGCTGGGTGGCCGGCACTTTAGTCATTACCCGACCCTCTGGCCTGATCTACGGAATTTTTCCGGCTTTAGTGGTATTGAGTGGGTTGTTCGCTCATCGAAAGCAATTACTTGCGGATCGTAAATATGGATTATCTATAGCTTTAATTCTGGCTGGAGGATTGATTGGGGTATGGCCGCAAATGTTGGCCTGGAAGGTTTTATACGGGGATTGGATCTACTACAGCTATAGCGGTGAGGGTTTTAACTTTCTGGAACCCCAGATTTACATGAGTCTTCTATCGACTCATCACGGATTATTTAACTGGCATCCGCTTATTTTGATAGGGGTCACTGCGCTTTTGGTCTATAGTGTTTTGGGAAGATTCCCCCGGGCCTGGATCGTAACTTTCGTATTGATAATATGGATCAATGCTTCGTGGCATATGGTGTATTTTGGCAGTGCTTTCGGGGGGCGCGCCTACGAGCATGTTATTTTTTTTGCGATCGCCGGGGTGGCATTACTGATCAATGGGCTACGTGAGAATCGTATTTGGTTGCGGGCAATTTTTTATGGATCGCTTGTGTTGGCACTTTGGAATGTGCTGTTTTTAAAGCTGTTTATGCATGGCTATGTATCGCGCGAGGAGCCCGTAAGCTGGCTGGAGCGATTCAGTGCAGCCGCCGAATATTTGTTTTAAATAAGGGTAAGTATAATTGACGATCTGAGATTTATTCTCATTTTGCATAATATATGAAAGTCATCAGAGCAAATAGTGCTGGGTTTTGCTGGGGGGTTGATCGCGCGATCAATATCGCCAGAGAGTATGCGCAAAAGGGCAACAAAGCGGTATATACCGATGGCCCGTTGATTCATAACCGGCAGATGATGGATGTGCTTGAGAAGGAAAAGATCAAGGAAGTGGGTGATTATCAGAGCAAATCCGAACTTCATATTGATGAACAGGAGAAGGAAGATTCCGTGATGGTTGTGCGTGCCCATGGTATTTCTCCAGAGCGTCGTAAGTATTTAAAATCCCTCGGTATGCAGTTTCGCGATGCGACGTGCCCGGATGTGGGGATCATTGCAGGAAAGATAAAGCAGCATGCCCGCAAAGGTTATAAGACTGTGATTTTTGGGGATCCGAAACACCCAGAGGTGATCGGCCTAATGGGTTATGCCAATAACAACGGCCATGTGATTCAATCGAAGGAAGATATCGATGCGCTGCCGGATTTAGGCAATGACGTGTGCATGGTATCGCAATCTACGATGTTTATGCATGAGTTTGAAGAGCTTGCAGCCTATTTGCAGGAGAGTTATCCAGAAACGCAGGTTTTTAATACCATTTGCGGAGCGACCCGGGACCGTCAGACGGATCTGGTGAAGCTCGTAGATGAAGGGGCTGAAGCGATCGTGGTTATTGGAGGCCATCACTCTGCGAATACGCGTAAATTGGCGAAACTTGCGAAAATGCAAAACAAGCCCACCTTCCACATTGAAACGGCAGATGAGATCGATGCATTGGATTTGGATGTTTTTGAGGTGGTGGGTGTGACTGCAGGTGCCTCTACGCCCGATTTTATTATCGATCAAGTGTGTAGCAAGCTTGAGGCTCGTGGTTAAAACGCGAGCTGGAATTGGTTTGAATGCTGCAATGTTTGCGGGTTGTCTGCATTAAATGTGTGATTTTCAGTGCTTTGTAATTAAAAACGAATTGATCCGAAACAATTCACCCCTAAGCTGTTACCTAATTTTAGGATGCCCAAACAGTTAATTTACACGAGCTCTCCTAATGGCTTAGAATCAGGACGTTCCGGATTTCAGATTGTTGCACAACATCATGGAATCAATCAACGGCTCCTGAGCCGACTGGAAAAGGAAAGCGTGTATGAGGTAGATGCCCTTAAATGGGGGAGCCCAACAGTTTCCAAGTTTTTTAAGATATCCCAGCAGGAGGAAGAGCATTATGTAGTGTCTAAACTACAGCCCTGTGGGGTTGACTTTACCGGGAGGCCCAACCATATCGCTCACCATGTATTGTTTCAACCTGAAGAGCTGCCCCAATGCCCGCCTGCTGCCTTACACTTATTATGGAAGGGGTGGCGGAATAAGTGGGAGAACCGCCCGCGCTATCTCGGGAACTGGGACCGTATCAATTACGAGGATCCGGAGCATCCCTTTTATTACCGGGAGTTTGCGATTCCTGCGAAGTTCTGGGATGAGCTGAGCGGGGATGCGGGAAATGCGGCGCTGCCGCTTGAATGGGAGACTGCTACGGTGTATCCCGTCCCGAAAGGCAACGAGGAAAAGTTGCTACGTCTCTTTTTTGAAAGTCAGGCGATTATACCACTATCGGAAGCTTGGGAAATTCCGTACATTGATTATCTGACGGATAGTGACAATCCACACCAGTATCAATGGATTGGTTATCCGGTGAGTGAAGATGGAGGAAAATCACCCCTCGGCAAGGATAGCAATGTTCTGGATTTATTTGGGGGTGAGGCGGCGCTTATGGCGCCTGCGAATGATTTGGCAGATATTGCCCGAGGCAAACGGACCAATGATGTAAGCCCGCCCGCCCATTTATTGCCCGTTGAGGACGAACCGAAGCAAACGGTTTCCTTAACGCCGATCGATGAACCTGAATATCAGCAGGATGAACTCGGCTTACAGGCAGATGATTCGAAGGTTGATGAGTCGGTACCTGAAGATGTCGTCGAAACTACTGAAGATGAGAAGGTATTCATCGATTTTGTTGAAACGCATCAGGAACCGGAAGGTGACAACACTGAGGATACCGACTTAGCCAGCTCGGAGGCGCATGACTCCATCGAGTCCTTTATGAGTGGGGGTGAGCCGATATCCACCGAAAAGATAGAATTGCCGGATTTTAATCTGCATGAAGATGAAGAGGAACCGGAAGAGCGGCGTTCGCTGGTGAAGCCCATCCTCATTATCGGTTCCATTCTGGTGGCAGCCGGACTTATTTTCCTGCTCGTGCTTTTCTTCCCGTTCATTATTACCTGGATCAACCAGTTGCAGGATCCATATGAAGCCGAGATTAGTGAAACAATGACTGAGGAAGCCGGAGTGGCTGACAGTATTGGAGCGATCGAAGAGCGACTTCAGAATATAGACTATATTCTTGAAAGCGGACAGTTTCTGCTGGCCAGATCTTATCTAAGGAATCCTGAAAATCAGGCTAGCTCGGAGGCTGAAGAATACCAGCGATTGAATCAATGGTATACGGAGCAGCAGGAGACACTAAGGGATGTGAATCGTGCGATCGATAGGCTTCAAAATCGCATTAACCGCAATGAACTCATTGATGAGTTTGAAAGTGATATCAATGAATTACGTGCCAGAAATGAGCAATTAGCCAGTGATTTGCAACCTACGGTTGCTTTATCCTTGGAGAATCTCGTCAATCAATATGAAGCGCTCAATCTTCAGTATCGTTTGAAGCTGCCGAATGAGCCTGTTTTTCTGGTGATGTTGAATCCTGGTCAGCGAAGTCAAAATCTGGAGTATATCCAGATTTCTTCTGAAATTATCGAATGGGTAACGGCACTCGAGGGTCTAAGCCTTACCAGCTCGCTGGATAATATTGAGATCATGATTGCTCCGTATCAGAGTTTGAACCGTTTTGAATTGAATCCGGACAGCGGAAATAATTTGACGCTCTGGAAGAAGAGTAATGACAGCCTGGTAATCTATATTGAAAATAATTTTGAGCTCCTTGAGTTTAATCTGGATCGAGCGAATGCTACGGCGAATCTTTTGTGGATGTATGATGCGGACAACCAGGGGCTGAACACGGTATTGCCTGATCCTCCGTTGATTCTGGCGCTTACAAATACGCTTACGCAGCAGGCTGTATACATGATTGTATCGAATCTGGATAATAGCCAGTTCATTACGTCGGAGACCGTGACCCGAGACTTTTTGGGTTATGATTTAAATAACCTCTCTTTTAGCATAAATGACCCGGTGCTGTCTCAAAAAATATCCAAGCTGGCATTGTCGGACAATCATTTCCTTAAGCTCAGGTCAGAGAATGAGATTTATCAGTTTGCCTGGGATGCGAACACGGAGGCGTTTCATTTATTTGAAACCCGAAGCAGTGAGTCCGTCGAGGTCAAGCGGCTACAGAATGAGCTTGCAATGGCATTTGAGGAGCTCGCTGAGTATGATTCAATCCGGCAAGACATCTTGGCATTGAATTTCATGAGTCAAACGCCCTTGTGGACCTTAGGGGGTGAAGTGTTTGATCGATTACAACCTCCGACTGATTTGCTGGAGTTTAAGGCATTTCGCCTGCGGGACGATGCAAACTATGCGGACTATTTATCGGAATTGTTGCGGGTATTTGCCGCCGAATATACGGTGGTGCAGCCCCAAATACTGGAGGATTGGATATCGGGTGATACGGTTAATCTGGAAACCCCGGGTCGATCCGCTGAGGACGTACGCAATACATTGATCCGTACGTCGAAACGTTTTAGGACACTGCTTCGCGATGATTCTCCTCAGACAATTGAAAGCTGGAGGCATTTTATTACTACTTATGAATTTTGGCTTTTGGGAGAGTATACCAATGAGTTATTGGATATACTGGAGCTTAGTGGTGAGGATATTCGCAGAGCAGAGACGGGGTCTCTTGAATCCCTGGAAAGTAGTATTGATCAGGTAAATTCTCAAATCCAGCAACTGCAGAAGTCCCTTGAGACTGAAAAGGATCTCAGTGAGATCGACCAATCGAATCGCTGGGTATTGGAAATAACGAGCCTGGATAGCCCGTCTTACAGATTTCCCTTAATCCTTTTTGAATGACGCAGAACACTAAAGCGCTTATACTCAAAATCGTCCGCATATTGGATAATCGGGATGCAGATGGCCAGGCAGAGCTTCTCGCTGAGCAATATGTGGGTGCCTGCACACGTGTCAATGAGCGGTTAGAGCACTTTATTTCCCAGTTAAATGCGGGGCATTATTACGCAGCGATTGAAGTGGCTCAGGTGGTGCCCTCGCTCAATCAGCAGCTGGATGGCATCCGTTTCCCGCGTGAAAGTGAGTGGAATCAATATTGCGAACGAGCAGGCTATAGAACCTTCGATGGGTTTAATACTGAGCATTTGCGGAAATTCAAAGAAGTGACCGCTGATATGGATGCGGGGCAACCTGAAGAATACCGGGAATACCGTAAATCGATCATTTTAAAGGATGATAAGGCAGCGCTTAATGCGCTTAGGGAGCTCAACCGTAATCACCCTTCGGATAAAACAGCCTACAATGAGCTTACCACACTCGAAAGTCGTGAATTTGCCCGTATTGAGAAAGGTTTGGAAAATCTCCTGGCCCAAGGAGATGAGAAAGCGATCGTTAAGCAGGTAAAACTGGTTAAGGCAGAGTCATGGGTAATACCCATGGAATCTACACTTTGGCAGCAGAGTGAGGATATTTACAATAAGCATACCCTAAATCAGAAAACCGAGCTAATTGACAGCCTCTTGCAGCAGCTGACCGTGATCCGGCGTTTGGGTAGCTGGCGGGATGCCAGTAAATTGATAAAAAATCTGGAGCAGCTGAAGGGTTCCTCCGAATATAAATCTCAGCCCACGGAAATTCAAGCGACCGTGCAGGATAATATCGACTGGTATTACACCCAGTCGGAGCAATCCCAGCCGCGTGCGGAAGACCCGGGGAAGGCACTGGCTGCCGCATTTGCAAAAAAGCTGGATCGAAGCAGCCTGGAGAAAAAAGTGAAACAGGCTGATAGTGAGGCGCTTCGTCAAATGCAGTCTGAGCTCAAGCATGATTGGGATGAATTGGGGCGCAAAAGCCCTGAGTCAGCGACTAAGCTCGAATTGGAATATCGGGATGCTCAACAACTGCTCGCTTCCAAGCGAAAAAGCAAAGTTAAGAAGAAACGAAAACCACTGGAAAAGGAGCTTCAGAAGAGCACAAATCCGTGGATTTTGCCGCTTATTGCACTATTAATGCTTTCAGCTTCTTTGCTCATTTTTATACATCAGCGAGAAGGTTCGATCGCCTCTGAAGTCGATCTTTTGTATTCTGCTAACAAGATTGAGAGTACGCGAAAAGCTCTGGTTAAGTGGGATCGTTTCACATTTTCCTTCTTTAGCCGCTATAATCCGTTTCGCAATCATCGTGCGAATGAAGCTGTGGAAAATATTCGATTGTGGATTGTAGACTTAGACACACGAAATGAGCGGATCCATCAATTCCTGGATGAAATCCGAACATCTATAGAACAACCCTTGAGTATCGCTGAGATTAATCGACTCAGGACGAATCTGGAGACTGCGGAGCTGCTTGCAGGTGAAGTCCCGGCTGAATGGAAAGTAGAGTTTTCCAGGCAAATCCCTGAGCTAGAAAGTAAACTGGATCGTGCCTTCAACGAAGGTTTTGCTAAGATCCGTAACGAAATAGAGGCTGAAATTGCTGAAATCAGAAGCATAGTAGACGAGCGTCTCGCTTTTGATCAAGTGAAGATACCTGTAAATATTGAGGGCACTTTGAATGCCCTAAAGTCCCGGGTAGACGATTTAAAACCCAAGTTGTTGGCGTGGCGGGATAATGAAGGACTCGCCGACCAAATGGAGGCTCTAGGAATTCTGGAGGCTCATATTGAGCGTTTTCATGAGGGAGTTGACGGATTCGAGAATTTAAGCCTGTCGCTCAATGAGAGTTTATCGCTGGATGAGTATTTGGATAATATTGAACAGTTGCATGAAAATCCACTGGTTGCTCAACCCACTGTGATAGCATCGAATGAAATCCATACGCATGCCAACCAGTTAAGAAATCTGCAGCAAAGTTTACTGATGCCTAATAACGAATTGGCGTGGAGAGAATTCATCCGTAATCTTGATCGACCACTGGTACCCGCTGACTCAGATGCCAAGGAACTTGCGGCTTTTCGTGCCTGGGTGAATCATGCCTGGTTGGGCGATATTCATCAATATCAGGTAGTCAATTATCGTAATGGACAGAAAGTGGATGATGGGGAGATGATCTACACGTTTGGGCAGATCGAGGTGGAATCCCGCGGGAACGGGGCACAGGTGTTGCTCATTCAAAATGCCCGGATATTTGCGGATAATCGGGTAGGTACCGACACTCCTTTTAATGATACCATCTTTGAGTGTATGACTGCAAGCTCAGGTGCACCCATAAATGGTGTCTTTCTTGTCTATCAGCGGATTACGCCGGAGTCCTCTTTTTACCAGCAACTGCCAGTGTTAAGTGGATTTGAGGAAAGCTCAGAGCGGATTACCATACCTCTGCTTGAAGTGCTGGATATCATCAGGGAAGACCGATTTATTCATCCTCTGTTCAAGGCGTATCTAACTCAGGGATTGATCCAGGTGATGATTGTTCGGGCCTATGACTGGGGTTTAAATTTTTCACCGGATGCGCAAATTGATTATAAAATATTGATGGATATTCAGTCCCGCTTCTTTCCGTATGATTGGCTGAGACCCTCCATACGCAACCAATATACGCAGGCGCTCGTTAACTTTTATGATCGACGCCAATCGTGGACGTATATGGAACAGGCCATTGCCGGTCGTGAATTGTTTAAGGTGCTCGAAGATCAGCGGATACGATATGCCGGTTATATTGATTTGGACGGGTTGCCGTTTATTATTAAGAACACCCCTCAGGATCGAAAGCTATTTGGCCTGAACGAAAAAGGCGAAGTGGTGACTTTGCGCAATTTTGATGAGGAGAATGGTCGCAACGATTGGATTGAGGACGGCATGCGGCTGACACCGTTGCTCTATTTTAATGATCGACCCGAATTAATTTTGCAACGGGTAGGCAGAAACTCCGGAGTGGATGTATTATCCGAGGAATATAAGCGTTATCTACCTCCGATCTTTTTATAGGGAGTACTAGCTCTTGGCAAGTTCGGCAGCGTTATCGATGCCCAGTGATTTATAAATACGAAGAGTAGCGTCAGATTTATTGAGTGTGTAGAAATGCACCCCCCTGACTCCGTTGTCTACCAAATCGCTGACTTGCTCGGTCGCCCAATGGATACCGACTTCCTTGGCGTAATCGTCATCCTTGGCACGATCCATTGCACGCAAAAGCTTGGCGGGGAAGCGCGCTCCGAGGGCGAGTTCTGCCATGCGCTTCATGCCCTTTCGGGCTACAATAGGCATAATGCCTGCGATAATGGGCACATGGATGCCGGCAAGCTCACAACGTTCCTGGAAGTCATAAAAATCCCGATTGTCGAAAAAGAGTTGAGTGCAAATATAGTCTGCCCCCGCATCGACCTTGCGTTTAAGGTATTCGATTTCGAGCAGGCGATTAGGGCAGCCGGGATGTCCTTCCGGAAAACCGGCTACACCGATACCCATTGCAGGGTAATGCTTTTTAATGTATGCTACGAGCTCACTGGCATAGGCGAAGCCCCCTTCGAAGGCGACGAACTCACTTTGGCCTTTGGGTGGGTCACCACGCAGGGCCATGATGTTTTGGACACCACTGTTATGGTAGTTCTTAAGGATATCGCCGATTTCATCCTGCGTGTGGCCGACCGTGGTCAGGTGGGATACCACAGTCAGGCCGCTTTCTTTGGTCAACTTGACGACCAGATCGTGGGTGAGCTCGCGGGTACCTCCACCGGCACCATAGGTAACGCTCACATAGCTGGGTTGCAGTGTATTCAACTCGCTGATGGCGTTGTAAAGATTTTCTGAGGCTTCCTGTGTTTTGGGCGGAAAAAATTCAAAACTGAAGCTAGGTCGCTGGTTGTGTAGTACCTGTGCGATATTCATAATGGCAATTAAGGGGTTGTCGGCCTAATTTTCAATCTCATAACTCGCTGAGCCCAAAAACGGCACGGGAGTAGTCTTCGCGGTCAAAGGGTTTCAGGTCTTCGGGCTTTTCACCAAGGCCCACGTAGTAAACCGGTTTTTGCAATTCACGATAGATGGCCACGATAGCACCTCCCTTTGAAGTGCCATCGAGTTTGGTGACGATGAGGCCTGAGAGTGGAAAGCTATCGTTGAAGACTCTTGCTTGCTGAATGGAGTTGGAGCCTATGCTGCCATCTACAACAAGCCAGCTGCTGTGGGGGGCTTCGGAATCCTGCTTGGCGAGCACGCGCTTAATTTTGGCGAGCTCATCCATGAGGTTGCTTTTGGTATGGAGCCTGCCTGCTGTATCGATGATGAGGTAGTCTGCATTTCGTGCCCTTGCGGCTGCGTAGGCATCATAAGCTACTGCCGCGGCATCGGCGCCCTGTTGGCTGGCGATCAATGGGAGACCCAGGCGATCACACCATTCTTTCAGTTGCTCATTTGCAGCAGCGCGAAAGGTATCTGCCGCAGCGATGAGCACCGAGTGACCGGTATCCTGCAAATGTTTGCCGAGTTTGGCGCAGGAAGTGGTTTTTCCGGAGCCATTCACGCCGATCATGCAGATGACGTGGGGCTGATGCTCCCCTTTTTTCAATTGCCCCTCGGAGCCTTCAAGTTGACGGATCAGGACTTCAGCACCGATTTCTCCGGCAGACTTTTCACGGAAGGATTTGTCTTTTTTGTAAGCTGAGCGAATGGTATCGATAACTTCCTCGGTAGTTTCAACGCCAAAGTCAGCGGTGTAGAGCATCTCCTCAAGCTCCTCAATACTGTCCTCATCCAGCTGAGCCTGACCAAATATCGTGGCGACGCGGTCTGCGGTTTTGGAAAACCCTTTTTTAAAGAAGCCAAAAAAATTACTCATGGTATTAGTCTACTAGGCCGTCGAGGATATCGTCTGCGGATTCCGGCTGGCCTGCGGCCTGGCGCAGGGGTCGGTCGAGTTGGTTTTTATAGCGATCCAGAATACCGTTGATGAAGCGCTTGCTGTCTTCCTTGGAAAACGCTTTTCCCAGATTGACGGCTTCATTGATGGTGACAATAGGTGGAATGTCATCACAGTAAATGAGTTCGTAGAAGGCAAGGCGCAGGATGGAGAGGTCTACCTTGGCGATACGGTCAAAAGTCCAGTTTTTGGCCATGGACCGGATGTGATTATCGATTTCGTCGATATGCTCGATAACGCCGTAGATCAGCTTCTCTGCGAAGGTGTAATATGCGCGCTCCTTCTCCATGCTTTCGTAAAATGAGAGGAGGGCGTCCTGCACGATTTCGGGCCGGTTGATTTCCCATGCGTAGAGGAACTGCATAGCTGCCCGTCGATTCGCGCTTCGTTTGGAAATCTTGTCCTTCATCTTACTTCCAAAGTGCCATTTCCACAGCTGCGGACGCGAACTCTTTGCCGCGCGGGATGTCGCCGATGGTGCGGGCTTCCGCCTGCTCGCGATTTTCGCCGGTGATGACACCGTTAATAATGGGTACACTGTATTTTAGGCTAACGTCCTGTAGGCCCTTGGATACGGTTTGCGAGATGAGTTCGTGGTGGTTGGTATCTCCCGCAACGATAACGCCCAAGGCGATGATTACGTGAAATTTATGCGATTTTGCGCGGAGCAGGCTTGCGTAGGCAAGCTCGGCTGAGCCAGGTACGCGCGAGATGTGGATATGGGAGTCTGTGGCTCCCAGCTCCTTCAAGTGATCCACGGACTGAGTCATGAGCCCTTCGATCATCTCGCTATTGTAACGTGCAGCGATGATTGCCACGTGTATTTTACGAACCTTGTTTGGGTCGAAAGTTGTACTTCCACTGTCTAAACTCATGTTTTTCTAAATCTTTCAATGAACGACTACCGGATTATTCTTCCAGCAGGCCGATTTGTTCTACAATTTCCAGGCCATAACCCCTTAAAGCGACTACTTTTTTGGGTTGGCTGGTTAAAAGCCTAATTTTTGCGATACCCAGGTCTGCCAGAATTTGAGCCCCGGTACCGTAGTCCTTGGCGTCCATCTTGGGTTCGAGGAGCTTGGATTTGCCTTTATCATCCTTACCAACCCGTATACCGCCATCTGGATTCTGGATATAGACAATAACCCCTTTGCCTTCTTTGGCAATCGCCTCCAGGGCTTTGTCTTGGCTCATTTTGTTTTTGGAATCGGTAGCTGCAAAAACATCCCCCAATACGTTTGAGCTTTGCACGCGCACGAGTGTGGGGCTATCATCGAGTGTGCCCTTTGTAAGCACAATGTGCTTACGGCCGCTGAGCTTGGCGTGGTATACAGTGAGCGTGAATTCGCCATATTCGGTATTTACAATATCTGTGGCAAGGCGCTCCACGAGTTTTTCGCGTTCGTGGCGATACTCGATCAACTCGGCAATACTGATCATTTTCAGTCCATGCTTTTCCTTAAATTTAATGAGGTCTGGCAATCGGGCGACGGTGCCATCGTCATTGACAATTTCGCAGAGCACGCCGCTGGGGTTGAGACCTGCAAGTATTGCGAGATCGACTGCCGCTTCGGTATGGCCGGCGCGCTCCAGTACGCCTCCGGCACGTGCACGCAAGGGGAAGATGTGGCCGGGCTGCACCAGCATATCCGGTGTGGACGAAGGATCCCCGACAATGCGGATAGTTTCGGTGCGATCATAGGCGCTAATGCCCGTGGTGATACCTTCGGAGGCATCTACGCTCACGGTGAAATCGGTACGAAAGGAGTCCTTATTATTGGCGACCATGGGGTTGAGCCCCAATCGCTTGAGTTGATGTTCCGCAGTAGGAACGCATACGATGCCGCTGCAGTAACGAATCATCATATTGACTGTTTCAGGGGTCACTTTGGAAGCAGCCATGATAAGATCACCCTCGTTTTCGCGGTTCTCATCGTCCGTAACGATCACGAGTTTACCCTCTGCAATATCGCTGATTGCAGACTCTATACTGTCGAAATACTTAGAAATGGGCTCTTCCATTAAAAGCTTTTCAATTCATTTAAGACGTTTAGTCTAGGCGAAAATGAAAGTGATCGTTGTTGGAGCCGGAGAGGTGGGGTACTACCTATCCGAAGTGATGAGCCAGGAAAAGTTCGATATCACCGTGATCGATCTGGATCCTGAGTCGGCTGCCAAGGTAGATGAGGAGCTGGATGTGCATGTGATGATCGGCAATGGTAGCTCCGCGGCCATGCTCAATAAAGCAGGAGTGAGCACTGCGGATTTTGTGATTTCCGTAACCAGTGATGATCTGACGAATCTGGTATGCTGCTCACTCACAAAGGCGTTGAACGACCGGGCGATTACGATTGCGCGTATTCACGATGCTACGTATGCGGATCACACCCTGGTGAATTATCAGCTGCATTTTGGCATTGATCACTTGCTGAACCCGGAGGCCCTTTGCGCAGTGGAAATTGCGAAGGAGATCCGTAATCCCGGGCGGGTGGCGATTGAGAATTTTGCTCGGGGAAAGATCGAGGTGCAACAGGTCAATGTCTCAAAATCTGCCAAGATTACAGACAAGCCCTTAAAGGAGATCACGCTGCCCTCGGAAGTGCGCATTGCCTCCGTTATCCGTGAAGGAAAACTCGAAGTGGCAACAGCAAATACCGTGATACTACCCGATGATAAGGTGACGCTTTTTGGTTTGGCGGACCAGATCGGTAAAGTGAAAACCATGCTCGACCCCGCCAGTAGCATGGATCAGGTGCGGGTAGTACTCTTCGGGGGATCGGATATCGCAATCTCGTTGATACGCCTGCTGAATAATCCGCGATTTAAAATACGGGTGCTGGAGAAGGACAGCACAATTTGTAAGGACCTCGCCGCGCGTTTCCCGAATGTTACGATTATTCGTGGAGATGCGACTTCGCGCCGTTTGCTCGAGGAGGAGCAAATCGGCAGCAGTGATTACTTTGTGGCCTGCACGAAGCGGGACGAATATAACGTGATGACCGGTATCCAGGCCTCGAAGCTAGGTGTAAAGCACGTGCAGATCGTGATCAATAAACCCGACTATGAGCCCCTGCTCAACAACATGCAGGATACTCTGGGGGTTGAACTTCTGGTCTCACCCAGGCTCGCTACTGCCAATGAACTGCTTCGGCTGATATCCACCAAACCTTCACTTGAGCTTGCGCACATACCGGATAGTGATGCCAAAATCATCCAGATTCGCGTAAGTAACCGAAGCGCTGCAGTTGGCAAGCGATTGAAGGATATCCAAAGACCGGATAATACGATCGTGATCTCCATATTGCACAAATACAATGCACGTGTACCGACGGCGGATGATGTAATCCTCGCGGGCGATCGTATCGTAGCGCTCACCGACGATGAGCACGAGGCGGATCTGGTCGATATTTTTGCGTAATTTCGGATGAATTATCCCATCATATTTCGCCTGCTGAGTAACATTACGTATGTGCTTTGCAGTGCATTTGTCATCTGTCTGGGGGTCGCCTTTATTTATCGACCCGAAGGAACCCTGACAGAAGCGATCAAGGGATTTGGCACCTGTTTATTAATCACGTTGTTCTTAGGGACGGTTTTTCGTTATCTGGGGCGTAATGCGACCAATAAAATCTTTCGCAAGGAGGCGCTAACGCTTATTGGTCTATCCTGGATTTTGGCGAGTTTGGTCAGTGCGTTGCCTTATTATGTAATTCTGGAGGACTGTCACTTTATAGATGCATGGTTTGAGTCGGTATCGGGAGTGACGACTACCGGGGCTACGGTTTTTGGGCAGGTGGAGCATTTCCCGAGGAGCCTGATGTTCTGGCGTTGCTTTACGCAGTGGATCGGTGGCCTGGGGGTTGTGGTCTTGTTTGTGGCGTTGCTGGCAAATCTGGGTTCCGGGGCAAAGTTTATCATCAGCAACGAATCTTCGAGCCAAAGCAATGATCTGGATGATAGCTCGATGGTGCAGGGAGCGAAGCGCATCATGCTTTATTATATAGGTTTATCGGTTCTGTGCGTTTTAACTTATAAAATGCTGGGCCAGACGTGGTTTGATTCGGTGTGCCATATGTTTACGAGTGTGGCTTCCGGAGGATTCAGTACTATGGATGAGGGGGTTGCCGCTTATGAGGAACCTGCTCTGGAATGGGCAAAAATTATTTTCATGTATCTGGCGGGATTGAGCTTCTTATTTGTCATCAAGTTGATCCGACAGGGCAAACGCGCGTTTAGCAGTGGCCTGGAGTCTTTTTATTATACCGTAATTATACTCGGAGCGACGGCGATCATAGTGCTTTACAATGATCCGAGTATGGCAAACTACACACTGGAACACAAAATACGTGCAGCGATGTTTCAGGTGGTCTCGATCAGCACAACGACCGGATATGCGACTGAGGACTTTGCGGCCTGGGCAAACCCGCTAAAGTGGATACTCATTTTCATCATGACGATCGGAGGCTGCTCGAGCTCTACAGCAGGAGGTATCAAGGTGATTCGCCTGGTAGCCATGTTTCGCGTCGTGCGCCAGAGTATTGAGAAGACTTATCGTGCTCGTGTGGTGCGTCCGCTTTATCTTAATGGTAAAGCAGTGGATGAAACCATGCGGGATAACTTATATAACTATCTCATTATCAATGCGATCATTTGCCTGCTGAGTATTGGTATTTTTTCGTTCCTGCAGCCGGAGGCAGATTTTGAGACCAGTCTTTCTGCAGTGTTTGCAAGCCTTTTTAATATTGGCCCGGGTCTGGGTGAAGTGGGACCCACGAGTAACTTTGGTTTTTTGGAAACACCGACAAAATTCGGGCTATCTGTATTGATGATACTCGGGCGCCTGGAAATCTATGCGCTCATCGTGTTGTTCTCGCCTTCATTGTGGCGAAAGTTTAGTTAATCCTACTTACCGTCATCGCCGATCGCTTCTACTGGGCAATCGTTGAGCGCTTCCACGCAGAGCTCATTATCCTCTTCTGACTCGGGTTGCTTGTAGACATAAGAATGTCCATCGTCGTCATTTCGTGTAAAGAAATCAGGCGCAATTTCGCGGCACAGATCGCAGTCGATACAGTTTTCATCGACGTAGAATTTACCGTCTACGTTGATCTCATATTTTGCTTCTTTATCGGCCATAAATGATTAATTATAGAAAAACGTTTATAGATACACCTGCATTTTTCAAGCCGCAGACGAGTGTGATCGCAGATTTAATGTCCAGAATACGCATATTACCCGATAATTTAGCCAACCGGATCGCAGCCGGGGAGGTGGTGGAGCGGCCTGTCTCCGTAGTGAAGGAGCTCGTGGAAAATAGTCTGGATGCACACGCGACCAAGATTTCGGTGACTATTCAAAAAGGTGGAAAATCCCAAATATTGGTAGAGGATAATGGCTCCGGGATGAGTAGTGATGACGCGATGCTCTCCATAGAGCGGCATGCCACGAGCAAGATCAGTCACAGCGATGATCTCTTTAATATCCGTACGTTGGGCTTCCGCGGGGAGGCGTTGCCCTCAATCGCAAGTGTTTCTCGATTCTTATTGCAGACGAAGGTCGCTGACCAGCTCGAAGGCACGGAGATTTTAATCAACGGCGGCAAGCTCATCCACAAGAAGGATGTGGGTATGCCCAATGGCACCCGGGTGGAGGTGACACACTTATTCTCCTCAGTGCCTGCACGGCGCAAATTCTTAAAAACGGATAACACCGAAGCCAATCACATAATCCAGCTGATACGTACACTGGCGATTGCCAATCCGGAGGTGAGTTTTCGCCTGAACTCCAATAATCGCCAACTGATCAACACCCATGGGGGTGAGAATACATTGGATCGTATTGCGCGGCTTTGGGGTGAAAAAATCTCGGAAGAGGTAATACCCATTGAATTTGCAGAGGGTATCCTGCGCGGGCAGGGATTTGTGAGCAAGGCGGGGCATTTTCGCCCCAGCCGTCAGGATATTGTGACGATTGTGAATGACCGTATCGTGGAGTCACGCACACTCGGCTATGCATTGACTGAGGCCTACCACACCTATATTCCCAAGGGGAAATACCCGATTGCCTTCCTTTTTCTAACGATCGACCCATCGCTGATCGATGTAAACATCCACCCTTCCAAGAAAGAGGTGAAGTTTAAGAATGAGGCAGCGGTGCGCAATGCCATGATCAATACTTTATGGGACGCTCTGGGTAAGAATCGTGAGCAGATAGTCTCGGTACCGGTAAGGCATGATCAGCCTATCGTTAAGCCTACTCCACGTGAGCCGGTTGAAGCGACACCTGTAAATGTGGAGAAAGTTGCGAAACCTGAAATGCCACAAGTTGTTCATAAAGAGAAAGCTACCCTTAAGTCTAAGGTTTTTGAAGAAACTTATGCTTCGGCTAATGAGGTTGCCAAGCCTGTGCATTCTTCACCTGCCAGCCCAGCAAAACTCGAGCGGGAGTGGCGCTTTATTGGCCACTTTGACCGGGTCTATACTCTTTTTGAGCGGGACAGCGGACTTACGATGGTGCATGGGAATCGGGCGTTTTCACGGATCGCTTATGAGCGTGTGATGGACGAAATCAAAGCACAGCAGGTCGTTTCCCAAAGTTTAGCGATTCCTATTCCGTTGCAACTGGATATGCTTAATGGGGATGCACTCGAAAACATATGTGAGCTTTTGGCAGAGCGGGGTTTAGAGATTTCAGAGTTCGGGCGCTATTTTTATCGCATTGAGGCGCTTCCAACTTGGATACCCCCTGAGGAAGCAGAAGCCTTTATAAGGGAGCTGATTTCGATGTATGCAAAGTCACACTCAAAAGGTGAGTTCATGAAACAGTTGGATACAGCGATCGCCCAGAAGGTTGCTGAGCAGTTTCAACCACAACGGGAGTTCCCGCTCACCCGGGAAGCTTCGTTTCAGATGCTTAGTGAGCTGCTTACTTGCGAGAATCCTATGGCGGACGCTCTTGGCAGGCCCGTGATTAAGCAAATTAACCGGCGTGAAATTGAGTAGCTTTATTTGGCTAGGTGTGCGTGTTCTTCGCAATAGCCTTTACCATTATGGTAGACAAATTCCATGTTCGGGTCATCCCGGTCGGTGATGCCACAGACTACACACTTGTGGAACGGTTCGTCCTCGGATACGGTATCGGCCTCATACTTGGCGCGGCGCGCCTTAACCTGTCGGCGATGTTTGAAGCCCGTTACGATTTCCTTACCGAAAAAGAGGATGAAGTTCCCGATGCCAGCCAGGATCATTACCTTTCCCAAAATGGTTCCCAATATGAATGAAAAGAGAAGGAGTGCCCAGGTAATGATCGCCAACCACTTAACCTTCACAGGCAAAATAAAAAATAGCATGAACTCATAATTGGGGTTCACGTATGCAAAGGCCAAAAAGATGGAAGTTGTTATGAATAAGTTGGTTAGAGGAGTGTATGGAGAAACGATAAAAGTGAATCCAGCAGCGACGATCGTTAGTAAAAGTCCGGTTAGCAGATAGAGTGTGTATCGAAAGCTCCCCCAGATTTGCTCCAGGGAGCTCCCCATCATCCAGAGTATGAACCAGGCGAAGATAAGAAATATGGGGTGCCAGACCATCGGGGGATAGACTATAAAGGTGAGTAATCGCCAGACTTCACCTTCCGCGACTTTGGCGGGGATCAGCGCAATGGCCTCCATGGGGTAATTGGCAAAGGTCTGCAGAGTGAAAACGATCACCTGGCCTATAATTATGTATAAGGTGATATTGGGGATGGCAATCCAACCAAAACGTCGCTCCAACTGATTCAGGAAACTCATAGTCAATCTTCTAGAATGGTCTAAATTGCTCTATAAATCAACCTGCGGCCTTTTTTTACTCAGTTCCCACAGCTTAATCCAGTGGGGGATGAGCGACTCCAGCTTATCAAGGGGGATTTGGCTGGCAGCATCAGAGATGGCATTATTGGGGTCAGGGTGGGTCTCCATAAAGAGCCCGTCGACCCCCGCAGCGAGTGCCGCATTGGCAAGTGTAGGTATAAATTCCCGTTTACCACCGCTTATGCCACCACTTGCTCCGGGGAGCTGCACACTGTGAGTAGCATCGAGAATGACGGGGTGGTTAAATTTCTGCATGATGGGCACGTTGCGCATATCGACGACCAGGTTTTGATAGCCGAATGTCGTGCCACGATCCGTCAGCCAAATCTCGTGCGCACCGGCTTGTTCGAGTTTGCTGACGACATACTCCATTTCAAATGGGGATAAAAATTGGCCTTTTTTGGTATTGATGGTCTTTCCGGTTTTGGCACCGGCCATCAATAAATCTGTCTGTCGACATAAAAATGCGGGCACTTGCAGCACTTCGCATACTTCAGCCACGGGCTCCGCTTGTTCGGGCAGGTGGTAGTCAGTAGCGAGGTCGAATCCGGTTTCGGCCTTCACGTTGCGTAGAATCTCCAGTCCCTTCTTTAAGCCGGGACCACGATCACTCTCCAGTGAGGTGCGGTTGGCCTTATCGAAAGATCCTTTGAAGATGATATTCAGCTCGGGGTAAACGTCCTGGATACTCAACAGTTCCCGGGCAACAGTCAGCGAAACCTCTTCAGTCTCCAGAGAACAGGGTCCCGCAATGATCAACAGCTTATCGGGATCGTAGAGCATGACTATTTGCGCTGGAGGCAGGCTGCGACCAAATCCCGAAAGAGTGGGTGGGCTGCGTTTGGCTTAGACTGAAATTCTGGGTGGAACTGTACACCGATCATATACGGATGTCCTTCAATTTCAGCAATTTCCACAAGGCCAGACGCCGGGTTCGTCCCCGCGACCTTTAGCCCCGCATCTGCAAGTTGTTGCGTATATTCGCTATTGTATTCGTAGCGGTGACGATGCCTTTCGGATACACTGGGCTGCTGGTAAGCTTTATGCGCGTTTGTGCCCTCCACAAGCTCACAGGTATAGGCCCCGAGCCGCATGGATGCCCCTTTTTCGGTCACTTCTTTCTGGTGCTCCATCAGATAAATTACCGGGTGGGGCGTATTTTCATCAAACTCTTCGCTATTCGCACCTTCGAGGCCAAGCACATTTCTCGCATATTCGATCGTCATGATATGCAGGCCGAGGCACAAACCGAGGTAGGGAATCTGGTTCTCCCGGGCATACTTGGCAGCTTTGATCTTGCCCTCAATTCCACGGTTGCCGAACCCCCCGGGCACCACCAGGCCGTCCAGCGACTTGAGTTGTTCCAGCCCATCCCCCACTTCGAGTGCTTCTGAGTCGATTCGCTCGATCTCGATCTCACAGTCATTCGCAATGCCCGCATGTGTAAGAGATTCATACACAGACTTATATGCATCCTGCAGCTCAATGTATTTGCCAACGACTCCAACAGTGATGCGATGTGCGGGAAACTTCAGTCGGCGCACGATATCGCGCCACTCATCCATGGGCTGTTGTTGGTTGTTAATATTAAAGTACTCGACTACCAGTGTATCGAGGTTCTCGCGCTGGAGCATCAGGGGGAGCTCGTAGATGGATGACTCCACATCCATTTCCTCTATAACCGCGCGTACCGGCACATTACAAAACAGGCTCAGTTTATTGCGGATAGACATATCCAGCGCTTGCTCCGTGCGGCATACCAGAATATCCGGCTGGATACCGATCTCCCGCATTTTCGCAACACTCTGCTGGCTCGGTTTGGACTTCAGCTCACCGGCGGCCTTAATAAAAGGGAGCAAGGTTACATGGATGAAGAGAACATTTTGCTTACCCACTTCCAGTGCAAACTGCCGCATTGCCTCCAGGAACGGTAGTCCCTCAATATCACCGATCGTGCCGCCGATCTCCGTGATCAAAATATCTACATCCTTGCCATTGCTGCGCAGACGTGCCTTGATCTCATCCGTCACATGCGGGATCACCTGCACCGTCTTTCCCAGATAGTCTCCCCGACGCTCCTTTTGCAGCACTGATTCATAGACCTGTCCAGAGGTCAGGTTGTTGCTGCGCGTGAGGTTGCAGTTTGTAAAGCGTTCATAGTGACCGAGATCCAAATCCGTCTCTGCCCCGTCGTTGAGCACATACACCTCACCATGCTGGAAGGGGTTCATCGTGCCGGGATCGACATTCAGGTAGGGGTCAAATTTTTGGATTTTGATGCGTTGCCCGCGTTGCTCAAGCAGCGCACCCAGAGCGGCTGCGGTCAATCCCTTACCAAGGGAGGAAACGACCCCGCCTGTAATAAATATATATTTCATCCAGTAAATTTATAGCTCATACAACACTACGTTAAAAAGTAACTCAACCCTACGATGACAAGCACATAGATCAAAACAAAAATGAGCACCCACAGTACCACTTTGACGATTCGCGTTAATAAAAAATGGATAACACCCGTTATTAAAAGACTTCCGAGGATGATCCAGATAGTAGGGTAGGTTTGAAAAAGCAGAACAATATTAGCCCATATTTCTTCCAGTGAAATCACCATAATCAACGGGTTCCTGAAAATGCATATTGCGTCGGATTTGACAAGCCTGGCTTTCCCTGATCTTCTCAGTTTTTGTAAATTATCAATGCAATCTCAGCGAATTGATCCCGATAACCCTCTTCTGCAGGTTCATAATCTGCAAATTGAATACAACCCGGATCGTTTACCTGCCATTGAGAATATTAATTTGCAGATTTCGAAGGGTGAAAAAGTGGCGGTCATTGGTAAAAGCGGTTGCGGGAAAACCACTCTATTAAAAGCGATCGCGGGCCTGCTTCCTTTGGGGAATAATGAACTCAGATGGCACTATCCGCAAACCCTGAACAGCACTGCATATGTTTTTCAGGAACCCGCTCTCATGCCCTGGTTGTCCATTCAAAAAAACATTGAGCTGCCTCTTAAGATGCGGGGTGCTGGCACTGAAAAACGACAAAAAATATCGGATCAACTACTTCATGAAGTTTCCCTGGAGCATCGGGCAGATTCACTCCCAGGTGAGCTTTCCGTGGGCATGCAAATGCGTATCTCTTTGGGACGTGCACTCTCAATAGAACCTGCGTTACTCCTTCTGGATGAACCCTTTGCGGCTTTGGATGCCATTACTCGGCAGCAAATGAACCGTCTGCTACTTAGACTGACAACGGATCATAGAATGACCGTAATCCTGGTAACCCACTCAATCCCGGAGGCCATCATGCTCGCTGATAGAATTGTAGTGATGACCGGCAGCCCGGGAACAGTTAGCCAGGTGGTGGAAATTAATGCCCCTCGTAACCGACTGCAAGCTTGGGTGAATTCACCACGTTTCATGCAATACTATCTAGAGCTCGAGGAGGCGATTGAGGCATGAGGTTGAGCAAACGTATCATTTATCCTTTGGTTACGCTCATCGCATTTTTATTAGCGTGGTACTTGATTGTTTGGCTTTTTAAGATTCCATCCTATCTTCTCCCACAACCTCATATCATTTTGTCTGCCTTATGGGAGCAGCGCGTTACCCTCTTCAGTTCTTTGCTGATTACGCTTTTTTATAGTCTAAGTGGCTTCCTTATGGCGATTTTAATGGGTCTTGGTTTCGCATTATTGATGGGCTCTTCGCAGTGGATTCGGGAGTCCATGTATCCCTGGGTACTCGTGATTCAAATGACTCCGGTCATCATCCTTGCACCCATCATTGTGATTTGGTTTGATTACGGCCCGGTGAGTGTGATTGTGGTCACTTTTCTCACCAGTTTTTTCCCAATTGTAGCCAATGCAACTCATGGGCTCACATCCACTAAGAGTTCGCTGGTAGAATGCTTCCGGGTGTTTCGGGCGAAGCCCTTACAAGAGCTCTTCTGGTTGCGTTTACCCTATGCAATACCGCAAATCATGATAGGCATACGCATTGCGGCAACTCTGGTAACTATCAGTGCCATTTTTGCAGAATTTTTTGTTGGCAGCTTTCAGGACGGTCGGGGAGGACTGGGCCTGATGGTATTTATCTACAATAAGGAACTGCGTATCCCTGAGCTCTTTGCTGCCGGGCTGCTTGCCTGTCTGATGGGGCTATCGATTGTTTTTATTGTGGGTAAGGTCAATAAATGGCTTATTCAGTCCTGGCATGATTCTTATAAAACTACCAACACACGTTAATTGAATGCGCTTTTCACTGATTACATTGATGTTAAGCTTAATCGTGGCATGCCAACGCGAAGAGCCTGAGTCTGAATCCTCTTCCAAAACCTATATCCTACAGACGGATTGGTTCGCGCAACCGGAATATGCGGGTTTTTATCAGGCGCTTGCACTTGGGTATTATGAGGAGGCAGGAATTAACATAGAAATCCAGGAAGGGGGGCCCAATACCGGACCGTTAAACCGATTGCTCACAGGGCGCGCCCATTTTATGAATGCGCGCTCGGAGAGTGCGATTGTTTCGGTTGCCCGCGGTCTGCCGGTTCGCTTCGTTGGAGTAACGCTCCAGCATAACCCTGAAGCTGTGCTCTCGCATGCAGAGCAGGCGATTACCGACTTCCGCCAACTCGACGGTAAATCTATCATGGCCGACCTGAGTGCACCCTGGATTCGCTATATTCAGCACAAATATGACATCTCAATTAATCTACTCCCTCATAATTTCGGAATTTCGCATTATCTGAATGATCAATCCTTCATTATGGCCTGTTTTTTGACGAACGAACCCTACTTCGTACGGCAACAGGGGGCAAATCCTTCGGTTTTGCCTGTCTGGGAGTCCGGCTTTGATTCTTATCGGGGTATTTTGGTACATCAGGATTTACTGGATACGGAGCCTGAGATAGTGAAGAAATTTGTCGAGGCGACTCACCGGGGCTGGTATTCTTATTTATATGAAAACCCCTCGCCGGCCCATGAACTCATTGCGCAGCGCAACGCGAATATGACTCCGGAATTTATGGATTTTATCTATCAGCAAATCCAGGAATATGGCCTTGTAGATGGTCGGCCCAGGGCTGCTGAAAACATCGGCGTATTCGATGAATTGCGCATGCGTGAGCAGATCGAAATTCTGAAAAAAATCGAGTTAATCGACAAAAAGATTGAATTCGACGATGTTTTTTCAATGGTCATTCAGGACGACTAATTAGGTAGTGTTAACGATTTATTAGAGAGAATGATCGAGAATGACAAGAAAGCAGTGCGTGGCGCTTGCAGACTCATGGACGAGCGTCCTTGCGTCTGCAAGAAACGCTGCAATCTTTTTTGCCAACTCGACCTCTCTGAGGCAGGATAATACGGCTCAATAGCGGTGTTTGAGCCAAATAGCAGGGTTTCAACCCAATTATTTGACTCCGCCTTGCTCTTGAGCCGCATTATACCCGTCATTCCACTAAGAAATCGTTAACACTACCTAACCAAAATTATAGACTGATCGAAGCGGATTTGGTGGCAGCATTTCCGTGGTAATTATCAATCATGAATGCTCTAACATCACCCAATCGGGGGGTGTGGCTGAAGTTGATTACATGCTTAACTGCCACATCCTCAATTATTTATATAACGAATCGTTCTTTGGCTCAATCGGAACGTATTTATGAGCTCGAGGCCTTTATAGCGGAGGAATCCGCAAGCTATATTCAGGGAGACTTCGACCCGACTTCCCGCACTGTGAATGGCCTGTTTAACGAATCGATGGACATTCTGGAAATTCCGCGTTCGGTTACTCTACTCACGCCCAAGCACCTGGAGTATTTGCAAATCGATAACCTGCGTGCGCTCTCACGCTTCGGAGCAGGAACGCAGCTCATCAACCACTATGGGGTGACCGGAACTCCTATTATTCGGGGTGCCAAAGGGGCTACTCTATTGAACGGTATGGTGCGCTCCTTTAATTTGAATGAGATGCCACTTTCACTTGGCTCGACCGAAGCCCTGGATATCGTCAAAGGCCCCACTCCTCCTCATTTTTCACCGACGCATGTAGGCGGCTTCGTTAATTTGATCCCGAAATCTCCCTTTTTTGACAAAAGCCGGGGAGCCATCGATTTAGTTATTGGGGATTATGGGCTCTACCGGGGTACTTTTGACTATGGCGGGCCAATCCTGTTGGGGGATATTCCCAGTGCCTATCGCGTATCGGTTACGGTAAACCGGGAGGAGGGTTACTATGACCGGGTGAAGAATGACTATGAATCCCTCTACTTTAGCGTGAAGTCCAAATTGGGTGATACTCTAAGATTGTTTGCCGGTTCTGAATTTTTTCATTTCAATAGTAACGAAAACGCGGGCTGGAATCGCCCTACTCAGCAACTGATTGATGAGGGGCTCTATATTATAGGCGAGCCCATCAATATCACTGATCCCGGTTTTTCAAATACGGGTAATCGCGACTTGGCCTCTTTCCCGTTTGGCTTCGGATTTGCGAATGGGATTGAAGATTTTAATGCACTGGTAGTGCCCACAGAAATTGTGGATCGGGCGGTTCAAATGCGGCAGATTACCGCTGAAGCCAGAAATGCGATGCTCAATCTGCAGCATCCGGATGACCTAGCACGTGCCTATGGGCAACCACTCCCGAGCACCGGAATTACGGATCCGCGCTATTCTGCGGATCCCGCCGTTCGTGATACCTTGGCACGGTTGATGGCAAATCCCAATTCAGGCTATCGCTACACCCGGGAGTATTTTGATGCGGGAGGGATTGTTTTTACCACGCCCCTTTCAGCGAACCAGGTTTTGGCGGATGAGAATGATAAATCCGAAGCCTATAACTGGGTCGGCTTTATGGATTTGAACTGGATATCCAGCTCTAATTTGTTCTGGGAAAATAAGTTACTGGTCGATATTCTGACTACCGAGAAGCTTTCTTCCTACGGTTATGCAATCGAGACGGATCAATGGGTATTTGCGGATAATTTCCAAGGTTCACGGGATATCGCCTGGGGTGAGAAGACTTCGCTCTCCTTTGGGTTAAGCACGCGATACACTTTTGCGGAAATGCGTCAGGACTACTTTGCTGAGCCATTCTCACGTCGCGACATCAGTCTGCCTACCATCAGCCAAAACTCCAAAATCCTCGCCGGTCCGCAAACCGGTCCGGATGGTCTGAATTACTGGTCGCCTGATATTGGCGCGAATGTCCGTTCTCATCTTTTTCAGTTGGGCACCTTCAGCCAACTCCAGTCACAGATCACCGAATCGCTGAGTGTTATCCTCTCGGCTCGCGTAGAGCGTGCCTGGTATAATGCGCAATTACCGGATGGAGTGGATCGCACAGACGATGCTTTCCGCCAATCACTGGACAATGAGGGCGATCGGGATCTTTACAGCCTCGGTGCCTACACAACTTATACGCTCTTTGATGGTTTTAATCTCTATGCGGCTGCCCAACAGAGCACTACGGTCGACCTTACTCAGGGCGGTGGCGTATTTGGTGAAGATAACTTTGCGGATGCAGAGCTTCTCGAAACCGGATTCAAAACGGCTCTGCTTGATGACCGACTTAAACTCACACTATCCGCATGGCAATGGGAGCAAAGCCGCTTCAACGACCGGGATGCCCAGTCCGAACCGCTTGAAGGTGAAGGCGTTGAGGCAGAGATGGCATTCACGTTACTTCCGGATAGCCTGTATTTGATCGCATCCGCTGAAAATCAACAGGTGCGCCGCAAAATAGGGTTAGGCTTTCGCGCACTCCCCCTTGATGAGCAGGGTTGGGCACTCAATGGAGGTGTCCTTAATGGGGGAGTGGATGCCTTTCCCGAAAATAATCCGGAGCTTTACTACCCCGGTTTCCCGGAGTCTACCGTCAAAGTCCATTTGATTTGGGATAGTAATCCCTGGTCCACGGCACTCAGCATGGTTTACAGTGAGGCTTACTGGCTCAACTTTGAGCGCACGCTGCGGCTTCCCGAGTCAACCCTATGGAATGCGAGAATTTCATACGCAAAAGATACCTGGAAAATCAGTCTCAACTTTGAAAACCTGACAAACGAGGATTATTTTCTTGGAGCAGACCCGCTTTTTGCATCGAATACTTTGGTCACTAAAGGAGAACCCACTCGCGTTTCCCTCCAATTCAGAAAGTCATTTTAAAATACACTATGCCATCACCCAAATCGGAAATCATCCTGCCACTGGACTTCGAAACTCAGGAAGAAGCGCTGCAAGTGCTCGATTCCATCGGTCCCGACCTGAAGTGGGTCAAGGTTGGCCTGCAGATGTATCTGAATTTCGGGCCTGACTGGGTGAAGGCGCTCGCTGACAGGGGCTACTCGATTTTTCTCGATCTTAAGCTCCACGATATACCCAACACCGTAGCCGGCGCAGTGAAAAGCGTTGCTGATCTGCCTATCAAATTGCTCACGCTCCACACCCTCGGCGGAGTCGCCATGATGCGTGCAGCAAGAAAAGCACGCGACGAGTCCGGCAGTGACCTTAAGCTCATCGGTGTCACGATGCTTACTTCGATGGACAAGAGCGAGATGAATACCGTGGGCATCCCCGGTGAAGTCCCGGCCCAGGTCCTGCGTCTAGGCAAAGCAGCCAAAGAGGCCAAGCTCGACGGCATCGTATCCTCGCCGCAGGAGCTTGTTTTGCTCAAAAATAATATCAAATCCGGCTTTGTGTTTATCACCCCCGGGGTTCGCCCCGCAGATGCGGCTCAAGGTGATCAATCGCGTGTCACCACACCTGCTGAAGCTGTTAAAAAAGGCTCCAATTACCTCGTCATCGGTCGCCCCATCTATCTGGCACCCGATCCCCAGGCAGCTTTTCAAAAAATACTCGAAGAGATTTCGGAGTAACCATGAAACGCGCAGCCATCATACTTGCCAGTGGCAGTGGACAGCGCCTCCAGACAGTTGTTCACGATAAGATGTTACTGCGTATCGGTCGTGCTCCGCTCATCAACTGGAGTCTCGGCGCATTTATTGAATCAGGTCTCTTCCAGCAAATCATACTGACCTATCGCGATGATGAGCAAAAAAAGCTCCTAGAGGATTCCATCATCCTCAAACTACCTGACGACATCTCAATTAGCTGGGTTCAGGGCGGCACACTCCGGCAGGATTCCGTTTGGAATGCACTGCAAGTTGTTGAACCGGATTGCGACTGTGTGTACATTCATGACGGTGCCCGCCCATTCATCAGCCCTGAAGATATCTATGCGCTGGATGCCCACTTGCAAAACGGCACTGCGGCTGCAATGGCCCGCAAAGTCACCGATACCATAAAACTCGTTACCCCTGCCGCATCTGACTCCCTGGAACTCGAGGAACTCGATCGCTCCCGCCTGTACGCCATGCAGACCCCCCAGGCCTTCCCCTATCATAGGATTCTTCAAGCGTATCAATCGGCCATTTCTCAGGGTGAAATACTCACCGATTGTGTCGGCGCATATTCTTTTAAGGATTACAATACTCACCTTGTAGAACCTTCTCAGGATAATTTCAAAATTACACGGCCTGAGGATGTTACCTACGCGAATTATTTGCTCGAAACCGGCCAACTCAAAAAATGGTTTGAACTCCCCGATGAGTGAGGCATTAATCTTTAGACGATGGCGGATCAATATCAGGTAATCGCTCGCAGGTGGCGGCCCAAAACATTTAAGGAGCTCGTCGGGCAGGAGCACATTGTTCAGACGCTTAGAAATGCGATCGACCGTAACCGCATTGCACACGCTTACCTTTTCGTTGGCCCACGGGGAACGGGGAAAACCAGTACCGCCCGCCTGTTCGCTGCGGCACTCAATGCGGAAGGCGGCCCCAATATTGAACCGGATGTGGATAGTGATATCAGCCAATCCATAATGGCCGGTCAGTCCATGGATGTCATCGAAATAGATGGTGCCTCCAATAACTCAGTAGACCAGATTCGCGATTTGCGGGATGACTGCATCTATGCCCCTACCCAGTGCCGCTATAAGATCTATATTATCGATGAGGTGCACATGCTCAGCAATGCAGCCTTCAACGCTCTTCTGAAAACCCTCGAAGAGCCACCCGCACATGTAAAATTCATCTTTGCGACCACCGAGGCTCATAAGGTGCTCCCAACCATTATTTCCCGTTGCCAACGTTTCGAATTTCGACCCATTGAAGATACAGTCATCATCGAAAAGCTCAATGAAATCGCCCAAGCGGAGAAAATCAAAATTACTTCGGAAGCACTCAATTCCATCGCCAAACTCGCCCATGGCGGTATGCGCGATGCCCAGTCGATCATGGATCAAATGATCGCGTTTTGCGGCGATAACATCACCGAGGAAGATGTAACGAGTGTCTATGGCCTTTCACCGAGCGATGAACTTTCGCGGCTTGCCGATCAGATCGAATCCGCAAATGCGAGTGGTGTGATCGATGAAGTGGACGCACTTGTAGATAAAGGAAGAGACCTCTATCGCATTCTGATCGATCTGGAAGCATTATTCCGGGATCGTATGCTCACCTCCATGCAACAAAATAGTGATCAAGGTTTGGATATGCAGGCTTACGTTCGCGCTATTGATGTGCTTAAAAACAGTGAAGAGCTTGTAAAAAAAGGTCTCTCGGATCGTGTCAATTTTGAGATCGCCATGCTCAAAACAGCGCGCGAAATGAATACACGCTCCATCGATTCTGTAATCGATGAACTCGTTGCGATTCAGGGTGAGATTCCGGAGCCTAAAAAAAAAAGTTAGTCGCTGAGGCCGTAACTTATCCACAGCCGGAATCCGAAGCTTTTACACCCGCTGCAGAATTTGAGGTTGACCAGGAAGTTCCCATTGCTGAGGAGGATAGTTCGCCTGATATTCTGCTTCCAAATCTCTCTGAACCCAATGAGCCTGATGAACTTGAGAATGTTGAGGATATTTCACCATCTCCTCATTCTGAAGATCTGGAAAAGTACGTACAGCAGATACCTGCATCCACGCGCGAACTCTTAGAAAATGAATTTCGTGCTACATTTGTTAAAGTTATTCACAAAAAAAGAGAATAATTGTAAAATTAATGTAAAAAGAAAATCTGAACCCCTTCTGGGTTAACGAAGAGTTGCCAGCTATAACGTTTTCTTATGTATATGGCTTTAGCCAATGGTTTATATGCCTTCGGCTACCTTTTACTGCTTAAGTTAGTCGGCTTTTTGCCGCCTATATTATAGTTAATATCAAGTATTTGTATCACACTCCAGAATGGTAAAACCCACCGAACAAGATTTACTCAAGGCAATCTCAAAAATTGATAATTTACACGCTTGCGCAGAAGTGCTTGCGAAGGCATTCGATATATTAAATGACCCGGATTCTAATCAGATGGACCTTGTCGAAGTTATTAAAACCGACACAGGCTTGACCTCTGATATTTTACGCATCAGCAATAGTGCATTTTACGGTAGCAGTGCTGAAATTTCCAGCCTGGACGATGCCATTCATCGCCTCGGCTTTCGCGAAGTTCTAAAGCTCATCAGCATCAGCATGTCTAAGCAACTATTCCGCAATCGCCTCCATCACTACAATATGGAAGCGGTTGACCTCTGGGAAGAAAATGCTGCAGTAGCAGCTACCATGGAAAATTTCTCAGATTTACTGGATGAGGATCGTTCCTATTTCTTTACACTCGGTATCCTTCATAGCATAGGCAAGCTTGTAATCGATCAAACCCTCATTGATCGCCAATCTCCCGTTTTCTGGGACAAGGAGGAAAGCATTGTTGAGTGGGAGACCAAGAATTTTGGATTTGACTATTCTGACGCCGGTCACGTGTTGCTGACTACCTGGAACTTCCCCCAAAAGATTCTGGCGGTTATCTTGAATCAACTTACTCCTGAACGGGTTTATAATCCGCCCAATTCGCTGATGTGTCTAAACTTCAGCATACGCTGGAGTGATCGACACAAAACCTTTAATCTGCCGGACGAGGAACCCCCTCCGCTTGAAAACTGGTTACGTGAGCTCGAGGTAACCGAACAAGACCTCAAGGAAGTGCAAATCAAGTCACAGGAGACTTTTGAGGACTTAAAAAAAATGGTCGCTTCATAAGGCGCGCACAGGTTAATTAATTGTAAAATTCTGGCCCAGGAGCCTGCTTATTGAAAGTAGTCATAAGGACTCTCGATGGGAACGTACTGAATAGGCATTTCGTCCAGAAATCCCTTCACCCATTCGGCACACCACTCCATCCCCGCCTGTTCAGTGGCTATATGCCCTAAAATGATTAATGCCTTGTTGCGTCCTTGCTGTACAGCATCCCGTGCGTATTCCATGGTTTCCCACTCGGGAGACTCTCCAATGATCAGGACATCGACTGCAGGGTGTTCCATGGTTGCAATTTGTCTGCGCGAACCGGGTGCACCGGCTACGAGTGATACATTTTCAAGTTCCATATCTAATCGCCCGATGTAGCGGATAGGGTCTTTCCCGTAGATGGCTTTCAGAGACTGTAACAACTCTGCAAGACTCTGTTTCGGCAGCTTGGCAATGCCTCTTTCGGTATCGATCAATTTATCCTTCCATCCTAACTCTCGGTGCATCCCCACATAAATACCATCAGGGGTATGCCTGTGAATGTGATCGTGAAAACGAAATATCACCAGGTTATTATCCTCAATAAACTGCCTCTTTTGGAGGTAGACCGGGTTTTTGCTGAGAAAATCCGTTTCATCGCGATGGTTATAAAAAGTAGGTTCATGAGTAATAATAAGGTTATGCCCCGTTTTGGCTGCGGTCTGCAGCACTTCCCAGGTCGCAAACATACACGCAATGATGCCAGTTATCTCTGTATCCGCATCTCCCGCTTTGATCGTATCTACGGTATCTTCATTCCATGGAGTATTTACATTTGCACGTATTTGCTCGATCACCTCATCGGCTGTCATTGCCCAAAGAGCATTTCCAAGAGAGGCGATTAGGATGAGTGAAAGGGTAAGCTTAGAGGTAATCTTTAACATGGTTTCGTATCTTAACCAATTTCAGAAATATTGAGCCAGAAAAAATTGTGATATGACCGCATTCCAATACAATTATGGGTAAACACTTATTAATATACCCTTATATGAATCGACGAAATTTTCTTGGTAGCGTAGCAGGTATCACTGGCTACAGTCTTGCAATCAAAGCTCCTCAATCCCTCTCGGCAAACCCGGATGCCCTGCCGGAGACGGATCTGGAAATCGCCAATCGCATCAAAGATCTTGGAGTTTCCACAACCGATGCCACCATTGCGCTCGAGCCGAATATGCAGGTGGTCGAGCTGGAGGCAGACCTACTCGTAGCGGGCGGAGGGATGGCAGGCATATCTGCGGCGATCGCGGCTGCTCGCGGTGGGTCGAAGGTCGTATTAATCCAGGATCGCAGCCGCCTGGGAGGTAACGCCAGTAGTGAGATCAAGATGCACCCCCTGGGGATGGGTTCTTACCACCGATTACGGGATTGCGGAATCATCGAAGAAATTTGTCTCGAGAACGCATACCAGAATGAACAAAACGTCTGGGAAATCTGGGATTTCATCCTATACGACAAAGTGATCCGCGAGCCGAATATCCGCCTGCTTTTGGATACTACGGTCTTTAAGGCTGAAGTGGAAGGGCGTACCATCACGCAGGTGATGACACGTTGTGATCGCACGGAGACACTCTACAAAATTAAAAGCCAATACTACCTGGATAGTACCGGGGACAGCCGTTTGGGACTGGAAGCGGGTGCAGAAATGATGGTGGGCCGCGAAGGGTCGGCCAAGTATGGGGAAGATCTGGCAGATTACGATGAGCTGGGAACGACCCAGGGCTCTTCCATTCTCTTTACATCGCGCGAACACAGTCGGCCGATGGCTTTTGAACCTCCCAGCTGGTCACGCCTGATCACCGCTGACGACCTTAAGCATCGCCGTCTCGGTCCGGAGACCTGGAACTATGGATATTGGTGGATTGAACTGGGCGGAGTCTACGATACCATTAAGGATAACGAGCGTTTGCGTTTTGAGCTCCTCGCCATCGTAATGGGAACATGGGATTACATCAAAAACAGCGGGCAATTCCCGGAAGCCGCAAACTGGGCCCTTGACAGTATTGGCATGATCCCTGGCAAGCGTGATTCACGCCGTATCCAGGGGGATTTCCTGTTTACCCAGCACCATGTTCAGGGCAAATGGGAGGAAATGCCTGACGGGGTTGCAACGGGCGGCTGGTCTTTGGATGACCACCCTGCGAAAGGTTTCAATGCGCCTGATCGTAGACCTGCCCAACAAATCCGAGTTGAGGTACCCTATAACATTCCCTTCGGGTCCATGATCGCCAAGGACTTTGATAATCTGTTCATGGCGGGCCGTAATATCAGTGCAAGTCATGTGGCATTCACATCGACGCGTGTGATGAAGACCTGCGCCGTGATTGGTCAGGCCGTCGGTACCGCTGTCAATATTTGCAGGCAACAAAGCATCAGTCCCCGCGAGCTTCGAAATCAAAAAATAGGCACTCTCCAGCAGGAGTTGCTCAAGCAGGGTCAACTCATCTTCAATATCAAAAACGAAGACCCCCTGGACCATGCGCGCAGGGCAAGCATTAAGGCAACGGGTACGGTGCAGGATTCAAAACCGGAGGCGGTAATCGATGGGATCACTCACGACAAACGGGATGAGCTTATACATCGTTGGGTGGCAAATACTGCAGGGGAGGGTGCCTCTCTGGAGCTGTCCTGGGATAAGCCCGTAAAAGTTTCCAAGGTAATGCTATATCACGATACAGGGCTCAGTCGTTTGCTCACGATGTCACCCAATAAGCGCGTGATCAGTCGTACGATCTATGGTCCCCAGCCGGAAACCTGTCGCAACTACCGTATACTGGGCATCAGGGCAGACGGTTCAGAAGTCGAACTCACGAGTATCTTCAATAACTACCAACGCCTTCGCCAGCATAGTTTCGATAGCGTCGAAATCAAAGCGCTTAAAGTTCGCTTCGAAGCTTCAAACAGCGAAGACGGCACCTTCGGACTCTACGAAATCAGGGCCTATTCGTAAATTGTCCCTCAATCAGCTTCCATTTAGAACGGGCGGGTAAGTTTCTAATGGTGCTTGAGTATGTTCGTTGAGTTGAATGATTTTGAAAATCAAAGATTCAACTGATTGAGGGACAATCAGGTATCCCCAGTTCCATCTATCCTGAGTGGCTCTGGGCTTTACCCTTATGAGGGTTTGTCCGGTAAGTGCATTGGCTAATTCTATACGATAAGCGTCACTTTCTGCACCTGTGTGGTAAAGAAAGTAGAGAATATCATCATTATTAGCATCTTCAAAATAATATTCAATGGAGGGCTGTGTATCATCTATTTTTATTGGGTTCTTTCCGTGATTGAGACTGTTTGGAGGAGCGGGTATATCGATTGCCCAAGCCGAATTTTCATCAAAAAACTGAATATAGGGTTTGGGCATAGTCTCTAAAAATACCGAGGTTCCATTTTCAATTGCATATAAACGGAAGCTGGCATCGTAGCCCGTCTGATTCCGGCTATTGCCGCGGTAATAACCAATTTGCCGATCTTTTTGACTACTATCGACATGAAAGAGTTCAACGTAACCGGTTACACGATCTGTATCTCCGGCTATAATCAGTTTTTTAGGTAATGAGTTCGAACGAGCTGTTTCTAAACTCAACTGAATCGCTACCCCATCTTCAAAGAACTCACCATACGGAAGGGTGGGTTGTAGCTGGTAATATGCTGATTTGTATTTCGGCTCTATGCTTTCTTGTTCAAATAAGTGATCAATGGGTTTTCCCAACCATTGATAAGCATCACTCGAGTAAACTGAGATACCTGCATTTTTGAACTGCGTTAGCTTTTCCTGTATAAATGCACCCGGCCTAGGGTGGAGGATGCTTATGTTTACAATATCCAGTGTACCGGTCGTTACTGCAGGTGTAATCGATTTTCTTAAATCTACTTCTCCTTTAATCCATTTATAGTAATCCCCAGACATTACCCACATATTGGTCGATATGAGCAAAAGAATAGTGCTTGCCATAGTGCTGCGGATGAAGCGAAAGGACTTCCGGGTAGTGGAGCCAGACCAAAGCAAAACGCATAAACATATCCATAACAATAATGAGGCACTGGTATAACGGCTTGAAAATGCTATGAAATCTCCATGGGAGTGTCTTGCGTATGCAATCAGGAGTTGGCTACCAAACAGAAAAACCAGAATTAAAGGAATCGGGCTATGCAATGACTTCCTGAAAATCCCGGTTACAGCAAGCATTGCAAAGATAAAACCTATAATAATCCCTAACGAACCGATTAATCTACATACCCAAACCGGTAAGAACTGAAAGCAATTACCGATAATCTCAGTAAACGTTATGAGAACACCTAGCCAATCGATTTCCCTGGGCTGGTTATGTTCAAAGAAAGTATAGCCGGTGAAATAAATACCATAAAGCAGTGCCGTCATTATTATGATATTTAGTCTCAGAGTAACCGATGTTTGGGCCATCCAGGTAATGGCAATCGCCAATAGAGGGTATAATAATCCATGCCCCGTTGAAAATACAGCAATACAGAGACTAAGATAGAAAACTCCGTAATCCCATCGTGAGTGACCTTCGCAAAAAACCAGCTTCCAAAGCGACACACTGGCTAAAATCACACTTAGATACAAGCTATACCAGGATATCCCCCATGCATATTGCTGGGATTCTATTTGCATGAGTGCGAGAGCAGCGATTAATGCCAATGCAATTCTGCGGTATCTAGGTATCTGTAGTGTTTCGCTCGTTTGGGACAAGAGATAATAAACGGAACCTCCATAACCAAGGATCACTAAGGCCTGAACCACTAAGCGAAATACATATTGAGCCTCAAAAAAGTGAATGTCCAGCATGAGGATAAGATTTGTGGTCACATGGCGATGCTCATTGTTTTGGAATAGCAAACCGTCCCAGAGTGCGCTCCAGGAAAATTCTTTCATGTACAAATTGCCGACCCAGCCCCACAAATCCTGCTGAGGTAGCAGAGTGTATAGCTCAAACTGGCTATAGAAAAAATAAATCAAGGCGTAGAAAGAGCTCAACAAAAGGGTGATATCGAAAATCCAAACGAACGAACTAGTTCGTTTCCGCAAAAGAGGATATACTGACGCACTTAAGGCCTTTTCGGTCATTGAGGAAATGGATGAAAAAACTAAGGGAATTATACTTTATAGTATTCGCTTGGGCGCAAAAAGTATTTCTCTGGTTTATAAAGATATAAGTCGAATTAAGGCATTACATAAGTTAACCATTTGTGCGTCGATTTAATGGGTTACTGATAGATCCTTTGGAATCGAATGGATGGTTGGTTTTAGTCTGAATCTACTAGAATGTGCGTATTAAGTGTCTATAGGTGTAGATCGTATTTATTATGAATACGCTTCTACGCACACACTATGTACAATTCATACCGAATGCTCGTAATTTCACTGTTTCTTGCCGTATTGACTATGGCAAATGATACGGATGACTTCAATCTCACGGAGCTCTTACAGGGAGTCTCTGAAGACAATATCTTCTACAATGAGGATTATTATAACTGGGGTTCATCCATTGTAAAAGCCGAGGATGGTAAATACCATATATTCTACTCACAGATGCCCAAGGATAAGGGTTTCAGGTCCTGGTTAACCGATGGTATCATATCCCGTGCAGTTGCGGATCATCCGGCGGGGCCCTACAAGCATGTGGAAGTAGTATTGGAAGGCAGAGGCCCCGGGTATTGGGATGCTTACACTGCACATTTGCCCAAGATTTATAAATTTGAGGGTAAATACTATCTCTACTACATGTCCACAAACACCGGGGATCGTACGTTGACAGCCGAAGAGTTTGACGAAGCCCGTCGTGCCCAATACACCGTAAGCAAACTGCGCGCGTTTATGCGTGAAAATCAACGCATCGGTGTTGCAGTTGCAGATAGCGTGGAAGGCCCCTGGAAGCGGTTTGATAAGCCCATTGTGGAACCGGACCACCCGGTGGCAGTTATGGTCAATAATTCCACGGTTACGCAACGTCCGGAAGGGGATTATCTTATGGTCGTTCGCGGAGACCAGCCTGACCAACCCAAGCTGGTGCGCATGATGGCCGTTGCCTTGGCGGACGATCCCGCGGGCCCCTGGGTGATGCAACCTGATCCGGTTACCTTCAACTACAACTCGGAGGACCCGGAAGTCTGGTATGATCCCCATCGCAAACGCTATTACAATCTGTATCACGCCTTTGGATACATGGGCATGCTGACCTCTACCGACGGCCTGAAATGGGAAAAAGCAAAACATAATCGCGTATCGGATAAATCCTTTACCCGCGCCAACGGGGAAGTCGTAGAAGTGCATCGCTACGAGCGACCGTTCATTTATATGGAGGACGGTAAACCCATTGTAATGACTGCTGGCATACGTCTTAAAGACGGAGACACTTTCTCCCTGTTTATCCCGCTAAAGGTAGACTAAACCAAAACAGTTTCGTGTTTTGGTGGGCTGTCAGGGAATTGAACCGAGTCCGATAAAACGTATTCGATCGCCGAGATGAATACTGCCAAATTTGGCATTCCAAAAGGATCATTATTCCATCTCAGACCCGCCTTAAATAAACCCCTTTAAACAAGAATATTCTTTTGTGTAAGGTTTTTTTAAAACAAACGTTTGATTTAATCAAATGTATGTTTATGAGAAGAGGACTTAAATGATAGTGAGAATTAGCAGCATATTGTTGAGGGTAGTATTGCTCGGTCTTTTATCGAGTTGTGCAGTAGGGCCAGATTATGAAAGGCAGCAGGGGGTGGTTGCGACTTCGACGGGTTTTATCAATCAATCTTTAGAGAATGCTGACAGCGAAGTAAATGTTACTCAATGGTGGCAGCGCCTCGAAGATCCCCTCCTGGATGAATATGTAAACACTTTACTTAAGCAGAACCTGGCGCTGGATGAAGCGGCAGCTCGTGTTTTGCAGGCTCAAGAACGATTTCGAATTCAAACCGGCAATGAATATCCCAGCCTGAATTTAAACACCTCTGCAACGCGCAATTTCGCACCCTTGCAAATACCTGGTTTGGGTACCGATGGCGAACGGTTTTATGCAACGTCCTTAACGACCGAACTTGCAGTTTCGTGGCAGCTGGATCTTTTTGGCCGTATCAGGCGTAGTGTAGAATCAAGTGCCAGTCAGTTAGAAGCTGCGCAGTATGACTATGAATCCTTGACTCAAATTCTCATTGCAGAGCTTTTGAACCGAAGGGTTGCAATTGCGACAAACCAGAAGCTTTTAGAGTTAGCGGAGCTTAATGGAATTAACCGCAAACGGCTTTATGATTTACTGCAACAGCGCTACGATTTAGGCACAGCAGGGGTTCGGTTGGACGATCTGTTGCTTACCGAAGAAAACTATACCACAGTGCTTGCCGATATTCGCTCTTTTGAGCGCTTATTGGCTGAAGAGAGTTACCGGTTGGATGTTCTGCTGGGTCAATTACCCGGAACTACTGATTTTCGTAATACAGAATTTCCGCTCATGCCCACTCCAATTCGGCTACCAAACGTGCTTCCTGTAAGTTTACTAGACAGGAGGCCGGATTTAAAGGCATCTGAAGCGAGGCTGCGTGCGGCTACGGCAGATGTGGGTGTGGCTTTGGCAGATCTTTACCCCCATTTGAGTTTGGGGGCAAGTATTGGCTACACGGGTGAAAGGCTCAATGATTTTATAGGGCCTGATCGTTTAACGGGTGCAATCCTTGGCAATCTCACTACTCGTCTTTTTGAGGGGGGCGCTCTTCGTGCAAACATAAGACTTCAGGAAGCAGAGGTTGAGGAAATTACGAAACGTTATGCGAGTGAAATTTTGGACGCGGTACGTGAAGTGGAGACTGCCCTTATGGCAGAAAAGGAGCTTAAGGAGGAAGTCGCATATTTAGAGCGCTCTATTTTGGCATTAAGGCAGGCAGAAACGATTTCAGAAGATCGCTACCGACAGGGCATCCAGAGTTTGCGTGAATTTCTGGACGTGCAGCAAAGGCGTTACGTCGTGGAACAAAATTTTGTTCGTCGCCAACAACAAATGTGGAACAACCGTATCTCGCTGTATCTTGCGTTGGGAGGAGATTGGTTGGGTGACGAAGCGAATCAGGATCAAAACATTTAGAAAAGGTAGATATGCGAAAAATAAATATATCCGGACAGGCACTTAAAGGGTTTATCCAACTGGTTTTAATTATTGTTTTTATAGTTACTTCGGTTGGCATATCCAGATCATTACAGTCGAAGAGACCTGAACCGTCGGGTGATTTGGATCAGGATCGGGCACTTTCGGTCCACTCTGAAGTATTTAAAAAGGAAAACCATCGAGTAGGATTCACGACTACAGGCACAATCAATGCATTGGCACAAATTGATATCGTGCCCCAGGTAAGCGGGCAAATAATCTTCATAAATAGTGAATTGTACGAGGGAGGTGAATTTGATGCGGATGAGCTATTATTTAAAGTAGATCCCCGTGATTTTGAAGTAGAGGTGGCACGGCTTTCCGCTGAAGTTGCGCGGGCGCAAACATCGCTGGACATAGAGAAGGCTGAGGCGGATGCAGCAGTCAAAGAATGGACTATGGTAAATCCAGACCTGCCTATCCCTGAATTGGTAGCTCGCGAACCCCAGCTCGCGCAGGCTGAGGCACAGCTAAAATCCGCACAGGCGCTATTAGCTAAGGCTGAACTGGATTTATCGCGAACCGAATTTACGCTACCCTTCTCGGGTCGCGTGGTTTCGAGTAATCTGGGTATTGGACGTTATGTTATCGCTGGCCAGGCTTATGGGCAGGTATTTGATATTGCGGGCCTTGAAGTACGGGCGTCACTCGAAAATCAGCAACTTGAGTGGCTTTTGGAAGCTGAGAAACCCATCATTCGCATAAACGTAGACTATTTGGGCCAATCTTCTGAATTTGAAGGTCTGCTTAAGCGTAGTGCTTCGGTTCTGGATGAGCGGACACGTTTCGGAAGGGTAAGCTTTGGCTTTCAATCAAAGGATCTTGAGGCCCGAAGCCGTTTATTGCCAGGTGTTTTCGTGAATATTGAGATTCAGGGAAAAATGATGGATGATATCATGCGTATCCCGAATACGGCCATACAGAATGGTGGGAGTGTATGGACAATCGATAAGCAGGAACGCTTACGTCAAAAAATGCCAAGCGTGGTCTACATCAATGATAGCTATATTGCGGTACGGGGGATTACTGATGGTGCACGATTGGTGACACAACGGCTAACGGAAGCTACCGAGGGCATGCGGGTAAATCTTGTTAAGCAATAGCAGATAATTATGAAAGAAGCTCCGGATTCACGAAGTCATAGTCCCGAAAGCAGGGGTTTGTTAGGTTGGTTTGCTGAGAATCATGTAGCGGCCAATATTTTGATGTTACTTTTTATTTTGGGAGGTTTGTTAAGTGCATTTTCAATGAGGACCGAAACTTTCCCTTCGATTGATCCTAACCTGATTACAGTTTCAGTGGCATATCCCGGGGCAACTCCTTATGAAGTTGCGGATTCGATCACGAATCGTATTGAAGAAGCCCTCATTGGGATCGACGGTGTAAAAAGAATTTCATCGGTTGCGAGTGAGGGAAGTGGGATTGTAAATGTTGAGCTGGAAGACTTTGCCAATGCGGATGATGCGTACAATGATGTGGACACTGCAGTGAATGCTTTGGTGGATTTTCCGCCTGAAGATGCGGAACGACCGATTGTAACTAAGGTAAAAGTAACGCCCAATGTAATGAGCCTGGCTATACACGGGAACGTTGAGGAGGGTACGCTCAAGTATTGGGCAGAAGCGATCGAGGATGATTTGAGACTTTTGCCGGGTGTGGCACTCACAAGTCTGCGCGGCATACGTGACTACCAAATCTCGGTAGAGGTGCCTGAGCAGAGTCTGCGGGAGCATGGTCTGTCGCTTGAGGATGTTGGCAACGCTATTAATCGCTTTTCGATCGATACTCCTGCAGGTACGGTAGAAGCCAATGAAGGAGATATCGTGCTTCGCATACAGGAGAACCGCTATACAGGTGCTGAGTATGAACAAATTGTAATTCGAAGTTTGCCGGATGGCTCAGTGCTGAGATTGGCTGATATTGGGGTGGTTATTGATGGATTTGAAGATGTAAACATCGTCAGTAAATTTAATGGAGAAAGAGCCGCATTCATTGATATCTCCCGTAGTGAAACCGACGATACACTGGCTGTAGCCAATGTGGTTAACGCGTATTTGGACGAAGTTGAGTTGCCCAGAGGTTTACAGCTTTCAATGCAAAAGGATGAGACTGTAAATTTACGGGATCGTATAAGCCTCATGCTGCGCAACGCAGTATTGGGTTTTATGCTGGTTTTTTTGGTACTCATGCTGTTTCTGGACCTTAAATTGGCATTTTGGACGAGTATCGCGATACCGATCTCCTTTTTGGGCGGTCTCATGTTTATTAATGCCATGGGATACAGCCTCAATATGATAACTCTTTTTGCGCTTATCATCGTATTGGGGATTGTTGTGGATGATGCCATTGTGATTGGCGAAAGCATATTCGATGGTCAGGAAAGGGCATCCAAATCATCGCTCAGAAAAAGTAAGTACAACGTATTACTCTCTTCAGTGAAGGATGTAATCTCACCGGTAACTATTGGCGTCCTAACAACTATTGCCGCATTTGCACCTCTGATATTTAGTACGGGTACACTCGGCCAGATTATTCGGGTGATCCCTGTGGTGGTAATTCCTATTTTGGTAGTGTCGCTTATTGAAGCCTTTTTTATCCTACCTTCGCATCTGTCCAATCCGGTTAGATGGAGTCGGGGAATTGTGAAAAACGTCCAGCAGATATTCTCACGAGGGTTAGCCCGTTTTGTGGAGAAGATATTTATGCCGTTAGCCCGTTTTGCGATTCAGTGGCGTTATGCATGTGTGGCGGCATTTCTATCAATTGCCATTATTACTGTAGGCATGATGAGTGGAGGAGTGATTCGTTTTATCTTTTTTCCTCAGATAGAAAGCGATGAGATCACCATTACACTCAATATGCCTCAGGGAACTTCCTTTAGTGACACTGAGCAGGCTATGCTTAGTCTTGAGGAAGATGTACTAGAGGTTCGTCGCGAAGTTGAGCAGGAATACGGCCAAGACTATTTCCAGAGTGTGTCGGTAAGTATTGGTCAAACCAATGCGCAGCAAGCCGGACCCCGGCCTACCAGTGGGAGTAATGGCAATCATTTGGGGCAAATCATTATACAGCTGCTGCCTTCCGATTTTAGAAGTGTATCTTCTTCTGAGGTTGAATCCATGATTCGTAATCAAATGCGCCCTATTCCCAATGCTGAAACACTCCAATTCACCAGCACCCTGGTAGGGGGTGAGGCAGATATTGAGATCGAGTTGGCACATCCTGACGAGGCTATTCTCAATAGCGCGGCAGAAACACTTAAAGAGCGTCTTACTGCGATCCCGGGGGCAATAGATATTCAGGATAGTTTCGAATACGGAAAAACCGAATATATCTTTAAATTGAATAAGGAAGGCCTGGCGGTGGGGCTTAGCCCTGCTGAATTAGGGCGACAACTGAGAGCAGCCTTTTTTGGACTTGAAGTGGAACGCTTTCAACGGGGACGCTCGGAGGTTCTCGTATATGTGCGCTACCCCAAGGACGAACGCGAAAGCTTATCTGCCATTGCGGATACGCGCATTCGCTTACCCAATGGTGCGGAGGTTCCCCTAGCGAGTGTGGCAGATATTGAGCAATCAATCGGCTTCTCGCAAATTCAGACCGTTAACGGGCGACGCATTGTGAGTATTACCGCAGATGCGGATACTGCGGTCACTACACCTAACGACATAATGTCTGCACTCAATACGGGCGTATTAAAACAGCTCCAGGATCAGTATACAGGGCTTAGTTATAGTTTTGAAGGTGAGAGTAGGGAACAACAGGAGGATTTGCGTAGCTTGGGGCAAAATATGCTTATAGCGATTATGTTGATTTATGTATTGTTGGGAGCTCAACTAAGGAGTTATACCCAGCCTTTCGTGATTATGTCAGCCATACCTTTTGGTCTTATCGGTGCGGTTTGGGGTCATTTTCTGCTGGGGCAGGATCTTACCTTTATTTCAATGTTTGGCATTGTGGCACTCACTGGGTTTGTTATTAACGCGAGTGTTGTACTACTGGATTACCTAAACAAACAAAGACTCGCGGGCATGGATGCGGAGGCCAGTTCGCTGGCAGCAATCAGGCGTCGCTTTCGTCCGATACTGCTGACCACGTTGACAACCAGTTTAGGGCTTTTACCCATGCTGATGGAGACGAGCATGCAGGCCCGCTTTTTGATACCCATGGTAATTTCACTGGCTGCGGGGATCGTTTTTGCCACCTTTATTATTTTATTGCTAGTGCCAGCGCTGATAATGATGATGGAAGATTGTAAGCAACTCGCTCGCAGGTTAGCCAATATTAACCCCTTTAAAGACCGAACTACGATTGAGCCAAAAGCCGCTAAAATCACTTGATAAACCAGATAAAACTCTCCTTGAAAAACGAGGAGAAGGTACTCGTTATGCGCTCATATTAGCAGGACTTGAGCTTTTCGGTGAGCATGGTTTGAAGTCTACAAGTACACGCATGCTCGCAGATGCGGCTGATTGTAATATTGCAGCGATCGCTTATTATTTTGGGAGTAAGGAAGGACTTTATGCGGCGGTTATGTCCTATATAGTCGAAAGGATTTCTCAGAATATGGGCAAAATTGCCTATGGCGTTGAAGACGCTATTAAAGAGGGTAATTTAACTCAGGATCAGGCCAGGAATGAGCTGCGGAAAATTTTATTGGGAGTCGCCAAGCTTTTTGTGGAATCAGAAGAGCCGAAGGCTTGGGCACGTATCGTAACGCGAGAACAAGCGCGCCCTACAGAGGCTTTTGATATTCTCTATGAGGGTAACATGAAGCGCAAACAATTCATATCCAGCCGTTTGGTAGGACTTAGCATCGGCATTGATCCTGACAGTATTGAGGCCAAAGTAAGAGCGCATGCACTTACTGGCCAGATATTCAGTTTTTTGGTTTCCCGAGAGAGCCTCTTAAGAAACTTACAAACAGACAAATTTAAACCGGAACATATCGCAGTGATTCACCGGGTTATTGAGTCTCACATTGAAGCTTGCCTGCAATTACCACCTCTGGACTGATTTGCAATTCCCCCAAAAATACAAATTGGCTCAAGATTGGATTAAACAGAGCATCTTACCTGCTAGATATTATTCATAAGCCGTTGACCATCAATGGTGGGCTCTCGGGGATTCGAACCCCGGACCAAGGGATTATGAGTCCCCTGCTCTAACCGCTGAGCTAAGAGCCCGCTAGAAGGTAAAGAATGATTGCTAGCCTTCGAGGCTGCAATCGTCAAGGAAGATCGCCAGAATAGATTACCAATAGTCTGGGTTATTCAATGCTTCCACGCAGAAACTGGGTCCTTCAATGGCTTCGATTTCATTGCTGTTGAGTGATATTCCAAGCCAGGCTTCAGGTTGAGATAGTTTCAAGGGAGCCGGTACAACCGCTTCTTTAGTTTCATGAAAACCGACTTTTGAGTAAAATGCGATATCCCCATAGGTAGTCACTAGTTCTACCTGTTTTTGTTTAAGCACTTCCAGTCCATATTTGATTAGCGATTGTCCAATACCGCGCCCCTGATGTTCGAAATGAATGGCGACAGGAGCCAATATAAAAGCGTTTATGGCTTCTTTGAACCGTAGTCGGCTGAAGAATATGGATCCCACGATAATTTGCCCATCAACTGCGACAAAACCCAGAAGATCCTGTTCGGCAGTCTTATTCATCAAGTCCTTGGTAAGCTTTCCTACCAGTTGGCCTTCTTTTTCGTTCTCGGACTTTGAAAATACGTCAGTTACCAAGGAGACAATAGCTTGGGTATCGCGCCCTATATAGTTTCTATACTCCATACCAGCGAAGTATAGTAGCGCTCCTTTAATGAAACGAGATTATAAGTAATCCCGAAGGGAAGAATTAAATTAGCTTAGGGGCTGGATTAGTGCTTTTCCCCACCGCCTTTAACAAGCTCCTGCATGGTGAGGAACTGGAGCTTTTGGTCCAACTTAAGCAGCTCGTCCGGGTCGATTTCGTTGTCCTTGGCTTCTTCGTAAGCAGCTTGTGCACGTTTCTTAGCTTCTTCTACAGCCGAAAGGTCAATATCATCTACATCGATCGCATCCTCAGTAAGCACCGCAATGTGATTCCCGATCACTTCCGCAAACCCGTCATCCACGGCAATCTGCTCTTCCTTACCATTGGTTTCGAGCACGAGCTGGCCCCGTTTCAGTTGCGTGATGAGCGGGATGTGCCCTTCCAGAATACCGGTATCTCCGTTGGCAGTCGGCAGCACGACGGTGTCTGCCTCTTTGTCGAGCAAAGTGCCTTCGGGAGTAACGATCTGTATGCGCAGTGCCATTGGATTATGCTCCGGAAGTATCGACGGTATCCATGCCGCCCTTCATGTAGAACTCACCCTCAGCCACGTGGTCCAGCTCACCGTCCAGGATCATTTTAAAACCTGCGATGGTATCCTTTACTGGAACGTAAGCTCCTGGGATGTTACTGAAAACTTCCGCTACGTGGAACGGCTGAGAAAGGAAACGCTGAATCTTACGCGCACGATAAACGATCTGGCGGTCCTCCGGGGAAAGCTCATCAATACCGAGGATCGCGATGATGTCCTGCAAGTCCTTGTAACGCTGAAGCACCTGCTGAACGCCGCGGGCTACATCAAAGTGCTCCTGACCTACGATAGCCGGCTCCAATGCCTTGGATACCGATGCCAGAGGATCTACCGCAGGGTAAATACCCAGGTCAGCCAGCGCACGCTCAAGCACGATCGTTGAGTCCAGGTGAGCAAAGGTGTTTGCCGGCGCAGGGTCAGTCAAGTCGTCCGCAGGAACGTATACCGCCTGGAACGAAGTGATTGAGCCTTTCTTCGTAGAAGTAATACGCTCCTGCAGGATACCCATCTCCTGACTGAGAGTGGGCTGGTAACCCACCGCAGAAGGTGAACGGCCCAAGAGTGCCGATACCTCAGAACCTGCTTGCGAGAATCGGAAAATATTATCGACGAAGAGCAGGACGTCCTGATTACGCTCATCACGGAAGTACTCCGCCATGGTCAGGCCGGTCAGACCCACACGCATACGTGCACCGGGGGGCTCATTCATTTGCCCGTATACCAGAGCAACTTTGGAGTTCTCCAGGTTCTCCTGGTCAATTACGCCCGCGTCCGACATTTCGTGGTAAAGGTCATTTCCCTCACGGGAACGTTCGCCCACACCTGCAAATACGGAGTAACCCCCATGCGCCTTTGCGATGTTGTTGATGAGCTCCAGGATGATCACGGTCTTACCCACACCGGCACCTCCGAATGCACCTACTTTACCGCCCTTAACGAACGGGCAGATCAGATCCACGACCTTAATACCGGTCTCCAGGATTTCTGCTTCAGTAGATTGCTCAATGAGCTCAGGGGGATTACGGTGAATTGGCCAACGCGTATCCGCTTCAACAGGACCTTTTTCATCGATGGGCTCTCCGGTAACGTCAAAAATACGGCCCATCACGGAATTCCCCACGGGAACGGCAATCGGTTGTCCGGTTCCGATTATATCCTGCCCACGTTGCAGACCCTCTGTGGTCGACATCGCAACTGCGCGTACCTGGCCTTCACCCAGGTGTTGCTGCACTTCGAGCACGAGCTTGCGGTTCTCATCACCTACGGAGATGGTGACCTCGAGCGCATCATAAATGCCCGGGAGCTCCGAAGGCTCAAATTCGGCGTCTACGACCGCGCCTACGACTTGTATGATTTTTCCTGTTACTGCCATGATGTGTGCCTAAATAGGTGTTTGAGTATGTTATTGTTGGGTGCTTGCCGTAGCAGCTGCGATTTCAAGGATTTCCTGAGTGATTGCTGCCTGTCGGGCTTTGTTAAATTTGAGAGTTAAATCGTCCACGAGGTTATTGGCATTATCGGTCGCGCTTTTCATCGCAACCATACGCGCACTGTGCTCAGAGGCCTTGGCACTGAGAATAAACTGATAAATCTCCTGTTTGACATAGAGCTTGGGTAGCTCCTCGATGATCGTTGCCACATCCGGTTCAAATTTGATCTCCCGCTCATCAATCTCCTCGTCGAGCGTGTTTTCCTCCCCCTTGAGTTTCAGTAGAGCGAGCGCTTCATCCAGATTTACCAGGGGCAGAATCTTAATGATCATGGGATTCTGGATCATCGTATTGATGAATCGTGGAAATGCGATTTCCACGGTATCGATTTTACCCTCATTATAAGAGTTGAGCAACTCCTCGAGTATCGGGCGAATTTCATCAAACCGTACCTGATCACTCACTTCAAAATCTGCTACCAGGTTTTTACCAGAGCGTGTGAGGTACTGTTTGCCCTTGCGGCCGATCGAGTAGTAGTCGACATCGTCCTCAATGTCGGTGAGCATGCGAAAGAGGTTACTGTTGAGTGCTCCGCAGAGTCCCTTATCGGTGGATACGAGGAGGATGCCACGCTTCTTCACCTCACGATCCTCCATAAAGGGGTGGGTGATCTCATCCGTGCGCTTCACCGCAGCATGCAGCATACGGGCAAGTAACAGCGCATAATCACGACCTGCCAGAGCGCGGTCCTGTGCGCGTTTCATTTTCGAAGCGGCTACTAATTGCATCGCACGCGTAATCTGCCGGGTGTTTTTAACCGACTTAATCCGCCGCTTGATGTGTGCAATCTTAGACATGATTTATGTTTATGGGCTCTCGATTATTCGTTTACCCAAGTGGATTTCCATTCCTCGATGCTAGACTTCAGCGCATCGACAACCTCGCTGGTAAGCGCTTTCTCCTTCAAAATCTTTTCCATTACCGCACTGCCACGATTTTCCAGGTGACTACGCAGGCTGGTTTTCGCATCGACGACCTTGTCTACGGGAATGTCATCAAAATAATCATTCTGCACTGCCCAGAGGATGCCTACCTGCACCTCCATGGAGAGCGGATCGAGAGCGGGCTGTTTGAAGAGTTCTACGATGCGGCTACCGCGGTCGAGTTGTGCCTTGGTCTTCGCATCTAGGTCTGAACCAAACTGGGCAAACGCAGCCAGCTCGCGGAACTGCGCAAGCTCGAGCTTCATCTTACCGACCGCCTTTTTCAATGCCTTGGTCTGTGCGGAAGAACCTACCCGTGATACGGAAAGACCTACTGAGATCGCCGGGCGAATGCCCTGATTGAACAGGTCGGTTTCCAGAAAGATTTGTCCATCAGTGATTGAGATCACATTCGTAGGAATGTATGCTGAAATATCACCGGCTTGAGTCTCAATGATCGGTAGGGCGGTTAACGAACCGTTACCGTTGTCCTCATTCAAACGAGCGGAGCGCTCGAGCAGGCGTGAGTGCAGATAGAAAACGTCACCCGGATAAGCCTCACGACCGGAAGGGCGCTTCAATACCAGTGATATCTGACGATAGGCAACCGCCTGCTTGGAAAGGTCATCATAAACGATCAGCGCGTCCTTACCGTTGGACATAAACCACTCGCCCATAGCCGCTCCGGCAAACGGTGCGATGTATTGGTTGGCGGGATTGTCCGCTGCGGGTGCTGTGACGATGATAGTATATTTCATCGCATCCGCATCTTCCAGCGCGCGGATCGTGCGGGCTACGTTGGAATTTTTCTGACCCACTGCTACATAAATGGAATAAATCGGGCGGAAGTCCTCATCGCCGCTTGCAAGTCCTTTATCGTTGATACGTGCCTGATTGATGATCGTATCGATTGCGATGGTAGTCTTACCGGTAGAGCGGTCACCAATGATCAGCTCTCGTTGCCCACGGCCTACTGGGATCATCGCATCGATGGGCATGATGCCGGTCTGCACAGGTTGATCCACTGACTTTCTTGGGATGATGCCCGGAGCAATCTTCTCAACCGGGTAAAATTCTTTGGCGTCCAGGTTGCCTTTACCGTCCACAGGATTACCCAGTGCGTCCACCACACGTCCGAGTAGCTCCATTCCAACGGGCACTGAGAACAGACGACCGGTAGTCTTCACTTCGTCACCTTCTTTCAGCTCGCTCACATCACCGAAGATCACACAGCCCACCTCATCTTCTTCGAGGTTGAGTGCCTGGCCAATCAAGCCGCCGGGAAATTCGATCATTTCATTGAACATTACCTTGGAAAGTCCCTGAATGCGTGCGACGCCGTCTGCGATCGCTACGATTTTGCCCACATTCTCTACCTGGCTGGCAGTCTCAAGGCTTTGGATTTCTTTTTCGATTTCTTCTATGATGTTGCTCATGGGAAATTGCTAAATTAATTTATGGAAAGTTGTTTGAGGAATCCTTGTACGCTGTAATCAAATACCATATCGCCGACGCGTACTCGGGTTCCGGCGATCAGGGAGGGGTCGATGCTGGTTTCAATCGTTAGCTTACGGCCTACAGTCTCTTCGAGGCTTTGTTGAAGTTTGCTCAATGATGCACTGTCCAGCTTGCTTGCGCTAAACACCTTGGCAGTCCCCGCATCGATTTCGATTTGGATGGCTCGTTTGTAAGCGCGGAGGATCGGCAGCTTTTGGGTGAGTTCTGCTTTGGAAACATATCCGAGCACTTGCTCAACGGCTCCTGCATCCACGGTGCCATCCTTCAAAGAGAGCTGGACCAGCTTCTTAACAAATTGGGTAGTCTTCTTATCAAGTTTAGCCATTGCTATTACTTGGATGCCAGCTCTTCAGCGGCTTTTTCGGAGTATGCAGCCTTTTCGCTGTCACTCATTTGTTTGTCGAGCACCTTACCTGCAGTGGTCACTACGAGTCGGCTTACATGTTCTTTCACTTCAGTAAGCATCTGTTTGCGCTCAAGTTCCAAAGATTCACGGGTGCGCGCCACAAGCTCTTCGCTCTTTAGCTGTGCCTCACTCATGCTGCTTTCAATGGTTTCCTTGGCACTCTTCTGCGCTTCTTCTGTAATGCGCTTTGCTTCAAGAGCCGATTCACGAATGGTTTCCTGCTGCTGCTTCTCAGCATCGGCAAGCTTAGTGCGCATCTCTTCTGCGTATTGCAGGCCGTCCTCAATCTTCTGCTTGCGCTCATCGAGGAGCTTGAGAACCGGGTTCCAGGCAAATACGCGCAGGATGGTAAATACGACTAATATTGCCAGGAGTTGGGAGATCAGCTTGCCCGCATCGATGTGGAACTTGGTAGCAATCGCGTCTACGATACCGCCGGATTGGGCTTCGACGGCAGTTCCGGTTACTTCTGAAGCTATTTGAAAAAGTTCAATCATAGTCTGGGTTTCTTAAAAAGTCATTCGCCTGAGAAGACTCTCGCGAATCTCCTCAGGGCTTTGTAAATCCTAGTATAGGAACAGGGTGAAGAAAGCAACACCCTCAGCGAGTGCCATACCGATGATGCTTTGAACAAGCACCTTACCGGAAGCGCCCGGATTGCGACCTACGGATTCTACTGCTTTAGAACCAATAAGCCCTACACCAATTGCAGCAGCGGCACAACCGAATGCAGCGGTCAGGCCACGTCCGATGTCACCAGAGATTTCTGCAAGTAATGGAAGATTTGCGATGATTTCTGTCATGATATTTTATTGTTTAATGGTTTTGATGGCACTTGGGCTTCTCTCTTGTGGGAGCCCTCCCGCCGTTCAAAAAGTCTAATGCGCGTGGCCCTCCTCGGATTCGTGATTACAGATGAGGCCGATATACACAGCCACGAGAATAGTGAACACGAGCGCCTGAATTAGGCCAACAAGTAATTCAAGAAAGTAAAAAGGAACGCCCAGTATCCAGCCGAGCCAGTCGACCCCGGTAAGCCCCATCATATTAACCAAGAGGTTTTCACCCCCGAAGATATTACCAAACAGGCGGAAAGGCAGCGACACGGTGCGGAATGCAATGGAAACCACTTCGATAATGCCTACAAACGCAAAAATGGGCGTGAGCATGTAGAATACTCCCTTACCTACATCTTTGATATCTGCCTTATTGCCAAATAGATCCATTAGCAGGGTTTTGAGTCCTGCAAATTTTAATACATAGAAAAGCCATGCGCTCTGTGCAATGATGGCAAGGGCAAGTGTGGTATTAACATCTGCATTTGCCGGGCGGAACCAGTAGTCAAGGTGCTCTTTCCCGTCTGCGTAAGTTGTCTGTATACCGATCGTCCCAACACCAGGGAGCAGACCGCTCCAGTTATTGATTAGAATCACAAGGAAACAGCTCGCGAGCAGCCAGAATGTAGGTCTCGTCAGCTTTTTACCCACTATCGGCTCAATCAAGCCTTCAACGCCCTCTACAATCATTTCAACGATCGATTGTCCTCTACCGGGCACCATTTCAGCCTTACGCACTGCGAGTCTTACCATAAGCACGATGAACAGGCATACCAGCCACAACATGATCATTGAGTTGGTTACGGTGAGCTCAAAGCCGTCAAATACCGGAATGGTGAAAATTTCGTAGGCGTAAGGAGCAACGGCTCCGTCAGCCGCCATTAGATTACTTAAAGGGGTTAGCCCCAATAATCCCAGTAGGCGTTTTCTCATAGATTCAGTAGAGTGATTGTAAACTATCTGTCGACAAAAGTGGACAAAACTTAAAAGAAGCAAAGCTAGACCAAATTCGTCAACTCGATAATAGCCTCCAAATGGTATTTATTACTTTTATCAATACTCAGTCTCAACATTTAAAGAAATCATTAAGTTTAGAACAAAGCCTACTAATCTATATTAGAAAAACTTTAGCCACTGACTCTTGTTCTATGACTTAATAGAAATTGTGGCTTGAATTATCAGAGAGCGAGTACTAGCTTCTGCGGTTGCTGAGAATTGGAATGAACATTTTTCAGCACATCATTTCTAATACAACGAGTGAAAAATCCGAAAAAAAAGATGAACCTTCAGGAGCGATTTTTGGCGCACATGGTAAAGAAGATCTCTACCCAATACCCTGAAGAACTCCCCAGTCGCTTTCAGCTTTTGTGCCTGCATTTCGCCTGGGGTAACTACGGTTTTATGGCCGGCCTGAATTATCTGAAGCAAATAGCGCGAGCGACGGATGAGACCAAGGGCCCAATCCTTGAATGCGGCAGCGGCCTCACGACTTTACTCATGGCGATGCTTACCAAAGGCCGTAATATTCACATCTATTCACTCGAGCACCATCCCATCTGGCAGGAGAAAATGACAAAGACTTGCCAAAAACTGGGCTTTGACCACGTAAGCATCATTAATGCACCGCTCAAGAATTTTGGCGATTATGATTGGTATGACGTCGATAAGGCCAATCTACCGATGGACTTTAACCTCGTGATTTGCGATGGCCCACCGGGCAAAATCAAAGGCAGTCGTTATGGACTCATCCCCGAGATGGATAAGCACCTGACGGAGAGCTGCACCATCCTCCTGGATGATGCGGGCCGCAAAAACGAGAAGCAGGTCATCGAGCATTGGGAGCGCCGCCACGGCTTTGCCTATCGCATGAAAGGCGTGTTCCCTAAGTTTGCGATGGTCAACCGGGCACCCGCCTACGCCAAAGGCCAGTAGGATTTACAGATTCGTCGTGTCCGAGGTCTCACGTTCTCTAAGTGGGGCGTGGTAGTGTAAGTGGTATTCGGAGTCGTATTCCGGTCTGTTGGCTACTTTGAGTTGTATCTGAAATAAGGTTTTGTCACGCATTTCCGGTATCGGGTATCGCAGGATGGGTCCCGTAAAATTGGTATCGGTTGATAATTTCGGATATGCCCAGTTGCCGATCTTTTGCTGGTTACCATTTATCTGAATAAACACTTCGACTTCGCCTGAATCCACAACAGTTTGAGAGTCATTCAGCAGGTAGCATGAAATTTCGAGTAGTTCCTCGGTCGTCCATGAGAATTTTGCAAAGGACGCACAGGCCAGCACCGGCCGGCAGGATTCGACGACCTGATAGTAGGCCGGTTTGGGTTTTGCCGGGTAACTGATCAGGCTGTTATTCGCAGCAGTGGGCCACGGTTCGTTGAAGCACCAGTTCAGCACCATGGAGCAATACGGCTGCTTGATGCGGCTGCTCTCATACCAGCATTGATAGCCGACTGCCTGGAGTAACTGACTGTGCTTGATCACAGTTTCAAGATCATGCGCTTTGCCGAAATACTTTTCGACCGTCTTCAGCTCCAGCCACGAATCCGACTGCCACGCCTCGTAGGCGTGGTGCGCGATCCAAGCATCACTTGCACGCGGTGGATATAGTTCATCCTCAGGAATAATGCTTTCCAATGTTTCGCGATCTGCAATGCCGGGCACTCCAAACTCCGGGTAGGCGGTGTTGTGCGCTCTACGGCAAAGCTGAAATACATCTTCGCCACTCTCCTCATCGTAAAAGAGATAATGCCCGTGTCCGACACCCATGAGTGGTGAGGTATTGATGTAGGGAATCTCAGGGGCGAGCTGGTAACAGAGACTATTAAGCAGCCGTAAGACATGAGATTGGTCATCCATGCCTGACCAGTTGTTAAAGAGCTCATTGCCGCCACAAAGTGTGGACATGCACGCATGTCTGCGCATCCGGGGGATGATCGATCGCGCCTCCTGCTCCAGTACCTTCAAATATTCCGGATCATCCGGGTAGGCGTTGCAGGCCAGTGGGAACTCCTGCCACAGCAGTATACCCAGCTCATCGCAAATCTCATAGAAGCTCTTCTTGTTAATGATTCCACCGCCCCAGACACGTAACAAATTGAAATGAGCACTCTTAAAGAGTTCCAGTAGTTCTCGATAGCGTGCTTCATCAATCTTCCCATAAAACACTTCAGGTGGTACCCAGTTGCTGCCTTTTGTGAAAATCCGTTTGCCATTGAGCTCCAGTTGAAAGGGTGCGCTGCTTCGGGACTTGGGGAATGCTCTCACTTCATCCCAGGTTCCCTCATTCATGACGAGCTTAACAGTCCTGAAACCCACCTGCTCAACGATTGAATCGATAACCTTCCCCGAATCATCGATCAACTGTAGCTCGAGCCTGTAAAGATAGGGTTCACCCAGATCATGACTCCACCATCGATTCACGTGATCTAACTCAACCTTAAAGCTATGAGTGGGTCCGTTGATTTTGCCAGTGCGTTGTGCAGTTGCAAGCCCTTCCCGATCCAACAACTTCCATTTGTAGTTCAACGATTGATTTCTGGTCGTTTCAAAGCGATACTCCAATTGTGCTGTATCATCGGAATTTAAGACATATCTCAATTCAGTATCCTTTATCTTGGTTTTCGGCATTATCACCAATTCAGTTTCATCCCAGATCCCCAGCGGGACTAAGCGGGGGTGAAAGTCCCAGCCATAACTCACTGCAGGCTTAACAGCTGTATCCGCCTCTCGTCTGCCTACCTCAGCACCCGGAGTTTTCGGCACAGGGAAGATGGTGACTTCCAGTTGGTTTTCATCTTTTAAATGGGAGCTTAAGGTCAGATCAACGGGTGAAAACATTCCAGTCTGGTCGTGCAGTAGCTCACCATTCAGGCAAACTTCGAATGCGTAATCGATGCCCTCTGATCGAAAAATAAGTTCATAGTCGTCCGGAATATTGGGCCTGCCGAACTTAGCCTGATAGTGCCAATATTTGTCCTCAAAAGGCAGATATTGTTTGAAGCGATCGCTGAACTGCCAATCCGGATGACCCTCCGCTTGCATGAAATCCAGCTGCACGGCACCCGGAATATTTGCCGGATAATAGGCTTCCGGCTGCTCATTTTTTGTATTTGAGCAACCAACCTCCCATTTTAAAGGAATAATTTGGGGGAATCTGGGGTTTTCTGGGTCTTCCTTGATAGTAGTATCCATGGGCTATAGTATATTCTATATCCCATCATCACTGAGCCCTGACAATGCAAACCTCAAATTTCTTCCTAATGGCAAAACTTATACAACCCATACTTATATCTCTGCTTCTACTGACAGGTTGCAATGGTCAGTCTTCGCTGCCGGTAGTTAACGACCTTTCCGTTCAAAATGTGACCAGCAGCACTATCCAGCTCAATTGGTCAAGTGCCACTCAATCTCACCTCGGCTATCGCGTTTATCGTTCTGCTGATGCTGGTCAGAGTTGGACCTTGATTGACCAACTTCCTGCCTCCACACAGCAATATATCGCCTACAATCTCGCGCCTGCAACTGGATTCAGTTTCAAGCTCAATGCGTTTTCGCGCGATCAGGAAGCCGCCGATTCCAATATTGTCAGTGCTACCACTGAGGCTCAAGGTGAGCAGGGCGCAAATTGGTTTTGGTGGGAGGGTGAGTCTTTTTCCAGTAATACTGCACCCCGAGCCGAGGGCACATTGAGCCCCGGTAATAATCAATCCCTGCAAGCGATACTCTCCAATGGTGATGGATTTGGCCTCACCCTTACGGATTCAGATGTCTCGAGCGGCTTTCGATACGTATTGAGTTACGAAGTTGTTGCTCCAGTGGATGGCACTTACTTCCTTTATGTGCGCAAGCCCTGGAACTACAGTTGGTTTGGTTGGGCTTTTAATACTACAGACAATGATTCGCTGACTATTGTGGACGATTCCCGCAACCGCCTGGAGGATATCTCCTACATCCAGCATTTCCCAATGAGTTGGGTGGAAATCGGTAGCGCCGAACTTACAGCGGGTCCCCACACATTCAATGTAGTGCTCGATCCCCGCCTGTTCAAGGAACCCGGCAATCTCGCTTCCATCAATCAATATTTTTACGATGCCTTTTTGGCATCTACGAGTCCCGAGAATCCGTCGTCTACACTCAAACCGGGTGCAAAATACGCCAAGGTGGAAAACGGTAAATGGGCATTTGAGCCGGATCCGGACACTTTCTCTGCGGAAGCCCTGTGGGACTTACGTTCTCTCAATGAGGAGACTGCCGGGCAAAGTGGTTTTGTTTCGCAGCAAGGCGATCAATTCCTGCTGGGTGATGGCGAGCCCGTGCGCTTCTTTGGATTCGTAAAGGCAAACACCAGCGCCAGCTATGAGGCCATGCGCAGACAGGCTGAATTTTATGCGAAGCGAGGGGTGAATCTTGTCCGTTTTCATAAGAGTTTTTATGACAATAGCGCGGATAGTATGAGCTTTGTAAACCCGAAGCAGGTAGACGACTTGCAGCGCACAGTCGCCGCTTACAAGGAATCGGGTATTTACACGAAGTCTTCCCACTACTTTGTACTGGGTCTGCGAATTAACCCGGACTGGGGCATTGATGGTTACACCGAGGAATGGACGCAAAACCATAACCGGGCTCCCTTTGGGGTCATGTTTTGGGATGAAAAAATGACCGAAGCCTTCCGGGACTGGATGCTCGCCATTTATGGCAGCGTAAACCCCTACACCGGAATCACACTTGCGGAGGATCCCGCGCTGGCGATCATTGAGTTGGTTAATGAGGATAATGTATTCTTTTGGACGCATAACCTGGGTGAACTCCCGCCCGAGCAACTCGCCAAGCTCCAGGGCAGATTCTTTGATTGGGTGATCAATAAGCACGGCTCTCTACAAAATGCTTACGCCGCCTGGGGTGAAGGCTCGGTTAATGCCAATGACGATGAGGCAGCCCGCCAGCTTGTGGTCGCCGGGGCAGGGGATATGGCATTCGGAACGAAAGAGGGAGGCGCGGGCAAACGCATGGAGGATATGATCGCCTTCTACACAGAGCTTCAATATGGTTGGTATGCAGGTATAAAGGCCTGGATGCAGGAAGAACTCGGAGTACAGTGCACTTTTGTAGCGGGTAATTGGCGCACCAGTAACGACTCGCTATTGCTCGATATTGAGCGCTATACCTATACGGCAGCTGGCGTCATCGACCTCCATAACTATGTGGCGGCTGAGTATGATGAATCCGTAAGCAACCGTAGCTGGGAAGTAAACCGATTGGACCGCTTCCAGACCAAATACACCGTTCACAAGCCTGATGAGATTTCAGCCGCTTATGAGCAGGTAGCCGGGCACCCCAGCTTCATTTCCGAATTTACCTGGGTGAATCCATCGGACGCGGCAGCTGAGGGTCCCATGATGATATCATCCGTTGCGGCGATGAATGACATTGACGGCTTTACATGGTTTGCCACTCGCCATCTGGATTGGGCTTCAGGGCTTGATAAGTGGCCGATCGCTAGCCCCAGTATACTCGGCCAGTTTCCCGGCACTGCGTTGATGTATCGCCGGGGGGATCTGCAATTAGCGCCGGTGGTTGTTAATGAAGGACGCACCCTGCAGTCTATGTATGCACGCGAGCCTTCGATTATTACGCAAAGTGTCGGTTTTGACCCGACGCGCGACAGCGGTAGCGATAATACAGGAAGTGTTGACTCCTACTCATTCCTGGTGGGCAAAGTAGAAGTCAGCTTCGGAACGGATGAAGATGTGATCGACCAGGCAACGCTCGATGCTTCGATTGACCGGGACAACGGCACAATCTCAAGTGCCACCGGAGAACTTCAATTCAATATTCAGCAAGGTCTTTTCACGCTGAACACGCCACGCAGCCAGGGGGCAACCGGAAAGCTGGCGGACGTAGGAGCGATAGATCTTTCGGATATCGTCATCAACAGCAGTAACGAATTTGGTGCAATCCTGGTCATTTCTCTTCAGGATGCTCCACTTGGAAGCAGCAGTGAAATTCTTATCCAGAGTGCTACCCAGGATAAACCGTTTGGGTGGACGACAAGTTTCCTAGACATCACGGATTCCAATGATCAGCTCCGCACGGTTGAGCAAATCGACTCTATGGGCGAGTTGCCCTTTAACGTCGTCACTACGCAGGCTACTGTCCTGCTGAAAGGAATTACGACAGATCATGCTCCGGTGGTCACCGTGTTGGACGAAAATGGAATGCCCAGAAATGCAGCCATTACTCAGTTTACTGAAGAAGGCCTATTGATTACACTACCGATCAACGCGCTATATACGCATATCCAACTTGGTCGGTAGGCTTCTAGGGATGCGATATCGCCTATATTTTTAGTCGGCTACTTCGCCTTACGCACATCAATAAAGTATTTCACACAAAGAAACAAAAATACTCCGCAGATTCCGATCATGAGCAATTGGGAAATGGTTGCAAGATTCAGTACGAATTCTCCCTGGATACTGACCGGTATTAAGCGCCCGAGGGGGGCAATAAAGCCTAGTAATCCAAAAACGGCTGCAATATGCATTCCCAGTTTTAAATTTTTAATGGCGATGAGGCTACTGATCAAAATCGGTAGCCCAAAAAATGCCGGTATGAGTGCAGTAACACTGGCTGCACCCCCCATAATGTAGCCGCCAATTCCCACCAGTATTAAAAGAATGCCCGTAATAATGCCTACTCGTATCATATTCATAGCGTTGAATCTTACGCAATTGGGCTCGCTGACAAGTCATCAGCTCACTTTTATGCCTGAGCCTCAAGTTGGCTAGTGAGTATTTGTCTGAGTCTCTATCTGTAGATACTTTGCCTTTTTCGCTTCAGCAATACGCGCATCCAATCGCGTTTCCAGTTCCTTGAGAATATCCGCGTATTCAGGCTTATCTGCCAGATTTGTGAATTGCTGGGGGTCCTTCTCCATATCGTAGAGCATGTATTCATTAGGCCCGTCTTCGTTCACATAACGCATGAGTGCCCATCGCTCTGTTCGCAGGCTGAAATGCGAATGCACTTGGGTAATGGCATCATTACGCTTACTGGCTGCTTCCGGATTATCCAGTAGATGAGCAAAACTCTTGCCCTGGATTGCGTCCGGTGCTTTAAGGCCGGCCAGTTCAGCAATGGTTGGGTAAATGTCCACAAACTCGATTAATGCGTCACTCTTGCGGTTCGATTGCTTCTGCCCGGGCGCACTGATGATTAATGGAGCGCGAGCGCTCTCTTCCATGAGGCTATGCTTCTGCCACATCGTGTGCTCACCCAAGTGATAACCATGGTCAGACATGAACACAATGATAGTATCATCCGCCAAATCCAGTTTCTCCAGGGTGTCCAAAAGCCGACCGACTTGCTCATCCATATAATGGATGGAGGCATAATAGCCACGCAGGCCTTTTCGTTGTGCTTCGAGTGTAAGCTTATAATTGGCTGCATTGGTATGACGTTGTGCTACGATGGGTATATCCTCAAGATCGCCTTCCGGTACTTCAGGCAGGAGCATTTCGTCCGCCACAAAGGGTTTAAACGAACGCTTGGGTGCTACAAAGGGTGCATGCGGTCTTACAAAACCAACACCGAGAAAAAATGGGGTATCGTTGTTCGCTCGTTCTTTTAAAAGCTTAATCGCCTTATGGGTGGCAGCACCATCTGCAAGCTCTTCATCCTCTACATCCGTTTCAATAATCACAAAATCATTACCCTGGTGGTTGCCATGATGGATGTAAAAACGGCCTCCCTGATGCCGTTGCGCATACCACTTTTCCCGGTATTCTTCAAACACCGGTGTGCTGTCCACAAGCATCACGTCCTCCACGATGCCGGGTGTCAGCGATTCCATTACGCTGACATTGTAGCGTTCATGCCATGAATCAGCATGGTCGGAGCCATTGTCCCCACTAAAAATGTGCCCGGGCACCCCCATATGATAAATTTTGCTAACGCGACCACTCCAATAACCGGAGTTTTTGAATAGTTCGGGCAATGTCGGAGTTTTTACATTAAGCATATCCCGATTGCCAACTACTCCATTGGTTAATGGATAGAGCCCCGTCATTATAGAAGCGCGGGAGGGTCCGCAGAGCGGAAACTGGGAATACGCACGGGTGAATGAGGTGCCGCGTTGAGCGAGTCTGTCGAGGTTCGGAGTTAGGGACTGGGGATGCCCGAAGCCGCTCAGCGCACTACTCAGGTCATCCGCGATTATAAAAAGGACATTCGGGGCTTTTTCGGAATCACCTGCCTGAATAAAACCCGGCACAGCAAAGACGATCAAAGTAAGTCTGAGTAAATGAGTAAAAAGGGGCTTTCGTATATTCACAATATAGGGGTCTAGAATTTTTTCGGACGCAGGATTTCCACATCTTCAACATAGGTTATGCCCGGGTAGTTTTGAAAGAATTGGTCAGCTACCTCATTCATGATTTTCTCGGCAATTTCCTTGCCGTTAACAATCACCTCAATCTTAACGTTTGCAAAATCATCGATCACCGATGCTCGGGACGAGGTAGGTCGTATATTGCGATTTCCTTTTCCTCCGGCAGGGACAATCGTGTAACCGGTAGCCCCACAAGCTTCAATGATGTCGCACACGCCTTTGGAAATCAATTTTTCGGTAATGATGATGACTTTTTCTGCTCTGTGAAGGGTCATTTTAATTTTCTCCTGATTTAAAGATTAAAGACGATTTGCCCCAATGCAATATACAGGGGGATACAAATGGCGATTGCCACTGGGGTTCCCACACTGGTGGACGCACCGATGTAGGCTGAGGGGTTTGCCGTGGGGATACCTCCCCGCAAGGTAGGTGGGCCCGAAATGTCCGAGTTCGAGGATGCCAGAATGGCAAGTAAGATTACACCTCCCGGGCTGAATCCCACTAGCTCATGGGCAACATAACCGAGTCCGAAAGCCATCAGTCCGTGCAGGATGGGTGCAAAAAACGCATAGATCGCATACCAGTGAGCAACGGACCGCAGCTCACTTAGTCGGGTATAGGCTTCCATACCCATGATCAGTAGCAAAATGGACAAAAAACCTCGGAAGAGCGGATCGTAAAAGCTCTCAAAAATACGCTCCGGCTGAGTTACAAAGCCAAGCGCAAGCCCCAAAATCAACGCCGACAACGCCGAACCTTGCAGACTATCCTTCACGATGCCCCATACATTAACTTTGGCATTACCGCCTTCTTTTTTCTTCTTCTGGTAGATATTTGCGAGCACGACTGCGAGAATCAGTGCTGGAATATCCATAAATGGATATAGCGCAGGTACCCAGGCTTCAAAAGTGATGGTCTCCTCTTCAAGAACTACGATTGCCGCCGCCAGAGTAGACGCACTGACTGCCCCAAACAAACCCGCAGTCGCAATACCGTCCTCTTTCCTGATCCCCGGTAGCCAGGAGAAAAACAAAATACCCGCCAATACAATCACCACACCAATCAGCACCGAAATAATGGCGGGCAAAAACATATCGGTAAGATTTGCGTCCCGGATTTCCATGCCTCCCTGAATACCGATCTTCATTAACAACATGAATACCACAAATTGGTAGATAGCACTGGGTATCTGCAGTTTACTGCCTAAAGCGGCAAGCAACATCCCACCGATAAGAAAACCCAAGGTCGGGGATTGAAACTGCACCAGCAGGCGCATCAGAAAATCGATCAAAAAATCCATCTGCTCAATATCATATACCGCGGATGAACCCTGATACTACATTAAGTCCGGTACACCCGCTTACTACTATAACAACCCACCACTTTTCCAAACACCCTCGCAAAAGCAACAATATTCATGAAAAGTGGATTTGCCATGCCAATAGACTTCCAAAGAACTGCACCTTCGTTGACTAAATGTTATAAAGACAAGACTGAAATGTCCAAAATTTGCAGTTTTCATGGAATTTGAAATGGTAATTCAAAAAAGTTTCAAACAGTATTAAATCGATATAACTTGGGGAGTCAGATCGATTACTATTTTGAGAAAAATGCCGAAGGATTGAGATTTTGGGGCATAATATCCGGTTCATATGGCAAGCTAGGGGGAGGGCAGGGCGTTTCGGTGTTTAGTCATATGTGAGCTTACTTGTCTCTTGAAAAAATAGAGGGGTCAAAAGCTGAGAAGCTCACCAATGCACATAAAACCTAAATGAGCCGACATCCGCCTTGCTTATGATTGACCCATAGGTTCATTCATTCCAAACCCTAACGCCCACAAGACCAAGATCCGCAGATTGTTCCAGTTGAGAATAGGTCTTATCCAGATCATGCAGATCGATAGATTACAGAGATCAGCGACTGAGAATATCGGCTACTAAAAGGATGATCGTTTAATCTAGATACGCTTCAGCACGAGTAGGTAATCATTCTGAGACGGGGCTTCCAGTTCTAAAATGGGTGCACAATGGGTGCCGGGCACTGATTCCCATTCGTTGTTACGCGGGTCAAACCACCTGACTTCATATTGCCATCCGAGAGCGTTTCGTATCTGTATTATATCCCCTCGTGGGATGTAGGCGATGATCGTGCTTCGATCGACACTTTCGGATACGCTTACAAAGTGATTGTATACTTTATCGCCCGGCTGCTTAAGCAACAGATGGGACGCTGGTCTGAAGTCCCACCAGGCAAAGGTTTCGAAAAATCCAATAAGATAACCCATTTGTTTGCCTCCTGCAAATTGCAGGCATTGCCTCCAGGTGCTGGTACCAGGAGGATGGCGGTGGTTTAAAATGCGCTCTCCGGGCTGCTGTAACCAGGGCCATATGCCATTAGCACCATAGCTGATACCCGCAACCGGGGTTGCCAGGATACTCCAGTAAGCGGCATTGCGAACATCCTCGGCATCGATGTTAAAGTAAATTTCCTCGTAATTCGGCTCGACGTTAATAAAGGGGCGAGGCGCGATCTGGCTCCACTTTGTGGCATGGGGACCTTTGTTAATCCAGTTCACTACTTCTTCACCAGAGTTGTGGCTCGATTGATAGCCAACAATCTGATACCATTCTTCTTTATCGTAGATATCGCCCAACCACGCCCGGGTGGGGTGTGTGGAGGTTACCCCCTGAATCCCCCTAGAGAATACGCGATGCGCGATTTCCAGCCAGCGATCTTCGTTATATTCATCATATTTGCCATCTCCCCCAAGCATCCAGACGACGTGGTTACCATTTAACCGCGCGGCAATGTATTTGGCAAGCAGGGCGGCTTCCCGTACCGGCAGGTAATAGCCCGGACTCAGATGCGTAGCATCCCCGAAGGGCAACGCCCACAGCAATATCGGCACTGCCACCAGGCCATGTTGGTTAATCGCGTCTGCCCGGGCATCAATATCTTTAAAAAAATCCGGATTGAGCTTGATGTGACCGCTCCCAGTAAATGCGACTCTGCCTTTGCGGTCCTTATCCAGACCACGCCATTGAGTGGTTACAAACTGGATCGCGGTAAAGTTCTGCTCTGCACGGAATGCCAGGTATTCCTGCCACTCTTCATCCGTTGCCTTCATCGCTCCGTTCCAGGTAGTATCCGCCAGCCAGAAAAAGGGAGTGCCATCTTGGTGACTCAGGTGATAAGTGCCCCGGGTTTGCACAATGGGTCCATGCTGATGCAAACTGAGCTGACTATTTCCAACAACACATTTGAATGTACCACCGATACCGTGGAGACCCGCATTCTCAGTATCTGAGCACACGGTACGATAGCTCCATTCACCTGGTTCGCGCGGCATAAAACGGATTTTCCATTCCCTACCGCCATTCCAAAATCCGTTAACCCTGATTTCCTTACCGGAAGGGGCGGTGAACAAGGCGTAAAAATCCTCCACATCATAGAGTGGGTTTTCATACTGAGATGTGCTTTCAAGCGTTAGTTCATACTTTGACCAGAGTATGGCCTGTTCATCTGCGGCGTCGGTATCCGCCTTACAAAATACCGTCGTTATTAAAAGGAATTTACCGACGATAATCAAAATCAAGTGAAAGTTTGTTTTCATAGTATCCTGCCCGTCTTTATTTCAGTTTGTTGTTCAGATAAATGGGTTGTTGAAGTTATTAATAATGGGTGGGGTTCATCACTTAAGAACCTGTAATCTCTTGTTCAACACGGAGCGCATGTCCTCCAGTGCTTTGGAATGCTCTACAACCTTGATAAGGTTATCGTGTTCATGAGGGTCCTCCTTAAGATGGTAGAGTTCCTCAGCATTATCTTTGTATCGGATATAGTGATAATCCTGTGTGATGATCGAATAGTTGCCTTCATAGCAAACCGAGAATCCGTAAGAATTGGATTTGTTGCTTTCGGGACTGAATAAGGAAGTACCGTCCAATTGGGCAACCGGTTTGAGATCCGCTAAATCAATGAGCGTAGGGTAAATATCCACAAGCTCGGATACATCTTCTCGTGTATGTGCTTTTGTAATACCTGGCCCGGCAAATATCAAAGGCACATGCAGGGATCTTTCCCAGAGTGTAACTTTCTTGAAGAGTCCTTTTTCACCCAAATGATAGCCATGGTCCGACCATAACACAATAATCGTATTTTCCGCATAGGACGATTCCTTGAGTGCATCCAGGACCAAACCTACACAATAATCCACGAAGCTGACCGATGCGTGGTAGGCCTGCACGATATCTCGCCACTGGTTGTTTCGAATCGCCCACTCGGTCGTTGGGTAATTGGGGTAATTCGGGTCAATAGGGATCGCTGTCTTTGGTATATCGTTCAGGTCGTTAGGGTCATACGGTGGCAGGTTCTGGTCAGTTAGCTCACTGTGCAAATCAAACCATTCCTGTGGCGCATACCAGGGGACATGCGGACGCAAAAACCCCACCATCAACATGAATGGACGGTCATGCTCTTCCGAGAGTCTGTCTATTGCCCACTTTGCACTGCGGTAGTCTGCGGTTTCTTCGTTGCTTTCAGGATGCGCGCCCCAGTCGGTACTGGTTCCGATCTGATGCCATTTAAACTTTAACCGCGGACCGAACGGTTCGCGCCCGCCGGATTGATCGACAGACCCTTCCGTCACGTGATGGTGCATGAGTTTACCAACGGCCATGGTTTTATAACCATGATCCGTAAAGTATTCATGCATCAGTCTGATACCTTTGGAAGCTGCCATATCACTGACCACCTCATCGCGTATGTGGCCATAGATGCCGTTGTTGGTCGGGTATAAACCACTGAAGACGGAAGCTCTGGACGGTCCACAAAGTGGAAACTGGTTATAGGTTCGGGTAAATAAGGTTCCCTGGTTTGCTAAGCGATCGATATTCGGGGTAAAGGCATTATCATTGCCCATACACCCTATCCAGTCATTCAGATCATCAATTGAGATCATCAGGATATTTGGCTGATTTTCTTTGGCCCAGGCTGTAAGCAAGGAAATGACGAAGAGCAGGCTTAGTTTCAGGACTTTCATAAATACTAAGGCAGCCTCCTAGTGAGACTGCCTTTGATAAGGTTAGTTAAGATTAAAAACGGAAGGTGTTGGTGAGATAAAAGGTGCGCGGGTTAGGTATTCTTACCACTGCCACCTGTCCGTCTGGATTCGTCCTGACCGGGATATCATCACTTTCGCCGATTGCATTGCGGATGTTCAGTTGGATTTTCCAATCCACTTTGCCATCGAACAGTGGGCGCTCATACCCTATCCAGAGATCCCCGCTGAGCAATCCGTCATCGAAAAACGGTTGATCCACCAGCGGCACGGGTACTCCGGACTCCTCCTCAAGTGCAAAGACATACCCCGTGGCAGCCTCACTTTCCCAGCGAACAGCACCCCCGACAGAGGTCCCCCGGATTTTGCCTTCCTTAAATTCGTAGTTGGTGACCCCTACCACACGCCATTCACGCTGCTCATTGGATACAGTACCATCCAATGCTGCAACCTGGCGAACGGGAGCAAGAAAACTGGTTAACCAACGATCAGATATGGGGCGTAACTGCCCTTCTCCGGTAGGATCGCTGACGAGTTCGTTCAAACGGCTGGCAAACAAATCGCGATTATACTGCTCCGCAACGGAAGCCATTGTTCCCGCAGTGTTGCTATTCGTAGTTTCCTGCTTACTTATGTTGAGCAGAATACGCCAGTTGTCTTTCGGATTGGCTACCGCTTCGACTTCAAAACCCTTTGCGACACGATCCCGCGTGGAGCGTAGGTTCTGTATCGGATCCTGCTGACTCCACTCATCCACAATACCGTTGCCGTCAGTATCAGAGAAGACCGGATTCGTTGCCGCCAGGACCTCTGCCGGGATTATGCCGGTAAGTGCATCAAAGAACTGCTCATAGCTTTGGATCGGGTGGCCCGCGGGATTATCCACCAAAGCCAGCGCATTTGAAAAAGGGATTCCCTCATTGAAAGCAGCCAGATAGCTTCCAAAGGATTCGCCGGCGCTGCTGAGCACATTGACTCTCACTCCGGCATCGATGCCTTCCAATGCAGTTTCAAACCAATTGAACTTTATGGAATATTTCCCCTCATCCAAAGACAGCAGGAAGCCATACTCCTTGGTAGTACCCGTGGGTTGATCAATGGGCCTACCCAATACATCACTTCTCAGGCCTACCGGATTGAAATTTTCAGACTCCGCATAATGGAACTGAAGATCCGCACCCCAGGGGAGATCCCCCAAAAGCACTTCAGGATATCTCGCCACGATGCTCCAGGTAACGGTTTCGCCGGATTGATCCAGGAAAGGCTCACTAGCAAGTTGTGTAAAATCAGGATTGTAGCTGCCATCCTCATTATCTCTACCAAACCCAACTTCAGCTGTTGTGGCCTGGCCAAACGACTCGGTGGAGTCTTCGCGCCAGCCCAAGAGACCTACAATATGCTCGTCGAACAGATAACTCTGCCAGGCAAATGCCGTTGCATCGATAGTGGTGCGTCCGATACCTTCACTGTTCAGATAGCGTTCGACCTGTACGGGCCCCGTCATCACTGCCCGGTCCGCAGGAGCGGATTTTCCGGCATCTCCAAAGATCACGTTAAAGCTGTCTCCGGGTTGCGGACGGCGGATGTTGATCTGATTAATTCTCACATCGTCAATAGAGTTTAAGCCCAGGAGCGAATCACTGACATAAACTCCGATGTTTACCGGGCGGCGGAAGTGATCAATCGTTGAGCCGGCAACGATACTTGCGATATCAATAGAGTTACTGTTCCAGGCCTCCATATGGCGACGCGAAAAAGTATCCCGCGTATGGGAGTTGTAGAGTGCTGTAAAGCGATGCCTGCCCAGGTGCCTCAAGAAGTTATCATTATCACTGAAATCCAGTTCCCCAAAAGCGGTGATCCGGAAGGTCTCACGATCTGTTTCGTCATATCTGATTTCGGGTCGTGCCACCCGGGAATAGGCTCTTCCGAGGTTTGGGTTCACCTGCCCATTGGGCAAATACTCTGCAATATCGACGTAGATATCATAGGGACCCGTACGGCTTGTACCATTTCCACCTGCAAAAAAGAAGTCACGGGTGGATTCGTAATGCTGTTTATCATAGCTGATCTCGATACCCGCTCGATTATCAAAAAAACCTTGTTCGAGGCTGAAGTTGATAGCATCGAATTCACGTTCGGCAATGTCGATACCCCCCGAATAGATATTATTGTGGTAGTCAAACACACGACGGTCCTGAAGCGTGGGAACGGCAAACCCAATCGCATATGGCTCACCATAGGGACTGTTGGCATGATACCAAACCAGGCGATTTAGGCCAGTGCTGCCAGGCAGTCCCGCAACACCCGGGGTGCCGGTAAGGCCCGCACTGTCCAAACTGTCTCTGCCTGCATTCCAGGGGATCAGGCCCAGAAACCCTTCCCCGTTATTATTACCGATGCCCGGCTGATTATTGCCATATATACCCATTACGTGCCTGAATACTGCAGGGCGTACGGTCGTATTGATAAATCTATCCGAGTTAATTTCAAAAGGATTGTAGGTTGCCTGATACTCCCATCGGCCCCCATCTGCAGGAGCGATCGCCTGAGGGAATGGGGCACTGCCCGTAAATTGCTCAATATTGGGTGAGATGGGCTCAAACCAGTTGTGGTAGGCCACTGACGGAGGTATGACCTCCGGCGGGGAACCCTTGGATACACCAGTCTCCCCGTTCACTCTTAAGACCGTCCTGTCCAGAAAGTTGCTACCTTCATTCTCGAAGATAACCCATTCTGCGGTTCCGTAAAATCGCTCATCCCGATTCCAGGCAGGGTCCTGCTTAAATTCAGTATCGTCATAAAGTCCGGCAATACGAATCGTAAAACGATCTTCGATTATACTTCGATTTACATCGAGCTCGGTGCGAAAACTTCCAAAATTATCCAGGCGCACTTTTATCTCGGCAAAATCAGAATTCATAATCGCTCGCTTCACGGTATTATTAATCACCCCTCCCGGGCTTCCAATACCAAACAGCAAGGAATTCGGCCCACGGTTAATCGTAACGCGCTCCGTATTGTAACTGTCCAAAGGAATATCCGTTAGAAAGAAACTGCGGGTGAGCGCCGCGTTGCCCAAGCCCCGTATCCTCTGATTGAACTGTGGATTGGTCCTGGCACCGTTCTGGATAAAGCGCCCGTCGTCCACATCTTCAGCGCCCGAAAAGTTACCCATAACTCCACCGACTTCAGCATTGCCTACATAGGACAGCAGCGTTCCCATACCGGTGGCAGCCGTATCCTCCAGGAATTCGGTCGTTACGACACTGATTGAGGAGCCCAGGTCTTTCAGGTTCGTTCGGATGCGCGTCCCGGCAAGCGTAGAAGTCGCCTGGTAGCCGACATCTTCTGTAGTCGTTACGATAAAGGGAGACATCTCGAAGATATTCTCCCGGTCATCAGCGTCTGACTCCTGACCGTGCGTCGAGCTGGCCAACAGTATGCCGACGATACCCGCAAAAATTGTGCGGAAATTAGAACTTTCTTTCTTCATGGTTTCAGTGTTTGTACTTTTTTTGGGTTTAACAGGCTCCGATTGAGGAGCTTGAGGATACAAACCTGCATCCGAAACAATGATGGCATAAGTTTTGGACTGCGAATCCTCGAATAATTCGAGGCCCGTGTTTGCCAGCAACTTTTGAAAAGCATGCTCGACGGTGAATTCTCCCTCTAATGAGGCCGTAATCACGGAGTCCACGGTCTGGGGCTGAAACATCAGGTCGATGTCTCCCTGCTTTGCAGCTATTTTCAAGGTTTTGATGGCCTGACCTCCAGGAACGGAGAATTGAAAACTCTCCTTCGCCTTGAGGGCAAAACTTACTACCAACACTGCCAGACAACTGCCCCAAAGAACCACAGAACGAAAGCTGACCGGAGCCAACTGGGATATCTGTATAAATAAGTCGGGGCATGTCTTTGCAGGTTTGTATGTCTGCCTGACTGCACTTTTAAACCAACTCACTAAAAAGTTTTTATTGAAAAAGTGTATGAGTATTTCCACTCAACCTTGGGTCTCGGATATTATTGCTCATTGGCGGTAAGCCAGATTTCGTCTCCGTTGCGAACGGCATTTATCCCGGCTGTAGCCTCTAGCAAGCGCACAAAACCTTCCCACTTATTTGATCTAAATGTTGCTACAACCACGAGCGATTCGATGCTCTCATCCTTGATAACCAGTTTGGTTTCATTATACTGATTGAATGTGTCAACTACCTCACGTAGTTGAGTCGATTCAAATTCCAGAGTGACCGGTTTCCAGGCAATTGCATTGACGATTTCGATTTCATTCAGACGGTCTATGACATAGCCGGAGCCATTCTCATGATTCCGACTTAATATCACTTTTTGATTGGCCACTAAATTTTCTACACGCCCACTTCCCAACGATTTGGAAGAAACCTCCTTGTTTGCAGTATTGATGCTGAACTGGACTTTGCCCTCGGTCACCATCACTTCGACTTTTTCATTCGAATACTTTATATTAAATTGAGTTCCAATTGCCCGAGTGACCGTCTCACCAGCATAGACGATAAATGCTCGATCCGGGTCTTTTGAGACGGTGAAGAATGCCTCACCTGATTTTAACCAGAATTCACGCAACTCTGCTGAATATCGATAATCCACGACCGATTCCGCATTCAGCTCGATGGTTGAATCATCTTCCAGAACTACATAATCCTCAATAACAGATGATGCGGTAATCAAACCATTCTGCCGAGCTGAATCAGTTAGGGAATTATTATAGAGCAATGCGATTGATAAACTCAATATGAGTGTGGCTGCTATACCCATACCTGCCTTGAGATACCAGTTGCTATATCGATGCCTATGGATGGTGTCCTCTTCCAAAAGCTCATCTACAAAATCACTGTCAACCAGCGGTTCCAGGCGATTCCAGCTTGCCTGATATTTTTGAATCATATCATGGGAGCCTTCATTATTGGTTAACCATTTTTCAAATGCTTCGGCTTCAGAATCACTCAGACCTTCATTTAAGCGATTGACCCATTCGGCTGCCTTATCAGATAAATCTTTATTTGCTTTGAAACTTTTCATTTCTGATTTCTGAATGATTACGATTTGCTCTCTCGAAAAACTCCTCACACTTTTTTAAACCTATTGTGAGTTGAGCAGATACTGTATGCGTTGAGATCCCCATACGCTTCGCGATATCTGCACTGGGTAAGCCTTTGAATCTCCGCAGCACAAATATTTTTCTACACTTGGGAGGGAGCTCCATAACCGCCTTTTTGAGTAAGTCCACTTCTTCCTCATAACGAACCCACTCTTGAGAGGTTTTATGAGTATCTATGGAAACGAATTTACTTTCATCCTCCTCGAGTGATTCCGTTTTAAACTTATTGCCCAACTTGATCACATCTATGGCTACGTTTCTTGCTGTTGTGAACAAATATGCCCGGGGTGTTTCGATCTTACGAATATCATAGGCCTTCAATACCCGCATGTACGACTCCTGGACTATATCGTCCAAATGATCCGTCATCCGGAAATTACCATTCAACCACGCCCGTAGAGCTTGTTCGTGCGGCAAAATCTCGGTTTTAAACCATTGGTCTTTATCCGATTGAATCATATCCTGGGGTAACTGCTCAGCGATATCATCAGAGCATTCTAGCAGGCTATTTATCGATACATTGCCCTTCAAAGTCAATCGGATAGAGATATCACTCATAAACCCAATGACTAAGTTTATGAGTCAACTCACTAAAAATTGTATTAACCTGAGTATTTATTGACGGGAATAGCTATTTAGTTTTGTGACTACTAATTTGTTGTAATATGCCAGAATGCAGTTTCTGCCAAATTTTTTGAGTTACTAATTATTTATGGCTGGTGCCCCCGCCGGGACTCGAACCCGGATTAACGGTTTAGGAAACCGCGGTTCTATCCTATTGAACTACGGGGACGTTTCTGTAGTGGAGGTGAGCTGGATCACTCATTTAGTACCTATCTCTTCTATGAAGCATTCATGATTCAGTTGAAAGTTCAATTCGATTCTTGCTCAGTTAATGGGGTTTCCGGATAAGCGAATCATTGGAATGCGAGTTTTTTTTTCATTAGTGCTTATGGGAATTTAATGCGTCGTCTGGATGCAATCCCCATGAATAAATTGAATAGAGTTATCCCGTTTTTAACATGGATTAAGTTCCTGCTGATACTGGCAATTGTCTTTTTTGTTTGGAACGATGATTTAAGATCTACTCCTATAAGGTTGGTTGATACTGACGCGACTGAGGAGACTCAGCGTCTTTATCGAAATTTGATGGAGCTTTCGCCTAAGTATACGCTTTTTGGGCATCAGAATACCAATTTATACGGAGTCAATTGGGTGGAGGATGATGATAATTCGGATGTGTATGAAGTGACGGGTGCATTTCCGGCAGTTTATGGATATGACTTTCTGAGTATTGGGATAGCGGAGTATTTTAAGGCAGAGCGCACAGCCACTTATGATGATTTTATTCGTTATGCCAAGTGGGCAGCAGAAAAGGGTTCGGTGGTTACCTTTGGCTGGCACCAGCCCAATCCGGTTACGCGTGGAAGTTTTTATGATAAGACTCCCGCACTGCACACATTATTGCCGGGCGGCGATAATCATGAAGAGTATAAGGGGCAGCTCGATAAAATTGCTCATTTCTTCAAACAGGTTGCTCCCAGTCCCATTATCTTCCGCCCTTTTCATGAGCATAATGGAGATTGGTTCTGGTGGGGTAAGGGTTTTTGCACCGAGGAGGATTATAGAGCGCTTTGGCAGTTTATGGTGCGTTACTTACGGGATGAGCAGGGGGTGAATAATGTGCTTTATGCGTTTTCTCCGGATCGTAGCCGCATCAACCTGGATCACTTTGAAACGGAATACCTTTATGCGTATCCGGGGGATGATTACGTGGATATCCTGGGTCTGGATAATTATTGGGATCTTGGGCATGAAGCGAATAAGAGAAGTAAGGCCGAGCGGCTGGAAGACCTAACTCGTAGCCTGGAATTGTTAAATGCACTCGGGGAGTCCAAGGGAAAGTTAACCGCCTTGACAGAGACGGGGCTTGAAGCCATTCCGGAACCCAAATGGTGGACTGAAACCCTGCTTGCAGGTATTAATGCGACTGAGCAAAGTCGAAAAATTGCCTATTTGATGGTTTGGCGGAATGCGAATCGTGAGCGTGAAAACATGGAGCATTTCTATGCGCCCTACAAAGGGCATTCGAGTGCGGCAGACTTCATTGAATTTAAAAACGACGAAAGCATTTTATTTGAGGATGAGCTTCCGGACTTATACTCGAACTAGGGTATTTTATTTAATTATGCGTCTTCGTTTTATAACCTCTTTGGTTGGGGTTAATCTCAATATTAGTGAAGACGATGAGCAATGAATTTCATGAACGCCTGGCAGTATTGCGGTCACAGCATGCTGCCCTAATTAGTAAAACGAACCACGTGGTTCCTCAGACACATGGTTTGTTTGACCGTTATGAAAATCCTGTGGTCACTGCCGATCATGTGCCCCTCGAGTGGCGTTTTGATTTTAATCCGGAGACGAACCCCCATTTACTGGAGCGCATAGGTGTGAATGCTGCCTTTAATGCGGGAGCGATCAAATGGGGCTATAAATACCTGGTGGTCGTTCGAGTTGAGGGTTACGACCGCAAGTCTTTCTTTGCGATAGCCGAGAGTCCCAATGGGGTTGATCATTTTAAATTCTGGGAACGCCCGATCACGATGCCGGAAACAGACAATCCGGATATCAACGTCTATGATATGCGCCTCGTGGCTCATGAAGATGGTTGGATCTACGGTGTTTTCTGTTCCGAGCGGAAAGATCCCGCTGCTCCAGTAGGAGATACCAGCAGTGCAACTGCGGATGCGGGGATTGCCCGTACTCGTGATCTGGTAAGCTGGGAGCGCCTTCCGGATTTGAAGACACAGAGCAGTCAGCAGCGCAATGTCGTGCTGCACCCGGATTTTGTAGATGGGAAATATGCATTCTACACACGCCCGCAGGATGGGTTCATTGAGACGGGTTCTGGTGGGGGAATTGCATTCGGACTGACGGACGATATACTGAATCCTGAAGTAGCAAATGAACAGATCATTGATCCCAAAGAATACCATACCATCTATGAGGTGAAAAATGGTCAGGGGCCTGCACCCATTAAAACTGACGAAGGCTGGTTGCACCTCGCGCATGGCGTACGTAATACGGCGGCAGGATTGCGCTATGTGCTCTATTTATTCGTGACTGATTTACAGGACATTACGAAGGTAATCTACAAACCTGCAGGATACTTTATCGCGCCTATGGGGGATGAGCGTGTGGGAGATGTCTCAAATGTGGCCTTCAGCAATGGGTGGATCTGCGATGAGGATGGTAAAGTGTTTATTTACTATGCCTCAGCGGATACACGCTTGCATGTGGCTACGACCACCCTCGATAAGCTCCTCGACTACGCAAAAAACACACCGGCTGATGGGTTGCGCTCTGCAAAATCGGTTGAAGCGATCAATGCGCTCATCGATCGAAATCTTTCACTGTAGTTAGAATTTCTGAATAGAGGTTTTGCCTCTTTGGGAAGACATCATAATATAACCGAATTATGATGCTTAGAATATCCCCATGTCTAATCCTAGTGCTGAGCGTTCTATGGACATCCTGCAGTGAGCAGAAGACAGAGACTTATACCCCTCGTTTTGCCAAAGAGCAAACCGCTGTGATGGAGGATCTGAGTCGGTTCAAATCCAGGCACATTGGGAAGGAGGTTGGTGACAAGCCATGGATCGCGCACGTCAACCCCATCGATCTCAATCAGGATGGCCTTATGGACATCGTTGCCTGCGATGCGAAGCTTAATGAGGTGGTTTGGATCAAGCAGTTTGCGGACGGGCGCTTTGAGGAAATCGTGATTGGTGAAAATATGCGTGCTCCCGTGCGTGTAGAGCCGAGCGATATCGATCAGGATGGAGATACTGATCTCATTATTTCGAGTATGAGCGTTGTCTTTCCCAATAACGATAAGATTGGCGCTATCTTCGTAATTGAAAATCTTGGGAATGAGACTTTTGAGCGCAGACTGATCATTGAGGGTATTGAGCGTGTCGTCGATACGCGTGCGGCTGATTTTGATGGGGATGGTCTGCTGGACCTCGCGGTAGGTCAGTTTGGGTACGATCAGGGGGAGGTGCGCTGGATGCGGCAGACGGCTCCTTGGGAGTTTGAGAGCGAGATATTGTTGAGTCTCTCGGGAACGGTGAATGTTTGCATCGATGATTATGATGGGGACGGTAGCCTGGATTTTGCGGCAATTGTATCCCAGCAATGGGAGGAAATTCACCTGTTCCTGAACGACGGTAAGGGTAATTTTCGCAGTCAGGTGATCTGGGGTTCCACGAATGAGGATTACTCGAGCAGCGGTATGAGCTCCGCAGATGTGAATCAAGACGGGATGCCGGACCTTGTATTTACCAATGGGGATGGTTTCGGACCTAACCCAGAACCGGGGCCAAAGCCCTGGCATGGAGTGCAGTGGTTGGAGAACCGGGGTCGCGGCTTTTTTAAGTTTCATCGTATTGGGGACCTCGGGGGTGCTTACAGCCCTATCTCGGTAGATATCGATGAAGACGGGGATATGGATATTGTGGCACTCAGCAGCTTTAATAACTGGAATGAGCCCAAGGCAGTATCCATGGCGTGGTTTGAAAATGACGGTGCGCAACGCTTTTCGAAAAAAATACTCACCTACACACCTACACACCTGCTTACACTCGCGAGTGCGCGCATGCAGGGACCGGACAGTCCATTAACGCTTATAACAGGCGGCTTTCACGCGTATCCGCCCTACATTGAGGATAAGACCAGCCGCATACTTATCTGGGAGAAACCGGCTGAATAAATTAGAAATCGAGTGGAACCGGAGGGAAGAATTCGCTGGGCGTGTGCTCCCGGATCATGATTTCCTTTATTTGCTGAACAATCTCAGGATATCTAGTGGCTAAGTCGTTTTGCTCCCCCGGATCTTCATCAAGATTATAGAGTTCTATCGGTGCGGTTGGGTTATTAAGCAAATCCACGCGCACGCCCTTCCATTTGCCCATACGCACGCCCGTCTGAAATCCAAAGCCATTGCCGGGCCAGCCAATGGGAAACTCCCAGTAGAGGAATTCGTGTTCCTTCTGTTCTTCACCCAGGAGTGTCGGTAGGTAAGAGATGCCGTCCGTTTCAATCGGGTTTTCGATACCTGCGATATCCGTAAGGGTAGCAAAGAAATCGTAGAAAGTACTGAGATGATCGGTCGCCCCTCCGGCTTCTATGGTTCCGGGCCAGGTTGCAATGAGGGGCACACGGATGCCACCTTCGTAGACATCCCGTTTAAATCCGTGCAGCCCGCCCGCACTATCGAACGGTGCGGTATAGCCTGCGCTGTCACTCACCGGTCCATTATCGCTGGAGAACATGATGAGCGTGTTTTCTGCAATACCCAGCTCTTCCAGTTTTTTGCGGATCAGCCCAATATCGCGATCCATACGGGTAATGGTAGCTGCGTAGGACTTGGAGTCTCCCTCCCAGCTGGTAGCGGTGTAGATTCCATCGTCGGGAATTTCCATCCTCTGCCCGAGGGGAGCTTCCCCGTTATCGTGTGGAATAATCCAGGGCAGATAAAGAAAGAACGGTTGGTTCTGATTGGCTTCGATAAATTTCAGGCTTTCCTCAATGAAAAAGTCCTGTGAGTAATCTACTTTCTTAGTTGAGTAGCTGCCGAGGCCCTGGTGCCAGGCTTCCGGATCGATGTATTTAACCTCATTATCGAGGTAGATTTTTTCGTCATTTTTAAGCAGATACTCAGGAAATGCATTGTGTGCGAGTACCTGGTCCAGGTAGCCGAAGTATTCATCAAAACCGCGTTTTAAAGGATTGCCGATGGTATCTGCATTGCCGAGGCCCCATTTGCCGATCATGGCGGTGCGATAGCCGTTTTCCTGAAGTACTTGGGCAATGGTTGTTTCCGATAGCGGCAACGGCAATTGGCCAATGCCCCTATCGTGTTGGCGATTGCCGCGCACGGGTGTATTTCCACTATGTTTGCCGGTCATGAGGATCGCACGTGAAGGGGCACAAACGGGGGAACCTACATAGTGTTGAGTGAAACGTATGCCCTCATTGGCCATTTTATCCAATTCGGGGGTCTGGATTAGTTTTTGACCATAGCTGCCGAGATCTCCATAGCCGAGATCATCGGCTAAAATAAATATGATATTGGGTTTATTCGCTTTGGCACTCGCACACGAAATAATTAAAAGTGAGATAAACAAGGTAAGGAATTTCATAGTCTGGCTTGGGTAAAGGTCCACTACCAGATTTGTATGAAAAGGGGCTTTTGTAAAGCTCAGCGACCCGATATATGGCAGCAACGCCTACTTCTTAAGGATCGTTCTAAAATTCACCTTGCGTCTGCGTAGCTCAATAACAATCAGAGCCAGTAGTCCAAAAGCACCTGCCGCGTAGGTTCCGGGTTCGGGAACCGGAGTAAAGGCGACATTCCCGATTCCAAAATTTTGATCATTGGGGTTACTTTTACCCCCCGGTCCACTCGAAAAGCGAAATGTGATGGTATCGACCGGTTCGGTCCACGCGATGTTGAGCGTGGATTTGTCTTCCCAGCTGGTTTTAGTATTTCCCCGATAAAGGGTATTCCCCGGATCAGTTGATGTATCCATAGTAATACCGCTGCCATATGTGATTACCAAACCGCCCGTTGGTGAACCATTGGAAGTAGCGGTGATCATTTCCACGATGTCTTCCCACTTGTTGTTCTGAAAATCAATATCCATGATATCCACATTACCGGTAGTGTGCTGACTGAAGCTGATCGTGATGTCCACGTAGTCCGTTAAGCGGTTATCATCATTAAAGTCGGGCTCAATGATCAATGCGCTTTTACTGTTACTATCATCGATATCATCCTCATAGTCATCACCGGCACTGATGGAAGCTGAAATGGTAATATCTACGCCCGAATCGTCTACATTTTCAAAAGTGCCTTCCGTCTGATGGCTATCATCGTCATCGTCGTCGTCATCATCATCGTCGTCATCATCATCTCCTCCGCCGCTGTCGGTCTTACCGTCATCCCAATCTACATTTTTCCAGTCCAATTCAAAATCGGCAGCCTGCACTTGCTGCATACTATAAAAAGCAAGCAATGCGATAAAAATGAGCCTATAAAGTCTGCGGGTCATGAAGAATACAATCAACTTAATCCTAAAATCGGTAATTTAACAAAAACCTAGGATTTGAATCTCAGACATTTACTAAAATTTAATAAATTTCTTTTTACTTTTACGTTTTTTATACTCGCGCCATCCCAATAGGGCCAAAGCACACAGTCCTGTAACGTATGCGCCCGGTTCCGGGACGGGTGTAAAGGTAATATTGCTTAAACCAATGACTTGGGCGACTGGATTACTGATTGCGCGGCTCCCGCTGGAATAACGAAAAGAGATATTATCCACTGGTGCGGCCCATGCAATTTGCAGGGTAGAGGCATCGTTCCAGTTCTGGTTGGATCGTCCGCGATATTCGGTTTCGCCGCTGTTGGTTACGGTCCGTATTTCAGATCCGGCTGTAATGGTGAGATCATCAGTGGTGTTACCCTCATTACTTGCCTGTATATCTTCAATGATATCTTCCCAATAAGATATGTTGCCTGAGCGACCCCGATCCACATCGAGTAGCGAAAAATCTGCACTATAAACCGTACTGCTGAAGGAAATATTAACATCTATGAAGCTTGTAGAGGGATTGTCCGTACTGAAATCCGGGAAAATGACGAGAGAACTGCTGCTATTGGAATCATCCAGAGGTGAGTAATAGAATCCGCCATTGATGGTGAGTGAAATCGTGATGTCTATTCCGCTGCCATCAACGTCATTGAAAGTTTGCGAAGTATTACCTGAGTTCCAGTTTACCTGAGTCCAGTCCAACTCTGAAGACTGGGCATGTGTGATGAATACCACCATACAGGTAGCCCAAGCAAAACATCCTAATTTCCATAAGATTGCCACGACTGAAAGACTGCCCTCGCGGGCGTTTATTTATATTAGACTCAAGAAAAAGCACCTTTATTTATGAGAATTTTACAAATTGGGTCAATCTATGTTTTACAAAATAATGAAAAATGATGTTATATTGTTAACAAGTTGTGGATAAAGCGTGTATCTAAGTCTCAGATCTAAACTATTATTTATCTATTTGCCGATTGCGCTTGTGGTGGTTGGTCTGGTGTTTAGTGCACGCCCGGTTTATCGCTATTTTAAGGAGATTCGGGCTTCGGTAATTTCCGAGAACGCTCTGAATCGCTACCTTGAAAATCCTACGGATTTGGAAGCGGTTAACGAAGTTTCACTTCAGCTGCGTTCTGCCCTTGCGCTCGACCCGGATGGTTATGCGCCTAACCGGGGTCTGGCGATTGTTTTGAATTTCACATCTCCTGCCGTTGCACGCCAGTATTGGGAACAGGCTATCGAATACACAGGAGACCAAATCACCATACAGGACCGCATGGCGTATGTTCAGTGCCTCATCGTTAACAATGATTTTTTGGCAGCTGAGCAGGAGTTATTAAAGGTGCTCGAGCAGGACCCAAACAATGTGGATGCCCAATATAATTTGTCAAAAATATATGTACTAATCGGGCAGGAAACCCGGGCATTGGAATACGCACGCGACTTTATCCAATCAGCGGATACCCCAATTGAGCGTCATCTTTTCTATATAGGGATGTGCCTGAATTCCGATGATCCCTCAATCATCGCCGAGGGCGATGCGCATATCGAATTTTTGCTGGATAATTCTGATCTCATAAACGATCAGGTGATGTGGCAGATGACTGAGATTGATGCCCTGAATATTGAAATCAAACGCCGCCTGCAGGATCAACTCCAGCTGCGGGTGGATGAGTTTGAAGATGAAATCCGACTGGTTAACCACCGTATCCAAACGGGCGTAATTACCCGCAATGAAGGGTTTGAATACCTTATGGGCAAAACCCGTGAAGCGGATAATCGCTATGTAACCCGACTTGCAGAGTGGTGCAGCGATGTAGGGCTCGCTGAGCAGGTGCCCGTTCTCCTGTCTGTGCCGCTAGCCCTGCAACGCAAAGACTGGTTTCTGATCCTGATTCGTAATCTGGGTCGCCTGGAGCGTTGGGATGCTGTCGTGCGTATTCTGGAGGAGGAGCAATGCCCCATCGAGCGTTTTTGGCTCTATATCCTAAAAGTGGAGGCTTATCGTGCCATGGATAGCGATGCCGAGATGGTCAATGCCTGGTATCGTGCCAAACTGGAGGCATTGCCACTGCCGCTTCACTTTTGGACGCTTATCGAAATGGGTAATGAAGCTGGGTTGAATTACGAAGCGGATGCTTTGCTGGACCGACTGGTGATCCTGGGAGTGCCCGCTGAGGAAATATTGGGGTATGGCGCACGATTGGCCCATGAAAGCAGAAATTTTGACAGGCTCTACACCACACTGACCTCATTTTACGATAAATATGGGGGCAATCCAGACATCGCAAACGATTGGGCCTACTATTCCATTCTGATGGATCAAAACGGGGGTGAAGCCCGTGAGGTAGTTGAAACGCTTTCAAAACAGTATCCCAATCGGCTGCGTTACCATATGACTTGGGCGTTGGGAAGAATCAAGGATAGTCGTTATTCCGAGGTTTTAGCACGCTTTCAAACCATTGATGTGGAGTGGGAAACGCTGCATCCCAAGTGGCGTTTGATACTTGCATTTGCACTGGCGGGGGTGGATGAGTTTCAGCAGGCACAATACTATCTCGAAGGTGTTGATATGGAGCAGTTTAATGAGTATGAGCGTGCCATTTACGAACGCTTGTTTTATAATCGTACATAATTCGCCGAACCCACAATTTCAGGTTTGAAACTTCGTAGGGGATGTGTTGCGGTGTTTGCGAAAACACGAAAACGCTGAATCCTGACTGCAACCTCAGATTATGGATGCTGATACCTTAGATGATCGTTCAACCTGGACTGAACTGCGCGAGTTGCTCGAGCAGGGGGATTCTGCTGCACTGATTCAATGGATTGATGCGCTTCCTCCAGGGGAAATGGCCCGCACTTTATCGCGCCTTACGGATGATGAGCGCAGCCAGATCATGGAAATCGTGGGACCGGAGGAGGCGGCAGAGCTGCTTAATCAGGTATCTGAGGCCCAGGCAGTGGATATCATCGAAGAGCTTGATGCCAAATCGGCGGCGGCGATCGTTGAGGAGCTGGACAGTGATGAGCAGGCGGATATTCTCGCAGAGCTGGATGACCAGGATGCGGAGGCCATCCTGCAGGAGATGGACCCGGAGGAGGCTTCGGATGCCCGTAAGTTGATCAGCTACGATTGGTCGACCGCCGGGGGTGTGATGATCACCGAGTATCTGTCGTTTACATCCAACACTACCACCTCACAGGTATTGGATAATCTGCGTGCAAACAAGGAAACCTATGCGGACTATGATGTACAGTACATCTATATTACTTCTGAGCAGGGATACCTGAAAGGTGTGCTGAAATTGCGAGATCTGCTACTTGCCAAAGATGACCGGCGGGTGGGCTCGCTCATGCTCAAGGACCCAGACCGGGTTAAAACCAGCGAGCCCGTGAATGCGTTGAGGGAACTTTTTGAGGAGCATAACTACCTGGGCATACCCGTCGTGGATGATGAGGATAAGCTCGTGGGCGTTGTTCGCCGTGCAGCGGTGGAAGAGGCTGTCGGTGAAATGGCGACTGAGGATTTTCTGAAGTTAAGCGGACTGAGCGGTGAAGAAGAGTTGCGCACTATGCCGCTTTGGGAGCGAACGTGGCGGCGGTTATCCTGGTTGCTCGTGGGTTTATTGCTCAGTGTGACCGCTGCCAGTGTGATTGCAGCCTATGAGCACATACTTCAGGAAGTCATCGTGCTCGCTGCTTTTTTACCCGTGGTTGCGAATTTGAGTGGAGCTTCCGGAAATCAGGCCGTGGCCGTGAGTATACGGGAGCTTACCTTGGGAATAGTAAAACCGTGGGAGGTCATCCGCGTGGTTTTTCAGGAAATGCTCGTAGGACTCTTGATCGGATTATGCCTGGGGATTGTTTTAGGCACCATCGTTGGTTTTTGGAAAGGAGAGATGAACTGGCACCTGGGCCTGGTTGTAGGCGGAGCCATGTTTGCCAATGGGCTGATCTCCGTGGTTATCGGTGGTAGTGTGCCCCTGATGCTTAAGCAGATGCGGCTGGATCCCGCGCTGGCATCCGGTCCTTTAGTGATGACCATTGCGGATGCATGCGGGTTTTTTATAACCCTCATGCTCGCTTCGCTGATGTTACCCTACATCAATTAGGGCTGATTTCTAGAACAGCCGGGGTGTCGGTTTCTTCGGCAGCTTCCTCCTCTTCCGGTTGTGGAAGGGTCAACCAATCTGCAATCGTATCGGGCTGAGAGTTGAAAGTATATTCTGATACCTCAAATGCCAAACTATCCATAAAAGGGTTTAATATATCCTCACCTGAAGACTTTGCCATCATGTAGACGGGGCGTTCTTCGCCAAAGTTGATTTCAGCACCGTCGGCGATCTCCGGTTCCGGGGCTTGCCCTACATATATATCCCAGCTGGTTTCGTCAAATAAGGTGAGTGCAAAGTGGTAGGCATGTGCGAATGCATCCTCGTATTTGGTAGCTTCACTGGCATCAAAGACATCGGTAAATCGGGCATTGGTGAGGTTGCGCATGCTGGACAAGATATTTGAGGGGTAAAGGGTCGCACCTTCGGGGAGATCCGCCATCGCAAATTCGTCCGCCTGGGTCTCACGACTCACGGTGATGACGCCCGCTTCCTCAGTAGGCCAATGCAGGGTGATTGCCTTCACATCATTGGCTGTAAAGGGGATCAGATCGGTTTCAACCCAGTCATTGTTGGCCGTGTCGATAGATAGGTTATTGTCTGTCAAGTATACCTCAGTTTCATCATTCCGTGCAATGATTCTGCCTCCGTTTTTGCCGGTCTTGCCAATGTAAATGCGGCCGAGTTCATCGCCGCTTTCATCATAGAAGGCAATCAGGGATTGGTCGTCGATTTGTAGATCGTCGCGTTTTTCCGGATTTTTGGTGACCAGGCGTGCAAGGCTTGCCTCCCGGAGGTCGGTGATCAATTGCCCCATTTTACTGATATCCAGAGGAAGATTGTGGTAACTCCCTATTACCCAAAGTCCGGCATCGCGCCTTTCGATACTGATGTTGTCTCGCCCCGTGATCTGAATCTGTGCGGTATTGCGCAGAGCCTCTTCCGAAATCAATGAAGTGTCTTCAGGGAGGTTCCAGCTGGCCTGCTTTTGTTGATTGATTTGCTCATTAATAATCAGCGCGGTAGCGATGACACCGAGAATGAGTGTTAAGATTAAAAGAGAACGAATATTCATGGCTTCGTTAAAAAGTTATCGGGTTTTGCGGCTGCGCACATAGAAGTATGCGATACCACTGATCACCAGAATGACGGGGATAAACAGCAGGTTAAACATGGCGAGATTGCGATCAAGCAGCTCAATATCCTCACGGAGCTTTTTGCGGATTTCCCGGCGTTGGGCTACTGCGCTGGCTTCCTCCTCACGAAAGCGCTCTATGGCATCTTCGAGCTCGCCGGATGCGATGAGCACACCCTGTTCATTTTGCTGGACTTGGATTTGTGAGAGCTCTGTCTGAATTTCAGAGATACGGGCATTGATCTCATCCAGCTGAGATTGAAAACGTGCTTGGGCGACGGCTTCGAGTTCGCGTACTTTCTCGAACTCGCGGTTTTGGGTGCCTCGCCCCCGTAAAGAGATCAATTCCTCGCTGCCATTGATAAACTCCGTAACGTTGAGTACCAGGTTCAGGTTATCGTTGAGCGGCTGCAGGATGGTCGTTCCGAGCATATTCATACGCTGCACGGAGAAACCATCGTTCAGGAAGTCGACATCAGTAAAGAGCACGATGCGGGCATCTCCCGATTTGAGTGAATCATCTTCAGTCGGAGTTGCCAGATTTGAATCTGCATCATCAGACGGATCAATATCGTCTTCCTCCGTAACCTCTTCTACAGGGCGGCCTGCGGGAAACGCAGTCGGGAAAGTGCCTTCGATGATGCCGGCTACTGTCATGGCTTCACCGGGTTCATTCTCAAGGTTGCTTTGCATCTGGCTCATGATCTGGGCCGGTTGGCTAAACATGAGCATTTGTGCAAAGGTGGTAGATGAATTTGCAGAAGTCTGGATAAGCGGGGTCAGTGTATGTTCACTATCCTCCGAGAGTGAAAAATGGCCGGCCTCGACAAATAGTACCTCATTCAAGGCAGAAACGGGGGGCATCGCATCATCAAATTCCCGAATTTGCATCCATACCGGAAAGGGAACGGGCTGGCCTGCACCGGCGTTTACCCGTGCCGCAAAGTCCAGATCGCCCACGACGCTCATGGGATCATAGTCGATGCCCCATCCACTGAAAAGTGCATCCAGGCTACTGCTGACATTGCCCCCACCCATCATCATTGCCTGCTGTCCCATGCTTTGGCGTTGAGTGAAATTGGAGGGATCCACTGCAATAATCACTGGTTTGCCGCTGAGCACAAATTGATCGAGCTCAAACTGCATGACTTCACTCAATTCCTGCGGATGAATCACCATGAGCGCATCCAGTGCGGGATCAATACTCTCCCCCCGGAAATCTACGGAGACGAGCTCGAATTGCTCATTGAGTTGATTATAAAAGACCCACTCCGGCTGTCCCTGCTGCTGGGGCATTGGCATACCGGGGATTTGCTGCGGGCTCATGCCTTGAACCGGTAAAGTGGAGAGGATGCCGATGCGCGTCTGGCTAAGTTGCTGTACCTGGGAGATGAGTTTGGAAATGTCATACTCCAGGTAGGCTTCCCGTTGAATAGTGATTAATGGGATACTCTCTTCGGTATCTGCCTGGGTAGCAACGAGGCCAAAAAAGAAACGATCGCCGGTGGGCGTGGGCTGACCATTGATGCCTGCGCGAATTGCGGCTTCCTCTTCTTTGGTGTCCGGTTTCGGGTCAATTTTGCGGACTTGAAGCATACCGTTGGAGTGGCGCTTATATTGGTTCAGAAATACTGCGACCCTATCTCCAAAATTCGTAAGCTGATTGGGGATACCTTCGGCACTCTGACTGAAGTAGAAGTCTAATGTTATCGGCTCCTCGATTTCCTTTAATAGTTCCTTACTTCCCTGCGAGAGCGTGTAATTGCCCTGGGCACTCAGATCAAACTGCAGCGGGATGTAGTTTACTATGATTAAGAAGAAGAGGGTTGAAAGGAGTATGAGTAAACTGGCAATACTCTTGTTTTTTTTGTCCATGGTAAGCAGAAAAATTAGCGTTTGAGTGCGACCACATTCAGCGACAGGGATGCAACAATAACTGCTGCGAAGAATGCAATGTTCTGTATACGAATAAGCCCGAGCGTCATGGGCTCAAAGTGAGAAATGAAACTGAAATTGGCGATGGCCATGGCTACGGTGTTGGGAAGGTGGATCGAAAGCAGGAAGTTATTAAATACGCTCCACCCAAGGAACACCATTACCAGACATACGACCAGGCTGATTACAAAGCTGATCACCTGGCTGCGTGTAAACGCAGAGGTAAGTGAACATATACCCAGGTAAGCGCCTGCCATAAGGATCGCTCCGAAATAGCCGGTAAAGATGATGTTCCAGTCCGGGTCTCCGAGGTAACTGATCGTCAATGGCAATGTCAGAGTGGAAAGAATCGCCAGCGTCAGGAACAGCCAGCCTGCAAGAAACTTACCAATTACTGCTTCGGTGACACTGATCGGTAGTGTAAAAAGTAATTCCCAGGTGCCCGAGCGCTTTTCCTCTGCCCAAAGGCGCATGCCTACTGCCGGAACCAGAAATAAAAAGACCCAGGGGATAAACATGAAAAAGCGGGCTAAGCTTGCCTCGTTGGAGTCAAAAATACGCCCCAGGAACCAAGTGAGCCCTACAGAAGCGATTAAGAATACAATGAGGAAAACATAGGCTACCGGTGTTCTGAAGTAGCCCAGGAATTCGCGTTTAAAGATACTTTTGATATTTTGCATCGTTATTCAGGATCAAGGGTTAGAGTGCGGAATACATCGTCCAGAGGGGTAGCCATCGGTCGGATGCTTTCGATTTTCCAGGAATTTTCGTGGATGTAATTAAATATCTTGGCCTGGATGGATTCTTTACTGGCAGGAAGGATCTCGATGACGTTATCCCGCGACTCAATGCCCAATTCAGGAAAGCTGTCACGCAGTTGTCGTTCGATTCCTTCTATATCCGCACCGCTTAAGTGAAGCTCTACACCATTGTAATGGGGGTGCTTTTGTTTGAGACTCTCGGGCGTTTCATCGACAAGAATCTTTCCGTCGGAAATAACGATTACGCGATTACACATGGCTTCGACCTCCTCAAGAATGTGCGTGGATAGAATGATTGCCTTGCTCTCTGCCATGCGGCGAATGAGCTGGCGGACCTCATTCTTCTGGTTTGGATCGAGGCCATCGGTTGGCTCATCCAGTATTAAATACTTGGGGTCGTGGATAATCGCCTGAGCAACCCCTACCCGTTGGTGAAAGCCTTTACTCAGTGTATCAATAGTCTGGTGGCGCACGCCTTCCAGATGGGTGATTTTGATCACGTCTTCAACAGCGGACAATTGCTCCTCAGTATCTCTGGTACTGTTTCGAATGCTGGAGACAAAACGCAAAAACTCCTCAACGGTCATTTCCTCATAGAGTGGACCGTTCTCGGGCAGATATCCGAGGTTTTTGCGGGCATTTATCGGATCTTTAACGACGTCGACTCCATCGATGCGGGCGCTTCCGTTGGTGGGGTTGAGGAAGCCGGTGATCATTTTCATGGTTGTGGATTTACCGGCTCCATTAGGGCCAAGAAACCCTAAAACCTCACCGGGCTTCACCTGAAAACTCACCTGATCTACCACGCATTTGGGGCCGTAGTATTTGGTTAAACTCAGAGATTCAATCATAGTGTTAACTGGAACCTGTCTCAGATTCAATAAAAGGGTATGCTAATTTTGGAAATTGAGAGAGGTTCTGAAACACTTAACTTAGCACTCTGCCCGAAATTTCAAGGAAAAAAGTGCGACTTGTTTGCTTGCATTCGAACTATTAATACTAAGTTTCAGGCGGACTCATACTGCTAATTACTTATGTTACAAAACTGCTATAAATGACTCCTAGCATTGACAGGTTATAAATGTTGGATTCAGACCTAGAATGCAGATTGGGGAAATCTGATTTGTTAGTCTCTTAACCGAGCAAATTCTAACTACTATCTAACAAACGGCTCTATCCTGCTGAGACGAGCCAACAGACTGTATATTGCTATGAATATTAAGCTTCTTAAGCCTATAATTATTGCGCTTGGGTTTATAACCCTGAGTGCATCGTCGCTCTTTGGTCAGAGTAACACGACTTCTGCCTTGAGTGGTATTGTAAGTGGTTCTTCAGGAATCGCTGTTTCGGGTACTACCATTACGGCAACCCACACTCCAACTGGCACAGTATACCGCGCGATCTCTCGTAGTGGAGGTGTTTATGGTATCACGGGTATGCGTCCGGGTGGTCCATATGTTGTATCAGTGCGCGGAGCCGGAATCCAGGCGACAACGGTGAATGATGTATTTTTGCAACTTGCGGTAACGCGTCCACTTAACATACAAGCACAAGCGAATGTTGTAGAGCTCGAAGCATTCGTAGTAGCGGCTTCTGAGGTAAGCAGCCTTGCTCCGGATCAAATCGGTGCTCGCTCGGTGCTGGACAATGTAAGCGTAAACTCACTTCCACAGAACCAATCATCGTTGAATGACTTCGCGCGTTTTAACCCTTTCTTCACCGTTAATGAAGGGGATCGTAACGAGCTTACAGTTGCAGGTCAAAACAGTCGTTTTAATACAATCGTTATTGATGGTATCCGTGTGAATGACCAATTCGGTCTAGACTCTGCAGGTTCCGTGTCTCTGGTATCTCCGGTTCCGCTCGATGCCATTGAGCAGGTGAGCGTTGAAGTTTCTCCTTACGATTTGCGTCAAGCGGGTTTCACAGGGGGTGCGATCAATGTTGTTACTAAGAGTGGCACTAATGATTTGAGTGGTAGTATCTACACTCGTTACACTGATGATCAGTATCGTGGTAGTGACGTAAGAAATGGCAGAAACGGTCTTTTCCGCGAATTTACAATGGGTTACAGCTTGGGGGGCGCGATTATTCAAGATAAGCTGTTCTTCTTCGTAAACTATGAAGAATTTACACGTACCCAAGCACCTTCAGAACCCGGAATCGATCCCGACCTGGGTGCAGTCCAACAGGTGATCGATTATGGTAATAACGTACTTGGTGTTGATTTCGGTGCATATGCACCTCCTACAACCACCAAGTTTGAAACGGAAGCCCTTTTGATCAACATCGACTGGAATATCACTGACATGCACCGTGCACGTTTCAGCTATCGTGGCCAAGATGGAACAGGTCCCAACTTTGGTAACTTCGATGACTTTCTTGAAACTGCGCTAGACAGTAATTTCTACACTCAAGTGCGTGATGAGGATTATTATGTCGTGCAGTTTTTCAGTGATTGGACAGATCGTTTCTCTACTGAGTTCAAGGTAGCGATCGGTGAATATCGTCAACCTACTACTTTTGACTCTGCACTCCCGCAGATTGAGATTGATCGGTTCCCTGGAGCAGATGGGTCCGCAGACGCGGGTGAGCTCTTTTTCGGAACTGAGCGTTTCCGTCATGCGAACAATCTTGAGTACGACATTTTCCAAATCTTTGGAACCGGCACATACTACGCGGGTGATCATGAAATCTCATTTGGTTTCGACTATGAAGTCACTGAATTTCGTAACCTATTCCTTTCGGATTCATTCGGTAACTTTACGTTCCGCACTTTGGATGACTTTTTGAATGATCGTCCTCAGTTTAATGGTTTCCGTAATACTGGTATTAATGGTCAAAACCCAGTAGCTGAGCCTGAAATTGGTGTTTTAGGTATTTTCATCCAGGATCGCTGGCAGGTAAATGAGGACTTGTTGATTACCGGTGGTTTGCGTATGGATACTACACTCTCTGATACACAACCACCTGCTGCACTTGGTTTTGAAGAAGCATTCGGATTCCCGAACAATGGTTCTATCGATGGTGAATCACTCATTTCTCCTCGCGTGGGTTTCAAGTATAATGTTAAGCAAGACTGGATTCCTGAGGATCATAATGTAGTGCTTCGTGGGGGTGTAGGTCTGTTCCAAGGTCGTACACCTGCCGTATGGTTCTCCAATGCATTTACCAACAATGGTGAAACATCCGGTCAAGTTTCACTTGGAAGTAGCCTGAGAGATTACCTTGCGAACGATTTCGATCCCAACGACTCTCCAATTTTTGTAGATCGCCAGGAAAGTATTCCTTCCGTGGACGTTTTGACAGATGGAGTTAAGCTTCCTTCCGTTTGGCGTGGAAATATCGCAGTTGACTGGGAAGTTCCTGCCTGGGATTTGATCTTTACTGCTGAAATTCTCGTCACTGAGACAAACGAAGCGCTTTATGTATTCGATGCGAATCAGCGAGTAATCGGTCAGGCTCCAGATGGACGTGATATCTATGAGGATCGTGGTGTGACTGACCAATATCAAGAGGTATATGTTTTGGATAATACCAGCGAAGGCAGTGCCATGAACTATGTATTATCGGTTACTAAGCCAGACGATGGTGATGGCTTCTTCGGATCTCTTTCTGTTAATTTTGGTGAAGCTGAAGATGTGAATCCGTTCACATCCAGTCGTGCGGTATCCAACTGGGGTAACCGTGCAGGTTTCAATTTCAACCAGCCTGAGCTTTCAACTTCAAATTCTGAGGTGCAGGAACGTTGGTTAATGCTACTGGGTTATACACATAATTGGGGTGGCGGATGGCTCTCTCGCATCAACTTGGTATACGAAGGCCGCACCGGTCGTCCATTCAGCTATGTTTTCGCAAATGACGTAAATGGTGACACACGCGACGGCAATGATCTGCTCTACATTCCTACAGGTCCAGACGATGCTATAGTAGACTTTGATCCAGGTTTCGATACAGGTGCTTTTTTTGATTTCCTGGATCGCACAGGGCTTTCACAGCATGCGGGTGGCATTGCTCCCCGTAATAGTCATGATAATCCTTGGGTTCATCGTTGGGACCTTAAGTTAACTCAGGATGTTCCATTGAAGTTTATGGGCTCCAATCTTGAGCTCTTCGTTACTATCCGTAATCTGGGTAATATGCTCAATGAGGATTGGGGCTTAACTGAGGAAGTTGGATTCCCATTCACAGCTGACGTTGTTACTCTGGATGTTGTTAATGGAGTTCCTACATATAAAGACTTCGATCCTGATGAGCCTAGCGTTCGTGTAGGACGTATCCGCTCTCGATGGAATGTTCTCTTCGGTGCGAAGATCGAATTCTAAGGCTTTAAGTCAGTTTTTATCTAAACCAAGAAAGGCGACTCTGCGGGGTCGCCTTTTTTTTGTTATTGGATAAATCAGATAGTCGAGTTTCTTAAGTTACGGGCGTTTCTGCGATCAGCGTCAGCAGCTCCTGTGAATCCGGGATGTCCGTAAGGATTTCGTGCTGCTCCGGGCCAACACCTACAAAGCGTATATTGGGGATCGGCAAGGATTGGGTATTCCCATGGTTTGCGCAGTCGTAGGTCGCTTTGAGCATCCATGCGACATATTTTCGTGCATTTATGGGCAAATCATGGAAGGAGCGCGCTTGTGTGATATCCTCATGCCAGCCTTCCAGCTCAATATAGATGGGTTTCAGGGTATTGCGGAGGGAGTCCTTACGAGGAACCCGGTAATACCGCTCGCCTGCGTCATCTTCATAGGCAATACAGAGTTTGATCGGCCCCTGCCAGTCAGGCCCGAGTGTCAGGGCATCAATCTTATTGATCACCAGGTCTTCATACCCGCCGTATCTGAGTGCCGAGCCTTTTTCGACAGCGTCGAACCAACCGACCATGCGTTGCCTCCCCGTGGATGTGCCAAACTCGAGCTCCTTCAAGCGTGTCCACACGGGGTCGCTCTCGTCCATTTCGGTAATGAAAAGATGGGTACCTACTTTTGTGTCATAGGCCTTGCAGACGCCCACGGTATGCACTCTGCGGAGTGGAATGTTAGCCGATTGGAAAAATTCAGGTGTATATGCGTGGGAGGCGGTCACGTTTGGTGAGAACCCATGTCGTTTATCCAGCCAGTAGGATTGCCCAAACTCGCTGATGACGTATTCACCCTTATCCATTGCGTCGAGCACAAGCTCACGCACATCACAGATGTTTTTCGCAAGACTAACGCCGGCTTGCCAGTAGGTTTCTCCGAGGTAATCCCAATTCAGAGAGAAAGGCGTCCTTCCCTTGAAACGTTTAAAGTCAAACTCGCTTGCAGGATAGCGCCCGGAGTCCACCGTATCCTTGTTTGCGCGCAATTCAGCCTCGGTGAGTTTATCAAAGAAGGCGTCCCAGGTATCAATATCGACGTGACAGGTATACTGGATTATATCCAGGGCCCGCTTGGCCCGCTTAAAGAGTTTTTCGATAAAATCGTCCTTTTCCCCGAGATACTCTTCGAAGAATATTTGCCATTGATTGACCTCGTCGCTGAATGCCGGGGTGATGCCCCGTCCCGTTGTTCCCCGGGATTCTTCATGGAGTATTTTAAAGCGGTAATACTCCCAGGCCAGGTCGAGGAGGCGGTGGCAGAGGTCGCTTACCTGGGTATGCTCATCGATCCGCAGTCGGTCGAGAATGGTGTAACCATGGCCTTCGAGTGAATTGATTTCCCACCAGATTTTACGGGGATCGGCTACTACCCCTGCGCCGAGCGATAGATGCCGGATGCGCGGATCTACAATACCACAGGGCAATAGGTTGTGTTTGAGGCCCCCTGCGGTGTGGCCCGAGTTGGCGCCACCATTGGTTTTAAGCACCATGGCTACCTGATTATTGGGTTCGGGGAGGTTACAGATTTCATCTGCGATTTCGTAAACGACGCGGCCTTTGCCTTCATCGCCGAATGAGATGCCAACATCTGCTATGATTTGACTGGAATAGGGTGTGAGTGCCATGAAATTATAAAATCGAAACGGTTTCGATATTTTGAGAGTCCGGGTATTTTTTTACCCAGTTTTGCATATCATGAAGAAATGCATCGATCTGGGTCTGTGAATTACCCAGGTGGTTTTGAATATTATTGAAGATGGATTCCAGTTCGTCTGAGTTGAGTCTAAGATCTGGGTCGGATGCGAGTCTCTCAGCTAGTTGATTGCTGAGTATGCCTTCGCTGCGGCGGGTGTTAATTTCTTCGATCGCATGTTTCTTGATGATGTGGTGAGCGGTTTCGCGGCCTACGCCTTTTTTAACCGCTTCCATAAGTACAGTGGTGCTCAGCAGGAAGGGGGTGAATTGTTCCAGCTCCTGCTGAATCATGGCAGGATAAACGGTCAGCTGATTGAGCACCGTTAACCAGGTATTGAGCAGGCCATCAATAGCGAAGAATGCATCCGGTAGAAGCACCCTACGGACGACTGAGCAGGAGACGTCGCCTTCATGCCATTGATCACCCGCTAAATTCGAGGCCATGGTAACATAGCCTGAGAGCAACGTGCGAAAGCCCTGGATGCGCTCGCAGCTACGGCTGTTCATCTTATGCGGCATTGCAGATGATCCTGTCTGTCCTTTAGCGAACCCTTCACTAGCCGTTTCATGTCCGGCCATTAAACGGATGGTGCGCGCAAAATTAGTCGGCGCGGCACTGAGCTGATAAAGTCGCGATACAAGCTCGAAGTCCAGGCTGCGCGGATAAACCTGCCCCGTGGCCTGCAGCGTATGGGGGATGCCCAGGAATCCTCGCAGTTCCTGGTCGAGTGCTTCGGCTTTTTGGCTGTCCCCATCAAAGAGCGTTAGCTGATCCGTTTGCGTGCCGACGGCACCTTTGAGACCGCGAACGGAGAAGTTTTTATAAAATGAATCGATGGAGGTAATGGATGTGAGGAATTCCTCCCCGAACATAGCGAACCTTCTGCCGAGACTTGTGGGCTGTGCCGGCACATTATGCGTGCGTGCAGGCATCGCCAGGTTGCGACAGTTTTCAGCCTGGTTTGCAAGCGCCTGTGCAGCGTTTACGGCTTTATTCAGGATTACAGAAAGGGAGCGATAAATCTGAAGCTGCTCCACGTTTTCAGTTAGATCCCGGCTGGTCATGCCTTTGTGAATCTCCTGATATCCGGCCAGCTCACAGAACTCGTCGATGCGTGCCTTCACATCGTGCTTGGTAACGAGCTCTCGTTTACGAATACTCTCTAGATTAATATTCTCTATTTGAGATTCATAGGCCCGAATCGCATCCTGTGGGATGGAGATACCGAGCTTCTTTTGGGCTTTGAGAACGGCTACCCAGAGTTGTCTTTCTATGCGGATCTTGCCTGCTTCAGACCAGATGGCTTTAACACTCTCTGAAGCATACCGGTCTGCCAAAACGTTCTTAACCAGACTATCCATATGCACAAAAAAACCCGAAGATTAAAACTCCGGGTTTGCGGATTATCAATCCTAATTCTATAAATATACCCATTTTATCTGATTTTTAAATCAGACCGAGTTGCATTTTACCCTCTTCAGAAATCATATCCTGGTGCCAGGGGGGATCCCATACGATTTCTACGTTGGCAGTCTCTACGGCTTCTATGGACAGGATGCGCCCTTCGGCATCTTCCGCAATGACCGGCCCCATGCCACAACCTGGTGCGGTGAGCGTCATTGCCACCTGAACATGTGGGTCGCCCGATGAATCGGTGATTTCCACGTTATATACAAGCCCGAGATCGACGATATTTACCGGAATTTCCGGATCGTATACCTGGCGGAGAGCTTCCCATACCTGGTCGATTTCTACATCTCCTTTGGGTGCATCCGAATCCTTGGATGAAGACGATGTTTCAACCTCGTAGCCGAGGGCATCCGCATTTTCACGACTGATGCGAAACATACCGTTATGTGTGGTTACCGTGAAGTTACCACCCAGCTTATGGGTGATCACAACCGGTGTGCCTTCGTTCAACGTGAAAGGCTCACCCTGGGGAATCAGGGTGGCTTCAACATCGCGTAAAAGTGTAGTGGTATCGTCCATAGGGATTACTGATGAAATTTCGACTGAACCAGGTTGCGGATATTGTCGCGCACTTCGTCAGTGTCAAATTTTTCAAGAATCTCTTCGAAGAATCCAAAGACCATCAGCTGCTGGGCAACCCGCTTGGGGATGCCACGCTGCATCATATAGAAGAGTTCTTCGGATTCGAGCTGACCGGTGGTTGCTCCGTGGCTGCACTTGACATCGTTTGCCTGAATCTCGAGACCCGGCAGCGAGTTTGCATCTGCCTTCGGGTTCAGTAACAGGTTGCGATTGGTCTGATAAGCATCGGTGCGTTGAGCATCTTTTTTCACATTGATGATGCCTGAGAAGATCGTGCGGCTCTCATCCAGAAGTGCGTTCTTGTAAAGCAGGTCAGATACTGCATCCGGTGCTTCATGGGATTGGAAGGTGCGTTGGTCGAACTCCTGCTCTCCCTGCGAAACTGTAAGCGAATGCATGGTGACGTGCGCTCCCGGCTCCGTGATGCGGAGTTGATTTTCGAAGCGTGCGCGTTTACCTCCGAGATTGATCGCAATGGTTTTCACCTGTGAGTCACGGGCGGCGATAGTCGCATCTGATTGGAAGGACGCGGTTTCATAGCTCCAATTCTGGATAACCTTACGGGTGACATGAGCACCCGCGCCTGCATAGATGTTTCCGGATGCCGAGCAGAATGCAGGCAGTTGGAGATCGCTGGTATTAAATACATCGATCACGTTCACAGTTGAGTTTGCCTCGGCGATTACCAATGTGTGCGGGAATACGGCTGTCTGCTCCTGAGTCGTCCAGTGGTAGATAAACAAAGGATCCTTGAGCTCTACTCCCTTTGGTACATAAATGACTGCTCCCGCATGGGTGAGTGCATTGTGCAGGGCAATGAACTTTTCTGAGCCCAAATGTGCTTCTTCGCCAAACAAGTAGTTTTCGATTAGTGACGGGTGGTTTTGAATGCCATCGGTCAAGGATTCGAAGATAACTCCCTTTTCCTTTAATTCGTCTGCAATGGGTGAGGTGGCAACCAGGTGGTTATCCACGAAAACCAGTTTGGCAAGTGGGTTTTTTACCAGCTCAGACTGATCGATGCATGCTTCCACCGCGTCAGGGTCTGGTGTTCCGGCGAGGCGATACTCGTTGAAATCCATACTCAGCCGTGTGGAGAAGCGCCAACGTTCGTCTTTACGACCGGGTAGGGGAAGTTCCTGAAATTGATCCCAGCATTCCTGTCTTTTGTTTTTCAACCATGCACTTTCGTGTGTAAGTGTCGATGCAAGGTTATTGAAGGTGGCACTGTCTCCGATGGTTCCAACCGGTGTGGGAGCAGGTGCTTCTGAAATAGTAGTACTCATTATTTAATCTTTCTATTTTGGATTTACCCTACGGAACCTTCCATCTCGAGCTCGATGAGCCGCTTTAGCTCAACGCTATACTCCATGGGGAAAAACTTGGTCAGGTCGTTTACAAATCCGTTCACACTCAGGCTCATGGCTTCGCCTTCACTGAGTCCGCGTTGCATCATGTAGAATATCTGCTCGGCGCTGACTTTGGATACACTCGCTTCGTGCTGCACTGAGTTGTCATCGCCTCGTACGGTGATGGCAGGGAAGGTATCGGTGCGACTGTTGGTATTGATGAGTAGTGCGTCACATTCGGTGTTATTCTTACAGCCTTTGAGATGCTCAGGGATGTGAACCTGCCCGCGATAGGTCGCACAACCTTCCCCTACGGAAATACTCTTTGAGATGATGTTGCTGGTGGTTTCATCCGCACGGTGGATCATCTTGGCGCCGGTGTCCTGGTGCTGACCGTTGTTTGCCAGTGCAATGGATAGTACCTCGCCGCGTGCGCGGCGGCCATTCAGGATGACCCCCGGATACTTCATGGTCAGGCGTGAGCCGATATTGCAGTCGATCCACTTGATTTCAGCATCTTCCTCGGCCAAACCGCGTTTAGTCACCAGGTTGAAGACATTGTTGGACCAGTTTTGCACGGTGATGTATTGAATCTTCGCGCCTTTGAGTGCTACGAGCTCAACCACAGCGCTGTGCAGGGTGCTGGTTTCAAATTTGGGAGCGGTGCAACCTTCCATGTAGGTAACCTCCGCGCCTTCATCTGCGATAATTAAGGTGCGTTCGAACTGGCCAAAGTTTTCCGCGTTAATACGGAAGTAAGCCTGCAGTGGCTGGGATACCTTAACGCCCGGAGGCACATAAATGAAGCTGCCTCCGCTGAAAACTGCTGAATTCAGCGCTGCAAACTTGTTGTCACCGGTAGGAATGACCTTGCCGAAGAACTTGCGGAAAATTTCCGGGTATTCCTTAAGGCCTTCAGTTGAACCCACGAAGATGACCCCTTCTTTCTCGAGGTTATCCTTCATGCGGGAGTAGGCGGCCTCACTGTCGAATTGTGCCTCAACGCCTGCGAGGAACTTGCGCTCCTGCTCGGGGATTCCTAGACGCTCGAAAGTCTCCTTTACCTCATCGGGCACTTCTTCCCAGGTACGGCTGGGTTTTTGCCCTTTTGCCAGATAGTAGCGGATTTTTTCAAAGTGGATATTTTCCAGGTCCTTGCTGGCCCAGTGAGTTGGCATGGGCAGGCGGTTAAAAACATTAAGCGCCTTCAGGCGGAAGTCGGTGATCCATTCATCTTCGCCTTTTACCTGCGAGATGTATTTCACGACTTCTTCATTGAGGCCGACTCCGGCATCAAACTCGTAATCGGTCTCGTAGCTGAAGTTGCCTTTGTCTCTATCGATTTCTATGGGTGATGGATTGATCATGATTTCCTTTCTTATGCGCCTGCAGTGGCAAGTTCATTTTTTACCCACTCGTAGCCTTTGGCTTCGAGTTCGATGGCAAGCTCCTTATCTCCGGATTGGACAATGGCACCATCCCACATGACATGCACCTGATCGGGCACAATGTATTCGAGCAGGCGCTGGTAGTGGGTGATCACCAGGATGCCACGGTCTTCACCCCGCATCAGGTTAACTCCGTTGGAAACGACTTTGAGAGCGTCGATATCCAGCCCACTGTCAGTCTCATCCATGATACAGTAAGTGGGTTCGAGCATGGACATTTGCAGTATTTCGCAGCGTTTCTTCTCCCCTCCGGAGAAACCTTCGTTCAAAGAGCGCGAGGTGAACTTGCGGTCCATTTGCAGGAGGTCCATCTTTTCGTAAAGTTCGCGGTAATAGGCGGGTGCGTCAAAGGTTTCGCCCTCTTCCATTCTGGCCTGGAGTGCCGCGCGGATGAAGTTGGCGATCGAAACTCCCGGGATTTCCATAGGATACTGGAATGCAAGAAATACTCCGGCATGACTAATTTCATCGGGCTCCATGCCGAGGATGTTTTCGCCGTCCACCAGGATTTCACCGGAGGTTACTTCGTAGTCTTCGTGACCTGCGATCACTTTGGCGAGGGTGCTTTTACCGGTACCATTGGGTCCCATGAGTGCATGCACTTCACCTTTGGGTATGGTCAGATTGAAGTCTTTTAGGATGGGCTTATCGCCAATATTTGCTGTTAGGTTTTTGATTTCGAGTTGGTTAGACATAATTAAAATGGTATTAGTTTTTTTGTGAAAGGGATTGTTTGCCACTGAGACAGAGGTCGACTTTTTCGAGCTGAAAGTCAGCGGGCAGATATTTGTTTAACTCATCAAAGAATTGAGCGGGTAGAACGACATCGAAGACTTTACCTGTGTTCTTACAATGGGCGTGGGCATGGTGGGCGCTTTGAGCCGTTGCCAGGCAGAAGCGGGAAGGTTGACGTTCAAAGTTCACCTGCCGAATCAGTCCGCAATCCGTGAGGGTTTCCAAACAGTTGTATACGGTGGCCAGTGAGATACCCGGCATATCCTCTTTCACGCGGGAGTAGATGAGATCGGCCGAGGGGTGATCCTCTGAATTAAGAACTGCTTCGTAAATGATTTCTCTTTGTTTTGTTGAGCGCAGGCCTTTGACAAAAAGCGCATCTTCCAAAGATTGTTTAGCTGTGGAGTTCAGACTCATATCAATAATTAGTAATTGTAATTAGAATGATTCCAATTAAAAATAAACTTTAAGAAAAATCAAATGAAAGAATTACTTTTTATTTGCACGGGCAATTATTACCGGAGTCGGTTTGCGGAAGCGTGGTTCAATTTTCGCATCCAGGGTCGTTTGGATGGTTGGCGGGCGATATCCCGAGGGCTGGATATTGGTTGGGCGCCTCCCGGTATGTCAGCGGATACGCGGGATGCGATCAAGCGCTTTAGTATTCCTGAGGAATGCTACACTCATCAGAAAACTGCACTCACAGAAGCATGCCTGAAAAATGCTGAGCTTGTATACGCCCTCAAGGAAACTGAGCATAAGCCTATGATAATGAGGCAGTTCCCGCAGTGGGAGAGTAAAGTGCATTACTGGGAGATTCACGATCTCGACGTGGCAGGACCGGAAGTTACCATCCCTGAAATTTGCTTAAAAGTGGATCAATTGATAAGTTCACTTGAGATTGATTGAGATCTATTCACAATAAGTAACGCTTTACTTGCATTGATTTTCACAGGGATATTAGTAAAATTAATGTTAATTATTTCTAAATAGCAAAATTTTTATACCGTATATGAATGTGGGATGCTTCAGATTAACACTCAAAGCACTAACAAGCAGTCAAAGAATGGTGACCGGTTATATGATCGTAATAACGGGAGCGCTTTGGATATGAAAAGAAGTGCACAGCTCAAAGAAGTGTCCGGTAATACGGTGGAAACGATTAAGATACTCCTCATTGAGGACAGTCACTCAGACGCTCACATCATTCAGATTTACCTGAATAAATCTAAAACCGGAAACTTCGAATGCAGTCATATAAGTCGTCTTGGAGATGCAGTCGAACACCTTAAAATGAATCACTACGATATCATTCTATTGGACTTAGGCTTACCGGATTCCTTCGGGATTGCTACTTTTGAAGCATTATCCAGGAGCTCGGATTGTCCGATAATCATATTAAGTGGTATGGATGATGAGAAGGTTGCGACGCAGGCGGTGCAATCCGGTGCCCAGGATTACCTGATGAAGGACGGGCTGAATAACCATCAGCTGGAACGGGCCATCAAATACGCCATTGAAAGAGACAGTCTTTTTAAGCAGCTGGAAATTGAGAAGATCAAGGCTGAGAGTGCCAGCCGGGCCAAGAGCGAATTTCTAGCGGTGATGAGCCATGAATTTAGAACGCCCATGAATGGAATTCTAAGTTCGCTTGATCTCATGAAGGAAGAAGAGCTGAGTGAAGAGCTTGATGAATTACATGCTATCATGAGTGAGTGTGCTGAAAACCAATTGGCACTCATCAATGATCTGCTGGATATCAGCAAATTTGAAGCGGGCAAATTTGATATACGTTTTGAAGATTTTCGGGTGCAGGATTTGATGGACTCTGTTTCATTGGCACTGGCTTCGAAGATTAAAGCCAAGCAACTCAAATTTGAAGTGAAACTGTGTGATGAACTTCCCGACAGTGTAATCTCCGATCATCAGCGGATCCGCCAGGTGCTTTTCAACCTATTGGGTAATGCGATTAAATTTACCGACAAGGGTACGATTACACTGAGCGTTTGTTATACCAATGACAGTCAACTGACCTTTAAAGTGAAGGATTCCGGAATTGGTATTGAACAGTCCAAATTAGATGAAATTTTCGAACCCTTTACTCAGGTGGATTCATCGTTCAACCGTCGCTTTCAGGGAACGGGTTTGGGGCTTTCGATTTGCAGACGCATTGTGCATCTATTGGGTGGGGAGATTCGTGTTTCAAGCGAGATCGATAAAGGATCTGAATTTGAATTTACAATATTTTGCCAACGTGAAGCCGGCGTTATCGAGAATGGTGAAATGCAATTGCAATAAACTATCCTATCTCCTACATAAACTGATTACTACCCTATGAGCGCTCACTACCTTAAGAATGAGTTGTATGCCCTTATACGCGAAGATGAATCCATCTTTGAATTTATTCAAAAAGGCTTTTTGGACGGCATTTGGTATTGGGATTTGCTTAAGCCTGAAAACGAGTGGATGAGTCCCCGCTTTTGGGAGATATTTGGTTATGACCCTGAAGAGATGCCCCATAGCCCGGATGCCTGGCAGGATATCATCAACCAAGACGATCTGAAAGTCGCGATTGAGAATTTCAATAAACATTGTGAGGACCCCAACCACCCTTATGACCAGATCGTGCGTTATCGCCATAAAGATGGCTCTATAGTATGGATACGCTGCCGCGGCATTGCGATCCGGGATGATTCGGGAAAACCCTTACGCATGCTGGGTGCACATACGGATATTACGAAAAGTATGGAGCAGAAAACAGCTCTTGCTGAGAGTGAGGAGCGCTTTAAGCTAGCGACCGAGGGTGCGAGTGTGGGGATTTGGGATTGGTTGGATGTTAATAAGGATGAGGAGTGGTGGTCTCCCAAGTTTTATGAATTGCTGGGTTATAAACCGGGTGAAATTAAATCGAGTTTAGAAACGTTTCGCAACCTACTCCATCCGGATGATATGGAAAAGACCTTTGAAGCTGTGCAAGAGTGTTTTGAGGGGGATGAGCCCTTCCAAGTGGAATATAGGTTAAAAACTAAAAGCGGTTCATACCGCTGGTTTTTTGGGCATGGCACTGTAACCCGGGATGCTCAGGGTAATCCGATTCGGATGGTAGGTTCTATTCAGGATATTGATAAGCGTAAATTAACAGAATTAAACTTAGCTGAGAGTGAAGAGCGCTTTAAACTCGCTGCTGAAGGTTCCAGTGTAGGTATTTGGGATTGGTTTGACTTAAATCGGGAAGTTAACTGGTGGTCCCCTAAGATTTATGAGCTGCTGGGTTATGAAGAAGGTGAGATTCCTTCTACATTCGATCAGTTTAAGTTAATGCTGCATCCCGATGATGCGGATAGGGTCCTTGCGAGCCTGACTGCCTGCCTTGAAACGGATGAGCCGTATAACTTGGATTTTAGAATCCAGAATAAAGGCGGGCTCTATCGCTGGTATCATGCAACAGGGAAAGTGCTCAGAGATGAAAACGGCAACGCCATTCGAATGATAGGGTCTATGCAGGATATCCATCTTCGAAAAATGGGTGAAGAGGAGATCAAAAATACTAACAATCAGCTGACTCAGGTAAATAGTGAGCTATCGAATTTTGCCTACATCACTTCGCATGATCTGCGTGAACCGCTAAGATCCATTGCCAGCTTTTTGCAGCTCCTGAAGCAGGATTATGCGGATAAACTGGATGATACTGCCAATGAATACATCAATTTTGCAGTTGATGGGAGTCTTCGACTGCAATCCATGATTGCCGGGTTACTACAATTTAGCCGGGCTGAAAGGCACCAGATTGCTCTGGATTCGGTTACCTTGGGCGATCTTATGGACCAGGTATTGCGAAAGCTGGTAATCCTCATTGCCGAGTCTGATGCAGTGATCGATATTAATGATGCAGAGGTCATTCTGAATGTAGATCAGAATCACATCATGCTGGTATTCCAGAATATCATTGAGAATGCCATTAAGTTTAGAGGTGAAGAACAGCCGAAGATGGTTGTTAGTCATAAGTTGTTATATGGCGAGGATATCGGGAATCCTCTGTTGGTCGCTGAAAGGCAGTATGATGTGATTTCGGTTCAGGATAATGGAATAGGGATCAATCCGGAATACTTTGACCGCATCTTTTCCATCTTTCAGCGTCTGCATACCACTGAGGAGTATGAGGGCAGCGGCATTGGGCTGGCCATATGCCAAAAAATCGTTTCGCAGCACAATGGTTTAATTTGGGTGGAATCTGAGGAAGGCAAAGGAAGCTGTTTTTACGTTGCACTTCCGGCGTAATTAATCATACTAATATGGTGTATGACCAATGCACCTATTGAGATCCTTATGATTGAGGATAGTCAAAGCGATGTTCGCCTTACACAGATCGCCCTGAAGCAGGGTAAGTTAATTAACAATTTGCATGTTGAACGGGATGGTCGTGCGGGGTTGGATTATCTCAAAAAATCCGAAGGGTTTGAAGATGCCATTCGTCCAGATCTTATTCTGCTTGATTTGAATTTGCCAAAAATGAATGGGCATGAAGTGTTGGAAGCGATAAGAGAGGATGATGATTTAAGGACGATACCGGTTGTCATGCTTACGACATCTGATTCAGATCAGGATGTACTCAAAAGCTACGAACTCCAGGCGAACTGTTACATCACCAAGCCGGTGAATTTCGAAAAATTCATCGATGTGGTTCAGCAAATCGAGCAGTTCTGGGTGAATGTGGTGAAGCTACCCGCTGTGAGTTAAAGCAGGTTGGTTTCCCAGTCCTGTTGCCGAAAACCGACTGCGTTGTAGCTGCCACCCAGCAGGAATGGGCGTTTAACGAGCATGCCGTTGGAGCGTAACAGCTTATAGGCTTCTTCCTTGCTCATGCCGGGTAATTTATCCTTTAAGCCCATGTTGCGATAATCCATACCGGAAGTGTTGAAGAGTCTTCGGATTTCGCCGTTATAGGCGTCGAGCATTGTGTCGAGCTCAGCTTCGGTAGGGCGAGTTTCCTTAATCGGATGTTCCTCAAAGGCGATACCGTTATCCGTGAGCCAATTGGTGGCGTTTCTACAGGTGCTGCACTTTTGGTAGGTGTATATTTTAATCATGATTCTGAAGTTCCTTTGCGGTTTGATTCAGTTTCGGACATCTAAAATAGCTGAAAATGATGACCAGAACCGCCCCGATTACGTAATACCAGGTAAACCACTCAGAGGCTTCCATAAAGAGTGTATCCTTATCAAGCTCTGTTTCGCCCCGATTGCGCAGGTAACTTAGTAGTTGTGCGTAAAGCACACCGATGAAACCATAACCCAGGTTGAGCGCCATTCCCTTGAAGCTCAGTACGGTGGCGCGGAGCTTTTTGTCGGTTGCATTATTCAGGTAGAAGGATACGCCGAATGTGAGCATCGTGAACGCTGCAAACAGCAGGGCGGCAAATATCAGCCCGAAATAGGGAATAAACAACGATACTCCATAAAAGCCAATGATGGCCAGAGCACTGATTATCAGGAAGTTGGTACTGGGTGAGAGATTATCGAACATGCGCCGGGAGATCGGTGCAGTGATCATGCCGAGCCCTGCGCTGAATAATCCAATAAAACCCAGCATGTAGGGCTCAAAGTTAATGAGCCGGTAATATTCACTGGTCATGGTGACAAGCATGCGGATCACACTATCGACAAACGCTGCGCCGACGATGATTGTCAAAGCGAAGGGTGTGTGTGCGATCCACTTGGCTGCTTTCCAGGTTTGCTTGAAGGCCTCACCAATGCTGGGGGTTTCGAGATCACCCTCTTCATGGGCGCTTTCCTTGAGTGGCTCTTTAAGGCCCAGGACAATGACCAGGGTGATGATGCCATTGATCAGAGTCAAAAGGATGGGCAGTTTGAGGACGGATTCCTTCGTTATGTTGGACTCAATGCCCAAGAGGCCAGCTGCATTGTTTAGCAGGTTCGGGTCGTAAACCACTCCGCCGATTAAGAGGGCCATCATGAAGGCAAATGATTGCCAGCGGCCCACCCGCGCAAGCACGTGTGACCACTCCTTCTTGCGCCCTGCCTGTTCGAGAGAATCGTAGGCGATTGCCTCATCCGAGCCACTGGCGGAGGCTTCACCCAAGCCGCTGAGAATCCGGTTGATGGCCATGAGCCAGAAAAGCAGCATCCCGCTATCGGGCGGCGTGAGTATCCATACCACCATTTCCAAAACCATCAGGGAGGCCGTCATAATCAGAAGTTTCTTTCGGCCCAGCAGATCGGAGAATGCGCCAGAAGGTACTTCTGCCAAAATGATCGTTGCTGCCCAAATGGCGTTGAGGATCGCGAATTGATCCAGAGTCAGTCCGAAATCCAGGAATATGATCGCAAAGATCGGATAGTAGTAACGGGCATTGAAGAACACGCGAAACGCAATGAAGCGCCAGATATTGTTATCGGCGATTTTTTGGGGAGTCCATTCGGTCATGATGTGGTTTTTTGCTTAAATAGGATGGGCAGCGTTACGAGAATAGCTGCGCCTAAAATGAGTGATATCCATGGGCTCATGCCAAAGCCTGTCGGCAGGAAACCCACGAGTGCAGCGGTGACTGCTGCGATGAGCGCATAGGGGATTTGCGTGCGCACGTGGTCCAGGGGATCGATCTCACAGGCCATGGATGATACGATGGTCGTATCACTGAGCGGTGAGCAGTGATCCCCGAATACAGCACCACTGAATACGGCTGCAACGATAAATGAATCTAGAGGAAGTCCGCCTGCACTTTCAAGTGCCATGTATTCGATGGCGACGGGTAGCGCCAGTGGCATCAGCACACCCATGGTGCCCCATGAGGTGCCCGTCGTAAATGAAATGAGAGTACCCGCAATGAAGACCAGCACGGGAAAAGCAGTCGGGCTAAGGTGTTGGGTGAGCAGGCTGCCGAGCATGTCAGCCGTTCCTAAAGTTTTCAGAGTTGAGCTGAGTGTCCATGCCGCAACGAGGATAAGCGTTGGGATAAAGAGCTTTAAAGCACCTTCCTGAAAAACGCTTACCGGAGCAGTACCGCTTTGTTGGACGGGTTTATAGTTGAGCAGAAAAGCGACGAGTGCACTCACTATACTTGAAAGCACCATGATCTTCGCCGCATCGGCATTTCCAAATGCCTGAGCGATGCTGTCTAACGAGAGGGGCCCCGTTTCGGCTCCATCGAAATAGAGACCCAGCAGCAACGAGGCTATTAATACGAGTAAGGGGATAAATGTGCGCCAGAGATTGGCCGCTGCGGGGAGTTGTGCTGATGAATCTTGGGTCCTTGTGTCTCCGGTAAATGCCCTGGCTTCGGTTTCTGCAGTTTTCATGGGGCCGATGTTCCAATTGCGGGCGATCACAACGACCAAGAGTATAAGGGTAAACCAGCAATAGAAATTGAGGGGTATGGACTGGATAAAGATTGTGAATGGTTGTGCATCCGGAATGCCTGCCTGGGCATAGCCTTCACGGATCATGGAAAGCTGATAGGCTATCCAGGTTGAGATAATGGCTATGCAGGCAATACAGGCGCCGGTAGAGTCTACGATGTAGGAGAGTTTTTGGCGGGAAACCCCTGCCTGTTTTGCCATGGGTGTAATGCTGCGTCCGACCAGCATTGCATTGGCAAGCCCGTCAAAAAAGCAAATGATACCCAGTAGAAATGCAGACCATTGAACTTTTTTCTTAATCCCTGTTGAGTTACGCATCCACAGGCTAAAGAGTGCCTGAAATCCTCCCCCGCGTTCGAGTAGGGCTACAAAACCCCCGAGCACGAGCGTAAAGATGACTACACTTACATTCCATTTGCTTTGCAGACTTGGGATCAGGTGTTCTGTAAAAAGGGATTCAAATGCAAGAAAAGGATTCCCGCCCGCGATTAATATGGCGCCTGCAAAGGCCCCTAACAGCAGGCCGGAGATGACGCGGTGTGTCAGTAATACGGCTGTAATTGCCAATAGGCTAGGCCAGAGTGCGCCGATAATGGTATCTTCCCAAATCAGAAATAACCAGGTGATTTGGAAAATACCGAGCAATATCCAGTTGCGCGTGCTGCGGTTCGAAGACAGGATCATGAATTGTGGTAGTCAGTTGCAGGCATTCTTATGGCTTTTATAAGCAAGTCAAATCCTCAAAAGTCCAAGAGATCGAATTATGACAACCTCATTTAAAGGTGAAATTCCCGTTCTTTACGAATGTGAAGACTTCCTGATTGTTTATAAAACTGCGGGGCTCCTGGTGCATCGTACTGCCATGGATGCTCTGGAAACCCGCTTTTTAGTACAGATACTTCGGGATCAATGCGGGCAGCCTGTATATCCGGTTCACCGTTTGGATAAACCGACTGCGGGTTTACTGCTAGTGGCCTTAAATAAAGCTACCTTGGCACGTCTGTCGCGGTTGTTTGAAACCGGTGCAGTCAATAAGCACTATGAAGCGGTAGTCAGGGGATTTGTGGAGCCGCGATCGGGCACTATCGATTATGCTTTGAAAGTTGAGCAGGATACTGCGGGAATCTCTGTAAAACGCGAGGCGCAAACGGCTGTGACTCATTACGAGGTTCAGGCGCAGATCGAGCTACCTTTTGCGGTAGGTAGATATGAAACCGTGAGATACAGTCGTGTTCTATTGAACCCCCAAACGGGTAGACGGCATCAGCTGCGTAGACATATGGCACATACTCGCCATCCAATCCTGGGAGATACCCGGCATGGCGATGGCATGCACAATCGGTTTATCCGCTCTCAATATGGTTGCCATCGGTTATTGCTGATTGCCAAGGGGCTTCAATTTACAGATCCGCAGAACCAGAAAAGGGTGAATGTAGAAACTGATGGAGATGAAGAATATCGGGGTGTGCTTGCTAAGCTAGGACTTGGCTATGCACATCCTTAAATCGGCAGGCTGCACCGATGATGCCTGCATTGTTTTGCATAGTTGCCGCTTGAACGGGAGTCCTTACCTTAATGCAGTCCATGAATTTTTCCGTTTTACGGCTAACGCCCCCTCCAATAACGAAGAGTGAAGGTGAGAGGATGCGTTCCAGGTGTTTGAGGTACTGATTCACGCGATCTCCCCATTCCTCCCAGGAAAGGTCTTTTTCTTTGCGAATGCGTGCAGCTGCATATTTTTCAGCATTTTTCCCCCCGAGAATTTCGACGTGTCCAAATTCCATATTAGGTATTAACACCCCGTTATAAAAAAATGCACTGCCGATACCAGTGCCGAAAGTCAGCATAACGACTAAGCCGCCGGTATCATGGCCCCCAAAGCGAATTTCAGCCAGACCTGCTGAATCAGCATCGTTGAGAAATGTGTTATCCAGCCCGGTTTTCTCTTTCACATGGGTTTCGATATTCATGTCATCCCATTCTGGGCTGAGATTTACGGCGAGCCGTGTGACTCCCTCTTTTACTATGGATGGGAAGCCAGCACCGAGGGGACCTTTCCAGTTGAAGTGATCAATAATTTGTTGGATGACGCCGGTTACGGCTTTGGGGGTAGCCGGTTGAGGGGTTTCGATCTTGTGGCGCTCGGTGATCAATTCGCCCTTTTCGGTATTAACAATGGCACCTTTCATACCTGAACCGCCTATATCTATACCTAGGATTTCCATGAATTGTTAACCAATAAAGGGTATGGTGCATACGTCAATGATGGATTTTCTCGACCCATCCTAATTGCATTTATTAACTCTATAGGAATCTGCTGATCCGTTAAAATAGTATTGATGTTAATAGAAATGGTATTTTCGCTTAGATATGCAGTTTGACTATGGGTTTTTGCTTTAATCTATCCTTTTTAAACCGAATAAGGAGTGATGCGTAGCTCACTACTTAGAATGCGATACCGGCAGCAATGGTTAATACTACTTCCGGGAGTTATTCTAATAACACTGATCCTATGCTTAAGCTACCTTTGGGTAAGGCCTGCTGTTATTGGCCATCTATTGGAGGTAAAGAAAATAGCTTTGAAGGATTTAGTGACTTCGGTATGGTCGATAAGTGAACAGTATCACAAAAAAGTTGAAGCCGGGATAATCAGCGAGCAACAAGCTAAGGATATTTTGATCGCGCATATCAATGGTCTTCGCTATGGGCCGGAGTTAAAGGATTATGTGTGGCTGCATAATTTGGATGAGCAGATTGTAGTTCACCCTTTTTCAAATATGAAGGATATGGCCCGGTTTAAGGACCTGGACGGCAAGCTGGTGGTGCCGTCTATGAACGAAATCGTTCGGGAGAGTGGTTCTGGATTTGTAGAGTATTACTGGCAATTGAAAGACAACCCCAATATCCATGAAAAAAAGATATCCTATGTAATGCTTTTTGAGCCCTGGGGCTGGGTCATAGGTTCAGGTTTTTATGAGAAAGAAACCTACGCATCGTTAGATAAACTCACGCGACAGTTTAACCAATGGGTGGCGTTCGCCATAGCGATCATAAGCATAATCATCATTTTTAAAATGAGGATGCTTATGAGAACCTATTCAAAATCTGTCCGGCAGGAGGAGGAGATTGCCATAAGGGAGCAAAGGTTTCAGGATATGATGGGTTGTGTGGAAATGGGTGTGTGCATACTTAAGGATGATGAATTGGTATTTCATAATCAGAGTGCAGACGAAATTTTGAAGGATGTTATCGTCAACCCCAATGACCATGATGCAACTATCGAATCAAAACTGAAATATTTGTTGCATTTTGTGCACTATCGAGCCAAACGCCTCTTGGATGAATCGAATGATTTTGTAGAAAGTTGGTACAATAAGGCGGATGGTAACCGCTGCTTTTTGAGCACGCATGCTATTTACAATTCGCAAGTGAATGAATACTACCTGCATATCTATGATAATACACAAGCTGAGCTTCAAAAACTGGAGATCAGACGGTTATCCAAGATTATTGAGGTATGCCCCTTATCTGTAGTGATAACGGATACTGGAGGTATTATCGAGTATGTTAATCCCTACGCATCGAAGGTAAGTGGTTATTCTATGGAAGAGCTCCTGGGTGAAAAAACAAATATTTTCAGGTCGGATCGCATGCCCAAATACATTTTTCAAGATATGTGGAAGACCATCAAATCGGGGGGTGTTTGGAAAGGTGAGTTGTTGAATGTAATTAAGAATGGAGAGCTTGTCTGGGAATATACAATTATTTCGCCATTATTTGATGCAGCCGGCAAAATTCACCGTTATTTTGCGTTAAAGACAGATATTTCGGATATAAAGCAATTGGAAAAAGATCTGAGTGTTGCGAAAATAAAAGCAGAAGAGAGTGACCGTATAAAAACGAGTTTCCTGGAGAATGTGAGCCATGAATTCAGAACACCACTCAATGCCATTTCAGGGTTTGTCGATTTAATGGATGAGGCGGATGATGAGGAAGAGCGTCTAGAGTATCGCGAACATATTAAGGATAGCATAAACAATATAACGGGTCTTGTTGATGATATGCTGGAGATATCGCAACTGAATGCTGGGGATATCCAAGTGGATTATGATTACTGGAATCTAAATGAGTTGATCGAAGAAGTGGTTGGTGAGGTGCTGCCTGGTGTGGATACCGAAAAGCTAAAAAAGGTTGAAGTAATCATGGACTTTGATAGCGGGCTTGAGGATCCCACGGTAGTCACCGATAGAAATCGATTTATGTCAGTAATGATGGAGCTATTGAAAAATGCGTTTAAATACACTGAAGAGGGTTCTGTTCGGCTTGGTTATGAAATCGTTAATCAGGATTTAAGGCTGTTTGTAGCGGATACGGGTGTTGGGATTACGGAGGAAGAAGCCCCTTACATTTTTGATCTCTTTTATCACGGAAACTCCCATTATTTCACGCTTCATAACGGTACGGGAGTGGGGTTAAACCTGGTTAGCAGAGTTACCAAGCTGATGGGTGGTAGTATCGAATGGTCGTCCGCAGCAGGTGAGGGTACGCGATTTAATATTATGGGTATTTGTGAATCGCAGGATCGTAATTTGGGAATGAGTGATGGCCCTCAAAAATCTGCCAATCGTAGTAACTGGGCGATTTGATAGGCCATCCGATACAGGGGTTCGCAGCTACTGTCTGCGAGCATAGGGACGTAATTGATGAAGCAGACTCTCTGTGTAGGAATGCATCAATTGTTCCAATTGGGTATTATTTAAATAACGGCCGATTGTGCTCGGTGTTGTAAAAGTCACTTCCACCCGCGCCTCGGAATCTACGGCGGTTAATACGGTTTCGGGATAGTTTTCGCCCATTACCCGATTCATTGAAAGTGCGGGTTGGTTGCCTGAGCCCGCATGGCTAAAGAGATTACCGATGGAATCGTCGGTTTGCCATTTGAAAGTGATTATGAGTGGCAAATGGTCGTATTCATTATTTGCACGGTAGATAATCTGATCTGCCATTGAATAGCCTCGGGTTTTTCCCCACCCGTCCATCGGTGCGTAGATGCGCACTTTATCCCCTCGGATCAAGCTTCTATATTGTTGCCTGAGCGCGGTATAATCGAGCTCGTAGAACGCGATTTGCAGGGGTAGTTCAAGGTAACCGAGTGGTTGGGCTCTGGGGCGAGAAGTGTCATTTTGCGTGCTAGTTTCGTTGGAGTAGACAAAGATGCGTATTACCGATCCCTGGGGTAATTCATTGCCGGCCTGGGGGTATTGGCGGGAGACTGTATTAGTGAGGGCTTTTGTAGGTGGTGTGCCGGACTTTGCCTGCTCTACCCTAAATCCAAAGCTCTTGAGCACAGATTCTGCATGTTTGGCATTCAGGCCGGCGACAGAGGGTATGATACGATCAGGCAGCTCAAGTCGGTAAATGCGCAACATCACTTCATCTTCAACATTTATAGTACCGCCTGCGGGGAATTGTGAAGCGACACGATCTGCAAGTCTTCGATCGATGGTGCTGGGACCGTTGGTAAGAGCTACTTCGTATCCTGCTGCTTTTAAAGTCTCTGCGGCTTGCGTCGCGGGCATATTTACGACATTGGGTAAGGTCGGTATCGTTTGTGTTTCCACCGGGGCTTGCCGGTAGTTCTGAGTCATACTGAGTTGAGCAGTGTCGGATTGACTGTCGCCCGGTTGAGTGGGTTGCAATACTTCTCTGAGACTCGAAGGCAAAGATTCAAGTGTGTTGAAATCTGCAAATTCCGGATCGTCCAATGGACTGATACGCGGATTTTGTGCACCCGGCAGTTGTTGTGCACGGGTCTCCAGGTTATCCATGGATTCTCTCAGGGTGCTGAGCTGCTGGGTTAATTCGGTGCGTGCCGGTAGGGGTTTTTCTAAAGATTCCTCGAGTTCCTGTATGATGCCTTCTAGCTGATTTTGAGATATTTTCAGGTTGTGTATATCTTTTGCCTCAAGCTCGGCAAGCCAGTCTAATACCTGAATGGATTTGTAAGCATCCTGTTCGTCTATCTCTGTATAGTTTTTTCCTGTTGAAAGGATCGAACCGAAGCGCATCAATGCCGGAACTGGATAAAGATCTATCAGGTGACTGCGTGTATCCAGCAAACGTTCTCTGAAATCCTGAGCCTGGGTGTCACTAAGCAACCGAAAGCCTGATGAGGCTCCAATGGACTCCGCGATATAGTTATAAGCAGATGAGTAATCACGAATGACGGCATCCGAACGTTTGCGAAGCGTCATGATTGTTTTGTGACGACTCTCAAAATGTTTAAGCGCCCTTTTAAATTGTATCCACTGCTCTCGCATGTTTTGGAGTGCCTGGGGTGTATCCGTTAAGTTAATTACCCGATCAAACAGTTGGTGAGAGTCGCGGCAATTTTGGAGGAGGATCTGGCTTATCTCATATTTCTGTTCTGCTTGTTCGAGGCGCACGCGTGCAAGCTTGGTATAGAAGGCTTCGTGGTAATTCTCATTAAGCGATTGTGCCTCATGGTAAGTCAGGGAGTCAGAATCTGCAGAGCTTTGTGCTTTTGCGGCAAAATCGGTCAGATCACCGTAATATTTAAAGAATTGAGCCTGAGAGTCTTTGAAAGCCAGCAGGTCTTCCCGATAACGGTCAAACATCGAGTTATAGGTTACATCTGCGCTTTCAAAGTAACGGGAATCGACGAAAGGAAAGAGTGATTGCAGGTTGAAGTTTATGGCTGCCTGACCCAGCTCGTAAAACTGGTCAATCGTGGCCTCATAATCCATGAGGTAGCCTTCTACCTGATCATTGTAGCGCTGCAGGGTTTCGTTACTATGTTGGATACTGTAGGATTCCAGCCGATACAGTTCAGTATCGATTTGGTAATCGTTCAGAGGTGTTTCCTGATTTGCGAATGCGTATGCTAAGGGAAATACCAACCCAATAAACTGGCGGAATCTAGGCATCGGTAAGATACAAAGGCGTTATTACTCTTATTATCGGCATTTTCAGAGCAACTTAAGTACCAATGCTAAAACACCCGGGCTACCTGGGGTGGCTCGGGTGTTTATCCTAACTCTTTAACCTAGTTTTATATTACCTTATCCTATTGGGCAAAAAAGGGGTTACGAAGCCTTAATCTCAGCAGGATCGTAGATGTAGCCTACACCGTGGATCGTGCGGAACGGATCGAGATTGAGCCCGTGGCGTGAGAATGCATCGCGAATCTTTACGATGTATTGATCCAGCGAGCGGCTTTTAATATCGGCGTGCACGCCCCATACGGCGTGGATTAAATTCTTGCGGGTGAGAATGGTGCCCTGGTTGGCATAAAGGTAAGCCATGATGCCGAACTCTTTACGACCGAGTGGCTCAGTCGCTCCATCGGGGAAGGTAATTTCGAGGCGCTGCGTGTTGACCATTGCGCCGCAGAAGTCGAAAGGTTCTTCAGAGAGGGATGAAGTGGGCGTCACCTGGCTGTCACGTGAAGTTTCTGCGCGGCGTAGAACCGCGTTAATCCGTGCGACAAGCTCCGGAAAGGAGAATGGTTTGGTGATGTAGTCGTCGGCACCGGTTTCGAGGCCTTTGACTTTCTGAACTTCCGAATCGTTTCCGGTAAAGAAGATAACGGGCATCGTGATGCCTTTTCCGCGAATTTCTTCAAGGACGTTAAAGCCGCTGGTGTCCGGCAGGTTTACATCGAGCAACAGCAGGTTTGCGAAATTGTTTTCGAGAAAGATTTTAAGGTTGGCTGCTCTGTAAAAAACCTGGGTCTTCATACCAGCCAGCTCCAAGTGCTCTGCAGTGAGGTTTGCGAGTGCTTTATCGTCTTCGACGATGAGGATAAGTGGCTTTGCTGATGACATATTTCTAAAATGGTTTGAGTGAATTTCTTTTTTTGTAAATCTAAGAGATTAGAGGGTCTTACGCAATTATTTTACATTTAGTTTTTTACATTTATTGAGAGTATCGGCAAAAAGTGCTTGTTTTTTAGTAATAAGATGACTTCCGATGAAAATATTATGAGTTTAGACTCGGTTTTAGTAAGAATTGGCTTCCCCAAGGGCAGCCTGGAAGATGCAACTATTAGGCTTTTTGACAAGGCGGGTTACAATATCCGGAAGAGTTCACGCTCGTATCGGCCTACAATTGACGATCCTGAGCTGGACGGTCGCTTCATTCGTGCGCAGGAAATCAGCCGTTATGTGGAGAAGGGATTTTTTGACTGTGGACTGACGGGGCAGGACTGGATCGCCGAGAATGAATCGGACGTGGTGGATGTCTGTGGACTGGTTTACAGCAAGGTGAGCTCCATCGAATCGCGTTGGGTGATTGCCGTGCCAGAGAACTCGGATATCAACACACTGCAGGATCTGAATGGCAAGAGCATTGCAACTGAGCTCGTGGGAACGACCAGGCGCTACCTGGAGGAACGCGGGGTGCATGCCGATGTGGAGTTTTCCTGGGGGGCGACTGAAGTGAAAGTGCCTGAGCTTGTGGATGCAATTGTGGATATCACTGAGACGGGGAACTCTCTGCGTGCGAATAAACTGCGCATCCTGGAGACGATGTTTTCCACGCACACACGATTTATTGCAAACAAGGAAGCCTGGGCGAATCCTGAGAAACGTAAGAAGATCGAGAATCTTGCGCTCTTACTTCGGGCTGCTCTAAATGCGGAAGATAAGGTGGGCCTCAAGCTGAATGCGAGCCGTGCGGTATTGGATCAGATTTTGGAGACCTTGCCTGCTCTTAAAAATCCCACGGTATCCCGCCTAGCGGATCCCGAGTGGGTGGCGATCGAGGCGGTGGTCAATGAGAAGGTGGTGCGTGAGATCGCGCCGCGACTCAAAGAGCTGGGTGCCGAGGGGATTGTCGAGTATCCGCTGAATAAGGTTATCCCGTAAAGATACCGGTAAACGAAGCATAGTGTAATAACCAACCTATCGGGTGTTTTTAGTGAATCCGTGGCTTTTGTATTTAAGACTTGCGGTGAACGGTGCTTTGTGCATTATTTTTTAGCTTTTCGTCAAATAAACAGGCGGTTTTCGAACGCTACGGAGGCAGCCATCACATTAACCACTAACCAATACAAAAACTAACAATCTTATGGGATCAGTAATGGAAGAGTTGCTCGCAGAGAGCACCATTCAGCCATTGGAAGAAGGCACGATCATAAAAGGCAGAATTACCGAAATTCGACAGAGTGAAGTCATTGTCGACATCGGGGCCAAATCAGAAGGTGCCATACCGCACGTCGAATTTTATGATGTCGGAGAACTCGAAATCGGCTCGGAGATAGAAATTTTTCTTGATAAACTGGAAGACAAAGACGGTAACCCTGTTGTCTCCTACGACAAGGCAGAACAAAAGAAGAACTGGGAGAACATCCTGGCGAAGTGTGAGGAAGGCTCTATTGTTCAGGGTCGCGTAAAGTCCAAAGTAAAGGGCGGCCTGATGATCAGCATCGGTGTGGATTCGTTCCTGCCGGCTTCACAGATCGACATCCAGCCTCCCAAGAATCTGGACCAGTATGTAGGCCAGACTTATGACTTTAAGGTGCTCAAGATCAATCAGGATCGTAAGAACATCGTGGTGTCACGCCGCGAGTTGATCGAGGAGCAACGCGCTGAGAAACGCCGCACCCTGCTCAAGGAAGTGAAACCCGGTGATCGCCGCCGCGGTATCGTTAAGAACACTACTGACTACGGTGCATTCGTGGATTTGGACGGTCTCGACGGCCTGCTCCACATCACCGATATGAGCTGGGGCCGTATCACTCACCCGAATGAAATGGTGAAGACCGGTGAAGAGATCGAAGTGATGATCATCGAAGTGGATTACGACAAGGAGCGTGTATCCCTCGGCCTGAAGCAGATCACCTCAAACCCGTGGGATAAGATTGAAGAGAAGTTCCCAGTGGGCGCACGTGTGGCCGGTAAGGTGGTCAACCTCGTTCAATACGGTGCGTTTATCGAAATCGAGGAAGGCGTTGAGGGTCTCGTGCACATCACTGAGATGTCCTGGACCAAGCGCATCACCAAACCGAGCGAAATGCTCAAGATCGGTGATGAAGTCGAAGCTGTGGTGCTCGGCATCCAGAAGGATGAGCAAAAGATTTCTCTGGGTATCCGTCAGTTGGATGAAAATCCGTGGGATATGGTTCGCCACAACTACCCGGTGGGCGCGCGTGTGCGTGGCCGTGTGCGCAACCTGACTTCTTACGGAGCTTTCGTAGAGCTTGAAGAGGGTATCGACGGTATGGTGCACGTATCTGATATGAGCTGGACGCGCAAGATCAACCACCCGAGTGAAATGCTCAATAAGGGTGACGAAGTCGATGCGATCGTGCTCGATGTGGATGCCAATAACCAGCGCATCTCCCTGGGTATGAAGCAGATTGCGGATGACCCCTGGCTGGAGATCGACAAGTATTTCAAGATGGGCGACGTGGTCAACGGCAAGATCAGCAAGATCACTACCTATGGTTTCTTCGTGCAGCTTTCAAACGACATTGATGGCCTCGTGCACATCAGCCAAATCTCCGAGGACCGCATTGAGAAGATCAAGGACGTCCATAAGGTCGGTGATGAGGTGACTGCACGTGTGATCAAGATTGATCGTGAGGATCGCCGCATTGGCCTGAGTATCAAGGCTGCTAACTACGATGAAGATCAGCTCGCTGCAGAATCTGCAGCATATGATTCACTCAAAGGCGATAGTGATTTCGCCAGCCTGGGTGATATCATGGATGAGCTTAAGTAGTCAGTAAAAGATTGATGCTGTGAGCTTTAGTGTTAAGCTGGCAGCATGAAATAATTTAAAAAAGGGCAGGAGTTTTGATTCTTCTGTCCTTTTTGCGTTGTAGGGATGATTGAGCAGATAGAATCGTACGTGATCGACTACTTTGAGCTGAACGGCTTTTTGGTGCGCCGGGGGCTTGGCGATTTTCCTGTGGTTGCTCAAAAGTGTTACCCCAGCCTGATCGTGCGCAACTTGAAGGAGGAGAGCCTGGACGAGTTTGAGCCGTCGGGCTTTCAGTGGTTTTCTTCGGATGTGATGAAGGCTTCGCGCGTGGTGGTTAGCGTGATTGGCACGGAGTTGCTCGAACTGGGTAAACGTGCAATCAGCAGCGATAAGAAAATCCAGCAGGTCGTCCAGAAAAAGCTCAATGCCAAGCAGGCTCAGCTTTTTCCCTGGGCGGTGGATGAATTTCAACAGACGTTGGATAAACACTGGCATTTAGCGGTTATACCGGTTTTACCGTTATCAGAGCCGCATCGGACAGACTTGCTCGAGCATTTGAAGGTGTTTGGCGTGGAGGGGGTGATTACGGTGCGAACGATTCTGGATAATCTCGTTCAGAAGCTTGAGAACCCGACGGACCTCCAGAATAGCCCGAGCCTGAAATCACTGCTGATCCTCAAGCAGCTGGATTTGCTCAAGATTCGCCAAATGGACTTGTTTTCCGGTGAATGAACCAGTTTCGCATTGAAAGAGGAGCAGATAAAGTAAAGGTGATAGCATTATGAGTATTCATTCGACTGCACAGGTGAGCCCAGATGCTCAAATTGGCGAGAACGTTATGATTGGCCCTTACTGTGTCGTTGAGGGGAATGCTGCAATTGGAGATGGTTGTGAATTGCAAAGCCATGTCGTCATCAAAAAAGAAGTAAAGCTTGGTGAGAACTGCAAAGTTCATCCATTTGCGGTGATCGGGGATGATCCGCAGTATGTGGGTTTTGATACAAACTTGAAAACCGGAGTGATTGTCGGTGCCGGAACGACGTTGCGTGAGGGAGTTACGATTCATCGCTCGATATACGAGGAAAAAAATACGATTATCGGTGAGCAGAATTACCTGATGGCTTATTCCCATGTAGCTCACGATTGCGTATTGGATGAGAATGTGATCCTGACCAATGCCACGCTGCTTGCCGGCCATATCGAAGTGGCTAAAAATGTATATATTGGAGGCAATGCAGCGATCCACCAGTATGTGAGGATCGGGGAGGGCGCGATGGTGGCCGGCATGGCGGCGATTACCATGGATGCAGCTCCGTATCTGATGGTGGCCGAGCGGGATGAAGTCAGCGGGCTGAATCTGGTAGGGCTTAAGCGTCGGGGAGTCAGCCGGGATGCGATCAAGGAGCTCAAAGCGTGTTACCAGAGCCTGTTTAAACAGGTAGGTAATGTGCGCAAACAGGCAGCTGCTCTGCTGGAGGAGGGCGCTTGCTGTGAGAGTGAAGAGGCTAAGACCTTTCTTCGGTTTTTCGAGGGGGGCAAACGCGGCTTTGCGGGTGTCCGGTTGAAAGGTGAGTAAACCATTGCCCATTGCTATCCCATGTGGGGACCCTGCGGGCGTTGGCCCTGAGGTGGTTGAAGCGGCATTGAAAGAACTGGATGGTAAGTTCGAAGTAGTTGTCATTTCGGAAAAATCTATGGCTGCGCAATTCGATATCCCTGGGGTCTGCGAGGTGATTCCGGTCCCGAGTGGAGCTGAGGAAGTCGTAACCGGAGAACCCTCAGAATCGGCTGCCAGGGTGGCGTGGGAGTGCATGGAGCATGCGGCAAAAGGTTGTCTTGAGGGCAAATATCGCGCAGTCGTTACCGGACCGGTGAGTAAATACTGGTTGCAACGGTTGGGGTATCCCTACCCCGGTCAGACCGAATTCTTTGCGGCCCGTTGGGGCGGAGTGCCCACTATGGCTTTCTATAGTGAAACCCTTAAGGTATCGCTCGTGACCTGGCATGTGCCTTTTAGGGAAGTTCCTGAGCATTTAACGGAAGCCAACTTGAAGCGAGCGATCCGAAACACGGTTGACTGGTTGCAGCGTCTTGGGGTTGATCTTCCCCGCATAGGCATTTGCGGGCTAAATCCCCATGCAGGTGAAAACGGGCTACTCGGAAGTGAAGAGCAGGACGTGTTAAACCTCGTGATTCAATCCGTTCGTGGTGAGGGATTTAGTCTTTCGGATTGTTTGCCTGCGGATACCCTCTTTTACCGGCATAGTCAGGGAGATTTCGATGCGGTGATTGCTATGTATCATGATCAGGGGCTAGCGCCGCTGAAGCTGGTAGCCTTCCATGATGCAGTGAATGTGACGCTCGGCTTACCCTATATCCGCACGAGCCCGGATCATGGAACTGCCTACGAGATCGCGGGCCGGGGGAAAGCAAAACCCGGCAGCATGCTCAGCGCGATCCTCTTGGCTGATCGGTTGAGTCGCTGAGATTGAGATACTTGAGCTTGATTTGTGAGTCGATGCCGCTAAATTTCAGGTATGCTACTTGCCAAAGCACAGAAAAAAGTAGAGACCGTTAAAGCGCTCAAAGGAGATGAGCGCCTTATCAAATTGACTGAAGCCGCCGCTCAAAAATGCCGCCAATTATTCCAGCGTGAAGGGGAAGGAGATTATTTGCGCGTTGCGATTACCGGGGGCGGTTGTAATGGTTTAAGCTACAATATGAGTTTTGTAATGTCACCAAAGGCTGGCGATATTGAGGTAACCACTGCCGACACACAGGTACTTGTGGATACCAAGAGTGCGCTTTACCTGAAGGGCACGATCATGGATTATTCCGATTCGTTGATGGCCGGTGGATTTAAATTTTCCAATCCGAATGCTAAGTCGAGTTGCAGTTGTGGGGAGAGCTTTAGCGTTTAACTGTAGGGTAGCACTCAAGACTCATGAATATTACTAAAGAAACTGACAGCATGCGAACCCGCATTGATTTTAGCGAAATCCTGGTCCACGCCACGGAATATGTGCAAAACATCAATGCGTTTTTGCAGGATCAAGTGCAGTCGTTTGAGCCTGAGATTCAGGAGCTGATCGAGTATTGCCTGGTTAAGGGGGGTAAGCGCATCCGTCCATTATTGGTCTACTTTTCCGGTGTTTCTGAGGATGAGGCTGCCATGGAGGATCTGGTTAAACTGGGCGCGATCATTGAACTGGTGCATATGGCAACCCTGGTGCATGACGATATCCTGGACGATGCCAGTGTGCGGCATAAGCGCGAGTCCGTCTACGCGAAGTATGGGGCCAGCGTTGCGGTGCTCCTCGGGGATGCATTATTTTCGCATGCATTAAAGCTTGCTGCAGAGTTTCCCACTGTAGATATTTGCCGCGAAGTGGCAGCCAGCACGCGTACGGTGTGTGCCGGGGAAATCCACCAGACCTTTGAGCGGGGTGAGGTGGAGCTGAGTCTGGAGAAATACTACCGGGCGATCGAAATGAAGACTGCTGAGCTTTTCCGTGTGTCATGTTTCCTAGGTGCGAAGCTCGGCGGCTATCCGGCGGATTATACGAAAGCAGTTGGGCAATTCGGTTATCACCTGGGGACTGCCTATCAGATATTTGACGATTATGCTGATATCACCGGCGATGAAGATCGTTTTGGCAAAACACTCAATACCGACCTGCTGCGTGGAAAATACACCTTGCCGATGCTTTTGCTATTTGAGGCCATTGAAGTGGATACTCGGCAAAAAATTCTGGATCAATTGAACATAGATAAGTATGTGCCCGTCAAAGAAATAACAGAGCTTATGTCTTTTTACGAAATCAAGGGTAAAGTAATAGAGCATTTTGAGCGGCAGACCTCAGCTGCTGAGCAACTGCTCGTACCGCACGAAGATAAGATGCCGACCGCACGGCTTCGGGATATCCTGCATTTTGTAAGTGAGCAGATCCGCGTTTTAACTTGAATCCAGCCCGAGTGCATTCCATACTCCTTATCAAGCGTTTAACATATTGATGATATCCAACACTTACACTGAAGCCCTTGGGGTAAAAACCCAGAAAGAAGCCGATAATATTTTAATTGATCGGGTGCGTGGGGGTGATGTTGCCGCTTTTGACATTTTGGTGCATCAATATCGTGAGCGCATCTACTCAGTAATCTACAATTTGACCTCCAATCGCGAGGATGCCATGGACTTGACCCAGGAAGCCTTTATCAAGGCTTATCAGTCCATTGATAGTTTCAAAGGCAAATCGTCATTCTATACCTGGATTTACCGCATTGCCGTTAACAATACGCTCAGTCACCTGAAGAAGCACCGGAACCGCAAGTTCCTTAGCTTTGACAACCTGACCAATGAGGCATCTCAGAGTGATATTTTTGATGCGATTGCGGCCAAAACGAAGACGGAAAAGGCCACTTTGATGAATGAGCTTCAGGAAAAATTGAACGAAGCGCTTCAAAAGCTGTCTCTTAAACATAGAACCGTTGTTGTTTTATTTGAGATTGAAGGATTAAGCCATGAGCAAATTTCAGAAATTATTAAATGTTCTGTTGGTACGGTGCGTTCTCGTCTTCATTATGCCAAACAACAACTGAAAGTTTATCTCAAAGATTTCACTGATTAAAAGCTGCATATGGATCAAAAGCCAAACATTGAACTCGAAAAATTGCTAAAGCTGAAGAAATTCGAAAAGCCGGATCCTGAATTCTGGGATGAATTCGATCACGGGTTGCGACGCAAGTCGATGGAAGCGCTTTCAGAGCAGCGTGGTAATTCATTGAGTTCATTGCTCGGCAATCGCATGTGGCAGCAATTATCGGTCGTTGCGGCTCTGGTAGTGTGTGGTGTGCCTGCCTTTCTCGGTTTTCAAAGCCTTTATGTGAAAAATGATACTATCCAGGAAACGATGGTGTCCAATGTCGAGAATACTGCGAATGTTGCTGACCGTCAGGTGATGCATCAAAACACGCAGGAGCTTTTACGTCAGAAAAATGAAATCGGCAGTATGAACTTTGTCGTGGATTCCTACACGATCAATCCTTCTGATTTCACGTTTACCGTAGACAATGTGAGCTTGGATTCTGTGGATAAGCGCGTCTACATCAGCGATTCGGTAAAAGCCTATCCTGCAGATGCGACTTTGCCTGCTGTTCGTTTTGCGAATTGATTAGGGGCTTGCAAAACGTAATGTAGGAGCATACTTGTCTCCAGCATTACAATCCATGAAAAGGATTTCTATATTATATGCAGCGCTTCCTTTATTGTTGCTGATAGTCAATACCCCGGTTGTCGCACAGGCGGATTTTCATACCCTTCAAAATCGGGTCATTGAAATCTATGAAGAGTATAAAGACTCGGTAGTGCGCGTAAATGTGTTCTACGAGCGTGAAAATGACGCAGGTGAGATGCAGCAGGCCGGCCGGGCCGCAACTGGTTTTTTTGTAAGCAGACTTGGCCATATTTTGACCACCCGCAGTGTGGTCTATCAGGCCACCCGTATTTGGGTAGAGCACAACCGTATCGCCTACCCCGCGATTATTTTGGGTGAGGATCGCCGCAGTAATGTAGCTCTCGTCAAGGCAGAGATATTACCTGAGGACTTTACCTTTGTGACTTTGGATAATAATTTTGAAATGCCCGCGATTGCTTCAACGGTGGTGGGTATATCGCTCCCACTCGAGTTCTCGGCGACACCCTCCATGGGGATGATCACCGGATATGAAAGCAGTGTCTACACGCAGGAGTTTCCGACGACCCATTTGCGGACGAATATTTTCTTCGGTCTCGGGGAGAGCGGTGCGCTTATCATGGATCTAAACGGTAATTTTGTGGGCATGAATGTGGTTACCCTTCTGGATATTCCTTCATCGTACATCTTACCTACTCGTGCTTTATTTAAAATCCGTGATGATCTGATGTTTGGAGGACGGGTGATCTACAGTTGGTTTGGACTGGAGGCAGTGAATGTCGCTGAGAGGGTCCAGGGCTCCCGTGTGGTAGTGGAAGAAGTGATCCCCGGAGGTCCCGCCGAGGATGTAGGGATCGAGATGGGAGATCGCATTCTCAGCATTGCGGATACGGATATCCGCCAGCTCAATGATGTGCGGAATGCGAGCTTCTTTGCGCGTGTTGGCCGATTCGTTCGCGTAAAGGTGCTTCGTGGGGATGAGGAACGGGTTTTCAGCCTCCGCGTAACTGAAATCCCTGCTCAGGAGCTGCAAATCCGCGCAACTGAAGACGAAATACCATCAGAATGACCAGACAGGAACGGGCGGATATCATTTTTGCGGAACTTCAGCAGCGCTTTCCCAAGCCTGCCGTGCCACTTGATCACAAGGATCCTTATACATTACTCATTGCCGTTCTGCTATCCGCGCAATGCACGGATGTTCGCGTCAATTTAACGACACCACATCTATTCAAGCTCGCCGATAATCCGCGAGATATGACCAAACTTTCAATCGAGCAAATACGTGAGATCATCAAGCCATGCGGTCTCTCACCTGCAAAGTCGAAAAATATCTGGAATCTTTCGCAAATCCTTATCGACCATTATGATGGAGAAGTACCGGCAGACCTTGACGCCTTGGAATCACTGCCTGGGGTCGGACACAAGACTGCCTCAGTGGTCATGGTGCAGGCCTTCGATACACCGGCGTTTCCGGTGGATACCCACATTCATCGGCTTGCTCAGGTCTGGGGCCTGACAAACGGCAAAAATGTGAGCCAGACTGAGGCCGATTTGAAAAAGATCTACCCCTCTGAAACCTGGAACGACCTCCACCTTCAAATCATTTATTATGGACGTGAGGTGTGCACTGCAAGGCAATGCAACCGGATGTATTGTGACATGTGTAAGCGCATGTATCCCGATAGGAAGACCCCTTTTAAAGCAAAAAAGCCATAATCATTATTCCCATTAATATGGGACATTATGTCGCTTCCATTTATTAAGGAAATCTCCATCGGTATTTGTAAAACCCTAATAATCAACAGGTTTAAATCGGCTCCTATGAGTGGTGAAATCGGTATACTTCCTGCAATCCTTCCAGTATGAATATAGATTTTAATCGATACACCGAAAAATCCCGCGAGTCAGTCATGGAAGCACAAAACAGCTCCCGGAGTCGCAAGCATTCTCAGGTGGAAAGCTGGCATTTGCTGCACGCATTGCTGGTGCAGGAAGGGGGTATCGTGCCATCCGTTATCAATAAGCTCAATCAGGGTGCAAGTGCCATGGTGGTCGCTGCTGAGCGTGAGCTGGATAAACTACCCAAAGCGGAAGGAAATACTGCCGCAAGTGGTATATACATGGCAGCTTATATGCAGGATGTTTTCAACGTAGCCGAAAAAGAAGCCTCACAGCTAAATGATGACTTCATAAGCACGGAGCACCTTTTGTTAGGATTGCTCAAAGTTGCAAAGCCGGAATCACTCAAGGCATATTTCAAAACATTCGAACTCACCCGGGATGTCTTCCTGGATGCGCTTAAGCAGGTGCGAGGGAATCAACGCGTACAATCTGAGAATCCTGAAGCCAGCTATGAAGCCTTGAGCAAATATGGGGAGGATCTCGTCGATAAAGCCCGCAGTAATAAGCTGGATCCTGTCATCGGGCGGGATGAGGAAATTCGTCGTGTCATACGCATCCTGTCGCGAAAGACCAAGAACAACCCGGTACTCATCGGGGAGCCAGGAGTCGGTAAAACGGCGATTGCTGAGGGTCTTGCCCAGCGCATTGTGAGGGGCGATGTTCCGGAAAGCCTGAAGGATAAGACCATCTTTAGCCTGGATATGGGATCCTTGCTGGCAGGTGCGAAGTATCGTGGTGAGTTTGAAGAGCGCCTTAAAGCAGTGCTGCAGGAAATCAAAGGCAGTGAGGGGCAGATTATACTTTTTATTGATGAGCTGCACACGATTGTGGGTGCGGGTAAGGCAGAAGGCGCGATTGATGCCGGAAATATGCTCAAACCCATGCTTGCGCGCGGAGAGCTCCACTGTATTGGAGCAACCACGCTAGACGAATACCGCAAATACATTGAGAAAGATGCGGCTCTCGAGCGACGTTTCCAAACGGTCATGGTAGATCAACCGGATGTAGAAGACACCATTTCCATTCTGCGGGGCTTAAAAGAACGCTTTGAAGTGCATCATGGCGTAAAAATCCAGGATAACGCGCTCGTAAATGCAGCAACTCTTTCAAATCGTTACATCACAGATCGTTTTCTACCGGACAAGGCGATCGACCTCGTAGATGAAGCCTGCGCGATGATTCGTACGGATATGGAGAGCATGCCTGCGGAAGTGGATGACCTGAACCGCAAGGTGCTCAAGCTCGAAATCGAGGAAGCAGCACTTAAGAACGAGAAAGACAGTGCTTCCAGGGAAAGGCTTTCTCAGCTGACAGAAGAACTCGCCAACCTACGGGAGAAACTCCATGCCCTGCAGGCCAAGTGGGAGCACGAAAAGGAGCAGCTAAACCAGGGGCAGCGCTTGCGTGAGCAGATCGAGACTACCCGTCTGGAAATGGAACGTGCGGAGCGTGCATACGATCTGAATCGGGTCGCAGAGCTTCGGCATGGCCAATTACCGCGTCTGGAGGCAGAGCTTGAAGCTTTCGAACAGTCGGAACAGAATAACCAGCTCCTCAAGGAGGAGGTTACTTCGGATGAAATCGCTCAAATTATTTCCCGCTGGACGGGTATTCCGGTAACAAGATTGATGGAAGGAGAGCGTGAGAAGTTGCTGCGCCTGGAGTCGATCCTGCATAAGCGGGTGATCGGGCAGGATGAAGCAGTTACGCTTACCAGCGAAGCCATTCTGCGTGCCCGCTCTGGTATTAAAGACCAGACAAAGCCGATCGGTAGCTTCCTCTTCCTGGGACCTACCGGTGTGGGCAAGACAGAGCTTGCGAAAACATTGGCAGAGACTCTATTCGATTCCGAGCAGAGCCTCATTCGTATCGACATGTCCGAATACATGGAGAAGCATGCCGTCGCACGATTGATTGGAGCTCCTCCCGGTTACGTAGGTTACGATGAAGGTGGGCAGTTAACGGAGGCCGTTCGTCGTAAGCCCTATTCAGTGATCCTTTTTGATGAAATTGAAAAGGCGCACCCGGATGTTTTTAATGTATTGCTACAGGTAATGGACGATGGGCGTATCACGGACTCCAAAGGCACGACGGTCGATTTTAAAAATACCATAATCATACTGACTTCCAATATCGGGAGCCGTTACCTCCAGGAGGGCCTGGTTGATGGAGAGATACCGGAGAGTGTCAGGGAGTCCGTTTACACGGAATTACGACAATCGTTCCGTCCGGAATTTCTGAACCGCATCGACGATGTCGTGCTCTTTAAATCACTGACTCTCGAAGAAATTGGTTTGATCACGGATTTAATTTTACAAGAGATTAACAAACGACTGGAAGAGAAAAGAATCAGCCTAGAATTGACGCAAAATGCCAAGTCATGGGCATCTGATAGAGGATATGATCCTATATATGGGGCTAGACCGCTCAGACGCTTTTTGCAAAAACGGATTGAGACCCTGATTGCCAGGCTGATTATCTCCGGAGAGCTGCCGGATGGTTCAAAAATCACGATCGATGTTGAGAGCGACGAGCTCTCTCATCGCATTGAGCCACCCGCTAAAGAATCCTAAGCAGCTGCCTGAGCTCGGTGAGCACTACATCGGGTTCAAGATTTAAGCTACGGGGATCATCCTCCCGCAATCGCAGGGAGCGCTGGTCTCCGGCATAGAGCGCCGTACGCATACCGATTTGCGAGGCCGTCCATATGTCATTGAGCATATCATTGCCCACGTAGAGCGCTTCGCCGGGTGCTATGGAAAAGGCTGCGAGTTCTTCTTCCAATTTTTGGAAAAGCTCAACTGAAGGTTTGCCCAGGCGTTCACGGTAGGACCAAACGCATAGATTTTCATCAAACCCGAGTGCAGCCAGAGTTCGATCTGTGAATGCCTCCAGCATGATCGGTGTGTAAAATTGTGCATTGGATACAATGCCTGTTTTATAACTACGTGCGCGAATTCCCCCTAAGGTCTCATTCAGGCAGGGTATGGGCCATACCGGGTTTACTGCGCATTCAAAACGTACTGCGATCTCATCGCGCTTTAGAGGATCGACTGTGATACCAAGTTGGCCGAAAAATTCATCCCATATTTCACGTATATCTACTTCGGGGTATTTTGCACCGTCCTCCTTTGTATCGGAATGACTTTTTTGAATGAGCCCATAAAACAGTTCGCTCAGATTTCGCTCGGTTGCGATGGGATCACTTACATGCAGATTCAGCAGTGTGCGTAGCTCGGCCTCCTTATTGATGGATTGGGCGATGCTAATATCGCCGGTTCCTGATAAAACGAGCGTTCCATAGATATCGAAAATCACAGCTTTGATGCCGTTGAGCGTTTCAAGCTCTGGGCTGATATCTGTGGATAATGGTTGGAGAGGCTGATTGAGCGTTTGGTAAAGATTGTGGAGCATCATTAGGTACGTAATAAATAGAAACGTGCTGGATCTAAAAAGACGCGTAAAACATCCTGGCTATTCAAGTATTTGACATCGCTCACCCTGGAATTACTCAATTTTTTATAGAGTTCCGCAAGCGAATTTCCGTAGGATTCCAGGCAAAATTGTTCTGAAATAATAGATCGGTTTGCTGCCTGTTTTTCCTCCGCCAGGGGCTGGTCGATGAGTCTGGGTTGAAAGTACGCTTTTTTCTCAGTCGATTGATGGACTTGGCGGATCACCTTGCTTTGTAAGGTTTCGTCCAGTCGTCCGAAATCCACATGGTCATCTATAATGACGGATTCCAGGCCTTGTTTGAGTATGTCCGCACCTATAGCCTGGCCGTAAGCCTGATAATACTGCCGCAGCTCAGCTTCGAAAGTTTCTTCGAAGAGTTTACGGTCCACCCAATCCATCGGGATGGGTAGATCCGTATAAAGATTTTCCAGAGTAATACCTACACTTGTAAAATCATGAGTAATCTCGGGTAAGTTCCTCCCTACCAAAGGCTTGTGGCCGACAAAAGGTTCCAGGAATGCCAAGCCAAACCCTTCTGCGATACTCGTGGTTATAAACGAATCGGCACTGGCTACCAGATCGCCAAACGCATGTTTCTTGCCCAGTTCAAATTCAATGGGTAGTTTGAGTTCCTTCACCAACTGCTTCCACAGATTATAAATGGGAAAGGAATCGGGATTATTCGGGGGCAGTGATGTGCCGAATATCTCATCTCCCTGCGCAAGCGTAGCCCAGAAGATAAACTCTCCCATATTTTTACGCCGAATAGAACGCGTGGGGTACAGGATCATGCGCTTGCCACTGAATATCCCCTTGCTGGACTCTGTGGGCTCACCCGGTTCAAACCAGATCGGGTTTGATAGCACCTGGCTGCGATCTGAGGGAAGCCCGGCTTTGTGAAGCAGCTTGAGGTCCCGCTGGTTGATTGTCGCATACTCGATATGCGAGCCGGTCGGATACAGCGTCTCATCCAAGACCTTGATATTATCCTTAGCCAGTTCATCCATGAGGATTTCGTAGTTTTCGGGTCTGCCATCTTCTGCAAAATCATGAACTTGCAGGAGCATTTTTTGCCCCTCCTTTGCCCATTCAGAGACCACCCAGGTCAGCATCGGGTTTTTGGCAAGGCAGTGATTATGCACATGCCAGATATCTGGCAATGATCCCAATTGCTCACGACAGGCATCTTCGAGGTGTCGCTTTAAGTCCCGGGCTTCGATGACATCAAACTCTTTAGAGTAGCCCAGGCTTGGCACACTCGATGAATGCCCCGCCAAAATGCCTTTTTTTGCAGCTTCCTCAGCCAGGACCAAAGGTTGTATCTCAAACTGAAGGAGAACTTTGACCGTGTTTTCAATAACACGGGTGACGCCTCCCGGCTTGATATGATAATGGACAATTGCTACTTTCAAGGCAGCTACGATTAGAGCGAATACTTCTCCCGATATTCCTGAATGGTGGACATGGGAGGGCGTTCCTCTTCCTGGATTTTATGTTCAACCAAGGTGTATTTGCTCTCCTGTGCCTGGAAGTGCTTATAGATTTTATTCAGCTCAGGCAGTTGATCGATACTGCCATCCATTTCCAGGCGTTTGAAAAAGCTCTGTAAAATCCCGAACGACATCTTGCCGAGCGCGATCGTGCTCTGGTTGCGGTGGATACGCTGATCCAGATCCGTCTGGGCAAACGCACTCATCCCCCACTTTCTGTAAACATCCAGAATATGTGAGGTTTCCACCCCGTAACCAATCGGGAAAGGGATATCCTGCAAGACTTCACGCCGTACAGCATATTCGCCGGAGAGGGGCTGAATGATCGATGCCAGCTCCGGGTAAAACATCGCAAAGAGCGGGCGGATCAAAATCTCGGTTACGCGCCCGCCGCCCGAGGGTCGGATACCCTGCGAAAACGCAAGCGGCCGGTCATAGAAGGCCTTCACATACTTGATCTTTTCATCGTAGATCAGAGGTGCTACTAGCCCATACACGAATCGCGGGTGGATATTTTTAATATCTGCATCCACATATACGATGATATCGCCCGTTAACTGGTAGATCGCCTTCCAGAGATTTTCCCCTTTGCCCGGTTTAAACCCTTGAGACGGCAAAATATCCTTTGAGAGGTAGGTGTCAGCCCCGTAGGATGCTGCGATCTCGAGCGTTTTGTCCGAGGAACCACTGTCGATCACCGCGATTTCGTCCAGCAGTGGATACCGCTTCATGAGCTCTGATTTAAAGATCACGATCTCCTTACCGATCGTCTTTTCCTCATTCAGAGTGGGGATGCAAAGTGAAATTTTTAGCCCCTTCTCTTCCTTAGCCTTAATCAGTTTCAGCAGATCCCAAAAATCCGAATGATGATAGGTGTTTGTATCCAGCCAGCTTTTTTTCTTACTCATCACAAAGTCCTCCATCAATCGCCTCTAATACACCGATGAGCTGGGCCACCCCGGCAAAAATCGGTTCCAACTTCACCCCCTCTTCGTTGGTATGCAGCGAGATCGCATGGGTGATACCCATCGTTACACCCGGGATTTTCTTGTCTATCAAGGCTGAAAGCTCGCCGACACTGGGCGAAATGATCGGGTTCACTCCAAGGCTCTCCATCGTTCGCCGGGCGATTTTGGTGAGCGGGTGGCTAAACCCGATGCCCCCGGGCGTTCGCCGGGAAACAATTTCCAGATTCACCTCAGTCTGAAACTTGGAGGATACCTCATCCACAATCTCTTCGAGTTGGTGATTCAATGACTCGATCATTTCTGCACTCTCGGATCGAATCTCAAACCTCAATGATCCGCTCGTGGGTATTTTGTTGTATGATTTTCCGGCATGCACCGCTCCAAAAGTGATGGTAGTCTTGGGCTTAGTGGGCATCGGAATTGCCTGCATCAGACTGATGATCTCGTTGAGCAGGTTAATCGCACCGGAAGAGTTAAACTCCGTCCAGTCATATTCATCCGGAATCTTACAGGTGATCTCTCCGCGCAACATACCCAGCGACGAAAAACTCAAACGCCCCAGCTCTGCCCCCTCGATCATGATCCCGTGGTCGATCGGTTTATTAAAGTTATCCAGAAAAAAGCGGATTCCGGTTAAATCTCCACGGCCTAAGCCCTTGGTCACCCCCACCAGGATGACATCTGATTTCAGCTTCAGCCCAATATGCTTCAAAACATTTGGCACCGTCAACATCACCGCGCACCCCAGGCTATTATCGGCAACCCCGGGTCCAACGATCTGTGAACTGGTAATCCGCACCGAATGGTCTACCGTGTCATCAAACACCGTGTCTACATGGGCTGCAAGCAGGATGGTCTTCTCACCCTCCGTACCTCGGATCAGCCCGATCGCGTTGCCCGATTCATCACGGGACATATCGTCCAGGTCGGACTCCGTAAAACGATCGAGTATAAATTGCACCCGGCGCTCCTCGCCAAAAGTGGGGGCCGGTATCTCGCTAATCATGACCAGATTGGCGAGTAGGATTTCACGCATTTCCTTGATTTTATCCTTATAGGAAACGGCTTTGAGTAGTTGTTGATTCAGGGGATTTGCCACGTGGTCTATATTACAAATATTTTGATTTTTAAAAAGGATGCTTTATCGTGGCACTATTTTAGCTTTGTTTAGGTATCAGTTTGCAAGCACCTATTCTAAAATTTTGAAGATTAGCATCATCTTTTACTCTGCTGACACACAACGCAAAAAGTCATGACTCCACCGGAAGAACCCAGATTGACCTACAATAGCTCCAAGAATATTGGTTTTATTTCCACACGATTTTCGGGGACGGACGGAGTCACCCTGGAAAGCGCAAAATGGGCTCAAGTCCTCTGGGATGATAAAAACATCAGCTACTGGTATGCCGGTAAGCTGGATCGCCACCCATCTATCAGCATGTGTGTGCCGGAGGCTTTTTTTGGCCATCCACAGAACCAGTGGATCAACGAGCGTATTTGGGGAACAACCTATCGTAGTCGTGCAGTGACTGACCGTATTCGCGTCATGGCTGACTACCTGAAATCCACACTCTATGACTTTGTGGAGAAGTTCAGCATCGACATCATTGTACCCCAGAACGCATTGACCATTCCGATGCACCTGCCTCTGGGCATTGCGATTACCGAGTTTCTGAACGAGACTCACATGCCGACCATCGCGCACCACCACGATTTTTATTGGGAACGCACCCGATTCTCAGTCAATTGTGTTCGCGACTATCTGGATATGGCTTTCCCCTGCACGGGCAAAAACGTCCGCCACGTCGTAATCAACCAATCCGCTGAGGAACAGTTGGCACTCCGTAAAGGAGATGGCTCGCTGCTCATTCCTAATGTCTTTGACTTTGATAACCCGCCCCTTGAAGTCGATGAATATGCCGCAGATGTCCGGGAGGAAATCGGCCTGGCACCCGACGACCTGTGTATTTTGCAGCCCACGCGCATCGTTCCGCGCAAGGGTATCGAAAACGCGATCAAGCTCGTCGGCATGCTAAATGACCCGCGCTGCAAGCTGGTGATTTCGCACGATGCGGGTGACGAGGGTTTTGAGTATAAAAACATGCTCCTGGAGCTGGCAAAGGAAGAAGGGGTGGAGATTATGTTTATCGCTGATCGGGTTTCAGAAGTCAGGCAGCGCAATAAGGATGGCAAAAAAATGTATACCCTCTGGGATCTTTATCCGCATGCGGACCTGGTTACTTACCCCAGTATCTATGAGGGCTTCGGTAATGCGCTTCTTGAGGCATTCTACTTTAAAGTTCCGATTGTGGTTAACCGTTACTCCATATTCATCGAGGATATCGAGCCCAAAGGCTTCCGCGTGCCGGTGATGGACGGTTTTGTGACGAATTCATTGCTCAACCAGGTCAGACGCCTCCTGAGTGAGCCGGACTATCGCGCTGAAATGGTCGATCATAATTACGCAATTGCACGCAAGTTCTACAGTTACTCTGCCCTACGCAGAAGCTTGCGCACACTCATTACCGGCCTGACTGGTTTAAGCTCCGATTAATGCTATGACTCCACTCGTTGATAAAGCTCAGATAGAAAGAATTAAGCGCCGTTTTTACCGCCTCTATGGGGATGAGGCTGAGCGTTGTATCGAGCGCCTGCTCATGATGATCGGCTCCTATGGAGTTGGTTTACAACCCCATGAACCCAACCAACTCTGGAACGAGAAGGACGTGGTATTGATAACGTACGGCGATTCCGTGAAGAATGACCAGGAAGCGCCATTGGCAACACTGAACCGCTTTTGCAGCAGGCATCTCAAGGGGGTAATCAATCTGGTTCACATTCTGCCCTTTTATCCGTGGTCTTCGGATGACGGCTTTTCGGTGATCGACTACCGACAGGTGGATGATGCGCTGGGCGATTGGCAGGATGTAGATACGCTGTCCAACGAATTTGATCTGATGTTTGACCTGGTGCTGAACCATTGCTCCAGCAAGAGCGGTTGGTTCGAAGAGTATATCGAGTGTGTGCTGCCTTATCTCGACTTTTTCAAGGAGTCAGATCCCAAGAAAGATCACTCGGAGGTCGTCCGCCCCCGTACTTCTGACTTGCTCACCGAGTTTGAAACTAGGGATGGCCCCAAGCATGTATGGACGACCTTCAGCGCCGACCAGGTCGATCTGAACTGGGAAAACCCGGACGTTTTTTTTGAGTTTCTGGATATTCTCTTTTTCTATGTGTCCCACAAGGCTCGAATTGTTCGCCTGGATGCGATTGCATTCATTTGGAAAACGATTGGAACATCCTGCATTCATTTGCCTGAGACTCACGAAATCGTGAAGCTCTATCGCGATATTCTCGAAATGGTTGCTCCCCAACTTATCTTATTGACGGAAACTAACGTCCCTCATGAAGAAAATATCAGCTACTTTGGCAATGGGGATGAAGCCCATATGGTCTATCAATTTAGCTTGCCACCGCTGTTGCTACACGGGCTTTTAAGCGAAAACTCTCAATACCTGACGGATTGGGCAAAATCTCTGCCGGATTTACCCGATAAATGCACCTATTTCAATTTCACATCCTCCCATGATGGAGTGGGGGTTCGCCCATTGCAGGGCCTGCTACCTGATGATGAGTTCGACAAACTCATCAAAGCAGTGGACGAGCGAAAAGGCCATGTGAGCTATAAGGCCAATTCAGACGGTTCCAAAAGCCCCTATGAGCTGAACATCACATACTTCGAGGCGCTCTCCGTCCCGGATGATTTAAATGACCCGCTGGGCATTGCCCGTTTCTTGACGTCCCAGTATGTGGCAGCTTCCCTGCAGGGCGTTCCCGCAGTTTACATCCACTCGATTACCGCATCGCCCAATGATCACGAGGGCGTTATCAGTTCCGGGATAAACCGGCGCATCAATCGCCGTAAATGGGACGAAAATACGATTGAAGCACTGATTAAGGATGAGAGCACTCCCCAGTCTCAGGTCTTCAAAACCTACAGTAGAGTCTTGAGGCGGCGTGCCAACTACCCGGCGTTCCATCCGGATGCCGATCAACAGATTGTGGAATTGGGCAACGACTTTTTCGGAGTCATTCGTACAACCCCCGATATGGGACAGCGCATCGCTTGCTTGAGCAACTTTACCGCTTCCAGGCAAACCATAACCAATATCTCCAAATACTTGAATGTGCCTGAATTCAACAGCTTAAGGGATATCATCTCTGGCAAGAACATTGCGGTGGAGGCAGATGCATTAGAATTTGCTCCCTATCAGACCATTTGGTTCGTCGCTTCCTAATAATAATTAGCGATTCTCTTAATTTTGATTGATGTTTACAGGCTGGCATTTAATAAAGCCAAGTTATGCCTAAGCGGACGGATATTGAATCAGTATTAATTGTAGGTTCTGGCCCCATTGTGATTGGCCAGGCATGTGAGTTCGACTATAGCGGAACTCAAGCATGTAAGGCGCTGAAAGAGGAGGGCTATCGGGTCATTCTCGTGAATAGCAATCCGGCGACCATTATGACGGATTCCGAGTTTTCCGACGCCACCTATATCGAGCCGCTTACTCCAGAAATTGCGGAGAAGATCATCATCAAGGAGAAGCCGGATGTGCTGTTACCAACCCTGGGGGGGCAGACCGGATTGAACCTTTCCATGACACTTGCCCGCGAGGGTATTCTCGAAAAGCACGGTGTAGAACTTATTGGCGCAAAGCAGGAAGCCATCGAAAAAGGCGAGGACCGTGAACTCTTTAAGAAAGCAATGCTCAAGATCGGGCTGGATGTGGCACGCTCTCACATCATTAAATCCATTGAGGAGGCACGCGAAGCTGCATACCACTTGGGCCTTTTCCCGCTTATCATTCGCCCCAGTTATACTCTTGGCGGTATGGGCGGCGGTATTGCCTACAACAAGGAGGAGTATGAGGACATGATCCGCAAGGGCCTGGATATCTCTCCGGTGCATGAGGTGCTCGTTGAGGAGTGCCTGCTGGGCTGGAAGGAATACGAGATGGAGGTCATGCGTGACCATAAGGACCAGTGCGTGGTGATTTGCTCGATTGAGAATCTCGATCCCATGGGCGTGCATACGGGGGACTCCATTACGGTGGCTCCTGCGATGACGCTTACCGATAAGGAATACCAACTGATGCGCGATGCGTCCTTCGCTTGTATCCGCGAAGTGGGTGTGGAAACCGGTGGTAGCAATATCCAGTTCTCAGTAAATCCGAAAAATGGCCGCATGGTGGTCATCGAAATGAACCCGCGGGTATCCCGCAGCTCGGCGCTAGCATCCAAGGCGACCGGCTTCCCCATTGCCAAGATTGCCGCGAAGCTCGCGATTGGCTATTCGCTCGATGAACTCAAAAACGATATTACCCGAGAAACCCCAGCGTGTTTTGAGCCTACTATCGATTATGTAGTTACGAAGATTCCCCGATTTACCTTCGAGAAATTCCCGGGCACCGATACTACGCTGACATCCAGCATGAAGTCAGTCGGTGAAGCCATGGCCATCGGTCGCACCTTTAAGGAATCCTTGCAGAAAGCCCTGCGCTCACTGGAAACCAAGGCAAACGGTTTTGGTGCTGGAGGATCCTTCGGAGACCGGGATCCCAGGGACATCAACGAAATTAAATCGAAGCTCAGCTCCCCCTCTGCAGAGCGTATATTCTACGTGCGCTATGCAATGCTTGCAGGCTTAAGCAACGAGGAAATTTTCAATCTCTGTTACATCGATCACTGGTTCCTCCAGCAGATGCGCGAAATCATCGAAATGGAGAATCAACTCGCTGAAAAATCCTACAGCACTCTGGATTTCACCATCTTACGCAAAGCGAAGCGTATGGGCTTCACCGACACGCAGATCGCACACCTCACAGGCTCCAAACGTGAAAAAATTCGCAAGTTGCGCGAATCCCACGAAATTTTCACCACTTACCGCCTCGTAGATACCTGTGCTGCTGAGTTTGAGGCCTACACGCCTTATTACTATTCGTCCTACGGTGCAGAAAACGAAATGGTTCGTTCGGATAAAAAGAAGGTCATGATCCTGGGCGGAGGCCCGAACCGTATTGGTCAGGGCATCGAGTTCGACTACTGTTGCGTGCATGCCTCATTTGCGCTTAAGGAAATGGGCTTTGAGACCATCATGGTGAACTCCAACCCTGAGACGGTATCCACTGACTACGATACCTCCGACAAGCTCTACTTCGAGCCACTCACTCTGGAAGATGTGCTGGAAATTTATTCCCAGGAAAAATGCGATGGAGTCATCGTCCAATTCGGCGGGCAGACTCCACTCAACCTGGCAGCCGAAATGGTCGGCTATGGTATCAATATCCTCGGTACTTCGCATGACTCAATTCAGCTGGCTGAGGATCGTGAACACTTTAAAACTACGCTCGAAAAACTGAACATTAAGCAACCTACCAATCGTATTGCTCATTCACCTGAGCAGTCTTACGAGATGGCGGGGCAGATCGGGTTCCCGATTCTCTTGCGCCCTTCCTACGTATTGGGCGGTCGCGGTATGTTTATCGTTTATGACAATGAAGAGCTCAAAAAGGTCGTGCGTGAAGTATTTGATGTGGCCCCCGGAACACCGGTATTGCTCGATAAATTCCTAGAGGACGCAATAGAGCTGGATGTGGACTGTATTTCCGACGGCGAGACCGTGGTCATCGGAGGCATGCTCGAGCATATTGAGTTTGCCGGAGTCCACTCTGGGGATGCGGCTATGGTGCTCCCGCCGCACACCCTGAAGAAGGATATGCTCGATCAGGTCCGTGAGGCTACTTACAAGCTTGCCCGTGAGTTGGAAATCGTGGGCCTTATGAACGTTCAATACGCGATCAAGGATGACGAGCTATACATCATCGAAGCCAACCCCCGCGCATCCCGCACTGTCCCCTTCGTCAGTAAAGCCATTGGTGTTCCCCTTGCAAAACTGGCTGCTCAGGTGATGGCGGGTAAAACACTCGCTGAGCTGGGCTTTACGAAGGAAATTACACCCAATTTCTTCTCGATCAAGGAGTCCGTATTCCCATTCTCCCGATTCCAAAACAGCCCTATAGCCCTCTCTCCGGAAATGCGTAGTACGGGCGAAGTGATGGGGCAGGATGAGGACTACGGCATGGCCTTCGCCAAATCACAGGCAGCGGCGCAACCCGCACTGCCCATGAGCGGCAATGTCTTTATTTCAGTAAAAGGTGAAGACAAGGAGCAGGCCGCCGAGCTTGCCCAGGAGCTGCATAATTTAGGCTACACACTTTGTGCGACCGAGGGCACGGCCCAGGCAATCGAAAGTGTGGGCATCCCTACCCGCAGACTCTTTAAGCTCAGCGAAGGGGCACGTCCCAACGTGATCGATGTCATCAAAAATGGTGAAATCCAGATGATCATCAATTGCCCGCGTGGTATGCTTCCCCGTAAGGATGATGATGCGATCCGCCGTGAAGCTGTGAATCACAGTATCTGCATGATGACTACCATGACGAGCGCTTTTGCCGCACTCGAAGGCATTAAGGCACTCCATCAGAATGAGTTTTCGGTGAAATCCCAGCAGGAGTATCATCACCAGGTATCCCTGCATTCGATCAATAGCATGAGCACCCAGTAGGGTTAGCTCTTCACTTCCATTCGGAAAGGAATTTCAAAACGATGCGCCTTCCCATCCGGGGGAGGCGTTGTTTTTTTAAACTTTGAGAGCACTGTGGCTATGGAGGCATCAAACTCGGCATTCCCCGAACGTCTTAGAAATCGTGCAGAGGTTACCACTCCGGTTGAAGATACTTCAAATTCGATCCGGACAAGCCACACTCCGGGGGGTAATCCTTCGGGTTGATCCCAAAGCACATTCAATCTGCTCCGCAATTGGCTGATGTATCGGTTTAATCGGGTCGCTGGGGTTGATGCACTGACATCTACAGATTCTGAGGCATCATCCAGCAGATCCGCAATCGCCTCACTCACATCCTGGATGCGTGTATCCGGTTCCCGGGGCTGCGGTTTGGGTTTAGGCGGCTGAGGTTTAGGCTTGGGTTGTGGGTTTTCGCGAGTAAAGTCGGTGTAGCTGACGAGTTCCGGAGTGGGCTCGGGCTTAGGCTCCGGTTTTCGCTCGACAGGCTTCGGTTCCGGTTTCGGTTGTTCGGGCTGGGGCTTCGGTTCAGGTTCGGGTTCTTCTTGCGGGGTTTCGCTTGGAGGCTGAGGAGCTGCAGCCCTTGGGGTTACAGGGGTAGGTGCCGAAACCAGGGAAAACACATGCACCTTTTCGGGTGCCTTGCGTGTGCACGAAGATACCAGAGCAAAAATACCCATTACTAAGATCAGCGCCACATGTGCGCCTGTAGTGTAGAGTAGGGTTTTGTTAAACGTCCATTTCATTCCACCTGGGTATCGAGGCTGATTTGGGTTAAATCTCGTTGCTTGATCGCATCAATCACGCGGATCACTTCCTGATAGGCGATCTGCCCATCTCCCCTTATATTTAGCACGGGGGGATCGGTTTGCTCGGATAGCCGGTCCAGATATTCCAGCAATGTTGAAAAATCGATTTGCTGGTCTCCCCAGAAATATTCCAGATCCCGATTGATTGAAATGCTCTGAAAATTGATATCCTCGTTCTGCGATTGATCACTTTGCGATTCCCTGGGCAAATCCAGTGGAATCGTTTGCTCCAGTAAGGGTGTTGCAATGATAAAAATGATGAGCAAGGCAAAGGCTAAATCAATCAGCGGAGTGATATTGATCGAAGAGACGGTGGTCAGCGAGCGGTCTTTCCTTAAGAATTTAGCGCGGTGCTTCATAGGCGATTAGGAGTCTCGGTTTCAGCCAGACTCAGCTCGATTTCAATCTGCTCCGAGAGCTCGCTCGCATCGTTTTCGATCTCGGTGCTCATTTCCTTAATCATCCCGATCAGGTAGTTATACCCAAATACCGAAGGAATCGCCACCAATAGTGCGGCTACCGTAGTCAGCAGTGCGCCGGATACACCGGGTGCCAGATTTTGCAAAGTTGCGGATCCCCCTCCGGCGACACCCCCAAAGGCATCCATTACGCCCCATACGGTGCCGAGCAGTCCCAGAAATGGCGCCCCCGTAACTATTGAGCCCAGCGTCACCATCTTGGACTCATAGTAGAGCTGAATCTCAGAAAGCTTGCGCGCCATTGCATTCTCAACTGCTTTCATGCAGCGTGCTTGTGATAACTCATCCTCCGGATGCCCGAAAGACATGAGCTCCTTACTATAGGCTGACAGTGCCGCAAAAAGGATTTCGTAGAGTCCATAATTTCCCCTTTTTCCGGTCGGTCGGCTATTTGCGATTTCCAATAAACTGCGTTTTGCCAGTAAATCCTTCTTCTGAGAACGAGCCTGATCCCGCATTTGGCTAAGTTCCCAGTACTTCCACAGCATCACAGTCCAGGCAATAATAGAAAAGCTGAATAGCAGTACAACTACAATTTTTCCTGCGAGGTTGGATTGCATGAAGTACACCCCGGGATTCGTGGTATTGGCAAACAATAATTCAATCATCTATATAAGCTACAGGCTCTTTAAAACCTATAATGTTAAGCAAAGCGAGAAAGTATTAATAATTAGAATACAGGTATTCCCTGAAAATCAAGCAAACAACGTTGAACACGCTATGGTTCTAAAGGCTGAGTGCTTTGCTTAACAGCCTACTTATGATTGTATTTCTAAGAAGGTAAGCATCCGGTTTCCTTGTATTCCTTAGAAACCATTTCCAGGAGCAAACGTTTATCCAGGCTTAAATCAGCAACGAGTTTGCGCAGGTTGGCATTTTCATGCTCAAGGATTTTTATCTTCTCAAGAATGGGTTCTCCGTTACTTGCATACTTACGTTTCCAGCGGTAATAACTCCGTTCTGTAACTCCTAGGTCATTGCAGACTTCAGAGATTTTTCGTCCGTTGTCTACTTGCTGAAGTGCATAAAGGATCTGTTCTTCTGGATAGTGTTTTTTTCTCCTGGTCATTGAGCTTGGTCCTTTCTTGAGATATGTTCACAAAATTAGCATACTTATGGCTGAATCGGATAGATGGAGGTATAAGCTTATCCTATGACTCACCAAGGGGATGTTTCAGGTATTGAAAAGCAAGATGCCGGGTAGGCCCACTGAAGGTCCTCTTAACCTTTATAGGACCAACAAATTTGTAGTAGCCGTTTTTTAAATGAGAACCGTCGGTATAGTGAATATCACGGTTCCTCGTGATTAGTATCCGGTCAGATAGCTCTCCCTGCTCTGCGATTATATCGCTGATTTTATAAACAACGAAATCACTCAGGGTCTGTTGATAATCGAATCGATCGCCATCAGAAATCTCGATTAAGAAGTTTTTTCCTTCGGAAATGTTTAGCTTACTATGATTGATTTCGTTTATGAAATCAATCAATGAACCTGGGTAAAGTTCGCTAAGTCCGTATTCCATGGTTAGCAGCCATTGCATTTCTGCTTGTCCCCTTTGCTGAATCATTGCCTGTGCCTCTAATTCGTCAAATACCCCCAATGTTTCGACTAGTTTATTGAATGTCTTCTCAACCCGATCAACAGGCTCCTGTATACGGTGAGCTATGAAGTTGAACATCATTTCCTGATCCACCAACCCTTTGGGGTCAGTAAAGAGCTCTCGATTGCTATACCAGAGAGTTAGTATCGTACGCTCCTGATTATTTAGCCTCTGATTGGAAAATTGATAATTCCAACCATTGGATAGATACTCACGCGGAAGTTCCTTTGCCTCTCGATTATAAAATATTTTGTCCTGTATAAACCCCCAGCCTGCTGTCTCCTTTACGGGATAGTGGTGAACTTCCAGATAGTCTGCGTTCTTTTTTGTCTGAATGTGCTTAGCGATATAAGTCAGGATTGCTTCCTTATTCTCTAAATATTCAGGTTTAATACTGGCAGAAATTTGATAACTACTTTTTGAATCATGGTTTAAATTGTGTATTTGTAAAAAATTTACTGCCTCTGAAAGTCTTGATATAGGCGGGCTTTCTATGTGAGATAGGTTTGGGGTGGGTGAGAGAGTTGACCATACTAAGACTCCAGCAGCTCCAACAATAATAGCTAAAGATGCTATAATAGGGTGTTTTTTTCGGTTTTTCGGAATATCCTCTAAACGAAAATGAACACCATGGTGAGGATTATAAATATAGGTATATCTTTTTTTATTCCTCCTTCTTCTGTGAAGCTTTGGCTGATAAAGTGTGTTCGTTGAGTATCTCTGATTCATAAATAACAGAATGTTAATTTTAATACTAGAGATATCAGAAAAATAGCCGATGTCCATTAAAAAACACCTTCAATTGAAGGTGTAACAATATTGTAAAATCAACTATATTTACGAATGGAGATCAAGGAGAGGCTGATACGAAAAATCAAAAGTATGAGGCATGAATACTCCCTTACTCAAGAGCAGGTTGCCGAGCTGGCAGACATCTCCTACAAGCATTACCAGGCGATAGAAGGGGGTAAGCGCTCTGATATTCGTATATCCACTTTAGAAAAGCTGGCCAAAGCATTTGGCAAGGAGCCCTGTGACTTGGTGAAATAATTTAGCCTCCTGATTGTTTATTGCAGCGAACACTCAAATGCCCCTGTAGTTGGTGCTTTTGATAAACGTTTTCACAAAGATCTCCACCTCACGGCTCATCTTATTTATCTCCTCCAGTGCAAGCTGAGGTTTGTCGAACATCAGGCTCATTCCGGGGTGATCATTTAATAGGCTTTTGCGACTGGTCTTTTTAAAAGCCAGCTGGTAGTCAGGAAAATCACGCTTGTGCTTGGGCTTGGACCAAATGATCTGCATGTTTTTATGACGATCATCCACACTGATACGACTCATAAGATGCTCTAACTTATCTTCAGGCCCTTCGAGAATACCCATAATATTACCTTCAGCAAACATAAGTAAACCCGTGATTTTACGCGCTTTATTACGCTTACGAGAGGATTCGATAAGTTCCGCTAATTCCTTCTCATCCAGACGTTCGGTTGCCGAGCTTATATAAACGATTTGGTGAAGATTTTTGGAGGTTGAATCGCTCATCGCTAGGCTATCGACAATTTGTACCATTAGATAAATTGCAAGCCTTATCTATTAGAAAAAATTATAATCAAATAAAAATATTTAATAAATAAGCATTAACATTTTTATATCCCAAAAAATACGAAAGTTATTAATTAAGTAACCGAAATAAAGAATTGTTAATGTATACTATTGATTTTAAGATTATGAAAGTTTATAAAAACCTCAGTTTCGGCAAAAAATTGTGGATTTTTGCCACCTCAATGATCCTCATCCTCTTGGTCTTTTCGACTTTCGGCTATTTCAATTCCCAGAAAGTTAAAAAATCCAGTGAAGATTATGCTGCCCTAGTGGATGCCAATGAAAATTTCCTGCTTCGCAAGATCGACCATCTCAACTGGGCAGATAAAATCAGTCAGGCAATCAATACCAATGCACCGAAAATTGAAGTGCAAACGGATCCTACCAAGTGCAATCTGGGTAGATTTCTCAACAGTGATGAGAATCAACATTTGTGTGATCATCACCCCCAGTATGCTAATTATATAGATCACCTTCATGAAGCGCATGATCATCTGCATGGGACAGCTGTTGAAGTGATTGATGAATGGAGGCAAATTCACCCTGGTTTGGAAAAAATGCTTCTTCAGCGTTTGGATGATCACCGCCGGTCCATGGCAAGTCTTGCGGACTCACTATTGTCGGATTCTCCCATCACCATAGAGACGGATCCCGTGCAGCATGAATTCGTGCGTTGGATTGAGAGTGAAGAAGCGATGAAATTAGCCGGTGACTGGCCCGAATTTGCTAAAATGAAGCGATCATTGATAGAACCCTACAACCGTTTGCATGCATCCGTAACGAAGATTCAGCAAATCCAAGATCGGGAACAGAAGATAAGCATCTATCAGGCTGAAATCAAACCTACTGCTAATGAAATCGCCGGGTATTTCCTTGAGCTCGTCGATATGGAGTCACAAAATGTGCTACAACAAGGAACCGCAAAAACCGTTTTTGAAAATCAGACCTTAGCTGCTCTCAATACTACTCAGGAGCATCTTGAGAGTATCTCAGGCTATCTGACGGATAAACAAATGTCATTGCAGGATGGCATGTCTTCAACGCTAAGACAGTCCATGGTCTTTAATATTATCATCACACTACTCGGGGTTATCCTTGCCATAGCCATAAGCATTATCCTCATACGCTTGGTCACGGGCCCGATTCATAAGTGTGTGCAATTTACGGAAATGCTGGGTCAAAAGGATTTTACAGGTTCTGTAAATATCGACCAGGAGGACGAAATGGGGGTACTTTCGAGAACACTCAATATAACCGTTGGGGCGATTAGGACCGGTTTTACTAAAATTAAAGAAGGTGTGAATAGCCTCGCATCATCTACAACTGAGCTTAGTGCAATTTCCGTTCAGCTAAATCAGAATGCCAAAAGCACGAATGACATTTCTGAGTCGGTAGTGAGTGCCGCTGAGATCTGTAGTGACAATGTTAATACGGTCGCAGCCTCCGTAGAGCAGGTAAACCAAAATTTGAGGACGATTGCATCCTCTTCGGAAGAAATGTCAGCGACCATTCAGGAAATTGCAAAAAACACGGATCGATGCCGAAACATAACCGGAAACGCAGTAAGCCGCGTGAAACATACTTCCGAGCAGATGGATATTCTCGGCAATGCTGCGAAACACATTGACTCAATCACTGAGACTATTCGTGGTATTTCGGATCAGACAAATCTGCTCGCCCTCAATGCCACCATAGAGGCAGCCAGTGCCGGTGATGCAGGTAAAGGCTTTGCCGTCGTGGCAAACGAGATTAAGGAGCTCTCACGCCAAACGGCTCTGGCTACCGAACAGATCACTAAGAGCATCGAAGGCATTCAAACCACAACAGGGCATAGCATTTCGGACATAAGTGAGGTCGTTGAGGTCATTGAAGAAGTGGATCAAATTACAATGCTGATTGCCTCAGCGGTGGAAGAACAGTCCAACACCACCACGGAAATATCGTCGAATGTCGCACAAACGGCAGACGGTGTGCAGGAAGTGAGTCAAAGTTTCAACAATATCGACCAGGAAACGGCACGCATTGCGCAGGATATCGTTCAGGTCAATCAGGCTGCTGTCGAGTTGGTTGCGGCCAGTAGTCAACTTAGCTCTAGTGCCGGCGATATTTCCCATTTTGCAGAAGAGCTTAACACCATAACCGGCAGTTATAAGGTCTGAACTCCTGAGTATTTCAGTTTCTTAAAGAACAAGCATTGAAATTCACTCTCTGATTACTCTATATTGGAGGCTTATGACAGATGAAGTTGAGAACCAGAGAGGCCTGCTGATTTCGTTCGAAGGTGCAGAGGGTAGTGGTAAAACTACACAGATCGCCCGTTTGAAGGATCGATTTGAAGCGCTCGGCCATAAAGTGGTTTTAATCCGCGAACCCGGCGGCACAGACGTTGGCGAAGAAATTCGGGATTTGCTCAAGCATAACGATACGGGCGACACCATATTTCCAGAGACGGAATTGCTGCTCTTTGCTGCCAGCCGTGCCCAACTCGTACGTGAAAAAATACTGCCCGCTCTGGAAGCCGGCAAGGTCATCCTGTGTGATCGTTATCTTGATTCTACGACTGTGTATCAGGGAGTTGCCCGCCAGCTCTCCGAAGATCCGGTTACTTACATCAATGAATTTGCAGTGGGCAACCTGATGCCTGACCTTACCGTAGTTCTTGATCTGGAGCCCGAGCTCAGTATGCAGCGCGTTAAAGAACGCAACTCAGGCAAACCCGATCGTATGGAGCGAGAGAATATTGAATTTTACCGTGCAGTGCGGGAGGGTTATCTCTTGTTGGTTCGTTCACTTCCGGAACGCTTTTCTGTGTTTGATGGCAGTTTGTCCAAGGAGGCGATTGAATTAGCGATTTGGAACGAAATCAACCAGCGTTTCTTTGATGATTGATCGCGGCAGCCAATCGCTGGATGTCATCAATCAGGCCATTGAGGCCAACCGGCTAACGCACGCCCTGTTACTCAAAGGCAGGAACTTGCATGCGCTGACGGATGCAGCAAACCAAATCGCAGGCAAACTACTCAGTCGTGACCCACAGCAAGTCGCTCACCATCCCGACTACTCAGTGCTCCAGCCGACGAACCGCATGCGCCAGATCAATGTGGAAAATACCCGTGAACTCATCCGCAAGATTCAGCATACACCTAACCAGGGAGATCGCAAGGTGGGCATTGTGTTGGAAGTGGACCGTATGAACCGGGAGTCTGCTAATGCATTCCTCAAAACTTTGGAGGAACCACCCCTTAATACGAACCTCATCCTCATTACCACCCGACCCTATGCACTTCTGGATACCATCGTGAGCCGATGCCTGAGCTTTTGGTTTACGCAACCGGAATCTCCTATCGAAGATGCCGGTTGGCAGCTGTGGAAGCAAAAGTACCATGCATGGCTCAGTAGCCTGCAACAACCGATCCAGGAGAAATCTGCAATCGCAGATCGTATGTTTACGCTGTATCACTTATTGGAGGAATTTACGAAGACAGAAGAAAACCGGGTTGCTAGTCTCTGGGCGCAAGAGAAGGAACAACTCGATGAGAACCTGAGTGATGAAGAGCTCATCGCGCGGGAAGTGGGGCTTGCAAAATGGACCCGTAACCAACTCCTCGCAGAAGTTGAGTATAGTTTGCGTGATTTTGCGGTTACAGCCATAAATCAGTCTCCTGGGCAGACTGAAGAAATTGCAGTGCGTCTGGAAGACTCTGTAAAGGAGCTTGAAAAATTACGCAGTTTATTGGAGTTGAACCTCAATCAATCCAAAATGCTTGAAGCATTTTTCTTAAAATCATTGAGAATTTGGTCTCAACGATAAAATTTTGCGAATATTTTTAGGACCCGATGGTTTAATGAGTATAAATCCATCATGAACGAAGAAACTGCCATCCATCTATGCCTCGAAAAAAAGGATCCGCGTGGCTTTGATTTCCTCGTAAAACAATATCGCCGGGAAGCGATGGCGCATGCACTCGGTTTTATGGGCAACCGGGAAGACGCACTGGATATGTGCCAGGAGTCATTCAAGCGGGCATTTATTGCCATGCCGAAGCTGCAGAGGCTGGAGCAGTTCTATCCTTGGTTCTATACCATCCTTAAGAATTGCTGCCTGAATACCATAGCACGCAAAAACACGGCGATCCGACACTTCGAAAATGTTCAGATCACTCAGAGTCAGAATCATCCTAGTGAATCTCCATTGCTCGCACTTCAAAAAACTGAAGAGCGGGAAGGTGTCTGGTCTATTTTAAGTCAATTGTCAGAGGATCACCGGGAGATCCTCATCCTGAAATACTTCAAGGATATGAAGTATGAGCAAATTTCTGAAACACTGGGTATCCCCAGAGGCACCGTTATGAGCCGACTCTTTGCTGCCCGCAAATCGTTTGCTGACCATTTCCCCCCTAAGGGAGTGAGCTGATCATGAGCGAAGTTGAACGCAAGCAGCAATTGCTGATGGGCCTCATTGACGGGGAGCTCAATGATAAGGAACGCATTGAAATTACGGATACTCTCAGACGGGATGCACAACTACGCGAAGAGTATGATCAATTGCTTCAGGCAAGCGGTATATTGGAGAATATGAACTCCTTTGAACTTTCGGAGCATGAGATCCGCAAACTCTGGCGAAATCCCTATAGAAAGTGGGTGATCGGTTTGGCCTATTTGCTTATGGGCATCGCATTCATTGTCATCGGCGGAATTGTTGCCTTTTCCTATTTAATATCGGTATCCGAACATGTGGTATCCGGAGAAATCTTCACAACTGCATTTATCGTTAAAGCAGTCATCGGCTCATTTGTTATTGGGTTGATGCTTCTCTTTTATATGGCGCTACGCGATCGCCTCAAAATCGTGAAAAACGACCCCTATAAAGACGTTGAAATATGATTACAGCCACATCTGATAACATTCCTGGTAAACGCATCGTGAAAACGCTAGGTCTCGTGCGCGGCAGCACGATTCGGGCAGCCCACTTAGGCCGGGACATTCTCGCAGGTTTTCGCGGTATTGTGGGGGGAGAGCTTCACGAGTATACAAAGCTCATGGGGCAAGCCCGTGAGCAGGCAATGGATCGCCTGCACGCCGAAGCACGGTCAATGGGCGCGAATGCGGTAGTCAGTCTGCGGTTTTCAACCTCGATGATCACCAACCAGGCAGCAGAAATTCTCGTTTACGCAACCGCTGTTGTAGTCGAAGAAGATTAACCCTCCTGAATAAAGCGATCGACTGACTCGTAAAATGCTTGGCGTGCATCGATGTGCACATTATGCCCCGCATTCTCCAGCGTGATCTGCTGGCTGTTCGGAAAATACTGCTGAATCACAGGAGTATCTTCGGCACTTATAAAATCGGATTTTGCCCCTGCTATAAATAGCATTTGCCCTCCGTACATCTCATCTTCCGTCAGCGGATTTGCCGATAATACCGGAAGCGCATTTGAAATCGCAGCCAGGTTGACTTGCCAGACAAATTTACGATCCTCAGATCGTTTCAAATTCGTTAATACAAATTGGCGCGTGCCTTCATCATCCAGGTAAGGCTTGAGTGCTTCATCCACTTCGGTGATACGAGTGTATAGCGAAGGATCGACCGCGCGCATCGCATCAAAAACATCCTGGTAGTGAGGCGGGTAGGGTTTGGGTGCGATATCCGCTACCACTGCCTTACGAATGAGGTTGGGGTGCCCGCTTGCGAGCTTCATGAGTACTTTCCCTCCCATACTATGCCCGATGAAGTGCGCGTTTCGAATTTCTCTCATGGCCATCCAGTCAATAATATCCTGCACCATCGTAGGGTAGTCCATGGGCTCCATATGTGGAGATTGCCCATGATTGCGCAAATCGACTGCAAATACACGATACTTTTCTGCAAACAATCGACTGACCGTCACCCAGTTACGTGAGCTGCCCAGCAGTCCGTGCATCAGGATCAGGGGTTCCGCATGTTCATCACCAAACGTTTGAAAATGGAGTTCCATAATCTTATCTACACTTGGCGATCACTTCGATTTCAAGTTTCATCCGCTCATCATACAATTCCGCAAGCACCATGGTCGCTGCGGGCGGATTATCGCCAAAATACTTTTTAAATACCGGCCAGCATGTTTTGAAGTCTTCCCGACTGGTGAAAAGATAATTCACTTTTACGACTTGAGTAAAATCCACGCCTGCCTCTTTTAACGTAATCCCGATGTTCTTGAAGCACTGATCTGCTTGTTCAACAACATCCTCGCTGATGGTCATGTTCTCGTAGTCAAAGCCCGTTGTTCCGGATATGAAAACAGTGTCCCCATCCACGACTGCGCGCGAATAACTCATCGCCTCCTCAAAGGAGGACCCGCTTGAAATGCGTTTGATCACAATAAAAAAGCCCGCTGTTGCCAACGAGCTTTTAAAATTATTCGGAGACTAAGCGACTTCCTGTGTCTCCAACGCTTGTGCTTCCTCCAGAGCTTTTTGTGCGAGCAGGGTGCTCACATAACGCTCACCGAAGCTACAGCCTACCGTTACGATGCGCTTACCCGCAAACTCGGGTTTGGCAGCGAGTTGAATCGCTGACCATACGTTCGCTCCGGTTGAAATTCCGCCAAGTACACCTTCTTTTTGGCCAAGCATCTGTGCCGTTTCCAGAGCATTCTCGTTGGAAACCTGGATAACGCTATCAATGATATCGGTATTACAATTCTTGGGGATGAATCCGGCACCGATTCCCTGAATTTTGTGCGGTCCGGGGTTGCCACCGGAAATCACCGGGCTTGCCTCAGGCTCTACCGCTACCGTATGTAAATCCTTGCGGGATTTAATGACCTCCGATACACCGGTGATGGTTCCGCCCGTGCCTACTCCGGCGACAAAGGCATCAATATCACCTTCCATATCCGCCCAAATTTCTTCGGCAGTAGTCTTGCGGTGCACCTCCGGATTTGCCGGATTTTCAAACTGCTGCGGCATAAATGCCTGGCTGCCATGTTGCTCTGCAATCTCCTGTGCCTTCTTGATCGCGCCACCCATACCCTTGGGTCCGGGAGTCAATACCAGCTCAGCCCCCAAAAGCCTGAGTAATACGCGTCGCTCCATCGACATGGTCTCCGGCATCGTAAGCAAGCAGCGATATCCTTTGGCTGCGCAAACAAATGCGAGCGCGATACCTGTATTACCGGAGGTCGGCTCTACGACGACGCTGTCCGGCCCGAGTTTGCCGTCAGCCTCAGCGGCTTCGATCATTGCTTTGCCAATACGGTCTTTTACGCTTGCGAGCGGATTAAAAAATTCGCCCTTCAAAAAGATTTCAGCGCCAACTTCCTTGGAGATTTTTTCCAACTTGATCAGCGGCGTGTTTCCAACAGATTCAATGATGTTATGTGCAAGTGCCATGATTCTTAATAGGGTTCTAAGTTAGTATTGTATAAGTTCTAGTAGAAATCGAATATCGTGATATGTAAAGTCGACCCTAGCGTTTGCGGTTTCGAGGGCCGTAGCTTCGAATCGGAGCATTCCGGTTGGAATCTGCATTGCGCACCCGGTAAATGATCCGTGCCTTATTAATGTCCGTCGGGTTCATCACCATCTTTACCGTATCGCCCGTGGTGATTTTGATGAAGTTCTTGCGCAGCTTACCCGATATGTGAGCGAGCACCCGGTGCCCGTTTTCCAGCTCCACGCGGAACATCGTTCCCGGTAGGACGGATACTATCTTGCCATTTACTTCAACTTCATCGTCTGCCATAAAAAAGTAGGTATATTATGTATATTTGCGGAATTAACTTTGTAAACAAAGGGCGCATTAAGCACCACTCTGCCTAAAAAATCAATGGAAAAGCCGTGTAGGCGCTTTTGTTTGCTTAACTATTCGAAATACTGCTCAATCCATAACGCACTATGAGCACAAGCGATTGCCCTTTTCCCAAACTGCACCCTTCTCAATTAATCCGGGACGATGCCTTTTTCATGTCGCTTGCTTACAATCGTGCGATCGATGCATGGCGGGTGGAGGAAGTGCCGATCGGCGCTGTGGTTGTACATGATGGTGAGGTCGTGGGCTCCGCATACAATCAGGTGATCACCACCGGCGATGCGACCGCCCATGCAGAAATGCTTGCCATCACCCAGGCTTCCCGGGCAATTGGGGATTGGCGCCTGACGGATGCCACACTTTATGTTACCAAAGAGCCTTGCCCCATGTGCTCCGGCGCTGCCATGATGTCGCGCCTTTCACGAGTCGTCTACGCATTTAGCGATCCGCGGATGGGGTGCCTGGGTGGCGCTACGAATATCAACGACCTCCCTGAAGCCTGGCACCACTTTGAAATCACTACGGGTGTCCTCGAGGAAGAATGCCGCAGTCTCGTCCAGGCCTTCTTCGAAATGCGCCGGGCTGAGAATAAAGAGAACAAAAGTCCAAATTTAATTGAGAGCGAATATGATTCGTGAACTGGAATTGAGTGATCTTGAGTCTCTCTTAGCACTTTACACTCATTTGCATGAATCGGATGACCCATTGCCCGAAGCGATTGAACTCCGGGCTATTGGGGAGGCAATTATGGCTGATCCAAACATTACCTACTTCGGTATTGATCATCAGGATCATGTAATTGCATCCTGCCATCTGGTGATCGTTCCCAATCTCACCCGTGGAGCAAAACCATATGGGCTCATCGAAAATGTGGTCACCCATCCGGATTATCGCAGGCATGGCCATGCGACTCAATTACTCCGTCATACTATCGATTATGCATGGCAGCAAGGATGCTATAAAGTCATGTTAATGACCGGTCGTCAGGATGACTCAGTCTACAATTTATACGAAAAAGCAGGATTCCGGCAGAATATAAAAGAAGCCTTTATTGCCTACCCAAAGAAGATAGCCTCCGACAATGCCTGAGCGGGCGGGAAGGCGCTGACGACGACGGTGCTTTCTATTTTGCGATTGCCGATCTGGATCGAGATCTCCGAGTGTTTATGATCGCCGCAACGTTTCCAGTTAAATCGCTGGTCATTGTCGTAGTCAAAATTCAGCTCAAATTCCGCGCCGCCGACTTCACATTCTTTGAGTTCGATTACCAGCCCTGCCCTGATTTCTTCACTGACCATCGGATCATCCAGGCATTTTTCCAGCCACTTCTTAATCTGGGTCGCGCTGCCCTTGAAGTTAGGCTGATAAATGATGGTCATGCCCTTGAGCCCCTCAAAGATTTGTTCCAGTTGAAATGTGCTCAGGATTTGCCCGATGGATTGCTTATAGGGTAGGATACGAGCATCCGCAAGGTCGCGTAGGTTTTCGATGCCATCAATATCGCCGCATTCCGAGTTCTCACAATCCACCTCCGAGTCATAGATCGCACGTTTACTGCGCTGGATAAATTCTGTGTATTTGGTGGTGACCACTTCGAGCGGCAATTTATGAAACCAATGATAAGTCGGTAGGTCACTCTCCAGCCAGATGGATACCTGATTAAAAAGCGCCTCCGGTTCATCCACGGAATATTCAAGTAGCAATACTTCACAGCAGCAGCGTTCACGCAGGCTTTTACCAATATAACACTGGGTAAACAGCTTCCCGGTCAGCTCATCGTGGCTTGCGGGATCTGTTGTCGGGCAGAGAAAGATGATTCTGCAGGGATAGCGCTGGGCTAAGTCGATCCCTGTGTTAAAAAGTTCTTCAGCTTCCTCTACCGTTACTCCAAGGCCCATCTGGATGACCAGATTCATCTGCGACGCACGAAAATCGGAGGGTGCGGCGGCGTTCGGCTCAAGCTCGCCTTGCCACATGCGGCTAAGCTTCTTGGAGATTTCGCTGACGGGCAGGGAAATGCCTGGAAGTTGTGTGATGATATCAGCCATGGTAGTTAGTTTCCGGGCCTGCGCCACTCATGCTTATTCTCCCAGAGCAATCGCTCAGATGCAAGGGGTCCCCAGGATCCGGCTGTGTAATGCTCCAGTCCTGTCTTACCATACTCCTTCCAAAAATCCAGAAGCGGCGTGATGATCCGCCAGGACTCCTCCGTCTCATCCCCACGGATAAACAGTGTGCTGTCCCCGATCATCGAGTCCAGGATCAGGCGCTCGTAAGCCTCCGGTGTATTGGAGCCATAGGTGGTAGAGTAGTTAAAGTGCATCTTAACGGGTTGCGTGCGGGTTTCCAGTCCGGGCACTTTCGAATTCATGATCAACGTCACCCCTTCATCCGGTTGGACACGGATCACCATCACATTGGAGGTGATATCGTACTTATTTCCTTCGCCAAACAAAATCCCCGGTGGCTGTTTGAATTGCACTGCAATCTCGCTGATTCGCCGTGCCATGCGCTTACCGGATCTCAGATAGAAGGGCACTCCCTTCCAGCGCCAGTTATTAATCGATAGGCGCAACGCGGAATAAGTCTCAGTAAATGAACTTGCCGGCACGCCCTCTTCTTCCATATAGCCCGGCACCCGTTTGCCTTCTACCAGACCCTCTGTGTATTGCGCGCGGATAGCATCCCCGCCTTCGTGTTTAAGTTTCAGGGGTTGAATCGCCTTGAGCACTTTTACTTTTTCATCGCGGATAGACTCGGGGTCGAGTGACACAGGCGGTTCCATTGCGGTTAAGGAGAGTAGCTGCATGGTATGATTCTGGATCATATCGCGCAGTGCGCCGCTCTGGTCATAGTAACCTGCTCGCGTTCCCACACCCAATTGCTCAGCGACCGTAATCTGCACATTGCTCACATACTCACGGTTCCAGATCGGCTCAAAAATCGAGTTAGCAAAGCGCTGCACCAAAAGATCCTGCACCGTCTCTTTTCCGAGGTAGTGGTCGATCCGGTAGATTTGCTCTTCGCGGAAGTGTTTGGCGATAATGGTGTTGAGAGCCCTCGCAGATTCCAGATCCTTACCAAAAGGTTTTTCGATTACGACCTTAGGTATGAGCTCTTCATCGCTTCCGTGATTGGCCAGTCCGCACTCACCCAAATGGGTGATGATCGGTTCAAAAACACTCGGTGGAGTCGATATGTAAAACAATAGTTGGAAGCGACGGTTGTATTCTTTCTCGATTTCGAGTATGCGATTTTGCAGACCCTTGAATGCCTCGAGATCGTCGTAGGCCCCACAGTGATATTCAAAATTTGATTCAAGCCCTGCCCAGGTATCCGCATCCATGGCACGCCTGGAAAAGTCGTCGATCGATTTGCGCGAGAACTCGCGGAAGTCTTCATTCGGCATTTGCTTTCGCCCGAAGCCGATAAACTTAAAATCCGCCGGCAGCAGATTGTCCACACTCAGATTATAGAGTGCCGGAATGAGTTTGCGCATCGTAAGGTCCCCGGATGCCCCAAAGATAACGAGGATGGTCGGTTTCGCGCCGCGGTGTTTGCTAAGTCCCGTTAGGAAAGGATGTCTGCTGCTCTCTGACATAATTAAAATGGTATCAAATAACTAATTGATATATGTGCAACGTTTCAATGCAGTCTGCAAATGCATTGATTGATTTAAGCAAGGTTTGATACTTAGCCGCACAGATCTGACTGAGCATTGTTACTTTTTGGTCACATACGGATTGTTTCGTTGATTCCCAAAACGAGTCCTTGCTAATCACTACCGAACACACACCGAATGAAAGTTATAAACCTGTCTCTCGTAATCTCTGCTTGGGCGCTTGCCCTTGTATTCAACGCCAGTGCAGCCAAGCATCCAACCGGTAATGCGATCTTTCTTCACCCGGATGGGGTGGGTATGGCCAACTGGGTGGCAGTACGAATGCTTGAGCATGGCCCTGATGGGATGACCCATTGGGATAAGCTCGAAACCACTGGCCTTTATCGCGGTCACCAGCGGGATTCACTCAACACATCCAGCCACGCGGGAGCAACCGCGCACGCCTATGGCATACGCGTACCGACCGATTCCTACGGCATGTTTGGCAAAGAGCCCCTGAAAGCGCGTTCCGGTTTCGAGGGGAGCATCCTGCAGGAGGCAAAATCCAAAGGGTTAGTGACGGGCATCATTAACTCAGGCCACATTGCTGAGCCCGGCACAGGGGTTTACGCGGCAAGCTCTCCCTCACGTGGTGACACTGACAGCATCGCCGAGCAGATCATCCTCAGCGATATGGATATCATAATGAGCGGTGGTGAAATTATGCTCCTACCCGAAGGCATTATCGGCAAACACGGCAAGGAAGGGGAACGTAAGGATGGACAAAACCTGATCGAAGTTGCAAAATCCAAGGGTTACACGGTGATCTACACGCGCGACGAATTGCTCAATCTAGACTCATCTACCGATAAAGTCCTGGGTGTATTTGCGGCTGAGCACACGTTTAACGACGAACCCGAGGAAGTACTCAAAGAACAAGGGCTGCCCAACTTTAACGAGGGCGCACCCACTATTGCAGAGATGACTGCCAAAGCCCTCGAAATCGTAGAGTATAAGGGTAAGCAATACTGCCTGATCATTGAAGAAGAAGGTACGGATAACTTTGCCAACAAAAACAATGCAAACGGAGCTCTGCAGGCTCTCAGTTATGCAGACCAGGCAATCGGCGTCATCTTAGAATATTTAGAGAAGCATAAGGACACACTGCTTATTATGGCATCCGACAGTGAAGCAGGCGGACCTGAAGTGATCAGCCCTGCGCGTGATTCGGAATACTATTTCCCGGAGGGACAGCCACTCCCGGAAAGAGTTTTTAATGGAGCCCCGCTGGATGGAATTGAAGGTACCAATACGCCCCCATTTGTATCAAAGCCTGATCGTTTCGGAGAGACCCACACCTTCGGGATTTCCTGGGCGACTTTTGGAGATATTTCGGGTGGAGTGATTGCCCGCGCACATGGCTTTAACGCGGAATCATTGCCCAAACACGTGGAAAACATAGACATCTACCGGGTCATGTATCACACCCTCTTCGGTGTCTGGCCTGAATAAAACCGCCTCCAACTTCACTTCCTATCATTAAAAACCCTCCTGAATAAAGGAGGGTTTTTTGTTAATATAAATGCTTATTTAATAAACAAATAGAAGTGATTTTAATTTGTTAATAAATTTAATCTAATAGTTAATAAAAGTTTAACTACATATTGAAGGTCAATTTAAAGATATTTCGTGTTTTTGTTAAGCCTCTGAATGTGATGCCGTAAAGCACCTTATGAAATTCTCCTCCATTAAATATAAGATATTGTTGTTAGCTGTTATGTCCATCGTGGTAACTACCGTTTTCCAGCTGGTCATACTCATACTGGAACGTGCTGAAGTGGCAAAATCCACTGATAAGGCGGAAGGAAAAATAAAAGAATTGGTGCTAACTTATGCCGAAACGGAGACATCAAAGATTGCGAATGATGTCTATCTCATGTGCCAAAGTGTTCAGAACATGTTGAATTTAGCACGGTTTCAGGACGACGCAGTATTTAAGGAGGAAACCAATGCTAAAGAACTCATGATGGCAGATCCTGAAGTGATTTCCGTATTAAGTGATAGTATTATGAATATTACTGTGGGGAAAACAGGCTATGTATACGTGCTCGGTGCTAAAGGAGAGGATAAGGGCCATTACATTATATCAATGGGTGGAACGCGAAATGGCGAAAGCATCTGGGACGCCAAAGATTCATCTGGAAATTACTTTATACAGAATGTAGTCAATTCTGCTGTTGGGCTTGATCGTCGCACAGGCAATGATATGGCATTTGTCCGCTACCCGTGGAAAAATGAGGGAGAAGCTGAAGCACGCATGAAAATCGCTGCAGTTTCTTATTTTGAAGCATGGGATTGGGTGATCGTAGCGGGTGCCTATGAAGATGACTATCAGGATATACTACATATTGTGGAAAATGATTTCGATTACATTCATGGAGCACTCGCCAGTATGCAGAGTCAAATTCTCTATTTTTCGCTTATCTCTATTTTAGTAATTGCATGTATTGCTTACTGGCTTGCGAGCAGAATGGCGCAGCCCATTAATCATGCAGTAGAAGTCATCAAAAAGGTCACGCAAGGAGATTTGAAACAACGCCTCCGTGTGAAAACGTCTGACGAAGTAGGCGTAATATCTGATTCTATTAATCACCTCACAGAGCAACTGCAGAAAATTATTCATGAGGTTAAATCATATACCGGCACATTAAGTGTCACATCCAAGGGGTTTCTGGATAATGCCAAGCAGCTCGCTTCTGCTGAAGAGCAAATCAGTCATCAAACCGACGCAGTCGCGGTTGCAGGTCAACAGCTTTCAAGTAACGTACAAGGAGTGGCCAGTACTGCTGAGGAGTTATCTGCAGCCGCCAATAATGTGAGCGCATCGATCGAAGAAATGAGTGCATCCATTGATGAAGTCGCCTCGAATTGTGAAAAGGAAAAATGCGTTGCCGAAAGGGCTAATATTAAAGCAAAGGAAACCTCGGAAGTAATGTCGGCATTGGGCAAGTCTGCAGACGAAATAGGGTCAGTGATTCAATTGATCAGTAATATTGCTGATCAGACCAATTTGCTTGCGCTGAATGCTACAATAGAAGCGGCAAGCGCCGGTGAAGCTGGCAAGGGGTTTGGGGTTGTCGCCACTGAGGTAAAAGAACTGGCCAGACAAAGTGCAGATGCCACAGACAAGATTTCTGCAAGTATTGAGAACATTCAGGCATGCACCCGTGACTCAGTACACCAAATTACTGAAATCACATCTGTCATTGATGAAATGTACGAAATATCCAACAGCATAGCAGCTGCTGTGGAGCAACAAAGCGCTGCCGCAAACGAAATATCTAAAACGGTGGCAAACGTTTCTGCTGCCAGTGTTGAATTATCGATGAGCGTTAACGAGAGCTCTTCGGCCGCCGATGAGGTCGCTCATAATATCGTTGGCGTAAGGGAAGCCTCTGCTGAGAGTGCAGTCGCCACTCTTGAGAATGAAACCACTTCCTACGATATTGCGCGTATGGCCGAAAGGCTCACTGCCATAACCTCAGGTTTTAACTCAGGTGAGGCTGCCTTCAATATCGCTGAGATTAAGAGTGCTCACATGCAGTGGGTATCACGCTTAAGTCGGGTGATGCTCGGTAAACTCGATATGAAGAGCGAAGAGGTGGCCTCAGACCAGGAATGTGCATTTGGCAAATGGTTTTACAGTGACGCGGGTAAAAGTATGTCCAAACATCCGGCTTATGCTGAAGTAGAAAAACATCATAGCAAAATACACAGTATCGCTCGCGAAATCGTTGGCTTGATCGAGAACAACCGTAAGGATAAAGCTGAGCTTATGATGCATGATTTTGAGGAAACCCGACGGTCTTTGTTTCTCTCCCTGGATCAGCTCTATACGGCGTATTAGCATAGCATTCCACGACTGCTTTTTAGGGGGCGATATCATCCGCGTGGGTAGATCTTTATGTGGGTTACCAACCAAATTCCATTGCTAATCTTGTCGATAAGATCCTCTAATGTCGGGGTGGATTATTTCGTATATCAAAATAATGAATTAGTGAAAAACTACGGGTTTAAATAGGGATTTTCATAAATTGCCACATTCATTAAGGTGTCTTCTTTGTTCATATAGAAATCCTTAAAGTTACAATATTGTAACGTCGAATGTTCCTACATTATGAAGGACTTATCGATTAAATACAAAATCGTAATACTCGTTGTCGCGACTGTTGTCATCACCACACTATTGCAAATGGCTCTCTTGGTCTATGAGAAAAACGAGGTGCAGCACTCCACAGATTTAGCTGAAGAAAAATACAACGAAATTGTGATGGGGTATGCGGAAACGGTAACCGCAAAAATCGCAAAAGATGTATACCTCATGTGCCAAAGCGTGAAGGATATCGTTCAAAAACAAGGCAACCACCAATCCGTAGAGTCAATAGCAAAGGATCCTGAAGTATTCGATACTTTGAGCGAGAAGATGATGGAAGTGGTTGTGGGTAAGACCGGCTACGTATTTGTGCTGGGGGCTAAGGGGGATGACCGTGGCCACTATATTATTTCTCATCAAGGCAAACGAAACGGTGAGAATATCTGGTCTGCTCAGGATTCGTCGGGAAAATATTTTATACAGGATATGGTAAACAAGGCACTCAATTTGAGCCCCGAAACCGGGAATGCGATCGATTACATCCACTATCCCTGGCAAAATGCAGGTGAGCCGGAACCGCGTATGAAATTGGCTGCAATCACGTATATGCCTGAGTGGGATTGGGTAATTGTTGCAGGCGCATATGAAGACGATTACACCGAAATGCTTAGTGTAGGCACAGAATTCAACAGCATTCGTGATTCTCTGTCCCTGATGCAATGGATATTCATCATTGCGGGGGTTGTATCAACCCTGGTCTTTGCGTGGGTCGGGTATATCATGGCGGGAATTCTGGTGAGGCCATTGAAGAAGGCTGTTAAGACGATTCAGAAGGTTACAAAAGGAGATTTAACCGAGCGCGTAGATGTTGATAGTAAAGATGAAGTGGGCGTTATCGCGCTCTCATTCAATCAATTGGTTGATCAATTGCAGGCTATTATCCACGAAGTAAAATCCTATTCGGGGACCCTTAAGATTACGGCTTCTTCCTTATTGGATAATGCAGAGCAATTGGCTACAGCAGATGAACAGATCGGTAATCAAACCAACGCAGTAGCAGCAGCGGGAGAGGAACTGTCGGTTAACATTAATAGCGTAGCTACCACTGCTGAAGAATTATCTGTTTCCGCAAACAATGTTGCTGCGTCTATAGAAGAAATGAGCGCTTCGATTAATGAAGTCGCCTCCAACTGCGAGAAGGAGAAAAATGTCGCTGAAAAAGCGAGTTTAAAGGCGAAAGAAACTTCTGAGGTGATGACCTCATTGGGCAAATCGGCCGAACAGATTGGTTCGATCGTTCAATTGATTAATAGTATCGCCAGTCAGACCAATCTACTCGCATTGAACGCCACTATCGAAGCGGCAAGCGCAGGTGAAGCGGGAAAAGGCTTTGCGGTAGTCGCCAGTGAGGTTAAAGAATTGGCCAAACAAAGCGCAGATGCCACGGAGCAGATAGATGCCAGTATTCAGGGAATACAGGATTCGATCCGAAACTCTGTCGATCAAATAGTGGAAATAAATGAGGTCATTGATGAGGTTTACGAAATTTCCAATAGCATTGCCGCTGCCATTGAACAACAAAGCTCGACTACCAATGAGATAGCCAGAACAGTAAATAATGTTTCGGAAGCGAGTGTAGAACTCTCCAGGAATGTCAATGAAAGCTCTAATGCTTCGAGTGAAGTGTCTCAAAACATTCTGGGCGTAAAGCATGCCATGGCGGACACCAGTATCGCAATGACTCAAAACAAAACGACTTCTTTCGACATTACCCGTATGTCGGATAGGCTCGCTGATTTGACTTCAGGCTTCAATTCCGGGCAAGCCTCTTTCGATATAGCCGAAATTAAGCAAAAACATATGCAATGGGTGAGCCGTTTGAATGGAGTCATTTTGGGCAAAGTCAAAATGAGTTCAAATGAAGTCGCCTCAGATACTGAGTGTGATTTTGGAAAATGGTTCTACAGTGAAGAAGGGAAATCATTCTCTGATCATGCCGCCTATGCTGATGTGGAAAAGCACCATCACCGAGTGCATGAGATCGCACTGGAAGTGGTAAGTCTAGTTGAAAACCATCAAAACGACAATGCTAAGGAGCGAATGTCCGATTTTGAAGATGCGCGCCGTTCACTGTTTGTTTCCCTGGATAATCTTTATGCTGCTTAAAAGCAGCCTCTTTGTGCCGAATATTAGCGGTATCTGCAATATATAGACTCATTACATGACACTAAAAAACTTACACCGAATCACTTGTGCAGTCATCTATATAAGTGTATCAGTTATAACATCAGCTGTCGCTGATACATCATCAGAACTTGCAGAGCTGAGAGCCATGGTGCTGGCTTTGCGCGATGAGGTCACCGATCTCAAGCAGCAGCTCGCAGAAAAGGAGGCCCAACGGGATGTTGCTCCTGCTCCCAAATTGGAGACCGATTCACCCGTTCGCCAACCGGTTACCACCCCCGCGATCGCAAGTGTATCTTCTCGCTACGGCTTGAGTTTATATGGCTATTTCAAGCTCGATACCTTTTATAACAGCGGCCTCAGTTCGAAACAGGAAATTCCGTATTGGGTATTGCCGGATTCCGGTATCAACCAAGGTGACTTCGACCTAACGGCTAAAGAGACCCGCATTGGTATGGATTTTGCCGGGCCTGAAGTCATGGATGGTAAAGTCTCTGGTAAACTGGAACTGGATTTTTATGGTCAAATCAATTCACCCACGAATCTAGCCAAAAATCATGCATACACTCCCCGGAGCCGCCATGCCTATCTGAATTGGGACTTTGGGGATTGGACTGTCCTGGCAGGTAAGACCTGGGAGCCCTATATAGTGATATCCCCTCAATCACTTAATTTTGCATATTACAACTTTCAGGGGCAATTGGGGTTGCGCAAAACCCAACTGCGGCTCACACGCAAATTGAAGTCCGGGCTCGATATTGTGGGTGCAGTCATTGAATCGGTAGGAGGTGTACACGGGGCTGATCTTGATGGGGATTTACAGGATGACGGATCCGATTCGGAGTTCCCATCCTTTGCAGCAAAATTTGTTTATCGCCGTGCTACTGAGGTGCAAAAAGACTTTGTGCTGGGAATGTCCGTCGTATATGGTCAGGAGCAATTGGATTTACTGCCTAATGCTTCGGGTAAGCGATTTGATGCCTGGGCGGTGACCGCAGCTTACGAACTCCCGGTTAGTGAATGGCTAACTATGAAAACCAACGCATTCATAGGCTCAAACATGGATAGCTACTGGGGAGGCGTCGGGCAGGGTATCAACCTCCAGACTCAGGAGGAAATTGCTGGCTGGGGAATGTGGTCTCAGCTCCAGTTTCAACCCACGGATGCATGGTCTTTAAATGTGGGTTATTCCATCGATAATCCGGATGATGCAGACTTGAACTTTGGGAATCGCACGAAGAATGAAACCTGGCTAATCAATACCTATTACAACTTCCATCCCTCCCTTATCTGGGGGCTGGAATACATGCGCGGAAGTACGGGATATCTCGGTCTGGGCACAGCCGACAATGACCACATTCATAGTTCCCTGATCTACAAATTTTGATCAATGCCTATAAGGCATTTTTGAAGTGGTGAATTTCCGGTTCGCCATCTCCATGGCGCACCTCAACTACATCCCAGCGATACGTCCGGGGCTTTTGCTTGAGTGCTTTGAGATAATACTGACCCGCCTTTTGTAGATGCTGCTTTTTGGACTGGGATAAGGTGGCATACCCCGGCACTTTGCTTTGTATCGCCCGGGTTCTCACTTCTACGAAGACCAATACGGCTTCGTCCTGCATGATGAGATCGATCTCGTATTTTCCTTTGCGCCAGTTCTGTTTTAATAACCGTAATCTGGTCTGTTTCTTCAAATAATCGCGGGCAAGTTTTTCACCCTTCGCCCCCGTTTTTAAATGCTCAGGCCATTTATCTTTCTGATGTTTTGGTAACCATTGTCTGATCCATCTGATATTCATTGTCCAGTTACCAGATCAGCATCTTAAGCCCGGCAACCACAATGAAGAACCAAACCAGAATTTCAAAAGTCTTTTGTGGGATATACTTAACGATACGGGGAGTAATGAGCCCGGCTATGATTGCAAAAATTCCCAGAAACAGGCTGATCTTGAGCGTTTCCCAATTGAGGTTATCCAAACTTACCTGAACCGGGAGCTTGATTACATTGATGATAAAAAAGAACCAGGCAGCGGTGCCGATAAATGCATATTTGGGGAGCCCCACGGCGAGCAGATAGATCGCTACGACCGGTCCGGCTGCATTTGCCAATAGGGTGGCTATCCCCCCGAAAATTCCGGTAACCCCAATAAACCAAAGCGAATGTTTTTGCTCCGCTTCCGAATTTTCTAGATCCTTTACCATCCGCTTGCGAATAAAATGCACCGCAACCATTAATAACAAAATACCTCCAATCACCTTGGAGAGTAATCCATCATCCATTCTACCAAATAGTAGTGCTCCAAATCCGATCCCGATAGTTACCCACGGAAGTAATTTTAATAAGTACTTCCATTGCGTATGGCGCTGGTAGACTGCTATCGCTACGATATCTGCGCAAATCAATACCGGTAGCAAAATACCCACTGACGCCTTGGTGGGGAAGGCCATTGCGAAAAGGATGATCGAGAGATTTCCCGCTCCGGGCAGCCCCCCCTTACCCATACCGACAAATAGCGCTCCTAAGATTGCAATGGCCCATGCCTGGTTATCCAGCTCATATAACATGGCTAGCAGCCTGAATGGGATTTCTTCAGCGCTCAAGGCTTGAATCAAGACAAACTAAATATTAAACCTTTGGATATGAAGTGTTTCATAGCCCCCATTCTGATCTGTTCTCTCTGCGCTTTCCTTCAAGCCCATCAAATTCAGAAGGGGGATCCGGTTACCGCTGTTCTGGATGCCCTTGGTCAGCCCGAAGGGATTATTGAGGTTAACGGGGTTGAAGCTTATAGTTACCCACAGGGAGTTATTAGGATTCAAAATGGAATCGTGATGAGTGTTAGTGATGACTTCTATTCGGAGTCAGGCATTTATGAAGTTGAAGCAGATTCCCTAGAAACCAATTCAAAACCACCACCCAATTCTCTACAACTGACGCTAGGAGCCAACGAACCGGAAGAAGTAGTAGCTGCGGTACCTGAATTTCGCTGGTTTCAAAACTATGGAGAGGCACGCGTGCTGGCACAACAAACGCAACGTCCGCTGCTCCTTTTTTTTACAGGGTCTGATTGGTGTGGATGGTGCCATCGATTACAGGACGAAGTGCTAAAAACATCCCAATTTAAAGACTTTGCGAAAGATAAACTGATTCTCGTAGAAGTCGATTTCCCTAACGGCTTTAGGCTACCTCGCAATATCTCCGAACAAAATGAAAAACTTAAGAATACATGGAGTGTTCGCGGGTTTCCAACGATAGTTTTATTGGATGCGCAAGAAAACTATTTAACCCGTGGCGGATATGCAAGAGGCGGAGCTCAACCCTTTATTGAATGGCTCGCGAGTAATATTCCAGGCAGTCCTAATTATCAAGGACCTCAATCACAGTCGCAGGGTCTCGCTTTGTTTGGTATTTCACTGACTTCCCCGGCAGGTTTGCTAAAAATAGCGCTCATCGGCATAGGTATTCTCATCTTGCTCAACAAAGTATTCCGCAGATAAAAAATGAGGCGTGCTTCGTGAACTGCGAAACACGCCTCATCTCTTAGGGTAACTCATTAGCTGCAAGCAGAGCAACCGGGAGGTTCCTGTCTTCCCGAATGACTCCGACAGCCACTGCGTATATGAGATCCTCCCCGACGGGGAATGGATCTTTAACCAGATTATTGTCACCCTTGGTGGTTAAATATAATCTGTTTCTGTATACGACCCGATGGCATACGAGGGTAGGATTCTCTTTCCGGCTGGAAGGATCGCGAAACAGGACAATATCGCCGATCCGGATATCCTCGAACTCATAATCTTTCGTATAAAGAACCAGATCATAATCCAATAGCGTCGGAACCATTGAGCCTGTGGGTGCTAACAATGCACCATAGAGTTTACCCGTGTTGGGTAACAGTTTCAGGGGTTCCGATGGGCCAACCAGCGAGGAAGCCGGGTTGACCGGAAGCGCTGTGTTGTGTGTAGGATTCCGATGAGATACACACCCCAACAGCAGCATTGAAAGGGCAAGCGCCCCGACAAGTCCATAGTATTTCATGGTTCTGTTGAGTGATGGTTATCATCGTCAGATTTGAATCTGATTATTTGTTAATTTTGGCAGATTTTCTACCTATTGAGAAAGAACAAGATAAGCTACTTTTGTAGCTGATGCTACATAATCGGCTTATTTCTCAAAAAACTCAAGTACTTTTGCGATTTAATTAATTTAACTAATCACCTCTATTAGTCTCCTAATCATAAGAAAGTATTGCGCTTCATAGGGCTTCCGTTTTCCTTGAGCTATTACACTCATCTATGGCTTCAAAATCGCTCACTCCCATGATGCGCCAGTACCTCGAGATCAGGCGCGGGCTTCCGAAGAATACGCTTCTGCTATTTCGTTTGGGCGATTTTTACGAGATGTTTGGTGAGGATGCAGTCCTGGGCTCACGGGTTTTAGGCATTACACTGACCAAGCGTAATGATCAGCAAATGGCCGGTATTCCTTACCATGCGGGTGAAACCTATATAGCGAAAGTCCTCGATGCTGGAATGAAGGTTGCGATTTGCGAACAGACCGAAGCTGCAAAACCAGGCAAGCTGGTCAATCGCTCGCTGGTGCGCATCCTGACTCCCGGAACAACGCTCGAAGAGAACCGGCTCAATGATAAGAAAAACCATTACCTTTTAGCACTTAATCATACAAAAAGCTGCTGGGTGGCTTCCTGGCTCGATCTGAGCACCGGGAATTTTCAAATCACACAAGATGAGCAGATAAGTGATCTCTTGCCGATTATCCATTCGCTCGATCCGGCTGAGCTCCTGTTACCCGAATCCTTGAATGACGCGTTAAATGAGAATGAGCTGGATGAATCCCATCAGGCGCTTTCAGAAATCGCACGTGCAGTTACTACTACCGATATTCCCGATTACCATTTCGATCTGGATATTGCCTCGAAGGCAATCAAGGAAGCACTCGGCATCCTCAGCCTGGATGGTTTTGGCATAACCGAGGATGAGCTGGCATTGGGCCCTGCGGGTGCCTTGATCTATTACGCGACCGAGATGCTCTGCGCAAAGCCCAACAATCTGATCGCTCTCAAGCAATATCAGGTGCAGGACAGTCTACTGATTGACCCTGCAACCCAAAGAAATCTGGAGATTTTTAAGGCAAGTGACGGTAAGCGTGCCGGGAGTTTAATGGCAGCCATAGACTATACGACCACCTCTGCGGGAGGGCGTTTATTGGAACAATTTTTGGCTGAACCCCCGTTGGATATTGATGAGATTTCCCGCCGTCAGAATCTTGTTGAGGCCTTCTTGTTGAGCCAAAGTTTAAGTTCCGAGCTAACAACTGCTTTGGGTAAGGTATATGATATCAAGCGTATACTGGGGCGCCTGCAAAACCGCATACGCAACCCAAGGGAGTTGGGGGGAATCCGTAACACTATCGCGGTGCTTCCGGATATTAAGCATATCCTGGCAATATTCCAACAAACGGAAGTCGTTGAGCTGAATGGTCGCATATTAACTTTTGATGATCTATCTGCTCTGCTGGACTCTGCTCTCAATGACGAGCTGCCCTCGAATCTGCAGGATGGCGGGGTTATCAAGAGCGGTTATGATGCGGAGCTCGACCGCTTGCGATCACTGGATAATGATAACAAGACCTGGATATCCGATCTGGAGAATCAAGAGCGTGAGCGCACAGGCATCAAAACCCTCAAGGTTAAGTATAATGGTGCGTTTGGCTATTTTATCGAGGTCACGAAGTCGAACCTCGACCTGGTTCCGGAGGACTACATCCGTAAGCAGACCATGGTTAATGCAGAGCGCTTCTACACCAATGAGCTTAAGCAGAAAGAGCGCGAAATTTTCCACGCTGAGGAGATGAGCATTGCACGGGAAGAGCTGCTCTTTAAGGAACTGCTTGAGCAAATTATTGCCCACTCCAGCAAACTTATGGAAACCGCCTCGGCCCTCGCTGAGCTGGATGTTGTGCTCGGTTGGGCAACCCTTTCCCAAGAGTGGGACTACTGCAAACCCGAGGTCATTGGGGATAGTTTCGTGCTCGAAATCCAGCAGGGCCGCCACCCAGTCATTGAGCAGGCACTGCGTGATAACCCACAGGGACTCGCGGGCACGCATTCATTTATTCCGAATGACTGCAGTCTCAGTGCAGATCAAGAACAGATTGCCATTATCACAGGTCCGAATATGGCGGGTAAGTCCACCTATATCCGCCAAAATGCGGTGATCGCACTCATGGCACATATAGGCTGTTGGGTCCCGGCAGCCTCCTGCCGAATGGGTGTGGTGGATCGTATATTCTCACGGGTCGGCGCGAGTGATGAGCTCGCACGTGGCAATTCTACATTCATGGTGGAAATGAACGAGACGGCTAACATCCTGAATAATGCGACCGAGCGCAGCCTCATCATTCTGGATGAAATCGGCCGCGGTACATCAACTTATGATGGGGTCAGTATCGCGTGGGCAGTAGTTGAGTATTTACATGGAGAAAAGGAATTGGGCTCACGCACGCTCTTTGCGACTCACTACCACGAGCTTACTCAGCTGGAATCCGTTTTGCCACGTCTGAAGAATCTCTGCGTGGCCGTCAAGGAATGGAATGACGAAATAATATTTGTGCGGCAGGTAGTCGAAGGTGCGGCAGATCGTTCATATGGTATCCAGGTGGCACGTCTTGCTGGGCTCCCAAAAACGGTGATTAAGCGCGCGCAAACCATCCTGGATAAACTGGAAGCAACCGGTGAAGAAGATACCGGTAAAGCGCTGCCCAAAGACCAGCCCAAGGTCAAAAAACCGAAGATTCCTCAAAATCAGCTAAACTTATTCGGTTAAATCCGAAATGGGTTCTCCTTATTATTGAGGGTAAGTCTCGCACTCATCATTGATTTTTTCGCTATTGTGCTTCTTATCGGCGCTATGGCTAACATCATTATCAGCACTAGCCTCAAGCCCGAGGGCTCTAAAAGCCTGACTCTCGCAAAATATGCGCAGGAATACGCCGGTAGTCAGGGCTATGACTTTAAGCTCGTCGATTTGAAGGATTACGACATTCCCATGTGCGATGCTTCCGGCAGTTACGACCATCCGAAGGTTCTGGAACTTCAGGGTATTTTTAAGGAGGCTACCGGATATCTGGTCGCTACACCTATCTATAATTTCACGATCAATTCTGCATTGAAAAACTTGGTAGAACTCACCGGTCGCACCTGGTCAGGCAAGCCGGTTGCTTTTATGTGTGCAGCGGGTGGAAACAGTAGTTATATGGCGATCATGAGTATTGCCAACAGCCTGATGCTCGACTTTCGTTGCCCCATCGTTCCCAAGTTTGTTTACGGCGGTCCGGGTTCCGTTTTTGAGGATGGCAACCTCGAGGAAGATACCCAATCCCGGGTGGATGAATTGATCGACACCCTCCAGCACTGGTCTAGCGTGCTGTGATGCCTCTATCACAGTTAACGCAAAATCTCTCGACTGCATCTTTATGTTCTTCTTTGGAATCAGACACTTGCTTAGAAGAAGCGCCTGAGCTCAATCGCCAAGAAGGAATCATTGCGAAAGAAGAATAGGGGATCCCCCACATCTTCGTTCGCAGTGGTTTGGCCTTCGACTATGATCGTATAATTATCGCCGAGTCGGCGTGAAAATTCGACACGGTAACTCTGGGAGCCATTATACATATCGAAAAAGCCCCCTATAAGTAGGGCAGTGTCCGCCGTGTCGTTGGGTGTGATGCGTGCCCCCCAGAATAGATCATTATTAAAGGGTCTCAGAGAGTCTCTGCCAATCGATTCGTAGTGATACTCGGCGAGCACCCCCACATCATAGTCACTCCCGAACACACCCACAAAGGTATACTCGAACCCGCCTACCACTGCTCCAAAATCATCAAACGCTTCAGAACTAAAAAAACCGGGTCCGAAAAATTGTAAAGACTGAGGATCAATTCGATTAATGCCTTTCAAATAGTTTCGGTATATTCCTTCCAGCTTCCACAGCCAGCCGCCCTGGGTTAGCTGAAAATCGAGCCCGAATTGTTCCACTTTACGATAACGCGGTTCGAATGCCAGTGTGTAATTAGGGGGACTCCAAGGATCATCAAATCGGTAGTCAAGAACGGCCGGCAATAATTCCGCTTCCCGGTTCATTCCCCGAAAATAGCTGATACCAAAATCCACACTGCCGATGTAATGGCTGTAGCGGACTGCAAAATCTGCAAAATCATTTTCCTCCGTTCTACGAAATCTAAGCTCCTGTCCATTCTGGATCACGGGTAAGTTAGCTCTTAACCGGCCTTCCGCCCCGGGAAACGTGCGCTCCCGAAAGTAGGGCATGATAAAAAGATCGATCGTGCCCCAATCCGGCAGCAGAGTCAGCTGAATCATGGGTTGACCGAGCTTATCCTCGCCGTCCGGGTTTTCCACGAGGTCGGTCTGGTTGATGATGTCTACCAGGTGCTGGGATTCGGTGACCCCCCAGAATATCTTTTGAAGCCCTAGGGTGAGCTCCCAGTAGCTCTGAAACGTGCGAAAATGGAATTCCCTAAAGTCAAAGTGTGTCCGCGCCCCATCCGTAAAGTCGTGCCGGTAAAACGGTTTTGCGGTAAACTCCCAGTTGCCATCAATGAGCGGCACAAACCACTCGGCCTCAAATACGAATGAATTTTGCCAGGTATCCAGCTGATCCGGAAATGCAGGCGATTCCGCGTATATTCGTGTTTCATTACCGATCTCATAGTCCAGCTCTGAGCCTGACCAATCGATGATGTCCGCATGGATATTGAGGAGACTCGTCAGAGCGAGGACCGCCCCGACGAGTTTATAGGAAGATTTACCGGTCATATTGCCTTAACGAATACGGTTCAATGCGTTTCGTGTAAATAGATTTTCCTCCAGGCCTTGAGAAAAGACGTAGTCGTTGAATTGCAGTTCGGTGGATTTTCCGGTTTGGTGATTCACCATGGTAAACTTATCCGCACGCCAGTGCTTGTCCTTATACTGCTGGTAGCCGGACATGGTCAGCGTCTTCAGGAGCTCGTTCTTGCGATCGTAGAACTCAGTTTTGATCGTGCGGTAGTGCTCCTTGTCGATCCAGACCAACTGCTTGGTATATCCGCTGTTTTCGTCAACAGGAGTGAACTCCACCAAATAGCAATCCTGGCCATCAACCACTTCGTCTCGCAGGTAGATGTATGTGTATTTCTCCACTTCCTGGGAAGCGAGGTCCTCATAGGCAAACTCACTGCCAACAAAAGGCCCTGATTGGTTATTGGAAGCGATACGCTTTACACGTCTCAGGGCGGGTAAATACAGCCACTGATCATCATCCTTTTCCTTGTAGGTGTAGCTTAAAAAGGCGGTGCCTTCCACATCGCGTGGACTGTCAAATACGGAAAGTCGCTTATCCCCTTCGTCTTCGGTCTCCAGTGACATGAAACGCATCTCGCGTGTCGAGGATTGCCCATGTCGATTGGTAAGCACCATGTAAAGTGATGCGCTCCAGTCCCCGTATCCGGCGTCCCTGAGGTCCGCCTCGCGTGCAATCGCAAGCCCTTTCTCTTCTGGAGTTTCTGCCTGCACATCCGGCGTGAATGCCAGTAGCGAGATCGCTGCCAGGGCGATCGCGGAAGCACCCGCCAGGCCTGGCTTGGCAAAGCTTCCCCCAAGTGTTTTTACAGTATGTGTCTTTTTATCGAATATCATAAGAAAAGCAGGTAAGAATAAGAAATCAAAGATCAGGGCTGCAGCGATGATGATTGCCGTAAGCTGCCCCATCCACGAGTTAAGCTGGAAAGTGGAAGTGCCTAAAAGCAGGAAGCCGACCGTCAACACCAGAGTGGTAACCACGAGCGCACGTCCCACCGTCGCAAATGCATAACGGATGGCATCCTCAGCATTATAGCCCTTCTCACGGCGTGCCCTTAGGTATTTGGATAGGAAGTGCACGGTATCATCCACCACTATCCCGAGTGTCATCCCCAGTACGGGAGCAATGGACATACCGATCTGCCCCCGGAAGAGTGCCCAGATTCCGAGCCCGATGGCCATCGGTGCCAGGTTCGGTATGAGGCTGAATGCGCCCATGCGAACGCTGCGCAATACCAGCGCGAGCACAAATGAGATGATGAAAATCGCAATGGTGGTGCCGATGACCATGCTCTCCACGTTGCGCTTGGAGATGTATACAAACATCGTGATGGGGCTCGAAGGCAGCGAATGAAACGTTTCGGGAGTATTTTGAATCAACCAGGCGTCCGCGCGATCGATGAGACTGCGGATTTCCTGGGTAGTTTGGTCCTTAAGCGTAACCGTCATGCGGGTGGCCGATTTATCCACATTGATCTGGTTATTGAGATCCAGGCCATAGGGCAGAGACATTTCAAACAGCAGCAGGTATTGGGCGGCAAGGTCACGCTCATCGGGTATGCGGAAGTAGCTTTCGTCATCCCCGTGCATGTTTTTGTTCAATCGCTTCATCGTGTCTGCGAGTGAATTTACCTGCACCACTTCCGGCTGACCACGCATCCAGACTGCAAAGTTTTCCAGATGAGTCAGATAATCCGGATTGCTGATCCCTCCCGATTCTCCGGAGCTCAGGTTGTAATCCAGATTATAGAATCCGGTGAGGTGTTCAGTGATAAAATCGGTATCCTGACGGAATTCGGTAGCCTCGCTGAAATACTGAACAAATTGGTCATTGAGCTTATTCATGGGTAGGAATAGCGCCAGCCCAACAGTTACGATCGTCGTCATTATCAACACGGGGGTCTTCCAGCGAATGACCCATTCCGCGAAACCTGTGGTCTCCTTAACTTCGCCTTCCCGGATGCGGCTTCTTGCCTTAATCGGAAATAGCGAAAGCAGAACTGGCAAGAGCACGATTGAGAAGAACCAGGCGGCCGTCACTCCTACGGCTACGATATTTCCCAGGTCACGGTAGGGAGGTGAATCGCTGAAATTAAGGCTCAGAAAACCGATGACCGTGGTTAAGCTGGTGATGGTGATCGGCTGGAAGTTGATGCGCATACTTTCCTTGATCGCTTCGTTGCGTGTCTTGCCTGTTCTGAGATTTTGAATAAAGGTAATCAGGAAATGAACGCTATCGGCGACCGCCAGAGTCATCACCATGATGGGAATTGAACTCGTAACGCCATTCATCGACATACCCAGCCAGCCCAGGGTGCCCATGGCGATCATCGTGGATGTAATGATAATGATCACTGTTGCCACAGTGCTTAGCATAGACCGCAGCAGGATCAGCAGCATAATAATGATAGCCAGATACATGAGGGGTATGAGCGTGCTCATATCCCGCATAGCGGATTGGCTGAAGGCGCTGTTTAGCATGGCAGTACCTGTGAGCTTCACCTGCATCCCCAGGTGCTGCGTTTCGATGCGGTCTCCCAGCTCACGAGCTGCAGCCGCGACGATATCTGCTTCGTTCATATCCTTACCCGGAAACAGAAGCGTGACTGCCACCGCTGCTGTATTCGGGTCTTCACTGATGGCCCGGTTCCAGATGATGGGTTCATTGCGCGCGACGTTCTCGATTTTATCGAGATCCGCTTGCGTCAGATTTTCCGGATTTGGGACGAGATCCTCAACAATCAGATCATCCTCAAAGGCTTCGGTATTTTGAAAATTGGTGAGCGAGTCCACCCGGGTGGAAAAGGGGAGCTTCCAGGCCTCATCGGTTGTGTATGCGATGGTTGCAATAAAAGACTGGCTGTAGACTTCCTCCTCCGGGTGATGCAGCACTATCAGCACACTATCATCCTTGGTGTAGATCGCCTGCAACGCCTCATACGACTGAAGTTGGGGATTATCTTTGCTGAAGAAGACACGATAATCATTTTGGAAAACGATTCTCGAGCCACCGAAACCCACAATCATTGTGAGTAATAAGGTAGCGCTAAGGGCAAACCATCGGTATTTCAGGAGTTTGCCGGTCCATCTTACGATGGTATTTTCCTCGTTTGAGGCTGCGGATGTAGGATTTTTCATATCTGCGGTGTGGTTAAATAAATAGTATGTAAGTGTTTACTTATAAAAAAGAGCAAAATTTTTTAGTGATTAGCGCAGAGATAGTTGAACTGATTCTCGAGCTCGTCCCAATTGAGATACTTCTCGATAGCGCTTTCCTTGAGGCCCAGCCCACGCAATATATAGGGCATTATGTGGAGGGTCTCATCTTCGCCTTCCAGGCCGTAGTCCAGCAACGATCCGGGCAGCGAGTAGATGCGCATACACATATATACGTGATGGATAAACCAAAGAGAAGATTTGCTCTTAATAGGCTGAATATTCAGTTCACCGCTTTCAAAAGCAGCTTCTAAGCTGGCTTCTACCAGAGGGTACAGCGGAGTCATGCGCCCTGCATAAAAGGTTTTTACAAAATCGCCATCTTCGAGTAAACTCATCAGAAAAAGCCTTGGTATTGAACGACTTACGGGATCTCCGGATCGGTCAATGATCATGCGCATCATAAAGTAGACAACCAGAACCAAGGTCTGAGCTGAAGGTTTGAAGGTTCCAAAACGCTCCACGATCATGTCCTTGCTGTCACAGATCATGTCTTGGATTGCAGTGTAGAGCTCATCCTTACTTTTGAAATGCCGATACAACAATGCTTCGGAAACGTTCGATGCTTCTGCGATTTCTTTGGTAGTCGTTCCTTCAAAGCCTTTTTTTGCAAATACGGGAATGGATGCCTGGAGGATGGAAAGTCTTCTTTCCTCACCCGACATTCTCGCAGTGACAATCTGTTCCGCTGGTGACATGTTCTGGTATGAGTAAGTAAACACTTACATATGTCAATCGAAATTATGAAAAAGCGTATTTTTAGCAAAAACGAATATTTTCATCCCATAACTTTTTATTAGGGTAACAGGCAATGAGCCTTCCTGAATAGACTAAAAATTATCCTCACAATGCTGAGTTACAGAATTTCCACAAAACGAAATGCGCTTGACCCTTCAGGCCAGTTCCCAAATGTTAACCATTCACCCTTTATTAATTAATGCCACCTGAAATCTGGATCATTTTAGGATTTGCACTCATTCTCCTCGAGTTTGTTGTTCCGGGCGTATTGCTCGTATTTCTAGGAGCTTCTGCGATCATTGTTGGGGTTGCGATTTTTCTCGGTTATCCCGAGGCCCATGGGATTCCCTTTTTTACTTTCGCGATTCTCTCGGTCGCCATGATCGCGCTGCTGCGCAAACGGATCAAAACTTGGTTTCTGGGCAATACAGTCAGTGAAGAGAATCCCGAAGATCTGGATGATATTGTCGGTCGGGAAGCCTTAGTTACCTCAGGTTTCGGTGAAGGTTCGGACTCCGGCAATGTTGAATTCAAGGGAGCCAATTGGCAGGCCAAAGCCATGGGTGGATCCTCACCGAAAATCGGTGATCGTGTTAAGATCATTGGGCAGGAAGGCATTACCCTGAAGATCAGCAAGCCCTGATTTTTAAACCCGTTCATACATTAATCCTCTTAAACAACTATGGATACTATCATAACAATACTCACCGTAGGCGGAACACTTGTAATTGTGATCGCCCTATTCAAAACCGCTCGGGTCGTTCCTCAGAAACAACAATATGTCATCGAGCGTCTCGGTAAATATTCTCGCACTCTGGATGCAGGTTTCCACCTGTTGATGCCTTTCCTGGATAAAGTTGCTTACAAGCATTCGCTCAAAGAACGTGCGATCGACATCCCCTCACAATCTTGTATCACCAAAGATAATATTGCCGTAGAAATTGATGGGATTCTTTATCTGCAGATCATTGATGCCCGTGCGGCCAGTTATGGGATTGAAAACTACCAGTTTGCTTCTTCGCAACTGGCGCAAACTACCCTGCGCTCCGAAATCGGTAAAATCGAACTCGATAGAACCTTCGAGGAGCGTGAAACGATCAATGCTGAGGTCGTCAATGCCGTTGATAAGGCTTCGGACCCCTGGGGAGTGAAAATACTTAGGTATGAGATAAAGGACATCATCCCACCCGTTTCCGTCCGGGATGCGCTGGAAAAACAAATGCGTGCTGAGCGGGAACGTCGCGCGACCGTTGCAGAATCAGAAGGGGAGCGAGAAGCCAAGATTAACGTTTCCGAAGGTTTGAAGCAGGAGACCATCAATATCTCTGAAGCGGAGAAACAACGTCAGATCAATGAGGCAGAAGGTAAGGCTCGCGAAATAGAGCTCATCGCCACAGCGACGGCTGAAGGTTTGCGCAAAGTGGCGGAAGCGATTATTGCCCCGGGCGGGAATGATGCTGTAAACCTCCGGGTTGCCGAGCAATATGTGCGTGAATTCGGGAATCTCGCCAAGGAGACCAATACACTCATTCTGCCTCAGAATATGAGTGATGTGGGCGCTTTTGTCGGAACGATTACGAAGACACTGGAATCGATTAAAAAGCCGAATCCACCGCTCTAACCCATTGGGTATTTGATACGGTTGGTGATTGCATCAATCGCATCGAGTGTATCCTGGTCGAGCACTTTGTCTTGAGCCAGCAGTAGTTCATCGAGCTGCTCGATACTGTTGACGCCCGTTATGGTCGAGGGTACAAAGTCATGTTGCTTGGACCAGGTAAGCGCAAGCACGGTAACGCTCATACCGGCCTCTTGAGCGACGGGTATAAGCGCTTCGGTGGTTTCTATCGTACCCGGGTTCAGGAAGCGACCTGCCATCATCTTCTGTCTTTCACCGCCACTTTTCATATATGCGCTGAAGCGGGCGCCATCCGGCAGTGCGCCCCCATTGTACTTACCCGTAAGCACACCGCCGCCTAGGGGTGAGTAGGGCAGGCAACTAATGTCCTCCTTGCGGCAAATATCCCCAAGGGCATCTTCAAAACGGCGGTTATTGATACTGAAATTATTTTGCACGGTTTCATATCGCCGGGTGCCGAGTTTTTCCGCAGTGGCCTGGGCTTTCATCACTCCCCACTCGGTTTCGTTGCTTGAACCGAAGATACGGATTTTGCCCTCCTGCACGAGTTCGTCCATGGCGAGCATGATTTCCTCGTAGCAGCCGATTGGGTCGGGCCAATGGGTTTGATAGAGATCCACATAATCCGTTTGCAGGCGCTTAAGACTTCCTTCCAGGGCGGTGCGGATGCTATGGCGATCAAATACGGTTTTTCCATTGCGAACAGGCGGCTTAAACCAGCCGTGCCCGGGCCCCGCTATTTTCGTTGCCATGTAGAAGGTATGCCGGGGTTTGGTCTTCATCCACTTGCCGACTATTTCCTCCGTGCGGTTAGCCCATTCTGCTTTGGGGGGGACGGGGTAGAGCTCGGCATTGTCAAAAAAATCGATCCCATTCTCATAGGCATGATCCAAAATGCGAAACGACTCCTGCTCATCACAGCTTGAGCCAAAATTCATGGTTCCCAGACATATTTCTGAAACCACAAGGCCTGATTTCCCCAATCGATTGTATTGCATAGTAAATTAGTGAGGCTTATTGTTTTAACAATAGGATGTTTCCACTCGGTGTTGTGCAATCATTTGCCTATATTCCCAACGGTCAATGAAAATACCCAAAGAATGAGAAAGGCAAATGAATGAATGATTTAGTGACTCAAAAAATTGAACAGAGCATACGCGACCGAAAGGGACTGCATATGCAGTTTGAGCAAAATGTAAAAACTTACAAACCCTTCCTGGAGCTAGAGAAAAGGGCATTTGAAGAGGGTTCGCTGGATAAGAAGACCAAAGAGCTGATGGCGCTTTCGATTGCAATTGTAGATAAATGCGAGCCCTGCATGGAGTGGCATCTGGAACAGGCGATATTAGTGGGAGCCAGTGATGCCAATATCTACGAGACCATCGATGTTGCAATCGAGATGGGCGGAGGGCAGGCAGGCGCGTATGCGCGGTTTGTGCTCAAAGCGCTTGAGTATTTCCGTAAGAAACACCCAGTCTCGAAATCCTAAATATTTTCTAATATATGCGTTATTGCCCTTATGATTTGAACATGGAATACAATTATAGTATCAAATATTATTGATTTCTTAATCAATTACAATATAGCTACTCAAACGATTAAGTAATATTATGAAGCGTTTATCCCTACTTAGCAGCAGCGCACTTGCGTTGTTGATGTCTACAATCTCTCTATCCGCCGCTGAATGGAAAGATCTTTTCGACGGAAAGACACTGGACGGTTGGACCCGCCTGGGAGGTGAGGCCCATGGTAAAGCCCACTATACGGTGCAAAATGGAGCGATCGTTGGAACAACAGTTTCCAATACGCCTAACTCATTTCTGGCTACGAACGAAATGTATGGTGACTTCATCCTTGAGTTTGAAGTGAAGCAGATCGGAAAGACCAATTCAGGCGTTCAGTTCCGCAGTAACGTGGATCCTGATTACCGCAATGGACGCCTGCATGGCTATCAATGTGAAATCGATCCTTCTGATCGCGCTTGGACTGCAGGAATATTTGATGAAGCCCGCCGCGGATGGTTGGCCCGCCCCCAGCATAATCCCTGGGTGCGCGCAGCCTATCAATACGGGCATTGGAACCACTTCCGCATCGAAGCGATTGGCAATACCATACAAACCTTCGTGAATGGTATCCAGATAAGTCACCTTGTGGACGATATGGATGCCAAGGGTATGATTGGCCTGCAGGTCCACTCAATTCGTAAAGGTGTAGAACCGGGTGCTCAGATAAAGTGGCGTAACATCCGCATCCTTACCGGTGATATTGAACTGTCTGAGCCCGATCCACGTGTTTTCGTTCGCAACCACATCCCCAATAACCTGAGCAAAGGGGAAAAGAAACAGGGTTGGAAGTTGTTGTTTGATGGTAAGACTACCGATCAATGGCGCGGCGTTCATAAGGACTATTTTCCTGACTTTGGCTGGTCTGTTGAAGAGAATGGTGAGCTGATGATCGCTGCATCCGGTGGGGGAGAATCCACCAATGCCGGTGATATCGTTACTAAAAAGGAATATTCGGCGTTTGAGCTGCAGCTGGAGTTTTACATGACTCCCGGCGCGAACAGTGGTATCAAATACTTCGTGACCGAAGGGTATTTAACCGAAGGAGAGAAACGTTCTGCAATCGGCCTGGAATACCAGATTCTCGATGATGAACTTCATAAAGACGCCAAGCTGGGGGCAGCCGGAAATCGCACTGCCGCATCCTTGTATGATATGATCCCGTCTAAGCCGGTTGTGATTGGCCGTACGGTTCCCCGTAAGGCTGAGCAATGGCACCATGCGCGTTTGATCGTGTATCCGGATAACAAAGTGGAGCACTGGTTGAACGGTTACAAGGTAGTTGAGTATGAGCGTGGGTCACCTGCTTATTGGGCGATCGTTGAGCGCAGCAAGTATGTGGACTGGGAAGGCTTCGGTGTCGCGAAATCCGGCCACATTCTACTCCAGGACCACGGTGATGAGGTGCGCTTCCGCAGCATCAAGATCCGCGAGCTCTAGTTAGCTTTCTGCACATCAAGTGTTTTAAAAGCAAAGACCATTAGGGTCTTTGCTTTTTTTGTTTTAACCGCTGTATCTGTAAATGGCGTTTCTTTGCTATAAATGAGAATGGCTCTTGCCAGCGGAGTAAATTCCCGATTTCAAACCTAAATGCGATTGGAAGATCTAACATTGGTGTTTGATGTCGACGGGACGCTCATTGGCGGGGAATCTGCAGACTGGAACAGCTTTAATGAGGCCATAGAGCGTGTAGCCGGATTTTATCCCCAACCTGAGTTCTACGAATCCTTGATCGAGGTTAACGCCCGTGCGATTGTCCAAAAGGCACTCGCCGAACATTCCGAGTCTGAGCGGTCCGCTAAAGAAGATGAAATTGCCGCGCAATATGCGAGCAACCTTGCAGCAGTGGGGCAAGAACATCCCGAAGCATTTATGGCATCCCCGGGGGTTATCGAATTATTGGCAGATTTAGGATCCCGGCAAATAACCCATGCAATCGCTACCGGCGATTTCTATGATTCCATCATCACTAAGCTAAGGCTGGCTCAGGTGCCCTATGAAGGCATTCCTTTGGTGACTTCCAGTGATTATGGTATCCGTGCAGAAATCATAAAAGCGGCGATTGGCAAAGCAAATGGCGAACTACCCAAAAGCCTCTATATCGGCGATGGCACGTGGGACTTGAGAGCAACGCAGGCTTTGGGAATCCCTTTCATCGGTTTTGGCAGAAATCGGGAAAAGCTTAAGCTGAATGGTGCTCTTTACTTGCTCGATAGTTTTCACCCGGAGCACTTCTGGGAGGTTATTGAGAGCGTGGTTGAGAACGAGTTTTGATAAATCGTTCGTTGAAGATAAGCGATCCCACAATGACAAGGCCGCCTAGTGTGAGTCGTGTTAAGTCAGTCTCGCGATTCCAGATCAGTAAATTGACCAGCAGACCACAGGGGATCAGCATGTTGTTCATGACCGCCAGGGCCCCGATATTCACCCGGCTGGTGCCTTTGTTCCACAGATAATAACCCAGGCCTGATGCGACTATCCCCAGCCAAAGCAATATGCCCCATTGAATGAGGGTAGTCGGATAATTCGGTTGTCCAAAAAATAACCAGACAGGTACAACGATGATAGCTGCACCTACATAGAAGTATCCGAATGTCGAATATTCGGGGCTATTTTGCTTCGATTTCAGTATAGTCCTGCGATAGAGGATCTGGCCCGTGGCAAAACATATATTTGTGCCCTGAACCATCAAAAAGCCCTGCCAGAAGCTCGATTCCAGCTCTCCGAAACGAATGATTCCTGCACCGACTACTGAGAGCGCCGCGCTCAATAGAAACCAGGCTGAGAAACGGCGATTGAGTCCATTTTCAATCAATGTAACATAAATCGGCGTCAGGATCGTGAAGAGTAATACCTCGGGAACGGTGAGCAGTAAAAAAGACTGGTAGTAGAAAAGATACATCAGCCCCAGCTGTATGGCTCCTATACCCAACAAGCTTAAGCGAATGTTCCACGCGCTCCGATCTCGGAGCATAAAGGGAACAAAAAGTAAGCATGCGAGCACAATACGTATCATCACCGAAAAATAAGTATCCACCTGCCCGGCCAGGTAGACTCCGATCAGGCTGAATGAAAATGCCCAGATAGCGGTTGCTGCAATTAAGTATCCCACGCTTGCCTACACTTCGCTGCATCTGCTAAGAGGTAAAGCGGATTTTTTTGTTGAATGGAAAATGAGCGTATAGCGAATCTCTGGCAAAGATTACAAACTGTGAGTCAATACACATTTGTAGCGAATAATGCAGCGGGTTCGCAGACTGACTGGAGTGGGCAGGGTTCCGGAAGTGTTGCGATTGAGACTGGAGATTCAGAAATCACATTTATTGAAACAGGCATTTATGAGACCCCTGAGGGGAAAATCCTGAACACCCGGAACCGGTATCGATGGGTATCTGAAAAATCTGAAATTCAGATCTGGCAACTGCAGCGAGGGGAATGGGTCTATTTGCTCTCCTTGGAGTATGTATCTGAATTCGAGTGGAAGACCCGGGAGCCTCACCTGTGTGTTGCCGATGAATATGTAATGGATCTGAAAGTCGAATCGGATGCCCTTTTAGTGACCTGGCAGATAAAGGGCCCTCGCAAGAATGAGCGTATCGAGTATCGATACTGCTAGGCCATACGCTGTCGAACGGCCTCATAGAGGCAAACGCCCGTCGATACCGAAACATTCAGGCACTCCACCTCTCCAAGCATAGGCAGCTTCACTAGGTCATCGCACTGTTTCATGGTCAGGTGTCGCATGCCTTTCCCTTCAGCCCCCATGACAAGCGCGAGAGAGCCTTTGAGATCCACTTCGTAGATTAGTTTGGTAGCGGCATCGGAAGTGCCGATGGTCCAATAGCCTATTTCCTTGAGACGCTCCATGCATCGGGAGAGATTGGTCACCTGGGCAAAAAAGCACCGCTCAGCAGCTCCGGAAGCCACGGTGACAACCGTCTCCGTGATCTTTACTGAGTTATCCTTGGGCACAATGATTGCAGCGACGCCAGCGCCATCAGCAGTGCGCATGATTGCCCCTAGATTCTGGGGATCCTGCACACCATCGAGTATTAAAACGATCGAATCCCCCAGTGCTTCGAGGTGCTCAATGAGCGCATCTTCATTGTGGATTTGAATATCCGCGTTGAGATCGACGTGCTTGCGAAACCGATCCTGCCGGGGTCCCCCCATTTTGCCTTTGCGCGGTCCTCTCATGGTAATACTCCTTCTGTAATCTTGCTTTTGATTTTAATAATCAGTTTGCACTCTGCAATGAGTCGTTCTGCGAGTTCTCTGCCCTGAGTGCTTATTTGCTTTTGAGCGGCCTGATATTCCCTTTTACCAGCTGGGGTTTCTATTTTGATGGGCTCAAATCCATGCTCACTCACATCATAGGGACTGGCGCGCATATCGAACTCGCGGGCTTTTATTGCGAGCAAAAAGCAATCCGCAGTAAGTTCACTGGATACCCACGGGTGCAATTTATAGCACCACTTGTAGAGATCCATATTGTAATGGATACAGCCGTGTTGTTCGAGCATTGCGCGATCCTCGTGCCTGGGTTGCAGCGTGTTGAGGGGTCTTGCTTTTGGGGTGAAAAACCGAAAGGCATCATAGTGAGAGCAGCGGATGGGGTGGGATTCCACGACCCTTGCGAGTTCCGCATCCGAAACCCGAAGTGGGGTCGTGTGCCTGGGGCTCTCGGTTTTATAGAGCATCGCCCATTCATGAAGGCCAAAACACGCTGTGTTTTCGGGTCGGCTTTTTGCTGATTCCAGTAAATTCAACACCCACTGAAGTGTCTCGGCTAAGCGCTCCGTTATTGCCTCCGGATTCAGATAAACTCCCAATGAATCTTTCGAATATTCCGGGTATTTCAAAAACTTCTCGGCCTCAACACCTTGTAAACACTCTTCAAGTGTTGGACGCCATTCAGTGAGTTTGCGTCGGTTAGTCTGGTAATACTCAAAAAGAAAATCGTAGACGGGATGTTTCTCTCCACGTTGGCTGCGCGCCTGAAAATCCTGCACCCACGGCAACACTTTATTCGAATGCTCCTTTTCACGTGTTTGCCACTGGTCTGTTGTCAGGATATTCACTTATGATCTACGATTTAGGCACATTTATTTCACTGCGCAAGCCACGCTTTTCTAAATTTTTCGATATTGCATTTGGAATGATTCGTAAAAGCAGTTTACTTAAGGATTCTTTAAATGATCGAAGCTGCCAAACTACCTACGGATACGAACCATATCCACCTCAAGGGGGTTAAACAAAACAACCTCAAAAACATCGATGTAAGTTTTCCGCTGGGGAATTTTACGGTAGTGACCGGATTAAGCGGTACGGGTAAATCTTCCCTGGTGTTTGAGACCCTGCATGCTGAGGGTCAGCGTCGGTATGTGGAGACCTTCAGTGCCTACACCCGGCAGTTTCTCGACCTGCTGGATAAACCGGATGTCGATTCGGTGGAGAATATACGCCCGTCCATCGCCATTGAGCAGAGCAATACGGTGAAGACCTCCCGCTCCACAGTGGGCACCATGACCGAGCTCTGTGATTACTTTAAGGTATGGTTTAACCACCAGTGTAAGTGCTACGATCCGGAAACCGGTGAGCTGATTGAGGATGAGCACCCGCAGATTATCTGGGGACGTCTCTTTAGTGAATTCGCGTCTCAAACGGCTCTTGTTTGCTTCGATATACCGAAGCCCGAGAATATCAGTTGGGAGGAGATTCTGCAGAACCTCCAGGCTCAGGGTTACGCACGAACACGCAGTCAGGCGGGTGAGATCCTGCGGTTGGAATCCCTTAAACCTGAAGCATTGAACGACGATGAGCCGCTTACCATTATTCAGGATCGCATTAAGATAGTGGCTGAGAATCGGCCTCGTTTTCTGGAATCGCTTGAGACTGCGCAGCATTTTGGGAGTGGCAAGGTAACGGTCTATGACGATAAAGGTCTGCTCGGTTCGTTTTCCAGAGGGTTACATTCGAGCAAAACGGGCAAAACGTTTCAGGATAAAAGCGCCGCCCTCTTTTCGTTTAACTCGCCATTGGGCGCGTGTCCTAAATGTCGGGGATTTGGCCGCGTGATCGAGATTGATTATCGCCTGGTTATCCCGGATGAAAATCTCTCTATTAAGGGCGGCGCGATTAAGGCTTTCACCGGTGACGTTTATCGGGAGAGCCTGCATGATTTGCTCGATGCCTGTCAACAGAAGGGAATCGATCCTTCGGTGCCTTGGCGGGAGATGAGCAAAAAAGACCGGACGTTTGTGATGGATGGCGAGCCGGGTTATAAGATGGGCGACTTTGATCGCAAGGGCTCCTGGTACGGGGTAAAACGTTTCTTTGGCTTCCTGGAGTCGACCACCTACAAGATGCACGTCAGGGTATTTCTCTCGAAGTATCGTTCGTATGTGGAATGTCCCGCTTGCGGGGGCACTCGATTTCAGCCGGAGAGCCTCTATTGGAAGTGGGAAGACTATCGCTTGCCGGATCTTTATCGTCTTCCAGTGGAAGAGCTGGAGGCGCTCGTGCGTGAAAAGTCAGAGCCGGTCGGCAATCCCCAGGTGGATACCGCACGCGAAGCGATTCTCAATCGCTTGCACTATTTAAATGAGGTGGGACTTGGCTACCTGAGCCTGGATCGTAGCTCTCGTTCATTGAGTGGTGGGGAGGTTGAACGTGTGAACTTGACTGCCTGCCTGGGTACACAACTTACCGATACGCTCTTTGTGCTCGATGAGCCCTCAGTAGGGCTGCATTCGCGGGATATTGATCGCCTGGTGAATATTTTGCGCAAGCTGACTGACCTGGGTAACACGGTTGTCGTTGTAGAGCATGATGAGGCTGTCATGGCTGCGGCCGATCATATCATTGAGATGGGCCCCAAACCGGGAAATGCCGGCGGGCAGGTGATTTTTGAAGGTCCTGTTAACGAGTTACTGATACACCCAAACTCGTTGACCGGTAGGTATCTATCCGGTCGCATGGAGCTGGAGATTGAAACGCACAAGCGAAGATCCGTAGGATTGCAAAACTTTCCGCTGGATGGCACCCGTAAGCGCAAATCTTCAAAGCAGGCTTACATCGAGGTTAAATCGGCGACCATCCACAATATCGAGGACCTCTCGTGTACCATCCCGTTGAATCGTCTGGTGTGCATGACCGGAGTCTCCGGTTCGGGGAAGTCGACCCTGCTCAATCAGGTGATCTACCAGGGGCTGATGCAGGCTTCAGGCCGTGCGGTGGAGCATGTTGCCCAGATGAAATCCATTTCCATCGATGGGGACTGGGAGGTATTGTTTGTTGATCAATCGGCCGTTAGCCGCACCCCCCGATCGAATCCGGCTCTATTTGTTGATGCCTGGGAGCACGTGCGCAAGCTGTTTGCCGCGACCGAGCAGGCAATATCCATGGGCTTCACGCACTCTGATTTTTCGTTCAACAGTGGGCAGGGTCGCTGTGAGCATTGTTCGGGTCTGGGTTACGAGAAGGTAGAGATGCAGTTCCTCTCGGATGTTTTTGTGAAATGCCCGGTTTGCGACGGTAAGCGTTTCAAGCCTGAGATTTTAGAGGTGAAGCTCCAGGAGCTTTCCATATCCGATATACTCGAAATGGATATCGAGGCTGCAGTCGCATTCTTTGCGGACTACCCTAAAGTCATCGAGCGTCTCACTCCCCTGATCGATGTAGGCCTCGGTTATTTGACCATGGGGCAACCACTCAATACGCTGTCAGGTGGAGAATCGCAACGTCTGAAGCTGGTGCGTTATTTCCACCAAATTGGGGATGGGGATCGTAAGGCACTGCTACTGCTTGATGAACCGACCACCGGATTGCACCGGCATGATGTGAAGGTGCTGCTGGATGTTTTCCAGAAGTTGATTGGGCTGGGGCATTCGCTCGTCGTGATTGAGCACCACATGGATGTCATCCAATCAGCAGACTGGGTGATTGAGCTGGGGCCGGAGGCTGGTAAGGCAGGCGGGCGATTAGTCGCTGCCGGTGCTCCCGAATATGTGGCAAGCCTCGATACCGTGACAGCGCCGTTTCTTCGGCAGGCTCTTGAAGGGAATCGTATGGAGCCGCTTGAAGTGGCTGAAGAGCAGTCTGACTATCAGCGAAGCCCTATGATGCCTACGCTGAGCGATCAGGGTCTCGAGATCCGTGGAGCGCGCGAGCATAACCTGAAAAACTTTGATATTCGCATCCCCTCGCGCGCGATTTCGGTGGTGACGGGGGTTTCCGGTTCAGGCAAGAGCTCGCTGGCCTTTGATATTATCTTTGCGGAGGGCCAGCGGCGTTTCATGGAGTCGATGTCTTCTTATGCGCGCCAATTTGTAGAGCAACTGCCAAAGCCGAATATCGATGATCTGAGAGGCATTGCGCCTACGGTTGCTATTGAGCAGCGGGTAACCCGGGGCAGCCGCAAGTCGACGGTAGCAACGATTACGGAAGTAGCCCAATACCTGCGCCTCCTTTATGCGCGGCTGGGGGTGCAGCACAGCCCCAAGACCGGCAAGCCTGTGGTTGCAGAGCCGAAGTCAGTAGTTTACGCGCGCGCTAAACAGTCGATCAAGGATTGGCTAAAATCCCCCGGAAAGTCGAATCGATTGTATTTGTGTGCATCCGTAATCCGCGGGCGTAAGGGGCACCATCAGCCGCTGGCAGACTGGGCGCTCAGCAAGGGCTACCCCTACATGCGTTGTGATGGCAAGCTAGTGAAAACCGAGGCATTTGAGAAGCTCGATCGTTACCGTGAGCATGATGTCGAAATCATTATCCGGGAATTGCCTTTAAAGTCAGAACCCCAACCGCAAAAAGCATTTCAGGAGAGTATACAGGAAGCGGACAAGCTGGGTAAAGGAAGTTTCTTTCTTATGGATAACCGGGATCGCATCCTGGCCACATTTTCAACGAGCCGCATTGACCCGGATACCGGGTTTGCTTACCCGGAGCTCGATCCCAAACACTTCTCGATAAACTCACCCAAGGGCTGGTGTCCCTCCTGCCGCGGCTATGGGCGCATCTATCACTGGATTTTTGAGGATGGCCCGCCTTCCTGGGCGAAGAATATTAAGGACGGCAGCGTGTGTCCGCATTGCAATGGCGATCGCCTCAATGAAATCAGCCGCGCAGTAAAATTGATCTTTAAGGATGGCAGCCGCTTATCACTGCCGGAGTTACTCTCACTAACGCCGGAGGAGCTCCTTGAAAAGCTGTCCATGCTCGAGCTGGATGCTCGTGGTGAGGCGATCATGACGGACATTCTACCGCAGATCGTAGAGCGGCTCGATTATATGGGTGAGGTAGGCATCGAATATCTGTCGCTTAATCGCGAAACGCAATCCCTCTCGGGTGGGGAAGCTCAACGCATACGCCTGGCTTCGCAGCTCGGTACCAATTTAACCGGGGTGCTTTACGTGCTCGATGAGCCGTCAATCGGCTTACACCCGGCAGACAACGAACGATTGATTGACTCGCTGAAACATCTACGGGAAAAGGGAAATACACTCGTGGTTGTAGAGCATGATGACGAAACCATGCGCAATGCGGACCACATTATCGATCTGGGACCAGGCGCCGGAAAGTTTGGCGGTGAAATCACAGCGCAGGGACCTGTGCATGAAGTGCTCGATAATGAGAATTCACTCACGGGTAAGTATTTAAAAGAGGGCATCGCGCATCCACTACAGGGTAAATACCGGGAATTACCCAAACCTTACAATCCCCGCAGTAAGAAGCAGCATCCGGACTGGCTCGTGCTTAAATCCGCAAACCTGCGCAATCTTAAAGGCGATGATTTACATCTTCCCTTGGGCAAGCTCGTGATGGTGTGCGGGGTTTCCGGGGCAGGGAAATCGACCCTCGTCCGGGATTTATTGATCCCATCGCTCGATCTGGCAATCAAGGATAATGCTCCCAAGATCTCACGCAAGGAATGTGAGGCTGCGGGGCTTTTTGTTGAGGATTATGATGCTGAGCGGAAAAAAGCCTACCCTCTCAAGGAATTGGTTAACGGTCATGCCTTTAACAAGGTGATCGAGGTGGATCAGAGTCCGATCGGGAAAACTCCCCGCTCGAATCCCTGTACTTACATCGGTATATTCGATACCATTCGCCAGCTGTTTGCGTCGACACCCGAGGCTAAAATGAAGGGCTACAATGCGAGCACGTTTTCATTTAACACAGCGAAAGGCCGCTGTGAAAACTGCAAGGGGGCCGGTCGCATAAAGCTCGAAATGAGCTTCATGCCGGATACCTATGTGGACTGTGATGTGTGCAAAGGCACCCGTTATCAGCCGGAGATCCAGCAGATCGAGTGGAATGGTAAGTCAATCGTCGATGTGCTCAATATGTCCTTTGAGGAGGCCATAGAATATTTTGATTTCCACAGCTCGCTTAAGGATGTCATGCAACTCATGGTGGATACCGGCCTGGGGTATTTGACACTTGGGCAAAGTTCACCTTCGCTCTCTGGTGGCGAGGCCCAGCGGGTGAAACTCGTGAGCGAGCTCACTAAGGGTCTGCAAAGCTATAAGGACAAAAGCCGGGGCATCCAGAACCGTAATCTTTATGTGCTTGAAGAGCCTACGATCGGCCTGCACCTGAGCGATTGTGAAAAGCTGATCGTGCTTCTGCATAAGCTGGTTAACCAGGGGCACACGGTGGTGGTGATTGAGCATCATCTCGATTTGATCGCAGAGGCGGACTACCTGGTGGAGGTGGGCCCAGGCTCGGGAAATGAAGGCGGGCAAATCCTTTATCAGGGCGATCTAGAGGGTATCCTTGAAGTCGAGGGTAGCCCGACCGCTCCGTTCCTGAAAACGCTACTCAAACTGAAATAAGCAAATTTCGCTTCTCTATGTAACAAAGCGTGATAAACTCTCGTCTTAACTACATAACCCAAGCGAAATCTCGATGTTCAGAAAAACGACATATCAAACTCTGGTCTTTGCCCATAAGGATAAGGTCTACCGCTACGCCTACTACATGCTGCGGGATGAGATGGATGCCGAAGATGCGACCCAGGATATTTTTGTGAAGCTCTGGCAGAAGTTTGAAGAGATCAATATCACCAAAGCCAAAAGCTGGCTCATGCGTACTACCCATAACTATTGCATCGATATTATTCGCAAACGCCAACGCACGACGGATAAACACGTGGTGCTTGAAGATTTTAACCAGAATTCCGCTCAGGAAGCAGAAGGTCTGTCCAATGACCCTGTGCGCAACGCGCAGAACTCTCACCTGAAGGAAGTCATTGATAACGCAGTTGGCAAACTGCCCGAGAAGATCAAATCTGTATTCCTCATGTATGAGGTGCAGGGTATGAAATACCGGGAGATAGCCGATGTGCTAGATATGCCCATTAACAGTGTGAAAGTCACGATGTTGAGGGCACGCAAACAATTACAGGAGGAGCTTCGCTATGAAAGATAAGCCGAAAAGACGCCCCGATATTTTAAGCCCGGTCATGGAAGAACGAATCCTCGCAGTCGCTTATGGAGATGCGAGTCTGTGGGATAAGCTCATCGTTTTCCAGGTCTCCCGTAGAAGTGTAAAAGTTCAAAAAGCGCTTGATCAAGCCCGGGAGACCGCCCGGCTTACGCGGACACGCATCGCTGAAGTGCGTTGCCCGGATACAGTAAGCACCTACCTGGAACGTTATCGTGAGCCCGAGGCCCCGCTTATGTTTCCGGGGAACTGGATACGCGTATTCACCGGGACTGTGGGCGTTATGGCTGCGGCAACCATTGCGGTGATGTTCAACGTATTCGTGGAACCCGCAGATGACAATTTAACTCAGGAGCAGATCGAGCTTGCAACGCTGGAGGCCAAGCAATCGCTCGCGCTCATACAACAACTCATGCAGGACGTTGCCGGCGATGCCAGCAAACAAGCGATCGTCGACTACACTGCCAAACCACTCAACGAAACCTTAGATGAATATTTTTAATATGAAACCATACCCGTTATTAAAATCATGCCTGCTTGCCCTGGGCATATTCGGAAGTGCAGCAGCCAGTCTGCACGCACAGCCCGCCTCTTTGCTTGAAAACCCCGGCTACCTCCACCTGGACGAGGTGCTCGAGAATAATCAGCAATATTTAAAAACAGAGGTTTATCTTAAACAGTATATCCTGCGCATGGTAGCACGTGTTGCCGCAGCAGAAGAGCCGGAGTTTGCACAAATGTTGAACTCTATCCAGCTCATCCGCGTGATGACCTTTGAGTATGACCAAAGCGGAGCGGACAATGCCGAAGACAGTGCCAATAAGCTCCTAAGCCACATGAATACCGGTATGTGGGACACGCTCGTCCGCAGCCGGGATGAAGGCAATACGGTGAATATCTCAATGCAGTCCAACCAGGAGGATATTATCAATGCACTGGCGGTTGTCACCTGGAATGAGGAGTCGATGACGGTTGTTAACCTGGTGGGAGAGATCGATCTGGATATGCTCGCACGTCTGGGTGAGCAATTTGATATCGGCCCTTTGCAGGAGTATCCTGCGGGAGAACAAAATCCGACCACTGAAGGATAATGAAATTCAGTAAAGCAATGAAGCAGGGGACAGCACCCCTGCTTTTGCTGTTTCTTATGCTGTCACAGACAGGTTGCTTTCAGGCAGACCGGGAATTGACGACCCTGCGAAATCAGGTCTTCGATGATATCGAATTTACTTACGAGGTGGAAACAGAGTTTGGGATCGGATCCTTCTGGTTTGCGATTGCCAATAATATTCTGCAACGGGTGGATGATCCCGAAGTAGCTGAAATTTCGACTTTTCTGAAGGATGTAGATGGATTTCAACTGGGCGTCTATAAACTCGATAGTAACTCAACCTACTCTCAGGATATTTCGCAGAACATGCGGGAACTGGTAGTCGATCTGCAGGATGCCGGCTATGAGTCCATCGTTCGCAATTATGATAGCAATGAATCTGCACTCATTATGATTCGGGAAGACGAAGTGCGCAAGGAACAGATCAACTCGGTCATTTTCCTGGTGATGGATACGCAGGAGCTTGTATTGACTCAGCTCAAGGGGGATGTAAACTCCATCATTGAGACCGCAATCCGCCATCGGGAAGTACCTGAATTCCAGGAAGTCATTAACTGATCTTAAAACTCGGCGTTACCGGGGGTGCGGGCAAAGGGGATGACATCCCGTATGTTGGACACCCCGGTGATCAGCATGAGCAGGCGCTCAAATCCCAGCCCAAATCCGCTGTGGGGCACGCTGCCAAATTTGCGCAGCTCCAGATACCAGCGGTATGTCTCCATATCCAACTCATGGGCGTTCATGTTGGCCTCGAGGATGTCGAGGCGTTCTTCGCGTTGGCTGCCGCCGATGATCTCGCCGATCCCGGATACCAGCAGATCCATAGCGGCAACGGTTTTGCCATCATCATTACTGCGCATGTAGAACGGTTTGATCGACTTTGGGTAGTCAAACACGGTTACCGGTGTCTTAAAGTGTTCTTCCGTTAAGTAGCGCTCGTGTTCCGATTGCAGGTTTTGCCCGAACTCTACAGGATATTGAAAATTTTGTTTCGACTTTTTGAGTATTTCAACCGCCTCGCGATAAGGCAGGCGCACAAAGGGGGTTTCGAGCAGATGGTCCAACCGGGCTTTAAGTCCCTTGTCTACAAACTTATTAAAGAAGGTAAGCTCATCCGGGCAGTGCTCCATGACATCAGCTACCACGGCTTTGATAAATTCTTCCGCAAGTGCCATATCTGCTTCCAGGTCGTAGAAAGCCATTTCCGGCTCAATCATCCAGAACTCGTTGGCATGGCGGGAGGTATTGGAATTTTCAGCACGAAAAGTCGGCCCAAACGTATATATACGCCCGAGTGCTGTGGCAAACGCTTCGCCCTCAAGCTGACCGCTGACAGTCAGGTATGTTGGTTTGCCAAAGAAGGGCTCTTTCTCGTTCGTAGCGGTGACTTGGAACATTTCACCCGCCCCCTCGCAATCACTTGCGGTAATAATCGGCGTATGAATGTATTGAAAGTGGCGCTCCTGAAAGAACTGGTGGATTGCAAAAGCTGCACGGCTACGTACACGAAAGACGCTGCCAAAGAGGTTGGTTCGGGGTCTCAGGTGTGCGATCTCCCGCAGGAATTCTACGGAATGGCCCTTCTTTTGAAGCGGGTAGCTCGGATCACTGTTGCCGAGAAGCGTGACTTCGGAGGCCTGGATTTCCCACTTTTGGCCGGACCCCTGCGACTCGACTAAACTGCCCTTAATCTGCACGGCAGCTCCGACCTGCAGCTCTTCAACAATCTGATAGCTGGCGATGCTCTCGTCCGCTATAACCTGTAGATTATGAAAACTGGAGCCGTCGTTGATTTCGATGAAAGAGAATGATTTACCGGTGCGACGGGTTCTTACCCAGCCTTGGGCAATAACCTCCTGAATTGCTTTTTTGCTACTGAGTAATTCCTTGACGAGCATTCAAACTAGGGTGTCTGAGCAGCAGGCAATTGTCGCGAAATCATATCCGTCATCAGGGTTTGCATGCGGGCAAACGAGGAGTAGTCTTCAATTGCTGACTTATTCTCCGTAAAATCTTCAGAAGTCGCATCAATTTCTGGTGTGGTGCGATCCTTCATGTAAATCCAGAAGCCTGTATTTCCGGCAGTGAGCATTTCAGAGATTTCACCAGTCTGGAGACTTTCAGCATCACGCATAAGGCTGGGCGTAATGTTTTCAGGTCTTTCAGCGACCGTGAACGGCTCGTAGCTTTCCCAGCTAATGGTGTAGTCCGTATCAACCTCTTCCAAGGGAGTTCCTGCTTCGATGGCTTCTCTGAAAGTTTCACTCAGCTGGGTTCCGGTTTCCACAAAGGCATCCCGTCTTTTCTGGAGTCTAAGGTCTGCGGTAACCTCAGCAGTTACTTCGCTGAGCTCGGGTATACGGGGCTCCGTTTTACTTTCGAGGAAGGCCACGTAATAGGCGCTTTGGTCCTCCTTGGGGACAACATCTGTGTAATATCGGGTTGCGGTTAAATCCATGACGCGCTGAAAAAGCATAGCCGGTACGACACCGATCAACTGTGTCTCCCGATTGATATTAAACGGCGGCACATATTTGAGGTTTACTCCGAATTCGGCCAGCAACTCATTGAATCCATCCCCCTGGTATGCAATTTCACGCTCATAGAGATAAGCCGTAAAGTCATTAGCCTCTACGGCTGCAAAATAGCCGCGTTGCTCATCCATGTAAGCCTCCAATACATCATCTTTCAGCTCAACAAACATTTGCAGAGGCGTGAGTGTAGGTGCAGGTTCAGGGGCCTCTTCAGTTTCTCCTTCTTCATTTTCGGTTGTTTCCGGCTCCGGGTAGAGTGCCGCTTCTGCATCTGCAAACAGGCTGCGGTTTGAGAGGTAGAAGGTTTGTAGCGTTTCCTCATCCGGTTGAGGGATTTCAGTCTGCACGTTTTGAGGCTCAAACTCTACATAGGATATGGTAAACTCTTCCGGGATCTCGTATCGGAAGCTTTGATTCGCGTAGTATTCCTGCAGTTCCTCATCCGTTATAGAAATTTGCGGATTAAAACTATCAAACTCAAATTCTGCGTATTGGATATCCCAGATGGTTTGCTGCTGTTTCAATAAGTTCAGTACTTCAGCTTCATTCGCAAATCCGGGACCCTCAAGCAGCTGCACGATTTGATCAATGCGGTAATCGTCCCGAAGTACTTGCAGGACAAACGCCTGGCTGAAGCTTCCGCCCCCCTCTAAGGTATCTACAAAACTCTGAAGGGCCGACGCGTCAAATTCACCGGTTTGCCCCATAAAGGCAGCTTTGGTCTTCAGGTATTCCTGTAAACCTTGCTCATTGGGTCCAGGGATTCCGAATTCATTGGCAAGGTAGAGAAAAACCTGCCGCATGAGCATTTCCTGCTCAAATTGTTGGGGATTTTGGGTTGAGGCTCGGTTGGTATACTGGCTGATAAGGGTTGAATCACGCAGCATTTGCATATCGCTCGAGCTATTCAGATCCACTCCGTAGAAATTGCGCTCCAAGTTGCGGCGATCACTTTCAACCAACCCGGGTCCTGCGCCAATAGTAAATACGAATGCGACAATGATAATGGCCAGTAAGATGGAAAAGATAACTTTTCCACGCTTCTGCATTAAGTTTGAAATCCAGGAAATCATAGTGTTCTGAGGCTCTACTTAAGTAATAAAACCTCAATGCATAAGTAGACTCTGCATATTAATCAAGTTGTTTGATCAGTATTTGGACAATAAGCTCAGTAGCATTACTAACCGTGTTGGCAACGGTCTTTGTTTTACATTTTAGCTGTAGGTGCCCAGTAAATCGTGTACACAGGTGATAGCCAGAGCCCCATCACCAATTGCAAATGCAACCCGCTTAGTGGTTCCTGAGCGGCAATCCCCGGATGCAAATAACCCTGGCAATGAAGATTCCAGCGCACATGGACTGCGGTCCAGTTTCCACTTACCGGAGTTGATGAGGTCGCTTCCGGTAACGATAAACCCTTTCTCATCCTTAACGATCTGGTCGTCCAAAAAGTCGGTGTTCGGAACCGCCCCTATGAAGATAAACATACCGCTCGTCTCATTTTCATCGGTATTGCCCGTTTGATTATTCTTCAGGGTAACGGATTCGATGCGGTCCCCTCCTGAAATCGCCTCTAGCTCTGTATGATAGTGCACTGTGATTTTCGGATTGGCGATTACCCGGGAGCTTAGGTATGACGACATGCTTTTATTAATGTCACCGCCTCTGAGTACAATATGGACATGGCTCGATGTTTCGGAGAGGAACATGGCCGCCTGTCCGGCTGAATTACCGCCTCCGATGATGTGAACAGGTTGATTATCGCAGAGAACGGACTCTACTTTGGTCGCTGAATAATAAATCCCGCGATTGCGAAAGGCTGTAAGACCGGGCACATTTAGCTGCCGGTAACTCACTCCGGTTGCGACAATTACCGTTTTGGTGTGGACGGTTTTTCCTATGCAGGTCTCCACATGCAAAATACCCTCCGGATCCCTTTGAATGCTCAATGGGGAGCAGGGTGAAGAAATTTCAGCACCAAACTTTAACGCCTGCAACTGAGCGCGGAGTGCCAGTTCACGACCGGACAGGCCAACCGGGAATCCTGCGTAATTCTCTATTTTCGATGAAGAACCAGCCTGCCCGCCGGGGCCAACACGATCAATAACCAATGTGCTTAGCCCTTCGGATGCTGCATAGACGGCTGCGCCCAGCCCGGATGGGCCGGAACCGATAATGAGCGTATCATAAAGGTCACTCGAAAAATCCCTTTGGATTCCCACATGAGAAGCGACTTGTGTGGGTTGGGGATTTTCGAAGATTCGGTTTTCAGACGAAACCAAGATAGGGAAAGCCTGAGACTCTACACCGAGTGCTTGCAGACTTTTTACGGTTTGCTGCTCAGCGATATTGAGCCATTCATGCCCGACTCCATTTCGGTATAGAAATTCACGGAGATCCAAGGTGGCGGGATCATTCTCCTTACCATAAATGCGTACACCCCGAAAGCTGCCTGCTTCAAGTAGCTGTCGTCTGCGGATCAGGGTTTCGATGACCTTATCTCCAAAAGAGGGTGACAATATCAATAGTTCTCTAAGTTGGGTGCTTGTGATTTTGATGATGGTGGTTGGACCAACCGCTTGCGCGGTGGCAATGGCCTGTCGGTCTGCAAAGATTGAAATATCCCCACTGAATTCGTAAGCACCATGCGTCGTCAATACGGTCGGTTCCTCCTGAGATTCATCGATGATTTTGAGCGCGCCGGATACAACGAAACAGAACGGAACTTGAGTCTGGCCTGATTTGAAAACGATTTCACCATCATCAAAGTGGTTCTCGCTTGAAAATCGTTTAAGAAGGGTGAACTCTTCTTCGGTAAATTGTTGGTTGGATTGGGTGTCGAATTCACCCTTTGAGCCGCTTCTTAAGGTATAGTCCATGGTGCATAGAAAAAGCACTTTCTATATTTTTTGCAACTGAAGCGACGCATGTGCAGACAAAATATTGTTTTTTCAGAGAAAAATGTCCATTGTCCGGAGAGTTATGAAAAAATACTTTGCAGAACTTATTGCTACTTTCCTTTTAGTCTTTGTGGGAGCTGCGTCGATTGTCGCGGATGCCGCAGGAGGCGGTGCCGGGCTAATCGGTATCGCGGTTGCCCATGGGCTTATCCTCTCGATCGCCGTTACTGCCACCATGAATATTTCAGGTGCGCATATTAATCCGGCGGTAACGCTGGGGGCTTTGACCATTGGCAAAATATCAGCCAAGGATGCGATTGCCTATGTGGTGTTTCAACTGCTCGGAGCTATATTGGCGGGGTTTCTCGTGTATACGTTGTTTCCAAGTGCAGCCGTTGAAGCTGCAGGAGTTGGCACTCCACGCTTAGGGGAGGGTATTTCCCCCATGAATGCTCTGGCACTCGAGGTGTTTGCCACCATTATCTTGGGGCTCGCCATATATGGAACCGCAGTTAGTCCCAAGGCGCCTTCTGGAATCGGAGGTTTCGGAATCGGTCTAACCGTGGCTGCTTTAATCCTTGCTATTGGGCCCTTTACGGGTGCTGCCATGAACCCAGCACGCCATATCGGCACGGCCATCTTCGCGGGTGATTTTCTAAATATTTGGATTTATACGACTGGGCCTGCTATTGGTGGTGTGATTGCATTTCGATTAGGCAAATACATCTTCGAAGATTAGTAGATACCCATTTTTCTATGAAAACCGTTACCCTGCTCACCTTTGGGTTTTGCCTGACTTGCGGCTTGATAGCCGGTTTGAAAGACAGTCGTCCGAACATCATCCTGATGATGGCGGACGATGTCGGCTTTTCGGATATCGGATGTTACGGTGCGGAGATACAAACACCCAACCTGGATAAGCTCGGCTACAATGGATTGAGGTTTCGTCAGTTCTACAACATGTCAAAGTGTGAGACGACGCGTTCGGCCATGATGTCAGGCTGGTATCTGCCACATGGGACGGGAGAGCAGGCGGTTTTATTTCCTAAACTTTTGCAAGATGCCGGCTATTATACGGCGATGACTGGCAAGCAACACTTCAAGGATTGGGTGCCCGAGGATCAATACGCACAATATGTTTTTGATGATTCTTTCGTTTTTTGGGCAATCAACAACTTTTTCATCCCGACCAACTGGGACATGGATTTTTTTGGTTTCCCCTTTGAGCTGAATGGTAAGGAGATTCCGCTGAAAGACATCCCTGTAAAGAACCCTCCTTTTCACAAGACGGATGTGCTGACGGACTATGCCCTTGAGTTTTTGGATAAATCTCAGGAAGCGGATAAACCATTCTTTCTGTACATTCCCTACCATGCCGCACATTACCCCCTGCAGGCCAGTCCTGAGGATATTGCCAAGTATCGCGGTAAATATAAGCAGGGTTGGGATGTTACCCGGCAAAAGCGCTTTGAGCAGCAAAAGGAGCTGGGTATCATCGATGAGGATGTCGTTCTCAGTCCGCCGGAAGGCAATATCAATAAATTCCGAGGACCATTCCGAGGGGAGATTTATAACTATCGCCCCTGGGATTCACTGGAGGCAGATGAGCAGGATGAGCTCGATCTGGAGATGGCGGTGTTTGCAGCGATGATTGATCGTATGGACCAGAATATCGGCAGGATTCTCAACCGGCTCGAAGAGTTGAAACTGATGGAGAATACACTGATCATTTTTCTTTCGGATAATGGTTCCTGCCCCTACGACAGTAATCGCGATTTTAGCATCCCTCCCGGGGGTCCTGACTCCTACCGCACACTGTCGGCCGCCTGGTCGAATGTAGGGAACACCCCTTTCCGTTATTACAAGCAGTTTGGTCATGAGGGGGGTGCACGCACTCATTTTATAGCCTACTGGAAAGGAAAGATTCAGCCCGGTTTTGCGGATTCGGTGGCACACCTCGTGGATCTTTACCCTACTTTTTTGGAGCTGACCGGAGTTTCTCTGAATAAAGCGACGCCCAAGTTGGATGGTCGCAGCATGCTGCCAATACTTGAAGGCAACAAGCGCTCAGATCCAGAGTATGTGATATCCGGTTTCGGGGATCGCTTTCGCAAGGTGCGATTTGGAGATATGAAGATCGTGCGTGCCAACGAGGGCCCTTGGGAAATGTATAACCTCGTAAAAGACCCCACTGAACTTAACAATCTTGCAGAAAAGCATCCTGAGAAACTCGCCAAGTATATTCAAAAATACGAGGAGCTCCTGAAAGAAAGACAGTAAGTAAACCGTTATTATGTATGCGAAGACAAAAAAGTTCCTGGAAGATGATATCTGGCGCCTGAAGGCCAGTGAGTTGCCTAAACGTGAGTTTATACTCATTCGCGTACTGCGGGTTTTCTTGTTGGCGATAAAGGGCTTCAATAAGGATAAGTGCGCACTCTATGCATCCTCGCTTACTTATTTTGCGTTGATCTCAATCGTGCCTATATTTGCGTTGGTATTTGGGATCGCGAAGGGTTTTGAGCTTGAGAAACTGTTAATTGAGTCGCTTCAGGAACAGGCTGCCGGTCAGGAAGAGGTAATCAATTACGTAATCGAATTTTCGCAACGGGCCTTGGATAATACTAAGGGAGGCTTGATTGCCGGTGTGGGTATATTGGTGCTCTTTTACTCAGTCACAAACCTGCTCACAAAAATGGAGAATGCCTTCAACCATATTTGGGGTGTGCAGGAATCTCGCACGCTGGTACGAAAGCTCACGGACTACCTGGCTATCGTTGTGCTGTTCCCCATTTTTCTGGTCAGTGCGAGTAGTTTAAACGTCTTCATTAATAGCCAAACTGAGCTGATACTCGAACGCATGGAAGTGATTGGTTTTTTAAGCCCCATCATTTTTACGCTTCTTAAAGGCCTTCCTATCATAATGTTCTCCGTGCTGTTTTCTTTTCTATATGTTGTATTGCCCAACACGAATATTAAGCTGGTTTCCGGGATCATCGGAGGACTTGTCGGAGGTCTGCTGTTTGTGATTTGGCAAACAGGCTTTATCTATGTCCAGGGTTTGGTGTCCAGCTACGGTGCCATTTATGGTAGTTTTGCTGCACTGCCCTTTTTTCTGATCTGGCTGCAGATCAGTTGGTTTATCATCCTGTTTGGAGGTGAGGTGTCCTTTGCGCAGCAAAATGTGGACACCTATGAGTTTGAACCGGATGCCATCCAGGCGAGCGAATCCCTCAAGCGTTTGTTGGCACTGCGTATATCCAACCTGGTTATCAAGCAGTTTATCGAGGGCAAAATCGCCCCCCTCACAGCGGCGGATATCGGACATGAGCTTGAGATCCCAATCCGCCTGACTAAGGAACTACTGTTCCGATTGGTTAAGGCAAACGTCTTACTCGAGCTGGAGCATAGTGACTGGAAGGACGCCGCATATCACCCCGCACGCGATCCCCAGCAGCTTACGATTGCAGAGGTTCTGATTTCGCTGGAGACCTATGGAGTCAGCAACATACCGGTAAAGGATACTGCTGAAATCGAGGCTCTGCGAGAAGCGACGGAGGAGTTTGGGAAGGCGCTTGAAAAACATCCTAAAAATGTCAGCCTCGCTGCCGTTTAATTAAGCCCAATGAATAAAGAAATACCCCTTTTGTTATTGTTGCCTTTTGCAGCGTTATTCGTGCTGGCAAATGATTCGGAAGAGATTGATCTGGATCAATTCCCGACTACCCCGCATGGCACCAGTATCATCGACAATTCCGATGTTGCGCTCGAAGGAACCTGGATACTCGTGGAGGCTTACGCGCATACTGTCCAAGGCAAGCGGCCGCACCCATTTGCCGGGCACATGCTGACGATTAATCCAGACGGCACTTTTTTGGAGGATTATTCCACTGCATATAGCCGCAACCAATCGCTACGCAGTCAGTATGAAGTGAGCGGCAAAAGCGGAGGGAAACTAATGATCGAGCTGGAGGCTGATTTGGATGTCTGGGATGATCCGGATGTGCTGGAGGGTGATAAATATATCCCACATCTGGTGATGCAACGTGATATGAGCATCGGTCCCAAACCTGAAATAAAATCCCGGGGCATGCCGGTAGGCAATATGGTGCCGCAACCACTCGGAGCTGGGCGCGCTTATAATATAGGTGATGGGGAGATTTGGGTGCATTATGATTACGAGATGGAATACGATCCGAATTTGGATACTTGGCCAAAGCTGAAACTGAGCACGATGCTGGCAAGAAAAGTGACCTGGGTTTTTCGTCGCCAGGGAACCCCGGAGTTTGCGGCGGAAGTTCCGCTGCCTGCATCCCAGACAGCTAATTTGTGGGGTATGGCCCAGCTCACAGGTCTGCCCGAGCAGAAAGCTCCACAGCCAAACCTCGCTGCAGGTGAATTTACGATTATGGTGACCCGTTCTGGATCCGCCCCAGCGATGATCCCGGTAACCGAGGCAACTACTATAGCAGAGGTTAGGACACTCGTGACGGCCCAACTCGGGCTGACGGGCTATGAATTTGATTTCCGCATTGCCGGCAAAGTGCTGGATGAATCTTCGACGATGGAGGCCCTAGGGTTTCGTGATCCCGGTTCCAATTTTCCCGGCCCTGTGGGGAATATCATCGTCCGTGTAAAAAATCCCTAGTTTGTAAGAGCATGCTCACGATGACAGTTAAGTGAGATTAGCTTGATACGGATTTTCTATAATCTAGTTTTGGGTGTTTTAACCCGTATAGCTCATGCGTATTGTTAGCTACTGGCTGTCTTCCATATTCATTGCCTTTATCACCCATTTGAGCATCGCGCGTGCTCCCAATATCATTTTAATTTACACCGATGATATGGGCATTGGAGACGTGTCCTACACCCAGGGCAAGGTGCGCTCGACTCCGAATATCGATCGTATGGCAAGAGAGGGTAAGGTATTTGAGCAGTATTACACCAACGCCCCGGTTTGCTCGCCCTCCCGCGCAGCTGCAACGACGGGTATGTATCCGCAGCGTTGGGCCATGAATACTTTTTTAAGCAGCATGCGGCATAATGACCTTTGCGATCAGGCACATTTTCTCGATCCAGAGGCGCCCTCGCTAGCGCGCTCTTTGAAAAAGGCAGGCTACAAGACGGCGCATATCGGTAAGTGGCACATGGGGGGAGGCCGGGATGTTATTGCACCATCGATTGCCGAGTACGGTTTTGATTTTATAGTATCCACTTGGGAAAGCCCGGAGCCTGATCCTGCCTTGACATCGAGTAACTGGATCTGGGCACCAACCGATGAAGTGAAACGATGGGAACGAACGGGGTATTTTGTAGATAAAACCCTGGAGTTTCTTTCGGAGCATCAAGATCAGCCCTGTTACATTAATCTTTGGCCAGACGATCCTCATACCCCTTGGGTGGGTAATGAGGAATCCCAGCGGGAAGATCGAAAAGGCTACTTTGAGCTTCCGAATCTGCTGCCTGTCTTGGGTGATATCGATGTGCAAATGGAGCGATTGTTGTCGGGGATCAGAGCGCTAGGTCTTGAAGAGGATACATTGGTTATCTTTACAAGCGATAATGGACCCGCACCGACTTTTGAGCGGGTTCGCACCAATCAGCTGCGTGGTGCAAAAAACAGTCTGTATGAAGGGGGGATTAATATGCCTTTTATCATGCACTGGCCGGGCACCATTGAGCCCGGGCAGGTGGATACGGTTTCTCAAATTGCGGCGTTTGATTTGTTTCCGACATTATGTGCGATTGCCGGTGCAGCACTCCCGGAGGAATACACTCTGGATGGTCAGGACTTCAGTGCTTCCGTTTTGGGCAGAAAGCCGTTTAAGCGTGAAGGACCATTGTATTGGGAATACGCGCGCTTTAATCCACGTATGAGTATTCCTAAAATTGAGGATGAAGTGAGCCCGGTGCTCGCGATTCGCAAGGACAAATGGAAGTGCTTTACTTCATTGGAAGGGCAAGGCACGGAGCTTTATGATCTCGAGAAGGATCCTTATGAAGCGAATAATCTGGCAGATCAATATCCCGAATTAGCCCAAAAGCTTACTGCACAAATGTTGGAATGGTTTGGGAATACGGATCAATCTGAAATTTGACCATATTCTTTATGGTGTCAGGGGGGGGGATCGAACCCCCGACCTCGGGCTTATGAGTCCCACGCTCTAACCAACTGAGCTACCCTGACAAATCGTGTAAAGGTGTTAGCAAAAGGATTGGCACATAATTGTCAATCTCTGCCTTGGATAATTGCTTATAAGAATCCGTAACGCTGTGCAATCGTGCGACAGCCCTTTTCGAGGTGGTCAATCACACGCTCGAAACCCTGCTCTCCTCCGTAATATGGGTCGGGGATATCCCGAATGTCATCCAGTTCACCAATTTCACTGAAAAGATGTATTTTCGACAGATATTCCGGGATAAGCCGGTTTAAGTAATCAATGTGCGTTTGGTCCATGCCAATTAATAGATCGAACTTTTCACCGTCCGCCTTAGTCACCTGGCGCGCCGAGGTTTGCCCGGTATATCGTCGTCTTTGCAATGCTTTTTGCATGCGGTAATCTGCGGGTTCTCCGGTGTGATAAGCAATGGTGCCCGCACTGTCTGCGTAGTTTTTGGGGTCGATCGTCTGCTCTTTTAATGAGTGATTCCAGATAATTTCTGCTGCAGGCGAGCGGCAGATATTCCCGGTGCAAACAAAGAGTATTCGCGGTAGTTGATCCATTTTGTCTAATTTTACTGAATTTTAGGCCATTCCCAAAAGAATTCAGGTTGATTTTCAAAGAAAAAATCCTTTATGTTTGATATTGACAGACTAGGTGCTGTCTCATTCTAACATTATCTTTCTCTGCAATTTACAGAATTTAATTCCAGAATTTCGAACATCATGACAAACAAGCAAGGTATCGCCATTATCCCCCTTATCATCATCCTTTTGTTGGTGGGCGTCGCAGGATTTTCAATTTATAGCTGGCTGGATACGGCCAATGAGGCAAAAGCAGCCCAGGAAGTGGCTGAGCAACGTGAGCAGGAGATCAAGACTCAACTGGATGAAGCCCTCCAGGAATCAGAAGAAAATGCAGCAAAAGCGGCTGAGCTTGATGAAGAGCTAACGAAAACTCAGGAAGCAATGCAACTCGCTGAAGAAAAAGCGCAGGCAGATGCTGAGGAGAAGGCAGCCATGATCGCTGAGCTTGAAGAAAAATTTGCAGAGGAAGAAGCTGCTAAACTCGAAATGGAAGCCAAGGCCGAGGAGCTGAGTTCTGAAATCGAAGAGCTTGAGGTAGCGATTGAGGAAGCGAAAGAGCGTGAAGTTGCGATTCGCCAATCCTTAGGTGCGACTGCCGGTTCATCTACGGAGGACGGTGATGGCGGTCTTGCGCAAATTCAGGCAGAACTCAATCGCCAGCAGGCAGAGGTCACCCGTATGCGCCGTGAGCTGAGTGCGACCATCGCTGAAAAGGATGCTGCGATTGCACGTCAGCAAGAGCTTGAGAAGCTTAGTATTGAGATTCGCTATGATATTGATTACGAAGCACGCTCAATTACCTATAAGCGCCGCTTCCACTCCATGTACAATCGTTTGGCAAATCCTAAGGAAGAGCGCTAGTTCCTCTTATATACAAAATTTTCCTATACAGCCATACTCTTAATCAGGGTATGGCTTTTTTGTATCGTGACTTATAAACCAAGCCGGTCATTCTACAGATGTGCACAAGCGGGGATTTTAAGGAGTAATTGAGTGATAAAATAATACCGGCTTGGCTCACTATTCACAGCTTACTCACAGTCCGAAATGGCTTGATAACTGCCCTTTACTGTCAAGATGCGCATTACACGCTTAGTCAGTTTTGTCACCCGTCTGTAACAAAAACTGTAAAATAAATGTGAATTATGGCTTATTTTGTTAATAACTGGTCAAATAAAGCCTCAAAAGCTACATTTTTAAAAATCTCTATTTACAGGAGCATTAATAGCTTTGCTAATAGGCTTTATAATGAAATGACGAAGTGCCTTGAGTTGTTCACATGCCATGTGGACAAAAAAAATACGATGTGAATAACTTTATCTGGCAAGCTGTATTATGAGGTAATAAGGGAACTCCCCGTCATTTCCTCGGGTTGTTCTAACCCCATCATTTTTAGTAGCGTGGGTGCAATGTCTGCCAGGCGACCCTCCGCTTTCATTTGAGCTCCTTTATGAGTATCGGATACAATGACAACCTCAACCGGATTTAAAGTGTGCGAGGTGTGGGGGCCATCTGTATTAAAGTCATACATTTGATCGGAGTTGCCATGATCTGCTGTTACGAGTGCACTGCCACCCACACTCAGTGTTGCCTCGAGAAGTTTGCCAACATAGTCATCCACCGTTTCGCACGCTTTCATCACTGCTTCCAGCGATCCGGTGTGACCGACCATATCAGGGTTTGCAAAGTTGATAACCACCAGACCATATTTTTTTGAAAGGATAGCCTCTTTGGAAGCTTCGAAAACCCCTTCTGCCGACATTTCGGGTTTTTGATCGTAAGTGGAAACTTCCTTCGGGCTCGGGATGATTTTACGGTCTTCCAGTAGAAACGGCTCTTCACGGTAGTCGTTAAAGAAAAAAGTAACATGCGGAAATTTTTCGGTCTCCGCACAGCGGAACTGAGGGATGCTTGCACTACTTACAACCTCACCTAATATATTAATCATCTTGGGAGGCTTGCGGAAGAGTATGTTCGGGCATAGGCCTTTTTCATATTCCGTCATGGTTGCATAAAAGATATCGAGCTTTGAACCGCGATCAAATCCATCAAATCCGTCTTCGATGAAAGCGCGGGTTAATTCACGGGGGCGATCCCCCCGGTAATTGTAGAAGACAACTGCATCTCCATCTTCCACGGTTGCGACCGGGTTACCTGAATCATCCACGATTTGCGTGGCGGTTACAAACTCGTCTCCCTTCATCGACGGCTCTATCGGATTTGCGTAATAGTCCTGAATGCCTTCAAGTGCAGACTTTGCTGTTCGCTGAGCTTTGCGTCCGGTGATGCAATCATAAGCCAGCTGCACACGATCCCAGCGCAGGTCCCGGTCCATCGCCCAATAACGTCCGGTGATAGAAGCAATCTTACCCACTCCCATTTCTGCGAACTTCGCCTCAACTTGTTCAATGTAGCCCTTGCCGCTCTCGGGGGGGGTATCCCGGCCATCCGTAAAGGCATGCAGGAAAACATCATTCACGCCATTGTTCTTTGCCAACTGGACCAAACCATAGAGGTGCTCGAGCATACCATGCACCCCTGCATCTGAAACAATGCCCATCAGGTGAAGTTTGTCCCCGTTTTTGGCAGTTTCGATAACCTTCAGAAAGGTCTCATTGCTTTGCAAGGTGTTTTCGCTGAGGCCCTTGTTGATGCGGACGATCTCCTGATCTACAATACGCCCGGCTCCGATATTCTGGTGGCCTACCTCACTGTTACCCATAATACCTGCGGGCAGCCCCACATCCAGCCCGGAGGCTTCAATTTCCGTTCTGGGGTATTCGGTGCGAATACGGTCAGCGACGGGTGTATTGGCGAGCTTCACCGCATTATATTGATCGTGCTTTGAGTTGTGGTTTTCACCCCAACCATCACGAATGATGAGGACGGTAGGCTTATATTCCATAGCCAATAGGATTAGAGAGAATATCCGTGGTTGTGAAGCGGTAAATTTGGATTTTTTATCCGTTTTAAACTTAACGGTTATCGATCAATCTTTTGCGATAACCGTTTCTCTATTTATCGTTTTTTGTGGTCGTTTTTTTCTTTTTGGGCTCTCGGGGCGGAAATTTAAATGAGATCTTGCCTTTATTATCCACCGTGAGCTGTGCGGAAAACAGTTTCTTGGTTCGATTGGATCGAAAGTTCTCAATCAAGTCCGTCTCCCCTTTATCCAGTAGCTTAACCACCTGATCCTTGGGGATGGTTTTCCCCAGTAATGCCCGGCTAAGGCGGAAGCCCTTGCCCTCCTGATTATAAGTGGCGCATAAGTATGCGCTTGGTGTTTCGTAAACCGGTGCACCGTCTATCGGGGATTTGCCTACTTCTGGATAATCCTTGAGATCCAGCTTCTTGTTTCCGTTTTCAGAGTCCTCCCCATTTCCGTTATCGAATACAAACTTTACCTTATTTTCGTCGTCCAGCTGGATCATCGCGGAGAATGCTTTGCCTGCTTTTGAGCGAAAGCCATCCAGAGGGCCAATCTTACGGTCTTTGACAAGATCGATGAGCTCCTTCTCAGAAAACTTCCGGTTGCCTACGGACTTATAAAGCGTGAAGGTTTCATCCTGTGACTGATAGGAGCGCAGACCCTCGAGCATAGGTTTACCGTCACTGGGAGAGATGATCCGGGATTCCTTTTTTGACTCCTTCTGCTCTTCGAAATTCTTGGCACTGTCTACAATCTTCTCAGTAAGCCCGACAATACCTTTCATGAATTCTTCGCGGCTCATCTTGCCGAGTTCCACCTGCCTGAGGCGATATTCCCATTCCCCGGTGAGTGTGGGGCTGGTCAGTTCGTCCACCCCGAGAGCAAATAGGAAATTCAATAATTCTTCTGCTTTTGCCGTGGGCGATAGCTCGCGGGCTTCGCGGACGAGGTAGTTCTCTTTGATGAGGTGATCGATAATGGCTGCACGAGTCGCGGGCGTTCCCAGGCCTTTCTCCTTCATTGCGTCTGCGAGCTCCTCGTCCTCCACTAATTTCCCGGCACCTTCCATTGCGGATAGCAAAGTCGCTTCCGAGTAACGGGGAGGGGGTTTTGTGGTATCCTCTTCGAGCTCGGGCTCGATGAGTTTAGCCTGATAGTTACCGGACGGTGCTTTATCCGCGTCTACTAAAGCCGGGATATCCTTGTCCGAGTTGTTATTGCGTTCATAGACGGCAAGCCATCCGGGTTTCACCAGTACTTTTCCCTCAGTCTTAAAAGTATGCTCAGCTATTTTCGATAAGCGGGTCGTTACATCATACTCCGCAGCCGGATGAAAGACTGCGAGAAAACGTCTAACGACCATGTCGTAAATCTTTTGCTCTTCCTCCTTTAGCTTTTTAGGGTTTTGGTTTGTCGGTATGATTGCAAAGTGATCTGATACCTGAGCGTTGTTGAAGACGCGTTTGTCTTTCGGGTTTATACGGTCATTTGCAACGATATACTCCGTGTGTTTGCCGTATTCGGCAGGGAGTGAGTTGATTACGTTACGGCAAACACCGGGGTAATCATTGGGCAGTGCGCGCGAATCCGTACGTGGATAGGTGAGCACCTTGTGATTTTCGTAAAGGGACTGAGCAATCTTGAGCGTCATTCCCGCAGGGAAGCCATACCGCCCATTCGCTTCACGCTGAAGGGTGGTCAAATCATATAGGCGCGGAGAGCTTTGTCGGCTTCTTTTGAGCGTTTCGGTGACGTCCGCAAGGGGCTGCGCCTCAATCTCCGCCAGGATTTTCTCTGCATCTTCTTTTTCCCAGATACGATCTGCACGATCATGCTCACCCTGGCCTTTTTCTTCTTTCTGGTAAATTCCTTCGTATTGCCCTTGGGTGACTTCAAAGTTGCCCAGTATACGCCAATAGGTCTGCGGTTTGAAGTCCCTGATTTCGATTTCGCGCTTAACGACAAGTGCGAGTGTGGGTGTCTGCACGCGCCCTACGGTGGCCGCTTGTCTGCCGCGTGCGCCATACAGGCGGATGGTTACTGCCCGTGTGCCATTGATTCCGATCAGCCAGTCAGACTCTGAACGAGAGCGTGCTGCTTCTTCGAGTGACTTCATGGATTGGGAGTCACGCAGGTTTTCAAAGGCGCTTTGAATGGCCTGAGGGGTCATGGATGACATCCAGAGGCGATCCACAGGCTTTTTGCATTTAGCCAGATCGTAAGTGTAGGCAAAGATCAGCTCCCCCTCGCGCCCGGCGTCGCAGGCATTGATGACACGTTCCACATCCTTGCGAGCCATGAGTTTTTTGAGCTCAGTAAACTTGGATTTAGTGCGCTCGATGGGTTTGAGGTCGAATTTCTCGGGTACAATTGGCAGGCTACCCATACGCCAGCCCTTTAGCTTTTTGTCCATGTCCTCAGGCATATAGAGCTCAACCAGGTGGCCCACTGCTGAGCTTATTACCCACTCATCGTTTTCAAAGAATTCACCGTTTTTAGGAACCTTTCCGAGTACGCGCGCCAAGTCACGGGCTACACTGGGTTTCTCGGCTATAATCAGGCTCTTCATGAATTAGGCAATCTTTGCGAGTGCATCGTTGAGTGCATTCAATAGGTCGCGGATGGTTTCCTCCGTTTCATCACCCATGTTGGATATACGGAAAGTCTTTCCCTTGACCTTGCCATAGCCTCCATCGATGACGACTCCATAATGCTCTCTCAAATATTTATTCAATGCAGGTAAATCGATTTCGCGTGTATTGCGAGCACACGTGAGTGATTTCGAAGCAAATTCTTTCTGCGGGAATAATTCAAAGCCGTTATCGGTGACCCAGGTATGCACCATGTCATTGAGTTGAGCATGGCGTTGATAGCGATTATCGAGGCCTTCGCTTTCGATATCTTCCAGCTTGGAATCCAACGCATAAATCAACGGGATATTGGGGGTGCTGGGGGTCATGCCCTTGTCATGGTTTTTCTTAAATTCATGAAGATCAAAGTAATAACCACGGGAGTTATTGTGGGCAGCTCGTTCCAGTGCGCGGTCCGAAACAGAGCACAACGCGAGCCCGGGTGGCATCGCCAGTGCTTTTTGAGATCCCGTGATCATGATATCGATTCCCCAATCGTCCTTAGGGATGGGAACTGCAGAAAAGGAGCTCACCGTATCAATGATGGAGATAACCTCAGGAAAATCCCTAAGCACCTCCATGATGTCTGCAAGCGGGTTCATCATGCCGCAGGAAGTTTCATTATGTACTAGAGTAACTGCATCGTATTCACCCGTCTCAAGGGCTTCGCGCAGTTTTGCAGGATCGATGTGCTCACCCCATTCCACGCGGAGTGGATCGGCCTCGAGCCCATTCCGTAGTGCGACGTCATTCCACTTATCGGAGAATGCACCGCACATACAATTGAGCACTTTCTTTTGGCAGACGTTATTGAGCGCACCTTCCATAATGCCCCAGGCTGAGCTGGTGGAGAGGAAAACAGGATCCTTTGTGCCAAATACCATTTGCAGCCGGGGCTGCACTTTCTGGTAGAGTGCGACAAAGTCTGCGCTGCGATGCCCGATCATGGGCTGCGTCATAGCCTGATAGGTTTTTTCAGATACGGCGATAGGGCCGGGTATAAATAGTTTAACACTCACGTTTCTAGGAATTGAGGATGGTTTGGTTTTTATCTTCTAAAGTGATCACCGTAGGTTTCCAGGTTTTGGCTTCTTCGGGCGTAAAGCTGCCAAAAGTCAATATGACAATACGGTCACCCAGCATACCTTTTCGTGCGGCAGCTCCGTTTAGTGAAATGGTCTTCGAGCCGGGTTCAGCAGGAATTGCGTAAGTTTCCAGGCGTTCGCCATTACTGAAATTACCCACCAGAATTTTTTCGTAGGGTAAAATACCCGCTACTTCCATGAGCTCGGAATCGATCGCCAGGCTGCCTGAGTAGTCTATATGCACTGCTGTGATCTCCGCGCGGAGTATCTTTGATTTTAACAGTTGAACTTGCATGGCATGTATTATTCTATCTGACTTTTTGTGAAAGGATCTTGAAATTGGAGATTAGATATAAGTATCGGCTGCACGTTTTCGACTTAATCTAATCAACCTAAAAACGAGATGAAGAGCGGATTTAAAGATCGAATCAATCAAAATCTTAGAGAGTTTGAGCAATTTGCAGTCGATGTAATATATGATAAGCGTCAAGGCCGAAAAGAAAAGTGGTTTGCCGGGTTTTTAAAAAGTTTGTCTTATTTATATAGTGGGATCGTGGCGATTCGGTATTATCTGTATGATCAAAAAGTGTTTCGCAGCCAGCCACTCGGTTGTCTCGTAGTGGTAGTGGGTAATCTAACGGTCGGCGGCACCGGAAAAACCCCGATTGTGGAGCGAATCGCAAAAACGTTGCGGGATCGGGGTCGCACGGTGGGGATCTTAAGCCGGGGCTACAAAAGTAAGAAGGAACCCGCCTGGAGGAAAGCGATCCGGTCGATCACCCATGGCGAGGAAGCGCCACCGAAGGTGGTGAGTGATGGCAAGGAGGTGCTGTTGGACTCACGCCTTGCGGGAGATGAGCCTTACATGTTGGCACGTAATTTACCGGGCGTCGTTGTGGTAGTGGATAAGAACCGGGTGAAGGCGGGAGCTTATGCGATCAAGAAATTCAAGGTGGATACACTGATTCTGGATGATGGTTTCCAATATCTGCCACTCAAGGGTCGGTTGAATCTGGTCCTCGTCGATAAGAACAACCCTTTTGGCAATAAGCAGATGTTGCCCCGTGGGATACTTCGGGAACCGATCAATAACCTGAGTCGTGCTTCGTATGTGTTTATTACCAAATCTGACGGGAAGGATAGCACTGAGCTGAAAAACACCATCCATCATTATCATCCGGATACCGATATTATTGAATGTACCCACAAACCTACATTCCTTCGGCAAGTGGCCGGTGACGATGAGCAATCGTTGGAAACCCTCAAAGGGGCACGTGTAGCATGCTACAGTGGTATCGCCGTACCAGAAAGTTTTGAGAAGTTCCTGACTGAGCTCGGAGCTGAGGTCGCATATAAGGAGCGATTTCTCGACCACCACCGCTTCACGAAATATGAACTGGCGCGCATGTATCAAAATATGGAGGATCTGGGAATTGATCGGGTAATTACCACAGAAAAAGATGCTGCGCGGCTGGACCGGGACTATATCCCACCCATTTCAACCTACTATTTAAGGCTTGAAATTGAAATATTGGATGGTGCAGATGACTTTGAGGAAGCCATAAATCGTATTTGCTTTCCAAAGAAGGAGTGGATTTCAAACAAAAGTTAGTGTAAGGAGATTTTGGATTTAATAAGAATGGATAAAAAACCTGAAACGGACACACTCGATACTGAGATTAAAGATGCTGCCATTATCTTTAATACGGTTTGGAATTCACTGGTAACAAAATATGAAGAGGAAAAGCTGCGCTTTCCGAATGAAATCTTTTGGTTAAACGGGGCACCAGGCTCGGGTAAGGGAACTAACACCCGCTTTATCATGAAATTTCGTGATTTGACGGCTGAGCCTGTAGTTGTCAGCAGCATGCTCAAGAGTCCCCAGGCGCAGAAGCTCATCAATGCGGGTAAGCTGGTTGGAGACCGTGAAGTAACCGAGCTTGTTTTTGAGGCCTTATTAAAGCCGGAGAATGAAAAGGGTGTGATCGTAGATGGGTATCCGCGTTCCAAAACCCAGGTAGAGTGCCTGAAGTTGCTCTACAACAAGCTGAAGTCTCTGCGCACGAAATACCTGAATACCGAGCTGAGTAATCACTTCAGCAAACCGGTATTTCACATCGTGGTGCTGTTTATCGATGAAAAAGAGAGTGTGCGCCGTCAGTTGAAACGGGGTAAACAAATGATCGAGCATAACCGTAAGGTGGAGGCATCCGGTGTGGGCAAGGTCTATGAAATCCGAGCGACCGACTTAACTGAAGAAAAAGCAATCGGTCGTTACAATACTTTTAAGAGTATCACTTACGATGCGCTCAAATCTCTCCGCGAACAATTCTATTATCATTTTATCGATGCACTGGGAACGATCGAGGAAGTTCAGGCGCGGATTGTCCAGGAGCTCAAATATCAAAGTTCGCTGGAGCTGGATGAAGGGACTAATGACCGCCTATCGGTGATTCCGGTAGCCAGTGAGCTTGTCGAGCATGCGCGGCAGAATCTCGTGAGTCGATTGGATAGTTATGAGCAATACAATACAGTGATGTTTGCAGAGATCGTGAAGCTCATTGATGAGAAGTTCATGCCGATCATTATGCGGCATTCGATTTCAGGGCGTGCAGTTATTAATTCTGAGGACCGTATCTTTGCAGACCCCAATGCGCTCTCCATGCTCATTGATATCTTCTCGGAGCGTGGATATCATGCAATCGTCGATGTACGTAAGTTGCAAATCCCCGTACGTTTTGATCCTCAGACTTACCGCATAGAGCTACTCGAGAAGCGTGTTTATACATTCACGATTAACTTTCAGGTTACCCAAATTCGCAGGACCCGTTAGTCACCTGCGTCCTACTTTGATTTGGATTATTTAAAATATACCCAGATAGCCGATGCAGAGAGCCGGGGACTGCGCACCGATACGTTTCTGGCTTCATTGTTTCAAGACCTGAACCGCACTCAGATAAAGAAGGCACTGGAGACAGGGAATGTTTCGGTGAATGGGGATGTGATTGGGCGTAAGGCCGTCATTAATGAAGGGGATTCAATCGAGATTCGTGTGCCCAATTCTGAGAAGGAGCTTATTCCCCATGCAGTTAATATTCCGCTCGATGTGTTGTTTGAGGATGATGATGTTATCGTGGTCAATAAAGCGCCGGGTATGACTGTCCACCCGGGCAGTGGGACAGATGCGGACACCCTGGTGCACGCACTGCTGCACCATACAGATGGTAAACTCAGCTCGCTGAATGGGGAGGATCGCCCCGGAATCGTTCACCGTCTCGACAAGGAAACTTCGGGCGTAATGATCGCTGCAAAGACGGATACAGCGATGACTGGGCTTAAGGATAGCTTTCAGCTGCGGGATGTAGATAAGCAGTATGTCGCTCTGGTCTCCGGTGTGCCTAAAACGCTGAGTGGTTCAATTGAAGCGACTATTGGGCGTCATCCGACACATCGTCTGAAAATGGCCATACTCGAAGATGGGCGTGAGGCAAAAACAGATTGGAAGGTGTTCGCTTCAAATAACGGTGTTTCGCTCCTGGGTTTCAAAATTTATACAGGACGTACTCATCAAATCCGGGTGCATGCTCAGCATCTCGGGCACCCCATCCTGGGGGACCGTTTGTATGGATTTAACCCCAATCAAATTGCAAAGCTAGGCATAGTGCCTGGGCGTCCGTTGTTGCATTCGCGTACTCTCGCGTTGAAGCATCCGATTACACAAAAGTCGATGCATTGGCAGGCTTCAATACCGGAGGATTTTAATCATTGGATGAAGGTTGCTGAAATCGAACATCCTATATAATTTAACTGCGAATCTTTACTTTATTTTCCTTTGTATGAATGCTTACCTGAATCGAGTCCTTGAAGTAGTAAAAAAGAGAAATCACTCCGAGCCTGTTTTCCTGCAGGCTGTTAGTGAAGTTCTGAATACGCTGGAGCCGGTTATCAATGCGCATCCGGATGTAGAAGAGCTCAATCTGCTCGAGCGTATGTGTGAGCCCGAGCGCCAATTGATCTTTCGTGTCGTCTGGGCGGATGATCAGGGGAAAGTGCATGTGAATCGTGGATTTCGCATAGGTTTCAACAGTAGTCTGGGTCCCTACAAAGGGGGACTGCGCTTTCATCCCTCAGTAAACATAGGGATCATCAAATTTTTGGCGTTTGAGCAGATCTTTAAGAATAGTCTTACAGGATTGCTCATCGGTGGGGGTAAGGGTGGTTCTGACTTTGATCCCAAGGGGAAATCAGATGCTGAGGTCATGCGCTTCTGCCAAAGCTTTATGACGGAGCTGCACCATCACATCGGTGATCGTACGGATGTGCCTGCGGGTGATATCGGAGTAGGTGCCCGCGAGATTGGTTACCTGTTTGGTCATTATAAGCGACTGACTCAGCGCTTCGAGAGTGGGGTGATCACGGGTAAGGACGTAGGCATGGGGGGCTCCATGGCACGCAAAGAAGCGACTGGCTATGGCGCGGTTTACTTTGCACGTGAGATGCTGGCAGAGCGCGAGGAAACGCTCGGGGGCAAGCGTTGTGTCGTTTCCGGTTCCGGGAATGTAGCAATCTATGCGATTCAAAAGCTGAATCAGCTCGGGGCGACTGTCGTTGCTTGCTCGGATTCCGGAGGCAGCGTTTTTGACGAAAACGGGATCGATCTGGATGTCATCAAATGGCTGAAGGAGATCGAGCGCAAGCGACTGAGCGAGTATCCGAGTGTGGCAGGCAAAGGGGAATACCGCCCCGACCAGAAAGTATGGGATGTGAGTTGTGATTGTGCATTCCCCTGTGCGACCCAAAATGAGCTGGAAAAGGAGGATGCGGAATTCTTAATTAAGAATGACTGTCAGCTGATATCTGAAGGAGCGAATATGCCCTGCACCCCCGAGGCGGTGGAACTCTTTAAAGAGCATGGAGTGCTATTTGGTCCGGGTAAGGCTGCGAATGCAGGCGGTGTAGCGGTATCCGGACTCGAAATGCAGCAAAATGCAGGTTTGGAGAGCTGGTCATTTGAAGAAGTGGATAAGCATCTGCAACTGATTATGAAGAGTATCCACACCAAATGCAGAGAGTTTGCTGGGTGCTATGATCAGCCGGATAATTATCAGCTGGGTGCAAATATTGCAGGATTTATGCGAGTCGCTGAGGCTACCAAACGCCACGGCCATTAGTGTGCTAGATCAGGGATTTATGTAAAAGACTGCTACTGCGCTCCGCCAAGTAATTCTGGGTAAAAGGATCGTTGCTTAAATCAGTAATTTTTCCGCCGAGCCGCCGTGAGTAGCCATTTAGGTAGCTTTGAGACTGATACTTAAGAACTTCAGGTATAAACTCTGAGAGATTCTGGCTGAATTGCTCGGTAGTATGAGTTTTTTGCAAATGTTGGCGGCCTTTCTCTGCAATTTCAGTGTATGGGTTTTGATCCGATTCGAAAAAGTGATTGAAGTGCCTGTGGATGCTCGCTACCTCGTCGTCCGGATCGACAAAAAGTACGCAGTCTTCGGGTTGATTCGCAAACCAGCCTGCACACGTTACCATAGCTGCAGTTTGGTTTGCCCAGATGCGTAGCAGCGAGCCCGACGCTTCGCCATTGGTCGGATAGCGCAAACTGACAGCAATATCTGCTGCATTCAGTAGGTGGTCCAGTTTATCGAAGGATACAAAGCCATGATATTTGACCTGCTGATTCAGTTCATATTGCTTGGCAACCTGTTTGACGTCGAAATCATAGTCGATTTTGCCGCAGATATCGAGCTGGATTTGGTGTTTAAGCGGGTGGGTGCCTATTGCCTGGATGACAGATTCCAGGCGGCGATTCGGTCCACCGATATAGCCGAAAATAATGAGTCTGAGCACTTTATCCGCACCTTGAGATGCAGCTTGGGTAGGCTCCTTCAGTTCGGTTACTTGCGATAAGTAGGGTAATGGAGTATATAGGACGGGTGCATGTGTGCGCTCTGCCAGATATTCAACAATTGCTTCATTGTGAGTAATGATGCCGCTGGCATTCTCAAGTGCGAGCCTGCTGAAAGGAATCTTCTGCGCAATCTCGTCGATAGTGATTTCCTGGCGAATCAGCTGCCTGCCCATGCTCTCACCTTCCTCGCCGTAATAATACTTCAGGTGCTTGAGGTAGAGGTAGTCCCCTTCCGGTTGTTGGCGAAAGTAGCTTTCGAAAAAGTGGTGCAGATTGTAATCATGGAGGATCACGATGCCACTGTGCATCTGGCTAAGCTGGTAAATCTGCTTATGGAATGCACCGTTGTTCCCAAAATTATAGAGAGTAACGGCTGATCGATTTAAGGTCTGCCAATTAAGCTTTTCGGGATGAAAATGCTGAATCTTTGCCGAATCATCCAGCGATTTATCATGCTGATTTTGGTCTGTCAGCAATGTAACTTCAAATTGCTTCTTCAGAGCAGGAATGAGCCGTACAGTGTAATTGGCAATATCCGTTTTGGCAGGGGGAAGTGGGGATACCCAGTTTATCTTCATTTCAATAGTTGGGTAACTACGTGCTGCCAGTTGATGTTGAGGTCTTTATATTTTTGGTGACCTCGCTCACCGAAAGCCTGGCAGTGGCTTTTATCTTTCCAGGCCTCGTCCATCGCCTGAGCAATCTGTTCAGGATCACCTTCTACGGCCCAGCCATCCTTATGGTCGTCTACGAATTCCAGAGGTCCTCCGGAATCCATGCAGGTAATGGTTGGTTTTTGGCTCAACATGGCCTCAAGGGTTACATAACCGTAGTCTTCATCCAATGGAGGGTAAATCACCGCACGACAATTGGCGTAGAGGCGAAATTTCTCTTCGTCGCTGATAAAGCCCTTCCACTCAATACGGTCACTCACCTTCAGTGCCTTGGCAAGTTCCTGAAGCTCGTTAAAATACCCAATATCCTGGGGTTTTCCCGAAAAAATGACCTTCACCGGTTCTTGGGTTAATCCCAGAGCTTCAATAACCAAATGTTGGCGCTTCATGCGTTCAATCCGGCTTGGGTAATAGAGATAATCTCCGTAGCTCTCGAAGTAGAACTGATCTGCCTGAGGGGGAGGGTGGTAGAGCGCTTCCGAATCAATATTCAGAAAGGTTTTCATGCGCTTAGCCACGTTCTGCGAATTCGCAAATATCCGCTCCTGTGAGGCCAGCATCTTTTCCTCGATTTTAAATATCGCCTCCTTGATCTGTTGTCCGCGGGGTGAATTGGCAAGGTCGCAGATTGGGCTATCCCAGAGATCAAACGCCGAGCGATGCTGGTGCAGTATCCACAAAGTTTTGTTAGTATGCTCGATGTGATAAGCCGGGAATTTGAGGCCAATAATTTTGTCCAGCTGATTGCCGTTGTTCCAATTGTAATCCATCAGTCGACATGCCATCAAGCTGTCCAGAATACGCTCAGGGGGATCCCAGAAAAAAGGAATCGCCGCTATTTCAGCCTGATGCCCTTGCTTGACCAATGCGGTTTTCAGAGACTCTGCATGTAGCTCGGCTCCCCCGCTGTAAAAGGGGGATTGGGTAGTGACGATAAGCACTTTCATCGGTTAAATTGATCCAAAATCGATTGATGACTCTCGATTAACAAACGGTTGGCCTCGAGTGTATTCTGATTGATTTGATACTGGTTACGATTGAATTTTTCGATAAATGGCAAAGTATTTTGGGTTTTCAGGTAGTTTTCGTTTTCCTTAAGTTGATACTGCTGAGTATCAGTGGTGCTCTCTTCAGGCAATTGGTGCAGATTTACTTTTTCGCTAATCGGAATTGTGCCTTCAACTTCGTTGAGCTTTACCATGAGCTGTTTGACTATGCCGGCAAGAGCGCTCATGGCATCCAGATTCTTACGGTTGAGCTTGATCTGCTTGCGATTGATTTTCCGTTCAACAACTGAGTCGCCGTGAGGATTTAATGCATTTAACTCGTCAACAGAGTTGTGCAAACCTTGTAGCCGTATGTTCTGGTCTTTAATCAGTTTTTGGATAGCGGCCTGCTCCAGATATTGAGGAAGATTAATGAGCAAATGTGCTTTTTTTTCAGTGAGCTGAATACTGTCGGCTAAATGCTTTTGAATCTTAAGGACATTTTGATTGATGAGCATCTGATTTTTCAGAAAACGCCGAAAGATGTAGGGCAGTCGGGGATAGCGGTGATTTTCATGCCGTGCCTGAGCGGATAGTTTTTCGATTTCGTTCCAGTGCGTGCCCTGTCTTCGGTTATCGACATCGTTCGCCTGATAGTCACGAGGGTAGTAGCGGGAAAATAGGGATTCCTCTTGTTCGTTGGCCCAGTTGATCTCCTCAAGCATAGTCTCCTGAATTTGCTTCAGGGGGATAGCCTGCGCGCTAACGATCCTCATTATTTTCCGCCGGTGAGTATGTGTTTCTCTGCAATGCCCTTCAGGTATGCAATTTCCGCCTGCATTACCTTCATCTGCTGCAGCTGGGTATCTGCGATTTGATGAATTTTCTCAGTAGAGGCTGCCTGTAGTTCAGAGAGTCGACGAAAGTCTTCGATGGTTTCAAGCAGAGTCTGCATGGCGGTCATCAAATCTTTGTTACAGTCCATCTGTGCCTGAATATGTTCGGTGAGAACAGGGTCCGGGTTTTCATACTCTTCATGCCATTGATACTGCCGGGCAATCAGCTCGCCGGCATCGTGGGTTTTCTGCCAGATGGATTTGAGACTGGCCTGAAGCTCTTCTGAGATTTTTTCATAGCGGGATTGGTAGATCAGGCTATCCGAATCCATGCTCTCTATACTTTTTAGACTGCTGTCGTTGGGCTTGGGTTCAGTCATAATTCGCCTTTCATTGCATGGATCATACGTGTTTATAAACTTCTTTAAATCTCAATTCTTCCTTCTCCAGGTGATCGTTTTCCAACAACCATTCAAAATAGCCGGAGTAATTGTCAAAGTTTTCCGAATGCCACTTCAGGCAATGTTTATGCCAACGATGTTTAAAAATCTTTTCGTTCTCATTCTCCTTGATCTTACGAGTGTCGCTCGAGCTTACATAGTGGAAAATGCGGCTTTGCAACGCGACATAGTGCTTAAATCCTTTTTCTGATGTACGCATACAGAAGTCATCATCTTCATAACCATTTAGATAGCTTTCATCAAAACCATCGTTTTCAAGAAAAAACCCCCGCTTAACCAACCAGCAGGCAGCGGTGATTATGGGAAACTCTATATAATCCTGGGGTGGAAATTGGTGTAAATGTGGCAAAAGATGTTGTCCGTAATGATGCGCGAGCCCATTGGCATCCCAGAATTTACCTACATGATCGAGCCCTCCGGTTATAGCACTATATTGCACATTACCGATGACCCCTACATCCGGCAGGATATTAAATGCGCGTAGCATCGGCTCTAGCCAATGGGAGGTGAGGATCAGATCATTGTTGATGAGCGCGAGATATTCACCATGGGCATACTCTGCGGCTATGTTGTTATTAAATGCGAAGCCCTTTGTGTTGGAGTTGCTGATTATCTTGAAATGCGGGTGCTGGATAGACTGCAGAAAATCACGGGTTTCCTGGCCGCTCGCATCATTAACGAGGATCACCTCGTAGGGGATTTCGGGCAGGGTTCCCAGCAGACTCAGCAGGCAGTCGCGCGTTTTCTCCATTTGATCGCGCACAGGGATAATGAAGCTCACTAAAGGCCGTTCCATTATTTACTAGATTGGTCAGCCAACTACTCGAGTGCAACTGCAATCGAATGCTTAATTTAGATGAGTATATAATCTTTAGCTTAGCGCAAGTCATCCCACGGGATGTATTTGCTGGTGTTTTCGTGGGTGTAGGGTTCTGTGAGTGCGATCGGATGGTCTTCTATCGTTTTGTTGCCATCCGCATCTTTACTTAGAGTGAAGCCATCATATTCATCTCCCAGAGGGTCGAACGCGGTGTAAGTCATCGTATCTTGGGTCACCTCAAACACTCCGAATATCGGCACGTTGTCTCCATGGCGATCGAGTTTGAAGTCACCGTCCTGCTCTTTTGAAAAGCGCTCCCAACCGTCCACCTTCGAGGCTCCACGTTTGGTAGAGGATGCGGTAATGAGAAATACGGTATCGACGGCATGTTTTTCTCCGACCGTATAGCGTGCGACACCATCACCATAAACTCCGCGCTGGTAAGAATGCCGGTGGCCGGTTAGTACCAGGTCGATATCATTGCGCGCCATCACCTCCAGCAAAGTCATCCGCAGCTTCTTGTGGGCGGGGTGCTCGGTTCCCCCTATAAATGAAAACAGCGGGTGATGCATGGTTACGACCTTCCAGCGGGCATCGGTCTTGCTTAATTCTGATTCGAGCCACATCATCTGCTGATCAAAAGCCGTCGCATTCGAATCGATCACAAAGATATGTAGATCCTGATTATAGCGAATGTCATACACGGTTTCATGAAGCTCTTCTGGAAGCTCCTCAACAACAGGTAATGTGAATTGCGGCCGCCAGATGGGTGTCACGATTTTAGTGGCCGCAAAGAGTTTGGATTCCTGGCGGTTTAACGAAGGGTTGTCCGCTTTAGTCAAATTTACGTAATCATGGTTCCCGGCGACGGGTATGGAGGGAATGACTAAATGCATACGCCCCAGGGCTGCAAACCACTCGGCCCATTCCTTGTCATAGGTGGCAGTATTGACTAAATCACCTCCATGAATTGCGAAATCCGCATCAGCTGCAACCCTTGCGGCTGCATCGAAGGTGCGGGTCACATGAGAGCGGATACCCGTTTGTGCGTCCCCAAAGAATATGAACTTAGCTGGGCTTTCTTTGGAGGCGGTCTTAAGCTGTCGCCAGGGGCTCCATTTTCCCTGAGTACCGCGCACACGATAGGCATATTGAGTATCAGGCTCGAGACCGCTAAAAGTCACTGAGTGGTAATGTACCGGAGGCAGGCCTTGATTTTCAATAATCTGGATATCTTCATTGAGTCCAGGCATATGGTCGAGCTTAAGGTGGGTAGTCTCTCCACGCCGGGTAATTGCATTGATATCAAAACGGGCGGAGGGATCCGCCTTGACGATCTCAGCAATGGCAACACCTACACTGATATCCGTTCGCCAATTGACAGAGAATTCGGTAGCAGGGTCTCCCGAAAGGGTGGTGATGATGCGGTCTGGCCACTGGCTGGGTGCCTGCCAGGGCGGTTGCTCATGGTCACCGATATCATGGGCGAATAGTGCAGCGGTTAAGAAGCTAAAGAAAGATAGAAGGAGTAATTTCATTTTTTGAAAAAGGGTGATTAGCGCATGTCCCACCATTCACGATACTTACCCGTATTTGAAAACAGACGGGTATCACCAAAGGCTGCCGCCCCGTTGGTAAGCTGCTTATTACCGGTTTCATCCTGGACTATCGTGAATTCATCGTAGAGCGTCCCCGTGGCATCCCGCGCTTCGTATTTCAGGATATCGCCATCGATCTTAATCACTTGGAACATGGGCGTATTCAACCCGATACGCTCAAGTGCGATTTCCTTCATATCCGGCTTACGGTCTCCGGCAACCGCCGCGAGCTGTTCCTCGTTTGACAGTAGAGTGCTCTTGGCTCCCGATGCGGAGATTACGTATACTGTTTTTACATCGTAGGCTTCGCCTTCTGCGAGGCGCGAAGTCTGTTCAGTATCTACGTGTGCTGATGACCGGCCATAGGTGTGAATGTGTCCAGTTAATACCAAGTCAACTTCATGCTTGCTGACGATTGGTGCAATGGCCTTACGGCGCACATCATCAATATCGCGGGTATCCCAGGCCTTGGGAGTGAAGAATGGGTGGTGCATGGTGACTACGGTCCACTTGGCATCCGTTTCACTGAGGCCTTTGTCCAGCCACTTGGCCTGATCCTCAAATTCAAAGCGCGCGGAATCGACTACGAACACATGCAAGTCTTCATTGTAACGAATATCGTAGGCATTTTCATGGAGCGTTTTCGGCAAATCCTCTTCAACGGGTAACGTAAACTGCGGTTCCCACATAGTCGTTCGGCTGCGCACCGTGGGGCCATCGGGACCGTCTGTCCAAACACGCATGTTTTCGTGGTTGCCGGGAACGGGTATGACCGGAGTTTGCACATGGATGAAGCCACCTGCGTCAAACCACTCGGCCCAGTTGTAGTCACTGTCCGCTTTCGCCACCAGATCACCCGCATGCAGGAAAAAATTAGCAGTGGGCACCTTTTGGTTGGCCATACGGATCACGCGCGACCAATTGGGCCGCACCCCGTTTTGCGAATCGCCAAAATACACGAACTGCACCGGTCCATTTTTTGCGGCCGTTTGGACTTGGAACCATTCACTCCATTTACCGCGGGCACCTTGTACGCGAAAGGCATAAAGTGTATCCGGCTCCAGATCTTCAAATACGATGGAATGGTAATGCACAGGACCAATTCCAATATTATAAAGGGAGTGCCGTTCACCGTCTTCAGTCACCATGTGTTCGAGATCTACGTGCTCGGTTTTTGCCCGGTAGACTTGCCCCTGAATGTCGAAGCGCGCATCAGCGGTTGCCAAGGCAATTTCGGCAATTGTGCGCCCCACGGAGGAGTCCGTCCGCCAGGTTACTGAAATGGTCGTTGCGGGATCGTCGGAAAAAGTGGTGATGATGCGGTCTGGCCAGCCGGTTGCTTTTTGCCAATGGGGTATCTGATCGGTATGATCTGGGTGCGAAAAGAGGCTAAGAACCAGAAGAAAGGATACGAGGAAAAAGGTTAATGGTTTCATAATTTTAGGTTTATAGAAAAAGAAAGCCGCTTCCCGAAGGAAGCGGCTCAAATACTAGGGAGTGTTAATGATTTATTAGAGAGAATGATCGAGAAAGGCAAAAAAGCAGTGCATGGCGCTTGCAGACTCATGGACAAGCGTCCTTGTGCCTGCAAGAAACGCGGCAACCTTTTTTGCCAGCTCGACCTCCTGAAGGCGGGATAATGCGCTTCAATAGTAGCGTTAGAGCCAAATAGCAGGGTTTTAACCCAATTATTTGACTCCGCCTTGCTCTTGAAACGCATTATGTCCGTCATTCCACTAAGAAATCATTAACACTCCCTAACTCTATCTTAGAAAATCCAGGCTACGCTGAGTGAGTAGATAATGCCCTCAAACTCGAGGTCCTCGAGGCGTTGGGTAGTATCATAATAAAGGTAACGCTGCTCTTCAGTGATGTTCAGCACATCCAGAGAAAGACGCAGGCCAGACTCAAAACGATAGCGTAGAGCCCAGTCGAGACGTCCCTGTGCTTCACCAAAGACGAGATTATTCTCATCACTTGTACGAGAAGGCTCTATGAGGTAATCGTCACGATAGTTATAGGCCAGACGGGTTGAAAATCCTCCATCTTCATAATAAAGAATGATATTGTAAGTATTCTCAGACGCTCCGGGGAATGGAATGGTCACCCCATTCAAATCAGTGGTTTCACTATCGGTGTAAGTGTAGTTTACCAAGCCACCAAAGTTAGCAAGTCGTCCGGGCAGGAACGTGAATGGAGACTGTAAGCTCAATTCAAATCCGGATATCTCCGCATTACCTCCGTTTGCAAATGACTCGGTTACTAACTCTGAGGGATCAACTCCGGGAACATCAAAAGGGAGTGGTTCATTAATCAATGATGGGAAGACGAAGGATTCTACATCCTTGTAGAAGAAGGTTGTAGAGAATAGGCCTTCCTGATTTTCACCGAAGTAATACTCAATACCCAAGTCATATTGCCATGCCAGGTATGGGTCTAAATTCGGGTTGCCTCGTTCAACATCCGTATCGTCTACGCTGATTGCTGGGTTGAGCTCCTCTGGCTCTGGGCGTGACAATGCACGGGTAATTGCACCCCGGATTTGAAAATTGGAGTCGTTGGGTGCTACCACTAGATTGAATGCCGGTAACACTTCAGTGTAATCCTGCTCAAGATCTACAAAACCATCACCTCCTACAGGATCACCATTGATGGTTGAAAAGCCTGAACCTTCGAGCTGCGTATTTACGACACGGACTCCAAAGTTGCCTCGTGCACTCGCCTCTCCAATGTCGGTTTCGAAGTTCCCCATAATGTATGCAGCAAGGGTATCTTCGGTGATGTCATACAGATTACCATCGTTGAACGTGAAAGGAGTTGAAGATGGGTATTGTCCATAAAGGATAACAGGATTCGATTCCGGGAAAACATTAGGGAACCCTTCGCCGCCTTGTCCATGACCAAAGTCACCATTTAATACATATGGTGGATTACCATCCGCAAACGTCACAGGATCACCATTGGCCTTTTCAGGATCTCCGTTGTTCACGTTGCCCTGTCTGCGGGTGATTTCGTAACTCGAGAAACGCAAACCGGTTTGAAAGGATGTAAAGAAATCCATCTCAACAATGCGCTCTAGATCGAATTCAAGATCTGAATCTTCTGTGCTTATAATACGGCGCTGAAAGCGTAGATTATCGGAATTGATTTCTGAGGGTTGCAGGCTCATGGAATCCGCAACAATGATTGGGTGACGCGCACTGTTGCGAATGTCATAGCTTACGTTTTCGCGATTGAACCTACGGTCTACCCGGGTTTCCTCGAAGTCTTCTTCGCTGGAAGCAAAACTGGCTTCCAAACGGGCATTCCAGTAATCACCTTCCCACTTCAAGCCACCGGTGATACCTTCGGTTGAAATATCAGCAATACGGTTAAAGGAGCGGTAGTCGGTCCTTACACGGGAGAATTCACCCGATGTTAATGTGCCGGTCGACGCGTCCACAGTACCTGTTATGAGTCTGCCACGGCTGAATTGCGATTGGATGCGTGAGCGGTCTTCATTACGCTCTTCAATGGTATAGAGACCATTCAAATAGAGCTCCAGATTATCGTTTACTTGAAACTGTAATTTTGCGTTCAAGTTCAAGCGAGGAGCTTCACCTGCACGGGACTCGTAGCGCAAACGTCCCGGATAACGTGCTCCATCCAAAGCCGGATCATTGGAGCTTACTTCTATCCATGATTGATTACTTTGGATTTTGTCGATCCGACGATCACGATCTTCCCAGGTACCTGAAACCAAAATACCCAAGCGGTTTTCCATAAAAGTATTGGTCCAGAATGCACTGTAACCGATTTCTGCATCATCCCGTAGATCCGCATCAGTGTAAGAAGCATCCATACCCCAGCTGAGCTCACCAATATCAAGGGGATCTGGAGTTTTTAAACGTACGATACCCCCGATGCCTCCTTCTATATCTGCGGCAGTGGGCGATTTGATAACCTCTATTGAGCTATAAAGATCGGATGAAAAAGTGGATAGCACGCTCGAACGACCCGGGTTTGCCTGGTCGGATGTTACGGTAGTCGTGCGACCGTCAATTTCCACACGGGTAAAATTCGGAGAAAGTCCACGAACAGTTATACTCTCACCTTCACCATTTACACGGGTGAGAGACACACCGGAAAGGCGTTGAATCGCTTCAGCAATATTTTGGTCTGGGAATTGACCCACCTCTTCGGAGTTAATCGAGTCAACCACCTGGTTCGCACGGCGCTTTTGCTCAAGCGAGTCTGCCAGAGAGCTACGGAAGCCTTTGACTTCAAAAGCATCGAGCACGATTACGTCTTCATCGTCCAGGGCGCTTTGTGCGGTTGCTGAATTAACAGCGAGTGATAGACCTAGAATGGATAAGCCGGTGCAATACCGGAAGTTGTGTACAACTGAAGAAAGCTGTCGCAGTACGTTTACAGGTTTCATAGTAGTTAGATTATGGTGTTAGTAAAGCAGTTAGGGAGTTAGTATTAGTGATAAGTCTGTCTTTTTGCTAATTTAGCGTAGGATTCCGATCAACGGGAATACAATTAATTTTCTTTAATGTTACAGCATTTTAATGAAGCTTTTCGGGGTTGTCTTGGCAGCGTATTTCAGTATTAAATGTTTTTAATACTCGTAGGCTAGTAATCCCCGCAGAACCATGGTTAGCAGATGAATATGAAAATCCTTATCATTGAGGATGAGTATAAACTCCGCAACCTCATCAATTCTACCCTTACGCGTGAAGGCCATGATGTCGACACAGCGGCAGGGGGTGAAGAGGGCTTCGAGCTGGCGCTAAACAATGCCTACGACTTAATCATGCTCGACTGGATGTTGCCGAAAAAAGACGGGCTCTCTATATTGGAGGATTTACGGGACCGGGGTATCTCTACTTTAGTCATGATGATAACGGCCAAGTCGGATTTAGATGACAAGCTCGCAGGGCTGGATATGGGTGCGGATGATTATCTTATAAAGCCCTTTCATGTGGACGAGCTCGTCGCGCGGGTGAAAGCGATGGCCCGCAGATTGAATCTGGAGGCCACCCACCTGCGACATGTGGGTAATTTGGAGATCAACCTGATAAAACACCATGTGCAGGCAAATGGTAATCCATTGGAAGTAACCGGGCGGGATTTTCATCTGCTTGAGCTGCTAAGCCGCGCCCCCGGGCAAATCTTTACGCGCACTCAGATCTTAAGCCACGTATGGCAGATAAGCTATGATCCGCAAACGAATGTTGTGGACGTGTACGTAAATCGCCTGCGCAAAAAGTTGGCAGAGTTTGAGGGATCACCCCTTATTGAAAATGTACGTGGCGTTGGGTATCGCCTGAAACCGATGGAGCCATGAGATGGTTCCAATGGTATCGTTCGTTACGGCTCCGGGTAGCGCTCATATTGGGTTTGGGCCTGGCATACGTGCCGTATTTGGCGAATCAGCGGACTATTGACCAATTTAGCACAATCAAGGCGCGGCAGTTTCATGCGGATTGTATGCTCGCCGCATACGAAGTGCTCTATTTTTTGAGGGATATTGGCTATGTTAGTTTTGATAACGAGCCTGTAGACCTCAACGAAAAGCCTATTTGGGAAAGTCTTTATGGGCCGGATGAAATGGATATGATTACTGACTTATTAGCGCGTGATCGATTCCAGAGCCATATCGGTTGGGCACTCTTCAATAAGGATCAACAGTTCAGGGTGGGGAGTGAGCAATTGCCTTTGGCGATAAAGGAACGGAGTGAGATCTGGAACGATCTTGATAGCCAAATTGGAGTATTTACTCCCTCTGATGAGATTCCCCTTCCGGATAGTGGCTATTTCCTGATAGACGTTATTTTAAAGGATAACGGATTAGCCGAGTTACCATTGGTTTACCTTTCAATACCTGAGGGCTATATCGTGGTATGGTATCGCATGGATACAATTGAGACTCGTATTCAGCGTAAATGGTCATTGGCTGTTCGTGAAATTACCCAATATGGATTGCTCACTGCTGTGATTACTTGGTTGGTAATCACGCTTGCATTGTCACCGATACGACGCATTGCACGACTCTCACGTGAGCTTTCAGCATCCAAGCTCGATACCCGCATACCGCTTAAGCATGAACCTGCCGAGTTTGATGAGCTGATTATTGTATTAAATGAGATGTTGGACCGTTTAAGGGAAAACTTCACCCGAGTCTCCCAATTCAGTGAAAATGCATCGCATGAACTGAAAACTCCGCTGACGGTCCTGCAGGCACAGCTGGAAGTCTATTTGAATCAGGCAGAAGATGGCTCGGATGAGCAGGTCCGGATAATCGAACTGCTGGAGGAAGTGCAAAAACTGATCCAGATCACAGAAACACTGTTGCTATTATCCAAGTCGGACCGGAAGGCGTTATTAACCACGCGTGAAAGATTTAACCTCAGCGATACCGCACACTCAGTTTATGATCTCATCACGCATCTCGATCAGAGTCTAACGTACGAAGAGTCAATCGATCCGGAAGTGATTATTGAGGGAGATCCCCAACTGATTCATCAGTTGGTAATGAATCTCGCGACGAATGCCGTACGCTACAATCGCAAAGGCGGGCGTGTAGTGATCTCTCTCAAGAAGCAGGATGCAGGTGCATTAATTGAAGTCACCAATTCAGGGAAAGCGATTCCTGCAGATAAAGTGAAACGCATTTTTGATCGATTTTACCGGGTAGACTCAGGTCGTAGCCGTGAGGCAGGAGGCCATGGCCTCGGGCTCAATTTGGCGATGGAGATTGCCCGCGCTCACGGGGGTAAATTGAGTTTGAGTAATAACCAAAAAGATGATATTCGATTTTCAGTTGTTTTGCCTGAACAGGTAGCTCGCACATGATTTAAAGCGATTGCTCTCGAGTCGGTTTAACTGTAAATCTGAAACGTTACTTGTTTTTCCAGAATCACTGAATAATTTAGCCGCGTTTATAAAAATTATGAAGTTACCCAATGTTATCCCCTTTTTGTTGATCTTAATCCCATTATCGGCAGTAACACTGCTTGCCTGGCAACCGGCTGAAAATACAATGTTGAGTCGCTGGGCCAAGGAAGTTACCCCGGAGAATGCATGGCAGGAATATCCAAGGCCGCAGATGGTCCGTGAAAGCTGGACAAACCTGAATGGCCTTTGGGATTATGCCATTACTCCTGCAGAAGCTAGCGAGCCCGAAGAGTGGACAGAACAGATATTGGTGCCGTATGTGCTGGAGTCACCCTTGTCCGGAATAGGTAAGCGCTTGGAAGAGGGTGAAGTCATCTGGTATCGTAAGACCTTTGATGCGACAGCCTTGGATGAGCGCATGTTGCTTAATTTTGAGGGGGTCGATTATGAATGTCGGGTTTGGCTTAATGGAAAATATGTAGGTTCTCACCGCGGAGGGAATTTGCCCTTTAGTTTTGAAGTTACCGATCAGCTGCAAGAAGGTTTAAACGAACTTATTTTGCGTATCATTGACTATACAGATAATGTGGATAAGTATCAGCTGCGCGGTAAGCAACGCCGGGATAATACAGGCATTTGGTATACGCCTTCCACCGGCATCTGGCAGACCGTGTGGCTTGAGCCGGTACCGAATACTTACATTGAGCGCATCAAGCTGACTGCCGATATGCATGGCAAGCTTAGAGTGGAGGTGGAGCCAGAGGGTTATATGACGGGCCGGGAAAAGCTGCATGTGAGCGTTCTCAACGATGGCAAAGTTATTACTGAAAAAACAGTAAAGTCGGATGTCGCTCAGCTTTGGATTGCAGAGCCCAAGCTTTGGTCTCCGAAAGAGCCTAATCTGTATGATTTGAAGATTACGTTACTCGACCCCCGGGGGAACACCCTGGATGCAGTCGAATCCTACACAGGGTTTCGCACAGTCGGGCGAAAAGTGGATGATGCAGGTAACTGGCGCTTCACCATTAATGGGGAATACAGCTTTCAGCACGGTCCGCTTGACCAGGGTTGGTGGCCGGGAAGCTTCCTGAACCCTCCTTCGGACGAGGCGATCGTGTTTGAAATGCAGTTTTTAAAGGATGCTGGGTTTAACCTCATCCGGAAGCATAAAAAGGTAGACCCCCGGCGTTATTATTACCATGCGGATCGTATCGGTCTCCTGATTTGGCAGGATCATGTTTCAGGGGGAGCAGGCCCGAATGAGTGGCCCAAATGGAAGCGATTTCGGGCAGAATTGCCGGGCTACGAGCCGCGTAATGAAAGGCACTGGGCTCCGGGCGATCCTTTGGAAGCTGACTGGCCTGATTGGGCGCACGAACAGTTTATGACAGAGCTCAAGACTATGATCGACATGCTCTACAATAATCCAAGTGTTATAGTATGGACCACCTTCAATGAGCGATGGGGGCAGCACCGGTCCCTGGAAATCGGAGCATGGGTTGAGGCTTACGACCCGACCCGACTATTGAATATTGCCAGTGGGGGTAATTTCTTTCCCATCGGGGATATTGCGGATGAACATCGTTACCCCAGGCCGGTTTTCCCGTTGGAAGTCGAGAAGTTTGATCCTTACGTCAAGGTGATGGGTGAATTCGGTGGGCATGGTTTCCCGATCGAAGGGCATTTATGGGATCCTAATATGCGCAACTGGGGCTACGGGGGACTGCCCGAGTCGCTCGAAGAATATCAGGCACGCTATGTGGAAACGGCCCAAATGTTGGGTGAGCTGCGCAAACAGGGTATTTCTGCAGGCGTCTACACACAAACGACTGACGTTGAAGGTGAGCTCAATGGGATCATGACTTATGATCGCGAAGTGTTCAAGATGAGTGCCGAAACGCTCTACCAGATTCACAAGGAAGCGGGGCTATTGGAATAATTTTAAATATAGAGGGGTAGTGGGTTTTATTTCCGAGGACTTACTTCTCAAGTATCTTGATATTACGATACTCGACATCGGAGCCTTCCGCCTGAAAACAGATTGACCCTTTAGATGCGCTCATATCCCACCCCTTATTGACGAGATCACCGTTGATGTAAACGGTCACCTCACCATTTTGTGCAATGATATGCCCTTGATTCCATTCGCCGATTGGATTCTCCGAGTCATCCGTCAAATTGATGCGGAGTCGGTGTCTCCAGGAGTCGGGGGGTAAATCTTTCAGCCTTTGAGCTTCGGTCACCTGGATCGTCTCTCCAATGTATATGAAATCACCCGCATTTTGTCGATGCATCTGCACCTCCAGACTCTTGGGCCAGACGTTCAGAAAACGTGGGGTGGAGGCAAATATAAGGCAACCACTGTTGCCGCCCTCTTCCTCCAGCCATCGCCACTCAAACTTTAATTCATAGTTGGAATACTCCTTAACTGTCTGAATAACTGCAGGTGAATTATCCTTACCGTTAATGATAAGTTTTCCGTCCTTATTTTTATAAATCAGATAAGGATCACTCCCATCCAGCACATCAAATTTCCACCCCTCAAATCCTTCTCCGGGTAGCAACGGCTTCCAGACATTGGCGGTTTTTTGATTGCTGGCAAATAGCAGGGTGGGAGCGATTATAATTACAATCCAATAAATTAGAGCTTTAATGTGTTTCATTGGAGTAAATATAATCGGAAATTACTCTATTAGCAGAAAATGATGCCTTAGTATCTTTGCGGGGGGCAGGTTTGTAAACTACCCCCATTTACGGCAAATTAAAAGGCCAGATAATGTGTCTGGCTGATCAAAGTATTATAGCGCTACTGGAGCCTGCGTGCGTGCAGACTCATAGATACCGTCCACGATCTTCATTAGCTTAAGCGCTTGATCCATGGTGTTGAGCGGTTCTTCCTTACCCTCAATGACGGCAACAAAGTTCGCCATGGAACGAATGCGGCCCATATCTTCGCATGCTTCCGTGATTATATCGCGGTTTACCGAATTGCCGTTTTCCTGAACGTAGAGCTCACAGCTATCAATTGCCGTTTCGTCAAGACCATCGATGCCAAAGAGGCGCTCCATCTTACCACCGGCCTTGGTGCCCTGGAAAACCACCGAAACTTCTTCGCGCTTTACCATTTCTGCCCAAGAGATCTGGACGGTAAGCACTTGGCCGCTTTTGAAAGTGACCACCCCATGGGCAGCACATTCTACATCTGTTACGCCATCAGCCCGGTCCGGTATGCCCCAGGGGCCTTTAAACCTCTTATCACTGATGAATGTATCGAAGGTATTCGCCAGGACGTAGGCAGGCTCCGGATAACCCATAAAATGAAGGGCAAGGTCCATCATGTGAGGCAGGTCGATGACTGCGCCGCCGCCCGACATAGCCTTCGTAGTGAACCATCCGCCAAAACCGGGAATTCCTGTGCGTCGGGCCCACTTGGCCTGGGCCGTTTGAATCTCACCCACATCCCCGTTTTTAATATACTCCATCATCGCATAAGCTTCCGGACGTGCACGGTTGTTAAAATTAAACATGAGGTGCTTCCCAGCCTGCGTTGCGGCATCTACCATTTCCTGAGTCTGTGCTGCATTCAGTGCAGGGGGTTTTTCACAAAATACGTGTTTACCGGCATTCAGGCATTGGATCGCCAAAGGAGCATGAAACTTGTTGGGGACAATGATACTGACCGCATCGATTTCAGGGACCGCTGCCAGCATCTCATCGGCACTTGCGAACACCTGCCCGATACCGTAGGTTTCTGCCGCAGATTGGGCTGCTGCCAGATTCATGTCGGCAATTGCGATAATTTCTCCTCCGGATTCTTTGACTCCTGCGGCATGATATTGCAGCATCCCGCCCGCTCCGATGATTCCTAATTTTGTAGACATAGCTGAATGAGTGATTAGTGATTAATATTGCTCTGAGGAATCTGCTTACGAGACCTCAGACTTAGGGGTTAGGGTACACGTGTCGTTTACCCATTGAGTATGCCAAAAGGACTCCCATTGCATAATGACACGAACCAAAGGGAATCATTCAGAACCCCTTCCAAAAAATCAAATACAAAAAGGTAGGAGAAAGAGGGTTCTATTCGACGAGTATTTGAAATTTATCTCTTTCAGTCGGTTGAATTTCTCATTCTATCTAGGATTGCCACTCCATAATACACGCCAATACCGGGTATATTAAAAACAAATCCAAATATTGCCCAAATATAACGATTGCGATTTTCCTTTTTTGATTCAACCCAAAGCCATACTGATGATACTATATTTAATGGTAGTATAGAGAAGGCTCTGCTTAGCATAGTATAAAAGCTATATTGTGACATAGAGATACCTGCTTCATCTAATAAATAGGTCGTATAGTCTTGTAGAAAATAGGATGCGAGGCTTCCGCTAATTATAGCGATGCAGGCTATCAATACAAATATCTCAATTTTTTTATTCATTTTCAATTAGCTAAAGTGTTTTTGCTAAGCAGGTTGGAGTCGAGTCTAAATGCCTGTAACTCGCTTAAAATAAGGAACTTGTGAAATAGCGTTTTTTTAATATGTGTAGCAGTTAGAGCCGCCTAAGCGGATGCAATGCGCAGCTTTAATTCTTTGTGCGAGATCAAACAGCGTTTCTTTTCATCCCAATATTTCAGGTTAATCGACTTGAGGCTCGAAAGTAAGTTGATGATATTCACTTCCTCAAATATCGGATCGGCCTTATGACATGCTTCTAAGTTGTAGTTAGGTATTTTCGAATTCAAATGATGTATATGGTGGAATCCAATGTTGCCCGTAAACCACTGCAATATTTTGGGGAGGTGATAATAAGAACTACCCTGTAAGGCTGCCAGTGTATAGTTCCACGATTCATCCGTTTCCCAATAAGCATCTTCAAATTGATGTTGAATATAAAACATCCATATCCCTGCTGCGCCGCCTACCCATACCGTAACTCCCTGAATGATCAACCAATTCCAGAATCCAAATAGCTGGATGAGCCCGAATGCCATGGCTGCAATACCCAAATTGGTAAGCCACACGGAAAGTTGTTCTCTGAGTTTTGCTTTATGAGATGGAAAACGGTGGATAAGTAAAAACAGAATTATGGGGGCAACGAAAAATAGTATAATTGGATTACGCCCTAGTCGGTATTTGAATTTTTCCCAGTTACTAGCGTTTAGATATTCATCTATGGTCATGGTGTGAATATCGCCCACACCTCGTTTATCGAGGTTACCTGAGCTGCTGTGGTGGATTGAATGTTCCCATGTCCAATGATGATACGGAGTGAAAGTGAGCATTCCTAAGAAATTACCCCAAACATCGTTGAGCTTCTTATTCTTAAAGAATGAACCATGCCCACAATCGTGAAAGATGATAAATAGGCGAACAAGCAAGAGGCCCCCTAACAATGCAAATGGTAAAGTGAGCCATATAGATACAAGACTGGTGTAATACATAATTACCCAAACTCCCAGAAAAGGAAGCAGGGTATTGGCCAATTGCAGCCATGCCTTTGAATCTACGGGCTTTGCGAATTGGGATACGAGTTTTCGGATTTTGCTTTTTTGCTTCTGCTCAACAGTTATCATTATGCTTACTAACGATTCTTGGACGCTTTTGAATGAAACCGATCGGCACGCCTGAACTTGCGGGGCTTGGAGTTTTGGCTTTGTTTTTTGGACGTTGGCCTTCCTTTAGAGCGTTTGCGAGGTTCGGCATGCTTCTGTTGTAATCGGTTGTCGTGGTAAGCGTGCTCAGTATCCACAGCGATAGGCTGCTTCAGTAATCGCTCTATGGAGTTAAGTTCCTTTAAATCCTCATGCGTGCAAAAGGAGTATGCGCGGCCTGATTGACCTGCTCTCGCTGTCCTGCCGATACGGTGCACGTATGCTTCGGCTTCATTGGGCAAGTCGTAATTGACCACCAGTGATACCTCCTTCACATCAATGCCCCTTGCAGCCACATCGGTTGCAACAAGAATTTGAAACTTACCATTTTTAAAGTTATTCAATGCACGCTGCCGGGCATTTTGGCTCTTGTTGCCGTGGATGGCATCGGAACGTAGGCCAATGGAATTCAGGCGCTTCGAAAGCCTATCAGCTCCATGCTTGGTCTTGCTGAAAACAATGGTTCTTTCACTCTGAGAACTGGATTGCTGCTTCTCCAAAAGCTCAGACATCAACTTAATTTTATGATCCCTCTGTATGAAGCACACTCGGTGATCGACCTTCTCTGCCGTTTTTACCTGAGGGTCCACTTTCACGATCGTGGGGTGTCGCAGTATCTCCTGGGCCAGTTGGGTAATCTTCTCGGGCAGGGTGGCCGAGAAAAAGATAGACTGCCTTTCCTCTGGCAGCGCTTTTACTACTTTTCGGATATCGTGGATAAAGCCCATATCCAGCATACGGTCTGCTTCATCCAAAACAAAGTATTCGATTTGGCTAAAGTGGACTTTACCCTGGTTGTGTAAATCCAGCAATCTCCCAGGGGTGGCAATTAAGACATCCGCACCCGTTTTTAGAGCTCTGATCTGTTTACCTATTGGAACCCCCCCGTATGCCAGTATATGGTTGAGGTTCAGATACTTTCCGTATGTTTCAAAGCTTTTGGCCACCTGGATTGCCAGTTCGCGCGTCGGTGTCAAAATAAGCGCGCTTACATGTCCACTGCTTCGTTCTCTTGAATTCTCAGAAAGCCCCTGCAGGATAGGGATTGCAAACGCAGCCGTTTTGCCCGTGCCTGTCTGTGCAGAACCCAGAAGGTCTCTACCTTCCAAAAGAATGGGGATCGCCTGTTGCTGGATTGGAGAAGGCGTTGTGTATTGCTTCTCTTCCAAAGCATGCTGAATGGGAGTAAGCAAAGGCATATCCCTAAAGGAATTAAATGATCTCATGTTTTAAAATAGGTTGCGAGCACTTCGATGCTGCGCATGTCGATGAAGTTAGATTGCCTAAAGCAATCACTCATCGCGGAGATCGATTCAGGAAATCAGCCGCTCACGATGCGGCTAATATACGGTAATTGACCGTTTAAATAATATAGTAAGGCAGATAATCGCTTCTGTATCAATGAAAATGTGAAATTAGGAATTACACCCCTAATACGTCACGTATTTCGCGCATCAGCAATAAAATGGTGGAGGTGGCGGGAGTCGAACCCGCGTTCCCGGAGTTTTCAGAGTGGGCATCTACATGTTTAGTTTATTATTTAAGGTCGCTCAGGGGCCGCGAATAAACACGCTGCCTCGTCGCCATTATCTGAAAGTGTCGGCCGTGCATGCCAGATAAAACATGCGGACCCTGCCTGCTGAATGACGTCCCAGGTTCCTTAGCAGGTATCAGGAGTGAGACGGGTTGCTAATTAATTAAGCAGCCATTGGAAGATATTCTTCTTCACTTATTTGTTTGGTGACCTTTTTACGGAGCCAAGTCACCACCTCCGACATGCAGCCTCATCCTACGGCCCAGGGTCGAATCCAAAACACCCCCTGTAAATTTGTGAAAACGATAGATTGAAAAGAATCTCAGAATTTGGGATTTCTTCCAATTCAGTTTTCTCATTTGCATTATGCATAAATCCATTCGCAACGATAATTCGAAGCAAATGAATCACTAATAATGCCGATGATTGTTGGCATGTATCGCCTGTGAAAGATCAATGTAAATGAGAACGGTAGCAGATGCTCCGTGATTGCGCAATACCGGAGTGTGAGCCTTAAGCGTAGGTATTGAGCTGAGTGCCGACTCGCTTGGGTAGCTCTTCGGGAGTGGTGGTTGTTGTATTAAACAGTTGCTCAACCCGATTTTGTGCCCGCTTGGCCGGAACTTCCTGTTTGGCAGCCGCAATCCCCTTGATCTCCTCAAGATTCTTTTCAATCTGGGAGGGTCGGAAGTCCGGTGTAATCTGTCCAACAGTGTTCATGATTAGTATGATTTATTATAATAAGCACTTTAAGTGGCTTCCGGTCAATCGGGAAGTGAAAATTTAGTGAAAAATCAGAAACCTTAAAGTTAATGATTAGGTTATTAGCCCTGAGTAAATCTTCAGATTGGCATCTACCATGTTCTCTACGGAGAACTCGCTTGTTGCAATTTCGTGGCCACGCTCACCCATGGCAGTGCGTTTTTTGGGATCTTTTATCAAAGTTTTAAGTGCGTTCTGCAGTGCAGGTACATCACCGGGTGTTACGAGCAATCCATTCTCGCCGTCTTTCACAATTTCGGGGATGCCGCCCACTGCACTGGCAATGATGGGTACTTTGCAGTAACTGGCCTGGATCAAGGAAATCCCCAGCCCCTCCATCAAAGCGGGATGTGCGAGAATATCCAACTGCGGCATCACTGCCAGCAGATCATCTATAAATCCAACGAACTGCACGACATTCTGTAGGCCGAGTTCTGTCGTTTGCTTTTCTAAGTTTTTCAGTTCTGCACCTTTTCCAAAGCACAGAATACGCAGTTGCGGGTGTTGAGAGATGAGCCCGGCAGCGGCCTCGAATAAAAACCGATGGCCTTTACGAGGTATCAGTTGTGCAGCGAGCCCTACCGTCAATGAATTCTCAGGTAGACCGAATCGCTTAAGAAAATCTTCACGAGTAATAGCATCGGGTGCTTCTGAAAAATCGTAGGCGCTTCGGGCGAGACGCAGCTTATCCTCTGAAACTCCTTGGCTGAGCATGACCTGCCGGATACCTTCGGATATAGTGATGATGCGTGAGTAGGGCGCATATTTCCATTTGCAGAGCCAGGGTGGTTCGGGATTGTCCACGCGGCGCGAAATCACTGCAGGGATTCCCATTGCTCGGGCTGCTCTGCCGCCCCAGGTATCGGCTCCACGACGACTATGGATGTGGAACAGGTCGGGCTTATACTCACGCAGAATTTTTTTGAGTTTTCCTGGTATGCTCAGATCCATATCTCCGCCCATTTTGATAGGGTACACGTGGATACCCGTATCTTCACAAGCCTTGCGGATCGCGCTGCGGGAATCGCAAACCAATGCGCATTCATGCCCCCTTACATTGAGATGCTTGAGTAAATAGAAGACTTGGAGTGCCCCTCCGTAGAGGTTTTTACCGGCTTCGATGTGTAAGGTCTTGACGGACATTTTCTAGACAGGATTTACAGGATCGATAGGATTTTTTTGAAGATACTTGCGTTTAACTTCCACCTTGGCCTCCGCGAAGTTGATCATAATCCGATATTTGTTTTTGTGGCAGTCAGGTAGTTTACAAGCTGCAGTTCATGAATCGAGGTCAGGTTCTTAACTGCCTTAAGCTCTACTATTAATTTATCCTCAATAAATAAGTCTGCGATGTATTCACCTACTACAAAGTTATCATAATACACTTGAATAGGGAATAGGGATTCTAGATTAAAACCGTGTTTTTTCAGCTCAATTACTAATGCTTTTTCATAAACTGATTCGAGAAAACCAGAGCCGAGATTGTTATACACTGTATAAGCGGCACCAATGATTTTCTCGGTTATTTCTTCATATAGCATCAGGATTGCATCCTGTGAATCCTGTTGATCCTGTCAAAAATATACTAAGCGAGGAGTTTTATTGCCGTTTCGAGGACTTCAGCAGGTGTGATGCTTCGCAGGCAGGTGAAAGCGCCGTTGCAGGTAGGATGGCGACGGCAGGGGGAGCAGTCCATCTTGCGATAGATCACCTGGGTCCGCGGAGTTCGGGTATTCAGGTAAGGCACGGTGGAGCCGAAAAGCGCAATCGTAGGTCTTTGCTGCGCTATGGACATATGTGTCATCCCGGTATCCATACCAATGCTGAGATCCGCATGACCGATCAACGAGGCCGCATCCGCAATCGAGAGGCAATGCTCTCCCGTCAAATCCATGTAGCTTTCTGTATTTGAGATAGGTCCGATGATGCGCTTTGCGGAGGCATCATCCTTGGGTCCCCCAAGTATAAGCACTCTTTTGCCGGTCTTTTCATGAAGTTGGGGTATGAGTGTAGACCAGTAATCTTCAAACCAATGCTTCTGCGGGCGGGTTGTAAAAGGAATTGCTGCGATAAATCCATCCTGCAGTCCATTCAACGCCAGAAATGACTCAGTCGTTTTCTGTTGCTCAGGCGAAAATAGCAGCTGCATAGGGAAATTGCCCACTTTTAGTCCTAAGGCCAATGCGAGATCTCGATACTCGGCATTGATATCCATATCATCCAGTCGACGAGGCACGACTTGATGCATCAGATATTGACTCCCTTCTTTTGAACCGAGACCGACGCGATATTTCGCTCCGCTCGCTTTGGCAACCCATCCGCTCTTGAGGAGCCCCTGCATGTCAATGGCGAGATCAAATTCGTAGTCCTTTAGCTGATTCTTGAATTGATTCCATTCACCCAGGAATCGCCCCCATTGATTCGTTTTGCTAAGCTTTCGAAAGCGTTTCTTCGGGAATTCGATAACCTCCTCAATATGGGGGTTATTCTTAATCAACCCCACTGATTCTTTTTGAGTTAGCCAGTAGAGTTTCGCATCCGGATAGCGGTCCTTCAACGGTTGAATGAGTGAAGTGGCAAAGACATTATCTCCGATTGCACTGAGTCGGATCAGCAAAATACTTTTTGGGCTTTCGGGGAGTGGCATGGCACTATTATGTCATTCTCACAGGTATTCCCGCTTCGGCCAGGTGGGACTTCGTTTCAGGTATCGTGTATTCACCAAAGTGAAAAATGGATGCTGCCAGCACCGCATCTGCCTTGCCGATTTGGATGGCGTCCACCATGTGGTCCAGATTACCGGCACCGCCTGAAGCTATGACCGGCACTTGCACAGCTTTGCTGATGGCCGCATTAAGTTCGTTATCATAGCCGGCTTTCGTGCCGTCGCAGTCCATACTGGTGAGCAGGATCTCTCCGGCCCCCCGACGAACGGCCTCCTTGGCCCATTCGACTGCGTCCCACTCAGTTGGGTTGCGACCCCCGTGGGTGTAGACACGCCATTTGCCGGGCTCCGGTTCACGCTTGGCATCGATGGCGACCACAATACAGGAAGTTCCAAAACGCTCGGAGGCTTGATTTATGAGGTTTGGGTTTTTGATTGCTGAGGTGTTCAGACTGACTTTATCCGCACCGGAGTGCAGCATGGCGGTGATATCCTCGATGGATCGTAGACCGCCGCCCACCGTTAGCGGCATGAAGCACTGGGAGGCCGTGCGCTCGACGACGTCATGCATGATATTGCGCTCATCGCTGGAGGCAGTGATATCCAGGAATACCAACTCATCGGCGCCCTGCTGTTCATAAGCCTTTGCAATGTCCACCGGGTCTCCGGCATCCCGCAGCTCTTTAAATTTGATACCCTTCACTACGCGCCCGGCAGTCACATCCAGGCAGGGAATGATCCTTTTTGATAGCATGCCCCCAGATTAAGATTGAAAATGGGAATTAGAAAACCCTAAACTACCGGTTTGTTCACTTTGGACGATCTTTACGTTTGCAATCTGTGTGCAAGCATGGTCGTTTAAGTGGTTTATGGAGCGGCGCGGTAGCCAAGTGGTAAGGCCGGGCTCTGCAAAAGCCCTATGCGTCGGTTCGATTCCGACCCGCGCCTCCAGTATTACAGCTTCTTTGCTTTATCCATAATTATGTACAAGAAATTTATCCCTGTTCTCTTGTTTCTGTCATTCGCTGTGAGCTCATTCTCAGCGGTTGACAACTCTCACATACCCACACCGGTCGAAAGCCCGGAGCAGCCCAATATTCTATGGATCTATATTGAAGATACCAACGCGTGGATGAGTTGCTACGGGGATGATACGATCACTACTCCAAATATTGACCAGCTTGCCAGTGAGGGTGTGCGTTTTAATCGTGCATATATGACATCCGGTGTTTGTTCACCTACCCGTTCTGCAATCATTACCGGTATGTATCAGACCTCCATCGGAGCGCATGAGCACTACAGCTCATTCTCGAAGTGGCGGGGCAATATCATGGAGCATTGGGAGCCTAATCATATTGGAGTAAAGGCTGTTCCCGAGATTTTTCGTGCAGCAGGCTACTATACATTTAATGAGGGCAAATTTCACTACAACTTTGTGTTTGATCCCGATACCTACTACCATCATCACGATAATCGCAATGGATTCAAAGGAGCCGTAGATGGCAGTGAATGGACGGGTCGTAAGCCGGGGCAGCCCTTCTTTGGGCAGATTCAGTTACTGGGTGGCAAATTCCCGAATCCCAAACACGTGGTTAAGCCCGAAGATGTCGAGGTGCACCCGTATTATCCAGATCATCCCATTATTCGTGAGCACACCGCTGAGCATTACAACACGATTCTTGAGCTTGACCGCATTCTAGGAGAAATCGTGGAGGCCCTAAAGCGTGATGGCATTTACGAAAATACCATTATCTTTTTCTTTTCGGATCATGGCTGTGACCTACCACGCCATAAGCAGTTTATCTACGACGAGGGTATACGTGTGCCCTTTATCATGGCCGGACCGAAAGTGCCGGTTGGTGAAGTCAGGGATGACCTCGTGAGCGGGATCGATATCTCAGCAACTTCGCTCACTTTAGCCAATATCAAGGTTCCCGACAATATGCACGGCATGGATATGTTTGCCGATAGTTTTCACCGGGATTATGTGATCTCGGCCCGGGATCGCTGTGACTTCACGATCGATCGTATACGAGCTGTGACGACCGATCGCTATAAATACATTCGCAACTTCATGACTGACCGGCCTTACATGCAGCCGAACTACCGCAGTGAGTGGCCGATTATGAAGATTCTTCAGGATCTTTATGCTCAAGGAGAGTTAAACGAGGTGCAGGCGCATTTCGTCAGGGATTATCGACCTGCTGAAGAATTCTACGACCTCTGGGAAGATCCCCATGAGACTCAAAACTTAATCCACTCATACAAACGAGAGCACGCCCAGGCACTTGCGGAACATCGGGATATCCTCAATCGCTGGATTCTGGAAACCGATGACAAAGGCCGCTTCCCGGAGACGGACAATGCATTGCGTGCTGTGATTGATCGCTGGGGTGACAATGCTGTTAATCCCGAGTATGATGAGCTGAGAGACTAGCGCTAGGCCGCTTCCATCACTTTTTGGAATTTCTCAACATTGCCGCGTTTACCAGCAATGAGTAGGATATCTCCGCACTGAATGACCTGAGAAGGGCTCGGGTCTTCCACTTCCTCGGTTTCACGTTTTATCGCAACTACCGTAATGCGGTGTTTTCTTCTTAGTTCGGCTCCGGCGAGTGTATTGCCCTCAAGCATCGAGCCGGTTGGGATGTAAATGGCCTCCACGCAAAATGCCTGCTCTGCCAGAGTCTCGGTATCGAGGCTTTGAGATTTCAAAATTTTTCGTGCATTTGCCAGAGCTGCTTCTTTGCCGAGCAAGATCAGGGTATCGCCTGCGAATATGTGTGAGCGTGGGTTTGGATCATACACATACTGATCGCCCCGCTTGATTGCTATGATGGTAACGTTGGCCTGTTCGCGTAGTTTGAGATCCACGATCTGTTTACCCACGGGATAAGAGTTAGGCTCGATCAGTTCTTCACCCGTCAGCGCATGCCACAGGTGCTCCTTTTGAAAGTCGCTGAGGATTTCCTCTCTACGCTGGGCTTCGAGGTCGCGGGTTTCTTCTTTGAGGCTTTCGACAAAGCGATTCTCAAGCACGCTGTTGATTTTGATCATCTGGCGTGAGAAGATGAACGCCAATGCCGCAATTAATACCCCAAAGAGCAAAAGGGGGATACCGGTCGGTAGGAAATCAGAAGTCGCACCCAGGAATATATTTCCTACGATAAAGATGAGCACCACCGAGAAAACGTAACTTAGTAAATTACGCAAGTGCCCTGACTTGAGTAGTTTGTTGTTTTTGTAGATCTGACTGAGTGCGTCTACGATGATTAAGCTGATAGCAGATAAATTGCGCGTGATCGAAAGCACGAACGGGGTGACCAGAATGGCGCACACGACCCAAACTCCTACCAGCAAGTAGATCTGCAAGGCATCCGGCACGGCACCATTGCGTGCTAAATTGGCTCCGACAAATGCAGCGAATATCAGACCACAAATAATTAAAAAAGCGGCGATTATCTGCCAGAATGGCCTGCGCATGAGGCGGATGACGATGGACTTGGAGATCAAGGTGCGATAGCCGTTGAGCAAATCGTGATAAATTCGTCCGATGCTCCGCATCCAGCTGGGTGAACGATCCAGCGTATTATCATAAATCCAGCTGCTTCTGGAACTGATAAGCGGAGTGGTAATTATGGTGAAGATGGCAACCCCCACTGCGATCGACATCAGGCCCTCGTCGGCAACTCCGGTAGCCAGGGCAAGACTTGCGATAACAAAGCTGAATTCCCCGATCTGGCTCTTTGCAACCGCAGCCTGAAAGGCGGTCTTGCTGCGTTGTCCACTCAGGAACAGACCCACCCAGCAGCTTGCGGTTTTGCCAACGACAACTAACAGGGAAAGGAGTATGATGATCGGCGCTTGCGCGAGCACCACTTCCGGGTTGATGCGCATCCCAATGGTTACAAAGAAAACAGCGCTAAACAGCTCTTTGAGCGGATTGATCGAATCCTCAATTCTCTCAACCAGTGCTGAGTTTGAAAATAAGCTGCCCGCAAGGAACGCCCCGAGAGCAAGAGAGAGGTGGATTTGCTCCGCAATTACTCCGATGCCGAGCACAGATCCCACTGCGAACAAGGTCACCAGCTCAAGGCTACCGATACGGTTGATTGTATTTACGATGCCGGGCATCAGAATACGTCCAAAATAGAAGATAACGACTACGAACACACTGATTATAAAGATCGTCCAGATTGCGGATGACCACGGTAGTGAACCTGTGACGTCGATACCACTGAGCACGACCAGTAGCAAAATCGCGAGTATGTCTTCCAGAATGAGAATACCAATCGCCAGCTGGGCATGCGCATGTTGCATCTGCTTCTGATCCTTGAGCACCCGTATCGTGACCATGGAAGAGCTAATTGCCAACAGACTGCCCAGAAAAATACCCGTAGCCTTGTCAAAGCCGAGCAAAGGCGCCGTGAGGGTACCAATACTCAGCATCAGTATGGTCTGCAATATTAGAGCGATCAGCGAGGAGCCGACGAGGTTTTTAAGCTTCTGCAGGTCAAACTCCATCCCGAGCGTGAATAGCAGAAACAATACACCTAGTTCACTGAGCTGAAAAAGGCTGTGGGTATCCTGTAATATGTGAAAATCAATGACTTGTGCCCCGAGAGCCAAACCTACGCCTACATAACCCAAAATTGCGGGAATCTTCAGGCGGTCACAAATTATCGCGGCACCGGTTGCAGATGCGGCAACAATTCCCAGGTCGGTTAATAAGTGGCTTTCGGTCATGGCAACACTGACGTTTTATAAAGGTCAGATTGTCAGTAAATCCATGCTCAAAAATGGAGTCGCTGCAACTTAAAATCCAAGAAGTCTGTCAATAATGGTATTCCCAGAATTGATCATTATCCGCAATAATTACGCGATCGGGGTTTTGCTCATAGAGATACTTCGAGAAGGTCTGGGGGAGGCAGACTTGTGGGGTGGCAACGGTCTGATCCGAATGCTTCTGGAGAAATTTTGAGATGGCCGAGCTACAGAAGGGACCGTCGATATCGGTATCGTAATTCGCCTTCTCGCCTTTCTTGGGGGGTGTGAGCAAATGAAGCAGCTCTGCGGCAACTTCCGGTCGCAGCTCAAATTCAAAGACTTCTGTTTTCTTGGTGAAGTTGACTTCCCTGAAGTAGAGGTAGTCCCGCACCGTTGGTACGGGGTCCACAACGAGATCTTTAACCCGTTTTGCTCGTGGCCCCTTTTTGCCCTCTGTGCCATAACCCCCTTCAGGATCCCAGAATGCAGCACCGATTTCCGGATGGTAGACTCTAAGCGCAGTGTGAAGGGGGAATAAACTGCCATACATAATGAATATGTGTAGTTTGGGAGTCGATCCATCCGCAAGATCATCCGTTGCGATGGGAGTCGTGTTTTCGATCCAGTTAACGGGGATATTGGGTGGAGCATTTCCTACACAGCCAACGAGCGATATAAGAATGACAGCAATTAGGGGGCCTTGAAAAGATAGTTTGGGCATGGGGAATCGCTATGGTTATCGAAAAAAATGGCCCTTATGATCAACCTTTTTTTGCGCTACCAGCGAACGGTAGATTTCAGTGCCCATTGGCTGGCAGTTCCCGGTACCGCAGGAATCTCTTCGAAGTCATCATCCCAAAGGTTGCTTACAGATGCCTGCACCTCCCACCGCTCGTCTCCGAAGGGAGAATAAACGATTGAGGCGTAAGTAAAGAAGGCCTCATGATCGGTATTCCTGAGTATACTGTCTTCCTGCTGGCGATACTCATTATCAATGCGCACGGATAGTTTCGCATTGATGTTATGGGTAAGCGCGAGCGTGATGCGATGATTCGGGAAGTTCAGTGCATAGAAGCTCGCATCTACATCATCCACACGGTAATCAGCCTCTTTCTCAAGGTAACTGTATCCCATTGCAACGTTTCCGCCATCATAGGCATAGCGCATGAAGAGCTCCAGGCCGTAGGTATCCAGATCAACTGGATTTGCACGTCGTGCATTCGTCGATGCGAAAGAAAAGGTCCAGTCTGTCAGGTCATTATCGATCCGATAGAAGGCAGCAGCCGACAGGGCGAAATTTTCAGTGCTTTTGGTGTATCCGATTTCAAAATTATGGCTGCGTTCGAGCCCCAGGTTCGAATTTCCGGCAAACAGCCCACTCGGGGCTGAGCCAATGGCGGTGTAGCCAACGACCTGACTGGCTCGGGAATACTCCGCATAAATCTGCTCACGTGAATCGTTCAAGTAACGGGCAAAACGCAGCGATGGGTTCAGGGTAGCGGCATCCCGATTCGTGTCGTAGACGTTGAGCCCGCCTATAATTTGCCAGTCGTCTTTTTGCCAGCTGGCCTGAGTTCCCGCATTGTAATAGGTGCGGGACTGGAAGGTTTGTGTGAGGTTCGAAGATTCAATCGAATCAAAGAACAGATCTCCGAAAACGCTGAGATCCAGATCATCTGAAATTTCAAAATTGATATCTCCGTGAAATGCTGCGACCTCAGTCTGGTGTTGGAAAGGGTTGAATATACCCGGGCGATCCCGGTCAAATTCGTAATCATCCGTATTTTCGCGGAAGTAGCTGCTCAATGTGAGGGTAGTCCGTTCATCAAGCTCTGCTGAGAATTCGGTAATTATGAGCAGTGTCTGTATATCTTCGGTTTCCTGCACACCGAAGGGGGTATACATATTCGGCCAGCCGAAAAATTTGTCCTGATATCCTCCAAAGATCAGCCAGTTCCAACGCTCATCGTTGATCTCTAGACGACCGGATATACGGCTAAATTCATGATCTCCAAATTCGATGACGCCATCACTTTCAGAACGTGCGAGCCCTATATCGAAACCTACGCTTCGCTCATCGATATCAAACATCCGTGCGAGATAAAGACCCTGTTTGTTAAGCGAGTATTCGCCGTATGCGATATCAATGATGCCTTCATCCGCAACCACCGGTTTCCATGAGTAATTAATCGTTCCTGCTGTGGAGTTAAAACCGGACTGGCTGTTTGCAGCGCCCGTTAGTATCTCCGGTGCGGACAGCATACGCGTATCAATGGGGAGCTCGGAAACATAATGCCCGGTTTGAGGATCAAAGATACTCAGTGAGCCTACTTTGAAGCCTGTGCCTTCGAATGTGCCACCCCGGATACTTATATCCGCCTGCGCCTCTGAGAAATTTCGGCTCTGCACATCTGCCTGAGGGTTGAAATTGAGCACCGATACGGGGCTGGCATACGTTACCAGTGGGGCTTCGTTGGCGATAGTAAAGCCCGTAACCTCAAAAGGTGAGAGCTCGTAAACGTTTTCCTCTGCCAGTATATTGCTAATGACCCCGCCGGAAATTAGGTGAATTACCAGTATTGAATTCTGAATGAACTTTCTCAAGTGCATCCCATTCGAGTTAGGTTTAAGTAAGTGAAAGTCAATTGTTAACTTAAATTATTTTAATTGTTAACTAAATGTGTATTTTTTGCCATTTTGGTTAATTATCTTGTGAAATAAAATCCACGTGGTTTGTTGGAACGCTTACACGCATGAGTAAGCTGTATACAGAGTCCAAAAAGACGGCCATTCTCGCAGTGCCAATGATCCTTAGCCAGGTCAGTCAGCATCTGGTACAAGTCATTGATGCAGCGATGATTGGGCGGTTGGGTGCTGTACCGTTGGCGGCTTCGGCATTTGCCGCAAATGTATTTACGATGCCTTTGGTTTTTCTTTTTGGGATCATTGTGGCAATCTCAATATTGTCTGCCAATGCCTATGGCAAAAGCGACGAAGCCGGTGCCCAGCGGGTTTTACGGATCGGTCTCATCATTTCTGTGAGCATGAGTATTGTGGCTGCGATCTTGATGAGTTTTACCACGCCAATTTTGGATTACATGAAGCAGGAGCAGGCCGTAGCAGACATGGCAAAGCCTTACCTGATCTGGTTGGCATGGTCTACGCTTCCTATCATGGTTTTTTCTGCGCTTAAAAATTACTCCGAAGCGCATAGTCGTCCCTGGCTGCCACTGGTGGGACTGCTGATCATGCTCGTGAGTAATGTATTCTTCAATTGGGTGTTCATCTTTGGTAATCTGGGAGCTCCGCGCATGGAGCTCAACGGGGCAGGGCTTGCGACTCTGTTGGCACGATTACTCTCCATGGTGTTCATAATTCTGGTGTTTATCTATAGCCCCAACTGGGATTTTAAATGGATAACGGGAGATTGGTTTCGCCTGAAGCGTGAGGAATACCGAAACTATCTGAAAATAGCGGTTCCCAGCTCATTTCAGATTACTTTTGAAGTGAGCACATTCGTGTTGGCTGCGTTTATGATGGGTGCAATCGGCTATGTAACGCTGGCTGCGCACCAGATTGCGATCAATGTGGCTGCGATGACTTTTATGGTGATGCTTGGACTGTCTTTTGCAGTTTCCGTACGAGCCAGTCAATATTATGGGCGGGGTGATATTGCCATGGTGCGAACCATCGGTTTAGGCGGTTGGCTCATGAGTGCCGCCTTCATGACCGCTACCATGATTTGCATTTTGATAATGCGGGACATAATCCCCCATTGGTTTATCGAAGATGTCGAGGTGATCAAGCTCGCGTCCTTGCTATTGGTGATGGCAGCGATTTTCCAGATTTTTGATGGTATTCAGATCGTTATGGTATCCGCACTTCGGGGTATTCACGATGTGGTGGTTCCTACGGTCATGATACTCATTGCCTATTATGTGTTCTGTCTGCCTTTGGGATACTATCTGGGCTTTGCAAGAGATCAGGGAGGCCCGGGTATATGGCTGGCACTCGTAATCGGGCTAGCCCTCTCCGCGAGCCTACTGTCTTACCGATTCTTCAGTAAAACCAAGGCAATTCAGGCGAGCCTTAAGTTTTAGGTTTGTTTTTGAGGACCTTGTTTTTCTCGGCCAGGTAGATACTGGATATAATCTCAAAATCCTTTTCGCGAGTCGTAGTCGGTAGCACGTAGTGATAATCGCGCCATTGGCTGAGCTCGATCTTGGCAGTCAGGATGCGGCGTTCGATTTCCTCCTCACTGTCCTGTTGGCGGGATCGCAGACGTTCGCGAATGATATTAAGCGATTCTGGATAGATGAATACCGTAATCAGGCGTTCTTTGAGAAAATTGTCCTCCTTGGCGTTTTTACGGAAGGATGCGGCTCCCTGCACATCGATATTCAAGATGATATCGTGGCCGCTTTCCAGTTGGCGGTGCACCTCGGATTTCAGCGTGCCATAGTGCCGACCGTGGATGAGTGCACATTCGTAGAACTCTTCGTTTTCGATTTTCTCAAGGAAATCACGGTCACTCAGGAAGTAATAATCCTCTCCTTCCACTTCGCCTTCACGTGGGGTGCGAGTCGTTGCGGTAACAATGCGCTTGAGGTCGTCGTAATTCTCGAGCAGTCGATCACATAAAGTAGTTTTTCCGCTGCCTGCCGGGCCGGAGATAAGAAGAATGATACCTTTGCGAGGGATAAATGCCATGCTAATAAGTGAACGCGACACCTACTAAAAGCAATCCATAAATAAAGCAGGATATAGCCACTGCCGTTGATCGAATCGTGGAGCCGTATAGCCAGTTTAAGAAGTCTCTCAGGCGATAGGGCAGCGAGCCCAGATACATGCACACCATGATCATCAAATATACAAAAGTGACGAGGAAGAGGCGGCTTTGAGGATCTTCCATATAGGCGGCATCCAGCAGCTTATCTGCACTCATTAATAAAAAAGCAGCTAACCCGCGCACAGCCAAAAAATCGGGGATGTAGAAGTAGGATAGGAAAGAAACGGCAATAAACCCCAGGATCAGCTTATTCTTATGGTTCCCAAAATCAGCCTCACCCAAATGCCAGAGCTCAAAAACAAACCATGCGGTTGCCAAACCAAGGAGTATCGCAGCCGCTGAACTGGATCGCGGAAATGCCTTGAATACGCGCTCGGATTGATTCCGCTGAATCAAGATGGATGAACCCAGGAATGCGAGCACCAGGCCGGTTATTAAAGTCGCTGTGAACAATGTCATGGTTAAACCGTTAATAGGGGCTCGTTTTGCTCTACACCTTCGAGCACGAGCTCACCCTTAAGTGTGGTTACGGAGGATTCGAGTATTTTTACCTGTACTAATTCACCGACGAGCCGTTCTGAAGCCGGAAAAATGACTTTGCGGAATTGAGGGTTGCGCCCCATAAACATATTTTCTCCCTTTCTGGCCGGACCTTCCACCAGTATCTCCTGAGTCGTGCCCACCAATTTCTGGTTGCTGTGCATGGACTGCTCTTCGAGCACTTTGAGGAGCTCATGGTTTCGGGCTTCTTTTACCTCCTTGGGTATGTCATCTTCGAGCTCTGCGGCTACGGTTCCTGAGCGCGGGCTGTATTTAAAAATGAAACCCATATTGAAGCCGACTTGCTTGAAAACCTGTGCAGTTTCCTGAAAATCTTCATCCGTTTCACCCGGATAGCCGACGATGATGTCGGTGGAAAATGCCATATCGGGAGCTGATGCCCTGAGCCCATCTACGATTTTCATATAGCTCTCTACCCGGTACGGTCGGTTCATGGCTTTGAGCATGCGGTCGGAACCACTTTGCAGGGGCAAATGCACATAGGGGCTCAGCTTGGGCAGGTATGCGTAGGCATCGATCAAGTCCTGTTTGAAACCACGCGGGTGGGGCGAGGTAAAACGAATGCGGTGGAGTCCTTCGATTTCATGCACTCTTTCGATCAATTGCACAAAGGGACTCTTCTTATTCTTGAATGGGAGTATATTGCGCCCATAGCTGGTAACGATCTGCCCCAGTAAGGTGACTTCGCGTGTGCCATTGGCAACGAGCTCTTCGACCTCTTCCACAATATGTTCGATCGGACGTGAGCGTTCATTGCCTCGGGTTTTGGGGACGATGCAGAAGTTGCAGCGCATATTGCAGCCCTGCATGATCGATACGAATGAAGTTACCGACGCATCTTCTTCAATGTGTTCGCGAATGGTGTTTTGCGAGTCTGCCTCTTCCTCAAGATCAACAAGTTTGGCAGGTTGAGGCCCCTGGCCCTCGAGAGTTTGGATGATGTTATCCAGATGATCGGGTACGCGGTGAAACTTTTGGGTGCCCACGATTAAGTCGAGGTCAGGCAACTTATCGAGCAGATCGCTGCCCTGGTTTTGCGCCATACATCCCATAATACCCACGATGAAATTAGGGTCCTTCTTTTTGCGATTGGTGAGATAGCCTGCTTTTCCAATCGCTTTCTGTTCGGCCTGATCACGTACGGAACATGTATTGAGCAATACGATATCCGCATCATGCTCAGAACCCACAATGGAATACCCCCGGTTCCTAAGCATGACGGCCACTGCCTCAGAGTCGCGCTCATTCATTTGGCAGCCATAAGTCTTGATGTATACTCGATTCACAGCTAGGCGATATAGAAAAGTTTTGAAATTGAATCTAATGGGTAGACAGGTCAACTCAGAAACCATTCGAATCTTAGGGAGTGTTAACGATTTATTAGAGAGAATGATCGAGAAATGCAAAAAAGCAGTGCGTGGCGCTTGCAGACTCATGGACAAGCGTCCCTGTGTCTGCAAGAAACAGCGGCAACCTTTTTTGCCCGCTCGACCTCCTGAAGGCGGGATAATGCGCTGCAATAGCGGCGTTAGAGCCAAATAGCAGGGTTTTAACCCAATTATTTGACTCCGCCTTGCTCTTGACGCGCATTACCTCCGTCATTCCACTAAGAAATCGTTAATACTCCCTAGTTCATTTTCTTAGGTTTTGTGCATTTTAAACAACAAAGCGTTGACAAGCAGGAGCTGAGGGGTTCTTATATTCGTTTTTTTATGAAAGTAGTATCTTCCATCAAGTCCCTTAAGAACCGACACCCGGACTGTCAGGTCGTGCGTCGTCGTGGACGTCTCTACGTAATCAATAAAACCAACCCTCGCTTCAAAGCGCGCCAGGGTTAATTAGACTTTTTTAGTAACCGTGAAAAACGAAGGCCACCCAGACACTTATCCAACCTGCTTCCTGGACGTATCCACTGGAAAGAAATTTTTAACGCGCTCAACGATGAGTTCCAAGCGTAAGGAGACGATTGACGGGGTTGAGTATGGAGTGATCGTTCAGGATATTACTTCTGACTCACATCCGGTATTTACCGGTCAGAAGCGATTTGTGGATACTGCCGGTCGGGTTGAAAAGTTTCAAAACAAGTTCAGCCGCCGTCGCCGATAAATCATTTTCCAGATTGGATTTTACGAAACCTCCTTGTATTAGGAGGTTTTTTTGTTTTAGCCTCCATGTAGTTATATGATTCGGGAGCGTCTAGTCCAGGTAGTTTCGAAAGTTGCGCCCACGCCGGTAGCCTGGTTAACGCTTATCATGGGGCTCTTTGTCCATTGGGTAGCATTCTTTGTCATTACCCTGAAAGTTCCTGAATTCCGTATTCAAGAACCGGATGAATCGTTTGTCCGTTACCTGGATATGAGTGAGCCCGCAGTTGCGCAGTTCGTATATGAGGCTTCGTTGTTAGCAGATTCCCGATCGCTTTTTTTACCTACGCCGCTGAATTATGCCTGGGGGCAACTCGATTCCCGCAAATATTTGGATCAACAGCCTCTGCAGTTGCTGGAGCCGGTTGAGATGGCATTGGTGATCGAGCCGGATCAGATTCTCGATCAGCCTTTTGAGGGTGTTGCTGCGATTCAGGCTACCGATTTACTGGATAAGGCCCATTGGAATTATTTCGACACCCTGAGCATGTCGGATCGGCAAGTACCGACCCTAACAAGTCGTTTCGCATCATTGGAAGTGCGTGATAAGCAAACCGGACAGTTGATTTTAAGCAATGTATTGGATGAGCGGGATGCTCAGTTCCCGGAAGGCGTTGAATTTTGGAGACCTGTAAGTTTTGTAGTGATTGCGAATGAGATAGGGATGTTTGGGGAGCCGCTCCTGATTCGTACTTCCGGCCAACCTCCAGTGGATCAATTTGCAAGGAATTACATCCAGCAACTGGCAAAACGCTGGGTTTTTAAGCGTGGGTATTACGAGGTCATATTCGGCCCCTGATTTTGGGGTAGATCCAGATCAAGGCGATTAATATCAGCCCCAGGATCGAAGCATAATTGCGAAAGTAGCTGTGGTGGATATAGTAATCGTTGATTCGTAAGGCGCCATCCTCCATCAGCTCGCCTTTGAGCGAAATGACAGCCTTGTCCTTAAGCTCCAAATTTTGAGGCACAACCGGCTTGGGTAGGGATTGGTTGTGGATCGTGGCAGGATCACCGGGTATATAGTCTGCTCGATCCAACATTATAGTCGAACCTACTCTCGCTTCTGAATTTGCCCAGATTGCAAGGTTGAAGTAATTATACTCATAGGGTTTCTGAATAAATAAAAGAGGAAGCGCGAAATAAATCAGAACTAAAATGAGACTGGTGGCAATGCGTTTTGGGCTAGCAATTAAGAGGCCGGATATTCCCTTCATGATTGGCTTTCTGAAAGTGAGCCAGATGGAGAGTGCTAAACCTACAAGTGTAGCAATGTAGATAAACAAGCCCTCGGTAGGTATGAGATTCCAGGTATAAGGCTGCCAACTGAATGGGGCTAAAAGAGGCACTCCCTGATCCCATTTGACCTGTAGTGCATCCAACAGATGGTGTAACATGCAATGGATAGTTAATATCAAAAAAGCGATATTGGGGTTTCGGGCTAAACGTGAGATGGCTAACGCAAGAATTAAACAGAACAATGGTGCGGATAAAATGGTCATGTAAGCCCGTATCTCATGAATGCTCAGATCCACAGGGAGGGTGAGCAGGACGCGCTGCAATATCCAGGGGATGTCAGGGATCAAAATACCCAAAGCTACCCAGCGAATGTCTATATACTTGAGCCATGGAACACCGGGTAGTAATTGTAAGCCTAAATGTGCAAGCGTATTGGGCATGAAATCAAATCCATCATCGGGCAAAATCCTGATTGATCTCAAGATCATTCCTCAAAGTCAGAAAAATCAATTAGTCGACCGGGACTCTCAGGGACGGCTGAAGGTCAAAATCAATGCAGCTCCTGAAAGGGGGAAGGCAAATGCTGAATTGCTGGAGTATTTGGCTAAAACACTACACATTTCAAAGAGCCAGATCGCTATCATTCAGGGTGAGACGAGCCGACAAAAACGGATTGAAATCCGAGGTGTGAAAAAAAGTGGGGTGTTGGCAAAATTAGGATTTGAAGAATAGAAGATTTGGGTTAGTCAGGATTACATCCTAACTTCATGAGTCATTCCGAATTGAAGGAATCTATTGCACGTGCCGTAGACGCAATATCCAGTGCCGAGAGTATTCTCATCGGCGCGGGAGCAGGGATGGGTGTGGACTCAGGCCTGCCGGATTTCCGCGGTAAGGAAGGTTTCTGGGAGGCTTATCCTGTGTTTAAGGAGATGGGCTATTCGTTCCATCAAATGGCTAATCCTGCATGGTTTTTGCGGGATCCGTCCCAGGCCTGGGGTTTTTATGGGCATCGCCTGAATCTCTACCGGGAGACCCAACCACACAAGGGTTTTCAAATCCTGAAGCGTTGGGTGGAAGTTAAGCAGGGCAGTGGCTTTGTATTTACCTCCAATGTGGATGGTCATTTTCAGGCGGCGGGGTTTTTGGAGGAGCAGGTATATGAATGCCATGGCTCGATTCATTGGCTGCAGTCCTGCCATGATTCACGGGGGGAGGTTTGGAGTGCCGAGGGTGTGAAAGTCAAAGTAGATAAGCATACGTACCGGGCAAAGGGCAAACTACCGATGAGTCTTTCCGGGCGTAATGTCTGTCGGCCTAATATCCTGATGTTTGATGATTTTATGTGGAATGGAGAGCGCTATGACCATCAGCGCTCGCGACTGGGGCAATGGCTCAAGAGCCTGCGACGTGGGCGTGCAGTGGTGATTGAAATCGGTGCCGGAAAATCCGTGCCTACCGTGCGTTTTAATTGTGAGCGTTACGCGGATATCCTCAAATGCCCACTCATTCGTATTAATCCGCGGGATGCGGACGGGCCCGAGGGCACTATATCCATTACGATGGGTGGCTGCGAAGCTTTGGAAAAAATTGAAGTAGCACTATAAAACTTCAGTTAAGTCATCTTTCATCGCAATTAGTTCGTCCCGTTTATTTTCATTTTGCAGTTTTTGAATTTCTGCGCCCTTTACAACCTTTTCTGGTGCTTTATTCCTGAATCCTGGATTATTTAATTTGCTCTCAATTCCTTTAATATTCTTTTCTACTTTTAAAATTTCCTGATCAATTCTTTCGATTTCCTTGTCTAAATCAAACTGACTACTATTCAGGTAAAATCTACCTAATGATACAACAAGTGTTTTGGGCCTCATCTCATTGAAATTTGAGCTATAACTCTTAATTACCTCAATTGACTTTAATCCTGTTAAGTTCTCGATAATTTTTTGGTAGTCCTCAACTATATAACCAAGGTCTCCAGAAGGTATAAAATCAGCAGTAATACTTGTATCTGAATTAAGATTATATCTAGCTTTTGTGGCTCTTATACTACTTATTATTTCCTTAAGTAAGTCATTAGTTGATCCATCTTGAAATTCTTTAACATTTATACCTTTCTTCTCGAGTATTTTTATTAAATCATTCGATTCTTCTGGATAACATTCCGTTATAAATGAGTCCTCATCGCCATACTCCATGAGGTGCCAGAGTTCCTCGCTGATGAATGGGCAGAAAGGGTGCAGTAGCAGCAGGAACTGACGAATCACGAGATCCTGAATTGCAATACAGGTTTCGCGTTGCTCGGGATTTTGCAGTTTGCTTTTGGATGCCTCAACATACCAATCGCAGAAATCGTTCCAGAAAAAGGAGTAGAGCTTTTGTGTGCACTGGGTGAACTGATAATTTCCAATAGACTTTTGGATGGATTCGGTGGCATCCAGCACGCTCGAGATCATGGCATGATCCACCCGGTCCATCTTCGCTGGGTCGATTCGGCTGATGATAGTTCCTAGGCTGTGATTATTTTTAAAATCGCCCTGCATTTGGCGGAAGCGGCAGGCATTCCAGATTTTGTTGCAGAAGTTACGCCCCTGCTCGACGGATTCTTCACTAAAGCGGATATCCTGACCAATTGGGGCTATATTCAATATCGCAAAACGCAGTCCATCGGCTCCGTATTTTGCGATCAGGTCGAGCGGATCTGGAGAATTGCCCAAGCTTTTGGACATCTTGCGGCCCTGGATATCGCGAATGATGCCGGTAAAGTAAACATCCTTAAAAGGGATGCGGTCTTTAATCTCATCCAGGCTCAGAGTTTTCTTTTCCGGACCCATGAATTCGAGCCCTGCCATGATCATGCGGGCAACCCAGAAGAAGATAATGTCCGGCCCGGTGACGAGGGCAGACGTTGGATAGAATGTATGCAGCCCCTGTTGTTTTTCTGCTTCTGCATCCGGCCAGCCCATGGTAGCGAAGGGCCAGAGCCACGAAGAGGCCCAAGTATCGAGAACGTCATCGTCTTGCTCCCAGTTTTCGGGGTCTGATGGGCCTTCAAGGCTGATATGCCAATTGTTGGAGTCGGAGCGATCCTTACCCTTCTTATACCAAACGGGAATGCGATGCCCCCACCAGAGCTGGCGGCTGATGCACCAGTCCTGAATGTTCTCTAGCCAGTGCAGATACGTCTTTTCCCAGCGTTCGGGGTAGAAGCGAATGATGCCCTCGCGGACTGCCGCCTTCGCCTCCTCGACTTTCGGGTATTTCAAGAACCACTGCTCAGACAGTCTTGGCTCAATCGGCACGTCTGCGCGCTCGGAGTAACCCACATTGTTTTCGTAGTCTTCACGCTCAATGAGCAACCCCATTTCTTCGAGCATATTGGCGGCGACCTTGCGCGCCTCGAAGCGGTCCATCCCCACGAAGGGATCTCCTGCAAGCTCGTTCAGGCGGCCATCCGGGTGAAATACGTCGATGACCTCCAGGTTGTGACGCTGCCCGATTTCAAAGTCCAGCATGTCGTGAGCCGGCGTTACTTTGAGTGCACCCGTACCGAAGTCTTTTTCGACGGCCTTATCCACGATGATGGGGAGCTCGGCCTTGGGGAACGGACGATAGACGTGTTTGCCAATCAGGTCGGTATAGCGTGGGTCCTCCGGGTGAACGGCTACTGCCGTATCCCCCATGATTGTCTCTGGGCGGGTAGTGGAAATCTCAATAAATGTTCCTGGTTTTTCGACCACCTCATATTTCATCTTGTAGAGGATCCCCTTTTGGGGCTTCATGATAACCTCTTCATCCGAGAGCGCCGTGAGTGAGGCCGGGCACCAATTCACCATGCGTTTACCGCGATAAATATATCCCCGCTCAAAGAGTTTAATAAATGCAGTTAGCACCGCTTTGCTGTAATCGTCATCGAGAGTATGCACGGTGCGGTCCCAGTCGCAGGAAGCACCGAGGCTTTGCAGTTGTTTCAGGATGATGCCCCCGTGAGTGTCCCGCCACTCGACGACTTTGTTGTAAAAGGCTTCCCTGCCCAGATCGTAGCGGGTTTTGCCCTCCTTGCGGAGTTCTTTTTCGACGCGCGTTTGAGTTGCGATGCCGGCATGATCCGTACCGGGTAGCCAGAGCGTATTGAGCCCGCTCTGCCTTGCATTGCGGGTGAGTACATCCTGAATGGTATTATTGAGTACATGGCCCATGGTTAACACACCGGTTACATTCGGCGGTGGGATGACTATGGAGTAAGCCTCATTTGAGGATTCCGCCTTACCTTTAAAACAGCCGGAGTCCAGCCACTGCTGATACCAGCGGCTTTCTACATTTTCCGGATTATATGCTTTGGATTCTATGGCCATGTTCAGACACTTTGCTTGGTAATCCTAATAAATTGTCAAAGTTATTTTTAGCAAAGAAGATTGACGCTATTTGGGGTGCTGGCTCTTACTGAGGGTTTACTTTATGCTAAAGAAGTCCCATTCGCTGTATTTACCGCTACGCAAACGTGCAGAGAAAATAATCCATTATTTACCGAAGGATGATAAGGTGGAACGCCTATCCGGCTATAAGGAATTCCTGGCTGTAGAGCGTGAGCGTATAGTAGATTACCATCGCAAAGGTAAATCCGGGCTCTATGTCGCACATGCGGGTGCAATCATGATGGATGTTTTAATCCAGTGTGTCTTTCGTACGGCTTTGCTGACTTACTCTGAAAAGCACCTTACTTTGCCCTGTGAGTGTACTTTAGTCGGCCTGGGCGGCTATGGCAGGGGGGAGATCAGCCCTTCGAGTGATATTGATTTTATGTTCCTTTATCCCGACGATGCACCCAAGAAAGATACGGAGCAGCTGAAGGAAATCCTAACACACGAATTACTCTACCCGTTGTGGGACCTGGGGCTGAAAGTAGGGCACTCTTCACGGACAATCAAGGAGGCCATCCAGGAGTCAAAGGCAGACGTGAAATCACGTAACTCGCTGCTGGAAACTCGGCAGATTCTCGGTTCCAAAAAGCTGCTGAATCAATTTAATCGGGAGTATCGCAAGAGTCTCGATAAGAGTAAGCTGGGCGTTTATCTGGATGAAATGATCGAAGTGCAACTCAAACGTCGTGAGCAATATGGAGGGAGCGTTTTTGCCGTAGAGCCCAATATCAAGAATGGTGTAGGGGGGCTCAGAGATTATCAGGGTATTTTCTGGATGTCTAACATGCTTTATGGGGATCACCGCCTCGAGACGCTCTATGATGATGAGGTCTATCGTAAGCAGGAGCTAAAGACATTTAGGGATGCTTATGATTTTCTGTTACGCATTCGCAACGAGCTCCACATGGTCAGCCGGAGACCCACAGATGAGCTTACCTTAAAAGTACAGCCCCATATTGCTGAAAGTCTGGGGTATCAGGGCAATGCCCTGAACCTAGTCGAATCCATGATGCAGGACTATTACATGCACGCGCACAACATCCTGACGATTGCTAAATCCCTGGAAAAGCGACTCACTCTCTACAGTAAGAGTGAGGGCAAAAGTATTATTAGTCGTTTTTTTAATAAGAATCAGGAAGTTGAGATCGATGGCTTTCGCTTTAGTGAAGGATTGATCGACTACACCAATGAAGCGATTTTTGATGACACCCCCGAGAAGCTCATAAAGGTTTTTCATTTATCCCAGGTCACGGATGAGAGTTTTAGTGTAAACCTGGAAAGGCTCATCAGGCAAAAGGCAGAGCTACAGGAACCGCCCATTTGGAACTCCCCGGGGTTTACTCAGTCTTTTGTAAAAATCTTGAGTAATACGGGACATGTGCACCCTACATTGGACGAAATGTATACGCTCGGTGTTTTGACCCGGATGATTCCTGAATTTGAAACACTCAAAAACCAAATACGGCATGATCGGCACCTGACGCGTTTTGCCACCGATTTACGGGTGATGGGATCGATTAAGAAACTCGATGGTCTTCTGTTAAGTCATCGTAAGGGTTTACTCGATAACTATTTGAATGAAGTCATCGAGAATACGAATCATATCGGAGATATTTACTGGATGTTGTTGCTCTATTCGATTGAATTTCCCGAGCCCTCTTACGGTCCTATGGATGAAATTTCGCCTGATTTGCCCGTGGTAAATTCCATTTTGGACCGATTCGCACTCGAAAAAGAACAAAAAGAACGAATTTTGAATTTTATTTTTCGGCATCGGAATGTGGCACGTTTCTGGCAACAGGCGTTATTTGAAGATGCACGGTCTATAACTCACTTCCTTGAGCACATTCATGATGTCGATACACTCAATAGTTCATTTTTGTTTTATTACTGCGATACCTGGGGTAAAAATCCTCAGTATTGGGAAATTCACTCGTTTCCTGAGATTGAACAACTTCATCGTAACCTCTCTTCTTTATTATCTGTTGGAAACGGCGATCCCAGTATTATCCCCACAGCCGAGGAAAGTCGTATGATGCTACGCTCCGAAATTCAGGCACAGTATCTTGATAATATTCCCGAAGAAGAGATCGACGCGCATTTCCATCTACTGCCGGATCGATACTTTGCGAGCCGTGTTATGGACGATGTCAGCCTGCATATACGCCTCATCCATGAATTGCTTCATAGTATCAACGCGGCGGATTCGCTCGGCAGTTTAAAGCCCATCTTAGATTGGAAAGACATTCCTCAGGAGGGGCAATCGATGTTGAATGTAGTTACCTGGGACCGAGCGAGCCTTTTCTATAAATTAGCGGGTGCAATAAGCTCAGTGGGCTTAAACATCTTAAGGGCACGTGCTATATCACGAACCGACCATATTACGATTGATACTTTCTATGTAACCCATCCTAAAACAGGGGTAGTTGAAGATGAAGATTTGCGCGGCCAGTTTGAAGAGGCCGTTGAGGCCATTTTAGTAGAGGGTAATCCAAGCGGTCACCGGGTGAGGGATCAATATGAGAAGAGTAAATTTGCTCAAGGCTATGAGAAAATTGCGCAATTTGAAATCTCGATGCCGGTTCATGTTGAGGTCAGCCATGATAAAAATTTGAATCAGATTATCATTGATTATCAGGGTGCAGATCGTATTGGCCTGCTCTATCAAATTTCCAGGCAGATATCTCGTGCAGGGTTTAACATAGACTCAGTCAGGGTTAATACGCATAATACGATTGCTGCCGGCACCTTTTATTTGGACTTGCCCAAGAAGCAAAAAGAGTCTCAGTCCCACGCAAAGATAGCGGAACTGCGAGAAAAATTGATTGCTATTCTATCATCAGATTCTTGGCTTGATCTTTGATGCAGATCATTGATCGCGAGAAAAAACTGGTAGATTTACTTCATCGACTGGGAACCATTGCACACGAGACCGATTCCCCGACAGAAGCTTTGCAGCTTTCAATCGATGCGGTGGTCAGGTATTTTGAATCAGGCATCGGTCGGATCAGCATCTACAATCCTAACAATGCGCGACTGGAAATTGAGGCGTCGGTGGGGTTACCTGAAGATTCCAGGGAATGGAAATTCCCGCTGGGAGTTGGGTTATGCGGTTGGGTGTCTCTCTATCAGAGAAACGCCCTCATTGAGGACGTCGCGTTGGATCAGCGCTATTTGAGGATTACCGATTTTATCCAGTCTGCAATAGCGGTGCCTCTGCTGGATGGGGAAAGTGTATTGGGGTCATTGATTATTGAAGCCTCAGAGGTTGGGTATTTTTCAGAAGAACACCTCAAGGATCTGGAACTGATTGGCAAAGTTTTAACCCCCTATACGATACGGCTTTGGCAACTTTACAACCTCCGTCGTAAATCGACTCAATACGAGTCGATCGTAGATATGGTTCAGAAGCTTTCAAATCGTTTTGAGTTATCGGGCCTGTTGGGAGATCTAGCCGTAGAAACCCGAAACATTCTGGGTTGTGAGTACTGTACTTTGTATCTTCTGGATACTTCGGGAAAAACGTTGCATCTGCAATCCATTGCCGGACCCGAGGGTTTGATGGACTACTCTGAAGAGATTCCTTTGGAGGACAGCTCGATGGGCGCAGCTGTGATCAATGCCAAAACAGTGGAGGTCATAAACCTCAATAAAACGGAAGAGCACCACCTGCAGAATCTATCGACGCGATCAGAGTTAGTGGGTATGCTTGCCTGCCCGGTGATTTACGAAAAAAGAACCATAGGTATACTCAATGCCTACACCAGTAAGGCGCATTTATTCTCGAATACTGAAAAGAGAGTATTTCGTGCGCTGGCAGATGTAGGTGCGATCGCCATAGAGAGCACTCGGTTATACGGGCGCATTATCGAAACGGAGACGAGTTTGCGGGATAGTGAGAGGTTGACTACGCTGGGGTTGCTTTCTGCGGAAATTGCCCATGAAATCCGCAACCCTCTGACGGTCATTAAGCTCCTAGTGGAGAGTCTTACCCTGGATAACAACCTGGATGAGGCCAAACTCGCGGATATCCATGTGATCATAGAAAAGATCGATCAGTTAGGAGAGATCGTAAGCCGGGTATTAAATTTTGGAAAGCCCCGTAAGCAGCTTTTCGCCCATTGGGATTTAAACAAAATCGTTGAGGAATCATTGCAGCTGGTCCGTTACAAGTTGATTCGCAGTAATATCAAATACGCCTTTTACCCCAGTGATCATGCACTGCTAATTCATGGCAATCGGGGGCAAATCCAACAGGTGCTGCTCAATCTGATTATCAATGCTGAGGAAGCCATGCAGACGGGCGGCAGTGTGTTAATCGAAACGGAGCTTGAAACGATTGATGAGGTAACCATGGCCAGCGTTGTTATTCGGGATACAGGTTCGGGTATCGGGGAGAGTATTCAAGGAGATATTTTTGAATCCTTTCTGTCGGATAAGCCTCAAGGTACCGGCCTGGGTCTGGCGATCGCAAAAAGAATCCTAAAGGATCACCGGGGGGACATCGAGCTTATGGAAACCTCTGAAAAGGGCACTACTTTTCGCTTTTGGTTACCATTTGCCAGTTAAGCGGATTGAGTGAGGAGGTTTAGAACTTTTTTTTGGAATTTATCTTGATTTATTTTAAGCCGAAGGATTGCTTGTTTTGTAACTTCAAATCCTAACTTTTAAATTACGGAAGCATGACTGAGGCAATTATCATTCTAGGCTTTATGTTGGCCTCATACTCTGTGGTAGCGAATGATTCGATTCAAACCCTGGGGACTTTCTTATACTCCAATTCTCACCGGAAATGGTGGATACTGTGGTTATACTCCAGCAGTATTATGGTGGCAGTCATGTTTTATGGATGGTATAATTATGCGGGTGATGTGTCCTACGATCGTCTGGATAAAGTATACAGCAAAATGGTAGATCATGAGCCTGCGGAGGAAGCACTGGCTCAGCTTATTGTAGCTGTCGAAGGCACCGAATTTGAATCGCAGGCAGTGGCTGCCAATGAGCGATTTGCTGAGCTTTGGGAAGTTTATCTGGGCGATAATACATTGGTTCCCGAGTTCTCAGATACTTACATGCAGGCGTTCGACGCATTGACCGCAATAAAGGCAACCCCTGGAATTTCTGATGACTTAGCGGACTCAATCGTTATAGTGGAGCAAACCACTCTACCCGCGATTGAACAGATGAAAGGCCATACCGATGTGGGGCAGTTCATAAAGTGGTATTACCTGCTACCGCCGATTGTCTTAATTGTGATTACGTATTTCGGTCTGCCGGTCAGTACGTCCTTTTTGATTTTGATAACATTCCAACCGGCGGTGATGGGAGATATGCTCACCAAGTCCATTATGGGTTATGGGGTGGCGTTTGTATTTGCCCTGATCGTTTACCTCACAGTCATGCGTTGGTTTGAGAAGCGCTGGCGAGACTCTGATGATGAAAAGCCCGGTGCGTATTGGGTGTTGCTTCAGTGGTGTTCTACCGCGTTTCTCTGGAGTATGTGGCTGATCCAGGATATGGCGAATATCTTTGTGTATCTACCCCGACCTTTGCCTCTTTTATGGTTCATAATGGCAGTGGTATGGATGGTCAGTGTTCAGGCGATCATTTACTATAGTCGAGGGGGTCGCATCCAAAAGGTGGTTCAACAAAAGACCAATACCCACGATATTCGCTCCGCCACGATAGTGGATCTTATATACGGTATCACCCTTTTCTATTTCAAAAATATCAGTAATGTGCCCATGAGTACAACCTGGGTATTCATCGGTTTGTTGGCTGGGCGTGAGTTTGGTTTCTCTTTGGCGTATGCGCGGGATGCGCAAACATTAGGCAAGGCTGCAAAGCTTATGGTTAAGGATATTTCGAAGGTAACCGCAGGGCTTGTGATCAGTATTGGACTCGCTTATCTGGTGCGCCTGCTGGGGTAAGGCTGAATAGAATTGCCTGATGGTTCGTCTTATTGCTAATTAACTATTAGCAAATATGAAACTTACTACATACATTCTTTTACTAACCATTACCTCGCTTTCGGTTTCTGCCCATACCTCCCAGTATGAGAGGAACTTAAAGGATGTCGAAAATCAGGTATTGCAACTCTACGATGAAATATTAAACCGTGAGCCATTGGCTTATGAGTTTTTGGAGCTACGGAGCTACATGCTTGAGGATAACTGGAGTATCCATGACGCCCGAAGATATTTGCGCGATCAACAGCGAAACTCAAATTTTAATGGACGCCCCAATACTCAATATGGTCGCGTTGATGAAGGGATGGCGCGCGAATGGGTCAATGAATCATTTACCCAATATGTCGGCAGGCGTCCCAATTCCCGTGAACTTGAGGAATATTGTGAGCTCGTCCTGGATGATGGTTATGATTACGAGAGTATCCAACATCGTATAGACTGGGAGCACAACGGTATGAATGGGCGCTACAGAGGTGCGAACCAAGGTCAGAATTACTACGAATACCAGCGCATTGATCGCATGATAAGTTCAGCCTACAGGGATACCTTTCGTAGTCAGCCCGATCGTGATCAGTTTCGCGACTATCGCCGATCTATCCTAAATGAAGGATGGTCGGAGGCCCAGTTCAAACAGCAACTGAATCGCGAGCGTGCTCAGATCTGGAGAGATTTACAGGATGCGGTAACCGTCGCTTATGAGGAATTACTTGAGCGCAAACCATCGACGGTTAATCGTGATCGCTATGTGGAAGCGATGTTCAATGATCGCTGGTCGAATAAGCAGCTCTATGATGAGATCCGTAAGTCACGAGAATACCAATATGACCGACCCAATCGCATCATTAAAGCTGCATATCGCAATGTGTTGCTGCGCGAAGTGGACCAGGGCGCGATTGAGCCACTGCGTCAAAGTATCGTGAAACAAAACTGGAAGCTTATCGATGTAGAGAACAACCTGCGCAAAAGTAAGGAGTATCGCACTGAGACTATCTACAAGATGATCGATATCGCGTATGAAGAAGTGCTCAATCGTGAACCGGATGAGTATGGCATCAACTACTACAGTAGGCGCCTGCTTGAGGGCTGGACACTCGAAGATATCAAGGAAGACATGCGTAAGAGCGATGAATATCGCGAGAAGAATTAACCCCCAAGTTTAACCCTTTAACGGCTCTTTGGAAAAGCTCTCACTATCTGGGAGCTTTTTTACTGTTTTGAGCGAATTATGAATCGGTTTCGGGGACCTCGTATTGAGTGCGTAGTTTGTCGAGTTCTGATTTCAGGTCCTTGATTTGATCGCTGTAAGTGGAATTATTGTACTGGTTAATGAGTTCGTTTGGATCTTTGGAGAGATCGTAAAACTCCCATTCCTCTGAATCGGGTACATCCTGGCCATAAAAGCGAATAAGCTTATGGTATTTGGTCGCCACGCCCTCATGCTTTCTAACCGAGTGAGCACCCGGATATTCGTAGTAATGATAATAAAGAGATTCTCTCCAGTCCTCGGCTTCTAGACCCTTGAGTAGGGGCTTCAGGCTATCACCCTGCATGTCCGAGGGAATCTTGACCCCTGCCAATTCCAGAAAAGTGGGCGCAAAGTCGATATTCTGGGTCAAATCTGCGTTTACGCTGCCTTCCTTGATGTGGTTTGGCCATCTTGCAAGGAGAGGCGCGCGGAAGGAGGGTTCATACATGAACCGTTTATCGAACCAGCCGTTTTCTCCCAAATAGAACCCCTGATCTGAGCTATAGATAACGATTGTATTGCTATCCAGGTCATGCTCAATAAGCCAATCGAGGATGCGCCCGACACTTTCATCAATGCTCTTGGCAGTTCTGAGATAGTCTTTGATATATCGTTGGTATTTCCATTCAACCAACTCCTTGCCTTCGAGTTCAGCAGCCAAAAAAGCGCGGTTCTTAGGTCCGTAGACTTCATCCCAGGCAGCACGTTGTTCTGGATTCATGCGGAAATAAGCACCCCGTTCGCCCCGTGGTAGAAAGTCATTGCCCACATGCTCGCTGTCAAATCGGGAAATGTATTCCAACGTTTTCACCTTAAGGTCGTTTTGAAAGTTCATGGTTTCGGCAATGGTCATGTTTTGCTTTTGTGCGGCGGCACCCCGATTTTCACTATTATACCAAAGGGTGTCGGGTATAGCTATATCCTCATCTTCGTAGAGCCTTATGTGGCGTAATGCCGGGCACCAGGTGCGGTGGGTTCCCTTGTGGTGAACCATGAGCAGGAATGGTTTATCCGCGTCTCTTTCATTTTCGAGCCACTCGACTGATTTATCTGTAATGATATCTGCTACATAGCCTTCATAAACGCGGTTGCCATCTGCGGTAATGAACTCCGGATTGTAGTAGCTGCCCTGACCCGGGAGTACCTCCCATGCATCGAATCCCTGAGGTGTGCCGCGTAAGTGGATTTTGCCAAACAGTGCTGTTTGATAACCTACGGTTTGTAGCAGTTTTGGGAAGGTCATTTGATCGTGGTTGAATCCCCCTCCATTAGTTAATTTGCCATGCTTATGGCTAAATTTGCCGGTGAGCAACGTGGCTCGACTGGGAGCACATATTGAGTTTTCGACGTAAAAACGATCAAAGCGGATGCCCTCATCCGCCAACCTGTCTATATTCGGGGTTGGGTCCAGATAGGCTAGGTGCTCTCCGTATGCACCTATCGATTGCTGGGTATGGTCATCACTGAAAATAAACACAATATTGGGTCGATCTGGCTTTGCGGATAGCGTAGCGAATAGTATGAGCAGAAGGGGAATCGATAAGTAGAACTTCATAGTGATTTGGATTTTCGATAGTTAACCAACATCCATTAATAGTGAAAAATCGAATATCGCAACGGGGTATAGTGATTATTTTACCTGGAAATTCGATTGAACCGTTAGAAGTGCCCTATAATAAACATATTGATTATGCGTGAAAACTGAGTATTTATCTTATCTTTATGTCGGTAAATACTACAGACAATCTTGAAGCATTGGTGGAAGAGCTGGCCCGGTCGGTCAGGCGGGCTTCGCATGCGCTGGCGATTGCGACCACGGATCAAAAGAATCAGGTATTGGCGAAGATTGCTGAGCTATGTATCGAGCGAAAGGCAGAAATCCAGCGGCAAAATGCGCTGGATATCCAATATGCACATGAAATAGGGCTGAGCAATGCACTGGTAGACCGTTTGCTTCTGGATGACGGGCGTATTGAAAAAATGGTTCAAGGGATTGAGCAGGTGACCGCTCTCCCAGATCCCGTTGGTGAAGAAATGGAACGTATGAACCCACCCAGTGGTATGGATATTCGCAAGATCCGCGTGCCTATTGGGGTAGTGGGTATTATTTATGAATCCCGGCCTAATGTGACTGTGGATTGTGCGGTATTGTGCATCAAGTCAGGAAATGCACCTATCCTCAGAGGGGGTAAAGAGGCGTTTCATTCCAATAAAATCCTGGTAGAAATTATTTCTCAGGCGCTGGATGAGTGTGGATTTGATCCCAAAACGATTGGGTTTATTCCTACACCGGACCGTGCGGCGCTCAATGTCATGCTCAAGCTGGACGACTACATCCACTGCATCATCCCACGGGGGGGTGAGGGGCTGATTCGGTTTGTGGCTGAGAATTCTACTATACCTGTAATCAAACACTTCACGGGCATATGTAACGTATACATCGATGCAGATGCGGATAAGCAGCGAGCGGTGGATATCAGCGTGAATGCGAAAGCACAGCGACCCGGAGTTTGTAATGCAGCAGAAAATCTTTTTATCCACGATTCGGTTGTGGGCTCTCATCTGCCACCAATAGCGAAAGCGATGCAGGATGCGGGAGTCGAGTTGCGGATATCAGAGGAGTTACAATCCACATTGGATCTGCATAAAATTCCATATGTCCTGGCAACGGAGGAGGATTTTTATGAAGAGTATCTGGATTATATCATCTCCATAAAGTCAGTTGATTCTGTGGAGAGTGCTATTGATGCGATCAATCAATATGGATCCGCACACAGTGATGCGATTATCACCGAGCATGAGAGAAATGCCCGACTTTTCCTGCGGGGGGTGGATTCTGCAACCGTTTATTGGAACGCGAGCACCCGTTTTACGGATGGCTTTGAGTTTGGCCTGGGCGCGGAAATCGGAATTTCTACGGATCGCTTGCATGCCAGGGGACCCATGGGTTTGAAAGAGCTCTGCACCTATAAATACGTGATCTATGGCAAGGGTGAGACGAAGTAATTCGTTTTGCAAATAGAGGAGAATTTAAGATGCCACTGATTGTATCTCAAAGTGATGACTTGCCCGCTTATCGGATATTGGAGCAACAGTCGATCCCCATAATCCGCCAGTCCCGTGCGGAGCAACAGGATATTCGTCCACTGAATATCGGATTGCTCAATTTGATGCCAACGGCTGCAAAACAGGCGACGGAGATCCAGTTTCTAAGGTTACTTGGGAATACTCCCCTGCAAATCAATCCATTCCTGATCTACTTTGATAAGCATAAATCCAAATCCGCGTCGGATCATTTGGATCGATTTTATCGCAAAATGTCGGACGTAAAGGAGATCGGGCTGGATGGTCTAATTATTACGGGCGCGAATCTGGAGCATTATTCTTTCGAGGAAGTTAAGTATTGGGACGAGTTTAAGGATTTTATCCTGTGGGCGGATGACACTGTGGCCTCGACTATTTACGGATGTTGGGCTTCTCATGCGGGTCTGTATATTTATTATGATGTTCCACGGGTGAATCTGGGCAAGAAACGCCTTGGGGTATACCCTCATGTGGTAAATCGGGATGTCCATTCGATACTCACCCAGAATATGGACGATATTGTGGATATTCCTTATTCGCGGTGGACGGGTATTCCTGAAGAGACGATTGAAGCCATTGATGATCTGGAGGTGCTGATGTCCAGTGAGGATGCCGGCATACATTTGATTTCCAGCAAGAACGGAAGGCGTGTGTTTGTGCAGGGCCATCCGGAATACGATCGTGAGACCCTGGCCAATGAATACCGTAGGGATATCAAGTCGGGCATAGAAGTTACCCTGCCGGAAAATTACTTTCCGAAAGATGATCCTGATAGCGTTCCGAAATGTACCTGGATTGCGAATGCGCAGGTATTTTATACGAACTGGATCAACTATATTTACCAGAATACGAACTACGATCCGCTAAAGCCGCTTATGGAGAATGGCTCCCGTTAGCCCGTGAAAAACTTGGGAACAAATTGTCTATAATTTCTTAGCGAATGTGAATAACTCATATATTAGCATCCGATTTTTCTCGTTTTTACTGATTTAGGATAATATTCCCGACTTATTAACAAGTATGATACTGATAATAGACAACTACGATTCGTTCACATATAACATCGTCCAATACATGGGCGAGCTCGGTGCTGAACTCGTTGTTTGGCGTAATGATCAGTTTGAGATTCCTCAAATCGCTGAGCTGAATCCTGACGGAATGGTGATTTCTCCGGGTCCATGTAGTCCGAATGAGGCGGGGCTGAGTTTGGCAGTACTGGAAAGTTATGCTGCGGAGAAGCCCATATTCGGCATATGCCTGGGGCATCAGTGCATGGGCCAACATTTTGGCGGCAAGGTTATCCATGCGGATCGGCTTATGCACGGTAAGGTATCGTCCATCAAGCATAATGGTGTGAGTATTTTTGAAGGCGTGGAGAATCCATTTATTGCCACCCGTTACCATTCATTGATTGTGGAGCGTAGTAGCTTTCCCGACGAACTTGAAATTCTAGCTGAAACGGACGAGGGTGAGATTATGGCCCTGCGCCATAAATCGCTACCGGTATTTGGTGTTCAGTTTCACCCGGAAAGTTATTCTACGAATGCGGGTAAAACAATATTGAATAACTTCCTCAGGCAGGTGGAGGCCCATAAGTAGTCGCTATGCTTTGTCCGAATTGCAGTTCGCCGGATACGAAGGTCATTGACTCGCGGACCTCGAAGGATAACCAGTCGATCCGTCGTCGTCGCCAATGCATGAATTGCGGGCATCGTTTTTCGACCGCTGAGGCGGTCATTCGCGAAGGGATCAATGTGCTCAAGCGGGATGATACGATCGAAGAATTTGACCAGAAAAAGCTGCACCAGAGTGTGAAACAGGCATTTCATAAGCGGCCGATTGAAAGTGAGCGCATTAGTGTTCTGGTCAACGAGGTCATCCACGAGTTGGAGCGGAAATATGAAATGGAAATACCGACGCATGCGATTGCTGAGGGTATCATGAATAAAATCAATTTGATCGATAAAGTGGCATATGTGAGATATGCGAGTGCCTATCGCAAATTCACGGAAGCCTAGCCATTTACTTATTCACAATCGCGTAAAATCGCTTTACCGCAATTGTCAAAACTGACAATTCTAAAGCATGAACCGCGTAACTCCGGCAGAACGCCTTAGGGCGTTTAACTCGATCTTGACGGCCATTAACCCCAATGACCCGCGTAAGATAAATGAGGTGCAGAAGGCGGTTGATTTTTTTATAGATGAGATTGAGGCTGAGCTGGAGAGCGTTAGCGATCTTCCTGTATTGGCGAAGGATATTGTATCCATGCATACTGAAAGCGGAGGGGCTTTTGGATTATGCTTTCTTGCAATCGGAGCCAGTGAAACGGAACCACTGTGGCTGCGTGCGTCCTTCTTAAAAAAGCTGGAGGAGCTCGAGGGCTTCAATAATGCGACAATTGTGATCTTTGGGCTCGAGGAAGCTTTTGGTAAAGATGGCAAATACTGGACGCAAAAGCTGAAGGACCGCTTTGAGGAAACCAAGGACTACCTGGACAATCTTGCCGCCAACTGGCAGCAAAAGGGTTGTCGCCTCAATATTTTGTATCTCTAATTATAGCTGCTATGAGCGAGAAAAGTATTTTTACTAAGATCATGGAGGGTGAGATACCCGGGGATATTCAGTATGAGGATGATGATTGCATCGTGCTCAAGGATATCAGCCCCCAGGCGCCTGTGCATTTATTGATTATTCCGCGTAAGCCTCTCGTCCGCATTGCTGAGATGAGCGAGGCTGATCAGCCACTCATCGGTAAATTACTCTGGATTGCAAAGCAAATGGCTGCGCAATTTGAGCTGGAAGAGGGATTTCGGATCGTAATTAACAATGGGCCTTTTGGAGGGGAGTCCGTTCCTCACCTGCATGTTCATCTTTTGGGGAAACGTCCTCTAAAATGGCCGCCTGGTTGATGGATGCTGAAAAATACAGGCAAGTGGTTTTAAGTTTTCCTGAGGTGACTGAGGAGCAACCTTTTGGCCCGGAGGCGACCGTATATAAAACCGCAGGCAAAATGTTTGCGCTGATCGGATATGATAATAAGCCGCTTTGGACTAACCTGAAATGTGACCCGAAGAAGGCTGAAGAGCTGCGCGATCAATACGCATGCGTGAAGCCGGGTTACCATATGAACAAAAAGCATTGGAACACGGTGACGCTCGATGGCAGTGTGCCCGATGAGTTGGTCACCGAGTGGATTAAGCACTCGTTTGAATGTGTGCTCAAGGGTTTTCCGAAAGCGAAACGCGAAGCATTACTCAAAGCTCAGCAATCGTCCAGGCCGCTTGATCATACAGATAAAGAGCTGCGGTCGCAATTGCGCAAAGGCATCTAGGGCTTCAGGATCTCCTCTTGTATGAATTGCAGAATTACTGCCTGCACACGTTCCGTCGTATGCGGCGATAGGATATCTCCTGCCAGGATGTGATTGTTCTTATCGCTGGAATCTTCAATTGCCACCAAAGATTTAGATTCTGAGCCGAATTGGCCAAATCGCTCTTCTATTTTGGGTGCCAGTACCGTTGCATCCTGAGTCGAATACAAAATGAGGGACGGGGTATTGATGCCTTCAAAATCAATGCTACGATTCAGATATTCAACCTGAGCCATCATGGGGAAGAGTGCCTGTATTGGGTAGCGGGTATTTAGGTAGTAAGCGTGTGCTGAGTTCTGAGGTTCCCATTGGCGATGACTGCCAAAAACCAATGGCACTAAGTAATAACTCCAGGGTTTAGTGAGTAGCATCGTTCTCTGGTCCACCGGGCCGTAATTCGGGCTCATCAGGATCATCCCTGCCAGAGAAGGTTTATTGTTTTTTAATTCTGCTAGGCCAGTCCCCAGTAATGCTCCATGAGACGTGCCTGCAATGATTACCCGTTTGCCGATGCGCTCACCAATCGCGTAAGCCCGCATAGTGTCATCCAGCCATGCTTCCTTGCCGACATCACCCAACGGTTCACCATCGGGGGAGCCGCTGCCTGTGTATCGAGTCATGTAGAGATTGGCACCGAGTGACTTTGCAATATTCTCCCAGAGGGGATGAACTTCCATCCGGGTAGCTGAGAACCCATGTAAATAAATGATCGAAATATCGGTTTTCTGATTGGGCTCATCTGCCCAGAGGATGATATTTCCGACATTTTCCTTCAATGGGTGCACTTCATCCTGTTCAGCCAGATATGCTTCGAGATCAGAGGGCAGGGTTACTTCCTTGGGATTGTAACCTTCGATGATATAGCGCGGGCCTGCGAAATAGACTGCGACGAGCAATACAATTACCAGGATTAAAGTGATGAGCATTTTAAAGAGTATAGCCATAATTAGTAATTACTCAGTAACTAATTGAATGCTTATCGTATCACCTACTTGAATATTTAGCAACTTCTGGGCGTTATCGAGATTGATTGCAATTTCAAGTGTGTTGTTGGAGCCAATGTAGGCGAGGGGTTTGCCTTTGGCAACTTCACTGAAAGTCTTAACGAGTGGGATGGTCATATCCCCCCATTTAACTGTGGTTTCACCTTGGATGGATAATGACTCAATCGCGCTCTTCGGAAGGTTGCTGATCGCATTCCCATAATGATCGATATATTCGATGACGCCGTGGATTACATTTCTGTCATTGCGGATGCCCGCGAGTTGAAGCCTTGCGAGGCTTTCAATAAGCTTGCCGATGCTCGAAAACGAGTCTGGATCTTGCAATAACTGCCCGACAGCGGGCGCGAATATATCCCTGCCATGGAAAGTATGGCTGTCACCTTCAATAATCGTTTCAATGTTTCGGAAACTAGTAGGCGTTTCTGGTTCTTTTTGCAGGACGTGGCTTAAGAGGCCATTGTTCGGCAGCACGAAATAATGGTTTCCGACCTTTGCTGCCATGGGTTCACGCGTGCTTCCTACGCCTGGATCAACGACTATCAGAAAAACGGTTCCTTGAGGGAAATTCTGGTAAGTGGATGCCAACACATAGCTGGTTGCATGGATATTGCCGGGTTGGATGTTGTGAGTGATATCGACGATTTGGGCAGAGGGGCACCTTTGAAGGATTTTGCCCTTCATGCTCGCGACGAACCAATCGTCTGAACCAAAATCAGTGAGGATGGCTGCGATCGGTTGCATGTTTATTCCAGTGTAAGGTGGATCAGAGTTTTGCCAATGGTTCTGATGGCTTTGCGATTTTCCTGGCAGTCGGGATCCCAGTTCGACAATAAACCCCAAAATGCATCGGAGTGATTCAGCTCAACCTTATGAGCCAGCTCATGAAGCAGTATATGATTTTGCAGGGCAAACGGCATCAGGATTAATCGCCAGTTTAAGGATAAGGTGCCACTGGAGGAGCAGGACCCCCAGCGGGTGCGCTGATCCCGTATCTGGACTTGCGTGATTTCTATTTCCTTCTCTTTGCTAAGCGCTTTGATGCGAAATGGGAGAGACTCACGGGCAAGTCCTTTTAATTCATCGATTAAGCCGGGTGCCTCGATCTCGAAAAGATCGAGTGATTTTTGCCCAACATGCCACGGGTAGATATTGGGATTCTGGTGCAAGTAGCTTCGTAAAGTAAGGCCGGGCTCTATCGTATCGACGATTCGCTCCATCCAGGGCCATTTCTGGTTTACGAAAGCTTCCGCTTTTTTGCGTGATACGTAATACGGGTAGGTCACCAAAAAGTTGCTTTGTCCACGGTGACTGATGCGGATACTCCGACTTTGGCGGTTGCGTTTGTATTCTATATTAAGCGCGGGCTTCAACTTTTTGAGAGAGCGTATTTACGAGGTTTTGAGTGGTTGTACGAAGTAACTTCTCGGGATCGATGGAACGCAGCCTGCACGCTGCTGAAATTGCAAACAAAGCACTGCCCAGCTCTTCTTCGGTATAGTTTTCCGTGAAATCCTGTATCTTATCCTGGGGCAGGGCGTCATCCTTTTCCAACTGGGCCTTTTGGATATGTTTAAAGGTTTTCTTGGCATACAAACTCGCGGGGAGCTCAGGGGGTAGGGGTTTAAAAGGTGAGTGTGCGGGCGTTTGTTTTCCATTCTTAGCTTCGGATGCTTTGATTTCTTCCCAGCGTTTTAATACTTCTCCTGAGTTATCTGCTTTAAATGACTCCTTATCAAAAACGTGGGGATGCCTGCGGATGAGCTTATCGTTTATTTCGCGGGACACATCCTCAATATTGAAGTTGCCGGATTCAGCGGCGATTTCTGATTGCATGAGCACATTCAAAAGGACGTCCCCGAGCTCTTCCTGCATGTGCGGGTAGTCCAGATGATCGATGGCCTCGATCAATTCCGCGCATTCTTCGATCAGGCACTCGGTGAGACTGGAATGCGTTTGCTCCCGGTCCCAGGGGCAACCCCCGGGCGCTCTTAAAAGGGCTACAGTGTTAACGAGTTTGGCAAATTCTGGATAAGATTCGGGCATATTTTCAGGTTAATGCTTATTTGTTTTTGAGTTTAGAGGATGCACAGAATTTAGCAAGACATCTGCCATATGAATGTTGCAATGTGATTTGATACTACCGGTATTGGGTTCGCTTGCTTGACAGAGGCTCAGTCCTTTCGTTTGTGTGAGGGTATGAGTGATCGTTTGGCAGAGATAATGGATTGGAAACGCAGGGAAATTGAGCCTGTGATACGCCCGATATCCGAGCGAGAGCTTGAGCGTCTTGCCAGACCTCACGAATCGGAACGTTTCTTAATGCAAAAGGCACTCAGAAGAAACGAAGCGCAGCTTTCGGTGATTTCCGAAATCAAGCGCAGGTCACCGTCAGCAGGGGCTATTGCAGAGAATGCCAGTGCGGTGGAGCAGGCCATCAAATATGTGAACGGGAATGCGGATGCACTCTCCATCCTCACCGACGAGAAGTATTTTGGAGGGACAATTAAAGATCTCTGGGAGGTTGTGGAGCTATTGCAACAGCACCGGCGTAATACGCCCTGCCTGCGAAAGGATTTTATGCTTCACCCTGTTCAGGTGGTTGAGGCGGCAGAGGCGGGTGCAGCAGTGATTCTGATTATTGTGAGAGCCCTGGATGATGACCAGATCAAGCGCCTGTATAATGCTGCCAATATCATTGGGCTGGATAGTCTCTTTGAGATTCATGAAGAGCGCGAACTTGAAAAAGCGCTTCGGCATGACCCCAAAATCATTGGAGTAAATAACCGGGATTTAAGCCGCTTTACGACCGATCTTGCACATACCGAGCATTTATTACCGCAAATGCCGGATGACATAATAAAACTCAGTGAAAGCGGTATCTTTGAGCTTGAGGATGCCCTGCGGGCGAAGGACGCGGGTGCGGATGGGGTACTAATTGGGCAGGCGCTTATGGAGGCGGAAGATCCCGAAGCCTTTATCGAAGCGATTCATGAGCTTTGAAAAAGTCGCAATTACAGACTTTCTTTAAGCAAATCGGCTTTCGCCCCAGCATGAAGTTGGGGCAGAACTTTTTAATCGAGGGTAGCATCGCCCGAAAGATGGTAGAGCTTGCGAGTGTCAATGTATCGGACACTATTGTAGAAATCGGGCCCGGTATGGGGATGATTACCCGAGAGATACTTAAAGTATCGTCGAACGTGTCAGTCGTCGAAAAAGACGGACGGTTGTTTGATTATTTACAATCAAAGTTTTGGAACGAAAGTATGCATATGATCCATGGTGATGCGCTGGATTATCCGTTGGCCAAGGTTAAAGACCCGAATCAAGTGACCGTGATTTCGAATCCGCCGTATTCAATCATTGGACCCTGGCTGGCGGCGGTTTTGAAGCTTGGTATTCCTAAGCAGATGATCCTGCTGGTTCAAAAAGAAGTAGGGGAGCGGTTGTGTGCGGAGTCACGAACCAAGGCGTATGGGGCACTCAGCATTCGTTTGCAGGCGGCCTATGATATCAGCATCGAGCATCGCGTGGCGCCCCAGTGTTTTTTTCCGGTACCTGAGGTGGATTCAGTCATTATCAATCTTGGTCGCAGAGCAGGTGCTCATCGCTTTGAACCTGTATTTTCGGAGCTCATGCAAACCCTGTTTACGAAACGTCGCAAGCAAATAGGATCTCATCTGAAAAGTTATGTTTCGGAATTGAATTTTGCCCGATGGTTGCAAATTCTAGGCGAGCACAATCTGGATATGACTGCTCGCCCAGAGGAAATTGCGGTGCCTGTATGGATCAGGCTTGATGAGCAAACACGCGCTACTTGATCGCGAGTTTGCCAATACCGTGTGCTTCGAAACCGATCTTTGTCAGTTCGTTTAGGTCAACGATGTTTCTGCCGTCAAAGATGAATGCCGGCTTGCGCATGGACTCAAATATCTTGGGATAGTCGAGCGTCTTAAAGACATCCCACTCGGTCATAATGATGATTGCATCTGCGTCCTTGGCCGCTTCGTAGGGATCTTCACTAATGGTTATGAGCTCATTGGGGCTACCGTCTGCATTTACGCGACTTTGACCCAGGTCGCCATAAACCTGATTCGGTGTCACTTTTGGGTCAAAGATGTGCAGGTGTGCGCGCTCCTCGAGCAGATCGCGGCATACGTAGATCGCTGCCGATTCACGGGTGTCATTGGTATCCTTTTTGAAAGCAAATCCAAATACGGCAATTTTCTTGCGAGTCACCGTATTGAACATGTTTTTGAGCATCTTGGTCGAGAATCGTTTCTTCTGATAATCGTTCATGGAAACGACTTGCCGCCAATACTCGGCCACTTCCGTAAGCCCGAAAGATTCGCAAAGGTAGACCAAGTTTAAAATATCCTTTTGGAAGCAGGAACCACCAAATCCCACTGAGCTGCGTAAGAACTTCGGGCCAATCCGGGAATCTGTACCGATGGAGTGAGCGACTTCATCGACATTTGCACCCGTTGCTTCGCAGAGAGCCGAGATAGAATTGATGCTGGAGATGCGCTGTGCAAGGAATGCATTGGCAGTCAGCTTCGAGAGTTCGGATGACCAGAGATTAGTAGTGAGGATTTTGCTCTGATCAACCCATTGGCCATAGACGGATGCCAGAGTCTTGACTGCGGCTTCTCCCTCCGGGGTTTCTTCACCGCCGATGAGCACTCGGTCCGGATCCAACAAATCCTCAACTGCGGTTCCTTCTGCGAGGAATTCAGGGTTCGAAAGCACTTGGAAGGGTTTATCGAGCTTGCGGGAATCAAATATCTTTTTAAGGGACTCAGCCGTTTTTACAGGAAGTGTGGATTTTTCCACTACTATTTTTCCGCCGTCACAATTATCAGCAATGCGTCTTGCGCATGCTTCGATGTAAGTAAGGTCTGAGGCGCTGCCTGCACCCACGCCGTAAGTTTTGGTGGGTGTGTTCACGCAGATAAATATAATGTCGGCTTCACGGATATGCTTGTCGACTTCAGTTGTGAAAAAGAGGTTCTTACCCCGATTCGCCTTAACGATATCATCCAGGCCTGGCTCGAAAATCGGCAGCTCATCTGAGTTCCACTGGTCGATACGCGCCTGGTTAATATCCACAACATTCATTTCAATGTTTGGGCATTTATGGGCAATAACGGCCATGGTGGGACCTCCCACATAGCCAGCTCCAATACAACATATTTTCATGGTTTTTATTTGCTAGTAAGTAAATGCAACTTCGGTGAATCGCTCCAATGCGACCTTTAGGAGGTCATTGTTTAGAGTTCCTATACTCAACCGGATAAAATGATGTGGCTCACCGGATGCAAAACAAAAAGCGCCGGGCACGTAAATAACTCCCCGATCTTTACACTCTTTTGAAAAACGTTCTCCGAAATCGGTATTGATCCCGATAGGTGCCTGTAACCACATCAACAAGCCTCCCTTGGGTTCGCGCCATTTCCATCCCTTGTCTGCAATTTTGGAATTTTCCAACACGGAGAGTGCCCGCAGCGCCTTTTCCTGATAGTGCCGGCCTAGTTCAATGGTCAGCTTTCCATATTCACCTGACTTGAGGATCTCTTCGATTATTTTTTGATTAAAATTTGCCGTTCCGAAATCCTGATTGCCTTTGGAATAAACGATTTTGTTGAGCCACTCCCGATGGGAACAGACGCAAAAACCCACTTTGAGGCCGGATGCAAATGGTTTCGTGTAGGTGCCTGTGTAGAGTTTTGGGAAATCTGCGTACTCGGGGATACTGAGAATACTCGGAGTATCGTCAACGGGTGCATACGCCAGGTCACGGTAGGCAGCATCTTCGATGACCGGCAGTAAAAGTGAGTGTTTCTTGAGGATTTCAGCCAGACCGGTTTTTTCTTCAAGCCCGATCGAGCGGGAACTCGGATTCGCAAAATAGCCCATGATATAGACGGCCCTTAACTTCTTCGTCTTACCGGCCTGTCTTAATTCCTCAAGCTGTTGATCCAGTGCAGGCAAATCAATTTCTCCCGCTTCATTTGCCGGCATGCCGATAGGGTTTATTTGCAATCCCTGTAGCAGAGAGAGCATGACAAAGTAGGTGGGGCTCTCTACCAATATATAGTCCCCGGGATCACATAGCGTTTGCATAGCGATATACAGCGCTTGTTGGGAACCGTTCGTTATGAGTGTTTGGTCGGGTTGAAATGCTCCCGCTTGCTCACTCGGTTTTTGATTGAGGAAATTGCAGGTTAATCTCCTGAGGTCCGGTCGGCCCGGGGTTGTTCCATACTGGAGGCTTTCCTTGTTTTGCCTATCCGATAACAGTCGATCTACGGTTTCCCGGACAAGCGCCATGGGTAAAGCATCGTTATCGGTGAATCCTGCGGCCAGCGAGAGGATATCCGGCTCTTCAAGGGGTATGCGCATCAGCTCATTGATTGATGGCTCTATTAAAGCTTCCGCACTGTCAGAGAATTGTATGGGCACTTCCGTGGATGGTCCGTTCATGAGAACTGCAATATCTTTCTAAAGTTTTGAGTATGGAGGTATCTGGCTGCTATCACAAACTAAAATCATATCGTTGTGCTTAACACTTGTTTAATCTGTTGGCATGTGGCAATTTCTAGGCTTTGTGCAAGGCAATCAATTTCAGTCTATTTTCTCCCTCCTCTGGAAAATATTACTATTTGTCATAGTCATATTGCTGGCTGCTTCGTATTTCCTGGCAGATTCTTTATTGTTCAAAGACAACGCTCCCACATATTCAAAGGCTTATCCCTATTTCAGTATTTCGGATGGGAGGGGCGGAGAGATTGTTTGCCGGTTCATCGGGGTGCCCCGTTCGTCTTATTTAATTATTTACAGCCACGGGAATGCTGAAGATTTAGGCATTGTAGAGCCTACGCTGCAGAAGTTGGCGAGAGCTGGTTTTTCAGTGATTGGTTATGACTATCCCGGCTATGGGCACAGCACCGGCAAGGCCGGCCAGGAAAGTGTGAATCGTGCGATCCAGGCGGTGCATCAATATGTTACAGATGTGCTGGGGTTTCAGGATGATCAATTGATACTCTATGGCCGCTCTTTGGGGAGCGGGCCTACCGTTAATCTGGCAGAAGCGATTGATGCGCATGGGGTGATACTGGAGGGAGCCTTTAAGTCTGCCTTCAGTGTGGTTGCTGGTATTAGTTTTTTACCCTGGGACAAGTATCCGAATATCCGGAAAATAGATGATCTAGATGATCCACTGCTCATTTTACATGGTACGGAAGATCAGGTAGTACCGTATGATCATGGGGTATCCCTATTTGAGAAAGCGAATGGATATAAACTCTATTACTGGGTAGAAGGTGCCGGGCATAATAACCTGGTGGATTACCTGGGAGATGACTATCAGGCCGTTATTCGTGACTTTGCCCGATTTGCCCAGCGCAGCTATTCTTCGTAAATCCAGTATTGGCGGCTCCATTTTTTAAAGTCCGCTGCCTGTTTATCCCAGAGTTTTAAAAAGAGTTCTACGCGTGTGTCTTTACCGCGTGTGCTGATTTCCTGCCACCAGAGCTGTGAACCCACGTGTTTATTGTAGAGCAGTGCGCGTCCATCGGTGACCTCTGCATACGGGTTGTCGCCGCTTAGCTCGCAGGCAAGTCGGCTCATATGAAACGAAAATGCAGTGGGGTTAAGTTTATTCCAGTCACTCACCTGTACATAAACTCCTTTTACACTCACTCCATTTGAACGTTTAGAGTCCATTACCATAAGCCTCACCCCCTCTACGGGAATCTGGGACAAACGTGCTCTGAGCTCGCTGGGCGAAATCTCGGGAAAGCGCAGGAAACGAAAGGGGTATTCGGTGCCGATACCATGGCTGAATGCATTGATTTCTGCACCCAGGCCTACGATCGCATAGCCCAGCACTGCCGCTAGGGTGGGTATAGCAGGTGAGGTAGGCACCCAGTCCAGGCCGGTGTCGTTCCAGGTCATATCCCGTTTCCAGCCAAACATGGGAATAATCGTGAGTTTTCCTCTGCGTCGCACTTCCTCTGAGAGTTCTAGCCAACCTTCACTTTCTTTGGCTGCATAGGCGAGCTCTCCGATGGTGAGACCATGGACGTAGGGCACCGGAAAGGCACCCACGTAGCTGCGAAACTGCTCCTCCATCATGGGGCCATCCACTTTCAAACCTCCGAGCGGATTGGGCCTGTCCAAGATAACGACTTGCACGCCGTGGGTGAAACAGGCCTGCATAACCAGCCGCATACAGCTCACATAAGTGTATGAGCGCGCTCCGATATCCTGGAGATCTATGACCATGGCGTCCAGCCCTCTCAACATCTCTGGCGTGGGGCTACGATACTTGCCATAAAGTGAAAAGACCGGTAGTCGTGTCTTCGGGTCAATGCGGTCATCAATCGGCTGATTGGCCTTTTCGTCTCCGTAAATGCCGTGTTCGGGCCCAAATAGCTTGATGAGATTCACCTCATTGGATTGGTGAAGAATATCAATCGTCGAAATCCCCTGATTGTTTACCCCAGCGGGGTTGGTCAATAAACCGACATTAAGTCCTTTGATGTGCTTGAAATCCTGACGTTGCAGGACATCAATGCCCAGCAATATCTTAGGCTCCTTGGCGGTAGCCACTTGCGTGATTAGCAATAGGGGTGCAATTAAAAGGATGAAGCAAGAAGCTAAAGATCGCAGTTTGCAAAGTGTTTGATTCATCCCCCCTTAACTAAATCTAATTTGCCAAAATAGTTTCTAAATGATTCGCTAAATGTTCCTCACCTTTTTGCAGGTTGATTTCAAGTGAAATTTCAGGATTTCCAATGGGAATGGCCTTGAGATTTGGATTTATCTTCAGCAATTTTGCCTCCACATCGGTATCTACTTTTCCCGCAAAGACCCAGGTCTCTTTACTATATTTAGCTGCCAGCCGGATTATTTCATAGGGGCCTTTGCCAGCAAGGGAGCTCCTGTCCAACGAGCCTTCACCCGTGATGATTATATCTGCTGATTGTACCTTGCGTTCGAGATCGAGCGTGAGTGCGATGGTATCAAAACCGGGGACTATACTGGATTCAAATGCTACGAATAGGCCATAAGGTAAGCCCCCTGCTGCGCCCATTCCCGGAGTATTGAAGTCGATCGATTTGTCACTTGCAGCCAACAAACTTTCAGAGGTTCGAAGCATGGCTTCCTGCATATTGGGCAAATCCTCAGGAATCAGTCCTTTCTGGGGTCCGAAGACGGCTGCTGCTCCATTATCACCATGCAGCGGGTTATCCACATCGCAGGCAATTTTGACGTTTAGATTCGGGAAATCAGGCAAATGAAAAGTTGCGATTTTATTCCAGTTTACAGGAATTAAAGGACTGACGATTTCGCCCTCGGAATTGAACGCACGCATGCCCAGGCTTTCCAGCATGCCTACGCCCATGTCGTTGGTTGCGCTGCCCCCCATGCCGAGGAGTATATGCTGTGCGCCTTCGCCCATGGCATAGCGTATCATATCGCCAACGCCTTGCGTACCATATATCCATGGATTCCTCACTGTATCCCGGATGAGCTGGTAACCGGAGGACTGCGCCATTTCCAGGATTGCAAGGAGACCCGTTTCTGGTAGCTTCAGAAAATCCCGCAGGTCTTGTGAAAGTCGTTTAAGTGAGATGTATCCTATCCATGCATCGCCTTGGGTTAGATCCGGGTAGGTAACCCGGTAGCTGCGCAGACTTCCCCCGACTTGACGGGTAACGATTTCAACAAAGCCTTCACCCCCATCCGTAATGGGCGCAAGCTCTACTTCGGAACCCGGTCGAGCTGCATCGATTCTATCTTCAACAACAGCACAGGCCTGCTGTGCTGTCATCGAACCTTTAAACTTATCAAAAGCGATCAGGTAGCGCATAAAGCTACTTGAATACTACCTGAGCACCTCACCTGTCTTAGCGTTCAGTATACTGAAACGCTCTATGTGGTAAGATGGGTCCGCCCGGAATATGAGATGAACTCCATTTTCCTCTTCGAATTCAAGTAGAATGTCCTCATCTTCGTTCTTCATACGCTCCAGATTCGTGGGGTGCAATAAAACGAGAATTTCCATGGGCTCCTTTTTGGAATCACCGATTTGGCCGATTTGGCGCAAGTGGCGGATTACGCTGCCGAGGCGACGTTGGATTTCGACGCTCATGGTGCGGTCAGTCTTCACGATACCCTTGCCTGAACAATAGGGGCAGGAACTATAGATTCCGCTGGAGGTGCTCTCCTGATGGCGTTGGCGGCTCATTTGCATGATACCGAGCTGGGAAATGGGCACGATGTGAGATTTCGCCTTATCATTTTTCATGCGCTGTTTCATGCGCATGTAGACGGTATTCCGGTCTTTGCGTTGCTTCATGTCGATGAAGTCAATAATGATCAGACCTCCGATATTGCGCAGACGAATCTGGCGTGCGATTTCATCGGCAGCTTCCAGATTTGCCTGGAGAATGAAGTCTTTGCCGTCCCGGTTACTGCCTTTATGGCCGCCTGTGTTGACGTCCACGGCAACGAGGGCCTCGGTCTCCTCGATCACGATCTCACCTCCTGAAGGCAATGGTACGTTGCGCTGGAATGTCTGTGAAATTTGTTTTTCGATATTGAAGCGCTCAAAGATGGGGATGTCTTCTTTAAAGAGACTGATCTTGGACTTTGATCGCTGAGAGATGGAACTCACCACCTTTAGCATGGTTTCGTGACTCTTGGGGTTGTCCACAAGCACCCGGTCAATATCTTCTGTCAGGAAGTCACGAATGGAGCGCTCGATTAAAGTGGGCTCCTCATAGAGCATGCAGGGCTCTTTGTTATGCTCGATCTTATTTTGGATGATTTCCCAAGTGCGCAGCAAAATGGCAAGGTCACGCACGAAATAGCGAGCCTTTTTGCCTTCGCCGGCTGTGCGCATAATTACTCCCATTCCCTCTGGGATGGTTAGGTCCCTTAGGATTTTTTTGAGCCTCGATCGCTCCTGTTTATCCGAGATTTTACGGGAGATTCCGCATTGGCCGGAAAATGGCATTAGCACCAGGAAGCGGCCGGGTATGGTAATATTGGTCGTAGTGCGGGGTCCCTTGCTACCGATCGAGGCCTTAGTGATCTGCACGATAATGTCAGAGCCTATCGGGTATTTTTTGGGGATGTCCTTAAGCGTGATTTTTTCCTTATTCTTTTCCTGATCGTCCGAAGTGTTGTTGCGAACAATTTCGATTGAGGAGTCCTTTGCTGCGGGCAGAATATCCCAGTAGTGAAGGAATGCGTTTTTATCGGTTCCGATATCCACGAAGGCCGCTTTCAGGCCGGGCTCCAGGTTTTGGATTTTTCCACGAAAAATAGTGCCGACCATGCGTTGGTCGCCCGCTCTTTCGACTTCGAATTTCTCGAGAATCCCGTTTTTCAGGAGAGCCACTCGCTTCTCGAGGGGCTCGGAATTAACAATAAGTTCAGTGAAATCCGCCTTTTTCCCACTCACTCCGCCCAGAACTTTCTGGATGATTGGTTTTTTGCGGGCGCGCTCTTCAGCGGCCTTCTGAATTTCTTTGATCTGGTAATTGGACTCTGAAGCTTCCTCCTGGGGTTTCCGGAGTGCTTCTTCTTCGAGTTCTATATTTTTGGTTGTTTGGTCTATTTGACTGTCCATTTTAGGTTTCCGTTATTTACGGAGGAACCTGGCTGCAGCCTGCTATGCGATGTGAATGTAGGATTATGAGGTCATACTGGTTTCACGAAATCGATAAATACTTTGTTGAATGGCAAGTAGCATAAAACAGCTGAGCAAAAAAGTTCCTCCATGGCTTAAAAAAGGTAGGGGAAGGCCGGTTACAGGCGCGAGGCCCATGGTCATCCCTACGTTAACAAAAATGTGTGCAAACAGGGCGGTACTGATCCCGATTGCCAGCATCTGACCGAAGCGGTCATTTGCGAGTTGAGAAATACGTATTCCGTTAAAAATGAGCACTGCGAATAACCCGATTATGAGCGTACCCCCCAGAAATCCGGTTTCTTCTGCAATGACTGAAAAAATAAAATCGTTGTGGGCGCCGCCTTCTGGCAGATACCCGAGTTTGGCGTGGGTGCCATCGTTCCAGCCTTTGCCGGTGGTGCCGCCCGTGCCTATTGAAATGAGTGAATGCCTGACATTCCAGGTTACCCCGAGTCCCTGAGGATCGATGCGATCCGGTGCAACAAAAGCCATCAGGCGATTGCGCTGATAATCCTTCAATGGCAACAGCGACTGGCTCTCATAGCCTCCCTGATTGGTGAGGGCGGTGAGTCCTTCGCGCTGTAGATATTGATCATAACGGTAAAGATCTACTGAAAGCACACTGATCGCCAGAACAAGCGCAGCACCACAGATCTGAAAAAATCTGCGCGAAAAGCCTGCGCTGTATAGTACGATGGTGGTCATGATCGGTAGTATGAGGGATGATCCCAGGTCGGGTTGACTAAAAACAATAAATGTAGGGATACCCGTAATTAGTATGACTAATAGAAAGGCCGTTGATGATTCAATAAAAGTTTTGAACTGAAAACGAGATAGTATTCTGGCTATCAGGATTAGTGTTGTTAATTTTACAACTTCCGTTGGCTGAAATGTAAAGACTTTTAAGTCTATCCATCGCCGTGCACCATAAATTTCAGTGCCCAGCGGGGTTTCCACCAGCAGAAGCAAAGCTATACTTATAATGTATAAATAGTGCGAATATTCAAATAGGAGACGATAATTCATCAGTGCGATGATGAAGTAAGCCACACTGCTAACGGCTAACCAACCGATTTGTTTTAGCCATAAATCTCCGCCCGTGTAGTTCTGTGCGGAATAGATAAAGATGATCCCGGTTGCCGTAAGTAAATACATGCATAGCGGCGAAATCCAGTCATAGCGTTTCCACGGCTCACTGTCCCAATAAAGGCTGATGCCCTGCAAAAAGCGCGAGAGATATTGGGTGGGATTCAATCGATTTATTCAATAAGGTCGGGATCTTCGATGTGGACATCGATATCTGCATCGTAGTCGACATTCTCATACCCGAAACCAAATAATTTGAGGAACTCCAGCTTGTAGCGCTCCAGACCGGATAGTTCGTGTAAATTTTCACTATCGATTATAGGCCAGATACGGTTGATCTCTGCCTGGACTTTTTCACCGAGTTCCAAATCGTCGATACGTACACGCAAGTCATCCGGGATTGCAGGTGGATTCTCGCCATACATGTGCTCGCGGTAGAGGCGATCAATCTGTTGCACAATATTCTCATCTACACCCTGCTCCGCCATGACTTTGAGGAGTATAGAATTATACAGCGGAACGACGGGGATCGCAGCACTCGCCTGAGAGACGACCGCCTTGTTTACACTTATAAATGCATTTCCGTTGATCGCTGCTGTGGATTCATTAATGGCTTTGGCTGCGCGTTCGAGGTCTTCCTTGGCTTTGCCAATGGTTCCTTTTCTGTAGATTGCCCACGTTACTTCAGGCCCGATGTAGGAGTAGGCCATGGTCTTGAAATTCTCTGCCAGCAGTCCTCGCTCCTTGAGGTAGTTGATCCATAGCTCCCAATCTTCACCGCCCATGACTTTGATGGTGCCTTCGATTTCCTCGTTTGTGGCGGGTTCGATGGAGGCATCAATCACCGTTTCCTTGTCTGTATTAATGGATTTGCCGCTGAATGGGCTGCCTATAGGCTTAATGGCGGATTGATACACGGTATCGGAGTCCGGGTCTTTGCGTCGGGGTGAGGCCAGGCTGTAAACGATCAGGTCCACGCCGCCCCAGTCCTTTTCAATTAAATCGGCGACTTTCTTTTTAATATCGTGTGAAAAAGCATCTCCATTCACATTGCGTGCATAATATCCATCCGCAGTTGCAGTTTCTTTAAAGTAACAGGAGTTATACCAACCCGCAGTACCAACGCGCTCTTCCTTGGAAGGCCTTTCAAAGAAAACACCAATCGTTTGCGCACCCCAAGCATAAGTGGGAACGATGCGTGAAGACAATCCATATCCGGTGGATGCACCTACGACCAAGACACGTTTCGGTCCGTTGGCAATGGGTCCCTTGGCTTTTACGTAAGCGATTTCCTCCTCAATGTGGGCTTTGCACCCGGCTGGGTGAGTCGTTACACATACAAATCCGCGAACCTTGGGTTTTATAATCATAAGTGATATTTTGTTCTATATTACGGGATATATTTATCGCTGTAGATTAAACCAACATGCGATAGTTAACCAAAACCTTCTTATTCAAACATTGAGAATCCGATGTCTGTCAATCATACAGTGATTACCTCAGCTCCTTGGGTTTCCGCTGTGTTGCCGTAATGTTTAGCCACTTGTTGGCTTGAATGGGTCACCTGTAAAATCAATGTGTGATGATCCTAAATGGATATTGCTTGTTCCTGCAATTGCACTAGCTCCTTGATGCCCTTTTTACCGATTGCCAACAGGTTATTGAATTGCTTTTCGGAGTAGGTGGCTTCTTCGCCGGAGCCCTGGATCTCGACAAATTGGCCGCTGCCGGTCATCACGAGATTACAGTCCACGGATGCGTCCTTATCTTCGTGGTAATTCAAATCTAATACCTCCTCATCGTAAAAAATGCCAACGCTGACTGCCGCCACTGCATCCTTAAAGGGGTCTTCTTTTATAACCCCATCTTTGATAAGTCGATTAATCGCGATCTTGGTCGCCACATAGGCCCCTGTGATGGATGCGGTGCGCGTACCGCCATCGGCCTGTAGTACATCGCAGTCAATCCAGATGGTTTTTTCCTGAATTTTGGATAAATCCAAAACGGCTCGCAGCGATCGGCCAATCAGGCGCTGTATTTCGATGCTGCGCCCGTCCATTTTACCTCGGCTGATATCCCGGTCCTTGCGGTCGAGAGTGCTGTAGGGCAGCATGGAATATTCCGCAGTGAGCCAACCTCCCTTTAGGCCCTGGGCATGCATCCATTTGGGCAATTTATTTTCTATGGTCGCTGAGCAGATGACCTGAGTATTACCAAATTTGACTAGTGTGGAGCCGGTAGCATGGGGTGCAATACCGTTTTGAAAATTTACAGATCGCAGTTCATCGTGCTTGCGGCCATCGGGTCGTAAAAAATCGAGCATAATGTTAGGAAGCTATGGATTATGAGTAGAAAATTAGAATCACCATGGATGGATATGATTATCAAGCTCTAAGCCGAAAAATCTGGAAACTACATAAAGAGGCTTAATCCCTGATAAGTGATGACCGCTCCTATCCATGCAAGGGCGGTCATATAAACAAATGAAAAGACAGCCCATCCGGTGTTGGATTCGCTGCGGATGATGGCAAGCGTGGAGCCGCATTGCTGGCATAGTGCGAAAAAGACCATAATCGCGAAGACTACCGGTATGGTGAAAACCGGTTGGCCCGCCCGCTTGCCTTCCGACCATTCGGATTTGCGGATGACATCGCGCAATTGGCTGGATTCTTCATCCACTTCACCTCCCAGACTATATACGACGCCCAAAGTGCTCACGATGAGCTCGCGCGCCGGGAAGCTCGCGAGAATACCCACGGAGATGCGCCAGTCGAAGCCGGCAGGATCAAACACAGGCTGTACCCATTTACCGAAACGACTGAGGATGCTGTTTTCGAGGTAGGCCTGGTCGATGGCAAATTGAAGTTCACGTGCCAGATCAGAGCTCTCGTCATCGAGCTGCGCTGTGATTTCACTTTCGATCGCTCCTGCAGCTACTTTTGATTCGATGAATGCTTCAGTGGTTTCACCCGCGAGCTCCTTGGGGTGAGGATAATAGAGCAGCGCCCAGATGACGATCGTCATCGCAAAAATGATCGTGCCTGCGCGCACGACAAACTCCTTTCCCTCCTGAAACATACGCCAGAATAGATTGATTACCTTCGGGCGCTGATAATCCGGCATCTCGATGATAAAAGGTTGTGCAGGTGCATTGCGTAGCTTGCGATTCAGGAAGAATGCAACCGGTAGGGCTACGACGAGACCGAGTAAATGGATAGCAAATAACGTAACGCCGGCAACAAAGGGACCATAACTGGGTTCAATGAGGGCCCCGATCATGAGCACGTAAACGGGTAGCCGTGCCGAGCAACTCATTAACGGTGCAATCAATATGGTGATGAGGCGTGATTTTTTATCCTCGATCGTGCGGGTTGCCAGGATACCGGGTATTGCGCAGGCAAAACTGGATAGCAGGGGAACAAAGCTTTTCCCATTCAACCCACTCCAGCTGAAAATTTTGTCCATGAGGAATGCGGCACGTGCCATGTAGCCGGTTTCTTCCAAGAGTGCGATAAAGAAGAAAAGGATGACGATCTGAGGCAGGAAAATTAAAAATGCGCCGACGCCCTCGATCACACCGTTCACTACTAGGCTTTGAACTTGTGGGAAAGCCTCCAGGGAGGAAGCAGCTACGTCCTGGATGTAGGATTTGCCGGCGTCTATCGCATCCATGAAAGGGGCTGACCAGGAATAAACCGCCTGGAATACCAGATACATGAATAGGGTAAATACGATGAGGCCCCAAAAGCGATGGGTCAGAAACTTGTCAATTTTTTCACCCCGTCGATAAGCGCGCACATGGGGGCTATGATCGACATCCTTGAGTACCGTTTTCAGGTGTTCGCTATGCTGAATGGCCTCGATCGAGTGGGGGTGATAGCCGAGCGTCCTTAGCGAACTTCGGGCATTTTCGATGGCAGATTTTTGCTTCTGTTCGCTAACACCCTCTAACTCATCTCCTTTGTAACTATCGAAGATCAAGCGCTGGACTTGTGCTTCATTAGGTTTTGAGTCGGCTGTTTCTAACTCTTCTGTAAATTCATTAAAAGCTTTTTGGATTCCGGGCTCCCAGGCAATACGCTGCATCAGGGCATTATTTTCTGACGCTGTGGCAATGGCATCTTTTAGATTATCGATACCTTCGCCCTTGGATGCAATTACGGGAACCACGGGAACTCCGAGGCGCTTTGAGAGCAGCTCGACATCGATATTCTGTTTTCGCTTTACCAGGGAGTCCCAAAAGCTCAGGGCAATAACCATCGGGATCTTGAGTTCAGCCAGCTGTGAGGCGAGCATGAGATTTCGGTTCAGGTTGGTCGCATCGATTACGCAGACGAGAAGGTCGGGCGTAGAAGTGGTGGGTATTTTGCCGGTGATGTAATCCAGCATAATACGCTCATCCGGTGCGCTTGCCGAGAGGCTGTAGGTACCGGGCAAATCGGTGATATAAGCAGCCGTATCTTTTACAAATACAGTGCCCGTTTTCATGGAAACAGTGATTCCCGGATAGTTGCCGATGCGCTGCCTTAAGCCGGTAAGTGCATTGAAAAGGGTGCTTTTTCCCGTATTAGGATTGCCCACAAGGGCGATTTGTAGGGGCTTAACAGAATTGCCGGCCATAATCAAAGTGGATCGTATTCCAGCCCGAGCTAAGCGGCTTCCACCTCGACGAGCACGGTCTGCGCATCCTGCCTACGCACGGAAAAGTGGGTGCCTTCGACCTCAAATTCTAGCGGGTCTCCCATCGGGGCTGATTTGACATATCGCACACGCCTCTGAGGTAGAACCCCAAAATTCAGCAGTTTTTGGCATACCGCATTGTCCTGATCCATGGATATGACTTTCGCGGATTGGCCTTTTTTCAATTGTGCGAGTGTTACTACCTTCATCTTGACTTGGTAAAAATTTAGATCAAGTTATTGAGACAATATCTCAATAGCAAGCGAGATCATCAATAAAAAACGGCGATTTAAGCGAATACGTTACTTGGCAATTTGGAAATGGCAGACAACTGGATGAGTTTTTTAGATACGGCACTGGTGATTTTTATCCTATCGGCTGTTATTCTGTATGTTGGGTTTCGGTGGTTCCGGCGAAAAAAAAGCCCTCAAAGGACTTCTTGCAATACCAGTAATTGTGGATGTAAAAAACCTGTTTCGTAATTGTTAATTAAGAGTAAAAAAAAAGCCTTAGGGTACTTACTGTTGTGCCGATAGTAAGAATTGCCAATAATTTGCTTACGATTGTTCCGTTATGGCAGGTCTTTCATTACAGGAAATTGCCGATTTTAACAACCCCGCTGCATTTACCCGTAGCAGGACGGTAGCGGCGTCTGCCACGACCAGCCCTTCATCGATCGATACCTCGACAAATAAGGCGACCCTTAAGACCCAGTCGCTCAATGAGAGTTTTTCATTGGTGTCCGGTATTTCAAATCGCCTGGAGCTGATCCAGGGTAATTTGCTCACGATGCTGCAGCTGGCGAATGAAGGATTGAGTGTTACCAATCAGACGGATCGCGATGAGATCTTTGGTAAACTGCGCAGTCTCAGTGGAGGTATTGATGATATCGTGGACGCGACCTTGTTCAGCGGTCAGGCTACCCTGGATGGCAGAACTCTAAATCTCAGCTACACGAGTAATGGCACGGTAGATAAACGACTTGAACTCGGAAACTATTATGGGGCCAATGAAGGTGGCCTCGACCTTAGCAGGCAGCCAAGTTATGCAGTGACGGATACCTACTATGATTTTTATTCATCATCACGGAATGCGAATTCGGGAATTGTGGGTCTGGATATAACGGAGGCATATGCCAGTCAGGTGCAGAGCACTGAAGTGGAGCTGGATACCGGTACTTATCAGATTGAAATTAGTTATGAAGGGCCTAACTCTACGGTATCAATATTGAATTCTAACGGAGTGTTACTCAATACGGTTGAGGATGTGGACTTAAGCGGTTCAGGGCAGGAGCTTGTGGATCTGGGTGTTGGGGCTACGATTTCGGTCGAGAAAGTCCAACTGCTGGATTCTGTGGATAAATATCCTTATGATACGGTAGGACCTGCAAAGTTTTATGCGAAGCTGGATTATCGCCGTGTGTTCAGGCAGGATTTGGCCCAGGAGGGTTTTAGCCAGGTCACTCAGGGGAGTGTAAGTACCACCTATAATAAGCGATTAACTGACAGCTCAGGAGGTGCTTTTGAGATCGAATCGGTTGAGCTTGGAGGGGTAAAGCCCGGTCAGGTAGGCCTGGCGTCCGGGAGTTATTCAGTACGTGTGAATTACAATGGTGCGAATTCATCCATTGAGGTAAAAGACTCTTTGGGGAATTTAAAGTATTTGGATCATAAGATCGATTTGAGTGGTAATGATAAGGTCAGTGTGAACACCGGCCTTGGGCTTACGTTTACGATCGATAATGACAATTATGCGAATAGTACCGGTGAGGTGGTGGCTTTGGTGGATTATCGTGCATCCGAGGTGTCCAATGAGGAATTCGATTTTCGCCAATATGTAACCCGTATCGAGGATGCGCTGGAGTTGGTGGCAACGGATATTGAAGTCATGGCCAATGTGCAGAATGATATTCTGAATCTGAATAGCCTGCTCAATGGCAGCGGGTTGCAGAGCAGTGGCAGCGGGGCATTTGTGGGTCAGCTGATTGGAGGTGCTCTGGATGGAACGACCTCTGCCGCGTTTGCGAGTAATCAAGTAACGCAGGCAGGTGCTGAGATTTTTCAGGCGACAGGGAATGCGACTGCAGTGCAGGCGGAAGTGCTGGCTACCCGGGCGGCGAGTGCTCAACTGGCATAGGGATAGATATGCAAACGCAAAAACAGCTCGAAGCCTACGAATCAAACAATGCTCAATTTAGCTCTGAGCAATCCCTGCTGCTACAGTGTTATGATCGCATTTTGCAATCTGCGTCTAACCATGAGACTGAGAGCACTGCGCAGACGATTAAATTGCTGAAGGAATCTCTCTCGTTTCGCGAGAATCCCAAGTTGGCACTGCATTTGATGCGCATTTATCGTTATCTGGAAAACTGCCTTGAAAAGGATAATTTTCCAGAGGTCTGCCGAATTATCGAGCAGCTGCGCGATTATTGGCACCAGGCATTCCTGCGTGCCTGATCGGCCTTATTCGAAAAGGCTTTTAAACTCGCCGTAGCCTTCCGCTTCAAGTTCTTCTTTGGGAATGAAACGTAGTGATGCCGAGTTAATGCAATAGCGCAAACCGGTAGGACGCGGTCCGTCCGGGAATACGTGGCCCAGATGCGAATCTGCATGCACGGAGCGCACTTCTGTGCGAACCATACCGTGGCTGGTATCCTTCAGCTCGCGGATATGCCCGTCTACGAGGGGTTCGGTAAAGCTGGGCCATCCGGTACCTGAATCAAACTTGTGTGTGGATGAAAACAGTGCCTCGCCGGAAATAATATCGACATAGATCCCTTCATCCTTGTTGTTCCAATACGCATTTTGAAAAGGCCTTTCTGTGCCGTTCATACGGGTGATGCGGTATTGTTCCGGAGAAAGGATTTTACGAAGCTCGGCATCATCCATCGGGAGCCCGCATGCATCGTTGCAGTGTTCTTTATCTTCAGTGGTGGTTACTTTATTCTTATCCATAGCAAAAGTCAGGTAGAGCCATCCGAAAACGGCGAGAAAGAGAATTCCAAAGGTTAATTTATTCATACCAATAACAACGAAGCTAAATTGTTTTTTATTCCATAAGAAGTTTTATTTTGTGCGAAATAATCCTGTTCAATGAGAGCCCTGGATTATGATGCGTCGATAGCTGGTGAGCGGGTGAGTGTCTGAATCACTGACCTCCAAAATAATATGGATTTTCTGCTCATTCAAGTCAGAGGGTAGATTGAATTGTATCTTCGGCTTGTTTGAATCCTTTATGGAAAACTCCTTTTTGTAGGATGAGGCCTCCGGGTAAGGATACCACTTAAAGTGTAAATCATCGTTATCTGGATCAAAGGATTCAGTAGCATCCAGTACAATCGTTGCGCCATTGTCTGCCTTTATGTTTATTATAAGCTCTGTATGATCTTCTAGTACAATGACGGGTTCATGGTTTATATGTTCTGGCTCCTTGATCGAGTAGTTCAGGCGGTTGAGAAAACTCGATGTGGTTGCATCACTCCAACGCAGAAGATGGTTAAGATCCAATCCACACGTGGTATAATAATTGGGTGGAAAGGGGGAACCCATGGGGCGAAAAAGACTGCCCCAGCTGCCGTGGGCCGGGTTTTCGGGGTCATTCAGCCCCAGATGGGCACTGATCAAATAGAGGAATGCGGGAGTATCTCCTTCTCCACCGTGATCATAGAGCGTGGAAAGCGGGCCAAAGCCGTTTACCTCTTTTTCCGAGATGGGCTTTTGCCGACCCCCTCCCGGGCAGCAATAATCCCAGAAATGTCCTGAATCATAAAGCAGTTGACCCACGATGGACCTTTGCCCCTGAAAGGTGGATTCTACACTGCCCAGATTGCCGCACCCGGTGGCTTGTACCGCATCGAGATCGATAAGATAATCAAAGGTGATATCCTGCAGTAAGATGCCGAAGATACGGAGTTTACTCAGTAATTGCGCATAGGATTGAGCCGAATGTTTTTGTCGGTATCGATATAAGGCCTGAATAAAGGTGATGGGGCCTCCCCACATTTGAACGTAGATCGGGCGATCATCGGGTTTTTCAAAGACGGATAGCAGAAAATCAGAGCCGGGTGAATCCTTGGAGATGCCATTGGGCGTATTGCCCTCACCGATCCAGTCATGAAAACTGATATCTCCCCAGGAACTCTCCACTTGCCGGCCCATAATGTTACCAGAGAATTTCTTTTCATTCGTTAACCATATAATCGGTAATGCTCCGCTTCCCGGATGAGTCACTTTACTCAGTGTATCGGGAGTTGGGTAATCGGAATGGTGCTTTATAAGCTGAGGATACTCGATCTCATAGGCATTCAGGATATTACTTACTTTTTGCCACGGTCCTTTGCTATCATAATAAAAGTCCGGCAACTGTGGTGTCACAATAATCGCCTCAGTTTCAAACATGTGTGAATAATAGAGATAGCGAATGAGCGAGTTGCCGTCATCATGAGTCATGTCTGTCATAATGATCGTACGAAAGGGAGCGGGTCGTTGGTTGATTTCTGCAGAAGCAATCAGCTGTATTGAAAATACGAGCAAGCATAGGGAGTATAAGTATTTGGGGGTAATCATTTGGTTCCCTTTCTAATTTTTTAAATTATATTTGTCTATAAAGTTAGTAATTATTAAACCTATTTATACGTTTATACCTATAAGTTGTTAATCAACGGGTTGCTGTTTGACCCATTTTAATGAAGATACTAACCTAATATCTAATATGATAAACCTAGACCCAAATACTATTGAGTATCCTCCGTTTAGTTTGCACCGTTTGCTCAAGACGGTCTTTGAGCCGGAAGGAGGAGAAAAAGTAGCCATATTCATCGACTTGGACGATCCGACACAGGTTAAGGATTTTGCGTTCCTCAATGATGCATCCCTTACGGTTCAGAAATATGCTTACGAGGTATTTCACAAAGCTTTTGAAAGAGGGGAGCTTCATGAGCTTGGCCTCAGTGGTGGAGAAGTCTTCGCCTATAAAACTACAGGTGGGAGTAATCTGGATCTCCCGGATGAAGGTTATAATACTGCAGGCGAGCAGGTCAGTTTTGAGAAGGATGTATATCCGAATTATGACATCATACTCTGTGTGTCGACTTATTCGGCAACTGCGCCCTTAACCGCCCACGCCAAACAATTTGGCTTCAAGGGGGCTACACTGCACGGGTTGAATGAAGTTATCCTTAATAGTGGCCTGAGCATAGACTACAACCATGTCAGCAGCACCACTGAAGCACTTCGTCTGGGTATGACCAAGGCAGACGCTTTTGAAATCGATTTTGTAGTTAAAGAAAAGACATACACGTTGAAGCTGGTCTGTAATGGCCAGGAAGCTCAAAAGAGTCATGGCATCTGCCGCGGTAAGGAGCCGGATGTTGCCAATTTGCCGGCAGGAGAAGTGTATTATGTGCCCGAAGGAGCTGAGGGTGACTTTCCCATGCTTTACGAAGATGGTACTCTCGGTATCATGAAAGTATCCGGTGGGCGCATCCAGCACGTGGAATTGCTAGAGGGAAGTCAGGCCACCATTGAAGAGCACAACGCCAAACTCAAGTCAGACCCGATGACCGGTGAGCTGGGTGAGTTGGGATTTGGTTCACAAATTTATCCCGTATCCGGTCGTGACATTCAAGATGAAAAGATCCTCGGCACGGTGCATGTGGCAACCGGTCGCTCAGATCACCTCGGCGGGCACTTGACCCCTGACCTCTTCAATGAGCACCAGAATGCATCCCATGATGATATACTTTTTGCACCGTTTAAGACCAAGCCGATCCATGTAGCCCAAGTACGTATGTTCAAGGACGGGCAGGTCACTCCGGTCATTGAGAACTACAAACCGACCAGCTATTTGACTAACTTACTGGATTAGTCAGTTCGTCAGAACTTTAAAATACGATGCCTCGCCGGATATATTCGGTGGGGCATTTTTTATTCTTTAACGGGAAAACGAACAAACGCGAAATGCTGACTGTCGGGTGCCCAACTGTTTACATTGATGGTTCCCTGTCCGCCAAAAAGCTCGATTACATCGGCTTTTTCCGTGCCGTCGGGTCGTACTCTGCGAAGGATGACGTTTCTGTTCCGCGGATGGCCCCAAGTGCCTTTTTCATAGCTAAGATATACTATCCACTCTCCGTCCGGGGATATATGGGGAAACCAGTTGACCCGTTCGTCATGCGTGATTTGTTCGGTTTGTTTAGAGCCTGTAGTAGCTATTCGCCATATTTGGGCAGAGTTGCCTTTGCCTGAGTTATAGTAAATCCATTGCCCATCCGGGGAAAATTCGGGGCCATCATCGTAGGCGACGCTATCCGTAATTTGAATTTCCTTTTGGCCATCGACAGAAATCGTGTAAATATCACCCCCTGCCCAGCGGTTTCCATTAATGGGGTAAGTGCGCGTGTAAACGAGAGTACCTCCGTCCGGCGATATGCCGTGCAACCAATGCCCTAACTGAGCCCCGGGGGCAACATCAGCAGTAATTTGCCTGGGCTCACCCCCCTCAAACGGAACATGATAGATATATCCGGTATGAGCGGGTTTAGCTGAAAAATAAATGTGTTTTCCGTCGGGAGATATCAAATGGTCGTTATTTGCGCTCTGAATTGAGCCCGTGTTAATCAAAATGGGCTCGCTCTCACCTTTGACCGCCAGTTTCCAAAGTTGACCGTTGGTATTGAAGACGAGCCATTTCCCGTCACTGGTCCAATTGGGGGCTTCTATCAGGTAAGGTACCTCATAAACGACTTTGAGATCACTGCCGTCTATATTGATGATGCAAAGCTGGCTGACTTGACCGTCCATCCATCGATTTGAAGCGTTTGCACAAATGCCAAGTATACTAATATGGAAAACTAATAAAACGGGGTAGAGCAGATTACGTCTCATGCTCGCAAGGATAGTGTTAGGGGGAAAACACGCAAGTCTCCCCGGCCGATATTTATTGGATAACGGTGGGCAGTTTGAAGATCGGCAGGAACATTGCCATCACGATACCTCCGATGATCACTCCCAGCACAACAATGAGCAGGGGCTCGAGCAGCGAAGTCAGTGCGCTTACGGTGTTCTCGATCTCAACGTCGTAAAAGTCGGCGATCTTTACCAGCATACCATCGACGTCCCCGGTTTGTTCGCCGGCCTGGGTCATGTGTTTGATCATGGACGGGAAATAACTATTGATCGCGAGCACCTCGGAGATCTGTCCCCCTTGGCTCACATTACGGCTGATTTCCCAGCAGGCGCGCTCGATGTAGGTATTGTTACTTCCTGATGATACGATCTCAAGCGCTTGTAGGATGGGCACGCCACTGCGCATCAAGATCGCAAACGTGCGGCAGAATCGCGACAGGCTGACCTTACGGATCAATTCACCGAATACGGGCATGCGAATCAGCATCCAGTCTTTCACCAGGCGGCCGCGGGGTGTGCGGAATAGCCGGGTCATCAATTGCCAGAAAACAAACAGCCCGATACCCAGATAGATGAAATTTGCCTGCATGAACTCACTGGTCGACATGAGGATCTGGGTCGGCATCGGCAAATCCGAGCCGAAGCTCGTAAACATTTCTGCGAAGACTGGTATGACGAAAATAAGCAGGACGTTTACCAACCCGATCGCAAAGAGTATCACGGTTACGGGGTAGGTGAGCGCGCTCTTTACTTTTTTCGCCAGTTTTACCGATTCCTCAAAGTAGCCGGCCGTTTTTTCCAGAATGTCCGCCAGGTTACCGGAGGCCTCACCGGCCTGAAGCATCGAAATGAAAAGCTTGGGAAAGGCGTTTTTGAATTTTCCGGCCGCTTCGGAAAATGCAGTACCGCTGGATACATCCACACGTATGTCGCGAATAATGATCTGAAATACGGGGCTCGTGACCTGCTCCTGCAAGGCTTCAAGGGCACTTACCAAGGGTAGGCCCGCATGCAACATCGACGACAGTTGCTGGGTAAATACGGCCAAATCCTCCAGCTTAACTTTAGCCTTCTTAGCCTTTTTCTCGTACGCCTTTTGCTTCGCCAGTTTCTGGTTATCCCTGAAGTTATTCTTCTTGGGACCCCGCTGGCTTCCCCGGTACTGGGTGGATAAATTTCTGGGTGATGAGAGTGACGGCATATAAGCTTAGGTGTTTAACCCTGTAATCGACCAAAAAGGCAAAGGCTCAAATATTCAATCAAGATAACAGGCAAATGTAAAAAAAGTGCAGTGAGGCTGCAATACTGAATAGCGTCAGTTCATAGTTGACACTCCATCGGTACTTGCCTTTTTATCTTATCTTTTACGCGGGTATAGTTTAGTGGTAAAACCTCTGCCTTCCAAGCAGGTGATGTCAGTTCGATTCTGTCTACCCGCACCACCTCCAAGCTTTGAATCGATTATGCCAATGAGCCGGTCTGGGTACCTTCGATGAGTTTTTTGAGTATGCTGAGGTTGATGGGTTTGCTCATGAAGTAGTCCATCCCTGCGGAGTTATAATTTTCCTGATCCAGTGGGGAGCTTGAGCCGCTGAGTGCTACGATGCGGGGTTGCTCGCTTTTCGGAAGCAGTTTGCGGATTTTCTCAGCCGCTTCAATGCCTGTCATGCGTGGCATGTTGTAGTCCATAAAGATGAGGTCGAAGTGGCTTTTGGCTGCCAGTTTGCAAGCTTCTACACCATCTTTCGCCTGATGCGGGGTAATTCCTGTCAGCCGCTCAATCATCATTGAAAGAACTTTTAGGATCATGGCATTATCATCTGCCACCAATATTTTCATTCCATCTCGTTTGTTCACTTTCTGTGCTCCTTTCTTATTAACTTCTGTTAATAGTAAGATTCATTATTGCGTTTAGGTGCCTTGATTATCGGAGCGTTTGAGAGGGCTTTTAGCCGGTGAACGCAGTTTTGTGTAAAAACAAAATAAAAAAGCGGGATAACTCTAAATGAAGAGATATCCCGCTTCTATTAAATCTTGTAGTAGACTTATGCCGGCACAGGCGAGGGTTCGGGCCCGAGATCTTCCTTATCTTTGGATTCTTCAGCTTTGGGCTCTTTTTCTTCTTCTTCAGCCGGCTCATCGTCTTGCTTGCCTGATTTAAAGACGGGAGAGCGGATTTCGCCGAATTCCAAAATTTCCTCTACGTGCACTCCATCGAGGGTTTCGTGCTCAAGTAAGGACTCCGCCAGGGTGACCAGCGCATCCTTATTTTCCATGATCAGGGATTTGGCACGATCAAACTGGTCCTGGTTGATGTCGTGGATGGCCTGATCGATCTTTTTTGCCGTTTCCTCAGAGAAATTCTGATTGCGCGTGATTTCCTTGCCCAGGAAGATGTGGTCCTGATTATCGCCATAGGCAACCATTCCTAGATCACTCATGCCCCAGTCGCATACCATGTGTCGCGCCATTTCAGTGGCCTGCTTGATATCCATCTGAGCGCCGGTTGAGTATTCGCCAGTGAGGAGTTCTTCGCCGATACGACCTCCCATGGTCACGCAGATACGATCCAGCACTTCACTTCTGTTTTGGCCGAGAATATCCTTGGTCGGCGTAAACATAGCCATACCGAGTGCTCTACCCCGTGGTAATATGGTTACTTTGTGAAGCTTCAGTTTCTTCGACTTAAGCAACACTTGTAAGATGGCGTGACCTGCTTCGTGGTAGGCCGTTGCCTTCTTGTCCTCATCGTCCATGAGCTTGCGGCGCTCACGCCCGAAGCGGATTTTATCGTGCGCTTCCTCAAGCTCTGCCATGGAGACTTCCTTGCGGTTGTAACGGGCAGCAAGCAGTGCGCTTTCATTCAAAAGGTTCGCGAGGTCGGCCCCGGCAAAACCGGTGGTCGCACGTGCGATGCGGCGCAAGTCCACTTCTTTGGAAAGTTTAATCTTTTTTGCGTGAACCTTGAGAATGGCCTCGCGACCGTCCAGATCGGGCACGTCGATGGTGATCTGCCGGTCGAATCGACCGGGTCGCAACAGTGCATTATCCAGAACGTCCGGGCGATTGGTTGCTGCAATGATGATTACCCCCTCGTGGCCGTCAAAGCCGTCCATCTCCACGAGCAGGGAGTTCAAGGTCTGCTCGCGCTCGTCATTGCCTCCGCCAAGGCCTGCGCCCCGTTGACGGCCGACAGCATCGATTTCATCAATAAACATCAGGCAGGGTGCATTTTTGCGGCCCTGTTCAAACATGTCGCGCACACGGGCTGCCCCTACACCCACGAACATCTCAACAAAGTCCGAACCGGAGATCGTGAAAAACGGGACATCGGCTTCACCGGCAACTGCGCGTGCAAGCATTGTCTTGCCCGTGCCCGGAGGACCCACCATGAGCAGCCCCTTGGGGATTTTACCTCCGATTTTCTGAAATTTCTTCGGGTCTTTAAGGAAATCCACCACTTCGCTGACCTCTTCCTTCGCCTCATCGCAGCCGGCGACATCCTTAAAGGTGATGCGCTCCTTATCCCGGGTAAGCATCTTTGCCTTACTCTTGCCGAAGGAAAGCGCGCCTCTGCCTGCATTGCGCAGTTGGCGGATGAATATGAAATAGATCAAGCCAATAATCAGCAGTATGGGCAGGATGCTGCCGACAAGATCGGTAATCCAGCTTGCTGCTCGTTTTTCCTGGAAAATCTCACGGATCACCAAAAAGTCATCCTCAGTGATGCGGCCTTCTGCCGTAAATCGACTGGGTGCAGATGCTTGCGCCGAGCCTTCTGCCTGAATGCCGCCTGCAGTGCGCAAGGTACCTTCAAGCTTATGCCAGGATTCCCCGCCCCGTGGATCGCTGACGATGGTGCCTGTTTCGATTTGATCTTTGCGAGCGGCCTCAACCACTTCGCGTATGGTCATCGTTCTGACGTTGGACTGAGTGTTGCTAAGACCGATGAGCGAAAAAATAGCAAATGCCACGATAATCCAGATGAGCAGCAGCTTGGGCTCAAAGAATCGATCATTGGGCATCTTCCCCTTATTTTTACCGGAATTATTCTCTGGTGGACGGTTATTCATTCAATATTTTTAACATTTTAACGAATGCGAGAATGGGAGGTAAGTCAACTGTAGAAGCCATTTGGTAGCAGTTGTTACCTTGTGGCGTTCGCTGGGTAATAAGCCCGGAACCCACAGGATTTCACCCGCATCATTAAATATAACGGGTAACTGCTTCCTTTTATTGGATGGTATTTTTTGATCGGTAAAACAGTCCTGTAGTTTTTTACTCCCTCGCATGCCGAGTGGCTGATATTGATCACCCGGTTGCCAGCGTCGAATTGTTAGATATGATAATTTTGTTTCTTCTATACTTATATAGACGCTTTCGGTATGCGAAAATTCGCCTGAAAGCACTTTTTTTATTAAATTTGTGTTCGCTGGGATCAAGCGATACTCCAAACAACAACCATCTGGGAAGTATAGGGAAGATGTCTCGGGTGCTTTGAACTCAAAGGTAATGGGCGTCTCACATTGTGAGATGGAATGCAGAGATAATAATCCTTTTTCGGATAATTTGATCTGATACTGTGTGCTGATTTGCCGTTCCCATGCGGACTGAGTTCGGAGTTTTTCCAAAATGACAGATATCACATTATCCGGTAGCTCAATTTCCTGGAGGGATGCCCAGGTATGGATGATTCGCCGGAGAATCGCATCTGGCGAGTTTGTATAGCTATTAAGATGTAGGTTACCTTTTTCAATGGGGTAATTATCGAGGGCTTGTTTTTTGAAGTGCTCCAATGCCTCATGGGCTTCCTGTAATAGTGCGTGAGTGTTTGAGAGGTTGGCTTGCAGATCCTGGGGATTCAGCGATTCCCAAAGTGGCAATAGCTGATTGCGAATGGCATTGCGGGTGTATTCGCTGGATTGATTGGTGCTATCTTCCCTCCATGGGATATGCATCGCTTCGAGGGCTTGGATAATGAGGCTTTTCCTCACCTTTATGAGTGGGCGCACATGCTTAATCGTTTCGCCCATAATTTGAACTTCCCTGGGGGCGCTGAGGCCTTCAATACCACTGCCGCGACCGAGTCGAAGGATGAGGGTTTCGATCGCATCATCCTGATGATGTCCCGTAATTAACAGATGAGTTCCGATCTGTTCCATGATTTTCCTGAAAAAGCCATGACGGTGTTCCCGCAATTGGGCTTCATTTGCTTCTTTGGGGAGCGGTGTGTCCGGACTGCCCAGATGAAAAGTAAGCCGGAGCCCTTTGCAGATATGTTCCACGTATTCGGCATCGAGCGCTGAATCCGACCGGATGCCGTGATTAAAATGGACGACATGCAAGAGATCGGATTTGTTGTAATATAGCCGAAAAAGCCAGCAGAGCAGAAATACGGAATCAGCACCGCCACTGCATGCAATTGCGATCGGTTTATCATCGTCGAGGGAGCTTTTGATCTCTGCCTGAACTGTGTGAGCATGGTCCAACGCAGTCTGCAACTTATCGGGAAGTGGGTAAGCTAGTAGCAGATTCTGATTTAATGGCTCATTCATTTGATGGATTGGATCGTTTATCCTAATTATATTGTTAATACTCTAAAAATTTGTAATGTTACCTGCGCATCCTTTTTTCCTAATAATTGAATGAATTCTCAGAAACTTATCGATATTGGGGAGATTATCGAGAAAAACCCAAGCTTAAAGACTTTGCGCCCGTTTGTGCCGGCCATTAGTCGATTTTTGCGGGTTGATCAAGTAAATGAGAATTACGAGTATGTATCGCGCTACCTGGATGCTTCGGAAGGTAAGTTGAACTTCTATGAAGCTGCACTCGAAGCGAATGGTGTGAGCTACGAAGTGTCCGAAGAGGATCTTGCGAAAATACCCCTGGAGGGCCCGCTTTTTGTCGTCGCAAACCATCCATACGGGGCCATTGATGGTATAATTTTGGGTGCTCTGTTAACCCGGGTGCGGCCCGATGTGAAGTTGCTGGTGAACGAGCTGCTGGGGAAGATGGATCGCTTCCGGCCCTATATATTTGGCGTAAATGTTTTTGGGGGGAACGACTCCAAAAAGCAGAACATCCGGACGATGAAGCAGGTGTTTAGCTGGCTGGAATCCGGAGGGTGTATCGGGACGTTTCCTGCAGGTGAGGTCTCCCACTTCAGCTTTGAGCACTTACTGGTCAGGGATGGCGATTGGAACCCGAATTTACATCGACTTATCCACCGAACACGCGCAACAGTGTTGCCGGTTTATTTCTCGGGGAGAAATTCCAACCTTTTTCAAATGTTGGGCATATTACATGCCCGGTTCCGTACGTTAATGATCGGACGTGAATATACCCGATGCCTTCAGAAGAATTATCCGGTCAAGATTGGGAAACCCATTCTCTACAATCAACTCAAGAAGTATGAGAGCCCGAAAGAGCTAATGCAGTTCATGAGATTGAGTACCTACATACTATCCAATCGGGGGGATGCAAAACCGGATGCGATGCGGCGGTTTCCTTTGAAAATGACCCCTAAGCAGAAAGCGTGGGATTCGATTATAGAGCCGATCGATACCCAACTTTTACTCCAGGATGTTGAAGTGCTTAAAAATACAGACAATGAACTCGTCAATCATGGTACGTATACTGTGTTCTACGCGCAGCCGTTACAGATTCCCCATGTGTTAAAGGAGATCGGGAGACTTCGGGAGGAGACATTTCGACTGGTTGGCGAGGGAACCGGGAAGTCTGTGGATTTGGATGCTTTTGATGCTCATTACACCCATCTCTTTATGTGGAATAATGAGAGTTGCGAAATCATAGGCGCTTATCGCATTGGACCGACAGACATTATCCTGAAATCTCACGGAAAAGAGGGACTGTATGTCACCTCGCTGTTTAAATTTAAAGATGATTTGATACAGGAACTGAATCCGGCTCTGGAGCTGGGGCGTTCGTTTATCCGGGTGGAGTATCAACGCAAGCATGCGTCCTTGTCGTTAATTTGGCGGGGAATCGGTGAATATCTTGTGCGTAATCCCCAATACAACTATTTATTTGGACCGGTGAGCATAACTCAGGAATACAGCTCTATATCCAAGGACCTCATGGTGCAATTCCTGAGTAAGAAGAAAACCCATCCGGAGCTTTCTAAGTTTGTTAAGGCCAAAAATCCACCCCGTTCGCGCAGATTTGCGAAGCTTCTGAAGTATCTTGCTCCTGATAGCCTGGAGGATATCAGTGATATTTCAGCGATTATATCTGAGATCGAATCCGACAAAAAAGGAGTGCCCATCCTATTGAAGCACTACCTCAAACTCAATGGGGTGATGCTCAGTTTTAATCGGGACCCCCAGTTTAATAATGTGATCGACGGTTTAATTCTGGTGGACCTCAATCAGACAGATGAGGCGATTTTAAAACGCTACATGGGAGAGGCGGGCTACCAGACCTACGCTTCTGCACAGCAATCCAAAGATATTGTGGTTTAGTCGCTTGGGTTCTCCTGCGCGATAATCGACTTAATGTCGCTTTCAAAATGATCGACAACAACATCCCAGGAGATCGCGAGTGCTGAGTTCCTCGCTGCCTGCTTAATGGATGTCCCATTATCCTGTAGATCTAACGCCTGGTGGATTTTTCGGATAAAATCGAGCTCCTCATCCATGTTGACCAAAAAGCCGTTTACTGCGTTATTCAGGTAGAGCCTGGGAGCTGCGTAATTGTATGCCACGATGATGAGCCCACTCGCCATCGCCTCAGTCACAACATTGCCAAATGTTTCAGTCAAACTAGGGAAAATAAAGTAGTCGGCAGAGGCGTAATAATGACTGAGCTCCTCGCCCTTTTTGGCACCCGCGAAAAGGATATCCTTATGCTCGGATTCATAGGTTTTACGCTCCGGGCCATCTCCGACAACAACTGCCACCAGTCGTGGATGCTTTTTGCGCAAGCTGCGTATCGACTTGAAAAACAGGGGCAGGTTCTTTTCGGAGGCGATGCGCCCCACATAAAGGACAACGGGGTCTTCAGGTTTTGCTCCCCAGCTCGCACGAAGCTCATCGCTACGCTTATCGGGATTGAATAAACGGGTGTCGACGCCACGCCCCATAAGCTTTAGGTTCTTGAAGCCCATCTCAAAAAGCCGGTCCCGGGTGTCCTCTGTGGGGACGAAAGTGGCGAGCGTCTTGTTGTGGAAATCCTTCAGATATAGTTCGGCAGGCTGCTTGAGCAGACCGAGATTGTAGTGCATCATGTATTGCTGGAAATTGGTATGAAAACCGGAGATAACGGGTAACTCCAGTTGTTTGGCAGCACGTAGCGCTGAGTGGCCCAAGGGACCTTCAGTGGCAATGTAGATGACCTCCGGCATCGACTTTTTCCAGCGCCGAATCAGCCGACTGCGACTTGGGAGACCGATGCGTAACCCCCGATAACCCGGCAGTGGCAGTCCAACTACAGAGAATTGCTCAATATGGAGCTCAGGATCAATGGTCTCTTTCTCCTGTTGCCTTGGGCGGATAATCTCAATTTCATTCCCGCGTTCAACGAGTCCCTTCGCAAGACTATACAGCGTCTTGGCTACACCATTTATTTCCGGTGGAAATGTTTCAGTTACGAGGGATATTCTCATTATTAAGTGCCTAAGATAGGACAGTTCATTAACAAATCAAGGGTAAGCGTATCAGAGCTGAAAAATCGATAACTGCAATAAGAATTACCCAGATGGTTTTTTGGCTGGCATCTGATTGAATTTGCAGTATACGTGATGCTAAGATGTCTGTATTAGGTGCTTTAGCAGGGAAATTTCCCTGTATTGTTGGTGTTTTATAGTGGGTCTATGAAGATTTTTTATCCACTCCGAAAGATGATTCTCATTCCCCTGGGGGTTTGTTTTGTGGTGATCATTGTCGGTTTAGTCCTAGGCCTGCAATACATCCAAAACCGCAATCTCAAGCAATATGCAGAGTGGGAATCAGGGGTGATAGAAGCTTTCCTTCCTAAGGTGATAGATCAGGCGATTGTAGAGATGAAGGAGTCGGCAGAGTTGAGTTTAAATGCGGATCTCTTGATTTTTTGGGAAGCTAGAGATACTGCGAGGTTAAAGGAATCACTCAATAGTCAACTATTCAGATTACAATCTTCTGGTTCGAGTATTAATGAATTGGTTTTAACTGACCCGAGCGGAGCAATTCTTGCCTATTCCAGTGACACTCCGCTGGACCCAAACCAGCTATCCAGTCAGCTACTTAGCAAGGGCTTTGATGAAAGCTTACCGCAGTCCGGCATTGATGTGAATGAAGGTAATGAGTTGATGTTGCGAGCGGTCGTTCGAGTTGAACACGAGGGCCAACTCCTCGGTAGTTTGGTGACGGGAGGAGAGTTATATCAGTATCTGGATTTCAGGGATAAAATCTCCAATATGTTTTTAGCGACTCTCATTAAGAACCCTGGGGTCACAGCCAACTTGGACCTTTATGATTCAGAGGCATACCACGTAAATGCTGCTTTTTACATTCCACCGGATCAGGTGGATACATTTAATGATCTGGCAATCGAGTTTTACTTCCAAAACTTAGACTATGCACGAGATAGCCTTGCGGATAAGCACTACAATATTACCCGTCTGCCGTTGATTGATTTTTCGTCAACCGAGATTGGGGCTTTGCTTTTATTCCAGGATATAACGGATATTACCAATGAATACAGGCGGGCGTTACTCTTTCATGGGGTAACTGCCGGGTTCTGCTTTCTGCTATTGTTTGGTATTTTTTATCGTTACACGGGTCAGGCGCAGAGCCGTATTATACGAACCGAGCGTACGTTGCTTAAGGAAGTGGAGAAAAAAAATAAGGCGCTCCAGTATAGTGCAAGTGCAGAACATAACTTTAGAAATCTCTTTGCGAATGCGCCCATAGCGCTCCTGGAACTGGAGACAGATCTTATTTCGCCCAAGGGCATCGAGCCCCTGCGTGTGCATTTGGAGGAAATCCTGCGACAGCCGAAACCCGAGCTGACCCAATCCCTCGAATGGCAGATTGATCGGCTGATCAATAAATTAAGCATACGGAATGCAAACATCGCTGCTGCGCGCTTGTTCGGTTATACCCAAATAGCCGAGTTGAAGGAGGAAGCATTTGATTTAAGAACGGTTATCAGCCCCTCGTTGAAAGCTGCAATACTCCTGGTTGCGCAGGGGGGAGACGATTTGCTGAATCTGGAGTGTCAGCTTTATTTGTTATCCAAAGGGCAGCGCAGTGTGGTCGCCGAATTATCCCGCATAAAAAATTCGGGGAAAAGTTTCAGTATTCTGATTTCATTACTCGACTTTACGGATAATAAGCGCCGGGAATTGGATGTCGTCGCAGCAATGGAAGCCGCCGAGGAGGCCAACCGTGCGAAATCCGTATTTATGAACAATATGAGTCATGAGCTCAAAACCCCTCTGAATGCGATCATTGGATTTAGCGATTTGCTGGCTGAGATGAAACTAAGCCCGGAACAGGCGGAGTATTTGGAGCTGATTCAGTCATCGAGTAAGCACCTGAATTCTCTAATCCGGGATATACTTGAGATATCGAATATCGAATCAGGCCAGGTGGAGGTGACGTTTAATGCTTTCAGTGTTCAGGAAATGATCAATGACGTGGTGCATCCTTTCAGAGCAAGGCTGGCTTCGCGTGGAATTGAGCTCGAGATCAATCTACACCCGGATTTACCGGATGTGATTTTTGGCGATCATGCACGTATTGCCTATTGCTTGGATCACCTGCTCAATAATGCGGATAAATTTACAGAAAAGGGTCGGATTACCTTATCGCTGGTCTATAAACAATTGGGGCCTTATGATGACCGTATTATCGAAAAGAATTATGTGCAGATGAACAAAGCCCTGAATGATGTCATTGAACAGGCCGATGCACATCGCGAAACGGTGAGAATCGCCAATCTGACCTTTGTGGTGGAAAATACAGGCATCGGCATTCCCGAAGAAGACCTCACCCGAATATTTGAACCGTTTATGCAGGGTGATTTATCTTCAACCCGTAAATACGGGGGTAACGGATTGGGGCTAACGATCAGCCGTAAGGTAGCGGAACTCTTAAACGGGGGAGTCTATTGCACTCGCTCGAATGTCGGCGATAGTGAGTTTCAACTGGTTGTAACGGTGCTGGAAGTTCATCAAAAGCAGAATATAATCAAATAGATTGGTGAATGATGCACATACACTCTATGTGATAACGGGGCCAACAGCAGTTGGAAAGACCCAGCTTTCTATCAACTGGGCGCTTGAGCACAATGCAGAAATTATTTCCTGCGATTCGCTGCTTTTTTATCAGGGCATGGATATCGGGACTGCCAAGCCAGACGCAAGCCAGTTGAGTCAGGTCAAGCATCATGGGATTGATCTTGTTCCCGTAAATGAGCAGTATGATGTCAGCCGCTATTTGGAATATACTTCCAAAAAGGTTGAAGAAATCCATGCGCGGGGAAAACGGGTGCTGATCACCGGGGGCAGCGGGTTTTACCTAAAGTGTTTTTTTGCTCCGGTTGTGGATGATGTGGAGATATCTGAAGAGTTGGATGAAAAGGTGAATTCCTGGTTTGCAGCAGAAGGACTCAGTGGAGTGGCTATTCGTTTGCTCGCGCTGTCGCCGGATGCTGAACATCTGATTGATATGCAGAATTCACGCAGGGTGTTGCCCGCGCTGAAAAGATGCATGGCTTCCGGGAAAACTGTTTCAGCATTGCAGGATGCCATGAATCAACGGGATTATCCCTTTGCACGTTACGTGAAGCAGGTCATCCTGCTGGTCCGGTCAGACGAGAGCCTCAGAAATAATATCCGGCAACGAACCCGGGCAATGATCCAACAAGGATTGATCGATGAAGTTAAGAACTTACTGGAGAATGGCCTCGCGGAAAACCCAAGCGCCTGTAACTCGATTGGGTATCGGGAGGTGATCTCAATGCTGAATGAAGAATTTCCGAGGGATGAACTTGAGGAACGGATCAATCACAATACCTGGCAGTTGGTGCGTAAGCAGCGCAAGTGGTTTCGCCATCAACTTAAAGCTGATACTGAAATCGATTTGGATGAATGGACTCTGGATGAACAGGCGCTATTTGAGACTAATGAGTAACGATGCAGACGAGTCTTAAAAGCGGGGTTGAATTGTGGAAGAAGGGTGAGCTGAGTAGTGCCCGGCGTTTCTTTGCGGATATTACCGTGAATCTGCCAGAAAATTGGGAAGCCTGGGCAAATTTGGGAAATGTTTATAAGGATATGGGTTTGCTGATCGATGCTGATAGTGCCTACAAGCAAGCACTAAAAATTGCACCCAATGCCCATTGGATCGAATCCAACCGCCTCTTTTGCCTGAATTATCGTGAGGATGTATCTGTAGCGGCTTTGATGCATGAACATAATGCATTTGGGGAACGTTTTCCAAATCAACAAACACACCCAACCTGGAAAAATATGCGTGATAAGGACCGCAGGCTCTCAGTGGGGTTTGTCTCGGGGGATTTACGCAGTCATTCAGTCGCATTTTTTCTAACGGGTCTCTGGTGTAATTTAGACCGGGGCGCCTATGAGATAATCGTTTTCAGCGAAAATACTCAGGATGATGAAATGACCGAAGTGTTAAGATCGTATTCGGATGCGTGGGTGAAGACTGCGGGCATGCCTTCAGAAACATTTACCAAAATGGTGCGGCGGAGCCGTATAGACGTCCTGATCGACCTATCGGGTCATACCGCCTACAATCGACTGCCCGAATTTGCTCAAAATCTGGCCCCGGTCCAGATCAGCTGGCTCGGGTATCCGACTTCGGTGGGTCTGGGGAGGGGTCACTATTTTATGGCTCCAAAGGGGATTGGGATAGATCATGCTGGAGATCAATTGCTTACTGTTGAAGCGGGTATCCATGCATACGAAAGCCCATTGCAGAGCATTACTGAGAAAACGGGATTTTCCGGAGAATCGTTTCGATTTGGTTGCTTCAATAACCGCAGCAAAGTAAGTCCGGGTGTTATCCGGGTGTGGGCTGAAATTTTAAGTTTGATGCCCCAAGCAACGCTATTCTTGAAATCGCGGGCTTATCAGGATGGAGGCGTTTGCGAAGCGATTATCGCTGAATTTGATAAGTATTCGATTCAATCGACCCGCATTCATTTTTTGCCTCGTACACAAAGTATCTCAGAACATTTGTCCCTGATGCAAAGTATGGATGTTATGCTGGATACTTTTCCATACAACGGTACAACGACGACCTTCGAGGCTTTATCGGTGGGGGTGCCTGTCATTACGATGGAGCAGGAAACGCCTGCATCCCGAGTGGGTGCAGCCATCCTTCGGCAGTTAAGAAAGCGGGACTGGATTGCGCACTCCGGCAAAGATTATGTGCGCAAGGTTGTTGACTTGGCCAATGATGTTAAGCAACGCAGAGCATTTGCCGGGAATGCAGGTAAGCAAATGTTTGAAACGGGGCTTACAGACAGTCGGTTGTTTGCCCAACGATGGACACATGCCATACGTGGGGCTTGGCATCAGTTTTGCGAGGATAATTGATAAGCCTTTATCCACGCGATTATGTGCTTCAGTTGATAACAATAACCGTCGAGCAATGCTTCGGCCTGATCCGATATTGCTTCTACAGGTATGTCCTGGTCGGTGATTAGCTTCCAGTTACCGGTTTTCTGAATGACCTCGTAATAGCGCTTTTTGGTTTCGCCCTCCATGCCTAATGAAGCGAAAGTGGGATGGTCATCGAAACGTTTTTGCAAGCGATTGCGTACGTTCTCTAAGTCGTTTTTCTTGGATATCACTAGCTTCAATAGATCCTCTATGGAGTCCCTCAAAAACTGTTCGAATTTTTCCATGAAGAGGTAAATACCGTAGTTCACTTTATCCGCGGGGAGTGATTGGCTGAGCTTTTCATTTATTACCTCATGGTATGCATAGGAAATGCTTTCAGAAGCGAATTTTAAGGCCTGATCAGAATCGATTAATGGAGCTCCTTTGATTTTTGCACCCTCTTCAGATAAGTTGTAGAACCGAATTTGAGGATAATGGGCAATGACCTCTTCAAAAGTCTTTAAATAAGCTTTGAGTTTTTGTTCAATCGGGACGCGATTGCCTTGGTTGTTTTCCACCCAATCCAGTAGCCTGGTGTCCTTTTGATTAGAATGGCTTTTGGCATAATGGGAAAGACCGGAGTGGGTTTGACCGGTGCTTGCCAGAGCCAAATCCTGCCCAATGAGTAATACGGTTTTACACCCAAAAAGAGCTGCGAGGTTTGCAACCGTTATCGATACTGTGCCATCTCCGACTATGTTGGGTTCCTCTTTGAATCCGAGCACTTTTCGGAGCACAGACATGAACGGGTTATGACTGCTTAAGCCTATGGTCCTAGCGCTGAAGTGATCGGTGACTCCCGGATAAACCACATAGGGAGCAATGAGTAGCGTGTCTGTAGTTTCTGTATTGCTATATCCATCTTCGGTGGCAGGTTTTGGATCCACAGCGACGGTGATGTCCGCATGGATGTTATGGGCTTTTATCGTTGGGTAGGCTGAGTTGACGACAGCGATTAGCGCCTTACCCTGCAACGTCTGGAGCAATGCCAGATTTTTGTCCAGGGAAGGGCCGGCTGCAACGAGTGCCAGGCAACCCCCATCAAAACTCTGCGAAAATCGATTGATATCATGGTTTATTCCCACTTTGATGAGATTTGACAGCGTATTTTCAAACAGAGATGCGGCGTTTTCGACGTCTGTGCGGATTTGATTCCAACGGGTGCTGAGTTGAGTCAATATAATGTTCAGCACTCTTGAGTAGAGTTGAGGGTCCAGCTCGTATAGAGGTGCGAATAAATGAATGGATGCGGAATCAATGCCGACCAGCTCCTGATTAAGCTCGTTAATGCCCTGCCGGTAGTTAAAGAGCCCAAGCAAGATGAAGCGGGGATCGTTGATAAGTGTATCAATGGAGCTGGAATACTGAATGGCATTGAATATTCTGCCAGCATCCGTTTCTACGGCGACCACTCGGCTAGTGGTGGGAACTTTCTCGAGAAGATTCAGTATATGCCGCCCATTTCCGATACCGGTGGTGAGGTAAATATGATGTTCTTGGTTCGGGGCAGAGTCCGCCCATTGCGAGCACAGCAAATCAGGGTTATGTTCACCATAGGCGATTTGCTGGTATTTCTGAAAATCCAGGCGTTGTTGTTCCGGATTGAGCGAACTGCCTGATTGGATTGCAGACTTAACTTCTGAAAAGACGCTGGGAAACCGAGTTGCAAGCGTTTGCAGCGTTTGCTCGGTTTGAGCATCTAACATAGAACTATCCTACTTAATTATTGACGCTCGAGGATCTCGATTTCGTATCCATCTGGATCATCTACAAAGGCCATACGCTTTTCGGAAGCCTCAAATTTCTCCCGCCATTTATCGGGCCAAATTTCAATCCCCTTCTTTTCGAGCCGATCGCAAAAGCTGATGATATTGGGAACCCCGACGCAGGTATGGACCAAATCTTCGGGGACCTTTACCTCATAGTCCTTTGAGTATGTAAGCTCAAGCATATGATCGTTACCGGGGAGCCTTAAGTGCACAATCTGATTTCCGGAGGGCGACTTATCGTTTCTTTTATAAACGAGGAATCCAAAAGCATCACAGTAGAAATCAACGGACTTTTCCAAGTCACTCACACGTAGGCGGGTATGTAAAAATTTAACCATAATGTGATTTAATTTTGATTATTTTTGTGCGGCAAGTGAAAAATCCAAGGGTTATGCTTGATACAGGCACTCAATGTATAATGATTTCGATTAATGCCTATATATGAGTATTACAGTCCAGATACCCATACTATATATAGTTTTTGGGCTAAACGGGTTGATCAGCAGCACATTATACCTAAGTGCCCGGATGGAGATGGCTATCATATGGAGAAGGTGATTTCGAGCTTCTCACTGACAGGCCTTGAATCCAAAGTAGAAAAAGGGGGAGATGACAGTCCCGAGATGATGGCGGCTATGCAAGAAATGGAATCTGCACTGAGTGCTATGGATCAGAATAACCCTGACTCTAAGCAATTGGGGGCACTCATGCGCAAAATGTCCGGTATTACTGGCGAACCGCTTGATGGCTCTATGGAAGAGATGGTCCGAAAGCTGGAGGCGGGTATATCTCCCGAGGTAATTGAAGAGGAATTTGGAGATGTATTGGCCGATGAAATGCCTGATATGGAAACGCCGGATAATGGGGAGGTGCCGATTGGATTAGCCGGACCGGGTAAGGATTCTGCTTTGAATATTTTGAAACAACAGTTTAGAGCTCCACGAAAGGATCCGAATTTGTATGAATATAGTGATTAGTGCATGAAAGTTGTCGGTTCAGTGATTGCCCGTTTGGGCAGCAAGCGTTTGCCCTACAAGAATTTACTTCCTTTTGAGGGAGTGCCTCTGGTTCGTTTGGGTGTATTGAAACTCCTGAGTTCACCGGTTATTGACCAGGTGGTGATATCTACCGAAAGCGATTTAATCGCGCATCAGGTTAAGGATCTTGATGTTTGTCTGATCAAACGGCCTGAAGATTTATCAAGGGATGACATTCCGTCAATTCCAGTATTCCAACATATTATGCAGCATGTAGGAGGTGATATTCATCTGAACTATAACATCAATTTTCCAAACTGTGATGTAGCGGTATTTGAAAGAGCAATTGAGATGGCATCCATGAACGCCATAGGGGAGGCGCTCTCAGTTCCCTATGCTGTCTGGGCGCAATCCGTAAAGTGTCTGAGTGAATATCCGGACCCCTGGAATATTACGGCTGAGCGTTTCGATGATGATCGCATACTGGAGCCGGATATCCATGAGCTTGCGGATCTGGAGCATGCGCACCTTCTGAATCGCGTAAATCCTATCCCCTGGCATAATCTGGATGCCAAAGATTAAAAATTCATAAATTTTAGGTCCGCTCCTTTTTTTAACTAACATATTTCAGATTCTGCCGATTAACCATTCATAGTTTGTCCTTTTGACTGATATGAACACGGAATCTAAATGGTTGGCATTTGCTTCTGCACCCGATACCTGGGTGAGGGTAACTGTAGTGCTTGTTCTGTTGGTTTCAATGGTTGGGGATGTCAACGCACGATCATCCAGGGATCGTATACTCGGGGGAGCGGGATCCCAGAGCCGATCGGTAATTAAAGTGCATGATTTTGATGTAGAACGTGTAAGTCCGGCTCCGACGGAAGTTTCCGACGAGGAAGAATTTGTGGAAGAAGAGGCCGTTGAGGTCGAAAAACCTGAAGTTCAAGAGGAAGTTTTCATAAAGAGAACGGTGGTTCCCATTGTTAAGCCTGAGGTTATTGAACCCAAAATTGTGGTGCAGGCTGATTCACCCTCTGAAGGCGAAAGCCCAATGGCTCCATTTATTGCGATGAATCCCAAGGGTTATCTTTCCGATAAAGGTCCTTCAAAACTCAAGGTGGAAGTAGCCGAGAACAGTATATTGCAGCCGCTGGACTCAGTGATCTGGGATTTAATACTCGGGAATAGTTCATACTATACGAAATCGACCCCCGTTTCACAGAATGGTGAAGAGCCTCAATCAAGCACTAATAATTCGATCATTCCGGGGCAGACAAATACTGCCAATGAATTGCGGATGAATTATCAGAATAACTCCACTCCAAATATTCCAGCCAATCAGGCTGAAGAGGCCAATACTCAGGGTAGTGACTCAGTAGCCCTGCAGGATCAGGCAGAGTCTCACCGCCAGTTGCTCGACTTTTTCAGTAACCAGGTGAATCCATTTGGAATGACCCCCGGAGTGAATGCTCCTTTCATGGGTTATCAACCCTCTATGGTGGGCCAGCAACCGACGGTACGCCAGGGTAGTCGGGCCCGTTTTGAAATTCGCCGGAACTAATTCTGCCCGAACTCTCTTAATTCGACCTGAAGTTTTTAGTGTAGTGACCGATTACTAAGGGAGCCCATTTATTCGTATGCGTTAAAAAGGTCATTGTACAATGTTTCAGTGTTATCAAATAGTCCTAAGTTCTGCGATTATTCTAATCGTATTCTGGGTAGGCCAGGCCACTTACGCTGCCGAAGAAAATGAGTATGAGCATCAGTTGGTACTGCCGGGAGCCGAATTACCCAGTGGCCACGAGCCGGTTGCTTTGGATGAAAAACTGGAGGTGGATCGGGAATTGTCTGAAATCGATACGGATGAGCGGTTGAAATTCCGACTTGAGAATGCGCTCAATACCTACAGTGAGGAGGAGTTGGTTAAATTCGTGGATATGGATATTGGCGATTACTACAAACGCCGCGTTTTGATGACCCTTGCGGATATTTATGAAAAACAGGAGAGCCCTTCACGGTTAATAGGGGTGTATGAAAAGTTTATTGAGAGTTTCACTAATGATAAGGACTTGCCCACCATCTATTTGAAGCTGGGGATCATGTATCGTGAAATTGGTGCCAGTAAACTGGCGCTGGCAAAATTCTATAACGTTCTGAATGTGGCTCTGAATGTTCCTGTGTATGAAATCAAGGATTACCAGCAGGTTTCTCACCGTGCCCAGCTTGAGATCGCCGAGACATTTTTTGAAATGGGGGCCTATGATCAAGCTACCCGTTTTTATAACCGCTTATTGCGTCTGGATTTGCAGGATTCGGATTATGAGCGTGTGATGTTTAAGAATGCGTATACTACCTATCTCAATGAGAATTATCCGGAGGCGATAGTGAGTTTGCGTTCGTTTTTAAACCGATATCCCAGTAGTGAGCTTTCCCCGGAAAGCCGTTATTTGCTCTCGGACAGTTATTCGAGGCTCAACGATCCCAAGGCGGCGATGAAGGAAACACTCCAGTTGCTCGAATCGGAAAGTAAGAACGCCAGCGCTAACCCAGCGGTGTGGCAATACTGGCAACAGCGCACGGGTAATCAACTGGCTAACCAGTTTTACAATGAATCCAACTTCATGGATGCGTTGATCATCTATCAGGCTATGCACAATCTCAGTGAAGATCCGCACTGGAAATGGCCTATCCTTTATCAAATTGGTCTTTGTTTTGAAAAATTAGGGATGAAGCCCAAGGCAATTGAGGCCTATCAAAGTTTAAATAGCGCCACCGAAAGTTTACCGGAGGATATTGAGTTGGATGCGACGCTCAGTTCGATTAAAGAAATGGCAGTTTGGAGGCTGGAGAGGCTCGAACTCGATTTGGATATGGAGTTCGACCTCCAGAAAATCCTCCAAAATTAGTTGGAATCTATCTCAAATTCAATCAATGAGAAAGATTCTAGTTGTTCACGGTATATTCCGTATCACCAGCTGCCCTGCGTAGATTGGCGACCGCTACAAGATAGCTGTAGTTGGACTCCAGCTCATTGGTGCGCGCGTCGGTCAAAGCCACTTGTGCCTGTAGCACATCCAGCTGAGTCGCTGCTCCCGCGTCAAAACGTGCCTGCGCCAAGCGGAGGGACTCTTCGGCCTGTTCAACTACTTTTTGGGCAGCTTCAGCAAGCTCTTCAGCCTCAGTCAGTGAAGAGACTGCCCGTCTGACTTCGACATCAACGGTCAGCTTTTGCTCCTCGACATCGATCTCCGCCTGTCTCTGTTGGGAACGTGCCTGCATTACGCGTCCCCGAGTGCGTCTGCCATCGAAGAGTGCCCACGAGGACTGCAGCCCGATCGACCAACCTGTCGTAGATTCGGTAAGTCGTAGAGATTCCTGATACTTCGCGAGCTCGTACCCGGTCGTTAGGAAAATCTCGGGTAAGTAGCCCGCTTTTGCCACGCTGATGCCCTCCTTGCGGGCATCAGCAATGTTTCGTAGGGCTACTACCTCAGGCCTGGATTCCTTAGCCTGAATTATAAGTGAGTTCAGGTTGTAGGCATAGGGCCGGAAGCTGAGTTCACCCAAGAAGCTTTGGTCGTAATAGTTTACGTTACCGTCCGATTCATATCCGATGATCAAATACAGGTTATCAATCGCATTGCGAAATGCATTATTCGCACGGATTAATGCCGGTTGCGCATTGGCGAGTTCCACTTCGGCTCGAAGTAAGTCAAACTGAGAGATGGTCTCTGCCTCAAAGCGATTTTGCACATCCTCAAGTTGTTCCTCAAGGAGTTCCACATTCTGCTCCTGCACGACGATACGATCTCTGGCGAGCAGAACGTCGTAATAAGCAATGCGGGTTTGTCTTACCACTTCATCGATCACGGACTGAAGCTCATAGACCACCGCTTCGCGCACGAAGTTTTGTGCCCGCAAGGACGAGCGGATAGAACCGCCTGAGTAGATCACCTGCCTCACATTGATAGCGACGTTCCAGTTCTGGCTGTCGATGTCTACGGGTCCTTGAACTAGTTCGTCACTCATTTCTGAGTAGAATGAGTCCAGGGTGGCATTGGGCAGGAAGTCAGCCTTGACTTCCACAATCAGGCCTTCCTGCTCGATAATACGCTCCTGAGCCTGCTCGATCGCGAAATTATGCTCAAGTGCATACTGGATCAGGCTTTCGAGGCTGGGCCTGGGTAGCGGATTGTTTTGGCCCTGCAAAGAGGCCGTGATAGTAAGTGCAAGCGTTAGCACTAAATAAAATTTAAAATGTGAGATTTTCATGATTGGTATTAGGAATTTGCGGCTTCTAGATCCTTGAGCATCTCGTCATCGCTCTCGTGTGTCTTTGCAATCAACATATACATGGCCGGAATCACGAAGAGTGTGAAGAATGTACCGATAACCATGCCACCCACCAGGATCAGGCCGATCGAGTTACGCGCTGCTGCACCGGCACCGGTAGCGATTACAAGTGGCAGATAGCCAAATACGGTTGAGAAGGTCGTCATCAATACCGGGCGCAAACGTGTGGCTGCCCCTTCTTTGATCGCTTCCATTTTGCTGAGTCCTGATTTTTGCAGCTGATTGGCAAACTCTACAATCAGAATGCCGTTTTTGGAGATCAGGCCGACGAGTGTTACCAGACCCACCTGACTGTAGATGTTGAAAGTGGAACTGAACCCATCAGTGAAAAAGGGCATATTCGGGTTCAGGATTTTCATAAAGGTGAAAACCAATGCTCCAAATATTCCTAGGGGAACCGAGCCTGCCAGGATGATCATAGGGTCTCTGAAGGAATTATATTGAGCTGCCAATACCAGGAATATGAGAATGGCTGCCAATCCCATCGTGACCAGGAAACCGCCTGTGCCCCCTTCTTCGCGCAACTGGCGGGACTCGCCGGTGTAATCAATATTAAATCCAGTAGGTGGAAGCACTTCCGCGGCCGCTTCTTCCAGGAAGGTGAGTGCTGCATCCAGAGTCTGGGTAGCAACCCCGGAGAGTTTAACCGAATTCATCTGCTGAAAGCGGTTCAACGATCGTGGCTCAACGGTTTCCTTGAGCGTTGCGATTGTGCTGAGCGGAATCTTTGCTCCATCTCGTCCATTGATGTAGATGTCCTGCAATTGATCCGGGGTCAAACGTTCCAGACGTGATATCTGAGGGATAACGCGATAACTGCGTCCTTCAATGTTAAAGCGGTTCACAAAGTTACCGCTCATCGCGGACGTTAAATCCTGCCCGACGGATTGCAGTGTCAACCCAAGATCTGCGACTTTATCACGATCAATGATGATCTCGGTTTGCGGACGGTCGATCCTTACGTCGATACTGGGAGGGAATGCAAAAAGATCACTGGTAGCGGCTTTCTGCTGAATCTGTTGCATGTAACCCAGTATTTCTTCAGATTCCGCCGTCGAGGTGATGACGAATTCCACGGGAAACTGACTGCCACTCGGTAGAGCTGAAAGGGGCACCATAAATACGTTTACCCCCGGGATTACTCCAACCCCTGCCTGCAGCTCATTGCGGATTTCTATCGCGTTGCGATCCCGCTCACTCCAGGGCGTAAGGGCCACTCCAGCAAAACCTGCATTTGGGAATGTGATATGAAAGCTGAAGTCATACTCCGGTATCCGACTGTATACATCGAACACTTGATCGGCATAGTAAACAGTATGATCCAGTGTATTGTAGGAAGGCGTATCCAAAACACCGAGTGCAAATCCCTGGTCTTCTTCCGGTGCAAGCTCCTTGGGAGAAAGCATGTAAAGGATCGGAATCAATAATACAAAGAAGAGTACCATCAGGTAGACGCAAACGCGCCCAACAATGGTCAGTGTATTATTCAGTATCGCACTATATACATTCCGGATGCCGTTAAAGCCATCGGTGATCAACTTTGCCAGACCGCGTTCGCTTTCGTCGGAGCGCAATAGTTTGGATGACATCATCGGCGAGAGCGTAAGCGCAACAAATGTAGATATGATCACTGCGCCTGCCAGCGTAAATGCAAACTCCAGGAAGAAGGCACCCGTTAATCCCCCCTGGATGGCGATCGGTGTGTAAACCGCGGCCAGAGTGATCGTTGTCGCAATCACGGGTGAAATAAGCTCTCTCGCCGCATGCAGTGCTGCTATAAAAGGTTTCTTGCCCATGGCCAGGTGGCGTTCGATGTTTTCCACGACCACGATTGCATCATCCACTACCAGTCCCACTGCCAATACCACCGCGAGCAAGGTCAATAGGTTTATGGTAAAGCCAAAGACCTGCATGAGGAAGATGGCACCGATCAATGAAAGCGGAATGGTGATAACCGGCACTATCACTGCGCGTACTGACCCCAGGAACAGGAATATCACAATGATTACAATACCGATCGTCAGACCAAGTGAGCTGTAAACTTCATTGATTGCGTCCTGAATATATTCAGTAGAGTCATAGGCAATGCCCGCTTCCATACCTTCGGGTAGATCCTCCTTGATGAGTTCCATTTCAGCGAGTACGGCCGCAATCACATCCAGTGCGTTGGCATTCGGCATGACGCTGATGCCCATAAAGGTAGCGGCCTTACCGGAGGCTTTTACATCTGCCGTGTAGTCTTGTGCACCGAGCATGACATTTGCGACATCCCGCAGGCGAATAATGCTCCCCCCTTGCTCGCGAATAACGAGCTCTTCAAACTCTTCTACGGTTTGCAGGTCGGTATTCGCCGTGAGGTTAAGTGATATCTGAGCGCCCTTGGTTTGTCCTACTGCTGACAGATAATTATTTGCAGCCAGTGCGGTGCGAACTTCTGCGGGACTTACGTTCAATGCTGCCATCTTTTCCGGAATCATCCAGATACGCATGGCAAAGGTTCTCGCCCCCAGGATTTCAGCTTCCTGGACTCCGGGGATGGCGGTCAAACGGGGCTGTACAATCCGTGCGAGATAATCCGTTACCTGATTGGGTTCGAGAATTTCTGAGCCGAAGCGCAGGTAAGCTGCTGCAATGGCCTCATCCGCATTCTGGATTTCAATGATTGAGATCTCGGATTCGGGCGGTAAGTCATTGCGCACCTGATCCACTTTGGTACTGATTTCGGCGAGTGCCTTTTGCCCATCATAGTTTAAGCGTAGTTTCGCACTGATCGTTGAAAGGCCCTGCACACTGCTGGACTCCATGTATTCAATACCGTCTGCTGAGGCGATTACACGCTCCAACGGCACCGTAATGAAACCGCGCACCAGGTCTGCATCTGCTCCGATATATGCGGTGGTGATGGTGATGATCGCATTTTCATTTTTTGGATACTGGCGAACATTCAAAGTATTGAATGCCTGTATCCCTGCGATGATGATCACCAGATTGACAACGATAGCCAGGACAGGCCGCTTAATAAAGAGGTCCGTGAAGGCTGGTGTTTTATAATTCATCTAAAAAAATTCCTTTCCAAGGGTGAATGGCTTAAGCTTCTTCAGGAGTTGGGCTAAAGCTGCGTTCAGGTGCGGCGTCGTTATTGATCATGATGGGTGCGCCCGGGAACAGTTTGAAGCCCCCGTCACTGATAACGATCTCACCCTCTTCAAGACCCTTGGTGACTTCTACAAAATCGCCTTGGCGACGACCCAGCTGGACAAATTTTTGCTGGGCTGTCTGAGCACCGTTTTCTGCTTCCGTGGCTACAAACAATGAATTACCGTAAGTTGCATAAACAATGGAAGTGGCAGGCACTACCAGCACTTGTTCGGTTTCCGGATGGAATACTTCGGTATTCACAAAACTACCGGGGATCAATTGCCCTTCGGTACCTTCAAGTGTCGCACGAATTAAGACATTACGTGTATTTTGGTCAATTTCTGAGGATATCGCGGTGATGATCCCTTCGAATTGCTCGGTGTTTGAAGCGTTTGAAGTAATGCTGACGGTTTGACCGACTTCAATCCATCTCAGGTTTTGCTGAGGGACAAAGAAATCCACATATACCGGTTCCACGGATTGCAGGGATACAATGCCTTCACCACTTCCGAGAAATTGACCCAGATTGACTTGGCGAATGCCCAGACGCCCATCAAAGGGTGCAAGTATGGTCTTACGCTCAATCTGAGCCTCAATATTTGCGACCATGGCTTTGGTTTCGTCGGCACTCGCAACCGCAGAATCGAGCTCTGCACGAGAGATTGTGTTGGCATCGAACAGCTTTTGGGTGCGTTCCAGATTAATTTCTGCCAAACGTGCAGAGGCTTCTGCCGATTTAAGTTGGGCCATTTCTACCGTAGTATCGAGCTCAACCATAATTTCACCTGCGGTAATCAGCCCGCCGGATTCAAAATTGATTTGTGTCACTTTCCCCGGTGATTCAGTCGTTACGGTGACCCCCTGCACTGCCACAACGGAGCCAACGGCATTGATCGAATTGCGCCACTCAATGGTCATCGATTCATCCGTGGTTACCGACATAGGCGGAAACTGCATATTCTCAGCCATTTGCGCCATGGCCGAAAACTGGGCACCCTTAATAAATACTAGGGTTCCGGCAATACCTGCCATGATTGCCAGGCTTGTGATAATTGTAAGTATGATTCTTAACATGGTTCTAAGTGTGATAAAATTAGATTTCTAAATGATAAAATGGAGTTATTTGGTTTGCTCATCGGGTATTGAGTCTTCGGGTGTCGACGGCATAGTTTTCGCTTTTTCAATGATTTTGGAAAGCAACTTAACGAGTGTTTTACGTTCGCTTTCCGAAAGTGGGGACATCAATTCGGACTTGATACGAAAGAACTCCGGCAGCAGTGCCTCCATCACTTCATTTCCCGATTCCGTAATATTGACGATTACTGCGCGACGATCTTCCGGGTGAGGCTCACGGGTAACATACCCGTCTTTTTCAAGCGTATCAATAAGTCCTGTCATGGTTGCCCGGGTAACATCTGTATCTTCTGCAAGCTGCGCAGCGGTTTTGTCCTGGTGGTTTGAGCATTCGGCGCCTTTTTTGAAAAGGGACATCAGCACTCCGAAGCGACCACCTGAGATATTGTGGCTTTCCATCAAGCCACTTTTTACCCGGTAGGATTCGTCCCCTGCTCTTAGCAAATACAGATACACTTCCAATGCTGAAGGGTCCATCTCTGGAAAGAGTTTGGTGGCCTCCAGCAGGTGTTCATATTTGGGAAGTTCCTTTAAATATAAGTGTTTCATTGAGCGTTAGGTGCCTTAAAATAAGGTGCCTGATGATTAGCAAGCGAATAGTTAGGTTGCTAACTATGTCAACTCGTTTTTCAAAAAAAGTGACCGTATCAGCTTAAACGTTCTTTGTGGTTAAAACTTACGCGGTTATAATCGAAGCGTTTGGCTAAGGCCGATAAAAAAAGGCCCCTTAGCGGGGCCTAGTATCATATATAACTATGAAAACGATCTAACTCAGGGTGTTTTCATTGAAAAGAAATTAGCGGAAGAGTAATAATGCATAAGCAGCGATTGCGAACCAGAATCGGTTTTCAGAGACGAATTCGATTTTCAAAAAGTAGGAGGCCACAGCAACTGCTGCCAGAATCACTGAGATGATGAATGTGTAGCTTTTTCCAGATTTAGCCATGATGGTATTGGGTTAAGATTAACTTTCAGTTTCCGCCAATGCCGTGATGGCCTGAGCCCATTTTACATATTTTAGATTCGCAAGATATGCGACTGTTTTTACGTAAAAAGCCTCTTGCAATGATTTGCCTTCGTAGGGCTTTTCAGCAGCTTTATTAGTATTCATTAGGGTAAGCGGATATAAGTTGATATAGCTATCCGACAGGAGCGCTCGGGCGTCAAAGCAATACTATTTGCGTTACAATATTTTTACAAAACGGAGTTCTGCAGTCATACTCCAAAATCATAAGGTTATGAAATGTTGGCGGAAACCCCCGGTGTGGTTTGTAAAGACCCGGGAGAACTAGTTCAGGCCTTACAACCCAGTTTGAGCGTTTATATCGATATTATCAAAATGGGTATATCCAAGACTCAAATAGCCATAGATTTTTCAATTTATTATGATAATTTATCGTTTGGATGGTGTCTGAAATTATAGTGACCCACTACATCATTACCCCTGTTGTTTCGTTTTATGAAGACCCTATTTAAACTTATTGTATTCTGTTTTGCTACTTATTGCGTAACTGGCAAGGAAACGGCCGAATCGAAACCGAATGTTCTGCTGATAGCCATCGATGATCTGAATGATTGGATCGGTGCTCTCAATGGGCACCCGGATACGAAAACACCCAATATCGATCGATTGGCAGCACGGGGGACGCTTTTTGCAAATGCGCATTGTCAGGCACCCATCTGTAATCCCTCGCGCACGAGCTTGATGTTTGGGATGCGACCCTCTACAACGGGCGTGTATGATAATAGTCCCAATGCTGCGCGGACACCTGCGTTCTACAATCAATATGTAAGCATGACCCGGCATTTCGCGCAGAATGGGTATAAGACCTTAACTACCGGCAAGATTTATCATGGTTCACAATTGCCCAAGGGAGACTTTGATGTTGAAGGGCCCCGACCCGGGCAGTGGATCGATCTGGATGAACCTGTGCAGGTAGACCGGCCTGACCATATGCACTGGTTGTGGGATTTCGGTTACCAGAATTATGACGAAGATAAATTTGCGGATCACATTGATGCGAGCTGGGCAATCGAGCAGCTGCAGCTGGAACATGATCAGCCATTCTTTCTGGCTCTTGGCTTTTACCGCCCGCATGTGCCTTTTTTTTCACCCCATCGGGTTTATCATCATTCGGATTTGTCGGGGGATATTCAGTTGCCCCTGGTCAAGAAGGATGACTTAGACGATATATCGGATCATGCCAGGGAGATCATTTACAGCCCCTATCCGGCTTCGCAGGATTGGGTGGAGCTCAATGACAACGAAAAGTGGTATGAAATTTTGCGGGCCTACCTGGCCTGCATCCGCTGGACGGATGAGCAAGTGGGTCGAGTATTGGATGCGCTAGAAAACAGCCCGCATGCGGGTAATACCATCATCGTGCTCTACGCGGATCATGGGTTTCACCTGGGAGAGAAGCGGCACTGGGCGAAGTGGACTCTTTGGGAAAGATCCACACGTGTGCCTTACATCATTAGCCTGCCGGATGCGAAATTTCGGGGAATTTCACAAAAGCCTGTGGAGTTATTGAGCATTTATCCGTCGTTGATCGAGTTGTGTGGTTTGTCAGAACGCCCCGAGCTTGAAGGCCAAAGTGTTGTCCCGCTGATTTATGATAACGAAGCTGAATGGGAGCATGCAGCCATTACCACGCTTTTCCAGAATAACCACGCCGTAAGGACTGAAAACTGGCGTTACATCTCTTATGCGGATGGTAGTGAGGAGCTCTACGACCACCGTGTGGACCCCAATGAGTGGACGAATCTCGCTTATAATGAAAACTACACCGAGGTGATTCAAGAAATGCGAGAGCACTTACCGCAAACGAATGTTGCTCAATATAAGAAGAATCCCAATAACCTGAATGCTCCGTAATCGGGTTCAGAATAGATTAATATTTCTATCAACCTAATGATGTTTTTTTGACTTTTGCACTGTTTAATGAGGCACTAGAGCAACCGTTTGCGGATATGGTATAATACTGGAAAAGATCCACGCATCGGGATTAACCGTCGATTCTAACCCATTTCTTCATATTCATGCTTTGTTTCCATTGTTCAATTTCGGCTAAGAAACCGTCGATCAAGTCCTTATTAGCATCAATGACGTTGTGGTCAGATTGCTCATCCACGGTCATGTCATATAGCTCCATTTCACCCGTTGATGCATGATGAATGAAGTGCCAGCGATGGGTGCGAACGAAATAACCTTCATGGCGTTGCCCCATCATGTTTTCCGTGCTTCTCTGGTTATCGGTATAGCCCACGAGGGCTGAGCGTTCGTCGAAGGGTTTTCCTTTCAATAGCGGCTTAAGGGAGCGCCCTTTGAGATCCTCCTTACTCTCTAGACCAACAATATCCAGGATCGTTGGGACAATATCCGTCATCGATACCAGGCTGGTTTCATTGAAAGTAGCTGTAAGGTGATCCTTCCAGTAAAATATGATTGGTGAGCGGAAAGACTGGTCGTGTAGGCCACTTTTCCCGCGTATCCCTCCATTGGAGAGGAGTGTATCATTCATGATCGTTGCACCGGGCCTTGCGTATTCCACATCTGCATCCTGCTCCCAGCCGTTGTCGGTTGTGTAGATAAAGAGTGTATTGTTGAGGATACCGAGCTCTTCCAGATAATCCATGAGCTGGCCGACTCCATCATCCCACCAGGTAATGTTGCTGTAATACATTTTGGCAGATTTAGAGAGATTTTGGTGCTCGTAATATTTACGGTATTTGTAGGGAGCATCGAATGGGGTATGCGGGAGCATGGGTCCATACCAGATAAACATTGGCGCCCGATGATACTCATCGATGAAGTCGAATAACGGCTGCATCGTCTCCCTTCCCAGTTCATTGCCTTCGGATCCCATGAGCTCATGGAAAAAGTCATCCGTGCCGAATTTGCTCATATCCCAGCCCTGGGTCATGCCTTTGTCAAAATACCCATTTCGGTAAGAGTTTTCCCACCATTTACCCCCTTGCCAGCTGGTGTAACCTTTCTGTTTGAGGATTTTGGGGAGGGTATCGAATTCGAGCATCGCCGCCGCTCCCTGGACTGCCTCCCACATTCTTTTTTGATCTTTGCTCAATTCTGCATAATCCGGATCTGAATTTTTGGCGGCTTCGACAATTTTGGACTGTTTCATCGAATACTGGACGGGCTGAAGACCAGTCATCAGTGCCCGAAGGGAAGGCCTACAATAGGCAGCAGCGGTGAACCCTTGCGTGAAGGTCACCCCGCCATCACTCAGAGTATCCATGGCAGGCGTGACAACATGCTCATCTCCCATAAAACCAAAGTAGGGGAAGCCGTGATCATCCCCGATAAGTAAAACAATGTGGGGTAATTTTGAGTCTTTTCCCAGCAGAGATGTGGAAAGGATAAGTCCGAGCAGAGTAGGGGTAAGTAGCTTAATAAGTTGGGATTTATAGGTCATTCCTGAAAAAGGTAGACTGCATAGTCGTTTTTTCAACCTAAGATAGGTGCATCGCAGGAAGGGCGTAAGCAATGGTCCCAACCCAATGCTTAGTTTTTTTGCCTGTATCTATGCTGGTCTAACCGTTAGAAAGAGATGCTTATTGTATCCATCGTAATATGTGTATTGGTTTTTGCTGAAACAACTTTGATCCCCTGATATGACTCCAATAAGCCGTAGAAATTTTATTAAACAGGCTGTGCTGACTACCAGTGCTGCATGGGTAGCGCCCCAATTTTCGATTGGTAAATCGGGGCCTTCGGCGACCAGTAAATTGAATGTCGCCTGTGTGGGAATCGGGCATGTCGGTGCAGCAGCTGTGCAGCAATCATTGATGGAAAATTTGGTTGCGTTGTGTGACGTAGATTGGCGTGCGGATCCATCGGTATGGGCGAGAAGGATTCCGGCGGATATCGCTGCTGAAAATCCGGATATACCGACATTTAGTGATTTTCGGGTTATGTTGGATCAAATGGGCAATGAAATAGACACCGTCATTGTCTCTACGCCGGATCATACCCACTTTCCGATTGCCATGGCTGCTATGGAATTAGGTAAGCATGTATTTGTGCAGAAACCCCTCGCCCGGAATATCTGGCAGGCTCGAACCATGCATAAGGCTATGAAGCATTACGGCGTGACTACGGTGATGGGCAACCAGGGGCATACTACGGATGGTATCCGCTACATCAAGCAGTGGGTGGACGATGGGATAGTTGGCGAAGTCAGGGAAGTGCATTGCTGGACAGATCGGCCCATGCCCCGATGGTTCGTAAGGCCCAAACAAATTCCGCCTGTAACGGAAGCGGTTCCTGATAAGCTCAATTGGGATCTTTGGCAGGGGCCCGTCCAGGAAGGGGATTACTCACCGGATTATCTTCCGCAACGTTGGCGGGGCTGGTGGAAGTACGGGGTCGGCGCTTTGGGAGATATTGGCTGCCACACGCTGGACGCTCCTTTTCTGGCTTTGCAGTTGGGTATGCCTTACGCGGTGGATGTCGCGTTGGATGAACCTGCCAACCCGGAATACACCCCATTTGGTGCGCATGTGATCTACCATTTTGCAGCCAGGGGAGATCTGCCGCCGGTAAAAGTGCATTGGTATGAAGGAAGACCCAGGCCGAAGTTGCTACCCGGCATGGATGAACTTCCGCTCAATGGGATGTATATGATCGGTTCCAGGGAAACGGTCTTTCAGGATGATATGCGGCCTGACCGACCCAGCTTATGGCCCCGGCAACGTATGAGTGACTACGGCGAACGCGTCAGAGAGTTGAGAATTCCCCGTGTGAAAGGGGGTCCCCACCAGGAGCTGTTTAGAGCCTTAAAGGGCGAGGGGCCCAGCCCTAAATCCAGCTTTGATTACGCATCAAGGCTCACAGAGGTAATCCTGTTAGGCACAATTGCAATCCGCGCCGGGCATCGTATTGAGTGGGATGAGAAGGCAATGAAAATATCCAATCGGCCTGAGCTCAATGCATGGGTAAAAGAAGCCGTTCGCCCGGGCTGGAGTTACGGGGAAAATCTTTGGTAAATATACTCTGATCGATAAGTTGATTCTTTATACTGCTTATTGCAGAAAATGGACTTGTGGGTGCAAATGGGTAATGATTGTTCAGCCTAAATATCTTTTTCAGGGCTTAGGGCCGACTCTTCTCTTGAATCTCTGCAAACGCTTCGAATTAGTTTTCCAGAATCAGGAAATCGCTCTAGGAAAGCTTACAGAAAATTAGAGATCCAAGAGAATGAAACGATGTGCTACCCCTATTCCTGTTATAGTCGCATTCCTATGGGGGTGTTTTTGCATGGCCGATGATCGGCCGAATGTTTTGTTTATATCCGTAGATGATTTGAATGACTGGGTGGGAGTCTATGGTGGGCATCCTCAGGCTATGACCCCCCATATCGATCGTCTGGCGGGAAGGTCCATAGTATTTCGCAATGCGAGCTGCCCGGGCCCGGTTTGCGGACCATCTCGGTCTGCACTGTTATCCGGATTCATGCCATCCACAACCGGGCTATATAGTAATCGCCACAATATGCTGGACTCTGAAATCGTTCAAGCGCACACGACGTAGTGTCTGAGGAATGGCACTATATCACTTACAGTGATGGATCTGTTGAGCTATATGATATCAAAAACGACCCTATGCAATGGAATAATCTGCTACATGAAAATCCGGCAAATCAACAAGCGGCAGTAGATTACCTTAGATCATATCTCCCGGTAGAAAAGGCTGAGCCTATTCCCGATGGTAGAAAGAAGACATCCAGAAAAGGCTTGGATAAGACTATAAAACCCAAGCGAAATCTGGAAAGGTTAAAATGATTTTCCGAAGTTGTTTCGATAAATGGTGCCTAAGAGGAGTTTAGGAATATTTTGTGTAGTATTTTGCTGTACCCCGCAGTGGAAAAATTACTAAAAACTGAGAGCTTGAGCACCCTCCTGAAATTATAACTCTGTAGGGATTTATCCTCAGCGTTTTTAAAGCTACAAAAAATTGAAAATCTTTTAACTGATTCTGGATTTCCAGGTATCATTAAGATAGAAGCTACTCTATACCCTAACCCCATGAACGCTAAGAAAACGAGCCAATCTGAATGGTTTAGAACGGAGATCCTCCCTCACGAGGCAGATCTGCGGACATGGCTTACAGCGAGATTTTCATCTTATTCGGAAATTGATGATGTTATTCAGGAATCCTATTTCAGGCTATTGAAGGCCAATGATTCAGGGCCGATTGTGAATCCAAGAGCTTACCTGTTTGTAACTGCCAAGAACATCATCTTGGGCCGTCTGCGACATCTTACTTATGAAAGGCCCAAGGGTTTTAAGGAGATGGATCCGTTAGAAATCGTTGATGAGAGCAAAAGCCCCTTGGATGAAGCGACCCAAAATGATGAAATCCGCATATTGATTGAGGCCATACAATCGCTTCCTAAGCGATGTTGCCAGGTTATGACTTTGAGAAAGATTTATGGTTACTCTCAAAAGGAGGTAGCAGCACAACTCAAAATGAAGGTAAATACCGTACAAGTACAATCAGCTATAGGTCTTAGGAAATGCGAAGAGTATTTTAAGAAGATTGGCTACAGAAAAGGGGAGAGTGATGAGCAAAAATCTTAAGGAACGTAATCTAAGCTCAGAAACAGATCGTGGGGCAATCGAATGGGTGTCCAAAGTCGACAGAGGTTTGAGTCCTGCTGAACAACGCGCATTCGATCGATGGCGGCAACAATCGCAGGAACATAAAGATGCCTTTGATTTTCATCTATGGAATTGGGAACAGTTCGACCGGCTTGCTGGCCTTCAGAGTGCCGAAGCAACTCCGGTAGATGCAAATCTGCTGCTAAAACGTAAGAGCCAGAACCATTTTTTACAGGAACATTGGCAGATCATAGGCATGGCGGCGGCTATGTTGATAGCACTGACCACGTTGGTGTTTAATTACGTCCAAAGTCGCTCAGATAACTTGGCAATCGTAAATGACAAAGGGGTAAATGTTGAGAGAATCGAAGTCCAGGAACTACAGGATGGGAGTTCTATCCAACTCAACCATGATACGGAACTGATCGTGAACTACGGAGAAGAATCCAGGATAGTTGATTTACTAAGAGGAGAGGCACACTTCATCGTTGCAAAAGATGAAAACCGCCCGTTCATCGTACAAGTATCCGGTATTCAACTCATTGCAGTGGGCACTGCATTTAATGTGAGGATGTCCGATGACGTTGTGGATGTGATTGTTACGGAAGGGCGGGTGGCACTGAATACACTTGAAGGCAACCAAGCCGTTGTCACGCCCCTACAGCCCTTAATAGATGAACAACATCGCGCAATCGTCTCTTTCAGGGATACAGATGCTGAGTATTCGATTCAACCCGTTGAGGCATCAGTAATGGAAGAAGAGCTATTGTGGCAGCCTAAGCTTATCAGTTTCGACAGTGCGACCCTGAGCGAGATCGTAGATGAGTTTAATCGGCGGAACAGCGTTAACATGCTCATTGTGGATTCTTCTCTGAAGGAGGCCCGGCTTTCCAGTATGTTCTGGTCAGATAATCTCAATGGCTTTGTGAGGTTACTGGAGTCCAACTTTGGAGTCAGCGCTGAATGGGGTGAAGATGGCACTATTTATCTATTCAATAAAACCCAAAACAGCGAATTTTAACGATCAATATTCCCTTAATCTGTCAATGAATCGAAAAAGCGCTCCATTCAGTATTTGCATGTTCTCATTTCTTTGCGTGCTTCAAGTGATTTTGATTGGATGTAATCGTAATGATGCAATCCTGTTTGATATTCAGGAAGGTCAGGCTCTGTATACTTTAAAGGTTTTCGCTGAGCAAGCCAATGTCGAAATCCTGATGGACGAGAATGATATCAAGGGCGTGAATACACCCTCGATTAGTGGTCGAATGTCTGCGAAAGCCGCACTCAAAAAGTTGCTTGCGGATACCACACTTCAATTCGAGCAAGATCCTCAAACCAACGCGATCGCTGTTTTTCGTAAAAACAGATTAACCTCATATTAAACAACCCTCTATTCAATTAATGCTATTCTACTCCCCATAATACTAAACAAACCCATCCATTACATTGATGAGGATTCATCTGCAGTTTTACCCCCTATTTTATTTATGTTCACTCATTACCCTGAATTTCGCGTTAGCCAATAATGAAAATACCCTCGATTTTGATATCCCCAAGGGGGATGCAAGTGAGACCGTAAGAATTTTTGGTGCGCAATCCGATAAAAGTATAATCTACAACCGATATGACATTGAAGGAATCACCACCCATGCAGTAACCGGAGATTTTACACCAAGTGAGGCATTGAGAATGATGTTTCTCAATACCCCGCTTGGCTTTGATCATGATCTTGAGTCGGACGCTTTTGCGATAATCCGTCTTGAAGAATCCTCTCCAAAACTTTCACCGATTCAGACGAGCGGCAACTCGGATGAATCAAAAAACGTTAACCCAAATCACAACAGTTCAATGAAAAACAATACTGAAGAACGCGGGCTAGTCAAGCTACTAGCCGGCCTCTTGACGGCGATAACGACCGTTGCGCCAGCTATTTCGGTAGCTCAGGAAGACGATGAGGAGAATGTGCTATTGCTCTCCCCGTTTGTCATAGAATCAACCGAGGATGTCGGCTACGCCGCAACCTCCACGCTCGCGGGGACACGCATCCGCAGTGATCTTAAGGATCTTGGTGCAGCGATCAGTGTCTACACCTCCCAGTTTTTAGAAGATACGGGTGCAACGGATGCGGGATCACTGCTTTCCTACACCTCCAATGCTGAAGTGGGCGGTAACTTAGGAAACTTCTCGGGTGCGGGTGACCACTCAAACGGTCGTTATCTGCAGCCGGGTGCGCGCACAAATCCCCAGTTCAACCAGAGGATTCGTGGTCTTGGACAGGCTGATTTGACTCGGGATTATTTCCTGACGGCTATCCCGTTGGACAGCTTCAATACCGAGCGTGTAACCATCAGCCGCGGTCCCAACTCACTGCTATTTGGTATTGGTAATCCGGGTGGGGTCTTGAATAACTCCACTAAGCAAGCGGTTCATGGAAACAACTTTGGAGAGGTATCCATTCGATTAGACAACTATGGAACCCATAGGGTCACCCTGGACTACAATCGTACCCTGATTGAGGATCGGCTTGCCGTTCGCTTTGCGGTTTTGGATCAAAATATCAAATATAAACAGGACCCAGCCTTTGAAGACACCAATCGTTTTTATGGAACCGTGAATGCTGTCCTCTTTGAGAATGCAGACAGTGATTTCCTGGATCCGACCCGACTGCGTATTAACGCTGAAGTGGGTGATGTCACATCTCTTCCGGTTGAAATCATCCCGCCGTCAGTTGCATTTCACGGATGGTTTGAACCGATTCCCGCTAACATCCAGCAGTTCTCAGCAATAAGGCCTGCGTCCAGAGTGGTCTCACCGAGTGAAGGAGGAACCTGGCAGTTTCAAGAGACCTACAATCCGTTTGAGTTTAATTCGGAGTCACAAATCAATACGAATACGCATCCCAGTCATTTCAGGTTGTTAAACCGCATATACAATGACCCGAATGCGACCGTTGCGGATGTAGGCTCTGGCGATGGTATACAGGGTTATCAGGGTATCATGCTTTGGAGAAGCAACCTGGATACCTACGGCAGTGCGGGACTGGCAGGAACACCGGGTGTCCTGGCTGCAGGAATAACCGATCCCAATACACCTTTGCGAGGCAGAACCGTTGAGTATCATACTAACAGTCCTTATTCAGAGGGTTACGCAATTGGATTTGCAGTACCTACACTGCAAAATACCGACATTTTTGATTATCGTAATAAGATCTATTCAGGAGACACGGATCGCGTTGAACGTAAGTTCGATGCAGTCAATTTCGCACTGGAACAAAACTTTTTCAACAATCGCATGGGGGTCGAGTTTGCTTATGACAAGCAGTACTATGAAACTTTCCAGGACTTTCATTTCAGTGGGGGTAATGGAACAAGCACGACAGGTCCTTATGATATCTACGTCTCTATCGCTGAATATCTCCCCAATGGGCAACCCAATCCAAACTTGGGGCGTGCCTATACACGGGTATCCACTCCCCGAACCGTTTATAACGAACAGGAGTATGAGACTTTCCGAGTTACGGCATTTGGCGAGTTGGATTTCACTGGTAACGATAACTTCCTGAAATTCCTGGGACGCCATCGTTTCACAGCGCTCTACAATGACTATTCCCGCGATAGTTTCGTTCGTCATAACAAGATGGTTTTGGACAGCCAGCAATTTGATATAGGATCTGCTGTTCAGGGCAATGAGATCAATGCAGTCAGACGTGGGGTTTACACCCGGGTGTACACGAGTGATTCGCTTTTGGGGCTCAGTTCAATCGACGAAGTTCGACTCAGCCAAATCAATATCCCCAGACCCCGTGCGGGAGACACCTACAACGTGGTCTATGCGGACCATAGTTCAGCGGATGCTGGCCGAAGAATCGAAACCGGTGAAGTTTATATAAGAGATATCATCGACTTCGAAAGTATGGATCGCAGAGAGATCAAAGCGAAGGCAATCGCCTGGCAGAGTTATCTCTTGGATGAGCACATTGTTGGCTTGGTGGGCATTCGTGAGGATGATACGACCAGTATCCAAAGGGCGAATGAGGATGAAGTCGGCTTCGAACCTAGAAATGATTCGGGACTATGGAATCAGGATTTCACCCGTTTATCAAATACGCCAAGCCTGGAGGAATCCGGACAGACAGTTACCTGGAGTATAGTAGCCCGTTATCCGGAGCGATGGCTCGGTGAGCTGCCCGCAGGCATGGATTTTCAGATCCAATATGCAGAGTCTGAAAATTTCAACCCCATCGGGCTGCGTAGTAACGCACTGGGCCAGGCAGTTGAACAACCTACCGGCACCACAAAGGAATACGGATTTTTACTTAGTCTTGCCGAGCAGAAATACTCGCTACGTGTGAACTGGTTTGAGACTTCTTTAAATAACATCGGAGTAGGTGGCGGAACAGATGTGGCTTCTGCTGGATATGGCATTATCAACCGTTACCGTGATGCTGAACTGCAGGGAATACAGTTTACTGAAATCCTGGATGCGCTTGGATTGGATAGCTCCTTCCCGATCCAGAATTATCAAACGGTATACGACTTATCCCTGGCTAATGTTCCCAGTGTTTTGAGGGATATTACCAATCCACGTCAGGATGATACGGATGGTGATGGCATATGGGATGAGATCGATTGGGATCGTATCCAGAATATAAGCACTTTCGCGAATACCGTGGCTGAGGGAATGGAGATCGAGCTCGTTGCAAATCCCATTCCCGGTTGGCGTATTCTCGCGAACATCAGCCGTCAGGAGACTATTCAAAGTGATACGGCAAGGATTATGTCTGGTCTGATTGAAGGATATAATGCCAACTTGCAGGCATCTAGAATCGGTGAATTGCTCCAGGATCCTGATCTGACCGTTCAAATCAGAAATATAAATGAACTCTGGTTTGCGGGTCCTCTGGCAGATATCCGTGCGGCAACCGCGTTTGATGGCACTGTATCTAACGAGCAGCGCGAATGGCGATATAATTTCGTTAGCACGTATGAATTCCAGGAGGGAACCTTTCGCGGATTTTCTGTAGGCGGTGCCCTGCGTGGCGAAACCGAAGCCGCTACCGGGTATGCCTATATCCTCGAGGAAACTACCGGTGTGCCGATTCCGGACGTTAATCGCCCTTTCTACGATGATGGGCTCTTCAGTGGGGATTTCTGGATGTCTTATAAGCGAAAGCTTTTCGATGATAAAATCGACTGGAAAATCCAGCTGAGAATCCGAAATTTGATTGGCGAAGATGATGATATCCCCGTTCGGACCAATCCCGATGGTCAGGTGGCTGTGATACGTATTCCTAACCCAAGAGTAGTAACCTTAACCAATACGTTTAGCTTCTAGTTTTATCAAAATTTAGACCTAAACGGGGTAATAGTAACAACCAGGCAGTATCGTAAGAGCGAGTCATTCGACCTCCAAGTCTTGTCTCTTGCGGTACTGCCAAATTTCTCAAATCAGAGATATCCAAGGTTAACCAACAAAGTATCATAGAATGAATATCAGGATGGTTTTTATGCTTTGCTTGCTGGCGTGGGCTGGAATAGCCACTGCCAATGAAGAATCCACAAACCAAAGATGGGGTGACGCCTACACACTTTGGTATGATGAACCCGCAGAGAAGTGGGTAGAGGCCTTGCCTCTGGGGAATGGCCGCTTAGGAGCCATGGTATTTGGCGGTGTAGAAAGCGAGCGTCTTCAGCTCAATGAGATTTCCCTGTGGAGTGGGCGTTATCAGGAGCCGCATGAGCAAAACAATATGGATGCTCATAAACACCTGCCAGAACTTCGGAAGTTGATGCTCAATGGGGAGTATATCAAGGCCCAGGAACTAGCAACCCGGTATTTTACACACGACAATGCCGAAGGCAATCCAAAGGACTATGGCAGTGTCCAGACTTTGGGCGATTTAACCTTTGAATTTAACTATCCTGATGGGGAGATCCATAATTACCGGCGTTGGCTGGATATCGAGGAAGCAATTGCCGGGGTTTCTTTTAAAATCGATTCGGTTACCTACCAACGAGAGTATTTTGCCTCGAATCCTGACGAGCTCTTGGGAATGCGATTATCGGCGAGTGGAAAAGGGCAAATCAGCTTCACATTGGATCTTTCACGCGTCATTTGGGCTGAGACTACTGCTGAGTCCGATAATACCTTAGTTATGCGGGGAACCGCGTCCGCGTTTACTCCTGAATTTGCGGAACAACACCCCGAGCTTATTTCGGGGATTGGTGAAGAAGGTTTTTCAATCGAAGGGCCTCAACCCGAGGATCTGGAATTTGAGGCGCAGGTTCATTTGAAGATCACAGGAGGTGATATTCAAAAAGAGGGGAACCAATTGGTTATAACCGGAGCGGATGAAGCAGAGCTATACCTCTTTGCGGAAACCGACTACGCGCTTGATTTTGAAAATCGTTTCAAAGGTGAAGATCCCCATGTCAAAATACAGAGACAGCTTGCGCAGTCTATGGGGCGTAGCTATCAGGAGATACGGGAGCGCCATGTAGAGGATTATCAAAGCCTATTTAGTCGGGTAAAATTTGATGTGGAACCAACAGATCCTGCGGGATATCCAGCGACCAATGACCGCATCCCGAAAGGTTTGGAAGGCCTGAAGGATCAGTCGATGGTAGAACTGCTATTTGATTTTGGACGCTATCTGATGATTGCCTCCAGTCGTGATGAGCGGGTGCCGCTGCATTCCCAGGGCATCTGGTCGGATGCCATCGTAGCGCCCTGGTTCGGGGACTATAAATCCAATATCAATTTTGAGATGTTTTACTGGATGGCTGAGATTGCCAATCTCAGCGAATGCCATGTTCCCATGCTCAATCTCATTCAAATGTTGCCCAAACCCGGAGCTGCAACTGCAAAGGCTTACTTCGATTCGCCGGGCTGGACTTACAGTTTTACCACCAATATTTGGGGCATGACCGGGCCCGGCACAAAGACGGGGTGGGGCACTGACTTTTCAGTAAGCGGTTGGGTGTGCAAGCATCTCTGGGATCACTACGCCTTTACAGGTGATGTGGATTATTTGCGTGAGGCGTATCCGACGATGCGGGGGGCTGCGGAATTTTACCTGCATGCAATGGTTCCGGATAATGACGGGTATCTGGTGATGATTCCCACTAATTCAGCAGAAAATGCGTTTGTGCATAACGGTCGACACTTGACGGTCGTTCCAGGTTCGACGTATTCGCGGTCGATCATTGATGAGCTTTTTCGCAATGTCATCGCGGCATCTGAGATACTGGGAATTGATGATGAATTCCGGGAACAACTTGTTGAGGTTAAAGGCAAAATACGTCCGCCTCAAATTGGGAGTCAGGGGCAAATTCTGGAATGGAATGAGGAATTTGAGGAGGTTAACGCCCAGCACCGACATCTTTCGCACCTTTTTGCGATGCATCCCGGAACCACGCTATCACCGCTGCGCACGCCAGAACTCGCAGATGCCGTGCGTCAGACTTTGGCGATTCGCGGGGACGAAGGCACAGGCTGGTCCCTGGCGTGGAAGATCAACCTATACGCGCGTTTACTTGACGGGGATTATGCCTACAGGATCGCGAGCCGCCTAATACGCCAACCGGACACAGGCGGCGGTAGAGGCGGTGTCTACCCGAATCTTTTTGATGTGCACCCGCCGTTCCAGATCGATGGCAACTTGGGTTACGTTTCCGGTATTATTGAAATGCTCTTACAGAGCCATCTGCAAGAGGGTGATGCCTATGTCCTGCATCTTCTGCCGGCACTGCCATCCATTTGGCCGCAGGGAAGTATTACCGGGATACGGGCACGTGGCGGATTTGAGGTGGATTTAGTATGGGAGGATCATGTCCTTAAGGAGTATACAGTGCATTCTCTAAATGGGAATCCGGCGGTCATCCGTATTGGTGAAGAGACTCAGCTTATCCAACTAAAAAAAGGCGAAACCAGAACCTTTGAATTGAAAGGGCAATAATGAGCGAACTTAAACCCACTATTAATCAACTTATCGTCGCTCTATTTGTAGGGTTATTCCCTCTGTTGGGTTTGAATGCCGAAAAGCCGAATGTGCTTTTCATCGCGATTGATGATTTAAACGACTACGTGGGTTGCATGGAGGGTGCAGTGAGTGCGCCGACCCCTTATATCGATCGATTGGCTTCGGAAGGCACGCTTTTTATGAATGCCCATTGTCAGGCTCCGATCTGTGGCCCATCGCGGGCAAGCATCATGACAGGTTTACTGCCAAGCTCGAATGGTATCTACCTGCACATCAATGATAACGACATCAAGCAGGGGAACGATGCGGTCGCGCAGACGACCTTCATGCCTGATTACTTCGAGCAGCATGGCTACAAGACCATGGCTGTGGGCAAAATCTACCACAACGGGGATAGAGCGGAAACGTTTGATGAATATGGCGGTATGTTTGAGGGGCATGGGCCCCGCCCAAAAGAGAGGATCAACTATGATCCCAGCAAATTACCCCACAAAAGAGGCGGCACATCCACGGATTGGGGTGTTTATCCCGAGCATGATCACCTGATGCCAGATTATAAATGCGCTGAATGGGCGGTAGAAAAGCTGGGCGAGAAGCATGATAAACCCTTCTTTCTGGGTGTGGGTTTCTTAAGGCCTCATGTGCCCTGGTATGTGCCACAGGTATGGTTTGATAAAATAAATATGCATCAATATGAGATGCCCCCTTATTTGCCCAATGATTTGGATGATGTTCCTGAAATGGGAAAGGCAGTAGCCGATGTGCCGCAGATGCCAACCACTGAAGAGCTTTTGTTTGCCGATGAATGGAAGGATTTGCTGCATGCGTATCTCGCGAGTACGGCATTTCTGGATGCCCAAATCGGTAAAGTTCTGGATGCACTGAAAGAATCAGAGTACGCTCAGAATACGATTGTTGTATTATGGTCCGACCATGGCTACCATATTGGAGAGAAAAGCCGAATAGCCAAAATGTCTCTCTGGGAGAGGGACAGCCGGGTGGTGCTCATCATCAAAGAACCCGGAGGTAAAAGTAATCAAAAGTCTCCTGCACCCGTCCAACTACTGGATATGTATCCGACGTTGCTGGAGTTGTGTGGACTGCCGGAATACCCGCTTGCAGAAGGGAATTCTCTCCTCCCATTACTAAAGAATCCGAAAGCTCCGTGGGAGCATCCTGCCCTGGTATTTTATGGGAAGGGGAATATCGCTGTGCGGGATGAGCGCTACCGCCTTATTCAGTATGAGGATGGTTCCCAGGAGTTCTATGATCTCTGGGAAGACCCGAATGAATGGGTGAATCTGGCGAAACATAAGGAGCATCAGCAGAGGATTAAGCTGCTGCAAAAAGCCATTCCTGGCGAATGGGCACCTCAACATAAAGAGACCCTCTACTATGGCGTAAATGCCTATTTCTCCGAAAGGACCCAACAATTTCGCTAACCCCCCCTAATCCACTAACAAGGCCTATTTTTACTATGATGATTTTATTAAGAACTCTAAAAACTACCGCTTTATTCCTGGTAATGACCCTTTCAATGATAGCCCAACAAACCGTCGAGCAATGGCACCAATTTGACCTCTTGTTTGATTCGCCCATTGAGTATTCAAACCCCTTTATGGAGGTTGGGATAACTGCCACATTTGAGGGCCCGGGAGGCGAGGTCCTGACCATTCCTGGGTTTTATAAAGGCGGAAATAACTGGGTAGTGCGTTTTGCACCTACCCAGATTGGAGAATGGTCATATACGACTGTTTCAGAAGATCCACAACTTGGTGGTCAGACGGGCAAGCTACTCTGTGTTAAGAATAATCATCAAAATGTGCATGGGCGATTGATGATCGATGAGCAGAACAAGCGCCACTTCAAGTATGAAGATGGCAGCCGGTTTTTCCTTATGGGAGCTGAGATTAATTGGTTGGCCCTTATTGATATGCAAGATCCTGATCTGGTGAAAACCCGGCAGATAATCGATATGTATGCAGACCGGGGATTTAATACGGTGCTTATCAATGCATATACCAATGATACAACCTGGCGAAGAGGGAAAACGGAGGACGAGGACTGGGGGCCGCCACCTCTGCATGCCTGGCCCGGCTCACCGGATAATTACGATTTTTCAAAACTCAATCCTGAGTATTGGGAGCATTTTGATAAGGTTATGGACACCCTCTTTGAAAAGGGGATGGTCGCTTATATCTATTTTAAGGTCTACAATAAGCTCGTGGATTGGCCTGAAAAAGGGTCTAAGTATGACGAGCTATATTTCTCCTACATTGTAGCGCGTTATCAGGCATACCCGGGTATCATATGGAGCTTTTCCAAGGAATCCTATTACGAGCCGGATCATGACTACATCCTTAAAATGCTCGATCTAATCGCATCGCAGGATGCCTACGATCGCCTGATAACAACGCACGATGATAATGGGCGTGGCAAGGACTTTGCATTTGATGGTGAATATGGCCAGATATTGAACTTTTACACTGATCAGACCCAACGGGATGTTCATAATAACACCTTTGAGGATTATCTGCGTAAAGAATGGCCTATCAGCAACATGGAGCCGGGCTATCAGAGGGGTAATGACGGCACCAACACTTACGGGGGTGACAATATTTCTCCCGAGAGGCTGGTAAAGCGTATCTATGAGGTTATCATGGCGGGAGGCTATGCTACCTACTACTACACCTGGCATGCATGGGATGTGGTGAGAACTGCGGAGGAGCCTGAGAACCTAGTGTATTACCAGTATCTCACTGAGTTCTTTGGCAAAACCCAATGGTATGCAATGGCTCCGGCTGATGAGCTGATTCGTGGCTCAGAAAATCACTGTCTCGCGAATGCCGGATCGGAATATATCATATACCTGGGGAATGGGGGCAGTGCCCCATTAACCTTGGAAGGCGTATCCGGCCACCTCCAGGGCACCTGGATGAATGCCTACACAGGGGAGACGCGGGAATACGTTGGGATCTCAAATGGTACCAATCTGCTTAACTCACCCTGGAGTGATACCCCTTCGTTACTCTGGATTCGTAAATAATCAAACTCACTTCTTCTCACTATGATTCAATTTAGATCAATAATTAACAAGAATTTAGTTCTGCAGATGATAACGTTGGTAGCGTTTTTACTGGCCAGTAATGCTATGTCAGCCCGGCAGATCCTATCTGTTGAGGACTTTGGATTACTGCCCAATACCCGGGAGAATGCGGTGCCCTATGTGAAGAAAGCCATAGAAGCGTGCCGGGAGGTTGAAAACGCGGTTCTGTTCTTCCCGGAAGGGCGCTATGATTTCTGGCCGGACGGATGCGAGCGCGTGCAATTCCTTCCTAAATTCGCGAGGGTGAAAGAGCCGAATGCGCCCATCGGTATATTCATCGATAATATGGATAACCTTACGATCGATGGAAATGGTTCTGAGTTTATTTATCATGGTAATATGATGTCAATCGGTGTTCAGAATTCCCGGAATACCATCTTAAAGAACTTCACGATCGACTGGGACCGTCCCTTTATCTCACAAGCAACCGTTGAGGCGGTCACGGATAAGTATATTGATATCCGGGTAGATGCCTGTGAGTACCCATACGTCATTGAGGATGAGGTTTTGTATTTTACCGGTGAGGGATGGAAGAGTCAGGCCGCCCATCACTGTCTGTTTGATAAGGACAGAATGGAAATCGTCTATCGCACACGGGATTTTGCCCTGGGCGAAATGGGCGACTTCAAGGCGATTGAGCATGAACCAGGCAAAATACGTCTTTCTGGTGACATCATCTACAAGCCGGAGATCGGGACCTATATCGCGTTCTACAATGTGCGCCAATATTATCTGGGCATTGGCCTGAAGCGTAACCAAAACACAACTATCGAAGATATCACGATACACCACGCACCGGGAGTGGGTGTGTATACGTTCTTCTGTGATGGGGTGACCCTGCGCCGTACGAACATTTCAGTGAATGAAGCCAAGGGGCGTGTATTTAGCACTCTTGCGGATGCAACCTATTTCGTTAATAATAAAGGGCTGCTGACTATCGAAGATTGCCATCATACCGGGCAGACGGATGACTGGGCTAACTTTCGAGGCACCTACACTCTGGTTGAGAAGATTACCGGAAAAAATGCAGTCTATTCAAAGCACAAGCGGGATTCTGCAGATGAATATTATTATGCCGGGGATGTAGTAAGCCTTGTGGATACTTCCAAAATGCAGCGCAGAGGCTCCAGAGTTGTGGAGAGCGTGACGCTTTTGGAATCGGGTAATACCGAGATCGTTTTCACTGAGCCTTTACCCGATTACTTGGAGGAGGGATTCGCCCTCGAAAACATGACCTGGACACCGGAAGTGGTAGTGCGAAACTGTACGATTCCCAAGCGTAACCGTGCTCGGGGGATACTCATCTCGACTCCCAAAAAATCGATTATCGAGAATAATTACTTCAGGACGGCGGGGACTGCCATTCTGGTAGAGGGGGATCTGGATGTGTGGTTTGAAGCAGGATCGATCGGTGATCTCGTCATTCGCAACAATGTATTTGAGAATTGCCTGACATCAGGTTCATCCGGGGGTACACAGTGGGAGTGGGGTGAGGCAGTCATAACGATAACGCCCTCGCATAAGCCGGGCAGTGCAGATGAGAAACCCTACCATCAGAATATCATCATCGAAAACAATACTATCAATACCTTTGATGTTCCGCTCGTTCGGGCAAGATCGGTAGAGAATCTGCAGTTCATTAACAATGAGATCAATCGAACCTACGACTATGAACCCTTTGCCTGGCAGAAGACTAGTTTTCTGTTGGACGGATGCAGGGATGTAATGATTGGTGGTAATACTATCTCTGAACAATATGGGGTATTATCCATAAAAACGGACCACATGAAGAAAAGTGATGTTACGATCCTGGAAGACCCATTTATTGATCATCTGTAAGTTCGAAATTACTATACGAATCATTCCCAAGATAGGACTTTAATTCCCAACAAATCAGTCTGTAGCTTCCGCTGATTTAATTGGAAGTTATTCATCTGTCAGGTTAATCGCTTTCAGCGGGAAATCGTTCCTTCAGTAAAGCTAAAAGTCTGTTGGTTGTCTGTGGATCTAAAGCAGCTAAGTTTTTTGTTTCCTTCTCTAAGCTGCGGTGGTCATACAATTCAATATAGCCATCTTGATGATATATCAATCGATGAGTCGATGTGCGGATGGTTTTGGCTTTTCTGAAATACCCATAAGCTTCGTGGCCTTTTGCATAGGGATCGATAATCTGGGATTTTAGCGAAACACCCTTTGCGAATTTTGGCAGAGGTAGCCCTGCTAAATCACAAAGCGTAGGAAATATGTCCACGGTCTCAACCACAGCGTAGGTATGTTTTCCAGGGAGCTTTAACTCGGGGGTGGATATGATTAGGGGAGACCGCAGTGACTCTTCGAAAAGCGCATGCTTTCCCCAGATTGCATGTTCGCCCAAGTGCCAGCCATGATCGCCCCACAGGATAATTATCGTGTTGTTGGCTTGTCCCAGCTCGTGTAATTTCGCCAATAGATCGCCAACCAATTTATCGACGTATGTTATACATGCCATGTAGTGGCGCCGTACTTTGTCGGCATATTCTGAATCTACCCGAGGGTCAGCTCCCCCGTGCGAATATTGGTTAAAGAATTCTCCAGAATCATGCCATGTGGTTTTTCGATCCGGTTTTGTTGGGTGTGGTATTGGTGGAAGTTCAATCTCTGCATAGGGCTCCATATACTTACGGGGAGAGCCGAACGGTAGGTGAGGCTTGATGAATCCAATAGCCAGGAAAAATGGTTTTTCTCCCACCGACAAAGCCTCAAGCTGAGTCATTCCTTCCTCGGCAATCAGGCCGTCATGATAAATAGAGTCACTTCCCTCTGCGCTTTGAAAGGTGTCCATTTTAAACTCAGTCCAGGTCTTTCCACGTCGGATTTCACCATGGGCCAGACTATGCATGGCTCCGCGAGGGCTTATCCAATCACCAATGGGCATCAACTGTCGGTCCCAGGCACCTGGCATTTCGAGAATGGATTTATCATTCCAAAGGGCACCTCCCCAGCCACCCGGATGATGAGAAACCTTCCCAACTGAGACGGTCGTATAACCATTCGCCCTAAACCATTCCGGCATGCTGGGAGTAACCGCATCGGGGTCTTTTGACATCTGTTCCGCTCGTCGGAATAATGCCTGGTTATTCGAAGGTCCATAGGTGCCGGTTAACAGTGTATAGCGAGAGGCACCGCAGGTTGGCGCATTTACATAGTGCCGATGGAAAGCACGGCCCGATTGTGCAAGACGGTCGATATTTGGGGTATGCATGTGTGATGCCCCAAATGATTTCAATTCAGGTCTCAAATCATCTACGCAAATAAGGAGTATATTGGACGGTTGGGCACCAACAACGATTGCGATAAATAGCGTAACGCAAAGCAGGTCGAATCTCATCATGGGCAAAATATATACTACAAGCCGTTAAGAAAATCACGGCTTTGGATGACGGCATCTTCACCCGCGACTTCAAGAGTGGTATATCCATCAAAGTCGGATGCTTTCAGGGCTTCAACAATTTCTTTTATGCCGATTACCCCACTGCCAAGTGGTATGGTAGCCATGCCGCAGCCAAATACTTTACCGCGTTGTTCTTCCATTTCACCTGGAAGGTCCTTCCAGTGCACATGCTCAATAAGGTGCCCGAATCTTTTGATGTAATCTAAGGGCTCTGTGCCGGCCAACCAAAGGTTGCCTGTATCCAGATTCAGAGCCAGGGCTTCGGAGTTGCACTTGGTAAGGACATCTTCTGTCAGGTCAAGGCGACCGCTGACAGGGCCATGGGGCTCAAACAATATCTTTACTCCATGATCTGCAGCAACTTTCAATGGTTCAAACAGTTTTTCTGCTATAATCAGAACTCGCTCGGCATCGCTTAGACTTTCTGCAAAATCGGTAGTGGGGTCCCCTTCAGTGGTGATAACATGCTTAACCCCGATAGCTGCGGCAGATCGGATCGCCTTTATGATTTGGGGGTTACCATAACGCCAGGGTGCTGCTGGGTCCAGTAGATTGCTGTGGGCACAGTAACTCGTTATTGTGATATTATGCTTTTCAAATGTTCGCTGTAATTCAAATGGATTCGCATCGAGGCTGGCGAGTGCGGTGAACCCAAATTCTGCACCCAAGCAGGCGCCATCTGAATTATCTGTAACATCGGCATATTGAAACCCCAAAGAGGCCAGTTGCTGTAGTTGGGTATCTAAGGTGCTGAAGGGTGAAACAAGGGCAAAACATCCTATTTTCATGTAATTATTAATTGTGGTTAGTCATTGGAGTGAGTTTCATTTCGTGCGACCCATTGGGTGCCACGATACAGTAGCTTTCGAAACTGTGGGTTGTTCATGAAGTTCAGCTCATCTTCACTGCCTACACGATCGCCCAGTAAAATGGTAAAGCAACGGCCTTTCTGATATTGTCCAATAAGCACGCTGGGTTCCCAATTTCCGCTGCCTTTATAGTCTGTTGAGGAATAAGAAGATGCCAGCACTTCTGCATTTGGGTGAACCCAAGGCCGGTGCCATAATTCATCAAAAGTAGTAAATGCCTCAATGCCCTGCGTTATTGGATGGTCAGGCTGATCAATCCTCACATCAAACGAATGGTTCGGACCATGTGCTGTAAACCCTATCTCCCAATGAGCCAGTCCAATCTCGTGGTATTCGTCCCAATCGGGGAACGAGGAGGAGCCCGCATGTAAAACAACATGCCCACCGCCATTCGCCACAAAATCTATATATGCTCTGCGCGCTGCCTCTGACCATTCGGTAACCTTTGTTTTCCCTTCTTCGGCTTTCTCATAGGTATTCCAGTTAGACAGGATAACATCGACATCCTTCAGACTCTCTTTGGTCAGTAAGTGTGGTGACTCATTAACAGATGTTTTAAATTGTCCATAAGCGGTCAGGATATCTGATATTTCAGGGGTGGTTTCCTGCCAGTTATGGTTATTCTGCCCACTTAGAATCATAACGTGAATGGCCTCTGAACCATGTATCTTGCTGATAGCCAGGATACTCAGAAAGCAAAGAACCGCGCATATACTTTTCATGATTCGCCTAAAAGTATGACTACACATGATCACCATAGGGAGACCGTAAATCACGCGTTAACATACTATTCAAATGGGGTTCATTGGTTATGACCAATGATTTGGGGTCAAATTTGATCTTTTTACCTGATCTCACAGCGGCATTCCCTATATGACTTATCGCATCTGAGTGAATTGCTGCTTCGATCGTGCTAACCGGATCTCTACGGCTGATCATCGAATCAATGAAGTTCTGCATGTGACCTGGGCTTTGAACTGCCTTAATCTTAAACTGATCAAAATCGATGTCATTGATTCGTTCATATTGTCCATTCCGGCTTACATAAGCAGCCCCGCGTGAATGCACCACATATCCCTCCGTTCCGTGGTAAACAACTCCGTTGGCTCGATAATAAGGATGGAATTCCTTGATGAGGGGTTCTGCGGTATGGGTATCCATAAATCGAACATCGATCCCGCTTTTATATTGAAGTGCCAGATCCCAGGTATGAACCGTATTCAACAAATTATTCGGCTCATCATTCCAAGTACCGCTGCCTTCACATGAGCTAATGGTAGTGTCTTCAAGATCCAGTCCCCACTGGAGCATGTCCAGTGGATGTGCCCCCCATCCCGCTATAAAACCCAATGCGTAGTCGTAACTGTGCCAGGTTCCCTTTTGATTAAGGATTCTGTCATTGGAGTAGGGTTTGTAGGGGGCAGGGCCCAGCCAGAGATCATAATTGATACCCTCTGGTATGGGTTGTTCTTCAATAGCGCTGAAACTCTTTTTTGGATCGAGCACAGGACTCCAGACATCGCAGTGTGTGATTTTACCCACATATTCATTTTGAACTAACTCAATCGCCTGTCGCCCGGACACTGAAGAGTGCTGCTGCGTGCCGTATTGAAAAATTAATTTTCGCGACCTAATCTCTTTTCGCAGGATTTCCGCTCTGGGCATGGACAAACCCAAGGGCTTTTCCACATACATATCTTTCCCTGCCCGAGCTGCCGCAATCGCTATCGGTACATGCCAGTGATCCTGAGTGGCTATAACAACACCATCAATGGATCGGTCCTGAATTACATCATTGTAGTTTTCGACAGCCTTGCAGTAATTACCGCCATAATGCAGATTGCACGTTTGTGCTTTCTCGTCCCTATTTGCTTTTATAGGATCTACTGCTGCTACCACTTGGACGGAGTCAATAGCCAAAAGCTCCTTTAATAAGGCTTTCATGCGCCCCCCGCAGCCGATCAGCGCAATGGTAACTTTATCGGAAGGTCGTTTTCGAAAAGTGGCGCAGGACGGTAGTATTGTCAGTGATGCAGCTGCAACAGAATGTTTTATGAAATCTCTTCGGGATGTATGGGGCATTTTCATAAGATGATTTTATCAAAATCTGGAAATTAAATCTACAATCCCATTCCACCGGTAAATTGTTATAAACTTCAGGTTGTTTATTCAGTGAGACTACTCCAGTTCCGCCATGTCTTCTCAATTCTGGAGCTATCAAATTTACGAGGGCTAATAAATATTTGATACCTTAAATGGAGGGGTGCCTCTTTCCTTAGTATGTAGCGTTTGTTGAATAATACTGCAGGGCTAAAATAAGGCATCTCTGCTGAAATGTACCAGGTATTGGGGTAGTTCAGATTGGTAGGATGATCCATAAATAATACAGCGTCACCATGGGTAGTATCATAGGATATCCAGGAGGCACTTTTGCTTTTTGCATCTAGACCCATTTGTCCCTGGCTGTTAGTAAACACGCCGTCTAATGACGCCTTATTCATCCTAAGAGACCAACCTGCATAACCACCCCATCTTTTCCCGTTCTGCTCACCCAACAACGGAGTGCGATCCAAAAGCACACTGTCTTTTACTGCGTAGAAAGTGCTCTCCCAAATGATTGGGTAAATCCCATCCTCACTGGGACGATGAATCGTTACTGTTCGTGATTCATTTAATATAGTCTCTTGTGAATCACCTGGAGTATAACTTAATTTGAGCTTAACCTGAATGCTGGAATCATCCAACTCCCTTTTCTCAACTTTGGTAATCCTCGTTTTACCATCAGACTGACCCGTATCTCGATTTTCTTCCCAATAGTTTACCCCGTCTATATATTTCCATGAAAACCATAATCCCCGGTGCCAGGGATGGTCATCCGGTCTTAAATCAGAGAAGACATGGCCGGATGTAGACGCCAAAGGGTGGAAGTAAGGTTTACCCTCTGCCTTAACAAAATTGTATTGCCAGATTAACTTCGAGTTATAACGCGCGACAATATGGTCATTCGATATTTTGACTTCGTAGTCGTTGGGGTCATCTGCAATAGCGAGTGAATAGATCAAAGGGCAGACTAAAAAGAATAAAAGTCTTTTATGGATCATAGCCTATGTTAAATGAAAGTGAAGATCACTTCAATAAACATGCTCCAGCGGTAAATTGTTATAAATGCTTTGCTCTGAATTGGGTTGGAGTTATGCCTATCGCTTTTTTGAAATTCTTCGTGAAATAGGCACTTGAGCAAAAGCCAGCTTCCAGGGCTATATCTGTAATGGATTTTTCAGGAAAGCCAACTAATGCGCGGGTAGCCCAACTGACCCTGCAGTGGTTTAAGTATTCAAAAGGAGTTTGGTTGGTTATTTCTTTACAAAGATCAGAAAAAACGGTCCGCCCAATATGACATTCATCTGCCATTTCCGCCAATGTCCATTCACGTTGAAGAAAGTCACTATGATCAGATAGCTCGCTTAAAAAAATCTCCACTGCCCTCCTTGAGCTTTGGAGCGAACTGTCGAGAAGCTCATTTTGAGTTTCCATGAGCTCTATCATCGATACAAGAATAGCATTTGTGAGGACAGCAATATACGATACGGCTTGCTGATTGGAATCACTCTCAAGGACCTGCCTGATTCGTCGAAATGAATCCGCAATTAAGCGGTCAGATTTCCGAAAAGGTGTTTCATTTTGCCGGAATAATAGGGTGAGTCGCTCCAAGTCTGCGTTAGAAAGCACGATCCAGTCTGGCCATTGCCAGTTTTGATTGGGCATTCGCACGCCCACATCAATAATGAACCAGTGAAGTTTGCAGGGAGGCATTACTTTATTACCGAGCCCATGGGGTTGCCAGGGTCTAGTTACTGCAAAATCCCCTGCTCGCATTTCGTGCCACTTGCCATTTACGAGAAATGGCAACTTACCGGATTCAAGATAGCTAACCTCAATACCCTCATTGCGGTGCTCATTAAGATGCCAGTCTGATCTTTTGCGAACATCCCAGAAACCGACTGATAGTAAGCCAGCGAGTTCTTCGCCCAAGTGTTGACCAGGGTAGCCATTGCGAGCTAAACCCGAAAAAGTAACTTCGCCTATGTCAATCGCATTGTTGAGAGGGACACACCGATCCGCCTTAAACACAGAATCCCTGAAACGGTATATTGCCGATGGCTCTGGCATATTTAACAACATACCAAGTAATTCACAGCGTTCAAGTTGCAATTATTACAGCAATAGCGCAATAAAAGTACAGCAGGGTCTCGTGTGGTGTAGCTATTTCGGAGTCTCGACAGATTTTTTAGAGTATTTTACTACAGCTAGTAGCTGAAGAACTACGAAATCGGAGTAATGAAAGTAATTTCTTGCTTCCCCCTTATTCAAATGATCTTGAGAATACTCGCTGTAGGATCGCTGCAATCAAAATGTTTGACAGATTTATACGATATTCTTTTTCGTGCATACGAACTGAGTAACGCCCATTTGTCTCTCCCCTGAAAACGAACGACCATGCAAAATACACAGCTTTTCGTACTTTTGATTCTAATACATATCCTCGTAGCTTCTGGCGTTTCCAGAGCTCCCAATGTAGTTTTGATTATGCTGGATGATGCAGGAGCTGAAGTATTTCGGGCTTATGGTGGAGAGGATTACCATACCCCAAATCTGGATCAGTTGGTAGCGGAAGGGATGCGCTTTGATCATGCGTACTCGACTCCGCTCTGCACGCCATCCCGGGTCATGATAATGACCGGGAAACACAATTTTAGAAATTATACCCACTTTGGGCGTCTAAACCCGGCAGAACATACTATCGGCCACTTAATGCAGGAGGCCGGTTACCGGACAGCAATCGCTGGAAAATGGCAGCTCAATGGTCTCTACGATCCAGAGCTCTTTACGGACAACCAAGATCGGAGTATGCCACTCAAGGCAGGCTTCCATGAAACCTGTCTCTGGCAGGTTACGAAACCCAAGCAGATCGAGCTTGGTGGAGGTGAGCGCTTTTGGAGCCCTCCGCTAGAGGTGAATGGGGAGTTGGTTTCAACCGAGGAGAACTCAGGGCTTTATGGTCCCGATATTATGAGCGGATTTCTCCTCGATTTCATGTCCCGCAACAGCGACAAGCCCTTTTTTGTCTACTACCCCAGTAACCTGGTCCATGATCCGTTTGTACCTACCCCAGATACTATTGGGGACGCCTCCCGTGACCAATCCGCAAACATTCAACCGGCAGATCCGGTAGCAGTTAAAGCGAATTTCGGCGCGATGGTGGAGTATTTGGATAAAATTATCGGACGATTCGTCGACCAATTGGAAGCGATCGACCAGCTTGAAAATACCCTTATTCTATTTACCGCGGATAATGGAACCGACCGGGAAATTACCTCACGCTGGCAGGGGCGCGACATCAAAGGCGGTAAAGGGGGTATGACCAATACCGGTACGCATGTACCTTTTATCGCTTATTGGAAGGGTACGATTCAACCAGGAAGCATAGTGGATGATCTCGTTGATTTCACTGACATTTATCCCACGCTCGCCGATCTTGCGGGTCATCCCGTTCCAAGTCCTCAGACGATCGACGGTCGTAGCTTACTACCGATCTTCTTAGGCGAAGAACCGGAGCCTAAAGAGTTTTTAGTATCCTACTACCAGCCTTATTGGGGTAGGCACCAAAGTGGGGTCTTTGCCAGAAATACGGATTATAAACTTTACCGAGACAACCGTTTATATCATGTGGCGGAAGACTATGAAGAAACCCGCCATATTTCTGGGGGGTTGAACGCTGAGGAAAGAAAACTCTGGGCTCAACTTCGGGCAGTTCTCGAGCAAGTCCCTTCGGTTCCATCGCCGGATTCGGGTCGGCCAATCTATCCATACTGGGCACCGCTGGAGATTAATGATTAAGCCAGGCCGTGTATTTAGGATCAAATATTCTACAACCAATGGGATAAGTTCAAAATTTTCGATCATAGCTTTGATCGCTATTAGGCTTTTTAGTGGTAGTAGAAACTTGTGCATTTCACACGCATTATTATATAAGTATTTATGCCTATTATCCCATCAGAGAGAATAGCAAAGCTATTTAGATTGTGCACTGCTTTGCTCCTAACCTTATGCAGCTCTCAACTTTTTGCAGGAAAGTTAATACAAATGGATCCCTCCCAAAATCCTCCAGGAAACTTGAAAGTAAGCGATGTTCCTCAGTTCATCATGCTTACATTTGATGACAATCCAAACGTTGAGGATATGAAATGGATTCTTGACTATATGGAAAGCAGGAAAAATCCCAAAGGATCGGGTAATGCCAAAACCTTCGACAACATACCAATACGTGCGGCGTTTTATACTAATGGCAGGTTCTTGGATGCTTCAGAGGAATTGACGGAGCTTCACCTGAGAGCCTATCAGAGTGGTCATGAGATAGCGAATCATACTCAGAATCACTACAATGGGAGTGCATTCACCGTCGATCAATGGCTTACAGAGATGCAGCTTTGTCGAGAGTCATTCATAAAAGCGGGTTTGCCGGTTGATGCACTCAGAGGCTTTAGAACTCCATTTGTGGCGTACAATGCAGCCACTTTTGAAGCTGTCGAAGCATTCGGTCTCTTATATGATACATCCGTAGAAGAAGGTTTTACTGAGGATCAAAATGGGAGCAATTTTTTCTGGCCTTATACCTTACATGCAGGCAGTCCGGGCAATCGCCATAGCTATGAAATAGGTAATAAAGAATTGATTGGGAGGCATTCGGGCCTTTGGGAGGTTCCAATCCATGGGTTCATGATTCCCAGTGATTCACAATCCGAAGAATTTGGCCTGGATGCTGGGTTGAGAGAGAAAATTAAACGAAACTTTGCGAATGCAGGCTATGATTCCTGGGACATCAACTCAGGAAAAGTAACGGGTTTTGACTGGAATATCCTCGAGATGGCAAAGCTGGACGGGGAAGAATTCTTGGCAATATTGAAATACTCACTCGATCTACGCCTCTCGGGGAATCGCGCACCGTTTATGTTTGGAGGGCATACCGCACTTTTTTCATCCGATAAACCCGATCGAAGAGAAGCGCTGGAATCCTTTATTGATTACGCACTTTCTCACTCAGAAGTAAGATTCGTAACCCCTCAAAACTTGATTGATTGGATGTCATCTCCAGAGCCTATTTCTACAGGAAAATAGGCTCAAAGCTCAACGTTAAATATCCGGCTGCTCAATCGTCAAATTGCTCCAAGCGATCCCACCATGTGTATTTTAGCACAACGGTAGTACCCAAAGCCAATAAGGTAGCAATTACAGCGCCTGCAAAGTCTCTTATGACCAGATACATGGGAGCTGCGATCAGGCAGGTTTGCCAGATCACGCCAATGATTACGTTAAAAACGTCCCACCAAAAGCTCTTATTCTCAACAAATTCAGGATTCCGTTCCTGAACAAAGTCTTTTACAGGACCCCATAAACCCCAGGGTTTTACTTTTTCGTAGAAATGGGCCAATACTTCCATATCTCCGGGCTTGGTGCAATAGGACCCCACGAAACAACCTACTAATGATATAGCGAAAATGACCGGGAAAAAGAACAATACCTGCATACTTTCCTGAAACGCGGGAAACATGTTATCAAGCACCTGTGGGGCAAGTATTGGGATCAGCGATGCCAACATGCCAAATGCCATACCGAAGAAAAAACCATAGGCGTTAAAGCGCCACCAATACCATTTCAATACATTGGATGCGGTGTATCCTCCCCATAGTGCAGAGACAATTAACTGCAAAATTTGATTCACGTTTTGGACTGCCATTCCCAGGAAGATACTAACGAGAACAATGATAAACCCAACAACGTAGTTCATGATCTGCAGGTTCCGCTGTGTGGCCTTGGGATTCAGATACTTCAAATATATATCGTGAGTGATATAGACCTGTGCGGCATTCAAGGTGCCCGAGAATGTTGACATAAATGCCGCCAATAGACCGGCTAACAAGAATCCCATCAAGCCTACGGGAACAAACTGATCAATGGCTGAAGGTAATATCTGCTCAAAATCGAGAGCTCCTGCAACGAGTAGATCAAGTCGCTCATAATAAATGATTCCGAGTGCGGCGAAGCCAGCGATCATGATGTATCGTACAGGCATTAAGACAACCGAGACAAAGCCGCTCATCTTACAGGCTTCAGAGGGCTTACGGGTGGAAAGGATTTTCTGCATATCGTAGTTGGGAGCGGGTCCTGCAGCGCTCACAAAAATCCCCTTAAACACCATCATCATAAAAAACGCGGTAAACAGTTCGTAGCCATCTTCCTTCAGTTTCTGCTGCACTTCGGGGATATATCCGGTCCAATCTAAATTAAGGGACCACCCAAAGAAAGGAGAGGTCCATCCTTCGGGGGTAACCAGTCCATTTGCGCCGACCGCATTAAATGCGATAATTCCGATCGCGATCGCGGATACGGTCATTATCAAGTATTGAAGGACATCCGCCCAAACAATACTATTCATACCACCCAGTAGCGTATAAATAACAGCGAAAATAGTGAAGGTAATCCCATAAAAGTGAGGAATATATGCAGGATCCAAATCAAGATTCAGATATCCATTGACCAGCTCCCATGGGATGAAAATTTCCATAAATTTTCCTAAACCAACAAAGCCATATGCTAGAAAGCCCAACCCACTGACGATCGCGAATACAACTACGACCGCATGCGAGAGTTGCGCTCCTCTTCCGGTTCCAAATCGGAAATTGATCCACTGCGCACCCGTTGTCACGCCGCTCCTCCGCAACCAGGCAGAAAGAAAAACCATCAGGAATATTTGGTTAAACACCGGCCATAACCAGGGTATCCAAATACTCTTCAGCCCATAAACAAAGGCTAACATGACCAACCACATGGTTCCGGAGATATCAAACATCCCAGACGCGTTGGATAGCCCAAGCCTGTACCACGGTATCGTATTACCCCCCAGGTAATAGTTACCCATGCTTTCAGAAGCTTTTCTGGCAAAATAGATTCCTATCAAGAGTAAGGAAACCAGATAACCAAGAATTATAAAAAGATCCAGAGAGTGTATTGGGGTAGCAACAGCAGTACTCTGGATAAGTATACAGAAATCAAGTAGAGAATTCATATCAACAAACCCAAGTTTACCTCTAATCGGTATGATCGTTACATTTCAAGAATAATCCAGCTTCTTTGCGGTAGTGTCGATCGTAGCTGTCTTGCAATGACATGGAATATTGCGGACAAACTATCGACAACTAGGTGGATATCTCGGATCCGGTGATCGAAATCTAACGGTAGCGCTTATCGACGATAACTAATCAGCTCAATATCCAACTCCCTGATCTTCTGGAGAACTTTCGGATGCATCAGGGTGTGAGTTTCCCAGTCACGCTCCTGCGCAACATCGGTGTAGCCGATATGTCCGATAGGTTCCATTTCAGGATTTGCGTAGGCCGCATGTACGACCATGATATAGTATCCGGGGGTTAGTTTTTCCAGATTCTCACAGAATTGGTTAACCTGATCCATTAAGGATTTGGGATTTTCCCAACCCCGGAATCTTTTGAGCTCGTCCGAGTTGTAGTGGTCGAGATAGAGTTCATACTCCTCTGCCAAACGCTCCATCAAAGCACGAATCTGCGGATCGTAGTTGGAAAAACCCATATGAGAATTCATGTGGGTGACGTGCGGTATGTATTTTAACCCGAGTTCAATCTGTGCGCGCAGCTCCGCTTCGATTTCCTCAATATCCCAGTCTGCCTCAGACAATGAAGAATAAGGTGGAAAATTACTGTTCTTCCAAACCATGGGGAAGAAGTAGCCGTCATCATCTACCAGGCTGGGCGCATGCGTGATGGGACGCCACTTGTAGAGACTCCATTCGCTCGTCAGGGCAAGGTGGATACCAACATCATAATCCGGATGCTCGTTGAGCATCTCTGCAGCTTCCAGAAACCAGGGGCAAACCGGCATCACCTCGACTGCGGTTGCAATACCCTTGGTATATACATCCAGACACGCAAGATTCGCTGCATGTGAGGACCCCATATCATCGGTGCGGACCACCAGGTAGACCTTATCATCCGCAAAAACAGATAAAGTAGTTAAAATAGTCAGGAACAGTAGGGGGATCGTTTTCATGATTAGGTGTTTTCGGTTTTACTCAGCCTAGTTTAATGATCCCTAAACGTCACAAATCTGTATGGCCTGCTCCAGCGAAGCCAATGGGTCATCACTCGCGGGGATGAATTCCTGAGCAACAAAACCACTGTATCCGGTTTTCACAATCGCTTGCATAATAGCTGGATAATACAATTCCTGGGTTTCATCGATTTCATGCCTACCAGGGACACCACCCGTGTGATAATGCGCGATGTAGGGATGAAACTCTTCTATTGTAGCGATAACATCACCTTCCATTATCTGCATGTGATAGATATCGTACAGTAGTTTAAAGCGCTCAGAACCTACCTGCTTACAAAGTTCCACTCCCCATGTAGTGTAATCACACATGTAGTCTTCATGATTTCTTTTACTATTCAGGAGTTCCATCACAACGGTCACCCCATGTTTTTCTGCTATGGGTGCAATTCGCTTTAAACCAATAGCACAGTTTTCAATCCCTTTTTCATCATCGAGCCCATCACGATTACCCGAAAAACAAATCACATTACGATAACCCGCATTTTTGGCAAAAGGTAATGCGGTTTCGAAAAACTCAACGATCCTGTCATGATTTTCAACGCGGTTCAGCCCATTATTAATACCTCCTGGAACTCCACTCAACAATGCATTGGTCAGTCCATGCTTTTTTAAGACAGGGGCATCTTCCATATTTAAAAGTTCCACGGATTCGATCCCCATTTGTTTTACGGCTTTGCAAAATTCTTCCAGAGGAATATCTCTATAGCACCACTTGCACACGGAGTGGTTAATATTTCCGTTTAACTTCTTCGGATTCGACGTAGCGGCTTTAAGGCCTTGAACGAGAGTTCCAGGGGCAGCGACAGCCAAAGCACCCGTAGCCATTGATTTTAGGGCAGTTCTTCTATACATAATTTTTAAAAGGAGTTCGGATGTATTTTATATGACGATCCGTTTAGTTTGCAATTTTAATCCGTTAGCAGACACGGGATATATATGTAACCACAGATAGCTTTTCGTTTGCGAGCTTCGTAGAAAATTGATTCAACTAAGATCAATATATGTTGATATGCAGTTTTTGATCAATCACTTGGGATACACGATCGGGCGCAGCAAAATTGCAATATTGCAAGCAACTGAGCCTTTTGCTGAAGCCCCGATCATTCAATTGATTAAAAAAGAATCGGGAGAAGCTGTTGCTCAATTGCAAGGCATCGGAAATCAGCCCGTTAAGGGTTGGTCAGGCAGATTCTTTTCTCAGATAGATTTTAGCGAAATCGAAGAGTCGGGTACCTATTATTTTGCCATTGATGAATATCGCTCGCCCGCTTTCAAAATCTGGTATAAAAACTATCTTCTGGAGGAACCGCTTTCCGATATCCTACACTACTTCAGATCCCAGCGTTCGGGTGGTATCTATGATAAGCATGATGCTTCCTGCCCGGTTTATGGCCAAGATCGCAAGGTAGATGTGCGGGGGGGCTGGTATGATGCCTCTGGCGATGTCAGCAAATACCTGAGCCACCTCTCATACGCAAATATGATGAATCCTCAGCAAACGCCATTGGTCGTTTGGAACCTTCTAAAGGCGCACGAAATGCTCGCTTCATCAAATGCGGTAAATAAATACACACAGGAACGTATTTTGGCGGAGGCTACGTTTGGCGGCGACTTCCTGGTGCGCATGCAGGATCCTGCAGCTTACTTTTATATGACCGTGTTTGATGTCTGGAGTAAGGATGTCAGTAAAAGGGAGATTTGCTCGTTCTCGACCCAGCTGGGCCATAAGGCAGAAAGCTTTCAGGCGGGATTCAGGCAAGGCGGAGGCATGGCAATTGCCGCTTTGGCTCGTCTCACCCGATCAACAACTTGTGGGGAGTTTGACAGCGCCACTTACCTTGCTTGTGCGGAAAAGGGGTATGAACATCTGAAGATGCACAATCTGGAGTATCTGGATGATGGAAAGGCAAACATCATCGATGCCTACTGTGCCCTAATGGCCTGTGTCGAGTTGTATCAATCAGTTAATGATGAGAAGCAAAGCTACTATCTGAATGAATCCAGGATGTGGGCAGATAGCTTAACCTCCTATCGGGCGGATCATCCGGAATACGGATCGATCTGGATGGCAGACACCGATGGAAATCGTCCCTATTTCCATGCATCTGACGCAGGATTACCAGGGGTTGCAATGCTGGAATACCTAAAGATTGAACCCGATGAAAGTCTAATCAACCCATTTAAAAGCGCCTGTTTAAATGCCCTCAATCAAGAGCTCTTAATGAGCTCTTCAGTTTGGAATCCTTTCGGATATCCCCGACAAGTGACTCAAAACGTACATGGAGAGCGAAAGACTGCTTTCTTTTTCCCTCATGAAAATGAAAGCGGCTATTGGTGGCAGGGCGAAAATGCGCGACTGGGTTCCCTGGCGGTATTTGCAGAGCTTGCCAAAAATCAGCTCGACTTGGGTGAGCAGCAAAAAGCCAGCTGCGAACAGTATGCAACGCAAATAGTAGATTGGATTTTGGGGCTAAACCCATTCGATGTATGCATGCTGGACGGCCACGGCTGGAATAATCCGACCTATTGGCCGGAAGTCGGATACTATAATGCGAAGGGCGGCGTTTGCAATGGGGTGACCTCAGGGTTTGAGGATGAGGCGGATATTGCGTTTAAACCCGACCCCCAATATAAAGACGAGCTCCAGAGTTGGCGCTGGGGGGAACAGTGGATCCCACACGCTGCCTGGTTGTTGCTGGCAATCGCAGCCAGAAATGCTTAGCGCTGATCAGTCAAAGCGGAGCTAACTCCATAGTAAATAATTACTGAAGACAGCAGGGAAATATACTTACACTGGTAGGAAATCTGCCCTTCCAAGTATTCCCAATCGTTGGGAGCCTGAAAGGTGACATCATAGGACTTCAGGGGTGGTTGGTTCGCAGGCGGAGCACTTGAACGTGTATAGCCCGCATTGGGACCCCCTGACATATACCCTACTGGGGGTGAAAATTCAATCTGTTGATCTGCATGGTAGAATTTGTTTAAGTAACGCTCTCCACCCAGCTCACCCAGTTGGGTAATGTAGGCAAATCCCAGAGGATTACATCCATGGATGTAATTCAATACGCCTGCCATAGCCTTCTCTGAACGAGTTGCATCTGAGGCTTTCACGCCACTCACATTAGCAAGCAAAGCGGCATGGTAGGCATCGTAGCTTCTGTTTCCATTCCACCCCCAGGCGCTCCACCCGGTCTTGTTATGGTTGTATGCACCCAAAGTGTTTTGATTCTGCCAGTGGTTTACAAAACCCCTGAGGAAACTTGCTTTTATAGCGGGATCAGCCCCTGGGTCATTCGCATAGACGAGCATATTGTGCGTATAGAGTGCATGGTCTCCAGAAAGCATAGTTCTGCTGCTAACCGCATCGTAATTACCTTTTATAAAGCCCAGATACTCTGAACTGCCCGTAAGCAGATGGAGATAGCACGCCGATTCAAAGCGGTGTCCCAGGCCACTGGTATCCCCATATGTATTCCCATGCGATGCGGTCAGGATCCCGGCAGCCTGATAGTTAATGGGGCTTTGATCCAGTAAATCCGTATTGTTTTTGGCCCAATTCCAGGCCTGGATAGCTGCATTCTGTAATGTTTCTGCGTAAGCAGTGATACCCGCCTCATTAAAGACATAGGCACCATAAGCAAGCATACTCAGTGCCGCACAGGTTGCCTGGCCTGAAGCATCCTCATAGAGACGTACGGCATCGTCTTCGCTCGCTTTGCTGAAAGAATAGGTATAGCCCGGGGAGGGACTCGAAACCAAATGGCGAACGGATCCATCTGACTTCTGCATCTTAAGAATCCAGTCCAACTGCCATTTTACTTCATCCAGAATATCAGGGATGTCATTGGTGCTTTCACCCCCCGGAAGCCCTGTATTGAAGGAATCCCAGAATGTTGGGTTCTTAACATAGTTCGACAAAAGCAGCATTACGGGTGGGTAGGCGTAGCCAACATATTTGTTAAAATCACCGGCGTCGTGCCACCCCCCGCTCAAGTCTACTTCTGTTCCCTCGATGCCTCCCCCTTTGCCATCGTGCATTTTACAATTTTGGTCGCCCGGATGACAGGCACTGTCAGTGATCGCCCCCGACTTGGCTATACCGCAGCGCTGATAATACATCGTCTTTAAGGCATGTCTTAGCAACTCGTTGTATACACCATTTCCAATCCTGAACTCATAGGAACGGACCTCTCTCGCGACATCGAGAATGTAATAGTCTCCCGGTGTCTCGAAAGAAGAAAAGTCCACATGCCAGACCCTGTCGCCCGAATCCGAATCCGTTTCCCCATTGTTGTAGGCCACCTGGTTCAGCGCCATAACGTTAGAACCCGTTGATGCATCAACGAGTTGTATATTTGAGGAAGGTTGATACGACTGATTGGAATTATACCCGACTTGCGGATCTGATAGGATGGCCACTTTCTTCATCCCCGGCAGATAGCCCAGCTGGTCGACATGGATCGAGGCGATATCGTTGGCTCCCGGGGTCTTAGCCGCATAAGTATGAAGCACACTGAAAAAGAGTAAATAGAGCAAAACAGCCCGTTTCCTGAAAGGGATAGTCTTTAAGATCATAAGAAAAATTTTTTAAGGGTTTTAAACGGTAAAATCATGCGGCCCAACCAGTTCATTTGGGACAAATTGAACTTGATCTGTCCAGAGGTGGACGCTTCAAGTTGTTCAATCCGCTAATTAGGTGTCCATTGTAAGGAATTGAATGAACTTACATAACAGGAAGTTAGGTTTATAGAGCCTATTGTAACTTTTTTCTGGGGGCGGATTTTCCATCAATCCATGTGCCGCTCACTAAAATATCTTTGGGGTGTTGAGGAAGTCCGAAATCTCGGTTATTAATGCAGGATGATATGTAATTGACTGCAAACTTACCCACTTCCTCAGGGTTATGATAAATGCCTGCGTCGATTTCCGGACAGCTTTCAGAAATATCCAACGTTACCAGTGCACAATCGCTTGGAACTGAGTATCCGGCATCGATGAGTAACTGGTAATGCTCTTGCTTTGCATGCATGATCACATCCGGGTTGTGTTTTCTATACCATTCCAGGAAATCGTTTTGCGGCGCAGCGGTAATCAGTTCTGGAATGCTTGGGTATTGAGGAAGGTCCGAGTAATAGGCTCTATAGGCAGTGTTCCACATTCTGTCGGAACGTTCCAGTCGTTGAGGACTCATTGTGAAACCGATTCGCTTATAGCCAAGTTGAATGAGTTTACTGATTGCGAGTTTTACGATCTGAAAGTGATCTCCCAGTACACGAATGGTTTGCGGGTGTTCAACCGTGTTGCTCAGGACAACCGATGTAAATTTGGACCAGTCAATGTCAATGCGGGTATTGGCATTGGGTTGAGACCCAATGATCACTCCCCGGATGCCTCTTTGGTAGAGTAGGTTTTCAAGGACTTTTGGCTGTTTGGAATAGTCTGGCCACAAATATTCCGTAATTTCATAGCCAATCTCTCCCGCTCGTTCTTTAGCTCCATCGAGCTTTAAATCTGCGATCTTAAGATGGGGCAGCGATTTAGATTCAAAGCCTCGTATGTATGCAATAGGCTCGTAATTGGATTTACCCGGCGTGCTCTTGATGGAAGCCATCGCACGGCTCAAGAGCGGGTCGGCGCGGTATCCCAGACTTTTAGCTACTTTTTGAACATGGCTTCGGGTAGCCTTGGAAGTATCCCCCGTGTTCCTTAGAGCTTGGGATACGGTTCCTATGGACACTCCGGCAGCTTTGGCAACTTGTTTGATGGTAGCACGCATATTTGTGTTTTAGTGTATCTGAACGTTTCATATTATATCGGGTTGTTACCATGGCAATATCAAATGTCATAGCGGGTGATTACTTTTACCCGATTTAATTATGATGAAATTATTATCTAGTACCTTAGCTGCGCTCCTATTATGTAGTCTCGTATATGCTGAGTTAGAATTGGACTATCCGGTCTATGAAATCGATCATTGGCACTTCAGTGATATTGATAAGGACGCCCAAATGTGGAGTGGCATGTATGTGGGTTCCAACGATAAGGTGTATGTAGGTCTCTGCACCCATGGAGACGCAGCCAATGTCTACGAGTTTGATATCGCAACTAATACAATGCGACATCTGGGCAATCTGACGATAATCCTGGGAGAACGGGGCAAGGGCATTTGGACAAACGGGAAAATCCATGTAAGGATGAGTGAATTTGAAGGCTATATTTATTTTGGTTCCTTTTGTGAGGATAATGGACCGCCTTCGATCGATCACTCCACGTGGGAGGGACCCTGGTGGTTTCGCATCAAAATGGAGACGGGTGAAATAGAAACCCTCTCTAAGATTAATGATTACTGGGGTTTGCTGGGACAGGCACTGGACCCCGAGAGAAGGTTGCTCTATGGACTCGCTGAAGACGGGAATTTGTACAAGTATTACATCGATGAGGATTACACCGAAGACCTTGGTAAAGTAGATAACTGGGATATCTGCCGCACCATCATAACGGACGACCTGGGCCGCGTTTACGGGAGCTATACTCCGGGAAGGATTTGGCGCTATGATCCGGAGACTGATAGCCTTGAGGATTTAAAGTATATTCGCTTGCCCATTGATTATTCGGCAAGAACGATGGCAAACCCAATGCTGGACCGGCGTTCTCAGTGGCGCTATGCGGAGTGGGACCCGGTAGAACGTGTTGCCTTTGGGTTAACGGGAGGAGAAAACCTGCTTTTCCGTTACGATGTCCATGATGGCCCGGAGGGTTCCATTGAAATCCTGGATCGTATATGCGCGCCGCAGTTTAGGGATGCGATGCCCTTTGATGTGCCCTCAGCTACCCTGGCCATGACGATCAATCCGGTGGATCGAAAGATATACTATATTCCGGTGGTTTCCGGGGATTTTGATTATGGGGCGGTCGAAGGCGTGAACACCGACCTGAATCTACCCCCACTCTCGTTCATGCTTAGCTACGATATCGAGAGTGGCGAGCTCAATGATATCGGCTACATGCGCACCAAGAGTGGCCGTTGGGCCTATGGTATGGGAGGTGCAGAGACCGACTCTCAGGGTCGAATCTGGTTTGTTGGGGCATTTGAAGAACCTGATCCCAAATACCAGGCATGGAAAATAGGGGACCAGCCCTATGCAATGGGTCTGGGTATGTTTGATCCTAAAAACGTTAAGTAATTTCCAATCTCACAGATTATGAAAAAAGTATATATTTTGTTGTTCACTTTGTTTTTTATCAGCTCCCTAAGCGCTCAGCAGTGGGTCAATCCTCACTTTGAGGGGCATCGTATGGATTTCCGAGACCTGGGTTATCCGGGGCAGAATCTTATACCTGCGGATGATTCTCGTATTTCGGCGCTATTATCCCATTCCAATGGGCTGGTATATGGAGCTACCAGCGGGAAGAAAAACGCGTATTTGTTTTTCTATAATAAGTATCTTAACAAGGTAAGACCCCTTGGGAAAATTGCGGACCAAAAAGGTGTCCGCAATACGCTCCTGGAAGGCCCCGATGGCAAGATTTACATTGGCACGGGTCGCAGCATGTATGAGGCTTTTCGTTTCACCAAGGATTTCCCGGTCGCATTTGAGGCGATTCGCGATCAGCTCTGGAAAGATGTAAAAGCGCCCTATGCGGATTATCCGGGCGGGCACTTGCTGGTATATGATCCGCAAACCGGCGATAATCAAGTGTATGTGAATGAAGATCAAACCCCTTTGGAGGACCTGGGTATCCCAGTAGCGAACAATGGCATCTATACGATGCGTTTCAATGCGGAAAAGACGAAGCTCTACGGGATTTCGTATCCGGATGCGCATTTCTTCATATATGATTTGGAAAGCGCTGAGTTTACGGATTTTGGGCCGATGCTCACGCATACGGTATTTAACGGCCCTGAAAAGCACTGGCGCACCGTTCCCCGCGATCTTTATATCCACCCTGAAACGGGCGATGTCTATACCTCCGGAGAGCAGGGGATTATTGTAAAGTTCCCGAAAGGAGGCACTGAGTGGGAACTCATGCAGGCGCGCCTGCCCGGAGAATATTGGGAGGGCCTGAAGTCCATTGATTATCCGGTGATTGAGCATATCGATGTAGACTCCCGCGGGCGCATTTTTGCTTCAACCAATGATGGATATCTGATCCAGCTGGATATTGAGAACGATCGTGTGATTGTCTTAGGGAAACCCAGAGTTCAGCGTCGTATGAGAGCTATGAAAGTGGGCCTGGACGATAAGTTATACATGATCACCGGAGAGTTTGGGCGATTCTGCAAGCTGCAAACCTACGATTTAAGCGGGCATTTAGGCTTTGATGAGCTTGGGCCACTTTCTGTGGATCGCAGCCCTTACTATGCGTGGCGTGGTTATCAGTTTGATGCGATGGCCATTGGCACGGATGGCACCGTGTTTTGCGGTCAAAGTGATCGTGGCGGGCGTTTGTTCTTTTACATGCCCAGTGTTACCGGCAGTGGACCTTTCCCGCAGGTTTTGAATCCCACCAATGCGGTAATCGAGCGCATGCGCCTGGATACACCGGCAATCATACCTGAGAAACTATAGTAACTATGGGCTGACATTTACTTATGGAGCTTTGGCAGCAGGCGTTATTGGCATCTTTACCCATTGTATTGACAGGCATACTGCTTGTCGGATTTCGCATACCGGCAAAGTATGTGATGCCCGGTATGCTGGTATTGACGACCTTACTGGCAGGGGGGGTATGGCAGGTAGAATGGACCCGGGTGGCTGCTTCAGTAATCCAGGGAGTTTTTGGGACACTATCGATACTCTGGATTATATTCGGGGCAATTCTCTTACTGAATACACTGAGACGTTCCGGAGCGATTTTAGCGATCCGTAGTAGCTTCACAGAAATCAGCCCGGATCGCCGTGTGCAGATAATCGTCATTGCCTGGTTGTTTGGCTCGTTTATTGAGGGTGCGTCCGGGTTCGGGACACCGGCAGCAATCGCAGCTCCCTTGCTGGTAGCTCTGGGTTTTCCGGCATTGTGCGCGGTAATGATCGGCATGATGATCCAGAGTACGCCCGTTTCATTTGGGGCCGTGGGCACGCCCATTGAAATTGGAGTAACTACGGGATTAAAAACTGAAGCTATGGTTGAGGATTTAGTGGCGAATGGGAGCACCTGGGACGCCTTCTTACAGTCAACGACCGCTCATGTGGCAGTTATTCATGCCGTAGTGGGGACATTCATACCCCTGTTAATGGTGGTAATGATGACCCGCTTTTTTGGCCCGGGGCGTTCCTGGCGGGAAGGCCTGTCGATAGCGCCTTTTGCTGTTTTTGCAGGGTTGGCTTTCACAGTGCCTTATGCGCTGGCCGGTATCTTTTTGGGGCATGAGTTTCCAACCCTAATCGGTGCGTTACTCGGATTAGTGATCGTGAGATCTGCGGCAAAAAGAGGCTTTTTAATGCCTAAAGATCGCTGGGAATTCGAGACAATCAGTAAGTGGCCCCGTGAATGGCTAGGCACGTTAACCGTAGATGTTTCTTCCGAATCCAATGATCGATCGATGTCCGCCTGGTTAGCGTGGTTGCCGTATGTTTTGCTTGCCGTCATTTTACTGTTAACGCGATTATCGGAGTTGGGGATAGGTGCTGTATTGAAGAACCTCAGCTTTGGCTGGCAGGATATTTTGGGAACAGGGTTGAGTGCAAGTATCGCACCCTTATATCTTCCCGGAGGGATCCTCTTAGTCGTGGTCATACTCGCTTTCATACTGCATCGAATGCAGTTGAAAGCGCTGATCTCCGCTTTTCAGGAATCAAGCCGCGTACTGCTCAGTACGGGTTTTGTTTTAATCTTTACGGTGCCCCTGGTGCGCATCCTCATAAATTCCGGGGTAAACCTCCAGGGTTACTCATCAATGCCGGTAGCGGTTTCGGAGTGGGTTGCGCAAACGGTAGGAAGCGTGTTTCCCCTGTTTTCACCAGCAGTGGGTGCCTTGGGTGCGTTTATTGCGGGAAGTAATACAGTGAGTAACATGATGCTCAGCCAGTTTCAGTATTCGACAGCTACGAATCTGGGGCTATCAGGCGTAATTATGGTCGCGTTACAGGCGGTGGGTGCAGCAGCTGGTAATATGATTGCAGTGCATAATGTGGTCGCAGCTTCAGCCACGGTCGGGCTGCTGGGAAGAGAGGGATACATACTGCGTAAAACCATAGTACCCACCATGTATTATGTGATCTTCGCGGGAATTTTAGGATTAATAGTTAGTTTTTAAAAGAAGGATAATGTTTATGAAAAAATGGTTATGTTTTTGTTTAGTTTGGTTTCTGACCAGCTTAGTATATGGCGGTGATTTCAAGGAGATCGGTAATGTAAGAGCAATACCTGCAATTGAAATCGAAAGTTCAAAGCTTTGGATCGGGGGTGAGGTGCTCGACCGGGATTTATGTGACTATGATGCCTACAAAGAGTATCTAGGTAAACTGGGTGCCAAGAAGATACGCCTGCAAAGCGGTTGGGCGAAATGTGAGCAAGTCAAGGGGCAATACGATTTTGCATGGCTCGACCATATCGTGGATGATGCTCTCTCGCGCGGTGTCCAACCCTGGTTGCAGATTAGCTATGGTAACCGCTTGTATGAAGGTGGGGGTGGCCCCAGCTTAGGTCAGGGCTTGGTAACTTCTGATGAAGCGCTTGAGGCATTTGCAAGGTTCGCGCATGCCCTGGTAGCGCGATTCAAAGACCGCGTGAATGTTTGGGAAATATGGAATGAGAGCGATCTCAGACACAATCGTGAACGAGGCCATGGTGCGGATGCGTATGGAAAGTTATTCATCAAAATAGCGGAAGCCGTTCTTGCAGAACAACCGGACGCGACCATTGTAGCACTATCGATGTCCGCGGACGGAGAAACGCCTTATGTTGAAGAGTTTTTTGAATATTTATCCGCCAGGGATAAACTCCATTTGGTCGATGTCGTCACTTTCCATGGTTACCCCAGAATCCCTGAATCCCGAATCGAGAGAAACGCAACGCTTTTTAAGCAAGTGCGAAAGTACGTGCCTGAGGTTGAGTTTTGGCAGGGCGAAACCGGCGCCCCTTCCACCTTCGGCTCAACCGGCGCACTTTCAAATTATCCCTGGACGGAGGCTTCGCAGGCCAAGTGGAATACACGCCGAGCATTGGTCCATATTGGCCGTGACATACCGTTTAGCTTATTTCTGCTTTCGGAATTTGTCTATAATGATTCAATCCGCCAGGGTCTTAACTCGAAGGGAATACTTAAAATCAATCCTGAGGACTTCTCTATTAAGCGACCCAAACCCGCTTATTATGCCTATCAGCATCTCACAAGTATTTTCCACGACGATATGGAGTTGATCTCAGATTTTTCAGCTGAAGTCGTGAGTGATCAATCCACATCAATCTACGCTTGGGAACATGTCCAGGGAGGTAAGGCAATCGCCTATTGGTATGATTCCGAGATTCCTTCAGATGAGGATGAATACAGCGAGGTGAAAATCAAGGTGGATGCAGATACCTTTAAAGACCCCGTGCTCGTAAACATAGTTAGCGGCAAAGTCATGAAACTCCCCGAAAATGCTATTCAACAAAAGGAAAAATCAATGATCTTCACCCTGCCATGCTACGATTCACCCATTCTATTGGCCGATAAAAGCACGATACCCATGTAGCCTGAGAGTAGGAGCTTTCGGGGTTACGAAAAATCTTATAGAGATAGTTACTAAAGTCCTCAACTGAAGATTTACGAAAGTTGAGGCTCATGGCTTTTAATAGATGTTTTCAAAAAGAAAGGGGTTCCGTGAGAACTTTCATTCCCAATTCCGGAACCCCTCCCCCAAAACTAGATTTGATCTACATCTCTAGAATTCAAACGTATTGGTAAGTGTCCACGTCATCGGTTCCGGGATACGAACTGCAGCAGGCGATCCATCCGGCTGGACATTAATCGGTATCAGATCATCATCTGCAAAGATGTTGCGCAGATTGAGCTGAATCCTCCAATTAATGCCATCCATGACTTCGCGTCTATATCCGAACGTTAAATCGATCTTGGTATTGGATGGCCCCTTGTAAGGACTGCTTAAATCAAAGGTGGTTACCCCTTCTGAATCCGTAGCAATGGGATAACCAATCACGACGTCATCCTCCCAGCGCAATGCACCGCCTACTGAGAGCCCGCGAAGCTTGCCTTCGGAGAAGCGGTAATTGGTAATCGCGTTAAAGCGCCATTCACGCATCTCTGGAGTAGAGGTGCCTTCGAGCAGTTCAGTAAGCGCATAGTTGGAGCGGAATGTGCTGTTCCACATATTGCGAATGGAATTTCCATTACCACTCCAGATGCGAATATCTCCTGCCAGGCTATCGGGATTGTTTATGTAAGAATCGACGAATTCAACCCATTGAATAAGAGCCTCGCCGCCCACATCATTGCGAATGGCTTCCGTGCGGGAGGCATTGATTGCTATTCTCCAGTTGTTTGTGGGCCGGGCAATGAATTCGTATTCCTGCCCCTTGGAGATCGTATTTTCAACGTAGTTTAATCCTGCTGGTGCTTGAGAACTGAAGTTCCTTACTTCGGTGCCCAGGCCGTCCAGTTGCCATGCGCTTACGTAATCCGGGAATTGGGAATTGATAGCCGCAATGAACTCTTCCCAATCCGCAATAGCAGCAGCTTCATACTCAGGGTTGATGGATCCGTTGGGATCTCTCATTTCATAGCGCCAGGTGCGATTATCTCCTTCTTGAGCTACACCATCCAGTGTGAATCCTCGGCTGATGTTATGCTTAAAGATGTTCGCCCAATTATTGCCCCAGGCAACGAATCGACCGATAAACCAATCTCCCTGGATACGCCCTGCAGTCGCATTGTTCACGGAGGTTTCGAAATCGGTAATCTTAAGCGAATATCTGCCATCTTTAGTGCCAATCAAGATACTCTGGTCAACCGTCATACCACTGGGTGCTGCAATCTCTCTACCAAAGAGATCTACACGTCCTGCGCCTGGCTGAAAATTGTTACCTTCATTGTAATAAAGGCTCAGTTCAAACGGTAAAAACTGGAAAAATGGCAGTCGGTCAACGTGAACACCCACACTCCAGCTTTCGGATTCACCCTTTTCAATGGTAGGCTCAAAATCCAGATTATAAACTTCTGGAGACACATCACGAAAACGCTGGGTACCCCCTACGAGGGAGCGAATTTCAGGCGCATTGGTTTGAAGAGTTTCTACTGTATCCTCTCTCCAACCGTAGGTACCGACGATCGCGTGATCCAATAACTGACCATGCCATACGAATGCATTCGATTCAACAAAGCTGGATGCCAGGCTGGCATTGCTGATCAGCTGGTTGTAATTATCCCCTTGCATCGAATCAATCACGGTAAAGTCTCGATTGGTCCAGCCAACATAGTTCGCAGGATTTTCGGATTGTGTGCTATTTCCGTCCCACGGTGCCCCTGGGTCAACATCCGGAGCATTCCACGTGGTATCGAAGAAATACACTGAAGTCGATGAGGGCAGCTGAACCGCATTCAGGTTGGATAGGTTCGCACCTGAGGCAGAACTTCTGCCTAGCAGAGTATCTCCCAAATAGTGAGTGGTATTTACAATATTGATGTTGTCCTGACCATCAATAATACCAGTCACGTCATAAAAGGCCTCTTCCATACCGTATCGGTGAAAGGTACGGCGGTCCTCACGAGCGTATTGTTCGCTGTATACCCCATTAATGGTCTGCACACCCAGGATTCTGCCAAGCCAACCATCAAAGATTTCATTGAATTTGAGTCGACCAAATGCAGTTGCCCGAAATGAATCACGATAAATATCCCTAATTTGATTACCGCCCTGGACACTGTCTGAAATGAAGGGCCGTCCTGCATTCGGGTTCACAGAGCCATCCGCCAGGTGGCTGTTGGTATCCACATAGATCGCGTCATTGAAACCGGTGATACCGACTCTTCCATCGTCATAATTTTGCTCAAAGTAGGCGATTTCATACCCCAAATTGTTCTTAAAGAAGGTGTTGGCCAATGTTAGGGTCATGACATCCCAGTTGGACCATTCTTCCTTATTCGGGCCATCTATGAGTTGGTCATAAAAATTAAATATACTCGAATCCTGTAGATGGAATTGCTTATACTGACCAAAATTCGCAAAGGGTAAATTTGCATCCTGAGCGTAGGTTATGTAGTTTTGAGGAGCAGTCCATCGACTAAAACCAGTGGCAAGATTATCATCGATAGAGCCATCTGGAGCCAAGCCTCCTCTTTGATTGATTTCTGTAATTTGTGCGTTGAAATTGCTGCTGTTGGGATCCTCCCACATAAAAAGGGGCCCTCCAAAGAGCTGAGCATAATTACCGATTGCCGGGTTATAGTTGGGGTTTTCGATTTCAACTCCATCGACAACGATCCTTTGGTTCATCTGGCCCAGGCCAATGGCATCCTGCTCACGCCGTCTTACCAATAAAGGGTCAAACAACTCACCATTTAGGCCTGGAAGCAATGCGAAGGAACCATCACTGTTTCTGGACGGACGTAAAAACGGAGTTATACGGTCTTGAGGAGTTAAGACGCGCGGGCGATTACTTCTCACATAACCGCTTTCAACGTTGGCGTTAATAATGAGAGTTGTGGTATCGTTATTTAAGAATTCAGGGGCATATTTTGTGGCGAAGTATATACGCCTTCTGTCATCCCTGGCCGGGCCTTGCTCAAACTTGCGATTATCTGCGAGTCCGGCGAGCCGAACGGCCAATTCGTCTTCGAGAATCGATCGATTGATATTTATGCTTCCTCGACTTGTTCCAAAGCTACCGATACGCACTTCCGCGTTTCCAGTATCTCCAAAAAAGGCATCCTGGGTATTTGCATTAATAATCCCGGCCGGACTACCCAGGCCAAACAGAATCGAGTTAGGCCCCCTCTGCATGTCCACACGATCCACATTGTAGCTGTCCCACGGAACATCCGTCAGGAAGAAGTTCATGGTATTATCCGCACGGTTGAGCCCCCGGATACGTGTGTTGGAGTTTGGGTTGTTGAAGTTGCCCCGTTCATCGACTGAGGCCCCGTCTCCGACCCCTGCAAAGCTGCTTTGCACGCCGCCCACTTCTGCGCCCACGGTATAGTTTAGCAGCGATTCATTATCAACCGCAGCGAGATCTTCCATGAATTCTCTGTTGTATACTGAGATTGCAGAACCAAGGTCCTTCAACTCAGCGCGCAGGCGGGTTCCCGCCAGTGTGTGGGTTGCCGAATAACCGATATTGTCACCCGCACTTACCTCGAATGGGGACAAAAGAAAGACTTCATCTTCATCCGCGTCATCCTGTGCTATGGCTTGAGGGGTACTCGTAGCCACGATTAGTCCTGCCAAGCCAGTAAGCAGCTTGCCAAGAATGGAGTTTTCTGTTTTCATGTTTTCGTTAACTTGTTGTTTCGGGATTGCATTTGTTGGATCATCCAAGTTGGCGCTTGTCTGATCCGGTGAAAATTCTTCATGACTATTGTTTTGACGGATCACAGCAAATGCGCCCGTCTCAACATCATAGTCAAATAGGAGTGGGGTACCCTCCAATAGTTTGGATATGGCTTCTTTAGGGGCATAGCTGCCAATAACCTGGTTGGTTTGGATACCTTCAAGGTTGTTATAATCATATAAAATACTTTGATTGGATTGAGCGGCGAATTCACGTATAGTCTTTCTGGCATCTCCCGCTTCTATATTGAAGTCGATCAATTCCTCGGCCGTAGCATTTACCAACAACGTTATCGTTGCTAAAAATAATGCTATGGGCCATGGCTTCTCGGGCAGATTGCACATTATTTTGATTTGTTCTCATTGATATAGTAGACTGCGATCGCCTGGGATCCCTTTTCCTGATGATAGTCTAATCCAGTGCCTTCCAACATAATTTTAAGGGCAGCATCTGTGGTCATTTCGCCTTCTACTGAATTCGTTTTAATCCCGCTGAGATCACTTTCATTGATGAGAATATCGAGCCCGGCCTGAAGTGCGAATTGTTTTAAGCTCTTATTTGCTTCACCGGCGGGGACATCAAAAGTAAGCATATCGTACTGCTTGCAAGACTGTACCAGTATTGCTGACAGAAACATCAAGCTAACTATCAATAGGGGCTGCATTTTCAAAGGGCTACTCGGGTCGATTATTCCGTTAATTGTCCAAAGAGATAAATGTTATTATCTTCTCCACGTTCTGCACGGACGCCGAAGTTGGCTTCCAATAGTTTAATAAATCCGTTGATATTGTCAGACCAAAAGATAGATGAGATATATACATCATTCACCGAATCATCGATGATCTGCATCTGTACTGTGTTCCGTCGGTTAAACTCATTGATTATCTCTATGAGGGGTACGTTTTCGAAATCGATTAAGGTAGGCTTCCAGTTGATCGTGCTTTCGATGACAGACTCATCCACTTGCTGGATTTCCAAATGCTGAGTTCCTTTTTTATCCAGCGGTATAACTACCCTTTGGTTCTCGTTTAGGAGCTCATCCAATCCAGCATTGTCTGCAGAGTCGTTCTCGCTGGAATTGATGGCCACGACCCCTTCCGTTACAATAATATCTACGGTTTGATCGAGATATTTTACATTGAACGCGGTCCCAACTGCCTTTATCTGAAAGCCTTCAACTTCAACCACGAAGGGTCGATTCATGTCCTTCGCAACCGTAAAGTTGGCTTCACCGCTTATTAATGAAACCTGCCGCCGATTTTCATTGTAATCCACTTCGATTAAGGAGCCACGATTCAGGAATACTACACTGCCATCATCAAGCTCCCGGGATTCAATTCTTTCAACAATTAGTTGCGGCTTATTGGCAACTGTATCAGAATCATTTGGCAGTAGATACTTGCCTACCAGTATGAATGAGATCGCAATAATGGCCGCTGCTACTGCCAAATTTAGCCATCGCGTAAAGTCAAAGAAGATGCTTTTAGGATTTTGCTCAATGAGAAGATTGGGATTCTCACTCGTTCCCTGCTGTGTATGAAACCCCGCGAGCCTGTCCAGCTCGTTCCAGGACCAACGCTGTTGCTCATAGATTTCCTGATGAACCGTGGATTCACTCAACCACTTATCCAGTTTGCTTTGTTCAGTAGCGGAAAGCCCTGTATCCTCCTTGATAACCCAATCCATGGCTATCTTCTCAATTTTATTCAATTCCATGTCAGTTGGTTTCATTTAGCGATTTCCCCCTTTGTAACCTACCTGCTTAAAGTATTCTCTGCATTTCTTCAGGCCAATACGTGCCTGCACCTGAACTGTGTTCACCGATATGCCCAATTTATCAGCTACCTCTTTTTGCGAAAATCCATAGATTTTCCGAAGAGTCATTACCTGGCAGCATTTTTTGGGTAGTGATCTAAAAGCATCTACTAGTACGCGAATGTCATCATTGTCGGATGCGATTTCAGAAGGTGATCTGGTTTTATCCAAAATGTTAACTTGATAGGTGCTCGTTGCGTTTTTAGGATGGTTGTATTTCAGGCACCTAAAACGACTATAGATCATATTCTTTACAGTAACAAACAGATATGCCCTTGGGTGCGGGATAGAGCCTGAGGTATAGGCTTTCATAAGCCTGAAATAGGCGTCCTGAATGAGATCTTCCGGATCTTCGATGGTTGGAAACGACGACTCTATCCACTTGCGGAGATCGTCCTCATGGGGTAACACTTCGGATTCAAACCATAATGTATTATGATCTTTAAATTTGTTGGGGTAATTCATTAATAAGATCTATTTAAATATACTACGCTTTTATAATATAAATCAGTTAAAACTATTCGTTATTTTTTAAACATTTCTATTCCATAGAATTCGTGCTTAAATCCAATATTGCTGTGTGGGCTGCCTTGGGCTGGCCTTCGCGGTCGAAGAGTAGAGGGTATGAGGTCCTGCCTTTGACAGGCCAATTGTTGAGCCAGGAGCCGCCATCATGCACCCCCCAGAGGGTGACCCTTACAATGTCTTCGGGGTAGGACAGGAAGAGCTCAAAGAGGGCTTTATACCTCTGCGCCTGCGCTTCTTCGACTTCCTGCGGCAGGCCCTCGGTGTAGGGGTTCAGTTGTTCATTCAGTTCAAAATTAGCGGAAATATCGGCTCCTACATTATCCCAGGCACTGGGGAGCACATCAATGTCCAGTTCGGTGATGTGGACTTTTACGCCGAGCGCCAAAAAGGCATCTATGCTAGCCCTGATTTGTTCTATCGGTGGATGATTCAGGCTCCAGTGGCTCTGCATGCCAATGCCGTCCACCCGGATTCCCTGGTTCAATAGTGAGCTTACCAGGGCCACGACCCCATCTCGCTTTTTGGGGTTCCAGAGATTGTAATCGTTGTAATAGAGTTCGGCGTCAGGATCGACTTCGTTTGTTAACTCAAATGCGAGTTTAATGTAGTCTTCGCCCAGAATCTGGTACCATTTGCTCTGCCTGAAGCTGCCATCATCGTTCAGTGCCTCATTTACCACATCCCACCCGTCAATTCTGCCTCTATAACGTCCGACAACCGTTTGAATGTGATCAGTCATGAGATTGATGAGCGCTTCACGGCTTTTCAGATTACCGTCTTCATCCTCAAATACCCAATTGGGAGTCTGTGAATGCCAGACGAGCACATGACCAACGATAAACATATCATGTGCCTCCCCAAACTCCGCAAAAAGATCCGAAGCACAGAAGTTGTAATCATTGAGCCTTGGATGAACGGATTCCCACTTAAGCAGATTCTCAGGAGTTATACTGTTAAATTGATGGATGATGATGTTTCGTGAGCGTTCATCCTGCCAATCCAGGTGCGATCTCTTTACAGCTGCACCTATATGTATTCTATCTCCCAGCGCGTCCTTCAGAGACGGGTTGGGTTCTTCCTGAGCACAGCCAATGGTGGTCAGAATAAAGATAGAATATAGATGAAAACGTTTCATTTGATACTCGCTTTCACAGTACTTAGCTTGGCCTGCATCGCATCAACCAGCTCTTTATACTTGGGTTGATCGGCCACGTTTAAATTTTCCTGGGGATCGACTCGATGGTCATAGAGCATATTTGCATTTAGAATATCATTTTGGCCTCTCCACTCGGTATAAATAAAGTCCCTGGTGATTATGGATTCGCCCGCGTGATAACGGCTATAGGCAAACTCCTTATGTAGATCGTCAGGGTTCTCAAGCTCACTTACAAAGCTTTCTCCATCGAGATGCTCGGGCAATGGGATGCCTGCGAGTTCACACAGCGTGGGGTAAATATCAACCGTTTCCACAATCGCACAGGTTTTGACACCTCCTTTGACACCCGGAACTTTTACCAATAGAGGAATTCTCAGGGTAAGATTAAAGTTAGCGTGTTTACACCACAATGCATGTTCGCCCAGGTGCCAGCCATGGTCACCCCATAGTACGACAATCGTATTCTCCGAGAGCCCCGTGCGCTCGAGGGTATCCAATACTTTGCCAATCTGCGCATCGGTATAGCTGACACAGGCGTAGTAGCCATGGATAAGGCGTCTTGCCAATTCATCTGAAATGGGTCCTTCCAACGGAGTATCCCCATACATATTGCGCAGCTCACCAAATGAATGCATGGCCTGATTGGGCGCATTCTCCGGCTGGAAGGGATTCGGAGCCAGGCTCAGTTCCTCAGGATCGTAGAGATCCCAATACTTCTTGGGTGCATTGAACGGTAGGTGGGGTTTCCAGAAGCCCACGCCCAGGAAAAAAGGCTCTCCTGTGTCAGCAAAATCCTCAAGAAACTTTACTGCCTGATCGGCAAGCATACCGTCGGGGTAGGCGTTGTCTTCCACATCGGCCGCCTCAGTAGCAGGCCCGATGACCTGATTCGGGTTTTCCGGGGTGCGATTCGCCTCTATCATTTTTTTGGACGTTTCGGTTATATATGCCTGCCAGCCAATCCCATCATGATCCGGCATCCAGGGTGTTTGAGACCAGGCATCTATATCATCACTGGGGTCGTGGTAGATTTTCCCACTTGATAGGGTGGTGTAGCCCTGGGCTTTGAACCACGCAGCCATGCTCGGCTTATCCGGGAAGTCCTTATCTTTGCGGGCGTAGTAGTTTACAAAACGCGTAGCGGTCGGCCGGGCACCTGCCATCAGGCTGGCGCGGCTTGCCCCGCATACGGGGACACTACAATAGGCCCGATTGAATACTATGGATTGAGTTGCGAGGCGATCCATCGCAGGAGTGATCATCTGCTCCTCACCATAGAAATTCATTTGTGGTCTGAGGTCATCCACCGCAATGAACAGCACGTTCATCTTATTGCTATCTGCGTGGATGAATAAACTCGTGAAGAAAAATAAGGTTATGTAATCGATTTTTTTCATAAATAATTAAGCTAGCGGTCTAGTTCCTGATAGTTGAAATATTTGAAATCAGCGTGTTGGAACTGTCCCGTTATGTCCTGAGCGCACATTCCGATAAATGCTCCGGTAAAACCCAGATGATCATAGTCGTCCGAGAGGATTTTGGTAGGCAGGGAGTTACCGACTGCGATCCAATCACCCTGTAATCGATAGTAGAATTGTAGAGATTGTTTTCGTATTTCCACCTTGAGGGATATGGCCCTCGAATCTGGAATAGGGATTTCGTCTAACAACTCCTCGCTTATTCCTTTATCAGTCTGAATGATATTGAGGCATTTACCGAGCTCTTCGTCGCGACTGATTCGCAGATAATAGTGATTGCGGGTATCGTAGTAAGCGATCAAGCCGGCCATTTCTTGAAAGTCCTGTGGTTCGAATTCCATCTGGGTTTCAATATCGGCATGAAAAGCCTGCAGACGTCTCGCGATAAGGCTTTGTTTGAATAGGCTGGTTGTGGGTTCCTGACCGTAAAGCCGCAGCCAACCCGGGCGATCCGCTAAACTGAGCCAGTCTTCAGTTATGGGGCGCCTTAATGATTGGAAATCGAGTGGTAATGTTTCCATATCTTGAAAATCTATTCGTGTATTCTGAGCCTCAGGAACTTCATCATTGGTTTCGATAACCCAGTTAAGTAAGGGTTGATTTTCGCCTCCCTGAATGTAGGGCCAGCCATTAATCCATTCAATGGGTTGCAAAGCAGTTTCACGGCCTAGTATGCAGTGCTTTCCATCAATCGGTCGCCCACACAGATGAGCTAAATACCAGCTTCCGTCTGCCGCTTCGACCATCGAAGCATGACCTGCTTTTTGCAGTGCTAAATCAGCTTGCCCACTTGCAGTAATCAGCGGATTGGATGGATGGACCTCGTAGGGTCCTTCAAGCGATTGCGAACGGGCAATGCTTTCCGCATGTTGATACTCGGTGCCTCCTTCAGCCGTCAGCAAATAGTAGTAGTCATTAACTTTGTAGATATGAGGCCCTTCTACAGATCCTATTTCAGTTCCTTTAAAAATGGCCTTTCTGGGGCCCACTAGCTGTTTGGAATCTTCATCATATTCTTGAAGTATGATGTGCCCAAATCGATCATGGTCTTTCCGGTGATCCCATACTAAGTTTACAAGCCACTTGCGACCGTCATCATCATGAAAGAGCGAAGGATCAAATCCACTGGTATTTAAGTAAGCCGGTTCAGACCAGGGTCCTTCTATCGATTCTGCAGTTACGAGGTAGTTATATGCGATCTTATAGGGATCTGCTTTCCATGCCTTTACGTCGGTATATATGAGGTAGAATTTCCCCTTATCATAACTTAGGCACGGCGCCCATATACCGCCGGAATCTGGATTTCCCATCATGTTTAATTGGCTAAGACGCTCCAGGGGTCTCCCGATTAACTGCCAATTCACCAAATCTCTGGAATGATGGATTTGTACACCCGGGAACCACTCAAAAGTCGAAGTTGCGATATAATAATCCTCTCCAACTCTAAGTATAGAAGGATCCGGATTAAAACCTCTGAGGATGGGATTCTGGACCTTGTTTAAGATTTTAGTGCTTTGCTGCATAGATTAAATGATTAATTAATGAAAATTTTAAGTAGTTTCCCCCATTATCAGCTGAGATTGAAAGGTGGTGGAAGGGATAGCAGTGTTTTGCCTGTTTTCTAATAATTGAAATGCCATTTGGGAGGCACTTCTACCCATGTCATAACTTGGGATTTGCATGGTCGTGAGGCGCATCCACGAACACATGGATGCATAGTCACCATTAAATCCGGCGATTGCGATATCAGAGGGTATGCGGATCGCATTCCTTAAGCAGTATCTGCCCAGGGCATTCGCAAGATCATCATCGTATGCGATAACTGCTTCATAGTCTTTGATTTGCTCCCAATCCGAATCTTTGAGGTCTACATCCAGGCCCGCCACGGATTCAGTCACACAGGTAACGATCTTGGGTTCGAACCCAGCTTCGTTCATTTGCCTTAGATAGCCCTTTGACCGGTCGATCGCGCTATGGTGCATTTGGTCAATGCTGGGACCCCCGGCGATCTGTCTGATTAAAAGACAGATTTTTTGATAACCTTGGCCCAATAGATAATTCGTTAACTCGGCAGCACCTAATACATCATCCACATAAACTGAGTTTTTCTCGAGCCGGTTGTTCAAATAGATAACCGGAAGTGAGTTTTCCTTGATTTGATCAAAGATTTTGTCCGCAAGGTGATTATAGCTCTCTATAATGAGCGCATCCAGATTGTTCTCAGTGAAAACCTTCGGGAAATCGTATTTTATATCATCCAGGCGGTGCGGAATGCGAATCATGGTAATTCTACAGTCCTTTTCTTCAGCAACATCATGCACGCCCGCCATATAACCATCAGGGGTATGCGTATAGAGCCCTTCTTTAGCTGTAAAGTAGCCAACCGTGCCGAAGTGCTTGGAGCGAATAGAACGTGCTCCCACATGAGGACGATAATTTAACTGATTCGCAACCGAGCGGACTCTCTCGATCGTATCCTCCTGTAACTTAATATTGGAAGCCGCCCGGGGTCTTAATGCCTGGGAGACCGTAGCGGTACTGACTCCGGCAACACGTGCAATATCTTTTATGGTAATGGGTTTTGCTTGATTCACTTCAGGGTATAGGTGATTCAAAATTTGGGATGATCTCTTATCAAAACGAAATTTTCTGAGAATAATCAAGAAAAAATTAATCGTTTAATTAATTTTCTTGCAATCTATATATAAGCAATAGATAAAATGTTTAATTAGTTCTGTTATCCCTTGACATGCAAAAGCTCAAACAAACCCAAATCTTTGGATACGCCGTGGGTGATCTCGGTGTAAACTTAAATTTTCAAATGATGGGCTTCTATCTCGCCTATTTTTATACCGATGTATTTGGGATTTCCCCCGCCCATGTTGCCGGTCTTATCCTCGCAGCGCGTATATGGGACGCATTTAACGATCCCATCATGGGGTATATTGCGGATCATACCCAATCCCGATGGGGCCGCTTTCGCCCCTATCTGCTTTTTAGTGCAATTCCCCTTAATCTGATACTGGTGATTTGCTTTATGACTCCGGATCTGAGCCCCACTTTAAAGATTGTATACGCGTATGTTACTTACATAGCGCATGGCATGCTCTTTACCACGATCCAGATTCCTTACTCTTCACTCAGTGCGGTGATGACCCAGGACCCGCAGGAAAGAGCAGTCATTTCCTCCTACAGAATGTTCATGGCGGTAGTGGTAGGGTTGTCTGTAGTAGCCATTGGTGTTCGGCCCTTCGTTGATCTGTTTGAAACCGAGCAACAGGGGTTCTTTGCGGCTGCCATTGTGCTGGGCATTTTTTCTACCGGACTGCTCTGGGCTTCCTTCTTCAATGCAAAAGAGCGTATCCAGGCACCTGCGGAAAAATACAGAGTGAAAGATATGTTCCCGATCCTGATCAAAAACCGGGAGCTCATGGTGCTTGCAGTTGCGATGCTCACCAATACCTCGGTTTGGGTCGTAGGAAATACCGTCGCGCTCTATTACTTCAAATACGTGATCCAGGACACCAGCCTCCAACCCATCTTCTTCATGGTTATGATTCCTTTTAATGTACTGGGGGTTTTCCTGACACCCTTTTTGACCAAACGTATTGGGAAACGTAAAGTGTTCATGCTCGGTAGCCTGGTTTTGGCGATATTTTCGATCGGCCGGTATTTCGTGCCTGATCCCAATATCGTATTCTTTTTCACGCTCTCCATCATTTGCACCATATCGCAAATGATGTGTGCGATTACCCAGTGGGGGATGCTGCCGGATACCGTGGAGTATGGTGAGTGGAAATCAGGCCATCGCTCTGAGGGGATTCCGTTTGCCTTCTTCTCTTTTATGCAAAAGGCAGGGATGGCACTGGCGGCGAGTTTCGCAGCTATGGTATTGAGCTGGACGGGGTATGAGGCGAATACTGAGTTGGTTCCCTTGGCCGAGCAGGGTATCCGTTGGCTCTTCAATATATTTCCCGGTATATTCTCTCTGCTATGCCTGATCTCACTTCTCTTCTACCGTTTGGATGGAGACTTTCATAAGCAAATCGTGACAGAGCTGGAATCGAAAAAATCCACCTGTTGAGTATACAAAAAAGCCGTCTGCTAAGACGGCCTTCTTGTATTTAGATAATAGAACCTTGGATCTGAAAAAGTGCCTACATATATTGATTCAGGATTGCTTCGTAGAGTTCCTGTTTGCCGCTAATCATCTCAGGCTCACCCTGTTGATTTGCATAATCAGCGAGATTTTCGAGCGTCAGTTTACCCGATTCAAATTCAGCACCTTTACCTGAATCGAAACTGGAGTAGCGATTTTTTAGCAGTTCCGGATACTTGGATTCAGTTAGGATGCGATCGGCGGTGATCAAGGCTCTTGCAAAAACATCCATTCCGGAAATGTGAGCAATAAACAGATCTTCGAGGTCAGTGGAATTCCTGCGTATTTTCGCGTCGAAATTTACACCGCCGCCCTGTAGCCCACCGGCCTGAAGGAATACGAGCATCGCTTCAGTCGTTTCGTATAGATCGATCGGAAATTGATCGGTGTCCCAACCATTTTGGTAATCACCACGGTTAGCATCAATGCTTCCCAGCATGCCAGCATTTGCAGCGACTTGCAGCTCATGCTGGAAGGTGTGCTGAGCCAGGGTGGCATGATTCACTTCAATGTTGATTTTAAAATCATCCTGTAGGCCATTTCTCTCAAGGAATCCGATTACGGTGGCGCAATCAAAATCATACTGATGTTTGCTGGGTTCTGCGGGCTTGGGCTCTATAAAGAAATTCCCCTTAAAGCCATTGGCCCGCGCATAATCCTTTGCCATGTGAAGCATTTGGGCAAAATGCGCCTGCTCTCTTTTCATGTCGGTGTTCAGGAGACTCATATAGCCTTCACGGCCTCCCCAGAACACATAATTTTCACCATCGAGTGCAATGGTTGCATCCAGGGCATTTTTGAGTTGAGCTCCCGCGTATGCGACGGTGTTGAAGTCCGGGTTTGTGGCTGCACCGTTCATGTAACGGGGGTTACTGAAGAGATTGGCAGTGCCCCAAAGCAGTTTTACGCCTGACTCCTCTTGCTTTAGCTTTGCATAGTCAACAATGGCCTGAAGGTGTTGTTCTGTTTCTTTCAGGTTTTTACCTTCTTCAATGAGGTCGAAATCATGGAAGCAATAATAGGGGGCTCCGATCTTGGTGATGAACTCAAACGCCGCATCCATCTTATTTTTTGCGCGGTTGATGGCATCCGCTCCTTCCATCCACTGATAAAAATGGGTCTGCCCACCAAAAGGGTCAGCACCGGTTCCACAAAAACTGTGCCAATAGGCGATCGCAAAACGAAAATGCTCTTTTAGCGCTTTTCCTGCAACGACTCTATCCTCGTCATAGTATTTGAATGCCAGTGGGTTGTCGGATTGTGGGCCTTCATAAGCTATTTTGCCAATACCTTTGAAATATTCTTCGTCTCCAATGGTGATACTCATAGATTTCCTTTTTTTGGGTTACGTAAAGGGATTAAATAGTGAGGACATTCTATCAATAGTGAGTTCTTTTTTGAATAACCGGATTCGACAAAGAGTTTGCATAATTCTGCAAAATCCCGATAGCATATGTTATGGAGTGTGTTATCGACCAAAGGCAGTTTTTCGATTCAATGGATACTGCGGTACTTGCTCTCAAAATATTTGATGATATTCCGGATATTCTATTCTGGATAAAGGATAGCGAGCTTCGTCTGGTTTCAGTGAACACCGCTTTCGTGAATTGGGTAAATTTACCCTTTGAACAAATTATTGGCTTCACAGACCGGGATTTCTACTATACCGACTTAGCCGATGTCTTCATGAGGGATGATGCGAGGGTTATACAAACTGGTCAGGAAATCAGGAATAAGGCTGAGCTTTGTGCGAATCGTTTTGGAGGTGTGGAGTGGAGATTAACCTCCAAATTTCCAGTGCAGGGCCAAGCCGGGCAAATCATTGGAACAACCGGTATATCGAGACCCTTGCAAAGGGAAGATTCCAGGAATTTGCCACAGCAACATCTGAAATTTGCTGAGATCGTGGATTATGTTCGCGGGCACATGGGCAAAGAGATTACCGTAGAGAAGCTGGCATCGTTTGCTAATATGACGATTGCTACCCTGGAGAGACGATTCAACGAATACCTGGGAATAACCCCTCAACGATTTCTACTGGAAACCCGAATGGCTGCCGCTGCCAAACTGCTTCAACACTCCCCGCTGCCCATTACCGAAATCGCGTATCAAGTCGGCTATCAAAATAATACCTCTTTTTCCAGGGCCTTCAAAAACTACACCGGAAAGGCTCCAAGCCTGTTCAGAAAGAGATCTTAGACATTCTAGATAATACACAAATTTGCGGGTAATCTGAAAAGAATCCAGGATGTTTTTTCATTTGTAGATTTACTCAACAAATGGGTTGACTTAGGCTGAGCAGCTCAATGTATACTGTATGCGATACGGGTTTGATATGTTTGTCGTATGGGCACTTCAGAACTGCGTCAATGGTTATGAGAAAATTAGTGAACCTGGGTCTTATCAACTTATGGATGATCTTTTGTTTCTTCAGCTCCTATGCACTTGCTAGTTTGGCAGAACAGAATATAGAAAGTGATGGGAAAGGGCTAACTAATGTCCCTGCGGTTGGAATCCTGCCAATGACTTTTCCTGAAAAGCAGTGGGAGCCAAAAAGGTCGGATTTGCTGGGGATATCGCAAGAGTCCCTTGAAACTGCGATTTCCTGGCTTACCCCTCTCGTAGAAGATGAAGGTGGAATGGGTCGGGTTATGATCATTCGTAATGGGTATGTCATATGGCAGGGTGATGATGTAGATGCGATCAGCCCTACGAACTGCAGTTGCAAAGCCTTTACGAGTTCGGTCGTTGGGAGTCTCTTCGGAGAAACCAATAGTTCTTTAAAAATGATGGGTGCGGACTACGCACCGTTTTTAAAAAAGGATTACGGGGATTTGAACATGCTTCATTTTATTACGAAAACTACCGGCTACAATGCGGTGGGTTCGACCTATGGAAATAGTTTGGATGGCAGTAATACGATTGATCAACCCGCCCCCGTTCTGTTTAAGCCCGGCGAAAAATTTCACTATCATGATGATTCCGTCAGGGTGTTCGGTTACATCCTGACTCGTATGATTGAAGAGCATACGCCATACGATAATCTGCACGACTATTTTCAGAACAAAATTGGAGATAGAATTAGCATGCAGCGATCCCGCTATTACTGGGACAATATTGACCATAATGGGAGTGTCGTTAGAGAGTATCCGAGCTCGGACACCCGAGATGCCGTTAATGGGATGCAGATTGCGGTAACTGAGTTTGCCAGACTTGCGCATCTTTGGCTGAATAACGGCAAATGGAACGGCGAGCAGATTATTGACTCTGCCTACATTCGAAAGGCGATCAGCCCACAAGTTCCTGATACCCGGAAATGGCTCAACACAGACGATTTTGATGGCCCCTGGGGCAAGGCAACCAATACCAGCCGTGATAAAAAGCTCAGTAAGCCGGGCCCGGGTAGATACGGTTACTTATGGTGGACGAATGGGAAGGATGTGGAAGGAAATAAGCTACATCCGGATTGCCCCGATAACATGTATTGGGCTCAGGGAGGTGGCTCGAAGCGTGTATATGTTTTGCCCGACGAAGGAATGATTGTCATCAGGCTAGGCACCCATCGAAGAGGTGACGGAAGTGACCACCTCGTATGGAATCACTTTATTAAGCTGCTGCTTGCAGGAATTGAACCTTTGACAAAAAGGTGATCCGAATTGCTTCTCCAATGGGAAGGAGTGCCGGATAAAGCCTTCATGGCGATGATGTTGGATGCATCTGCTATGGCTGCCAACGCAATTTTATCTGGCTCGTGAGAATGGGGTAGCTTAAAAGTGTGGGGAAACAAGCAGGTCAAATGTGTAGGTTATAACAAAGCCAAAGTTGCTCTAGCCAGAAATCTGTCTATGATACCCTTTGCCTTGTGGTAAGATGATAACCAAGATGCATTACAAGTTGGAAAATGGTTTTAAAAGGAGCTGCAAAAATGATTGAAGCAAAGCATGCAACTGAAAGCGATTTAGATTGGCTACTTCAAGAAGATGAAGTTACGCAAGCATGGGCGGAAAGATGCATCAAATACAATGAATATATTGTTGCTTTTAAAAATGGCACTCCGATTGGATTTCTTCGGTATAGCTTATTCTGGAGCAGTATCCCTTACATGGACATGATCCGGGTATTGCCTAAATATCAGAAGCAAGGCGTTGGTAGCACTTTGTTTGACTTCTGGCAACAGAAGATGAGGCAAAAAAATCATAAGCTCTTGATGACTTCTTCTGAAAGTGACGAGCCCGATCCGCAAGCATGGCATATCCGAAATGGTTTCACAAAGAGCGGAGAGCTAACGTTTGGGCAGTTGCAAATTGCTTCAGAAACTTTTTTTGTAAAGGAATTAGCAGAATAACAGGTAAGATTTGTCACGCTTTGCAAATGGTACCCGGAGAGGGGGTCGAACCCTCACGACCTTGCGGTCAATGGATTTTGAATCCATCGCGTCTGCCAATTCCGCCATCCGGGCAGGTGGAGTAAATTGCGTATTAGGACAAAGATTGCTTGAGAGATCAAGTCTTGAGTTTATGCGATGTGTTTTGCGCTTAAGGGGTTTGTGGTTGAGTGCTTAGGGCGGGTGCTTGCACCATGAGCTCTTCTATGATATCTTCCAGTGCATCCGGGCTCATTTTTTCTTTGATAAAGGTATGCAAACTGTCCGGTGTGGTGTTCCAACGGCAATACCAGAGGCTATCGCTTTTTTGAAATATGTCGGGGCTGCCGATGGTTTCGATATCCCAGTATTGGTCATCGGGGCCTGTGCCCCGAACTGCGTAGAGCACTGTTGCCTGGTCGAAGCTCGCACTATTCCAGTTGGCTCGGTTTCTTTCGTCATTAATGATGCGGTAAGCCTCCCGCACCGGGTTGTGTAGCGATGTGTCTTTAAGTCGGTTGCCGGATTTCAGGGGTTTGCCAATTTCGCGTCCGAGCAGCTCCATTTTTGTGGGCCAGTTGGCAAATACGTAATCAGCGGCTTCAGCTGCTATGGGGACATACTGTTGTCCCGCGAGGTTCATCGTCAGGGTATCATCGGTTTCTACAGGAGTCCATATGCCGCCCATTATGACTAAACTGCCAACCTTTTCTTGAACTAGTATAAGGCCTTCAGGATCTTTGAGCAGATTGTGTAAATTGGTCACAAATCCTACCGAGATGATCACGACCGAGTTATCCGGTTGGTCTCTCAGGGCGTCTTTGTAAACCTGCACGGCATCGGGTACATCGTCCCGGGTAACTATATCGTTGGGGAAAGCCGGGTCTTGTGCGATCATTTGGGCAAAGGGTGCAATGAGCCTAAAGTGGGGGTCGAGTAATTCTCGAGAATTCGCATCATTTGCTTTGTAAGCCCCAATCGGGATGTCAGGTCGACCATAGTAGGTGTTGATCGCGTCGATACAGCCGGGCCCGTAGTGGTCGGAGGTATTGTGCACGACTGCAAGGATTTCGCACTCGCCGTTATCCTGCATTGCATGCAGCATACCGAGTGCGGCTGCATCATCCCGGTCGGTTTCCATATCAGTATCATAGATGACCTTAACAGGAGAAGGTATGAGATGGCTTGCCAGGAAGGCACTCAATAAAATTGCGGGGATCAGCTGCTTGGGAAGGGTATTTTTTACTTTCATTATTTCGATTGGCTTGGAGATCTTATGCAAATCGGATTGGACTAGCCTGTCAAATGACCAGCCGGAAAAAGTAAGCAAGCTAGATGACTAAAAGTAAATGATTACTGATGAAGGATGGGGATCAAACCAGCATTTTGACTTGATCCCGCAGTGTAGTTGTGAACACCTGGAAAGTAGTTATTTGAGCATGGAGTCGAGCATGCGCTCGAAGAAACGGTCGTTTGTCCACTTGCGCACGAAGAGCATGGACTTTGCATACTTGCCGGCTACGTACCGGGTTTTGGGTTTAGATGTGTTGATCGCTTTAACGATGAGCCGGGTGATCACTTTGGGGTGCGAACCGCCACCTCCTGCATATTCTTTTTCCTGCAACTTGCTGAGCTTGTGAGCAAGGTCAGCATAGGGTCCGTTGCCGGAGATTTTCAGAAGGTGTTCATTCATGACATCCCCAAACTCCGTCTGGATGGCACCGGGCTCGAGGATGACGACATCTATGTTGTGTGGTTTGAGTTCATAGCGCAGGCAGTCAGACCAGGCTTCCAGTGCGTGCTTGGTGGCATTATACCACGAGCCCATAGGCACAAATACTTTTCCGCCGACAGACGATGTATTGATAATGGTTCCAGAGCGTTTTTCGCGCATACAGGGCAAAACCAACTGAGTGAGCCGAGCCAGGCCAAACAGATTGACCTCAAACTGATACCGGGCGTCATCGATGGGTGTTTCTTCCATCGAAGCCATCAGGCCGAAGCCAGCATTGTTAAAGAGCACATCAATGCGGCCCTGCTCGTCGATGACGGTCTTAACTACTGCCTGTGCATCTTCCTCGCGAGTGATGTCCATTTTGAGCGGGATGCAACCGGCATTTTTAAGATCATCCATCTTTTCGAGGCGTCTGGCGGCTACGTAGACAGTGTGGCCGAGACCTACCAAGGTTTGGGCAGCATGTTTACCGATGCCGGAGGAAGCTCCGGTGATGAGAATAATTTTTTTAGAATTCATAGTGATTTGTATTATTTACGAATTTACAAAATATGTTATATGTAAATATCTTGACGTATTTACAAAATTCGTCAAGTGTAAATTTATGGAAATTACCAGACGTGAAAAAATACTCAAAACGGCATTGGATCTCTTTCTTCATCATGGGTTTGCGAAAGTGACCCTTGTGGATATTGCAGAAGAGGTAGGCATATCTAGGCCCACTTTGTATCAGGTTTTTTCTAATAAGGAGGAGATTTTTAAGGCTCTAATCCTGAAATGGCAGGAAGATGCGTTGAGCCGAATTGCGGAGAAAAACCAAGCGCAGCCATCCCTTAGAGAACAGCTGGAGGCGGCTATTGAAGTTTGGATAGTCGAGACTTACATGATGATACAGGCATCCCCGCGAGCGGCTGATTTTCAGGATGATACATTCGCTTTTGCAGAAGATGCCATAGAACAGGGGTATGCGGCGTATGAATCCCTTCTCAAAGGTATACTCGAGGGTGGGAGATATAAGGGGATGCACAGTATTGGAGACACCGCACAGCTCATGGTGCAGGCATTGCGAGGGTTCAAGGCGCAAGCCAAGACTGTGGAGGAGCTTCGAAAGCTCGTGCAGCAGTTACTCGATTTAATACTGGCTTAAGCGACGGTATCCAGCACAGTGCCGATGGTTTCGTCCATGACTTTGAGCACCTGGGCATTTGCAGCGAATGTGTATTGCGCACTGAGAAGCTCCACAAACGCTTCGGGTTCGATCTCTCCCCCTGCAATTTTTAACGAAGCTTTACTCATATCTGCACGCGCTTTTTTCATCCCGTCTATAGGGATTTCGATACTGGCGAGCGTGCCTCCTACTGCAGATATAGGTGTCATACAATAGAGGAAATCGACTTACAGGATGATTATTTAAGAAATGTCTCATATTTTTAACGTAATCTTTATGGCTGCCTCGGATATTTTGTTCAGATGGATATGCGATTTGTGCTTTTGAACGATGCGTGGAATTGGATGGTCTAAGGAATTTAATTCCTATCATGAAAAAGCTGCTCATACTCACGCTTTGTATATATGCGTGTCTAAATGTTTATGGGGATACTGAAAATATTTCTCCTTTCAAAGGTGAAGTCTACCAGGAAAAAATGGAGGTACTTCAAAGGCAAATACGATTGGAGCGCATTGAGGCTTTGAAGAATAAGGCAGCAGCCGAAAAGGATGAAAATATTGTCGTCTTTGACCCCATAGAAATTCGTCCTTTCAAAAGCGGAACGGAGCGCTTTATTGAAGGTTGGGCTACAGACCCTTATCAGTTTTATACAGATGAAGCATGGAAAGATGAGCTAAAAAAACGGGAACCGCTCAATCGATTTTTAAACTCATTTTCACTTCCCTTCTTTGGAATTTCTCAAGTTGATTTAGCGAAGATGTTTGTCAGAGATCGTCAAATTGCCAACGAGCTGGAACATGTGAGGCATTTGCGGGCAATTTGGGGTGAGGATGATCCGGCATTTGATAAGCGATATGAGACGCTGCGGTTTGATCTGCTTCAAATGAGGCGTGCCGCCATCCCGATAAAAACATTTGAACAATACTAATTATACCGGCAGCAAAGCGGCGTAAGTAGGGTCATCCATCTGACTTAAGATTGCTTCGATAAGGCTCAGTGCGGACTGATAATCTTTTAAACTCAATATACTCCGGTGGCTGTGTATGTAGCGCACGGGGACGCCGAGCACAAGCGTCGGCAAACCTCCGGGGCTCAGGTGGAATCTGCCAGCATTAGTGCCCCCGCTTTGGCGGACGGCGACTTGGTGGGAGATATTGTTTTTGGCTGCAAGTTCGAGCACCCAATCTACGAACTGGGGGCTTGCCAGATGGGTAGGGTCGTAGGCGCGGATTTGCACGCCCTTGCCTGGAACAGCTTGCGGGCTGGGTGGATTGATGCCGGGGGTATCGTCTGCCGGGGTGCCTTCGAGCACGATCATAAGGTCAAGATCCAAGGACTTCGCCAGGGAGTCTGCCCCCCTGAGTCCCAGTTCTTCCTGGGCTGTTGCCATGAGATGAAGGGATTTACCTTTTACCGCATTTAGCTTTGCGGTTTCAGTCAGCAGCGCACAGCCAACCCGGTTGTCAAAAGCTTTGCCCATGAGTAAATCCGGATTATTAAGCGATTTTGCCTGGGTTGCCGGGCAAACGGCCGTGCCCGGTCGAATGCCCCAGGCTTCCACTTCGCTTCGTGAGAATGCGCCAATATCAATGGCGAGATCAGCCACCTTAGGGCTCTCGCTATTGCCGCTTTTGTGGTGCGGAGGTACGGATGCAAATACACCTGGGATTTTCGCGGATTGAGTAACGACCACTACCTCCTGTGCCTGTAGAGTTGCCGGTGACCAGCCGCCCAGGCCAACGACTTTTAGAAAACCGTCGGTTGTGATGGATTGCACCATAAAGCCTACTTCATCCATATGGCAGTCGATACCTATGTGCGGGCCATTTCCCGGTTGGTGCGCGGTCAGATTTCCCATACGATCCACCGTGCAATTGAACGATTCAGGCAGTGATTTTCGGATGATTTCACGCACTTCAGCTTCAAAACCGGGAACCGCGTGAGCATTGGATAGTTTTTTAATGAGTTCTGGTGAATCGGGTATCATACGGATGCATCTACTGATTAGGACTATTTATAAAATGTTTCAGCTGTTTTGATTTTACAAATATTTATAAGTGCAAGGGGTTAAGTCGAGTAAAGCTATGCCGTAATTAGGGTATAAGCAATTGTTATGGCATCCACACTCCCAGACGCAATTACCATATTAGCTATTGATGATTCACCTACCAATTTATCGGTATTGGTGGACCACTTAACCCATGAAGATTGCCGCGTACTCACGGCAGAGAGTGCCCAAAGTGCATTGAACCGACTCGAATACGTTATTCCGGACATTCTATTGTTGGATGTCATGATGCCCGGTATGGGTGGATTTGAGCTCTGTCGTCACCTGAAGGCTCATGCGGTCTATAAGGATATCCCGGTCATCTTTCTAACGGCGAAGAATGAGCGTGAAGATATACTGGAGGGTTTTGAGGTAGGAGGTGTGGATTACATTACCAAGCCTTTCAGGGAAGAAGAGCTTTCTGCCCGGATTCGAACGCACATTGATCTGAAGCGTGCCCGGAATAAGGTGCAGGAATATGCGTTTGAGCTTGAGCTCAAAAACCGCCGTTTTGAAGAATTACTTGCGGAAAAAAATGAATTTATCGGGTTTGCAACCCATGATCTGAAGAATCCGCTCTCGGTACTTACGTTGGCAATCGATTTATTTAAAATTAAAACCCAGGACAAACCCATTGAGGTAGTAAATGACTTGATCTCACAAATGGAGAAAACCCTGGTGCGTATGACAGGACTGGTGAACAAACTGGTCGAGATCAACCGTATCGATGTCGGGCATTACGAAATTAATGCGGAACGCAAGCTGGTCAGTAAATTATGCAATGGGGTGATTGATCAGAACCGCGTCAATGCACAATCAAAGCAAATTGCGTTGAGGACCGATTTTTGTGCACAGGAATTATGGGCGATGGTGGATGTCACTGCCTTTGAGCAGATTGTCGATAATCTGGTGTCCAATGCGATCAAGTACTCACCTCCGGGTAGTCGGGTCACTTGTAAATTGAGCCGGGTGCTGGGTGGAGAATCGGACCTGCCTGATTTGATTATAGATGACCATAAGATCCGTTTTGAAGTGATCGATAACGGACCCGGTATCAAGGACTCAGAGCACAAGAAAGTATTTGCTAAGTTTGGCAAGACTTCCAATCAACCAACTGGTGAAGAGACTTCGAGTGGGTTGGGGCTATCGATCGCAAAGAGCCTCGCACGATCGCTTGATGGGGACCTTGGTTTTGTTTCTCAGGAAGGGGCAGGTAGTACATTTTACTTGGAGCTGCCCTTGGCACCTGAAATGGTGCCAGCATCCTATCAGTAGCTAGAGAAACATACGCTTGCCATTTCGACATGGGTTTGTGTATATGTTAAGCTGTTCTAACCAAATATTAACTTATACATATACTCCGTTATGAAGATTATTACCCTAATATCTCGTTACCTGCTAGCATTGATGCTGCTGGTTTTTGGACTCAATAAATTCTTACAATTCATGCCGGCTCCGGATTTACCTGCTTCGGCCATGGGTTACATGGGCGGATTGGCCAGCACGGGTGTCATTTTCCCATTATTGGGAATCATCTATATTTTAACTGGGGTATCTCTTATCCTGGATAAGTTTGCCCCATTGATGCTTCTAATCCTGGCTCCGGTATGTGTGAATATCCTTATATTTCATGCGACACTTGCTCCGGGAGGTATATTGATGGGTGCGATAATGACCGTTTTAGCGATCATTATGATGTTTGCCTACAAGGATCGTTATGCGGGCTGCCTGAAGGCCTAGTAGCGAAGATACAGAATTTTTTGGATCAAGACCCTAACGAGTTTAGGGTCTTTTTTATGGGTTAATTCCATTCTGTTTATATTTAATCCACCCAGATACAATTTGAATATGTTTGACTACAACGACGGTTAGATTTTCCGCTGTTCTATCGATAGCGTAAGTGAAATAAAAGCGAAGTTGGCGCGATCAGAATTTTTTCGCCACCGGACGCATCCATCCGATTTATGTGGGGTCGTGCACTTTGATGATAGTAATGTTTATCGGATCATTCATCCGGAATATCGAAGTTACATACAGGAATTACTCGCATCTTCACTCTGGAAAACCCTGCAAACGGAAAAGCTGGTTGCTGAGATAGAAAGTGTGGGGGAGGACTCCGAGGGACGGTGGCACATAGAGCAAAAACGGGCTCCCTATATGTGTTACCCGTATGAGTGGAGTTTTGGCCAGGTGAAGGACGCAGCATTAACTCTGCTGAGAATCGTTGAAATTTGTGAGGGGCATGATTATCACCTGCAGGACAGCCACCTGAGTAATCTGGTATATTTTTCTACCCAACTTCGATTTGTGGACATCGGTAGCTTTCTGAAAGGCAAATGTGAGCGTGTGATTCCCTGTAATGAGTTTACACGGCGTGTATATCTGCCGCTTAAACTGATGAGTCAGGGGGATATCTACTGGGGAAATCGATTGCTCCATGAGCAATGGGTTCGCTATTTACTGCCCAACGTCCCGATCGAGAACTTAAAGTTGTTTGAATCCTATACACGTAAGTTTATCTCCCGGGCTGATTTAAGGTATATCAGGAGGCGTATCTTAAATAGGCTCTATTGGCAGTTTTCTCAATTGAGACATAGGGTTAAGCCGCTACCTAAATTGGGTGAGATCCACTTTGATATTCCAGAAATGAGGCGAATCATCGAGCAATTTCACCTTCCGGTTGAACAAACTGCCAATGCCGAATCGCACAGAAAAGGCTGGACTGAAGAGATGAATGGACTATCGGAGTTGCTGAGTCAGATCGACTGGAGCTCAGCCGCATTGTGGGTAAATGATGGATTGGACATGATTTGCAGGTTGAGCAAGCGCTTTGAATCGCAAACTTGGTTGTGCAGTACGCACGATATGTATTTTGCGGAGAATCTATATCAACGCGCGAAACAAGACCGCAAACTCTCTGACCGTCTAACGGTGGCATACCAAAATGTTCTTTTACTAAATCACAATGCGCCCAATTATAGGCCCAGGTTCACGGCGGATGTTGTCATTTGTCTGGATGTTTTCAGTGAATTAAAGAAGCGATATGCTGTAGATCTAGATCAATTGATAAAGATCCTTTCCAGTATGAGCCGAGAATACGTAGTGCTCGAATTTTGTAGTAGTAAAGATAATTTGGGAACTCAAAAGCAGGTATCCACAGAGGAATATGAAGCACTTTTGAAAAACCACCTGAATATAGTAGATACTGCTAAAATAGGTGAGGGCAGATTCTTTTATTTGGGCCGTAAAAAGGGATAGGTCTATTTGTTTTAGTGCTAACGAATCAAAAAACGATGACCGTAGCTAACTTATATTGTCCAGGGTTTTCGATGATTGCGGCTTCGTAGCCGGTTCGCTTCTTCATTGTTTATAAAGGATGTATTTGCAGGATCAAATTCCAGTTTGCGTCCGAGTTGCCAGGCGATCGCAGCGGCGTGACTTGCGATATGCCCATTTCGCGTAATTGTTTCGTTAGTGATGGGTGCTTGGCGGGTTTTTACGCAGTTGAGGAAATTGCGAACATGTTGAGTCGGGTCGGTACCGTAAACAATTTCGCTGGGTCTATTCTCCAGCAATGACGGGTGACTGGCAACCAAGTTGTTCCGGTCATCCGCTTCCACCCAACCTTCCGTGCCTTCAAACCGAATGGGGCAAGTGCCAGTGACATGCCAATCCCCTTCACTTTCGAAACCGGAAAGTCGCATTACTAGCTTCACACCATTGGCATACTTGCATTCAAAGTAATCGTCTCCCCTGTATTCATAGGTGATCGGGCAGGTGTGATCTGCGCTTGCAGCCCATTGGCACAGGTCCACTGTATGCGATCCCCATTCCAGCAAACCGTTGCCCGCGTGAAAATCGTAGTATCCACGCCACTTGCCGCGTGTGTAGAGACTATTATACGGCCTCCTGGGTGCGGGCCCCAGCCATCGATCCCAATCGGAGATTGAAGGATCCGGCAAGGGTTCTTCGGGTAAGGCTTCCCGGTCCGGCATTAGATGTAGAATACCAGCGTGGACTTTCTGCAGTTCCCCGAGTTTACCGCTCCTTGCAAGTTTAGCGGCAAACACAAAATTGTTGACGCTGCGCCTTTGCGTGCCTGCCTGAAATACACGCTCATTTTGCTTAAATGCGTTTGCCAGCTGGATGCTCTCTTCAATGCTCATGCTGCAAGGTTTTTCGCAGTATACATCCTTAGCTGCTTTCGCTGCGTATATGCTAGCGAGCGCATGCCAGCGATCGCCCGTTGTGATTTGGACAACATCAATATCATCGCGCCCGAGCACTTCAAACATATCGATGTAAGTCTCGCAATCTTCATTGCCATACTCACGGTTTACCATGCGTTTTACAATTTCCCGGCGTTCCTGCTGAACGTCCGCTATGGCAACAAATTGAACATCCGGCTGTTGCAGAAAGCTACGTAATACTTTCCGCCCCCGGGGACCAATGCCAATCCCGCCCATTACAATGCGGTTACTCGGAGCTACATAACCACTCTTACCCAATGCACTCCCAGGAATGAGAGTAGGGAATCCCAGGGTAATGGCAGCGGTCTTCAAAAACTGGCGGCGATTGGGGTATACTTCCATCGGTATTCGGTAACAGGCAGGGAGTCCAAATAAAGTAGATTCAGGGGGTAAAAATCACTTTGACTTTAGGAATAGAGAAGGGCTTACTTGTTGATGAGTCAAGGGTTATAGAACGAGAACGCAGCGTGTTAGGCATATTTTCCAAAGATATCGGGATCGATTTAGGGACAGCCAATACCCTGATTTATGTAAAGGATAAGGGGATTGTGGTACGGGAGCCGAGCGTGGTCGCGATCGATGCCTTTACCCGCAAAGTCTACTGCGTGGGGGATGAAGCTAAGAAGATGCTGGGGAGAACCCCTGGTAATTTGCGGGCGGTCAGGCCCCTGAAAGATGGTGTGATTTCAGATTTTGAAGTGACCGAGGAGATGCTGCGCCATTTTATTCGTAAGGTAGAGAGTCGCTTCAGCCTCGGGGGTCCGCGCGTGGTTGTGGCAGTGCCTTCCGGCATTACCAAGGTTGAGCGAAGAGCGGTGGAAGAAAGTGCTTACAATGCGGGTGCGCGTAGTGTGATACTGCTTGAAGAACCCTTTGTGGCCGCAATTGGGGTAGGTTTACCTATTGATGAAGCTGCGGCAAATATGATTGTGGATATCGGTGGGGGGACTACCGAGATTGCGATCATTTCCCTATCTGGCATAGTTTTGAAGCGGAGCATACGGGTCGGCGGAGATGAGATGGATGACGCTATCATGAACTACCTGAAACAGGCATACACTTTAGTGATTGGCCAGCGCACGGCTGAGGAAATCAAGATTCGCATTGGCTCGGCTTACCCGCTGGATGAAGAGATATCCATGGAGGTACGAGGCCAGGATTCTGTAGCCGGTTTGCCCAAAATGATCGAAATCACTTCTGAGGAGATTCGGGATGCCCTGGGTGGGCCGTTAAAAGAAATCGCCGACCTGATTCGCAAGGCGTTGGAGCTTTGCCCGGCTGAGCTGTCTTCGGACTTGGTGGATCGTGGATTCTTTCTGGCCGGGGGTGGTGCTTTGTTGCGCGGGTTGGATAATTATCTGAGTGAGATCACGGGCTTGCCGGTTTTGCTAGCGGAAGATCCGCTGACGGCGGTGGTCAATGGTGCCGGGATGGCCCTCGAAAATATCGAGCTGCTCCTGGAATATAAGAAGGCTACGGATAATCTCTACTAATTCCGAATCATTGAATGAAAGCGGCTCCCGGAAAGCAAAAACGATGGTTGGTTTTGGCCGGTTTGTTTTGCATCATCTGGCTGGTGGCCCCGGTTGCGGTGAAATCCATTGTATACCGGGGTGTTAATGTATTTCATGCGCCGATTCAAACCGGGTTTGCGAAGATTGGTGAGATTCAGGATTACTGGGCTCTAAGGTTGAATGCGAAGAATGATTTAATTGAGGAAAATCGGGCACTCGCTCGTGAAAATGCACTTTTGCAGACTCAGCTTAATCGTGCGCAAACCGCGTTAAACTACACGAATCGCCTGGAGCGCTTACTCATGCTAGAGCCGATCGAAGGTTACGATATGGTATATGCGCGCGTGATTCGCCGGGAAGTATCGGTATGGTTTGAATATCTGGAAATTGATGTCGGCAGGCAGCAGGGTATTCAGGCGGGAGATGCGGTGATCTTCATTGAGGGTGTTGTAGGGCGAGTCAGCGATGTACAGCTGGGTATATCTCGAGTTTTATTGATCAGCAGTCCGCAGTTCCGAATCACACTGAATACGATCAATGATGCCCGCCCCATCACTTATCTGGGTGCGGGTCAGCGTGCTTTTGTGGCTCTTGCGGGTGAGCTCAGGCATATTCCGCAGGATGTGCAGATACTCAATGATAAAGCGATCCCTACCTATACAAGTGGTTTGGGAGGAGCTTTCCCTCCTGGAATTTATGCGGGTGAAATCATCCAGCTGGAGCCGGATGTCGAAGGGCTTTTTCAGGGCGGAAAATTAAAATTAAATGACGAATTAAGGTATGTTCGCGAGGTGGCTGTTCTAATCCCTTCTGCCCGAGCTAGTTAGGGATGCTATTCACATTTTATCCACATTGCTACAAACTTGACTAATAGATGTAAAAAATTATGCTGATGCTATAATATGAAGGTCGAAGAGTTGCGCGCCTGGCTCGAAGAGCATAATGTGGAGGACAGTTGGTGGATATCTGTGGATGGTGATGTCTCGAATACCACAGTGAGCCTGACTGAAGCGGTTTCGACCAAAGAGCAGCAACCTGAAGCGGATATCATGCTCTTGCCCGTGAGTTATTCCGCAGAGGAAGACCCTCCCTGGCAGGATCTTGAGCTCGATGATGAGGAAGAGGATTCGGAGGAAGAAGCGCCGCCCGAAATTGAAGAACCCATCGCACAGGAAGAGCCTGTCGCTGAGGAGCCTGCTCCTGAAATCGAACCCGAGCCCGAACCGCAACTTGAGCCAATCGCTGAGGTAACACCGGAGGAACCCGAACCCGTTGCTGAGGAACCTCTGAAGCTTGAGCCCGATGAGGAACCAACTGACGATGAAGAACAGGTCATTGCCGAAAATCAGCCGGAAGAAACTCCTGTTGCTGAGGAATCTGAGTCTGTGGCAGAGGAAGAGACGGTATCTGATGGTATTACATTTGAAGAGCTTAGCCCGCCAGAACCGGAAAGCGTAGCCGAGCCCGAGCCGACTGAACCCGAGGAACCCGAACCGGAACCGGTTCTACAAGCTGAACCGGAGCCTGAACCTACTCTGCAAAAAGAGGAAGAACCGGATGCTCTAGAAACCGAAGCACCCGAGCCTGATCCCGAACCTGTTGAAACCGAGCTTACTCAGGAACCGGATGCTTCGCTGCCACCCCCTGCCCCTGATTTTGATGTCGAAAAACTCCGTGCCGAAATCCTGCGGGATGCAGAAATCAAGGCACGCATGATCTCGGAAGAGGTCTCTGAAAAAGCGGTTTCCGATATTAAAGCTCAAGAACCCCAGGAACCGGGTTCGGTAGAAGCGCCGATTGATTCTGATGAGCTCGATAATATGGTGCGCAATAGTGTGGATGCCGCTACCCGTGAGTCGGTCAAACGTTACTCTGAAGAAGTGGCGGAGCCCAAAGCGCGGGAGATCGCCGAAGCCATAGCACGTACGGTATCTCAGCCTGCGGCCACCCTTGCGGCTGAGTCCATAGCAAGTGAAATTGCACGTACCGCTGCCCGTAAAACTGCTGAAGATACCTCTCGGGAAGTGTCTGAAGTTATTGCCCGTGAAATTGCGAATGCCAAAGTCTCTGAAATTGCAGAATCAGAGCTCAAACTGCATGCAGAGCGCATCAGTCGTGAGATTTCTGAAAAAATCAGTAGGGATGTGGCCTATGAAGTAGCCCGTGAATATGCCCAGCTCGAAGCAACCCGTGTTGCTGAGGTGATCGCCCGCGAGATTTCCGAGGATATTGCAAAAGATGCGGCTCTGAAAAATGCGTTGGAGGTTTCTGAACGGGTTTCCCGAGAGCAAGCCCTGGGAGTTGTCAATGAGGTCGCAAACCGCGTAGCGGATGAGGTCGCCAGCCAAGAAGCCAGATTGGTGGCGATGACTAAGGCTGAGGCTGCCGTGGAGCAGGCTGCCCGTGTAGCGGGCGAGCGTACCGCGTATGAGAAAGCTGGCCCGGCCTCGATCAAGGTGGCCGAGATGATCGCTGAGATTGTCTCCCGTGAAACTGCGAAGGAAGTCGCAGAGAAGGTTGCTTATCGCAAAGCGGAAGAACTTTCACAGGAAACGGCCATACCCATTGCCCGTGAAATGGCCATCCAGTATGCCAAGGAGGCCGCAGAAGCGGGTGCCCGTGAAGAAGCCAGCCGTATTGCGGCAGATGTTTCCAAAGAAGTAGCAGAGGCCGTCGCCAAAGACACGACGCGCGAAGTAGCTGCAGAGATTACCCGCATTATCGCGAAGCCGGTATCTGAGGAGACCGTGCGCAAAGTGGCTGAAGAGATCGGTGAAAAGATTGCTCGTGAGAATGCACCCGAAGCCGCGGCCCAGATTGCCCGTGAGGCTGCATTAAAAATCGCTGAAGAAGAGTCGCTGCGGATCATTGAAGACACGGCCAAGGAGGTAGCTGAACGGATCGCAGCCAATACAGCCAATAGTATTGCGGAAGCGATTGCCGAAAATATTGCTGCGGATGTCGCCCAGGAAAAAGCCCGTGAAGTCGCGGAAAACGTAGCCCAACCCATTGCCCATGATAAGGCCGCAGAAGTGGCTGGTGAGGTTGCGCGTGAGAAGGCAGAGGAAGTCGCTCGCTTGGCGGCCCATGAAGCCGCTACTGAGATTGCCCGTGAAATCGGCACCAATGTTGCCTCTGATGCGGCAGGTGTAACAGCGAAGGTGGTAAGCGAAGAGATTTCGCAGGAGGTTGCAGAGAAGGTAGCCGCAGAAAGAGCCCGGGAAATTACGAGTGATATTACGGCAGGAATTGTCGAGCAGCTTGTACCGGAGATTGCCCGCACCGTTGCGAATGAACAGGCTCGGGATGCTGCCCGCCCCGTTGCTGAAGCTACTGCGGGCGAAGCGACGCGAGAGGCTGCGAGATTACATGTAAGCGATGTATCCGCGACAATCCTTAAGGAGCAACTGGTTCAATTTTCAAACGAGTATCTGGACCGCTATGGTGATGAATTGGCGCGTCCTATTGTAGAAGATACTGCCTATAAGCTCAGTGAGCAAATTGCTAATGAGCTTGCAACTAATATTGCGACGCAGGTTACCGAGGAACTAGCCCGGCAAACGGCTGAGACAACTGCATTTACGGTTGCACGAGAGATTGCTGAGCAGACGGCGCGTGAGGCGAGTCAAGCGATTTCAACTGATATTGTTCCCCAGATTGCAGCTTACCACGCCGAACAATCTGCCATGCAGGCTGCCCGCGAGATCGCCAAAGAGGTATCGGAAGGTGCCGCCATTGCAGCTGCGGAAGATGCCGGCAGAGAACTGACGAAACAGCTGCTTCCAGGTTATCTCAATGAGCAGGCTGAGGTCTTTGCGGAAAGGCTCGCACAGCAGTTGGTGCCCGAAATTGCTCATGGCACTGCCGAACGTGTTGCTCAGGAAGTCGCCCATTCAAAGGCAAATGAAGTTGCTCAACAAACCAGCTTGCAAATCGCGACTCAACTTGCACAGCAAATCGCCCGTGAGCAGGCGGAGAGTGTCTCCGCCGATATTGCCAGGCAGTTTGCCGAGGATACGGCACGCGCAATTGCAGAATCCCAGGCTCCCGCAGTCGTTCGCCAACATGCGGAACAAAAGACAGAGCATTTGGTTTCTGAAATTGTAAATCAAATCGTACCCGAGCGTGCCCGCCAAATAGCGGAAGCACGACTGGAGCAAATAATCCAGAATGAAGGAAAATCAGCCATTCTGGAAACCGCGAGTCGTGTAGCTGAAGATACGGCTAGACATACTGCTGAGCAAACCACCCAGCAAGAGGCTCCGCAGATCATCGAGGAAACCGCACAGAATATTGCCAAAGAACTTGCCGCAGCAAAAGCGAATGAGATTGCCTCTCGTGTATCCGAAGAGGTGGCGAATGATATTGCAGCGGATATTGCGGCACAGGTTGCGCAGCAGGTTGCAGATCGTGTGGCAAATGAGCATGCGCTCAAATACGTGGAGTCTGTGGCCGAAGGGGTAACCCGAAACATCGCTGAAAAGATTGCCAACGAACGGAGCGGACCTTTGGCTGATGAAATTGCCAAGTCGGTTGCGCAGCAGGTGTCTCAGTCCACCTCTCAAGAGGTGGCTCGCCCGATCGCTGAGCAAGTAGCCCGTGAGACGTCTGAAAGGGTTTCTGCAGAGCTTACAAGTAATGCCATGGATATGGTCATTGAGGAAAAAGTCAGAGAGGCAGTAAATGCCAACGCCAATGATCTGATCAAGGATTTGGTGCTGGAGCATGCCCGGCCCATAGTCACGGATATGGCGCGAGAATCCATTAGCGAAATCGTGCGCGATGTTGCTATTGAAGAGTCCAAAAGGACCGCTGCTGACTATGCGAAAACCACGTCTGAAGAGGTGGCTGCAAAAGTTTCTAAGGAAGCTGCAGAAGAGATTGCGCGTAAAACCGCCAAGGAATACTCACAACAAATTGCGGCTCCCACCGCACGTGAAGCATCCCGTGAAGTGGCTGAGCGGATTACCAATGAGATTACCCAAAAGCTCAACGATTCTGCATTGGATGAACGGCTTGAAGCTCTGGTAAATCTTAAGGTTGAGCAACGGCTTTCCAACATCGGTAAACCTTCATAATCGCCCGGGTCATCCATGAGTTTCTTGAGGGCAAACGGGTTTAACCTTTTCCTGATACTGATTTTGGTCCTCATCTGGTTTTCGGTGCTAGGGATCAACCATATGCTGGCCTGGAATTCACTGTATGTTTCGTTTCTTTGGCTGTTTATATTAATCCCGGCTTACTGCTTTTCGCTCAGACTGAGTTTGCCCCTTATGCTGGTTTTTGGCATTTATCTGGAGAGCGTATATCCGGATATAAGACCTCTGGGTCTGGTTACCGTTTTTATGGGCTATTTATACGTGCTTTATGCCAAGGGGCGTCCTTATGAGAATTTCTATAGGCATTTGGCAATCAGTGCCAGTGTGGTAAATCTGGTTTTGTTTGTTGTGCTGAGTATTTCCGTTTTTTTTAAATACGGAAACGTGGGTACATACTGGTATCGCCTGATCCAAGATCTCGTGCTTACTCAGGTCGTCCTAATGTTGAGCCTGCCGATTTTGGGGCTGGCACTATTAATGGTTCAAAAGCGCCAGGCTATTGCCTAATTTTCGCTGTATTTTCGCTTTAACTCCTCGACTACCGAGGGATCTGCAAGGGTGGTTACATTACCCATTGCGCGATTTTCCGCAATATCTCGCAGCAGGCGGCGCATGATCTTACCGGAACGTGTTTTCGGTAGATCTGCCGCAAATACAATTTTTTCAGGAATGGCGAATTTGCCGATTTCCTTGATGACCAGCTCCTTCAGTTGAATGACGAGCTCCTCGGTGGCAATGATGCCCGCCTTTACCGTTACGAAAGAAACGAGGCACTGCCCCTTGATATCGTGGTTGATCCCAATTACTGCTGATTCAACGACATCCGGATGGCCTACGAAGATGCTCTCAAGCTCCGCGGTACCGATACGGTGCCCGGACACATTGACCACGTCATCTACCCGACCGATTACCCAAATGTAGCCGTCCTTATCCTTGTGAGCACCATCACCAGGGAAGTAATACTGGCCTCCCCATTTGCACCAATAGGTATCAATAAAGCGTTGTTTATCTCCCCAGATGCCTCGCATAATTCCGGGCCACACATTCTTAATTGCCAATAGGCCGGTTTCGGTCGGTTCACCTTCTTCGGTGAGGACATCCGCATCGATTCCGAATACCGGGAAAGTAGCACTGCCGGGTTTGGTCGTAGTTGCACCAGGAATCGGGGAAATTAGAATACCTCCGGTTTCTGTTTGCCACCAGGTATCGACAATCGGGCACTTTTCGGCACCAATGACGGTATGATACCACATCCACGCTTCGGGATTGATAGGCTCTCCGACGCTGCCGAGTAAACGTAGGGATGAGAGGTCGCGCTGATTGGGCCAGGATTCGCCCCATTTCATAAATGCGCGTATCGCCGTGGGCGCGGTGTAAAAGATGGTTACCCGATACTTCTCAATGATTTCCCAGAATCTGCCACTGTCCGGCCAGTTGGGGGCGCCCTCATACATTACGATGGATGCACCATTGAGCAAGGGGCCATACAGAATATAGGAGTGTCCGGTGATCCAGCCAATATCTGCGCTGCACCAGTAAACATCTTCAGGCTTGATATCGAAAATCGTGCGCATCGTCTGATAGGCATATACCATGTAGCCCGCCGTGCTGTGCATGATGCCCTTGGGTTTACCGGTGGTGCCACTGGTGTAGAGCAAAAACAGGAGTTCTTCAGCATCGATTGGTTCGGGCTCGCAATGGATCGGCTTATCCTGAACCATGCGGTGATACCAGTGGTCGCGGCCTTCCTTCACTTTACAGGGGAAGGGATCCCCGTGGCCTCTTTTTACGATAACTACATCGGTAACGCTTTCGCAGCCGTCAATGGCTTCATCGACGATGGATTTAAGATTGAGTACCTGACCGCGGCGCCATCCGCCATCAGCAGTGATCACCAGCTTCGCCTGGCAGTCATCCACACGGTCCCGAATGGAATTGGACGAAAAGCCGGCAAAAATAACGGTGTGTATGATGCCGAGCTTAGCGCAGGCGAGTGTAGTGATTGCCAGCTCGGGGATCATGGGCAGGTAAAGCGCAGCGCGATCCCCCTTCTTCATGCCAAGATCCTTCAGAGCATTTGCACATTGGTTGACTTCGCGGTAGAGATCCCAGTAAGTCAGCACACGTTTATCGGTTTCCCCGGGCTCGCCTTCCCATACGATGGCGGCTTTATTACCGAGGCCGTTATGGACGTGGCGGTCTACACAGTTGTAAGTGATATTGGTTTTTGCCCCTTCAAACCACTTAAAGAACGGGCGGTCATCCCCATTAAAGACACGATTCCAGGGCTGGAACCACTCGAGATTTTCTGCAATTTCCGCCCAATAGCCTTCGTTATCCTCGATACTTTTCGCATACTCTTTTTGGTAGGCCTCGATTCCCGGAATGAGAGCTTCTTTGGTGAAGTCCTCCGAGGGTGGGAACATACGGTTTTCATGCGAGTAGGATTCCAGTGATTCTTGCGTCATAGTAAGTTCGAGTGTAATTTAAGAGTAATTAATGCGTTCTATTAATTCCGGTTATCCAACGAAATCAAATTATTTTCGAAAGCGTTTTGGATAAAAAAACATTTAATAAAAAACACAATGAACATAAAATCCATAACAATACTATCTCTAGCATTGCTAGTTTCTAACGCGGCTCTGAAGGCCAAGGAGGTTTACGTGATTGACCCCGTTCACTCGGGCGTAAGCTTCAATATCCGTCACTTCTTCAATAAAGTGCCCGGCAATTTTGGGGCATTTGAGGGTGAAATCCACCTGAACAAGGAAGATATGTCGAAAAGCAAAGTCGTGGCGAGTATCGATATCAGCTCGGTAGACACCAACAACGATGATCGTGATGATCACCTGCGTGGGGATGACTTCTTCGACACAGCCAATCATCCGGACATGACCTTTACATCTACCAAATGGAAGGAAGTGGAAGAAAATAAATATGCCGTAACCGGTGATCTCACTATCAAGGGTGTCACCAAGGAAGTCGTTTTGGACGTCGAGCTACTGGGCTTTGGCCCGGGGCGAGGTGGAAAAATGCTTTCCGGTTGGGAAGGCAGCACCACAATCGATCGCCGTGACTTTGGAATCAGCTACGGACAAGGAGTCGTGGGCAATGAAGTAGATATCACGCTCAACATCCAGGCAGGTCTCGAAAGCTAAGTTAAATACTTACTTGAATTTCATTTTTTTAGCCCACCCTTACCGGTGGGCTTTTTTTATGTGTAGTTGACCTAGGTGGTAGAAACGATTGTATAGAATTATGATTCGTTGCTTTCAATGGTTGTCTCTCGGGTTGTTGATCGCGCTTACTGCCTGCCAGCAGATGGGTATCAGCAGCCAGAATGAACTGGATAGTGTTGATTACCAAACGGCTAAACAACGGCTGAAAGAAGGCGATATGGATGGTGCGCTGACCGGATTTCTCAGGGTGATCGATCAATTAAACGCTGCTCCTGAATCCCACTTGGAAGCGGGGGTGATCTACCTGCGGCATCGCAACCAACCGATTCGTGCGATTTATCATTTTCAGCGTTATCTGGAGTATAATCCGGAAAATCGGGAGTCTCCCCTAGTGCAGGAGCTAATCATGAGCGCGGAGAAGCGATTCATTACTCAGCTGCACGGTGATCCTTTTAAAGAGCGTTTGGAGCGGCTGGATATCATCGAAACTGTCGCCAAACTGCGCGAGGATAATGAACGCATGGGTGCTGAGCTGACGCAGCTAAAGACTCAAAATGCGCACCTGAAAGAGGACCTTGGTAAGGCCCAGCAATTATTGGGGCAGGTATTTGAAGAGGAAACGGGTGAGGTGGTTTCGGGTCCTGATACCCGCGTGGTCGCTTCTACGAATGTTACCACTCAGAATCAGGAAGACATTCAAACACTCCTGGAAAGTAGCACGAATACCAATCTGGTGACTCAATATAAAGTCGTTCCCGGGGATACACTCTATGCGATCAGTATCAAAATGTATGGTGACGCCTCCCATATTCAGCGGATTTTCCAGAATAACCGCCAGATTCTTAGCAGCGTAGACGATTTGCGTCCGGGTCAAATCCTTACCATTCCGCGATGAAGTATTTTGATCATAATGCTACTACACCTCTGGATGAGAACGCCCGTCATGCATGGTTGAAGGCGAGCAGTGAGTCATGGGCAAATCCGTCCAGTCCACATCGGATGGGTGCCAAAGTACGGATGCGACTTGAGGCTGTGCGGGGCGAGATATCGCAAGCTTTGGGAATCGAGCCGGATGAGCTGATATTCTGCAGTTCGGCGACGGAAGCAATTAATGCCTGGGTGCGCGCGTATTGCAGCCAATCAGATCCAAGGCCTCTGCTTGTTTCCAGGCAAGAGCATGCGGCCGTTATTGAGAGTGTAGATGCCCATTCGCAGGGGAATGTGATTTACTTTAGCCCCCATGTGGATGATTTGCCGAAACACCTTGAGCCGTTGATCGAGCAGCATCAAGCAGGAGGGGTAATGCTCATGGCGGCGAATAATGAAACCGGAGAGATTTATCCATGGCAGGAGGTTGCTAATGTGTGTAACCGGAAAGGCATCCCTTATTTTTGCGACACAACGCAATGGATTGGTAAAATGCCGCTCGGTAAGCTCAATCAACTCGCCTCCTTTTGTGGGAGTGCGCATAAGTTTGGAGGACCGAAAGGGGTTGGCTTTTTTAAAATATCCAGGCGGTTCTTTGAGGTGAAGCTGAGTCATGGGGGTAGTCAGGAGCATGGCCTGCGCGCGGGCACTGAAGATTATCCAGCCATAGCCGCGATGGCTGCAGCCTTCCAGGAGTATGGAAACGTCAATGCAGAAACTGTAAGTGAACAGTTAAAATTCAGAGATGAATGGATGGCAAAACTTCAGCAAAAAATGTCTGACGTACTTTTGCATGTAACTCATCATCAGGTACTTTGGAATACAGTCTCTGTCGCAATGCCGGAAAAAGAGGCCCATTACTGGTTAAGCAAGCTCGAAAAAGCAGGCTTTACGGTTGGGTTGGGGGCTGCCTGTGCAACCGGAAAATCGGGAGTTTCTCATGTGCTGAATGATCTTGGGGTGGACGATGCGATTATCCGACGAACGATCCGCATATCCGGTGGAGTGGATACTACCGATCAAGATTGGTGGGATCTGCTGGATGCGTTGGAAAAAATCCATACAGAGATGATCTCGCAGGATAGCTCGGGTTCGAAAACTGAGGTCATACGCATTTAGCCCATTATGTGGATAAACGCTGCCAATCTTCAGAGCTTTCGGAATCTAAAATTCTGCAGCCTGGAATTTGAAAAGGAAAAACCCACATTTTTTGTGGGCCTCAATGGGCAGGGCAAGTCGAATATTTTGGAGGCCCTTGGGCATGTGACGGCCCTTCGTTCATTTCGCACGCATGAGACGCTACCCATGATTCGTAAGGGGGATAAGCGCGCATCGCTGTATTTTGAAGTCGAAACCCAGAACGAAGACAATGATCAGATATTGATTGAACTCGGCAGAAAGAAACGACGGGTATCGGTAAATGATCAGGAAATGAAACGGTTGTCGGATTACATCGGTAAATACCCAACGGTTGTTTTTTCGGCGGAGGACATTCAATTAATCAAAGGCGGACCGCAATTGCGCCGCCGCTTTATGGATCTCTTCCTATCCGTTTTGGATACTGAGTATTTTAGTGCGCTGCAGCGATTTCATAAGGTGCTCAAAGAGCGGAATGCAGCGCTTAAGAATGAGCAGATTGCCCCCGAGTTGTTGAATGCTTATGATCCGGTAATGATTCCGGATGGGCTGCTTATTCATCAAAAGCGGTTACAGTGGATGACGCGGATTGCTGTATGTTTTGAGACCGGTTATAAGCATCTTGCGCATGATGCCGATGTGGGCGGACTCACTTATAAGCCCAAAACATGCCCAACCAGTCATGAGGAATACCAGGATTTACTGGATCAGAATCGGGCACGTGAAATCGCGCTCGGCAGCACGGTGGTAGGTCCCCACCGGGATGATTATTTATTCACGCTCAATGAAATGGACGCTGCAGCCCATGCTTCGGAAGGGCAACAACGATCGCTGGTGCTCGCATTGAAGTATACCCAGATTCAGCTGATACCCGAGATTCGCAAAGAGCGTCCGGTCATTCTCATGGATGATATTCTGGGTGAGCTGGACCGTTACCGAAGGGAGCGTTTTTGGTCACTTTTTGGAGAAGATCACCAGATCATCGCTACGGGCACTGAGTTGCCTGAGGTTGACAATGTCTACCAATGGAAAGTGTATAATGTGAACGATGGGAGTATATCCTGATCTAAAACCTATGGTATTTGTGACCATATTTAAAAATTGCAGAGAGTTGCGACTTGTATAATTTAGCTATTTTTAATTGCCCCGATATTTAAGAACGCGTGGATAGACCCAGCATAGAAGTTGAGAAGCTCAGTAAATACTACGGTCATATCGTAGCGTTGAGCGATGTATCCTTTACCATTCGCAAAGGAGAGGTGGTTGGCCTACTCGGACCGAATGGTGCGGGCAAAAGCACATTGATGCGTATTATCTCGGGTGTCATACCGGCTACTTCCGGCTCAGTGTATATTGGGAGTCTCTCGGCCACCCGTCACCCGCAGAAGATTAAGAGCCACTTGGGGTATATGCCTGAAAATAATCCGCTGCCGGATACCATGAAAGTGCAGGATTATTTGAAGTTTCGCGCGCGCATTAAGGAGGTTCCCGGACGGGAAATTAAACATCGCGTGAACGAAATTATGGAGGTGTGCGATTTGCATCACAAGGCGCGTAACCGATTGATTGGTAAGCTTTCCAAGGGGTTCCGCCAGCGCGTGGGTATTGCCGATGCACTGATTTCTCAGCCCGAGGTAGTTATTATGGATGAGCCGACGATTGGGCTGGATCCTCATCAGATCATTGCGGTTCGCAAATTGATTGATCGCCTCCGTGGACAGATGACGGTGATACTTTCGAGTCACATATTGAACGAGATCGATGCGTGTTGTGATCGTTCGATGATCATCAACCGGGGCAGAATCGTGGCATCCGGCACACTGGGCCAGATGCGCAATCGGTACAAGCTGGGTGTTAATTACTACCTGGAGCTCAAGGGTGAGTTGAAATTGTTGGACGAAAAGTTGGCGACACTGGATGAAAGCCTGGAGCGGGTCGCGATCGAACCTGCTGACGAAGAGGGGTATCACCGGGTGACGCTTGCGACCCAGATGACTGAAGACCTGGGTTCGCAGTTAATCGAGGTAATCTCGAAATCCAAGGATCTGGAGTTAAAGGCCTGTTATCGACAGGAGAGTGACTTAGAGGACGTATTTCTGGCAGCCACCAAGCGTAGCTGGGATGAGCCTACGGATCGTTTTATCAAAGTTAAATCAGCTTAGTTTCTTTCTTAACGTTGCGACATTTTCGATGTGCCGGGTTTGCGGGAACAGGTCGACCGGTTGACACTTTTCGAGTGTGTAGCCATTTTCCAACATCACCTTTACATCCCGTGCCTGGGTAGCCGGATCACAGGACACATAGATAATATGAGCGGGACTAAAGAGAAATAATTGTTCTAGGAATTCCGGATCACAGCCCTTGCGCGGAGGGTCTATAATGAGGGTGGATTCGTCCGGATTAAAGCTGACTTCCTTGAAGATGGCAGCAGCATCGCCCACCTGAAACTGGCAGTTATCGCGCTGGTTGATACGGGCATTGATCCGTGCCCACTGAATTGAGCTTTCGCTGATCTCGATGCCCATTATTTCCTGGAATCCGTTTGCCAGGGAAACGGCAAAGAGCCCCGAACCACAATAAGCATCGATCAAATAAGGAAGACCCGCAGCTCTGGCCTGTTGGCGCACATAGTCAACCATTCCCGGAAGGACATAGGGGTTGTTCTGGAAGAAGTCGCCCGCCTTGAATTGAAAAAGATACTCGCCTACTTGCTCGGTGACGACGGTAGCATGATTGCTGATTACACCTTCTGCAGTATGCCGAAACAGGAGCGTGGCCCCCTTTTTGAGCTTCCCTTTTTCGGCGAGCTGATGGCGTTCCTTCCTCGCCAGGGTGTATTGATTATTGATTTCGGGAGTCGCGATTTCGCAGCGCTCAATATCGATAATGCGGTTACGCGTGCCCTGAGCGAGAAAGCCGATCGCATGGAGCTTGCGGTCTTTGGGCTTTTGGTGATGGGGAGTGATCTTGGAACGATAGCCATAAGTCTGCTCGGTATGGATCGGCCATGCCGCCTCAACCTCAATACCGCCAATTTTGAGAAAAGACTCTTCGACGTGTTGCTTTTTGATTTTTAGCTGGTGCTTATAGTCTATGTGCTGATATTGGCACCCGCCACAGCTTTGGAAATAGTTGCAAGCGGGGGAGATCCTGCGAGGTGAAGGCTCAATGACCTCGATTAGATCTGCATCTGAGTAGTTTTTATGGTTCCGGTAGATACGTACTTTAACTTTCTCGCCAGGGATCGTATAGGGCACCATTACCACCCATCCATCCACTTTTGCGATGCCGACGCCGAGATTGGTGACCGTATCTATATGCACAGTCAGCTCATGGTGATACGGGAAGGGATTATCGATAAAATTTTTTGGCACTTGTCTTTCCATAACTCGCTGACAATTTATAGGAAATGGTGCAGCGCTCCTCACTTTCAAGTCAAATCCCGATGACCTCAAAATGAGTAAGCAAACTCGCAAGTTGTGGAAGGCCTATGTCACTGAGAAGGCCAGTGGCAGAAAAACTGGAGAAATCCAGCGAGGGGGCGCGATAAAGATGAGTCACTTCGAGGGTACTGTTTTGGGGGTGGACCCGAGTCTCAGAGCTACAGGGCTTGCGGTGGTGGATATTCAAAAAGGAGGAATTTATAAGCTGCTTCACGCAGATACGATTAAAGTGCCTGCCAAGGAGAGTGTTTATTATTGTTTGGGGAAAATAGCTGAAATCTGCGATCAGGTCATTCAGGCATTTGCAATCGACCATGTGGCCGTGGAGCAGACCATCTATGTGCAGAATTTGAAGACTGCGATGGTGTTGGGGACTGCAAAGGGTGCAGCGCTTTCCGTTTTTGCCCGCGAGGCTTTGCCTGTATTCGAATATCCGCCGCTGAGGATTAAGCAGGCCATAGTGGGCCATGGGCGTGCGAGTAAGGAGCAAGTGGCGCACATGGCAACTCAACTTTTGGGCCAATACAGCTGGAAAAGTGATGATGAGACGGATGCTGCCGCAGTGGCGCTGTGCCATGGCTTTACTTACCGGGAAGTAATCGGAGGCTAGAAGCGAATGGTGTGGAGTGTGATTTCGGGCGGGCAGTTCAAGCGGTAGTGCGTGCGCCCCGTGCCTGCCCCCCGGGATGTATAGCCCTGCAAGCTTTTATACGACCATGCACCTGAAATGGTGTCCCGATTTGCGCTGCCATTACCCACAATAGGTTTTCCATCCTTTAAACAGATTTGTCCCCCGTGTGTGTGCCCACAAAGCATCAGGTGAAACCCGTGGTCTATTGCCCGATTGAGGTGGTTTGGGGAATGGCTGAGGAGTATCTTTAAATTCGCATCGACGGTAACGGATTGTATCGCGTGTTCAAGGTCATCGGTTTTAAAGAGATGAGGATCGTCTATACCGGTGATTTGAATCTGCTTGTCATTGAAAGGAAGGATTACGGATTCGTTGATCAGCAATTGTATGCCCATCGTTTCGATGTAAGGTGCCGTTTGGAGGAGATCGTGGTTTCCAAGTATTCCATAGGTGGGTTTCTCGAGCGCATTAATAATGGATTTAAGCGCTTCCCGTGAGGAATCGTTCGGGACTTCGATAGAATTATAATAATCACCGGTAATAACGGCGAAGTCATACTTGAGAGGTCGAATAATTTTGATCAAGCGCTCAGCAATGGTTAAATCGCTATCCAGATGAAAATCACTCAGGTGCAGGAGCTTGAGCTCGTTAGCATTAGGCATCGATTCGAGTGATACCGTATTTTGTTCGAGAACCAGTGTGCGAGGTTCTGCTAAGGCGGCCTCATATTGATTTATGGATTTAAGCAGCGTTTGGGTAAGTGCCATTCCGAACTTGTGTTTAGCGCGACCGAGAGCCGGAAAAAAGCCGTGATTGGCTCGGGTGTCCAGTAAGGGTTCTCTGGCTTGTCGGCGCTCATAAGAATGGTGACCCATGCGATCCCGATAAATCTTAAGATCCGGTTGGGGCTTCGACGTTTTCGGAGCTTGCATTGCTGCAAAAACTCAGGGGCTCAATCGGTCAATCTGCCAGCGATTTTCATCTTCAATGATGCGCAGATAGCGGAAGCGGTCGTGCAGACGATTAGTGCCGCCTTGCCAGAATTCAACCTGATGGGGTCTGATGCGATAACCGCCCCAGAACGATGGCAGGGGGATATCGCCTTTTGCAAATTTTGCCTGCATTTCCTTGAGCTTGGATTCCAGGATTTTGCGTGAACTGATGACTTGGCTCTGCTGGGATACCCAGGCTCCCAATTGGCTGCCGCGTGGCCTCGAGAGGTAATATTTTAAAGATTCAGCAGTCGAAATTTTACTGACCCTTCCATTGATGATGACCTGCCGTTCAAGCGGATACCAGGGAAAGGTGACGCTTACCCAGGGGTTGGCTTCCATCTGGATCGCTTTTTTACTTTCGTAATTGGTGTAAAAAACGAAACCATCGGTATCAAATGCTTTGAGCAGGACGGTTCGGGTGTCCGGTTTGCACATCGAATCAATCGTTGCAAGAATCATTGCATTTGGTTCAACAAGTTCTACCTGAGTGGCCTGATTAAACCATAACCTAAATTGTTCTACAGGGTCCGTGTGTAGGTCTTCCCGCTTGAGAACCTGTTGGCAATATTCATTACGCAGATCGCGTATGTCGATAACACTTGCCATATATGAATTGAGAAATGCGGATTTTGCCTTGGGATGGCGGGATAGACGGGACTCGAACCCGCGGCCTCCTGCGTGACAGGCAGGCGCTCTAACCAACTGAGCTACTACCCCATGGAAGAATTTACAGGATCAAATAGTATCTGCTTAGTCAAGTGCAGAAATGAAATTAATTTTGCAAATTTTAAAAAGAATCGACAGTTCAGAAAGAGCATCGGAAACTCTTTTCAAAATATGGCAAAGCGAGAAGTATATCGTAAATCCTGGTGGCATCATCTGGCTATATTTCCTGTATTGATGTTCTTACTGCTTTGGAATCGCACTTTGCGAATCGAGATAAGTGAAGAGCACCGTAAACGGTTTCAAGAGGTTTCGCACCCCTGCTTGTTTATTTTTTGGCACAATCGGCTATTTGGAATGGGTGCAATAAACAATCGATTGCGTAAAAAGTATCCATTAGCAACATTGGTGAGCGCGAGCCGGGATGGTGCGTGGTTTGAAGCTGTGCTCAAGCAATATGGCTGTCGGGTGATTCGGGGTTCCAGTAATTATCGGGGAGCTCAGTCCTTAAAAGAACTGATACGTGCGATCCGCGAAGGCTACGATATTGCGATTACACCAGATGGATCGCGCGGGCCGGTATATGAAGCGAAGCCCGGATTTATGATGCTTGCAAAGCGTTGCAATTGCCCGGTGTTTCTCATGAGTTTTGACGCACTCAGCTGCTGGAGGCTTAAAAGCTGGGATCGCTTTATCATCCCGAAGCCCTTTTCAAAGCTGGTTGTGCGTGCACAGATTATTTTGCCTGACCAATTACCTGAATCTGAAACGAAAGAATCAGTATCCCAAATCAGCGCTCAGCTTAAGGATTTGCAGCAACAACACTGAGAGCGTATCAGGCAGCCAGTTTGCGCTGGGGGTTATCGGCTTTGAAACTGAGTAAGAATATAGCTGCACTGAGAATCAGTAGGCTGTCGAAAGCGACCTGAAACGAGCTGAAGTGGCCGTCCATAAGGCTAAAGAATATAGGACCCAGAGCACTTGCGTGAACCATGGTTGCCATATTGACGCCACTAATCGCTCCCAAGTGTTTGCGCCCGAAAAAGCGGGCCCATACGATTCCAGATATAAGGCCAAAAAAACCTCCCAGCATTCCTAAACCTGCAATGATAGGTATTAGCATGGTCTGACTGCCTGCAAAGTAGGTGCAGGTGAAAAATACAACGCCTCCCAGGTTCATGACTGCCAGCAGGTATTTCAAACGAATGCGTGAGCTCAGCCAACCTCCACTTACACTCAGAATTACACTGATCAATGAAGCGGGTAGAAATGCAGAAAGAACGGCATCCTTGGTTAACCCATATTCAGCCCCTATGGCAACGACGTGAAAGGTGTATCCGGTGATGGTAAATGCCTGAAACCCCAGTGATAGATTAAATACCCAGAAGGATAAAGTGCGTAGCGCTTCGCTGCGGGTATATTCACGCTTGATGATCAGATCCTTATTTTCCTTCTTCGGTGGCTTAACCGGTTTCAGGCCATCCATTTGGAGCTGACTGTCTTCCGGGTTGTCCCGATAGAAGAGCCAGGTAAAGAGTGCCATACCCACACCAATCAATAACCCCAGGATAAGCCATGTGCCTTTCCAGGTGAATGATTGAATGAACCAATCGAGTACTCTTGGAGCTATCGAGAAACTGAAACTGATCACTACCCCGCTGATGGATATGGCAAGACCGCGGCGATAATTGAACCATTTAGCGGCCATCGAGCGCGAAGTCATCGTCAAGAGACCTTGCCCCATGAAGCGCAGCCAAAAGAAGCCAAAAGTCATGATGGCAAAGCTGAAAACCCAGCCGGACATTTGCGGCCATGACCAGGCAGTAAATGCGGACTTTGTGGTATTTACGATCCAGTCAATCTGGCTGAGCCAGATCATGCCGATGCCAAAAATCATGCAACCCACGGTTGCCAGCACGCGAGCGCCCCAGCGATCAAAGAGCGTGCCCACATAGGGCAGCAATAGGCCACCCCCTACAGTGCCGAACAAATAAGCGAAACTCAGCGCATTTCGCGAAAGTTCCAATTCGCTGATCAGGATATCTGTAAATACGCTGAACCCCATTGTTTGACCGGGTATGCTGGCGATGATGCCGATACTGGATGCAAAGAGTACCCACCATCCGTAAAAGAATGGCCAGGATTTGGGCGAGAAAGGAAAGTCCGGCTTAAAAAATGATTTCATGCAAATTGTATACAGTGCGAAGCTTTGTAAAAAGACCAACAATTTGTGTGCCAGGTGGCTTTTTTTGAGTAAATCGTTGATCCATGTAGTATTATTCTCTAACCACAAGGGATAATGAGTTATGAAGAGGTAATCGGTTTTCACAATAAGCCCAAAACGGCACTGAAGCGGGCGAAGCCGATTCTGGAAACCCGTAAGCTTACTCGACGCTTTGATGGGCCCGTGGGGCAGGTTACGATCCTGCAGGATATCAATATGAAAGTGATGCCGGGTAAGACGATCTCAATCGTGGGACCATCCGGTAGCGGTAAGACGACCTTGATTGGTCTCTGTGCGGGGCTGGACCTGGCAACGAGCGGGGAGGTTCTCATCGATGGTGTTAACCTGGCAGAGCTCAATGAGCGTGAACGGGCTGCACTGCGGAACCGGAAGGTAGGGTTCGTCTTTCAGAATTTTCAGCTCATCCCTCATTTGAATGCACTCGAAAATGTGATGGTACCTCTGGATTTGCGTGGTGAGCGAAGTGCGAAAAACGATGCCAAGGATTGGCTGGAACGGCTGGGCCTTGAGAACCGGATGTATAATTTCCCGGGTGAAATGTCGGGTGGGGAGCTCCAGCGTGTGGCTCTGGCCCGGGCATTTATCGGGCGACCGAAGGTTATTTTTGCAGATGAGCCCACGGGAAATCTGGATGACGTGACGAGTGAGTATATCATTGAAGAGCTTTTTCGTATCAATAAGACAATTGGGACCACTCTGATTATCGTTACGCATGACCTCGAAATCGCGAAGCGGACGGATCGTATTTTAACGCTTAAGCAGGGTCGCCTGCTCGGGTAACTGGCGATTATGCGGTGGATTCTGCGCATGGCCTTGAGGGAGGCGAAATTCACGCGTGTCCGCGGCTTGCTGATGCTGTTTTCCATGGTGTTCGGGCTATCTGTCTTGGTGTCATTCAGCTCACTCAAGCAGGGATTTCGGGAAGACTTTTACTCGATTGCTGAAATTGTGGTTGGCGGTGATTTAAGGGTCGAGATTCATGGGCAACCTTCGGAGCGTCTTCGGCGTCTTTTGCCGAATACTGCAGAGCAGCGAGAGGCCTATTGGATCACCGGGGGTTTTTTGGTGGATCGTACGAATCAACAGCAATTTCCCGTGGAATTCTGGCTAAGCCGTGATAATGTGGTGATCAGTGATGCGGTGGCGGCCCCGTCGGAGCTCCAGTCTGCTTCCGTTATACCGATAAGCGGTTTGATACATGAGAGTGCCCTGGAGAACCTGGCGAATGTAGGGTCAGTCGATTTTGTTTTGGGTAATAGTGACTTACGCTTTCAGCCGGAGTTATCGGTAATCCCTGAAGACCCAATACCCATTTGGAATAAACAACGGACGAACGGGGTTGTGCAACATCCCATGCGTGTGCTTATTGCCAGTCCGTTGGAGCGTTTATTGGTAGAGGCAGAGGGTATTGATTGGCAGCAGATATGGTTGTATAACTGGAACTCTATTGAAAAGGCCGAGGATTTATCCCTTCCTGTCGAACAGGCATTGGAGTATATTGAGCAAGAGGCTTCGGGAGTTGAGCTATTTGCGCAGACTCCCACCAATACTGCCTTTTTTCAGCATTTTCGGACGATATCCAACACGCTTTTTTTGACGGCATTTTCAGCGCTCATATTGGGTGCGTTGGCGTATACAGTTACGTTTGTTGATTTCTTTCGGGGTCGGGTTGAGCATATCTCTCTTTATCGTTGCTTTGGGAGTAGTTTGCTCAGTTCCTGGAGTATTTATGGGTTTCAGGTTTTGTTTTATGTGATCGCCTCGGTAGTGCTCGCGGGCCTGTTTTCCATTAGCGCACAGTATGGGATACCCTATTTGATTGAGCGGCTCACCGGTGTGCAGACCAGCCAGACCATCAATTGGCAAGTCATGGGCATTTCCCTGGCATTCGGGGGGGTGTTTATATTGATACCGGGCATCACAGCGGTATTACCATTATTCGGGTGTGAACCTGTTGAGGTATTACGGTCGGTAAAGATGCCTGCGCGGGTGAAGGAGTATCATTGGATTCAACGCATCCTGGTAGCCGTTTCTACCATCCTGGCAGTTACCTTTTGCCTGGACATGATCGATGATAAAAGCTTCGGAGCTGCTTATATTTCTTTGTTGTTGGGAGTATTCGGTATCTTGCTGCTCATCGCTTTTGGCAGCCGATATGGAGTGAGGGCATTGACGCGCATTCGGCGGAGCTATCCACTGACACAGGCGTCTGCGAATCTGTTTCGCAGGCAGAATCAGTATGTATTTACGCTGACTTCCATTGCGTTTGGGTTATTCCTGATCACTGCGCTCTATCAGTTTTTCAGTGGCTATTCGAAGATGGGGTTGGGTTTGGATTTTATCGACCTTGAAGCCAGCGACAGTTCTCTTGCGGTTTACTTTAACTGGCTCGAGCAGGTGTTTTTTCTGAATCAATTGCTGGGGGTAACGGTTCTAGTTATTGGAGTGCTTACTGTTTTTATATTATTGATGGTGCAGAGACGCACACGCGTGTATGAGTGTGTGGTGCTGGGGACGTTGGGTGCAACGGATCAGACGCTACGTTCGATCATGCTTTGGGAGTCATTGTTTGCTGCAGTGATCGCTGCATTATCGGGGACTGTGGTCGGGCTGGTATTTAGTGCGATCGTATTTGGCGGTATGCTAGGTATGCCATTGGGTTTCCCGTGGTTGACGGTGTTTAATGTAATCGCCGGGACAATCCTGATGATGCTGCTGATCGGGTGGATCAATACACGGGGTATTATTGGTTTTCCGCCCCTGGAAATCCTGAGGAAGCGGAGGCACTTTGCGAGTTGGTAACTTGTAATTTTGGTGAAATACGATTTTAATTATCTGTAATGATACGAAGTTTGAGCATTTATTTTTTTATGTTCGTTTTTGCAGGATTGGGCGCGATTGCTCAGCCGGCTGAGGAGGAAGTGCTTGGTAATGAACAGGAAGCTGAATCTACCACAGTTGAGGAAACTGAGGTAAAGACTCAGCCGGAAGCCTACGTGATCCCGATTCAGGGACAGATCGGCTCCCCAACACTTTATATTATTCGTCGTGGCGTGAAAGAGGCCATTGAGCTGGGGATTGATGTAATTATCCTCGATATTAACACTCCGGGGGGTGAGCTTGGTTCCACCCTGGAGATCATGGAGATACTCGATAAATTTGAGGGGGATACGATTGCCTATGTGAATAATGAGGCGATCTCTGCCGGTGCTTTTATTTCCATAACGACTGATTATATCTACTTTTCTCCGGGTGCCCAGATTGGTGCTGCTGAGGTAGTCAGTGGCACAGGTGAGGAAATTCCGGAAGGGATGAAGCGCAAAATCCAGAGTTATCTGAATGCTAAGATACGCACTTACACTGAGGAGTATCGTTATCGCGGGGGTGTGATGCGCGCCATGACGGATCCCGATTATGAATTGGTGATTGAGGGGGAAGTCTTCAGTGAAGAAGGAGATTTGCTATCCCTGACAGCTAAGGAAGCAATCACGCCTTATGGAGATCCGCCGGAGAATTTACTGGGCGTAGCGATAGTAGATTCTGTTGAGTCATTATTGGAGGGTCGTTTTGGTGAAGATGTATATGCGGTTAAGAACTTTGAGGTGAGCTGGTCTGAGGAGCTTGCCCAGTTCATGCAGGGGATCGTGCCAATCCTACTCGCAGTCGGCGGCCTTTTGCTCTTTATCGAGTTTAAGACACCGAGCTTCGGGCTTATCGGGGGTGTTGGCATAGCGCTTATTGTAATTGTGTTTGCCAGTAACTATGTCGCAGGACTCGCGGGGCACGAGGCGCTGATTATATTCTTTGTAGGAGTGGCACTGCTGGTTATCGAGATATTTATATTCCCGGGTGCCATTATATTCGGATTGCTGGGTTTGCTGGCGGTCGCCGGCTCGCTTGTCTGGTCGATGACGGACATTTGGCCGGAGTATGGCGGGGGTTTTACGATTGATTGGTCCAGCGTGATGAACTCATTTATGATGGTCGTCTATGGTTTCCTGGGTGCGCTGGTATTGATACTGGTGGCCATGAAGGTGCTACCGGCGACCGGCCTGAGCAGGCGTATCATGCATATGGAAAGCTCTCCGAATCCAGATGGCACGCAGAGCATTGCGCTTAATGCAACGGGCAACAAAGGATTACCCGATCTAGGGGCGACCGGCGTGGTGATTACGGATTTACACCCGATCGGTTCGGTGGAAGTGGATGGCGGACGCTTCGAGGCAGCGGTTGAGAATGGTGAACTTTATCGGGGTGACCGCGTAAAGGTGGTCGGTCGTCGCAGTTTTAGTCTGCTTGTGGAAAAAATTGAGGAGGGAGAGTCATGACGCTGATCATTGCATTGATCGTGATGGCCTATATCATGTTCTTCTTTGAGATCATTCTGCCGGGTGGTGTATTGGCGGTATTGGGTCTCTTAACTTTGACCGCCGCCGCTGCCCTTACCATGCAGGATTATGGCGTGTTTGCCGCATTTGGAGTATTTGTAGGGTCCATCATGCTTGCAGTTGTCTTGTTTTTCCTGGAGATCAAGTTGCTTGAGAAATCTCCAATCGGGGGGCAATTTAAGCTGATGACTAAAATCGAGGGTTCCAGCTTGAAAAAGCAGGGAGATGAAACATTGATTGGGGAAGAAGGCGATACTGTGACTCCCTTAAACCCGAGCGGCCGCATACTCATCAATAATAAGAACTACCTGGCAAAATCCCAATCCGGATGGCTGGAAGCCGGTGAGCGGGTCAAAGTCGTCGAATCCAATGTATTTCATTTAATTGTAACGAAAGTCTAACCTATTTAAATATGTCATTAGATCTTATACTTATCGTAGCAGCGATCGTCGTAGCGATCGTTGTCTTTGTGACCCTCGCTTCCTTTGTTAGCGTGTGGTTTAAAGCGCTGACTTCGGGTGCACCGGTCAGCATGATCAATTTGATCATCATGCGCTGGGGTCGCAAGCTGCCCTATGCGAAGATTGTGGAGGCCCGCATTAACTCGGTTAAGGCGGGGATTGATGTTACCATCAATGATCTGGAAACCCACTACATGGCGGGGGGTGATATCCTCCAGACGGTTCAGGGGGTAATCAATGCCATGAAGGCAGGGATTTCTTTGGATTGGAACCAGGCGTGTACGATTGACCTCGCGACCAAAGGCACGGAGAAGTCCATTATCGAAGCGGTTCGCACCTCGATTAACCCTAAGGTGATTGATTGCCCGGCGCCGAGTAGTGGTCGCAGCACGATTGATGGCGTGGCTAAGGACGGTATCCAAGTACGTGTAAGGGCGCGTGTGACCGTGCGTTCGAACCTCGAGCATTACGTGGGCAGTGCGCAGGAGGAGACCATCATTGCCCGTGTGGGTGAGGGAATTGTGACCACCATCGGTTCGGCTGAGAGCTACAAGTGGGTGCTTGAGAATCCGGATTCGATCTCACGCAATGTATTGCAGCGTGGCCTGGACGTGGGAACTGCATTTGAAATCCTTTCGATCGATATCGCTGACGTCGATGTGGGTGAGAACGTGGGTGCGACCCTGCAAGTTGCTCAGGCCCAGGCGAACAAGGATATGGCTCAGGCCCAGGCGGAAATCCGACGTGCGGCTGCGGTGGCGCTTGAGCAGGAAATGAGCGCGAAGGTAGAAGAAATGCGTGCGAAGCTCGTAGAAGCGGAAACCAAGGTGCCGCTTGCGGTTGCGGATGCCCTGAAAACCGGAAATCTGGGCGTGATGGACTACTATCGTTTGAATAATATTCAGGCGGATACTCAAATGAGACAGACCATCTCCAAGGAGGACGAAGCGGATTCTGAAAGCTTCGACAAGCCAACTAAATAATTTGCTCTGAGCGCCAATCATGGACTCCTTTCTTGAGATTATATTCTTCCTGATTATTGCAGCATTTTATGTGCTGCAAGGGCTCTTTTCGAAAAAGAAGCCCAAGCAAGAAGAACAGGAGGAGGCTCCCCCTTCGAATGAGGAAGCTCCCAGACCGGTGACAGGTGGGGAGCTACTGCGCGAAATCCGGGAGGAGATTCGCCGGCGGAGTGAGGCTCCTGCTGAAGAGATGCCGCCGGAGCGTCCCGTTGTTGCAAGAGCCGAGCCAACGCCGGTGCAACCCGAGCGACGATCCATCGCAACTCCGCAGCCTCGTCCGGTGGCCCGTGTGGAAACGCCCGTACCCTCAGCTCAACCGTATGCAGGGGATCAGCTCGATGCAATGCGCCGACAGATCGAAGAGACGCGTAAGCGCGCTGAGCTGGAAGCCCAGAGAGCAGGTAACCTCGCCAGTGCACCGATACGTAAGCAGGGCGCTAATCTGCGATCGAAATCCATGAGTAACCGTAGTATGATTGACCAGGTAATTACCAATCTGCGCGATCCTCAGGCAGCCCGCAAAGCGGTGCTGTATTCGGAGATTTTTGGCGCTCCGGTTGGTATGCGAAAGAACGGTTCCATCCAGCCCATGTGGCAACAATAGATTTTTTTTGCTGATCCAGAACCTATCTTAAATTTAAGTTAACTGCTGAATACTTAAATTTGAGGGGAGGTTCAGAATATATATTATTGTTATGAGTGAACCTAAAATAGCTGCTAAAAAGCCCGCTGCTGTGGAATTGGAGGAGGGGAAGTCCTACTACTTTTGCACATGCGGCGAATCCAGTAACCAACCATTTTGCGATGGTTCTCACCGGGGCACGGATTTCACGCCCCAGCCGTTTACGGCCAAAAAGAGTGGCACTGCCTATTTGTGCCAGTGCAAACAGACTGCCAACTCACCTTTTTGCGACGGCACCCACGCAAAGCTGTAAGTTCTGATTTAATCAATAAGGAGGCGGGCTTGCCCGGTGGTCCCCTGGAGGTCCTGGGGTAGGCCGCCTTTTTCTATTATCAGATTTTCAGTTTTATCGCAGATGATCGAGATCTCACCATTTTTGATGAGCGTGCGCTCTTCATTGGCTGCGAGTGTACCTGAGAACAGGATTTCGCCATCTGCGGTTTGAGTTACGTAAATGTATACGGGTGCGATTGCCCGAATGCGTATCAAATTTTCATTTATGGAGTCGATGGTGAGTGATTCATCTTCAATTGCCGACACATTTGGATTATCCCCCGAGTTGGCCAGATCGCCTGGAGGGCTATCTAAAAAGAAAACGCGCACAGCGAATACAACCGCAAAAATTAATATAACCGCGGCAACAATGAGGCCAATGACCTTGAGGTTGAAGCGTTTGGGTTCATCGAGCGGTTTATAGCGTTCGAAAATGTTCTGCCCCGGTTTTTCCGCTTCTTCGCCGTCTTTTGCATCAGTAGGCATAGTAAAGGTGCCCAGTGACTCACGCGGTTGTTCAGAGTCATGGCTCATTTGCCGGGTCGTATTAATATCCTCATAAGTTTGAGTGATGCTATCTGCATTCAACTTGAGAAATTTAGCGTAGAGTCGCAGAAACCCCTTTACATAGACCGGATGCAGAGGAATATCGAAACTGTTATCCTCCAGCTTGGCCAGGTATTCGGCACGAATTTTAGTGGCTTCGGAAGCCTCTGTGATCGAATAATTTAAGCGGCTCCGGGATTCCTGGAGCTGTTGACCGATACTACTCATTCAATGTAATTAAAAGTCTAAAAGTTATGACTGTCTATTGGAAAAAACCGAATCTTGGTTTTATATTTACTGAAAGCCATTTGGTAATTGAAAAGTGCCCTCTTTAGGGCAATGAATGGTGGATCATCTGAACTGTAATATTTTGATGAATACCTTTTCGCGCAAAAAGCTTTTATTGGGTGCTCTGTTGTTACTGACAGTGTTTGCATCTACAGTGCCTGTGCGCGCAATGGTTGCAAAGTCGACCGTTGAGGAGGTGTATGGAACAGATTATACACGCATACTTACTGTGCCGGGACGGCCCTGGATCGAAGAGCAGTGGATCTACACTGTCGAAAACGTCAAAATCACCTGTTCGTTTGTGGGTAATTACTGTCTTTGGATCGATTATTTCTCAATGAATGCTCTGGATGAAGAATACATCCTGGCAGAGATGAAAAAACTTCAGCCCGGCGAGGAATGGACCCCCGAATATCGGAATGGCCGCATTCGCTGGTGGTTTAACTCTCAGGAGGATCGCCTTTCCAAGCGGGCGACCGGGTATTCGCTGCATACTAATGATTACATTCGCAATGTCTTATCACGCCGCGAGCAATGGCAATTCTAGATTTTATACATTATGGCAATAACCGTAAACGGTGAACCGATAACCGATATCAGCATCGAACAAGAACGTCAAAGGCTGCAGCAGGAGAGTGGCGTGACATCCAATCAGGCCGGAATTGACCGTGTGCGGCTGATGCTCTGGGACAGTGCAAAGCAGAATGTGATCGATCATCTGCTATGTAAACAAGAGGCGACGAAGCGTGGCCTGACTGTGGATGAAGAGCAGGTGGAACTGCAAATCAGCAATATAGCAGAGCGCAACGGGGGGCTATCGGTGCTTGAGAATTATATAAAATCTCAGGGGCAGACTATTGAGGATTTAAAACAGGACATGCGCGACCGCATGTTTGTGGATGCTTTGGTAGATGCGGTGTATAATGAGATCAAGGAGCCGAAGGAGCGACATGCGAAACGCTACTACAAGGAGCATCGCGAGCAATACCAAACGCCGGAACAGGTGAAATTGCGGGTCATCGAAAAACGGTTTTCGAATCCATCATTGCGAAGTAAAGCACAGCAGGAGATTACAAAAATTTATGAAGCGTTGACGGGTGGAAAGTCATTTAAACTGATGATCAACCAAAAATCAGATCGCCCTCAAAATGGAGGTTCCCTGGGTTGGGCGCAACGGGGGAATCTGGATGCTAAGGTGGAAGAACGGGTATTTGTAATGGAAGCAGGTCAATTTACTGAGCCACTCGAGGCTCAAAATAGCTGGCAAATACTGGAAGTTGAGGAAAAGCAGGAAGCTTCGGAAAAGAGTTTTGACGAGGTAAAGGCAGAGATCATACAGATCCTTTGGCAAGAGGAACGGCAGTCCAAACTCAAACAACTTGTGGACAAATTGCGTAAAGCCGCAGTGATCAAAGAGGACTAAAGGCTGTCCAGGTCTTGCAGGATTTCGCGGGGTTGGGAGCCGTTATCCGGGCCAACGAGGCCACGCTCTTCGAGGATCTCCATGATGCGTGCTGCACGGTTGTAACCAATACGTAGCCGCCTTTGCAGCATCGAGGTGGAGGCCCGCTTGCTGGAGCGTATCACCTCGATGGCGTCTGGTACCAGGGAGTCTCCCCAGTCTTCCCCGTCGGGCCCGAAGCTGGCTTCCTCATCGTCATCCCCGCTTTCGACCTGACGTTGGATCTCTTCGGCGATTTGCGGAGGCCCGTTTACTTTCAGGAACTCAACGATGTCGTTGATTTCATCGTCAGAGACAAAAGCGCCCTGCGCTCGAATCAGGTGATGCACCCCGGGCGGGATAAAAAGCATATCGCCTTTACCAATCAGGGTATCCGCGCCCCCACCATCCAGGATGGTGCGGCTATCTACTTTGGAAGCTACTTTGAACGAGATACGGCTGGGTAAATTCGCTTTAATGACACCTGTGATTACGTTTACGGAGGGACGTTGGGTCGCAATGACGAGATGGATGCCCGCAGCACGTGCGAGCTGCGCAAGGCGGGCAACGCAGGTCTCAATATCTGCGGGTGCGACCATCATTAAGTCGGCCAACTCGTCGATGATACATACGATGTAGGGAAGTTTTTTTTCCGGGATTTCTAGGACGTTTTCATCACGGGGCACCGCAATGTTGTTAACGGCTGCACGTTCTTCAGCGGTGAGCTCTTTGTCCAGGTTTTTAGCGAGCTCTTTGGATTCCTGATTGCGCAGAATCTTCGCGTTAAATCCGGCAATATTGCGCACGCCTACCTGTGCAAATATCTGGTAGCGCCTTTCCATCTCAGAGATGAGCCACTTGAGTGCATTGGGTACTTTTTTGGGGTCGGTCACGACCGGGATCAGCATGTGCGGCAAGTCGTTAAATATCTGCATTTCGACGATCTTCGGATCCACCATGATGAAGCGCAGGTCATCGGGGCTCGAGTGGTAGAGCAGGGAGCTGATAATTGCATTGATACACACGGTCTTACCGGAGCCGGTGGAACCTGCGATTAAGAGGTGTGGCATACGGGTGAGATCGGCTACGAGAGGCTTTCCGCTGACCTCCTTGCCAAGCACGATGGGGATCTCTGCCTTACTGTCTGCCCAAACATTGGTCTCCAGTATGTCCCTTACCCGGACGGATTGCGGATGTTCGTTAGGGATTTCGATGCCTACAACCCCTTTTCCGGGTACCGGTGCAAGGATGCGAACGGACTGCGCGCGCAGGGCCATCGTCAGGTTTTTCTCAAGACCCGCAATTTTTTCGACCCGTACCCCCGGAGCCGGATGCAGATCATAACGGGTAATCACCGGACCAATATGCACCTCACCGACGGATACCTTGATATTAAAATCCTCGAGTGTGGATTTCAGGCTTTCGGCGATCTGTTGATGATCGGTTGCCCCATGTTGCAGCGATGCGCCTGATTCTTCCAACAGATCAATGGATGGAAATTTGTATTTTCCCTTACGTACAGGGGTAGTGCCCGTGTTTTTTTCTACTTTCGCGCTGCTGACGATTTTGACTTGTTCTTTCTTTTCTCCCGCTTTGGGAGTGGGTATTCGTATCTTCGGAGTGGCTTTGGGCTTAGGTGTTTCTACAACTTCTTCCTGGGGATCAGGTTCCGGGACTTTTATTTTGGGTAAATGGCTTTCAGGGTAGTCCATCTGGAGTGGCGAAGGTTCCGACTCGTTCTCATTCACACTCTTGCCGAAGAAGGGCTTGAGCGGGCCGCGCTTCAAACGCATGAAGAAAGGCAGTGCAGGTTCTTCATCCTCGAGCAAAACGGGTTTTTCAATGGGGCTCCTTGGTTTTCTTTCCGGCAACTTGGGAAGACGAATTTTTGAAAATAACCATGCAATGGATCGAACGACTTCCTGGAAAACCAGGCCGATACCGAGCAAAAATGAGACCAGCATGATGGTTGCTGAGCCAAAGACTCCCAGGGGGTTTTGAAAATAATTGCCATAAGCGATTTGCCCTAAAAGCCCCCCCATGTCGTTAGTCAGATATTGTCGGGGAAACCGTTGATCAAATTCCGATAACGAATGCACATTGAGTAGCTCCGCAAATCCACAACCCCCGATTATCAGCAATACAGCACCCAGTAGGCGCAGTAGCGAGATCTGTTTGGGACGCCTGAAAAAGAGCAGTAATCCGAATTGCAGTAAGATCAGTCCCACTGCAAAAGCGATGAGTCCCAGGTAGTGAAGCGCCAGAAAACCGAGGTCTGCACCAAATTGACCGACGAGATTCGGATCCCCAAAGCGGTGGGTCACCCTAGCGATCCCTTCGAACAGGCCTTTTTGGTTAAACCGATAGTCGATCAAAGCGACACTGTACAGGCATGCAAGCAGTATTAAGATACTGCCTATCAGGGGTTTCGGGTGGCGAAGCCTGGGTCCAAAAGTAGCCTGGATCGGGCGTTTCGTTTCTTTTGGTTTTTTGTCTGCCTTCTTTCGCTTCGTGCTAACTTTACTCACTCTTTTACGATTATGTATATTAATAAAGTAAACTAATCTGGTGTTTTGTTCAATCTTTGCTTTTACGAGATATTCTTAGACGCCGTTTTGTATAATTTTATTACAAAATTGGTTTTGTAATTCGAAAAAGCATACTTCATAAGCATAGCATGAGCTGGATAAGATTGGAACCTTTGTATCAGGAGCGAGTCTGGGGTGGGCGCAATTTGGAGAGCTTCCTGAGGCGCAAACTTCCCCAGGATAAAGTGATCGGCGAGAGCTGGGAAATCGTGGATCGGCCGGAAGCCCAGTCCAAGTTTGAATCCGGCGTAACGCTTCGGACATTGATTGAACGTGAGAGCGCCCATATCATGGGACCGGAGTGGGACCCGCAGCGTCCCTTTCCCATTTTGGTGAAATGGCTCGACTGCCAGGCGCGGCTTAGCCTGCAGGTGCATCCGCCGGCCTCGATTGCTCCTGAGCTTGGGGGGGAGCCGAAAACGGAGAATTGGTATATCGCCGATGCCAAGGAAGATGCGGCGTTGATCCTGGGGTTGAAGCATGGGGTAACGCAAGATGCCTTTGAAGCGGGTATAGAAACGACGAGCCTGGAGCCCCTTTTGCACCGTATCCCTTCGAAACCCGGGGATTCGGTATTGGTGGAGAGTGGCCGGCTGCACGCGATTGATGCGGGCAACCTCATCCTCGAAATTCAGCAAAATTCGGATACGACCTACCGGGTGTATGATTGGGGGCGGGTTGGCCTGGATGGTAAACCCCGCACACTGCATTTGGAGGAATCCATCAAGAGCATCGACTTCAATGATTTTGAGCCGGATACGCTCAAGCATCGGTCGGGTGACCATGTGTTGGCGGATTGTGCGGAGTTTCGCATTCGCAAATTTGAAATGAATGCAGAGAGTGAACCCCTAAACATAGCAGCCAATCAGCAAGCTAGAATGCTCCATGTCGTAGAGGGCGAAGTGATAGACAGTCTTTCAGAGGGTATTGCCCGTAAAGGGGATAACTTGATTTTGCCCTATGGGGCCGCATTTGAACTTTCGTCGAAAGGGAATAGTACCTTTTTAATGACAGATAATTTTAGCTAACTCTCTCAAATGGCTACTCCTGACATTCCACCCACTCCTCCGAAAAGCCGACCGCTACTCGTACGCTTTGTGCAGATGGTGTTGATGTTGGTTGTGCTTACAGTGTTTGCCGGTGGAGGGGTTTATTTGTTTAAGGAGCGTGTGTTGGAATACTACCTGAGGTTTAAAACGGGTTATCGCACCGATGTTGGCGATATGCAGCTGGATTTGCTGAATGGTAATCTTCAGGTTTTCGACCTCACCGTTTATAATCCACCCTATTTGCCTATCGAAATACTGGGCGTAATTGAGTATGCCGAATTAAGGTGGCAGCCCCGTGATATTCTTCAATTCCCCAAAAAACTGGATTATCTGGAAGCTGAAGTCAGCTCAGTGACGATCATTCGCATGGAGGGGAATCGCTTTAACATCCATGATCTGGTAGGGGCCGTTACGCATGCCTGGGCAGGTGCGCAGACGAGTGCAGAATCTTCGATGTTTTTTAAGCAGGCCATCATCCGCTTTAATTATGTGGTCGCGTATGACCAAAAGTCTGACTACGAGGAGCGTTTTGAGCAGTTGATCGATTATCAGGCTGAGCATCTCAATGTCACCCGGTTATCCGAGCTTTACAGACCTGTGATTCGAACGGTGAGAGACGAGATAGACGGCTTCTATTTTATAAATTATCTGCTCGAGAGTTTGTAATCGACTTTTTAGTTACTTGCACTTTTGGGCGTTTTCAGTCATTTTAACTACTTTTGTAAGATCAAATGTGGTCTATTTTAGGGTGCTAAAACAAATGTATTTATAGATTTCTATGTCTAGTAAAGATCAACAATCCGTAGAGAAGAAAATCAAGGAAACCTATGGCTCCATCGAGGAAGAGCGGGCTAAAAATGAATCTCAACCTGAAGAGCAGGGGGAAGCGACTACTGCCGAAAGTGTAGAAAGTCTGGGTGAGCTTTTGGAGAAATATGAAGCGCTCTCTGTGAGCTTAGAGGAGGAGAAAAAGAAAGCCGAAGATTTTCAGACAAAATATTTGCGTGCGGTTGCAGACCTCGAAAACTTCCGCAAGCGAGCGGTTCGTGAAAAGGAGGAGCTGTATCGACTGGCCCTGGGCAACTTCGCCGAGGAGTTTTTTCCCGTAATCGACAATTTTAAGCTTGGCATGGCGTCTGCTGAAAATCATCCGGAGGCAAAGGTCGTCAGCGAAGGGTTTAAAATGGTATATGGTCAAATGCTGGATGTTTTTAAAAACCACAAGATCGAGGAAATCGATCCTGCCGGGCAGGATTTTGACCCTCAGTTTCATGAATCCGTTGCGCATGAGCCTCATGAATCCATCGAGGAAAATAAGGTAGTCCAAACAGTGAGAGTCGGGTACAAAATCAATGATCGGTTATTAAGGGCTGCGGCTGTTACTGTATCCAGTGGCCCGCCTGATACAGCTGAAAATGCTGAGGGCTAACAGAGAGAATTTATAATACATGGCAAAAGCAGATTATTATGAACTTTTGGGAGTTGGCAGAGATGCATCCGCTGAGGAGCTGAAGAAGGCTTACCGCAAGCTTGCGGTCAAATACCACCCAGATAAAAACCCCGGTGATGCCAGTGCTGAAGCCAAATTTAAGGAAATTTCTGAAGCTTACGATGTATTGAAAGACGCGGAGAAACGCTCTGCATACGATCGTTTTGGGCATGCCGCCTTCCAGGGTGCCGGTGCGGGTGCCGCGCGAGGTGCTGCCGGCGGGGTTGACCCGTTTGATGTATTTCGCGAGGTCTTCGGTGGAGGCCGTGGCGGGGGTATTTTTGATGAGTTTTTTGGCGGTGCATCCGGGGGATCGACCGGTCAGGAAGGTTCAGATTTGCGCTACGACCTGGAGATCAGTCTGGAAGAGGCCGCCGAGGGTGTGGAGAAGGAAATTCGCTACCGTCGCGCGGTGGTGTGTGACCACTGCGATGGCTCGGGTGCTGAGCCGGGATCCCGCCGTGTCAAGTGCCCTACATGCGGAGGTTCCGGGCAGGTCACATCGTCTCGCGGGTTTATCAGTTTCAGGCAGGTTTGTCCCACTTGCCATGGTTCTGGTGTGGTGATTGAGAACAAATGTAAGAAATGTGGTGGGGAAGGCCGTGTCGAAGAGACGAGCAAGCTCAAGGTGAAAATCCCGGCTGGGGTGGATACCGGTTCGCGCCTGCGATCAGCGGGTAAAGGAGAAGCGGGAGTGCAGGGAGCGCCGTCCGGAGATCTTTATATCGTACTGCACGTCAAGGAGCATGATATATTTGAGCGTCATGGGGATGACCTCTTTTGCGAAATCCCGATTAAGTTCACCTTGGCGACACTCGGTGGCACTTTGAATGTACCCACACTTTTCGGTAAGGCTTCGCTTAAAATACCATCCGGCACCCAGTCGGGCACGGTTTTCCGTTTGCGCGGACATGGGATGCCGCGACTACGCGGGGGCAATAAGGGTGATCAACTTGTGAAAGTGATTATCGATGTGCCTAAGAAGCTCAATTCGGAGCAGCGCACCAAACTTGAAGAATTTGCCGAAGTGAGTGGAGATCCCGCAAACCCAATGGGAGATAGCTTCTTCGAAAAAGCCAAGCGCTTCTTTAAAGAATAAGATCGATTGCTATGCTTGAGATATCCCTCCAGGTGGAGCCGGAGTGGGCGGATGTTCTGGAAGCCTATTTCTGTGAAGAACTGCAAAACCACTGGTTGCTCTTTCAGAGTCATAAGTCCAAGCCGACTTTTCTAAAAGGGTATTTTGACAGCGTAGAAACTGCACAGACTGAGCTAGATCAGCTACAAACCCATACCAGTCTTCCTTATCTGTGGGATGCCTTTACGCAAAATACGCTGCAGGATGAGGATTGGAAGCTCGCTTACCGAAATCACCTCAAACCCTGGAACTATGGGCCACTTCACTGGATACCCATTTGGGAAAAAGGAGACCATGTGTTTTCTGCGGAGGACCGGGTTGTGTATCTGGATTCAGGGATGGCCTTTGGGACGGGTAGCCATGAAACGACGCGCCTATGCGCACGCGCATTAGTAAATCATTGGCAGGAAGCGGGTGATTTGAATCAGAATGTCATCGATGCAGGCTGTGGATCGGGTGTCCTGGGGATGTCAGCAAGCGTCTTGGGTTATAGTAATATATACGCGTTTGACCGTGATCCTGAAGCCGTCAAAGTTACGCAGGAAAACATTCGGGATAATGATCTGCCTTCGACTATTGAAGTCGCCCATGCAGGGCTTGAGGATGGCCTGAAAGATCGAAAGGCCGGGATTATTCTGGCGAATATCCAGGCCGATGTGCTTGCGATCTATGCGGAAAACCTGGTTGGCGCCTGGGAGCCCAAGGGTGGAAAGCTCATCTTGAGCGGTATCCTAAACGGAGAAGAGGCGATGATTATTGATCAGTTCAAGAAACAGCTGGATACTTTTTATCCAAACCAGCAGTTCGGCTTTCAGGTAAACCCCGATGGCGAATGGGTGGCTGTGATTGTTGTAAAGTAGGTAGTTGTTTACCTAATGCTTGATGGAGGTCCTCTTCGTATGGGTTTTTGTTCTTCTTTTGCAGCTTTTCGAACGGCCTCTTCGTTTGCTGCGGCTTCTTTCATCTGGTTTATTTCATCTAGAAGTTCGTAGCATTCAGCATCGATTGCCGCCTGTTCGAGCGCTTCAAACTGACCTTTTAGATCCGCAATTTCTTCTTTTTGATCGTCCCCAATCATAAAGAACAGAGCTGGCCAAAATAGGACCATACCGACTGTAAACGCAGCTGTATCTTTGCGTCTTTCACTCTCTTGAATACCCATTAATTGATTCATCCTTGAATTCACCCTAAGCATTTCCATACGGAGCTGCTCACAATTATAATCACCATAGTTCTCAGGAGAGACATAGGTGGGTTGGATTTTATTTGGGTGGGTAGCGCAGCCGGAAATCAGGATAGCAACTACACACATGATAGTGAGTGTTTTTTTCATAGCTTATTGAAGTTGGAAAATCGGCTGATGGTTATTAATTAGAGATGCTGCTCTATGTCAGCTGTTGCCTCTAACATTAAGTTGTACATCGCACTGTGCACATTCGAATTAATCTTCTCCGGAGGATCTAGACTCGCAACATAGGTACCCGTGGATATTAAACCCGAATCATATGTTTTTTCGAGTAAAAGGTTGCCTGAGGAATCAAACAAGGTTACGTCAATAACTACCTGTGTTTCTGGAGTAATCGCAAAGCCAAGATTCTTAAGTTGATTGTACTTGTAATCGAAAGAATTAATTTTGGGTTCTATAATGATGCGATAGTCACTACTTTCTGGGATTTCGGTTGAGTGATCCGCACCTTCCCTAAACATTTGTGATAAGACTTCAACTGCTATGTTCTTTATGTAATTACCGAGTTTTAGCTGTATTGTATTTGCACTACCGGTAAAGCTGGATGGTTTTTGTGAGTAAATTTTGTTGTCATCTTCAATACTGGTAACAACCAGTGCTTTACCGTCGTAGACTCCTTCGAAAGTGGGTAAGTCTTGTGTAATGTAGTCGGGATTATAACGCACCATTGTAGTGCATCCGGAAAGTAGCATTAATGTAGTTACAAAGAAAACACAGTATTTATTCATAAAAGGATTGGAGAAGTTAACTATTTACCGAGAGTTGATATTTAAAAGATTTGCTAATGAATAATGTCAATTCATGAGTAGATAATCTAATTAGGTTATTAGGCTGTGTTATTTAATTACATAGTAATTTTAATAAGTATTTTTAACGACTAGATTAGTCAGTTAACTTAATCTTAGCTTTATATAATGGGGATTATCCCATTTCGCCATTTAATTGGCTACGTGCCAGTTTTGGCGTTGCCAGGCGTGTTTTTGCAGAGCTACTAAGACCTCTTCGGATAGTGGTGGTAAATCCGAGACTTTCGTATTCATTTCGACCTGCCGGGTGTTACGCATGCCGGCAATAACGGTGGATACTGCCGGATGAGACATGGCAAACTTCAGTGCGAGTTCAGGCATTGAGTATCCACTATCCGCAAATTCATTCTGGATTTTACCAACCCGTGTGACGACGCGTTTCAGACGGTCTCCACGAAAATAGTTTTTGCGAAAGTCTCCTTTTTCGAATTGGGTTTGCTCGGTGAATTTTCCGGTCAATGCGCCTTCATCCATGGCCACGCGAATGATGACACCCACGTTATGCTCCTGAGCAACGGGTAGGATTTCCGCGATCGGTTCTTGCTCAAAGATGTTGTAGATGACCTGTATGGTATCCACCCAGCCATCCCGAATGAGGTCGATCACGCTGTTTTGATCGTGCTCGGGTGTGGAAATACCGATGGCTGCAATTTTGCCTTCCTGTTTGATTTTCTGAAGGATTTCAAAAGGTCGTGGATCGCGGTTCCAGGCACGCGTCCAGGTATGTAGTTGCAATAGATCGATGCACTCCACGTCGAGATTGCGAAGTCTTTGTTCGATATTCTCACGCAGGTAGGCCTCTGAATAGCGATCTTCGACCTTTTCATAAGGGCTTGGTGGCCAAAGGCCTGGCATGGTGGGTGGGGTTTTGGTCGCGACTATGATATCTTCGCTGCGTTCCTTAAGCATCTTGCCGATAATTCGCTCGCTATGCCCGTCTCCATAAACGGCGGCCGTATCGATGAAGTTCACGCCTCTGTCCAACGCTGCATGCAATGTGCGAACGGACTCTGCATCGTCCTGGGCACCCCAGCCTCCACCAATCGCCCAGGCGCCAAAGCCAATTTCAGATACGGTATAGCCGGTTTTTCCAAAGGTGCGGTACTTCATAGGGGATCGAATTGTTATGGTACTAAATAGACTCAATCGTCTTTTCTATAATGCCGTCGAAAGAACCGTTGGTGAAGAAAATAATCACTGTTTTCTGTTTCCGCTTTTGAACTTCAGGTTGAAGCGCTGTGCATAGTTCTTCGTTTGTCGAAAATGCTATTGTATCTACGCCTGCCTCATTGAGTGAAGATGCCAGCTTTTGAGTATTCAGGCGTTGATTTGGCTGCAGTAGGTGAGGTCGATGGATGCCGCCGATGAATACTTGGTCCGCTGATTTAAAGGCTTCCGGCCATAAATCCTGAAATGCGGGGGAGCGTGAAGTATTGCTACGTGGTTCAAAACAAGCCCATATTTGGTATTTTGGGAAACGGGATTTCATGCTCTCGAGGGTTTGCCGCACCGCAGTAGGATGATGCCCGAAATCCTCAAACACGTAGAGGTCAGGTGATTCGTAACGTAGCTCTTGCCTCCGTTTCACACCTCTAAATTGATTTGCTGCATCCGATTGATATTGGTACGGGTTATCCGGATTTTGCTGTAAGGCACACGCCAGGCTAGCCATCGCGGCGTTGCGTGCATTGTAGAGCGCAGGTAGCTCCCAATGGATATCTATCCATGCCTGGCCGTTGAGCAAAAGGCTGAACGAGCTTCCGGTGGCTGACTCCTTAAAATATACAATTTGCAGATCGTTCTGTGCACCTGTCCCGACCCGCCAGACTTTCGAGTGCGCTTCATCTGTAACCCACTGGGTTAGTTTCGGGTCATCCCCATTGATGAGTATGTGCCCGGATTTGGGCACCAGCCTGACGACGTGCGAAAAGCTGCGCTGGATATCCTCCAAATCCCGAAAGATGTCCCCATGATCAAACTCCAGGTTGTTGATAATAAGAACACGCGGGTAATAATGGATGAACTTGCTGCGCTTATCGAAAAACGCACTGTCATACTCATCTCCCTCGATTACGAAGGGCGCGAGCTTACCGCCCAAGGCTGAAGAGGGCTCCTTGCTTTGAGGGACCCCGGCTATTAGATACCCCGGATTCGCTCCTTCTTGTTTCAGTATATGCGTGATCAGGGCAGTGGTAGTGGTTTTGCCATGCGTGCCGGTGACTACCAGCGTGTCTCTTGTTCCGATCAGGAGCTTGCCGATTAATTGGGGTAGGGATAGAAAGGTAAGATAACGGTGCTCGAGTAACCATTCGGCTTCCGGATTTCCGCGCCCGATGACATTACCAACTACGACCAAATCGGGTGCGAGCTTTTCCAGCCTGGATGCGTCGTAGCCACTGTATGCCTTGATGCCCGCATCGAGTAATCGAGCCGACATGGGGGGGTATAAATTTTGATCAGACCCGGTGATTTTGTGCCCTTCTTGTTTCAACAAAATAGCGACCGAGCCCATTGCAGTGCCCCCTATGCCCATGAAATAGATATGCATATGATTCTCTATGAGCACTATGCGAAATGAAGCGCGTGGACGGCAACTTCTAAATAAAGCTAATTAACAAGGCAGTTTTAGTGCAAACACGATATCATCATCTTCATTATTTGCGAGGGTCAGTTCACCGTTGTGCAGCCGTGTGAATTCGTTGGCAAGCGAGAGCCCCAGACCCAGCCCCCGAATATCGCGGTTCCGGGAGGGGTCCCCCCGGTAGAAGCGGTCAAATATCAGTTCAGCGGCGGCCTGGGGAATTGCTTTACCGGTATTCTTTAGTTTGAGTTGGATGCTGTTTTCAGAAGCAATTCTTTCGAGGCTGGCAACTACATTCCCTCCTCTGCGATTATACTTAATTGCGTTTGAGGTGAGGTTGGCGATGATCTGGCGTATGAGTGCCGGGTCTCCCACGACGATCGCTTTCGCATCGCTTTCGATCTCAAAGTTTAAATCAGGAGCGATGAGTCGGGCATCGTCGAATTGATCCCGGATTAGATGATCAAGATCCACTGGTTTTTGCTCGATCGGGTAGCGGCCACTGTCTACGCGCGATAAGGTAAGTAGTTTATCTACGATGTTTTGCAGGCGCTGGACTTCCTCGATTAACGAACTCAGCTGCGCTTGTTCCTCAGATCCCGTGGGGCTGTTCTGGAGTGCCTGATCGAGATTACCATAAAGGATGGTGAGGGGGGTATTTAACTCATGCGCAGCATCTGCGCTAAACCGTCGGGATTGCAGGAAACTTTTTTCGAGGCGTTCCAGCATTTGGTTATACACTTCGATGAGTTTTGAAAATTCGTTTGCCCCTTTTTCAGGATGGAGGCGTTCACTCAGTCCTGCGGCGGTAACCCCTTCGGCGGCTCGGGTGAGGCGTTTTACGGGTTGGATGGCTTTGTTTGCAACGACCCACGCGCCCAGAGCAATCAACGCGAGCGCGACAGGTATGGAGGTTAGAAAGGTTTGATGGAGCTGCCGCATATCCGTCAGAATTTGTGAATTGGATTTTGCGAGGATGGCGACATGACCGGGAGCAGGCAGTATCAATAGGCGCCATTTTTGATCATTTGATTCGTCTATCCATTTATATTGCGGTTCGCCAAATTCGAGTGTTTGACGGGGGGGCGGATCCGGGAAAAAGGATCGTGGGTCTGTTGTGTTATTGGAAGCGGTGGGGGGGAGCTGGCCTGAATCCCGACGGGGAGGCGGTTGCCGCAGGTTGTCTTCACGTCGGGGCGGGGGTCTGCGGTCCGGAGGTGCCAGATCCGGGTTTCTGCGAAATTGGTCTAAGGGGGTGTCAGTGTCTGCCAAGGCAGGCCATTCATCCGGAATCGGGGAAATCGCCCAACCTCTCGATTGGAAAGCTATACTCCCCTCATGCCGGACGACCAGGTATTCCGTTTCATGCCTTTCAAATTCAGCCTGCCACTCGAAGGTGCGATTTCGGCGATTATCGATCCTACCGCGAATGACATCCATCACGAGGGGTGTAGCACTTTCGGCAGCCACCCGCTCAAGCTCGATATCCAGGGTTTTATATTTTTCATTGAGCAAGAGCCAATGCACGGCGAACGCAAATGCGGCCAGTGCCAGACCCGAAGTCAGCAGCGTGATGGCAACCACCTGAAAGCGGTAAGCGTTGAGCCGCAAAAAATTCATGGTTGGCGCATTTTATAGCCCACACCTCGCACGGTCTGGATGAGATGGGGCTCAAGGATGTCCACTTTTTCTCGCACTCGTTTTATGTATACGTCGACGAGATTCGTATTGGGGTCAAAATCGTAGCTCCAGACGTATTCGAGTATTTGCATGCGTGAGTAGACGCGTTCCGGTGAGCGCGCCAGCAGCTCAAGCAGTGCAAATTCACGGGGGGTGAGCTCGATGGCTTCTTCTCCGCGCAGGACTTCACGGGTCATAAGATTGATTTTCAAATCTGCAACCTGCAGGATATTGGTGGGTTGCCCCTCTGATCTGCGGATGACAGCGCGCAGCCGGGCAATCAGCTCATCTACATGAAAGGGTTTCGGGATGTAGTCGTCTGCGCCGAGATTGAGCCCTTCGAGGCGATCTTCCAGATCGCCGCGGGCGGTTACCAGGATGACCGGGGTCTGGTCACCGGTTTGTCTGATTTTTTTGAGAACTTTGAGACCGTCCTTACCTTTAATCATGATGTCCAAGACGACGGCATCGTAGGGATTATGCTGGATTTGCAGGAGGGCGTCATCACCATTATCCAGGCAGTCCACCACAAATCCCTCAGCGGTAAGTCCTTTTTTGATAAAGCTTTGTATCTTTATCTCGTCCTCAACAACGAGAATTTTCATAGGGTTTGCATAGCGAATAAATCGCAAAATATCAAGAAACGTAAAATGACAATTTTGTCATTTCGCATAAGAGTATCTTGTCATCTGTATTCGCTAGAGTGATGGGCATGAAATTGCTCATTACGATCATCCAGATATTACTCCTCGCTGTCGTTTTTGGCATGCTGGGGCTTGCCCTCCAGGCTAAAAAACATCATTCCGCATTTTTACCCCCTTCTGCCGAGCTGATTGCCGATGAGCTCTTATCTTCCTACGATACCGATGAAAACGGTTTTATTTCGACCCAGGAGCTTCTTGTCGGGCTGAAGGCGATTCACGAAAAACATTTTAATGACAGACCCCCCAGGCCCACGAGTAATCGTCCTGACGATCGGGGTCCGCAAAAATGGTTGAATACGCTGAGCGCTGAATTCGATGCAAATGAAGATGGGCAGCTTTCCAAGGAGGAGTTAATCCCGCTTCTCAAGGAACTGCGAGAGCACGCTCCCCACCGTCATCATGGCTTTGAAGGTCAAAAATCTGAATCTATTTCACCTTACTAATTATTAACGAAAATAGTGTATCCCTGAATAAATATGAAGAAAATCTCAGCTTTGTTAATACTCGTTAGCGTATTGAAGATTGCTGCACAACCGGGGCCACAGGCACCCGCACCTGCATTGGATGCTACCAATGGGGTCGATATAGAAAGAACGCTCATGATCACCGATTTACGGGTGATCGAAGACCGACGCCGCACAAATCCCAATAACCGTAATGCTCCCTGGACGTTCCGAAACCTGATGGAGCAAATGGCCGGTGAGCACGATCCGGCTGACTTTACGCTGGCATGGCTACGGTTGTGGGAGCAGGATCAGACGATTAACGATACCACTTCAGCTGCACGCAGCGCAATCCGCGAGCAGATCATTGATCCCTGGATGGCTGCAAGCGGAGGGGAGCGTCTGGATTTATCCATCGCGCCGTTTAAGCTCCTGGCGATTGTGAACCGCATGGATTTGCGTGAGCATGATGGGGATGGTCGGGTGGAAAGCGCGGGAGAAGGACGCTTTGTATTTGGAGCGTTGACTCCAGATGGGCTACCACTGCCACCCATGGCCGGCACTGCACCCGGTGGATTTATGGTGATCTTTGAGTATGGGCTATTGGCGGATAACATGCAGTCCCTGCGTGACTGGACTTTGCTTTGGAATGAACTGGGGAGCCTTCCTTTAGGGAGCGAGGTCTACAATGCCCACCTGGAAGCGATTACCCGACGATTCAGTGATCGCCGCAATAACATCCGCCGCCTGAATAACAACGCCATTAATCAGATTCGCACGAATGAGGTGGCGCTCGCGCTGCCGTGGGAGTTGCGGGAGTTTGTAATTTCCCGCCGGAGTGGATTACTCGAGCAACAGGGAGTGAATGATACGCCTGATACCTTTACAGTGAACGGAACCCGGGAGCTTGCGAACCTCATCAATCGCAATGAAGCGGAGATTCTTGCAGGTACCTTTGATTTGCGCCGCAATCGCTATGGAGCTTCTTCGATGTCGGGGCCGTTTCAGGCGACGGATATACAGGGGTTTGATCAGCGTAGGTTCCAGGTGAATGTATTTTTCGATCCGTTTCTCAATATCCCTTGGAGTGATACCCGGATTAACAGTAATGAAGCACGGCATCTTTTTGCTTTGAATACTTGTAACGGATGCCATCGGGATGAAACGGGCACTGAATTCCTGCAGATAGGATTCCCGGAATTTCATGGATTGCCTGAGTCACTCAATGTGCCTGCACATCTCGCAGAATTTCTAACCGGCGTGTTGGTGGAAGATCCGGTGGATCCCAATATTCAACGGCAATTTAACGATTTACAAAGGCGGCAGCAGGACTTTGCAACCTTGGTTGAGAGCTTTAACACTACGGAGGAAGTCGGGGGGCCGAGGGTGGCCAACGCACCCCGGTTTGCTCACTGACGTGGTGTTCTATGATAGGATAAAGATAATGGGCGGCCCTTTGGGGCCGCTTTTCTGCTTTTATCGACAGGGTGAATGTGTTTAAAGCTTAACGCTTTGAACATGAATCAACCTGCACTGCCAGAATCACTGACTTTGACCCCCTTTGTGAAGCCCTTATCCGGGCAAAAGGTGTATCTCCCTGGTTCGAAGAGTATCACAAACCGGACTTTGTTGCTGGCAGCGTTAAATGCAAAGCCCATTACACTGCAGGGAGTGCTGATCAGTGAAGATACTGAGCTTATGCTCGAGTGTCTAGGGCACTTGGGCGTGAAAATCGAAACACTGGGGGACGATACTGTCAGGGTGCATGGGGTAGGCGGTGTGTTCCCTGTGAAAGCTGCAGAGCTTTATGTGGGCACGGCGGGGACGGTTGCGCGGTTGCTTATCAGTGTTCTGGGAGTAATGCCTGATGGCTGCTATTCGATCGATGGTTCGGAAGTAATGCACGGCAGGCCGATGAAGGGTCTCACGGACATGCTGCAATCGCTCGGTTGCGAGATTGACTTTCATGCTACTGAGGGAAGCCTGCCATTTACGCTTAAACCCGTTGGATTTAAAGCACATGAAGTTATGCTGGATGCCTCGCAAAGCAGCCAGGTGCTCTCTGGGGCATTGATGGCTGCCCCTTTGGCTAAAGCAGACTTGTCGATTAGTCTATCCAACGATAAAGTGCGCAAGCCCTACGTGGTTATGACGCAGCGCTTAATTCGTAATTTTGGGGGTCCGGAAATTCAAGTATCGGATGCATTTAATCATTTCGAGGTGAAAGCTTCTGAGGGGTATAGGATGCAAGGCGATGATTACCGGGTCGAATCGGATGCGAGTGCGGCAAGCTATTTTCTGGCGTTGCCCCGTGTGGTTGGCGGTGCACTGGATGTTTTTCATTTCAATGAGCGTGGATTGCAGGGAGATGCTGCCTTTATTGAGATTTGCAGAACCCTGGGTGCTCAAGCTGAGGTAATTAAAGATGAGGGCAATAAAGGGGTAACCATTTCTTACACTGGTACCTTAGGACATCCGCTGGATGCTGATTTTTACCCGATATCAGACACATTTATGACGTTGGCTGCGATTTCTCCGTTGCTCGGAAAACCGGTAAAGATTCGGGGATTGGCACATACGCGCAAGCAGGAGAGTGATCGGGTTTCCGCGATGACGGCTGAGCTCGAAAAACTGGGGCAGGAAGTGGAAGAGCAGGAAGACAGCCTGCACATTTTCCCCGATATCAAGGCATTGCGCGAAGTCGCGCGTGAGGGCATATCGATTAAAACCTACAAGGATCACCGGATTGCCATGTCTTTTGCAATACTAGGCAGTTTGGATGTACTGGGGGATGGAATGCCCTGGATGACCATTCGTAATCCGGCATGTGTAGAGAAGACGTTTCCCCGTTTTTTTGAAGTGCTGGAAACTCTGAGACTCGAAACCCTGAATGGATGAAATGAACCAGGATATAATAATAACGATTGATGGTGGGGCGGCATCCGGTAAATCCTCAACCTCGCGATTGCTCGCCGAAAAGCTGAATTTACTGCATGTGGATACAGGTTCCCACTATCGAAGCATTACCTGCTACCTTCTTCAAACGGGCTGTGAGGCGAGTGATCTGGCAAAGATAGAAAAAGAACTCAAGGCTTTAACGCTAAATACTGAAATTCAAGAGAGGAACTCTTTGCTGTTGCTCAACGATCAGCGCTACGAAGCAAGTGAACTGCGATCCGATGCGGTGAATGCGCAAGTCTCTCACTTTGCGGCTATACCGGCAGTACGTGAAAAGTTGCTGATGTATCAGCGCAGTCAGGTGCAGGTTGCTATTGATAGAGGATTTAGCGGGCTCGTGATGGAGGGTCGGGATATCGGTTCGGTGGTATTACCGGACGCTCCTTATCGTTTTTATTTGGAGGCGGATGCAGCAACCCGCCAGGCGAGGCGTGCCAAAGAGGGGCAACAGGATACTGTTTTAAAGAGAGATCAATTGGATTCCAGCCGCAAACAGGCTCCTATGAAAATACCGGAGGGGGCGATACGTATAGATACTTCTCGAATGACTTTAGAAGCAGTTGTCGAATTAATTTTTAGCAGAATTAAGTAGTATGGAAGATATCTCTGAAATTTTGCCTATCACTGCATTTATTGCGATTATTATATTTGTAATAAAAGAAGTATTGGAAACTTCACGCCGGTCTAATGGCACAAAACGATCAGTTTCCGCGATTAAAGAACTCCTAAAAGATGAACTGAATGAAAACATAACCGCTTTTCACAATCTATTCGCATGCATAAATGAGGATCAGGATGACGATATATACCCAGGTGCATTAGAAGAGTTAAAAACTATGCATGAAGGAGAGTTTTATTATAATAGAAGCTATCAAGATGGACGCTTAATTTCTGGCAGACCATTACCCGCTTTTCAATTTGGTAAGTTTACTAAATTTGCACCTTATCTAGCCGAGAATAGTCGTAAATTTTATAAAAAGTTGAAGTCTTCATACGAAGGTATATATACTTGCAGGCATTTACGTGATTCTTTTATAAATTATGTGCTTTTTGATGCGGAAAAGATTGAAGGAGAATTTAGTGTTTTTCGTGAATATGCAAGAAGCCAAAGGCAAGATATAATAGCTGATCTTGATACGCTATCATACTTAGTAGTTGGTAAGGCAATAAATGAAAAACCTCCTCCAATAATTAATAAATAGAATGTCCTTTTTTAAAAAATCGCTGTTTGAATTAACAAAAAAAGCCCAATCCTATGGGTGCTACATAGGCTGAGCTTGTAAATTTTTAATTTCGGATGACTTAAGGTTTAGAAAGGATACTCAAGTGGCACTAGCTTTTGGAAGGCAATAAAGGCTGCAAACACTACGAATCCCGCAATCAGTGCTGCTTCCAAATATTTTTCCCACTTGTTTTCCATTTCATATATTTTTGTTTTTTTCATTGGTATCTATTAATTAGGATGTAAATTGAGTATATCATGTAATACGTTTAAAACCACGGTGAAGTTACATAAAAATTAATTTAAACAATTTTTTTAACACCCCTATTAACTGAGCTTATTCCGGGCTTTATTGTTAATTTTAAATAAATTTGGAATTTTTCTGGATTCTCTAAAAAAAGCACGGTGTTTATTCGATTAAAGCTTTGTAAATGCTTATAGATCTAATGAATTTTGTTTATGAAGAGTCCGATCATCGAAGTAATTGATATTTTAGCTGAAACGACGGCCATGAATTACTCGCAAAGGAAAGACTCGGACTTGGTAAAGGACTTTAGACGGGGCCAAACCGAGGCATTCCGGGAACTTGTACTGCGCTATCAGACTCCGCTTATCCGTTATTTGAATGGTTGGGTGCATGACAAAGCTTTTGCAAAGGACCTTTGCCAGGATGTTTTCATCATTCTCCTGGAGAAACCTCCGCAGACCCCTTTTTTGAATAACTCAATACGTTCCTGGCTATTTCGCATCGCCCGGAACAAAGCGATCGATTATAGGCGCAGGCAAGCACGTGTGGAACCTCTGATCAATGAAAGCCGGGATGCCTCTAAGTGGTTGTTAGAATCAAAAATAGTGAACGATGTTTATACTGAGGACGCCCTGAACCAGTCCCTGGAAAAGCTTCCTGAAGAGCTGAGGGACATTATCCAACTGCGCTACTTCGGCGGATTTAGCTTTCGGGAAATCGCTAAAATGAACCGGGTATCTGTCGGGGTAATTAACGGCAAAGTGAGAAAAGGCCTGGGCATGCTCAGGGCTGAGCTGAATTTATTAATTAAGGAGACCACCCAATGAATGATAAAAAGGATCTTACGAAGGATAATCCTCTAATGAAGGCATTGGATCATTATAAGGCCGATGAAGCGGAATTAGATGTTTATCAAATGGGTATGCTTACCCGCAAACATCAGGAGTTGTATCCGGTGCGTAAAGCGCATTCGTTTACGATGATCGCCATAGGCTCTGTATTTGCTGCAGGTCTCGCGGCTATGGGCATGGTAGCCCTGGTAATGTGGCTGGGAAGTCCAGAGGAGGTGCACCCATCGCCAGAGATAGCTTTAGAAGATACATGGATCCCCCTGTCGGCGTTCTCCCTGAATGCGGAACCGGGCGAGTTGAACAATGAACCCTTTTCCGATCTGCATGCGCGGATCAGCAATTACCGGATGGTCGATCAATATAGTGGCCATCAATTTCTTATGAACCGTAATGAATCACTCAATGAGCGTCTCGGCGCGATGAAATTAAATATGTTTAGCGATGAAACCCTTTAAACAGAAAATCAACTTAGCGTTCGTTTTGCTCTGCGTGCTCCCATTGCCAATGTTCGGCAATGACGTGCATGTCGATGTAGATGCGGATCCCAATCCGTTGCCAAATCCCCAAGTTTTCATAAATGAGGCATTTAAAAATAGGGATTGGCAAAAGAGGTTTACTGAAATGATGGAAAACCCTCGTATTCAGCAGGCACTTATTCCCTCGATCACAGAAAAAATCCCGGAGGCGAATCAGTACTTAGAGTATTTGAGGGAAAACGATATCCTCAAAGCGCGGGAATTCACACAAGAGTTGATGAAATTTCACCGCAACTATAACAATATGCTGCGCCGCAATCAGGAGCTTGCCGAGTTACACCTTGAGGTGGAGCGCATGGAGCTATCCGTGCTCTTGAAAGGGCTTGAAATCCAAAATTTGGAAGGAGAGGAACTCAATGATAAATCCAGACTGCTGGAAGAGCTCTCTGAGCAGCTGGAAACCTTGTTCGACAAGAAGATGGAGTTACGGGAAAATGAGATATCTGCGATGGAAGAAGAGCTTGCAGATTTGCAAACTTTGTTAGAAGATCGTAAGCAGAACAGGGAAACGATCATATCCCGTTATTTGCAGGAGATAACCGGGAATTCGGAAACCCTGGAATGGTAAGCGCCCTATGAAGATTCTATTTACCCCCCGCGTATGGTTGCCGCTGATGATATCGGCGGTTCTCCCCCTAATATCTTTCAGCCAAACCACGGACGTAGAGGCTTCCCGTTTCCTCAGTCAGGCGACCCTTGGTGCCGATATTGAGACGATCAACGAGGTTGCCCAGATGGGTATCCACGACTGGATACTCCAGCAGTATCAGCAGCCGGTATATCCGATACGCCCCATGGTTGAGAGCCTGATTGGGGATAATGAGGATCTTTTTACCCAGCAATATATGTTTCGCTATGCGCTTTCAGATTATTTTCTGAGCAAACCGGATTTATTACGCCAGCGTGTGGTGCTGGCACTGAGCGAAATTTTTGTGATTTCTGATCGTACGGCGCCGATTCGCAGATCTCCCATTGGCATGGCGGATTGGCACGATATGCTTGCGCGCAATGCATTCGGGAATTTCAGGGACCTGATCGAGGAGATCACTTATCACCCGATTATGGGTTTTTACCTGAGCCATGCAGCGAATCGCAAAGCAGACCCTGAGACCGGTCGCTTCCCGGATGAGAATTACGCCCGTGAGCTCATGCAGCTTTTCACGATTGGGCTCTTTGAACTCAATAAGAATGGTACTCCCAGGCTGGATGCAAATGGTGAGGCCATTCCCACCTATACCAATACCGAAACTGCCAGTTACGCCCGGGTGTTTACAGGTATCATTTATGATTACGATGGGGTGCTTTCCACGCGCAACGGTTTGCGCAATCGCACCGCGGATCAGCTCTACGAGGTTATAATCGACCGGAATATCCGCTACTTTCTATCGCCCATGCAGACCGTGGACAGCCAGCACGATATGGATGCGAAGGTATTGCTCAATGGCGTTACCCTACCCGCAGGGCAGACTACCGAGCAGGATGTGGATGGTGCGTTGGACAGCCTCTTTAATCATCCCAATGTGGGGCCGTTTATCGGGCATTTATTGATCCAACGGTTAACCAAATCCAACCCCAGCCCGGACTATGTGGAACGCGTCGCTCACGCCTTTGAGGATAATGGTCACGGCGTACGGGGCGATATGATGGCGGTGATTTATGCTGTATTGATGGATCCTGAGGTGAGAACGGTTGTTGACGGTCCGGCTGAAGGCAAAATGCGTGAGCCTTGGGTGCGTATGATGAATCTGCTCAAGGCATTTAATGCAACCAATCTGGATGGCACCTATTGGGATGTGGGTACCGAGCTGAATTCGCTGCAGCAGCGCCCGTATTCCTCGCCCAGTGTGTTTAATTTCTTCTCCCCGTTTTTTGCGCCCAAAGGGCCGGTTACCGATGCGGGGTTGCGTGCGCCGGAGTTTCAGATCACCACCACACAGACGGTACCCGACACGATCAACTTTTTTGCCGATATCATTTATTATGAGATGGGCATCGATAACATCCGGCGACGGATCGAAAATCGAAATCGTGTGAATGATCCCTACAATGCGGTCATCAGCAAGCCGTGGCTGATGGACCTGGATGATGAGCGTGCGATTGCCGCAATCAGCGACGAAGCGCTGGTGAATCACTTGAATCTGATTCTCACGGCGGGTCGTCTGAAGACGCAAGCCCGTGAGAAAATCCTCAATTCCATTGCACCGATTCAGGACCCCGATCTGAAAGTGCGCCTGGCACTCTACCTTTTCACTTTAAGCCCTGACTTCGTAATCCAAAGATAACCATGAACGAGCCACGCAATATAACCAGAAGACAATTTATCGGTGAAGCCAGTTGCAAGGCAGTTGGGGCAACCGCTTTATTTTCCACACTATTCAACCTGAAATTTGCCAATACACTTGCAGCGCAATCAGCACCGAATGACTACCGGGCGCTCGTTTGCCTGTTTCTTGCGGGCGGTAACGATTCATACAATATGCTCGTGCCCAGTGGACCGGATGAATACTTGCAGTATCAGTCAATCCGTGCGGATCTGGCATTGCCGCAGGCGGATTTGTTGGCGCTCAATGGAGCATTGCCGGATGGCCGCACCCTGGGGGTTCACCCCGGGATGCCGGAAGTGCAGGCGCTCTATAATTCGGGTGAGCTGGCATTTGTATCCAATGTAGGCACCCTCGTGGAACCAACGACGCTGGAGACATATCGAAGTGGGGCAGCGGATTTACCGCTGGGACTATTTTCGCATTCCGACCAGATCGCCCATTGGCAGACCTCGGTGCCGGATACGCGCTCCACCACGGGTTGGGCCGGGCGTATGGCAGATATGCTGCAGGCGAGTAATGCCCAGCAGAATGTATCGATGAATATTTCGCTCTCCGGTAATAACCTGTTTCAAACGGGTAATCAGGTAACGACTTTTGCGGTGCCCCGGACGAATAATGGGGTATGGGGGATCGAAGGGTATGGGGAATCCGGTGCTTACGAACAGCTCATCACCAATGCGATTGATGATATGCTGGATCATACCTACCTCAATCTTTTCGAGGAGTCTTACAAAGACATTGTGCAAAACAGCATTGACGCGAATCAGGAGATTCAGGCAGCGCTGGGTGCAGTGCCTGAGCCGGTTACTGTGTTTTCGGATAATAATGTGTCTGCGAGTTTTCGCATGGTGGCCAATATCATAGCTGCCCGCAATGAGTTGGGGATGAGCCGGCAGACCTTCTTTATTCTCTTTGGCGGTTGGGATCATCATGATGAAGTGTTGGACAATCAGGGCGGTATGCTTCCGGTCGTGAGTTCGGCACTCAATGAATTTCACGATGAGATGGTGCTGCAGGGCCTTAATGATCAGGTGACTACGTTTACGTCTTCCGACTTTGGGCGCACGCTGACTTCGAATGGGCGGGGCTCGGATCATGCCTGGGGTGGCAACCACATGGTGATGGGCGGTGCTGTAAATGGAAACTGGACCTATGGAAGTTATCCGGAGCTCTACGCGAATAATCCTTTGGATACCGGGCGCGGCCGATTAATTCCAACCACTTCGGTAGATGAATATTTTGCTGAACTGGCGATGTGGTTTGGAGTTCCTGTTTCCCAGCTGGATCAGGTATTGCCCAATATTAATCGCTTTTACACGCCGGATGCCAATAACAAGCCCATTGGCTTTATGAGTTGATAGAGTCTTGTCGTCACTCGGTTAGGATGCTTAGGTGTAAAGTATGTCTAAGTATTTTCGGCAAATTCAATGGGCGGATCTGGATGAAGCCTACCTTCGGGCTGCTGTACTGAGGGCCAGGGATGAGGATCTTCAGGGGGCTGGACTGCTAAATAAACCCACGCATGAAAAAGATCTGACGACAGATGCTATTGGATTCGACCGGGAAACGGGCTCAGCAGTGTTAAAAGCACGGCAGCCGATGGTTGTTTGTGGGCTCAACCTTATTCCGCTTATTTTGGGTGCGTATGGTGGACCTTTGGAGGTAAATTTAAAAACGCAGGATGGTGTCTATCTCCATAAAGACACTGAACTAGGAACACTCACGGGGAGTATAAGTCAAATTCTCCAGGCTGAGCGGATCATTCTGAATTTCCTGCAATACCTTTCAGGCATAGCTACGAACACCTATGAGTATTGCCAAATGCTGGCAGATAGCCCGACCCGTTTATTGGATACCCGTAAAACAACCCCCGGTTATCGTATGCTTGAAAAATACGCGGTTGCGTGTGGGGGCGGCTGGAATCATCGGTTAGGCCTGTTTGACTGGATATTGATTAAGGATAATCACCTAAGTGGCGCAGGAGCAGCTTCCGGCCAGTCACTCAAGGAAAGGGTGTTGAGGGCAAAACAACTCTATCCGGATGTGGCACTCGAGGTGGAAGTCGATGAGTTAGCCCAAATCGAACCTGCATTGGATGGAGGTGCAGATATAATAATGTTGGATAATTTTGATGATATTGATTTAGCGAAAGCCGTTTCGCTAATTAAAAATCGGGCAATAACCGAAGCAAGTGGCGGGATAAACCTGCAAAGATTGCAAAATATTCGTTCTCTCGGACTTGATTATATCTCAATTGGGGCTCTTATACATCAAAGCCAGTGGGTAGATATGGGTCTCGACTGGCTGTATTGATCACCAGCTATGTATGCTTGAGCCAAAAACAGAAATCATTTACCAGTTACTCAATAAGCCTGCAGATTTTCTCTCAGGACGTAAGCTTGCCGAAGATCTCGGAGTATCTCGGGTGAGTGTATGGAAACATGTTGAATCCCTCGTTAACGACGGCTTTAAAATCCAGGCCGTGCGCAATCGGGGATATCAGCTTGAAAAATTTCCGGAGACCATTCACGAAGTCGCGCTCCGAGGGCTCGCACTCAGTTTGGGCTTCAATAAGAAGTTATATTTTTACGATAGTATAGATAGCACGAGTTCGGAAGTGGAACGCCAGTTGACCGAAGACGGGAATACATCTATCGCCGTTATCGCCAACCGCCAGACCAATGGTCGCGGCCGTAGAGGAAATCACTGGTTTAGCGAAGTTCCAGGAAACATTGCACTCAGCATAGGCATCAAGTCAAATATCGATTTGTCACGGATGGGGCTCTATACCCTTTGGATTGGAATACGCATTGTCGAATATTTACGCGAGTATACTGAATCTGATTTTACGTTGAAATGGCCTAACGATATCTACTTTGAGGATCGCAAACTTGCAGGTATCTTAACTGAGGCTAAGATTGAAATGGATCAGGTCCAGAGCCTGATTACGGGGCTCGGCGTGAATGTAAATGCATCCATTGACAGTTATCCGGATTCGCTAAAAGAAATTGTGGCTACAGTCCATCAAATCACGGGAGTTCCCGTAAATCTGAATGATTTTGCTGCGCGTTTGCTGGTAGTCGTATGGCAAGCGGCGAATGAATACATCACGCAGGATCTCACAGAGCGCGTTTTAGCACTGTGGCCTCGATATGACTACCTTATGGGCAGTCGGGTGCGTGCGAAAGCCTCAAACGAAATGATCGAGGGAGTTGCCATGGGAATCGATGAAAAGGGGCAGTTGAGCATCCAGCTGGATGATGGGGAAACGCGCAAGGTGCATTCCGGCGAAGTTACGCTGATGCGTTGATTTTCAGTATCTTCTATAGGGTTGCAATCTCTCCATTTTTTCTCTGCATAATGCTTGGTGATCTTTGATCATCGATAGCAAATCCATGGAAGTCTTATGCATAGATGTGGGGAATACGAATACCCATCTCGCGATCGTTGGCAATGCAGGCGTCGTAAAAAGTGAGAAAATCGAAACTGAGAGTATCGCCAGGGGCAATCTCATGGGATCTCTGGTCGATAAGATGATTGCCGGTTCTCAAGTGAGTGGAGTTTCATTTTGCTCGGTGGTGCCCGGGATATACCCCCACCTGCTTAAGCACCTGAGAATTTTTACCACGAATCTCTTTAATTTAACTGCCAAGACCTGCCGGGGATTGCGTATCGATTATCCAAACCCCTCTGAAATCGGGCAGGATCGTCTTGCGAATGCGGTGGGTGCTCAGGCTATTTATGGTGTGCCGTCGATAGTGATTGATATGGGAACCGCCATCACTCTGGACGTTATCTCGCCGGATCGTGGATATGAAGGCGGGGTGATCGCCCCAGGGCTTAAGGTCATGTCGAAATATTTGAATGAGAAAACGGCTTTACTGCCGGAGGTGAATCCCGATGACTGGACTGATGTGCCTGTGCTGGGTCGCTCCACAAAGGAGGCCATGGGGATCGGTTGTAAACGTGGGTTTGCGGGGATGCTTAGGGCCCTGGTAGAGCCTATTTATTTAGATCTCAAAGAGCGTGCAGGCAATGATCCGGAGATCATACTGGCGGGCGGGGATGCCCGACATTTTCCGAAGGATTTGTTTAAAGATTTGCAAATTAATGAGGATATTACCCTGATCGGACTGTTCGTTGCCTATGGGCGCTTTTATTCGGATGTTGCCAATACTCAATCCTCTGTGGGGAGCTCTTAATCGATGATCAAGCGCTACATATGGAATGAATGGCTGAAGGTATTCGGCATCATTCTGGTTCTGATTGTGAGCCTGGTGATTGTGCAGGGGATTTATACCAAGCTGAATAGTTATCTTGAGCGCGGGGCTTCTGCCCTGGAAGTAGTTCAGCTTTTTTTACTGACGGTCCCGGGGTTTTTGCCGGCAGTGATTCCATTGATTCTATTGTTATCCGTCTTGTTCAGTGTGGGGGCGCTCCATCGTAAAAATGAGATTGTCGCGATGAAAGCAGCCGGGATTAATCTGTTTACGGTCAGTCAGCCGCTCATGTTGGGTGCGTTACTGTGCGCGCTATCTATTCTGGGCTTGAATGCCAGCGTGATTCCCTGGTCAGTGGAGCAAACTGCCAAGATTCAAAAAAAGCTTTATGAACAATCGGCTAATGAAGCGGTGGTTGATAGTGAACAGTCCGAACGCAGGTTGGGGAATCTAGGGTTTTTGAACACGCAGCATGGGCGGTTATGGTTGATGAGTGAATATTATCCACTTCAACGTTCCGGCGAAAATGTGGCTGTGTATGAGATGGGACCCAATGGGCAGGAGGTCTATCGCATACAGGCGCGGGTGGCCCGCTACATCGAGGCAGAGGGGTATTGGGTATTTGAGCAGGGCCGTGAGTTATTTTATGATGGAAAAACCGAGGAGCCCTTTCGGAATCTTAAATTTGAACGCCTGGAGAAACCCGCTTTTCAGGATGATCCCGACATCATGGAGGCTCTCCGTGAAAAACCCCAGAGTTTATCTCTGGAGAAGCTCAGCCAAATCCTTGAACTTTACGAAGGTGATGATCTGGAAGAGATTGTGCCTTATCGCGTGCGATATTATCGCATGCTTGCTTCCCCCATCAGCTGTTTTCTGGTAGTCGGCTTTGCGGTGCCGTTTGCGGCTTCGGGCGTGAGAACGAATCCGATGATCGGAATATCCAAGGCATTTGGTATGTTTATGGTCTACTTTATCGTGTCCAACTTCGCGATTGTAATCGGTGAACGTGAGTGGACCAGTCCGCTGGTTGCAGCCCTCATTCCGTTGGGCTTTATCGGGCTGTTGGCTTCCTGGGTGTTTTACCGAGCGCGCTAGATATTTTGCCCGCCGTTAGTCTCTCTCATTAATGCTTCGTAAACATTGGGGGGGACCAGGCCCGTATCGCGATCCGCATAGAGGCTGACTTGCTTTACGAGTGTTGAGCTCGTGAAAAAGTACTTTTCATTGGGCATCAGGAATATGGTCTCGATACCCTCAGCCAGTAAGCGATTCATTTGCGCCATTTGGAACTCATAATCAAAGTCAGAAACGGCGCGCAAACCCCGGATCAGCGCATGGGCATTTTTTTTAACCGCAAAATCGACTACGAGGCCAGAGAATGACTCAACACTGACGTTCGGATAATCCGCGACATTCGGTAGTATCAAATTGATACGCTCCTCAAGATCGAACATCGGGCTTTTCGTTAGGGTGTCAGTGACAGCAACGGTGACATGGTCGAATATTTTCGAAGCGCGGATGATCACATCGAGGTGCCCGTAGGTCATTGGGTCGAAGGTGCCTGGGTAGACTGCGGATTTCATAGCTGAAACCATTGGGTGTAGAAAGATTTATGCAAACTGTCAAAGGCTATTCGCGTGGAGGCTATGCTCATAATCGCGCAGGCTCATCTGTGTGAGAGTTTCGGGTTTCTCTGCCTTAAAGGATTGAATGGAGCCGCTATAGAGCAACTGCCCGCCCTCGGTGCCCCCGGTAGGCCCGAGCTCGATAATCCAGTCCGCGAGGCGGATGACATCCAGATTATGCTCAATAATGATGATCGTATTACCCTGGTCACGGAGTTTGAAGAGCAAATCCATGAGGTTTTGAATATCGTGCCAGTGCAGGCCGGTGGTGGGTTCATCCAGCAGGTAGAGCGTTTTGCCTGCCTGACGTTTGCTGAGCTCCAGGGAGAGTTTTACACGCTGGGCTTCCCCGCCTGAAAGGGTGTTTGCAGGCTGGCCGATTTTGATGTAGCCGAGCCCAACCGCGCAGAGTGTGTCCAGTTTTTCGGCAATGCGGGGCTGCTTTGCAAATAGTTCTCGCGCCTGATCCACGGTCATGTCGAGCACATCGGCAATATTATGGCCCCGGAATCGGATCTCCAGGGTTTCCCGATTGTAGCGTTTGCCGTGGCAACTGGGGCAAGTGATATAGACATCGCTCAGAAATTGCATATCCATTTTGATCATGCCGTCCCCCTTACACTTCTCACAGCGACCGCCACTGGTGTTAAAGCTGAAGCGGCTCGACTTATATCCCCGGACTTTGGCGAGTGCGGTCTTGGAAAACAGGTCCCGGAGTTGGTCAAAGAGCTTGGTGTAGGTGCCCGGGTTAGAGCGTGGCGATTTTCCAATGGGACTTTGGTCAATGCGGATGACACGCTCGAAGTAGTCGAGGCCCTGGATTTCGCGATGTCTGCCGGGGATTTGGCGCGCGCCATTCAGCTTAAATGCTGCGTAGGTAGCGAGGATGTCGTTGACTAGGGTGCTTTTGCCGGAGCCGGATACTCCCGCGACAACGGTCATCAGGCCTACAGGAAAATCCACGTCGATATTCTTTAAGTTGTTTTCAACGGCGCCGAGGATTCGGAGTTGGTAGCCTTGTTCCCAGGTTTTGGGAGGTTCGGCTGCATCTACTTGCATATTGCCGCTCAGGTATGAGCCACTCAGGCTTTGCTTGCGTGTGAAGCTTTCTAGTGGGCTGCCGTCGAAAATCAGGTGACCGCCGCGTTCGCCGGCGTAGGGTCCCAGCTCCACGAGTTGATCGGCCTCACGCATGATCTCGCTATCGTGCTCGACAACTACTACCGTATTCCCCTTGTCGCGCAGTTTGAGCAGGATGTCGATGAGTTTGCGGTTATCAGCAGGGTGGAGGCCAATGCTGGGTTCATCCAACACATAAATCACACCCACTAGGCCCATGCCGAGCTGGGTGGCCAGCCGCACACGCTGCGTTTCTCCCCCACTAAGGGTTTGATAGAGACGATCCAGGGTTAAATAGCCGATACCTACCTCATTCAAGAAATAGAGACGCGAACTGAGCCCATGAACCGCATCATGTATACTGTCAAATCTAGTGTTTCCGACGATGGATTCCTGCACCCATTGGTTTGCTTCGCTGATGCTCATTTGCATAAAATCGGCGAAGGATTGGCCCTCTATATAAACGCTCAGGCTTTCGGGTCGCAGGCGTTTGCCGTTGCAGGTGCTGCAGATGCTGCTCGTTTGATAGGCTACCAGGCGTGCTTTGAGGCCATCGCTGCTGGAGTTCAGTTGGGTATCGATGAGATCGGCGATCACCCCTTCAAAAGGCATGCTCTCGGGTTTGCGGTTGCCCGGCTTGAGTTTGAATTCAAATTCACGACCTTTCACTCCGTGAAGGATTGCCTCTTTCACCTCAGGGCTAAGGTCCTGCCAGGGGGTGTTTGGGTCGAACGGGAGTTGCTCGGCGAGTTGTTTGAGGATTGCGTTGCGTTTGATGATCATCGCTTTTGATCCGAGTCGCCAAGGCTTAACGGCTCCTTTCTTAACGCTCAGCGAGGGGTTGGGCACAATGAGCTCATCGCGAAACTGCAAGGTGTACCCAGTACCTCCGCACGTGGGGCAAGCCCCTTCCGGGTGATTCCAGGAGAAGGATTTGGGGCTCAGCTTTTGGTAAACGATACCTGTCTTCTCAGATGCCAGGTGTTGACTGAGGGGTAGTTCCTGCCAATCGCTCTCGCGATCTTTCTGATAGAGTACCAGACAACGATTTTTGCCTTCCTGCATTGCGAGCTCCATGGAGTCTGCAATGCGGCTGCGCTGATCTTCGCGTACAACCACGCGGTCGATCACGATATCGACCTGAATTTCTTCTTTACCGGAAGGTATTAGCCGTGGTTCGTCAATATCGCGAATCTCCCCCAGGATACGGATACGTTGATAGCCCTTTTGGCTGAGTCTGGGTATTTCTTCACGGAGAATGGCGGGTTTGGCAGTAATATAGGGCGCGAGCAGCATCGCTCGGCAGTCTTTCGCCTGAGCAAACAAATCATGTATGCAATCGTCCAGAGTGCGTTGTATGATGCGGCTGCCATCCTCCGGTGAATATCGCTCACCCATGAGCGACCAGATCAACCGTGCATAGTCTGCTATCTCTGTGCTTGTAGCGACTGTGCTGCGTGGGTTGGAGCCGCCGGCAGTCCGCTGCTCAATCGCGATGACGGGAGACAGGCCCTCGATGTAGTCCACATTCGGGCGATCTATCTGGTCGAGCAGTTGTCGTGCTCTTGAGGACAGGCTCTCAATGTATTTGCGATAGCCCTCGGCATAGAGGGTATCAAATGCCAGGGATGATTTTCCCGAGCCACTGACCCCTGTAATGACCACGAGCCGGTTGCGGCCAATGTCGAGGTCGATGTTTTTGAGATTGTGCTCACGCGCTCCCTTGATGCGAATGGCTTCTTGATCTGCCATCCCACCAAGAGAATCGCTATCGATCCCGGTATCAAGCAAATTGGCTAAAAAGGGCCGGGTTCGTTAACATTGATCGCGTAATTAAGAAAGCCGGGAGTGACTCCACGAGGCATTCTACTTCCGCGTTGGCCTCCTTCCACCAGCTCCTGACGATCGCGGTAGAAGCCATCGGGTGTCAAATCATCCGGGGTATCATCCCCCGTAGCATCGCGCCATTCAGTCATGATTGCTCTCATGTGATGAAGGATATCCTGGTATTCAGGGTTGGAAGCAACATTGTTGAACTGATAGGGGTCGCTAATACAGTTAAAGAGCTCCTCGCGCGGGCGCGGGGTTATAAAGATATCCGCCTGTGCATGAGTGAGGGTGCCTGCTTCTTTTGCAGCCAATAAGGATTTAAAGGAATCGCTTGCCAATGAATCTGCAGGTCCGGGATTCGAGAGGTTCGGCCTGCTGTTGAGTACATACATGTGGGTCAGTGTGCGCACCATGCGTTCGTGGGCTTCGTGGTCGTGCCAGTTATGTTCCGCAAAGACGTAATTACGGAATGGGAGCTCGGGCTGACTCAGGAGTTTTGCGAAACTGACCCCCTGAATGCTTTCGATGGGATCAATACCAGTAACTTCTAAAACCGTGGGAGCGATATCAATCGCGCTTAGCAGACTGTTGCTTTCGCTTCCCGGTTTTTCAATACCCTTAGGCCAATGCATGACCAGAAAGGATTTCATACCGCTATCGTAGACCCGGGTTTTTGCGCGCGGAAATGCCATTCCGTTGTCACTCATAACGATGATTAGGGTGTTATCCAGGACGCCTTGGGCTTCGAGCTCATCCTTTACCAGGCCGATGTAATAATCAAAACGAGCGATTTCATCGTAATAAAGGGTAATATCTTTGCGGGTTGCCGTATCATCCACGAGAAAAGGGGGTACTACTACGTCGTGAGGATTGTGAGTGCCCTCAAATTCGCCCGCATCCCAAATGCGGTGTGCATCCCGTGAGGCAAGCCACATAAAAAAAGGTTTATCTTTATCTCTTGTCTGAAGGGCTTCTATCCATCGTTCGGACCCGCTACTGCCGACATCTTCAGTGTAAACGACATCAAATGCTCTTTTGGCAGCGTCTCCCATATGCCATTTACCGGATGCTGCCGTGTAGTAACCCGCTTCCTTCAAAAGCAATGGATAAGGGGTAAGGTAGCCGGGTAGCGCCATATGAAGCTCCGGCGCACCGGTGTTGTGAGGATAACGCCCAGTTACAATACTATTACGGCTGGGACTGCAGGAACTGGCTGTCAGGTAAAATTGATTAAACTGCAGACCGTTCGCGGCCAGCTCGTCGATAACCGGGGTTTGCACTACGGAGTTGCCATAGGTGCCCAAATCATCCCAGCCGATATCATCCCCGATGATATACACAATATTGGGGCGTTCTGTCTGGGCTTGAGCGAAACAGAGTAATAGAATTGAGAGGGTAATGAGAATTTTCATAATATTCAGTGTATTTTCTAAACGCTCATACAGGAGAAATCCACCAAAACTCTTTGTTAACCGTTTGACACCCCGCATCAGGAACGTCTTTTGATTGAAATTGGCTCTAAACACTTTAATCTGCATTTATTATGAAACCCATACTTTATATTAAATCCGGTTGCCCCTGGTGCAGATCCGCCCGGTCTTTTTTTGAGCAACATGGCGTGGATCTGGATATACGAGATGTCCTGGACAATAAGAAAGACATGGATCAGATGGTTGAGATCAGCGGACAAACCTACACCCCAACGTTTCAATATGGAGATATGGTGGTTGCGGATTTCAGTGTTGATGAGTTTTTGACTGAGCTGGAGGAGTTTCCTGAGGTGAAACGCGAACTCGGTATCGACGATGAAGCGTAAGGTAGCTTTAACGATTTATGATTAAACACTTAGTATTTTGGCGACTTAAGGAAGAAGCGCTGGGAAAATCCGGAGAGGAAAATGCGAAGGAAATCGCACGATTGCTGAATGCACTGCCGGCGGAAATCCCTGAACTGAAAAAGCTGGAATTCGGGATGAATTTTGTGGATGCACCTGCTGCGTTCGATTGCGCACTTTACACTGAGTTTGACAGTAAGGAGGCGTTGGATATTTACCAAAATCATCCTCTGCATGTTGAGGCCAAGAATTTTATCGTGCAGGTGGTATCGGATCGGGCTTTTGTCGACTACGAGCTCTAGCGATGCCGAAGCACTTAATCATCGATGGTCACAATACCCTGTTGGGGATCGACTCATTGAGAAAGTGCTTTAATATAAATCCGGAAAAAGCGATCGAAACACTTACAAACTGGGCGCGAGCCATCCACGATATCGAAGCGTATCAGGTTACCTTGGTTTTTGATGGACGCAGAAATGAGATGACGATCGAACACCCGGGAGGTAGCGATAGCTTTACGGTCATTTACAGCAGTCATGAATTGTCTGCAGACGGGGTGATCGAACGTATGATCAGCCGCAGCAATCAACCAAAATCACTGATGATTGCCACGAATGATCGCATGGTCCGGGATGTGGGTATCGGCCGGGGGTGTGATGTAATGGGCATAAAAACGCTCGAGAGCATGCATGAGGCGGCTGAAAAAAAGAGTGCTCAAATCATGCAAAACCGGAGTCGCAGCAGCGATAAGGAGTGGGGTAATCGCATACCGCTTTGAGTGGTAAACTCCCTGAAGCTGGTTTGCCAAGCCCATAACAGTGCATTTTTTAAAGCAGCTTATTATCTATGGCTTTCTACTAGTCATGAAAAAAGAGGGAAAGCGCTTCAAGAGGGAGCAGATCATCTACGCGCTCAGACATGTATTCCCTACCAGCAGAACTTATCTCTCCTCTCTTCCGAAGGGTTTGGTCAGCATGATGACTGCCGGGGTTACAAAGTAATCAGCCAGCATGGCACTTAAGACTGCGATGATGGTATAGAGGCCTACATGATGATAGGCGAGTAACTGACTGGGCAGGAAGGCGGCGAACCCTAAACAAATGATGGCTGAGGTCAAAAGCACCGCTTTACCCACGGTTATGAAAGTGATCCTGTTTGCCTGTATATAGGAACCTGTCAGGTGATATTCATAACGATAATGGTTGATGAAGTGGATAGTGTCATCCACAGCGATGCCTATGATCATCGGTGCGACCATCATGGTCATCATATGCAGTGGCGTATCCAGCAATGCCATGACTCCCAATGAAATGACCACGGGAGTAATATTGGGGATCATTCCGATCAGGCCAAGGCGCACATTTCCGAAGACGATCATCATCACGCCGGCAATCACAACCAGAGCGAGCAGAATACTCAATATTTGGCCGGAAACGATGAAATTGGCCACCTTTGCAAAAACGGGCGCGATGCCTGATATTAATACCTCTCCTTCAGGGAACAGTTCGCGGGCGCGCTTCTGGATGAAATTAACCTGATCCTCGATATCCTGGCTGGTGAAACTGCCCAGCTCCACCTGCATGCGGGCGCGCTGGTATTCATAGTCGACCCAGTTTGCGGTTTCCGTGCCCCCGCTCATTTCATAAAGCAGGAAAAGCTGCGAAAGGAGTGCCGGGTCGTCCGGAATCTGATACTCACTTGTATCCCCTTCGTTTATAACTTTATTGAGGTCTTTTATAATTCCGATAACCGAGTTTGAGCGTTTGAAGGTTTCAAATTGGTGCAGCTCTTGATCCAGTTGCTCCATGGCTTTGAGATTTTCAGGTATTTTTGCTGCATCCATCTCACCAAAATCGACTGACAATTCGTAGCTGTAGAGCGAGCCGATGCTGCGGGATATATGAAGGCCATCTGCAATGTAGGGAACCTTCTCACCAAATGTGCGCGTATAATCGGTATTAACCTCGATGGAAGGGATGAGGCATGCAAACAGAGTAGTTATTGCGGCATAAGCGACAACGATGGTGATCTTTTTGGAAGCCACGAAACGACTCAGCTTTTCTAATCCATCCTCAATACGATGATTTTTTTGAATCGCTTTGCCGGGTTGTCTGTCTTTACCGAATGATAGTAATGCTGGGGTGAGCAATACCACTAAGGGATAGCAGACCAACAACAGGCCTGCTGAGGTCAGACCGACGGTACGAATAGATATTATCGGCACAAATACAAATGAGAGTAGGCCAATAGCGGTCGTGATAGCGGTGAACAGTATCGGCCAGGCGGCTTGCTCCATGGCGTGTTGTATTGCCAACTGTCTCGAACCGCTAGTCAGAAATTTCTGCCGAAAGAACGAAAGGATGTGGACGTTGTAACCAATACTCAGAACCAGTGCGAGCAACAGCGGGATAATCAGCATGAGTTCCTGCACGGCGATACCCACCCAGCCATAAAAGCCTAAGACAATGAGCATTGAAATGGTTGCGGTTAGAAGGGGTGCAATAACTCCCACAATCGAGCGAAAGAAGACTGCCAGTAGAATCATCATCAAGAGTATGGTGGTGCTCATGATGTGTTCCATCTCAGCTGAGGCCCAGCGCATTTCACCTTCCATTAATACGGGTGTGCCGCCCATGGTGAGCTTGAAATCGGCATATTCAGGCCGGGAGATGATTTCTCTCAGTTTTTCAGTGATTTTGATTTGATATTCAAGGTCAAGGGTCTCCTCGGTTCCCTCAGCCATCGGGTAGGGCTTAAGCTCGAGGGCAATAATAGTTGCTCTAAAATCCTTTGAGAACAAACGATCCACGAGGCTGGGATTGGACAAAGCGCTTTGGCGAATTTCGTTGAGGGTTTGGGAATTCTGCGGAATAGGATCAGGAACCAGATCATTAATTTCAATTCCTGCCTCCGTGCCTCGTGTGAATTCAAGATCAGTCAGCGAAAAGATGTCATCCGCCAGAGGAATTTCGCGCAACAAAGCATCCCCTAATGAGCGATTGGCTTCAAGAGCAGCGTGACTGAAAACATCGTCGGCTTCCAGCAGGACAACCACAAACTCATCGTTACCGAATATCTCTTCAAATTCATATTTGGCGAGTCGAAGCGGATCATTCTCGAGCAGCAAGGAATCGTTTGAGGTTTCGAGTTTTAATTTGCTGACTCCCGCCGCCATCACTGCTGTAACCACGAAGGTAGCAGCAATAATGTACCAACGCATCCGGATGATGTGTGGAGTGAGCGATGCGAACCATTGATTTATTTTTTCCAGTTTGTCTGACATGTTATTAATCTAAAAATTGTATTTGAGTTTTAGCCAAAGTTGGTCGTTTTCGGAGAATGCGGAGAGATAGCCCTCTTCCCCGGTAAATATATCGATTCCCAGTAGCAAGTGGGTGGCATCATTGAGCGCATAATCGAGGCTGGCACGCGTGAAGGTGTCGCCTTCTTCAAGACCGATGAAGGAGAAGCTGCTTAGTCTCAGGGTTTCGCGAAACAGGGTTTTTTCGAGGCTGAGAGTCATCATACGGTTGTGTCTGGGGAGCGGAATACCCGGACGATAATCGAGGACTTGTGAATCGGTCATCTGAACGGCTGCGGTGAGCCCGGTATCTACATTCCACTCAAGGCCTGCTACCCATTTCAACTGGGCATTTTCTGATTTTTCGATACCGGACTCAGATATCCATTCGAACCTGCTGCCGGAGTAAACGGCTAACTCTCCGCGAAAAATGAAATCTCCTTTAGGAATGGAAAGGCCCGTTCCATAAATGGTCTGGCGCTGATACTCGAGCAACGGCACAGGCAAGTTTGCCCCTTGTGTGGTGTAGGTCCGAACGGGCTCATCCGTCCAGGTTCTCAAAGCTACGAACGACAGATCGCCCCAACTGAGATAGTAATTCAGGCGTGCACCATATTCAGCGTTCTCAAGCGTGTTTTCAGGTTCTATGACGGCGGGCTCATATTGTCCTGTTGTTGAGGGAAACGCCCAGGGAGAGTCCGCCGCAGCAAAGCTTGCGGGCTCAAAGTCGGGCATGGCTATCAACTCCAGATTCCAGTTGTCCTGTAACCAGCGCCAGCGAATCGCTTCTACGCCCTTACGTAAGTCATCAAAGTCACGTGCGAGGAATTCACGATAATCCCAGGGGCTGACTGCGTCGAGTATCTGCAATCCTTCGGTTTCACCCCAGATGATGATCTGTTTACCCACGCGAAAGTCCCAGCTATGACTGAGATAGTCGAAGTAGATTTCGCGAAGATTCAGCTCATCATAATCATCCAAGACGCCATTGTGCTCCAGATCGATGGAGGCAAAGCCGGTGGCATGCTCGCCATACCAGGTGCCTTCCAGTCGGAGTCGAGTCCAGGAACTCAGGAAATCATGAGGCTCGTTAATCCTTGCAGCGTGATAGCTGTCGATAAAGCCGTGAATTTCCAGATCATCCCGGGCGATTGTTGCTGAGGTGATTAGCAACAGAATGAAGAACGACGGAGTTTTCATCGGATTCTCCCGCGCTCCAGACTGCTGACCCTGAAGAGGTTGTCATCAAGTCCCTGATCATAGCTAATGTCGAGTTGCTCAATGACGGTCTGGTGGTCGTCCTGGACATTTTTCATGGTCATCTTAAAAATGGTCCAGTAGCCATCAACTTGGCGTACGTCCGCGACATTCAGTACTTTAAGCAGTTCACCTGAACGGTCGTAATACTCGGCTTTTATCTCAACATAGGTATCCTTGCGAACCCAGGTAATGAAGCGGCTGTAGGGGTCGTCGTCGTTGACTGGTTTGCTCTCGATCACCCAAACTGCATGTCCGTCCAATAACTCCTCGCGTAAAAGCGTGTGGGTGTCGTCCTCAAGTTCCCGTCCGCCCCAATCGTCATAGGTAAAATCTGAGCCCATGAAGCTGTCGCTGTCGGAAGATCCACTGATGCGTTTACTTTTCTTCAGGGCGGGAAGGTAGAGCCAACGGTCATCTTCCTTGCCGGAATTGTCATACTCATACTGTAGAAAACCAGTGCCGCGTACATCTGCAGGAGCCTGGAAGAACGTGAGTGCACGGGTGTCATCCAAATAATCCTTGCTGTAGACAGCCATCTCACGCACCCGCCGGCTACCCCGATGATTGATGAGAGTCATGCGCATGGTGCCCTGAAAATCATCACCATCCGGGCGATTGTAGACTTTGTGCATGATCTCGGTGGAGTCCTGCGCGTGAATAAACATGGGTGCTGAGGTGATCCAAATCAGGAGCATCAGCAGGTATATCAATTTTTTTCTTCTTTTCATAAATGAACAATGTTCGTTTTTGTTAATAAAAAAATTTAGTGTTCCCGGCTCATTAATGCCATGACCCCATTATAATAGAAAATCAGCATTTCATCGATGTAAGCGAGCATTTCGTCGTATTTCATTTCCTGGCGCAGCATTTCCAGCATACTATCCAGGAAGTAGCGATTCACTGAGCCGAAAAAGAATTCGGTAGGGGTGTAAGAGTATTTGCCTGCTGAATATTTGACTACTTCACTGATTTTACCTGCGAACAATCGCTTTGTCTCAGTAATCAGTTCTTCTTTCAGATATGCCAGGCTTGAACCCTGAGCTTTGAAGGCGATAAGATAGACATCATCACGGTTTTTATCTATAAAATCTATAATCATCAGGAGCGTTTGCCGTTCCTCTTCAATTGAATAAACCGGCTGAGAGTCTGAGGGGTGCCAGCCCTTGATAAACTTCATTCCGGTTTCGATTGCTTCCAGTGTTTCGGCAACTACACCCTGGAACAAATCGTCCTTGTTCTTGAAGTAGTTATATATATTTGCTGGCTTCTGTTCAGCACGTTTGGCAATATCTCGCAAGTTGGCACCCTGAAATCCATAAAGACTGAATTCCTTTCTCGCTGACTGAAGAATTGCCTGCCTGACTTCGTCTTTTTTAAATTGTGTCATTTCTTATTTATTAACATTGTTCGTTATTAAACAATAATTAAATGATGAGGTGTCAATATAAAAATTAACATTGTTCATTTTTTTGATTTGGCTTACTCAGGATTCATATAAGTAGAGCACAATAGTCCTGCGAAATTATACTTTTTGGTCCCTAAGCGTAAGGTGTTGATAATATCGACGCCGCTATTTAGCCATACGCTTCAAATATGCAGAAATCGATTTTGTTGAAGATTTTGCGTAGCTTTAGTTTAACATCTGCCACTTCTTCAGTTTTCAGCAAATAACCTTTAGCACCATGTTTAATACACTGGATGACGGAGTCTTTATTTGAGTTTGCCGTCAATACTACGATGTTTGCATTGGAATCCACACTCCTGAAATCTTTCAAAAGCTCGACACCGCTTTTGCCCGGTAAGCCGAGGTCCAGTAATATGAAGGAGTGGCGATCCGTTAGGAATTTTTTATAGGCTTCCGTGGCATAGGAAGCAGTATCAATTTTTGGGATACCCAGGCTTTTGAGGACCTGGGTGTAGAGGTTGCGGATCATGAGTTGATCATCGACTATGAGGGCTGATTCCGGTGTTGGCATTGGCTTGGTTGGAAGGTTGGAGAATTAAATGTTAATGGCGATTATCGTTCGTTTTTCTGGGCGCTTAAGTGACATTCTTATAAAACAAAAAATAATTTTTGGGGTTGGTTTATTGGGGAATCCTAATTTGATAGCATATTAGTTATGCAGAGCATTGATATACTGCGAAAATTAGTGAGCTTTCCTTCCGTTTCGGCGGATTCATCGTATGCGGAGGGTATCTCACAGGCACGGGATTATTTGAGTGATCAACTCGAGCGAATTGGCTTTGAGGTGGAGGTTATTCCAACGGAAGGTCAGGACGTGATCATTGCGGAGAAATGCAACCATCCGGATGCGCAGAAGGTCGTCATTTATGGGCATTACGATGTGCAGCCGGTAGATCCATTGGAGCTTTGGGAGACCGACCCATTCGAGCTTGTGCAAAAAGGGGAGCGCGTCTATGGCCGGGGTTCTGCAGATAACAAGGGGCCTTTATCCGTTTATCTAACGGCCGTGGAAAAACTTTTTAAAGAGGATCCGGATGCAAGGCTAAACGTTACTTTTTTGCTGGAGGGCGAAGAGGAAATCGGGAGCCCGAGTTTTGGTGCAGTGCTTAAAAAGCACTCGGAGCGTCTGCGTGGTGATTTTGTGCTGGCCTGCGATACGGGCTCGCAGAAAGCGGATCAACTGGTCGTCACATGCGGCCTTCGGGGAATCAGCTGCCTGGAGGTTATAGCGACCGGACCGCAGATGGATCTCCACAGCGGGGTTTACGGGGGATCAGTGATGAATCCCATACAGGCTTTGACCGATGTTTGCAGCTCGTTACATTTGCCCGATGGTTCGGTGAATGTGCCGGATTTTTACGACGCAGTCGAACCGGTGCATGACTGGGAGCGGGATGAGTTGAAAAAGCTCGGCATCGTGGAAAACGAGTATAAATCTCACCTCGGTGTGGATGCCCTGTATGAGCAACCGAATTATGACCCGCAGGAGGCAATTCGTTTTGCGCCTACACTGGAATTTAATGGAATCTCCGGGGGCTATCAGGGGGAAGGCCCGAAAACCGTCATCCCCAGCAAGGCTTCGGTGAAGATCAGCTGCAGACTGGTGCCGAATCAGGATCCGGATCTAATCCAACAGCAATTGATCGATGCCATAAAAGATCGTTGCCCGCCAGGGATAAGCCTTGAGTTTTTGCGCGAACACAATGGGGCGGCTTACAAGGTGGTGCCACCCGGTAAGCCGAATACTCCTGCGGATCAGAATCCAACCTTGGCCCGCGCGTTTGAGATTACTCAAAAAGTCGGCGCGGATATATTCGGAAAAGCCCCTGCCTTTATCCGTGAGGGTGGGAGTATCCCAATCATCAACGACATTCGCGATATTCTGGGTATGGACTCACTTCTCCCCGGCATTTATCTGCCGGAGGATGGGATGCATGCCCCCAATGAGAGCTTTAGCCTCGATATGATGGCTAAAGGTGAGCGACTGATCTATGCCTTACTCCGCGGATTGGCTGAGTAGAGGGCATCTCATAAATAAAAATGAAACATGGCAAAGAAGATTTTACGCTTTTTGAGCGGGCGGTCTAGGCAACGCTGGGCTACAGCCCCCGCGTTACCTAGGCTAACGTGCTCAAAACCGTAAAGGGCTTTGTCGCAAAGGGATGCGGCAAACAGTGAAAGCCCACAGCGTTTGCTTGCCTCTCATGGGCGTTCGCACACTACGAGACAAGCCGCCGTGCGTAGCTTTCATATTTGCCAGCACCATGTCCATTTCGTATTTAAGAGATACCCTCTAGCTCTTCCATTTCATTGCGGCTTATCACATAAGTCGCCGCGCAACGTGGGCAGTTTACGGTGATTTCACTTTCACCGCGGAAGAGGTTTTCTGGATCCTCCTGCATCATGGGCAAAAGCATTTCGCAAATCTTTGCTTTACTGCATCCGCAAAACCATCGGTAGATACGTGTCTCCAGGAGGTTAGTTTCCTCCTGTTCCTGAATATTACGCATCGTGTCGAGATCAAGCGTCGTAAACCAGCCCTCATCGTAGTCTGGATGAGCGGTCATGAGGCTGTAATTGCCATCACCCATATCAAAGAATTTCCCGGGTCGTTGCTCACTTTGCTCGTAAAAACGTTCCACAGCTGCTGAAGCATCGGTGCCGTCGAAGTCCACCATACTACGGTGCAACGGTTTCCCAGGCCGCTTGAGTTCCTGATACATTTCGTTTTTACCGCCTTGCCTGATGTTATCGGTGAAAAAGCGCCCGGTGACGGTTCCCAGCTCTGTGTCCCCTCCGAAAAAGAAACTGCAGAGTGGGTCATTGAATCGGATCGTCCAGGCAAGCACTTCGTTGCGTGGCCTGGAGGCGCAATGCAATGTAAATGCCGCCAGCAAACCTTTGAATATGGGCGAGATTTCATCCGGCACCTCTATGTTATATTGCTGTTGGTGCTTTTGGAGTTCATTAAAAAGCGGTTCCCCCTGTATTTCGGATAGCAGAATATTACGGCCGCGTACAAAGCGGTTGAATATTGCGAATCCGGGAACTGCGATTTCTTGCTCTTGTATGTTCATTTTAATAACTAATGCAAAAGTGTATAGACTTCAAGTAGTTGGAGAAACCCTAAATTTATCGAAATCAACGCTCGCTTGACTCCGTTTGTCCCTAAAGCTAGGAGTTGTCTAGACTCACTAAATCCTATCCCACGGTGTATTACTTATTTAAAGACAATATTTCATTTTTGCAGCAAGCAATTGACTTGCTCGGACAGTTGGATGATTCCGCGTTCAGTGAAGGCATGCCACCGCTCTCGGGTTCCGGTATAGGTCCGCATCTAAGGCACTGTCTTGATCATTATGAGTGCTTTCTGAATGGAGTCAGCGAGGGTTATATCAATTACGATCAACGTTCGCGGGATCCGGATGTAGAAAGCTCGGTCACAAAGGCACTCAAATATTTAAAGGAATTACAGCATCGCCTGAGTGATGTATCCCGGATTCATCCGGATACCTCGTTGCGGATTCATATGGACTGTGGCACTCAGGATACCGCTGCTGCCGAAAAGGGAACGGGAACCACGGTTGCCCGTGAGTTGCAATTCTTGGTCAGCCACACGGTGCATCATTATGCGATCATCAGTATGCTCTGCCGTCATAAGTCCATTCCCCTGCCGGACGGTTTTGGGGTGGCGCCTTCGACTTTAAAGTACGAGCAGCAACAACAGAGCACCCAATGTGCACAGTAAGCTGGTTACTCGAGCCCGATGCTTATACCCTGTTTTTTAGTCGGGATGAGCTCAAGATACGTCCCCGGGCAATTCCGCCGCGCATTCAGGAAATTAACCGGGTAAAGGTGATTGCACCGCAGGATCCCCAGGGTGGGGGGAGTTGGATCGCAGTCAACGAGTTTGGAACGACGATTTGTCTGCTCAATCACTATGGTGCCTACGCGAGTATAGAAGCGGCTAAAAAATATAGAACCCGGGGAGAAATTGTGATGAATCTTTCTGCCTTAAAAGATGCTGCAGAAATTGAATCGGCACTAAGGCATATTGCAATGAATGATTACCCGCCTTTTCGGCTGCTCTGGCTCACGGCAAATGAGGGTATTCGCAGTTGCATTTGGGACGGAAAAAATTGCATCTGGGTGACCCCCGATAAGTTGCTTGCCCCGCTTTCCGGTTCCTCATTTGAAAATGATCAGGTCGTATTTGAAAGAGCAGCGGCATTTCGGCAAATCGTGAAATCTGAAATTTCGACAGAATCTTTAATAAAGTTTCATGAGAGTTATGATACTCTTCGGGGCCCCTATTCAGTGAATATGCATCGTGAGGATGCGCAGACGATGAGTATGAGTGTAGTAACGGTTACCCAGGAGCAAGTTCACTTTGAGTATCGCGATAAACCAGGATATGGCTTTGATTTTGGGGCTACTCATGAGCTGGATATACCACGCGGATAACTATGGGGGTATTCAGAAAAAAGCGCTTTTGGATCATGCTTGCGTTAATCGCTGGGGGGTTGGTTATCTGGCGGCTAAGTATGTCTGGTATCATGCCGATTGAGGACATTACCGATCTCAAATTCATGGATTTGACCGAATGGCCGAAGTACCTGCTGTTGACCATTGTTTTTTTCGGCACCTTCGGTAGTGAAGACCTTGCCTGTATAACGGCCGGTATTTTGGTAGCCAAGGGGGGGCTGTCGTTTTACGAGGCCTGCATGGCATGTTTCGGTGGGATTTTTCTGGGAGATCTGGGTATATATTGGTTGGGGAGGCTCTTTGGCGAGCATCTTCTGGATCGTGCACCTTTCCGCTGGTTCATATCGCGGAGCGCTGTACGTGCCAGTGAGCACTGGTATCAGCATCGGGGTGTCTGGGTGATTATTGCCAGTCGCTTCATGCCGGGGACACGCGTACCGATCTTCTTTGCATCCGGTGTATTGAAGGCGGATTCGCTGAAAGTGGCGCTTGTCCTAGGGATAGCAGGTATCATGTGGGTGCCGCTATTGGTCAGCCTGGCATTTTTCTTTGGGGAGTCGATGCAGATGTGGTTTGAAGCGCACCAATATTGGGCCGTGGGCGGCGTGCTCATGGTGATCGTGGCGAGCCTTTTCGTGATCAATGGGATCTTGCCACTATTCAGCTACCGGGGCCGCCGGTTGATGTATGGCCGCTGGAAACGATGGACACGCTGGGAATTCTGGCCGGCGAAGATGGTGTATCCCCCGGTTGTTATGCACATTGTATATCTCGCATTTAAGTATCGCAGCTTCTCACTGCCAACACTCGCGAACCCGATGGAAAAAATGGGCGGGCTGATCAATGAATCCAAGATAGATATCCTGAGCCAGTTAAAGGATTCCGGTTTGCCGGTAGCCGATTTCAGCGAAATCCGAGAGACGTTTTCCAAGCCAGCACGATTCAGGCTCGCGCGAAAGTTTGTGGATTCGAAGGGCGGATATCCGGTTGTTTTAAAACCCGAGCAAGGGGAACGCGGCAAAGGTGTGGTGATCGTTAAAAATGAAGTGGAGCTGCAATCAAACGTAGATAGCCAGTCTGGAAATCTGATCATCCAGGAATTTATCGATGGCAACGAGTATGGTGTGTTCTATGTTAAATTCCCCAATGAAAAGGAGGGGCGCATAACCTCACTTACCCACAAGAGCTACACCTATGTGACGGGAGACGGTATTCATGATTTGGAACATTTGATTCTCGAGAATGAGCGGACCGTTTGCTACGCAAAGAGACTATTTGAAGCGCATGAAGAGCGGTTGTATGATGTTCCGGAGAAAGGGGAACGTATCCAAATGGTGGAGTTGGGTACTCACTCGAGGGGCTGTCTTTTTCTGGATCGTAACGACCTGATTACCGAGGCTCTGCAAAAGACGCTCAATGACTGGAATCAACGGGTAGAAGGTTTTGCCTTCGGGCGTTTTGATATTAAGGTGCCCAGTGAAGATGCCCTAAAGGGGGGTGAATCGATGCAGATTCTTGAACTCAATCTCCTGACTTCAGAACCGACCCACATTTACGACCCGCGGCATAAACTGTCGTACGCGCGCGACTGTTTGAAAAGACATTGGGAAATGGCATTTGAAATTGGAAAACAATATCGTCAGCTTGGCTATTCAGCCATTTCGAATATGAGTATTATAGGTGCGATATTGAATTATTACCTGAGTGAATGATGGGGGAATTGAAGCAGTTGGAGTATGTGTTGATGTATGACGGCGATTGCCTGTTTTGCAACGCGTCCGTACGCAGCATCGTCAGGCGGCTCAAAAAAACTCGAATGGCCATTATACCGCTTCAATCGGCCACTGCAAAAAAACTGCTCGATGAACGCTTTAAGGGTCAACCCGTTCCTGACTCGAACATACTGCTCACCCGGGATCAAACGTTTGTGAAAAGCACCGGTTCTCTAAAACTATTTAAACATTTTGCATGGTACTGGCAGCCGTTTCGTATTTTTGAGTGGATTCCGAGGGCTTTCAGAGATTGGGTGTATGATCTGATTGCGACCAATCGGCACCGTTTAGCCAAAAAGAATATGTGCATGCTCAACCCTCAGGATAACCGGGATACTGTCGAGATCTTTGATGAGCGAGAAGCGGTCATAGAAACGGTTTATCGTGCATTTACATCGAAATGAGTGATTTTGAACATACTTCCACGGGGGTGCTGGCCCTGGTTTTGATGGGGCTGATTTTCGGGGGCAGCATCGTTATCTGGATTAAAAACCGGCCGCTTTGGTTGAAGGGGCAATCCCTGCACCTGATGCCTCTGGACCTGCGCTTCCTGGATTTTTCAATAATTGTTTGGGCAGTTGTGATGATCTACAGCCTGCTGCTATTGTTGCTTCCGGGTTGGCTTAACATAACGGAGGCTGACTTCGAGGGTGGTATCAGTGCTCCGGTGATGATTTTTCAGATCACCCTGCAATTATCGGTCTTTGCGACGCTGGTCGCTTTCCGTACCTTTGCAAAATCCACCTATCATGATATATTCGGGCCCTACAGTGGAGGCTGGTCGCACTCCATCAAGCTCGCTGTGCTGCGCTTGGTTCAGTTTTGGCCTGTCATTTGGCTTGGCAATGCTGCCAGTTATTGGCTCTTTGACCTCTTTGGGATCGATGCGGATTTGCAGCAGGCGATAGAATTGATCTACGCAATCGAAAGCCCCTACGTGTTCTTTGCGGCAATCGCATCTGCTGCATTAGTGGCCCCTTTCGTGGAGGAGTTACTGTTTCGCGGAGTTATTTATCGCTACCTGAAACGAAAAATGGTGATTACGCACGCCATCGTACTTTCCTCGATAATATTTTCCCTGCTACACCTACACCCGCTTTCGTTTTTTGCGATTTTCCTGCTCGGGATAATCCTGGCACTCGTATACGAGGAAGCTCAGGATATACGAGCACCCATTATCATGCACTTATTGCACAATACCTTTACCGTAATTCTGATCGCATTCGATAAGCTACAATAGCCTATCAGTCATTATCCCAGCGCTTGCGTGGAGGCTTGCCGCCGCGATTTTGAAATTGCTTCTGAGGACGAGGATTATCGCTTTTGGGCCGCGCTTCATTCACTTTTACGTTACGGCCGTTAATCGGGCTGCCATCAAGCCCTTCTATTGCACTTCTGCCTTCATCATCGTTTTCCATTTCGACAAAGGCGAAACCTTTTGATCGGCCGGAGTCCCGGTCCATGATGATCTTAGCACTTTTCACAGCACCATAGGCGCCGAAATGCTGCCTGAGCTCATCTTCTGTAGCATCATAGGACAAATTGCCCACATATATATTCATCTAGTATCCTTGTTAATGTGCTCTGTAGGAAGAGAACCATTAACCAACCAGGCACGGACATTAGCTAATAGTTGTTACCAAACAACGGTAATTTGTTAAACTTTATAGAAACTAGCTTTATAATTTCATAAAGCAATAGTCTTTTTTAGGTAACGTTGATTCCGTTTCCTATCAGGAATTGGCATCTGCAGTCCTGTGATTTTCAAGGATTTCCTGTATGTCCTGCAACTTTATGGGCTTACTGATGTAGCCATTCATGCCCGCTTGTTGGCATGCCGTCCGGTCCTGACTGGTTGCATAGGCAGTAACGGCATATATGGGGATGTCGTTGCCATTTTCGCGGATAATCTCAGTTGCCTGCAGGCCGTCCATCTCCGGCATGTTTAAGTCCATAAGCACTAAATTAAAATCATGATCGGGCTGCATTAATAGACTTATGGCTGCCTTTCCATCATATACTACCGTGCTTTTAACGCCAAAGCGTTTCAGTATCGCCTGAAGGATGCGAATGTTTACGGGGTTATCCTCGGCTATGAGTACATGTGTGTCGTTAAACAAAGGGATCTCTGCCTCCGGAGATTTCGATAGGGTATCATCAATACCCGTTGTAGCTTCTTCATCCGCATCTGGAAATTCGGGGCCAAAACCTGCTTTCAGCGGTAGCACGATTTTGAATTCGCTGCCGACACCTAATACACTGTTTACCGTAACAGTACCACTCATGGCCTCAACGAGTTTTTTAACGATACTTAATCCGAGGCCGCTGCCCAGTACTTTGGGATCGGAAAGTTGTTTAATCTGGCGGAATGGTTCAAATATGAGCTCCTTGTCCTCATCTGCGATACCATGACCGGTGTCGACGATCATGAGTTCCAGGTTTTGGGAGCTTTCTTGCCAGTTTACCTTAAATTCAATGCTACCGACTTCAGTATACTTAATGGCATTGCTCAGTAGATTAAGGATTACCTGGCGCATTCTTACGGTGTCCCCGATCAGCCAAATCGGTAAGTTCTTGTAGGATTTGGTGTATTCCAATCCTTTGTTTTTTGCCGAAAACACAAAGCTCTGATAACATTCATCCAAAAAGGGTTGAACCAGGAATGAGTGCGGCTCGATGAACAGGAGCTCTTGCTCGAGTTTATTAAAATCAAGTATATCCGATATCTGCGCTTCGAGGCCTTTGCCGCAGGCTTCGAGAGTCCGTATATGCTCTAATTCGGATGGTGGCATTTTCGTGCGATCGATAAGCTGAATCGAGCCTAGAATCCCATTGAGGGGGGTTCTTAGCTCATGGCTGACATTGGCCAGAAAATCTGATTTTACGACGTTGGCCTCACGTGCACTGCGCAGTAATTTGGCATTTCTACGTACTTCCGTGTACAATATGATTGAGTAAAAGAGTACTACCAGCACCAAGGATATCAGAATAAGATCATTGCGGCGGTAAGTTTCGATAAACCGAGAATGAAAATATCGGTAATTGCTCAGATTGAGTTGGGTAAAACTGTGATGAGGTTCAAAATACTTATCTCTAAGACTTCTTAAATCCTTTATAGTCTGTAGGACAGTTTCAGGAGTAGGTTCTAAAATACTTTGTTCGTTTGCTTCCAGGTATTCCCCCAAATCATCCGCGTAATTAAGTATTTCCGGTATATTGTCCTGCAGTAAAGGTCGATTATAACCTTCGGTTAAAACGTCTACCCGCACCCATAGAAAATCCAGGGCTTTTTCAATTCTGCTCAACTTATCTTCTGAGGGTTCGGAAGCATATAGCAGCAGATACTCCAATAGTTTGGCTTGTTCATGTGCCAGGTGATCGACATGCCAGAAACGATCACTTCGCATTAAGACTTGTATATCCTTAAGCTCCTGGCGGGTGTTAAATAGAAAAGACAATAAAATAGCTCCGATGAGTATGCCACTTATAATCGATAGGATGGTGAATCGGTTACTCATTTATTATAGGCGTTTACTTCATAGAGCATCCATACTGCGACTTGATTATGGAATGCATCGTCGAGCTTGGGTCTTTGCGAATAAGGGAATAACAACCAAACAGGCCCTTTGTCTCTCAAGCGCATGAATTGGCCATTTTTTTTAAATGCCAGAAATGCGTCTGCATCCAATAAAAACCGGATATTCTCATGCACCTCAAAGCCATTCTCCGCTTTAAGATGAAGTGTGTCGTATTTATTTATAATTGAGCCCAATATGGACTTTAGTGGGATGGCCTTGTATTGATCCACAGCATTGGTCCAGGGAGTCATGGTACTCAGCGAAAAACTTTCAGGATGCACATCCAGCATCTTCTGCGAATACTTCTGCAGGGGTTCACCTTCCTCAAATATGGTAAGCACCACTTCATCAGTAATGGCCAAAGATACTGTTGAGAAACTTAGTGCTAGTATGAAAGTAATTAAATGACTCATTCAAAAAATTGCGGAATATGAGTAATTTAACTGAGTAAGAATTTTCCGTGTCTGCCAATCTTTCACAACATCAATTAGAATAAGAGATTAGTCTATCAATTATTTTATTAATAATATATTTAATATGCGTTTATTTAGGGTTTCGAATATATGTGGCAAAATGATTGACGATTCACACAATCCGCTAACGCCACAAAATATTCAAAAAAGGTTTGGCTACAGGGATTTAATGATTTGACCAATGGCATCTTCTTGGTATTCATACTGATATATGCTTAAGTATTTGAGGAGTTTATCTCTATTTTCGTTTCTTTTACTTCTCGTTTCCTGTGGTGGTGATAAAAGTGCAGTAGGTCCCAATCCTGAAGATACCGTATTGGTAAATACATCAGAAGTCAGGCCGGATTGGATTGATGAGCTGGATATCGATGAGCAGGCAACGGTGATTGCCGAATTGGTTGAAGAGGATTTAGAACCCCGATCCACGATTCTGAATATGGATGCCTCGGTGTGGGGTGATCTGGATGCCCCTAAAGCAACCGTTTATTTTGATCTGGACCAGGCAACGGTGCGTCCGGCAGACTTTCCGATATTGGATTCGGTGGCAAACACGCTTCTGGATAATCCGGAGATGCAGGTTCTGCTAACCGGGTTTTGCGATTGGCGGGGAACTACCGATTACAATCTGGCACTCGGTGAAAAGCGTGCAAGCAATGTCATGGATTATCTGACACAGCTTGGTGTGAACGGTGCAAATGTATCTATTCTTTCACGGGGTGATCTGGATGCAGTCGTTCAGGCAACGCCGGATCAAATGGCCCAGGACCGACGCGTTGAGATTATAATCACGCAGTAATCTTTTGACTAGTGCTTGAAGTGGCGCTTGCCGGTAAACACCATGGTCATCCGGTGCTCATTGGCGGCTTTGATAACTTCTTCATCCCGCACTGAACCGCCCGTTTGAATACATGCCGTAGCACCCGCTTCGGCTGCAGCAATAAGTCCGTCTGGGAATGGGATCAACGCATCTGAAGCCATCGTGGAGCCTTGGAGGCTAAGGCCTGCATCTGCCGCCTTCCAAACAGCTACCTTGGATGAATCCACCCGGGACATCTGCCCGGCTCCAATACCCAGCGTGCGGGTGCCCTGGGTGTAAACGATCGCATTCGATTTTACGTGTTTCACCACTTTCCATCCAAAAAGCATTGAAGCCATTTCTTCATCACTGGGTTGCCGCTCGGTGACCACTTCAAATTGCATGGGGTTGTCACTGCGGTAATCGGCATCTTGCACCAGATAACCCCCGGCAACGGAGCGTATGTCCTGAATGGCAGTTGCATCGGGCACCTGATTGGCCACGAGCAGGCGCAGGTTCTTCTTTTTTGAAAAAGCCTCGGTCGCCTCATCGGTAAAATTGGGGGCGATGATGATCTCGCACCATATCTGGCTGATACGTTCATAAAGCTCGCGGTCCACCGTGCGATTGACAATGATGATGCCGCCAAAAGGAGCCTGCTTATCCGTTTCGTAGGCAAGATCCCAGGCGGTCGGTAAGTCTTCCGCACTGGCAACACCACACGGATTGGTATGCTTCAGGATTGCCAGTGTCGGTTCCTGGAATTCTCCCATAAGATTGGCTGCCGCGCTGATATCTAATATGTTGCAATAGCTGAGTTGCTTGCCTTGCAGTTGCTTGAATCGCTCAAAGAAATTGCCATAGAGCGCTGCCTGCTGGTGGGGATTTTCCCCGTAGCGCAGGATGCTGGCCCGTTGCGACGAAAGCTGAAAGTCCTCGGGATAGCCTGATAACTCTTCCAGATTGGGCTCCTCTCCTGATCCTTCCATGTATTTCGCAATCAGCCCATCGTAGCGGGACGTATGGGCATAGACCTTTTGTGCCAGCCTGCGCCGCAGCGGAAGTGCATCGGATCCGGCACGCAAGGAATCGATATACGATTCATAGTCATCCGGATCGACGATCACGGTGACATGCTTATGATTTTTAGCAGCAGCCCGAATCAAAGTGGGCCCGCCTATATCGATATTTTCGATGGCTTCAGTATCGGTTACACCTGGCTTTTGAATGGTTTGCTCAAAGGGGTATAGGTTAACCACTACCAAATCGATCATGGGAATGTCATGCTCCTCTGCGGACTGGGTATGCTCCGGCTTATCGCGGTCACAAAGGATACCGCCATGTATCTTAGGGTGTAGAGTTTTCAGACGCCCCTCCATCATTTCGGGGAATCCGGTGTGCGCCTCCACGAGTGTGACGGCTATTCCCGCTTCCAGTAGGGCTTTAGCAGTACCGCCGGTTGACAGTATTCGGTAGCCAAATTCGTTTACGAGGGTATTGGCAAATTCAACAATACCGGCTTTATCGCTTACTGATATGAGCGCTAATTTTTCCATGGATCGAGTAGGTAATCTTAGAGTTTGGGCTTGTATTCAGGTTAGAGTTCACGAAAATGAATCTAAAACGACGAGTAGAGCATATACTGTTATGTAAATCCAGTATAATTACAGGTAAGAAACTATGAACAGGCTGACAACAATTCTCACTTTACTACTCGCAACCACTTTCAGTGTGCACGGTGCACAATTTGAGGTTGAATGGGTGTCACCTGAAGATTTTCGGGACGCTCATTATTACGACTATAACAGCAAAAAGAGCAGAAGCATCGTACTCAACGATCTGCAACGTTTCTTTGAGCGTCGTGCAAAGAGCACCCTTCCCGAAGGCGGCATGCTCAAAATGAGTGTAACGCAATTGGACCTCGCAGGTGAGTTTGAACCCTGGTTGCGCCACAATCTGGACGATGTCCGTATCGTAAAGAGTATTTACCCGGCATTTATCGAGTTTGACTATCAGTATATGGATGCCAATGGTACTGTAATCGCCGAAGGCAATGAGCGTCTCAGGGATAACATCATCTATCCCAATGTGCGCGTTCGCTTTATGCGAAATTCGGAGAACTACCCATATATCAAATCACTCGTAATCGATTGGATGCGTGAGCTCGATAAAGAGGTGAGTCCTGACTCTGAGTAAGGGCTCACTGTACTGAATTCGGCTGACTTTTCGCTGGAAAGTTTGACTTACCCTCAATCAATCCTGCAAATGGCTTAGCATGAATAAGGCGAGCCTTTCAGACTCTCTGGTCATTGGAGGTAGAGAGTTTAAATCCAGATTGCTTTTAGGGACGGGGAAGTTTCCATCGAATCAGGCGATGAGCGATGCGATTGGCGCAAGCGGCACTGAGTTGGTGACCGTTGCGCTTAAACGCGCCAGCCTGAATCCCGAGCAAAAAGACCCCTATGCGGATATTCTGGACTTTATCGATACACAAAAGGTTCAGCTGCTGCCCAATACTGCAGGTGCTATGAATGCAGAGGAGGCCGTGCGTATTGCCCGTCTCTCTGTCGCTGCGGGCTTACCGAAATGGGTGAAACTGGAGATTCATCCAGACCCTAACTACCTTTTACCGGATCATTTGGAGACCTTTGAGGCTGCCAAAATCCTCGTCGAAGAAGGATTTACCGTGCTCCCCTACATCAATGCCGACCCTGTCTTCGCATTGCGCCTTCAGGAAATTGGCTGTGCAACCGTGATGCCCCTGGGGGCACCGATCGGCAGCAATCAGGGCCTCGAAACCCGCAGGCAGATCGAAATCATCATCGAGCAGGCTCAGGTGCCCGTTGTTGTAGACGCAGGGATAGGCGCACCTTCGCATGCTGCTGAGGCGATGGAGATGGGTGCCGATGCCGTTCTGGTGAATACTGCCATTGCGGTAGCCAGTGATCCTATTGCGATGGCGCGATCATTTGCCATGGTGACCGAAGCCGGGCGCACTGCACTTGTAAGTGGCTTGCCTGCTAAATCGACGGGCGCATCTGCCAGCAGCCCCTTGACTGCTTTCCTGGATTAATTACTTTTACCCAAGATATGGCATATTCAGACAGGGTAAGCGATCAGGAGATCGCAGCAATTTGGCAATACGCTAACAACTGCTCCGCACAGGAAGTAGAGCGGGTTTTGGGCCAGGGTGCTGCGCGATCGATTGCGGATTTTGCAGCACTGATCAGTCCAGCGGCTGAGAGCTACGTGGAACCTCTTGCTCAGTCATCACGTTCTATCACTCAGCGTCATTTTGGCAAAGCCATCCGCTTTTTTGCACCGTTATACTTGTCCAACGAATGCGTGAATATCTGCAAATACTGCGGATTTTCCCGCAATAACGATATCCCAAGGATCACGATCCCTGTCAGCCAGGTAGTCAATGAGACCCGTAAACTGGCTCAACAGGGTATGAGATCCCTACTATTGGTCGCGGGTGAGCATCCGAAATATGTATCCAACGGCTATGTGGAAGATTGTATTCAGCAATGCCTCGAAATTATGCCGAGCATCGTGCTTGAGCTGGGCCCACTGGAAACTGAGCCCTATCGTCCTATGGTTCAGGCAGGCGCGGAGGGTTTGGTGGTTTATCAGGAGACCTACCACCGGGAGTCTTATAAAGCACTTCACGTTGCAGGACCAAAAAAGAAGTATGATTGGCGGCTGGATACCCCCGAGCGTGCTTACGAGGCAGGCTTCCGACGCCTGGGTATTGGTGCGTTGCTGGGCTTGTATGACTGGCGCTATGAGGCGATTGCTCTGGCAGCACACGCACAATACCTGACCCAAAAATGCTGGCGAGCCCAAATAACCATCAGCCTGCCCAGGATGCGCCCGGCAAATGGAGGCTTTGCTCTCAACCCCGAGTATCAAACATCGGACCGTGAATTTGTCCAACTGATCACCGCATTGCGCCATTTGCTCCCACATGCCGGATTTGTGCTTTCTACCCGTGAATCCCCTGCGCTGAGGGATGGTCTGGTCGGCCTCGGTATTACGCAGATGAGTGCGGGTGCCAGTACAGAACCCGGAGGTTATAGCACCTTTGATGAAAACCAGTGGGTGCGCACTGAAGATCAACCCGGTGAACAGTTTCACATTGCAGATGAGCGCCCTCCTGCGGAGGTAGCTGCAATGATACGATCCAAAGGGTATGAAGTCGTTTGGAAAGATTTTGATCAATCCCTGGTTGCCTAGTTATGAATGAGATTACCATTACCGCAAATGGCGAGCGCTACAAATTGCCCGAAAGCACTCCCATTCAGGATTTTCTGAAAACGCTGGAGCTTACATTGGATCAGGTGGTTGTCGAATATAACGGGCAGGCACATACCCGTGAGCAAACCTCCCGGATTTCCCTTGTCGAAGGGGATAAACTCGAAATCGTTCGAATCGTTGCCGGTGGATAAAGCGATTAAAATGGAAGGCGTCGAGGTGAGCCTCTTGCAATTGGCTTACTCCAATGACCCGCAGCTCTGTCACTCGCCAGAGCAGCATGCATTCATCTACTTCTTGCGCATATCCAATAATACTGATGAGGAAGTGATACTCGACGGGCGGAAGTGGATTTTGCGTTATGAGAGTGGGCACCATGAGGTATTTGAAGGGGATCGTATTGTAGGTCAGATCGTTGAATTGCAGCCCGGCGAAGATTTTGAGTATAACAGCTACCACCTGGTAAGCCGCAATTGTGTAGTAACGGGCTCATACCATGGGAACCTGCCGAATGGACAAAAAATATGGGTCGAAATCCCCCCGTTTGAGCTGGAAATACCCCAGAACCCCTAAAACGAGTTAACATCTTGCTTGATTGTCTAGGCGGCAATGCCTAAACCTAGGGCGATTATTATTTGAATGAAGTATACGGATCTTAACAGGTTGGGAGGCATTGGTGCCAACTCCAGCCTGGTGGAAATTGGTCAATTTAAATATTTGGTGGATGCAGGGCTGCACCCCAAGGAAGTTGGCAATGAGGCACTTCCGGCTTTGGAGTTTGCGAAGGATCTTGATTTTATCATACTGACGCATTGCCACCTCGATCACCTGGGTTCGCTCCCGATTGTCGCACGGCGTTTCCCTGGGGTTCCCATTTATACGAGCCAACCCAATAAAACACTTGCTCCCAGAATGTTGCGCAATTCGGTCAATGTGATGAAGCGGCAACGTAAGGAGCTGGGCATTGCTGAGTATCCGCTCTTTACCTATTCGGATATTGATCGCCTGCGTAATCAACTGCGCCCTTTGCGGTTCGAGAGGCCGGAAACGATTCACAAGAATGGCGACGAGATCGAGATCACTCTTTACCCCTCCGGTCATGTCGCGGGGGCAGCTTCCATACTCGTAGATCATGCCGATGCATCGACCTTTTTTACGGGGGATATTCTCTTTGATGATCTGACGACCCTTTCCGGTGCATCCATTCCCAATATGGAGGTAGATATAGTCGTGACTGAGACGACCCGGGGGCGAACGGATCGTCCGGCCAGTCAGCAACGTGCTGCCGAGTGGGAGCGTCTGCTCAATAGTGTTTACAAAACGGTCGAAAATGGCGGTACATGTGTTTTACCGGTCTTCGCATTGGGGCGCATGCAGGAGCTGCTCGCAGTTTTGCATAAGGAGCGAAAACAGGGTCGGTTGCCCCGAGTGCCCATTTTTTGTGGGGGCCTCGGTATGGATATTGTTGATTATTTCGACCAGATCAGCCGCGAAACCGGCCTCATTCGTTTCCGCAAAAAAATTATCAAAGAGTTGAACGTGCAACCTGCACGCCTGCCACAAAGGCCCGGTAAAGACAAAGTAGCACCCGGTATTTATGTATTGAGCAGCGGAATGATGGTAGAGCATACCCCTTCTTATCAGGTGGCAGCTTCGATTCTCGGCTCAGAGAAAAACAGTATCTATTTCCTGGGCTATTGCGATCCGGATACCCCCGGAGGTAAACTCAAAGCCTGCGAAAAAGGGGATGAGTTTCTCTTTGAGCCCTATGACTATATGGCTGAGATCAAGGCGGAGATTTTGTCTTTTGATCTCAGCGGTCACGCAGATCGCGATGAGATCGTAAATCTTGTCGAACGCATGAACCCTTATCACGTTATCCTTACGCATGGGGATGCAGATGCACGCACCTGGTTTACCGAAACGCTTGCGAAATTCGAATCCTTCAAGATAGTTAACCCTGAACCCCAGCAGACTTTCCTCATCTAACCGAAAAACCGTATGGAACAGAAACTGATTGAACTGATGCAAAGTCCGGACTTCGTGCCGCTGACCATTGATGACATTGCAGCTAAGTTTAATCTCAGTGGTGGCCAACGGGCAGAACTTGAAACCGTCATTAAGGATAGTCTGGCGAATGGCGTCATCGTAAAAGTGAAGAAGGAGCGGTATTGCCTTCCCCGTGATGCAGATCTGGTTACGGGAGTTATTCGCTTCAAGCAATCCGGAACCGCGCTTATTTATCCGGAGAACACTCCCGGGCAGCCCCTCCAGGATCCTATATTTGTGAAGGCGGAAGATACCTGGGTGGCCATGCACGATGACAAGGTAGTCGCACGTATCATGTACCCGCCGAAGCGGGGTCGCTACAGCAAGCAGCGGGGCAAAGGCAGGAGCTTTGATGAGGATCGCAAAACGGCCAGAGTCATACGTATCCTAAAAAGGGCACGCGAAACCCTCACGGGTACCCTTGCGAGCACTAAGTTCTTTTATTACGTTATCCCGGATGATCCCCGTATCATAAATGATATCCTGGTTGCGGATCCCAAAGAGCAAACCTGGGAGAAGTTTCCTGAAGTTAATGACAAGGTAGTCGTCAAGCTGCATGAATGGAAGCAGCGCCACGTCAATCCCGAGGGGGAGATCATTGAGGTCTTGGGTAAAACCCATACCCCCCAGGCTGAGTACGCTTCCATTCTTCACAAATATGAGCTCGATACCGTTTTTCCTGAATGTGTGGAATTTGAGGTCTCTAAAATACCGGACAAGATTGACCCGGAAGCGATCAAGGGACGGCGGGACTATCGACAGACCTTTACGATCACCATCGATCCGGACGATGCAAAGGATTTTGATGATGCTCTCAGCTACGAGGAACTATCCAACGGGGATGTAAAGGTCGCTGTACACATCGCCGATGTTTCCCATTACGTAAAGCCCAATTCAGCCTTGGATAAGGAAGCAAAGAATCGCGGGAATTCGACCTACCTCGTAGGCACCGTGATCCCCATGCTGCCGGAAAAGCTTTCCAATGGCCTCTGCAGTTTGGTTGAAGATCAGGATCGCCTCGTGAAAACGGTTGAATTCCATTTTACCAAGCAGGGCAAATTTAAGCCGCCTCGTTTTTATAACTCAGTGATTCGTAGCCGTAAGCGTTTAACCTACGGGCAGGCGCTCGCTTTCCTGCGGGATAAATCCAACCAGGATATCTGGGACATGCCGCTACCCCCCTCGCACCAGACAGGCAATACAGGCAAAGCACTCACCGAGCTCAATGATGCACAAATGGATGAGATCCGCAAGGTGTTGAAAAAGCTCTGGACTCTCGCGAAGCGTCAACGCGAACGGCGTATGAAGAAGGGTAGCCTGGAACTCGATATGCCTGAAATCAAAATTTACGTGGATGAGCAGGGATACGCGGATCGCATCGTTAAAAACGAGACGGACGAAAGCCACCAACTCATCGAAGAGTGGATGTTGCTGGCGAATGATACCGTTGGCCAATCGCTGACTGAAGATAAACTCGCAACTATTTACCGCGTCCACGATGAGCCGGACGAGGACAAGCTCATCGAATTGGCTGATCATATGGCGACATTCGGAATCGAGACAGGCGACCTGACCATTAAGAAGGAAATTAACCGCTTGTTGGCCCGCATTGCTCAGCACCCCCAGGGCTACATGCTCAAAATCCAGGTGCTTCGCAGTTTAAAAGCCGCTTGCTATCGCTCGACACCGGATGGCCACTACGGGCTATCGATGAAGCATTATACTCACTTCACGTCACCGATTCGCAGGTATGCGGACTTGATCGTGCATCGTGTGTTTGATGTCTACCTGCGCAAACGGGGTTTTTCCACAGCGCCTCTTGATTCGGAGATTCATTACTCTGCCAGTCAGGTCGCCAGTATTGCTGAGCACCTGAGTATCACGGAAGGTCGCAGTGCCGAGGCGGAACGTGAAACGGTGAAGACCAAACTCATGGAGTTTTTTGAACGCGAGCTGGATAGCAGCAGCCGTACCGCCTTTACTGCGATTGTCACTGAGGTCAAAAACCACGGCATGTTTGTAGAGCTCACCGATTCGATGGCCTACGGACTCATTCATATATCGACAATGCTCGATGATCACTATTACCTGACCAATGATGACACCGAACTGGTCGGCCGTCGCAACCGCCGCCGTTTCCGTGTAGGCGATAAAATACAGGTGATGGTGGAGCGCGTGGACCGTTTCAAACGGCAAATCGATTTCAGCCTGGCCGACCTAAGCCCCGTAGACGTGAAACCTAAAGTAAATCGAAAAAGACGCCGTCGCGCTTGATTCCTGTTTGCCGGTATGGCAGTTTCCCTGCATGAACAACTACGAATATCCAAACCAATTTAAAGCACTTTGGGAACATGCCGTTGCCGAATATGGCAAGGGTAACCGGGAGCCCGGAACCTACTTTAACCCGGAGCAGTTCGAATATATGGCAAATAACGGCCTGAAGGTCATGGACCTGTACGACTTTGCCGAAGATTTTGTGAGCGGGGGCGAGCCTGATTTTGAGACTTTCCTGCTGATTCATGCCGCACGCAGAGACTACTTCCTGGCCGAGCAAAAGGGCGTAGCCAGCGATGTGGAAATTGATATGGATACCCTTCCCCAAAAATCCGAAGCCGTCGATGGAATTGTCTGGCTACCCCGTATCCTGCCGAAAGCCAAGGCCAAGCTTAAAGGGGAACTCTCAGCGGACATTATGTATTCCTGTGGAGGGGATCGCCGTTTCTTTAAACAGAATAACGTGAATGCGGCTGATTTTCTGAGAGTGGTCTGGGCAAATATGGATGACGATGCGAAAACAGTAGAATGGGTAAAGCAACAGGCCGAAAGCTAAATTATTACTTGGAATTAGTGATAATTTGTGCAATAGTGTTTGCGTGTCACTCGAACAGCAGAGCATCTTTGGAGAGGAAACTGCACCCGTAAATCCAGTACAACTCCCACTCGCGGCCCGCATGCGGCCTCGGCGTTTGGAGGATCTTGTGGGGCAGTCCCACATTACGGACGATGGCAGCCCTCTGCGCATGATGCTTGCGAATGGTAGAGCTCCGAATCTCATTGTATATGGCTCCCCGGGCACGGGAAAAACGACACTTGCGACCATCATTACCCAGATGACCGGCAGCTTCTGCTTTAAGCTCAATGCAGTCTCCTCCAATGTAGCTGAGCTGCGGGAAACTCTTCAGAAAGCGAAACTTCGTCAGCAAAACGGGCAGCAGTGTATCCTCTTTATCGATGAGATCCATCGTTTCAATAAATCTCAGCAGGATCTGCTGTTGCCGGACGTGGAAGAAGGGGTCGTAACCTTAATTGGTGCGACTACGCATAACCCAGGCTTTTACGTTATCCCGCCCTTAATCAGCCGATCCCATTTGATTCGCCTCGAGCCCCTTTCGCTGGAGGCAATCTTGGAGGTCTTACGGCGTGCTTTGACTGATGTCGAGCACGGTCTGGGCGCTAAGCAGCTCACCGCAAATGATGAGCGTTTGATGGATATCGCCCATATTTCCAATGGAGATTTGCGCCATGCGCTCAACATACTGGAGGTGCTGTCGGAGATGGTTGCTGAGGGGCAGGAAATCTCCGTAGAGCTCATCGAAGGGTTCGCCAAAGAGCGTAAAATCCGTTATGATGCCAATGAAGATGAGCACTACGATACCATTTCTGCCTATATTAAGAGTATGCGCGGGAGTGACCCGGATGCAGCGCTCTATTGGCTTGCCAAGATGCTCGAAGGCGGAGAAGATCCGCGTTACGTTGCTCGCAGGCTCGTCATCTTTGCATCCGAGGATGTTGGTATGGCAGACTCACGTGCACTGCCCTTGGCGACTGCGACCTACGAGGCATGCGACTTTGTCGGATTGCCGGAGTGCCAGATCAATCTCGCCCATGCGACGGTATTTATGGCGTGTTCGCCCAAGAGCAACCATGCCTATATGGGGCTCAACAATGCAAAGGCTCTGATCCGCAAAGAGGGTGTTCAGCAAGTCCCCGTTTGGCTACGTGATAAGCACGGGGCTGCCAATAAGCAGCAGGGCAACTCCAAAGATTATCAATACAGTCACGATTACCAGGCAGGTATTTCCGGACAGGACTACATGCTGGAGCCCCATCAATTTTACTTCCCCGGCGAAAACGGGGCCGAGGCGGCCGTTGCAGAACGCCTCGAAAAGTGGAAAAATATAAAAAAGCGTGTAAAATCAGAGAAGGGTTGACCGAGTCGACGAGATATTCACAGCTTACTCATTGGGATTGTCATTCCCAAAAGTTATCCGCAATATAATCTTTTTTTTATCGTTATATGGAATCAGCAAATAAATACGATCTTGCAGTGCTTGGCGGTGGTCCCGCAGGTTATGCAGCAGCAATTCGGGCCGGTCAGCTCGGTAAAAAAGTCGTGTGCATCGAGATGGAGCGCGCGGGGGGAACTTGCCTGAACTGGGGCTGCATCCCGTCCAAGGCTCTATTAAAGAGTGCTGAAATTTATAGCGCCATGGCCCATGCTGAAGATTACGGCCTGAGTGTCGAGGGGGCATCCTTCGATTTTGACAAGATCATCACCCGTTCCCGGGGCGTTTCCGATAAAATGGCCAAGGGGGTCGAATTTCTTTTTAAGAAAAACAAGGTCGACCAGATCGTGGGTAAGGGGCAGCTCATCGCAGCAGGGATGATCGAAATCATCGAAGGTGCGGATAAGGGTAAAGTCGTATCCGCCGATAAAGTGCTGCTGGCGACCGGTTGTTTGCCTCGCAGAATCCCCAATGTAGAAGTGGATGGTAAAGTGATCATGACCTCCCGCGAGATCCTGGAAAATCGTAAGTTCCCCAAGTCGTTGGTCGTGGTGGGTGCGGGTGCGATTGGGGTTGAGTTTGCGTATTTCTTTAATGCCCTGGGCTCTGAAGTGACTGTCGTTGAAATGATGGACCAGATCGTTCCCGTAGAGGACGCTGAGGTTTCGCAGGCCCTTGCACGTTCCTTTAAGAAACAGGGCATCAAAATCCATACCGGCACCAAGGTTGAAAATATCAAAAAGCTGAAAACTTCGGTTTCGATGGATTTGGTCAAAGGTGAAAAGACAGAAAAATTAAAAGCGGATATGATGCTTTTGGCCATTGGAGTGGTTCCGAATCTGGACGGAGCACTTTCATCCCGGGTGAAACTGGATCTGGATCGTGGCTACTTAAAAGTGGATGACCGCTACGAAACGTCAATGAAGGGCGTATTCGCTGCGGGTGATATTATAGGGCCGCCCTGGCTTGCGCACGTGGGCACCTACGAGGCAGTCCAGGCAGTCAACGGCATGTTTACAGATCAGACTCCCCAGCGGGTGACTCTATTCCCAGGTTGCACTTACTGCAACCCACAGGTGGCGAGTGTCGGCATGACCGAGGCGAAAGCCAAGGAAGAAGGGCTCGATTATCTGGTGGGTAAATTCCCTTACACAGCGAACGGGCGGGCAGTCGCCTCCGAGCAGAGTGAGGGTTTTGTGAAATTGATTACCGGCAAACAGCACGGGGAGGTATTGGGCGCGCATATAGTAGGCTATGATGCCACGGAGCTTATTGCCGAATACGTGTTGGCAATGAAAATGGAAGGCACGATCGATGAGATCCATGATACCATCCATGCACACCCGACTTTGACAGAGATGCTCGGTGAAGCCGCCGCTGCCGTTCACGGCGAAGCCATTCACATCTAAGAAATCGTTAACACTCCCTAATAAGGATAGACGAAGCTCGCTTCTGAAGCATCTCCGAACCGGGCGGAATGCAGCGCGGTCGATTTACCGGTAACGGTATCGATCAGCTGCAGACGCTTGGTGCTTCCATCCCTTACAGTGTAAATAAGGTGCCGACCGTCATTGGTCCACTCGGGCTCTACACCATCTCCCGAATGCTGGGTGACCAATTGGGATTCTCCCGTACTCATGTCGTGAATGGCAATTTGGAATAAACCTTCAACGCCTACGGTTACGGCCAGAATATTGGGGTTGACCGGATTCCATGCAGGCTCTGCACAGTACCTTGAGAGTGTAATGTTCACCCGCTCCATATTGCCGCTAAAGCGGTCCAGCAGGAAAATCTGTGGACTGCCCAGACGATCAGAGGTGATCAGCAGTTGATCGCCCTTGGCCGACCACGACGGGGAAGTCTCGGAGCTGCGGTTGTTCGTAATGCGTTTGGGCCTTCGGCCTTCATTATCAGAAATATAGATTTCGGTGGACGTACTGGAAGAGAGCACCATCGCCACCTCTGTTCCCTGGGTGCTGTAGGCTGCACCTGTATTTGAGCCCTTGTAAGTGGCAAACATACTGCGCTGCCCCGTAAGGATATTAATCTTAAAGATATCCGGAAAACCGGTGCGAAAGTAGCCCGTATAGAGAATGTTCAGTGCATCTGGAGACCATTCCGGGCTCAATGAGTAGGATTGATCTCGCGTCAGTTGATCCACCTTTTGAAAAAACAGATCACTCACATAGATCTCACGATGCCCGTCCCGGCGACCTACAAATGCCAGCTTGCCTGCAAAAAACCCTCTCAGGTCAGTCGTTTTTTCGACAATGATATCACAAATGCGTAAGGTGGCTACATCCCAGCGATTGCTCTTAATGGAACCCTTGGCTACGTCCGACACCGGAGAATTGCGCTGCAATATGTAGGAAACGCGATTTTCTTCATCCAGATCCAACTTAAGTATATAAACGGGTGCACCATCCGCTGATGCATTAAATACGCCATGCGAATTAAAGGCTTTGGTCGCCAGTGCTTGAATGGATTCGTTATTGGAAATGATCCGGATATTAATCGTTTGCACTTGTCCGGTTCTGGAAATTTCGGGAATCAGAATGCTGTTTTGAGCGATGGCTGAAGCACTTATTGCGAAAAGAGAAAGGGTGACTAGCCCGACGGAGATCAGTGATTGAACAGAAGTGTTTCTAAAAAGCATAACCCATTGTGTATGATTCTCATGCAAATGAAAAGATGATTTTACAATATCTCTTATATAGATATCTGCATTGGGGAGTATCGGGTAAAAAAACGCATTTCGGTTGATAATTATTTTAAATAGATGAGATTTAATCACTTTGCTCCTTTAAGGATACAAGCAACTGCCCTATGATTACTGAAGAATCGGTTTTAGAAGTTTTAAAACAGGTCGCATATCCCGGCTTTAGCAGAGACATTGTCTCTTTTGGTCTGGTGCGTGAGTGCCGTGTGGAAAATAGTGACATCCATGTGCGGCTTGAAGTTACGAGCGGGGATGCAAAGATTCCTGGTCAAATCAAGAAATCAGCCGAACATGCACTGCGGGTCATGGATGGCGTCGGAGACGTGCATGTGAGTATTGTCGTCTCTAAGAAAGAAGCGCCCAAAAGCAATGCCGCGAGCAGCCTCCCCGAACAGTCCGAGATGGAAGGAGTGAAGCATATTGTTGCGGTGGCCAGTGGTAAAGGAGGGGTTGGCAAGTCTACGTTCGTAAGTAACTTGGCCTGTGCCATCAACGCATTACTCCACGAAAAAGGTTTGGGTGAAGGTAAAGTAGGCATCATGGACTGTGATATTTACGGGCCATCCATACCACTCATGATGGGCATCGGGGGCAGACCGGAGATTGAAGACAATATGATCTACCCTATGCTGGGTCATGGTGTCAAAGTCATGTCCATGGGTTTTCTTGTGGATGAAGGCAGCCCCATCATCTGGCGCGGACCCATGGTGATGAAGGCGATCCAGCAATTCACCCATCAGGTGAAATGGGGAGAACTAGAGTTTATGCTTATTGATCTTCCTCCGGGAACTGGTGATGCGCAAATATCACTAACACAGACCCTTCGCCTGGATGGAGCGCTCATTGTGACTACCCCCCAGGCAGCCGCCTATACAGTTGCACGCAGAGGTGCCGGGCTCTTCGATAAAGTGGAAGTCCCTCTCTTGGGAGTCGCTGAAAATATGAGCTACCTGGAACTCCCCGTTACTGGAGAAAAACATTACCTTTTTGGGCAGGATGGAGGTAAACATATTGCCGAAGATCTGGGTACGGAACTCCTGGGCCAAATCCCGCTAGAGCAGGATCTGCGGGAAGGGGGGGACCGCGGTATCCCTCAGGTCATTGCCAATCCGGAGAGTAGTGCATCCCAGGCATTCAGGCACATCGCCTCCAAACTTATCGAGCAGGTTGAAAAATCTTAGGTCATCCATACCTTAATTATAGGCTTGAGATATTTAGTAATCTCAGTCAGAAATTATTTGAATGTTGGAAAACAAGGATAACGTGGACTCGGAGACCTTTGCATCAAAGTCCAGCCTCTATCAGGAGTTTTTAGAGGAAAGAGACGAAATTCTTAGGCATAAGTGGATTGAATCTGAAAAAGCAGGCAGAGATATCGGATTTGAGCGTGCGCTTTTGGACTGGATAAAAAACCACCGTTCGGAATGGCGTAAAACACGCAACAAAAACACGGTTTAGCGCTCGACTTTCATTACGGTCATCTCTAGGCACGATTCATAATCAACACCTGAGATGATAGACATCAATTTCCTGCGAAATAACGTTGATACCGTTAAGCAAGCGATCCAGAAGAAAAAGTTTAGCTGCGATATCGACGCGATCTTAGAGCTCGATCAAAAACGTCGAAAGGCGGTCACTGAAATCGAGAACCTGCGAGCTGCCCAAAAAGCGGCAAATACAGAAATGCGCTCCCTTAAAAAAGGGTCTGAGGAATTTCTGGCAAAAGTAGCTGAGCTCAAGCAGGTGTCGGATCAGGTAAAGGCGCTCGATGCAGATGTGAGGCAGATCGAGGAGGACTGGAATCATGCACTGCTTACAATACCCAATCTACCGCACGAGAGCGTGCCTATAGGCAAAGGAGAGCAGGACAATATAGAAATCGGACAATGGAAACCTGAGGGTTTCGACGAATCCGGAGAGTATCTTGCCCATTGGGATATTCCCGGTATAGCTGATTTTTTAGACTTTAACCGTGGTGTTAAGGTAACGGGTGCGGGTTTTCCCTTCTATCGGGGGCCACTTGCGCGTTTGTCCCGTGCGCTGATTCAGTTTTTGATCGATGAGGCTACCGAGTTGGGTTATCAGGAAGTGCAAAGCCCATTGCTGGTCAATGCGGCATCCGGTACGGCTACCGGGCAGTTACCCGATAAAGAAGGGCAGATGTATCACATTGAGGAGGTGGATCTTTACCTGATTCCGACCGCTGAAGTTCCGGTTACCAATTACTTTCGGGATGAGATACTGGAAACATCGGACTTACCTGTCCATTTATGTGCATATACCCCCTGCTTTCGCAAAGAAGCGGGTAGCTGGGGTAAGGATGTGCGGGGTTTAAACCGTCTGCATCAGTTTGATAAGGTCGAACTGGTGTCATTGGTTGAACCTGCAGAGAGTTTTAAGGCGCTCGAAGCACTCCGTAAAAATGCAGAACACATGCTCCAAAAACTGGAGTTGCCCTACCGCATACTGGACGTCTGTTCCGGCGATATCGGCTTTCCCCATGCCAAACAATTTGACTTGGAAGTGTGGGCTGCCGGGCAGGGTCGCTGGCTAGAAGTTTCCAGCTGCAGCAACTTTACCGATTTTCAGGCCCGAAGAGCTAAAATTCGATATCGGGGTGAGGATTCAAAAGTACACCCGGTACACACTTTAAATGGCTCTGCTTTGGGCTTGGCACGCACTCTTGCAGCCATTTTGGAGAATAATTCTACGAAATCAGGTCAAATTTTTGTTCCAGAAGTGTTAAAACCTCGATTTGGAGCGGATAATTTCGGTTTTATATAATTTTCTGGCTAAAGAATTTAGGTATTCCGACCGAATGGTTAAATTAACCTGGGATGGATAAACTAGTTTCAAGCCATTTTCGTAACCTCCCTCCAAACGGCAACTTCGGAAACTATAGGTGCAATAGGAGAGGGTTGCGTTTTGTTCTTTTCATGAGCCTGCTTTTGCTCTATGTCGGCATTTGTTGGTATGTCGATTTTTCTATATTTCAAAGCAGTTTGCTGATGGCCGGTTCTTTACTACCTGTTGCAACGCTAAAAAAAGAGCAGGATACAGAGGATAATCAATTGATGGGATTAGGATCCAGCGGATCCACAATGATTTTCCAGTTTAAGTATGATGAAATCTTCACCTTGCTTGATATTACGTCCAATTGTGAAGCGATTTTAGGGTTTGATCGGACTGCCCTTTTGATGGAACCCTCCCTATGGCTCGAACGCATCAATTCGCTCGATTTATTGCGGGTTAAAGAAGAGCTGGAATCCCTGCCCAAGACCGATCGGTTATCCGTGGAATATCGCTTTAAGCATAAAAAGGGTCATGATGTATGGCTGCGCGATGAGTATGTGCCCAATTATGATGAGCACCATCGCCTGATTAACGTCAGCGGTATTCGCTGGGATATTACCAAATGGAAGTTTAAAGAAGAAAAGCTGACACTCAGCGAACGGCAATACCGGGCATGTATTGACTATGCCCCGGACGGAGTTGCCATCATTGATGGTCAGGGCGAGTTTTGTCATATCAATGAAATGATGCTCAAGATTACCGGCCACAGCTCATATACGCTGGGTCGGCGCTCTATTATTGATTTGATCAATCTTGACTCGCGAAAGGAAGGTAAGGCCTGGTTTGCCAAGTTGCTCTCCGAAAAACGCGCTAATGGAGAATTTTGCTGTGAAAAGAGAAACGGAGCGGAACAGTACCTTTCCATGAGTGGTACCGCTTTGGATGATGATCATTTCCTCATTTATGTGAAGGATATCACCGCTGAGCATCTCTCGAAAATGCGTATAGAACGCCGGGATCATCTGCTGTTCGCTCTTGTGCAGTCGATGAATAAGTTGCTCGCCTTTGACGATGAGGCCCAAAACGTAGAGGAGCACATTCAAAAGGACATTCTCGAATATTTGGGGAATGCACTCAGTGTGGATGTGGTATTCCTTTCGATGTGCAAGCGGTTGCAAAATCAAAAAACGGAGGGGTTCGAGATTATCGAAACCTGGCAGCATGAAAATGTCACCCAGTGTGAGCTGGAAAAAGGCACGGAATTTACCTGGCAGGGGGGGGCAACCAGCTGGAGGAATCGCTTTATTACGAACCGATACGTCATTGAGCGCCAGGAAACGGATTTTGCTTCGTTGAACTCTCACCCTCTCATGGTGCAATCGGGCTGTAACAGCATCTTTATGGTACCCATGCTCGTGAAGAATGAGTTTTGGGGATTTATGGGCTTTGGTAAGAACGACACCGAAAAGAAATGGAAGCTCGTTGACAGGCGCGTACTTGTCGCAGCCGTCGACAGTATCATGCTTGCTATCCGTAACCGCATTGCCCAACACGAAATAGCCGCAGCAAATATAGAGCTGGAAAAAGCCATCGAAAAATCCAATCTCATGGCGATAGAGTCTGAGAAAGCCAATCAGGCAAAGAGCGAATTTGTAGCGAACATGAGCCATGAAATTCGCACACCGATGAACAGTATCCTGGGATTTACAGGGTTGCTGCTCGATTCAAGCTTGTCCCCGGAACACCGGGAATGGTTAAACATCGTGCAGGCCAGCGGCAATTCACTGCTTAGCCTCGTTAATAATATTCTGGATTTCTCAAAAATTGAAGCAGGTAGCCTTGAAATTGAGCGAAACCCCATGACATTTAAATCCTGCGTTGAAGATGTTACCGGTATTTTAAGCCATGAGGCTGCCAAAAGAGATCTTCAGCTTACATTTGAGGTAGATGAAAAGGTCCCTCATTCTATTCTGTCTGATGAAGCTCGTATCAAAGAAATCCTACTCAATCTTGTCGGTAATGCCGTGAAATTCACGCACGAAGGTTATGTTAAGATACAGGTAGCCGTCCAAGGCAGTAAAAAATTAAAATCCGGGGATATGTGCTGCATCGAATGCAGTGTTACCGACACCGGTATCGGCATGCAGGAATCTGCACTCCACAATATATTTCAACCCTTTGCGCAGGCCGATACTTCGACGACTCGTAAATACGGGGGAACGGGTCTGGGTCTGGCGATCTCACGTAGCCTATGTCGCAACCTGGGCGGTGATATTCATGTAGAAAGCAAATACGGAGAAGGTTCTAAATTTACCTTCACTATTATGGCTGAGGTGTCTGAGGATGTTCGCATTCTAAATGCTCAAGTTCAAAAACCGGTGGTTCGCGATTCTCTGGAAATCGATGAGAACAGCAAAATGGGCGAACAGTATCCGCTCAGTATTCTGGTGGCTGAAGACAATAAGACTAATCAAAAGGTATTACGCCTGATTCTCAAAAAAATTGGTTATTCAGCTGAATTTGTTGAGAATGGAAAGCTCGCTGCACAGGCAGTTACCCGTAACTACTACGACCTTGTTTTTATGGATGTTCACATGCCGGAAATGGATGGCTATGAAGCCACCCGTACTATCCGGACATATGAAAATGAGCATTCAGATGTTAAAAACCATTATATCATAGCGCTTACTGCGCATGCTATGAAAGGGGATAAGGAGAAATGCCTGGCATCCGGTATGGACGACTATCTTACGAAGCCCGTTAATCTGAAAGCTTTGAAAGTTGCTCTAAAAAAATGCATATCCCATCAGGGTATTCACTGACGATACAAATTGTTAGCTGCTTATTATCAGGTATACCTAATTTGTGGTATCCGATAAATGGAATATCGATTTTATTACTTGATTATACAATTAAACTGCTATCCTGTTCCCATGGGGATTAATGATTGTTTATGTAATCCTTGGATACCTATACAATGAAGGCAATTGCAGTAATTGGAATGGGCTGCCATTTTCCGGGTGGAGCGGTAAATCCTAAGCGCTATTGGCAAATGCTAATGAGCGGTCAGGATGCGATTATTGACGTGCCTTCAAATCGTTGGGACTACCGGCGCTTTTATGATGAAAATCCTGAAAAAGCGGGAAAAACCTACATGCGACGTGGAGGCTTTTTGCAGGAGGATATTTACCAGTTTGACCCTTTATTCTTTGGGATTTCTCCAAAGGAAGCACAGGAGATGGATCCCCAACAGTGCCTCTTGCTGGAAACCACTTGGGAAGCGATTGAAGATGCCGGCCTGATTAGGGATGAGTTGAAAGGTAGCCCTACTGGGGTATTTATCGGGGGGTTCTGCCTCGATAATATGTTGCTTCGAGTCAATACACTGAATCGTGAGATTACGGGTATCCATACTGCGACCAGCTGTACGATGACACTCCTTTCGAATCGTATATCCCACGTGTTTGATTTGCAGGGCCCCAGCTTTACGGTGGATACGGCATGCTCCTCTTCGTTGGTAGCGTTGAATTCTGCGTGTATGAGCCTCGAAAAAGGCGAGTGTGATACTGCTATCGTGGGTGGAGTGAATATCATGCTCAAGCCGGATAACCCGATCATGATGAGTAAAGCCCGGCTGCTCTCACAGCACGGGCATAGTATGGCGTTTGACGAACGCGCAGCCGGGTATAGCCGGGGCGAAGGTGCAGGGATTGTCATTGTGAAGCCACTGGAACAGGCAATAGAGGCTGGGGATCGCATACACGCGGTGATTCGTGCCACCGGTGCGAACCAGGACGGTCACACTGCGGGCATATCGTTACCTAATGGAGATGCGCAATACGAGCTCATCAACCGCTTGTATGAACAATGCTTAGTCGACCCATCTGATGTCGTTTATGTCGAGGCGCATGGGACAGGCACCAAAGCCGGGGACCCGATCGAAATTAACGCACTGAATCGTATGTTTGGAAAATCTCCCCGTTCTGAAAAACTGTGGGTAGGTTCCGTGAAATCCAATATGGGGCATCTGGAAGCGGCTGCGGGTATTGCTGGGTTGATCAAGGCCATACTTGTACTCAAGCACCAGAAGATTCCCAAAAACCTGCATTTTGAAAATGCAAATCCCCAAATCGACTTTCAAAACATGCAGCTGCAGATACCCGCGCAGCCCATTGATGTACATCGTGAGTCCTCAAAATCAATTTATGCATCAGTAAACTCTTTTGGGTATGGAGGTACAAATGCCCATGTGATTATCGAATCTGCCGACATACTTGAGAAGAGCTCTACTAACACAGAATTACAGTGGCCTATTAACGTGCCGTTATCTGCAAATGATGTAAGCTCCCTGCGGCAATACGCGGGTAAATTGGCATTTAAGCTTACACTTACAAAAACGGATGCGGATTTTGCAGATATTGTGCATACATTGATTTACCGACGCTCGCATCTGCGCGCCCGGGCATGGATCAAGGCAAGTTCGTTGGATGACTTTAAACAAAAACTGAAGAAATTCAGTGTCGGTGAAAACATACCGGGCGTATATACAGCTGAAAGTCCCGAAAACCGGCAGAAACCGGTTTTTGTGTTTACCGGAATGGGCCCTCAATGGTGGCGCATGGGGCGCGACTTTTTTGAAAATGAACCGCAGGCCCGCGAGTTTCTGGAACAGGTGGACAGACACTTTACTGAGATATCTGGATGGTCGATCCGGGATGAGCTCTTTAAGCCTGAAGGTGAAAGCCGTATGGCTGATACGGAAGTCGCCCAACCTGCAAATTTTGTTTTGCAGGCGGCATTGGCCCAATGGATGGTCTCCCAGGGGATTGAACCGGCGGCTATTGTCGGTCACAGTGTAGGCGAGGTGAGTGCGGCCTATATTTCCGGAGCGCTCAGCCTGGCGGATGCGATTCGGGTCAGTTACCATCGTAGTCGATTACAGCAAACGACCGCAGGTATGGGAGTAATGCTTGCTGTGGGCCTGCCCGCAGAAGAGATTGCCGCATGGATAGCGGACTATGGTGGAATCTCCGTCGCCGCGATTAACAGCCCCCAGTCTGTTACCCTCGCCGGAGATGAGGCAGCCTTGAACGCATTGGCTGAAAGACTCGACCAAGCGGAGATTTTTCAAAGATTCCTGCGGGTGAATATACCCTATCACAGTCACGTGATGGATACGATTCGGGAGGGTGTTTTTGAGTCTCTGGCAGCATTGAAACCTCATCAGGCAAGCTATCGGTTATATTCTACGGTTCACGCCAAACCTATGGATGGAGAGCATTGGAATGCAGGCTATTGGTGGCAGAATGTCCGTCAGCCCGTTCAATTCGCAAAGACCATCAGTCAAATGATGAAGGATGGTTATGATACATTCATTGAAGTGGGGCCTCATCCAGTATTAAGGACCAGCATTATCGAATGTGCCGAATCAATCGACCAATCGATCTACATCCAGCAAACGCTTAACCGCAAGGAAGATGAAAAAGAGCGCCTGGATGCCATCGCTGCCGAATATCATGTAAATGGCGGTAGTTTGCAGTGGGAATCCCTGTTCCCCAAGACTATCGGCAACTTCACGGACTTACCTCTCTATGCCTGGAATCATAAGCGCCACTGGATCGAGACCGATGAATCCACAATGGATCGTTTTGGTCTCAAAGGGCATGTCTATTTAAATGAAAAACTGAGTGGCCCACTTCCCGCCTGGCAGGTGGAAATCAATAAATATTTCTTTCCCTACATTGAGGATCACCGGGTGCTGGATAAGCCGGTTTTTCCAGGAGCAGGCTATGTCGAAGCGGGTATCGCCTATGCACGGGAAGAGCTGAAACTGCAAAACTTCGAAATCCGGGACTTAACTTTGCATTCCATGCTCACAGCAGAGCTTGCACAACCGCAAAAACTATCGGTCCAAGCCGGAGCGGATGGCAAATCCTACTCGGTCAATAGTATCATTAGGACTGAATCGGATGAGTGGGAGAAGCACGCTGAGGGTCATGTTTTAGAGATAGCTTCGAATAAACCCATGAAGCGAGCCCCGCTGGATTCAATTCAAAACGATTATTCGGAAGAGGTCGATATGCAGGCATTCTATAAGCAACTGGCAAAGAGAGGTTTGGTTTACCGGCAAAGTTATCAGACTGTCAGTCATTTACGTACGAATAGTGATGGCGGGTTTTGGGCTGAATTTGAGGATCCTTTTGCAGGTAAGGATTCCGAAAAAACCTATTACGTTAATCCGCGATTATTCGATGGAGCAATTCATTCAGTGCTGGTACATGTCCCTGGCAAAGAGGCTTACGTACCGGTACGTATGGGTAATGTACGCTATTACGGTGATAATCGGATACAGCCCAAATTTGTTAAAGGATGGGTGGAATGGGTGTCGATTGACGTCGTTCGCGCAGATTTGACGCTCATCGCTGACAATGGCGATATACTGGTTGAAGTTACGGATGCACTATTTCAAAGGCTGCATCTCGCGGGAGTGAAAGATGCGGATGAATACCTTTATGAAGAGAATTGGGCTTCCTTCAATCTGCTTCCTAATGAAGCGCAGGAACCTCCAAGTCAAAACTGGCTGGTCATTGACTCTTCTGAGAATCATGAAATCTGGAAGGCTGGACTTAAGGGGGCATCGATCGCTAAGATTGATTGTATATCCGAGCCGGATATTGAAAGCGTTTTTGAAAATACGAATGCGTGGTCGCATTGCCTTTGGCGAATACCCGCTTTGGAGCAAGAGGATTCAACAGAAAAATTGATGGATACCATTGCCAATCGTGCAGCCCAGTATTCACGGTTGGTTAAAGCATTGCAAGCACACCGCGAAGAACCTCTATATATGACGATTGTGGCCTCAAAATCGTTATCCGTAAATGATGAAGCCATTGAAAATTTACTACCCAACGCCTATTTGGGTTTAACAAATGTTGCTGCCAATGAAAATGCTCAACGGCTCGCTACCCGATATCTAGATATTGATGTTAAGGTTGACCATGCACTTATTCAGAAATTGGTGCCGTTGCTGCATTCCAATCACACCGGGGAGCTTATAGCTTTGCGTGGAGATCAATTTCTTGCGAAGCATTTTTCAAGGAGCGCAAATGAAGGCAATGAAGCGGAATCGGTTGATAGTCCCGTCTTGAGAACCCTTAAAACGGATGAACGGGCGCAGCTAAATATACAGACCAGTTCGTCAGAACTCACCTTTGATCTCGTTGAAAAAAACGAATATTTAAAAGCACATGAAGTGGAAATCCAGGTTAATGCCACCGCTTTGACATACAAAGATCTCCTTAAGGTGCGGGGGCGTATGCAGGCACTGGCCGTTGTGGATTCTTACCTGGGAGATGCGATCGGTATGGAGGTCACCGGAATAGTGAGCCGCACGGGTGCTGAAGTGACCCGTGTTAAAGTGGGAGACCGTGTATTGGCAGGTACGGGCAATACTCTCTCCAACTTTGCCGTTGCAGAGGAGTCCTTTGTTTTTCCACTTCCGAAGTCCATTGACGATGTTGGAGGGTTGATTTACACGAATTTTCTGACTGCCCAATACAGCCTACTGCATTTGGCATCCCTTAAGTCAGGGGATACGATACTGATTCACAGTGCAACTGGCGGAGTGGGCCTTGCGGCTATAGAAATCGCGAAATATGTGGGAGCTACAATTTTTGCGACCGCCAGCAGTGATTCCAAACGGGATTACTTGCGTGAACTGGGAGTGGATTTTGTCTTTGACTCCACTCAGTTGGACTTTGCCTCCGAAATATTAAAACACGTTGAGACCGGTATCGATGTGGTGCTTAATTCACTGCCGGGCGAGTTTCTTGCGCGAAGCCTTGAAATAACAGCCCCGGGCGGCCGTTTCATTGAGTTGGGCAAAACGGACATACTGACCGGAGGCTCTCTGCCATTGAGTTTGTTTAATCGAAATATCGCATTTCATGCAGTGGATTTTGACCGCATGCATATTGAGCACCCGGCACTCATTCAGGAGCTTGCAGCTGAAGTCTTAAAGGCCTTTGAAAGTGGAGACTATAAACCCGTTCGTACGGCTGAATACGCGATCGCGGAGGTCAATCAATGCCTGGTTGATATGGAAAAGCGTAACCTGATAGGTAAAGCCGTTCTAAGTATTGGGGAGTCTGCGGTATTTCCGTTGAGCGAAAATGCAGATAAATCTGCTTCAGACGATTTTATTGATACTCAAGCTGACGCGGCTTATCTCATTACAGGTGGAACAGGCGGTTTCGGGCTCGAAACTGCAAAATGGCTGGCGGGTATGGGCGCGCAGAACTTATTGCTGATGAGCCGCTCAGGGACTAGCCCGGAAGCAGAAGCATGGATTTCATTGCAAGAGAATCAAACGGCTAACATTCGGCTAATTAAAGGCGACATCTGCGATTCCAGTGAACTTTCAAGAATCGCGCAAGGATTGAAAAACGATGGATTCAAAGTTGCCGGCATATTCCACGCTGCTGGCGTGCTTGATGATAAACGCATTGAAGCAATGGATTTCAGTAGTTATCAACGGGTGATCCGCCCCAAAGTAATGGGGGCTCTGAATCTCATTGAAGTGTTTCGGGATTCGCCGCCTGATTTTATGGTTTGCTATTCGTCCGTCTCCAGCTTGGTGGGTAATCAGTATCAGGCTAACTATGCGGCCGCGAATGCACTCTTGGATGGCCTTGCAATGGCTGACCAACACGGAGGAACTCATATAGTGAGTGTCAACTGGGGCGCAATCGCAGATGCAGGGATGGTTGCTCGCGATAAGAATGTAGAACAGATTTTAGCACAGTCTGGGATCATGCCCTTGGAGCTTTCCAGGGCTTTCGACGCAATGAAGCATGCACTCTCACAGCGCAAAAGTAGCCTGATAGCTGCTGAGGTGGATTGGCAGAAGTGGGCTCAGGCAAACCAGGGAATGGCCATACATCATTACTTTCGCGATTTCCTTAACAAAATAGCCCAAACCAATGAGATTTCGGATAATGAAACCCACGTGTTTATCACGGAGTTATTAAGTAAACCATCGGAAGAGAGACTTGCTTATATTGAGGAATCAATTATCTTATTGGTTGAAACAACTTTAAAACTTGAGTCTGGGAGTATAAAACCTCAACAAAATCTGGGAGATTTTGGTATAGATTCAATAACTGCACTCGAATTATCCGTTCTGTTTAAAAAAGATACGAGCATTACACTTACCGCTCAAGAATTAGCCAGGAATGCGACTCCTGAGAGTCTTTCCAAAAAAATTCTTAAGCGCCTGAACCTTTAAACGACTGACTAAAACCATAACACACTGTGAATTCACTATCGGGTATCGACAGCATACTGCTATTTCAAAATAGCCAAGGTAAAGAAGGTCGCGGAACCTTGATTCATATTACGCGTACGACGGTTGTCTTTGAGGTTTACAATCCCTATTCCATTATCCAGATCAGTGAGGTACTCCAGAAAGTGCGTGTTGTACGAGGGGAGCGTGTGATCTATGATGGGAAGGCAGTCGTCAGCAATATCGTGATGACCGGGTTAATGTTGATCGTATCAGCAACACTTGTGGATGCATGGAGCGACCTTTCAGAAATTGGTCCCGGTCGTGGGCTCAATACAGAAGCGAAGCGATTTGTAGACGATTGGGAAAACAGTAACCGCCTCTACCCGGGTTATCAGGTGGTGGTTAACTCCATTAGCAGTTTTCTTTCGGAGATTAGCCGGTGGTTGGAGGAGGCTGAAGTGGGCTCCGAGTTATCAGCCAATACGAATGGGCGTTTTGATGAAAAACTGTTTGAAGAATTTTACGAGGAGGTCAAGGAGCCGCTCAGCCCGAAGGTAACCGAGCTATTCGGTAGTTTTGAGGAAGTAGCCTCTAAAATTAGCCCCGAAGAGCTCAATGCCCATAAAGCATTTGCCAGGCGGGAATTGCATCCGGTTACCATGTGTTCGCCCTTCGTACACCGAACCTATGTCAAACCTCTCGGGTATGCCGGTGACTATGAAATGGTCAATATGATGCTCTACGAGTCGGATGCCAAGTGCCGTAGCATCTATGCGAAGTTGGTAGATGATTTCCATGTGGGGACATCCGCTCCCGAAGCACATCGCAATCGCATCGATTTACTGGTAGAGCGCCTCGAAAACGAAACCGTTCGCGCCATACAACAGGAGCGACCATTGGTGGCACTTAATGTCGGTTGTGGACCGGCCTCTGAGGTGCAACGCTTTCTCAAGAAGAGCGAATTATCCGATCACCTCATGCTCACCTTGATGGATTTTAATGATGAAACCATCGCTTATTCCAAGCAGAGGACTTCGGCTGCCAGAGAGGATGCCGGGAGAGAGGCTACGCTTAACTATGTTCAAAAATCCGTAGATGATCTGCTCAGGGAAAGTCAGGTGGATGAGTTGGTTGAAGATCCGAAGTATGACTTTGTCTATTGTGCGGGACTCTTTGATTATTTTTCGGATCGCGTCTGCAAAAAACTGGTAGCATTGTTTTACAGCTGGGTGAAACCAGGTGGGCTGGTTTCGGTAACCAATGTTCATAAGTCGAATCCCAATCGTAATCAGATGGAACATTTGCTCGAATGGCACCTGATTTATCGGGATGATAAGGACATGCTTGCTTTGGCTCCTGAAGACACGCAGACGCAATTGATACAAGATGATACAGGAGTAAATGTATTTCTAGATATTCGTAAATGATCCACGAATATGGCAAACTTGGTTAACAGCGTGATTACAACTCAAGAGCAGGCCTATTTAAAGGAAGACCGGCAGGTCAGGCAGTCGCGCTTGAAATACGCGGCCCTGATTGGAATAGTGGCAATGCCCACAGGGTTTGGGCTGGAGCTGGCGGTTTATCCTGAGATGTTTATCGAGTTTATGGGGGTACGTCTTTTCACTACCTTGCTTTTGTTCATATTATATGGGATTGTTAGGACGGATTTTGGTTATAAACATGCGATAAAATTAGGTTTTGTCTGGGCATTTATTATTACCACTTCTCTGGATTACATGATCTTTCGGACAGAAGGTGTGGCATCCCCTTATTATGCTGGGCTTAATCTGGTTATTCTGGGTTTGGGGGTCTTATTACCATGGTCGTTTCGAGAGACCCTTGCAGTTACGTTTGGAATATACCTTGTGTATCTGGTTGCATGTGCATCCCATTGGTTGGTGACTGCCATGCCTATATTGCCCAAGGACCTATTCTTGAGTTCTTTCTTTATTCTGGTTACCGGGGGTATAAGCGCAGTCTCGAGTATGGTTACCTCGCGTGCCAGGCGGGCAGACTTTTACCTCAAGCAGGAACTGGACGACCAAAACAGGAAATTGCAGGAACTGGATCAACTCAAATCCCAATTCTTTGCGAATATTAGTCATGAGCTGAGGACTCCTTTAACGTTGGTCTACTCTCCGGTAGAGCAGATTTTACAGAAATATGAATCGCTCCCGGGTCCCGTGCATGAGCATCTCGTTACCGTTCACCGTAATGCCCTGAGACTTCTAAAGCTCATTAACGAAATTTTAGATGTGATGAAGCTGGATCAGGGTATGATGCAGCTCAATAAGCAGCCGATTAAGTTGGACGAGTATATCGGTGGACTCGTCAATTCCGTCCAGCACCTGGGATCGGCTAAGCAGCTTAAATTTAAACTGGGTGGCTCCAACCCCGATCTTGATATCATTGCAGATCGGGATCGTATGGAAAAGGTGATCCTGAATCTCCTGACCAACGCGATCAAATTTAGCCACCCGGGGGGAGTTATACAGGTTAAATGGTTTGAAGCATCGGGCGGAGTGCGCATCGATGTGGTTGATCAAGGGGTGGGTATTCCCGAAGACAAGGCGGAACGTGTCTTTGATCGCTTCTCTCAGGTGGATACTTCAAGCACGCGCAAGGCGCAGGGGGTAGGTCTTGGGCTGGCACTTGCCAAAGAAATTACAGAATTGCACGGAGGAAATTTGACGTTTGAAAGTGAATATGGAAAGGGAACCACTTTCTCCATATTACTTCCGCAAACAGAAATTGAGTCTCCTGTAACGGAATCTTCAGAATTGAAGGAAGAGACAACAGGAGTTGCGGGTGCAGAGACTTCTCCGGAACCCTACACGGAAGCCTTTAAAGCAGCGGATCGTTTTATGCCGTCGGAAGACCATCACATGGGGGATGAATTACCCGAAGTGGGTAAAACCGGAAAGAGTGTACTTGTAGTGGATGACGAACCGGATATGCGGCGATTCATCGTTCAGAGCCTCAAACAGGATTTCCGCATCATACAGGCCATTGATGGGGTGGAAGCCTTAAAGCAGGTGAAAAGCCAAAAACCGGATCTGGTCGTGTTGGACTGGATGTTGCCTGAAATGGACGGTATTGAAGTTTGTAAACAGATTAAGGCGGATGAAACGCTACTGGATACGAAGGTAATCATGCTCACGGCGCGCTCCGATGAACAGTCGAAGCTGGAGGGCCTTGAAAGTGGAGCGGATGATTTTCTTACCAAACCGTTCAGCTCACTTGAGCTGATTGCACGCATTCGGGTGGCATTGAATTTAAGGGAATTGCAGGATGCGTTGAGAGACCGTAATGTGGAACTGCAGGAGACTCTGGCAGAACTTAAGGAGGCAGAATCCAAATTGGTACATCATGAGAAAATGGCAGCTATGGGTGAGCTTTCGGCCGGTATATTACATGAAATCAATAATCCCCTGAACGCAATGGTCACGGCATTGAGCTTCGGCTTAAGATCCAAATTGGTAGAAGATGAAAAAGTTATGGATCTCTTGACGGATTTAAAGGAAGGTGCGGATCGCATCCAGGGGATTACAACCGACCTTCGCACCTTTGCACATCCGGAGACCTTGAATAACCTGGAATCATTTTCGCTGGGAGAACTCTTTGAATCGACTATTAATATGCTTTCCCATAAAGCTCAGGGGGTTGATATTAAAGCAACGGAAGGCACAGACCTGATTGTGGAGGCTGCGAAAGGCCAGATTTCTCAGGTATTGGTGAATCTCGTTAGTAATGCCATTGATGCGTTGAATAGCTGTGATGATCCTCAAAATCCCAGTGTGATCATGTATGGAAAGCAGTCCGGCAGCGATGAAAATGCGATTGAGGTGGGAGTAATTGATAATGCCGATGGCATGCCGGACGATGTGTTGAACCGAATATTTGAGCCTTTTTATACAACGAAGGATATCAGTGAAGGAATGGGGCTTGGGCTCAGCATTAGCCATACTATTGTTAAAACACATTCCAGTGAGCTAAAAGTAGAAACTGAACTGGGCAAAGGAAGCCGATTTTATTTTGAACTGCCCGCCTACATGACCTCCAGGCGCGAAACTTTAATTGAAAATTAAATACCATGGATTCAAAACCAAAATATAAAATACTCTACGTAGACGACGAGCAAATGTCGCTTAAATATTTTGCTCAGGCCTTGGAAGATAAATTTGAAATCATTACCGCATCGAGTGCTGATGAAGGCCTTGGCAAACTGCAAAAGCATGGCCATGAAATTGGAGTATTGGTCACTGACCAGCGGATGCCGGGTAAACTCGGTGTTGAATTATTAAAGCAGGCGCGTGCCTACTACCCGAATATAGTCAGGATTTTAACGACTGCCCATTCGGATCTCAATTCAGCAATCCAGGCTACCAATAAGGGTGCGATTTTTCACTACATATCCAAACCCTGGAATTTGGATGAGCTGGAATCCGTCATGCGCAGGGCGATGAATTTCTTTAACCTCAAAATTGAACGGGATGGGTTGTTGCGTGAAAAAATATCAACCATCCAGCGCACTGCATTGATCAATAAAATTGAGAGTTTACTGGTATGGGCACAAACCAATAAAAACAGTGTTCAAAATGGGTCGACTGCCGTAAATTATATTGTTGATAGTATTCAGGTGGATCCGGGCGCTGTTGTTGATTACAACCAGTTTTACGGGCAGGATTATGGTCGGTGGAATAGTAACTACACCAATCTGAATCTCGTTGAATCATTGACAGATTCTGAGGTCATTAAAGGTATTGATCAGTTGGCACCCGGTGAAGGGTTTGAGCCGGCTGCATGCTTGAGCAATTTAAGGGAGGCATTTCCCCAAATTATCTGTGCGATTACGACTCTACCCAATGAATCCTGCGAAAATTCGGAAATCGGGTTACGACTTTGCACCGCGATTAAGCAAATGGTTAATTGCTGGATGCCAGAAGCCGACAAATCGCGTATTCTCGAAGTAGGGGAGACTGCAGATACTCGGGGTGGGCCGAAGTGGTTCACCATGCGCTGTAGCTCATTGGGTGAAAAGTCACCCGAATCAACAAAGGCGAATGCCGATCAGTATTGTGGGAACAATTTTGATGCTACCAAAGAGCTTGCCTGGTTTAACATGGCCTTCCTCATTGCCCATTGTGGGGGAGAGGTGGAAGTCGATGAATTATCCAATGATCATTTTTCATTGAGACTGCGTTTTGATAATCCCGGTATTAAGTATTATTCAGCAACACAAGTAGTCGACCGTTTGCTCAATCGCATTGAGAATTGGGTAGTCGGTGAAGTGGCTGCATAGAGCAATAACATTTCATGATAGCACAGGTAATCTTGGAGGCTGCTTCCCAATTACGAGAAGAGGTCAATAAGCTTACATTTGGTGAGCCGGTTCACACTATCTATAATCCATTGGACTATGCTTGGTCACCCCACAGGCAGTATATCGAACGCTTCGGTAATGGCCCTAAAAAGGTGATCTTTCTCGGGATGAACCCTGGGCCTTGGGGTATGGCGCAGGTGGGTGTGCCATTTGGGGAGATCGATGCGGTAAAGTCCTGGATGAATATTGATAGCAAGGTGCATAAACCCACGATTGAGCACCCCAAAAGACCGATTACGGGTTTCGAAACAACACGATCTGAAGTAAGCGGTAAGCGGCTTTGGGGGCTTTTTGAGCAGAAATTTGTAATACCTGAACGTTTTTTTCAGGATCATTTCGTTGCGAATTATTGTCCGTTGGTTTTTATGGAAGAGAGTGGTCGTAATTACACGCCCGATAAGTTGCGAAGATCGGAACGTGATGCCCTCTACGCAGCTTGTGACGAACATTTAAGGCAAATCGTAGCGGTTATGCAGCCGGAATGGGTAATCGGTGTGGGTAAGTTTGCTTATGATCGTGCTAATGATGCTTTGAAAGATCTCAGCCTGAAAACTGAAACAATACTGCACCCCAGCCCCGCGAGTCCTGCAGCAAACCGGGGGTGGTCCGAAATCGTTGAAAAAAAATTGAAGGCTTTGAGTATCTGGGAGTCTTAATAATTATAGGATAGTTTACTTTTTACTGCACAAAAGTAATATTATTCCGTATATTAGAGTAGGCTGAATATGAGTGATCAAGAACAGGACTATGGCGATTTCTCAGAGTGGTTATCGCGCATTGATAAGGAGATAAGCAAAAACCCGGATGCTATCCCTCCAATGGGCAATGACGATGAGGAAGATATGGATGTGGCCCAAATTCTGAATGTGATTGATTATTGGGTGAAAAAACTACAGCACGCTCCCACCACCACCTGGAAAGATGAGCTTGAAGTCAGGGGATTTGAGTTTCCTGTATATACTGACGCTCCGAAGCAGAAAGTCTCAGACAGACTATGGCAACTGATCCATTGCCTGGCGGGCCTGCGTGTATTTTTAATCAATACCGATCATTTAAGCGATTTTGAGCTTTATGATAAAGTGGTCAGTGATTATATGAATCGTACCATACTGCATATCCCTTTTGATGAAACGTCAGGCTGCCTGATCGATTTTGCCAGTAAAGACTCGGACGAGGGCACCCAAGACTGGCTCAAATTTTACGCGACGAATCCTGATAGGATCGAGTGGGCAAAAGCCAACCCGGGAAAGCCATTGCCTGTTTCGGAGTTGCCAGCATATTCAAGGGATAGCATATTGCCAAAACCCTGAATATTATGACGCAACCAAAGTATCCTACGCCCGAAAAGGCCTACAAAAATCTGCAATTCCTAAATAGTCACGATGCGCGCAGCATACGTGTGCTCTGTGAGCTTATCGAACCTGAAACCCGCTTTGAGGAGCAATGCGTGCAGCACACGATTGTTTTCTTTGGTTCGGCAAGATCGGTAGACTGCGATCGGGCCCCTGCAGCGATAGACGCGCTCAAAAAACGGCTGCAACTCACGAGGGACGAGGCTGAAATCAAAATGCTGAAGCGCCGCATCAACCATGTGGAGCGTTTTTCAAGCTATTATGAAAAGGCGGAAGAGCTTGCTGAAAAAATGACTCGCTGGTCGTTGACGATTCCCGAGGAAAAGGATCGCTTTTATGTATGCTCCGGAGGCGGGCCCGGAATGATGGAGGCTGCCAATAAGGGAGCTAAGCTTGCGGGCGGTAAGTCGATCGGCTTGGGTATCAGTTTGCCCTTTGAGCAACACTTGAACGCGTATTGCGATGAAGAGCTCAGCTTTGAGTTTCACTACTTCTTCATGCGTAAATATTGGTTCCTCTATCTCGCAAAAGCTTTGGTCGCATTCCCTGGGGGATTCGGGACCATGGATGAGCTATTTGAGGTGTTGACATTAATTCAGACGCGCAAGGCGCTTAAGAAATTACCGATCGTGCTGTTTGGTTCCGAATTCTGGAATGATATTATGAACTTCGATAACTTCCTGAAATGGGGTGTCATCTCTGAGGATGACCTGCGCCTCTTCAAAATCATGGACGATGTGGATGAAGTTGCGGATTATCTGAAGTATGAGCTCAAGAGCAACCCGCTGGACACCTCTTTTTAACAAACTTGGCTACAGGTTAGCACATGGTCCTGCCAGAAGGTATACCTGCCAATATGATTGTCGACCGCATCCGTTTTATCTGAGCTGAAGGTATAACTGCTATTTTCAGGATTGATACTGATCTCCACATCCTGGAAGCCAAGCCAATCTCTGGTTTCTCCAAATTGAAATTTGAAGAACGCTTCCTTTGCGCTGAATGTAATCGCCATCAATTGTGTGGGTGAGATTTTTAAACTTTTTGCCAACTCAATGATATTTTTAAGCTCTTCTTTGCTCGTTAATTTGTTCCAGAGGCTTGGTTTTACGCGTTCAAATTGCTCCAGATCGACGCCGATTGCGTTTGAGCTTTTATGAGCTGCGACAGTGCAGATGCCTCTGCAGTGGGTGATGCTGCCATTCATGCCCTCAGGCCAGAGGGGCTGCCCATCTGAACCCGTTAACACCGGTCCGGAATAGGACAGGAGCTGCCGGATAATCGATCGGGATGTGCTGTATTCGTGCTGTTTCAGGGAGCTCCGTTCTGCAATATAGAGTCTTTCCTCGTGATGAATCTCATCGGTATAATCGGAAATGAAACGAGTCTCCACAAAGCAGCCTTCAGGCAGGATGCTTTTCCAGAGATTATCCAGTTCCTGATAATTATGCATCAACCTTACCAATCTCCTTGAGCCATTGGATCGTAGGCTCCAGCGTTTCGCGTGCATTTCTAAATGATGTGCCAAGATCGTTGGTCGCATTTTCATTCCCTGCATACCAGTAGTGCATCGCGTATCGATACTTGGTTACGCTCTGGCTGAGACCTGAGATCCGAACGACTGAAAAAACCGCATTGTAGAGATGCAGTATGAAATGGGGAATGGTTATAATCGGCTTCTTTTTGCCGTGAATAGTGAGTGATAAATGGGCCAGCTGCTTAAGGCTGAGCATCTCCCCGGCAAGATGATATCGCTTGCCTGTTTTTCCATTTTCTAGCGCACTTACGATTCCGTTGGCTACATCATCGACATGTGCGATGGTGATACCTCCGTTGCAAACCAGACACATTGGCCCTTTGCAAAAGTCGATTATCGATCCGGCAGTTACTAAGTTATGGTCTTCGGGGCCATAGGTTTCTCCCGGATTCACCATGACAATATTCGCTCCTTTTTCCTGTACTGTCTTCAGGCAATGTTGCTCAGCTTCATTTTTCAATGCTGCGTAGCGATACCGTTTGGGATTCAGATTAAATGGCGAAGCTTCGTCTCGTTTATCATCAGGTCTTTTGCTCGCTCCAAACGTGGCTGCACTACTCACATAAACCATTCGCAGTTTCTTTTCGGCGACGGTATCTGCTAATCGTTGAGTAGCGCCCACTATGACCTCCTTCAATTCTGGAGAATCCAGTTTGTCCCAGCTGGAGAGTGAAGCTGCGTGTATAACGGCATCACACCCCTGAAGGGCCTCTTGCCATTGGATAGTCCTGATATCACCCACGTATTCCTCAAATTCCACCCCTTCCAATGGGCTTCGGTTACTGCCCTGCCTCAAAACGAGCCGCAGGGCATGCCCCTGGTCATACAGTAGTTGGACGACCCGGGATCCAATAAACCCATTACCTCCGGTGACGAGTATTTTCATGGCTATTACATGTGGAGTATGTTCTCGCCCAGTTGAATCTGGCGGATGCTTTGAGCCAGCCCAAACTCATTAATCGTTACCAGGCATCCCCACAATTGGATATCTCCCTCCGCCACTGGAAATTTTCGTGGCATCCCGTCCTTGAAACGATCGATAACGGGCATTACTTCCCTGCCTAAAACGGATTGATAGGGTCCGGTCATTCCCGCATCGCTGAGGTAGGCCGTACCATTGGGTAACACTTTTGCGTCTGCAGTTGGGATATGCGTGTGTGTGCCCACGACCAGTGAAACCTGGCCATCAAGGTAAAACCCCATGGCCACTTTTTCCGATGTGGCTTCTGCGTGCACTTCCACCATTACCGCATCACACGTTTCTTTTAACTCTGGAAGTATTTCATCGATGCAGCTGAAGGCATTATCAGCCGGGATTTTCATGAAATTTCTTCCCATCAATGTGCAGATGCCGAGCTTATAGTCGCCTTTTTCGATAATCAAAAAACGCCTCCCGGGGCATTCAGGCGGCAGATTGGCAGGGCGGCATACAAAGTCCAGTTGATCGATATCGATCTCAAATCCTTTTTGATCCCACACGTGATCTCCCAGCGTGATGGCATCCACCCCATGTTTCTTGATTTCCAAAGCAATGGATTTGGTGATTCCCGCACCTCCGGCAGCATTTTCGCCGTTGGCGACCACGATGTCGATAGCCTCCTGTTTGATAAGCGTTTTTAATTTTTGCTCAACTATCTGCCTGCCCGGTTTGCCAACTATATCTCCTATAAATAATACTCGTTTACTCATTAATTTATCCAAAACCTGAGCTTCCGGGCTGAATCCTCTTGATTTTTAGCCCAATCAACGCTCTATATCTCACTTTTTCTTAATATTAACAATATAAATTCATGAAAGCACAAACAGTAAACACAGACTCACTCAAGGGCGAATACGGACCAACGATGAAGGGTGCGGACGTCGTCGTGGAATCTTTGATTCGTGAGGGTGTGGATGTGATCTTCGCTTATCCGGGCGGTGCTTCTCTTGAATTACACCAGGCACTCGTTAAACGTGAAGACGAAATTCGCACCATTCTTCCCCGCTTTGAGCAGGGCGGCGGGTTCATGGCGCATGGCTATGCACGTGCAACCGGTAAGGCAGGCGTATGCATGGCAACCAGTGGCCCGGGTGCAACCAACCTCGTCACTTGCATTGCGGATGCTTACATGGACAGTATACCGCTGATCGCGATTACCGGGCAGGTCTATCAGGAATTTATTGGAAAGGCAGCCTTTCAGGAAACGGATTTTCTGGATATGACCATGCCGGTCGTTAAGCACAGCTATCTGGTATTGGATTATAGGGATCTGCCAAAAGTCATCAAGGAAGCATTTCACATTGCAACTACCGGAAGACCCGGACCCGTTGTGATTGATATTCCCAAGGATGTTCAGCAGGCGGCATTTGAGCCATTCTTTCCCGAATCGGTGGATTTACCCGGATATCCCGAGCCACCCAAGGCGAGTGACGAGGAGTTGATCGAGATCCTAAAGCTGATCGAACAATCGAAGAAGCCTGTTCTTTACACCGGCGGGGGAATCATATCGAGTGACTCATCGGAAGCGCTGCGTGAATTTCTAAAGCTTACCGGAATTGCCCACTCATCCACGCTTATGGGCCTCGGTGCGGTTGATGCGGATGACCCGCAATCACTGTATTGGTTTGGTATGCACGGAACAGTTGCGGGGAACTGGGCGGTTTATGAGAGTGACCTGCTGATCTGTGCGGGCGCACGTTTTGATGATCGTATTACCGGAGAAGTCAGTAAGTTTTCACCGAACTCGAAGATCGTTCACATCGATCTGGATCGCTCTGAGCACAATAAGAACGTCCTCGTAGATGTTGCGATCCACTCGGATATCGGCTATGCCATCACACGCATGGTGGAGTTGCTCAAAGCGGGTCACGAGTTTACCAAACCTGATGTAACTGAATGGATGGCTACCCTGGATGGCTGGAAAAAGGAGCACCCGTTCAGCTATGAAGAGAGTCGCCATATACTCCCTCAGGAGGCGGTTGAAATCCTTTACGAGGAGAGTAATGGGGATGCACTCATCACGACCGGCGTAGGTCAGCATCAGATGTGGGCCGCCCAATACTATCGTTTTAAGAATCCGCGCAGCTACATCAGCTCGCTGGGTTTGGGAACGATGGGCTTTGGTTATCCTGCGGCAGTTGGAGCCAAGGTTGCCTACCCGGATAAGGAGGTCATCGATATCGACGGCGACGGTTCATTCGTGATGAATATCCAGGAGCTGGCGACTGCTGCGATCGAGAAGATCAATGCCAAGTGCCTGTTGCTCAATAATCAACACCTAGGCATGGTGGTGCAGTGGGAAGACCGTTTTTACGACAGTGTTCGCGGGCAGACGATTCTCGGTGATCCTGAAAACATCGGCAGCCCTGAAAACATTGATGGGCTCTACCCGAATTTCGTTCAGATTGCCGAAGGATTCGGCGTAAAGGCACGCCGGGTTATCCGGAAGGAAGAGCTTCGTGATGCGATCAAGGAGATGTTGGCGCACGAAGGGCCATACTTGCTGGATGTGATTGTTCCTTATACCGAGCACGTTTTACCGATGATTCCGCAGAAAAAGTCTGCAAGGGAAATCATCATCAAGTAATCAGCTTACTTTTTTGCAGCATCCAGAAGATCGGCCCCCGGTTTTCTGGATGTTCGCTATCCTTCTCTTCGAGGATCTGCAGATTAGCCTGGTCATTGATCCAGCCTTTAACCGCTTCGTGTTCTTCCATACCACCCGCATGGCCGCGATACGCGAGTATGCTGATAATGCCTGATGGCTTCAGGATATTAAGAGCGGCATCTAAAGCGCAGAGGGTAGTCTCAGGCTGGGTAGTCAGTGATTTATCCCCATGGGGCAGGTAACCCAGGTTAAACATGACTAGCGCCACCTGACCCTGTTCGGATTCAGGGATTTTAGTGAGTATTTTATCGTGGGATTTTTGGATGAGTTCAGTCTGGTGGTGGCACTTTTTGCTCTTGATGAGAAACCCCGCCATTTCCAGCGCGATTTCCTGGATGTCAAATCCATATACTTTACCGGTAGGCCCGACACCCTGAGCGAGAAATACGGTGTCATGCCCATTGCCAACTGTGGCATCGACTACGGTGTCGCCAGGCTTGAGGTGGCTGCTCAGTATGCGGTGTGCGTAGTCGACCAGCCGTTCCATCGCAGATTATACTTCTTGCACCTCGGGTTCTACCCACTTGCCATGCTCGCGGATCAGGTCTACCAGCCGATCCAGGGCTTCCGCCTCCGGTATGCCGACTTTCACGCACTTCTTGCCGACGTAGAGATTCACTTTGCCCGGTGCACCACCCACATATCCGAAGTCGGCATCGGCCATCTCACCGGGCCCATTTACGATGCAGCCCATGATTGCGATCGTGACCCCCTTGAGGTGATCCGTACGCCCGCGGATTTTTTGCGTAGTCGATTGCAAATCAAAGAGCGTTCGCCCACAGCTCGGGCAGGCGACAAACTCCGTCTTTGATATTCGCGCCCGTGCCCCTTGCAGGATGTTATAGGCGAGTGCAGTGGCTTTGAGCAGGTTGGGCTCAGTCTCTACACTGATCAGGTTGCCTATTCCGTCGCAGATTAAACTGCCGGAGAGAATGCTGCTATCCAGAAGCTGGTATGCAAAATGGGGATTTTCCAACTGGTAGTGAGCGCGCGTATTGCGCAACCAGAAAGCAGGATGTTTGTCGTATGCTTCAAAAATTACAACTAGTTTCCTATACAGCCCGATGCTATGACTGTGGTTATTTTGATTTTGGCTAGAGGTGACGATGAAGTGATCTGGCAAATAATCAATGTGATTGCCTATGAATGATTGTGCCTCAGGAATGCTGGAAAAATCCAAACTCAGTGTGAAACGCCTAGGTATTTCGACTTTATCTGCATTAATCCAGTTTTGGATTCGTATGTTGACGATATATTTGAGGTCATCTGGCAGTGAATCGGGCGCTTCATTGAAGGCTTCAATATTCCTGCAATCAATGATTAAGCCCAAGATCGTATCCTTTAAATTATCTGCCAAACTTTGAATATGAGTCCAATCTTCTGTTTGAGCTAAATCGATAATCAGAAATTCGACGGGAGCATCTTTTTGGCGTACTTGTATCTCACGGGTTTGTTGAGCGAGTTGGTCTATTGTTACAGCTTCAGGAGCCTTAATAGCCACAAAAGGGGGTGAATCTGTCTCGATATTCCGGGTGTCATTGAGCTCTATAGATTCGATTTTGCGCTTTTCAAACTCATAAGGATTCAGGCTCTCCTCGACTTCTTCAAAAGAGGTTGGAGAAATATCCTTTTGGATTTTAGCGGCCCAGGCAACGAGTTGTCGGGCGACCGGCACTTCATAGATGGGATCTTCCGTTAAAGATACACGGATCGTGTCTCCCAAACCATCCGCAAGCAAAGAGCCGATGCCGATAGCACTTTTTACGCGGGCATCTTCGCCATCTCCGGCTTCGGTGACGCCCAGGTGCAGCGGGTAGTGCATATCTTCCTCCAACATCCTTGCAACGACCAGTCGATAGGCCTGAATCATGACCTTCGGGTTGCTGGCCTTCATGGAGAGCACGATATCGCGGTAGTTATGCGATTCCGCTATGCGAATAAACTCCAGGGCAGACTCCACCATACCCAGCGGCGTATCCCCATAGCGATTCATAATACGGTCGGAGAGAGAGCCGTGATTGGTGCCGATACGCATGGCCTTACCCAATTCCTTGCAGCGTAAAACAATGGGAGAAAAGGCTTCATGTAACCGTTCTAGCTCCGCCTCATACTCATCATCCGAGTATTCCTTTACTTTAAATTTCTTGCGATCCGCGTAGTTACCAGGATTAATCCGCACCTTTTCGACATGTTCCACAGCCTCCATTGCCGCTTTGGGCAGGAAGTGAATATCCGCGACGATCGGAGTCTCGATCTTGCGATCGAGCAGCCCGGCCTTAATCTCCTTGAGCGCCCGTGCAGCCCGTAAAGTCGGAGCAGTGATCCGTACGATATCGCAGCCTGCCTCCGCGAGTGCTGCACTTTGCTCGATAGTCGCCTGTATATCCTCGGTATCAGTAGTCGTCATCGACTGTACCGTGATTGGGTGGTCACCTCCGATTTTTACATTCCCGATAGTCACTTCTCGGGCTTTGCGGCGGATGGCTACCGTGCGGGATTCACAATAACGATGTGTGCTCACGGCCAGATTCCTTCGTCAGGGTTGAGTAGAGTCCGGCTCAATAAACTGCGGCCGGATGCGTAACTTCTCCTGCAGCTCTCGCTCACTTTGTACCTGAGAATTATCAATGATGCGGGTACTGTCTTTAAACAACACAAAGAAGATCATACCCATGAGCAAAATCATGAAAGCACCTTGCAGGTTTGCCATTAAATTAATGGGTAACGGCTTCTTGCGCAGCTTTGCAATGGTTGCAAACATGATGTGACCCCCATCCAGAACCGGTATGGGCAATAAATTCAATATCCCGAGATTTACGTTAATCAGGATCAGGATAGCAAATAGGAAACGGAAGTCAGTCTGTGTCGCGCGACTCAGTAAATCCACCATGCCTACAGGTCCTGCCAAATGGCCTACACTTATGTTGGAACCTGTGTGGAACAATGCGCGCAGAATGCGAAGAGTGATGCCAATCTGATCTGCGATCTGGGTAAACGGATCGATGTGAGCAATACTCGTGCTGTTACGGATTTCAAAGCCGACGAGCTGCCGGGTGAGTGGCTCAATTTGCTCAGTGGAAACCAGCGAAAATACGACGGCCGCTTCAAGGGTGCGCCCATTGCGTCCTACGGTTATCTGTGCAACGGGCCCCGCGAGTGTATCGAGTTTCTCTTGTAAATCCTCAAGGGACTCTACAGCTTTGCCTGCCACGGCGATAATGCGATCTTCAGGTCTCAAATTACTCAACGCATCTGCGGAGTCATCCACGATTTGATGGATAACGAGCGACGAGGAAATAGTCGGATCGGTTTTGGATCCCTCATACCCCTCAGCATAATCCGGCCGGATTTGGATCACCGACTCCTGCCCACTCCGCGTAAAGCGTGCCTGCAATACAGGCTTGGTGAGCGCTACGTTTACCGGGGTGAGTGCAATATCGCGCATTTGCTCATCCCGCTCGAGGGTTAGCATCGTGGATTGCAGGTCCGGGGCTGAGACAATATCTATAAATGTACGCAGATCGAGCAGGGGGGTGCCATCGGCGGAAACCAGGCGATCGCCAGGCTGTAAGCCTGCGGCTTCAGCAGGGGAATTCGCTTCCACGCGCTCGATGACGAGATCATAAGCCGCCGAGATACCGATCATCCGCATGCGGTCATTCGTACGATTTACAGGAATCAACTCGGGGAAAACCATGAAGCTCTGGGATTGCCCTTCACGCAAGACGGTAATCTCCGTTTGCGGTTGCCCGTCCGCATTACGATCCACTCCGGTGATGATGGATTCCTGGATCTTGATAAAATTCTTAACGGGGTTGCCATCGATGTGTGTTATGACGTCCCCGGGGCGAATCCCGGCCTGGTAAGCAGGACCCGCAATGACTTCCGGTTCGGAAACACTGTCCAAAGCTACCTCAAAGTTCTCATTTACGTATCCTACGACATTCGTGGCGTTCTGATCAGCGACCGGTTGACCGATGACCCAAAGCGTGACCGCCAGTGCAATTGCGAGTAAAAAGTTAAAGACTGCACCCGCTACGGAAACGATTACTTTATCGGTAAAGCTTATGGACGGAAGTGGATCTTCGTTTTCACCTTCTTTACCTCCTTCGAGTCGCCCCATATCGGCTAATTGGGGCAACGCGACATACCCACCGATCGGTAGCCACGAGATGCGATAATCGACCCCATCCTTAGTCCAGCCAAACATCTTTGGCCCCATGCCTACAGAAAAGCGGGTAACCTTCAGTCCACGCCAGCGTGCAGCAAGATAATGACCGAGCTCATGCACGAATATGCAGAGTCCGAGCGCAAAGATACCGCCAATGATGAATGGCAGATTCTGCAGGAGTTCAAGTAGGTCACCGAGCATGTTTTTGTATAAAGGTTTGGCTGATTTCGCGAGCGTTACGATCCACGTTTAATATAGCATCTATGGAGTCAAGAGATGTCATCTCTATTTCTGAAAGAGTTAACTCAATAATGCGGGGAATATCAAGAAAACCTATTTGATTTTGAATAAAAGCATCCACGGCAAGTTCATTAGCGGCATTGAAAGCGGTAGTTGCCCCGCCTCCGGTCTTTAAGCTGTCGATGGCCAATTTAAGGCAGGGGAAGCGCTCGTTGTCCGGGCTGGCGAAGTCCAGCGAGAAGCTTTGGCTAAAGTCCAGGGGTGGATCTACCGGTGAATGCCTCTCGGGAAATAGCAGGCAATTCTGGATAGCGAAGCTCATGTTAGTTGGGGAAAGCTGCGCGATCAAATTTCCATCTTTGAATTGAACCATGGAGTGAATGATGCTCTGACGTTGGATCACCACATCGAGTTGCTCAGGCGCCAGATCGAACAACCACTTGGCTTCAATCAGCTCCAGCCCCTTATTGGCCATGGTCGAGGAATCGATGGAGTTTTTGGGCCCCATATTCCAATTGGGGTGCTTGATTGCCTCATTGGCAGTGACGGTTCGCAACTCCTCGATGGGTGTATCAAAATATCGCCCTCCGGATGCAGTGAGGATGACCTTCTCAATTTCATGCGTGCTCTCGCCCCTGAGGCATTGAAAAATAGCGTTATGCTCGCTGTCGATAGGCAGCAATGGGGTTCCATGCTTTTCTGCGAGCGGCATGATGTAAGACCCTGCCATTACCAGGATTTCCTTAGTGGCCAGCGAGATCATCTTGTCTGCCTGAATGGCGTCAATGCAGGGTTGCATTGCAAGTGTGCCCACGACTGAAATCAAAACCATATCCACTTCATCCAGGGTGGCGAGCCAGCTGAGTCCTTCAGCACCGTATTCGATCTGTGTGTTGAGGGGGAATCGTTTGAGTATGTCTTCGTGAGTTTCGGTTTCCGGTTTGGAATAAACCGCTACGTTTCGCACGCCCAATTCGTGGGCGATTTCTGCCAACGGCTCTATGCGTGCATGCCCGGCTATACCAACGAGCTCCAGTTTATCCGAATGAGCGCGGATGACACGAAGCGCATTGAGGCCAATAGACCCCGTGGCCCCCAGAATGGCGATTTTCCGCTTATTACTCATTAAAAAACGATATACTTAATATACAGGTAAGCAACAGGGGTTGTGAATATCAGACTGTCTGTCAAATCCCAAATCCCTCCCAAACCGGGGAGCCACCCACCTGAGTTTTTTTTGCCAACAAGGCGTTTCAGCGCGGATTCATAGAGATCGCCCAGAGTGCCGGCCACATTGGTTAGCAATGCATAACCCACCTGTAGCATTAGCCAGTGGAATGTCGAAAATTGAAGGTAATCCTCATATAAATCAATGAGGAACAGAAAGTGGGTCAGTATGAGCCAGAAGAGGCAAAAAAAGAACCCCCCCAATACCCCTTCTACCGTTTTCGCAGGACTAATGCGGGGAGCCAAAGCAGTCTTACCTGTCATGGAGCCGATTAAGAGCGCCCCGATGTCATTCATTTTGGTAAATGCGATAATTATCAGTGAGCCCACAAGTGCTGCGTCGAACGATACCCCTTGGTCATTTAGGAAAAAAGTGAGTATAACGAGCGCACTGAAAGGCAGGCTGATACCCCAGATACTGTAGAATGGGCTGGCGGTCAGCTGCTTCAAAATAGCATACTTCCAGATACCGAATAAGTGAAGTATCCATACAACAAGAAGTAAGCCCTCAAATGCGATAAGCCCCATTCCCCTTATGGGATATTGTTTGCCCATTTCGTATAAAAGAATGGGTGTTAAGAATGCGAGGACTGCAAAAAACACCTTGAATACAAGCGGGAGCTTACGATGGCGCAGAGTTAGAAACTCTACGCTGGTGAGTCCGCATAAGAATGCCAAAAAGTAGACCCCTCCCACGAGCTTAAAGTGATTGAGGTAGATAAATGCGGCTGCTGCGAAAATAAGCGAGGTTACGATCCTTTTAAGCCACTTTACGGATTTACGAGGCTGGGCGTATTGAGTGTCCTGCATATGTGCTTCAACAACCTGCCTTTACCTGCTCTCCCGTTTTGCCGAAGCGCCGCTCCCGGCTCGCATATAGTTCGAGTGCTTTTACGAATTCATTCCGGTCAAAATCGGGCCAATACTTGGGAGAGTAATAGATTTCGGCATAGGCGCCCTGGAGTAGCAGGAAATTGCTCAATCGGGTTTCCCCGGATGTGCGGATGATCAAATCCGGGTCTGGTAATCCTTCAGTGTAGAGGTGCTTCTCGATACAATTCCAGTCGAGATCTTTGGGATTACAGGCTCCCTTTTGAATATCTTCGTAGAGGCTCTTAAAAGCATCGATGACCTCTGTCCTGGACCCGTAGCTCAGTGCGATACAAAGGGTTTTCTCATATTTCTGAGTCGCTTTTTCAGTCTTATTGAGGAGTGCCTGGATATGCCTGGGCAGCTCCCATTTTCTGCCTATGATGCGCAGCTTGATCTTATTATCATGGAGCAAACTCTCACGATTGGTTAGAAAGTCACCCAATAGCTCCATAAGCCCGGATACCTCGCTTCGGGGTCGTTTCCAGTTCTCGCTGCTAAATGCAAACAGCGTAAGCACGCGGAGATCGAGCTCATTGGCGAGCTTGACGACTTCTTCCACATTCTTGACACCGTTTTTGTGGCCCTCCAGACGAGGCAATCCCTGCTCATTGGCCCAGCGGCCGTTGCCATCCATGATAATGGCGATATGACAGGGTCTCGATTGAAATTGCTCTTTAAGCGTAGGTGGCATACGAACTTATAAAGTACAAATATAGGATTGAAATTCCTCCTGAGCCAAGCAATTCCGGTAGAAACTGCTAAAATCAAGGCGAAAAGTTGCCGTTGACACTACACTTTGAATACTGTCGTATATTAATCGCAATGCTGAGACCATTAACCGAACCTGAATTGAACAAAGAATTAACCTTGCTTCGAGGTTGGAAATACGAAGATCCGCGTATCGTTAAAACCTTCCAGTTTAAGCACTTTGCGGAGGCAATGTCATTCATTATTCGGTTATCGTATGCCTGTGAACGCAGTAATCATCACCCCGAGATTTATAACTTATACAACATTGTAACGATTGGGCTGAATACACACGAAGCGGGGGGCAAGGTCACAGCGAAAGATATCGTTCTTGCGAAGGATATCGACCATTTTGCATGGAGAGATTAATCGCCAGGTTAAAAAAGGTGGATGCCTTTACCTGGTTTTTTCTTTTGGCGATCACGGCCTATTTTGGCGTTCAGCTTTTACTGGGTAATTGTAGCATTTGTTTTACATCCCGGCTATAGTTTTTAATTGCAAGGGGCTCGTATAAGCGCTTAAAATAGGCATTATTATCGCTGTATATATACCATTTACTATACTAATACTATGATTACATTGAACCCTAATAAGTTCGTGGCGATTTCTGCCATTTCTCTGCTATCGGTTACGTCTGCATTCGCTCTATTTGATCGAAAAACTACTACTGAAGACGGTAACGCTGAACTGGATTTACCCCCCTACGACGGTATCAAGCATGCGATTGGTGTGTTGCCGGTTGAAAACACTTCTATTTGGAGAGGAAGTATCGATCTGGTTGAGAACATGACCATTATGCTCGAAAACGTGTTACTGCAATCTGACAGATTTGTGGTAGTAGATCGGTCTAATCTCAATGCGACTATAGGTGAGCAGGACTTACAAAATAGCGGTCGTGCTGCCCAGGCCAATAACGTGGCCTCAACAGGCCAGATCCGCAGTGCTAAATATTTGGCTCAATGTCAAATCACCGGTGTAGAGGCGAATGAATCCGGCCAAAGCGGAGGTGTAGGCCTTGGAAAATTCCGCGTAGGCCTGAGTGGGGGAAAAGCACAGATTGAAATGATCGTTAAGATTTTTGACAGCACTACCAGTGAGGTGGTCGCTAGCCAGCGTGTCGTGGGTAAAGCAGGTAAGCGTGGTTTTAGTTTAGGTTTTAATGAACCTGGTTTTAACACCAGTATTGGGGGATTCTCCAAGACTCCCTTAGGCGAGGCAGCTTACGATACAGTAGCCCAGGCGGTAGTATACATGGCCGGTGAATTTGAAGACTACAGCATGGATGCATCGGTTGTAACGGTAACCGGCGATGGTCGCATTGTTATCAATCGCGGTAGTCAATATAACGTAGGCGTTGGCCAGCGTTTCCAGGTGCAGGAGCTCGGTGAAGTGCTCATTGATCCGGGAACCGGAGAGGTTCTTGACCGCTTGGAAGGTGCCGTTACCGGTACGATTGAAGTGACGCGTGTTACCGATAAAGTTGCCTACTGTAAGCTGGTCGATGGGGTTGCCCCCCAGCGCGGAGACACTGCCATAGCGATCTAGAGTAACTACTTTCAACTTTCTTTCTAAGGCTGAGTGACTATACTCGGCCTTTTTTATATGCGATGGATTATGAGCTTACAGGTAAAGTTGCGCTAATAACGGGCAGTTCGCGGGGCATAGGATTTGCGATTGCTAAGTGTCTGGCAGCTTACGGATGTAAGGTGGCTATTTGCGGACGTAATGCAGATGACGTTAAGAAAGCGGAGACGAAAATTAGCCTGACCGGGGCTGAGGTATTTTCAAGGGTCGTAGATTTATCTCAGACCGCTGCAGTAGCTGATATTGTAAAGAGTGTTACTGATCACTGGGGTGGCGTGGATATCCTGGTGAATAATGTGGGTGGCAATCGGCGAAAACCCTTTGAAGAGACAACTGAAGCGGATTGGGATGACCTGCTTGCGATAAACCTGCGCAATCAAATCACAGCATCCCGTGCGGTGATCCCCTACATGAAGGCTCAGCAATCAGGCAGCATCCTTTTCATTTCTACGATTTACGCTAAGGAGGTTGGAGCCAAAGGCCTCAGCCTTTACCAGGTGACCAAAGCCGCAGTAAATTCACTCTCCAAGGCGATGGCTGTGGAACTGGCCGAGCATGGAATACGGGTGAATACGGTTGCCCCGGGTTCGACCCGATTTGAAGGGGGAAGCTGGGATAAACGGGTCAAGGCGGATCCTGAAGGTATGGCTGAATTTGTTAAGCAGCAAATCCCCGCAGGCCGATTCGGAACAGCCCCCGAGATTGCTGAGACCGTTGCTTTCCTGGCGTCGCAAAAAGCAAGCATGATCACTGGGGCATGCCTCAATGTGGACGGAGGGCAGTCCAGGATTATCTGAGTATGATTATCGACGCACATACCCACCTTTTCTGCCCGGAGATTATCACGGATCCGTGCAAGTATGGGGATATTATCGGAGAGCAGCACTGGAAGGCATTGATGTGCCCCGAAACCGGGCAGTCTCTACAGAGCTGGGTAAGCCCGGAGAAAATGCTCGAAGATATGCAGGCTGCCGGAGTGGATCATGCGATCCTGCTTGCCTGGTATTGGCAACAGGAGGCGAGCTGTGAGCAGCACAATCGTTTCTATGCCCAGTGTTTAAAGGATTTCCCGGGTCATTTTTCTGCTTTTTTGGGTATCGTTCCAAAAAACAAGGATCATGTGAAACGCCAGCTGGAGTTTGCGCTTGAACACGGATTCATCGGAATTGGGGAGATGCATCCGGGAGTTCAGAAGTTCAGTCTCAAGGATGATTTATGGGTGGAGGTCATTGAGTTTGCGGTGGAAAACAACCTGGCAGTGAACCTCCACGTAACGGAGCCGCTGGGTCGTAATTATACCCCTCGCGCGGATACTGACTTTCGGGAAATCCAGTGGCTCATCGAGCATTTCCCTGATCTCAAGCTGGTGCTCTCACACTGGGGTGGATTGGTCTTATTTCATGAGCTCAATCCATACATCCGCAAGTGCTTTAAAAATGTGTATTACGATACCGCGGCGAGTCCCTTGTTATATGACAATGCTATCTTTAATCATGCGTTCACTGTGATCAGTGATGATAAACTGATCTATGGCTCCGACTATTCGCTCAATCTCTATCCATCCCAAAATAGCGATGCGGACTTTAAGAGTTTCCTCGATAATATCGATAACCTTGAGTTGACTGAGTCGCAAAAAGCAAAACTGCTGTCAGAGAATGCAAAAAAGCGATTTGGAATTGGACTTACCTGATTTAAATCTCGGGGCAACGGCCTTGGCTCCTCAGCTATTGGCGTGCAATCTCTGTCTGCAAAAAGGGGAGACTGTCGTGAAGTATCCGATCAATGAGGTTGAGGCCTACGAAGGTTTTGAGGATAAGGCTTCGCATGCGCATCGGGGGATGACCCCGCGCAATGAAATCATGTTCGGGCCTGCGGGCTATTGGTATGTTTACTTATGTTACGGGGTGCATTGGCTGCTGAATTTGGTCAGTGGCCCGGCCGAATATCCATCGGCGGTCCTAATCCGTGGGATCGGTTCCTATGATGGGCCGGGAAAACTAACCAAAGCGCTCAACATCGACAAATCCTTTAACAAAGAACGCTGTGATCCTGTGAGTGGGCTCTGGATGGAACGCAATTCGATGCTCTCCGAAGTTCAATATGATATTACCCCGCGGATTGGCGTGGACTCCGCCGGCAGGGAGTGGGCTGATAAACCGTTGCGCTTCGTGATCAGGAATTAGCGGTTTCCTGGAGTTGAATCAGAAGATCCGGAAGCTCCTGAATCGATTTTAGTGCAAAAAAGCCCGGAGTATCTTCATCGGGAACTTCGGCCACTTCATGAACCCATGTAATTTCGTAGGGTATGTAGGCAGCGTTACCGCCAAGCTCGAGTATGGGCAATATATCCGAGCGCAGGGAATTACCTACCATCAAGATTTCTTCCGGGCACAGGCCCAGCTGGTTGAGGATTTTGCCATAACCTTTTGCACTCTTATCACTGACAATGTGGATATTCTGAAAGTAATTACTTAAACCAGACCGTCTGATTTTGGCCTGCTGATCCCGCAGATCGCCCTTGGTAATCAATATTAATGGATAGATGCTCGCGACCCCTTCGATAACTTCCTTTACATCGTCCAGCAGAACCACATCTGCCTCCAGCATGGAACGCGTAATATCCAGTATTTTCTGGATTTCGCTGGCCGGTATCTGATGTTCGGTTAGGCTGAGTGCTGTTTCAATCATGGATAGAGTGAAGGCCTTGATACCGTATCCATATAACTCCAGATTACGCATTTCGGTGTCATGCAACGACTTTTCCACCCATGCTTTTTCGTGATATTTGGACATGAGCTGAAAATACTGGTCATGAGCGACAGAGAATAAGTGCTCATTGTGCCAGAGGGTGTCGTCTGCATCGAAAGCGATTAACCGAATCTTGCTCATACACGCGATATGTATTTTCTACAGCTGGGTGTCGATAGTGATTTTTAAAGATTGTAAAAAAACGCCGATAACAGATATGAAATCCTGTTACAACCTCTTAACATAAGCAAAGCGATTTTGCTTGTTAAGGCTGGTGTTAATTGTTGGAAACAAATTTAATAACTATCTACTAAACGCCGAACTAACATCAAAACTATGAATCAAGAAGAAATGGAATTGCGTCTGGGCTGGGAAAAAGAAAGCGATGCCCAGGAAGTTGTAGAATACATTAACCTGAAGTTAGCTGCATTAGGGCACCCGATCTTCGGGGATATGGACGACTTTAAGTTCCTGCGTATGAGCTCTTCGATTCTGGCGAACATGCGTGAAAAAAACCGCCTGCTGAGTGAGCACCTTCCGCCGGTAGATCGCCGTATACAGGACTTTCTGGACCGTCAACTGAGCGAAGTATTCGGTGACTCCGTGCCGCGCCTTCCAACCGGCACCTTTGTATTGGACAGGCATGGACTTGCACGTTGCATGTCGCTGCCGCCCGATCAGGATTACTTTGAGTCTGACATCGTAAAATCATACCGTGTAAAGCAGGGTATCCTGAATAACCCGAAGGCAGACCGCCGAACTACAAAAGGCTCCTTCCACGTTGCGGAAACCGGGTTTCCCATTCCTGCAGACAAGATTGCGGTGCCCTTGGTTACATTTGGTAAACTATACGAACTAGCGCTGCAACCACCCCCAGAAGTTAAGGAATTGCCGTTTACTGCCACGCAGGAAGACAAGGCACGCATCTTCGTTTCCCTGATGCTGAAACCCAAAGTCATACCCAATGTGGCAGGTTTCAGCAGTGAAATGCACAACGAGATTCGTTTCTTTGCACCGGGAACCCTGATTTCAAACCTTGATTTCGTGGAATCCATTTTTGGCAACGCCGGAGACCCTTTCCTTCCTGAAAATGACTCAGCGCTCGACCCTGAAGGTTGGACCGGTCATAGCGGTTGTATCATTCTGGCCCCTCAATTGACCAAGGCCAAAAAGAAGGACGTAGGTTTGCCACACATCGATGATGCCACTGAGGTTCAAAAAGCGACCGGTATGTGCTGGGAGAGTGAGGATGAGCTCTACAATAATGGTACGCCTTTCAAGATTACATGTCGCGATAACTCGGGGGTTATGGTCACCTTGATCGCAGATAACTACTACGGTTACTGTAAAAAGGAGGTGAAGACACAGATCGGCTTCTCAGCCAACCTGCATGGGCTGGCCGAGGAAGAGCACGCGGGAGGTGCAGTTGCCTACGCTTCTTACGATTTGGGGGAGGATGTTCAATTTCCCAACCGCGATTTGGATACGGACCACCGCTTTGAAGATACACTGGCAGCACTCGGTGACTCAGCGATTGTTCAGGAAGGTGGCTGGGCGATAGATCGCAACGATCCGAACATCATCTATTTGCCGCATGAAGTGCGCTTTGATCTGCCGAATGTGCAGATCAGCTGGCAATACGAAGGAGAAACCGTTTCCATTAAAATTGGACCCAATAAGACATACATCATGCCTTCAGGCTACAAAGTGCGTATGGAGCGCCCTACGGAAACCGCACGCTGGTCACTCGTGGGAACGGTTGCCGAAGGGGTATTCTGTCACAAACCTTGTACCGTTTCGGGTGGAGGTAAGAGTGAAATATCTAAATCCATCCAGGACGCGATTCTTTACGGCTCATTCTTTATCGTGAATTTTCATCGCGATTTCGATCAGGTGGAGCAGATATTGGATGCCTCCTACGGAGGAAGATATGCGGATCCGGCTTTCAATCACGGTGAGAATTCCCGTGGTATTCTGGATCCAAAGCGCTCGCTTGGCTCTGTTGTGAAGTTGCTAACTCCATCGGATGAATATACCGAGGAATACAACCGTTGGTTAAAGGGCATTCCCTCTCACGTGAAGGATTTGGTGTTCCTGATCAAGCGATACTATCGTGACGATTGGGGCGACAATTGGCGTGAGCGTTTCGCGGTGGATGATATTAATGGCAAGAATGGGCATGAGTTGAAGTATCGCAATATGTATATCCAGAGTGGAGCGCTGCGAATCGGCTATAATGAGGATACGGGTTGGCGCACATTTGGTCTGCGCAAGGATTTCTATCCGGCTACTAAAATACAAACCGAGGATGATATTTCAGCATCTGTGGTCGTGCCTCTGGAGCGTATCGAAGGCAAGTTACCTGCGAATTCCACACGCCCTGCTTACAAGTTTATTAATAACTGTGAGTATCGTTTGTTTCAGCGCCCGGATGAAGCGATCCACCGCGGCTATGATAAAACCACCGAGCATGACTACGCGAAGGGAAATCTCTTCTTCTCGAATTATGAGCCTTTGACGCATGATCAGGCCAAAGAGCTGGTGCAGGATGCTATCCGCTTTAGCTACTACACCGAGCCGATGCAAAAGGTGATCCGCGAGTATGTGGAAAACCCAACCACGGATTACATGATTTCCAGTGCTCACCCGCGCCTTGTAGATGGCATTCCCACGAAAAACCCGCGCTACTTGCAGAACCGTCCGGATCTTACGAAACCTGAGGTGCAATACGTTTCCGATATTGGCACTCATTTGCGCCGACGCATTCCCTTGAATGAGCCTTTGCCCGTGCCCGTGAAGGCCGTGCTTGCCGGCCGTCGCAATAATCCGCCCGATGAGGGAGTTCGAGCCCTTTGTGTCTATAATCCTATTCACTATCAAGAGCTCCCTGAGCTTTTCATGGATTTTATCGCGAGTTTGACGGGTAAGAGCCCATCCACGACCGGAGCAGGTTCTGAGGGAGCACTTACCAAGGGTCCATTTAACGCCCTTCCACCGATTATTGACCTGAATAACGCACTGGTATCCTACATTCTGACAGGCACCGGTTGCTTCTCAAGTGCTGCAGGTTATGTAGGACCCAAGATGAAGGTCGACCATGATGTGTCACTGCTGGTCCCGGAAATCTGGTGCCGCATGCGTGACCATGAGCGCGATCCGCAATGGCTGATGGACAATGAATACATGAGTCAGTGCCAGGATTTTCAGCACAATGGTAATCTGGTGCTGGGAAGCCGTCTCGGTTGGCGTATCAATAACAAATTTGTTATCGAGATTTTGGGTAGAATTTTCTCAAATCCAACAACGGTATTCACAGAGTCCATGATCTTCCCTGAAAAGCAGGATATGGATATCTTTGTGGATGGCGTAAATAATATCGTGGAAGCGCAGAAATGGGTTGCCCAATACTATTTCGATGATGGTAGCGTGGAGCTGGCATGTCCCCCGTTGAAAGCACTCTTGCACATTATGGTGAATGGTGAATACAATGGACAATGGGTCACCAGTGAAGAGCTGCGCAATCAGTTTACATACGAAAGCATGATCAACAGTGATTGGTATGCGGAACGTCTCGATACTTATCAGCAGCTTGAAACCAAGCGTTTAGAGAAAATTAAGAACTACATCGAGCGCTATAAAACCAATCCTGCGAATATCGAGTTCTTTGGGGCTGATAATATTGAAGCGCGCATGAACTTTATTGAGAGCCGTCTGGGTCAAATCCAGTCGGACGGTTTTAAGGCGGCGTATCAAGGTTCCCTGGGAACCGACCCTGCGGTGTCCTGATTTTTTTAACTAGAGCGCTATTCCATCAAATGGGGGTAGCGCTCAAACAAAATCGCCGGAATCTGACCCAGGCACAGGAAGATAATCGTCCCTTCGAGCCCGGGGACTCCGAGTCGCCGCCCCTCTGAGGCTGCGACGGAGGAGTCGATCATGATATTCGCGATCAGCAGAAAGACGAATACGAAGGAGAGGATGAGAAAGCCGATCATACCAACCTTCCATTGCTTCGCAGATTTCAGTTTAATCCAGGGAAACACCATCCAGATCGCGTAGAGCATTGTATAAAAAAAACTCAGATAATTGACCCAGGGGTAGAGCGCGGCATCTACTGCCAGGAGTTTATTGACCGCCCATACCAGCAGCAGTACGGCGACTGCATAAGCCGACATCCGTGCATACTTAATCAGTATGCGATTGTATTTACTGGTATCTGTAGAGTCGTAGGTTGTCATGGCTGAATGGGATTTACGATAATCCACGCATCTTCTTTTTTGCCAACCAGCAAATTCAGCTCCTGCGAGATTTCGGTATCATAGCGCACATACATTATCCAGAGCGGCTGCAGGTTTGGCTTAAAGGTTGCGGGAAAATAAATGGGGTCATGTTGCTCAGGGATGTATTCCTGAAATGCAACGTCCAGGATAGGGATGTCCTGCTCGTAGTAATAAGCCTGCAGAATGCTCTGTCGCATTTCAGCACTTACATTATCCCAGTAGTAGAGTTCGAATAGTGCCGAGGTGTTTTGCGCGTTGTGCTGCTTTTTGAAGGTTTTTCCAAAATCAATGAGCCCATCGGGTAATTCCACCCGTTGACAGCCGATCGTGATTAAGAGGAGTGCAAGCAGCCAGGCGTTAGATAACCTCAACATCGCGCGGAATGTAATGCATTTGCCCATCAATCATGATTTGCGCCCACAATTTATAGGTACCTGGCTCATTGGTGAAAAAGGTGAAATCCACTTGAGCGGTATTATCCACGAGGGTTGCTTCATCCTCAATCGGGTGAATGTGAGCAAATCCTATTCGCCCCGGTAGAAAAGCGACGACATGTGCGTAGGCATCCATCACCTTTTCCAGATTAACCGCATTGCCTCCCTTATCGACGACTTGGACGGAGAAATCATTCCAGCGTTTCTTGCGGACGGTTTCGGCATCAAAATTCCAGACTACATCAATGGAATCCGGTAGGGTGCTTTGCAGGATTTCCGGTTTTTCAACATTTTCCGCGACCAATGCTCCAGTAGTGATGGCCTGTGAGCGGGTTTTGATCGGCACGCACTCCACGTAGATTTCATAATTACCGGGCAACCGCGGTTGAAAGCTGAATGTCCATTCCCCGGTGGGCCCGAGCGGGGTGGGGTGCAGGTGATGATAATCCTGATAGGACTCGTGGATGAGCATCATGTGAATTCTTTCGGTATGGGTAATGGCCAGCTCGTGCGGCAGGATAAGCTCACCCTTAGGGCTCAATACCTGGACACTGCCTTCGATAATATCCGCTTGTTGATCGTAGGCCATTGCCAACTGAGTGGGGAATCCCAATACCTCAAGGTCGAGAAATCCGGCCGGCCCATCTGCGCACATTTCAATACCGTCTTCGGTAACCTTCGTCACCTCATAATGAAGAAATTCACATTTGGCAGCCGGGATATTGCGCAGCCCAAAATAAACTCCCACAAAGAACAGGGAAATGAGTAAAACTGAAATGTTTGTGCGGTTCATAGCTTATGATTGGGAGCGTAATACTCGGTTGACAAAATCCTTAGCGCTCCAGCGTGTGCCGTCCTTGCGCATAACGATTTTCCCGGTTTTATCAAAAAGCAGAGTTGTGACAGTATGATCTACGATGTTCTCACTTTCATACGCGATGACCCCAAACTGCTTGAGTACATCGATTATCACGTCTTTGGGACCTGTGAGATAGTCAAAGTTCTCGGGGTCAATTTCATAGGCATTGGCATATTGTCGCAGAATGCCCGGTGTGTCATAATTCGGATCAAAGGTAATACTTGCAAAATGAATATTATCGACACCCTTTTCCGCGAGAGTCTGCTGCATTTCTTTCATTTTTTTGGTTTGCGCAGGGCACATTTCGGGCACCCGGCAACGGGTAAAGATGAAATTCAGTATCAGCCATTCCCCCTGGTAGGTGCGGCTTTGCACGACCTTGCCGTGGTCGTTGAATAAGGCAAAATTGATCATGTAGTCACCCTCTTTGCGAAACTGGCGGTTCTTGCGGGTAGCGGTGTCCTGCCGCAGCAGGCGATTGGCTGCAATCATCTGATTACCTTCGACTTCGTATATGGGCCAAATCTTGTCGACCCGCCAGTTGCCATTGCTTTCGTATACCCGGGCATTCACCCTTTGCCCCTCATAGCCGATTTCGATATCGCCTACCCCTGCAGTAGCAAGTAAGGGATTTGCATGCTCAAATGCTTCTTCAGAGTGGATATCGATGAGCTCCACTTTTTTGGTTTCAGCGTCAATGGAGTCGATGGTTGCACTGATATAATGCCGTTGAGTCTGCGCAAAGAGGTTGCTGAAAAATGCGGTTAGGGTCAGAAAAAAGGCGAGAAACAACTTATTCATAGTAGTAAGATTACTGCAGACTGCATCAATTAGCGATAATTTGACTGATTTTATTGATCTAATTTAAAAAATTTGGCAGCAATCAGTATAAGTATTCTTTAGAGGAGTCGTGTGTTTATCAAGAAAAACCCGAATTTATTCTCGTTTGCTAATCTTAACTATTAGTTGCTGTTGAACCCTAATTCTGAAATTCGTTACAATCGCTATTTATTTTGGTTGGGAGTATTCTCCCTTGTGTGGATGACTTTGCTGTTGTTTGCCGGAGGGGCGACGACCAGTATCCGCGCCGGCATGGCGTTTTTGGACTGGCCACTGTCGAACGGCTCGCTGAATCCGGAGGGGTGGACTACCAAACCTGATCAGCTTGCAGAGCATTCGCATCGCTTGTTGGGTATGAAGATGGGACTGCTGAGCATCATTATGGCAGTGCTTTGCCAGATTTACGATAGGCGCGGCTGGGTGCGAAAGCTGGCGTGGAGCATCGTGGGAGTAATCATCCTTCAGGGGGTGCTCGGGGGGCTCAGGGTGTTGCTCGATGAGCAAAACATCCAGGTAGAGGGTAATTGGATTGCCCAGGTGTTTCTGATCTTGCACGCGACCGGCGCTCAGGTTACACTCTGTATGTGGGTGACTTTGGTGATTGCACTCTCGCGGCAATGGATAGCGGGAGATCGTAGCTGGCTGGACGAAGTGGGGCCCGAAATGTTCCGCATCGGAGTGATTGTTATGATCACGCTCACAATTCAGCTGCTCTGGGGTGCGATGGTGCGTCACTTTCATGCAGCAACGATCTTTGCCAATAATTTTCCTTTTCTAACCGCAAATTTACAGGGGCTGTCCAGCATATTGCCGGACGACTGGAACCTGCAGGTATTCGTACATTTTATGCACCGGGCCTGGGCCTGGGTGGTCTTTGCGGCAATTGCCTGGTTTTATTATAAAATCTGGGCCAACAAGGCAGTTTGGGGCGTATTGGGAAAATGGATGATAGCCGGGAAGGTATTATTCTTTTTGCAAATACTGCTGGGGGCACTTGTGGTGTGGACCTTTCGCAATCCCCATGCCGCAACCGTGCATACACTCATTGGCGCCGCCATCATGGCAATTAACTGGTCATTGACTTTTTGGTTAGGGCAGGGGAAAGCTAGAGCTTAATGGTTGAAGTTTCCAAATCTCCCATAGCATATTTGCGTGCGCTCATATCCCTTACCAAGCCAAGGCTGAGTTTCCTATCGGTATTGACGGGACTGGTTGGCTATGCAGTGGCTCCTGCACCATTCAGCTGGACGGTCGTGATTGGCCTATTTGTAGGTATGGGTATGGCCGCAGGTTCTGCAGCAGCCTTAAACCAGTGGATGGAGCAAAAGCGGGATGCTATGATGGAGCGTACTCGGGAGCGACCGATACCCTCGGGTGAGGTCAGTTCGATTGCTGCACTCGTATTTGGCCTCTTGATCGGAATCGTTGGTTTGGGGATTTTATTGGCAACGACCCATTGGCTTGCCATGACCCTTACATTCCTGACATTGGTCACATACTTGGCAATCTACACCCCTTCCAAGAGCTTTACACCCTGGTGTACCGCCATTGGGACGATCCCTGGGGCACTGCCACCACTCATTGGTTGGGCCGCTTCGGAAGGAACTTTATCGACGGAGGCCTGGCTGTTATTCATTGCCATGGTCGCCTGGCAGATACCCCATTTTATGGCATTGGCCTGGATGTACCGGGAAGACTACGCAAAAGCGGATATCCCGATGATATCGGTTGTCGATACCAGTGGAAACATTGCCGCGCAGCAATCCCTGCTATTCATCATTGTATTGATCGCATCGATGGCCGCGCTCACATTTCTGGGCCTCGCCTCCATTTGGTTTTTGGCTTTCTCGCTCATTGTTGGAGGGGTTAAACTGATTTTGGGGCTGCGATTTTTAGTTAAGCGTGAAGATGAGCAGAGCTCTAAACAACTCTTTTTCTTTTCGCTGCTTTATCTACCCATTGTATTCGGGGGATTGGTAGCAGATGTGTTATGGATTTCTTAAGCGATGAATATACCTTTTCCAGAGATTAATGCGGGTTTGAATAGTTTGGCGACCTTGCTTCTGCTTGCGGGGTTTGCAGCAATCCGGCAGGAGAAAAAAGAGCTGCACCGGAAGTGCATGGTGTCGGCATTTATCGTATCGGCGCTATTTCTGGTGTTCTATGTCACTCACAAAATTATCGTTAAAGGGGTGCACACCCCGTTTCAGGGGGAGGGCTTCTGGCAGATCTTTTACTATGCGATGCTGGTGACGCATGTGATCCTAGCGATGGTCGTATTGCCCCTGATTCTGCGGACCCTCTGGCTCGCGATCAAAGAACGTTTTGAAACCCATAAAAAATGGGCCCGCTGGACTTACCCCATCTGGCTCTATGTTTCGGTCACCGGTGTGCTGGTCTATTTCTTCCTTTACCAGTGGTTTTAAAAAAGGAAATCCGATACCCCATGTAGGAGTATCGGATAAGGGTTGGAGGAGAAAAGCTTTAGTTTTTTAGTTCCAATCTTCGAAGGTCTCCTGGGTTCTTGCCTTTAACTGGTGCCAGGTAAATTTGCGACCTTCCAGAAAGCTTGCACCAATTACGACCGCTAAGCCCAGTCCCGCCAATGCAATCCAGCTAATGCTATCGTGCTGAGATATTGCTAGAACCGCATAGTAAATGACTCCGAATAGGATCATGAATGTACCATTAACCAATTCGAAAAGTTCTCGCATATGGAAGCCAATAACAACACTGATCAGCCCAATTGCGATGGCTATGAAGCCAATCCAGTCAAATAGATCAAGTAGTGTGAAAAAACCGAGTGTAATCGTTACCAGCAGAATGGTTACTGAACGCAGATTTCGAGTATCCTCAGCTCTGACCATCAAAATAGAATACGTTAAGCTAAGAAAAAGTAAGCTCTGAACATAACCAGGAACTTCAGGAAGAAATTCCGTGATTAGGTTATTCGTGTTCAATGTGAGTGAAAAGGCTGCGAGGAAGTTGATGATTCCGAAAACTCGAAAGACATTTCGCGTTCCCTTCATTTTGCATTCACGAACAATCGTATAATTACAAACTACTCCAAGAGTAACCAATACTAATGAGAGTAGCAGGTAACTTCCTTCTACCTCTACTAGGTTTCGACCCACGAGCACGGCAATGGGAGGAATAAAAGCAAGGCGTGCGATTATACCTTCGGGGCTACGCAGGATAGAGTGTTTCTTAGATAAGTTTCCAACGATTACGATGGATGGGATGGCCATCAAGAGAACCTGAATAGCAATAAAATCTGGATCTCTAAATGGTAATAGCAATGCGAAGTTCATTATTATATATAGCGGTGCCAATGTGCTCGAAAGCTTGCGTAGCCAACCGGCATAACCCAGCCAGGTCGTTGCGATGAGTATCGGTACGCTTACTCCCATGAGCAGTGTTAGCTCCCCATAGCCAATATACCAGGTGCTGTCAGTTAGCCCTTGATATCGTGCATAGATAAATGCTGCATGTTGAGCCAAATGAACGGGCAAAATGATTGCGGTCAACCCCAGCAAGGTGCGCCCACCGGCACTGTCTTTCCAACGCTTCGCGCAGAACCAGCCTCCAGCCGCCAGTGCTATTGTAAATCCGAGGAATGTGTAATAACTTCCCAGAATGTTGTCGCCCACCACGTCACGCATAATAAATTGGTATGCGGCAACGAGAAGGATGACGACTCCGCTGATCCTCAACAGGCGCATTATGTTCATAGCATTTCGCTGAGCAGTTGAAGTTTCACTCGTATTGGGATTTCCGGCCTCCAGTGATGTGTTCATTATGCGTTCTCCTTGTTTTGGGATTGGATTAAAGCATCCAGCTCAGCGCTTAGCTCAGCATCGGAATCTGCCTTTTCGAATTCGCGGTCAAGGTGGTCAATGTCTTCCACCTCGTCCTCGTTGCAAATCTCGTTGGTGAGCACCTTTTCTTCCCAACGATCAAAAACGCCTGTCAGGTCGGAGCCCTCATCGCATATTCCTTGGGTTTCTGAGATTGCCTTTGCCTGGTAATCCCGGGCAGCAAGCACATCTTTCTTATGCTTCATCTCAGAAACCTTGTTGCTGAGTGTATTGGAAGTTGCCTCGACCTTATCAATGACCTGCTTCAGGTTCTTGAGTTCTGCCTCGAGCTTCTTGACTTGTTCTTCGTTGGCTTTTTTGCGGCGAAGGCACCCCAGGGCCTTTTCCTTGTCATTCGCAGCATTTGCAGCTGCCCGCTCCTGCCAGACCTCCTGCTTTTTACAGGCCTCCTCAATGCGGGTTTCAAGAGACTCCTGTTGTTTTTGCAGGCGTTGCAGCCTAACGCGCACTTTTGCGAGGTGCTCCTGCGACTCTTTAATGACTGCTTCTGTGGCAGCCTCATGGTTTTCGACACTGTTTAAGAGCCCCTCGATACTGGAGCTTAAACTGACTTTGATTCGTTTAAATAACTTCATAATGTTTTTTTGGTTATACGAATCTCTACATTGCATTGAGCTTACCAGTTATGAGTATAAATTTTGTAAAGTATTGATATTCATATATAAAAGAACCTTTGAGTTATGTTTTTGTAGATATAATACTGGTTATGATATACAAAATTTAATTACAGGTATTCATATTATGTATATTATTTGAAGCAAGATAAGGTTTTTAAGGTTGAAAATTAAGCAGGAATTTGAAGCGTTGCGGATTTATGGAGTTTGAGAAAGACCGGAAATACGACGTTTACGGCGTCGGAAACGCAATAGTGGATATCCTCGCATTTACGGACGATGCCTTTATACAGAAGCTGGATCTAAGCAAGGGCAGTATGAACCTGGTGGATGCAGATCGCCAAAGACTTATTCTGGATGGCCTTGAGGATATTGAGCTTAAGATGAAATCGGGCGGCTCGGGTGCAAACTCCATGGTGGGGATCGCCCAAAGCGGCGGTACGGGTATTTTTGTCGGCAAAGTGGCCGATGATATTCACGGCGACTTTTATGTGGAGGATATGCGGGAGACGGGCATCGTATTTGATATCCCCCCGGCGGTAGACAGCCACAGTCCGACTGCGACCTCTGTGATTTTGACGACCTCAGATGCGGAGCGCACCATGTGCACACACCTCGGGGCTTCGATTGATTTAAGTAAGACAGATATTGAGGAGACTGCTATCCGTGAGAGCAAGGTTGTCTACGTAGAAGGTTATCTCTGGATGGGGCCCGGAACCAAGGAGGCATGCGTTCGTGCACTGGAGATTGCGAAGCAAGTGGGCACCAAGGTCAGCTTTACCTTTTCCGATTCTTTCGTGGTAGAGGGTCTGGCTGATGAATTTAAGGCACTTGTGAGTGATTATTGTGACATTGTTTTTTGCAATGCGGACGAAGCACGGGCGTTTAGTGGTGAGACCGATCTGGATGCCGCCGGCTTAAGCATCGGTGAAAGCGTGGAACTTGTTTTTATAACCGATGGGAGCGCCGGTTGCCTTGTTATCGAGGAGGGTAAGATCGAGCGTGTTGAGGGATTTAAGGTGGATGCACTGGATACGGTTGGTGCGGGGGATGCCTTTGCCGGGGGGGCTTTATTTGGCTTAACGCATGGTTATTCTTCCCAACAGGCAGCGCGTTGGGGAAATTACCTGGCGTCGGAGGTTGTGAAAATCCATGGACCCCGATTATCAGGGGATTTAAGGCCACAACTTGAAAAAATCCTCTCCTAAGCACTAAAAAAGTTACTTATAAGTCATATAATTGAAAATAGTAGGTTGAAATTTTGAATTCATTCCTTTTGCATAGGCACACTGTTGCTGTAGTAGTTACCTGCTGATTCATTTTTTTGGATGGGGTTTGTGGGGGCTACCTATCTAGTTGCTCTCTATTAGTGTATGAACCGTATCTTAAAAGGAATGGGTAAGTTCTTGGGACTTATCGGAATATTGCTGCTAGCCGGTTGTGATTATCAAAGTCGCCAGTCGACTTTTGATCCGAAGGGCCCGGTAGCGCTCAGGCAGTTGGAGCTCTTCAACCTCACTGTGTGGGTGTGCACGTTTATTTTTATCTTTGTAGGGGGAGCCCTCGCCTACGCCGTTTGGAAGTATCGCGAACGGAAATCGGATGATCCCGATTTTAAGCCGAAGCAGTCCCATGGGAATCCCCTGGTGGAAATCGGGCTTATTGTTGCGTCTATATTACTGTTGGTCGTAATCGCCATTCCTACACTCGATGCGATCTGGTATACCCATGATACGCCCGACGATGAAGCCAGTAAGCTCGGTGCATGGTATCAGGGCGAACTCTCTGAAGGTGCGGAAACCGAAGTGCTGGAAGTGGTAGTATACGGGCTGCAATGGTGGTGGGAATTTCAATATCCGCAATTGGGCATTACGACCGCAAATGAACTGATCATCCCTGTTGGTAAGGTGGTGCACGTCGAGCTGCGTTCCCGTGATGTATTACACTCATTCTGGTTACCGAAGATTGCGGGTAAGGTGGACACCATACCCGGCCGCGCCAACAGCATGTGGATTCAGGCAGACGAAGAGGGGCACTATTACGGACAGTGTGCGGAGTATTGCGGAGAGAGCCATGCTTACATGCTTTTTCGTGCGGATGCACTGAGCAATGAAGATTTTCACAAATGGGTAGAACACCAGAAAACCCCTCCCAAGGCACCTGATGGTGGTGACGACTGGGGCGCTTGGATCAGCAGTGTCAATGCAAACCCCGATAGTGTAAAAGGGGATGATGTTTTGGAAGGTGCGAGCCTGTTTTACTCGAAAACCTGTGTAGTATGCCACGCGATCCAGGGTGCGGGCATCGCTGGAATCGGCGGACCGGATCTTACCCATGTGGCAAGCCGTAAGACCCTCGCGGCCGGTTGGCTCGATAACCGCAAGGAGACCAATGACGAAAGCGGGGATGCCGAGATTGATCCCGAGATCCAGCTGGAGAACCTGACTCGGTGGATCTACGAGTCTGAGAACATCAAGCCGGGTAACCGCATGTATATCGGCAGTGTTGGGGTGCAAAATGGCCTGAATACATTAAAAGGCACACCGAATGAAATCACTGAGGAAGAAGCCCGCAAGATCGCGATCTTCCTGCAAAATTTAAAATAACTACCCGGAGATTATACGTATGTCTGACGATTCACACGCTTTGAAACCAGAGAAAAGTCTATTAGGCCTGATGCGCCCGGATCACTCACGCGGCTGGGTAGATTGGCTGACGACGGTCGATCACAAAAAGATCGGCATCATGTATGGGCTGGCAGGTCTCTTCTTCTTTATTGTAGGTGGCATTGAGGTAATGCTGATCCGTATCCAGCTTGCCCAACCGGAGCTCAACTTCATTTCTGCGCAGGCTTATAATCAGCTCTTTACCATGCACGGTACCACGATGATCTTCCTGGGTGCCATGCCTTTGATTGCTGCGTTTTTCAACTTTATGGTGCCCTTGCAGATAGGTGCGCGGGACGTTGCCTTTCCCCGGTTGAATGCGTTCAGCCTCTGGGTGTTTATGGCCGGTGCATTGGTGCTTAATATCAGTTGGCTGTTCCAGTTGTTTTACCTGTTTGGCTGGTTTGATCCCATTGGCGGCAAGGACATTGTCCCCTCGGTCGGCTGGTTTGGGTATGCGCCGATTACTACAACAGAATTTAGTGGTATTGGGTCTGACTTCTGGGTCTTTGGCCTGCAGATACTGGGTATCGCATCCATTGCGGCATCGCTGAACTTTATTGTGACCATCCTCAATATGCGTGCGCCGGGCCTCACCATGATGCGTCTGCCGGTGTTTACCTGGATGGCATTGGTGACGTCTTTCCTGATCATCTTTGCATTCCCGGCGCTGACTATTGCCCTGCTGGAGCTGATGTTTGACCGTCTTTTTGAAACGAATTTCTTCCGTGTGGAGCAGGGTGGCCAACCGATACTCTGGCAGCACTTATTCTGGGTCTTTGGGCACCCGGAGGTATACATTTTGATTCTCCCTGCGATGGGAATTATTTCCGAAATCCTGCCGGCATTCTCTCGTAAGCCATTGTTTGGTTATCCGATTATTGTCTTTTCCGGGGCAGTGATCGGTTTCCTGGGATTTGCGGTATGGAGTCACCACATGTTTACCACAGGCCTCGGAAATATCGCAACGGCGGCGTTTTCGCTGCTAACGATGGCCATCGCGGTGCCGACCGGTGTTAAGATCTTTAACTGGGTGGGCACGATATGGGGCGGTCGCATTAAATTCACAGTGCCCATGATTTACGCGGTAGGTTTTATCTGGATGTTTATGATGGGCGGTTTCAGCGGGATCATGCACTCAGCTGCACCTGCAGACGCTCAACAACAGGACACTTACTTTGTAGTTGCTCACTTCCACTATGTGATCATCGGAGGTATCGTCATGGCGCTCTTCGGGGGCCTTTATTACTGGTTACCCAAAATCACAGGTAAAATGTGGGAAGGAAAGCTCGGTTACTGGGCTGTGGGGTTTGTAGTAGTAGGGTTGAATTTAACCTTTGGACCCATGCACTGGCTCGGCCTGCTCGGTATGCCGCGCCGCACGCATACTTACCTTGAGGAGACTGGCTTTGGTACGCTTAACTTGTGGGTGACCATCGGTGCGTTTATCCTGGCGTTCGGCTTGTTAATGGTGTTCATCGACATGATCATCTTGTTGCGCAAAAAGAAGACCGCAGGTAAGGATCCCTGGGATGCACGCACGCTTGAGTGGACGACTGACTCGCCCCCCAAGGTTTATAACTTTCATGCGACTCCGGTAATCAGAAGCCGGGATGCCTACTGGTACCATAAGCACGGCACCCCAGAACAAAAAATGGGATGGGAGGATGAAGGTAAAGGTATTCACATGCCCAGCCAATCGTGGTTCCCGCTCCTGATAGGCATTGGTATGGCGGTGATGGGTACTGCATTGTCCCTGCATTCGGGGGGAGTTCCATTTATGGGATACATCGGCATAGCAGGAATTGTGATTGTGGCCCTGGGTTCATACCTCTGGGTATTTGAAGGACCGGGTGGCTACCACATTCATCCCGACGAAGAAACCTCAGACGATAATTCCTAAATCTTTTAAGTTATGAGTGATACTGCTGCAAATGTAGACGACCATGGAAGCCATAGCCTCAATACGGCAACGGGCATTGATAACAAGAAGTTGCTGATGTGGCTTTTCCTTGGCTCGGACTGTATGTTTTTCGGGACGTTGATTTCGACCCACCTCATTTACCGGAAACTGTATCCGGTCGTCGAGATGCCCCCAACGAAGATATTTGATATCGAGCTGACGACTTTCAGTAGCTTTATCCTGCTGCTCAGTTCGTTCTTTATGGCACTGGCGGTTTCCGCGATCCACAAAGGGCAGTTGAAGAGCTACCGCACGTGGAATCTTGCGGTGATCCTGGGCGGTCTGGTCTTTCTGGGCGGTCAGGTTTACGAGTTCCAGCACTTTGTGCATGCTTATGACTTTACCATCTGGTCCGGCACGATGGGCTCCACCTTTTACCTGCTAACGGGCACACACGGTTGCCACGTGGCAATCGGAGTGCTTATATTGATTTCGCAGCACATCGCATCCTACCGGGGTCGTTTGAATACTTCAAACGCGATGGATGTCGAAATAGCGGGGCTCTACTGGCACTTTGTAGATATTGTCTGGATTATTATCTTCACAGCTGTTTATCTCGTAGAATATCTGTAATTTAACTTCGTTTTTTTATGTCAGACCATTCGGACCATATCGCTGTTGAGCAAAAGCGTTATCATACATTCTACAACCTGGCTATCCTCCTGTCGTTTATCACCTTTGTGGAGCTGGTGTTGATCTTCCTGCCGTTTATTACGGGTTTTCTGTTTTGGACGCTCGTCGTGCTTTCGGTGGCTAAGTTCTTTGCGGTGATCTTCATTTTCATGCATTTGATCTACGACAAGACGATTTATACGCTCTTGTTTATGTCGGGGCTTACCTTAGCGACGGGTACCGTGATAGCGCTGGTGGTATTGCTTAGCCCCAAAGCAGTTGATTTTGAGGCAATGCCGGACGTAGTGCCGCCTGAGGAAGTGGCGGAAACTGAATAAGCTGAGGACGATAAAGTGCAATTTCACTGGCATACCGAACCGTTTTTACTGATCGGTCTGCTAGTACCCTGTTGGCTTTACGCGATGATCATCGGCCCCTATCGGGATCGCTGGTATCGAGGGGATTCGAACATCCTGTTATGGCGAGCAGTGTCTTTTTACGCAGGGTGGGCATTCTTTTACATCGCTGTGGGCTCACCCATTGATCAACTGGGCGAAGACTACCTTTTCTTCGTGCACATGATACAGCACATGCTGCTGATCTATATAGTGCCGCCATTGCTGATAGTAGGCCTGCCACCGCAATTAGTAGACCAAATCCCATCACAATCGTTCTTGGCGAAGGCACTGAGAGTATTCTTTAACCCGATTTTTGCAGGTCTTACCTTTAGTGTAGTCTACACACTCTGGCATATTCCCTTGCTCTATGAACTCGCATTGCGGGATAAGCCGATGCACATCCTTGAACATGCGACGATGTTTGGGCTGGGATTTTGCATGTGGTGGCCCGTTATAGGATCGTCTCATAAAGTTTTGCCCAAATCAGGCTTTGGGGTGCGTATTCTCTACACCTTTTTACTTATGGTTGGGCAGCTCCCGGTATTCGCGTTTCTGTGTTTTTCGGGTAATGCTCTCTACGATACTTACGTTTGGGCTCCCCGCATCATTGAAGGGCTGGATCCGTTGAATGATCAGATCCTCGGAGGCATTATTATGAAGGTAAGTAATATGGCCGTATCCCTTGGCACAATCGCTTACTGCTTCTACAGCTGGTATTTGCGGGATGCGGCACAGGAATTTGGTGCAGCCGAACAGGCCTGAAATCGCCGAATCGCACTTTATCACAAGCTTTACTTATAAGTCTGTGTAAACTTTTTTTAAACTCGGGCGAAAAAAATGCGATTATTATAAGACGATCCGTTAATTTTTTTAACAGAGTACTCGCTAAAATATCGTAAAAATGTGAATAAATCCACGCACTATGTGAATAAGTATTGAGAGACCGCTTTTTTTCTTCTAATTTTACAAAATATCTTTGATGATCCAAAATAACGCTTAAGTTCCGCCAAACTTGCTTTTTTGATGACATTTTCCAACGCCAAATTTGATCCCCACCGAAAAAGTCAGCGCCCCCAATCGGTGCTGATTGCCTCACTGCTGTTTATGTTCCTGTTCAGTGGTTTGCCATTATCCGCCCAACTCCAGACTATTGACCGCACACGTGAAGTTGTCTCTGAAAATAACGAGCGCGTGGAAGAGTTGAATGAGATTGTTGAATTTGCTGAAGAGCAGCGCAATGCCCGCAGTCAAAACGGGGGCAATGGATCGGCAACCAACGATGAGCCGGAGACCATTAGCCTGAATGTGGATGATCAGGAAATCAGTGTGATCCTGACCAATATCGCCGAGCTTTTTGAATTGAATCTGGTTATACCGGATGATCTGGAGGGGCGCACCTCTCTTAACTTACGTGATGTTACCTGGCAGCAGGTCTTCGATATTGTGCTGGAGGAGATCGGATATTCCTGGGTGGAAGTCGGAGGCATTATCCGTATCCGCGCCGGGCTTGAGCAGACCGATGACCTCGAAGATCCGCGCATCCAGGTATTGGCGGATGGAACATTACGTGTGGATTTTCGCAATGCAGCAGTGGCGGATATTATTTCGGTCATCGCTCGCACTCTGGACCTGAATGTGGTGATCGCGCCTGATCCGGAGCTGGATAACCCGCTGGATTTGCGCCTGCGCAATGTCACCTGGGAGCAGATCTTTGCTGTGGCGCTCAATCAATACGGCTACGGCTATATCGATGCGGATGGCATCGTCATCATTAAAACGCTCGAAGAAATTAACAGCGTACCCCCAATTTCCCGCGTATTTCAAATCAAGTATTCGGAGGCCGATTCCATTTCAGAGCTTATTGCAGAGCAGAGTGGAGTTGAGAGTGTAGTCGTCGATACGCGCAGTAATGTGCTTATCATCAAAGGCAACCCGGCCAATATGGCAGACATTAAGGCCCTCATCGATACCTTGGACCGACCCACGCCGCAGGTGATGATCGAATCGCGCTTTGTGGAAATTTCGGATGAGGGCGTTAAGAACATTGGTGTGAACTGGCAGGGGCTTGCAAATTTCGGTCTCGGATTTGATGGAGGCACACGTGAATATAGCCGTACGAATTCCCGGGATGATGGTTCCAATGATAGTGATACCAATAATTTTTCATCGAGCAGTACCCGCTCGGGAACGCCTGCGGTTACCGAGACGAACACCTTGGTGAGCACGGCGCTGGATCAGGTAAGAACTCTGGTGGACAGTACGGCTACCAGCCGGACCGATACGGCCATTTTCAGTGCGGATGCGTTTAGAATCGTTCTCAGTGCATTGAATACCGTTACGGATTCCAAGATCGTATCGAACCCGACAGTCATTTCACTGAATGGGCAGGAAGCGGAAATTCGCCTTACGGACCATTACTATTTACAGAAACCGGGAACCGTCTCTGAAGACGGGCGCGTCGTACCGGGTGAGGTTGAAAAGTTGGATCCCCTGCCGGGCATAGAGCTGAAAGTCACACCGACCATCAGTGGCGGCGACTTTATCTCGCTCAAGGTAGTTCCGCAGGTGAATGAGATCGTATCCGAGCAATTTTTCATCGATACGGAAATCCCGGTGGTGCGCCAGCGCACTGCGCTTACCCATGTGATGGTGAAGGACCGCGAAACCCTTGCAATTGGCGGATTGATAGATGAGCTGAGCCGCGAAGTGGAAAACAAGGTGCCCCTGCTGGGATCTATCCCCGGAGTAGGTAGGCTCTTCTCGCACAAGAATTTAACGACCGATTCCACCAATCAGATCATTTTCATTACAGCGAGCATTCTTAACCCGAACGAGACCAACTACATCGATATTATCGGGCGTGAGCGCATGAATACCCTCGGCCTTACGGATCGGGATGTGATGGGCAGCAACTTCCCGCTGACTGACGAAGAAAAGGCGCTGAATGAGGCCATCTATAACTATCGCACCGGTATTGAAGACGCCAAACGCCGCGAACGCCTGCAGAAGCAGATGGATGCCTTCCGTGCGATTGAGCGCAAGAACTCTGAGGTCGCAGAAAGTGATTTCAGCGAATTCGAAGAAGAAACTCTCGACGACCAAACACCCTCGGATGTTGCCGAGCTGCCGGAACGTTCTGGCATGGATGAGCTGAGGGAGCGCCGCAACACCAGCAACGTAATCCCCATATTTTAACAATAAGGATGGCTTTGAGGATGGAAAGGAAGTTTGCAATCGTCAGATACTTGATGAAGCGGCTCGGCCTCTTGAGCCTCGTGTGCGGGGTATTGGTTGCTCAGGATGATCCCTTTGCGGAGGAGTTTAAATACTTTCAAAGCACGCAGCATGGCGAGCGCCTGGTGGTCAGCTATCCGGATAGTGAGAGCGACCGCGTACGCGCAATGGAGCTCACCCTGTTCGAGGAGAGCTATTACAATGTTGAGAGCCGGGGGTACCGTCAACGCCTCGTAGGCATTATTACCGGTATGGGCCTGGGGAGTACGGGCCTGAAAATAGTGATCACCGACCGCAATCAGATTTTTCGCATTAGCCGTGTGCTCGATGAGTTTAAACGCGTGCATGAGACGTTCCTGGAAAGCCGGGAGCGCATCGAAGAGGAAACCGAAGACTGGATGGGGGCCTCCTGGGAGGCATTCAGCGATGGGCGGCCTATCGGCAGTGTTTACTTTTACCCCTCGCAAAAGGAACTGGAAGCAGAATTTAACTGGGACTTTGAGCTGGACCGTGTGTGGCTGAGTATCGGGCAGCGCATCTTTCTCGACCACGATATGGTGCCTTTTTTGCATCATTACCTAAACCATATCGAAGATTATGCCGATCAATTCTATGATTACCGTGCACAACTCAATGAAAAGAATGAACAGATCGACCGGATATTAGGAATTAGCCAATACTAAACGCTTTGATGACCATGACCTCGCTTACATACAGATTTCGCCTTTTCCTCCTCCTGCTCATGGGGGCATTGGGATTATCCCATTCACTCCATTCAGTAACGTCAGTACAATCAGTGACACCTGGTAATGGCACTCTCTTTGAAAACCAGGTAGGCCAGGCAATATCGATAACCGTAGTGATCGCTTCAACGGTTATTGATGGTAGTGATGACGGAGTATTTGCAATTACGTGGTCTAACAGTGATAGCACGGTCTTTAATGAAGAAATCTTAAATACATCCAGTTTGACATTTCCGACTGCTGCAGCTGGCACACAATCAATGACAGCCAGCTTTACACCTCCCTATACGGGAACATTTAATTTCAATGTGCGCAGCCCGTCGGGTGTTATTGGCACATTCTCATACAACGTGCCCTCTGTGGGTTCAGTGCCTTCAGGAGTTAACATCACCTTCCCTGCGGATGGGGCAAGTTTCCTGCCCGGTGAGCAAATTACCATTACTGCGCAGGCGAGTGATCCCGACGGCTCTATCTCCAAGGTTGAATTCCTTCTGGGAGATGCGACCAGTGGGCTGACGGGCAACCCGATCTTTACCGTCCTGGCGGAAGATACCACGGCTCCCTATTCGACGACTTTTACGATCGGTGGTGTTGGCGAGTATAAGATTTCTGCTCGGGCTTTTGACAGTGCGGGCAACAGCACGCGTAGCTCAACAGTGTCCTTCTTCGGTTCGGAGACTCCCGTGCTACAGACATTGACAAGTGTGGTGATGCGCACCCCGCTGGACGGGTCGAGTGTTTCAGTGATCAACCCGGTCGAGCTCTCCGCAGTCGTTCAACCGGCTGCCCTGCGCACACAGGTCTCACTCGACTATTTCGTAGATGGGTTCAAGGTCAATGACACGCCAATTACCGAGTCCAGCACCGAGGGGTTTTTTGAGTTTAGCTATGAAGGTTATGTGGGCACGTATCCCATAACGGCACGGGCCAGCCTGAATAATGGTACCTTTGTGGAGACTTTAAACGCGGCAGACGTTACCTTTGTGGCGGTTGGCAGCGACCCGCAGATGTCAATCTCAGCACCCCTGGGAGCGGGCGTAACGATCGGAACTACCCGCCAATTTACCGTGCAGGCAGCCGACAGTGGTGCACTCATTGAGGAAGTCGAGCTCATCGTGAATGGAGAATCCGTTGCGACGGAGACCCGCTCTTCATTTCCGTTTGTTTTTGATTTTACGTTCCCGAGTATGGGCTTCTTCGATATCTATGCGATTGGTACCTTTACCAATGGTAACCGGGCGCGCACAAACGTGATATCCATTACCGTAGGAGCAGGAGCAGCCCCCTCGGTTTCGGTGGTAGCTCCCTTGAGCGGAGGTCAGTTTTTGCCGGGCACGAATCTACCGATACTTGTCACCGCAAACGATCCGAACAGCCTGATCGAGCAAGTGCAGATTTTTGTAAACAACACGCTGATCCAAACCGCCTTGCGACAAACGGGCGGCAGTTTCAGCCCCGAGCTGAATACATTCTCTTACGTTTTCCCCTTCCCGGGAGATTATTCGATCTATGCCCAGGCACAAGATGCCAGCGGCAATGTTTCGCAATCGAATGTCGTAAATGTAAAGGCAGCGAACAATGATAATACGACTCCGAAAGTGGTGATGAGCCACCCCTTGCCCGTGGGTGGGGGCGATACGGTGAACGATGTATCCGTGGGCTCAAGCATGTTTCTCAATGCATTGGCGACGGATGGGGATGGCACCATCCAGCAAGTGCGGTTCTACATCAATGGACAGCAGATCGGCACCACCTCGACAAAATTCCGCGATACCTATTCGCTGTTTTTCGAGCCGACCACACCCGGTACCTACTATATCTTCGCCGAAGCGGTGGATAATGATGGCAAAATCGGGCAGTCTTCACCTTTGCAGCTCAGCGTGAATGCACTGGAGGCCTCTTTACCGATCATCCAGATTCAACCATTGAATGCAAACAACAGCTTTATCGACCAGGGGAGCAGTGTGAACATCAGCGCTCTTGCCGATGGAGGGTTGATTGGTATCGATCAGGTGAATTTTTATGTGAATGGAGTCTTCCTGGATGCGGATGACGCTGCAGATGATGGCAATGATTTGTTATTTACATCCGACTTTTTGGTCGATGAGGCCGGAACATTCCTGGTCTACGGACGTGCGATCCAGATCGACCCCAACGGGCTAACCACCGATAATTGGGTGATCTCTGATCCCGTGGGTCTCGTGGTTTCCCCGCGCAGCAGCAATCGGGATTTTGTGATCCGCACTCAGCAGGATTTCTTCGGGGTCACACTCAGTCAGTCAGATTTGGACCAACAGGTGAGCCGACTGGACTCAGGGCAGGTCTCCCAGGCTCAGTATATTTTCGAACTCACCCAGCAAGCCAGTTATCTGAATACGCGTGAAGGGCTCATGGCGCGCTTCCTGTTAAGTGGGGATTGGCCAAACCCGAGCGTGCAGTTTCAGGATCTGAATACGATGAATACCCTCGGGCTGGGGAATTTGGTAACGGTGTTACTCCCGGTATTCCAGAATACCTATTTCGCTGGCAAACGTATTCCCGATGCTTTTTCGAGTGATGCGGACTATGAGGAATTCTTCCGCCTGCTATTTAATAATAAGTATGGATCGGATCCTCAGGGAGATCAAACCAGCCGCGGAGTGCAACAGATGAAAGCGCTCGGCACCAATAATTTTGTAATCGAGTTTATTCGCGATACGGATGCGCTGCCATTTGGAGGTGGTACGATCTCGGCCATCCTGGGCATCCCGAACCCACCGAACACCCGCCTGCCTGACCTTGCTGACAGTGCATCGATCCTGATCAATATGCTCAATATAGATCCCAGCACTCAGGAAGTCGAAAATCTGAGCAACCAGCCGCTGCTGAATCAAATCCAGTCGCTCCTGCAGGATTCGCGCTACTAAGTGCTGAACGATCAGGGATTGCCCCCTGTCAAATAGCTGGTAGGTATAAATTATGGATGCGAAAACGCAGGAAATGCTGAAACGGGTGCGGATGCTCGAAATCCAGACGCGTAAGATTGTCAATCAGGCATTAACGGGCTCTTATCAGAGTGCATTCAAGGGCAGAGGTATTGATTTTGAGGAAGTGCGCGAATACGCCTATGGGGATGACGTTCGCTCCATCGATTGGAATGTCACCGCACGTTCAGACTGGCCCTACGTGAAGCAGTTTCGCGAGGAGCGAGAGCTCTCAATTATCCTCATGCTTGATTTGAGCGCATCGGGTTTTTTTGGCAGTAGCAGCCAGAGCAAGCGCGACCTGGCTATCGAGCTGGCGAGTGTTCTGGCGTTTTCCGCTTCGTTAAGTAATGACAAGGTAGGACTGGTGTTGTTTACGGACCGTATTGAAAAGCTGATCATCCCCGCGAAGGGGCGTAAGCATGTTTTGCGCATCATTCGGGAGCTACTGGTATTTGAATCGGAGGGAAAGTCGACCGATATCATCGGAGCGCTAGGCTATGTTTTAAAAATGATGAAAAAGCGCTCGGTCATTTTTCTGTTGTCAGACTTTTTGCAGTTTTCAGATGCCTACCCGCAAACGGACAGCCGCCAGCCCCTCTTTAAGACACTCCGCCTTGCCGAGCAAAAGCACGACTTAATCTGTGGCATTATATCGGACCCCCGGGAAGAGGAGTTGCCTTCCGTAGGCATCATCGAGCTCGAAGATGCGGAGACCGGGGATATCGTGGAAGTGAATACCCAATCCCGCCGCTTACGTGAGCGCTATGCGCATGTGAACCGGGAATTTAAGAAACGCCGCGATATTGCATTTAAGAAAAGCGGGCTTGATTATTTGCATTTGAGGACGAACGAGTCCTATGTTAAGGCATTGCAGGGCTTGTTTGAACGCCGAGCAAATGCCTGATCTTTTATCATTTTAATTATTGTCATGTCGTGGTATACTTATTGCATACCACTGAGTTGTAGACTCACCAAAGTTGAAAAAGTTATTAGCAGTTTGGTTTGGGTTAAGTAGTTGTTGGCTTACCCAGGCAGCCGAATGGGTGGAATTGGAAAGTTATTGGACTTCCCAGGACTCGTTGTATTGGGGAGATTCCCGGCTGGGAAGTGATGGTGTACAGAATGGCACGCGTGATCTCACTTTTCAGGAGCTCCGAAACCTCATGCCTGAAATCCGATCCTGGGGTGAACAGCGCAATGTTGCCGTGGATTATTCAGCAGGGGTGTTTAATAACCGCCTGGATCTGGGCCTGGGATTTGATAGTCCCGGTCTTACGAATTTCTCCCCGCGCTTAATGCCTTTCGGTGGACCCCTTTCATATAGTCAGGGACGTGACTTTACTTTCAGGCTCGAAGACAGTGAATTTGTAGAGCAGGGTCAGGGTTTTCTGGATTATTACCGATTGGATTTACCATTTGATGATACGAAGACCGTTGTTGAGGCCTCATTTGGCCAATTTGATTCTATGACAGCTTCGCTGGAATCTGAGGTAAATATGGGTGCCATGCAGATGGACGTGAAAACCGCTCTGCGTGAGTTTGGTAACTTTACCGACGGAAAGGGTGTGCGCCTTACCGATAGCCTGGATCTGGCGAATCCTAAATTCCGCTACAGTGATGATGCTGACAGCCGCAGTATATACTCCATACGTGAATATCAAATGCAGGGGCGCTACTTCATTTCCCGGGATCAGCAATTTCAAATATCGGGCAAATATACCGATGCGAGTGATGTGTATTTTCCGCAGTTGAGGATGGATGCTCTCTACGACCGGGGCTCCACCGTTTCCATGGCGTATATGGCGCGCCGGCCTTCGGCATCTCTTCAAAACATGACAATACGTGCATATGCGAGTAACGCTCAGCAGCTATTCAATGACCGGCTTAGGGTGAGTAAATTTCGTTTTATCGAAAACCCTGAAGCAGATGATTTTTTCACCGAGGCGAGATCCCGCAGTAGTGCGCAAGGTTTTGAAATGAGCGGAACCAAAGAATATGTGGATGGTCAGATAGGATTTGGTCTGCGCTGGAATAATCAGGAGTGGGATGCGGTCACCAATACGCTTGGGGTGATTTCTCAGATGTTACCCGATATCAGCCAGACGTTGATGGGTGGATTTATTGAAGGTCAACGTTATGTGGGTAACTTTCAGATCTCGGGAACGTTGCAGATTGATCAACAGGAAACTACCGCAAACGGAAGTCAGATCATTTTACGCCGCTATCGCAACTTTGCCCCCAAACGCGCAGATAATTCATCCCTGCGCAGCTCGATGAAATTGCTCTACGAGATCAATGATAACAGCAATGCGTATGTCCAGCTTGGCTATTCAGTGAGAGCACCTGATCCGCATGAGCTGTTTTTGCAGTATCAGCATGAGCAGGCACCCGGAAACTTGTTACTATGGTTGGGTAATCCCGATTTGGATGAGGTGCGCAATACTTCTATGGATATTGGGTACACTGCGAGGACCCGTAAGCTCAGCTTCAGTATGAAGGGCTTCTATTCATTTATTCAGGATTTAATATACATTGAAAATTTGAATCCGAACCAAATCGGCGGTGAGCAATTTATAGGCACTGCAATCAGCTACAATAATATTGATGCTCTGGTTTTTGGCGGAGACCTGGAGGTAGCGCTGGATTTCACCAAAAATCTTCGACTTGAAGGCGGTGTGGAAATGCTTAAGGGCAAAAAGCGCAGGCTGAATACGTTTTCCGGCGATGAGGATCTTGCCGAGATGCCTCCTTTGCAAGGCCACGTGGCACTTAGTTTTGATAATGACCAAATCTTCGGAAAATTCGAAGTACGTATGGCGGATGCTCAGTTGGATGTGGATGAGTCCATCTCGGAAGTCAGGCTCGATAGCTATACGATTTTGAATTTAATGATGGGTTACAATCTAACGACCAATACTCTTTGGACGGTGGGTGTTGAGAATATTGGGGACCAGGTTTATACGCGCCAAAATGCCAATATCCGGAATCCTTTCACTAATTACGGTATTGTAAATGAAACCGGACGTTTCGTTTTTATGTCTCTAAAATGGCAGTTTTAGTTACGGTATACCCATTTTTATACTTTTCAATCCTCCCTGCATAAGTCCTAATGACCGCTTTTAGCTGTTATGCGCCTGTCGATCATTATATCTGTTTACAATTGCGTGGACTTGACGCGGCGTTGTTTGGACACGCTCTTGCCGACGATTCCCCAGGATTTAGACCATGAGATTGTATTAATCGATGACGGTAGCACGGATGACAGCCGCAATTACCTTTCTGAGTTTGCTAAACAATACGCGCATTGCAATGTGCTGCTGAACCCTGAAAACCAGGGTTATGCACGCAGTAACAATCATGGCGCCCGATTAGCCAATGGGGATCTGCTGCTATTCTTAAACAATGATACCGAACTTACTGAAGGCTGGCTGGAGCCGATGTTGGCCGGTATAAAGAAATGTGCTAAGGTGGGAATGATCGGCAATGTGCAGAAGCGGATCAGCGATAAGATGATTGATCATGCGGGAGTATTTATAAGTGCAGAAGGCAAACCCGCACACCTTCAGGTGGACCCCAGTGTCGAGTACCCCAAGAGTAAGTACTCTGAGCAATTTGCAGTGACGGGAGCCTGTTTCCTGATAGCGGCAAGTCTATTCAATAAAGTCGGAGGTTTTGGCACGGAGTTTCTCAATGGCGGAGAAGATATGGACCTTAATTTCAAGGTGAAGCAACTTGGTTTTCGCATGTATGTTGCGAATAGGAGCGTGATTTATCACCATGTGAGTGCATCACCGGGCAGAAATGATCATCACGAGCAGAACACCCGCATCCTTTTTGGTAAGTGGCGGGATTTACTGCTCGCAGAGGGGGCACTGCAATGGTGCAGGGACTATGTCGAACGTGTGGATGGCGACTCCAATCTGGAACGGGACATTACTTACAGGAAGTGCCGGAAAGTTGCTAAGAACCCCCGCCGAAAACCCACCCAGCAGGCAATAGATGAGGTTAATGCGTTCATGGTGGGCCAGGAGCAAGCCTGGGAAGCCATGTTTGATACTCCCAAAAGCAATTAGAGCCTGCGGAAGACTTGATTGCTCAGCTTGGTAACGATGGTATTCGTCCGCTCAGCGTCAAACGCTTCCCCGAGCCAGATAGTGTCAGTAACACTTACATGATCTACGAGACCCGCGTATTCACGATTGACCATGATTCCCATGAATTCTCCGGTTTTCGCGAGAACGAGATCACCCGTAGCCGGCGAAAATTCGCCGAATAGTTGGCTCAGTATTTTCTGGTCCATTTGCAACGCGCGCGAGAAATCCGGGTGTACATTGAATTTGGACTCGCCGAAGTAATTCTCATCTCCATTGATGACCACTGCCTCGGAGAAACGGAAAGGGTCAAGCACGACGGGAAAGATTTCAATCTGGTTTTGCTGAAGTATGGAAGTGTCGATCGGTATGACCACGATCCGCGGATCTATCCGCATGAACTGCAGGCGATCCGGCTTATAGGTAAGGTTGCCGATTTTGATTTCGACGTTCACTTCATCGTAAAGGGGTGTGATTTGATTGAGATCGAAGGGAGTATTACGGGCATGCAGGATCGCGTAGGTGGCTTTGGTATCGGTGATTAAAATAGTGCGTGCGTTTATTTGTTTTTGCCGTTCCTGAAAGATGCCGGGGTAAGCGGTATCAAATACAACCTCCACGCGGTTGCTTTTAAATTGAGTAAAGAGTGCGCTCGGAGTCTTCGGCTGCATGAGCTGGATTTCTTCCTTGATCTCGATAGAAGTCCCGGCCAAAGCGGTTACGCCTTTGCTGAGTTCTTCCGCCTGTTTTTCAGCTTCCTGTCTTTGTTGGCGTTCAAACTCTACTTCCAGCTTGGTGTTCTCGAGCTGCTGACTTACGAGAACATTGCGCGTTTCTGCGACTTTAAGCTCGGTGAGCACCTCTTGCTTTTCACGCTCGATATCAGCCTTTTCGGCCTCAATCTCATCAATGGTATCCTGAGTTTGCTGAAGTTCAGCTTCCTTTTGTTCGATCTCCATCTGTGCAAGTCTTAGCCGCTCGCGTTCAACGGCATTTTCCTCGCGCAGTCGTAGTAAGTCGGAAGCCAGGGTTCCTCTTTCCTGGGATATTAGCTCCTTTTCTTCGATCAAATTCTCGGTTCGGGTACGTTCTTCAGAGAGGAGGTCTTCCGTTTGACTAAGTTCATCCCGGGTATTCGCGAGTAATTCATCTCTGCGTTCAATTGTGTTTTCTGCGGATTTTAGCTCTTCAGCGAGTGCCGTCTGTTGTTCACGCTCAGACTCCAGCGAAAGTCTCAAGACTTCGATCATGTCTTGCTCGATGGTTGCCTCGGGTGTGCTTTCCACTTCGGCTGTTTCTTCCTCAACCGGGGCGTCAAAGCGTGCCAGGGGTAGCAGGCTCAACAGCAGAAAGTCACAAATAATGAGTAGCAGACTACGATTCATCCGGGATAATCCAATTTACTTAAGTTTAAGGGAGGCCTGTGTTTTGGTTGCAGGCGCGGCCTCCTGCATGGCAAGTATGAGTTGGTTTTTATAGGGGCGAACATGGAAGATTTTAAGAATCGCCACAAAAATAATACCAAACAATGTGGAAGCGTAGGCTGCCATCAGGCTTGCTTCAACGATGTGCATTGCCAGCATGATTACCGATGCGACGGTGCCTCCCAGGCCTACATAGAGGCCGCTATCAAAGAGGTTATCTTCATTTTCCAGCAGGCGCTGCTTTACATTAGGCTCAGCATCGAGCTTGCGGATTTCCTGAAGCTTGATGCGGCAGTATGCATAGATAGCGACCTGCACAATAAAGAAAAGACTTAGAATCAGGAGTGTCACTTGATCAATTTCTACGTCATTCATAATAGTTGATTTTAGATTATCGAAAGGATTCGCTGCAGCAAAATTAATTGTCAACTGTGGGGTTTGACTGTTTTGCTGCTTTAAAAATTCAGGTTCCAGAAACAACCAGGCACATACGGCAAATGCAATGCCTATGGTAATATTGCCGATGTTTGCAAGTAAGGAGGAAGTCCAGCTTTGATAACTGCCCTGACGGTGATTCGCAATGAGACGAATCAGGATGATCAGGCTTAACCCGCTGCTGAACAGGAGCAGAAACTTAACAATGCCGGTTAATACCGGGTCTGCGATCGCCATTTGCGGCAGAAATGTGTTTTCAAGCCTTTGGTTAAGCCCATCCAGTTGTGGGTTCCAGGCGACGGGCTGATAAATGGGTTTTTGCTTTTCCAGTAGTAGATTGAGCCCGCCCTGGTGGTTGAGGATGGACGATTCGATATCGGCAATACCATTAATTCCGAAATTCTGCAAAAAAACGAATACTGAATTAGGCTGCTTGCTGAGGAGAATTGCACTGTAGAGCAATGAGGTGTAATCCGGATATTGCCGGAGTAGGGCGGCTACCTGATTAACCGTTTCGATGGAGTTAAGCGTTCGGAAGAGTTCCGCTAAGGATACCCATTGATAGCGGTTTACGAGCGATATCAGCGATATGAGGTAGGTTTCCAGATATTGAAGGTCGGAGGGGTTGCCCTGATAGGCGCGCGAAATCATCGATGCGATATCTGACGCGAGGCTACGCGGCATCTCCTCCGCCTGAATGAGCAGGGCAGTGGTCAAAAGAGCTATATCCAAAGGAGCACCGGCCGGTGAATTTACCGTGTCAAACATGAGCAGACCCCGGATGTTTCGACTATGCATGATGGTTTGCACATTTAAATTTCGGGAACGGCTGAGGAAATCGACAATATAGGCGCGGTGTTCAGCGGGAGCGAGCAAGGCTGCCACACTGGTAGGATCGTTGGGTTCGAGGTCCAGGTTAAGCCGTCGGACAATTTCCTCAATGTAGGGGGCTGCCCCACCTGAATATATGTAGCTTGGGTTGTTCTGGGTTAACTCAAGCAGCCGGCTGTCAAATGGTATGGCTTCGGATACCCGCTTAAACTCAAATACCGGGCTCACCCTGCCGAGTTGCGTCATTTCCTGTGCTAAATCCTGCAATGTCTGGGTGTCATTACCGGCTGACTTCACTAAAAGCGGTGAAATTCCCCTGAAATAAAAAGGAGTGAGCATCCCCAATACGAGGAAAACGGCCGTCGCCAGGAGTAAGGCTGCATACATTAGATAACTTTTTGTTGGCGTGCTCAAAATGACAGTTTTTCAACGGGTTTTGAATATATAGACGCATCCCGACTTTAAGAATTCAATGCCTATTTGATAAAAATTGAGCAATTCTTGGCATTTTCGGCTCTAATTGTATAAGCAAGCGTAGTTAAGGTTGCTTCGTTGCAATCCTTTCTGCATAATGTAAGGATTAATTGTAAATTCTATGGCAAAATCAGTTGATCCAAGAATACAACAAGTGTTGGAGCAGTTGTTTGGTAAAGAGCAGGAAACTGCAGAATTAAGCCGGGATGAAGTTGAAGCAATTCTGCATGCCACTTTTGAAACTAAGTCTGCTGAGATGGATGCGATTTATCTTAAGAATTTGCTCTCCAATTCTCCGGATAAGATTTATTTCAAAGATCTCGAAAGTAAATTCATCAAAGTAAATGAAACCTGCGCCAATTTCTTTGGCTTTTCAGATCCGGAAGGCCTGGTAGGTAAAAGCGATTTTGATTTCTTTCCTTACAAGTCTGCAATTCAGCGTTTTGCGGATGAGCAGAAGATCATCCAAAATAAGGAACCGGTCTTTAATAAGGACGAGAAGGAGGATATTTACGGAGGTAAGGACGGATGGTCCACGACGAGTAAATTACCGCTTTACTCACTCGATGGAGAAGTAGTCGGCTCATTTGGTATTTCCAAAGATATCACCGAAAAGAAACAGGCGGAAGAGAAACTTCGCAAACTGGCTGAGCAGCTTCAACTCAAGAATGAGCAGATCGAGATGGATCTTGAGATGGCTCGCAAGGTACAGATGGCGTTTCTGCCGAAGAACTACCCATCATTCACCTGGGATATGTCCAGCAATGAAAGCGCACTGAAGTTTTACCATCGTTATCTGCCCTCTGAGACCCTGGCAGGTGATTTTTTTCAGGTGATTCCCATCTCTAACAGTCAGGCAGGTGTAATCATCTGCGATGTGATGGGCCACGGGGTGAGGGCCTCTCTGGTAACTGCTGTTTTGAAGGGGCTTGTGGGTGAATTAAAGCTCATTACTCCATACCCGCATGTGTTTTTAAGAAAGGTCAATCGCAGCCTGAATGCCCTGCTTGCGCAATTGGATGTCACTATGTTTGTAACTGCTTTTTATGGGGTTTTTGATTTGATTAAGGGTCAGTTTCGATACGCCAATGCGGGGCACCCTGAGCCTATTCTGATCAACAAATATGAGCACACTGCAGAGTATGTGGAAGCGGTTTCGGATGATCCCGAGCCTGCTCTTGGGCTCATTGATAATTTTAAATATACCTCCCGTATCAAGCAGATTACTCCGGGCGAGTCGGTAATCTTTTTCACCGATGGCATCCTGGAAGTGGAGACAGAAGATGGTAAACAGTTTGGCAAGGATCGTATGCTGGATGCTGCAAGGCTGGAGGAGTATGATTCATCCGAAACGGTGCTGGAGAACCTCTTTAAGAATGTTGAGGAATTTACGGGCGGCAAAGGTTATCAGGATGATATGTGTGCTGTGAGCGTGGATATCATGCGGGTTGCAGATCAAGGGGAGCGTCCTTAACTTCGCTGTTGAGCTTTTCAGTGGTTACGATCGCACGAAACGTCACCAGCAGGCTTGATAATACCATGATCAGCGCGGCCGCTATGGGATGAAGGTTGCCCGTCACGGCGAGCGTGATACCAATCAGGTTATAGCTGACGGCTATGAGTATATTGCTCCGTAAAGTTTTTTGTATGCTTTTTGCGAACTGGATCGCCCTTACCAGAGTACTCAGGTGATTGCCTATGAGCACTGCAGTGGCATTCGAAGTTGTCACGGATGCGGCTGAATCTGCCAGGGCGATGGAGCTGGCGCTACGGTTCATTGCATTCAGGTCGTTAATCCCATCTCCAACGTAGAGTGGGTAATAGCCAAGATCAGCCGATTCTTCAACTTGTTGGGCCTTCTCAAGTGGGTTGAGGCCCGACTGCACCGCAACACCCTCCAAAGTCTGCCAGGCGGGTTTGGAGTCTCCCGTTAATATTGAGCAACGGATTCCTTTCTCGCGTAACTCATTAAACAATTTTGCAATTCCGGGCCTCAATTGTTCGGTGATTTCAAATTGCCCGCATAGTTCGTCATCGATAGATAATGCAAGGGAAGATTTTGCCCCCCCTTTTCGGGATGCTTCCACCGCCCAATCGTAACTTCCCAGTTTTATGAAATGGATGCGTGCACCGATCTGGATCTGTGCTTCAACCCCAAATCCGGCAACCCATCGTTTAGAGAGAATCCCTAGGTTCTCGGGTAACTCAGTATTTCCATCCAGTTTATCAAATGCCTGGGAGATGGGGTGGGGGATGTCCTTTTCCAGAGTCTTGCTCAAAGTTATGGCTGATTCATCGCTTAAGTACGGGTTGGCTATATATTCGAAGCGGAGCTCAGCGACATCCGGCTTTGTGAGTGTGCCGGTTTTGTCGAAGAAAACATGCCGTGTATTTGCAAGGGAATCGATGATGCGGCTATCTCTGGATACGATACCTAAATTACTCAATTTCCAAATACCACTCCAGATCGCCAGAGGGGTTGCCAGACCCAACGCACAGGGGCATGCAATCAGTAATACTGCCATGGAAGTAAGCCATCCCTGAGTGAGATCTACATTTATAGACCAAAACAAGCCTGAGATTGCGGCAATCGTGGTCACCAGGATTACAAAATAATGAATCCAACGTTCTGCGATGAGTTGGTGTTCTGATTTCGTAGAAGTAATCGTCTGCTCAATTTCCTGAGTGATTTTATCCAGCAAACGTTCATCTGCAGATGTTACCTGAATTGTGAAATCAGCATCCACAGACCAAGTGCCTGCCTGAACTGCCTCACCCTTTGATTTACTGACCGGGTTTGGCTCGCCGGTGATTGGGGTTTCCTTGATGAAGCCACGCCCTTCCAGGATAATACCATCCAAGCTTATGGGCTGCCCCGCCTTTACTACCACCTGATCTCCCGCCTGGATATCACGGATAGAGAGTCGCCGGGTATCGCCATTGCTTTGCAGCACATCCGCAAAATCGAATTGCTCGCGAAGCTTATGAATTTCTGCCAGGGCCTTATTGCGTGAAATGCGGCCAAGTCGACTGCCAAAGGTGTAGATTAAGAGGACGATCGCGATGACTTCATAATAAATTTTCCCCGTTCCGGTAAAGGATGCATAGACCGATCCTCCCAGGGCACCGAGCAAGCTTATCAGGAACAGACTTTCGATACCCAGGCGGACTTTTAGAATCTGCTTCCATGCTGCAGAAAAAAGAGGGCGGCCCGCTATGACTAATACCGCTATGGCCGACAATAACAATACTCCATGGATGGCAAAATAGGGAATGGAATATAATGCAATTTCGGAGAGATTGACTGCCAGGCTCCACACCATGCTTTGACCGGCTACTACTGCGCAGATGCCAATCTGGAACCAGGTATAGTCGTTGCGTGAGGTGAAATCGTCGCGCACTTCACCCGGTGCTTCCGTCTGACTATTTTGCGCGTGTAAGCTACCTTTAGTGATTTTCGGACTTATAGGATCTTTGTGGCAGCAATCCATATTGAAAACATTCAGCAACTCTGGTAGCCTATCAATCAAGCAAAATGCTTTTTCACTGAGGTATTAGTGCATGTGATTTATTCTATCAGCATCCAAGTATTAGTTTGACTTGAATAGGCCACTTCGCAGATTCGTTGACTGTTGCTATCTATGACTCACTCCAAAAAAGCAAAAGACGGATGGAATAGCCGTATGGGTGTCATCCTGGCTGTAGCCGGAAGTGCGGTGGGAATTGGTAATTTTCTAAGATTTCCGGGTCAGGCTGCAGAATATGGAGGCGGAGCCTTCATGATCGCCTATATTGTGGCTTTCCTAATCATTGGTCTCCCTTTATGCTGGGCGGAATGGTCCATGGGGAGACGGGGAGGCCGTAAGGGCTTTAATTCGGCTCCTGGTATCTACAACACCTTTACCAAGCACCCGATAGGCCGCTATTTTGGCGTGGTTGCCCTGGTCATTCCAATAGTGATCTACATGTATTATGTGTATATCGAGTCCTGGTGCCTGGGCTATGCAGTGAATTACCTGATGGGCAACATGCAGTTTGAGAGCGTGGATGATGCGGGTGGATTTTTTGCGGCCTTTACAGGAATCGGTGAAGATGGCAGTGCACTCGGTTTTGCTATCGATAAAGTAACGCCCTATCTCCTGATCTGTTTTGTTATCAATTTCTTTTTAATATATCGGGGAATCTCTCGCGGTATTGAATTTTTCAGTAAAATTGCGATGCCGACTCTCATGGTGATCGCGTTTATTGTGTTGATTCGTGTGTTGACTCTCGGAACACCGGATGAGGCAAAACCCGAAAACAACGTGAATAACGGCCTGGGCTTCATGTGGAATCCCAACAAGGTGTATCTCGAAGAAAAAACAATAGATGATGCAGGTAACGAGGTGTGGGCTGTGCAGCAGGAGCTTGTGGGAGCAATGGCCCTTGAACGGGGAGCTCTCCTGGCTGAGTCCAGTAATTTAGTGCGTATCACCGAAAAAACCGTTCTGAGCCAGTTGGTAAACCCTCAACTTTGGTTGGCGGCAGCGGGTCAGATATTCTTTTCACTTTCTATCGGTTTCGGCATCATTCTGACCTACGCCAGCTACCTCAAGAAATCCGACGATGTGGTGCTCAGTGGTTTAACGGCGACAAGCACCAATGAGTTTTGCGAAGTAGCCCTGGGAGGTCTCATAACTCTGCCGGCAGCAGTTGCCTTTTTAGGGGTTGCGGGGCTGGCCGGTGCTGGGATCGGCACTTTCTCGCTCGGGTTTAATGTATTCCCGATGGTCTTCTCAGAGATGGCGGGGGGTCAGTTCTTTGGTTTCCTTTTCTTCTTCTTGTTATTCCTTGCTGCGGTGACGAGCTCGCTCTCCATGTTGCAACCGGGGATCATATTCTTTGAAGAAACCATGAAGCTGGACCGTAAGCAATCCGTTGCCATGCTGGGTCTGATAACTGCATTAGGCACCAGTTTCTGCGTCTACTTCAGTAAGGACCTTAAGGCGCTGGATACGCTCGATTTCTGGGTGGGCACATTCATGATCTTTATTTTGGCAACTTTTCAGATCATTATTTTTGGATGGGTATGGGGCATTAATAAGGGTATGAAAGAGGCACATGAAGGTGCTCACATCCGTATACCCGGAATCTTTGGTATGATTATGAAATATGTAACGCCCGTGTTCCTTTTAGTGATTTTCGCACTTTTTATCATGGTTAATGTGTTGGGTATTAATTTTCAGGGAGGGGAGAGGCAGCTCAGCGCTTATGTTACAGATTTATTCGGATCTAATCCTAATGCAGTTGCATGGATGAGCGTAGTGATCATCCTGATCATGGCGGCCTTCTTTACGCTCTCAATTTCACGGGTGAAAGCCTACAAAGACTACCATAAATCTTAATTTAGCGATATGACTACCGGTGGAATGCTCATAATGATTGGTTCGGTCATCACCGTTACCGTGCTCTTTAGCTGGTGCATTTATAAAGTAATGACCACTCAACCAGACCCAAGCGAATCCCTTCACGGGTTTGAGCGGGACGTCTCGAAGGATTGATCCGCAGCTCAGTGAACCGCTTCGAGATCCAGGAGCTCCATTAGAAAATCATCGGGTGCTGTAATGCGCTCCATGGCAAAATCCGGCTGATGCTCAGCGAGAGACTCTAATGAATAGCGCCCGGTTGCGATCGCTACAGTCTTCGCATTGATTATCTTACCGCAGGCAATATCATGCGGGGTGTCCCCGATAACAAAGACGTTTTCAGGCGAGAATAGTATGCCGGTATCTCTTCGTGCCTCTGTCAGGGCGTAGGGTCCGAGCTCGTTACGTTCTACCGCGAAATCAGAGGTCGCCCCAAAGCGGAAATAGTCATAGATGCCGAAATGACCGAGTTTGATATTGGCCCCTGCGCGTAAATTACCCGTTAAAAGCCCCTGGTGAAACATGGGGTTTTGATCTATGAGCTCCAGTACTTCCACAATATGCTCGATGACGTGCATGCGTGTATGCTGCATTTCGACTTCCAGATGCGCGATGTATGCGGCTAAAAACTTATCGATACTGGACTCGCTGACAGGCAGGTTGTAATGCTCGTGAAGAATATGCGCAATCTTGCGGTCTGTTTTTCCCGAGTAGTCGATTTCACTCAGATTTGCCTGAACCTTGAAAGCGCTCTGCATCGCTTTTACAAGTGCGCGTTCACCCGCTCCTCCCACTGAAAGCAGGGTGCCGTCTATGTCCCAAAGAAATAATATATGCTTATTCAATTTTACCTCCGTATTGATAACAATTAATAGACTCCGTATATCAAGTATTGTTGTGTGACATTTTTGACAATAATGTGGAATTCATTGAAAGAATGTGTTAGGCGCTTCTGCATAATTTTTAAAATCCTTATCTTAATCCTACAGTCATGAAACCTAAGTATCTATATAACTGGGTAATAATCATATGCTTAGCGGCTGCAACCTGCCAAAGCATTTTTGCAAAATCATTGATTCTTGAAGATACACTTGTTGCTAAAAATGAAATCATTTTTGAGGAGATTTTAGGCGGAGATGTATCCATACTATCGACGCATTTTACTGAGAATGAAACCTTATTGTTGTTATTAGACCGAGTTATTAGGCGTAGCATACCAGTTAACGAAATAGAAGAGCTTTCGGATGTCGTAAATCTGGTAGAAATTTCCCTGGCAGATCAGAGCATCCTGGCTGAGTATTATGCGGCTGCCCCCGATGATGAAACTGAAGTAGATTTGAAGCACTTGGTCTATGATCCGGCAAGCGGACAGTATTTAATCTATGACGCTTTAAGCCAATCAATGCTTGCCTATTCATTTCTTGAGCCGGAAGCCCGGGTTATTGAGGTCGAAAAGGTGCGCTTGGTTGAAGTGCCGGTCGAGCTCCCGCCAGAACCTGTAGTGGAAGAAGTGGTTCCCGAAGAGGTCATAGAAGAGGTGCCTGAGGAAGCTGCCGAAGAAGTTGCTGAAATAGAAGAAGAAATAGAGCCGGCAGTGGAGGAAGTTTCAGAAATAGTAGATGAGCAGGCCGAGGAGCTATCGGTAGTCGTTGAAGATGCAGCAGCGGAAACTCAGCCGACTGAAGAAATGGAAGAAGTGGTTGAAGAGATATCGGAAGCTGTAGAAGACACCACTGAAGCTCAACCTGAAGAAGTTGAAGCTGAAATGGAAATTACAGAGGAAACCCAGGAAGCGATTGAAGAAACTGAAGAGATGCTCGAGGAAGTAGCCGAATCTCCCAATGCTATCGAATTCCCTCAGCCCACTACAAAGTGGATCGAAGAAACTTATACTGATGAAGAAATCATTTACATTAATCGCTATTTTGGAACCCCTCTGGCGAGTTATGCGCTTGAAGCGTTTAGCGAAGGCGAAATCAAATCATTAGCGAATAATGATGCAGGCCAGGTGATTGCATTGTTCATGGATACCGAAGGTGTTCTAAAACAATTTGGCTTGAGTGTTTCAGGTGACAGTATTGCCCTCAGTGAGCTTAAGACTTTCCCGGAATACCTTACGGGCATTGTGACCATGGCTACGGATCCGGTGTCCACGCATGTGCTTTATAGTCTGGATGGGCAAAGTGTGATCTCTGAGTATACAGCGGATGGTGTGCTGATCAAGCGTCATGAAAATGCAATGCTTCGGGGCGCCATGAATATGCAGTTTATTGAAATTGCGGATGAGACCGGAGCGGTTAACGATGTTCTTCTGCGAGTCCTTACGGACTCTCGCTTAGTTGACCTGGATTGGGGCCGCTTTGACCAGGAGACCGTTCGTTGGGTACCTGGACAATATGCTTCCTTGCAGTCCGCCATTGAAGCAGCCAACGATGGTGATTGGGTATTAGTTTCTCCCGGGCAGTACGCAGGGGGTGCAGAGCTGAATACGGGCTCTATCTCTATAACATCCCTCTATGCGATTACGCCTGCAGAGACATTTGTTGAAAACACAGTGATCACTGGAGGGGGTACCTCTGCTCTGAATTTAGGAAATGCCGCTGAGGCAAGCATCAGTCACCTTACAATTGAAGGTTTTGAAACGGGTATACTGTCGGAAGGTACTTTGACGGTTGATAGTCTGACTCTGACCGGTAACGGAGATGCTATAGAATGTGCTGGGGGGACTGCCTTTATACAAAATTCCACGATTCAGAATTCAAGTAGAACTGGCATCCTCTATAGTGATGCAACCGCGAGCCTGGTGGAATATAATACGATAACTGCCAATCAGCAGCACGGTATTAAGGTGGTAATAACCCCTTATAATCGCGTCCTGTATCGCAGTGTGTTCCGTAAGAACCATATTTCTGAAAATGGGGATTCCGGAATCTATTTCGAAGATGATACAATAATCACCAACCGTGAATTCCGCATCGAGAATAATTTCATTATCGATAATGGAGTAGCCGGCATACAAGTATACCTTGAGCAACCGGATCCACGAAACCGACTTCCTGAGGGCCCCCGACGCATAGAGCCGCACTTTATTGTTAATAATACCCTCGCCGGTAACCCGACCGGGATTTTAAATGGCGGCAACTTTAAGGTGATCAACAATATCATAGCGTTTTCTGAGGAGGTGGGAATCGTTAATCTGCGTTATCAAAGCCTCGTGATCCGCAACCTGTTCTGGGAAAATGGTGAAAACGCTGTAGATTCGAATTACAATGCACGTGGAAATGTGGAGGAGGACCCACTCTTTGCTGAAGATGGAAGTTATGAGCTTAATGCGGATAGCCCGGCTATCGGGGTAGGCATTCGCGGGAACCTCTGGAATGATGATTCGGATCGTTCCGGAAATACCTTGGGCGCCAATATTTAATTATTCACTGAAATACTAACCAACAAATACACTATAAATATGAACCTACTCACTATCATCCTGGCAATTCTGATTCCACCCCTTGCTGTGGGGATTAACAAAGGCATCGGAGGTGCATTTTTGATTAACCTCATTCTTACGCTTATCTTTTGGCTTCCGGGTGTAATCCACGCGTTCTGGGTTTTAAGCAAAAAATAAAGCCAGAATTGATCGTTTTATTTGCAAACCTCGTCTATCCTATAGACGGGGTTTTTTATTATGAAATATTTGAGTCTGTTCCTGATTTTGGGTTTGCTTGCGCATCCGGCTTTTTCGGATGAAAAAGCAAGCACTTCCGACAATATCATGATCGTTGAGATGAATCGATTTGGGTTCCCCGGAGACTGGACGTGGCATTTGTTTGAGGGTCCCGTGCGTGAAGCTTTCGAAGAGGCAGGAGTACCCTTTCAGCTCGAATTTCATAATTTTCCCGTGAAGGATTATAAGGGTAGGCCTGCACTTGAGCTTGCGCTCAATTTTTGGCGTCGTACTTTGGATGGCCGCCGTGAACTCAATTTCTGGGCAACCTATGTGAAGCCCGATGGTAGTGAGGTAGAGTTTGACATTATTACGGCGGACGAATTCTTGTTCGATATCAATACGTTTATGACGGACGCTGTCATCCGAGAGACTGCCTATAAAGCAGGCCTGAAATTAGCGGATCGTCTCAAATCGGTATTGTAGCACTACCAGCGGGTCGACAGGCTGACCCAATAGGTTCTCGGTTGGGCGATGGATCGAATTCCGTTTGAAGCTCTGCCCGTTAGAATAATCTCGTCGGTTGCGTTATTCACTCCCGCGGAGGCGCTCATGCGTTCATTAAGAGTGTAACTTAGATCAAAATCCAGGCGGATATAATCATCCAGTATTCGGTTATTTAAAGGGTCATCGAATTGTGATCTCACGTGAATACCCTCCGCATTGATTTGGAGGTTATCCAATTGCCACCGGAGCGCGGCACTTAACTTGTGTTCCGGGACCTGCGGAAATCGCTTGCCATCCAGCTGAGGCTGTATGGTGGATTCTTCGAACTTAGATTGGGTATACAAGTATTGGAAATTGAGTGCAACCGCATCCGAGAGTTTCCATTCCAGCAGGGTTTGCCAGCCAAGCACTGTGGATTCATCAATGTTTTCTTTGCGATTAAAGCTACCTCCATTGGGCACAAAGCCTCCGGGGGAGGGCCCCGGTCCCGAAAACTGGAATACATTGGCAACGGCATCACTGATCCAGTAGTGATATACACTGCTATCGATTTGGATAGAATCGTTCGGGCTTCCATTCCAACCGAGTTCTATAAATGTGTATTTCTCCGGTTCCAACTCGGGATTAGCTTCCGTGATGTCGATACGCACGCGAAAGGGGCGATAGAGCTCATTGATATTGGGAAGCCTGAAGGTGTGACCGACACTCAGGCGTATCTGATTTTGTGGATCCACATCCCAAAGGTATTTTGCACTGACTGTGGGCTCGATGCCATCGCGGTCGGTGTAGGTTTCATTGCGGGTGATTGTATTGGTCGTAAGTGCTGTTTCAGTGCGGTTCCCGTTCCGGATAGACCAGTAGTCGAGCCGGGTCTGAAACGTCACGCTTTGGTTATCGGTGATTTGCCAGGCAGTACTACCAAACACACCTGCCAGCCATTGGTCACCTCCCGCCTGTCTGCGATCGTCCAAACCAAAGCTGAAATCTTCGTTGGTTTCGCCACTTAATGACCGGAAGTCGGTGCCGAAAGTGTAGTTCCATTTGCTGCCATTTTCGTGATTGAATACCAGGCTGCCACCAATACCTTCACCGGGGATATCGTATTGATTGAGTACCGGGTTTTCTCCGGTGCGTGTGGTATTTACCGAAGTAAACTGATTTTCAAAAGTTCTTTGCTGGTAATAGAGAATGGCTGTCCAGGAAAGGGTTGTATCTTCTGAATGAAGTCTTAAGCCGATGTCCAGGGCCTCTGTTGAGTTGTTGGCGAGTGGTGTGCCATTGTTGCGTGACTCTTCAAAGTAATCCAGGTAGGTGCTGAATCGGAGGCTCTCATTAATGAGAATTTCATTTTTTAATCCGATCGAGGCATAATCAATGGCGGTCTCCTGATCAATAGGGCCGCGATCATCCGGATGTACAACATAAGCTCCATCGGTGTCATAAGCCTTAAGCGCTATTTGCAATCCACCCTCCTGATAAGGAATATTCTGAACTATACTGGCGCCATAACCGCCCTCAGAATCTCCACGGATGCGCAATCTGCCTTCAGCTGTAGAAGGAATATCCGTGCTGTGTAAATGGATGACTCCACCTGCACTTTGATTTCCCCAGGATGCTCCGGTTGCTGAATTTTGCAGATGCAAACGGGAGAGAGCCAGATCGTTATAGCGAGCCCAGTTTATCCATCCTCCGAATGGATCATTCTGGGGGATGCCGTCTTTGGTAATCAGAGCCCGGGATGCTGCAGTCGCACTTAGGAACCGAAGGTTGGCAGCCTGGGTGGTCGGGTTCGCAAATTCCGCGTTCTGCCGTCTGAAGAATGAGAACGCCAGATTTTCGCTGACGATCTGATCCAAAGTGCTGGGTAAGCTTCCGTCTTCAATATTGAGGGCCCACGAGCGTATGGGTATGTCGCGGGAATAATCATAGTAGCTGCGTTCGGTGGCTACGACGTAGTTGGGTAGATCAATGGTATTGGCCTTCAGATAATAAGCTCCCCAAAAGGCTAGAATAATCAGTATTCGAATGGTCATTAAAAAATAGTTGATTGGAGGCTGAACTCCCGGTTCCCCCAGAGCCGGTTTCAAGCGATTAGCTAATACATACACAGAATCTGCTTTATCGCTAACTGTTTTCTAAAAATAAAAAAGCCTGATTAAAAATCAGGCTTTTAAAAGTCTTTTTGTATTTGAGTTTAGATTTCGTAACCTTGCTCATCGTGCAGGGACAGATCGAGCCCGGATTCTTCTACATCTTCACTTACGCGGGCTCCAAACAGCTTGTCAGCTATAAAATAACCGATTACTGCGACAATGCCACTCCAGACAATGGTAAGGATCACACTGAGAGTTTGTGCCCATACCTGAGCTCCCACACTCTCGTGTTCTATGCCGGCACCCCCCAGGAACGGAGCTGCACAAAGTCCGGTGAGAATCGCACCAACAATCCCTCCGATACCATGGACGCCAAACACATCCAGGCTGTCGTCGTAACCAAACATGCGCTTGATACTGGTTGCGAAGTAATAGCACAGCGCACCTGAGCTGAAACCGATGATAATGGCTCCAAGCACACCGGCAGTTCCCGAAGCAGGCGTGATTGCGACGAGCCCGGCGACGGCTCCGGTAGCAATGCCCAATACACTGGGTTTACCATGCTTAATCCATTCAATGACCATCCAGGTGACTGCTGCCATCGCAGTGCTTACCTGAGTAACCAACATTGCCATACCAGCTACACCATCTGCAGCCAGCTGACTACCGGCATTGAATCCGAACCAACCTACCCACAGAATGGAAGTACCAATAACGGTAAGTGGCAGATTATGGGGTTTAATCGGGGTATTGGGATAGCCGATACGTTTACCGATTAAAATACACAATACCAAGGCAGCCACACCGGCATTGATATGGACTACCGTTCCACCGGCAAAATCCAACACACCCCATTCTGCGAACAGTCCGCCACCCCAGGCCATGTGGCAAATGGGCAAATACGAGAGTGTAAACCAAATGATCATAAAGATAATCATGGCGCTAAACTTCATGCGCTCTGCAAATGCGCCGACGATCAATGCAGGGGTGATTATGGCGAAGGTCATTTGAAAGGTTACAAATACACTTTCGGGAATACTCCCACTTACCGAATCTCCCGTCAGGCCCTTGAGCCCGATTTGATCAAAGCCGCCTATAAAGCGCTGCAGGCCTCCCCCGTCTGTAAATGCGAGGCTGTAGCCATACAATACCCACAGGATGCTCATGATGCCTGCCATTACGAGGCATTGGCCCAGTACGGACAGTATGTTTTTAGAGCGTACGAGCCCGCCATAAAATAGGGCGAGTCCCGGTAAGGTCATAAACAAAACGAGCAGTGTGGATGTTAGCATCCACGCCGTATCTCCCGAGTTTATGGAGGCACCGTCTTCAGCGTAAACGCCAAGTGGGTACAAAAAAAGTAACGCTAACCAGAATAGTTTCTTGTTCATGATGATGGGTTTTTCGGGTTAGAGGGCGTCCTGACCGGTTTCACCCGTACGGATACGGATTACGTCGTCAATTGAGCTGACAAATATTTTTCCGTCTCCCACAACTCCGGTGCGGGCATGTTCACTGATGACCTCTATAGCCTTTTGGACAAGATCATCACTGAGCACAAGCTCGATGCGGACTTTGGGAACAAAGTCGATCTTATACTCCGAGCCTCGATAGATCTCAGTGTGGCCTTTTTGACGACCAAATCCCTTTGCGTCGGATACAGTCATTCCGATGATCTCTGCTTCCTGGAGTGCTTCTTTTACCGCGTCCAGACAATGCGGTTTGATAACAGCCGTTATTTTCTTCATAAGCGTTGTAGAATATTGTCATGTATTCCCGAATTCTGAGAGGGGATTCTCATCAGAAATCAATACGGGAATGTTAGGGGAAAACCTTGCTTATATAAACCGCTGCTCGTGTGCAATTTAAAAATCGCCACTTCTTAGCAGATCAAAGGTGATCTTCAGCACTTCATCGATGTGTTGCTCTTCAATGGCCGGGTAGGGCAGTAAAAAACGAATTTTGCTGGGGTCGCTGCCTGCAGTAAGAGAAATCACGCCTTGCTCGAATAGCTTTTTAGCGAAGCTGAAAACGCGTGCATTATCCCCCTCACCCGGGGTAAAGCAGATCATCGAGCCAATGCCAAAGGGGCCCTCAATGAGTCCGGTCTCATTCGCGAATGATTTCAGTTGGTCACGCATATACTTGGAGAGTGCTTCGATTTTGCCCTGATCTCCAAAGTAATCGCCCTGCTCCCAGTGATTGAGGATGGTCAAAGCGCCCTCAATCACTGACGTGGCCGCCGTGTAGGTTTGTCCCAGTAATATCGGCTTGGGTGAGAACGATTCCTTAAAGAACGTTGCACACACCTGAGATGCTTTGCCGATCCAGGCTACATCAACCAGGTCATGTAACCCGTAGTACTGAAAAGCAAATGGCTTGGAGAGGCGCCCAAAGGTCTGTACCTCATCTACCAATACCGCGATGCCATGATCCTTGCAGTATTGCATAATCGTGCGGAAAAAATCGGTATTGCCCGGGTAGAAGCCGCCCTCTCCCTGTACCAGCTCAAAAAACATGGCGGCGTATTCGCCCGGATGTTCCTCTACCAAGGCATCGATTGCTGAAAGCGTCGCATTGGTGCTGCCTTCCGGATCTTCCGGATCAAAGAAAGGCACATGATCAATGGGGAAGTATTCCGGCAGACCTTCTCGCAGGGCGGGCTTGTCATTGATTTGTGAGAACGCCAGAGTGCGTCCTGCAAAGCAGCGATTGAAAGCAAGGATACGTTTAGCCGGGCTTTTCTTTTGAAACGTAATCTTGAGTGCGTTTTCTCCGGACATCACTCCCGAGCTCGTTAAGTAACAATGATCAAACACATGACCCTCACGGTTAGCGAGGTTCAATAGCTTGCCGGTGAGCTCTGCAGAGGCGGTCGTCTGCTGCACATGTCCCTGAATGAGTGTATCTTTCACAGCAGCATCCAGTGAGGAAGCGACGATTTCCGGGTGGCAATGCCCAAACTGATAAACCCCGATACCCGCAATAAAATCGTATTTGATACTACCATCCGCGAGCTCTACAAAAGGACCTGCGCCGATACCGGAGCCCAGGTAGGGAAAAATGAGGGTGCCCGCCCGATGTTTCTGAAATACTTCCAGAATATCTTCGTATTTTTGGCGAAGCTCAGCGATCGGTGGGCGTATGCCAGTAATCCGGGACTGGTATTCAGCAAGAGACTCAAGGATTTTACCTTTCGCCTGCTGATAGCTCGAATCTTCCAAAAATTGATCTGCCAATGTCTTATTCATGATTTACCTGATTTTGATCCATAAAGGAACCGCTGGAATTGCAAACAAAATAAAAGCCCGGGGGTATGCCCGGGCTCTTTTGCAAGTTGGTAATATAGGTTTTAAATTTTACTCAGAATCAGATGATTTTTGCTGAATATACTCATTGATTACTTCAATGCGGCTGCGCTCAAGCTCCTCGGACTTTACTTCCTCGGCACTTCTCTGGCGCTCCTTTGTATACATGATCTTACGCATTTGACTGATTGCCATGTTTTGCAACTGGCGGACGCGCTCGCGTGTGATATCAAAAGCCTGCCCCACTTCTTCCAGGGTCTTTGCTTTTTCACCACCGATACCAAATCGCATGCGAATGATCTCGGCTTCACGCGGTTCCAGTTGCGCAAGCATTTCATTCATGTCATCGTAAAGATTCTTGCTGCGTAATTTATCAAAAGGATTGATCGCATTTTCATCGCCGATGAGATCGCCAAATTCGGTATCATCCCCGTCACCGATGGGTGCATCCAGTGAAGCCGGGCGCACACTCACGCTTTTCAGATGTGCTACCTTGTTGACGGGAATCCCCATCTCCATGGCGATTTCTTCATCAGTCGGCTCACGGCCAAACTCGTCCTGCAATGCTGCAGTTACTTTGCGCATGGTTGCAATTTTATCAACCAGGTGCACCGGTAAGCGGATGGTCTTACCCTGGTTCGCGAGCGCACGTTTGATAGATTGCTTAATCCACCATGCAGCGTAGGTGCTGAGTTTACCTCCCTTATCAGGATCAAATCGTTCAATCGCTTTGATAAGGCCGATGTTACCTTCGCTGATAAGATCAAGGAGCGGTAGTCCAAAATTATTATAGTCGTAGGCTATTTTAACGACGAGCCTAAGGTTGGCAGCAATCATTTCATTGCGTGCTTCCATGTCACCCGACTTAATTCTGCGTGCGAGTGCAACCTCTTCCTCATAATTGAGAAGGGGTGTTTTGCCAATTTCCTGTAAGTAAAGCTTAATTGCGCTTTTCTCATTTTGAGGAAGATCCCTCACATCCGTGACTTCATTGGCTGAACTCACATAGGGATCACGATCCAGTGAGCTGCGGCGCACACTGATGTTTTTGGGGTCCTTTTGACTATTGGCGGTTTGAGTTACGTTGATTCGGCTAGTGTATGACATGGGACTCGATATTTAAGGTTAACTGCAGATAAATCGTGGAGATAAGAAAAACCTTACAAATTAAATTAAATTAATTTGTGGATTAATTTTATTTATCCCCGAAATGACCTCCCTACCTTAACGTTAACGCAGAAATCCGAGTGATTGTTGCAAAGAATTTAAAATTCCTTTCGATTTATTTACGGTCTCAATATATTCGAACTCCGGATCCGAGTCTGCAACGATTCCGGCACCTGCCTGAAAAAAGGCTTTGCCGTCCTTCAGCATTGCCGTTCTGATTGCGATACATGAGTCGTGATTCCCATCGAACCCAAAGTATCCCATCGCTCCTGAGTACAGGCCGCGTTGGGTTTTCTCCAGTTCAGCGATGATTTGCATGGCACGCACTTTGGGTGCTCCGGATATGGTGCCGGCAGGGAAAGTGGCTCTCAACAGATCAAAGGCATTTTTATCATCATCGAGTTCGCCGAATACTTGCGAGACAATGTGCATGACGTGTGAGTATCGCTCAATGGTCATAAACTGTGGTATCTCGATACTCCCGATTTTGCAGACACGACCAATGTCATTGCGCGCCAGATCAACCAGCATCAGGTGCTCTGCTTTCTCCTTTTCATCCCCCAGCAGCTCCTTTTCGTAGGCGAGATCCTCCTCCCAGGATTTACCGCGGGGCCTTGTACCTGCGATGGGCCGTATCTCCACCTCGCCGTCTAGTACTTTCACGTGCACTTCGGGGGATGCACTGACGATCCCAAAGTTCGGGTTTTCCAAAAGCACCATGTAGGGTGAAGGGTTTACCACGCGCAAAGATCTGTAAAGGTCGAGCGGGGATAAGGGATAATCTGCGCTAAAGCGTTGGGAAATAACTCCCTGAAAAATATCCCCTTCCGTGATGTATTCTTTCACCCGTTTTACAGCATCCATGAAATTTTCTTTGGTGAAATTGCTTTCGACGGCTAATTCCTGAGTGTTACCGGGTACAAAAGGCTCGAGATTGTGATCGAGGGGTTGCTTGATTTGCTCTGCAAGTTTGCGGATTTGCTCAGTGGCTCGCTGATAGGCCAGCTTCGGATCTCCCTCTACATGGGCATTTGCACAAAGGGTGAGCGTTTGCTTGGCATGATCAAATATCACCAGCGTCTCCGTAATGAGGAAATAGGCAACTGGTGTATCCCATATAGTATCATCCGGCTTAGGTACCGTATTTTCTACATGGTGGACATACTCATAGGCAATGTAGCCGACAGCACCCCCGGTAAAGGGCGGCGCATTATGCTTTTTCTGCGGCGTTTTAACCTTCGAGAGGTAATCTTCAACGTAAGCAAGCGGGTCCTCACCGTTCTTCTGGACGTTTTCTTTGCCTGATTTGTCCTTAATGATCGTTTGCTCAGGAAAGATGGAGATTTCCTCTAGGGGATTGCATCCGATAAATGTGTAACGACCGATCGCATCCCCACCTACGATTGATTCGAGCATAAAGCTGGGCCCCTGGCCCCGCAACTTCGTGTAAGTGGTTAATGGAGTCTCAGTGTCTCCATAAAAATCGCAGAACACGGGCACCAGTGTATGCTCATTTGCCAGTTCGGCAAATTCATCAAACTCAGGATAAAATTTCATAATTCTACTCGATGCGTCGTAGCTGAATACTCTCCACTACTTTACTTCGAGCTAATACATTTGTGATTACCACGAGACGATCACCACTTTTTACCCACTTGTCCACCTTTAACATATGAAGCGCGTTTTGAATGCTTTCCTCGCGGTCCTGAGTGTAGGTGAAATAGAAAGGCGTAATTCCCCAGACGATATTCAATTGCCTGAAAAGGGCCTCTTCATCCGTAAATGCATAGATGGGGGTCTTACTCGAACGTAATGCCGACAGCAGCAACGGGTAACGCATCCCCCGGGTGAATACGACAATACCGGAGTTTTCGATTTCCTGCGCCAACATCGCCGCAGAACGCAGCATTTTTTCAGCCGCTGTATCGAGCTTAATCCAGTCTGCAGGCTTGGTCTTGATGATTCCCTCAGAGCGGCGGGCTACCTTATTCATCACACGCACACATTCCAGAGGATACCTGCCAACGGTAGTTTCACCTGAGAGCATCATGCAGTCGGCGCGTTGAACCACGGCATTAAATACGTCCGATACTTCAGCGCGGGTGGGTACCGGTGCAGAAATCATGGATTCCAGCATGTGGGTGGCCACAATAGCAGGTTTGAAATTTTGTATGCATAGGCGGATTGCATCTTTCTGGATTAGAGGAAGTTCCTCATAGGGGCATTCAATACCCAAGTCACCCCGGGCCACCATCAACCCATCCGATGCGATTACGATATCTTCGAGATTGCGGATGGCAGTCTGATCTTCGATTTTTGCGATAATTCTCGCCTTGGAGTGCCTTTGGGAAAGAAAACGCCGGAGCAGCTCGATATCACCCGCTTCGCGAACAAAAGAAAGAGCGAAAAAGTCAAACTCCTGCTCGATACCGAAGGTTACGTCTTTTTTGTCCTTATTAGTAAGGGAGGGAAGATCCACGTGTACTCCTGGTAGATTAACGTGTCTGCGATTACCCATCTCACCGGGTGTTTCTACTTCTGCGCGAATGCGGTTCTCTGTTTTTTCGAGAACCTTCAGGCGAATAAGGCCGCTGTCTACCAGTAAATCATCCCCGGGCTTCAGGTCTTGTATTAGCTTTGGGTAGTTGACCGTTACCTGAGGGATGTCGGCTTCTGCTTTAACGCTATCATCAACAATGAAATCCATTAAGTCCCCCTTTTTCAGGTCTAAGGGTCCGGGCAGATCACCGGTGCGGATTTCCGGGCCCTTTACGTCCATCATCAGTGCAATTTGCTTGCCGACCCGTTGGCTGGCCCTGCGTATTTTGGTAATACAGTTCTTGATCCATTCGTGGGAAGCATGAGCCATATTGAAGCGACATACATCCACACCCTCTTTGATGAGTTGTTCGAGGGTTTCTTCGTCGGCGGTTGCGGGTCCTATGGTAAATATAACTTTGGTAAGCCTGTATTTATCTCGCATAAAGGAATTTCGGTTAATTGATCGTAGTTAAATCGACCGTATTGGGCGCTTGTCAACGGTGATTGCGCAGAAATCGATTTAACGCTAAAGTAATTCAGTTCGCTCGCTGTGAGGATTATGAATACTAATTGCCACATGTGAACCCAGCTGCTCCTTTACGAAAGCGAACTGGCTGCGAATGGCTTCCACTGAGTTACAGTCTTTGCTGACATGGGCAATGATAATCTCCCGGAGCTGTGAATCCTTGAGGTGATGCACCAAGTCACTGGCATGTTGATTGGATAAGTGACCATGCCTCCCCAGGATGCGTTGCTTAACGGACCAGGGCCTTTTGGCATCCATTTCGAGCAGGTCATTATCGTAATTGGCCTCAAGGATGAGGGTGCGACTGCTTTTAAGTTTATCTCGTATCAGATTTGTGACATATCCGACATCCAAGAGCCAGGTTATGGATTCATACGGAGTAAATAGATCTTCACCGCCCCAGCTGAAGTTATAGCCAACCGGATCCGCCGCATCGTGGGGAATGGAAAATGCCTCTACATTGAGGTTGTTGAACTGGAATTGGCTGCCCGTCTCGAATATGGACCATTGGCACTGGCTTTTCTTATCAAAGTTGATCGCTTCGTAGGTCGCACGATTGGCCACCCAATTCAGGTGTTTGTATTTATACAAGCTCTTTATGCCGCAGGTATGGTCACTATGTTCATGGGTTATGAATACCGCGTCAATCTCTTCGATACTCAGTTGATTCGCAGCGAGCAGCTCTCGGATACGCTTGCCGGAAAATCCCACATCGACCAGGATTTTACAGGTATCGCTCATTATCAGGCCACAGTTTCCTGCACTGCTGGACCCTAAAATTTTGAAGCTTTTGGGCGTTTCGTCGTCCTTATTAGTAGCGTTGAGTGATTTATCTGAGAGCGCTTCGGCCATTTATTAGATTGAATGATTGAAAGATACGTTCTTACTGTGTCCCTGAAATTGACGCATACCCATAGCATTTGTGAGCAAATCCCTGACATTAATACTACATGAGCTGAAGGCTCAATGGTCCTCATCATCCACATATGTGGCGGGATTTGTGTTCATGATACCAGTGGTATTATTTTATTGGGTAATCATCAAGGATTATTCCGAAATGGACAATATGGAATTTCCCATGGTGGTATTTTATCAGCTATTCTGGATACCCAACCTCTTTGTTATTCCGCTTTTGACGATGCGCAGTATATCTGAGGAACGGCGTATGGGGACATTGGAAACTTTGATGACCACGCCGATCACATCGTTTCAGATCGTATTATCTAAGTTTGTGTCTGCTTTTTGCACCTATCTAATTTTTTGGCTCATAACGCTCTTTTTCTCACCGATCACCAGTTGGGTTGCAGGTTCGTCCACAACAATGGGGGATCTTGCAAACTCTGCGAGCTTGCTGGGCAGTATGCTGTTTATCGCGATTTCAGGAGCCTGCTTTGTGAGTATTGGTATTTTCAGCAGCAGCCTGACACGAAGCCAGTTGGTTGCGGGAATGTTGTCATTCACCGGCATTTTTCTGGTATTGGTGAGTGGGCGCTTGTTTGCTGAGATCCCGCTTACTGTGGAGCAATCCCTGTTTGACCTGGGGGCAGTCTTACACTACTTTCAGAGTTTTGAACACTTCGATATGTTTGCCAATGGCATTATCGATCTACGCCCCTTTATCTATTATCTCAGTGCTACTATTCTATTGTTAGCCATTTCAACCCAAGTAGTTGAGCAAAAAACCTGATCGCATTTCATGGCACCCAGGCACAGACTTGATGAATTCCGACTTGCTCGAAAACTCGTGTTTCTCAACCGTTTCACGCAGAGTATTCTTTTGGTATTGCTTGTCCTGGGGATAAATATCTTTGCGATCCGGTTTATCTACGTGTGGGATATTACTGAGAATAATACAAATACACTCAGTCCGGAAACCATTGCTTACATGCAACGCATTGATGATCCCGTTGTCATCTACGTGCTTGTATCCCCGAATTTTGAACTGGAGGGAAATTTTAATCTATTGGACAATCTGAAGTCCTTGATGAACCGCTATCTGGTGGCTGCGAATCAATTGGATTTAGATGGATTTCGGGTGGTTTATATAGACCCTTATACCGAACGGGAAGCCGTGCTGCAGCTCAAGGAGCAATTCAACTCGCTTGAGGATAATTCTGTGCTGGTCTTATCCCATGATCGAAGCCAAATCATTGATGTCAGCGAGTTCTTTGAGGAGGCAGCGGATGGGGATTGGTTGTTTAATGGGGAAATGCTGGTTACCTCCGCGATTCTCGAAGTGGTCAACCCTGTACCCCAAACGATTCTTTTTACGGTAGGCCATGGAGAAATGCGGCTGAATGATACGGATGGTCGCAATGGACTTTCAGAGGTCTCTCAGTTTTTATCGCAGCGTTCTTTTGAGTTGGGTGAATTTGATATCAGCCAATATGAAACGATCCCACAAGATATAGACTTGCTGGTGATTGCTAATCCGCAAAGGCAGTTTGTGGATCAGGATATCGAAAAATTGCGGCAATATCTCGAAAACGGATACGGCAGTGTTATTTTGTTTAAGGATAGTTTTTCGGAGCACTCATTTGGTAGACTCTTTGCTGATTGGGGGATTTGGACTGAGCCATCCGCGATCATCGATCCCGGCCCTGACTATCAGGCGGTATCCGGTAATTTGTTGTTGCGCAGATTTGCCACCCATCCCATTACCCAGGGCCTCATCGATCAAAAATTGTATCTTTACAGTCGACAACCAAGGCCCGTTATGCCTTCGCCGCAACCAGCTCTGCTTTCGGGTGTGACGCTCGAGCCCCTGGTGGCAAGCTCCACTACGAGCTGGATCGAACGTTCGTTAGGCAGTGACCAGCTCCCGCGCTATGATGCAGATCGGGATACTAGGGGGCCCGTTCCCCTGGTTATCCTAGCTGAGCGTGAAGGCGGAGAAAATTTGGGTTTGAATCTGAGAGGCGGTAAGCTGATCGTAATTGGCGATAGCAGTCTCATTTCTAACGAACTCTTTCAGCTATCGGGAAACCGCTTGTTTATTTTAAATTGTATTCATTGGTGCGCGCAGAGTGAATACCTTCTAAATGTTATGCCCGCTGAACTTGCTACGTATCGTTTGAGTCTAAGTGAGCAAGATTTGTATCGACTGCTTATCTATTTATTAATCATACCGTTAGTGTTTCTAATATTAGCGGTGACTATGCGCATCTTACGCCGATAATCCAAAAATGAAATTTCGCTTAACCCTTGCATTATTAATTCTCAACGCGATCGTTTATTTTCTACTTTTGCGTGAGGATACACCCTTCTCATTGGAGGACCGAATCGGGCGGGATGCACTCGGGATTCTGCCATACTCAATTAATGAAGCGGATTCTCTCGTGATCAGTGGGGATGCTATTGAGGGTCGGACTTATCGTTTAGATAATGTAGGGTTTTATTGGCAGCTCATGGAGCCTATAGAATGGGAGGCAAATCCGTTTGCTGTGCGTCGCATGTTGAATAATCTCGAGCTCATTGATACCAGCATCCGCTTCAGTGTCAGTGATATGCAGCAGCGTGGAGAAACACTGGCGAACTACGGCCTGGAAAATCCGCCGTTGAACGTCACCATCGGTTTTGGGGATGAGTCTTTTGAACTGCGTTTCGGGGCACCGACTGAGATTGGCGAGCGTATCTACCTGTTTTCTGAAGAAGAACAGCACATATACGTAGTGGAGGCTCGTATCATCGATCCGTTTGTTTTGCCGATCAGGGAGTTGCGCTCCAATGATCTTATCGCCATACCTGCTTTCGAAATTAGCCAGATCACCGTCGATTATCTGGATGACGGTTTACGATTTCGCCTGAATAAACGCGAAGAGGGCTGGGATGTATTGTCGCCTATCGTTGCAGATGCTAATGATGCTCAGGTGCAAGGCTTGATTGATGAGTTGATCGAGCTCGATGTAGAACGCATTGAAAGCTTTACGGATAATTTAGACTTTAATGAAATTATACGCCTGGAGGTGGTCGGTAATCGTAGGAGCGCCACTCTCACGATCGCAGAATATCGGGATGCCGGAAATGTAAGTGATACTTTTTATCAGGCGATGTTTGAGGGCCGAAGTACCCGGTTTCTTATTTCGCGGGCTTTCATGGATCAGTGGCGCGGTCAGCAGGATGTGTTCAGAGAACGTAGTCTGATGAGTTTTGATCCCTACAGTGTAGGTAGTCTTTCGATTGTTGAACCTTCAACCAATCAATCATTGAGGCTATTACAGCTCGAAAACGGGAGCTGGAGGCTTTTTAACCAGCAGTCCCTCAGTGCAGATATGCAGAATGATGCGGATAAGCGGGTTGTCGAGGAGAAGCTGAAATTGCTGAATGATGCTCAGGTACTCGAGTTTATTTCAGATGCCCCCTCTGCAGAATTGCTTGAGCGCTCAGGAGTGGAGACCCCCTATAAGCGCATCAGCTTGTTGGCAGATGATGAATATATTTTGGAAATTGGCGAAATAGAGCCATCTGGCTTGGGAAGGTATGCGCGATTGCAGGGAAACCCATCCATCTATTTGGTTGGTCTGGATTTGGGGGATGCCCTTTCGGTAAACAGTCTCGATTATTTGCCCCGGGATGTGCTCTTGTTTGATGTAAACACTCAGCAGCTCAATTTCTTAACGATTACCGCATTGGCTGAGGATTCTGGATTGCGTGTGGAGTTTGATTTCATGCAGGAGAGTATTAGCGGCGAGGTGGAAATTATGACCCAGGAAGAGGAGCAGGCAATGAGCGCATTAATGCCATCGATTTTGGAGAATTTCAGGGTCGCAGGCTATATCGATAATGCGTTTGATGAAGCAGGTACTCGATTCAATGACCTACCGGTGATCTGGGACTACAGGATGCAGGGTTTTAGTAGCCGGGACTCCCAGAACCCCATTTTTGAAATACTTCTGTCAAAGCGCCTCAACGGTACCCAGCAGTTAGGATATACCGAGGGTGCACCGCATATCTTTTTGCTATCACAGGTTATGATCGATGCATTACATCGGGTCATTTTTGATCCTGAAATACCACCTGAGCGCATATTGCCCGACCTGGAAGATCAAAATAATGCAAATAATTAAATGTTTTCCACTAAAATACGTCTAATAGTATTGGAAAAGCAGTTCATTTAAAGTAACTTAATAAACAAGCAATGCTGACTGTCTTCAGTAAATTTCTGAATACCATATTTTTATTTGTATTGATTGTGCAAGCAGCAGTCTTTGCGCATTTAAAATACAAAGGGTATATTGGTCTGCCCGCAGTGCTTCTCGATTTTGCCCTGGAAAAATATTTTGATGAAACCATCGACTTCAAAATAGGTGGCATTAAGTATTACCCTCATAGTGGTCTCGAAATTGCAGATATCCGGGTATTTAAAGACAATACAAAGAGTCCGGTTATTAAACTAGAAGCTATCCATCTGGATCTGGAATCGAGCCGGGACGTTCCCCTGGTAGATGCAGACTTCAGAGGTATCGCTAAGGGGGGCTACCTGTTTTATCCCGAGGCGCACATACCCGAAGATGAAGCAATCCGCTTAATGGAAGGGGCGCGGTTCACATTCGGAAGGCAAAACGGTGATTTCTTTTTGGATGATATACGGGGTCGCATTTCCAACTTAAATATAGTCGGTAACCATCCGGTATACCTGCGCCAGTCAAATACAGCCATAGAGGGCGAAATTTCACTTTCCGATGAAGTGATTGACCGCATACGCGAGGTTTTCGTGGTACGTGAGATTTTTAAAAATGCCGAAGAGTCTACACTTACGTTTCGGGTGGAGCATGTGGAGGGACAACCGGCTTACGCTTATTTCAATCTGTTCTCGGAAGGGTCCCAACTCGAAAGCTATTCAATTGGAGATTTAAACTTACGGGGGAAACTTGCATTAAGCTCAAATCCTCAGGGCAGGGAAACGATTACCGGTCAGCTTCAGTACTTCCGGGATGGTAACGAAATGAAGGCATCCAATATTGATCTGAAACTCAATTATCAGAGGGATGGCCTTTATTCGGTGGTCCCGGATAGCATCCTTTTAAACGGTAGTAAGATTGAATTGCACGGTGATGCACTGGATTATGCCTTGGTAGATATAAAGTTCCCGAACCAAGAGCATGTGGAGTTCATTGCCAAGGGTTCATTGCGGCGTCAAAACTTAAATTTGGAAGGGGTTTATGATCGATCAGCTCAATCGGGCGAACTAAAAGTCTACGGTTGGTTTAATCCCGAATATTTAGCTGATTGTTTCTGGGTGAATGATCCTAAAATACTGGATCGCTTTCGATTTGAAAAAACACCCTATTTTGAGCTTTCGGCCAAACTTGCCGGTGATCAAACCATTGAGGATATACGTTTTAGCTTTTTAACACTCGGTATGAATGTGATGGACGTGCCCATTGGCTATGCCAAAGCAACGGGCAGATACGACAGCAAGCAGATCCATTTGGATCGTTTTTGTGCCTACCAGCCCGGGTATGCGATCGAGGGCAGTCTATCCAAGAATATTGATACCAGCGCTTACCGCTATATATTGATCGGCTCCTTTTTGCCCACAGAATACAACCCCTGGTTTAAGGACTGGTGGTCCAGAACCTGGGTATCCTTTGATTTTGGGGCGGATCCGGCCACCACCAACATGGATATCTGGGGAGTGCTCGACGATGAAAACGACCGCTACGTTTATGGGGACATTCATTTTGGCTCTATGGATTTCAAGGGCCTGAAGCTGGATCGTGGTTCGGTGCGGATGCTCTATCTGGCCAAATACACGCATTTGTTCGATATGCAGATATCGCAGGGGGATTATCAGGCAAGTGGATCCGTAAAAACGGTCTATGAAACCTGGGGGATCGAGGAGGTTTCCAAGCGCTTTAATTTTCAAAGTAACTTTCCCATCCGTGCGATCAGCTCACCCGCTGCTGAGGAAGTGGGCAAATATTTGGATCTGCTGGACGGTGATATTGCGCCTGAGCTTAATCTTCAGGGGGTAGTAGTAGACGAACAGTTTGAGCAGTTTGCGCATTTGCAGGATTTGAAGATTTCTATCAATCAGCAGAAGCCCTTTAAGTATGCGGGTATTGAATTGCAAAGTGCCGAGCTGATTGCAGTTCGCAATGATGAGGGCATCATCATTGAGCCCTTTAAATTTGAATTTGCCGATGGCATGGGTAGTGGAGTGATAAGGCTCACAAAACCAGAGGATGCATTTATTACCGAATTTGAGTTTCAGCTCGAAGATTTTGATTATCACGTTGCGATCAACAAAATCGATATTCTTAAACCGGAAGAATCTTTGGAAGACGATATTCTGAAAACAGCTAATACTGATAAGTCAGAACGAAGTTTTATGGATCTGCAGTTTGCCGGAAGCGGTGAGTTGGGTGATTGGGATAGTTTTACTGCCGAAGGTGAATTCCTGTTGGATGATCCCCTGATCCAGCGGGTACACCTGTTTGGGGGTATTTCAAAACTCCTCGATAATTCAGCGCTCAATTTAGGCTCATTCTCACTCAAACAGGCAACCTCCAGTGTACGTCTGGCAGAAATGAAGCTGCATTTTGACGATATGCGGATGACCGGGCCTACCAGTCGCGTCGACGCGAAGGGCTCCATAGATCTGGCAACTCAGGGCCTTGATTTCAGGCTGAAGGCCTACCCGCTGCGCGAAACGAAAACGCCGATAGTCTCGCAATTGGGTATGATTATTAGCCCGATAGCGCACCTATTCGAGGTGAATGCACGGGGTACTTTTGACGATCCGGAATGGAAACTTGTTATTGACGCGGGTAAATTATGAAAATTGCATAGCCCGTTGACATCAGTTAACAATCAATCTTCTATCTAGCTGAATTTTGGGTATGGACATCAATCAAATCGAAAAACTTGCACAAATTATTGAATCGAACAACATCCGTGAGTTCGAGGTCGAAGAAAAAGGCTTTAAGCTGCGGATTAAGCGGGGTGGAGATGATATGCCTGTCGTCGCTGCACCTGCCCCTGTTGCGATCCCTGCTGCGCCAGCACCCGTTGCGGCCGCACCTGCCGCTGCTGCCGCTGAACCTGCAGCGCCAGTGGAAGAAGCGGGCATAGAAATCATTAAGTCCCCCATGGTAGGCACTTTCTATTCGGCTCCTTCACCGGAGAGTGATGCGTTTGTATCGGTCGGCACACAAGTAACTGCAGATACAATAGTCTGCATCGTCGAAGCCATGAAAGTGATGAACGAGATCCAGGCTGAGCTCAGTGGAACCGTCACTGAAGTTCTGGTAGAGAACGGGGCGGCAATCGAATACGGGCAGCCGCTTTTCAAAGTTAAGTCCAGTTAGCGCTATAAGCCTGACTATACTTATACGAGTTAAAACCGAGGATTTGGATGTTTAATAAGATACTTGTAGCAAACCGGGGAGAAATTGCATTGCGCGTGATTCGTGCCTGCCGTGAGTTGGGTATTAATTCACTCGCCGTATATTCGGAGGCGGATGAGCAATCATTGCATACGCATGCAGCAAATGAGGCCATCTGTATTGGCCCGGCTCCCTCTGATCAAAGCTATTTAAAACGGGACCGCATTTTAAGTGCAGCAGAAATTGCAAATGTGGATGCTATTCATCCCGGCTACGGATTTTTGTCTGAAAACGCTGAGTTTGCGGAGCAATGTGAAACCTGCGGTATTAAATTTATCGGGCCCAAAGCGAATGCGATTCGCCTCATGGGTGATAAGGCGACTGCACGCGAAACGGTTAAAAAGTCAAAGGTTCCAACAGTCCCGGGTAGTGATGGCCCCATTGAAAATGAAAATGAGGCTTTGAATGTAGCCCAGAAGATCGGGTTTCCTGTCATCATCAAAGCCGTTGCCGGTGGAGGGGGTAAGGGCATGCGTGTCGCGCATAATGCGGTTGCATTTGCCAAGGAATTTACTACCGCCCGTAACGAGGCTGAAAAAGCGTTTGGCAATGGAGCGGTGTATATTGAGAAATTTATTGAAGAGCCCAGACACATTGAAGTTCAGATAATGGCGGATTCCTATGGGAACGTGGTGCATCTGGGAGAGCGTGATTGCTCTGTCCAGCGACGTCACCAAAAAGTCATTGAAGAGGCTCCATCGCCTTTTGCCACATCCTCAATGCGGGACGCGATGGGTAAGGCAGCCGTAAATGCCGCGCGTGCCGTGAAGTATGAAAATGCAGGTACAGTGGAGTTCCTCGTCGATAAAAACGGCAACTTCTACTTTATCGAGATGAATACCCGCATCCAGGTAGAGCACCCGGTAACGGAAGAAATAACAGGCCTGGATCTTGTGCAGTTGCAGATTCTTATAGCCAGCGGCGAAAAACTCCCTTTTAAGCAATCGGACATCAAATTCTCAAAACATGCGCTTGAGTGCCGCATCTGTGCGGAGGATCCTGAGCGTAATTTCATGCCGAGTGCAGGGATGGTCGACTTTTTTCATATGCCCGGTGGGCGTGGAGTGCGCGTGGATAGCCACGTGTATTCCGGCTACAGGATACCTCCCAACTATGACAGCATGATTGGTAAGCTCATCGTCGTTGCTGATAATCGTGAAAAGGCCATCGCCAAGATGAACCGTGCGCTGGGGGAATGTGAAATCAGAGGAATAAAATCAAACGTAGAATTCTTGCGTAAAATCACAAATGACCCATACTTTCAAAGTGGTGATGTAACCACAAAATTTATTGAAGATTTTTTTGAGCGAAATAAAAATAGGCAATTAAAGGAGTAACTATGAGTTCAGACAAAACAGATTTGGAAGCCCAGACCTCTCATATCGACCTGGGAGTTGGCAGTGAAGATCAAGGTAACCTCGGAGATATCAAAATCTCTCTGCCGGTAGTGGAAAATATGGTACGCATGGTCGTCTTAGAAGTGGAAGGAGTAGTCGATGTGATCGGCTCTGGTTCCAGCGCGATCTCTGGGATTTTTGCGTCCAAAGGTGAAAATCGCAGCGGGGTTAAAGTAGTTGAGGATGAATCCGGAGCGTATTCGATTGAGGTGCGGGTATCCTTGGTATTTGGAGTAGAGCTTGCAAATATCGCCTACACCATCCAGCAAAAAGTCATTGAGAAAATTGCGAAGATGACCTCAAAGCCTGTGACCAAGGTGGACGTATTTATTGACCGTGTGGAAAAAGAAGCCGCCGAGGCTCCTGCTGAAAAGAAGAGCAAGGCTAAGGCTAAGCCTGCCCCGAAAAAGCAAGAGCCTAAGGAAGAAGCTCCTGTCGAGGCTGAGAAGACTGAATAACTCATCAATCTTTTACAATGAGCGACATTAACTTTCAGGAATTGCTTAACTGGGTGATCGAGTATGTCCAAAACCCAGTTGTATGGGGTGCGGGTGCATTGATCATCGTCCTGATCATCGTGCTCATTTTATTGTCCAAGCTACAACCCGGCCAGATCCGGGCATTCGGCACCTCCAGCGGGTATGTTCAGATTTCCAGGGCCGCTTTGGTGGATTTAATCAAGCAAACCTGTGAGCAGATCGATGTTGAGAAAAAGCCGGGGGTACGCATTAAGACAAAGCGTAATCGCCTGAATATTGATGTGCGCATTCGGTTGTCCAGCGGAGCCAAGCTCGTGGAAGTTGCAGATACGCTTCAGGAGCACCTCAAGGAAACCATGAAGAATGGCCTCGGGATAACTAAACTTGGTAACATTAATGTCACTGTAGTGGGGATTAAGGCCATACCGTTGATTAAAGCAAAGCAGCAACCGGTTGAGCCTGTGGAAAACCCAAAGGAAGAAGCCGTGCCTGTGGACCCCATTCCCTTACCCGTGAACGAAAGTCCTGAGAAAGATCTGGATAAAGCAGAGCCCTCCAAAAAAGAAGATTCCAAGTAATGACGCTCGAGAATGCTCATTTATATGCGATTCTGGACACGAGTTATATAGCGGCAGAAGATTTTGCGCTCTATGCTGAAAAACTGATCAAGGGCGGGGTGGATCTTCTGCAAATTCGCGCCAAGTATGAGTCTGCAGATGATAGACGTGCTTTGGTGCGTTCCGTATTGGATGTATGCACGGATGCAAATATCCCCCTGATCCTGAACGATGATGTGGAGGTCGCCAGTGAATTCGATGGTCTGGGTCTGCACGTTGGGCAGGACGATTTGAACCCCGAAATCGCCCGCGAAATGATGGGGCCGGACAGAATAATCGGCTTGTCTACACATTCGCGGGAACAAGCCACAGCTGCCTACGAATATTACCAAAAAGGTATCGTTAATTACTTTGCCGTGGGGCCCGTATTTAAAACCCCCACAAAGCCCGATTACACTCCCGTCACTCTGGATTTGGTGTCCTGGGTGGTTGAGAACAACTTTCATGCACCGCATTTCTTTATTGGTGGGATTAACGAGAGCACATTGCCTCTGCTCATCGGTAGAGGTGCTAATAGGGCGGTTGTTGTCTCAGCACTACTGAAAGCGATTGATGTGAGTGCGGCCGCCTCGCGGATTAAGACTTCACTGGTTGCGTGACTTTCCCAAGAGGAATTTCGAAGGTAATATTCGCACCGCCTTCTTCCAGATTTTTCGCATAAATAATACCCTCATGCAGTTCGACGATTCCGCGGGATATGCTCAGGCCTAATCCTGTTCCCCCGCTTGTGCGTGAACGGTCTTTATCTACGCGGTAAAACCGCCTGAATATATGGGGTACATCTTGTTCGGGAATGCCTTTGCCATTATCTTCCACACTGCAGACTAAGGCCTCTTTTACCACATCGATACGCGCTTTTACGTTGATGATGCTTTCACTCCCTGAATAGCGAATCGCGTTTTCGATGAGGTTTTGAAACACCTGAGATATTTTAAAGACATCCAACTGGAATTCCTGATCATGGGTCTGATCCTCGAAAATGAGCTCTTGTTCATCACTCAGCATGGGGATGTAAGTATCTTTAAGATTATCAAAGATATCAATGATCCTATGTGAGCCTACATTCAGGAATTCAGGATCCGTTTCGATCCGGGACAATGTTAGCAAATCCTCAACCAGTAAATGTAGTCTTTCGGTATTGTTTTTGATTTTTTTGAAGAATTTGCTGCGCGTTTCGACGGGCAGATTGTCCCAATCTTCGGACAAAGTTTCGGTAAACCCTTTGATGATCGTGATCGGTGTTTTGAGCTCATGGGATACATTGGCAACAAAGTTGGTTTTGACCCGCTCGAGCTCCTTCAGCCGAGTAATATCATGGAGAACGAATAGCTGGCTGCCGTAAATACTGCTTTCAGTTCTCGGTATTTGCGATCCCGATACTTCAAACCAGAATTCCCGGTCATTTAAAATGACTTCAAATTCACTTTTCCTGGGAGCACGTTTGTTTTTGGAGCGAATGATGAAATCCAGTAAATCCGGGTTGCGGATGACTGCCTCGATACGTTTACCCTTGATACGCGACCCTTGGCTAAACCGCTTTAATGCAGCCTGATTCGCATATCGGATCACATTATTGTTATCGGTAGAGATTACGGCCTGCTCGATATTGCCCAGTACTTCAGTGATCTGGGATTCCGTTTGCAGTTCGAGATCTCGTATCTGGTTTTCCTTTTCGATAAGGTCGCGAAAAATCGCGGTTATATCCTCCAGGTGGTATTCCCTGGCAAGACGGGATTCCTGTGATTTTAGGAAAGTGGAACGGTTAGTGGCGGCATCTTTAAGAGATGCCAGTTGCCTTTTAATATTCTGAAGCTTCCAAAACTGATAGGTGCATACAGCGATGAGCAGTATAAAAATAAACTCCCACATCTTGCATCCCTGAGGGGATCAATCCTCGCTTATTTTATAGCCGACCCCACGGATCGTCTTAATAATATCGGCTTCTGACGAAAGTTTCTCGCGCAAACGCCGCACATGGGTATCTACTGTGCGGGTTTCGACATCCGAATTGTAGTTCCAGACGTGAGATAACAGTTCTTCGCGTGTTTGAACTACTCCCACACGGCTCATAAGCACGTGAATCAATCGAAATTCGGTGGCGGTTAAAATGATGATCTCGTCCTTTACGATCAATCGATGCCGCTCACAATCAATGGTTACGTTGCCCACGGTGATTGTAGCTGCAGATGAATTATCCTGAGAGGGCTGAATACGCTTTAAAATCGCCTTAATACGCAGTACCAGCTCCTTAGTATTGAAGGGTTTCGATAGATAGTCATCTGCGCCTGACTCGAGGCCATTCACACGATCATCGATTTCACTTTTAGCCGTCAAAAAGATAATCGGTATTGATTCGATAGCCGAGGTATTGGAGCGCATCATCTTGCATATCTGGATGCCATTGAGGTTCGGCATCATGATATCCAGAAGTACAAGATCAGGCATATAGCTGCGCACTTCACGCATGACCTCAGTCGGGTTATTCAACGACCTTACATTAAAGCCCTCATTGCCCAACTTATACTCGATCAGATCGGTAACATCGGGTTCATCATCTACCACGAGGATTTTTTTGTCAGCGTAGGTCACAATCTTCTTAATAGTTGCATAAGGCTGTTCTCAGAAAAATCCAGCAATAAATGGATAGGTTACTTATTATTTAGTACGACAACGTCGTGAGGCCCCGCCTCTCGGAAGCCGGCACTGGTGATTTGTATATATTTCGCGCGTTCTTTGAGCTGTGGAATGTCCTGCGCTCCCAGGTATCCCATACCGGACTGCACCCCTCCGATAATCTCTTTGAGCAGCTCAGCAACGTTCTTTGTAAGCGGCTTTAGTGCTTCAATCCCCTCGGGAGTAACCTTCTTGCCGACGTCGCTCTTCTTGTGTCCATATCGGGCTGCCGAGCCGTCATTCATTGCTCCCAGACTGCCCATGCCTCGATATTTTTTGTATTTTACTCCATCTATCTCTAATGTTTCACCCGGAGCTTCATGCGTGGTTGCGAGCATCCCACCCAGTATAACTGCATCCGCGAGTGTGAGCGCCTTTACAATATCCCCTGACTTATTAATGCCACCGTCCGCAATGATGCTGACCCCTTTTTCCTTTGCGACAACTGAGGTTAAGTAAAGGGCGGTCAATTGCGGGATGCCCACACCGGCCACCTGCCGAGTCGTGCAAATGGAGCCCGGCCCCTGGCCCACCTTAATGATATCGGCTCCTGCATCCGCAAGAAATGCCACACCCTCACCGCTGGTAACATTACCCGCGATCAACGGGATATCCGGGAAGCTGGATTTAATGAGTCGCACGGTTTCACTTACACCTTCGGTGAATCCGTGGGCGGTGGATACCGCCAATGCGTTCACACCCGATTCAACCAAAGATGCGGTATGATCGCAGATAGCATTGCGATCCAGCTCACCGTCCTTACCCCGCTTTGCGGATATTGCTACGCCGCATAACAATCGGCCCTCATCATCCAGGGAGATGCGATTATGTTGTACCTGGGTATAATCAAACTGCTTTACTTTCTTTACCTCCTCCAGCTGGCTTTCATCGGAAAAATTGTAATGGATAAGCCCCAGCCCTCCATTCAGCGACATGGCAATCGCCATCTCTGAACCTGTTACTGTATCCATATCGGATGAGATTATGGGGATTCGCAGTTTTAAATTCGGCGCCAGCTGGGTGCTTACATCCGTCTCCCTGGGCAAAACGTCTGAGTGTCGCGTCGCAAGCGAAACGTCGTCGTAAGTTAAGGCATACGGAGTGGCTTTTTGGAAAAATGCATCCGCATCTAGTAAAAAAGCATCATCGATTTGGGTGGTCGTGGCAAATACTGTCATTTGCCTTCGCCAGTATGATTAATAATCGCCAATATTCCAGAAAAATATATACACCTGTGTTAACTTTCTGTGTTTGGTATGGAATTTAGTCTGGATTATCGACCCTATCGCTTCAAGCTTAACCAACCCATAGCGTTGGGAATGCTGGTTACCGGCTATCGTGAGGGAATCATCATACGCCTTATCGATGACTCAGGAAAAACAGGCTTTGGTGAGATCGCTCCGGTGGAGTCGTTTGGAAGCGAACCCCTTGAAAATGCACAGACAAAACTCGATTCTTTTTATGGCCGCGTAACGCTAGATGCCATCTCGACCCTTTACCAAGAAGGCTACGGTTGCACGCAGTTTGCACTTCGGTCTGCAGTTAAATCGATATTTAAGACTGCTGCTTACCCGCAATCGGAAGTATATTCTGCGGCGCTCCTGCCCATCGAAACCAATCCATTTTCCAAAGAGCTCCGCGCCTGTAAGGCTCAAGGATATCGAAGCATAAAGTACAAACTCAGGCCCGAGGCTCAGGGAGGTATTTCATACAAAGGATTAGTTGAGCTGCTCGATGCTGTGCAAGACACCGGGCTAAAAATACGGTTGGATGCAAATGAGACGTTAAGCCTGGAAGAAAGCAAACGGGCCTTGGAAATACTGGAAGGTTACTCGCATAGCATCGATTTCCTCGAACAGCCGTTGGACCGTATGCTCGTGGCTGAAATGATCGATCTTTCCTATGAATATAATATACCCATCGCGCTAGATGAATCTTTAAGCACGATGGGTCGAGAAATCTGCAGTTATTCGATGCCAGAATCAATGGTGTGGGTTATTAAACCCTCTTTAGGAGATTTAAACCTGCTATCTGATTCTCATAAGAACCCATTGGTTTATTCTTCGGTTTTTGAAACAGCTATTGGATTTAGTGCTATACTGGAGTTGCAGGATAGTACCTATGATGGCGGCTTGGGCACTCAAAGTTATTTTGAGGATTCGAGCGTTGTTTATCCATCCAGCGGTATGCCTGTTCAAACCGGCTTATGGACTCAGGCAATGAGTGAAACCCTATGGAATCGATTACAATGAATAAATTCATAGAGAAGGACATTCGTGCGTGGTTTTCACTGAATGGTTTTCACGAGGCTGAATCCGTTTTTAAGCAAACCTTGTGCATAGCTAAGGAAAACCAAACTTCTGAGTCCATGCATAACTGGATTATCCAGACTACCAATCCTGAATCCTGGTTAGGCTATAGCTTTGCCGCAATTTTATTGAACCAGTGCGTATGGTTTGCCAATCCTTACTGGGGAAGTAATGAGCAGAAGCAACTCAGCCGGATAGTTCAGGCCGATGTGCTTTGTAACGATGAGGGCATTAGCTGGCAGCCAAACATGCGCCAATCCTCAACCACTGCCCAGTCCATCTTAATCGCCACAGGGGGCACCTCAGGAAAAATGAGGTTTGCCCGTCACACTCCGGATACCCTGACTGCGGCAGTTGAAAGCCTTGCTCAGTATCTGTTTAAGCGAGCACCTGAAATCGGGGATTTCCCGTTCTATTGTGATTTGCCTCTGTGGCATGTCAGTGGATGGATGCAGGCTTATCGGGCGTTTCATGCCCACTCACAATTACGATTTGCTGATAAATCCAGTGCTTTTGAGGATTGCTGGGTATCCTTGGTCCCTACTCAGCTACGTCGATATCTGGACAATAATGAAAAAGTAGCCTCATTAATACAATCGCGGGGTATATTCATCGGAGGGGCACATTGTCCCCCTGAGTTAGCAGGGCGTGCCGCTGAGCTTGGGATATCGCTTTTTTTGACATACGGAATGACGGAAACTGCAGGCATGATCGCAGCCACTCCGGCTATACCCGCAATGGGTGATCGACTGAGTTATGAGATATTCCCGGAAATTGACCTCCGCGTCGATAATGGCTCCCGATTAATGGTCAAATCAGATTCCCTATTTAAAGGCTATAATTTCGATAACCAAACGGAGCAGCATTGGCTATCCGACGATCTGGGGGTCCTTGATGAAAAAAACATCACTATTCTGGGGCGAGCGGATCAGATTATCATAACCGGAGGTGAAAAGGTGCTCCCTGCTGAAATTGAGCAGACCATTCAAAAGTATCTGGGACTGTCCAATGTCTGTGTTAGTTCCATTCCTGATGGCCAATGGGGCCAAAAAATTATAGTTTTGTACGAAAATGAAGACCCCATAGACGAAGATTATGCTAAGCTGAAATTGCGCAAACATCTGGTTGCCTATAAGATTCCCAAGCGGTGGATACATTGCATTCAATTGCCATATGATGAGAGGGGCAAAATCAGCTCGCAGGCGATTCAGGCACTCCTGCACAATTCAATTGTCAAATAGGAGCTTGTATGTCATTAATGATGTTAAATTTAGAGAATTATGGCAACTGACGCGATCGACCTGCACCTGGAGCTTTGTGAGCAAATCCATGAAATATTAAAGGAGGAAAATCGGGCTTTAAAGCACCAGGCTACTCACATACCTGATGAATTACTCGATCGCAAAAAGCAGCTGCTACCGGAGCTGGATCGTTCGCTGCAGGCACTTCAAACCATGGAGAATGAGCGTAAGCATGAGAAACCCGAGTCTCTTCAAAAACTGAAAGCTGCCCAAAGCCTTACAATGACTATACTCCTGCTTGATCGCGAAAACGAACAACTGCTATTGAAGTCCCTGATGCCCGTTAAACCCGAAGCGCCCCGGCTGGGAAATCTCAAGGGGCTGAAGGATATTTACGAAAAGAATCAATAGCTCATTTATCGGTTTCTTCTGACTCCGGCTCTGTATTCACTTCTTCAGCAGTTTCTTCTCTGTCATCGGATTCCTCAGGTTCGCTAATGGATGGTTTACTTGTTGTTTCAGTAACGGTTTCATTCTGAACTGCATGGAGAGCGAGTTCGATTAACTCACTGATGGTCTGCAATAGCTTATCGCCCCATTGTGCATATTCAGTTTCATCATTGAGCACCATGAGTATCTGCCGGGTTTGTCCACTCGCCAGGCGTATCAGGCAATTCATCGCAGCCTTTTCATCCTGTTGTGGAACATTGGTAAGTTCCAAAAAGCAGTGCAGCTCACTCTGACCCTGTGCAGCTTTAGACCACACAGACAACCCCGTGCGCTCAAGCGTGAAATTATGAGAACGCTCGATAACGACCTGTGCATTTTCCAGGCTGCCTTTATCTTCCCAGAATTCCTTTAGTTTCGGCTCGAAACTCGATGTAAAAGTAATAGGGCTAATTTTCACGTGATGATGATTATGCGCTATTTTCGGGGTTTCGCACAACTCTTTTAAGTATTTGATTGTAAAATTCTTATCGGGCTGGTAACTACTCAAATTATTAGATGGGCGGATACTCGACTCCGAATTACGCAGACCACAGTTAGACTAATAACGTATGGCATTTGACAAAATCATTGTTGTTGATGACGAGCTTATTATTCGAAAAACGCTTGAACAACAACTTCGCAATAAACGTTACACCGTCGCCCCTGCTACTTCTATCGCAGAATGTGAGGCCTATCTTGCCAAAGACCAGTTCGATCTGATTTTTTTGGATGTGCGTTTACCCGATGGGGATGGCACTGAATTGCTTGAACGCATCAATGAGATGGAAGATAAGCCCATGGTTGTAATGATTACAGGCCATGGCTCCATTGAATCTGCAGTCAAGTGCATGCAGCTCGGCGCCTTTGATTATGTGATCAAACCTTTCTCCATTGAGCAAATTGAGGTCATACTCAAAAAGGCAGAGTCTTACAGCCAACTGGTGAAGGTAAACCGCTATCTCACCAACGCCTCAAACTCAAAGAGTGAAATCCTGGGCGATGCCGTAAATGTAGTGGGCATGCGCAATATTATCCGCAAAGTAGCTGCGACCGAAGCCACTGTGCTGATCATGGGTGAAAATGGCACTGGAAAGGAACTGGTCGCGAATGAAATCCACCGGCTCAGCTCACTTTCCAAACAGCCTTTCATACGGGTAAATTGTGCTGCGATTTCTGAGAATCTAATTGAGAGTGAATTCTTTGGTCATGAAAAAGGAGCCTTTACCGGAGCCACCCAAAGGCGGGAAGGCCGCTTCGAACTCGCAAACAACGGCACCATATTATTGGATGAAATCAGCGAAATTTCGCCGCAATTACAGGCAAAACTCCTCAGGGTTTTACAGGAAAAAGAGTTTGAACGTGTAGGGGGTAATAAAACCATCAGCGTAAACGTGCGTGTGCTAGCAACTACGAATCGCGACCTAATGAAGGAGGTAGAGGCCGGAAACTTTCGTGAGGATTTATTCTATCGCCTTAATGTTTTCCCGATCCATGTGCCACCCTTAAGAGAGCGCAAAGGCGATGTCATGTTGCTGGCTAACAAGTTTTTAGAAACTTTTACGAGAAAACACGGGCAGCAAATTAAAGGATATTCTAAATCTGCCGAAAATGCATTAGAGGGTCATGAATGGCCCGGAAATGTCCGTGAACTTCAAAATACTATTGAGAGAGCAGTGATTCTAAGTGATTCGAATTCTTATATAACACCGGCAAATTTAGGGCTTATCCCTAGATCGCCTGTTAGTGACCCAGAAACTGAGGAATCGTCTGTGAATGAAATTACCGCAACGTTCCCCAAGCCGGATGAATTGCCACTCAGTGAGGTCATACCTCTCGAGGAGATCGAGAAACAACATATACTCAATGTTTTGAAATCTACGGAAGGCAATCGCACCCACGCGGCTGAATTGCTTAACATCAGCATTCGCACCCTTAGAAACAAAATTAATCAATACCGCATCGAAGGTATTGAAATCCCCGAACCCACCGCAAAGTAAATTTCGAATTACAAGATATTATGTCAAAATTAATCGATATCCCTGAAGAAGAGCTCGTTGGAATGATGATGTCTTCGGTCCAAGATGTATTTAGTACAATGCTTAGTTTGCAGGTAGACCTTGATAAGCATGAGTCCAGCACCCCGACGGGAGAGTCGCTTAAGCCTGCGATGGAACAATCCACGGATATGGTTGCGGCCAACGTAGGATTTAGCGGAAAAATTTATGGAATGGTCTACATTTGCATGAGCAGCGCGCTCGCTACTAAATTCACGAAACAACTCCTAGGTATGGACGAGCTCGAAGAAAGCGATCACGAAACTATCAATGATGCGTTGGGTGAGCTTGCTAATATGACCGTAGGTGGTTTTAAAAACCAACTCAGCCACAAGGGCTACTCCTGCCAACTCACCATTCCCTCCATTTTGCGGGGCAGTAATTTTCAGATTGAATCCACCTCGCAATCTCAGAGGGAAACTTTCTACTTTGACTCCGAAGGAGATTCATTTGTTGCCGATCTTTTCGTTAGGGAAGGCAATTAACGTTTTTATACTATGAGTAAGACACTCTTAACCATCGATGATTCCAAGGCCGTTCGCATGATTGTGAAGAAGGCCTTTGGTGAATTCGATCTCGAAATCGTGGAGGCCACCAATGGGGTAGAGGGGCTTGCCGCCGCGAGTAAGTCCAATCCCGACCTCATTTTGTTGGATATCACGATGCCTGTGATGGATGGTATCGAGATGCTCACCAAACTGAAGGCCGATGTAAACCTTAAGCACATTCCGGTAATTATGCTTACCGCTGAAGCCGGCAAGGAAACCGTGCTCAAAATCGCTAAAATCGGGATACGCGATTATATTGTAAAACCTTTCAGTGAAGACACACTGATCGAAAAAGTGGGGCGTGTTATCGACCTTCGCCCTATTTCTGACCAGGAGGAGAGCCGACGCAAGATCACCGATCCGCTCAATATTTTGCTGGTTGAAGATAAGCCGGCGATTGCAGATCAGTTTAAATCCGGCTTTAGCAATGCTAATTGGACTGTGAATTGTGTAACTTCCACAGGTGAAGCCATCGACGCTGCTCAAGAGACGAATCAGGATATTATTGTAATCAGCCTCTCACTGCCTCGCGATCAGGGTATAGAGCTTTTTCGCATACTGCGTTCGAATCCGCGTAATAAGTATACGCCGATCTTTGCCTTAATTGTAAAAACAGATACCCACGAGCAAACGCGGGCTCAAGAGACCGGGTTTACCAATATCATTACCAAGCCAATCGACTTTCACGAAGTTGAGACCAAGATTGCCGCTGCGGCAAACCTGGATACCTCGGAGAAGTACTTTACTGAGGACAGTGGTTGTTTGATCGTATCCCTGCCCGCAACCCCATCCACCCATGCGATTAATGAAGTCAGTAGCTTTTTGGAAGATAAAATCTCGGGGGCAGTAGATAGCGGTTTAAAGAAAGTGGCATTTGATGTCCACGAGCTTGAAGTGCTCAATATGAATGTGATTAAGCTTATGCTCGATGCTATGAAAAGCTGTATGGAGCTTTCGTTGAGTTACTACATTATTGGTAATTCGAAGATCGAGCAGGAATGTATGGCATTTGAAGAGTCAAAATCCTGGAAAATCTATGGCAGTCTCCAGGAAGCATTGAGCTCTGGTTCTTAAGCCCGTTCGGAGGTCGCAAAATAGTCGATTTAATAGGCTTGAGTGCCTTAAATGTATGACGCTATTCTGGCGGCACGTATGAAACATTGGGTGGTTCTCTTTCTATTCTGTTGCGTAGTTTCATTCTCCTATTCTCAGGATCAGCCTAATATATTGCTCATTTTGGCGGATGATCTGGGCATTGGTGACCTGACAATCTATAATCCGGATTCGAAGGTGCCAACTCCGCATATAGACCGCTTGGCAAGGCAAGGGCTGCGCTTTACGGATGCATATTGCCCCTCAGCGGTATGTTCACCTACCCGTTATTCGCTATTTACGGGAGAGTATCCCTGGAGAAGCTGGAAAAAAACAGGGGTATTGGCAAACTGGGAGCGCTCGATGATCAATGAAAATACGCTTACATTGACTCAAATGCTTCAGAAGGCTGGATACTACACGATTGGTATAGGCAAATGGCACCTTGGTGCAATTTTTCCAACAAAGGATGGAAAGCCTGCTTTGGGAATCGGCAAATTTAAATCTGAAAACACAGGGCAGAATATTGATATCCAGAAGGACGTTCTGGAAGGACCTATCGATCGGGGTTTTGAATATTGGCATGGCTTCAGTTGTGCCAGTGAACAGTTGATATTACGCAATAGGAAAGTAGTTTCGTTACTAGGGCACGATCTTTATACTCCACCTGCAGCCGAGGGTGTGGATCAACTGCCTAAAATCCCATTAAAGGACTATCTCGCAGACATGCTTACAGAGACGAAGCAATTGCTCAAGGAGCAGGTGGATAAGGAAAAGCCGTTCTTTCTGTATTTTTCGCCCTATGTTCCTCACATACCCTTGGCTGTTGAAGATAGATTCTTAGAAAGCACACGTGCCGGGGAATATGGAGATTATGTGGCCCAACTGGATCATTATGTCGGGGAGTTAATATCTGCGCTAAAAAACTATGGATTGGATGACAATACACTGATTATTTTTGCAAGCGATAACGGCTCGCAATTTATCGAAACCGGAGAGGGTAAACATATGCCGAACTACCCGTTCTCTGGAATTAAGTGGACGGTCAGGGAGGGAGGTGTGCGCACGCCCCTCATTTTTCATTGGGTGGGAGTTATTGAAGAGAACTCGGTGAATAAGCAGATTATCGGATTGAATGATATAATGGCGACGCTTGCTGGATTACTTGATTACCCGATCGAAAGTGAGCAGGCCAAGGATAGCCTGGATTTTTCTGAAGTATTGCTTGGCAATGAGAATGAATCCATACGAAAGAGTATCTCATTACTCAGTGTTAACGGCCTGAATGCTCTGAGAATGGGTAAATGGAAATATATCGATGGCTCAGGGGACCGCAGAAGAGAAACTACGGATAACTACATTCCTCAACTTTATGATTTGGAGCAAGATCCTGCAGAGCAGAATAATCTTGCTGCTAAGATGCCGGAGCAGGTGGCCATTATGCAGAGAGAATTGAAGCTAATCCTTGGGAATTGATGGCGTAATTAACTAATAAAACACGGCGCGATCCAGGCTGCGGTATTGGATGGCCTCCATGAGATGTATTTTTGAGATTTGCTCACTTCCTGCCAGATCAGCAATCGTGCGGGCAACTTTCAGGATGCGGTCATACGCGCGGGCTGAAAGCTTCAGTTCTTCCATCGCGTGCTCAAGTAGCTGGGCATCCCCAGGTTGGATTTCGCAGTGATTGCGAAGGGCCTGCTGTCCCATTTGAGCGTTTGAATAGATTCTGCTTCCTCTAAAACGTGCCAGTTGAACCGCCCTTGCATTCTGGATGCGCTGTCGTATGATAGCAGAGTCTTCACCCGATTTTTCATTCCGGAGCTCGCTGATACTTAATGCGGGAACATCCACATGGATATCGATACGGTCCAACAACGGTCCACTGATACGCGAACGGTAACGCTGAATCTGTGCCGGAGTTGAGCGGATTTCCCGTCCTGAGCTTTCATCATATCCATCTGGGGTGGGGTTCATCGCAGCTACCAGCATAAATGAGCAGGGGAGAGTAACCTTGGCTTTGCTGCGGGATATGGTTACACTGCCATCCTCCAGGGGTTGGCGTAGTACTTCCAGAGTCGATCGACGGAATTCCGGCAGCTCGTCCAGAAACAGCACGCCGTTATGGGCGAGTGAAATTTCACCTGGTCCAGGGACAGTCCCACCACCCAAGAGACCCACATCACTGATCGTGTGGTGAGGATTTCGGTAGGGCCGCACCATTTCGAGGGTTCCCGCTTTTTGAGAAAGCCCTGCGACTGAGTGTATACTTAAAATCTCAAGATACTCCTCAAGTGTGGGTTCCGGCATGATGGTGGGTATACGTTTCGCGAGCATCGACTTACCGGAACCCGGCGGGCCAATCAGCAAAATATTGTGCCCTCCCGCAACCGCGATTTCGACTGCACGTTTGGCGGCTTGCTGTCCCTTGATATCCGCAAAATCGACTTCATAGCGCTGTTGATCCTGGATCTCTTCTAATATCGCTTGACCATTTACAGGCGCCATCTTCAAATCCCCCGTCAAAAATCTGCGAACCTGATCCAAAGATCGCATCCCGTATACCGGTAGCGAGGAGACTAATGCGGCCTCGCGCGCGCTAATCTCGGGGAGTATTAAACCTTTGAGTCCGCTCCTCTGTGCCAGGATCGCCATGGGTAATCCCCCTTTTACGGGTCGCAGTTCCCCCGAAAGCGCTAGCTCTCCGGCAAACAAGTAACCGTTAATGCTCTCTTCGGGCAGTTGATCGGTTGCAGCGAGAATACCGAGTGCAATGGGCAAATCAAAGCTCGGGCCCTCCTTGCGTAAATCTCCGGGAGCCAGATTGATAATCGTCTTTGAGTAAGGCATCTTGTAGCCGCTGTTGACGATTGCAGAATTCACCCGCTCCTGGGATTCACGTACGGATGCATCCGGCAGCCCCACGATCATAGGCTTGGGTTCCCCTTCCAAATCTGTATTCACCTCCACCTGCACAGACAAAGCCTCTATACCGGAAAGTGAGGCAGATTGGATTTGAGAGAGCATTTAACAGATACAAGGTAATGCGATATGAATTTTCAAGAAAGTAAATGGTTTGCGATACACGACTTAAACATCTAATGAATCACTTATCCCGTTTAGAAAATGTACGATATAATTAAAAAGAAATTACTGAAGTCTGGCTGGTATGTTAAACGATTGGAGGGGGTACCCGTTGGAACCGATTTAGGGCTTTTCCTTCGCAGGCATCATACATTTACTAATGATGTTTGTTTGGATGTAGGAGCACATCGTGGGGAAACGATCGCGTGGATGCTTGAAATATTTAATGGACCCATACATGCCTTCGAGCCGGTAAAAGTAAATTTTGAAGCCTGTAAATCTCGATATGAAAAACATTCCAGGGTAACCCTGCAGAATCTCGGACTCTCAAATAAAACGGGAGAAGCTGAGATTTTTATTGAGGAGAATACCCAAACAAACAGTTTAAAATCTACAAATTCATCAGCAGAATCTCTCAAGGAAACGATCTCGCTAACTACGATCGATAGTTACTTGAGTAATCATGGTATACAGACTATAGAGATGCTAAAAGTAGATGCAGAAGGCCATGAAATGGAAATACTTGAAGGCGCAAAAGACACACTCTCCCGACAGGGTGTAAAACTGATCTTTTGTGAAACTACCTTGGATATGAATAATCTATACCACACACCATTGAACGCTCTTCAAGCTTGTTTATATGACTACGGCTATAAGTTTAAGGGGGTTTTCGACCAAGTATTTATACCTGAGCATAATAACTTCATGTACTGCGACGCCCTATTTGCGCTGGAGTAATCAATGGCTTTAAGCTTATTGTTTTGAGCAATTATTACCTCGGTAAAAGTTGCCGATTAAGTTTTTTGTTTTTTGAAGTTATTTGATAAAGAACGACTTATGTAACTGGTATTCGCTTTGCTTTCCTGTAGGTGCATGAATTCAGGTATCTACAGCGCAGCAACTTCGATGTCCTCGCTAGAGAAATGGCAGGAGATCACCACGCAGAACATTGCTGCAAGCAGCGTAACCGGCTTTAAGAAAACGGAGTTTAGTTTTGAAGCCGTCGCCAACGGGGTCATCGGTATTGGGAATGGTTTCGAGGCAGTTTCTACTGCGACCCATAAAGCCACCGCTACTCCGGGTATCAATTTTGACAACGGAGTCGTCCAACACACGGGTGTGCCCACACACATGGCGATTAACGGCAATGGGTTCTTCAAAATGGAAAACGGCGATGTAGAGTATTTTAGCCGCGACGGCGAATTTCGACTTAATGCGGATGGCATCATCGTTAACAAGCATGGTCACAAATTGTTAGGCGATGCGGGCGAATTGCGAATCTTGCCCGAAAATGGAGAAATCAGCATTTCAAGCGGAGGCCAGATTAAGCAGGGCGAAATAGTCGTCGGCAGTGTGAGCCTCTATGACTTTGAGGATAAGAGCGAGCTCGTGCGGGCTCACGGTGGGTTCATGCTTAAGTCAGATACCGAGCAGGAGCCCGAGCAGCTCAATGACATCCACGTCGTGCAGGGTAATATAGAAGCGAGCAACGTTTCCACCCTAAATGAAATGGTAAACCTTATCAGTATTTCACGGGCTTATGAAGCGAACCAAAAAGTAATCCAGAATTTCGATAATCTCGACAACCGCACGATCGAGGTGCTCGGAGACACTACTTAATCACCTAATTGATATGAATCTTTCACTTTATTCAGCTGCATCCGGTATGGATGCCCAACAGCAAAACCTGAATACGATATCCAACAATATCGCCAACGTAAACACTGCAGGCTTCAAGCGCAGTAAGGCGGAGTTTCAGGATTTGCTCTATCAAAATGCAAAGCCGGCCGGGGGTGATGCAGGTGCTGGTAATACGGTACCCACCTCCGTAGAGCTTGGCAACGGTAGTCAAATCGTATCAACCTCGAAGGTCTTTACTCAGGGCCAGCTCACTGAAACAGGTGAGAAACTGGATTTAGCAATTCAGGGCGATGGGTTCTTTGAGGTCCTGAGAGCAGATGGCACAAGTGCATACACACGCGATGGGGCCTTCAAAATTGATGCGAATGGCCAGGTTACCACCAGTAATGGCCTCACCATCCAGAATTTTCCGGCGATTACGCCCAATGCTGTGAGTATATTCATATCGCCTACCGGTGAGGTTACCGTAGATGATGGCACCACGCAGACCTCTGCCGGTACTATCCAGCTTGCACGCTTTGTAAACCCATCCGGCCTGGAAAGCCTGGGAAGCAACCTCTTTGCTGAAACCAATGCGAGCGGTGTGCCCGAGACCGGAAATCCCGGTCTGAGTGGATTTGGCAATTTGCGTCAAGGGTTTCTCGAGATGTCAAATGTGGATGTTGTTCAGGAAATGGTAAATATGATCATCGCTCAGCGCGCCTACGAGATCAACTCAAAATCCATCCAAACATCAGATGAAATGTTGAGGCAAATCAATCAATTGAAACGATAAACGGAATATTTAAAAGCTGATTTAATGTTAGATTCACTGATAAAAAAGCACTTTCTGCTCTTGGCACTATTTGTCAATTATTCTCTGTTTGCATCAACTGAAATTGATAAAGAGGCCATCCTGGAGAGTACAGACATCGATGCGCTATTGGGTTCACGTATTCAAAAAGTAGAAAAAGTAGAGGAGAGCGAAGCTCCACAGGAGGAATCCACGAAATACGATAAACTGACTTTGATTTCTGAGGTTGATTTGGAGACTCCTGTATACTATTTGACAGAGCAGCAACTCCTTGAAGAGTTGAAATTCCAGATCGGTCAGCGCTACGAAATCGTCGGTGATTTTCGGCTAACCCTAGAAAAGCCCTGGAAGGATTTGGAATTAATGGAGCCCGATTGGGGAATTGTTATCAGCTCCTTCCCAGTGCAAGGGCTGCGAAGCCGTTTCTTTATCTCATTCGAAGTTTGGTCTTCAAATAAGCGCCACTCGAATTGGCAGATCGGTCTCGTCGCTGAGCTTCTCAAAGAGTGTTATGTGGCTACCAATGAGATTGAGCGGGACTCCTTGCTCGATGGCAGTGCGGTGAGTCCCAAAATGATAAACGTGCTCAACCAATACAGCCCTCCGGTGGAGAGTGATGTGGATTTAAACGACTTTGTGGCCTCACGGGCAATTAAGGCAGGAACCCCCCTGTTTATGAAGGACCTCAAGGTTCGCCCCTTAATCAGTCGTAACAGCATTATCGATGTGATCGCAATTGACGGGCTCCTGCGTATCTCGCTGAAGGGTAGATCCCTGCAGGAAGGTACACGCGGTCAGTTCATTCGTGTAAAGAATTTGCAGTCCCATAAGGAAATCAACGCCGAGGTGATCGGTGTAAACCAGGCCCGCGTATATTTTTAGTCCAATCCGTATTAGTACATCATGAAACAAGCATTTACCCAACGTTCCCGTTCAAGCGACATTTTATGGCTCTACGCCATTGTTGTGGGCTGCGTGTTTGCAGTCAGTTCCGTGAAAGCAGAATCCCTTTGGTTGCGCGGCGGGACTGAAAGGAGTATGTTTTCATCTAAGATCGCATATGGGGTGGGTGATATTCTTACTGTATCCATCAGTGAAACGGTTGACTTTAACTCGACCCAATCATTCGACAGCGGTCGTAAAAGCTCACCTCTAATCAGTATCGGCGGCGTGCTACTGGACTCTATTGATTGGGAAGAGCTTGAAGGAAAGGATATAAAACTATCTGATATTTTGGGCGGTCAGTATTCTACCAGCCCGAGTTCAGTCACCAATACAACGAATGTCGCGCAGGCGCAGATACCGGTAACAGTGATCGATGTTCTGCCCAATCATAATCTGGTCGTAGAGGGCACACGCCTGGTCACTTTCACCGGTGAAAGACGCTACGCGGTATTTCAGGGCATAGTCCGCCCGCTGGATATAGATGTGACTACAAACACGGTCGTCTCCAACCGCGTTGCAGACGCACGTATCGAATTTATCTCTGAAGGTGCCATTGGCGACGTTCAGGAAAAAGGCTGGTTCACCCGCTTTGTAGACGGGATCAATCCATTTTAAGCATGTATCGCATACTACTCACAGTTTTTAGCATTTTATTGGGCGCGAGTGTTTGCTCACTGCAGGCATCACGCATCAAGGACCTCACGCACGTGGAGGGCGCCCGCTCGAATCAACTAATCGGCTATGGTATTGTAGTAGGACTTGCGGGTGATGGGGACAGCCAATTGTCCTACACGGTCCAAAGTGTATCTAATTTCTTAAAGCGCTTTGGCGTGGTGGTCGATCCTGAGACCATCCAGGGTGACAATCTTGCAGCCGTCATGATCACTGCAGAGATCGGAGCATTTGCGCGTCCGGGATCACGCATCGACGTGACCGTATCCTCTATCGGGGATGCTGAGTCCCTTAACGGGGGTGTCTTATTGCAAACGCCACTGGTTGGTGCCGATGACGTGGTATACGCGGTTGCCCAGGGACAGGTAGCGGTCGGTGGATTTTTGGAAGGAGTTGGTGGACCGGGAGGGGCTACTGTGCAAAAGAATCACCCAACCGTGGGGATTATTTCGAATGGAGCGATTGTGGAGCGCCGCATTGCAGCTCATGTTGTTCAGCAGAACCGAATTAACCTGCTATTGCATCATCCCGACTTTACGACCGCAGCCCGTGTCTCCCACGCCATCAATGAAATTTTCCCGGGAATCAGCCGTGCCATCGACAGTGCTTCAGTATCCGTCAATGTCCCGCCTAATTTCCGTGGGCAGGAAACCAATTTTATCGCCGCAATCGGAAACCTCGTTGCAGATCCCGATAGTGCCGCAAAAGTGGTCGTCAATGAGCGTACCGGTACCATTGTTGCTACTGCTGATGTGCGTGTGTCGCGTGTGGCGATCAGTCACGGTTCGATCACGATTACCATTGCCTCCGATGTGGATGCCGTCCAGCCGTTACCCTTTTCGGATGGAGGCTTCACCGCCATTTTACCTGATACCAACGTGGAAGTGACCGAGATCCAGGGTGGATTTGAAATCCTGGATCAATACCCAACCATTGAGCAACTTACCAACGCGCTCAATGCGTTGGGCGTCACTACCCGCGAGATGATGTCGATTTTTCAAACCCTTAAACAAGCCGGCGCACTGCAGGCAGAACTCGTCATCCAATAACCATGGAAACGACAGCAGCAGCGCATACACCGGTAATGATGAACCTCAGCGATTGGCAGGGGCTCCAGGGTATGAAACACCTTTCCGAAGAGCAGAAGCTCAAGGTAACGGCCGATGAATTTGAGGCCACCTTACTGAGGCAGTATCTCAACGATGCGATGAAACCCATGTTTAAGGGTATCATCAATGAGGAGGGTGTTGCCAATGATATATACAGAAGTTACTTCACCGATGCAATTGCTCAAAACTTGTCTCAGGGGACAGGGGTTGGCATCTCCAACGCATTACAGTCGCAGCTTTCAAAAGCAGTAAAGGAAACGTCATAAAAAATAATTTGGAACACATGAGCATACCCACCAACGCACCCATTTGGGAACCCATTGTAGAAGCACTCCGCGCGGAGCTGCAGGAATACGGTGAGCTTCTCATACTCATCGAAAAACAACAGACCGCCATTCAAAAAAGGAATATGCCTGGCTATATAGACCTGAGTACCGAAATTGAATCTCAGGCGGCATCTACGTCGGGCTTGCGCGCTGAACGTGAACAGAAAGTCAGGACCCTGGCAGAGTCGTTGAATATCGAGTATAATGAAAACCTCAGTGAGATGATCCCCGGATTCCCGGAGGAATCCCGCCCGATGTTCTCAGCACTCGTGGATGAGATCAACAAACTCATCCATAAAACCCAGCGTAAGGCTAAGCAAAACCATATGCTGTTGGTACGCACACTGCATTTTACAAACGAGCTGCTTCAGAAAGTAAGCCCTCAATCTTTTACTCAGACTTACAGCCCGGCCGGTAATTCCAGCTTTCGTGCCAATCGGGACAGTGGCGCTGTAAACACCTCCGCATAATTCTTTTCCTTATCATTTCCCATGTCAGGACTCATCGGCAGTATTTTAAACACCACCGCATCCCTTAAGAGTAATCAAAAGGCGATTGAGGTGGCGGGTAAAAATATGGCTAACGTGAATAATGCCAATTATTCGCGGCAAAGGCTGGAGTTTGGAATCTCAGGGGGTATTTCGGTAAGCACCATTACTCAGATTCGGGATAACCTGTTGGATGAAAAACTCATTCGCGAAGGATCCGTCTCTGGTAATCTAACCGCTCAAAACGAAGTCTATAAGCAGATCCAGGTAATTTTGGGAGAGCAGATCACAGCTGATGTCAGCAGCCCGGATACACTTCAGGGTTCATCCTCTGGAGATCAGTCAGGGTCAGGTCTCAGCTACGCGCTCGATAACTTCTTTAACTCCCTGCAGGCACTTTCTGTAGATCCTACGGATGCCGGGGCCAAGGCATCAGTGATCGCGAATGCAGAGGTGCTGGTAGAACGTTTTAACTCGATTTCAAATGATCTCACCGAGCTAGATAATGACGTGCTCGATAATGTTGAGACGGAGGTACGCAATGTAAATAACCTGCTTGGTGAGATTGCGGATATTAATGCAGAGATTGCCAAGATTGAGCTTCGGGATCCGGGCGGTGCCTTTGAATATCGTGATCTGCGCCAGCAAAAACTGGAAGAGCTATCTACTTTAATCGATTTTGAAACCGTGAATGCTGACAACGGCCAGGTAATCCTGGTCGCTCCGGATAAGGCGGGAAATTCCATCGTATTGCTGGATCGGGGCGTGGTACGCAATGAGATCAAGTTCAATGAAGCCTCCAACGAGATCTACTTCAGCGATCATACCAGCTTGCCGCTTGGGAGTTCGCCCAATGCTGATGCATACGATTTAGGAGGAGGTAAAATCGGGGGCTATCTCTATGCACGCTCTACGACAGATCCTTTCGGAGGTGCATCTTCCTATGCAGTGGGGCCCTTGGCAAAAGCACGCGAGGATCTCGATCAGCTGGCAGTGCGGGTGGCGACTGAGGTAAGCGCCATCTACGATCGCACGGATTATGGTGCGAGTCCACAGGTACTGGAACTTTTTTTTGACGATGATGCAGTGCCTGACCCCATTGATCTCTCAAATGTAACTGCAGCTAACATACGGCTCTATCAGGGAGATCTGACCACGCGCTACGGGGACGGTCCCGCATTCACTGATTTAGGTGCAGGGAGTGGCACCGTTAAGCAACCGCTCAATGTCAACACCCTGAAGTCCACTAATACCACCAACAGTGGCTCCAATGAAATTGCACTCGCTCTTGCAGAGCTGAATTCGCAAACCTACAGTGACCTTCAGGGCAGCACCTTTACGGGTTTCGTTGCAGATATGGCATCCGATATCGGGTATGCGGTCAGCAGCAATCAACAATTAATTGAAAACCAGCAACTCATCCTGGCACAGCTAAAAGACGAGCGTGCATCCGTCAGCGGCGTATCCATTGATGAGGAGTTGGCCAACATCGTACGATATCAGCGTTCATTCGAAGCCTCAGCCCGGGTTTTGCAGGTGATGGATGAGCTGCTGGAACTTATAACCACCCAACTGGTCCGCTAATGGTAGGAGGATAGACATATGGCTGAATTACGCGTAAGCACCAATTCCCTGCAGGAAAACCTTATCCGACAGCTCAATATTAACCAAAGTAATCTCGTAACCCTGCAAAAGCAGCTCGCAACGGGGAGAAAGGTTACTTTGCCCGAGGATGATCCCATTTCTATGAGTCGCGCCTTAAGTCGCGAATCACAGAAGCGGGAAATTTCGCAGTATCATACCAACAACATCATCGCAGGTAATTTGATCAATACCTCGCAATTGCACATTGATGAGCTCAAAAATCTTGGGGAGCTCGCTTTGGGCATTGCAAATGCCACAGGCGTATCATCGAGCGATACGGAGATCGATGCCAATCGCCGTCAGTTGAATGAAATCGTCAACCAGGCCCTTGATATTGCCAATGCCAAACTCGATGGGGAATACCTGTTTGCCGGAGTGGATTTCTCGTCAAATCCTTACTCCATTGACGATGGCGGCACCCCTACGGATGAATCGGATGATACGATCGCCTATAACGGCAGCCCAACGGATCGCAGTGACCCCAATTTTGATGAAGCCGAGTATTATGTCGGCAAAAACACGAAAATTGCCCCTAAGCTCAATCCTGAGCACAATGTGGATGTTCAGAACTACATCCAGGCGATCCTTGACTTGCGAAACAGCTTTGACAGTACGGCTGGGTTTGACGCATCAACCGTCGCTTCCGCATCAGCCAACCTGGAATCTGCCGAAGACCAGCTGCTCATCGCATCGACTGATCTGGCAACCAAGAGCCTGAGATTGGATATCGCGGCGCAGTCGGACTCACAACTTTTTAATCAATTGGACGAAGCGATCGCTCTGGAGGTTGGGGCGGACATTACGGATGTTGCCGTTCGCATCAATCAGGCGCAGACTTCCTATGAGGCAGCCCTGGCAAGCGCGAGCCGTATTTTGAATATTTCGCTCCTAAACTACATCTAATAAACCAAAGCCAATCATGACTTTAGAAAATATCGAAGCACTCAAAGCTACAGCCAACGACGGTGACGTTGAGGCACAGCACAAACTTGGATTCATATATGCCACGGGTGAAAGCGTCGAACTGGATAACCAGGAGGCGATCCATTGGTTTACAATGGCTGCTGAGCAGGGTCATCTGGATGCACAGTGTAACTTGGGTTACCTTTATTTCTCCGATAAAGAAGTTGGGGATTTGGAGGCGGCGCATAAATGGTTTAGCATAAGTGCGGAAGCCGGACACCCGGCATCTCAGCTAAATATGGGTATCATTTATGCCAATGGACCAGCCAAGGACATAGACCGTGCGATGCACTGGTATCAGCTCGCTGCAAGTAACGGCGAAGTGCAGGCAGCCTATAACCTTGGTCTGCTTTATTTTGAAGGCACCGATGTTGCGCAGGATAATGTCAAGGCATTTGCCTACTTTGCACAAGCGGCTGAGGTGGGTTATGAAGAAGCTGAATACAGCCTGGCATATTGTTTTTCAAAAGGAATCGGTACTGAGCGCGATCGTGAACAGGCTGTCCGCTATTATACCAAAGCAGCTCACAAAGGCCATGCGAGTGCTCAGTTTAATCTTGGCCTTCATCACGAGTATGGTGAAGGGGGGCTTGAGCAAGACCACGAAGAGGCGATTTATTGGTACCAAAAAGCAGCTAATCAGGGCCATGCTGCCGCTTCTGAGGCGATTGAGTTGCTAGAGCAATCTACCCAGCAAAAAGTGTAATTTGGTTGCTATCAGCAGCTATTTGCAGATACCTTAGTGGCAATGAAAGGCCTACGCTTTGGTATCACACTGATTAGTATTTTTCTTATTTTTTATATCCTTCAATTGGGGAAGGATCTTATCATACCCTTTGTGTATGCACTCTTCCTTTGGTATCTCATAAACATTGTATCCTACGCTTTCCGGCAGATACGATACCGTGAATTTCAGATCCCACTGTGGCTGTGCTTCATCTTTTCGATTTCAACGATCGCGGCTCTTTTGAGTTTTGTTGTCTCGATTATTTCGAATAACATTCAGACGATCGCCAGCGGTTCCGCGGTTTATCGTGAAAAATTTAGTGACATTGTCGGTCGTATGTTTGCGATGGCCAATATAGAGGAACCGGAAAACCTTGCTACTCTCCTACAGGATATCGATTTGAATGCACTGATGTCCGAAATTGTCCAGGGCTTTACGGGCATCATTGATAGTGCTGCTACCCTAGGCCTGATTTTGATCTATCTCATGTTCCTGTTTCTGGAGCAGAAGAGCTTTTCCCCAAAGTTAAGAATGTCTATCAATAATGACGACCGAGAGCAGGAAGTCCTGCGTATCATTCGTAAAATCCAGTCGGATGTGCGGCTTTACCTGGGTATTAAAACCTTTACCAGCGGTCTCACTGCGGTAGTTGGTTACATCATAATGAGCTGGGTGGGGTTGGACTTTGCGAGCTTCTGGGCACTGCTGATTTTCCTGCTGAACTTTATCCCTTCCATCGGTTCAATTTTGGCAACCTTTTTTCCATCGTTGCTGGCTTTGATGCAGTTTGATGTCACCGCACCGTTCTGGATCGTGTGTATCGGGATATCCGTACTGCAGTTTTGCATCGGCAACCTTTTGGAACCGAGACTCATGGGTAACTCCCTGAATCTGAGCCCGTTGGTTATCCTGTTGTCTCTCACCTTCTGGGGCACTATCTGGGGGATCCCCGGTGCATTCCTATGTGTGCCGATCACCGTGATTATCATGATTGTCTTATCCCATTTTGAAAAGACTCAGCCCATTGCCATTATGCTCTCCAGGGGCGGTATGATCACACGAAGTTAGTAGATTTTTTGTATAGTTTTTTTACGGACATCAAAAAATTGTATAAGTTCTTAAAAAGCTAAAATATAAGTATTTATGCCGATCTTTAATGCAGGCATGGATACTGATACATCAAATGATGGCCTCTTACGGCTAATAAAAAATCTCCAATCGAGTAAGAACTATCGTCGCTTTAAGGAGAGGAGAATGAATTCGCCACATATTAAAGACGACTTAGTGTTAGAGGAAGATGAGGATCAAAAAAAATGGGATGATCTCATTGACCGATGCCTGTCGAATCTGGAGAGCGACGCACTTCTGTAAACTTTGGCAGCACGGGGGAACTATAAACAGATAATAAAATTTTTTTTACCGACGTCCCTCAGATTAAAAAGGCATTCTGTTCTGCAGAATGCCTTTTTGTTTATTAGGCTAAATGGTTGTTTTAGGGGTAAAGTTTTTGCGAATCACCTCATCTGTTGAGACCTCAATTTCCAAATCCCTGCCCAGAAAGTCCAGCATGACTTTAATACGATCGTTTGCGGGAGTGTAGGCGTGAACGATGGCCAGTAAGTCCTTAAAGGGGCCCTCGGTAACCACCACGGTTTCCCCAATATTGAGTTCCGGGTTAGCGACTTCCCGGATATCTTCGGGAAAGTGTTTGGTGAGTTCGTCGATAAAGGCCTTGGGCAGGTAAGGAATATCTCCGCCATATTTTACAATAGCCCGTACCCCCTGCATGGACAGCAGATGCCGCATGTGCTCCTGAATATTGCAATAAACAAACAAATAATTAGGAAACATGGGCTCCACAAAACGTACCACCCCCCGTTTAGTTTTCTTTTGATAGGCAATTCGTGGGCAAAAGGCTTCAATCCCTATGCGGGAGCGAATATTGGCAGCAGCGATATGCTCTTTCTTTGGCAACGATGCCAAACAATACCAGTGCGCTTGCTCAGAATTATCCATAGCTGCTTAAGACTTATTCTTTAGTAGTATGAGTCAAGCAATTGTCTAGCCCTATAAATACGCCCTAAAGCCTTGGATGTAGTTATCCCAGCCCGCCTCATGCTGCGCTTTCGATTCTTCGGAAGGCAGATTCTTATGGGTTACGTCGACGCGAGTCATGCCGTGGGATTCAACAAAAGTGACAGTAACAGTCGATTGCTCGCCATCGTTGTTCCACTCCCAGGTATACTCCAGCTTCTCATTACGAATGAGCTCGATGAATTTGCCGTTCATCACCCATTCACGGTCGTTTACAAACGAGGTGAGCTTATAAATGCCGCCAGGATGGGGTTCTATTTCAAGCTGTGTGGCGGGTGGAACCAACGTATCTGGTGAGAGCCAGAGCTCGTAAACTCTTTTTTTGGGGGCAGCGAGAGTGTAGGTTTTATTTATAAGGTGCATAGGAATAGGGTATAAATGGGTACACTACAAGGGGTCCGGTAACCCTTCGAGGTTGATGCGATCCCCGACACTGACTCCATTGTTTTTAAACCAATCCCGATTCACCTCAAGGGCGTATTGGATATCGTCAGTGCGCGACGGTACGGAATCTATGCTGTGGGGAAAAAGTGGATGGATTTCCCGGATTACGCCTTCGGTATCAATATAGGCGATATCCAGGGCAATGTAGGTATTTTTCATCCAAAAGCTCTGTTGCTTGGGAGCGGTAAAGATAAAAAGCATGCCGGTATCCACCGCCAGCGTACGTCGGTGCATTAACCCTTTTTGGCGTTGGGCAGGAGTCACCGCCAACTCAGCACGAATGGTTTGATCCCCGACTTCGAGCAGATGATAGCCATCCTGCACAGTCCTGCGATTGTCTTCGCAGCCGAGAATTGCGAATGCGAACAAAATAAGCACCACCGAAATCAATGGTTTTTGAATGAAGGGTGTGTTGACTGGCTGGTTATTCGCTTTCATGAATGATAGTTAGAACCTATCTTAAATTTCAAAAGATCATGTCAGATACCGCAAACTTATTGTTTCATGATATCCCAGAACGTAATTCGGATATGTATTATCTTTCCGGCTTTCTCGCACCGGATGCGGTGACGCACTTTCAGTTTGCAAACAAATCCGTCCTTGCGGTGAGCCCGCTGGAATATGGGCGGGCCGTAAAGCAGGCTCAGGTGGATGAGGTGATCGATACCCTGGCTTTGCTTAAAGAAAATACTCAAGAGAATCTCAAGAAAATGAGCCGTGAAGCCCAGGTAATCGCCTTAATGGCAAGACGGGAAAATACCCTGGTATTCGAAGTTCCTAAGAGTTTTCCGTTGGGGCTTGCGGATGAGCTGCGTGCAGTTGATCTGGAACTAACTGTCATGAACCAGCCGCAGCTCCCGCAGCGCGAATGTAAAACACAAGAAGAGATGGCCAAAATCAAGGATGCGGTTTCAGTGACGGAACGACTCTTTCATCATGTGATCACTATACTTCATGAATGCACTATCGACGCGGGAATGCTCAAATGGCAGGGAGAATGGCTAACCTCTGAAATACTCCATACGCAAATAAAGCTCGAGGCACTGAAGCGTGGTTTTATTGCGGATCATCCCATCGTCGCCGGGGGTGACCAGGCCTGCGATCCGCATGAAACCGGGCATGGCGTATTGCCTGCGCACCAGCTGATTATCGTAGATATTTTTCCCAAGTCACAGACCCACGGGTATTGGGGGGATCTCACCCGAACTTTCCTTAAGGGCAAGGCAAGTCCCGAGCAGGTGAAACTCGTGGAGACTGTGAAAGCAGCTCAGGATATCGCTTTGGATACGATGGCGAATGGTGTGAACGCAGCTTCCGTGCATCAAAACGTAGAGGAGCATTTTGAAAAGGCGGGTTATCGCACAGAAATTAAGAACGGCACATACACGGGATTCTTTCATGGCACGGGCCACGGCCTTGGCCTGGATATTCATGAGATGCCCAGACTCGGCAAAAACGTAAAGGATGTCCTCGCTGAGAACATGGTGATCACCGTGGAACCCGGCCTTTATTATCCGGGTTTGGGGGGCTGTCGTATTGAGGATGATGTGCGCGTGACACAAGACGGTGTTGAAATGCTCAGTGATTTGAGTTACGACTGGTTAATCGACTGAATTCTGCTTAACTGCTCAGGCTTGCCTCATAGGCCAACATCACCTGCTTTCTGGGTAAACCCCAGCGATATCCGCCCAACGCAAGTGACTTGCGCAATACACGGTGGCAGGGGATCAGATAGGAAACGGGATTACGCCCAATTGCGCTGGCACAGGTACGATGGGCATCTTCGCGATCCAAATCTTTAGCTACCTCAGAGTAGGAACGATTGGTAGATACTGGAATGTCGAGTAGTGCTTGCCACACTTTGAGCTGAAAGGGCGTACCTTTGAGAAATACCTTTAAATCAGAGTTTTTGTTCTCAGGATAAAAGATATGATCCCGCAATTTTGCAGTGGAGTTTGCATCTTCCACAAACTCACTGAGCGGCCAGAGACTTCGGAGTTCCTGGAGTTTTTCTCCTTCTTCGCTTGCTTCCAAAAAACCTAGGTGGTTGAGGCCCCGGTCATTCGCTGAGATTAGGCAGGTTCCAAAGGGGCTGTCGTGGAAGCCATATTTGAAAGTCAGCCCCTTACCCATGGATTTATACTCACCGGGTGTAACCTTCTCCAAAGTAATAAACAAGTCGTAGAGGCGACCTCCTCCACTTAACCCACTGCTGTATGCGGCATCCAGATTGTTCTTGGCATGCAGGACTGCTTCCTTCGCATATCCTAAGGTTATTACCTTGAGGAGCTGCTTTGGAGATATCCCAGCCCAATCCTCAAACAGCTTCGTTAAATGGCTGGAACTGAGGCCTACTTGTTCTGCCAGTTCACTCACAGTGGGTTGGCGTTGAGCGTTCTCAGTAAGATACTCAATAGCCTTCTTTACGGTCTCGTAATGGGAGTGCCGATTATGCTGAGGTAACTGTACCGGTATGGCTGTATTCATGCCATTACTATAGTTCAAAAGGGGCTTTCTTTCGACCCGATTTCTCTGATCAGGCTATTTATTTTTACCTTCGAGAAAATAAGCCCAGTTTTGCTCGTATCCGTTATTTATCAGATTGCTGATAAATGGACGTGCTTTCGGCTTAAAGGGTTTACGAATAAGTTTTAAACCGGCTTCATGGGGTAAGCGATTAGCCTTGAGCGTATTGCAATGAATCGATGAGGTCACCACATTTTCCCAGGTGGTCTTTCCACCCCGGTGTTTGGGGATGACATGGTCGATATTCAGCATTTTTGGAGGGTATACGCGGCCTGAGTATTGGCAACGGTAACCATCCCTCTCGTAAATGCTTTGGCGGCAAAATTTAACTTCCTGCACCGGCACCTTATCGTAGCTTTTGAGTAACAATACACTGGGAATATGCAGCGCATAATTCACGGTGCGCATGGTACCTTGATTTTTGCGGGGCGGGCGAGAGACTGATCGCTCTATCCATTGCTCGCCATTATACATGCGAAAATCACCGTCATTAGGGTCAATCACCTGAGCATGATCCTGGAAGAGGAGAGAGAATGCTCTTTTGGCACCCACTACATTGACGGGTTGCCAGACTCGGTTCAAAACCAGAATCCTATGCGAACTGTCATCCTCCATTGGCTGAAATGTGAATAACTTCTGAATAATTGTCAAAAGCAAATCTTTAGGAATTCCTAAGTCATTCTAATCCAAAAAAATAAGGATGCTGAGGCCAGCATCCTTATTAAAATGATAGTAAGTAGATACAGTTATTTAGCAGCCCATTGCCCATCCGGGCTCTGAATCATGGTTCCTTTGGGCGCTATCTCATGGATTTGGAGCGCGCGTCGCTTTCCCACAAGCTCAACGCTTGCACCGGTCTGGTCGGCCAGAAGCTGGTAGACTGTCTTGCGATCTGCATTCTCTTTCACGATGATTTCCGTTTGTGAAGTGCTCAGGTTACCCAGGGCCTGGAGAAAACCGGAATTATTTTCACCTACGACTTGTGAGCTCAAGAGCTGATCAACGGCTGGTTTACGCTCTGCAATGCGATTTTTAAGCTCATTTGCACTTTGGGCAGATACCAGTGAAGCCAGTGCAAAGATTAACACGGAATATAAAAAGTAGTTTTTCATGGTATAAATGTTAACGGGTTTTGACTAAAATCCAGTGTTGTAAGGTTATTGTGAGTCAATATCTCCAAAGAAATCTTCGAGCGCGTTGTCCACCTTTACATTGATGTCAACGGTTATACTGATGGGTTCGATCTTGTGCTCCGTTTTTACGGTTACACATCCAGAAAAAAGGAACAACGCTACGAGAGTAGCTAATAAAGTTGTAGTTGTTTTCATAATATTAATGAAAGGTTAGACGTGTTGGACATAGTCCTATTCATATTATTCATTAATTACGATTAAAAAAGGAACTAATATCAACCCATTGGTTAACAGCTTCGTGCACATCCCCGCGTAAGTTAAAGGTGATTCGCTCAATCGGCACCTCGAAGCGTTCACTGTTGGATTGGCCACCGATCTCGAGCACTGAGGGCATATCGGGTTGATCACTTGGGTTGATATCCAGGTAGAAACGCGTGAGGATGATATTGCGCAAAGCCTCATCCAGCATGAGCCGGTCTCTCCCGTCAATGAGCGGAATATCCGGTATATATTGATTAAAGATAGCCTCTTCTCCGTAACGAATCTCTCCCGTGGTATTTTCCTTGAGTTGGATGTATCCGTCCCCCCAGTTTAGCTGATCTTCCTGGATGTTTAGATTCAGTGCACCTTCAAAGACACCTATCACCTCTTCCTTAACTTCCGGAAACAAGGCCAGGAGCTTAGCGGAATCCAGCTCCCAAAACTGGATCGACAGATCGAAATCAGGCTCTTCGAAATCGATCGTTGTTGGCTTTACGATTTGAAAAGAGGCTCCCTCAAACCGGAAATCAAATTCCTGTATTATAATATTGGATTCGGTGTCTAGCTGATGATTGCTATTCAGTGCATAGAACTCATATTTATCGATGATCAATAGGTCCGCTTGAATAGTATGATCCAAGTTCTTGAATTTCGAATCTGCAGACCCTTTGAGGTCTACGCCTGACAAATTTCCGATAGTGGGTATTTCGGCGCTATCGATAACTGACTGGTATTCAACAATATCCGTCTCCTTTTTCCAGCTGGCGCTAAGAGTGACTCCATCTAATTGAGGGTAGGTTTCCGGGCTTTTAGGGATTAAATCCTCGATTAATTCTGGTAGCTTTGATCCCGGGTCAGTGCGTAACCAAGCCAGATACTGGGCATTATTCGTTGCCAAATCCCAGCTTAACTGTAGCTCCAGAATATCGATATCAGTGCTTAGTTTGAGTGACAAACTACGCGAATCACCAACATTAGCTAAAAAGCCATCTGCCTCAGCTTCCAATCGTTGTTCATCTCCAAGTCGTAGTGTCAGTTCCGATTTTTTTAAAACAATGTGATCGATCACCAATTCTGAGGGAGTCCACTCGAAAAAGCTGTCCGGTTCTTCAGTTTCCGAAGTATCGACTTCTGCCTCTGCCTCATCTTGCGCTTTAACTGATCTTGCAATATTAAGTGTAATTTCAGCCTCTTCGATGATAAGCGAATTCAGGTGAAAAGCACCTTCCATTAGTCCCGAAAAACGAATGTAGGCCTTGGGGAGCTCAAGTTCTATTGTCGGGTGCTTTAGATCCAGATGCGCAATTTCAAGGTGCTCGAGACTGTAGGATTCCACATAAAAATCCAGCTTCTCAATTTCGTCCGGGGCGTAATACTTTGCGACTTTGGGTAACCAGTAGGGAAGGCTTACCCATGCAGTCAGAGTCAATAGACAAATGACTGTGACCAAGCCCAGTAATATCCGAAAAATAATGAGCAGAGCTGTTTTCATTAAGTGCTCACCTCCATCTCATTACGGGGGTGATATACGGAGTGTTCCTCCAATTTGCGGGCAATATCCACTGCAGTGTAAATCTGCGTCGTTGAAATATCAGAATGCCCCAATAGTTCCTGAATGATACGCAGATCCGCGCCCCCGCTGAGTAAATGGGTCGCGAATGAATGCCGCAGGCTGTGCGGGGTTATGTTCTCGTCGATGCCCGCCTGCTTCGCATACTGCTTGATGAGGTGCCATACGGTCTTACGGGATATCGCCTTGCCCAGACGACTTAGAAAGAGCTCACTACCGGTATTGTTTTTGACCAGGCTGGGTCTACCACCGGAAAGATAATCCCTCACTGCTTTCAACGCAGGTGCCCCCACCGGGCTAAGGCGTTCCTTGGCCCCCTTGCCGAATACGCGTATGAATCCCTCTTCGTAGTTAATGGAGGTAAAGGTTAGTGAACAAAGCTCAGTAACCCGGAGCCCGCTGCTGTAGGTAAGCTCAAGGATCGCACGATCACGTAATCCGATCGGGGTACTCAGATTCGGGCATTCGAAAAGCTTTTCAATAGCCTCCAGACTTAATGCATGCGGTAACTTCTTTTCAGATCGGGGGCGACTGAGGGATTCTGTGAAATCCCTATCGATGGCAGATTCCTTGAGAAGAAACTTGGCAAACGATTTGAGTGCTGAGTGTTTACGGGCGATGGATCGATTCACCAAATCGCTCTCACCGAGATGTTGTGACCAGCGCGTTAGGTGTGCTGCGTTCACCCCCTTCCATTCAGATATACCCTCAGACATTAATACCTTTGCACATTGCTCAATATCTTTGCGGTAGTTACTTACCGTCTCTTTAGATAGTCCTCTTTCGAGTGTCATCCAGTGCTCGAAATCTTCGATTGCGGCCACCATTGGTTGGCTAATGGGCTGAGCTTTCGAGTTCATTATGGGTTATGTGTGGATGCGTTTATTAGGTTGGAATATCAGCAAATTTTACTCAATTTATTGAAGCTATGAAGACTCACTCGGCTATTTACCATAAGAAAAAGATTTGGAAAATGGGGTGGGTCGCTCTCATGGTTGCAGGGTTTATTATGAATTGTGGGGCGAGTCAATTACGAGTCGCTCTCTCCCATGAAATATCCAATATCGATCCTCAGGCGACCTCTTCGGTAGAGGCGATTAAGGTGCAGTCTGCACTCTTTGAAACTTTGGTGATCGTCGATAGCAAGACGGGTGAAATACAGCCTTTTGCCGCTCAGTCCTGGAGTGTATCACAGGACGGCTTGGTCTACGATTTTATACTCAGGGATGATTTGAGATGGTCGGACGGTTCGCCCATCACTGCTCATGATTATGTATTTACCTTTAAGCGATTGTTGCAGCCTGGTTTAGCGGCTCCTTTCAGTAGTCTCTATTTCGTAATAGTTGGTGCAGAAGCATTTAATGCATCTGGGTCAGACGATTTTGATGATGTTGGGGTGAAAGCAATCAATGATCTCCAACTCAGGATTACGCTCAACCTGGCGACCCCCTATTTCCTGACGCTGCTTTGCCGTCCCTGCGTGGGAGTAATACATCAGGGGAGCGTATTGGCTGCGGGCGAGCTAGATTCCCGCTTATCTGCCTGGGCGCAAACTTCGGACTTTATCACCAGCGGGCCCTATAAACTACAATCGTGGGAGGTGAATCGGGCCATAAGCCTCAGTCCGAATCCATACCACCGTTCCTATCGGGATTTACAGGCACGTGAAATTGTCTTTTACCCTATGGAAAGTGCCTACTTGCAAGAGCGGGCTTTTTTGAAGGATGTCGTAGACGTTACCTCCAAATTAGCGTCTGAGCGGATTGCCGCTTATGAGGAGTCTCCCTATTTAGTCAAAGATCCGGAACTGGGAACATTTTATCTCGTGATCAACCATCAGCGCGATGAAATGCGGAGGCTTGAGAACCGTTTAGCTCTTAACGCTACGATCCAAAAGGACTATGTAGTGAAGTATCTGCGCAAACGGGGAGAATTGCCCGCGGATGCCTTTTCTCCGCCAGCGTGGGCGCAATACAAACCAGCTTATAAGTCGACATCGATTGTGAGCCATCAGTTTACGGGACAGCTTACATTAATCATCGCATCCTCAGCGATGAATCAGGTCATCGCCGAAGCGCTCCAAGCGATGTGGATGGAAAATCTGGGAATTCAGGTGAATATCGAAGCTCAGGAAGCAAAGAGTTATTTTCAACGCCGTTCAGAAGGCGATTTTGACTTATGTCTGGGCAGCTGGATAGGAGATTATTTTGACCCTCTAACCTTTTTGGAAATTTGGCGCAGTGATTCCCCTAACAACTTTGCTAGCTGGCACAATACCGATTTCGATGGGTTACTCGATCATGCAGCGACCGTAATTGGAGTTGAAGATCGCTACAATGTGCTCCGAAGCGCTGAGCAAATGCTTATTGATCAACAAGTCATCATACCGCTATTTTATCTCAATCGGGTCTACTTGAGGAAACCACATGTTCATTACTGGCCACAGACGATTTTAAACACGGTAAATTATGCTCAAATAGTTTTGCATTGAGCGGTCAGGAAAGAATTTTGTAAATATTAGACATGCGAGGTCGTTACAGGCACACTGGTTTCTATAGTTCTGAAGCAGGTATTGCAGGCGCATGGATGCGCGATAAGGCGGTGGTCGAGTTTACTACTGAGAAGCCGTTAAAGGATCTCCAGATCGATTTCGATTTTAGAGAGCTTCCGGGAATAGATTCTGCCGGAGGGTACGATCCCTCTTTGGGATTTAAGGTTAAAATCAATGGGAAGCGGGTGCTCACCCAATCTGCATTAAATTCGGATAAGAACCGACTTGCCCAATATCATCTGCCCGGTGGAGCCTTAAAGCTGGAGATAGAGTTGACGGGGGTTGGGTTCAGTAATTTTAAGGCGATGCTCGGTCGCAAATGGGAAACCCTTTCTCTGGTACCGAAATCCTGGCGTGATCACCTACAACCCTTTCGCAAACAGTTGAGAAATCGTTCGATTGTATTCAAGAAAATTACCATAAATGGGGAGTGCCTGCTGGATTTTGATTCATTTCACAATGCCTTTACCACGGCATACATACTCAATCATGGGAACCTGGGCCTTAATATTCTCGGCTGGTATCATGGGCTTTTGGGGGTTGCTGAGTCTGCCCGGGCCTGCTGGAGAGCTGCCCGTGCGGTGAATTTGCGTACGGCTGCCGTTCCTTTAAATGTAAAGCTTGTTGGATCCCAGTCACCTGCGTTGTTTGATGACTCGTTATTGGGGAATGGGCCCTATCCGATCTCTATCTCTCATATCGATGCACCCTTATCGTTCGATTTGCTTCAAAATCATGCAGATCTCTTTGATGATGACCATCACAAGGTTGGGTATTGGGCATGGGAACTCCCTGAGTTTCCGGATAGTTGGGTCCGCTACAGCAGTGTGTTTGATGAAATCTGGTGCCCCTCTGAGTTTTGCCGACAAGCCTTAAGCGTTAAGCTGCCCGTTCCCGTATTCAAGATGCCCCATGCGATTGAGGTTCCTTTGGTGGAGCGCACGAGTGTTGAAATACGGGATCATTTCAAACTGCCGCAAAATACATTTCTATTCCTGTTTACTTTTGATTTTAATAGCTATACCCCCCGTAAAAACCCCGAGGCAGTTATTCAGGCTTTTAGGGAGGCCTTTGATGGCAGTTCTCTGGATGTAGGCTTGGTGATTAAAGTGCATGGCAAGGGGTATCAGGCACAGGAAAAAGAGCAGCTACAGCAGCTTATCGAAGGTTTACCCAATAGTACGATTATCGATCGTTTATTGACGCGCAAAGAGTTAACGGAGCTTCAATATACTTGTGACAGCTTTGTGTCTTTGCACCGATCCGAGGGTTTCGGCCTCGCCGTAGCCGAGATGATGGCACTGGGCAAACCTGTGATCTCTACAAATTGGTCCGCGACTGCAGAATTCCTGAATGAAAGCAATGGCTGCCCCGTCAGGGCAGATTTGGTAAAAATCGAGCGTAATATCGGTCCCTATTCTGCGGGCCAATATTGGGCAGATCCTGATATTTCTCATGCAGCCGAATACATGCAGCGCATACATCAGGATAGTGATTTTCGACAAAGCATCTCAGAAAAAGCTCAAATAGATATTAAAGAACACTTTTCACCGCAGGTGATCGGAAAAAAGTATATTCAACGCGTAAAAGCAATTGCGCTTTTCTAAAGAGTTTATTTTGAAAGGACTATCATGCCAACAATCTTAGTTACAGGTTCCTCTGGCTTAATCGGTTCGGAAGTGTGCGTATATTTTGGTTCGCAGGGATACACCGTGCACGGCGTAGATAATAATCAACGTGCAGTGTTTTTTGGACCCAATGGAGATACCCGGTGGAATCAACAGCGCCTGGAGTCAGCGCTGGGTGACTTCCATCACCATGAGCTGGATATTCGGGACCGTGAGGGCGTTCTGAAATTGATTGAGACACTGAAGCCGGATTGTGTAGTGCATACGGCCGCCCAACCTTCCCATGATCGTGCGGCTGCCATACCCTTTGATGATTTTGATACGAATGCGGTCGGCACCCTGAACCTCTTAGAGGCTACCCGCCGTCATATCCCGGAGTCACCCTTTGTGCACATGTCCACCAATAAGGTCTACGGGGACCGTCCTAATTTGATTAAACTCAAGGAGCTGGAGACTCGTTATGACTACGATGATGCGGATTATGAACATGGCATCGCTGAAACGTTTTCCATAGATCAGTCCAAGCACTCGCTGTTTGGAGCTTCAAAGGTTGCTGCGGATGTCATGGTGCAGGAATACGGGCGCTACTTTGATATGCCCACCTGCTGTTTGCGTGGCGGTTGCCTGACGGGGCCCAATCACTCAGGTGTTGAGCTCCATGGGTTCCTCAGCTACCTGGTTAAATGTAATTTGGAGGGTAGGGAATACAAGGTATTCGGTTATAAGGGTAAACAGGTGCGTGACAATATTCACTCGCAGGATGTCGCCAAATTTATCCACGCATTTATCCGGGCTCCGCGCGTTGGCGAAGTTTATAATTTGGGTGGTGGTAAGGAAAACTCCTGCTCCATACTTGAGGCCTTTAAAATTGCCGAATCCATCAGCGGTAAAGCACAAATTTACCAATATGTGGACGATAATCGTATCGGCGATCACATTTGTTACTACAGTGATCTTTCCAAAATGCGTGCCCATTACCCGGAATGGGACATCCGCATACCCCTCGAGCAGATATTTCAGGAAATTGTTGAATCGTGGAGAGCAAGAACTGCTTAGCCGTTTTATCTAGCTGGCAATTTTAAATCGGTTCACTGAGCTGATGAGATTTTGGCTGATACCACTCAACTCCTGGGCATTTTCGTGATCGTCCGATGCCGCTTTTCTGGTGTGGGTTGCGTCTACTTTAAATTGGTTGATGTGCTCTGATATCGAGCGGCTTGCATTTGCATTCTCAGTAATATACTCAGAGATTTTCTCAATCTGGGAGTTCAGGTTTTGAGTAATCTTAGAGACTTCATTCGAGGTAATGGACTGCTCTTCAACGGCTGCTGATATCGACTGGGCGATGGTGTTTACTTCCTCTATAAGATGGGTGATCGACTCGATCGACTCAATGGCTCCATTTGTCGTGTTTTGAATATTCTCGACCTGCAGGGCAATCTGTTCGGTTGCAGTACTGGTTTGTTTTGCCAGTTCTTTAACTTCGTTGGCAACCACGGCAAACCCCTTGCCGGCTTCACCGGCACTTGCGGCTTCAATGGTCGCATTGAGTGCGAGTAAGTTAGTTTGACCGGCAATTTGGTTGATCAGGTCTATGATTTTCCCGATTTCATTAGCAGCATTCCCCAGATTTTGAACGGTTTTACTGGTTTGCTTGGCTTCTTCGCTGGCTGTCGTGGTCATTTCTGCTTCCTTGATGCAGTTTACGGCTACTTCGTGGATGGAATTACTCATCTGACTGACCGATTCGGTCACTGATACAGCCGAAGCTCTCATCGCTTCCGACTCGCTATTTAATTCTTCGGAAACTTGATAGAGTTTTTCACAGTCATCGGATGCGGCGGTTGCCTTGTTACTGATCTCATTTGCGGAGCTATCCAGTTGCTGAGAACTATCTATCAGGTGGCTGGCATTTGTATTCAGCGAAAAGGATTGGTTTTTAATGTTGCCGATGATAGTTCGAAAATTATCTGCCATCAAATTAATAGCATCTGCCAACTGGGCATATTCATCTCTTTGCTTAATCTCTATGTTAGCGGATAAGTCATGATTGGCCATGCTTTCCAAACCCGATATTGTTTTTTTAAGCGGGCTCATGATCCGTCTCATAACGAATTGGTTAACGACCATGATACCGATAAATGCGAGAAGCAAAATGACAGATTGGATCTCAAATATCAAAGTACCGGTTTCTGAGATATTATCCAATCTACTTTTTGAGTAGGTTTCCCAGGATTTTACTGCAATATTCATTGCCGCCAGTAACTCCCCGTTATGGGCGACAATGTAGTCCAATGCCTCAAAAGTAGCCGGATCTTCGAGTGAATTATTAATCAGAATATCTATGGAGGCTCTGAATGGCTCCCAGAGTTTTACCACCTGATTAAGGTTTTGTTTAATTTCATCGTTGGGTGCTGCCGTTATATGTTGAGCTTCATTACCCTGGATGAGCATTTGCAACGCGCCATCAAACTCATCCCTGGATACTTTGAGTAGTTGGGCTTTTGATTCATCGAGTGTGCTGAAGTACTCGAGCGCCTCCTTTGACATTCTTTGGCTAAGCATTCGTTGCTTGCCGGCTAAATTAATGGCTACTCCATCATTACTGATGTTTTCCAATTTAGGAGCGGCAAAATTGATTACAAAAATAATACTAAATGCCACTGCAATCAGTAGTGTGTTGATAATAAGTATAGAACGGATCTTCATTTAAATGCCCCCTTATTGTACTACACTTATACGGTTGATAGGGTTTTCTATTAAGCGAATTTGTGATTCAACTAAGAAATATTTCAGCAACTGTATCTTCCCATTAGCAACTGCTCTAGTACATGGGCTTCTTTACGATTTCACCGGGAGCTATGTATCCACGAGCGAAAAGGGTAGGTAGAACGGCAGCCCCCTTACCCAGCAGTGTGCCGGGATTCATAACTGCATTGCAGCCAATCTCAACGTTTTCACCTATGATTGCACCTAACTTACGCAACTCGGTTTGATGGATGCCATTAGGTAATCGCAGACGTACGTTTTTCCGGTCCTGGCGCACATTCGCAAGGATTACCCCGGCACCGAGATGGACCTTGGTTCCCAATATCGAGTCACCCACATAGTTGAAGTGGGCGGTCTCCACTTTGTCCATGAGGAGCGAGTTTTTATACTCACAGGAGTTGCCGAGTACGCACCTGCTACCGGCAATTACATTTCCCCGGATATAGACCCCAGGCCTCAGCTCGCAATCGGGACCGATAAAGGCAGGCCCCTCGATGTAGCCGTACGGGGGCAGGCTGACGCCCGGACCGATGTAGATCTGGCCTTTGATTGTTAAACCGGGAGGAATCTCAGCAGGTGGTTGAGCTTCTGTCCGATCAGTAAAATAAGCCTTCAGGGCCTCTTTGATCTGAGGGATCCAACTCCAGGGGGAGGCCTCCGGATCAAAGTAGTCTGAGAAAGTATTGAGACTATCGGGTAATTCAAAAAAATCCTTGGCTTTCATTGGCTTTGTTGTTGGTTGTTCACGGGCTTAATCGGATCTACGCTGACTTCCACTAAAAGTTGGCTGGGTCCCCCTCCAGTGATAGCACCCTTTACCATGCTCACGTCATTAAAATCTCTCCCCGCCGCTACACGTATGTGCTGGTTGGATACAACCAGGTTGTTTGTGGGGTCAACATCGATCCAACCATAGCCCGGTATAAAGACAGCCACCCATGCGTGGGATGCATCCGATCCCGCGAGCCGGGATTGGCCTTCGGGTGTCAGGGTTAAGAGATAACCGCTGACATAACGTGCGGGGAGGTTCATGTTGCGGATTGCCGCTATCATCAAGTGTGCAAAATCCTGGCAAACACCACGTTTCAACTTCAGAACGTCGCTGACGGGTGTTGCGATATCGGTGGCTTTCGGGTCAAATTCAAACTCCTTGTATATGTATTCATTCAGTTCGAGGACACTTTGCAAAAATGACTTAGAATCTTCAAAGAAGGGTTGCGCAAATGATTCGATTTCTTCGGATTCGGGAACTAGTGATGAAGGATAAATATACTGGAGCGCATCGAGTATACTGCGATTGCGGATGCCATGCAGCGATTTTTTCACTTGCAGGCAGGTTGTAGTAAGCTCATCCGCCGGAGGGGTGCTATCATAAACGGTGGCCTTAAATTCATTAACGACTTCAAAGACTTCATGGAATTCCTGGATTGAGAAGAAGCCTACACGATTGCCAAAAAAGTCCTTTCGCTCGGTATAATCCAGTGGGTTTGGAGTGATACTGATACGGTAGTCTTCAATCTCCTGATATCTTTGCGTATTAGGCGGGCGCAAACATACCGAATGGTAGGACTGTGAGACCGGAAAGGTGTAGTCATACCGCGTGCGGTGCGTAAGTTGGTAGTGATGGGGGATTGAGCTCATCCTTTCTTAACGTGGGCGAAAAACTGTTGTTCGATAGACTTTGAGAGGGCTTCAAGCTCATCCATTTGGCGTTCCAGGAAACTCACGAGGCTGTCTTTTTCTATCAACTCCCCATCCTTGAATAAGGTGTTGGGTTCGATGAAAGCAAAATCGTTGCTGAGTCTGTTGTAACTGATGAGTACTTCACTCAGCAGGTCGGCTTTCGGATCAATACCCGGTAGAGCAATGATGTGTTCGCCAATTTTATCGATGTTAAACTGGATGCTGCGGGGGTTCATGCCATCCTTCATGAGCAGATCTATGATCGCAAGCGGATGAAAACTATTCAGATAACGATTCTTGTAGCTAATGGTACTATCGGAATACTCGAGTAGATAGAGTATTGTGTTTTCATTATAAATATCACCGATCTTCAGGCATTCACTCAGGAAACTGTTTAAATTGAAAGTACGCTCGATGCGCCTGCCAAGCATTAGAAAGTGCCAGCTTGGGCTACGCACCATATTCTCAGCCGTCATCCCATAGAAGGCCGCCAGCCAATCGAGGGCATCTTCAAGGGCTTCAATATTGCGCTCATGGATGAGAGTGCTTTGCCCGGGATCATGAATGATTTCGGTATTCTCCATGTAGCTGAGTATCTGGGCCGTATCTACTGACAAGCGTTCCTTTACGCTATTGGCTATGCGGTGGATATGATTGAATCCGGCCTTGAGGCTGTTCCAGCAATCCGGATCCCACACATATTGGCGGAGCATATCATCCAATGTATCCAGTAATTTGGCAGGATCCTGGATTTTGTAAATCTCTTCATATTCCTCTTCAGTAACCAGCAGGGAAATGAATGGGGCCAGAGAATGAACGGTTTCCAATTCGAACTGTTGAGTGATTTTGGAGAGGATAATGCGCAATTGACGGGCGAGGGACTCCACGCGCTCTACATAGCGACCCAACCATAGCATGTTATTGGCAGTTCGGCTGGATAGGTCAATCTGTGGAGGTTTCAGCTTAATGCTACCATGCAGGGTAGCGGACTGTGCACCCCGCTTTTTCTGGCCTGTTTCATCCAGTATCCAGATGTCCTTACTCAGTCCTCCATGCTGCATGGACACATTCATCGATTCCGGTGAGGGGGCAATCCGCGCCAACCCTCCGGGTAATAACTTGTAGCTGCCGTTGGTTCGTGCCAGGTATACTCTGACCAGAAAGTGATGGGAGTGTATTCCCGAATCGCTGTATACGGGTGCAGTCGCCTTGGATACGACTTCCTGTGCGCAAAAGCTTTCCGGCCGCTTTTGAATTTGCTGCACCAGCTGGTCAGTTTCATCCTTGCTCAGAGTAGGTCCAAATATGGCGGGTGTAATCTTTTCGCGGAAGGTACGTTTAATGACCAACTTATTGATATTCTCAATGACGTATTTGAGCTCCCTGGGTTGACCGCACCACCAGGTGGCAACCGATGGAATCTTGAGACCTTCGCCTCGGAAATATTCGCACAGACTGTTTAGGAATGCAGGGAATGCCACTGTTTCCATCAATGCAGAGCCGGGCATATTGGATACACTGATGGTCTTTTGGCGGAGTGCATTGATAAGGCCGGGGGTGCCAAGCATTGATTCATTGCGCAACTCAAGGGGGTCACACCACTCACTATCAACCCGGCGTAGTAATACGCTCAAGGGTTTAATACCCGTTAGGGTTTTTAAATAAACGGTATTATCTCTCACGGTAAGATCCGCGCCCTCGATCAATGGAATACCGAGATTTCTGGCAAGGAAGGACTGGTCATGATAGGTTTCATTTGCCGTACCGGGCGTCAGGAGTGCCAGACTCAGTGTTTCACTGTCGGGGGGTGCTAGTCCCTTCAGCGAATTGATGTAAGTATCGTAAAATGGGCGAAGCGAGCTTACACGATCATCCCGAAAGAATTCCGGCATCACTCGTGAGGAAAGCGAGCGGTTTTCCATCACATAGCCCAAGCCGGAGGGGGCTTCGATACGGTCACTCAGTATCCACCATTTGCCATCCGGCGATCTCGCAATATCCGCCGCATATAGATGGATGGAAGTTTCACTGTGTTCGATACTTGCGCAAGGTCTCAAAAATGCGGGATTGGCATAAACCAGGTAAGGGGGGAGTTGACCCTCGTGGATGAGCTCCTGTCTCCCATAAAGGTCCTGATAGATCTGATTCATCAGTTCTGCGCGCTGCTGCAGTCCCTGTTCAAGGTTTATCCAATCACTTTTACTGAAGATCAGGGGCAATAAATCCATGATCCACCGCCGTGTTTCTCCCTGATCTGAGTAGACATTATAGGTGATACCATTGTCAGCGATGATCTTGTCCAGCAGCTGTTTGCGCTGCACAAGCGCATCCGGGGAAATCTGCTCAATGCGGTTTGCAAAGTAGGACCAATTGTCGCGTACGTTACCCTGAGTATCGACAAGCTCGTCATAATCACCTCCCGAGGGTGTGTAGCCATAGAGTATCGATTGCTCAGTCATAAAGCAAAACCATACGACGACTTACTTTACTTAATCGAGGAGAATCTTCTTAAATCCAGTGTATTTGGAAAATCGATGGACTCCTTTTCCCGTGGTGCCTGAGTGTAGCCACCGGGGGTATGCCCCCGAGCCTCAAAGCGACTCAGCCGACGGCTTTCCGCTTCATAGGCGTTCACGGGGAAAACCTCATAAGCCTTACCGCCAGGGTGGGCTACATGGTAGCGGCAACCGGCGACCGGGCGCATATTCCACGTGTCCAGTAGGTCGATGGTAAGGGGCGCATCAACGGGGATCGTGGGGTGCAACGCAGAGGCGGGTTGCCAGGCGCGGAACCTTACGGCTGCGACGTATTCCCCCTGCTTGCCGGTGTTCTTCATGGGGATTTTGCAGCCGTTGCAGCAAAGTATGTAGCGATTGCTGTTAAAGTTCTTGGCTTTCACTTGGATGCGTTCGAGGGAAGAATCCACGAAGCGCACGGCTCCACCGGTGCTACCTTCTTCACCCATTACGTGCCAGGGTTCCAGCGCCTGGCGAATGTCCACTTCAATATCCTTATATTGAAACGTACCATAATAGGGAAAGCGAAACTCAAGGTGGGATTTAAACCAATCTCGCTCCACTGGTATGCCAAACGAATTCAGGTCATCCAGCACTTCCATGAAATCCTCCCATATATAGTGAGGCAGTAGCATGCGGTCGTGAAGATCAGTGCCCCAGCGCATCAGCCGGAGCGGTGTGTAGGGCTCTATCCAGAATCGGGTGACTAAAGCACGGATTACCAAATTCTGAGCGAGACTCATGCGCGCATTGGGTGGCATTTCAAAAGAGCGGAATTCAACGAGCCCCAGTCGCCCATTCGCCGCTTCCGGGTTATACAGCTTGTCGATGCAGATTTCAGCACGGTGGGTATTGCCGGTTATATCCACCAGGAGATTCCGGAAAATACGATCCACGAGCCATGGCGGACAAGGCGTGGGTGTATTTTTTACCTCTTCAAAGGCGATTTCCATCTCATAGAGTGCATCATCGCGGGCTTCATCCAGGCGAGGGCTCTGGCTGGTTGGGCCTATAAACAATGATGAAAATAGATACGAAAGCGAAGGGTGGTGATGCCAATATGCGACCATACTTTGCAGCAGATCCGGGCGCCTTAAGAAGGGAGAATCCTCGGGTGTTTTTCCACCCAGGATGATGTGGTTGCCCCCACCTGTGCCCGTGTGGCGTCCATCGAGCATAAATTTATTGGTGCCCAACCGGCACAGGCGCGCATCTTCGTAGATACTGGATACAATGTAAGTGAGCTCCTTCCAGCTTTCAGCGGGTTGGATATTTACTTCAATAACTCCCGGGTCGGGCGTCACGCTGAACATATTGATGCGCGAATCCTTAGGTGGCTTTTCCCCCTCGATTACCACGGGGTAGTCTAGTGCACCGGCAGTCGCTTCGATTGCCGAAAGCAGCTCCAGATAATCTTCGAGACTACTAACCGGAGGAAAGAATATAAACAGCTTACCGTCCCGGGGTTCTATACAGAGTGCGGTGCGGGCCGTTACATTAGGATTGTCCGGCTGTCTGGGCTCATCTGCTTCCTTACTTTCGAGGCTTTCTTCGGCGAGTTTACGAAACTGTCTGACCTTTTCAACAGTATCAAACAGTGGGTTTTGTTGTACGATACTGGGGTCCTGTTGAACGATGTAAGGATAGTCATTCTGGCGAATCCAGGGGAGGGTTTCCAGTGGCAGTCTCAGGCCAATAGGGGAGTCGCCGGGAGTCAGATAAAGATTGGGCTGGCGGATATCCCAGGGTGTGCTGGTCCAGATGTGTTTTGCCTGCCAGAGTTTCTGCAGGGGCAATACCCAACCTTTGGGCACATCAAGCCCTTCCTCAAAAAGCTTCGCAAGTCGCTCCCGTTCCTCGCTTTGCCTGAGTTTGTTATCGATCGGGTCGACGTTCACCGGCAGCTTTCGCTCTTTCCAGAGGTAATACCATGTATCCTCATAGGCGGGCATCAAAGTATCGACGCGCACTTTGAGGGTCTTTGCGAGCGTCTGGGCAAACTTTTTAGCTTCATCGGGACCGAAGCCATAATCTTTATCAATTTCAGCTAGCAGGCGTTTATTATTCCATAGCGGCTTACCGTCTTTGCGCCAATAACAGGAGAACGCCCAACGCGGCAGGGGTTCACCCGGATACCATTTGCCCTGCCCATAATGCAGAAACCCCTTGGGAGCAAAACGCACCCACATTTTTTTAAGCAGTTGCTCGGAAAGCGCCTTTTTCTGGGGGCCCACTGCCTCAGTATTCCACTCGGGTCCGTCCATGTTATCGATGGATATAAAGGTGGGCTCACCACCCATGGTCAGGCGAATATCATGCTCTTCTATAAGCTTATCAACCTGATCTCCGGTTTTCAGTAGCCGCTCCCAGGCATCATCCGAGTAAGGCTTTGAGATGCGCGGCACTTCAGCAATCCGGCTGATGGACATGTCGAAGTTAAACGCCGTTTCGACTTTCTCCAATGCGCCGGATATGGGTGATGCAAATTTTGGCTCGGGGGCGCAGGCCACCGGAATATGCCCTTCCCCCGCAAGCAGGCCGGAGGTGGGGTCGAGCCCAATCCACCCGGCACCCGGTAGGTAGACTTCTACCCAGGCATGCAGGTCAGTAAAATCAGCTTCCGGTCCGGAAGGTCCATCCAGAGACTTTTCATCGGGTGTTAGTTGGAGGAGATAGCCGGATACAAAACGGGCCGCAAATTTGAAATGCCGTAGTATATGAATGAGCAACCATGCCGTATCCCGGCATGAGCCGGTTCTTTTCTTTAGCGTCAGGCTGGGAGTCTGAATGCCCGGCTCCATGCGAATCGTGTAGCCGATATCGTTTTGGAGTTTTGCATTCAGCGATACCAGAAAATCGATGGTTTTCTCCTTGTCCGTGTCAATCTCCGTTATGTATTCGTTGAGTAGCTCGGAATACAGGGGTGTTTTGAGGTAGGACTCCAGCTCCTTCTCCATGGAAGCTTCGAGCTTTCGTTCGTGGTATTCCTCGTAGTCCGGCTCCAGAAAGAAATCGAACGGATTGTATACGGACATTTCTGCCACCAAATCCACCTCGATCTTAAACTCCTTAATGCGCTCCGGGAAAACGATGCGCGCTAGGTAGTTCGAGTAGGGGTCCTGCTGCCAGTTAACGAAATGATCCTTGGGGCTGACTTTGAGCGAATAGCTTAGAATTGGTGTGCGACAGTGTGGAGCGGGTCGCAGACGGATAGTCTGAGGGCCTAACTTTGCAGGCTTCTCATACACATAGTGGGTGAGGTGGTGGATGGCAGCGTGGATAGCCATGTCTAAATCGTTGTTTGCTTTTGCTCCTGGGCAGGATCAATGATCGGAAAGAACATATACGCGTTATTCAGTTCGATCGCGATTTTAGTAATAGTTCTGTGGATATGATCGAGTAGATCATCCAGGCCGCGTTCAAATATTTCGTTGACTGAGGAATAAGTGAGATCAGCAATCAGCTTTCCGCAAAGTCTCTCGGCTTCGTTGGAGTAATGCGTGGTCGGGCAATCGGAAATTGCGTGTATGTGAAATTGGAGTTTCGTTGCCGAAAAAAGGATCGAGCGCGGGAATTCCCGCGAGAGTACCAAAAATTCGATAACGTTCTTTGGGATAATATCGGTTACGTAGATTTGCTGATAGACTTCCTCAGCACTGCATGCACGCAGGACCGACACCCATTGGGCGATTGCGAGAGGGTTGGTTTCATCCTTTTCTGCCCATTCTGCGTCCATCAGCTGCTTGGCCTTTAGGATTTGTCCGGTTTTATCTGCACGTTCGAGGAACATTCCAGCCTTGATAAAGTCAAACCCATCTCCATGCAGGAAAGTGGAATCAGTTACGCCCTGAAAGAGGTTCGAATACTCCCGGATTTCTTTGTAAAAATCATGAGGTCCGCTTTTCCAAATCTTTTTATGATCCGCCCGCTTTAAGTTAAGGTAGAGGCGATTGATGATTTCCCACATGTCCTCCGATATCTGATCACGAATCATGCGCGCATTTTCGCGTGCGAATTTGATACAGGAGAGTACCGAGCTCGGGTTTTTGTCCGAGAAAGTGAGGAAATCCATTGCGGTCTCACTATTCAGCTCGTCGTAATTTTCTTTAAATAAGCCAAGGTCACCCGTGCTTGCGATGATCGGTTTCCAGAAGCTTTCGATGCTACTGGTAGAGGTTCGATCGGTTTCCAAGAGTATTTGCAGGTTAACATCCAAGAGCCGTACGGCGCTTTCTGCGCGCTCGATATAGCGGCTCATCCAAAAAAGTGAATCTGCAACGCGACACAACATGGCTCAGTGTTTTATCAGGTATCTCCGTAGAGCACCCAGGTGTCCTTACTGCCACCTCCTTGAGATGAATTCACGACAAGCGAACCTTTTTTAAGCGCCACTCGTGTGAGTCCCCCCGGCATAATCGATACCTTTTCGCCATAGAGAATATAGGGGCGAAAATCAATGTGGCGCCCCTCAAAACCCTTATCACACCAGGTAGGATGTCTGGACAATGAGATTGGGGTTTGTGCAATGTAATTACGCGGATCTTTTTGAACCGCCTCCTTAAATTGGGCGATTTCCTTTTTGCTGGCGTGGGGGCCAATCAAAATCCCGTAACCCCCGGATTCATTGGCAGCCTTGATGACCAGCTTGTTCATGTTCTCGAGGATAAATTCCAGATTATTGCCCTCGGTTGGCAGCCAGGTCTCCACGTTGGATAGAATAGGATCCTGATCCAGATAGTACTTAATGATCCGTGGAACAAATGCATAGATCACCTTATCGTCCGCAACGCCGGTACCTATTGAGTTTGCCAGCCCCAGGTTCCCCTTGCGATAGGCTTCGACCAATCCGGGCACACCCAGCACGGAATCTTTGCGGAATACCTTGGGGTCGAGAAAATCGTCATCTACGCGCCGGTAGAGCACATCCACGGGTTTGAGCCCCCGGGTGGTACGCATGTATACTTTATCATGCCGTACAACAAGATCACGCCCCTCCACGATATCCACACCCATCTGTCGCGCAAGGAAGCAGTGCTCGAAGTAAGCGCTATTGTAAACACCTGGGGTTAATACGGCAATCACAGGCCCATTATGATTTTCCGGAGCAATATGTTGGAGCACTTTCAGAAGGTGTTTTGAATAATCCAGATTTGTGCGTACTCCCGCTTGTTGAAAAAAGTTGGGAAATGCTCGCTTAAGGGCCTCCCGGTTTTCGAGCATATAGGATACTCCCGAGGGCGACCGTGCATTATCCTCAAGCACCAAATATTCGCCCTGGTCGTTGCGAATCAAATCCGTGCCGCAGATGTGGATGTAGATATCCTTGGGTACATTGACACCCCTGAACTCAGGCCGGTAGTGTTTCGCACTTTCGATAAAGTGGGCCGGTATGATTCCGTCCTTAATGATTTTCTGCTCGTGGTAGATATCCTTCAGGAAGAGATTGAGTGCAATAATCCGCTGCTCGAGGCCCTTGGATATGTGCTGCCATTCTGTGTTAGGAATGATGCGGGGCACCAGATCGAAAGGAAAAATCTTTTCGGTACCTTCCTCATCTCCGTACACGGTAAATGTGATCCCCTGCCTCAGAAATGACAGGTCAACCGCTTCTCGTTTCTGAAAAAATTCTTCAGTGCTCAGCTCGCTGAGTCTCGCATAGATATTGCGATAGTGGGGCCGAACGGTTCCATCCGCCTCAAACATTTCATCGTAAAAGGAATCCGTTTTATACGAATCAAACTTCATCGTTTATAGTTATCCGCAAATTTTATGCCGTCTTGGTTATTGGTTAACATTCACTAAGTGAACGGCAATATTTATTGTACGAATCCTCCTGCCCACTTGATGAAGTAGACGCATATGTTTGCGCTGGCGTGGCTTAGGAAACAAGGAAGCATGGATCGATACGGATTGTGTTTGGAAAAGCGGCAGTAATAAAACCACAGCGATAAAATACATATGGAAGCAGTAGCTATAATGGCCTGAGTATCAAGGGTTAAATACCATTTAAATCCAAAAAGTCCGTCCCCCTTTTCGATTTGCCAGAGATACGGGTGAAGGAGGGCAAACAGCAGGGAAAAAACAAAAGCCGAAATCACAATCCCCAGCCTGCCACGATTGCGTATATATAAAAACCCTCGAAAAATCACCTCCTCGATGATAGCCGCTGCCAGCATTGCAAATAAAAACCAGTGGCTGATGGTCGTTTGGTCACCGCTTACACCGAGTAATAACTCCAGTCCAGTTGTTACAGCAATAATAATCAGAGCGCCTACACACGCTACGATACAAAAGCCTGGACCTGCTGGAGTCGCTCCGGGCATAGTGCCTGCCTTGGCGGTTCCATGCGTTTGGTAATATTGATAATCCTTTATCCAAAGATACAGCGCATAGGCAGCTGCCAGAAAACTGAGAGTTGAACTTACGGGATCATTGAGCATAGCTTAGCTATTTGAATATATGAGCGAATTATCCGCAGAAGAAAAGGAAAGATATAGTCGCCACCTGCGAATCCCGGAATGGACTGAAGCCGAGCAGCTTCGCCTAAAGCAGGGCTCTGTGCTGGTGATCGGAATGGGCGGTTTGGGTAGTCCGGCATCAATGTATCTTGCGGCAGCAGGAGTGGGGAGGATTGGTTTGGCTGACTTTGACCATGTGGAGTCGCACAATTTACAGCGCCAGATTCTCTACACGGAAGACCAGGTAGGTCTTAAAAAAGCGGAGCAGGCTAAGCAGCGCCTATTACAAATGAACGGAGGCATCCATGTGACTTTGCACGAAGCGGGAATTACCCAAAAAAACGTGGAGGAAATCTTTAACCAATATGATGTGATCCTGGATGGTTCGGATAATTTTGATACCCGCTATCTCGTAAACGATGCCACTTACTTGCTGAAGAAGCCACTCGTTTATGGCAGTGTCTTTCGCTTTGAGGGGCAAGTGATGGTGCTTAATCATATGGAATCCTCGCCCTGTTATCGTTGCCTGTTTCCCGAACCGCCGGCTCCGGGCACAGTGCCCAACTGCAACGAAGCAGGAGTCGTGGGTGCACTTTGTGGAGTGGTCGGTAGCCTGCAGGCGATGGAAGTGATTAAGCTGCTTTCAGGGGTGGGAAAAGTTCTTGAAAGTTGTATCATTAAGGTAGACCTGATGAACGGGCGCTTCCCGAAAATTGCGATTACTAAGGATAAAAAGTGTCCCCTGTGTGGCAATTCTCCCAAAATTACCAATATTCAGGATCAAAATTATGCCGTACCCTGTGAACTACCGAGTGTAACCATGTCGAACAATACCGAGATACCGATTGAACTACCGATTGAAGAAACCCATGCCCTTCAGACTTCCGGGGACGCTTACCTGCTCGATGTCCGGGAACCCTCGGAGGCGGAAATTGCACAAATACCAGGCAGTCTCTTTATCCCCATGGGGCAGATCCCTGAACGCGTGAATGAAATCCCAAAGGATAAACGCGTGATCGTATACTGTCACCACGGCATGCGTAGCCTGAAGGTGACTCACTACCTCAGAAGTGCCGGACTTGAGAATACATCCAGCATGAAAGGCGGTATCGATGCCTGGGCTCTCGCAATTAGCCCGGATATGGCGCGCTATTGATAAACGGGCTGATTTGGGCGGCAAGTTCCGCATAAGTCCGGGTTACCGGGTATTGCGGATATTCTTCGACAATGGAGTCCGGTGGGCAGAAAAACACGCCTTGGTGTGCCTCCTCAAGCATCGAAAGATCATTGTAGGAATCACCTGCAGAAAGTATCTGGTAATTCATCGATTTTAAACCCTGCACTGCGATACGTTTTTGGTCATCCTGACGCAATCGATAGCCTGCGATTCGTCCGCTTTCTTCGATTTCCAGAGAGTGGCAGAAGATGGTCGGAAAATCCAATTTCTTAAGCAGTGGTTTTGCGAATTCGAAGAACGTGTCGGAGAGAATAATCACCTGGGTTTCGCTCCGTAGCCAATCCAGAAACGATTTTGCTCCTTCCAGGGGTTCCAGATTATCAATGACCTGCTGCACCTCCTGCATGCCGATGCCGTGCTTATCGAGGATCTCCAGCCGATAGTCCATGAGCTTACTGTAGATGGGCTCATCCCGGGTAGTGCGGTTAAGCTCATCGATTTCAGTCAATTGGGCGACCCCTTTCCAGATTTCAGGAATGATCACGCCTTCGAAGTCGAGACATACAATGTGCATATTATTCTTGGGTAATAGTTGCTTCCGGACTCATATCGGTAGAGGCCAGACCTTTGATGGATTGATTGATGGAGGTTAAATGCAGATACTCACCATAGATCGTATCCTCCTTGCGCTCCAGGATATCGATTTGGTTTTTAATCTGGCCCCGGTAGAGAAGGGGGACGAGCGAGTTGGTAGGGCCTTTATGATTAACGCGCATACCGGGTAAGCGGTTAGGCCCCCGATCCAGTATTTGAGCGAATGGAAAGTTGAGAGAGTCAGACCCCCAGATCAGCCCGTATTCGTAGCTTGAGCTGTAGATAAGGCTATTCTGTGCCCAAACTCCATTCTCACTGAGCCATTCATTGATGGTATACATTAAGTGAAGATTGTTAGTTACCTGTTCCAGTGCAAACTGGAGCCGATCTGCCTTAATGATATGAGGTAATTGCCCCAAATGGACGATAAGCAGCCAACCCTCAGGATTTTGATTCAGATGCTCGAGCCCTTTGAGTGTCTGAATGCGCATTGAATTTTGAATGCTTTTTTCAGTCAGGGAAAATCCGATATTGAGCCGTTCTACATCGCGTGTATCCCCGAATTCCTGTAATACAATTCGTTTTTGAGGCATATCACTCGGTTCGGTGTTCATGCTCATGAGGTCGTCGTCACCAAATAGTGTTTGCCAGTTGTAGCTATTGGTGTCCCGACGAAAATCCTCCCAATCATCTTCAGTAAAGCAGTTGTATTCGGGTAGCCCCAAAGGTGTGCCTGCGGGATCAAATTCTGGGTGTCCGGTAGCAACCATAAGATCCAGAGACTGGCTTTGTATGATTGCCTCGAAAAACTCGAAGTCATCGTCCCTGGGGTCAACGCGCAAACCGGCAAGCGCCTGAAAGCTGGGATCGGAAAAGGGAACATTGCTGATAATACCGGTTGAAAGCCCTTGCTGCCTGGCCCATTCCAGTAAGTGATCACCCAATGGTGTAGGGGATCCTTTTTTCTCGGGGAAATTGAGCCAGTTAATACTGCCCGTGAAGGAGTTAAAACCGGTGGTTATTGCAGTCGATGCGGTTCGGGCATCCGTAGCGCTTTCTACAGTCCATTTGTAGCCGTTGAAATTCGATTCCACCTCAGAAGTTTCCGGGTTGACTGCGAATGCCCCATTCCAGGCAATAAGGGGATCATACAGGAGTGATTCATCCTGTTGAGCTGCGTTAGGGGTAGCCGTCGCTTGTAAAGGATAAGTGCTCAGGGACAGACTCCCCCAGTCCGGATCGATTCGCCATTGCCAGATACTGGAATCCGGCTTGTAGAGGCGGGCGGCATAGAAAAGCTCCTGCCCAAGCCCCTCCTGAACAATCAATACGATACCGGTCTTAGCGCTTACAGTATTCCACGCTAAAAGGGCCGGTACTATATACCAGGCATTTAAAACGCTGGATATTGATTTCAAAATACAGGATTACAATTCGTATGCTGAAAGCAGCTTGGGTACTTTATTGTCACTCAATTTAACAAATTGCGGTAGCCCATGGCTGAATGGCACTTCGACTTCACCTTGTATCAAAGGTTGTGCATAGCGATGAAAATTAAAGTTCATACTTACCCCATCCTCATTGATCCAGCTTTCTGGCAATGCTTTCACACCGTTCGCCACTTCGTCCAAAGATACCAGGCCTGTCTCACATAGGTATTGGTCTGCCTCAGCGCGTACGAGTGTCACCATCTTATCCGTTTCACCGTCAATGGCAGCTTTTACAGCAGCTGCGCCTGCCATGAAAGCTTCGTCATTGTCCGTTTGTGATGAGCAATGAGCCGCTGAACGTTGGCTGATGCCCAAGGTGGCGCTTCTGGATTTTACCCCGAGTCGCTCCTCTGCCAGGTTCTTTAAATAATCACCCACGCCGCCGAGCTGGCTGTGCCCGAATGCATCCTTGGAAGCGCTGGCTGTGGATATGTAATTGCCGTTTTCATCGACCAGTCCTTCGCCGACAACGATGAAGCAATACTTTTCCTTATTCAGCACGCGTTGAATATCTTCCAGATACTTATCCACCGAAAACGGAACTTCGGGTAGATAAATCAGGTGGGGAGGGCTTCCCGGATCATCCCGGTGTTTAGCCAGTGAAGCGCCTGCTGCTATCCAACCGGCGCTGCGCCCCATCACCTCAAGCACATACACGAGATCGTGATTGCCCATAGCCTCATTATCCTTGGAAACCTCACGAACCAGCGTTGAGACGTATTTGATCACGCTGCCATATCCCGGGCAATGGTCGGTCGCTACGAGATCATTATCGATGGTTTTCGGGATACCGATGACACGCAGATCATAATTACGTTCCTGAGCCAATTTCGAGATTTTGTTGGCGGAATCCTGGGAATCATTCCCTCCTATGTAGAAAAAATAACGAATGTTATGGGCTTCGAATACTTCGAGTATGCGATCGAAGTCTTGGCTTTGCTTGAGTTTGAATCGACAGGTTCCGAGTGCGGATGCGGGGGTATATCTTAAACCGCGGATGGTTTGCTGGGATTGCTCGGCCAGATCGATCAGCTCCTCGTTTAGAATACCTTTAATTCCGTTAAGCCCACCATAAACTTCTTCAATACACTCATGGTTGAGAGCTTCAGTAACTGCTCCGGCAAGGCTGGCATTGATGACGGAAGTAGGCCCCCCGGATTGTGCGATTAAACAGTTTCCTTCTAATTCTTGTGACATAGTTGATTTCAATAAATGAGACTCTTAAAGGGAGTCGAGGAGATATTTATTGTAACGTCAATAGTCATGTATCTCATTGTCAATTTTGTTGACACTTAGTTGGGTTTTATGGTGTTCGAAACAAGCTGATTTTTCGCAAACAAGGCACTTTTTGTTCAAACCATGGAAAAATACGAGGTGAATGCATGAAAATATTAATGGTTGCTCCTGAAATGGTGCCGTTCTCAAAGGTTGGAGGTTTGGCAGATGTAGTTGGTGCGCTTCCAATCGCCTTGAGTAAAATGGGGCACGATGTAAAGGTGATATGCCCCAGGTATAGCTTCATGAAGCTCGACTCAAAGTGGTCCCCCATGGAGAAGGTTTTTCAGATTTACCTGGGCCGTGAAGTGCAGTTTGGTCGACTTTGGCAGAGGACGCTCGATGATGGGAAGACCGAAGTCTATGCTCTCGAAAACGATACTCACTTTGATATACCGACTGTCTACACACACGATTATGCCCTGCATGAGCAGGAGGGCTATCGTTTTGCATTTTTAAGTAGAGCGGCCATCGACTTTTGTTTTTTTCTGGATTGGATTCCGGATATTATTCATTGCCATGACTGGACTACAGGGCTCGTGTCGGTACACCTAAGCACACGAGAATCGGAAACGGCACTCGCTAAAACCGCTTCTGTATTTACGATTCATAACTTACAATTTCAGGGGGTTTTTAGTTCCGACCTTTTGGCATTCAGTGGATTGCCTATGAATTTATTCAAGGCGGATGGTCTTGAGAGTTATGGCCGGGTCAATTCGATGAAGGGCGCAATCTATCATTCGCAAAAGGTGACGACCGTTAGTGAAAATTACGCCCGTGAGATTCAGACTCCGGAGTTTGGTTTTGGGTTACAGGCCACCTTGAAATACAAAGCTTCGGATTTGATTGGAGTCGTCAATGGCATTGATATCGACATGTGGGACCCGCAAACTGATAAAAAGATTCCGCAGGCTTACTCCAGCACACAAATGGCAGGCAAAGCCATTGCGAAGGCGGAGTTTCAAGCAAAGATGGGCTTGGAAGTTGATCCTGAGATACCTCTGTTTACGGTTATATCGCGACTGTTTCATCAAAAGGGGCTCGATGTGCTCATGCATGCTGTGCCTAAAATCCTGGATAACATGGAAGTGCAGTTTGCTGTGATCGGTACGGGCGAGCCAGAGCTTGAGCGTGGGTTTGCCGACTTGAATGGAAAGTATCCCGGTAGATTTTCGGCATTTATCGGTTATCATGATGAGCTGGCGCATTTATTATACGCAGGCGGTGATTTTATTGTAATTCCGAGCCGCTTTGAACCTTGTGGCCTCAGCCAAATGTATGGTATGCGCTATGGTAATCTGCCGATCGCACGGGCGACCGGGGGGTTGGTAGATACTATCGACCAATATAACGAAAGCACTGCCGAAGGCACTGGCTTTTTATTTGATCACCTCAATGTGGATGCGATTTACTATACAATCGGTTGGGCTTGTTCTACTTATTATGATCGCAAGGACCACTTAGTACAATTGCAGAAAAATGCGATGGCACGGGATTTCTCCTGGGATAAATCAGGAATCCGGTATGAGGCTATTTATCATTGGGCGTATGAGGCTAAAAATGGCTACGTATACGAGCAACCAAAACCTGCAGCTCCCGTAAGTACCAAGGCTGCACTGAAGAAAGTTCGGGGTTAAATTAATATTTTATAATATTCATTCGCTTTAATTTTTACGGTTCTGGCCGATCTATCGGTAAATGTCTGAATCTGTAATTAAATGAAACCCGCTTTACCAACAGCGGTTTTCGAGAATCTGATCGCTATTCATCCCGGTATGGTTAGCAAGAGACATCTTGTTGTTCAAGATGATGTATTCCAATATGGAGGCGCAAGAATTGAATATGCTTGGCTCGAGTGTGCGATGCAATACTCAAGCAAATCGGGCAATCCTTTGAGCATGCCCCAGTATCATGATCATGTAGAGTCCTTGCCTAATCGTAGTTATATAGGCGCTTATCTCGTGGAAGTGCTTTCGGTGAACGAACATCATATACTTATGCTGAATTCTTTTCCTGTGGGCCAACTGGATAGAAAAGGGAAATACATCATGGTGATGACGTTTAAATATCCCGTCATGTCCGTGGAAGAGAAGGAGAAGTTTGAATTGCTGAGTGCTGCCAACAGTTGTTATGAGTTTATTGAATTAGCGAAAGATCGGCACCATTTAAACTACGTGATGCAAGAAGAGGGTATGGTTAATTCTCTGAGATTTATTCGGAGTGTATGCCTGGAAAACAGTGAAGTGCAGCTTTTGATAGAGGTAGATCATTCCACGATATCCGAGAAACCGACTTGGGATAACATCATTGACTGGATCGGCGTGCGAAAAGGGGAGACCCATTTGGCTGAACTCAAACGTAGAAAGTGACTTTTTTGACAAATTCCTAAGGGAGTGCTTTACTCTATCAAATAGAAACTATTTGTTAATACTTTATGCGGTGCTTTGACAGCACCTGAGGCATTCAAAGTGTCCCTTTATAGTCCCTTACTTTATGAGTTTATCGCCCGCAAAACACTATTACAGCCGAACATCCGTAGAAGCATGGTTTCGTTTTTTATCACAGGACTGGGAGCGCCATTTTACAGAGCAACAGTTGAAAAAAGGGCGACAGATCTACCTCAGCAATGGGATTCGCGAGCTTGAATTATCCAATGAGGATGCGATCGTGCATTGTGAGCTCAACGAAAAGCCCTATTACTCGGTAATCACCTGGGATAAGCAAGTGCCATCGATACGCTCTTCCAGTCGGATGGCTGAGCGGGCAAGATCCATAGCAGTAGCCGGTATCTACCAAATAGAGGAACTGATCGCAGACCAAATCACCGATTTAGCACTTGAGGAGTTTGCGGATGATATGGATGCAGATGAAGCGTTGGGTGAAGAGGTTGAAGAGGATACAGACTCTGAAGTGGGCCGCACCCGATCCCGACCCATGATTTTAACTTTTTCTGGATCTGAGCGGGGCCTGAGCTTTAAAGCAACTTGGTTGAATGGCGATAACTCCAAAGAATCCGCCCTGGATTTTGCCAGTAGTAGTAAACGAACGCCTCTTACCGAGTCCGAAAGTGAAGACCTTATCAGGCTTACAAGCATGGCGCGCAAGGCAGGCTTCACTTTGGATAAGGAAAATCAGTGTTTTCTGATGTCGGATATTGGTCGTTTTTTACCGTTTCTGAGTCATGTTTTACCCAAATGGAAATCGCACTTTACCATTGTGCGGGAGACTGAAGTAAAGCGGTTGATGCAGGGCATACAGTCCATTGAGTTGGAAGCGCATGTTGAAGAATCAAAGGAAGAAGGCGAAGCCGGCAAATTTTCCATAGAATGGACTTATCAGGCGGAAGGCAGAAAACTCACTGAAAAGGAAGCAACAAAACTGACCAAGAGGCTTGGGCAGCCGATCTTCCTACCCGAGCAGGGAATCGTGCAGCTTACAGATTCCCAAGTGGATTTGTTGGGTAAATGGGTGGAATTTAAGAAAGAGACCAACCAGAGGAATCTTGATAAGTACATGATCCTTTCTCTTTTTGGTGAAGGAGAATATACACTTAAACTATCCCGGAATCTGGTTTCGTGGCGCAATCGTCTGTTTTCGGAGCCTAAACTACATGCGAGCGCTTTTGATTTCTTGAGGGTTTATCAGGGCAAGGGGATTGACTGGATGGTGCATGTTCTGAATGAAGGCTGCCATTGCCTGCTTGCAGACGAGATGGGGCTCGGTAAAACCGTTCAGGTCCTTGCGGTCATTTCGCTAAGCAAGAAACGTAGTAAAAAACCAGCCGTTGTATTTTGCCCGGCCAGTGTAATTCCGGTATGGAAATCGGAAATCTCGAAGTTTTTCCCGGAGCTTACCTATTTTCACTTTACCGGTCCCAAATGCATGCAGCAAAAAACGCTGGAACCCTTTGATGTTTTACTTTGCAGTTACACGCAGCTAAGGCGCAATGTGGAAATATTGAAAGAGCTGGAGTATGCTTTGTGCATTCTGGATGAAGCTCAGGTGATTAAAAATCCGGATACAAAAGTCTCGCGTGCCAGCTTCCAGATTAATGCCGAAAAACGCCTGGCAGTAACCGGAACCCCGATTGAAAATCATTATAAGGACATTTGGTCTATCTTTTACTTCCTGATGCCCGGGCTCTTAGGAAATCGTACGAAATTCGAAACTACCCTCGAAGCGGCGGGTGAGGGCTTCTATGAAAGACTTAAAAACCAACTCGCGCCCTTTATTTTGCGCAGAACCAAGGAGGAGGTCATATCCGAGCTGCCCGAAAAGAATGAGATGCAGCTCAATTGCAGCATGACCGAGCTACAACGCAAAGAGTACAGCCGTATCCTCACTGAAGGGCTCAAGAAAATCGGAGATGAATTTGAAGGCGGTACCGTACAGAAGCGATCCTTTAGTTTCTTTGCATTACTCACCCGTTTAAGGCAGGTATGCTGCGATCCCGGCTTATTGCCGTGGATGGACTCTGAGCCCATGAAAAGTGCCAAAATCCAGCTCATGGTGGAAAAGCTGGCTGATATTTTTGAATCCGGGCATAAGGTCGTGATATTCAGTCAGTTCGTTGGGCTTATAGAGCGGCTTAAGGAAGTCTTTGATGAGGAATTCCCTCAATTAAACTTATATACGCTTACGGGTAAAACGGTAGATAGGGAAAAGCCAGTGAAGGCATTCCAAACCGTGCAAAGTCCGGCAGTCATTCTGGTTAGCCTGAAAGCAGGTGGGACGGGCATAACACTCCATGCTGCGGATTACGTATTCTTAATGGATCCCTGGTGGAACCCATCGGTTGAAAATCAAGCAATTGATCGCGTGCATCGATTGGGGCAGGAGAAACCAGTTTTCGTATATCGGGTGATTACCGCAGGCACTATAGAAGAGCGGGTGCAGGCCCTCCAACAAGAAAAACGGGATATGTTCAAGCATCTCATTGAAGACTTAAGAGACGTTAGCGATTTTAAAGAGCATATGAATACGCTTACGGATTTGCTGAGTTTGCAGAACTAATAGGCGACTTACGCGTTACAGTTATTTAACAATATTTGGTTCGTTATCGCTCAATTTAGCCTCTAGTTCTTACATTTTTAATTAATGGATGACTTACCTATTACAGAGAGTTACACGGTTGGTTGGATGCTTCGTATTCAGCCTGATTTTTTGTAATATAGTGAGAGCAAATGAGGTTAATTCAGAATTACCTCAATACGAGCCTGTAAGTGGGATCACTGGCAGTCTGAATTCCGTAGGATCTGATACTTTGAATAATTTAATGACTCTATGGGCGCAGGCATTTAAGAGATATTATCCGAATGTGATCATCCAGATAGAAGGCAAAGGATCCTCAACGGCACCTCCGGCATTAATTGAGGGGACGGCGCAAATAGGCCTCATGAGTAGGGATTTGAAGTCTACTGAAATCATTTCGTTTGAATCCCGCTATCAGTATAAACCCTTTAAAGTTATAGTGGCACTCGATGCATTAGCATTGTGGGTTCATAAGGATAATCCAATCGATAAGATCGATTTCTCTCAAATCGATGCAATTTTTTCAAATACTCAACGAAGGGGGGGTAAATCCGTAGAAAGATGGGGGGAATTAGACCTAACAGGTGAATGGCAAAGCCGAAAACTGAGCCTCTACGGAAGAAACAGTGCGAGTGGTACCTATGGTTTCTTTAAATCAGTGGTTTTGCTCAATGGGGATTTTCGTGCGTCTGTAAAACAACAACCAGGATCCTCCGGAGTTGTTCAAAGCGTTGGCTCTGACCGCTATGGCATTGGTTATTCCGGCATTGGTTATTATACATCCGAAGTGAAGGCGCTGGATGTGAGCGTGGATGGAGTGAATTATTTTGCTCCCACCCGTGAAAATAGTATTTCGGGGGATTATCCATTGGGCCGGTTCCTCTACGTATTTGTAAATCGAACACCGAATCGCCCCTTGAATCGCCTCACATCAGAGTTTATTCGCTTTGTACTTTCGCAGGAAGGTCAGCAGATAGTGCAACGAGATGGATATTTTAAATTACCCAAGTTTGTAGTGGACGATATGCTCACGAAACTTGAATAATGGATTTGAACAGTGGTTGGGTGAAATTATCCGGCCTTAAGATGTGATGAACCAGAAGGCATACCACAGTGAGGAAACAAGAAAGAAGTTTCAAAAGCAGGTCATTCGTTCTAACCAGATTGCTCATTGGTGCTTTTCTTTGGGGGGATTAACGGTTCTTGCCAGCATTTTTGGTATCTTTATATTTATACTCGTACAAATATTCCCGCTCTTTCAGCCAGCGAGCGTAAAAAAAGTCACTCAATATAAAGTGACTTCAAAAGACCCAGTTGTCATTGGGGTGGATGAATATAATCAACGTCCATTTGTAGTGGATCGTTCAGGAATACTTGAACTTTTTAATGGTCAAAATCCTGCTGATGTTTCTTCAAAAATAGATCTTTTGCAATTAGTAGGTTTTGAAGGCAGTTTAGAAGCTAGTATCTTTTTGGAGGATAAACAAGAGCTCTTATTGGGATCATCGACCGGTGAATTTAGTCTGGTTGAGCTGGGCTTTAGCTCTGAGTTTACCGAAAATCAAAGTCGGACTATTTCTGTAAATCCAAATGTAGTGTTAAGCTATCAGTTAGATGCGGATCAGATTATCGCTTCAGACACTTCTCAATCGTTGGATCGCAGGGTGCTTGCAAATGTGGTGTCCAAGGGGGGATCGCGTTCTGTTTACGCGATAGAATTCAATAGGGGACGTACGCTTTTTGGCCCTGGAGATTTACGGTTAAATCGCGTTGTTGACCTGACGCCCTGGATCGATCTCCAGCCGGTGAGTGTAAAAGTAGGTAGTAACAGCTCAGATATACTCGTCTTGGATGATGCTGGTAATATATCCGTCCTTAATTTGTCCGGGAGTGAAGGTGCTCAACGGGTTCAACTTTGGGTGCCGAGCCCAGAGATTATTCAAGGCAAAATTGTAGATATGCGTTGGCTACTGGGTCGCTTTTCGCTCATACTGACCGATGATCTCGGTTTCCAGTACCTGGCTTCCAGAGCTTCGGATTCGCAGGGTGAAACCCGATACTCCATTACAACGGTAACCGGGGATGAAATATCAAATCCGGATTTGTTTTCAACGAACCTGAGAAATCGGGTGTATTTGCGCGGAAATGCAAATGAAGTGGAGTTACTCTATGCCACAACGTTGCGAAGTCGATGGTCACATAGCCCGGATTATAATGTAATCGATACGGCATTAAGCCCCAGAAATGATGCACTCTATTTGCTCGATGATGAGCAATGGATGCACCAATACAGTATTTATGATCCTCATCCCGAAGCCGGTTTTAAGTCTTTCTTTGGTAAAATTCGATACGAAGGCCAGGCAGAGGCCCAGTATACCTGGCAGTCGAGTGGAGCCACGGATGATTTTGAGCCTAAGTTCAGTTTGATGCCCCTGATTTATGGGTCGATGAAGGGTACATTTTATGCCATTATTTTTTCAGTACCTATCGCAGTGCTTGGCGCCCTCTATACTTCCCAGTTTCTGGCAGATCATTATAAAAAGTATATCAAACCCCTTATGGAAATCATGGCCTCGCTGCCCTCGGTGGTATTGGGTTTTTTGGGAGCGCTTTGGCTGGCACCGATTATAGAGACACGTATTCCATCAGTGCTTTTGATTATCGTATTTATGCCTTTGATTTCGATGTTTTTGGGTATGATCACGTACCAGGTAAATCAAAAATTCAAAATACGCTTTCGTGGAAAAGAGTTTCTGTTTTTAATCCCCCTTTTGTTGTTCAGTGCCTATGCGCTCTGGCAACTGGGCCCCACTGTTGAGCGATTGATATTTGTTTATCAGGACCCGGTTACAGGTGAGCGCATTGCTGATTTCCGCCTCTGGTGGCCGGAAAACCTGGGGATCGGTTTTGATCAGAGAAATTCCATGGTCGTGGGCTTTATGATGGGCTTTGCGATCATACCTTTGATTTTCACAATCTCGGAAGATGCCATGTCGAGTGTGCCGACTCACCTGACTTCTGCGTCTTACGCACTCGGGGCCAATCGTTGGCAGACCGCCTGGAAGATTGTTGTTCCCACTGCATCGGCAGGAGTGTTGTCTGCAGTTATGATCGGGATAGGCAGAGCCATTGGTGAGACGATGATTGTGGTTATGGCAACCGGCAATACGCCCGTTATGGAATGGGATGTGTTTACAGGTATGCGCACACTGGCTGCAAATTTGGCAGTTGAACTTCCGGAGGCTGCATTGAACAGCACGCTTTATCGATCCTTGTTCCTGGGTGCTATGGTTCTCTTTTTAATGACCTTCGCTTTAAACACAGTATCCGATATTATTCGGCAGCGCCTGAAACTAAAATATAAGTCTACGCTCTGATTTTGGCATGAATAGTTGGTATAAGAAGTTGCTTTCGGATCAGGGTGAAAAATTTGTCTGGCTTTCTGCTATGGGCCTGACGGTTGGAATTATTATGATTACCAGCCTTATTGTGCTGGTTTTAGTACGTGGGTTAACCGTATTTTGGCCGAAAGATATCACATATTTTGAGTTTACAGCGGACTATGATAATTGGCAGCGGGGGGATATTCTGGCAGGCATCGTGGCAGATCGAGAAACGGATGTTCACCATTCCATACAGAGTGATGCAGCAGCAGACACTGAATTAAAACTCTATATAGCGAACCGTATTTACAACAATTCCCAGTTTATCTGGGTGCCGGAAAATGCCGTCAGAATGATCAGTAAGCCCGATAACATATTCTCGGTGCATACTTTGGATATGGGTGAACTCTTTGTAAAGCCCCTCAAGCTCGTTTATAATAATGGAACAGAGGTGCTTAGCAATAGTCCGGGGTTTCAAAAGCAACTGTCTCAAAGTCTTCGTGAAAACAATGCGTTGAGAGAAGAGATCAGCCGTATTGAGAGAGGAGCGCTATCCCGGATTAATAAGGAGTTGTTGGATATTCAGCTAGAGTTGAGGCGGCTGGAGCTTGATCAGGATTTCAGTGAGGCTGAAATTGAAAGAATACGAAGTGAACTTTCGGAGCGGTTAATACTGGCAAATCAGCAAAATGAACGTATTCAGCAGCAAATATTGGAGCTGCGAGAGTCTCTGAACCGTATTCGCTTTGAATTTGAAGTTCAGCATGATCGGCAAGATAGTATTTCTCTGGGTGATATAGTCCAGATATACAACCCGAATCGGATGAACCCGGTTCAAAAGCTGGGTGTATTTATAGTCAGTTTATGGGACTTTTTAAGTGAGTTTCCCCGTGCTGCTAATATGGAGGGAGGTATATTCCCAACTATTGTCGGAACCTTTGTGATGACTGTCCTGATGAGTATACTGGTAACTCCCGTTGGGGTAATGGCTGCTGTTTATTTGCATGAATATGCCCGCAACAATCTATTTTTTCGTTTGATCCGCACTTCTGTAAGTAATCTTGCCGGAGTACCTTCTATCGTATTTGGGGTGTTCGGATTATCCTTTTTTGTTTATTTCCTCGGAGGGGGCATCGATAACATATTTTTTCAGGATAAAGCCGCCTTGAATATCCCCACATTTGGTACCGGCGGGATTTTATGGGCCTCATTCACATTGGCATTGATGACCACTCCAGTAGTTATTGTTGCAACTGAGGAGGCATTGAGCTCAGTGCCTTCAGGTATTAAAGAGGCGTCTGCCGCGTGTGGAGCATCCAAATGGCAGACCATTCGCAAAATATTGCTCCCGGCAGCGCGCCCGGGCATACTCACGGGTCTTATACTGGCGACTGCAAGAGGTGCTGGAGAGGTGGCCCCTTTAATGTTTGTCGGGGTTATTAAATTGGCTCCGAGCCTACCTATAGATGGTGAATTCCCTTTTGTGCATTTGGATCGCAAGTTTATGCATATGGGATTTCATATTTTTGATTTGGCCTTTCAATCACCTGATTCTGAAGCCGCCCTTCCCATGGCTTTTGCGACCACTCTATTGCTGTTACTCTTAGTGATCCTTATGAATTTTGTGGCTATCTTGTTCCGAAACCGTTTACGTCATGCCTACGATCAGGACACTTTTTAATAATACCGAATATGCCTATTGAAAGTCAGCCCATAGAAAATATTCTAAATCGTGCAGAAGACACGTATGAGGAAAAGGCCACTCAGATTGAGATTGAGAATCTTAGCTTTTGGTACGGCAGTAACAAAGTGTTGCACCATTTAAACCTGTCCATTCCCGAGAAAACGGTTACTGCGTTTATTGGCCCATCCGGTTGCGGCAAGTCGACTCTGCTACGGTGTATGAATCGCATGAATGACATGATTGAGAATTCGCGTTATGAGGGCAGTATAAAGGTAATGGGGCAGGATATCTTTGATCCCAAGTTACATGTGATCGAATTACGCAAGCGGGTAGGTATGGTGTTTCAAAAATCGAATCCTTTCCCGAAATCGATTTATGAAAATGTGATTTACGGTCTCAAAATTGCCGGACTGGGTGAAAAGAGTGCATTGGATGAGGTTGCTGAAAGGAGTTTAAGAAATGCTGCTCTTTGGGATGAGGTAAAAGACCGTTTGCACGAAAGTGCCTTTACGCTTTCGGGGGGGCAGATGCAGCGCTTATGTATAGCAAGAGCCCTGGCGATCGAGCCGGATATAATACTCATGGACGAACCGTGCTCATCACTCGATCCGATTGCCACGGCCAATATCGAAGAGCTGATTTATCAATTAAAAAGTCGATATACCATTATAATCGTTACTCATAATATGCAGCAGGCCGCGCGTGTTTCTGACAAGACTGCGTTTTTTTATTTGGGTGAATTGATTGAATATGATCTAACTGAAAACATCTTTATGAAACCGAAGGACGAGAAAACCGAGGATTACGTTTCCGGCCGCTTCGGCTAGAATCCTAGGATTTCTATTCCAACCTTGCATACATGAACCGACATTTCCATTCAGAGCTAGAGGATTTAAAGGCACGTCTCATTGTGATGGGTGAACGTGCGCTTGAGATTTTGGATACTTCGGTAAACGGACTGTTACAGCAGGATATACAGCTATGTGAAGCTGCCATTGCAATGGACGATGAAATCGATAACCTTGAAGTAGAAATCGATAAGGAAGCCATGCGCTACCTTACATTGAGATCGCCCGTGGCCAGTGATTTGAGGTTAATAAAGGTTTCCATCAAGACCGGCATTAATTTTGAACGAATCGGTGATGAATCTACAAGCATCGCTAAGCGTACGCGCAAAATGCTGGCAGCTGGCCCAATAACCCTGGACTTGCTGAACTTGGAGCAGATGAGTACTTATACCAAAGAGATGCTCAGTGCGGCACTGGATCTATTCATTTCTCCAGACCTGGATAAGGCTATCGCTCTTTGTCAGAGGGATAAGTTGGTTGATGAACTCAACCAAAAGAATTTTGACGGTTTTGCCGATCAGGTGGTTAACGATCCTGTGAGTGCTAAGTTATTGCTCGAGCTATCCCTGATATCAAAAGCACTGGAAAGGGTAGCCGATCATGCTACAAATGTTGCCGAGGAGCTCATTTACCTGATCAAAGGCGAAGAAATTAAGGGCAAGACGGTAAAATCGATTGTTATTTAATGGTTGTGAGTCACCAATCGGGTTGATCTGAGTCATCCTGCTCCCACCCGATACTATCAGGGAATAGGCGTTTTTCCTGATTTTGCAGAGACTGAAGAAAAATGAGTGCCTCTTCTTTGGATATGGAGGGTGTAGTTGAGGTATCCATGGATGTTGAAGGCGTTGTGCCGGCAGCCTGCTCATTAGAGCCTTGAGATGCGCTGTCCTGATTTGAGGTTTCAGGATTTTCGTTTGCCCGGTTATCAGAGGAATCTCCATCATTGGTACTGGATGAGTCATTCTGACCTTCCGCATTGTCTTCGCCATTTTCAGGTTCAGCTTCGTTATTTGAATCGCTATCTTTATTGTGTGTGTCGGTATCCGTTTGGATTTTATCCAAGAGATTCCTGATTATCTGCAGATTCTCTTCTGTGCTCGAGGAGTCAGGAACAATTTCGAGTGAAATTTCATATTGATCGTACGCCGCATTCCAGAGCCGGTAGGCTAAATTGGGCTGAGTTAGAAAAAACGCGCGCCCCCGTTCGAAATAGGTATTCCCCAGGTTGTGGTAGATTTTAGCCTGGATTTCGGGATCGTCCATTTTCAGGTTCAATGCTTCTTTAAACGCACTTTCTGCGCTTGCGTAACGGTGCGTGCGATAGAATGCGACTCCCAGGTTGTAGTGTAGTCTTGGGTTATTCGGCTCTTCAGTCAGAATGTGTTCTAACTCAATAATCGCTTCGTCCCATTTTTCGGTTTCCAGTAGACTGAATACCTGGGCTTCGGAAGCGGAAACCTGCTGCCCGATATTAAGGCTAAGAAGCAAGATAATGGCTGATAGACGCATAGTTATGTGAGAGCATCCAGTCTGCGATTACCCATGGCAAACTCGAAACAGAGTAAGATCCAGGCAAAAATGAGAGGAGTTTGATAGTATTCCTTGGGTATTTTTACGCGCAGCGTTTGAGAGCTGAGTTCAATCGGCTCACGCAGTGCCCTGACAACTCCCTGGGGGTTGGAAGCATTATTCTTTATATGCCAGAAATAGCCGCCTGTATATCGGGTGATTTGCTGCAGGGCACTGGGGTCCGCACTGGAGTTTACAGCCTGTCCCTCCGAATTCATAAAGAAATTGTCCTGCCCACCGGAATCACCCGGGATCAGCCCGCCACTGAATGTGCCAATACAAATGCTATGGATCGTTATGTTCTCCGATTGCAAATACCGTAATTGATCCTGGAGATCGTTTGAAAAATCTTCTCCATCACTGATTAAAACAACTTGGGTGTGATTTTCGGTATAATTGATTTGGCTCAACAATGATAAGGCATTGGCCATGTTCGAGCCCTGTCGGATGTTGTCAGTATTCAAAAAATCAACGGACTCTAGAAATGCTCTGTAATCATGAGTCACAGGGCATTGCAGAAAAGGGTCTTTGGCGTATACGATGAGCCCCAGATTCATATCCTGAATATTTTGAGACACCTCCTTGATAACTTGTTGTGCTCGGGCAAGTCGGTTTGGAAAAACATCCTGTACCTGCATACTCCGTGAGACATCGAGGATAAAGACAACATCCATGTTTTGGCTGGGTGTCACTTTCCAGTTATGACCCCACTGAGGCCTGGCCAAACTCACAAAAACGAGCAAAATGGAAAACAGTAAAAGCACGTTTTTAATACGTGATCGCGTAGGACTGTAACTTTTGAGATTAAATACGCGGTTCTGAGTGTTGGCGAATTCTTGGAGCTTTTTCCTTTTTTTGAATTTCGTGCGCAACAATACCAATATGAGAGCCAGTGCAATTATTGGTATAACATTTAAATATATAGGATTGGCAAACATCGGAATTAGGGAAGTTTGTAGAGGTAGAGCCTGCTTAGAACAATCTCGATAAACAGTAATACAAGAATGAAATGCAGGGGTGTATAGAATATATCTTCGGCATTGTTCTGGGTAACAAATCGAACCTCCCGTTTTTCAAGCTGGTCAATCTCGTCATATACATTTTGAAGGCTTTCGCTACTGGTCGCCCGGTAAAATCCTCCTGAGGTTATATTGGCGACTTCCCTCAGGGTATTTTCGTCGATATCTGATTCGACCCAATCCATGATAGGTTTGCCTTGTTCATCCAGCAATAAGGTATTGTTTTGCCGGCGGGGCATCAATACTGAGCCAGTTTTTCCCACACCAATCGTGTAAACCTTGATTTCAAAACTGTTTGCGGCCTCGGCTGCCGCAATAGGGGGTATCTCGCCACTATTATTTTCGCCGTCCGTTAAGAGAATCAGTATTTTGGAAGGAGATTCGATAGCACGTAAACGATTGGTGCCCATTCCAATGGCAGACCCAATTGCGGTGGCATTGGATGCTATGGAACCAATTTCGAGACTTTCGATGACGTTCTTGAGCCATGTGTGATTATAAGTGAGCGGGCTCACCAAAAAAGGTTCTTCAGCGAAGACCAGCAGCCCCAATCGGTCATCAACTCTACGGTCGACAAAATCATTAATGACGCGTTTGACCACGCTTAAACGACTGACCGTGTCTCCTTCGAATTCAAAGTCGTGGGCGAGCATGGAACCTGATAAATCCACAGCGAGCATTATATCGATACCTTCCGAAACACGCTCCCGCCACTGTCTGCCTACCTGCGGGCGCATGAGCACAAATATGATCAACAACAAGTTTAGGATGCGGACACCTGTGAGAAAATAAGAGAATAGGAGCTTCTTGCGTCGGATAAAGTGGTTGATGGCCCAGTTGCTTGGAAACTGGTGAGTGGCATGTTTTCCCCAAACCCTGCGCAATATCATGACCAGTACCAGAACGAGCAATAGCCAACCAAATTCGGGATTTTGAAATCTGAAAAACATGAAGTATCAGATTAGTTCACTTTGCTCATGGAATTCAATCCATTATAGTGAACTATTGGATGGGTTTTTATTTCGCTCTTAAATGATATTTTAGGTTGGAAATAGAATATATCACCGCTCAAATAGTAATCTAAAGTTGCTTGGGATTTTATAAATAATGCGTGCTTAGACACCTTTTGGGAGTATGTAAGCCAAAGCCTGAGTTCCGGCAATGCCAAGCGATATGAATACTTATAAATAATTTGTAAAAAAATGCTTGAAATTTCCAAGCGAGTTATTCACAATTGTGAATAATTTGGTAAATGATTGATTAGTATGCTTTAATATTTTTACGTTTTATTTACAGGCGTAATTATATACAAATTATATTTTTTAATAGTGTATTCATTATTTTAAAAATAATGTAAAAGTGTAAATATCTTATGATATTTAATCTTTACATTTACTAAATTACATTATACTACGTTAATTGTATGCGGAGGCTATTAACAAGTCTTCGTGTATAGAAACTATACATTATAACTATAAATTATCGAATATTATGAATAATAAAAAAGGTTTCACTCTTGTAGAAATTATGATCGTTGTGGTAATCATCGGATTACTTGCAGCGATGGCGATTCCTGCTTTCCAGCAAGTACGTCAATCTTCTCAGGAAAACGCAGCACTCAATGATCTGCGTCAAATCGCAGCAGGTGCAGATACTTACTTCCTTGAAAACGGAGGCACTTCTGTAACTACCACTGCATTGGTTGGTACATACATCAAGACTCTGTCAGCGGGTAACACTTATCCGACTACAGTAAACAGCACAGACGCTTCTCTGACTGCTACTACTAAGAGCGGTGATGTAGTGACCTACGAAATGTAGTTTGAGCTCAATTTTAAATTGAAGTTATAAGGTCGCTCTTCTAATAGGAGAGCGATCTTTTTTTTGTTATGTTCAATCTCAGAGTTGTTCTTTTGGCGCTTTCTTCCGTCCTCGCCCTATTGTTCGGATTTGTTCTATTAAGCCCGGAGTCTTCTTTGGTGGCTTATAAGTTTTCATCCTATTGGGTGACATTTTTCATTTACGGGGTGCTCGTTTTTGCAATCTGTCGCACCTATCAGGTTGCCCATGTAAAAAGTGCAGCTGCGTGGATGGTTTCCGAAGGCAAGCTGCTGTTTATCATCTACCTGGCATTACTGAATGTATTTCTGATTTACGAGCATTGGGGGTTTAAGACCATTATGGACGAGCCTTTGATCATGTGTACCTCGCAGGGGCTACATTTCGATAGGCTCCCATTGACTCCCTGGCGTGCCTATAACGTAGAGGGGACTTACCAGACATTGGTATCGTTGCTGGATAAGAGGCCCATTCCTTTCGCTTTTTTGATAAGTCTGGTGCATGACTTGTTCGGATATAACATCCAGAATGCATACGTACTCAATAACATCATCGGAGCATTGACCCTGATTCTGTGTGGTTATCTCGGCTACCGGGTTTATGGCAAGTGGGGCAGCATTATAGCTATGGTTTCCATGGCAGGTTTACCGATTTTTGTGCTCTATGGAAATGGCGGAGGCTTTGATGTATTCTTTATATTTTTAATACTACTAACCCTTATCCTGGCGCTCAGGTGGTATGAGACAAGCAACAGTTTTGCGCTGATAGCCTTTATCTATGCAGGGGTGTTGCTCTGCCAATCACGCTATGAAGGCCCCATTTTTGCAGCGGCTATCGGGATATCACTGCTCTATAAATTTTATGCGGATAAGAAGCTGCAAATACCCTGGTTTATCGTCCCGGTTCCCTTGTTTATGATGTTGGTACCCTGGATTCAAAATGTCTTCAAAGTAAACGAAGCGTTTTGGGAGCTGGGTTCACGGCCTGAGGCGGAGAGTGTATTTGGCTTGAGTTACTTTTTTCCGAATCTGGGCAAAGCCATTCATTTTATGACCGAGTTTGGTTCGTATTATCCAAATTCTCCTTATCTGGCTATCCTGGGTACTATTGCAGCGATTTTATTAGTAGCGAAGGGAGCTCCCCGTTTGGTACAGATTGTAAAGGATCAACCCGGTGCAGTAGTTTGGATATCCTTTGCGGGCTGTTTATTGGGACACTTTTTATTGATTATGTTCTACTTTTACGGGCAGATTAATGAAGAGCCGTTGTTCCGTTTCGCGCTTCCCATTTTCCTGTTTTTTGTTATCTGCACGGTGGGTTTAGTGCGCATTTTTGACAATAAATACCTGAACTATTCGGTGGTTCTCATTACTGTTTTTGGTTTCATTCATTACAGTATCCCCACTATGGCAAAAGGAGAATACTCGGACCGCAATATCTATGCACGTATGAGCGACTGGATCGGTGAGTATGTGGAGGATAATCAGGATAAAAATTATATAGTGGTTGAGCGCAGCCCCATGATTTGGTTTGCCCACCGAATCAGTGCCATGAACGTTGCAATAGCCAATCTCCACTATCAGAAAATCAAGTATCAGCTAACCAATCAATTTTATGATGATGTATTGGTGGTACGGATATTTAGTCAGGATCGCTCAACCGGGGAATGGATGGTACTGGATGATGATAACTTACATCCTGGATTTGAGCTCGAGAATATTATGGTCGAGCGCTTTCAACCGTTTTATGCAATTCGTGTGGATCGCGTAGTCGATGTTGACCTGGACGCTTTTACCGAAGAAAGCCTGAAAACCAGTGAGGATGACAATGCGACTGAACAGGCAGGCGCCCACGTTGAGGATGCTGAAATTTTCCAATATGATGAGGATAAGAAGTTTGCACAGGAATATTACCTGAATCTGCCTTAATATGGACAAAGAGAGCAATAAAACACCCAAGTGGTATGATACTTATGGTCTATGGCTGTTGATGGCCATCCCCATCGTAAGTTGCCTGACCTATGTATTAATCAGTAATCATGTGTGGGAGGATTATTTAATAACTTTCAAGTTCAGCCGGAACTTTGCCGAGGGGAATGGGCTGGTTTATAATGTAGGCGAGCGAGTCCACGGATTCACCTCCTTTTTCAATACGATAATCCCTGCGGTATTTGACTGGATAATCGGAGTGGAATCGATCTATCCGGTATTGTGGCTCTATCGGATCGTCAGTATATTAACGTTGGTAGCGGCATTGCGGATTTTAGTTAAGGCATTGACTGCTGAGAGTCCCTTGCTGAGCATCCTGATGGTCGTCTGGATTGCCTTTGAGATCAAAGTCGTGGCTTTCACGACCAATGGGCAGGAAGTGGCATTTATGATCTTTTTCATCGCTTGTGCAATCTACCTGATTTCGAAAGATAAGTTGTGTGATTGGTTTAAAGTGGGGGCTGTTGGAGCGGGATTCATGTATACGCGGCCGGACGGTTTTATCTATGCGTTGGTTTTATTCGGAGGTGCCTTTTTGTTTTCGAAGGACAAGAGCTGGCAATTGTGGTTTTACTTAGTGAAAGCAGGGCTGGTCACCTTTATGCTCTACAGCCCGTGGTTTATTGCCATGTGGGTGTATTACGGAAGCCCTGTGCCTCATACAGCCGTTGCAAAAGCAAATGCCTACCTGACGATCGCTCCCCATGAGTATTGGGGATACATTCAAAAAGTATTCATTCTCACGGTCGGGCATATTTACAAGGCGATCTACGTGGATCATTTGGGCAATCCGGTATCAATGTTTTGGGTGCAGTGGTTTGTAGGCCCCTTTCTGGCCCTATTCTGGTTAATCCCGGGTGCGAATCGGATTGGTAGAATTGCGTCGCTGAGTTATTTGGTGGTTTGTGCTTATTTGGCCTATGCAGGAGTCCGGGTAGGTGGGCAGGTATTTCCCTGGTATAAACCGGCAGTAGCGGCACTCGGTATTGTGGTGTTGATCACCGGTCTTAAGCAGATCCTGCCATTCATGATGAAAAATACCTATGCGAAGCTGTTGTGGCTGCTGCCGATATGGTTTAGTTTTTTTATATTCTATAATTATATATACGGTACTGTTCAGCTGACTACGCATCAGAATATAGTCGAGAATCAATGTCGTAAAGAAGTAGGGCTGTGGATCAGGGAACATGCTGAGCCGGGGGATACTGGGCATAGTGAGCCCCTGGGCTATATTGGTTTCTACAGTGGTTTGAGGATGCATGATTGGCCCGGCCTGGTAAGTGAGCAGTCGGTGCAGGCACGTGAGAACCAGAATAACATCCGGGGAAAGGTGATCTATGAAATGCAACCGGATTGGCTGATTTTAAGACCCAGCGAATTTATCAAGTGCTTCAGCCAGGAGCCTAAATTGGCCGATCTTTATTACAGAGCCCATGTTGTTGATGTTATCCCCATTTTAGATGAGCGACCGTGGATACCGGGCAAGCGATATCACTACTTTGATGCTAAGTTCTACATCTTCCATAAGGTTCAAGAAGCAACTGTAGAATAAAAAAACCCGTCTGATGACGGGTTTCAAAAATAGAACTCTAGGTTAGGATTAGCTGGCCCGACCTACCAGTCGGCGCATAGCCGCTGCTGCGTAATCACGGTTAAGCTGTGAAATCATATCCAGAGATATGCCCTTTGGGCATACCGCTTCACACTCGCCATAGTTGGTGCAGTTCCCGAAACCGGCTGCATCCATGGTTTCAACCATAGCCAGCGTTCTGCGATCCTTCTCAGCCTCCCCTTGAGGCAGGCTATTGAGCTGAGATACTTTTGCCGCAGTGAAAAGCATGGCAGAAGCATTTTTGCAGGCCGCAACACAGGCTCCACAACCGATGCAGGCGGCACCATCCATCGCCCAGTCCGCAATCTCTTTCGGAATGGGGATTGCATTTGCATCCACAACCGCGCCGGTGTTCACACCAATATAGCCGCCAGCCTGTTGGATGTCATCAAAGGTGCTGCGGTCCACCACCAGGTCTTTTACCACGGGAAATGGCTTCGCACGCCACGGTTCGATTGTGATGGTGTCACCGTCCTTAAAGTGTCGCATATGGAGCTGGCAGGCCGTTGTGAGGCGTTCTGGCCCATGGGGTAGGCCATTGATTACCAGTGAGCACATTCCGCAGATACCTTCGCGGCAATCGTGGTCAAACGCGATCGGCTCCTCGCCGGTCTCGACAAGCTGCTCATTAAGTATGTCGAGCATTTCGAGGAACGAAGATCCCTCGGAAACGTCCTCGACTTTATAGTCTACCATTTTGCCGTCACTGTCCGCGTCGGCTTGTCTCCAAACTTTTAATGTTAAATTCATGGTTTTCTGTGACTTGCTTAAATTTATTTGTAAGAGCGTATTGCGAGTTTCACATTCTCGAACTCCAGCTGCTCAGTGTGTTTGACGGGGGCTGAATCATCTCCGGTATACTCCCATACGCTTGCGTTGCAGAAGTTTTCATCGTCGCGCACCGCTTCGCCGTCTTCGGTTTGGCTTTCGGAGCGGAAGTGACCTCCGCAGGACTCTTTACGATCCAGCGCATCGCGGCAGAGTAGTTCGCCGAATTCCAGGAAATCGGCAACACGTCCTGCTCGTTCGAGCTCCTGATTGAGCTCACCGTCGCTGCCAGGAACCTTAAGATTGTTGTAAAACTCTTCACGAAGTTCAGGGATTAATTTCAGTGCCTTATTGAGCCCTGTTTCATTGCGCTCCATTCCGGCATATTCCCACATTATTTTGCCGAGCTGCTGATGGAAGCTGCGGCCACTACGCTTACCGTTAATGGAGAGCAGCTTTGCGTTTTTCTCGCGCAGTTGGTTTTCCACTTCATCAAATTCGGGAGTGTCCGTGTGCGAGCGGCCTGCACTGGCCAGTCCCACATCTCCTGCGAGGTAGTCTCCAATAGTGTAGGGGATTACGAAATAACCATCTGCAAGTCCCTGCATGAGTGCAGAGGCTCCAAGGCGATTCGCACCGTGATCTGAGAAATTAGCCTCACCCAATGCGAAACAACCGGGAATGGATGTCATCAAATTGTAGTCCACCCAAAGGCCACCCATGGTGTAGTGGAGTGCAGGGAATATCTGCATGGGAGTTGTGTAGGCATCCTGACCCGTGATACGCTCATACATATCAAAGAGGTTACCATAGCGCTCCGCGATTTTATCCTGCCCCAGGCGCTTGATCGAATCTGCGAAGTCGAGGTATACCCCGTTGCCGCCTTCGTTGTGGGCGATGCCGCGGTCATCATCACACGCTTCTTTCGCAGAGCGGCTGGAAATATCACGCGGGGCAAGGTTACCAAAACTTGGGTATTTGCGCTCCAAATAGTAGTCGCGATCCTCCTCTGCAACCTGGGAGGGGTGCAGCTCGTCGTTTCTGAGCTTCTGAGCAATTTCCTTGCTTTTGGGCACCCATACGCGTCCATCATTCCGCAGGGATTCACTCATGAGCGTAAGCTTACTTTGCTGCGTGCCGTGAACCGGAATACAGGTCGGGTGAATCTGTGTGTAGCAGGGATTTGCAAATCCTGCACCCCGTTTGTGAGCGCGATATGCGGCAGTGACGTTACAGCCCGCTGCATTAGTCGAAAGGAAGTAAACATTGGAGTAACCCCCCGTCGCGAGAAGTACTGCATCTGCGGCCCACCGGTCAATCTGACCGTTGACCATGTTACGCGTGATGATACCCACGGCATGTCCATCCTCGACTACAAGATCGAGCATTTCATGGCGGTTATACATTTGCACGGTTCCGGCGGCTAACTGACGATTCAAAGCGCTATAAGCGCCCAGCAGTAATTGCTGGCCGGTTTGGCCCCGTGCATAAAACGTGCGGGATACCTGGGCACCTCCAAATGAACGATTATCCAGAAGGCCACCATATTCGCGAGCGAAAGGAACACCCTGGGCGACACATTGGTCGATTATGTTATTCGATACTTGTGCGAGACGGTAGACATTTGCTTCTCTTGCCCGGAAGTCACCCCCCTTGACCGTATCATAGAACAACCGATAGATGCTATCCCCGTCATTCTTATAATTCTTGGCTGCATTGATACCGCCCTGCGCCGCAATACTATGCGCTCTGCGTGGGCTATCCTGGTAACAAAAGCACTTCACATTGTAGCCGAGCTCTCCCAGGGAGGCTGCAGCACTTGCGCCGGCCAGACCAGATCCTACAACGAGTATGTTATATTTACGCTTATTGGCAGGGTTTACCAACTTGATGGAAAATTTATGATTGTCCCACTTATTTTCGATGGGTCCAGATGGTATTTTTGAGTTTAACTGCATGATACGTGTATACTGAAATTAGTGGTTTGGCACTTAGGCGGGTATTCCCTGCACCTTAATAATGCCGAGCAGAACAGCAACCGGTATGGATGAATATCCCAGAAATAAACCGATACCATAGATTCGGGCGAACAAATCGAGGGATTTTCGGGAGCCCGAATTGCGCATCCCCAGGCTTTGAAACATACTGCTGACCCCGTGCGAAAGGTGGTTGCACAGTAAAAATACCGCCACCAGATAAATACCGGTTATCCAAAGGTGTGAAAAACCTGCGATCATCATGGTATGCACATCGTAGCCATATTTATCCTCCCCGGTAGGCGTTTTCAATACTGCTCCGCCCTTGGATTCCGGGAGCTTCAGAGGAACTTTAGCCTCATAAGTGACGTCCTTGATCTGTATGGCTTTCCCATATTCATGTCCGGGAACATTTTTTACCGTGTAATGTGCGAGGTGGAAGATTAAAAAAAGTAATACAATAATACCCGATACCCGCATCGTGCGTGATGACAAGCTGGCCTCAGCAGTTGCATCTTTATCATAGCTTTGGGGGCGTGCCTTGCGGTTTTCCAATGTCAGCACAATGGATGTCCAAACATGAACGGCTACTACCGCTAATAGGCCAAAGCGGATTACCCAGAGTAAGCCATATGGCAGATTGTGTAGCTTGTAGGCGTATGAATTGATGAAATAGGGATCTGCGAAGATCTGCAGGTTCCCCACTAAATGCCCCAGGACAAAGAGTGAAAGCAGCAGACCTGAGATGGCCATTAAATATTTTTTCCCCAGAGAGGAACTAATTAGAGCAACAATTGGATTCATAACTTTAGCAACATATTCAGCGAGCGAATATAAAATTTACTAATATGGTATTTCGGCGTTTTTCAATGATTTCCCCCCGGAATCGCCTGATATTAGTTTAGTTTATGTACTTAATTAGAATTGGTTAAATAGCTCGCAATTGAACAGATTCGTTTGCTTATTATCGGTATTAAAAAACAAGCTTAAATCCTAAATGTTACATTATGAGCTTGTGATGCTCGTGTTACATTCGGTAATTAGCTCGCTTTTTGTTGCGTAAAATTGCTAAAAACTAGCCTAAATGATCGAAAATTTACAAAAGTTGCAGGACATTAAGGTGTCTCTCAATGATGAACAAAAGTTAGATCTTTTGAAAACCATGCTTGAGAGTCGGTTGGGGGATCAACGTGAGAAAAACCTCATTCGACAAGGTAAAGGGTGGTTTCATATTTCAGGTGCCGGTCATGAAGCGCTGGCGGCATTTTCAACTTTTCTGCGCTCTGATGACTACTGTGCTCCTTATTATCGGGATCGCGCACTGATGCTCACCCGAGGTATATCCAACTACGATATCGCTACGAATTTTTTTGGCAAAAAGGATTCTACGAGTGGGGGTCGCCAGCTACCCAATCACTTCAGTGATCGTTCCAAAAATGTGTGGTCACATGCCTCACCGGTTGCGAGTCATTTATTGCCGGCATGCGGGCTCGCCTGGGGGATTAGCCTGGATAAGAAAGATTCTATCTTACTCGCATCGCTCGGTGAAGCGGCTACCCGTCAGGGGGATTTCTTCGAGGCGATCTGCTTTGCAAAAGAGAAGAAACTACCCGTTATTTTCATCGTTGAGGATAATAAATTGGGCATCAGCACCCATAATGAAAAAACGAATCCGCTGTATCTAAAGGCGGTTAACCCTGAGGAATGGATACGCGTGGATGGCTCCAATGTTTATGCGGTGCATCAGGCTGCGGAAAAGCTCGTTGAGCATACACGCGGTGGGAATGGCCCGGCGTTTCTGTGGGTAGATGTTGAGCGCATGGAAAGTCACTCCATTGCGGATGACCACCGCAAGTATCGATCACAGGAAGACATAGAGGCCATGTCTGACCGGGATCCGCTCCGGCTTTTCAAGGAACAGTTGATCGAGGAGGGGGTAATTACAGCAGATGATTACGAGAGTCTTGAAAAGAAGCTCAAAGAAGCTGTCCGCCAGGACTACCTGAAGGCCGAAAAACAACGTGATCCCAAACCCGAAGATACATTCCAGCAGTTGACGGATGATTCCGGGCTGGTGGAGGCGCCCCCGGTCAAGCTTGGCAAGAAGTCGCGGATGATTGAGGCTGTGAATTTAACGTTGCGAGCTGCCCTCGAAAAAGATGAAGACTGTGTGCTTTATGGGCAGGATATTGAAGATCCCAAGGGGGGAGTATTTAATCTGACTGTCGGGCTCTCTACGGATTATCCGGAGCGGGTAAATAATGCGCCAGTAGCCGAGTCAACCATTGTCGGTGTTGCGTGCGGGTTGGCGGCTTATGGTAAAAAAGCAGTATTCGAAATCCAGTTTATTGATTTTATCAGCCCCGGTTGGAATCAACTGGTGAGTAATCTTGCAACGATCCGATGGCGGACTTTTGGAGACTGGGAATGCCCGGCAGTTATTTATGCGCCCTGTGGTGCCTATTTGCCCGGGGGTGCTATCTGGCACAGCCAGTCGAATGAAGGATTGTTTGCCGCAGTACCGGGCCTTAAGGTAGTGATGCCCTCATCGCCTAAGGACTGCGCCAGCCTTATGTGGACAGCCATTCACGATAAGGATCCGGTCATCTTTTTGATCCCGAAACACAGCATGTGGACGGAGCAGGCGACCGAGGGCGAGTTGGAAGCGCTTCCACTCGGGCAGAGCCGTGTGATTAAGGAAGGTGATGAGCTGACCGTTGTAACCTGGGGGAATTGCCTGGAGATCGTTAGCGAGGTTTCTGAAAATGTCCCGGACCGTCAGGTAGAGATTCTGGATCTCCGATCCATTATGCCGTGGGATTCTGAAGGAGTGAAACGTTCGCTGCGTAAAACCGGCCGTTTACTCATCGTGCATGAAGATCCTCCGCATTGTAGTGTGGGGCAAATGATTTTGGCAAATCTGGCGCAGGATGATAATTTGTGGAAATCAATGAAGGCCCCGCCGGTCATGGTATCCCGTGAGAATGTGCATATCGGCCTGAACCCGATCTACGAATATGCGGCCTTGCCGGATAAAACCCAAATCCAGGAGGCCATTGATAAGCTGTTGAACACAGAGCTTATAAAGCGCGAGACTACGCGCTTTGCGGAACTGACATCTGATCCAAAAGTGGCAACTGAAATTCTGCGTAAAGGGGATGCTGCGCAAGTACCGGGTGGTAATGTCCAAAAAATCCAGGTGCCTATCCTGGGTGAAGGTATTCAGACCGCCCGTGTAGTTTCCATTGTAAAGAACCCGGGCGATACTATTGAGCATGATGACCCTTTGTGTGAGCTAGAGACGGATAAGGCTGTTTTCCCCGTGGAGTCTTCACTCGACGGTGTATTAAAGAGCTGGTCAATTGCAGTGGGGGATGAAGTGGAAGTGGGCCAGGAAATCGGCGAGATCGAAGTCGAGTTGAGTGAGGAGGATTTGGTCGCGCAGACTGAATCCCAAATCGGGGACATGGCGACACCTATTGAGCCTGAGGCTCCAGCGCCCCGGAAAATTTTATCTTCCCTGATTAATAAAGTTTTTAACTCTGAGGGCGAGCGGGAGAAGAAGTCTGGCCTGTCTTCTGAGATTATTCAGCAAATGCAGGGTATTGTCCCGGCAACGATTACGATCAAGGCAACCTGGGATCCGATTCGGGAAGCGCGCAAAAAGGCAAAAGCTAAATATGGCAAGAAAGCACCCTCTCCTTCCGCAATGATCGCATGGAACGCGGTCCAGGCCATGAAGAATCATGAAATGTTTACCTTTACTGTGGCCATGGATAAACTGCAAAAGGACACGGGAGACTTTGATTTGGGCATTGCGGTATCCCTACCTGATGACGAGCTTGCAAGTGCTGTGGTTAAGAATGCAAACCAGCTAAGCTGGGATGAGTTTACCAATGATTTTATTAGTGCGATTCAACGCGCAAGACGGGGGCAGTTTGACCCCAAGACGCGTGCGCCGCTAATGCTCTCTACGATGGGTCCCTTTGATGTGATTTCGGCAGTGCCAGTCGTGGTGCCTCCGGCAATTGCAACTCTTTTTATCGGGGGTTCCCATATCGAACCCGTCGTAAATAACAAAGGGCCACATACTGTAAGGGAAGTCGTGAATCTAACGCTGACTTTTGATCACCGTTGGATTAATGGGGTAGGTTCTGCTTCCTTCCTTACAGAAGTTCGGGACAATATCGAAAACTTTAAACTACCCGATTAAGTATTCGTAGCGCGGTTGATACGGTCGCGAAGCGCGTCCCATTCGGAACCTCCGGGGGGGAGCTCTATGATAAGCTGATTATGTCCAGCTTGGTCGGCTTTTCGCAGAATTGAATATAGATTTTGCGCAACATCTTTAGAATCCGGGAGCTTGGCGATCGGATAAAGGGTTCCCGATAGACCTTGAGGGGGTTCATGAGGATGAATAAGGATATAGCCGGTTTCGGAATCGCCCCATTCGTCCATACTCCTGTAGGCAACTGCTTTCATGGGTGTGTGTGGACTGTAGTGAATATGCTCTTGTCCGGGACTGGTTTTGGGTTCTAATGGGCTGGAAGCTTCTATGGGCTCCAGAATAGTCATATCCAAAACAGCTTCCAGTTCCTGTCTTGAAATAGGTCCATATCGCAAAATTCGAGGTCCAGCTTCAATTCTAAGGTCTACGATGGTAGACTCGATACCTCTGGAGCAGGGCCCTCCGTCGAGGATATGGCCTATCGCATGCCCGAGGGATTCCGCAACATGATTCGCTCTGGTCGGGCTGATGTATTTGCTGGGGTTGGCACTCGGAGCGGCTACGGGGAAATCCAGTCTCTGTAATAATTGAAGCGTTACCGGGTGATTGGGCATGCGTATACCCACGGAATTAAGGCCTGCCGTTACAATATCGGGAATAGTTGATTTTTTCGGTAAAACCAGAGTCAATGCTCCTGGCCAAAAGGCTTGAGCAAGTTTGATTGCTGAATCATTGACTTCGCAATACTCCGTAACTTGCGATACTTTGCCAATATGAATTATGAGTGGATTGGTAAGCGCCCTTTGCTTAACCGAAAAGATTTTGGATACGGCAACGGGATTTAGTGCATTTGCTGCTAAACCATATACTGTCTCCGTGGGAATGGCTACCAGCTCTCCTGTATTGAGCAGCTCAGCGACTTTATCTATGTCAGAAGGTGTATCCCTGTAGAATTGCGGGCTCACCTCGAGTAATCAAACAGCATGCGCTGTCTGCGATTACAAAGTAGTTAATGCGTTGCGACCCTGCTTGATCACCCGTGCGACGTGACGCTGTTGTTTAGCAGACAGGCCGGTGTATTTGCGCGGTAAAATTTTACCGGTTCCGGTTACGTATCGCTTCAACTGATCACTGTCCATAAACGTGAGTTCTTCAGGACGCTTTGCATTCGTTTCTGTTGCTTCTTCTGACATAAAAAAAGTGAGAAGCTAGGTAGATTTCTCTTTAATTTCAAGCTAAAAAGACATTCTTTAATGGGAAGCTAAAATGGATAGCCCCTCATACACACCTTTTGATGACCATAGTGATGACACATTGAATCATTACTACGAAACGGAGTTGATTCTCAAGATCAAAGCGTGGTTGGCTGACGTAAATCCTGAGGCTCCTGAAGGCATGGGTGATGACTGTGCTGTGAATGTCGATTTTCCGCAGGGTAAGAAGGTGCTTACAACAATCGATGGTGTTCATTGGGGTATTCACTTTGATGAGAGAGTATCGCCTTCGAACGCGGGTCGCAAACTACTCGCCCGAAATCTGAGCGATATTGCAGCGATGGGGGGTGATCCGGTTCAAGCGGTTGTTTCTGTTAGTGCCGGAGCAAACCTTAAAGTGGCTTGGCTTGCTGATTTTTTTGCGGGCATGAGAGATTTGGCAAAAGGCTTTGGTGTGAAAATCGTTGGAGGAGATATTTCACAGACTCTTAATGGGCAGTTTCATGCTGAGCTCTGTCTGACAGGAGTTGCAGATGTTCCTGTGTTGAGAACCGGGGCTAATGTTGGTGATTGGATAGTGGTCACCGGATCGCTGGGAGGTAGTATCCTGGGAAAGCATTACGATTTTACTCCGCGAATCGCTGAGGGAAAATGGTTAGCCGAAACTGGGATGGTTAACTCCATGATAGACTTAAGTGATGGTCTGGGTAAAGATTTGAAAGCTTTATTGGACGGTCACGCTGCACAATTGGATATCGCTGCACTTCCTGCTAGTGAAGCAGCTACTTTGCTTTCGAAAGAATCCGGCCGATCCGTGTTCGATCATATGTTGAATGATGGTGAGGACTATGAGCTGTTATTTACTATAAAAGCAGGGACGGATATCCAGGAATTTCGGAATCAATGGAATGGTGAATTTAAGGCGTCGCTAACCTTTATCGGTAACATCATTGCTTCGGACAGTCGTTTCAAGGCAGGTATGTATTATGACCAAAACGGTGAAGGCCTGGAGGAAGGCAAAGGTTATGAGCATTTTTGATAGATTGAAATCAGGCATTGCGACAAATAGCCCTGAAGAAACCATTCAATGGGCATCTGAGTTTGCGCGGGCAATGCCTGAAAATCAGGTTGTTACTTTGTCTGGTGACCTCGGAGCTGGTAAGACTGTCTGGGTCAAGGGGATGGCTAAGAGTCTCAGTATCGATGAGAGTGTAGTAAGCCCGAGCTTTAATATCTATCAAGTCTATCAAGGCAGACGACAGCTTATCCACATGGATGCGTATCGGCTACAGTCTGCTGAACAATTGGATGCATTGCTCATAGATGAGCTGCTTGAAGAGCCCTGGCTGGTCGCCTACGAATGGCCTGAGCGCGGTCTGTGTGACTGGATGCAGGGTCGAATCTGGAGAATGGAATTCTCAATTCAAGCAGATATGAAACACGCTATCCGACTCATTGCTGAGTCTGAAGATTTAGTATAACAACAGAAGGCTTATTTAGGCTTTTCTGCTGCCTCTGCTGAAGCAGCCTCTTCTTCGGAGTCCGGTTTTTCGCTCTGTTCTGAACTTTCTCCAGTTTCCGAATCGGGTGTATCCGTTATTTCAGAAGTTTCGTGCTCTGCAGCAGGTGTTTCAGCTTTATCCTCCGCAACTGGTTCAGTCAATTCATCCTCTACCGCATCTGGTTTTTCATCAGAAGTTTCAGTTTGTTCATTCTTGGTGGGGGCCGATTCTTCCCCTTTAGTGAGTGCCGTTTGATCTTCTTGAGCTACGGACTCTGCTTCGACTTTTTCCTCGACGGGCTCCAGAGTAGCTTCTGGCTCTGGTTTTGCAGGTGCGGTTTCAGCTTTTTGACCTCGATGAGGCTCACGCTGCTGTCGGCTCTTGTCATCAGCAGCATTAATATTGAGTGCCTTTTCAGCAAATAGCTTACCGTCTGCAAACTCGGTGACATATCCTTCAGATACCAGCCAGCGCAAATCCTGGTGGGCGCGTTTTTTGGCATCTTCAGTCGCCTCGATACCTGCACTCTTCAGGTAAGCATCGAGTAATTCTTCACCCGTGATTCCCTGTTTAGAGTCAATAAAATCAATAAGGCTCTGGATGCTTTCGCTGAATACCGTGTCCTTGTATCGCGGCTTGCGCTTTACTGCACACACATAAGTGATACCTTTCGCACCTTTTTTAAAGAAGTTAAGGTTACATCGGCGCAGCCGTCCTCGCAGGTGATTGGATGTAACGAGCGGGAAACGTTGCTGGTTTTCATGCTCCATTTCAATGGATCGGCGAATATTGCCGCGCGGAAGCTCTTCTACTTTCTCCCCCGGTAGTCTGATTTTGTCCTTTGCCTGATAAATGGAGCTCTTATGCTTTTCGAGCAGATAAAATTTAACCTCTTCTAGGGTTTGAAACATGTCGGGGGTTTCCTCACTGCCTTCCGGAACTTTGGTTGTGTATTGCTTGACCGTCTTCATACTATCAAGCCAGGCGTTGATGCTTTCCTCGTCGCGCACTGTCTCCACTTTCTCCAGAAAACGTTCGAAGCTCAGGCTGCGAATATTTTGAGCATGATGCTCCTTTAAAATTTCCTGATAGCGGTGGTAGTTGGGAGGGGCGAGCAGTTTTCCGGTTAGCGAGCATTTTGCCACTTGTTGGAAATTACCCTTAGGTGGCTCCACTTCAACCTCTTCAATGGTGAAAAACTTATCCAGATGATGATTGAGTACATGATTGATCGCTTCATCTTTATTATCAAAGGGGAGCTGATCCGGCATGGAAACAAAGAGCTTCTTCTCCGAATCTCCCTCTTTGGGGTTAATAATGACTGTGAAGCGATTTTCTTTACCGAGGACGATACGCGCAATTTCGAAAAGCTCATAGGTCTTATGAGTAGTTCGCATCGCCTTAAGTAGCATTTCGAAAGGTTTATCCTTGCTCACAAAGATAACATCAACGGGAGGTACGAATGGTTTATATTCACGCTCTTCCCGAGGTCGTTCTTTTTGGGGTGCCCCGCCACGACGGCGATCCCTGCGTTGAGGCGCACTGCCCTGATCTCTACGACCCTGGCGTCTATCTTCACCCGAATGATCCTGGTAGGACTTTTGCGAAGGCTTATTCTTTTTTTCGTCCGCCCAGTCAGGACCCAAAGAAATATCCTGCAACTGAGAAAGATCCAGTGCGTTAAAAGGTGAATCTGTACTGTTATCCGGTTGTTTGCCCATATAAGGTAAGCCAGCTAATGCCGACTGAGTTGTTAAGTTGTAATGCAATCACATAAGTAAACAGGTTTCAATCGCAATGAAAATATTTGGGGTTGAATTCAATTACAATGCTGTTACATTTCAGTCTTTTAACACATTTTGCTCAGGTGGTGGAATGGTAGACACGTACGCTTGAGGGGCGTATGCTTAACGGCGTGAGGGTTCGAGTCCCTCTCTGAGCACCATATTTTAAGCGGTTTCCGGGCCATTTGAAGTATAGTATTGTCGGAATAGTGACAGAATTTTATTGAGTTTTGGCAATATAATGCATTAGATTGCAAGTATGAGTAAGCTTGACTCATACACTTACCCTAATGGTTCAAAGATAAGAATTCGGGTTAAACTGAACTCAAATCAAACCGGTGTATTCGGATATTCATATCAGGTAGATATACCTGAAGGAGTTACATCTGGGAAAAGGATTAGAAAGCAATTTACTTCTAAAAAAGAAGCTGAGTCTTTTGCTAAGGAGCAATACGATGGCCTAAAAAATCAAGGAGTTCCTTACTTTGATTCAACCCCTCAAGAAAGGAATGAATTTGTTGAGGTTCTACCTCAATTAAGGGATGCGGGTTTGAGCTTAAAGCAAGCTGTCAGTTTTGCATTGGAACGTATACGCCCTAAAGGTGGTGATAAATATATTCGCCATATAATTTCCGAATTATTGGCTCACAAGGAAAAATTGCTAACTAGAAAGCAGCTTCGTCCAGACACAGTTAAGTCTTTTCGTTCTAAATCAAAATTTATTTCTGAAGAGTTTGGGGGCTTATTGATAAAAGATCTTAAGATCGAAGAAGTTATTCTTTGGATTAACTCTATGGAATTAAGGGATAGAACTAAGAAAAACTACCTTACATGTCTTAATGAGATATTATCTTATGCCAAAAATAAGCAGTATATTTTTGATAACATCTTAGATTCATTGACTACATACGAGAGAAAGGAATTGTTTTCGGAGCAGGAAGATTCTGAACCAGGTATTTTGACCATCGAGGAAAGCAGAAGATTAATACATGCCGCTTACGACAATCCAGGTCTAGGATTGCTGCCAGTAGTTACATTGGCTTTATTCTGTGGAATAAGAACTGAAGAACTACAGAGGCTTAAATGGGAAGATGTCAGACTAAAGGAAAAATTTGTTTTAATCAGCGCTTCTATAGCCAAGAAAAGAAAAATCAGAAGTGTATCCTTATCCAGCAATGCAATAGCTTGGTTGTCTAGTTGTGCAAAGAAAGAAGGATTAATTTACGATTCTAGAGAGAAATTGTCATACAATAGCCAATTTAGTTTATTACTTCGAAAAGCCGAATTCCTTGATCCTGGGGGCAGAAAAAATTCAAATGGACAAGTTGCAATTTGTTGGAAAAAGAACGCCATGAGGCACTCCTTTGGCAGCTACCACTATGCTCTTCATGATGATGCAAAGAAAACTGCAAAAGAATTAGGCCACGGTGACAGCACAGATATGCTATTCACGCACTACAGGGCACTGACTACTAAGCAACTAGCAAAACAATATTTCTCTATTTATCCAAATTCCGCTGATCAAGTGGTAGTTAGTTTTATTTAAATCACTATATAAATAGTGGTTCATTGGCCCTATTTAAAGTGTTGACCTTACGGCAATATCATGTAATCCTGTGCATACAGTGCGCCAAGAGGGTGCCTGAAAAACATTATGTTTATAATATAGCAAAAGGACATATATAATGAATGAAAATAGGAACCGTAATCGAGGTTTGAAAAGTGTTAATGAAGTAGCAAGGTATCTGAGGATTTCTGAAAGAAATCTGCGCTCAATTATTTCTAGTGGAGATTTAAAAGTGGTTAGGATTGGACGTAGAATTGTTATACGTTACCAGGACGTCCAAGCTTATTTAGAAAAGAATCTTAGATAGCTTTGTATAAGGATGCTAAAATCTTCTTTAAGTGTATTTGTTGGCTTAGAGAGGCTTTGTATTTATTGTATGTATTTTTACTCCATGAGATCGCTAATCATAGCTAATGTGATTTTTTGAGATATTCGCAGATTTTGAAATTATTCAATATCTAAGAGAATTTAGATAATGACGGCACTAAATCACAAAAACCGTAGATTAAGCAAAACGGTAAAAACAATACGGGGTGGCAGAAAATTACGGAGTGCTACGCTTAGAATAGAAATTAAGAAAAATACCGTGATCGGTATGGATCGAGTGGTTACTCAACTAAGCCAAGAACATGCAGGTAGGAAATGGGTGTTTTTTGGTCGAAGTTCTACAAAAAAACAGATGAGGAATATTGAGCTTCAGTATGAAGCTTGTAAGAAAGAATGTGAAAAATATGGTTGTGAATTAATTGGAGAATATTGGGCAGTTGAAAAAGGACAAATAACTAGTAGAAGAAAACTGATTGAGGCTATAAATTTTGCCAAAGAAAATAATGCGTTTGTTATAGCTTCATCCAGTGACAGATTCTTTCGGAAATTCAAGGAATCAGATGAAAACAATTATACTCCACCGAGCCAGGAAGATATTCAGAGATTTCAAGACTTTCGTATGGATAACGAAAATAAGAATGATCCAGATGAGTGTGTTGAATTAGTATCATTGCTTGATCCTAATGAAAATTTTTTAAATACCCAGAGTTATTATAAGAAATTAGGAAGACAACGAGAGTTAAGAAATAAAGGAAAAAGAGCTAAGGGCCGAGCCACACTGGAAGAACAGAAACAATTCATCCCAGAAATCTACTATTTACTTACAATTGGATTTTCGCCAAACAGTATAGCTAAAAAGCTAAAAAGATCGGATACTACAGTTCGCAATTATAAGAAATGTTTTATCCTTCAGGGGGTAAACTTTATCAAACCTGATAGTTATATAGATAAATATAATGGCTTATCTATTAATGAGTTAAAGCTTCATCGGCAACATAAACACGCATATGTGAACTCTGGTATAAATTATAAACAACTTAAAAAAGATTTGATTGGAATTAAGAAGAAAAAGCTCAATGAAGATGATATAGTATTACTGCGTAATACATGCAGCTGACACCCCCGGTCCGTTTTGCAGATGTCACAAAGTGTCGAAAGATAGCGTTGACGTTATATGCACAAATAAAATTTAGCCTTTTTGGGCCTTTGGTTAATGTGTCATTTAAATAAGATTATTTTTTATTAATTATTGGCCCACAATTTTTTGAGTGATTCTTGAGCGAGAATTTTTTGGGAAAATTATAAAATACCATGACAATGTGTTTTATTGGGTATATTAATTTTTGCCTTTTTATTTGGGGCTAAGGGCAAGGACTTTATTTGATTTTTACTACCCTATTATGACAAATACAAATTTAAAGCCCTCACAGGGCATTAAAGCCTCAGACTATACCTTGGTATAGGCAGAGGGCTAAATGTAACATCTTATAGGATCACATAAGCTTAAATCGATTTCTGGTTTTAATCGATCACCTCAAAATACCCTAATTCCTGAAATTATTAGGGATTTTTTTCTCCATCACGGACTTTAAAATACCTCAAGGATTTCCCTAAAAGGTGGTAAAGCTTGCTCGCAAGTGTGAACTGGATAAGAGGTTGTCGCGAGTTGTATTTATTCTTTATATTACAACTCTTGTATTTTCACCTCATTAATGATAGTATGCAATCACTCCGACATTTCACTACAGCGATTGGCATGATTTTGCCAGTCTATCTGCAAGCTCTGGGGTCATATACTGGTGACGGTAGATTGGTGGAGCTGGTATATCGTATAGGTCAGACAACAGCAATATCGCAAAATACTGAAAAATTTCATGACTCCCGAAGGATATAAACTTGAACTTCCCAAATGGTACGATTTGCATGCGCATTTTCGCCAGGGCAATATGATGTCCACTTTGATCGCAGACCATAAAACAATGGGCTGTGCAGGAATTTTGGCGATGCCCAACACCGCTCCACCAGTGGCTAAAATCGAGGAGAGTAAAGATCTGCCTTATTGGAGTCTTGAGACTTATCATGCCATGTTAGAAGAGGCAGGTGCTGGAGATATGGAGACGGTGATTGTGCCACTTTATCTAACTAAGGACACAACCCCGGCGATGATAGAGGCGGGCAAAAAAAAAGGTCTACTCAAGGCTGTGAAATATTACCCACCGCATGGGACGACTGGTGCGGATTTCGGGCGGCCTTTATCAGAATACATTGAGAACGGAGTCTTCGCGGCGATGCAAGAAGCCGGAGTGGTACTGTGCATGCACGGGGAAGAGCACAATTTGGCATCTGAAGGGTATTTCGGGCGCGAAACTAATGCCGAAGAATACTTTTACATGGAGCGCGCACCACGTGTGCTCGAGGCATATCCAAATCTGAAGGTGGTCTGTGAGCATCTGACTACAAAAGTGGGTGTGGAGTTTGTTAAACAGGCCGGGGTTAATGTGACAGCCACGATTACGCCGCAGCATTTGCTTTATACGATTGGAGATTTGTTACAAGGGCTTAAATATTATCTTTATTGCTTGCCGCTTCTGAAGTTTGAAGAGGACCGTCAAGCGCTTCGGGGTGCGGTGACAGCTGTTGGAAATGCCAAGTTTTTTGCTGGTACCGATAGTGCTCCGCATACGGAAAAAATGACGCGGTGTGGTTGCGCCGCTGGATGTTACACGGGTGGGATTGCGCCGCAGCTTTACGCCCAAGGATTCGAAGCGGCGGGTATGGATTTGAGCACGGATGAGGGACTGGCGAGCTTTGAACAGTTTCTATGCCGCGTTGGACCTGCCTTTTATGATTTAAGAATACCAAAGGAATGCTTCAAGCTCGAGAAAACACCACATATACTCAGGTCGCGCAGTGATGGCATTGTGCAACTACCACTGGGGCTCAGCCAAGAGGAAGAAACTACACTTCCCTGGTCAGTTTGCTCTACGTAAATTTTAGTTGTATCTTTATTACGCTTTCCACGATACGATCATTTTGAGTTCATCTGCAACCTTCTAAACTGAATGAGCCTATTATGGACTTTTCTCCGCTATAATAGATGACCGTATCAATGCTACCTTCAGGACCACTGAACGTAACCGAGTCAATTACAGTATCTTTAGACTATTTACTAAAGATAAGCATCTCGTCGTTGCGTTTGCGCATGGCATGATTTGTTTCTCACAAAAAGATTACCACTTAATTCGATATCCTTACTTCTTTGAATGATAACGCCGATGTCATCATTGTCAGCAAAGGTTGTATTAACCACTAAGCCGTAGACACATCTTGTCATTCGTAGTCCATTTCTACATTCAACAAGCAGGAAATTTGGTAAAAATTGCGTAAATATTAGCTAGATTTATATTAAATCTGTAAAATATTTGCTATAAAATCAGCTAATATTGCAATTTAACTTAAAAATATTTATTATATAAATTACTTAATCAATAACCTTCATTGAAATACCTTCCGCAAAAGGTGACGTTAGGCGATCAATCGCTTACTAGTATCGTTACCATTATGCTGCTTGCAGTATTGCTGCTCTCTTGCGCTCAGGGAGCCTCGAACTGTGATGGCAAGGACTTCTATGTTACCCGCATAGAAGGAGACAGCATGTTGCCTACGCTACAAACCAATGACGTCACAGTTATAAACCGAGCTTATCCTTATAGAAAGCTTCGGAGAGGAGACATCGCTATCATTAGGAGTGATTATGGCTATAACGTCATCCACCGTATCATACGTCGTCACCGAGGGGGGAAATGGATTACTCGCGGTGATAATAATAGACGTGAAGATTATGTAATTCTCACTGCGGATAATTATGGTGGCTTAGCCTTGGTCGGTGAATCATCTATAGCTCGTCATAATCGCTTTTTGGTTAAGAGAGCTGAACAAAATGAAAAAAAGCATACACAACTAGTTGCTGAAAATGATATTGACAGGGACAGATTGGTTAATGCTCGTGCTGAGATGGATTTTGTGTATACCTGGGCTCTCAGAGATACATGATCTTTGAGTGGTAACTTGCTAATTGTCTTAATTCTTCAGGACAATATTTAGTTTCACATGAAAGTAGGTATACGCTTAATTTTACGTAGTAAAGCTAATTATAATCGGTATCACTCGGTTGACTAAAGTCTGAAACATAATATTTTTCGATCCTCACGATTCAACCACAGCTAACCAATATTGTTTTCAATTTTATCTGATTCTTTCGTGTGAATGAGTGATAATAGTTTCCACTAAAACCTGATCCTCCAAGCATACTAAATATTTCGCCTATATGAGGTTATTTTGCTAATCAGGTATACTAAACCCCAGAGATGAATTTGAAGCTTGAAGAAGAAAGCAAAATATCAAATTCCATTTAGTTTCCGGTTTTAGGTTAAACGAATTGCTGTTGTCTACAAGGGAAATTGCCATATTTTGCAGTTTGTGAGATATTAATAAGTCCTTCATGAAACCACTTGTGATTAACCTAGCTAGCTAGGTTAAAGAAGAACCTTTGGTTTTCGCAAAATTAGAGGAGTATTTAATGGCATCATAGAAAAATAAAACCACTCAAGCATAATACATTTTCCTCACTAAAGCATCTATTATTATATATAATGTTAAAGAAAAGGATTAATATGGACGGAAAGTCTTTAACTCTTAAATACTATAAATTATTAAATGAAAGAAATTTAACCCATGTTGCATTATTGTTTCATGAATCTGCTACATATAGTTCAAATAATACCGGGGTCTATTTTGGAAAAAAAGATATCATAAAAATGATAGACTCTTTTTATAATGAATTCCCACAATTACATTGGATTTTTCATGCAATAAAAACAATTAACGATAATATTGCTGAAATAGATCTGACCTTGTATGCTACAGACGAAGGCGGTAATAAGATCCAACGTAGCAACATTGAGACTGTAGTAACTGAAAACGACTATATCCGTCACATAGAAGTAAGGAATAAATTACTATGCAGTTCACAATAACGGTATGCATTCAAGAGTGCGGGAGGTTCTGATTATACTCAGGGTGTGGAAACAAAAAGCCTTGTATTAGAGGTTGTCTATAATCGAACCAAAAAATGGAGAATTACATTCAATGCAACCAGGCAGAAAGTGGTCTGGACAGGTACGGGGAAACGCTCCTGGATTGGCAAATTAACAACCCCCATTTTGATACAAATCTAGATGATAAACCAGATACTTCTTTGATAGAAGAATTTTCGGAATCTATAATGATGCGAATTGGAATGTCCCATGAACCCAAGAAGTGTTTGGTTGCTTCATTGCCGATAGGTCTAAGAAATCTGATCGTAAACCTGCCTAATTGCTTAAAGAATAGATGACGCAAGGGTTCATGATAGAGGTTAAATTACTGGCTTGATTTATTAAGATTGATTCTCAGTATCATCTTGTGTTTGCTATTTATTATGATTCATTGCCCTTTTCATACACCTCAGGAGGAGATATTACAAATAGGCGGTCATGCAGTGACAGTAAGACGCTTTACCCAGCACGAAGGTTTTTCATTTGCTAAATCCACCATACCGCCAAGCGATTCTTATGAGTTTAGCAAATCTCATTTTAGGGCTTTTTCGGTGATCATGTATGTTAATGTCGGAACCGTCAGCTTTCACTTGCCGGACCAAGGGTATACAGATGTATCCGCAGGAGAATGGTGTCTTTTGGTGGATTTTCAAAATCAAGCGACATTCTCTTGCAAAGATGAGGCTTCAGTGAGTTGGTTCGAGTGCGATGCCATAATATGGGAAACACTTTGGCATGATCGAATTCAGGCCCATAGCTACCAAGCGTGTATTAATTGCATACAACGGGAAGAATCCCTTTTATTCAAAGGCCTGTTTACTTCACAGATGAGCTTATTATTGGCGAAGCTCTGGTCCAATGAGGGAATAGATCCTTCTAATCGTCTCAAAGTAGCCTCTCAAGGTTATGAGCTGTTATCGGAAACCCTGGATGCTCCGGAATTTTTGCAAAAACCCCAGGCAGAACCTTGTTTACATAATGAGGATGAGTCTGCTTTGAAGGCAGCCGCAAGCTATCTGGAAAGGAATCTGGCATACGATCATTCCATAAAGGAGTTGAGCCGCAAAGTTCACCTAAATGAATTTAAGCTGAAGAAGGGTTTTCGGGAGCATTATCAGACGACTGTCTTTGGTTACCTGCGAAAAAAACGTATGGAATACGCACGGAGCTGCTTACTGGAAAATGGGGATACTGTATTGGAAGTGGCGCATAAGGTAGGTTATTCAAATCCCAGTCACTTTAGTCGGGCCTTTAGGGAGTCATTTGGTATCAACCCAAGTGAACTCAAACGCAGAGTTGCCATTGGTTATCATTAATTTGTTCCTGCGATAAACTTCTCAAATTCGCAAGAAAGTCATGAAACACCGGATTTACTCAATGACCTTTGCTCATACCTATCCATTTCTGGTTGCAAAGGCTGAAAAAAAGGGGCAGACGAAAGCCGAGGTTGACGAAATTATCCACTGGCTGACCGGATACAGCCAGGAAGCGTTTGAGGCCCAATTGAAAAAGGAGGTAACGATTGAAGCCTTCTTTTCCGATGCACCCGCAATGAATCCCTCGCGGGCACTCATTAAAGGCGTAGCATGCGGCGTCCGGGTGGAAGAGATCGAAGAACCCCTCATGCGGGAAATCCGTTATCTGGATAAGCTCATTGATGAGCTGGCGAAGGGGAAAAAGATGGAGAAGATTTTGAGGCAATAACCCGTCTTCAGGCACCAATGATAAAGCCCCTGCTGGATATTAACCCAACAGAGGCTTGGTATGGATAACCTGTGAGTGGGAAGTTGGCCGGATCAGAATGAAGCGGTCACTGAGAGAAAGCCGTTTAGGCCAGGTTGGGTATTACGGTCAGCCCCGGCTCCACCATGTCCTCCACCTCTACGTGCTGTAGACCAGAGGAAGTAGGATTCATCGGTGAGGTTGTTGATACCTCCGTTGATGCGAATATAATCGTTGAGCTGAACAAAAGCGATGATATCAAGCAGGAATACGCTATCAACCGAATCGAGTGCCCCTGCCTGGGTAGTCTGATCGATATCTTCCTCTTCCTTTTCACCAATGTAAGTACCCGTCAGGCGTGCTCCCCAGCGATCATCGGCGGAACTGTAACCGACATAGGGGACTAGTTTAATCGGGTCTACGGAATTCAAAGGCTGATCAATGTCGCTGCGCTCACCTTCCGTCCAGGATAGTGAGACTCCCGCTTCTGCTCCCTCGAAGCTCCCGCGCTCTTCACCAGCTTCCCAATCCCAGCGCACTTCGATCCCGTAGGTTTCGACTTCCTGTAGATTGACAGTAGTAAGGACATCCGGTTCCGGATTAGGATTATCGGTAACGAGCACGTTGCTTTCAAGGAAATCATCGTATTGATTCAGAAACCCTGCTATCTGGAAGGTGTTCTCCCCACCGAAGCTTTGCAGCCCGATTTCAAAGCTGTTTGACGTTTCTTCTGAAAGGTCCGGATTAGGAACAACGATAAAATCAGTTCCGTGGGTGAATACTCCGTTGAGCTCCTCAGCCGAGGGATTGCGGATGCCACGCCCATATGTAAAGTAAGTATTCAGATTATCCTTCCAGCGATACATTACCGATAGGCTGGGTGCAAATGCATCGTTTTCATATTCGACCGCACGAACGGGCTCATCCGATCCCGGGGGAACCGTGCGTGCCAGAAACGCTGCGGTATTGTCAGGGGATACCTCGTAACTATCAAATCGCAGTCCTGGGGTAATCACCCATTTTTCATCGAGACCCAAGGTGATTTCATCCAGGATAAAGAAACCCAGGCGTGTAACTTCCGAAGGTGCCATGCCAATACGGTCGTCCAATCTTTCGCTACCATCCTGAGATATATCAGTCCTAATGAATTGAGACTCCACATCTGACCATGAGGCTTCAAGACCGTAGCGAAGCGTATGTGTGGCTGATTCTGCCAGTATCAGTTTATCTGCCTGGGCATCCAGCCCATAGATATCAGTTAAGTAGCTGATTTTATTGCGGCGGTTACGTGGACTTGGGAAAGGACCAAAGGAGAGGCTACCCTGTTGAATATTAAGGCTGTTGAATTCTGATTCTTGTGTGTAAATCTGTGCACTTACGGTATCCGCAATAGGGAGTCCATCTTCAGGAGTGAATGTAGAGCTTACTGAGAATCTTAGTCTTTCCCGTTCATCATCCTGCGAGACATTGTCATTGACGAGTAATCCACCGAAGAAACTACCCTCAGCAGCATCCCCTTCGGTGAAATTTTCAAAAGTGAAGTAATCAACTGTGCCTTCCAGTTGCCAGGCTTCTTGCTTAAACAGGACTTTTGCAAGCACTGCATGGCTGCTGAATTCCTGAGGATTAGGTTCATTGTCGCCGTTATTTTCGCGTTCAGAGCCATCACGGTAACTGTATACAACACTAGCTGCGACTTCACCATTACCCACGGCTGCTTCGAAGCGATTATTAATGCTGGAATTAATGCTCGCATAGGTCAGCGAATTGCTGAATGCAGTTCCCTCTATGTTGTCTCCCAATAGACTTTCAGGACCCGTTGTTCTTCCACTAATAGTGCCACCCATGGCATCACTTCCATAGAGACTGGATGAGGCTGACTTGAATAACTCCAGTTGATTAAAGATGGCCGGGTCAAAATAAATACGTCCCGGACCACCTGCGCTCAGGAAAGTTTGCGCTACGAAATCCTCCGGCTGCCGGATACCATCGATCAGAATCGAAATACGGTTGGCTTCAAGTCCTCGTATATTAATGGCCTGATCACCACCGCCCAGATAGGGGATTAAGCCATCCGTGCCAGCGAAGTCAAAAGGCACGGATACGCCAGGTTCGTATTTGAGTGCTTCACCTATACTCGTTGATCCTCGGGTAATCAAATCATCCGAAGTGACCACGGTGGTTGAGCCTGCGGTATCGAGAGCCGGTTGAGCTGAGCGGGTTGCCACTACGGTAATGGCAATATCTGCATCTGACTCTTGTCCAACGGTGTTCGAAACGATCCCGAAAACTGCGAGTAAAGTAAGCAAACGCGATAATAATGGATAGTAATTAGTATGTGTAGGTTTCATTTTTCTGTTAGGTTAAAAATAAAATTAAGTCTCATTCTCAATAAGCAAGGTTAAAGCATATCTATTTATGTTGTTTATTATTAACAGTTTATAAGGTTTTAAGGGTGTTGGTTTCTGGAGAATTGGTAGCTATTTCGAGAGATGACTCGTAAATGCCACATGCGAATATGCAGAAAAGTCGGATCATCCACTTTTCTTTGCCCAAGTACCAATTTATGCTTGAAAACATAGGGGTATCTAATTGAAAATGAGACTGAGTTGCAACTATAAAAATGGATTTACATCAATATTTTGCAGATTTCGATAAGCTTGGGTTAATGGGTATTCCTCTGCTTTTAACGAGCGTTACCGCCCTTGCACTGATCGCTGAAAGGCTCTTCTTTTTTATTTATCATCACCCTAAATATGAAGTATTGGACAAATTTCTGGAGAGTGATGATTGGCCAAAACAGTTTGAAGATTTTTTAAAAAATAAGCCTAGGGATCAGTTAACAAACTCACCTCTATTTGAGCTTTTGAAAGTGTTTCATACCCATATACATCTTGAAGAAACAAAGCGGCAACAAGTGTGCGAAACTACTTTCTGTACCTGGCTGAATCGTGCGCGGGGTCCCATAAAACACCTATCCATGTTAGCCCAGGTCGCTCCTCTACTCGGATTAACCGGAACCGTTCTGGGATTGGTTAATGCATTTCAAGTATTGGAGAAAAGTGAACGCATGGCTTCTCCATCACTATTGGCCGGGGGGATTTGGGAAGCACTGCTTACCACTATAGTCGGTATGCTGATAAGTATTCCGCTCATTATACTCGTTCGGGCCTTTAATCATCATGTAGATAAGATCGTCGTGGCGGCAAAAACCTTCTACACTAAACTCTCGGTAATTCCTCAATCTGAGGATAAGCTACTAACTGAAAAAGTGTAGTCATAAGATTGTGTTTAGATGATTTCATCCATGAGTGAGTTTTTAGCAGCGGATAGCGAGAATGTGGTTAACGAGCCTGATGTGGGACTAACCCCCTTGGTGGATGTCGTATTTCAACTGTTGGTATTCTTTATATTGACCAGTACGTTTGCAACTCCAGTTCTGGATGTAGTTTTGCCTCAGCTCAGTGAGACCCAAAGCAATTCCGAGTCAAATGCTTGGCGTATTGAGCTCGATGCTGAAGGACAGCTCGCACTTGAGGGCCAAAATGTAGCCTCTGATACTTTTGAAAATCTTCTAACTACGCTAATCTCTGAGTATCCTGAACGCAGGAATGCGATATTGGCTGCAGATGAAAAGGCCGACCATGGAGCCGTATTGGAATTGATGCAGAAACTGGGTAACCTAGGGATTAATCAGCTTTATTTCGAGCACACGGTTGGAGAAGGGGGAATGCAATGAATGTGATTCCCTTGATTCGAAAAAGCCCGTGGAGTATATGGCTTGTTCTTTCTGCTGCGCTTCACCTTGCCGCGTATGAGCTTGTATTCGATTCGTTCGTGAGCGTTCCGGAAATCCATTTTGAGGATCAAAAACAATCCATCTATACTCATTTTGTATTAAAAGAAACCGTAGATTCGGTTGCCTCCAATATTGCACCCATTATTGAGCCCGAGCCTGAGATCGTATCTGCGCAGTCTCAAGACGCCCCGGATGTTGCTCCATTGCCTGAATCGATTTTAGAGGAGTTTCAAGAAGTAGAAGAATTTACCGAAGTCATTCCAGTGAGCATCGCAGCAATTGAACCTCAGGAGGTAGTTGAGCCAACTCCCGTATTAGCCGAACCGATTCCTTTGCAAACCGATTTGCCCGAGGAAAGAGATACGCAAGTTACTCCGATAGCCACACCTGTAGAAATTCCCCAATCAGCCTCAGCACCTGAGATCAAAGGGGGTGCACAATACGAACAAAGTGGACCTGTACCCATTCTGAATCCAGCACCGGATTACCCGCGAGTCGCGATTCAACGAAAGATGAGCGGTATCGTTTGGCTTAATGTGCTAATTTCTGACAACGGTAAACCGGAAGTGTGCGAAATATTAGAAAGTTCGGGTTATTCGCTTTTGGATCGCAAAGCGCAGGATACGATACTGAAGCGTTGGAAATTCGGTGAATCTCCTGAAACCCAACGCACGGCAACGATAAGAATAGATTTTAAGCTGGAATAAGGCCTATGGCGCATCGTAGATCACACGAAACCCCGTAAGCCCACTACTATCGGATTAGTATCCGGAACTGCCATCGCCGTTATTTAGATACTTAGAAATAGTCTCTTTTATGAATGCCCTAGCAGAATCGAAATCATAGGGTTCACCCTCATTGAGTTTTCCGGCGAATTGAAAATGGTGCTCAAACTGACTTTTGTCATCTACTTTACTGCTCAAGCTAAAACGATCATGCTCTGCATAAACGCCGTTCCATGCAGTGCGAACAGCTTCCCAGTATGGGTGGGTTTTCTCCCAGTATTCATCAGCTTTTGCAAGGCTTGGGCTGGTGATGCGTTCATAGCGATTAATACCGATTTCCTGAGCCAAAAATTCTGCGGTATCTGAATTCTCACCCGCAACTCGCTTCCAGCTATTTTGCTCATGCAACCAGCCTTTGGGGGTGATACTGATACGGTGGTATCCATCCATCACGTTGTAGTCATCGCGTATACTATACTCACGTCGTGGCAGGGGACGCCAAAAGCTCTCACTGGTCCAGATCGAACGATTGCCTGAATGATCCCACTTTCCTAACACTTCATATCGGGGAGAATCATCTACTTGCCAAACGGATTGCGACCAACTTTCCTTTACATCATCAGCAGAGCGAGTGTCCCGTGCCCAGGTATTATCACCCCGGTAAGTATGCAGATCGGTATCTTCGTAAGTCCAGTCCTGCCGCCAGTGCTTAACCAGAAAAGGTCCTGACATTTCTCCGTTATCATCTTCAAAGTACATGACCAGGATATGTTGAAGACTGATAAAGTCTCCAGTGTCCTCAAGCAGGAATACTTTTTCGGTTGCCCAAGAGTGATAGGAGCGTTCTGGTTCATGATCAGGCAAAAGACCTAGGGCTTCCATGAAGTGGAAACTCACCTTGTAATCGCCCTGTAATGAGAGGATAGCCGCACGATCCTTTTCATATGCGCTTCCGGCGCTTGCAATTGTATCAAGTGGCAAACGATTTGCGTCTGCGTAAGTCACCGGAGTACCTCGGGTACTTCCCCCGCGAGGACTTGCGACTTCATCAGATAAATTACCCCAGCCAAACACGTAGCGTTCTGTGGAGGCTGCTGCAGCAGTTTCTTCACCGACTGGTGTTGCTGATTCAGCAACCGGTTCTGAATCATCAGTCAGGCAGCCTGAGTTCAACAACAGGCTGAGAATTGCCATCGTCAGTAGGCTATAGTTCGTTAATTTTGAATTTATTTTCATGGTATGTAATCGCGATTTTTTAAAAGTGTTTAGGATGTTTTTTTCGGATAATAGAGCATAACCTCACTCGGGAAATAAGAGGGGTTTGATATCTTCATAATCGCAGAGTGCCTGGATTTTCAGAAGTTGAATGCTGTCGCTTCCGCTTAAGTAAAACGTAGGATATAGGGCTTCCTGGTCGCAATAGACGTCGTGGATTGCAGGGATGTAGAGCTGAAGATTTACGTCATGACCCGCTACGGTGAGTGAACCTTCATTCAATCGGATGCCGAGCGGTGTAATTGCTTCCTGATGAAGTATGCCCGAGCTGAATAAAGAAACTTCAAAAGCAATGCTTCGCTCGCGTGCTTCTTTAAATAGTCTAACAATAGAGCTAGGCTTAAGCGGCGTGTATTCAACCTCTTCCGGGATAATCGGATAGCTGATCCATTCGTTTGCTGGAGTATGGTAAGATGCATCTGCACACTTAACCAAAACTTTGCCCCATTCAATAAGGGGAAGCGTTGACAATGCACTTATCTGCATCACTTCAATGCCATAAGGATTGAGAAACACTATTTTTCCCGGGGAGCCGCAACACTTGCACACGGACACATGCCCCTGAGCCTGAAATCGGTTACCCTCATGAATGGATAAGCGATTGTATGCATCCGAAATGATTTCGCCTGCCTGTATTTTTGAGAGCCTTAACGGGCTTGTTTTACTAATCAGCCTTGCGTAGGCATGTTTAGTTTGCAGGTGATAACCTTCCAGGTTTGTAAGGCGGTTAAAGATTTCAAGAGCTCTTGAATCAAGCGATACCCAGCCTGCTTCATTAGTTTGCAAAAATAAAGAATCTACGGAGCACGTTGATATGCTATTGCTTTGCTGTATATGAGGAGGATAGGATTTTAATCGGTTCATGCGTATCAGTAATCTGATTTTACAGGATTTTCTAAGTTTTCAGCCACTCTCAGAGGGATTATGCCGGCTCCCTAAGGGATTTTTTGTGATTTTTGGACAATTTTTAGGAGCACTCATTTCAAACTGATCCATACATTCATGCCTTCATGAATGGGCTCGCTATCATAATAGAGCAGCCATTCGTCTGCATTCAGGGTGAACGCGGGCTTTTTCGGAGAAACTAAAACCTCTTGATGCTTCCCAGTATTGTGTATCCGTGAGACTCTGCACTCGATCGCCCCAGCGGTAGATTCTGTGTTTATTTGCAACTGTTCGGGCCGGTAATATTGGACTGAATGGCCATTGATCTGGATCGGGTTGGCAGGTCCAAAAAGGTTGGCGCAATAAATGTTTTGGGGATGTCGGTAAACTTCTGAAGGAGTGCCGATTTGCTCAAGTTGCCCTTGCTTTAATATGGCAATTTTTGTTGCAACGGAGAGCGAATCAGCTGGATCGTGAGTCACCAGGATTGCGGTCGTTTTGAGCTCATGGAGTAATTCGCGAATCTCTTCGCGCATTGTCCTTCGCAGTGCAGGGTCGAGGTTGCCAAAAGGTTCATCCAGTAGCAGCACTCTGGGCTTTGGAGCGAGGGCACGGATAATAGCAAGCCTCTGGCGCTCTCCGCCGGAAAGCTCATGGGGGTAGCGTTTCTCTTTTCCAGCAAGGCCAACCATATTGAGTAACTGGGTGGAAATGGACTGTTTATCTTTTGTGCTTTTGCGGTGCAGTCCATAAATGAGGTTCGCCTGAACCGTTAAATGGGGAAAAAGTGCACCCTCCTGAAACACCAACCCGATGCCTCGTTTTTCCGGAGGCAGCCAGATACGGGGTCCCGCAATGGGTTGATCTCCCAGGTAAATCTCACCCTGGTCAGGTATTTCAAGGCCTGCAGCCAGACGAAGCAGAGTGCTTTTGCCACTACCACTTTCGCCTACAAGTGCCAATATTTCACCCTCATTGAGTTTCAAGCTAACCTCATTTACAGCTGCTAGCTTCGATGAAGGATAGGATTTGCTTATGTTGCGAAATTCCAGGGAAATGCTCATCGGTTTTCAGGGAGTAGCAGACGGTTAATCAATATAAGACCCAAAGCGCCTACCACCAGGATGATCAACGAGGGAAGTGCACACTCATGAATACGCCCTTCCATAGCTATCTGGAATGCCGTAGTCGCCATCGTTTCAAAATTGGCAGGACGCAAAATCATGGTCAGCGGTAGTTCCTTAAGTATGTCTATAAATACGAGCGTGAACGCTGCCCAAAGCGTACCGCGTAGTAAGGGTATATTGATGTGCCATAGGGTGGCGGCGCGTCCGCGCCCCAAAGATATCGAAGCTTCATCCAAAGAACCACATACCCGGGTCATTCCGCTTTTCAGGGGATGTAGGGCGACTGCAAGAAAGCGAATACAATAAGCAAAACCAATAGCAAAAAGGGTACCACTCAATAGAGGAAACCATGCGTTTTCTGGCGAAGCACTAATTAGCCTATCCAGCGTGCCGAAAGAAACAAGTATACCTAATGCAACTACCGCCCCAGGCGCCGCATAGCCTAATAGTGCAAGGCCATTGATCCCCCGTAACCAACGGGTGGAATGAATTTTGGCCGCGTAGGCCATGACTAACGCGATAGCAGTTAATGTTACCGCCGTGAGGCCAGCCATGCTCAGGGTATTTATGAGATGACCTAAAAAGGCAGTATCGAAGACTCGTGACCACGTACGATAAGCCCATATCAACAATTGGCCCGCAGGAAAGAGAAATCCCAGAGACAGAGGTACCAAACACAAAACACATGCGAAAATACCGTTTATTCTTGAGAGCCTGCGAACCGGGAGAGTCGATGATCGATTGCCAGTTTCAGCAAAGCGGGCTTTGCCACGCAGATACTGTTCGATCATCAGTATCAGGAAAATGGCCAGCATAACAAAAGCTGCGATTCTGAGCGCGGACGCACGATCCCCCTGTCCAAACCAGGTGCGGAAAATACCCTCGGTAACGGTGGGCACCCCGAAAAAGTGTACTGCTCCATAATCATTAATGACTTCCATGATTACGAGGCTGGCCCCCGCTATAAGCATGGGCCGGGCCATCGGCAATGCGACTGTAAAAAAGACAGACCTATGTCCGCGCCCCAATGTTTGGGCAGCCTCTAGGACTTGCTGGCGTTGCTGGGAAAACGAAGCACGCGCGCTAATATAGATGTAAGGATACAATACGGAAGCCATCAGTAAGCACAATATACCGTAACGCAGGATGGATTCTGCTGCACGAAAAGCATCCACGCCCCATATTTTTCGGATCTCAATAAGCAGCGGGATTGCGGCTTCTGTCGCCTGAAAATAGACAAAAGCCCCGACATAGGTCGGAATGGCCAGCGGCAGGATGAGTGCCCACTGAAATAAATCCCGGCCTGGAAAAGTGTAATTACTGACCAGCCAGGCAGTCGGTATGCCCAGCAAAGCTGCCAGCGCCGTAACCAGTATTACAACAATAACCGTATTGGATACATAGGTGCCCAATACAGTCGATACCAGATGATCCCATTGCGGACCTTCACCCGCCAGGCCCAGGACTACTGCGAATAAAGGAATGAGCAGCAACAATGCAAGGAGTAGAGCGCTGCCCGACCACAGATCCAAATCCCTTTTTAGATACCTGTAAACAGTCGCGATCAATCCAGACTATCGCCAATCGGACTCATTGAATACGCGAATGGCCGCTTCGTTGAGATCACCCAATACTCCGAGGTAAAGTGGATCTACCTTAAACTCACCCCAGGACTTTTGAAGCTCTGACCACTCTACACCCTTCGCAACCGGATATTCATGAGTAGCTGCCGGGAAAGTGGCTTGGGCCCCATCGGAGATTAGAAATTCAAGGAATTTTACGGCATTTTCTTTGTTCTTTGAGGATTTGGTAATCCCTGCACCGCTTACATTGACATGGGTGCCACGCCTCTCCTGATTCGGAAAAAAGATGGCTAAAGATTCTCCCACACTGCGGTCTTTGGGATCCGTGGAATTTAAAAGCAACCCGAGATAATAAGTGTTCACGATCGCAACATCTCCGAGCCCTGCTGCGACTGCACGCATTTGATCCCGGTCACTGCCCTGAGGTGGACGCGCCATATTATCGCTGATTGCATTGGCCCAATCACGTGCTCCAATAACTCCATGCTCTGCTATAATGGAGGCCATGAGGGACTGGTTGTATATGTTCGAAGATGAACGGACCAGAATACGTCCACGCCATTCAGCGTTGGCGAGTGCTTCATAGCTTTCCAATTCATCCGCGCTAACACGTTCTTTCGCGTAAGCCAATATGCGGGCTCGCATTGAAAAGCCGAACCAATGCCCCTCGGGATCGCGGAAGGAAACTGGAATGCGCTGCTTGAGCAAATCAGAGTCTAATGGTTGCAGCAGTCCAGCCGTTTTGGCACGTTCCAGACGTCCGGCATCGACAGTCATAAACATATCTGCTGGAGAGTTATCGCCTTCGGCACTCAACCGCTCAATGAGCTCGTCCGCCCCCGCCTGAACGACATTTACCTTGATGCCCGTTTTTTCTGTAAATTGAGCGATCAATGCTTTATCAGAATCGTAGTGACGCTGAGTGTAGAGCGTAATTTCGTTAGCATTAGCAAAACTCCCGATCAAGAGTGAAAAAGAAAAAAATAATACTATTAACTGCCTTATCATATTTGTAGTGGTTTGAATGATTTACCACCACCTTATTAATATTGAGACTCTTTTTCAACTCCATGAGGGATTTTAGAAACCCCTAGCGGGATTAGTAATTATGAGTGGAGCTAAACGTGGCTATGACAAATTTAACATTCGACACTAGTCCTCTAGCCGGCACATTTGTTTTTAGCCTGAAATTACTGAATGCTTTGTTACATAAATACCTATTTTTGAGTCATAGCTATTAGTATAACTAAGCGAATTTGTTTATAATGGGATAATTATGGTATCTGTTCTCAAAAATAGTATTATCCGAGTATATGTAGGTTTTTGGTTATTACACCTCATTTTTCGAACGTTTGGTTCTGCAGAACTATTACCCAATATCGTTTTTATAATGGCGGACGATTTGGGTTATGGAGATGTGGGTTTCAACGGACAGGATAAAATAAAAACTCCATATTTGGATAAAATGGCGGAAGAAGGTATGGTATTTACCCAGCACTATTCAGGGTCCACGGTATGCATGCCATCGCGATGTGCCTTACTTACCGGTAGGCACATGGGTAGAGCAACGATTCGGGGTAATCCGCGCTGGACAGCTACTGGGGTTGCGATAGATCTTGGATCAGAGGATGTGACTATTGCCGATGAGTTAGATCGTGCGGGTTACTTTTCGGGCATTATTGGAAAATGGGGTCTCGCCGAAGCCAGTGATACAGGTATGCCGCTCGAGCAGGGTTTTGACTATTTCTTCGGGTATCGCAAGCATCGGGACGCTCACCACTATTACTGGCCTGACCTTTGGGAAAACTCAGAGCCCTTTCACTTGGAAGGAAACGATTACTACAACAAAAAGGGAATCTATACCCATGATCTTTTTGAAGAAAAGGCCATCGATTTTATTTCAAATCAGAAAGAGCGACCTTTCTTTCTCTATCTGGCGCTGACAATCCCTCATTATGAGTTAACAGTGCCTGAAGAAGAAAAGGAGATGTATGCAGAATTAGGCTGGCCAGAACGCCCCATGAAAGCTGCACATTATCGTCACGATCCTGAAGGGAATGTAAGCTACGCTGCTATGGTTACTCGGATGGATCGAAGTATCGGCAATATCCTTAAACACTTGGATGGATTGGGAATTGCTGAGAATACCCTCATTATTTTTACATCCGACAATGGCCCAGAGTATGAGAAACAAGATCGCTTTTTCAATAGCAATGGGAATTTACGAGGTGGTAAACGAGATTTGTATGAAGGCGGTATTCGGGTGCCGTTTGTAGCCTATTGGCCTAGCAAGATCAAAGCAGCTAAGCGAAGTGATCACGTTTCAGCTTTTGATGATGTTTTACCCACTTTCTGTGAGCTTGCTGGAATAGAACCAAGTTCGGAGATAACGGGTATTTCGTTTTTGCCCACGCTAATGGGAGATTCTAAAAATCAGGAACTGCGTGAATATTTGTATTGGGAGTTTAATGAGAGGCAGGGTCCGATTCAGGCGATCCGCATGGGTCAGTGGAAAGGTGTGCGTTTTGCAGGAAAACCTCTTGAACTCTATAACTTAGAACAAGATGTTTCAGAAACTAATGATGTTTCTGACGATTATCCCTACGTGGTTGCTCAAATATTGAAAAAAATGAATATCGCCCGAAGCGAAGATCCAAACTTTACACTTACTAAAAGAGAGATTTCGAGATGAGAGTTCGAATATCAGCACTAATTAAAGCATTCATATTAGGTTTGCTCAGCTATGATGGTTTATCGGCAAAACAACCCAATATCATCGTCATTATGGCGGATGATCTGGGTTACGCGGATATGAGCTTTCTTGTGCATGCACCTGCTGATGTGCAAACACCGGGTATCGATCAGTTAGCCGCAGAGGGTTTTTATTTTACGAATGCCTATTCCACTTCGCCTATATGCAGTCCCTCTCGAGTGGGGTTTATGACCGGTCGGTATCAGCAGCGTTGGGGTAATTATTGGTATGGGGAAGGTGGGTTGCCTTGGGATGAAAAAACGATCGCTCAATATTTGAAGGAGCTGGGCTATTACACTATGAAAATCGGCAAGGTACATACAAACAGAGGTCCGGCTGAACATCCGTTAGATCATGGCTTTGATGAGTTTTTAGGCTTTATTCATCATACTCATGATTTTACTCGATTGAGCCATAGAGATGTCGAAGCCTACGAAGAGCGCCTAAAAGGGAGTGCTCGATCAGCAACTATCGGACCATTAATCCGAGGACGTGATGAGTCAGCATCCTATGAAAAAGGGTTTACGACGCGTATTTTCACTGAAGAGGCGGTTGATTACATTAATCGTGAGCATAGCCAGCCTTTCTATCTCCAGCTCGAGCATAATGCTGTGCATATGCCTACGTACGTTACAGATCCGTACTACGATCAAAAAGTGGGATTGGGGCACAGTCCATGGAATCGTGATGCAGAGGATTGGCATTTTCCATACTGGGACCCTGCTAAGGAGACTTGGCAGCAATGGCATAGTAAATGGGGCCATCTTGGTGCAGTAGATACTCTTGGTCGTAAGCGCTACCTCTCTCACTTGGCAGCATTGGATGATAGTGTATCTGCCATCTTGCGCGCTCTTGCAGAGAAAGGGATAGAAGATAAGACAATACTCGTGTTCCTGTCTGATAATGGAGGTACGATCAATACATATTCGAATAATTACCCTCTGAGCGGCTATAAGTTTATGTTTGGAGAGGGAGGTATTCGTATACCGATTATTATCAAGATACCTGAGGCAGAAGCTGTTGGTCGTTCATTTTCTCAGCTGGCGTCTGCTATGGATATATTGCCGACACTGGTGCAACTCGCGGGTGGAGAAATCGCGGATAATCTGGATGGAAAGAGTTTATTGCCATTGATAGAGGGTAAAGAGCCGGTAAACCACAAGCAGCTGTTTTGGGATAAGGGCCGGGATGATAGCTGGGTGGTGCGTAAAGGAGACTGGAAGCTAGCTCATAAGGCTGGTTGGATACATTTAAACTATGCACTTGATGTAGAAGGTATAGCTAAGCGTGCGCCAGACTATGCTTACCCTGATGGCATTCTTCTATTCAACCTTGAGCATGATATTGCTGAACAAGAAAACCTCTTTGATATACACCCCGAGAAGGTGAAAGAATTAACAAAAGCTTATCAGACTTGGCGAAAGCAAATGTCCAGACCACTCGGTAGGAGTGAATTACCTCAATTTACAAGCGATATCACTTTGGAATAACGTTCTTTCATGAAGTCGTGGTGCCTTCCCTGAATTCTGTGGGAGTGACTCCGTATTCGTTTTTGAAGCACGTGCCAAAATAACTGACTTCGTTAAAACCGACCGAGAAGGAAATCTCTGAAATCGTTAACTCTGTATGTATAAGCATTTCTTTTGCACGTTTAAGTCTTACGTTCCGTATGAAAACGCGTGGTGCACTTCCCGTGGTAGCTTTGATCTTTCGATAGAGTGTCATACGACTCATGTTCAAATCTTTTGCCAAGTGTACTACATCATAATCTATGTTATCAATTTGAGCATCGACGGATTCCACCGCTTTTACAATAAAGGATCCTGTTATTTTATCATAAACGGGCGGCTTGGAAGTCTTTTGTAAGGTGTCAAACTGTTCCTGGAAATACCCCCAAAGTGCTTTTTGCGCGTTCAGCAAATTATTTATTTTTCGAATAAGCAGCTGAGTGTTTACCGGTTTGGTAATATAATCATCAGCTCCCGAATCTAGACCCTCGAGCTCATGAGATTCGGATTTTAATGCGGTCAATATGATAACAGGTATATGGCTCGTATCTACCTCTCGCTTGAGTTTGCGGGTTAGTTCCAAGCCACCCATTTCGGGCATGCGAATATCGCTTATAATCACATTGGGAATGGTTGCTTGTGCACACTTCCAGCCAGATTTGCCATTATCAGCTGAATGAATGATGTAGTGCTCGGAAAGTTCGTTTGTCAGGTATTGGCGGATATCGGAGTTATCTTCGACTATTAGGACAGAGACTTCCTCCTCAGAAATGGTCTTTGATGAGCTGGTTAGATTACTCTTAGGTTGAATTTTCCTATTTTCAGCTTTGTTTTCTTTTACTGCCTCTGTTGGTATCAATACATTAAAGCGAGAACCTGGGTAGTCGGCGTGATTTCTCACTGGGCTTTCAAGTTCTATTTTACCGCGCATTGAATGGATGATACTCTGAGTGAGAGCAAGCCCCAAACCTGTACCGTTTGTGTTATCTGAAGAATTATGCCTGATGCGGTAAAAGGGATCGAATATCCTCTTGGCTTTTTCTTTGGTGATACCCAGACCTTGATCCTCCACCATAATCAGTATTGAATTCTCATCGTCGCGTTGAATGAGCTCGAGTTTGATCTTTATGATGCTATTTCTCGGAGAGTATTTGATAGCATTAACCAGAAGATTATCAAAAACTTTTTGCAGATTTGCCTCATCATATCTTACATAATTCAACATGCTGTCGCTCATAAAGCGGATTTCCTGGTTTTTTTGATCTGCAAGTGGTCGATCAGAATCAATGAGCTGCTGAATAAAGGTGTTTAGGTTAGCAGCCTTATATTCAATCAGTAGCTTTCCAGCTTGCACCTGTCGGAAGTCCAGAATCTCATCCACAAGGTGCTTCATTTTTTCTGCATTACGATAGGCAAGTTCTATATTCTGCTTTTCTTGGGGTTGTTTACTTTTCTCCAGTAGGCTTCTAAGAGGTCCAAGAATTACCATTAGGGGGGTTCGAAGCTCGTGGGAAATGTTGGTGAAAAACTGAAGCTTGAGGGTTTCCAACTCCAGAATATGGCGGATGCGCATTCTCATAATCCAATAACCCATTGCAGTAATTGTAAGGAAAATGGTTGCCATACTTACAATGAACCAGGGGCGCTTCCACAAATATGGAATAATGGTAAATTCTGCAATTGCGTATTCTACACTCTCATTGCCGGCAAGATCACGGGCTTTGATCGAAAGCTGATATTTGCCGGGTGTTAGAGCAGGCAGTAGCACCTCTGTAGCGGTCGAGTAGAGAGACCAGTCTTGCTGGTTAAGGCGATAGGCGTACTCCAATTTTGATTGAGGTGTTTTAGACCAGAGATCTTTGCCTGACCATTGGAAATACACATTTCCAGGTTCCTGAATTTGTTCCTCATAGCTTGAAAGTTGGACGATGGGGGCGTCCGAATCGGGAATATAATGCGTCGTTCGAATGTTGTGTTTAACGGGTTTTGTATGCAAACCTTCTGAATCTCTAAAGTACCACTCTCTCGAAGCCTGATTGATCCAAAGATCATTAGTTTGCGAAACTTTTATTTCCCCAGATTCACGGTTCATGCGAATATGGTTATTGATTGGATTGGATGACCAGGATTCGCCATCGAATCGGTAAATACCACTATCCGTACCGGCTAGGATATGCCCCTGTTGTGTAGGGTCTATGGTAAGGCAAACAACGTAATTAGAGCTTAGGCCAGAATTCTGATTGTTATGGAGAGTCCAATTACCGTCTTGATAACGGTATACACCAATACCCCACTGAGCGACCCATAGGGTATCTTCGGCATCTGCAAGGATATACTCAGTCCATTGGCTTTCAAACGCGCTCACATATTTTACATCAGATGATTCGACCTGTTGAGTTCGATTTAGAGACGGTCCACCAAACCACAGATACCCCCCCGCTTTTTCAATGCCAACGATTCGATTAGGGAAATTCTTGCCATATATATGTTTGATAGCGTATCCATCTCTACGTGGTGTAAATGCAACAATACCCCCATTGCTCGTACCGAGTTCCTGAGGTGGGTCCCCGCAACCAAAGAGTATAGTACCATTTTCGTCCTCCCATACTGATAAATAGCTGATCCGGCGACCTAATTGTGGAAAGGTGTGCCTGTACCATTGTGCTCCATCAAAATAGCAGATAGTTGCATGGTCTTGATGGCTGCCTGCGATCCACAGGTAATCGTTTTGTGAAGTATGTATGACTCCCGGATATTCGATCTTCGGATATTTAAGCTTTTTCCAGCTACCAGTGTTATCTCGAAAAATTATGTCATTTGAATCGGATATAAACCAATCGATTTTATTCGCATCCGTACTTTGGTAGATTAATCCCGGATAAGTAATCCATGGAGTATTGTGTGTTCCTATCTCAAAGACACTTTGTCTGCGACCGCCTAAAATGATGGCACCGGAGTTTCGTTTGAAAGCAAATGGATAGGTATTTGGGATTTTGTATTCAGGAAATTCGAGAACTTGCCAATTAGATCCATTACGATAAACCAAAGCACGGTTCAACAAAACGAGAAGCTGTTCCTCATCTCCATGTAGTATAGATACTGGAGGATTATTTGAACCTGTTAATCCTACTAAATTTATGGATTTCCAAATATTCTCATCAGCAATGTATTGATGCAATTGTCCATCCGGAACGATTTTCAAGCAGTATACATCCCCGGAATCCACCTCAAACAATAAAGGCTGATAATTTTGATGAAGGCCTCCAAGAATGTATGATTCCAACTGATTCTCAAGGGGAACATTTAGTCCATCCAGAAAGCCTTTGAATATACGACCACTTTTCGAATCGCTGAACCATAATTGATTGCTCTTATCTAGCAACAAACTCGATATCCAATAATTTGAGTAGTGGGTTCCGACGACTTTATGATTAACCACTTTTAGTAGTCCTTTGGAAGTTCCAATGAGAAGTGTGTCCGGGCTGAGTTTTACGAATTTGTTTCCATAATTATTTGTGGAATGCTCCGCTTCCGAAATAATTTTCCAGCCATCTTGAGTATATAGGTAGACCCCGCTGGAAGTATGAATATAGACGACATTATCCGAGAATGCTTTTACAGATTTCGGGAATGACTCCTTCCAATTCTCAGGATAAGGGTGCTTTTCTATGCTCAAGCCATCATAGCGAATGAGCCCGTTCATATTCGCAAACCACAGTGATTGATCGGGTGCTTCATCACCGCATATGACAATCTGGTTTTCGAGAGCGTCCAATAAGTGCCAGTTTGCCAAATTTGTGAAATTTGCAGGATTTTGAGGAACGAAAACTTCATATTCAAAAGAGCTGCTCTCGACGAGAGACACGAAGCAACCTGCACACATTGCCATGGTGCCTGTGGTTCGTAACAGATAGTCTCTAAGGCTGCTCATTCTTACTACATATTGTTCTGACTTCTAAGCTATATGAGTATTAGTAGACCTTACTGTTCAATGAGATATGATGCTCTGATGTATTGTTGATACATATTGTTACATAATTGATAACCACACCTCTAGGTTTACGGTATACTTACTATTTCATTCTAAAGACTGAAATTACTGCGGCAGCAGATTTCCGTTCTCAAAACTCTTAACTACGCATACAGAGAATAGATGCGTGAAACCCAAATAGCAATGAAACTAATACTAAACCCCATTAAACTAGCAATTTGCTTAGTACTGCTAACTAGTTGCACCACTTTCTTAAGTGGACAGGATGCTACTGATAAAACTGACATTTTTCTGATGTCACCCTTTGAAGTTGTCACTACTGAGGATGTTGGTTATCTCGCAAGAAATACCCTGGCTGGTAGTCGTTTAAATACGGAGCTTAAGGATACTGCATCCGCAATATCCGTCTTTACTGAGGAGTTTATGCAGGATATTGGAGCTGTAAGTATTGAGGAAGTAATGTCTTATGGAGCAAACATAACCGATAGCACTGCTTTTCAACAGGCAACTGTTAATGGGAATTCGTTAAGTGAATTTGATACTATATTTTACTCCCGTGGTTTGCCTGCAAGTCGAGCTCGCAATTACTTTGTATGGGAGATCGCATCAGATATCTACAATGTAGGCCGCATTGATCAGAGTAGAGGTCCGAATTCTATCCTATTCGGTGTTGGTTCACCTGGAGGTATTGTAAATACAACAACCAAGCAAGCTGAATTGACCCGCTCTTTCGGAAAGCTAAAAGCTACTTTTGGGAACAACAATTTTGCCCGTGCAGAAGGAGACTTTAATCATGTGCTCGTCGATGAGAAATTTGCCCTGCGTTTGAATCTAATGGCCAGCACAGAAGAAAATTGGCGAGATTTTGCCTTTAATGATCAGGAGCGTATGCACATCGCTGCCAAATATCGCCCATTTGAAAGAACCGAGATTCGTGCAGAATTGGAAGTGGGTGAAGTAGAAAACATTGTGATACGCCCATGGGGGGGAATTGATTCGTTATCTGCTTGGCTGGAAGCAGGCAGCCCAATACTTAACTCTGCCAATCGAAGTCAAGGGGTAACTGCAAAAGGAGGCGCTAATTTTGTCTCTTATGTAGATAACCTGGGCTACGCACTCAATATGCGTCGAACATTGCAAACGATCGGTACTCCAACTAACAACTTTACTGTGTTTTTAGATGAGTCGTTAGCGTCTTTCGAAACGGGATGGGAAGGTCCGGGTGCACTGCGATACAATGACTACTCTACCTACTCTTTATTCTGGGATCAGAATCTTTTGGAAGGACTTGACTTCCAAGTTGCGTTTAACACGCAAAAAACCGATTTCGAGAGCTATGATCCGCAGAATGCTTCACATGTTATTCGTGGAGAACCGGCTGCTGCATTACCCGATGGTACAACCACATTTGCAGGTGATTATTACACCGAGGTTGTTTGGGAAAATCGAAATCGTGAACGTGAAATTGATACTTTCCGGGCATCGGTGTCCTACGAGCTTGATTTTAAAAACTGGTTAGACAGTGAGGGTATGGGTAAATGGTTGGGTAGGCATAGATTAGCAGGCTTATACGAATACAAAGATACTTCGAATGTGCGTAGTGAGTTACGTCCTTATTTAGAAGGAGCACCCTTTAATCGTAATCCCGAGAATGGGCAAAACCTCGTAAGGATGCGTCACTATGTGACACCTGGCGATACAGACGGATTCCGCGCTGCTGATTGGCGTGAATTAAACGATTATGTCTATGATGCGGGTAACGGAAACATGTATCCAATTACTTGGTATCAGCGTAATGCTAACGTAGATGATGATGAGGAAGAGCAAACCGCACTCATGTTTGCCATGCAGAATTACTTTTTGGATGATCGCTTAGTTACTACATTTGGATATCGTAAAGATAAAGTTGATATTACTAATCGTGGAACTCGCCGTGGTGATCCTGTTGCAGCCGGAAAGAATGGGCAATTTGAAGTAGACTACGACAATGTGAGTACCCCTACATTTGAGGCAATTACACGCACATATGGACTGGTCGGACACATCACAGATACTATTTCCGTTTTTTACAATGAGTCTAACAATACAGGGCTCCCGAGCTTAAACCAAAATGTGCTCCCTAATTCTACGACTCCGGAACCTTCCAAAGGTGAGGGACAGGATTATGGGCTTTATCTGGATTTATTTGATGGTCGATTTTATGTGACAGTTGCGGCTTATGAGACGAGTGCGAATGGTTTAACTGCCTTTGGAACTCGTGGAGCAATTGAGAATCGCAACAATAGGGTTCTGGATACATTGGTTGATGCGGGCGTGATTAGCTCAACGGATGCAGACGCTCGTCGAGTACTTGCCAATGTTTATACATTTGATAACGTTTCGGAGGGATATGAGCTCACGTTAACTGCCAATCCTACAAACAACTGGCGCGTCACACTAAACTACTCGAATTCAGAGTTAGTGCAGTCAAATATTGCCCCTGAAGTAGTTGAATGGTTTGCTGAAAATCGACCTTTATGGGAGTCTAATTTGGAGCTTAGTACTGGTAATGTGACCATCGGTGAAGAGATTGAAGATTTGGAAGAGTGGATCGCCGCGCGTAAGCAATTGGAGGGACAAGAAGCTCAGGGCTCTCGTGAACATTCATTCCGCATTTTTACACGTTATGAATTCGATCAGGGCATCCTAAATGGGTTTCACGTGGGTGGTGGTGCGCGCTACATCAGTGGTTCTGCGATTGCTGCCGCCAGTAATGGTGATGTGATACGTGGAGATGGGCAAACTCTCGTTGATTTTACAACCGGATACCGTTTTAAGCTTAAGGAAGAGATACCGGTGCGAGTACAACTCAATATCCGAAATTTGCTGGACGAAGGTGATCCTTACCTTACTCGCGCAACCACAGCAGGTGTGCCTAATCGTATGACTTTACCTGCCGCAAGAAACATTCGTTTATCAATTGGTCTAGATTTTTAACCCTAACCTCCCCGGGACTACTTCTGCGTAGCGTATTCACGAGAGCGCTACGCAGTGAATTATCACCACTCATTTAAGACGATATGCCTCCGCGATATAGAGTTATTCTTTGCTATTTATTCTTTGCATGGTTTTCCAGCCTTATTGGGCGTGATATTGTGGACTGGAATCGAGGCTGGGTTTTTCATTTGGGATGCCTAGATACAAATAAGGTGTTTGAAGTTGGCTTGAATGAGCCGGGTGCCCGTGTATTAAACCTGCCACATGATTGGAGTATCGAAGGACCCTATAATGAAGACGCTCCCGCTGGAGCGGAAGGAGCGTTTCTCCCGACAGGTGTGGGCTGGTATGAAAAATCATTCGAGTATCAGAAAGACTGGCAGGGGAAGTGCGTTTTTGTAGAGTTTGACGGGGTCTATATGAACAGCGAAGTATGGCTCAACGGAAAATATCTAGGGGTAAGGCCCTATGGTTACATCAGTTTTGGTTATGAGCTAACAACCCATTTAAAGCAGGGTATGAATAGACTTCATGTGCGCGTTGATAATAGTAACGCTCCCAGCGGTCGTTGGTATACAGGATCAGGTATCTATAGAAACGTGCGTTTGGTAATAAAAAACCCCGTGCATATTGCTAAGTGGGGTACCTTTGTGCGCTCCACAAATACAATAAAAGATGATCAGGCAGAACTTTTAATCGATGTAGAAGTAACGAATTTGGGCAATGATGTTCGTTCAATTTCTCTGGAAATCCATATCTACGATGCATCGAGTCTGCTTGTTACGACTTTGGAGCAACCAATATCTTTGAAGCCCGGTACTGATACGATAACCCAAAAAGCGACTATTGAGAACCCAAAATTATGGAGTCCTGAGAATCCATATCTATACTCTGTAGAATTTGAAATCATTCACAATAATGAGGTAGTGGATTTTGTGAGGCAGAAAACAGGTATCCGCAGCCTTGAATTTACCACAGATCGTGGATTTCTGCTTAATGGGGCTTCAACCTTGATCAAGGGAGTTTGTAATCATCATGATGCAGGTGCGGTGGGTGCTGCAGTCCCATTGGATATTTTGAGGTATCGACTTCAACTGCTTAAAGATATGGGCTGTAATGCGATACGCACTGCTCACAATCCGCAATCGCCAGAATTTTATCAACTTTGCGATGAGATGGGCTTTCTCATTATGAATGAGGCCTTCGATGGATGGTTTGAACCGAAAGCGGAACATGACTATGGTCAATACTTTGCAGAGTGGTGGGAACAGGATTTGGAGGATTTTATCAAGCGCGACCGTAATCACCCCAGCGTCTTTATCTGGAGCATTGGCAATGAAGTCAGAGGATATACGGATGAGCAGCAGGAGATAATGGTGAATTTTGTAAAGAACTTGGACAATACCCGACCTATTACACAGGGCAGGGGTTACAGAGGTAAGTTTATAGATTTGGCTGGTTTTAATGGTCATGGAGAAATGAAGGGTAGTTTGGAGAAATTTCACGAGAAGGATAAACGTCCAATAATTGGAACAGAAATCACACATACACTGCAAACCCGAGGTGTTTACAAGACACAGACTTGGATTCGTCGCAGAGATGCTCCGGCACCGTGGGAAGTAGGTAAGACTTATGAGGAATTGGAGCCTTATGTGACCCTAATTCCGAATCTTTCGGAAGAAGAGGTATTTCCGGAGGTGAATCCCCGATATCAGTCGAGTTATGACAATGCGATTGTGCGCATTGGAATACGCGATGATTGGAAACGTGTTGAGGAATACTCTTGGTATTTAGGTAACTTTCGATGGACCGGATTCGACTACCTTGGTGAGTCCTTCTCATGGCCTGCAAGGACTGAAAACTTTGGTATTATAGATCTGGCGGGCTTCCCTAAGGATCACTATTACCTCTACCAAAGCCTCTGGAGCGATAAGCCAATGGTGCATCTGCTCCCGCATTGGACACATCCAGGCAAAGAGGAAGCTCCGATTCCCGTGGTAGTTTACACTAATGGGCAGGCTGCTGAGTTACACCTTAATGGGAATTCATTGGGCAAAAAGCCAATGACGGACGAAATGCAGATCGTTTGGCAAGTGCCTTATGAACCAGGAATCCTTGAGGCTGTAGCATTTTTTGAAGATGGTAACAAGGTTCGAAAATCATTTATAACAAGTAAGAAAGCTGATCGATTGGAAATAAAGAGTAACCGAGATCGACTTAGTGCAAACGGGCGGGATGTAGCTCGTGTAGAAGTAATAGTTACGGATGATAAGGGTGTTATGGTTCCACATGCTAACTGCCGGGTAAGTTTTGAAATCGAGGGTCCAGCAAAACTGCTAGCTGTAGAAAATGGAGACATTTTGGATATAGATCCACACCAAGAGCTCTCGAGGAAGATATTTAACGGCAAATGCCTACTATTGATTCAATCAACAACTGATTCAGGAAAAATCACCATTAAAGCAAATGCTATTGGTTTGGTATCTAATTCAATCCAACTGGAAAGTTTTTAAGTAGTAAGCGAATACCAGAGAAAGTCTGGTTGGTCGTGTTTCAGATAGTTCTGAGTTAATGGCCTCTCTCTATTCATCTAAGATAAGCTATGGTTAGCATAGCTGCATAATAGGTTATTCTGGAAATAGAGGGCGTCCCGAGTATCCTATCAAACTCATTGGGACGCCCGATGGTTTCTGACACGTTTCTAAGTTTCTTTGGTTAGAAACAGAAAATAACTGCAATGATTAGTAACACCAAAAAAATCAAAATCAGGTAATTTCCTTTTGAGGGTGAATATTCACTAAAATTTTCTTCAACCTCACTTTCAAAATTCTCAATAAGGTGGAAATGCGGGGGGGTGTCTTTACTACTCACTGTTTCTATAAATGAAATAAGCCTTTTTAGTCTTTCTGTATAAGTTTGGATGATTTGCTCAAAAATTTTGATATTCTCCTTATCTTCTAGTAATCGTACTAATTCCATCTGTTCGTTTACGAATAGACCGTTATAGAGTGCCTTCCTAGTTAGCACTTTTAAACGAGTAGAACTATTTTTCATGCTATTGTTTCGATCACAAGGTAGTCTGCCAACATGTTCCTGACTTAAACGTGAATAAGACGAAGTCGGGAACTGCGTAGTAATTTAGATCCAGGCAGTATCTGAACTATATATAGCTGATTCATGGAACAATAACGTGATGTGGATTGATTTCGCTTGTTTGATATTTGAGAGTAAAAGGCCTTCCATTCATACTATTTCTTTTCCTATTAATATAGATGCTTTTGTGAGGAAAATGTATTATCTTCGAGTGATTTTATTTTTCTACAGTGCGATTGAATACTCCACCAATTTTGCGAAAACCAAAGGTTCTGCTTTATTCTCTTTAGGTGAAAGAAAAGTGGTTTTATGAGAGGTTTACCTGTTTCGCATGTTTTTTGCAAAATTTGCTGAGTTCTCACACGTTTCAATGTGATTTTTACCAAAAGAAACATAGCTACATTAAACATCGCTTACTCTCAGCTTGCTAATTAGAGCAAATAGCTGGGTATCAATTACAGTGAGCTAAACGGATTTGCTTACCTTCAATTGAACGTGTGTGGAGAATATTCGTTAGCCAGTATTTTGTAGTAACAGATACATTAGTAGATGTTATATTTTATCTTCTAGGTTATTATGAAATTTGCAAATGTTACAGTTTAGAGATTTAAACTCAAGTATTGTAAATTGAAGACGGTTATTAGGTAACATATAATAACTAAACAATACTAATGAAAATCGCCTTATCCATTAAACATCGAATAGTTGCTTTCTCTGGAATTCTTTTGTTACTAACAGCAGTAACCCTTACCTCAATCTCCTATTATTATGCTGCTAATACTGCACGGGTTTTGGCTAACACAACGCTAACCGCGAAATTAAATGGCGATATTTCTTCCTTTAAACATTATGTATCGACCTTTTTTGGTTCTATCAACTACGCCGATGGGGTCCTATTAGATGAAAAAAATCAATCTATTGAGGGGCAACATGCAATGGTTGATGCTATTCTCGAGGATAAGGAGGTTATCGCAACGATTTTTGTAAGAGACGGTAACGATTTTAGAAGAATTACCACCAATGTTATGAAAACTGATGGTTCCAGGGCAGTGGGTACTTTGCTTGGTACTGGAAGTGCAGCGTATGCACCTATTATCAGGGGGGAATTATTTTTGGGTGAAGCTGAAATTCTGGGTATTCCTTATCTAACTGCTTATCAACCTGTATTTAATAAGGGGGAGGTAGTTGGAATCTACTTTGTCGGAGTTAAGCTATCGGATGCTAACAAATTGGTAAACACAGGGCTGCGACGTATGCTAATAAGTTTGGTAATCGGCTTTTTGCTGATCGCTGGAATTGGTTTAGTAATATTGCTTTTTGTATCATCCATGATTGTAAGGCCAATTCTGAAAACTACCAATATGCTTAGGGAAATTGCTGAGGGCGAAGGAGACTTAACCCAACGACTGAATATTAAAAGCGAAGATGAAATGGGTAATTTAGGTCGTTGGTTTGATGTCTTTATAACAAACATTCAGGATATTATTAAAAAGGTCATAGGCGATTCTTCGGGCGTAAATGATCAGTCCCTGGAGTTATCGAATATTGCAAATCGCCTCGAACACAGTGCAAGTGATACGACCGAGCGTTCCGGGAGTGTAGCCGCATCTGCAGAAGAAATGAGTTTAAACATGAATTCTGTAGCTGCAACTATCGAACAAGCTTCAAGCAATATGCACGCGGTTGCCTCCGCATTGGAAGAAATGACTTCAACAGTAAATGAAATAGCAAACAATGCCGGGTCTGCCAATAAGATTACTGGGGATGCTGTCAAACAAACAGAATCAGCTACCAATCGCATTCATGATCTAGGAAAAGCCGCAAGTCAGATAAACAGTGTTACAGAAACTATATCTTCTATCTCTGACCAAACCAATTTACTTGCCCTAAATGCAACTATTGAAGCTGCGTCTGCAGGTGAGGCTGGTAAAGGGTTTGCCGTAGTAGCGAGTGAAATCAAGGAACTGGCTAGACAAACTGCTCAATCAACTGAAGAGATACAGGCAATGATAGATCAAATCCAAAGTGCGACTGATGCCTCTGTCCATGAAATCGAAGAGATTGCCGAAGTTGTCTTAAAAGTGAATGAAGTGATGACTACCATTGCAGCTTCGATTGAGGAGCAATCTGCGTCGACAAATGAGATTGCAAATAATATTTCACAGGCTTCGTCTGGAATTAATGAAATCGCCCATAATGTGACTCAAGCTTCAGATGTATCTCAGAACATTTCAAAGGATATTATAGAAGTTAACAAGGACGCCAAGCGAGTGCAGGATGAAAGTAGTTTGATTAGCTATAGCGTTTCAGAGCTATCTAGATTATCAGATAATCTAGGTAATATGGTTGGTCGATTTAAGATCTAAGGTTTTAATTACAATTTGTAGTCTGAACTTTTACTCAGTCGTGTATCAGTTAACCTCCACGCCTTTTGGATTTTTTCTTTCTAAGACCTGAGTCCAATATCTCAAGCAGTAGTTGCTTAAGCTCGAGCTAACCGATCAAAAGCTTGCAAGTTTACATCGTTGAGTGCTTTAAGAATAGGGTCATTTTTATTCTATGGAAAACGCGCAATTTAACCAGAGGGATTGGTATGAGAAACATTTAAAACCGCATGAACCTATGATAAGGTCGTGGCTCAAAGCTCGTTTTCAATTAGAGCACGAAATTGAGGATATTCTTCAAGAAGCTCTCTATAGAGTTTTGTATGCATCTTTGGACGAAGAAATTAGGGCCCCTAAAGCGTATTTATTTACCACTGCTCGTAATGTTGCATTGATGCGATTACGGAAATCCAAGTTAAGAAATGAGATAAATTTAGAAGATTTTGCGTGCTCAAGCATCATAGACGATAGGAAGGGAACAGTCGATCAACTGTGTAATAACGAGAATATAAAAATATTGGATGACGCAATCAAGTCGCTACCTAGCAAGTGCAGGAAGATAATAGTTCTAAAAAAGGTCAAAGGGATGTCGATAAACTCAATTGCAAAACAACTCGGAATATCGCCCAATACCGTGCGTGTACAAGTAACTATTGGGCTAAAAAAAATCCGGGCATATTTTGAATTTATCCACGGTGATTCTACGCTACTGGAAAGAAAAAATGAGCATGGAGAATGATAACTTTGCCTCAGATTCAGCAGCAGATTGGGTTTTGCGAATTGAAGAGGGCTTAAGCGAAAACGAGCAAAAAGAATTTTTTGAGTGGTTACAAAAAGAACCCTCCCACATGGAGGAGTTCGATCAATTTCGTTTGATATGGAAAGATTTGGACACTTGGGCAGAGTTGCAAGACGGCTACGAACAGCATCAGGCCAAAAAGATTCGGTGGTCTACTAAACACACTTTGCAAATTGGATCACTTGCTGCTGCCTTAATTATGGGTGGATTCTTAATCAATCTATACGTTTCCCATAAACAAGGGGTCAACAAATCTGTCAGTGATTCGAATGTATACACGAGTGAGATGACCGTTAGTATATTGCCGGACGGTTCTACACTCTACACGAATATAAATACTTCTTATAGTTACACTTTCTCTAGCCTCCAACGAAGAGTCAATCTGGCATCTGGTGAAATTTATGTAAGTGTGGCAGAGGACAAAAGCAGACCTTTTGTAATCGATGTAAACGGCATTGAGATAAGAGCCATAGGTACCGCATTTAATGTTAAATTCTTAGACAATTACATGGAACTTCTGGTTGAAGAAGGTACGGTTAATGTGAACATTCAGGAAGACTGTCCCTTTGAGGTTTGTTGTCTGGGGTTCGAAGAATCTGTGAATGAGGTCGTCTTCGCTAATCAAATGCTAACATTGCATTTATTTGATAATACTAGAGAAATTTTAAAACCAAAATCCTTAACAGGATTGGAGGTAAAAAAGCGATTTGCCTGGCATCACAGAAAGTTAGTTTTTAGAGCGGAACCCCTTAAAGATGTTATAGATGAATTTAATAGACTTAACGATGTTCAATTAGTTATTACTGATCCAAACATTGAGAATCTAAAAGTCAGTGGTTCCATAAAATCTGATAATTTGGAAGGCTTAACACGGTTGCTTGAACTCGGTTTTGATATCGCGTCCGAAGAAACACCTAATAGCCATATTTTACTTACGCAAAAGGTAGATTAATACTCCGCTTGTTAAGTATTTTTTAATGCAAAGTTGTAAGTAGTGCATCTTATAAGGGATGCTGCTGCTAAATTACTCCGATTACTTCCTTTACAACAACTATAGAAGATTAACTAATGGCACGATATTTATCGAATGTCTTCACCAACTACTTTATAAGTTGTTGTCTTATTGGACACTTGGTTTTTGCCGAAATAGAAGAAAAGCGGGTGGTAGAAATACCATCAGGAGATGCTTCGAATTCACTGCTGATTCTTGCCGAAAGTTGGGATGTGGATATTTTGTATTCACATAACCATGTTGTGGGAGTTCAGACTCAATCAGTGAAGGGGTATTTTACACTCTACGAAGCCCTTGCGTTCATGCTGATAAACACCGGCTTGGAATATCTGCGAGACGAAAAAACAAATTCCTTAGTGGTAAGGCGAAAAAAACCTGCACTGCTTACTACTAGCAAAGTAGAGTTTCAAGAAACTGAAGAAGCAGCTACTCACAATATGGATCAAGAAAGTAAAGATACATTTTTTTCTAATCTGGGTAGAGGTTTAGTTTTGCTCCTGCTGTCAGGCAGAACATCTAGTGAGACATCCGAAAAGGGGATAGACGAGGATATTTTTGAACTATCTCCATTTACAGTAAATACTTCGGGGGATGTTGGTTATCTCGCGATGAGTACTTTGGCAGGTACTCGCCTAAACACCAATTTGCGAGATGTAGGGGCTTCGGTAAGCGTCGTTACCCAAGAGTTGTTAGAAGATCTGCAATCTAACGAACTTCTCGATTTTCTTCAATATACTGCTGGCGCGGAAGTAGGTGGATTAGATGGCAATTTTGCAGGTAGCCATTTTAGTAACGGTCGTCCAGACAATGACGCTAATCGCGAAAACCCACAGCGTAACCAACGTGTAAGAGGAATTTGTTCTGCAACACTTACCCGTAACTATTTTCGTACTGATTATAGTGCAGATAGTTATAACATTGAACGAATAACAATTAATCGTGGCCCGAACGCTCTACTCTTCGGTATAGGCAACCCTGCGGGCGTGATAGAGTCATCCACAAAACAAGCACATACCCGTAACGATTCTAATGTATTGCGGTTTCGTTTTGGTAGCGAAAATACGCGTCGTGTAACTGTAGACGTAAATAAGATTATTTTACAAAACCGTTTAGCTGTCAGAGTTGCGGGTTTGAACGAAGAATCATACCTAAAGCAAAAACCTGCATTTGAATATGATAAACGTTTTTATGCTACGTTTGAGGCGTTATTACTAAAAAATGAAAATTCTACTATACTTGATAAACTGACACTAAGAGGTTCAATAGAGAGAGTCAGTATTGAGGCCAATCCAGTTAATGTGATACCTCCGATCGACTCGTATAGTCTGTTTTTTGAGCCTCTAAACGCATCAATTCTTGATTTGCCTGGGATCAACATACGCGCTGCCCGGTACGATCCAAATGTGATATTGCCTAATGGGAGTAATGGTACTTGGGAATATAAAGTCAGTGTTAATAACCTGCAAAAGTCGAATACTATTCCTTCCAATATGAATGGGCTAACTGTAACTCCCTACTTTATTCAAATACCTTTGGTATACGAATCCTCTCAACAGCTGATTCCAGGCTACACCGGACAAGACGTCAACGGCATCATGGGTCGTATTCGTTACAGAACAAAGCGTAATGGAAGAGGCCAAGTGGATTATGCAGCTACAGCCAATGCATATACTGGTTTAGCAGGTTTTTCGTCTGTAACACTGCAGAATACAGATGTTTTAGATTATGAAAGCAACTTAATATCAGGTGATTCAAATCGGGTTTTTCGTGATTTTCGGGCACAAAACTTAGTATTAGAACAACTTTTCTTTGCTGGAAATGTGGGTTTTGAAGCTGCATATGATCGTCAAATTTACGATACTGATCGCTTCTTCTTATTTAATTCTGGTCAAAACGGAGCTGAGAACGGTCAATCCGCTATCAAGATAGATACTGCAGAATTTCTAAATAATGATGACCCTAACCCCAATCATGGACGCCCATTTATTGTGCAGAGCATGCCAGATAACCAGATTAAAAAGAGTGAGCGTGAATCAATGAGGCTTACTGGTTTTGCGAGTCTTGATCTGGATGCATGGGGTGAAGAATATTTGGGTGGTATACCACTAGGAAAGCACACTATTACCGGACTATGGGCTCGAGATACCCATGATATTACCATGTATGAATTTGGATTCGGCTGGAATAGTGAAGATCCAACTTTTCGCTCACGTTCTCAAATGTACAAACTTGGAGGGTTTCGTAATCGCCCAATTATTTTTTCTTATCTAGGGCCTTCTGCATACACTGCATCAGTAGTAGGCAAAGACGATTTGCGTATTACTGATGTTTTTAGTAATCCGATTCCTCAAGCCGGTGAACGCTATACCGTTACTTTCTTTGATTGGACTAATCGTAAGCTTACTACAGAAGAAGCTTTTATTGAGCGGTTTCTGGATAATGGCGGAGCTAGCCGTCAGCGTATCACATCCCACTTGGTTAGTTGGCAGGGGAAATTCCTGAATGATCATTTAGTCGGCTTGATTTCAGCACGCCATGATAACCTGAAAACATATTCCGACAAGGGTAATCAGACTGATGATGATGGCCGTTTTCTTCTGAATGAGGTTAATTTTAAGCTCATTCAAGCTGATCGCAATGCAAATGAATCACTCAATGAAGCAGGTGAAAATGTCGACAGCATTACGTGGAGCGTGGTCGCTCGTTTTCCAGAGAGTGTATTATTTGAACTTCCCGCAAAATTGGATTTGAGCGCCTATTATAATGAGTCTGAAAATTTCAATCCGGAGGGATTGGCCCGGAATATATATGGCGTTTTGCTCCCACCAACATCAGGTGAAACTATCGAATACGGATTTCTTGTGGAGTTATTTCAAAGGCGGGTATCAGTACGTCTCAACTGGTTCGAAACTAAGCAATTTAATATTCGTAATAATGCAGGAGGTGCAACTGGTGCAGTTTACAATTTTGCTGATGAGTTTTTGCTTAATCGCTATTTTGAAGCTCAGCGTAGTGGTATTGCATTTAGCTCTATTATGGGGGTGGATGCTTCAGGAATCAGCACCTATGAAGAATTGTATAACATAGCGATGAATAAGCTTTTGCCTGCTGAAATAGTCGCTAAAAAAAGTTATAAGCTAACCGGAATCAAAGTGTTGGATTCTGATGGTTTTCAACAGTTTGATGCAGATGGTCGTCCTATAATAGACTATAGTTTGCAAACCAATCCACCACCAGGTTCATTGACTGATACGTCGATGCTTGAGGCCAGCGGCTTTGAAGCTGAAGTTGTTGGTAATATTACCGATTCCTGGAGAGTATACTTGAATGCCAGTCAACAGGAGACGATAATGAGCGATGCGGGTCTTGCTACAACTGAAGTCGCTCAGGAATTCTTTACAAACTTGGAGCAATTTAGCCTCCTGGGAATGAGTCAGGGACCAGCATTAACTGAGACCATGAATATCGCAGGTCGTTGGGCTCAGCAGGTCAGTACTCCCCTAAATGCTACAGTAGCCCGTAATGGAGCGGTTAGTTTGGAGCAACGGGAGTGGCGAATCAACATGGTTACTAGTTATACATTGAACGATGAAGTTCCCAACTTACTAAGAGGATTAACGGTTGGTGGTGCTGTTCGATGGCAGTCTAAAATTGCTAATGGTAATCCTTTTTTAATGGGGGATCGTCTGAAAGAACATTTGGTCGATTTATACCCAGATATTTCCAGTGCAAGCGAGATACCAGACGATTCACCCTTATTGCAATTGCAAATACCTGACCTAGAGAATCCCTTTTTGGGTGATCCTGTAATGAATGGTGATTTGTTTGTAAGGTATCGTCGTAAACTGAATATTTTAGGAAGAAATGTGAATTGGAGTATTCAGTTTAATATACGCAATATCCTCAAAGACAAAAATCCAGCCATTGTATCCACTAACCCAGATGGGCAAGTGGCGGTGATTCGTATTCCAAATGTAACCACTTGGTCAATTAACAATACTATTCGGTTTTAGTTGTGATTATAAGTAAGTAGTAAGAAATGCCAATCCCAATGAAGTTTCTTCATTGGGATTGGTCAATAACACTAGGCATGTGTAGTAATGGTCATTTAACTAAATAGATATTGGAGATTTTTATGATAGATGATAACTTCCATACAGCTGATGAAATTCACAAGAAAGTCAGTGTTCTTGATGCAAATAGGGATTTGATAGAAATAAAGCGTGAAATAGATCAATTATCACAACATCAGTTAGTTCATTTAGACGCCTACCTGAAGAACCGGATAAAAAGAAACAGCTCTAGTCATTGGGAGAGGTTAGATAAGATATGGGAGTCTATAGATGAGGGTGATTGTATTTCGTTAAAAGATTTTAAGGGAGTTATCCAATTTTTGAGGAACTCAGGAGTATAGGTTTTGTTCATTGTGGTAGAATATGATTTTATATTGTCGGGTACAGCGACTCGATTCTTGTTGGGTTTTTCGGACCGATTGAGGCGGAACGCTGAGGCCCATTTTGATTCGCTCAGAAATAATCCTCATGATACCGGCAATTTACAAAGGAAAACCGGACTAGGTAGAACCTACTATATAAAACTGACTGAGGATATGACTATCACCTATTGTGTAGATCATGTGATAAGAGAAATAAGGGTTATCTTGGTTGAAATGGTCTGATTTGTTACTAGACCAAAATAACCAATTAGGCATCGTGCTTGCTTCTTGGTGATGTTCTGTGAAACTAGCTTCTTGATTTCCCTAATCGTTTTAAAGTTAACGAAGATACTTTGATTAGTCTAACTCTGGATACATATAGAGAGTGAATTTTATTATTTAGGCTTAGATAATTCACCCACCCAAAGATAAAATAAAACACCTCCGGTCCGTTTTGCAAATGTCACAATTTGATTCAAAGAACCTTTGACGTTTTATACACAAATGAAATTATTCTCTTTTGGATATTTGAGCATTTTGTCATTCTGATCTTATAATATTAGTTATTCTCAAAAAACTACACAATTTTTATGATTTTGTTTTCTTCATTCCTGTTATAGACTTATTTTGTATTTTTATTTTTCAGACTTAAAAATACTATTTCATTTTTGGGTAAAATCCTAAAATTCCATGACAATGTGTTTTATTGGGTATATTAATTTTTGCCTTTTTATTGGTGGTTAAGGGCTAGGATCTTTTATGATTTTTGTACCTATACCCTGACAATTTTAGTTCTAAGCAATTATAGACACTCTACCCTTTGGTCCATACCTTAACATATAGGCAGAGTGCTAAAAGTAAGATCTTATAGGATCACATAAGCTTAAATCGATTTCTGGTTTTAATCGATCACCTCAAAATAGCAATATTCCAAAATATTCCTAATAATTTAAGATTTTAGGGTATTATGTGCAATTCTATCGAATACCTTGGATAAATTCCAAATTCACAGACAATTTTCTCAATATTTTCCAATTTCACCACATCAGGAATCATAAGAAAAAACATTCTGCAATCTCCTGGATTAATTACTCTTTCGGTATCAGGGATGGTTTTGATTTCGCAGGGTGTATCGTATCGTCGAATATCATCCGGCTTTGTCAGGCAGTACATTCTATTGTCCTTATCAATGACTGTGAATTTATCCCCAAAATAGTTAAATTCGATGAAGTGATCTAATTCATTGTATACTCTTACGTAAATGCGTCTTTTTGCGCCGTGCCTTAGATTAACGGTTGCTCTCGCTTTAAGATCTGAATTTTCAGTATTGGAGTTGGTCGGGGTTAGCTAAATTGCGCCCTTGAGATTGTTAGTCTTGGGCCTTAGAAAGAAAGGACAAGACTAGATGATAGGCAAGAGATATACAGCTTAGCAATAGATAAATATACTGCGAAAAGCGAATACGCGAAAAAGCATCCAGGAGGTGTGCCTTCAGAACGGCATCAGCGAGCAAACCCTCTAAAGGTGGAAGTGTGAATGGTGTTATGTGGTATAGAGTAATATTTCGAGGAAATATACCAGACTGTGTTGACAGTGTATTCGGTTCACGTGAAGGAGGGCAAGGCGTTCAGATTTGTTCTTCGAAGTAGGATGTTCATTCAGGTCTAGATCTACTTCGCTAGTAGGTTGTGATTTTTTTAAATTTTCTTTTAACGGATTCTCAGATCTAGATTGTTTACTTCATAGAGTCTTTGTACACTGCCTACTCTTTCGGGATTAAATGTCACATCGAAAAAAAGAAAAAAACAGCTGGTTTGTTGAGAATGTTCTTCCGCATGAATCTGGTTTGCGTCGTTGGATAAAATCTAGGTTTAGTGCAATACAGGACGTCGATGATCTGGTTCAGGAGGCATTCACACGTATATTGAAGGCTCATGAGTCTGGCCCCATTCCCAATACCCAAGCTTACCTTTTTGTTGTCTCGCGAAATTTAGCTATAAATCGAATTAAACGCAGTAATCTTGAGTATCCTCCAGATGCTAAGGAGGTCGACCCGCTTATACTTGTTGATGAAATTGCAGGACCGTTCGAATCAACTGCTCTTCGTGAGGAAATCGATGAATTAATAAACTCATTTCAGGCATTACCGGAAAGATGCCGTCAAGTAATGACCTTAAGAAAAATTTACGGGCTGTCTCATAAAGAAATCGCAGCCAAACTAAAAATTAAGGAGCATACCGTTGAGGCGCAAATAGGCATAGGCCTAAGAAAGTGCCGTGCTTTCTTTCACCAAAAAGGTCATATTAAGTGCAGTAGAAAATGAAAACACCATCTGATTATAGTGACAATTCACCTATTGAAATTGCTGCGTCTGAGTGGATAGCAAAGATGGATCGTGGTCTCAGTGCGGACGAAGAGAGTGTGTATAAAGAATGGCTCGCAGAAAACTCCGCCCATTGGGAAGCAATTTCTAAATATCAGCAGGATTGGGAAAATTACGATAGGCTTGCAGGGATACATTTAAGTGACCATAGTAAGATCGACCCGGATTTACTTACGCCTGATACAAATCAAGGTTTGCGAAGATATAAGATCACCAAATTACTCTGGATATCATCAATACCGATAGCAGCTCTATTAGTGATCGGTATCTTTTTTCCGTTTTATAATAGAACTGAAAATGCTACTTTTGAAATCCAGCCAGCAACTGAACTATTAGCGCGGATTGAGAAGAAGATTTTGGAAGATGGGACTATTCTCGAGGTCAATCGTGGAGCCGAACTCAAAGTTGCCTACGATGAATCAACCAGGAGAGTAATACTGAAGAAGGGCGAAGTTTTTTTTAATGTAGCGAAAGATTATCAGAGGCCATTCGTGGTTAATGTTTCTGGCGTAGATGTTGAGGCTATAGGCACTATGTTTAGCATAAGACTATTCGAGGAAGAGGTGGATGTGATTGTTACTGAGGGAATCGTTAATGTGAAGCCCAATGGTTCGACTTCAGGCTATGATAATAATGGTGACAACTATTTGAAAATAGGCCAGCGCGCGCGCGTTAATCTGATGCATGATACGCTTTCAGTTATGATCATGTCTATTGATCAATCTGAGATTACCAAGGTTCATAATTGGCAACCCAGATTGTTACAATTTGATGAGATATTATTACGAGATATTATAGCTGAATTTAATCAATGTAATCCCATTCAGGTTACTCTTAGTGATCCTTCTTTGGAAAATATTAATCTAAGTTGTTCGTTTTGGTCAGATAATGTTGAGGGATTTGTCAGATTGATGGAGTCAAGTTTTAATATGAAGGCGGAATGGGATGGGAATCGCAATATTGTGCTTAGAAAAATCCCGGATTAATCAGGATTGTAATTATGGCATTTAATCCGAAAGCGCATGCTAAATAGTATAAATCACAGTATTGTTTCGTGAGACTACTAAAGTATTTTCATTATAACTATCTAGATGTTCGAATGGCAATAAGGTGGAGTCTGCTCCTGTTGGTTATGAGCTTTGGAGGTTGTAATGAAAAACAGCTTGTTAAGGTTGATATTCCTGAAGGCTTAGCAGCGGATACATTAATGATTTTCGCTGAGCAAACGAGTGTCGAAATTTTATTCGATCTTGATAGTGTTCAAGGGGTTAATACTAATTTAGTTCAGGGTGTATACTACTCTGGAGAAGCACTTGAATTAATGCTAATTGATACCCCGCTTAGGGTAGATTACGAAGTAGAAACGGGTGCGTATGCAGTTTTTCTGGAAGTTGAATGAGCATGCATTATGAGGATATTTTAATTTTGTATCATGTTTATTTTAAGAGACTTATTACTAAAAATGATAAAAAGTATAAATTTTAATTAACGGAATATATATCGTCGATGGTTAACCGTTGTAGATGATTCTGTTACTCCCAACGTTAAACGTCGATTTAGTTCTCCTATACAAATGGGTTTACTCTTATTCACTTTTCGACGTAGGCAATTCGCAGCGCAATTATTGTTTATCATGACCATTACTGTGCAAGTTGCCGCTCAATCACTTGTATTTAATATAAAATCAGGTGAAGCAAGAACCACGCTATTTGAGTTTGCTAGGCAAGCGCAACTAAGTGTGGTAATGGATCGTAGTGATATAGAGGGCGTTCAAACAAACGAAGTATCAGGATTATTAGTACCACGTGATGCATTAATGCAGATGTTGGAGGGTACGAACCTTGTTTTCAAAGAGGATTTGGAAACAGGGGCGATTGCTGTAACGAGGTCGGTTGAAACCGAAACCGTGAATGTAACCCTAAATTCTAAAACCCAAAAGAATAATACTGATATGAATCAAAAAGAATTAAACGCGCCGAAAAATATGGTTTCTCGGTTCTTAACTGGCTTGACGGCTCTATTGATAATAGGCAATGCCGCTAATACGAATGCTCAGGATGAGGAAGATGATGTTTTCTTGCTTTCGCCCTTTGTGGTGGAAACAAGTGATGAAGTCGGCTATGCCGCTACCAATACATTGGCAGGAACACGCGTTAACACCAGTCTGGATGACTTGGCAAACTCGATCACCGTTGCTACCAGAGAATTAATCAATGACTTGGGGGTCGATGATGCGACCACACTTTTACCCTTCTTAGGTAATATTGAAACATCGGGTATCGGTGGTTCTTTTGGGGGCGGCAGTCTAAGCCGTGAATCACGCTATGTGTGGATTAACCGAAACCCTTCGGATAATAATCGTATTCGTGGTCTCGCCAGTGCCGATAATACCCGAAGTTACATGCCTACAGGCACTGTTTTCGACTCATATAACATTGAGCGTGTTACGGTAAATCGGGGTCCGAATTCTACTCTTTTTGGACTCGGCTCGCCAGGGGGTATTATAGACCATACGATTATACAACCCTACATGGTCAACTCCAATAGATTTGAATTTACAGTGGGTTCGTTTGGATTATTCCGGGCTAACTTTGATGTTCAAAGAACATTTTTGGATGATAAGTTAGGTATTCGGGTTGCCGGACTGAGTGAGGAAACTGAATTTCGCCAGAGTTATACCTATCTGGAAGACGAAAGAATTACCTTTGCGTTAAAATATAAGCCCTTTAGTAATGCGAATCTAAAGATTACGTTTGAGAATGGTGGAATGGACGCAAATCGTCCGCGGCCTAACGCACCACGTGATGTAATCAGCCGGTGGTTCACGCCTCAGTTTAATAAACTGACTCATGATCCTTCTACGGTAAGTTTCAGTACTGTGAACCGTGATTTTTATCGTGCTCCCGGAGAGTGGTTCTTCCAACCTGCCATGATCTATGAAACCAACAATGGAGCTAATCCATCACGATTAAACCAAGCATGGGAAAATATTAGAATTGGTCCAGGTTCATCTGGGGATCTTTTCCAGGCATTTACTTTGAGTATTACGAAGGGTGATCAATGGTTCCCAACTGCAAGTGCCAATACACCCGATGGCAGCTTCTATGGCACGGAAGAGTTGTTTGACCGCAGTGCATTTGACTGGGTGGAGAATCTTCTGGATGGTCCCAATAAGCGTGAATGGGAGAATTTTGACATTCTTAATATCTCATACGACCAAACTTGGCAGTTTGACTTGGGTTCAGCGGGTTTCGAAGTTTCTCATGCAGACGAAAACCTAGACCGTAGTTGGTATGACATGCTAGACGGAGGCCGAGGTTATACCATCAATATTGATCTCAATACTCACTTGAATTGGGGCGATGTAAATCCCAACTTTGGACGTCCGTTCGTCGCAGGTCCAAACCGGCGCCAGCAAATTGATTTTGTGCGTGAGGTTCAGCGTGCAACTGCTTTCTACGATGTGGATTTCAAAAATAAGGATGGCAAGATCATGAAGTGGTTTGGTCGTCATGTGGGTACCTTCTTTGGGCAGAGATATACTTTAACGAATAGCTCAATCAATGGACGCAATCACGTTGACTCAGATTACCTATTCAACGCCACACTGAACCCGGATACAGGTGCTGGCTCTACAAGTTTCACTTCAGGTTCCGCACAGGTACGAAGTGTCGTATATATTGGACCCAGTGTTGCAGATCGCAATAGCATTGCAGGTGCGAATATACAGGGTATACGAGGACCTCTCAATTATACTCCCACAACAGGAAGATACTTTGACGAGGTAACGGATACCTGGGTGGACTCGCCTGTTACACCAACAGATATCCGAAATGATTCAAGCTTCCCAAGCACAATATATAGCCAGGGGTTGTCTCGCCAAATCACGGATTCTTATGCCTATATTCATCAGGCTTACTTGTTTGACCAGGAATGGCTGGTGGGTACTTACGGTTATCGTAAGGATAGCGTAGAAACTTATTCTTCAACCTTTGAGCGTGATTCAAATAGAATGGTAATCCTTGATTCCCGCAGGTTGAATGATGAGCCTAATGATGCAGAGTTTGAGGCAATTACCCGTAATTTTGGCTTGGTGGCACATATTTCGGATCTTATTACTCTACCTATGGATTTAGGTTTGTCCCTGCACTGGGGTGAAGGAGAAAACTTCCAAATATCCAATCCACGACAGGATTTATTTGGGAATGGTATTGCGCCTCCCGGAGGAAGCACCGAGGACTATGGTTTCACAGTGACTGCTCCCGACAACAAGTGGAGTGTACGTGTTAACTTTTACGAATCTTCCAGTGAACGCGCTGGCTTTGGTATACCCGGTTTCCTGATTGAAACGGATCGCCGTATAATCGCATACAATAGTCCTGAAGCACTGGCTGCAGCAGGTTACCAAGGGCCTCCACAGTTTTATCGTGATTTGACGCAATGGACTGTAGTAGAAGATCCGGGAACGGTAAGTGGCTTTAGTGTAGAGCAGGATTTTCCATCTGTTGGAATAACGGACACTCAATCTACGTCTTCGGAGGGTGTAGAAATCAATATGATTTACAATCCCACTTCGAATTGGCGCATTGCTGCAAACATTTCTCAGCAAGAGGCTTCGCTCTCCAATATTGCTCCGGGTACTCAGGAATATCTGGCCTTACGTATAGGTGAGTGGACTACCGGTCCAACTTCACAGTTGATTTCGGATGAATCTGGCCTACCCGTTGTAGATCGTGTTCCAGACACACTTCTCAATAGCTTAAATAGCAGCCTTGCCCGTGAAGGTGCAGTAGTAAATGAGTTGCGCGAGTGGCGTTATAACGTGATCAGCAACTATGTGTTTGCAGAAGACTCTGCGCTCAAAGGATTTAATGTAGGCGGATCATTTAGCCATGAAACTGAAAAGGCGATTGGATATCCCCTGATTGACCGTAATTTTGACGGGGAAGTTCTAAGAGTGCCAGATCTTGATAACCCTTACACCGATGATGGCCTGTCCACCTTCAATTTCTGGGTAGGTTATAATCGTCCCATCTTTGATGGTAAAGTTAACTGGAGACTACAGCTAAATGTATACAATCTATTCAGTGATGGTGAGGTGTTGACCGCGCAAGCCCAGCCTAACGGAGATCCTCAGTCTGTTTACTGGCGTGAAGGTCGCACTTGGCGTCTGAAGTCCACCTTCGAATTCTAGTTTAGGTAAGATACCGGTTCTAATTATAAAAGGAGGCTTCGGCCTCCTTTTATATATTTTATCAATTAAGTAGGTTGGCTCATTATATTGGCGAATAAAGTGGGTTCGCGTATTTGGGGATATACAAAATTGAAATTTAGTTAGGTGTAGTATGATGCGGTGGTATATCTGCTCTTTATCGATTATACTGATCATAGGTTTTAAGAAGCCTGGTTTTACTGCACCTACTTTTGTTGAGGATATCGCTCCTATTATCTATCAGAATTGTATTCAATGTCACCATGAGGGAGGTATCGCCCCCTTTAGCCTGATGACTTATGAGGAAGTATCAAAGCGCTCTCGCCAGATAACAGAAGTAGTTGAGAGCGGTTTTATGCCTCCTTGGATGCCTGATTCTGAGTTGACCCCAGCCCTTATCGGAGAACGTTTTTTAAGCAAAGAGGAAATAGAGTTGCTTAGAAATTGGCATGAAGAATCCGCTCCTGAGGGCTCAAGCGCTACTCCCTTAACTCCTCCTTCTATTACTGATGAATGGCAGGGTGGATCTCCCGATCTTATATTGGAATTTCCAGAGCCTTATATACTGCAAGAGGAAGGAATTGACGTTTATCGAAACTTTGTAATTCCCATTTCGGTCGATGAAAAACGCTACGTTCGCAGATTGGAACTGATCCCGAACACGAAGCTCGCGATCCATCATGCCCTGATTACCATTGATACCACTAAGCGTTCACGTCTCCAGGACAGCTTAGACGCGGGTCCGGGCTATGAAGGCATGGGAATCGGATCTGCCGAATTCCCGTCAGGCCACTTTATTGGCTGGACACCGGGACAGGTTCCTTACGAGAGCTACCCCGGCACCTCATGGGCCATCGAGCCTGATAGTGATCTGGTTATACAGTTACACATGTTGCCAACTGGGAAGCCCGAGGTGATTAGCCCCCAGATTGGTTTATATTTTTCAGATGAGCCTCCTACTCAACTCAGCATGACCCTACAGATGAGGGATTTCGACATTGATATTCCCGCTGGAGAACAGAACTACTGGATTAAGGAGTCCATGAAGATACCCGTTGATGTTCGTGCAGTGGGCATCTACCCCCATGCACACTATCTGGCAAAGGAGATGAACATCTTTGTGACTATGCCGGATGGTAACGAAAAAACGCTCATTTACATACCAGAGTGGGATTTCAATTGGCAGAGTGACTATCGCTATATCGAGCCGATAACACTCCCAGCGGGTAGCCAGCTAAATATGCATTATCGCTATGATAATTCAGATGAAAATGTATTTAACCCTAACTATCCCGCAAAGCGTGTAGTCGGCGGCTGGAAATCGACAGATGAGATGGGTGAAGTCGTGGTTCAGGTATTAGTCGATTCTGATCAGGATTTACAACTGCTTCAGCAGAGCCAAATCGATTACGACATGGAAGCAGCAGGGGGCGATGCTAACTATAACTATAATATTGGAATCTATTTAGAGCAGCAGGGTGAATTACAAAGGGCGCTTTCGTTTTACTTAAAAGCCACTGAGTTGGACGAGTCATTCGCAAGTGCCTACTATAACGTTGCTGATATCTATAGAAAATTAGGGGATCTGCATTTTGCGCTCAAATATTTTAATGAGGCTTTAGCCGTCAGGCAAGATTTCGGGATGGCTGAGTTTGAAATTGCAAAAATCGAATTTGAACTTGGTAAGACACAAGGGTCAGTTGCCAGGCTAAAATCACTAATCGAGCGATATCCCGATGATTTAAATATACACTTGGCACTGGCTCGTGTGCTGAGGCATCAGGATCTTATTTCTGACGCATATGCCTTATTGATGAACAAAGAAATAGTCTTTGATAAGTCTGCTGAATTCCAAATTGAACTGGCCCAAATAGAAATTGAGAAATCTATATACCAATCTGCAGAAAATCGCCTGAATTCCATACTGGAAACCAATGATAGTGATAAATCAACGCCTGGCTATCTGGATATTACAGAGACTCTAAAAGCGGCAGCATTGAGTGAATTGGCCCAAATTTTCCATTCACGTGATAATTTGAACGAGGCGCTTAACTATATTGATGGTGCGCTTGAGCGGGAGCCTTTGCAGAGCTCACTTTATATTCGTAGATTGGCGATTCTGAGATCCCTGGAAGACACAGCAGAATTTAGCCATACGCTTATACAGTTGGTGTCACTGTCAGCTCAATTGGGTATGCATTATCAGAGTATCTTAGAGGAGCTAGATTCACTTGAAGAAAAGCAAACATTAGCATCTGCCTATGCTCAAATTAACGACTTTGAATGGGCATTTAAAACCGCAGATGAAATTATAAAGTCGGGGATTTACAGTGAGGAAGCATTACAACCACTCAAATTAAAACGCAGGGAGTATCTGCTAGAAAGCTTATGAAATATAAACTAAAATATCTTCCGGCTTTCTTGGCCTATTGTGTCATAAGTATGTCGATATTCGCGGAGGCTTCAATTGCACTGTACGATTCGATGACGGCTGACCAGCAATCGTCTGATAGCAAAGCAACTGTGTATATATTCACCGCCCCGGATTGCCCCATTGCAAATCGATTTAGCCCCTATATTCGATCCCTTGAAAGCGAATACTCGAGCAAGGGTATTCGGTTCTTTTTGGTATATTCCAATCCCAAGATCACTGAGCAAAAAGTGAATATACACCGCAAAGACTATCACTTGGATATACCTGCCATATTGGATGTTGATCGTGACTTTGCTCGGACTGCAGGAGCTTCAGTGACTCCAGAGTGTGTTGTGTATGTCCCTTCTAATAATGGTCAATCGCGCTTAGTATATCGCGGAAGAATCAGTAACCTATATGAAGACTTTGGTAAGTGGAGACATGCCCATACTGAGGAAAATTTAAAAAGTATACTGGATCAAATCCTGAAGGGTGTAGCAGTTCCATTCAGCTCAACTAAGGCGATCGGCTGTTACATATTCTGAGTTATAACACAGATGGTAAATGGGATTGTGAGGTAAACGAAGTTGGGATGGGCGAAAACAAGGGAGCTATTTATTAAGCAAATCAGATGGGGATTTTATTAAAATATTAAACAAACAGTATGAAAATGAAATGTATTATAGCACTAACAATATCTCTAATCAGCGAAAGTCTATTAGCTGATGATAGACCCAATATACTGCTTATAATGAGTGACGATTTGGGTTACTCGGATATTGGGAGTTACGGGGGAGAGATAAATACGCCAAACCTGGATGCACTTGCCGAAAACGGCATTCGTTTAACCCAATTTAAAACGACTGGTAGATGTTGCCCAAGTCGTGCATCACTAATGACGGGTCGCTACGCTCATGCGGTAGGTATGGGATGGATGACCGCTGTAGACGAAAATCGCCCCGGCTATCGCGGGCAGGTATATAGTGATGTTCCCTTTATATCTGAGATACTCAAAGAAAGCGGTTATAAGACTTATTTTTCAGGTAAGTGGCATTTGACTGTGGATGGTGCCATTAAATCAGCTGACAAAGGTTATCTTCCAAATGGTTCTTGGCCCTTTCAACGAGGCTTTGATGAATCATTCGGCATACTTACCGGAGGTAATGACTATTACAATACCACTTTTATGTTCAGAAACCAAGAATCTGTCAGCCGGGACTCACTAGCTGAAGATTGGTATCTGACTCATGGAATAAACAATGCTTCAGTGGATTATATAAAATCTCACGATTTTAACGACGCTCCCTTGTTTCTATACCTAGCCCATTTTGCACCTCACCGTCCACTACAGGCACCGGAGAGTCGTATTGAAAAGTATATGGAGCAATACAGAGTTGGTTACGATGTATTGCGAGTCTCTCGCTTCGAGAAAATGAAAGAACTGGGCATTGTAAGTGATAATGCTACCTTACCCGATCTTGAAGCAGAATATTTGGAGAAACGCCCGGATTGGGAAAGCTTAACATCGGAACAACAAGATCAATGGATTCGCGAAATGGCAACGTATGCAGCCATGGTCGAAATCATGGACGATGGAATAGGTGATGTGATCAATGCATTAAAGGAAAAAAATGCTTTAGAAAATACACTTGTCATTTTTATCAGCGATAATGGAGCCACCGAGGAAGGCGGTTTGATATCAAAACTGGCAGCTGATCTCAGCAATACCCCCTACCGTAGTTATAAAAGATATAATTACGGGGGAGGTATTAGTAGTCCTGCAATTCTTTCATGGCCTGCCAAACTAGGAGAATTTGCGAATGAGTTGAGGGCGGATGTAACTCATATCATCGATATAGTTCCCACATTGGTTGATGTGACATGGATCAATACCGATACTTCTTTCGACGGTGTCAGTATATTTGAGGTTATGCTCGGTTATCAATTACCTGAAAGGCACGTGTTTTTTGAGCATGAAGGCAATGCGGCGGTTATCTATGACGATTGGAAATTAGTTAGCAAAGGTTTTCCGATTGATTGGGAGCTTTATAATATAAAACGCGACCCATTTGAGCAAAAGAACTTAGAAACATTCCTGCCTGCTCAGGTTTATGATCTACACGTTGAGTGGGTGAAATGGGCGGAGAAGAACCATGTGCTTCCATTGGAAACTGCAGGATGGAGCGATCGTATCAAACATTACAAGACTTTGTATCCTGAACAAAGCGGACCTCAATAATTGTAAAATCCTTCACTGAAAAAATCTAAATTTAATCTTATGAAATCTAAAGTTTTCTCGCCTATTCTCGCGATTATTTTTTCCGTCAGTTCAATTCAGGCTGATTTGCCTGAGCTCGATTTCGAGTTCGAAGGCGCTACTGCTTCGACTCAAGGTGACAACCTAATTGTATCTACCGGGCAATTTGAACGTATCTGGAAATGGACAGGCAAAGGTCTGGTAACTACGAGTGCAATCAACCTAAAAACCGATAGAAACTGGGCTGAAAGAACTCCTGCTTACAGCTCCGATTGGGAATATTCAGGTGTGATTAATGATACTGATGGTGAGCTAATAAGACTGGAAGCAAAATCCGGAGATGACGAAGGTTTTACTTCTGATTTTCTGGAGGTAGTCGCAGAGATACATTATCCATCTGTTGAAACAACCGTAAAATATCAAATCTGGGCATATCCTGATTCTGCAGGAGTTTTGACACGCCTATGGTTCAAAGGCAGTCCTGGTAAGTACGTTGCAGATGATGCTTTCGAAGCACAAAACAATATTACATTTGAACTATTAACGGGTGCGAATCGAAACCCTTACCTTGCAAAAGGGGCGGGCATGAGTTGGTTCTCAAGCCAGGTGATTGATGAGGAACGGGTCCAATATCATCTTAAAGGGCTCGAAGCAGGAAAAGATTACATGCTGGGGCTTAGCTGGTGGGACTGGGATAATAAGTCCCGTACACAACAACTTCAAGTTACCAGTGTAGATGGGGAGGCTCGTGCAGTATTGATTGAGCCTGAAGAAATCGGTACTGAACCACAGAGTCATGTAGTGGAGTTGCCCGTTCATCTAGCAATTGATAATACGCTACGCCTATATGTGGAGAATATGGGCGGGCCGGATGCAAGAATTTCCGAGATTTGGCTATATGAGAAAAATGCTGAGCATGGGAATTTGAAAAATGGTATAGTTGAGCGAATTGAAGCTATAAAAGCCTCTGCACCGCAAGGTTATGGGTTGGTAAGCTATTTAGATAGTGGAGTGGCAACCCAGGATGAAGAATTAATACCTACAGGTAGAGTCGATTATATCCCGGCAGTTGTTGAAGGGAAACAAAGAAAATACTTCGGATATTACAATGACACTCAGCATCGTAATTTCGCGCATACTCCAGTCTATCGTGAGCAAATCGCGAATAACGAGAGTGAAATGAATGTGGTGAATTGGGCGAGTGCCGTTTCTCTGGAATCTGATGGCGAAGGCCTTATTATTCTTAAGGAATCCCACAAATGTGTAAACCAATACGGGGTGGATACAGGCGAATTTGTGGCGGATGAAATGGGCATTACCAATACGGGAACGAGCCTTTACCCGCATGAAATCACCACCGATAAATATAGATGGGCCTGGGCGTCCTGGATGTTGGCATTTGAGGGCGGGGACGATGAAAGAGAGTATGCGATCAAGTCGTTCGATAGGACGCGCTTCCCGGTAAACCTCGAACGTGACATGTATATAATGACGCTGACTTGGGGGCACAGTATTGATCCCCGGCACGGCATGGATTACGCTTGGGAATCGTCTGTGTTACGCGCTATGCCTCTTGCGCGAGAAATGGGTATCGACCTTGTTCTTATCGATTCGGGCTGGCAAATGGGTAAGGACACGAACGATCAGTCGCCTGTCAATAACTTGTGGAGACCCAATACTGAAGTATATCCCGAGGGATGGAGAAACGTCAAAATTGAGAAGAAAAGACTAGACCTCGATATGGGCCTCTGGGGGATAGCACGCACTATCACACTTGAGGATTTGAAGTGGAATTGGGATCAAATAAAAATGAGACAATTCAAGCTCGATTTTGCTTCATTCCCTGACCATGACTCGCTTGATCAAATGATGAGTAATGCGCGAGAATTCATACTGCATACGAATCATCAGAGTAAAATCAGCTGGGACTTAACGGAAAATGCACCTAGATACGGCTACTACTGGGCACGTGAGTACGGGAATCTGCACTTCATGAATCGAAAACCGGATCTTCCGGCTAATGTAACATACGTTCCCTGGCTTGCACTTAGAGATTTTTGGATGCTCGCCCGCTACAATAATTTAAACAAGTTCCAGTTGACCAGTCACAACCCGGAGTTGGTTAACCCTGAGATTTCAGACGCTATCTTGCATAGCCCTGAATACTGTGTGGCGACTTCACTTTTTGGTGTACCACAGATGTTTTGCATGCCTCGTAATTATCGAGCAGAAACACGTGCTAACCTTCGAGCCATGTTTGATGTGCTCAAGGAGCACCGGGAAAACATTTGGACAAGCTATGTTTATCCGATTGGCGAGGAACCTAGCAACAAAAGCTATACGGGCTTCCAATCCTATGATGATCAAACACGTTCAGGTTACTTCCTGGCCTTTAGGGAACTGGGAAATCCAAATAGTTCTGAAAAAATGACAATACGCTTTCTTAGGGGGGAAACCTTGGAATTAGAGGATCTCTACAATCGCGAGAAGTGGACAGCAGAGGTCAATGATCAGGGCCTCATGCTATTCGAATTCGATAAACCAGCATCCTACAAATTCATAAAATATACCATTAAATAATTATGAGATATTTAAGACCGTTTTTAATAGTTATTGTTCCTGCAGGAATACTGTTTTTGCACTCCAGTGCATTTGCGTTTAAGGATGCGTCTGCGTATGGGTTTTCTCCCTATGCAAGTGGAGTAAATAACTCTCGTGCTTTACAATCCGCAGTAAAATCGGGGGGTACTATACTCGTTAGTGAACCAGGAGAATACGCTATCGCAGAAACTATATATCTGGGCAGCGATACTTCGCTCTTATTTGCCGAAGGGGTAGTTCTGAAGAAGGTGGATGAAGTGGGCGAGTTTACTCACATCTTCTTGAATGAGGGGGCTCTTACAAAGACCTACAATCACAATATATCCATCCAGGGTCTACAGATCAAAGTGAATGGTATCGATAAAATTTTTAAAGAGATTTACGGTCTTAGAGGGCAGATTGCTTTTTTCTACGTTAAAAATTTACGTATTCAGGACTTTCGTTGTTTTGATTTGGAGCCAGCTCAGTTCTGCATCCATGTATGTACGTTTGAAGACATAATTATAGAGGATGTCGTTATAAAGGGTAAAAAAGATGGTATCCATTTAGGGCGTGGGAAACGGTTTACCATTAGGGATGCCGTTTTTCAGACCACTGATGATGCAATTGCACTTAATGCCCACGATTATGCCACTTCGAATCCTGAACTTGGATGGATTGAAAATGGGGTTATCGAAAATTGCTACGATTTAAGAGATGATGGCCGGCTTGTTGGTTTCTTTTGTCGAATACTAGCAGGTGCTTGGAGAGATTGGGAGTCTGGTATGGAAGTTCAACACTCTGATACGGTGATCTCAAATAGGAGACTCTACAGAGTTCAGGCGAAACCCGATAATACGATTTACACGACAAAAACTCAACCAACCCATGAGTCCGGTAGTGAAGTTCTGGATGGTATCAACTGGGGTGTCGTTCAAGAAGATGTCACTTACACAGCAGGGGTCCGCAATGTTGTATTTCGAAATATATTCCTGGAAAAACCAAGGACATCCTTCTCTATCCATTTTGATCAAGACAGGTATAGTCGCTCTTATTATCCAGAATCTGATCTCCCTATCCAACAGCAGATTTTATTTGATAATGTTCGAGTATTACATGAGGAACCTGCCAGCTTCCTGAATTTAGCAACGCCTGCAGATGTGGTGACTATAACAAATTCTGTATTACAGAATAGCTGGATAGCAGCCTTTGATGTGACTGGAATTGAGGATTACCCGGACACCATAATTAACATATCTAACACTGTGTTTAAGCAATCCAGGGATTATGAGTTTATTCGTAATTCAACCCAAAATCGAGAGATTCTATTAAATAAACGAATGGTCACTTATTTGGAGTAATTATCAATATAAAAACACTAATTTAGAAATGAATATAAAGCTTAAGAAATGTATCTCATTATTCGTATTGTCTACAGTTTCATTTGTATATAATACGAGTGCCGAAAATAATCCTGAACGTCTGGAGTGGCTCAAAGATGCGGGTTTTGGACTGTTTATTCACTGGAGTGTGGATAGCCAATTAGGCGTGGTGATCAGTCACTCATTAGTGGGGGCAGATGAAGCTTACTGTGAGTTTTTTTTCAATGAGCTGCCTAAAACATTTTATCCTAAGGATTATGACCCTGACGAATGGGCTCGTTTGGCAAAAATAGCGGGTTTTCAGTATGTGGTATTCACCGTAAAACACCATTCTGGTTTCTGCATGTGGGATAGCGAAACTACGGATTTCAACATAATGAATACCCCATATGGAAAAGATATTACTAAGGAACTGGTGGATGCCTTTCGCGTATATGGATTGGACATTGGGTTTTACTTTTCACCGGATGATTTTTCTGAATTTTACAGGCAGGGAACGCTTATAAGCAGAGTTCGTCCTGAAGCAATTCCAACTAACAACCCAGAGCTAATGGCTTTGAACAAAGCGCAAGTTACTGAGTTGCTATCGAATTATGGGCCTATTGATTTATTTTTTATCGATGGAATCCATGGGCATAGAAGCGGAGGCCTAAATGAGCATATTTGGGCATTACAGCCAGATTGTCTAATCACACGGGGTGCGATTTCGACTCCTGAGATAGCTCCATCAACAGATCAAACCTTGCCAGTAGGTTCTAAAGACGAGCCTTGGGAGGCATGCTTTACCATGGGGACATCCTGGCAATACAAGCCTACAAATGAAACCTATCGCAATGGCACACAGTGGATTAACTCACTTATCGAGACCCGCGCTAAAGGGGGTACAATGCTCTTGAATATCGGCCCTAAGCCAAATGGTGAGATTCCCATCGAGCAAGAGGCAATCTTACGCGAAATTGCTGCCTGGATGGCCATCAACCGCGAAGCAATATACGATGTTAGACCTTTAGATATTTTTAGGGAAGATAACCTATGGTTTACCAAAGCAAAGGATGAAAACACCGTCTATGTATTTGTAAAAGATACCGAATGGAAATATGGGGAATGGAAATCAATCAAGCTCAACTCAATTAAGACTACTGAACAATCCGTAGTAAGTGTATTGGGGCAAAATGACCTGGTTTTGGAATACAAGGAAGATATCCTTCCTAAGACCGAATGGGAAATGCGAGATGGGTCACTACATATCACAGCGATGCGGGCACAACGTATTTACAATGATCGGACCTGGCCAAATCCGGTCGTGATCAAAATCACGCATGTGGAAAATTCAAAATAATTTTTGGGGTAGTTATTGATAACCAGTAGCCTGATGCATGTCAGGTTGCTGGTTATCTTTTTAAGTTAAATAATTATGAAATATCTAAATATACTACTAGTTGTAAAAGCACTATTTGCATGTATGGAAATAGCTGCCGAAAGTCATGCTAATCATTATCATTGGAAATCACTTTTTAATGGAAAAGATCTGGATGGTTGGGATACTTATATAAGTTTCCAACCGAACTCTGGTGATGAAACTATAACTGGCGTTAACGAGGATCCCAAAAACATATTTACGGTAATCGATGGAATGATCCGTATTTCTGGAGAAGAGTGGGGTGCCTTGACCAGTATAGAGGAATTTGAGAATTATCATTTGAAATTGGACTTCAAATGGGGAGTAAAAAAATGGCCGCCACGACAGAATTCGAAAAGAGATAGTGGACTGCTCTATCATTGTGTTGGCCCTCATGGAGCCCAGGGTAATCATTGGATGCGAAGCCATGAGTTACAAATACAGGAAGGGGATACAGGAGACTATTTCTCATTGGCAGGTGCATCTTTTGACATAGCGGCAGCCAAGATAGAAATCTCTGAAAATACTTACCTTAAATTCGATCCATCTCAAAAGATAATACCATTGGATACTGAAACATATGGACGCAGAATCATTAAGTCAGCTGATTTTGAAAAACCTTATGGTGAATGGAATACCATCGAAATAATATGTGATGGAGATACAGTTAAGCACATAGTGAATGGCCATGTGGTTTTTGAGGCAACTGAATCAAGGCAACTATTAGCGAATGGTGATTATAAACCTCTTACTAGAGGTAAGATCCAGATCCAGAGTGAAAGCGCAGAGATATTTATCCGAAATATATTCATCCGTAGTCTCGAGAATTAATCAAACTCATAGAAAATGTATTGCCAGAATATTGCCGTAATGCGTGCTCAATTATGCCTATTATTGCATTTGAGAGTATAATGAGATTGACTTAGATAAAGGGATTGGCTTGTTTCTGCGGCTTAAGAATGTGCATATAGAAATTTCGAGTCCCTCTCTGAGCACCATATTTTAAGCAGTTTCTGCGTTGAGTAGGTGTTTGATATCTGTTTAATTGCTGGCTGAAATGAGCAGCTCTCAATGGTATTGGCGTTTATTATCTTCCTTATTTGGATTAATTGCAGCTGTCCTTTTAACCAGAAGTAATCTTAATGATCAGTATTCAGAAATTAGCGCAACCAGTCCCGAACAAGTAGAGAAAGGATTGCGACCCAATATTATACTCATCCTCGTGGATGATATGGGTTACTCGGACCTAAGCTGCCTAGGCAGTGAAATTGCTACGCCTAATATTGATAAGCTTGCAAGCGGGGGTCTGTTGATGACGCAATTTTATAATGCAGCCCGATGCTGTCCGACCCGAGCTTCTCTCCTTACAGGCCTTTACCCCCACCAGGCGGGTATGGGGCATCAGAATAAGGATTTTGGGATTCCCAGCTACTCAGGTAGGATTAATAATAATGCTGTGACGATTGCTCAGGTCTTAAAATCGGCCGGTTACAGGACCTACCAAGTGGGTAAATGGCATGTGGGCAATACGGAAGCCTATTGGCCTGCTGCCAAGGGGTTTGACCAATACCTGACACTGATTGATGGTGCGATGAGCTACTTCAACCTGGATGGCTGGACCCGGGGACAGCAAAGTATGAAAATGCTTCTGAATGGAGAAGACTATTCGGCAGATGATGATTTCTTTGCGACGGATACATTTACAAACAAAGCGGTGGAATTTATCACGGAGCATGATGAAGAACAACCCTACTTCATGTACCTTGCATACAATGCGCCTCATTGGCCACTGCACATTCGGCCTGAAGACCGCGAGTTATACAGAGGGCATTACGACCCAGGGTGGGATAAAACCCGGGAGCTCCGCTTAAAGCGAATGAGGGAATTGGGAGTGATAGACTCTTCCGCTTCTTTGACACCCCGTTTCGGTGAGATTCCTGCCTGGGATAGTTTATCTGAAACTGAAAAATCGGAATGGGCAGAAAAAATGGAACTCTATGCAGCCGTTATGCATAGGCTGGACCTGGGTATTGGTAGAGTGATCCAAGCCCTTGACCGTGAGAATCAAATCGAGAATACCTTGATACTCTTTTTGACTGATAACGGGGCTTGTCATGAAGACCCGATAGGACCCTGGATTACTTACCCGCTGGATGGAGAACCCGGAGGCGCAGAATCCTTTCCTGCATATGAACTTCCCTGGGCCAACGTGAGCAACACCCCTTATTCCTGGTTTAAATCTTATCTGCATGAGGGTGGTATTCGGACTCCGTTAATTGCTCACTATCCGGCAGCAATTCCGGCTGGCAGTACCGATTATACGACCAAAGGGCATATTATTGATATAATGCCCACCTTGCTCGAACTTGCTTTTGCAGACTATCCCGAGTGCCACGATGGAAATCGCATTACTCCCATGGAAGGGGCATCCTTAGTCCCTGCTTTTTTAGGCAAGCAACACACTATTAATCAACGGGTGTTGTTCTGGGAGCATGAGTTCAACCGGGCGGTGCGTGATGGTAACTGGAAGCTTGTATCCGCCTGGAAAACCCCCGAGGGGAAACCGATCAATCGATGGGAACTTTATGACTTATTAAAGGACCCCACAGAGCTGAATGACCTTTCCAGCCAATTTCCTGAAAGGGTGAAGCGAATGGCTAAAAAATACGCGTCTTGGGCTGAAAAAGTGGGAGCCTATGAAAAAGGCAAACTGCAAGAATTGAGAAAAAGTAACCCGTAATGAAGATAATAGTATTTCGCACTCTGCTGCTCGCATTAATCTACACAGGTCTATTGGGTTCTACCGCCTATGTGTATGGGGTTCGTGAAGACCTTTCGCAGGTTTGGCCTGCGCGATGGATTACAACTAACGGCCCCCAGAAAGAATATGGAGTGCACTATTTTCGTAGGAACTTTGAAATAGATAAAGTGCCTGAGCAATTGCTTGTCCATACTTCGGGCGATACGATTTACCAGCTCTTTGTGAATGGAAAGAAGGTCAGCTATGGACCCCAAACCGGTGATCTCAGGCACTGGTATTATGAAACCACGGATATCGCTCCTTATCTAGTAAAAGGTGATAATGTAATCGCTGCCAAAGTGCTTAATTATGGTTCGCACCCGCCGGATGCAAGGCTGACGGTACAAACTGCTTTCCTGCTATGCGCTGATGATAGCGAGCATCGGTTTCTTAATACGGGTAATGGCGAATGGAAGACTTACACAAACGAAACCTACAAGCCCAATATTGTAGACTCGAGTCAGGTGCGTGGTTACTACGGGGGAGGATCCCGGGAGATTGTAGACGGGAGATTATATCCCTGGGGTTGGCAGGCACGTCAATACGATGATAGTCATTGGCAAAAGGGGCTTCGAGTAGAGACTGCATTTGCGCGGGGCTGTAAATGGGCGAGCCGTTGGAAATTAACGCCGCGGGTGCTTCCTCACCAGCGGTTGACGCCTGGAGAATTCGAAGCGATCCGCTTAGTTGAAAACGCTGAAGTAACAGGCGATTTCGTAAAAAACCAGGGAGAAATACGCATTGAGCCCAACACTACTGCACGTATCATATTTGACTGGGATCATGTCACCACTGCCTATCCGGTTTTGAAAACTGGTGGGGGTAAAGACAGTGTGATCAAAGCAACCTATGTCGAAGCACCCCATATCGGAGATATACGCGATAGAAACAAGGGGCATCGCGATGTTATCGAAGGCAAAACCTTCTTGGGTTTCTTCGATCAGTTTACTCTGGATGGTGCAGAACAGCGGGAGTATACTCCTCTTTGGTGGCGAGCCTTCAGATTTATTGAGCTCAGTATCCAAACCCAGGATGAGCCTTTGGTTATCCATAGTTACGATGGCATTCATTCCAGCTATCCTTATGAGAAAATAGCCCAGTTTCAGCTGCTTGAAGATAACCAGGATTTTCGTGGTGGGTTTTTGAATGAAATGATCGAAATAGGGCACCGTACGATTTTTGCCTGTGCGCATGAGGGTATCAATGACTGCCCGTATTATGAAGAGAGCCAGTTTCCCGGGGATGCGCGGATTCAGGCGCTCATCAGCTACTCCAACTATGGAGACCCGCTACTAGGCAAGAATGCGGTGGATCAGTTTTCCTGGTCTATCAATAATGAAGGGTTTATTTCGGCTCGCTACCCGACCAACAGCCTCTACTACATACCCAATTATTCACTCTATTGGATAGGTATGCTCTATGATTACTGGATGCACATCGGGGATGATGCTTTTATACGATCCAAGCTGCCGGTATCGCGCATGATTCTATCGTATTACAAAAGTAAAGAACGAATGGATGGAACACTTAATAAGCTGGATTATCATCGTTTTGTAGATTGGTCATTCCCTCAGGGTGAGGAGCCGATCGATGAAGCCGGTTATTCAGCGCTTGCCGATTTGCACTATTTAATGGCTTTGCAGTGGGCATACCAACTCGAAGAGGGTGTCGGAGAGAATAGCTCGATCCTTGGGCAATATCAGCAGAGCATTGATAAGCTTAAATCAAGCATCCAGGAACGGTATTGGAATGGCGAAATATCCCTTTACACCGATGTGCCTTCGAATCCTGGGATATTATCCCAGCATACCAATACCCTGGCTATCTTGACAGGCATCATAGAGGGCGAAGCTGCCAAGGATTTGATGCATAAGATATTGACCCAGGATGCGATGACCCAAGCCACTTTGTATTGGTCATTTTATATCTTTGAAGCGCTGCATAAGTCGGGGCTTGGAGGCCAATATTTCGAACACTTGGACATCTGGGAAAAGCTGATGGATTTGGGTGTAAAGACCTGGCCCGAAAGTGGTGCTAATTCCCGAAGTGAATGCCATGGATGGGGGGCTAACCCTAATTATCATTTATATAAGCTAATTGCCGGAATCGAGCCTGCAGAGTCGGGGTTTAAAAAGGTGAAAATTCAGCCCCAAATTAAATCCGGACAGGAGCTCGACATAAAATATCCGCACCCCATGGGCGAAATAAATATCAGGCTCAAATATGAGCATGATCACCTAAGCGGTTCAGTAACACTGCCAGAAAAAATCACGGGGAAATTTATTTGGAGAGGTGTATCGATAGATTTAGAGGGAACGGTTACAATCAATATATAGTGGGTTTGCCGTCTATTAAGACTGCGCTTAGTTAAGCTTTCTTCAGGTGTAGGAAGTTTAGCTTAAATTATTGGGTAAGAAGATATCTCGCGACTTTTCGTGTTTTCCTGGATAGCAGTGCCAACATCAAAGATGATCCAATCCGGGCTCAGGGTTGAATTTATTCTATGGTATGATATCTTTGTGCGATTACGGATTCCTGATTGCTATGTTTTACTAACACAAGGAACTGAGCCATTGAATGCTATTTAGGGAGAATCAAAAAGAACAGGGCAGAAAACCCAATCCAGCCCAATTCATCATATTTGGTGAAGTGCTCTACGACTGTTTTTCAGATACTCAACGAGTGTTGGGAGGTGCGCCTTTTAATGTTGCATGGGGTTTATGTGGATTTGGAAATAATCCCCTTTTAGTAAGCTCTGTGGGGATGGATAAAGACGGAGAAAAAATTGCGGATCTTATGCAACTTTGGGGAATGTCCATGGAGGGCATGCAGACTCATAGGGAGTATGAAACGGGTGAAGTGTTTGTCTCATTAAACGGTCATGAGCCCAGTTATGACATTTGTAGGCCGCGTGCATGGGACGATATTTTAGATACGCAGCATTCATCGACTGAATGGATTTATCACGGTTCGCTTGCACTGCGTAGTGAACAAAATCGTGAAACCCTAAAAGCGATTTTTGCGCGTTCCGACGCTAAACGATTCTTTGATATTAACTTAAGGCAACCCTTTTACAGTAAGGACTTGCTGGAAGAATGGTTGTATGACGCAGACTGGATTAAGCTAAATATAGATGAGCTTTGTGAGATTTCTGAAAACATTGGTTTGGAATTTACCACTTGTGATTCTGAGGTTAACGAGGTGATGGATAAATACGCGATTAAGAATGTACTACTGACCGCAGGTAGTGAAGGAGCAATGATTGTTGGTGACAATCGAATCACAAAGGTTTTTCCGGCTCCGAAGCCTAAAAAGATGGTAGATACGGTCGGTGCCGGAGATTCGTTTACGGCGGTGTGCCTGCATGGGCTGTTAAATGATTGGAGTCCGCAACGCATACTTGAAGATGCCAGTCAGTTTGCTGCAAAGGTGTGCGGCATATCAGGAGCGACCATAAATGATAAAGCCTTCTATCAAATATAGATATTGAACCCGGTAAAAAGAACTAGGAGTAGTAATCTCTGGCCTTGATGGTTTAATCCGGGGAGATTAGCCCAAGCTGAGTAGGAGTATTCGTTTAGTAGGCTCGGTAATACAATTCTCGATAATAAATTATAAATTGCATCATCGTTTGCTCTAAGAGTTTTTCCGGTTGACCCCTTTCTTCAGGCAAAAACGATTGTATTACACAAATGAGATTTTCATTAGTATGGTTCCTTGCTTTGGCTGGATTTACCAAGGTATTTGCACAGGCAGAATATTATCCGGTCGAAGCAGGTATTTGGCATTTAGAGGTGCTTCCCAATGGTGATTTGTTGACGGGGGACTATGATGGAAACATTGCGTTAAGGAATTTGGAGAGCCGGGAGATTAGTTGGGTGCATGCAGCCGGCAGCTTTGTTTTTGATCTGGAGGCAGCCGACCTGGATCAAGATGGCACGATCGAAGCACTTTACACTACCGCTGATGGCGAACTGGTGGTTCTCGACTCAAAGGGCCAGATCCTATGGGCATTTCAATCAGAGCATGCGCTCTTCGACGTGGTTGCAGGCAATTTTGCGGGTGATTCTCAATGGGAAGTAGCCTGTGGTGGAATTGATCGATATGTGCGTGTTTTTGATCTCAAGGGTAATCTCATGGGACTTGCTCCCGAGGCTGAACGAGTGGTTCACCGCCTTGCAGTGGGGGATTTGGATGGAGATGCCTATGACGAGATTCTGAGCATCGAGGCACGCACTATGGCTCATCTTATGGGCTTTGATTCCGGTAGACTAAAAACGATTTGGAAAAAGCCGCTCAATGTTCCGTCATCGATGATCGACTGGGAAAATCCGGGAGCTTATTTTTTTCCTTTTTCTCTGATTATTGAAAATATCGATGAGACAGCCCGTCCAGAAATTATCATGGGGGATACGTATTTCAACAAGCAAGCGGTTATGGTATCCAACCATGAGGGTGAGCCTCTTTGGATTTCCGACCGTTTGCCTGCATTTGAGAGAGTGGACGAGGCGCAGATTGACTTCTACTCAACGGCATTTGTGCAGGTGGCAGATCTCTACCCGGAAATTCCCGGCAAGGAAGTAGTATCCGTAGCAGGGGGTATGTTTCGGGTTTGGGACAACCAGGGAAATCTGCTTGGTTCAAAGAATGGGAAAGTAGCCTTTGCGGATTTTGAGATCAATGAAGGTGATATTCTGCTCGCATCCAATCCGAACGGTGACAACACACTGTATCGCATGCCGTTTAACAGACATTGGGAGGATGCTGTGGATGGTTTGGAATTCAGGGGGCGTATCCAGGAGATAAAAGAGCAATCAGAGAGTTTGTTGCATCGGGTCATGCAAATAAAACCCGAGAAGGTTTCCGTGCCAATATACGATATCACGCTGGGTTATCGTTCGATCGAAACTAATCCTGAGGGATATGCACAATATCGCAGGCAGCTTGATTGGTTTAGTGAGGAATTTCCTTATCCGAATTTACGTTTGACGAAGAGCTTAAAAGTCATGGAGGAAGAACCTGTACTTGATGAAAATGGACAGCCCTGGTTTCCCTGGCGTTTCAATACGGATTCCCTTCGAGGCACACAAACAGTCGATGAAATCATAGAGAAGGCCCGCTGGGTTCAAGAAAATGAGATTCCAACCAAGTTCGTTGTTGGGCATTCCTGCATGCCTGCGATCACTCTGGAAACCGCTGAAAAGATTCTACAGGCAGCTCCAGAATATTGCTTGGGGTTCATAACGAATGAGGATGAGCGGCTTGATGCGATCCCCCGCTATTTTCGTCATTACTTCCAAGGGTTGGCTGATTTGTGCGTGCAATACGGTGCCAAAGTGTGCGGTACCAAAAACAAGGGACTCTGGTGGCTAACTTCACCTGCTGATCCCTGGGTGTACGAATCCCTCTTTGAGGGCGGCAGGCATACCGTAGCAATGGCCTCTACCGAGGATTCCAACTCCCGTACCCCTGAACTCAATCTGATGGGCCGTGGAGGTCTCTGGCAAGCAGGATTGATTCAGAATAATGAAGTATCCACCCATGCGGATATCTTTTCGTTCAACCGATTCCACCAATGGGAGAATATTAAGGTCGGTCATCCATACCTCAGGCTTCTGGTCTCGCATACTACTTTGGGGATGACCTGGGTGAATACCCGTATCCGGGAAGTCTTACCTGTTGGGGATTCTTATGAATTTACTTCCATTGGTCAGGAGTCCACGCAACTGTTTTTCCATCTGTTGGGCAAGGGTTTGGTGCGCTCGCCGGCGCCTGAGGATATCTTGGGTTATTCGCCCATCGGAATCGTGGTTCACAAACCTTCTGAACTTTTCTTGCGAGATGCCCATAATGGACATGCTCCTGAGCTCTGGGTAGGCAGCGAGGAGTTGCAACAGGCAGTCCTTCCGCACAATGGTAACCTCTGGGGAATGACGACAACTCCAGAGCATGCGCTCACCCGTGTGCTCTTTAACAAGGAGAGACAGTTTGGATACCAGGTTCCTCCCACACCTTATGGTCTCGTCGCATTTGTTCCTTCCCAAACAGTATTGGAAAACGTAGAGGGGGTATCTGAATGGTGGCACACCGATGGAATCTCAATTTGGAAGGAGGAAGGGCCGCGGTTAACTGGGTCAGCAGCTGCTGAACAACTCCTCATGGAATTTAAAGAGGCAGCCGAAAGACTGCCCTTCAGGCAACTTAATCCTGATCAGGCGGTGTTTATGAATACCCATCGGATTGGAGCAGGTCATTACCGCCTCTATCTGGTCGATCCGGGATGGCTGGATCCTCAAGACCATCTCATCGAAGTTAAAATCCAAATGTCCGGTCAGTTCACTGCAAAAGATCTTTTAACCGGCGATCCTTTCCTGATTAAGGACAACAGCTTTTCGGTTCCGGTCCATGCGGGGCTTTTTACCATTGTTGATGTCGTAATCGTTAAGTAAGTGCAGCAGTATTTTTGTTGGGTTAAGTTATAAGAATAGACGCCCACTTGCATGGGCGTCTTTACAGGTAATCTCTAAGATACTTTTACTCGATTTCTATAATCTCATTCGTCGATAAATTCTCAAATTGTCGCGGGTTTCGGGTGCCTTCTATATAGCGATACCAAATCTGATCACTCTCCCGGAAAATGAGCGGATAATGGATTGCTGAGGTGAAAACAAACCCGAGCCCCTCATTGAATATCCGAAATCCTTCCGATGATCCTCCGCGTGGGAAATATATCATACCGTGCTCGGTGTGATTGATCCAGGGATACCCACTGTCATCTGCAATACCGAATACCGGTGATCCTCTATACCCATCTGGATTAAGTGGGATTCCGGACCAAGGATTAAAACGTTCATAGAGTGCGATTCGGGCGACATAATAGCCCTCAGTGGTGAAATCAGCGAATGGAAACTGCCCGAGTACTGCACCCCCCGCATTAAATCCGGGATGAACCGATACCACACCACCCTCCGTAACTCCCGTATTGGGTGTTGCCTGCCCGAGTACCGGCACATTTTGGGGAGCTTCATCATTCACTTCAGTGCCTGCGTCATAAACCTTTGATCCTGGGATTGTGATCTCGGTGGCCTGAAACTGAGCATTTTCAAAGATACGATATGCCATGCCATTGTCATTGGCAATGAATGCATCATTACTCGGCAATATCATCGACATGTATGAAAAATAGCTGTGTGCCGGATTATTCGCATCGAGTTGTAGGAATAAGCTGTTGCTTTGTCCCTGGAAAAACAAAGGAGGCCCATTGGGGTTGGCAGGTCCGGTCAATACCCCATCGAGCCCATTCGGGAATGCACCGGCAAACCAATCGCGCATGGGTGCTATATTACCGTCTTCAGCAATCGCCTCGACAGGAGCACTGGCTGCCTCACCGGCATTTACAAAGTCTACTGTGCCATCGTGAAAGGCCGTCCAGAACGGAGTTAGCAAACTTCCCATGGCGGGTGCGAGGTTTGTGATTTCCACTTCCACGACACGGTTATCCACAGGTAACATCTCGACTATGATACGTACTACCGGGTAACCGGCGTTATTGAAATTTGCCTGGGGGAAACTTCCAAGAATAGCACCATTCGGAGCAAATCCCGGGTGATCTGCTACCACACCATTTTCAGTTGTACCGCTATTTGCTACGGTTTGGCCCAGTAAGGGTACATTCGCTGCGGCCTCATCATTGATCTCCGTGCCTGCATCATACACACGATCCCCTGTGACTATGAAATCGCGCACAATAAAATTGCCATCAGCGTCGAACAAAGGGTATGCCCGGGGGTCGTCATTTCCAATAAAAGCATCGTTACTGGGTAATATCATTGAGGCGAAGCTCCAGTAGCGCTGTTGAGTGCTGGTTTCATCAAAATTAAAACTTAATTGTCCCTGAGTTTGTGGGAAAACTAATGGTGGGCCATTGGGGTTTGCAGGTCCCGTGATAACTACATCCATACCTCCGGGTACCTGCGCTGCGAACAATGTACGCAGAGGTGCGATATTGCCATCTTCGGCAATGCGTTCCAATTCGGTGCTGGCGGCGACACCGGTATCGAATAGATCAAAATTTCCGTCGTGAAGCCCAAACCAAAAGGGTGTAAGCGTGGTTCCATTCAGCGGAGCTGTGCTCTCGATGGTTATTCTTAATACTGCTGCCTGGGTGCTCAGCGCAGTCAGCAGACACCCCAAAAACAGCAGGGATTTTACGTGAAGATTTAATGTGCTCATATCTATTAATGTGATTGTTAAAGGTTAAGATTGGAGCCACAGAGACTCGTGATATGCACCTGTCCAGACGACCTGTCCGCTCTTTTATTCCCGGAATTTTTTTATTTTTTTAATATGGGAATAAACTCTCATTTCATTCGTCCTGATCCTTTAGAACACTATCTATAAACATGCTTAATTTTGAAAAAACGGCTAAGGCTTACTATCAAAAATTGTATGCATTTGCCTACCATTTATGCGGTAATCAAGCCGACGCAGAAGACCTTACCCAACATACTTTTTACCGACTCGCGTTGAATATCCATACTCTTAAGAAAGAAGAAAAAGCACGCAGTTGGCTTTACTCGACCCTGTATCGCAAATTTATCGATCAACACCGTCGTATCGTTAAGTTTCCCACCGTAGAATTTGATGAAAATGACTCAACAAGGGACTATTCCGAAGAACAGCCCGAATACACGATTGATTATGCAGCGCTCACAGACTGCATCCGTCAGTTGGATGAACCTCTGCGCGTAGTCATCACTTTATTCTATATCGAAAACTACAGCTACAAGGAAATCGCCCGAATGCTGGATCTGCCCATTGGCACGGTAATGTCACGTCTCTATCGCGCAAAAACCAAATTGCACAAAAAGCTTACACCGAGCCTTAAGACTGCATACGTAGTACAAAATTGAAAATTGCATCATGAATATTAAAGAAACATTAAGCGCATTTCATCCGGAGAACCATGAGGACGATCCGCTCATGAATCTAGCAATCGAGGAAGCGGAAAAAGACCCGGAACTACTTCGGTGGTTTACTGAACAGCTTGAAATGGACAATGCCATACGCGAGACACTCCATGCGCAGAAACCGCCTGAAGAGTTGCTGGGGAAGTTGCTCCAGTATCAGGACGCGGCTGAGGAGAAACGGAAGTTGATTTCGCCATTTTTCCGTAGCACCCTGCAATGGGGGGCCATAGCCGCTTGTTTGTTAATCACCACCGTTTTCGCTTTTAAGGATACGATCATCAATAACCAGATATTGGGTTATCATGCCTCATTATCGAGTATCGAGAAACATGATGATTTCCGTATCGCCATGGCAGAATTTGTGGATACTACCATTATCAGCCTGGACTTCCTGTCAGAAGGGCATAACGAGATCCGTCAATGGCTTAAGGAAGCCAATCAGCTTTCGTTTGCCACACTGCCGGATGGGCTGGAAGCTTTGGATACGCTCGGCTGCAAATCCTTTAAGTGGCAAGACCAATCCATTTCTCTCATTTGTTTTCATTCGAATGAAGGCAACGGCCGAATTGTTCACCTATTTATCAAGGAGGTGCAGCCTACTGAGGATGCGGAATTTCTGGATACCCAATATGCATCGTTGCAAACGCTATATGGGCGCCAAACCAAAGGGTGGGTTACCAACGGCAAACACTACATACTGGTTGGTTCTGATCCTGATGTGGATCTCACCGATATCCTCGTCTAAACTGTAAATAGTTTCCAGTGATAGTCTAATTACGCGAGGAAGCGATTGGATTAATTGGGCTTTGGGTTGAAATTGAGCTAATTTTGGTTGGGCTTATGAGACAGTTACATTCCCATAAGTTAAACATCGATACCTAACAAATATGAAAATTAAAAATTATAGCCCCTATATTTTGTGCCTTCTTTTAATTGGCGTGAAGGCAAACGCTGCAGATCATGGAAACGAGGGCGGTTACAAATCTATATTCGATGGCAAGTCCATGTCCGGCTGGTTCGTTACACCCGCTGAACCGCAAATACCCTGGAGAGTGAATGCTGAGGATCAGGAATTGCAGCGGGTCTTTGAATATGGATATGTCTGGACAGAAAAAGAGTATGCGGACTTTGATCTGAAACTTGAATTTAAGCTAACACGCAATTGCAACAGCGGTCTCTTCTTTCGTACGGATCCAAACGATCCCGTGCAGGGAGGCTTTGAAATCCAATTATTGGATACTCATCCGGATGAAAAACTTGAGAAGTATAAATTGGGAGCGCTTTACGATGCACAGGAGGCTTCTAAAAATACTTACAAGGGTCCGGGAGAATGGAACACCATGCGCTTAAAAGTAAAGGGTCCGGAAATACATGTATGGATGAACGGCACAAAGATCAATGAGATCGACATTTCTAAGTGGGATACTGCAGAAATGAATCCGGACGGGACCAAGAATAAGTTCGAGAAGCCACTCGCTGAACTACCCCGCACGGGCCATATTGGTTTCCAGGATCACGGCCACAACGTCTCTTTTCGGAATATTAAAATCAAAGAGCTATAGTCGGTAAGATTGATTCGGTTTTTATTGAACGGGGCTAAAATAGAGTTAATTAGCCTCTTATTTCTTGAATTGGTTTTTGAGCTTGGCTTTTAGCTTATTGACCAATTCAGGATTATTCTCTGCAAGATTCACAGTTTCCCCTTCGGGCGAATCATGGTCATAGAGCTCTGCCTGACCGTCTGGGTGGGTGATCAGGCGATAACGATCCGTACGGAGGGTATATCGATCCCCCCGGAAGTAACCGACTACGGGATCCCCACTAAGTCGTGGGTCTTTCAGGATGGGCGTTAAAGATTTACCCTGAGTGAATTCGGGTGTGGCAATACCTGCAAGTTCGGTAAGCGTGGGGAAAATGTCGATACTTTCGGCAAGAGCGTTTGTGCTTTTGCCCTTCTGGGAAAGCTCAGGGTACGCAATGATGAGCGGGGATCGCAAAGATTCTTCAAACAGGGCGTGCTTGCCCCAGATGGCGTGCTCACCGAGGTGCCAGCCATGATCTCCCCACAGCACTATGATGGTATTTTCGCGAAGGTTCAGGCTGTCGAGCTTATGAAGGACATCGCCAATTAATGAATCCGCATAGGTAACGCTGGCGGCATAGTATTTGCGAACTTCATGAGCGAACGCTTGATCACTCCGCGGATCCTTATCCCAGCGATTGTAGTGAAAGAACTCCCCTGATTCGTGCCAGGTGCTCAGACCTTCGGGCTTTTCGGGATGTGGGGTGGGGGGCAGCTCTACATCGTTGTAGTACTCGAGGTATTTTGTGGGAGCACCAAAAGGTAGGTGAGGCCTTATAATGCCCACTGCGAGGAAGAAGGGCTGGTTGTCTTGGGCGAGTATTTCCAGTTGATTAAGCGCTTCTTTAGTAATTAATCCGTCTGGGTAGATCGTATCAGGCCCTTGGACGTCCTGATAGACATCCATTTCGGATCGCACCACCCGGATCTCACCATGCGCGAGACCGTGCATCGCGCCGCGTGGGTGCTGCCAGGCACCGCTCGGCATGAGGGTACGATCCCAGGAATGCGGCATTTCGAGGATGGAAATATCGTCCCAGTCATCCCCGCCGAGGCCTCCCGGGTGATGAGAAACTTTGCCTACGGATACCGTTGTATAGCCGTGTTGCCGGAACCATGCCGGCATACTGGGAGTTACACTCTGAGGATTCTCTGCCAATAGCTCAGCCCTTTTGAAAATAGCCCTATTATCTGCCGGTCCATAGTTGCCGGTGAGTAAGGCGTATCGTGAAGCTCCGCAGGTAGGCGCTTGTACATAATGGCGGTGAAATGCGCGACCCTGATCCGCAAGGCTGTCAATATGGGGAGAGTGAATATAATCGACCCCGAAGGACCTTAACTCAGGCCTTAAATCATCCACACAGATGAGCAATACATTAGGTTTGGCGATCGCATTTGGAGCAAGGCAGCATATCGAAAGGGTTAGGCAGTAAAGCAGATTTCTCATGAGGTTTAGTGTATATGCCTGAATGGATAGCTTTCAAGTGGTATTGTGAAAGAGCGTATCAATTGGGATTAGTGGGAAGCGGTTTGGCATACGTCTTACGTTCAGCTATATTCAATTATTAACCCAATTTCAATACCCCTCATGAGACTGACTTCATTTAATATTGGACTGACTGTTTTTGTAAGCCTCTTCGTAACTCAAGCTGTGCATGCAGCTTATGAACAATGGGAAGTCATCGAGTTTGAGTTTGAGGCACAGCATAGCCAGGATTTCCCATTTGAAGTAGAAATGGGCGCGGTATTTTCACATATTGACAGTGTTGCATCCATGCGAGTGCCTGGCTTCTACAATGGGGGAAATCAATGGTTGATCCGTTTCTCACCGCCGGAGGTGGGTAAATGGGAAATGACTACTTACTCCAGTCTCGTTGAACTATCGGGGAAATCCAAAACGTTTGAGGTCGTTAAATCCAGCAATCCTGAACAAAAAGGTCCGGTGATGGTGGATCCCGCAAATCGCCAGAAGTTTATGTATGCAGACGGGACTCCCTACTTTGCGCTCGCATTTGAATTGGACTGGCTGTTTGCACTGGATCATGACAATGCGGATGACATACCGCGCACCCGGGAGATATTGGGGCATGTAGCGGCAAATGGCTTTAATCAGGTGGTCATGAATGTCTACGCCTACGATGTGAGGTGGGGTAAGAGTGAGCAAATGTTGCCGAAACATGATTTTTCGAAACCGAATACCTTCCCATTCCTCGGAACTAATGAGGAGCCGAATCACTCCGCCCTGAACGTTGAGTTTTTCCAGCGTTTTGACCGGGTCATCGAGCATCTGGCGGAGCGGGGGATCATCGCACACCTGATGATTTATGTATGGAACAAGAAAGTCAACTGGCCCGAGCCGGACTCTGACGAAGACAACCGCTACTTTGATTATGTGGTAAAGCGCTACCAGGCGTATCCGCACCTCATCTGGGATGTTTCCAAGGAGGCCTTGGCCTACGGACGGGATGATGTGAGTTACATCAAGCGACGGGTGGAAAGATTGCGAAAACTCGATGGGCATGGCCGTCTGGTGACGGTGCATGATTATCTCTACTGCTCAACCCATCCTGAGACTGTAGATTTCATATCCGTGCAGGATTGGCGGCCCAATATTCACAGCGTCATGTGGGATACGCTGAAGCGCTACCCGAGGCATCCGGTTTTCAATATCGAGCATGGCGGTTACGAGCGCACCGATTACCGCGTTTTTGATGGATCGTATATTGATCCCATTGAGTGCCTGAGACGTAATTACCTCTGTGTTTTTGCGGGTGTGTATTCAACCTACTACTGGCAAAACAGCTCTTGGTATAATGTGATTACTGATCTATCTTCACTGCCGGAAGATAAGCAGCCTCGCTTTGATCTCTACAAACACTTGGCGCAGCTTTTTAGTGATTACAACTTTCATGAGCTCGAACCGGCTCAATTTGCCTGGCTGTCCTATGTGCTTACCAATCATGAGGATACTTATCTGCTTTATGTGCCGGATGATATGATTGCTATCAATAGTGATTTTCACGCAATACTTGGCAAAACAGTGACTTATAAATGGTTTGACCCCTTGAACGGGGTTTACTCCGACCCAGAAACCCGGGAGATGAAAGTTCCCTGGTTCAGTGTTCAGAAACCTGAGTTAATGAATGGGCAATTTGCCGTTCTGATTGTCGAAATCGCGGGTTCTTAATTTAGCGCGAGATAGGATCAGCATCGTATGCTGCCTGGGCTTTATTGAGCCTTTGTAATAAGGCGTCCACGATGTCTGGATACTGGTCTGCAAGGTTATTTTGCTCACTAATATCTTCAGATAAATTGTATAACATCGGAGCATCACTGTCCGATTTCACAAAATGGGGTTGATTTGGCAAAACCAGTTTCCATTTGCCTTCGCGCATAGCGGTGATTTCGCTTTTGCCAAAATAGAGAGCACGTTCTGGAAGGGATTCACCAGAAAACAAGCGCCCGGAAATATCAACGCCATCATACTCTCTATGTTGAGGAATTGATATCCCTGCAGCTTTCAGATATGTCGGAAAGATATCAGAAACAATGATTGGATCGGTAACAATTTGACCAGCTTCTATGTTTTCTGGCCAGTAAGCGATCCCTGGTACGCGCACGCCGCCTTCGTAGGTGGATTGCTTGCCCCCACGTAATGGAGCATTGGTTCCAAATGTCAGGTCTGGGAACATTGCTTGTGCCTTTTCCTCATCTTGATATGCTGCCCGGGTGACTGCTCCGTTATCTGAGGTGAAAAAAATAAGCGTATTCTCCTCAAGACTAAACGCACGTAGCGTACGTAGAATGTTACCTACACTCCAGTCGAGTTCCTGCACGGAGTCTCCAAAAAGGCCGTTTTTGGAGGTGCCCACAAAGTCTGGTGAAGCACCAATGATCGTATGGGGCATGGCGTGAGAGAGGAACAGAAAGAAGGGCTTATGGTGGTTTTCGGCGATGAACTGGACTGCTGCAGCATTGTATTGCTGTTCCAGGAGATTTACGTCGATGGGTGCTTCGACGATTTCATTACCCCGCATCATGGGCATGGGTGGCCATATTTCCTTGCGCCAGACGGTCTGGGGGTGATTCGGTCCCATATCATTCGGGTAAGGCATGCCGTAAAACAGATCAAAGCCGTGGTTGAGCGGTAAATACTTCGGTTCGCTGTGGCCCAGGTGCCATTTGCCAATCAGTGCCGTGGTGTAGCCTTTTTTCTTAAGCAGCTCGGGCAGAGTGTTTTCAGTTTCGGGTAAACCGCCTGGGGTGGTAGGCCAAAGCAAGGTTGTAAAGCCGACTCTTACGGGATGTCGCCCTGTCAATAGTGCTACCCGGGTGGGTGTGCACACGGGTGATGTTACGTAAAAATCTGTGAAGCGGATGCCCTCGTCCGCCATACGATCAAGATTGGGCGTATGGTGGACTTCACTTCCGTAGCAGCTTAGATCCCCGTAGCCGAGATCATCGGCCATGATGACTATAAGATTGGGCGGACGATTCGTAGTATCTTCAGCATGAACCGCACAGTGCAATCCACAAATAATGCCAAAGATCAGGTACCGAAACCGACACTTTTTTCTCATAGGGCAATTATCTGTAATTTCGCTCGATAGGTTCTCCGCAGTTGACCATGACCTGATCGAGTGCCATACCGATAAACATTTGATAATACCAGTTGCGGAAACCGTCCCACACTGGTCCTTCGATTCGCTTCAGGTGTTTTCTGACTTTCGGTATCATAGGTTTAGCCGCTTCACCCGCTTCTGCCAGTGCGCGGGCGGCACGCATAGCAATCGCAGGCTCCGTGTCAATATGATCTGCAATCGCCTGATTAATAATCTCAAGCGCTGGCATATGGTCGGGCTTCAATACTAAAGCGGCTTCTGCGGCGGGGATGCGGACGTTGACGTTGCGGTCGTTCATCAGCTTTTTAAGGAGTTCACGATGAGCAGCCGTCTGCTGTGGGTCATTAAGCAGACCAACAGCAGCCCAATAGCGTACGCCTACCTCGGGTGAATTGCTGAGCTTTTGCAGATCAGTCACACTGGTTGAGGGCATGCTGATCAAATCTGCAGCCTCAAGTATCGTAGGTAGATCGTATCTTAGGGGATCCTGCGCCATATCGTAGACGGAATCGTGAATGCCGCGTCGCATCATTTCCCCTTCCGGGAGAAATGCAGTGTCACGTGTTTCCAGTATCCAATCATAGAGCACATCTTTGAGATTTTTTTTGATATCCGCATATTCAGGATCGTCTACCAGGTTATTGAGTTGATCTGGATCGTTTTGGAGATCGTAGAGTTCCTCAACAGCTTTGCGGGTGAACATAGCCACGTTGTGGGGGTTGGGGTTCGCTGATTCCAGATCTGCATACATATCCTGCAGGATGATTTTGCGTGTATCTCTAAAAATCATTGCCTCACGTATATAGGGGCGAAACGGCATGAAATTGCGAATGTACATGTAACGGTCGTCGCGGACTGCGCGGGAGAGATCTTCCAGATCATCCGCACGATCACGGGCGCCAAACAGATAGGGCTGCCCTTTAGGATTTTGAGATGCGACCGGACCGAGGAATGAGTGGCCTTCCATGTTATCCGGTATGGTAATGCCTGCCAGATCGAGAACAGTGCTCGCATAGTCTACAAAGCCTACGAGCCGATCATCCACGGAGCCCATTGCAAACTCCGGGGTGAGGTGGCTGAATTTCTCGGGTATATGAACCAGCAGCGGGACTTTCAAACCCGTTTCGTAGAGCCAGCGTTTATAGCGCGGGAAACCCGAGCCGTGATCAGAGAAAAAGAAAATAATCGTATCATCAAGGAGCCCTTCATTTTCGAGGTCAGCAAGCTGTTCGGCAAAGAAATTATCGAGGTTTTGGATTAAATCGTAGTGTCTTGCCATGATTTTGCGGAAATTGGGGGTATCCACAAAATAGGGAGGAAGGGTGACATCTGCCGGATCATGGCGAACAGGATCTACATGAAAACGCCCGGTGGGGCCTTCGTGCGTCTGCTGATAGTTGACGACGTGAAAAAACGGTTGGTCGGGATTAGGTCGGTTTTTCCAATGCGCGGTAGTACTGCTCTCATCCCACAATCCCCGAAAGCTGAAGTTATAGTCGGTCTTGTGGTTGTTGGTTGTGTAATAGCCGGCTTCACGCATGAGCACCGGGAGGGTTTTCACTTGGGGAGATTGCGGAACAATACCGCGCAAATTCATCGTGCCCAGGGAAGTAGAGTAACGGCCGGTGATTAGTGTAGATCGTGCGGGAGCACAGATTGGGCTGGTGGACCATGCATTGGTGAAGCGGATCGCTTCCTTGGCAAATGCATCGATATTCGGGGTATTCGCGTGGGGGTCGCCGTAGCATCCAAGGTAGGGGCTCATGTCCTCACATGAGATCCAGACAATATTTGGCCTTTCCTGAGAGGCCCAGGCGATGGTTGTTATGAGAAAAACTGACAAGAGTATTAGAGTTTTCATAAAGCTTTATCGTCTCCCAGGTACAAACGTGTCTACTTCGGGAACCTTGTATTTTTTGCGCAATTGCATGAGCTGCTTTTTTAGACCATCCTGGATATCCATATATTCTATGTTCCCATAAACGGATTCCATTTCATCGGGATCATTTACCAAATCGTAAAGCTCCCAGTCATCGATCGGTCTACCCTCGAGTTGGTAAAAATGGATGAGCTTGTAACGACCATTGGTGACCCCGTAGTGACGGGCCACATTATGTGATCCGGGATTTTCGTAGTAGTGGTAATAAAAGTGGGTTCTCCAGTTTTTAGGAGTTTTACCATGTAGGAGTGGTACAAGACTGCCACCTTGCATGTCATCAGGCTGGGATGCCCCTGCGATGTCGAGAAAGGTTTGGGCAAAGTCCAGATTTGAAACGATATCGCCATTGACGCTGCCGGGTGCAACTACTCCTGGCCACCGTATCAATAAAGGCGTGACGAGAGATTCCTCATACATCCAGCGTTTGTCATACATTCCGTGTTCACCGAGATACCAGCCCTGATCCGATGAGTAGATGACGACGGTATTGTCTGCAAGGCCGCTTTCATCGAGATAATCCAGGAGTGCCTTTACATTATCATCCACACTGCGTACACAACGCAGGTAATCCTTTACATAACGCTGGTAGCGCCAGCGTACGATTTCCTCATAGCTCATGTCTGCCATGGAGCGGAAAAAGTCCGCGTTTTCATCTCTGTAAGCGGCTTCAAAGACCCGCCATTGCTCATCATTCATGTTCTCGCGGTGTCCGAATTTTAAGTGCCGGTCCGTAAATGTTCTCGCTATGGACATGTCATTGGCTGCGGATGCTTGAGTTCTCCCGGAGAAATCATCGAAGAGTGTCGGGGGCTCCCATATTTCCACATCATCGAGCCAGTTAACGTATTTAAGAGATGGAAGCCATTGCCCATGGGGTGCTTTGTGTTGAGTCATGAGCATGAATGGCTTGGATGGATCTCGTTCAGATTTTATCCATTCGATCGTTTTTTCACCGATGATATCGGTGGTATAGCCGGTGTGGGGAATTTTGGTGGGTTGCCCATCGTCACCCCGGGTGATCATGGGCGGGTTATAGTAAGGACCCTGTCCGTCCAGAATATCGTAATGGTCAAATCCGGTCGGCGTGGAGCGCAGGTGCCACTTGCCGATAATTGCGGTTTCGTAGCCTTCTTTCTGCAAGAGTTTGGGGAAGGTTTGCTGGGCGCCATTAAAGACATGCGCATTCGTCAAATTGCCGTTTAAGTGGCTATATTTGCCCGTGAGGATAACGGCGCGACTGGGATTGCAAATGGAGTTGGTAACATAGCAACGGTCGAAGCGGATACCCTCATCCGCCAACCGGTCAATGGCCGGGGTTTGCATGCGGGTATCGTTGTAAGCACTGAGTGCCTGAGACCCATGGTCATCTGTAAAGATGAATATGATATTGGGTCGTTCGCGCTTAGCCAATAAATTGAATGCTCCCGTTAGGCAGAGTAGTATAAGCGTTTGAATGATAGTGGATTTCATGGCTGTTTTTAGAATCATTCAGGGAGCGCGAAAGCCATATAAGCATCTCCGGATGGGGTGCCGATCTTTCCACCACCCGCAGCAATAACCACATACTGCTTGCCGTCGACCATATAGGTTGCAGGGGTCGCATACCCTGCGAACGGCATCTGGTATTCCCAAAGCAGCTCACCCGTATCCTTATCGAATGCCCGAATCTTTTCATCCGGAGTGCCTGCGATAAAGATCAAGCCCCCCGCAGTAACGACGGGTCCGCCGTAATTTTCAGCACCTGTGGGGGGATAGCCTTGTTCAACCAACTCTTTATGCTCACCGAGCAGGACCGTCCAGAGGTATTCGCCACTGCTCATGTCGATCGCATGGAGTTTGCCCCAGGGTGGTTTGATGCCGGGGAAGCCATCCTCATCGAACAGGCGGTTGTAGCCCGTATGCCTGAATTCTACAGTTGCCTCCTTGGGCTCTTCGGCAACTTCAGCTGCTGGTTCTTCAACGGGTTTTTCCTCTCCATAAAGGTATGCGATGAGGCTGTCCTGCTCCTCTTGTGTAAGGAATTTGTAGCCCGGCATACGTCCCCGGCCATTTACGATAAATTCCAGCACCTCCTCACGTTCGAGACGGTCTCCTATATTTACGAGCGTAGGATACAGGTGTTGCTCGCCGGTGAGGTCACTCTTGTGGCAGGCTGCACAATACTTCATGTAGTTGAGGCGTCCGGGTGTTGCGCCTTCTGCAGTATTGTCGATTTCAACCATCTGGTGAAGCCACGCCATTTCGGTGACGTTTACATAGAGCACACCGCGCGTGGGATCTACGGCTGAGCCCCCCCATTCGGCACCGCCGTCAAAGCCCGGAAAAATGATGGTGCCATCCAGGCTCGGAGGGGTAAAGGTATTGCCGTAGTTGGTGCCTTCGAGCATTTGCATGATGTATTCGCGTGCTTCGGGTGTGCGGTCGGTCACCTCCCGCAGTGAGAAAATCTGCCTTACGAGCGGCGCAGGTTTGGTTACATAGGGTTGAGTCTCTGCAGCTACTTCTCCGCGAAGAGTGCTGGCCGGCACCTGGCGATACTCTATGGGGAAGAGCGGCTCGCCCGTCTCGCGATTAAACAGAAATACCATACCGTGCTTGGTAAGCTGGGCGACGGCATCGATGAGCTGGCCATTTTGATTAACCGTAAGTAATGTCGGAGGTTGCGGTATGTCGCGGTCCCATAGATCGTGCTTAACGATCTGGAAGTGCCAGATACGCTCCCCTGTTTCGGCGTTCAGGGCAATGAGCGTATTTCCGAACAGGTTATCGCCGATGCGATTGCCGCCGTAAAAGTCAAAGGAGGGCGAACCCGTGGGTATGTAGACGATCCCACGCTCCTCATCCAGTGCCATGCCTGCCCATGAATTGGCGCCTCCTACGTATTCGTGCGCTCCTTCAGGCCAGGTATCGTAGCCAAACTGACCGGGTAGAGGAATGGTATGAAAGATCCATGCACGCTCCCCCGTAGGGATATGATAGGCTCGGATGTGACCGGGCGCACCGTTGTATCCCTCGGAAACCCGGGTGCCCATAATGAGTAAATCTTTGTAAACGATGCCGGGAGTCGTGGAGACGATATCCTGATTGGTGACGTCCCGGTCGAGCCCATCGTGAAGGCTGACTTTGCCGTCGTCATCAAACTCGGGGATCAGCTCTCCGGTTTTGGCATTGAGTGCATAGATGTAGGATCCTGCACTGTAGAGAATGCGTTTGTCATCCCCATCTTCCCAATAAGTCACTCCGCGAGTTACCCCTTGTGCAAATCCGCCTTCAAAGGGGTCAAACTGCCAGAGCATTTCTCCGGTTTTGGCATCCATGGCGATCGCTTTGATCATGGGACTAACCGCATATACCACGCCGTCCACGATGATCGGGTTACACTGGATTTGTGAGCGGCTATCACTATCGCCGGTGCTGGTCATCCATGCGAGTTCCAATTGGCCAACGTTTTCTTTATTAATCTGATCCAGAGTGGAATACTGGCTGGAGCCGGAATCTCCCAGATAGACGTTCCAGTCATCATGCTCGACTCCTGCTTCCATGAAGGGATCCGGCATTTGGGGTGCCGGGCTGCCCCCGCCTCCGCAGCCTATCGTTAAAAGAATAGATGCCGTCAATGCCGTCCATGCACAGCTTTTCCATAGTGTAGTTTCCATAGTCAGTTGTTTTAAAGTTTCTCTAGCCAGTCGTTGATGGCCTCGGCCCAAATTTCGTAGCCTTTTTCGGTAAGGTGGAGGAAATCATACATCACATCCTTGGAGAGGGTGCCGTCAGGCTCAAGCAGGTGATCATTGATGTTTAAGTAAGTGATATGCTTTCGTACCCCCAAATTTGAAATCACTGCATTCAATCGGTCGATATTAGCCCGGTGCGGGTGGTTGCGCTCTTCTCCACGCGGAAACACGCCCATGAGCAGCAGCTTTGCATTGGGGAATGCAGCGGTGAGCTCATCGACTACGGCAATGACACCAGATGCGATGGTTTCGGGATCATCCTCAGTGAAAGCGAAATTATTCGTACCAATGAGTAATACGACTGCCTTGGGGTCCAGATTTGACTTTGCGCCATACTTAAGCCGCCAGAGCAAGTGCTCGGTCGTATCTCCCCCGATGCCGAAATTGACTGCCCCCTTGGGTGCAAAATACTTATCCCAAAATGCCAACCCGTTTCCTGCCCAGCCCTGGGTTATGGAGTCTCCGATAAATACGATTTCTGCCTCACCTTTGATAGCCAATTCTACATCATCCGCGTGCAAACGGTACCATTCATCGATAGACATCCAGTTAAAATTATCAACCCGCGGGGAAGGCGTGATGGAATCGGGAACTGCGTGCGCAGCCAATCCACTCAGTAGTAGAGTCAGCAACCATTTTTTGATCATAGCTTTGGGTATTCGTAGTGTCACCTCTTGTGACGCATATTAGGGCGTTAACCACCAAAAGAAAAATGGATTTAGGGTGTTAGAATATTGGGGGGTGCCAGGGGATACTTCGACTTCTTAGTTAAATGGCGAATAGAATAAGAGCACAACATGTTTTGCAATGCATTCTTACCTTTTGGATAATAGGCTTATTCAGACTGAGTTCAGAGCCGCCCAATGTCATTATCATACTCGTGGATGATATGGGTTATTCGGATATTGGTTGCTATGGTGCGGAGATTAAGACCCCCGTTTTAGACAGGCTTGCCAGCGAAGGCGTGCGCTTCAGTCAATTTTATAATGCGGCGAAATGCTGCCCCTCACGTGCAGCCTTTTTAACAGGGGTTTATCCTCATCAGGCCGGTATGGGCAGTATGACCGATACCTACTACCCGATACCCGAATATCAGGGTTACCTGAACCGGGAGACCGTGACGCTTGCGGAGGTGTTGGGGAATGAGGAGTATTCAACCTATATTTCGGGTAAATGGCATGTGGGCACCCAACGCGGCAAGTGGCCGGTGGACCGGGGTTTTGATCGCAGCTTCGCCTTTATTCATGGGGCAGGGAGTTTTTTTGATTTTGAGCCTTATCGATCAGCTGATTGGCCTCTGGACAAGGAAGTCCATCTAGTGGAGGGTGATGAAATCATCAATGACCGGGCCCCGAAAGGTTATGCGACCGATATTTATACAGATGAGGCCATCCGTTTTATTCAGGAACACAGCGTAGATAATCCCTTTTTTCTTTACCTGGCTTACACCGCCCCTCATTGGCCAATGCACGCTTTGCCAGAGGATATTCAGAAATATGAAGGCATGTATGATGCAGGGTGGGATTCCATAAGGTATGCCCGTTTCCAAAAACTGAAGAAGCAGGGCCTAATCCCTGAAGATTCAAAGTTGCCTATTAAGGACCCTCGACTGCGAGAATGGGAAGATCTTACAGACGCTGAGCGTGCTCGTGAAAGCCGGTTGATGGAAGTTTATGCCGCAATGATCGATCGGGTGGATCAAAATGTAGGCCGTTTGTTGGAAACGCTTGAAGCGGAGGGGCACTCCGATAACACGGTGATATTCTTCCTGTCCGATAATGGGGCTGCAACTGCCGGGAATCTTTCGCTCGGCAAATTTATTGACGATCGTTTTGATCCCGAAGCACTGCCGGGCACTCCTGACTCATTTACAGGCTATGGTCGGGATTGGGCCAGTGTCAGTAATACTCCATTCAGTGGTAATAAGGGTATGATCCATGAGGGCGGGATTGCGACCCCGTTTATTGCGTGGTATCCCCGCGAATTCAAAGCTGGGCAGATCGTTCGTCAGGTGGGTCACATAACAGACTTGATGCCGACCATTTGTGAACTTGCGGGCGTCGAGTATCCCAACAAGTTTAATGGATATAAGATCAAGCCTTACCAGGGAATCAGTCTTGTTCAAGCCTTACAGGGGAAAGCTTCACCACGCGATCGCCCGCTATTCTTTGAGCATACCGGTAATCGCGGTTATATCGCAGATGGCTGGAAACTGGTAGCACGTAATGAGCAGCCCTGGGAGCTTTATCGGCTCGATCAGGATCGCGCTGAATCCAACGATTTGAGTGCCTCACATTCCGATCAATTGAAGGATATGAAAGCGATCTACAGAGACTGGGAAACTGAGAATCGGATTTTGCCCTGGAGTGAAGTGCTCGCGAGTAATCCGATCCAGTGGGAATAAATTTTACTGCCCATACATGGCCGCTGCCTTATTGAAGGCATCTATCCCCACCTGCGAACCCAATATGCGGCCAACCACATCATCTGCTGCGATATGGATGCCTCCGTATATACGGGATAGACCTGCCTGGTCGGCAGCATCATAATAAGTGGCCCATTGGAGTGTGAAATCGCGCTCCGGGCCGATTTCGAATTTGAGGAAACTATTAGCCGGAAAGTGGTAAATACCCAAGCCTCCGGGGAAATAGGCACTCCCAGTCAGGAGATTCATCACTTCAGCACCGGCACGGCTGAAGGTGCTGTGGCCGGAAATGTAACCTGGGAATGCAGGCGTCACAAAGGTGTCTTTTTGGTAGGGATTCCACTCATCTGCAAATATCCAATTCACTCCGCCCAGATCACTCTTGGGGTTCAGCGGATTCCCTGTCCAGGTGCGGATTACGATCTTACCGACATGATTGCCGTCCTGGGAACTGGTAAACAAGAGCGCGCTTGCATGCTTACCCCCTGCCCCGAGGCTTTCAGCAGTTGCTACTTCAATAAGCTCTGGAATGAGTGGTAATCCCATCTCATGATAGCTGGGACCCGTAGAATTGGTGGATTGCCCGAGCCCACCCATGTAGCGAATAAGCGATATTGGTCGCGAGCTATCATACTGTCGTTTGACCGTCCAGGCGGCACAGGCGGCATCGTGCATCGCACCATTTAAAGCAAGGTAACCCACAATATCCCATCGCAGAGGGTCAAGCGGTGTGCCCTGGCCCCTGTATAGGCGCTGGAAGTCCGGATGTTCCTGGATTTCGTTGAACAAAACATTCCAGTGACCCGGGGGAGTCTCCGAGTCAGGCCCATCTGCCCAAAATTCGGCCATGATTCGTGCGTAATCGGCTCTCAGGACTATATTGGGGGCATAAGGTGCTCCTGTTGCGGGATTGACAGGATAGCCGGTTCCGTCATTGGTACCGAGCGGGTTATTCATTGAAGTTCCCGGTGAGATATCGATCTCTAAGCCATCTCTGGGGTCGAGCTGTGCCGAAAATTCGATGAGTTGTACAACTTCATTGACGAGCTGCTCATGTCCCACGCCACCGAGCATGGGGTGCGGCCCGGGATCGAGTGCGATGGTGCTGGGCGTAGGCTTTTCCAGAGCGAACGGGATGGTCAAGCGGGCGTTTTCACCAATAAATTCCTGGGTATTTGCTCCTTCGATGATTCCGTTTTGGGTGATCGAGAAGCTCAGAGAAAGAGGCTGCCAGCGGTTGGGGTCTGTCATAATTGCACCGGGGGTTGCGACGACCATCGGCTCATTCACGGAAACATAGTTGGTATTATCGGCATACCCATTCGCCTCATTCGCTCCATCGTTTAAGGTGGCTGCAATGACAGCTGCAGCAATACGGTTGCCCACGATTGCCGGTGTCGTGCCGTTTATTTCGGTGATGGACGTATCATACCCTAGCTGAGCCATTAGCCAGTTGATGCTCTGAAGGGTCTCAACGGCTCCGCTGCTGTTTGTAAAGCGATGTTTTATTAAGCGATAGGCGGCATAGCTGATCGCTTCTTTTTGGGCTTCGATGCGGTCATTCCCCCAGTCGGCTGTGCTCAGGATTTCCTGCTGAAAGGCGGGCGTGACGGTTTGCCAGGCATTGGGTTCGTAGGCCCAATAAGCGTCCCACATGGCTGATGAAAGGTGATAAAGGTTGCGCCCATGCAGGGTGGGGTCAGGGAAATCAAGCCGAATGGCATCCAGCAGGGCTTCATTCCACCATTGGGCGATTGATTTGGAGTCGATATCCGCACGTATACCTACCTGGATGGGCGTGCTCTGCACACTCCCGCCGGGATTACTGGCGATGACTATATAGTTACCGGTATTGTGTGGTTTTATATGCGGTATTGTAAATTCGCTGCCTTGTGCTTCAGGCATAACAACTCCATCTTTGTACCAGGTGTATAGCGGGGTTGGGGTTCCTGTGGCGGGTGCAGATATCGTAACTGTTGTATCTTTATCAAACATCTGTGATGCACTGATATTTGAGAACACGGGAGGGCTATAAGGGCTGGTGCCGTTTTCGGTGACTTCAATGCGCTGATTAGGCGTGATGTTTTGCAGCGTTTGCACGATCCCACTGGGCCAACGGATTTCAATCGAGGCGATTGCAACTCCATGACTACCGAGTCCTGCATGGATGATGCTTTCGCTTTGCCCCAGGAACTGACTGTCCCCGGATAGTTCATAAACACGGGCTTGACTGCCTTCAGTGGTGGTTAGAGTCACCTTGGAACCGATTCCGTGGCGGTTCGACACCGTCCCATTCAACTTTATCTGTAGCCAATGATTGCTGTTCTCAGTGCTATTACGATAGAGAACGGAGGGTCCCCCATTGTTCACAATATAAACGTCCAGGTCCCCATCGCGATCAAAGTCAAAGGTTAGCAGGCCTTTACCTTCGCCTGTATCCCGCAATCCGGATGCAAATGAAGATAACTGCGTAAAGGTGCCTCCCTCATTCTCCCAAAAGTAGATGGGGTCGATAAATGTGTCCTGGGTTTCGGGGGCTTCCACCTGGTGCCATCCATTGGTCATGATAATGTCGAGGTCACCGTCATTGTCATAATCAAACATTTCAGTTCCCCAGCCCCAACCGCCATCATCGACACCGAGTTCAGCGGCCCGTTCGGCAAACTGCCGGTTCCCGAGGTTTTCATAGAGTCGGTTATCCGTCGCCGTGGATGTTACAAACCAGTCCAAACGCCCATCCAGATTATAATCCCCAACTGCGGAGCCCATCTCATTGACTCCTTTGCTGAGTCCGGCGGCTTTGGCACCTTCCGTAAATGTACCATCTCCGTTATTCCAGAAGACCTCAGATGTGGTGAAGTCAGCAGCTACGAGTAGGTCCGGCCATTGATCATCATCCAGATCCGAGAAAGTTGAAGTGAAGGAAAATTTTACACGATCCGGACCTGCATCGGCATTACTGAATTCGGTGGTATTGACAAAATATCCGGGATTCAGGGTGCCCTGGTTTCTGAGTAAAACCACGTGTTGATCAATGGATGGGTGGGTTGAGTCTATACCCCATTCACAGGTGTGAATGTCCAGCCATCCATCTCGATCATAATCTCCAAAAGCGATGCTGAACCCCCGGTGACCGAGGCTACTTTGTAACGCAGCGCCTCTGGCAATCGCTTCTTCAGTAAAAGTTCCGTCACCCTGATTGATATAGAGGTAGTAGCGACTGGATTGAATTGTGCTGACATAAAGGTCGAGATCACCGTCATTATCGATATCTCCCCAGGCTGCGCCGTTCGTGCGGTCGATTGTATGGATGCCCGCTTGTTCAGTAACATTTTCAAACCAGGGCTCGCCTTCCGCCCGGCTTGCTCCCCGGTTTCGATACAGAATGTCGCGCCCATCCAGGCGCGTAACAAATAAATCAACCCAGCCATCGCCATCAAAGTCTCCGGCGGCAGCCCCTCCGGTTAGGATTTGGAGCTCTACGGTGGGCTCAAAGTTGGATGAGAACTGGGTATGGCCGATGCCCGCCTGCGATGTAAAATTGCTGAAACGAGCATCCAGTAGCAAAAAGGAAAACAAGAACAGGATCCCTATTCCTCTATTCCATAGTGATAATAATTTTTTAAGGGGTAAAGCCATCATCCGGTGTAAGAAGCCGAGAATTTAATCTCCAGTATGTATGGTTTAGAAATACTAAATCAGATTCAACATATGTCTACAATATGGGAGACGAATGATATACCAATATACCCCCAAAATCGACTAAAATGCGGCGTTAAAGACGCGAACCGGATCATCATACAGCGTTTGATCTACCCCGATGTCGCGCGGTTCGCAAAACCAGGCTAATTTGCCGACGAGTGTTAAGGTATCGGGGCAGTCCTCAGCGTCGGGATGGGTTTGCATAAAGCGCTCCAGCATTACTTTCTGCATTTTTTCGACGCGCTCGGGATGATCTGCTGCTACGCTTTTTAGCTCATTTGGGTCATTCCTGAGGTCATAAAGCCGATGAACGATTCCCGTGGGTCCCAATCCGGTCCGATAGCCGATGCCCAGATCGCGACTCCCGGTGGTGTAGACGTATTTCCAGCGCCCATCGGTGACCATGGTGAGGTTATCTTCCAGGTAGGTGCTCATTGCATATTTGCGAAATTCGTCCTGCTTACCCTCAAACACCTTGCGGAAGCTTCGGCCCTGGGCTTCTTGCATGGGTGGCAAATCCATGATATCCAAGAGTGTGGGAACGACATCAATATACTCGATGAGTGCATCCTCGCGTGCGTTTTCCCGGTAGGATTGCCCTACACGGATAATCATAGGTTGCTGGATCGCTTCTTCCCACATGGTATGTTTTTCAAACCGTTTATGTTCATTCAGAAGGTAGCCGTTATCGCTTAAATAAATAACCAGGGTATTTTCCGAGAGATTGCGCTCGTCCAGGGCATCGAGTAACAGCCCGATGTTTTTATCCATGTATTCGGTGGAGGTGTAATATGCTGCCTTTACGCCTTTTCGTTGTTCTTCAGTAAGATCACGAAATCGTTCCGGCACCCAGCGATCGTCCTCGGGGCTTGTTGGGGGTAGGGTCATATCTTCACCTTTATACTTACCGGCAAATTCGAGCGGGAAATGAAAGGGGGCGTGCGGGTCATAAAAGGATAACCACAGAAAGAAAGGTTTGTCCTGGTTTTGATCCATAAAATCGATGGCCTGATTTACAAAATAGACTCCGCGGCTTTGTGCATCGGTGACCGGGTGGGGCAGTACCCGCCAGTTGATACGTTCCGCATCATCTTTTAGGGCCTCTTGCCGATTATAAGTTTCGACTTTGATTTCCGGATGTTCGAGCGTTTGGTAATAGCGCCGGTATTCGCCGTTGGTGATCTTGAGGTCAAATCCATGATCCGGCAAACCATCCTTATAAAGGGAGGCCCACATCCAGTTATTCCAATGGTCCTTGCCGATGAGTGCAGTTGCGTATCCCTGGTCTCTCAGATGTTCCGCGATGGTAATGTTTCCCTCGTCGGGAAATGGCGTGAACAGTAAGTTGACACCCGTTGCGTGCGGATACTTCGCGGTTAATAGCGATTGTCGCGATGCGCTGCAAATAGGGGCATTGCAATAGGAATTGGTAAAGGTAACTCCGCTGGCGGCCAGGCGATCGATATGGGGCGTGCGGATTTGAGCATTACCATAAGCCCCTGTGGCTTTTATGGCATGGTCATCGGCCAGGAGAACTACAATGTTTTTAATTTTGGATGCTTCTGCGATGAGCATTAATGCGGTTTTGGAAAGTAAAAGGAGGATGAATAATGTGCGGATCATTGGTGGTTTTTGGGATATTAAGATCAGGGGTTGAGTGAGTGGATAAAAAAACTCCCCGCATAATACGGGGAGTTTTTTATTAAAGGATCGATAAAAAAGTATCGAGATTAGAATGAGAAGGTATTCGTAATCTGCCAGCTGGTGCCAGGGCGAATACCCATTCTACCGAAGCTTCCGTCCGGATTCAGGTGCAGAGGCACGAGCTCATCATCTGCAAATGCGTTGAAGATGTTAAGCTGGACTCTCCAATCAATCTTATCCGTGAGCGGACGACGATAGCTCACCCAGAGGTCAATCGTGTTACGCGCATCATCCGCAAAACCACGGCTGATATCCACGTTTGTACTGCCATCTTCGTTTTCGCTGATGCCGTAACCATAGATTTGGGCGTCCTCGTAGCGGTATGCACCACCAACTCCGAAACCATCAAACTTTCCTCCATTGAAGGAGTAATTAGTAATGATGTTTGCTTTCCATTCGCGGATTTCTGGCTGAGTAGAGCCATTCAATGCCTGTGCTTTGGTCAGCTCACCCAGGAATGGGTCTAACCATGTGCCAACACCCGGTCCGGCAAACCACCAGATGGGGATTTCACCCGCAGGGCCCTGCATTTCAGCAACGATGTATTCTACAACTGCGCCGAACTCATCACCCGGTAGGTTATCACGAATTGCATCCGTTTGGGACACATTGATTGCAAGGTTCCAGTTGTCGGTCGGGTTACCCACGAACTCGAATTCCCAACCTTCAGAGATGGTGTCTTCTACGATAGTCGCATTATCCGGGAAGAGGATTTGCGGAGCTGTTTGGTCTCCTGGCTGGAATTCAGATATGTACCAACCTTGGGTTAGCGGGAAATCCTCAAAGAGACCACGCTCAAACTCACGCCATGCGGGTGCCATTACCTGGCGACGGTAATCGGCTTCGTTGTCAAAACCAGCTGCTGCGGCAGATGGGCTGAGAGTCAACCAAGGCGCTGTGTAATTCTGAGCGTCGGTTTCAATAAGACCTGCACGGAATGCACCTTGTTGCAATACTTGTTGCACACGGAATTTTTGGTTGTTCACACTGGCACTTGAGATCGCGTTCTTCACGATGGTCTCATACTTGGTTGCGCGGAATGACCACCTACCGTCTGCTGAAGTCAACATCACTGAGATATCTTCATTGTCACCCGTTGCATTGGGCAGCGTGCGACCGAATACATCTACACGTGATGGATCGGGAGTTTGCACCTGACCTTCAGAATAAAGGACATGTATGTCGAACGGCATACGACCACTCAAACCTGCCAGGTATGTAAGGTTTGCCTTAACTGACCAGTTGCGGCTCTCTACTTCGGTATCGCGTGAGTTGCGATCTGTTGCGAGGTTGAACGTAGGTCCGTCATCACGGTAATCGTGCTCATACCAGGTTTCAACCACTTCGTCGCGGCGCCATCCATACATACCGACGATTCCGCCATTCAACCAACGGCCTGTCCATACACCTGCGATAGAGTCTACATCTTCAGTGAAGAAGTTCTTGGTGGTCGTTAGGTATTCACGCTCGGCGTCACCTGCCAGTGCACTTACGAATGTATATTGTCCAACATCTCTCCAACCGACATAGTTTTCAGGATTGCGAGACTGGAAGTCACCGCCTTCCGCAGCATCAATACCGAACCAGCTGGTCCAGGGCACAGTTGCAGCCACTGCATCAAAGCCGGGGAGAGGGCGGGCATCAAATCCAAAGATATTTTGCAATCCATTCGGAATACTATTCAGATCAGCTTGAATTTGGCTGATGCCCGTGTAATCGGCATTCGCATTCAAGTAGAAGTATGAATTGGGAGTGGGGTTTCCAAGATTTCGGCTATATTCTGCGAAACGGGATCCGGGTCCGGGAGTGCTAGCATCCGGCACGGATTCAGTTCGGTTAAACAAGTAGTCACGGCCTGCACCCGTCAAAGGGAAGTTGTCACGTTGCTGATCCAGCTTACGGTTTTGAACGATTCCCACGAGATCATGGCTACCCAGTAAACGACGCCAGAAAGAATTATCCTCTTTAGTGAAATCGTGACGCAGAAATGCCTGGAATCGCGCAGATTCGCGTTCCTGAGTTGAGATATTACCTGAAGCATTGTCTTCGCGTACTACAACTTCTCCGAAGCGGGGGTTAGGCACTCGATTGTTTCCAGTTGCTGTGCGATCAAGAGCGCCCACATCTACGGTAATACCGGGCGTGAAAACGTTACCCAGAATGGAGTAGAAAGCAGTATCATATTCTTGCTTAAAGTAGCCTGCATTGTAACCAACCTTATTATCGAAGAATGTGTGATTGATTTCCAGCTCGTAGATATCGAAATCCTTATACTCACGCTTGCCATCTCCATCAATCAGATTGTTGAAGAAATCGAAGTAAGTGGTATCTGTAAAAGATGAGTCCTGCCAGAAACCTGCAAAGGGGAGTGCCAGATCCGTAGCTGCCCGTTGCTTACCATTGATGGTATGCTGTATTGGGTGTGGGATGTGGCGCTCGATGCTTGTTCCGTCACTGGATGCACGTCCATCATTGAATATGGCTGCTGTAACACCGTCATCAAATAGATCTTCTGTGTAGAACCAACCCAGGCGATCCAAACTGTTCTTTTCAGTAATAAGGTCTAAAGTGCCATCTGCATTGTAGAGGTAGAGCGGCTCTGGCCCATCAAAGGTAGATGCCAGCCAAGGATTAAATCCTTCATTACCCGTAGTTTGGATACCGTCTTGGACAAACTGATCAAAGGCTCCGCGGTTCCAACCAAAGTTGCCGATATTTCTAAAATCAACACCGCTGACATTTGTGCCGTCACCAAAACCACTTTCGCTCGTTGGCATTAACCAGGGTGTCAAGCGATCAGTGGGCGCAATATTACGCGGACGATTGGACTCGATAGAACCGGTTTCAAAACTTCCCTTGAGCTGGAAATTAGATGAATCGGTATTCAGGAAATCAGGCTGCCAGGTGAATGTAACAAATGTACGTTCACGGTCCTCAAATGCAGGGTCCTGCTGGTATTGGCGGTCTTCATTCAAAATTGCAACGCGCACAGCTAGCTGATCTTCGATGATTTCGGCATTATAGTCACCTACCAGGCGATAGCTGCCAAATTCATCAAAGCGCACCTGAACTTCGCCGCGTGTATCAAATTCAGCTTCAATTTTAGTCGCATTAATGATACCTGCCGGGCTACCCAGACCGAAGAGTACAGAGTTCGCTCCGCGTTGGATATCCACACGACGAATGATATAACCGTCCCAGGGAACGTCCGTTCGATAGTAGTTAAGTGTATTGTCTGCGCGTGTAAGACCCCGTACCCGTGTATTCAGGTGAGGCTGGTCCAAGTTGGCGGATTCAATTCCTTCACCGGTTGGATTTACGAAGTTACCCCGGAAACCACCCACTTCTGTATTTAAAGTGTAGGATAGTAAGGTTTCAGTATCGGTAGCTGCGATGTCTTCCATGAATTCCTCAGTGTAAACGGAAATCGCAGAACCAATTTCACTTAGGTCCGCCTTAATACGGGAACCTGCAAGTGAGCTGGTAGCAACATACCCGCTTTCTTCGGAAGACTGGATGATGAATGGAGACATATTGAATACGTTCTCCTCATCCGTAGCATCATCCTGAGCAGTTGCCGTAACACTGGCTCCTGCGAACAACAGTGTACCAATACCCCGCATAAATCGATTTATGGGGTTATTATTTCTATTGTTTTGAGTTGTCATATTTTCGATAGTTTTTGGTTTATTATCAGATGTAGAACCATCTACCGAAATCGTGTGGCCGTTGGTTTGCAGTTGAGTGTTTTTTACCAACCAAATGCCCGAGACTTTCTCATGGATAACCGTGAGATCCGTATTTTTAACCAACGCATTGAGGGCCTCTTCAGGAGTGAAGGTACCATTCAACGGATTGACTTTGACACCCCTCACTTCATCAACAGCGTAGATTATAGGCACGTCTATAACACTCATTAAGTATTGCAGGCTTGCCTCTGCGTCCGCAGATTCGGTGGTTACCTCGAACTTTTTAGATTCCGCTCCATTATTACCGTTACCGACCGCCGCGTAGGCAGTGATTGGGGTATCAGTAATGAGGGTAAGCAGGGTAATGCTAACTAGCAAACGTGATAACATTTCAGGATTATTATCAGCATAATCATATTCTTTACGAATATTGAAGTCTAAAATAATATTCTGAGGGTTAGTCATGTTTAGGGTATTGGGTGTCTCTACAGAAGTCTGGTAGAGTTCTACAAATCAGGAAGACGTGGTTTGTAGAAAACCCCCCAAAAAATGGGCTAATCTCATATTATATTACTACATACAGTGTATAAGCTAAAATTAATGACTTGGTTTCAAGATAATCCAAAGTAATGAGGAATAGGGGTTGAATGGCGAAATTCAAAAAAGCAATTTGTTGCTTGTCTAACGATTTTATTTATTCTACTTTCCGAAATTACTTCGTGCATCATGTATGAAGAATATTCTGCACCCAAGTATGTACCCCAATATTAAAAGCGATTCTGTCTGGTTCCAGAATAATGTAAAAATCAACGAACCAGCATTGCGTGCTTATCTCATTAATCACGTTCCCCGCGGAGTAGAAGTGGATGATATAATTCAGGAGACTTACGCACGTATTATTAAAGTTAAGCTCCGGCAAGAGATTGAATCGCCCAAGGGTTTAATGTTTACAATTGCTAAGAATATTATCCGCGATATTTTTAGAAAAAAGCATTACACGCAGACAGTTTCTTTAGTGGATATGGAGAACTTCAACGTCGTTGATATAGATACGAAACGACCGGATGAAAATGCAGAATTTTATGACAATGCACAGTTATTGGAACGAGCAATCCAGACGCTCCCCAAAAAATGCCAGAAAATTTTCCTCCTCCGGCATTTCAAAAAATTGTCTTACAAGGAGATTTCCAAGATAATGAATGTTTCCAATAAAACGATTGAAAACCAGCTCGTAATCGCAAAGAAAAAGTGCGAAGAGTACTTCAGGGCATGCGGGGTGTTACAATAGGGAAGGTGTATAAGCGAATTTACAGATATTTGGGTGGTTTAATGAACCGTGAGAAAGACGCTGCGGTGTGGTCGGTCCGTAAGGATCGGGGGTTTACCGCTAAAGAAGAAAAAGTATATTCAAAGATTCTTTTCCAGGAACCGGGATTAAGTAATAAGATTGATGACTATGATTTTATTGAATCCTCCGTGGATCAATTGAATATGGATTTTGTTGAGCAAACTCTCAGAGATAATGGGTCGCAACGATCATCCCGTTGGATTCGTAATACTGCTTGGGCGGCTGCAGCTATGTTGGCAATTTCAATGGTAGGACTCTGGCACTATCGAATGGCTTCAATGCCGGGGCAAGCTAGTTTGAACCCTGAAATAGTGGTGGATAGGCCATCGACTCAAAGACTTCCAGATGGCTCTGTAATCCGTGCAAATGCGGGTAGTCGTTACCTGGTCGAATATACTGCCAGTTACCGTAAAATTAAGTTATTTGAGGGGGAAGCCCACTTTCAGGTAGAAAAGAATCGGGATCTACCTTTTTTAGTTGAGTGTGAGAATATTACAGTTAGCGCACTGGGTACTGCTTTTAATGTTCGCCATGATACTGATTTGTTGACGGTGCTGGTTACTGAAGGGGTAATCCAGATTACGAATCAGGAAGCAGAGACCGTTGTCCCCACAGTTGCAACTGTTGAAGAAATACAGACTGAACCCCGTGTGGTCTATAATCAGATCTTAACCAAAGGGCAGGGTGCGGAACTCAAGATTGAGAACACTGCCGAAGAAATGGACATGAATGTCTACAATTATGATTTGATTGAGATTGATACCTATCTGGAATGGAGAAAGTCATTGATGACGATCACGGGATCAACTATTGCAGATATTGCTGAGAACTTTGAGGAAAAAACGGGTTACACTCTCCAAATTGCAAATCCTGAAGTAAATCGCATTAGAATTGGGGGTCAGTTCCCCAGTGATGATGTGTTCGGCTTTCTCAGAGCATTAGAGCTTGGTTATGGTATCCATTGGACGATCGAGAACGATCAACATATCGTAATTAGTCTTTAATGCTTGTCGGATCGGGAGGATCGCTAATTACGTGCCTTACTTGCAAAACGGATCGTTTTTATTTCCCAAATATATTTATGAAGAAAACATACTTATTCCTACTAATCTCTCTGATATCAACCAGCATACTCTTTGCCGATGGACATGGATGGACATCCCTTTTTGATGGCAAAACCTTTGATGGATGGAAAATCAGTAAGGAAAACCCTGGCAGTTTCGTGATTGAAGAAGGTGCCTTTGTCACTCGTGGCGAGCGTGCTCACCTTTTTTATGATGGTCCTGAAGCACCCTTTAAGAATTTTGAATTAAAGGTAGACGTTTTGGTGGAGCACAACTCGAACGGCGGTATCTACTTTCATACGAAATATCAGGAAGAAGGATGGCCGACTGAAGGTTTTGAATGCCAGGTTAATGTTTCCCAAAAAGACTGGAAGAAAACAGGCAGTCTCTACAATGTTGTGAATCTTGCTACTACACCCGCACAGGACAACACCTGGTGGACACAACACATCAAAGTGGAGGGTAATGAGATTACGGTGAGGATCAATGATTTGATAGTGCTTCAATATACCCAGCCAGAAGGTGCCAAAGCGGGCGATCCCTTCACGCGGGTACTGAATGAAGGTACATTCGGGCTCCAGTGCCACGACCCGGGCAGCGTAGTTAAATACAAGAATATCCGAGTCAAGAGGCTTCCGAACTAACGTTTGCCAAAGCTTGTGCCCCGGTTTCGCTTATTTCGCCTGCCGGGGCTGGATGCAAAAGAACTACCCTTGGATGTGCTGCCAAAGCTCTGGTAGCGTCGCATCAATCCATCATCGTGATAGGGATGGTCTGTCTCCACAGGAATCGGTTTTTTAATCAAACCTTCGATTGCGCGTAACTCCTTAAACTCTCCGCCAATCCCAAAGGTGACCGCACGTCCCTTTAAACCGCCGCGAGCCGTTCGGCCAATGCGGTGCACGTAGGCTTCGGGCTCATTGGGTAAGTCGTAATTAACAACAAGCGTTACATCCCGGATGTCGATTCCTCTCGCAGCAACGTCTGTAGCAACCAGTACCGGGATACGGCCTTTCCTAAACTTATCGAGAGTACGCTGCCGGGCATTCTGGTTTTTATCGCCATGTATGGCAGATGCAGGGATGTCGTGCTGGTTAAGCTGAGAAACCAAATGATCAGCACCACTCTTGGTCCGGCAGAATATCAGGCTGAGATGGGAATCATCTTTATCCAGCTGATCATCCAGAAGGTCTATCAGGGTTGCCAGTTTGCGTGCAGGATCGATGAAATAAACACTGTGGTCGACATTTTCGGCAGTGGTTTCCTGGGGAGCGATTCTAACCTCAACAGGGTCGGTCAGGATACTACCGGCCAAGCGTGTGATTTGCGGGGAAAGGGTGGCTGAGAAGAACAGGGATTGTCGCTTCTTCGGCAGTTGCCCCACGATTTTTCGAATGTCCTGGATAAAGCCCATGTCCAGCATTCGATCCGCTTCATCCAATACAAAAAATTCCACCCCCCTAAGGTCCAATTGTTTTTGCCCCTGCAGATCGAGCAATCTTCCGGGAGTGGCCACCAATATGTCCAGGCCCTCGCGTAGCGCTTCTATCTGTGGCTTAATGGCAACGCCACCATAGGCAAGCGCTGTCCTGAAATTGAGATATTTGCCATATTCTGCAAAGCTTTTAGCCACTTGTATGGAAAGCTCGCGTGTGGGAGTTAAAATAAGTGCGCGCATTTGCTTTCTTTGTCTTTCCCGGGGCTTTTCATGCATTAGTTGAAGGATCGGGAGTGCAAATGCAGCCGTTTTTCCGGTTCCCGTTTGCGCAGATCCCAGTAAATCGGCACCGGTAAGTAATTGCGGGATTGCCTCCTGTTGGATAGGGGATGGGGTGGTGTAGTTCTTATCCTTGAGGGCTTGGTGCAATGGCTCAACCAGAGGCATTGCATCGAATGTGTCCATAGTAATCGTTTCCATGCTCAAAAAGCTAATCTGATGGGTATACTCCTAAAACTCCATGCTTCTGCGGAATTGCAGCGTTTGTATTTTTTGGGGTTTTATTGAGAGAGTAGACTTAAACAGTTTATGGCGATAATAAATCGCAATCCGTCAATATGTGTTTTAAAATAATTGGAGGTGCAAGCCTTTTATTGAAGGTGCGAATAGGGTTCTAAATAATACCTGCTTTTAATTGAATCCGATTGACGGTCGTTGTGCAGACCGCAAGCTATCAATGGATCTACGATATTTACCTCATGCTATTATGAAAAGTGTATTCCATTACTTCGTTCTGTTTTCTTTAATTCTGGTTTCCGCATATGCGCAGGAAAGGCCTAATATCGTTTGGATCACTTCTGAAGATAACTCCAAGCATTATATGAAGTTGTTTGATGAGGATGGTATTGAGCTACCGGGTATTGATCAACTGGCCGAGCATGGGCTTGTATTTGAGAATGCATTTTCAAATGCACCGGTCTGCTCAGTTGCCCGTACTACGCTAATCACCGGGAGCTATGCGCCTCGCATCATGGCCCAGTTTCACCGCCCGATTGAGAAAGTTCCCATGCCTGACGGCCTCATGATGTTTCCTCACTATCTTAAAAAAGCCGGCTATTATACCACAAATAACTCTAAGAAGGACTACAATACGGAAGAGGTGGATGTGTGGGATGAATCATCCAATCAGGCTACGTATCGCGACCGTAAGGCAGGACAACCTTTTTTTCATGTCCAAAATTTTGGAGAATCCCATGAAAGCCGATTGCATTTCTCTGAGGAACAAATGCAGGCTCGAAAGACTTCCGTGGATCCTGACGATGTTCAATCCTATCCGTATCATCCCGATACTCCGTTATTTCGGTATACCAAGGCCTGGTACTTTGAACGTCACAAAGTCATTGAGGAGCAAATCGCAGCATTTATTGATCAGCTCAGGGTAGATGGACTGCTTGAAGAAACGATTATCTTCTACTTTGGAGATCATGGGGGCGTTTTGCCCGGAAGTAAGGGCTACATTTATGAGCGTGGTTTGAATGTACCTTTAATCGTTCATATCCCGGAAAAATGGGAGCATTTGACGGCTTTTAAGCCAGGATCTCGGGTGGGCTCCTTTGTGAGTTTTGTCGATTTTGGCCCTACAGTGCTTAATCTGGCAGGAGTTCCCGTTCCGGAGCAGATGAATGGTAAGCCATTCCTGGGTGAAGGGGTAGATGCCGATGAGGTCGCTCAACGGGAAACTAGTTATGGCTATGGAGATCGTTTCGATGAAAAATCAGACCTCGTTCGCTCCATCCGGGTAGGTGATTACAAGTATATACGCAATTTTCAGCCCTATCTACATGATGGCTTATATAACGACTATCGCTATATCATGCTCGCCTATCAGGAATGGCGAGAGCTCTATGATCTCGGGAAGCTCAATGCAGTACAGTCTCAGTTTTTTGAGCCCAAACCGGTAGAAGCGCTTTTTGATATATCGGCAGATCCGCATGAAACCCAAAACCTGGCGGATGATCCCGCGTATCGTGAAACCCTTGAGACTTTGAGGGATCAATTGACCGATTTTCTTAAATCCCTGCCGGATCTCAGTTTCTACGGTGAGCATCTACTCTTAGAGAATGCGATATCCAATCCGGTTGCATTTGGTCAATCCAACCGTAAGCAAATTGCTGAGCTAATCGATACGGCGAACCTCGTGCTCCAGCCCTTTAAGAAAGTAAAGTGTGATATAACAGATGCTCTCAATGACAAAGAAGAAGCGATGCGTTATTGGGGTGTAAATCATTGCCTCTACTTCGGGAAGGACGCCAAATCTTTGAGCCGTGAGCTCAAGAAAATTCGTAAAAAAGATAAGAGTCCACTCCTGCGTGTGATGGCTGCCGCCTATTTTGCGCGATTAGGTGAGAAATATGAGAGTGATGAGTTTCAGAAGGCACTGGATGACAGCCGTAATCAGGGTGAAGCATTGCTGATAATGAATTATATACAATGGCTAAATGAAACGGTAGACTCATTTGAAATTTCTTTAGATTCATCTAATCTGCCCGAAGAATGGTTGAAAAATAATCGCGACCGCCCCACTGACCTACAGAAGCGTCTACTTCAATTATGAAAATATTGCTCACGGGTGCCAACGGCTACATCGGAAAACGATTGCTGCCGGCACTTGTCGAAGATGGCCATGAAGTCGTATGCCTGGTAAGGGACCCGGCAAGGCATTTTGTGCCGGAAGCCCTCATAAACAGTGTAACAACGATCCGGGGGGATCTACTGGATTCCGAAACACTGGAAACGATATCCAAGGATATCGATATTGCGTATTACCTGGTTCATTCCATGGGGCAGAGCCGTTCCCGCTTTTTTGAAATGGAGCAAAAGTGTGCTGCAAATTTTGTGAATGCGCTGCAAGCAACCCAAATCAGGCAGATCATATATCTCAGCGGCATTGTGAATGATGAGCAATTGTCGAAGCATTTGATATCGCGAAAAACGGTTGAGGATACCCTGAAATCCGGTAAGACCCCAGTGACCGTTCTGCGGGCGGGGATTATTATTGGGTCTGGGAGTGCGTCGTTTGAGATTATCAGGGATCTTGTAGAAAAACTACCGCTCATGATAGCACCCAAATGGGTGAATAACCGAATCCAGCCCATCGGTATTTTCGATGTCATCCACTACCTGCGCAATATCGCCGGAAACGAGAAGACCTATGAGCACACTTATGATATTGGTGGTCCAGATGTTTTAACCTATCGGCAAATGCTAGTCGAATTTGCCAGAATACGCGGTTTGAAGCGGACGATCCTGAATGTACCCCTATTATCTCCGCGGTTATCTTCCTATTGGCTCTACCTGGTTACGCCGACCAGCTTCAGTCTGGCACGCAGTCTAGTGGATAGCCTAAAAAATGAAGTAGTGTGCAAGGATAATTGTATTAATCAGGTAATGCCCCACAAATGTATGTCTTATGAAGCTGCCGTGCGCAGAGCCTTTTCCAAAATAGCTGAGAATTTGGTTGTCTCCAGTTGGAAGGATGCACTTGTGGCCGGTAGGCTGACCGAGAACTTAAGCGAGTTTATCGAAGTTCCAGTGTATGGCTGTTTGCAGGATAAGCGCAGTATCGAATTTGAGCGGGATCCCGAAGAAGTTCTGGAGAATATCTGGTCAATCGGAGGTGAACGTGGTTGGTATCGCTATAATACACTGTGGAAAATCCGGGGTTTCATGGATAAAATGGTAGGTGGCGTGGGACTGAGAAGGGGGCGCACGAAGCGTTACACCGTAGAAGCCGGGGATGTGCTGGATTTTTGGCGGGTTCTGCTCGCTGACCGCCAGGCGAAACGCTTATTGCTGTATGCAGAGATGAAGCTACCGGGGGAGGCATGGCTTGAATTTAAGATCAAAACTGAGGCCGGCAGGAGTGTGTTAATGCAAACCGCTACGTTTAGGCCCAGCGGCCTCTGGGGTAGGATTTATTGGTATAGTGTTTTGCCTTTCCATGAATTGGTTTTTGGTGGAATGTTAAAGGAAATTGTGCTTTACCGGGAGCAAACAGGATAGTTTATGGGATTGAAACGTGTTTTAGGTTATGTGATTTTGGGCTTGGTAACGAGCACTCTGGCTGCGCAGGAACAGCCGGTTGTGATTAATCTGGATTCCATTATACGAATCACCTATCAGAGGAACCTTGAGATCCAGGCGGCACGATTCGAAAAGGATGCTGCTGACTTGCAATTTAATCTCTTTGAAAAACGACTCAGCCAATTTACGCCGTTTGTTGTTGAAGCCGGATATCAAAACCGGGAGCGCCGTTTTGAACGGTCGCCTAACCGCCATATACGGCAAGGTGGAATAGCGGTGGGTTCGAGAAAAGAATTTTTTGACGGCACTGAAGTCGAACTTTTTGTGGGGAGCCAGATGGAGGTAGACATATCTGGCTCCGATTCGAATCCTTACATCGATTTTGAAATATCCAAGCCGCTGTTTGGTTCAGCTGAACGGCTGGAGCGCATCATTGAGCGTAATTTTGAAGAGAATGAAAAACTGTCTGCGAGTCTGGATTTTATCGATACCATCCGGGAACTCATCTTTGATAATCAATTTTTGTATATTGATATTCAGCACGATCTTCGAGAAATCTATTTTACGGAGCTACTTATCAATGACCTTCAGCAGATCGTTACCCGTATGGGCGAGGGGGGATCAGCGAATGACATATTCTACCTCGAGAACCAGATTGAGGACTATCGTTCCGAAATTCTGGAGGAACAGAATGAGCTCGAATCCACTATCTTTCGATTGTTGGATGAATTGGGCCTTCAACCGGGAGAAGCTGAGGAAATATTCCGCGAACCTATTGATTTTTCCCGGACATTAAATGGGCGCTATTTTGATGTTTCGAGTGAAGATTTACTTAATCGCTCAATAGCCGCGGATGTTGAAATAAGGATACTGGAAATCGCAGAAAGAAATGCTGCGCTTAAAGCTGAACTCGCGAGGGCCGGTAAGCTGGATATCGTGGGTAAGCTATTCAGTCGCTATGACGCGGAATCCATCGGACGGGGGAGCCAACGTGAAGCGGAGTTCCTTTTTGGGGCGGCAATTGAAATAAGCCGGATTGACCCCAAGTTGCTGATGCTTACCGAGCGACAGGCTGGAGCTGAGGTGATGCAATTTGCGACCCTTCAGGAGCGCCGTAAGCGCAGAGTCAGCAGTCGTATTGAATCTAACCTCGCACAACTCAATAACCGGCGTGAGATCATTGAGGAGCTGCAAACCGTGCTTTACGATAAGAAGAAGCTGTTTGAAATCGAGGTGGAAGAGTATTTCCAGGGTCGCGAGACGGTCGAAAACCTGCTGCGCTCCCGTAACTCCATTCTATCCACCGAATACCAGATTTCCCGCAACTATACGTCCTATATGACGAGGGTAGCTCTATTGGATGAGGTGTCCGGCCTGTATTACGAGGAGATCCGCAAATTCGATGATGAGCTCGGTGAGTTCTAAACGGATTTAGTAGGTACTGTCATAGCCGGTCAGCATCTTGATGTAGCTGCCACGGCCAAAGCTCGGATTGTCCTTGAGCTGATCGCGACTCATCGTGCCCCGTAGTTCGTCAACGCTTGAGAAGCCACGGGATTCCATCCAATTAATGAGGCCATTGTGAATCGTATCCAGATACTCAATACCGTGCTTTAAGAGAGATGATGCTGTCATGCCTACGTTCGCTCCGGCAAGCAGATATTTGATCAATTCATTGGAGCTTTGGATACCGGTAGTGGCAGCCAGTGACAGATTTACGTTCCCGAATAGACTGGAGATCCAGAGCAAAGGCAGTCGGATTTCGTGTGGGTTGCTGAGCTCCAGATCATAGGTGACATCGAGTGTCTCAATATCGAAATCGGGTTGATACAATCGGTTGAACAGCACGAGACCGTTCGCTCCATAGCTCTCAAATTGTTTAACAATGTTTGCAAACGCGCTGAAATAAGGATTCAGCTTCACGGCGATGGGAATATTGATCTGCTCCCGAATTGAGGCGACGATATCCAGATGCAGCTGCTCGATTTCATTGCCTGTGATGTCCAGATTCATCGGAAAATGATAAATGTTGATTTCGATTGCAGCGGCACCGGCCTCCTCAATGAGCTCTGCATACTCTATCCAACCCTGTGAGGTTACGCCGTTGAGACTACCAATAATGGGCATGTCTACACGCTCGGATGCTGTACGGATGAGCTCCAGGTATCGATCAACCGTTACATAATAGTCGTTCGACTGAGGAAAATACTCTGATGTTTCAGGAGTGATTGATGCAGTACTTTCAACAAGGTTTTCAACTTCTGAAAGCTCACTCAGGATTTGTTCCTCAAACAGGGAAAACATGACGAGCGCCCCGGCGCCATGGTCTTCAATTCTGCAGATGTTATCCAAACTGCGGGAGAGCGGTGATGAGGAAACGACCAAGGGCGATTTCAGATCGAGTCCCATGTAGTTGCTGCTTAAGTTGGTCATGGTTAGGAATGAATTAGGCTACGGGTTGGAATTCGCTGGCAGGCCATTGCGACATGTTTTCGTAGGTCTTCCAGCGCAGATCTACGAGCTCCTGCGCGAGTTGGATAAGTTGTTTCGCCTCCTTCGGGTGGGAACGCTCCAGTATTTTATAGCGCAGCTCGTTGTAGGCGTAATCGCGGAATGAAACGGTGGGCCTTGGAGAATCCAGGACAAATGGGTTGTCACCGGCTTTTCTAAGGGTCGGATTGTATCGCAATAACGGCCAATAGGCGCTTTGGGTCGCCATTTTCTGCTGATCCAGCCCTTTTTGCATGTTGATGCCATGCGCTATACAATGGCTGTATGCGAGTATCAGAGATGGACCGGGGTAGCTCTCGGCTTCACGCATTGCGAGTAGTGTCTGCTGGGGGTTTGCACCCATGGCTACCTGAGCGACATATACATTGCCGTAAGAGATTGCCTGGAGGGCGAGATCCTTTTTGCCGACCCGTTTACCGGCTGAAGCAAATTTAGCGGTTGCCGCAGTGGGCGTTGCCTTCGATGCCTGACCGCCTGTGTTCGAGTATACTTCGGTATCGAGCACGAGCACATTGACGTTGCGACCGCTTGCAAGCACGTGATCCAGGCCACCCGAGCCAATGTCATAGGCCCAGCCATCTCCACCGAGCAGCCACACACTGCGTCTCACGAAGTTATCCACAAGCGGTAATAACAGTTTTGCGTCCTCAGACTCTATTTTTTCGAGTGATTCTTTCAACCTGCCAACGCGGACACGCTGTGCTACGATTTCAGATTCGAGTAGCTGTGAGCTGTTCAGGATTTCATCAATGAGCGTTTCATCGATATCTGCCTTAAGGCGTTTCAATAGGTTAGCAGCATATTCGAAATGTTGATCGAGTGCCACGCGCATGCCTAAGCCAAACTCAGCATTATCCTCAAAGAGAGAGTTAGACCATGCGGGCCCCTGCCCCTGCTTGTTTTGAGTCCATGGGGTAGTTGGTAAGTTGCCACCGTAGATGGATGAACAACCCGTTGCATTGGCAACCACCATGCGGTCTCCGAATAATTGGCTGAGCAGGCGTACGTAAGGAGTCTCGCCGCAGCCTGCACAGGCTCCGCTGAATTCGAAAAGAGGCTCCAGGAACTGGGAACCCCGCACAGATGCGAAATCCACCTGCGAGCGGTCGTTGATTTCGATGTTTTCAAAAAAGTCGATATTGGTTTTTTCGCGTTCCAGGATGGGCTCCTTCGGGCGCATGTTAATGGCTTTTACACCACTTTCCTTAAGGCTGTGAGCAGGGCAGGCTTCCACGCACAATTGGCAGCCGGTGCAATCCTCCGCATATACCTGCAGGGTGTATCGGGTTTCGGGGAAGCCCCGTGCATTGATGGGTGCGGATGGGAAGCACTCGGGTGCATCCTGCAGCACATCTTCGTGATAAAATTTTGCACGGATCACACTGTGTGGACAGACAAAGCTGCAATTACCGCATTGGATGCAGATATCCTCCCGCCATTCGGGGATCATATCGGAGATATTGCGTTTCTCCCATCGGGTCGTCCCGCTGGGGTAGGTGCCATCTACGGGTAGTGCACTCACGGGCAGATCGTCTCCGCGGTTCTCCATCATTTTAGCGGTTACCCGCCTAACGAATTCAGGCGCTTCCTCAGGTAATTCTTGGCCGAAACCGTGGACGGAGGTAGCGCTCTCTGGTAACTCAACCTGGCTCAGGTGTTCCACCGTTGCGTCGACGGCCTGGAAATTCTGCTGAATCACATGGGCCCCTTTGCGGGCGTATGTTTTTTCAATGGCTTCCTTGATTTTTGAAATGGCCTCCTCTGCAGGCAATATCTCGGAGATGGCGAAGAAACAGGTCTGCATGATGGTATTGATTCGCCTGCCCATGCCTGTGATTTTAGCGACTTCAGCGGCATCAATCACGTAGAACCTCAGCTTCTTTTCAATGATGATTTCCTGAACGACTTTGGGTAACTGATCCCATACCTGCTCTTTGCTGTAAGGGGTATTTAGCAGGAAAATGGCATTGTCTTTCGCGTTATTGAGCATTTCAACTTTCTCGACGAAGTTGAAATTATGACATGCGATAAAGTCTGCCTTTTCTACCAGATAGGGGGCTTTGATGTGCTTGGGGCCGAATCGCAGATGCGATACCGTTTGCGAGCCTGATTTCTTGGAGTCGTATACAAAATAACCCTGGGCGAATAGATCGGTATTTTCACCGATGATTTTGATGCTGTTCTTATTCGCGCTTACGGTGCCGTCGGCTCCGAGTCCATAAAATAAGGCCTGGGTTCCCTCGTCAGAAAGATGAAATTCCGAAGGGTAATCCAGGCTGCTGAAGCTCACGTCATCGTTGATGCCAATGGTAAAGTGATTTTTGGGAGCATCCTTTCCGAGTTCATCATAGATACCCTTTACCATTGCCGGGGTGAACTCCTTGGAGGACAGGCCGTACCGGCCTCCGATCATTTTGGGCAAATGTTCGAGCGTGCCTGCATTGTAGGCTTCGGTCAGTGCAGTGAGCACATCCTGATAAAGGGGTTCACCGGATGCGCCGGGCTCTTTTGTGCGATCCAGCACTGCAATTTTGCGAACGGTCGCAGGTATCTTATCGAGTAAATGTTGATTGGAAAAAGGTCGGTAAAGCCGTATCTGAATGACGCCTACTTTCTCGCCCTGATTATTTAAATACTCAGCGGTTTCGGCTGCGGTTTCAGCTCCCGAAGCCATAATGATGATCAGTTTTTCAGCATCCGGTGCGCCGTGATACTCTATGAGCTCATAGCTTCGGCCCGTAAGATTTTCAAACTGAGAAAACAACTCCTCCAGTATTTTGGGGGTCTTGGCATAAAAGGGATTTACGGTCTCTCGGGATTGGAAATAAACATCCGGATTTTGCGCAGTCCCGCGGATGAAAGGATTATCCGGATTTAATGCCCGGTTTTGGTGATCCAGAACCAGCTGGGGGTCAATCATTGCACTTATTTGCTCGTCAGAGAGCAGGTGCACTTTATTGATCTCATGCGAGGTGCGGAAACCGTCGAAGAAATGCATGAAAGGGATGCGCGACTTCAGCGTGGCAGCCTGGGCGATTAAAGCCATGTCATGTGATTCCTGGACAGAGGCAGAAGCCAGCATGGCAAACCCGGTCATCCGAGCGGCCATAACATCACTATGGTCGCCAAAAATCGAAAGCCCCTGGGTAGCCAGTGCCCGCGCCGCTACATGAAATACGGTGGGGGTAAGTTCTCCGGCAATTTTATACATATTGGGCAGCATGAGCATGAGTCCCTGAGAGGCAGTAAACGTTGTGGTCAGCCCACCGGTCTGGAGCGCGCCATGCACTGCACCCGCTGCACCTGCTTCACTCTGCATGCTGATGATATCCGGGATTTGCCCCCATATATTTTTTAGACCCTGAGTGGCCCATTCATCAAAAAGCTCCGCCATCGAGGAGGAAGGTGTGATCGGATAGATGGCGGATACTTCATTTACCCGGTAGGCGACGTGAGCAGCCGCCTGATTACCATCCATGGTTACCCAGTTTTCTTCGTTATTCATGGCTTTAAATTTTCAGAGATGCCTTATCGGTAGTCATTTCGATGGCGCTGCATGGGCATTGTTCGTAACAGACCGCGCAACCGGTGCATTTATCATAATCGAAACGGTAGCGTTTACCGGGTCCGAGCTTGATCACGGCATCTTCCGGGCATGCGCCATAGCAACCGTCACATTCAAAGCAGTTGCCGCAGGAGAGGCATCGCTGCGATTCATAACGAGCCTCGGTTTCGCTAAAACCCTTGACGATTTCCTCAAAGCTATCCGTGCGCGATACGGGATTGAGCGCATCCTGCTCCTGTTGGGGAGCGTGAGTCTGATACCAGATATGCAGGCGCTCATGGCCCACTATGGGGTGCTTGGGGGCCGGGTGATAGGTGCTGTTGGTTAAATACGCATCGATATTGCGTGCGGCTTTTTTACCGTGCCCCACTGCTACGGTTACCGTACGCTCACTGGGTACCATGTCCCCTCCGGCAAAGATGCCCGGATGGCCGGTCATCATGTCTTTGCCTACGATTACAGTATCGTTTGCCTTAAAATTGATGCCGGGTATGCCTTTTAGAAAACCGGTATCCGTGTTTTGACCGAGTGCCATGATGAGCGAATCCGCCTTAAGCTCTTCAAACTCGCCAGTGGGCACGGGTTTCCCATCGACGAGCTTCATTACTTCCACCTTAAAGGTTTGCTGGTCAATCTGCTTGATCGTGCGCAACCAGTTGATCTTTACACCCTCGGCGAGCGCATCCTCAGTTTCAAAATCATGGGCAGGCATGCTCTCGCGGTCACGGCGGTAAATGATCAGAGCTTCATCTGCACCCATGCGCTTGGCTGTGCGGGCAGCATCGATTGCGGTATTACCCCCGCCATAAATGGCGACCCGGCGCCCGAGCTTCGGGGCGTTGCCTTCCTTAACGCTTTTCAGATAGCTGATGGCATCCATCATTTTACCTGCATCGCGCGCGGGGATGTTTACCTTATGAGAGATATGCGCACCAACAGCGATGAAGACAGCGTCGAAGCCGCCATCACGCATTTCATCGAGGACATTTTCGACTTTATGATTGAGCGTAAACTTGACCCCCATCTTCTCGATCCGGCCAATCTCTGCATCCAGGATATCCCGGGGCAAGCGGTAGGCCGGTATGCCAAAGTGCATCATGCCTCCGGCGATGGGTCCTGCTTCCCGGATCTCTACCTGGTGGCCCATTCGGGTTAAGTGATATGCGGCGGACAGACCACTCGGTCCCGCACCGATTACCAAAACTTTTTTGCCGCTCCATTTTTCAGGGTAAATCGGCATCCAGCCCTTCTCGATTGCAAGATCTCCCAGGAATCGCTCGATTGCGTGGATGCTCACACTGCTGTCGACATATTTGCGATTGCAGCTATCTTCGCAAGGGTGATAACACACTCTTCCATGCACTGCGGGCAGCGCATTATTCTCCATTATTACCTGCCAGGCGTCCTCATGTCTACCTTGTTGGGCAAATGCCAGCCATGCCTGGATGTTTTCTCCGGCTGGGCATGCATTATTACATGGCGGGAGTGAATCCTGATAAATCGGTTTCTGGCTGCGCATAGCACCCGTGCCTTTGCCATGATCCTGTAGGTCGGGAGGGGTAGTTAGATCTCGTTTGCTTGTGTCCATCGAGTAAGGTAATTGTTTAGCTATAAGAAAAACTTTAAGTGATTCTGATAGGATAAGAGTTTTTTATGATACAAATTCTGGCAATGCAATGTTTTTTCGTGCAATTTTTTTTGATGCTTGTTTGGGGTTGTTAGCTTAAATGCTTTTGTTGGTGAGCATGGATTCCTCGTAGTCCAATATAAACTGCAGAGGGCGGTGAACATCATCATGCAGTTTGCCTTGTCTCCACAGCTTATCAATGGCCTTACGCTCGGCCTCTAGTGCGATGAGGTGAAAATGCTGGCTCGAACAGATTCGCGTGCGGGTATCCTGCATAGTGTCGAGATTTTCCGACTCCAATAAGTCCAGCCGGTGCTCATATTCCTGAATAAGCTCCTGGATGCTTTCTATCTCGACCGGGTTCTCAAGAGTTTCTTTGTGCTTGCACAGCACATCGAGGCCGCTACTTACCGCCGCAATCCGGGCCATGTTTTCTTCTTCCTCGTGGCTTTGATCTGCTTCCAGCCCAAACCAGCGAATCAGTGGTTCAAGCGTAATGCCCTGAACGATGAGTGTAATCGTAACCACGCCCAAGGCTAAGTAGATAACAATATCGCGTGCGGGAAAGGCTTCACCGCTGGGTAAGAGTAAGGGGATCGATAATGCCGCCGCTAAGGTTACAGCACCACGCATTCCTGCCCATGCCACTACAAAAATTGCCTGTGGGTTGGGCCTTTCCTCTCGCTCGCGTATTCGTTTGCTCAGGGCGCGGGGGATATAGGCAGAAGGATACATCCAAAGGATGCGACCCCCGACCGCTACAACAGTTATTAATATAGGATACAGAATGAGCTGTGTGGTTGTAAAATCATCGGATACTGCATTGATTACCGATGGGCCCGTTATCCCGAGTAATAGGAATGCCAGCCCGTTCAGCCAGTAGATAACGATTTCCCAGACTGCCCATGCTTTTTGACGGGTCTCGACACTCATCTTAATGGGGTCACGCCATCCGGAATAAAGACCGGCGGCAACTACCGTTAGAATCGCCGAAACATCAATACTCACTGCTGCCAGATAAGCAAGGAACGGGGTGCTTAGTGAGAGTGTGATCTCCACCATCGCATCACCCCCTTTCACGTAAGTAATAAAATCGCGAAGCTTGCCTGCCAGATATCCTATGAGAAAGCCTAATGCCAGACCGCCCAATGCGAGTTTGGTAAATGATAAGCTGATCTCACCAACGGAGACAGCACCCGCTGCAGCTGCCAGTAATGCAAATCGGAATGCCACCAGGCCCGTGGCGTCATTGAGCAAGCTTTCCCCATTTAAAATGGCTACCAGGCGGCTCGGTATTTTGAGTTTCTTAGTGATTGCACTTACGGCGACTGCATCCGTGGGTGATACCACAGCTCCGAGTGCGAATGCCATGGCCCAGGGCACTTCCGGGATAAGTGCCTTGACCATGAAACCAACGCCGAAAATGGTGAAGCTGACCAGGCCGAAAACGAGCAGTATAATGGGGCGTTTGTAGCGAATGAGTTCGCGGATCGGCATTTGCCAGCCGTCTGCAAACAAAAGGGGAGGGAGAAATGCGATAAAGAAAATTTCGGGGTCCAGTTGGATATCCTGAAAATGGGGGATAAATGAGAGTCCGAGACCGCCCAGGGTGAGAATGACCGGATTCGGTATCGGCAACCAACGCCCTATAACACTGAACAGCGTAACTGCAATTAATAGAAATAAGAAATCAGTGAACAGCTCGGTCATAGATCGAATATAAAAATGATAAGCTCAAAAAATGAAGCTGAAAATAAGGTAGCATTTTTGCAACTTCCCACAGCTTAAGGGTTTTAGTTATGGAATCTTTGAAAATCTGTGTTTATATTGTTTTTTTATTGATTTATTTTTGATTTTATTGTTTTCTTGGGCCTGATTTTACTTTTAGAAACAATAAAAATAAGTGGAAAGTCCTGTTACAAGATCCCAAATTGAAGCCCTAGTGAGACGCAGTGTTTATGAACGCATGGGTATTTCTGTCACACAAAAGGGAGAGGCCCCGAATCCGCTGGTGGTTAATGTGAGTGCCCGGCACTGCCACTTGACGCAGGAGGCCGTAGAACAACTTTTTGGGCTCGGGCATCAGCTCACACCGATGAAATGGCTCTATCAGGAAGGTCAGTATGCTGCGGAAGAGTCGGTGACACTCATTGGCCCCCGCAGTCGGATTATTTCAAATTTGCGCATCCTGGGTCCGTGCCGGGATATCAATCAGGTGGAGTTGGCCTATACGGATGCACGCGCACTGGGTTTTGATCTGCCGGTACGGCAATCTGGCAATATCGAAGGGACGCCTGGCTGTATGTTGATGGGTCCCAATGGTTACTTTAAAATGGATGACGGGCTAATTCGTGCAGCCATCCACGTGCATATGTCACCCGAGGATGCAGCGTATTATGGGGTTAAGGATAAGGATTTTATGAAGCTTAAGGTCTATGGGGACTGTGGAACCACATTTGACCGGCTCTTTGTGCGGGTGAAACCTGAGTTTAAACTGGAAGTGCATCTGGATACAGACGAGGGTAATGCCTGTGGTCTGGGCCCGGATAGTCACTGTGAACTAATCAAATAATTTTAACTAGATATCTATTATGAGTGATTCAATCGGAACAATCGAAACTCGGGGGTTTGTTGGCAGTATCGAGGCCAGCGATGCCATGAGTAAGGCAGCAGGCGTAGAGTTGGTAAAGCAGGTGCAAATCGGCGGTGCATATCTCACGGTTGTGGTAAAAGGCGACGTTGGCAGCGTGAAAGCGGCTGTGGAAGCAGGTGCAGATGCGGCAGCCAAGGTTGGAGAACTGGTCGCATCCAACGTGATTGCGCGCCCACACCCGGATATGTTGAAGCAGTTTGGCTTCTAGTAACCTATTTAACGAAGGAAATATTATGGCTTCACAAGCATTAGGAATGATCGAAACCAAGGGTCTGGTTGCCCTCATTGAAGCAGCGGATGCTGCTATGAAAGCAGCAGATGTTCAAATGACCGGCTGGGAGAAAGTAGGCAGTGGCCTCGTTACTGCACTGTTCGTCGGTGATGTGGCATCTATCAAGGCAGCTGTGGATGCAGGTGCTGAGGCAGCAAGCCGAATCGGCGAAGTAGTCTCTGTACAAGTAATTGCACGTCCGCACGACGATCTCGGCAAGCTCGGCACTTTTATCAGCTAACGTTGCTTCGTACGATTTCAGGATGAAAATATTGGTAGCAAACCTGGGTTCTACCTCTTTCAAATATTCGTTATTTGAAGAGGATGCGAATGGATTGCAGCCAATTACCCAGGGTGGCTATCAACGGGTAACGGATTATGGCGAGTGTATTGAAGATGCGCTCACCCGTATGCGGGAGCATAACCACATTCAGGACGCTTCTGAAATCGATGCGGTGGGATTTAAAACGGTGCTCGGCATTAAGAAAACGGGCTGTGTGGCAGCGGATGATTCGGTGGTCAATGACTTACGGTCTTCTGCAGACCTTGCTCCCGCGCACAATCCGGCCTATGCAAATGGGATCGAGCAGTTTGCCAAGAATCTGCCGGGCGCTAAACGCGTCGCTCTCTACGAAACGGCCTTTTATCAATGGGCAGAACCGGCAGGCCGCCGATATGCGGTACCCAAGAGCTGGCATGAGGCCGGCATTAAGAAGAACGGGTTCCACGGGGCGAGCCACAAGTTCATAGCTGAACGTTCGGCGGAGCTGATGAGTAGGCAGGATGTGGTTGAGCGTGTGCGCAGTCTCTATCATGGGGAACTGAAACCGATAGAGGGGAACCCCCTTAGAGTCGTTTCCTGTCATCTGGGTGGGAGCAGTTCCGTAACGGGTATCCTGAATGGTTGTGCGATCGATACCAGTATGGGCCTGAGCCCGCAGAGCGGTCTTCCGCAGAACAATCGCGTCGGTGAGCTCGATTCTATGGCAGTTACTTATGCCATGAAAAAACTGGAACTCAGCCCTGAAGAAATTGAGCATCAACTTACGAAGGAATCCGGTCTGCTGGGGCTTTCAGGTGTTAGTAATGACATTCGAGACATCATTAAAGCAGCGGAATCGGGGAATGCGGATGCCCAATTGGCGATCGAATCACTCATATACAGTATTCGCCATTACATCGGGGCCTATGCATTTCAAATGGGAGGCTTGGATGCGATCGTATTTACAGCAGGCATCGGGGAGAATTCTACTAATCTTCGGGCAGAAGTCTGTGCGGGGCTTGAGGAGTTTGGCATCGAGCTGGATCCCGAAATCAATCAAAACACCAAAGGTGTGGAAGCGACCATCAGCTCGGATTATAGCCGGGTGAAGGTCTATGTAATTCCCGCAAATGAAGAAATCGTCGTCGCTCGGGAGACCCTGCGATTTTTGCAAAGAACCAACTAATTTTTAACTCAACCAAATATTTAAAAACAAAACCAAGGAAATCATATGCAACAAGCAATTGGAATATTGGAAACCAAGGGACTCACTACTCTGGTAACCGGAACAGATGCGATGCTTAAGGCAGCAGACGTGCAAATCACGGGACCTATGAAGAGTGTCGGTAGTGCAATGGTCAGTGTGACCGTAACTGGCAATGTCGCAGCGGTAAAGGCAGCGATTGACGCTGGTGTAGAGGCTGCGAAGACCGTAGGTGAAGTGTTCAGCGCTCACGTTATTGCACGCCCCGCAGACGATCTTGCCAAAGTATTGCCTAAAGCAGCAGCTGCCAGGAAAACGGCTGCTAAGTAAGACCCATGTTTATCGCAAAGGTCATTGGCCAGGTGGTATCCACCAAAAAGGAGGCCAAGCTCTCCGGTCATCGGCTATTGATGCTGAGGCCACTGCTTGCGGATCCTGAAAATCCCAAGCAATTCAAGGAGGGCAGCAATACCATAGTGGCCATTGATACCATAGGATCGGGGCTCAATGAGGTGGTACTATTTGTTCAAGGGAGCTCTGCGCGGCAGCTTGAGGGCTGCAAAAATATCCCGGTAGATGCATCGATAGTGGGTATCGTGGATTCTGTGAAAATCCTGGGTAAGAACACCTATCAAAGCGGAGGTAACTGATGGATAAGGAATTAGTGTCATCGGTAGTCAGCGAAGTGCTTGCTAAGATAAAGCAGGATGTCGCTCAGCCTGCGACGCCATCAATATCACGATCTTCTAGCAGTAAATCAGGCGTATATGAGGATCCGAATGATGCGGTAGCAGCGACTCAAAAAGCACAACTGCAACTCCGTGAAAAGGGGATCTCCACCCGTGTGGAAATTATTGAATTGGTTAAGGAGATCTGCACGGACATGGCAGAACCCTGGGGAAAGCTTGAATTTCAGGAAACCAAAATCGGGCGCCTTGAGCATAAGATTGAAAAGCTCCTGGGTATTAAGAATATTCCCGGGACTGAGTGGCTGGCTCCTTATGGGCTATCCGGGGATCATGGCATTACTCTGGAAGAGTATGCACCCTTTGGTGTGATTGCGGCGATTACTCCCGTGACCCACTCAATTCCAACGATAGCCGGGAATATTGTGAGTATGGTCGCTGCGGGCAATGGGGTCGTCTTTAATGCGCACCCGGGGGGTGCGAAGTGTGCGGCTGAAGCGATTGCTTACTTTAATGATGCGATTGCACGCAAAACCGGGATTGAGAACATTATTAGCATCGTTGAGAAGCCAACCCTGGACTCCTTTAATGCGCTTTGTAAGTCGGATGGTATTGATCTGATGTGTGTGACCGGGGGGCCTGCCGTTGTGAACGCAGCTATGCAGAGTGGTAAACGTGCGATTTGTGCAGGCCCGGGTAATCCGCCCGTCGTTGTCGATGAGACCGCTGATTTGGATGCAGCTGCACGAGCGATTATCCTTGGGGGTGGATATGACAACAATCTTCTGTGTATCGGTGAGAAGCAGGTTTTTGTTGTGGATCGGGTGTATGATGCGTTTATCGCAGCCATGTCAAAAGCAGGGGCTCACCTCATACCCAGCGAGAACATGAAGAAGCTGGCCAATGAAGTTTTCACCTACAAGGAGGATGATGGAGGGTGCTCTCATCCGGTGCTGAATCGGGACTATGTGGGTGCAGATGCTTCCGCCCTTGCCCGGGTTGCCGGAACGAGCTGTCCCGAGAAGACGGAAGTGCTGTTCAGCGAGTGTGTGTTTGACTGCCCGTTTGTCCAGGAGGAGCAGATGATGCCCGTGATCCCGGTGGTGCTCGCCAAGGATGTGGATGACGCCATCGAGATGGCCTATCAATCCGAGCATGGTTATAAGCACTCGGCCATTATGCACTCCAAGAATTTGGACAACCTCACAAAAATGGGCCGCAGAATGGATTGCACGCTTTATGTTAAGAACGGTGCGAGCGTTGCCGGACTTGGAGTGGGGGGCGAGGGCTACCCGAATTTCTCAATCGCAACCACAACGGGTGAAGGAATCGTTACTACAGCCACTTTTACCCGGAAGCGTCGATGTGCGCTTGTAGACAGTTTAAATATAGTCGGATGATCCTTGCAAAAATAGTCGGCAATGTAACCAGTGCGGTATGCCATCCCGGTATCGAAGGGGTGCGGCTGCTGCTGTGTGAGGTGCTTGACGATGCAGGAAATGCGACCGGCAAAATCATTGGAGCAGCGGACTGGCTGGGTGCGGGTGAAGGTAGTAAGGTATTAATTACGGCCGATGGGGATGCTGCGCAGCTGCATGTTGAGGATCCGAATACCCCACTTCGCAATGCGGTATTTGGTATCGTCGACCACGTAGAAGGAGTTAAATCATGAGGTTTGGCAAGGTTATTGGCAAAGTGGTGTTAAATCAACACTGTGATCAACTCGCGGGGAGCCGTTGGTTGGTTGTCAGCCCGATGGGTAAGGCTGAATTTCAAAACGAGGACTCCTATTCAAATGAGCCTTCGACGATCGTTTACGATGCGCTCGGGGCGAACGAGGGCAGCATTATCGGCTTTACTGAAGGGGGAGAGGCGACGCTGCCTTTTGACGGACCTATGCCCGTCGATTCCTACAATGCCGTGATCGTCGATCAAATCCAAATGGAAGCAAAATAGAATTTTTTGAAGCATGAAAAAAGTAATCACAGCCACAGAGGTTGAAGCATTATTGAAGCAGGGAAAGAGTGCTGAGAGTATTCGGCAAGGCTCGATATTAACACCGTCAGCGCAGGATATGCTGAAAGGAGTGAAAATTAACTCAGGACCTGTGAGAACTTCATCCAGCGTTGCAAGTGACGATCTCTTTGCGGAGCCGCAGATTCCCGATTATGAATTCAGCTGGACTCCCGCAAGCGACCCCAAGACCCGGGATGAGATCCGAGATTTTTATTACTCCAGCGAAATTACAGCTATCCGTGAGCGCATGGTGGATATTGGTGAGCGCATGTGGGCCCGGGAATATACGGATGGTAACGGCGGTAATTTGACGGTTCGTGTTGGCGATAATTTGGTGCTTTGCACGCCCACACTGGTTTCCAAAGGATTCATGAAACCGGAGGGCATAGCTTTGATTGATTTGGAAGGCACCCAAATCGCAGGCCCTTTAAAGCGCACGAGTGAGGCAATGACCCACTTGGCAATCATGAAGCGCCAGCCCAAGGCCAAGGCGTGTTGCCACGCACACCCACCGCATGCGACTGCGTTTGCGGTTGCTAAGGTGCAACCCCCTACATGTCTCATTCCTGAGGCTGAGGTCTTTTTGGGACAGATTGGAATGGCTGAGTATCAAACTCCCGGAACACCCGCAAATGCGAGCGAAGTGGGAGCTGCAGCGATCGAGCACATGTCCGTACTTATGCTCAACCACGGGGTAATTTGTTGGGGCAAGGATATTGAAGATGCTTACTGGAAAATGGAAAATACCGAGGCGTATTGTAAAACGGTTTGGGTGGCTTCGATGTTGGGCAAAGAGCTGACACCGATCACCGGTGGGCAGGCCAAGGAGCTCATAGAGTTACGCAAAACGCTCGGTATGGAGGACAAGCGAGAAAACTGGAAGGAGTGTGAGCTCTGCGACAATTCAGAGTTTCAACCCGGTTTCTTTGCTCAGGGCAGTGCCTGTGCCACACCCTCGAATGCGAATAAAAAGGAGGATGCGGAGTCCGCTATTCAGGCAATCACTGAAGAAATTTATAATCAACTGGCAGGAAAATAAGGCATGAAAGTTACCATAATAGGAGGAGGGGGCCGAGTTGGTTCCAATGCGGCATTTGCCCTGCAGTGCGCAGGTCTCGTTTCCGAGATTCAGATTCTGGATGCGAATCAGGATATGGCCGAGGGTGAGGCTCTGGATCTTTTGCATGGAGCGTCGGTGCTGGGAGATCAACGCATCTACGCCGGGGACTATGACCGCGCGAAGGATACCAACGTATTTGTCATCACAGCTGGATTACGACGTAAGCCGGATGAATCGCGCCTGGATCTGATCAACCGAAACGTCTCACTCTTTAAGACTATTTTGCAAAGCATCCAGAGTGCAGGGTATAAAAAGTGTGCTCAGTTTTTTGTGGTTTCAAATCCGGTGGATATTCTGACGCATCTTGCTGCATCTACACTCGATGTAGATCCTTCGCAGGTTTATGGCCTGGGTACGATGCTTGATACTGCGCGCTTTCGTTCACTAATTGCGGATGAGCTTAAACTCCCTACTTCACAGGTTAAGGCGCTTATTCTCGGTGAACACGGAGATACCATGGTGCCCATCTGGAGTAGTGCGACCGCTGCAGGACTGCCTCTCAAGGGCTATCCTGGAGTCAGCCCAAATTTTGAAAACGCAACCTTTAAGCGCACTCAGGGAAGCGGTGCCGAGGTAATACGCCGTAAGGGCGGAGCCGGCTGGGCCGTAGGGGCAACGATTGCTGAAACGGTACACTCAGTGCTATTAGATAAAAAGCAGGTATTACCGGTTTCCAGTGTGCAAAAGGGATGTTACGGCATCCGGGATATCAGTTTGAGTGTGCCTACGATCGTGGGTAAAGGCGGTATCGAAGGGCATATTGAGATCGAGCTATGGCCGAAAGAACGTCAGGGGCTTGTGAACTCAGCCAATACGCTCAAAGAGACTTTCGCGAAGGTCATCTAGTGCGGTCATTGGGTTTCACTTGCCCATCAGAAATTTAAAAATGCAAAGTGAAAAACAGATAGAAAATCCGGATGTTATCCTGGTTGGCAGTGGAATAATGTCTGCAACGCTTGGAGCAGTCTTGAAGGGTATGGATCCTTCATTGCGTATCCAGCTTTACGAGGTTGCGGAGAGCCTTTCACCAGAAGCCTCAGACGGTTGGCACAACGCGGGCACGGGGCACGCAGGTTTATGTGAGCTTAGCTACACGCCGGATTATGGGGAAGATGGTGAGGTCAAAGTCGACAAGGCGATCGAGATATTCAACCAGTTTGAGCAGTCCCTGCAATTCTGGGGCTATGCCGTGCGCACCGGCATGATCGATGATGCGAAGGATTTTATTAATCCGGTGCCTCACCTGAGCTTTGTTTATGGGCAGGAGCAAGTGGACTTCCTGAAATCCCGCCACCGTCAGATGACCAAACACCATTTCTATAAAGAAATGGAATACACGGAGGATCGTGAAACGATCAAACAGTGGGCACCGCTTGTGCTCGAAGGCAGAAGCGATGAGCCCATTGCAATGACTCGCATGCCCCACGGCAGTGATGTGAATTTCGGTTCGTTGGCCGGCTTACTGGTTGAGTGGCTCGGTAAGCAGGAGGGCTGTGGATATGCAACGAGTCATCGAGTAACTGACTTGACGCGTGAAAACGGACAATGGACAGCAGAAATCAAGGATTTGCAGCAGAAGCGCACCTTTATCAATCAGGCTAAATTTGTATTCATCGGAGCCGGGGGTGGGAGTTTGCCCTTGTTGCAGAAATCCGGAATCAAAGAGGCCAAGGGTTTTGGCGGGTTTCCCATAGGGGGACAGTGGTTGATCTCTGAGAAACCCGAGTTAATAGAGCAACACAATGCCAAGGTCTACGGGATGTCTCCGGGCGCGGCGCCTACGATGGCGGTGCCCCACCTGGATACACGCATCATTGATGGGAAGAAGGCACTCCTCTTTGGGCCCTATGCGGCCTGGACGACGAAGTTCCTGCATGAAAAAGGCAGTATGTGGGACTTGCCGGGTTCTATCAAAGTGGATAACCTGGGCTCGCTCATCAAGGTTGGGCTACACAATATACCGCTGGTCCGATATCTGGTTCAGCAGGGCACACAGAGTATGGAAACCCGAATGAAGGAGCTGCGCAACTTTTATCCGGATGCCAAAACGGAGGACTGGGATCTGATCGATGCAGGTATTCGCGTACAGGCGATCAAGAAAGAGGATGGAGATGCAGGTATTGTGCACTTCGGCACCGAGGTAGTTACTGATTCCGAGCGTACGATTTCCGCCTTATTGGGGGCTTCACCGGGAGCTTCGGTATCCACGAATATCATAGTTGAGATCGTCGAAAAGTGTTTTGCTGATAACCTCAAGAACGAGGAAAATTATCAGCGTATGAAGGCGATGATTCCATCATTCGATGAAAACTTGGCCGATGCCAGCCTGGCTGATCGTCAGGCAACATTGAGTCAGGAGGCGATGCGTTCGCTGGGTTTGATCACTTAACGAGCTGCATTATGGCTGCGGGTGGCTGACCGCTTTTATAAAGTTCGGCCATTTTCTGCATGTAGGGTGCGGTATGGGTGAAATAGTGGTAATAGCCTTCGCACAAATAATGGAGACCGGGATTGCCGTATTTATCCTTAATGAAGCGCTGTTTGGGGCATCCTCCATTGCAAAGGGGTTTTACGGGGCATTCGATACACTGCTGGGGGAGCTTGGATTTCTTGTTTTCACCAAACTTCTTTTGGGCTGCGGATTCTACCAATTCAGTGAGATTGTCTTCGAGTATATTGCCAAGCTGATGGGTCGGGTATACGAAGTGATCGCAGGAGTAGAGTTTGCCATCGTGCTCAAGGGCGAGCGCGCGCCCACAGGTTTCTTCGAAGATGCAGAGCCCTCCGGGTTGGCCGATCCATTTTGCAAAGGTGACATCATTGATCTGGATGTAGATACGCCCGACATCCTTGCGCACCCAGCGATCAAATATCGATGTAAGAAAAGTGCCGTAGTCCCTGGGTTTCACCGACCACGGATAAACAGGGCTATCCGGATCATCGTCTTTCATCATCTCGGGATCAACGGGCGATGCCAGATCAAGACCCAGATCCCGCGATGCCTGATTGGGTTTTCGCTCAACAATGGGTATGAACTGCATATGTTTCGAGCCGATGCCCTTGAGGAAGCGGTAAACCTCCTCACCCCGTGTGGAATTGGCCCTGTGGACACAGGTCAGGCTGTTCCACTCAACCTGATGCTTTTTAAGATATTCGAGGCCGCGCATCACCTGGTCGTAGGAGCCCTTTTGGGTTTTGCCTACCCGATAGGCATCATGAAGTTTTTGGGGGCCATCTATACTCAGGCCGATTAGAAAGTTATGTTCATGCAGGAGCTGGCCCCATTCATCATTCAGGAGGGTTCCATTGGTCTGAAATGCGTTATCAATGGTTTTGCCGTTTGCATACTGCTTTTGGAGGCTTACGACTTTGCGGAAAAAATCAACCCCCATCAGTGTAGGTTCTCCTCCCTGCCAAGCGAACGTGATCTGGTCAGTCGGTTGCGCTTCGATGTAGCCGCGAATGTAAGTCTCAAGTGTCTCCTCACTCATCTTGAAGCGCTCGCCTTTATCCCAAAGTTTTTCTTTCTCGAGATAGAAGCAATATTTGCAGTCCAAGTTGCAAATCGGACCAATAGGTTTGGTCATGATATGAAAGGGAGACGCTGCCTGCATATTTTAAAGCTGTAGTATTAAGGAAGTTTTGAAAATGATATTCGAATGAATCTGACTTCCCTGTTTTGGATAACTAATCGATAGGATAAGAAATAGTAATTCATTGAAAATATATCATAAATTATGCTAATTTTTAGTTGATTTTAATAAGTTTACATTATAGCAATGGATTTATGATAAAAACTGCCCCTCAGTTCTGTGTAACAATATTTTCCTTTGGGGCACGATGTGAATTTGTTTGGCAATCAGCCAAAAGAGTTAGTTTGGGAGCGATGTTTGCTGACCTCCCTTTTGTAAGTAGGTAGTAATAAGTATAGTCGTATGAAACAGATGCAGACATATTCGAAGTTAATTTGGATTCGAACATGATCCGCTAATCCGTTTCAGCGACAATGTGTGGTATGGACATAAGTTCGGCAGGATTAAAACCCTGCCGAACTTTTTTTTATTGGTTTTTGTGTGTTACTTCCTAGCATTTAGGCATGAAGAGCTATTTATTCCTGTTACCCTTATTATCGTTATTCTTAATTAGTTGCCAGTCCGGTTCTGAGACGGCGCAAGTGGATGCTCCCTATAAGGCACTGATTATCGACGGGCAAAATAATCATACGGTCTGGCCGAAATCGACGTTCATGATGAAAGCCTACTTAGAGGAGACCGGCCTCTTCTCAGTAGACATTGCGCGCACAGTATTTACCTGGCGGGGCGCCAAGTGGTTACCCCATTATCCTCTGGAAGACGGTATTGAAAGACAGGACTTAGAGGAACCTATACCAGATCCCGGGTTTACCCCCAATTTCAGTGATTATGACGTGGTGATTTCCAATTTTGGCTGGAAGGCAGCCGATTGGCCGGAAGATACCCAACGCGCGCTTGAGGATTATATGAGTGCTGGGGGTGGGTTTATCACAGTGCATGCCGCGAATAATTCATTTCCGGAATGGCTTGAGTATAATAAGATGATTGGCCTCGGTGGCTGGGGGGGGCGCAATGAAAAAGATGGGCCTTATGTTTATTTTAATGATGAAGGTGAGGAAATCCGTGATATGACTCCGGGTCCAGGTGGCGGTCACGGCCCTCAGCATGAATTTCAAATCCAGATCCGCGACAAAGATCACCCGATCACACGCGGTATGCCTGAGTTCTGGATGCATACCCAGGACGAGTGCTATGACAAACTACGGGGACCTGCTGAGAATATGACCATTATCGCGACTGCCTATTCATCTCCTGAATTTAAAGGAACTGATCGACATGAGCCTGCACTCATGGTTTTAAACTACGGGGAGGGTCGTATCTTTCATACGATACTCGGGCATGAGGATTACTCATTTGAGGGAGTGGGCTTTATCGTTACTTTGCAGCGCGGAGCCGAATGGGCAGCAACAGGGGAGGTCACTCAGGAATTACCCGATGATTTCCCAACGGCAGACAATCCGACCCATCGACCCTTTGATGGCTAATTTAGCGAAATAGAATACAGAGTGGACTTGGCACATTGGCGATGTTGCCGCGCATGTGTGTTAAATTCCCACTCTCGTCATCGACCGCAAGGGAAGCGAGTGTATTGGAAGATTGCCCTCCTACGATCAGCCACTTTCCATTGGGTGCGTAGTTGAAGTTACGAGGCCAGTGTCCACGTGCATGTTCTCGTTCGACTGGAGTCAGTAACCCTGATTTTTGATCGCGAGCGAATACCGCTACGGAATCATGTCCGCGATTGCCTACGAACAGGAATCGGTTGTTTGGGTGTACGAGGATTTGTGAAGTGGTATTAAAATCCGGCTGATCCAGGGCACCTAAAGTACTAATCTCCTGAATGGGTGTTAGTGTGCCCCCGGGGGCATCATATTTAAACACGGTAACCGCATTGGTAAGCTCCAGATTGACATATGCAAATTCGTAATCAGTGGAAAATGTCATATGGCGGGGTCCTCCTCCCGGGGTTACTGCCGACAGGTCGCGAAACTCTACCGTCATGGACTCCCGATCGATTGCGTAATTCCAGACATGATCAGTTCCGAGATCCGGCACGTGCAACACAGTGCCATCCGGGTTAAACCCGGCCCAGTGCGGGTGGGATTTTTGCTGACGATTCGCATTTACGGAGCTGCCGGATTGTTGATTTTCGTAAATCAGTTTATCGAGTGAACCGTCTTCGGCGATACTGACAACATGCACCCACGCGGAGCCGTAATGAGCAAATGCGAGCAGGGTTCCCTTTGAATCAATCCCTATGTGGGCAGCGCCGCCCTTACCGCTACCCATGTCGACTTTATTGAGTAGCGCTATGTCGCCTGTTTCGTTATCTACGGTATAGGCTAAGGCGAGTGCATTCCCCTCCTCCACATGATAGCTGTAGAGAATATCTTTAGTAGGGTGAAAGCACATGAACCCACCCGTCGCTTGCTCCAATTTGAGCTCCGGTGCCGAAAGACGCCCTGAATCCAAGTCAAGGTTTGCAAAGTATATACCGCGATCACCGCTTGCGATCCAGTAATTAAGCTTTTCGGCATGCAGGATAGAGAAAGAAAATAAGATGAGTAAAGATAAGTGGGCTTTTAAGGTGTTCATAGGATTAATAGATATAAAACCTATGCTGACCTGCAACCCCACTTGGCGCAATTTCAATTTCCTTGCCTGTTAACAGACTGGAAAAGCTACACGAGTACAGCTTCGGGCTCAAATTCGCGTGCCGGCTCTAATCCCTGTTGATTGGGCTTTAACGGATATCGATACTCTTTACCCTCGAAGTTGCGCAATACAATCTCATCCTCAGTGATTTTCTGGATGTATTCGGGATTGATCGGTATCTTACCGCCCCCACCCGGTGCATCGATTACGTATTGGGGGAGAGAATATCCCGTGGTGTGCCCCCGGAGAGCCTTGATTAGCTCAATGCCTTTTTCGACGGGAGTTCGCAAATGTGCAGAACCGGTAATCAGGTCACACTGATAGAGGTAGTAAGGGCGCACGCGCATCATTAGCAGGCGGTGTAGGAGTGACTTCATCGTGTCCACATCGTCGTTGATGCCATTGAGCAATACCGATTGGTTCCCTAAAGGGACTCCGGCGAATGAGAGCCTTTCAGTGGCTTCATAGAGCTCCTCAGTTATCTCATTGGGGTGATTCACATGGATGCTCATCCATATGGGCCCATGTTTCTTAAAAATTTCGCAGAGCTGGGGAGTGATTCGCTGCGGCAGGAATACAGGAATGCGTGAGCCGATACGGATAAACTCGACATGCGGGATTTTGCGTAATTCCCCCAGGAGATGATCCAGCTTGCGGTCGCTCAGGAGCAAGGGATCTCCACCACTCAACAACACATCGCGGATTTCCGGATGATTGCGAATATACTCCAGGCCTTCTTCATAGCTTGGATGAAAGTTGTAATCCTGCGCATTCGATACCAACCGGCTGCGGGTGCAATACCTGCAGTAAGCCGCACATCGATCCGTAACCAGAAAGAGCACACGGTCCGGGTAACGGTGAACGAGCCCTTTAACCGGCATGGTATTTTCCTCACCTACGGGATCGAGCAGCTCATCCGGAGAGATTGTGGTTTCCCCCTTGCGCGGGATGACCTGTTTGCGGATTGGACAGTCCGGATTCTCAGTGTCTATTAAGTTAAAAAAGTAGGGAGTGATGGCGAGGGCCAGCTTGTTGTTTGCAAAGAGGCATCCTGCCTTTTCATCGGGAGTGAGCTCAATAAATTCTTCCAGTTGCTCAGTCGTGGTGATGCGGTTTTTGAGCTGCCATACCCAGCTCTTCCAATCACTTTCAGCAACTCCTTCCCAATGGCCTTGGCCCTTAAACCAGTTTTCTCGATTATCTTGAGGATACATAAAAAATTATTTAGATTATAAAAGGTTGATTAAAATCAAATATTTCATATATTCAAATATTTAAATACATTTTATGGAAGATCAGGATCTGGCAGTTAAACTATGGGCAGTAGGGGACGAGGTTCGTGTGCGCATCCTTCGTGCCTTGCCTAATCAGGAGGATTGCCAGAATCAGATCAATGTGACCGCACTTTGTGAGCAGCTTGGGCTCGCACAGCCTACGGTGTCGCATCATCTGCGTGTATTGCGGCAGGCAGGCATCATTCGTAAATCCAAGATGTGCCGGGACTGTTACTACTGGATAGACCCGGAGGGTAATGAAGCATTGCTGGAGGCAATCAGAGAGCTTCTCATCAGTCCGATTTTAATAGATAAGGACTAAATAGCCGCCTGAGGCGATTGACTTGGGACTTTATGGGGGTTAATCTCAATCCATAAGTATTATCTCAACCTACTTTTAATTATGATCCCACGCAGAGACTTTTTGAAATCCATGGCAGCGGTCACCTCGAGTTTGATGCTACCTGCCGGTTTAACCGCCAATTCATCCACAACCCGGGATAAGTGGGGTTCGTTATTGCCCCAACGTATGCTGGGAAAGACGGGTGTGCCCGTTACGATGCTCGGTGTCGGCGGATTTCACGTGGGCTGGACACTTGAGAAAGATGCCCAGGAGGTTATTGAAGCGGCTATTGAAGGCGGTATCCGGTTCTTTGATACAGCAGAGTCTTACCAAAAGGGAGAGAGTGAGCGGCGCTACGGCAAATACCTGGTTCCCAAATATCGGGATGAGGTCTATATTATGACCAAGACGACGTCCCGCACTGCGGAGGGAGCCATGGAACATCTGGAGGGCTCACTCAAGCGTATGAACTGTGATTACGTAGACCTCTGGCAAATACACTCCGTCCGTGATCCCAATGACGTGGACAACCGGCTGGACCAGGGAGTTTTAAAAGTTCTCGAGAAAGCTCAGGCCCAGGGTAAAGTAAAGCACATCGGATTTACCGGTCATGCGAATCCCTACGCGCATAAGTGGATGCTTGAGATGACGAAGGGAGAGGATCCCATGCAGACCATTCAGATGCCGATTAACTGTATCGACCCTCATTTTTATAGCTTTATGGAGAATGCGCTTCCGGAATCCGTAAAGCGCAACTACGGCATTATCGCGATGAAGACCCTTGCCGATGGGCGATTCTTTGCTGAGAAGAAGCGACTGGATCAGGTGCAGTGGACCAGTGATGACCCTTTGGTCCCCAATCATATCACGATTAAAGAAGCGCTTGATTTTGCATGGTCCATGCCCGTCAGTACATTGGTGACCGGTGCAGAAAATGCAGACATGCTGAAAGAGAAAATTGAATATGCGAAGGCATTTGTAGAGATGACTGAAACGGATCGAGCAGCATTGCTGGATCGCACAGAGGCGCTTGCGGGCAATGCCGTGGAATATTACAAGCGTGTATAGTTAGTAGTGCTACGCTTTTGATTACTAATATTGCCTCCGATAACAAACGTTCTCACTTGACGGGCGTTTGCCTTCGCTTAGCTTCGTGCATAAACGAAAGGTTTATCATATGCAGAATGACACATTGCCCGGTTTAATCGCGTTCGAGGACGGAACGTATTTCATTGGTGAAGGATTTGGGGCAGAAGGAACAACCGTGGGTGAAGCCGTATTTAATACGAGCATGACCGGATATCAGGAGATTCTTACTGATCCTTCCTACTTCGGGCAAATTGTTACCATGACCACCTCACATGTTGGCAACTACGGAGTGAATGAGCGGGATGTAGAATCTGCGAAGCCTATGGTGAATGCATTTGTTGTACGTGAGGTTAGCCCCGTAAGTAGTAATTGGCGCAGCACCCATTCTCTGTCGGAATACCTGAAGCAGCATAATATCCCCGGTATCAGTGATGTGGACACACGGACCATTACCATGAAATTACGCCAGGCGGGAGTGATGAAAGCCTGTGTGTCCACGGAAGGTATCAGTCCGGAAGCGGCGATCGAGAAGGCACGCAGCTGGGAAGGTCTCGTAGGGGTGGACTATGCCAAGGAGGTTTCTTCAAAGGATATCTACGAGTGGGATAACACTTCGGATGAGAATGAGTTGTTCACTGTAACCGGAATGGATGATTTTTACCCCAAGCTGCTCGAGGGCCGCACGATTTACCATATCGTTGCAATCGATTTTGGGGCCAAACGTTCGATATTCCGTAATTTGAGTCGCCACGGGTTTCGCATAACGGTCGTGCCTGCAGATACAAGTGTAGATAAGATTGAGTCCCTGAATCCAGACGGTATATTCCTCTCCAATGGCCCGGGTGACCCGGAGCCCGTGAAGTATGCCCAGGAAACGGTGCGCCAGCTTATTCCGAAATACCCGATGTTTGGAATATGCTTTGGTCATCAGATCATTACGCATGCATTGGGTGCGAGCACTTATAAGCTTAAGTTTGGGCATCGTGGGGGCAATCAACCCGTAAAGAATATGGAATCGGGGGTTGTGATGATTACAGCGCAGAATCATGGATTTGCATCCAAGGCTGAAGATTTTGAAAGTCTGGATGCGGTGATCACCGAGTTGAATTTGAATGATAACACCGTTGCGGGTTTACGACACAAGGAATACCCGGTATTCTCAGTGCAATACCACCCGGAGGCAGGGCCTGGACCCAATGACGCTTTCCCTCATTTCGAGACGTTCTACCAAATGGTGGCAGAGTCCAAGAAGGTTAGCGCCTAATCTTCGTCTACTTCTTCGAAATCCAGGCTGATACTACCGAGTATCGATTGGAAGTCGCTGATAAAACCATCGATTCGATCTAAAGGACCTTGCAGGCTGACTTCAAGGATACCCTGCGGTAATTCTACATAGTATAGGATGTTCCGCAAAGCTTTGGGTCGCATCCTGCGCTCTTCAAGCAGGGTATAGTCAATATAGTAGGCTTCTCTAGCTAAAAGATACGCCAGGTGGCCAGTATCGCGAAAACTTAAATCTGGATTGTTCAGAACAAAGCCATCTCGATACTCATTCATGAGGGATGCGATATGAATGGTAAGAAACTGTTTATCGATGAGAGTCATAAACTCCTCAGCTGGAATGAGTGAAACCCCCAATTGAATATCCGTGGCTACCCGATGGCTGAATAAAACGGAGTATGCGCCTGTATTGGTTACCCCGTGTAGCCATTGCTTCAAAATAGGTATACGAAGACTTATCGAGTTTCCTTCGAGCAAAAGATACATACCGTCAAGTCCATCCACATTATAGGTAATCACCTGAGGTTCGAATTTTTCGGATATGCTTTTTGGGCGGTTAATGTAGGGGCCAGGGAATCGGCTAAGCGATTCAAGGAGTGCAGACTTATCTATAGGTTCGGTCGTTCCTTCTTCAGTCTGTGCAATGCTCATCCAGGGTATGATACACAGTAAGCAAAATAAGCGCATATTTGCTAATGCGCTCATCATCAGTCTATCAGCACAATGGCTACCGGGATTATTCACTTTTTGCCTATAAGCTTGTAGCCGCCAGATATTCAGTTTCGGTGATATCCTTAAACTTTAACCTGCGGAAAGTCCGAATATTAGGAGTGCCCGGAGGATAATAACCGTTGTAGAAATTATCGTTGAAGCCCCAATCCCGAACAGGGGGATGATAGAAGTGGGTGTAATTATAGGGCATGGGCTTGGTTTGGATTTCACTCTCGAATAACGCGACCATGGATGTGCGTAAGGTCAGTGTGCCATCCCAATCCTCCAGGAACCGGGGGAAATTGTGTGCTCCGCCACTTCGTGCGCCGTTGCTGGGTGTGGAAACGGTGCCTTCCGGTATGGTAGGGGTTAACCCTGTCAAGATAGCTGTGGAAACTTCGGTAAAGGTAGGGGCATCACGGTTACCATCATGCGATTGGGCACTGTATTTGCGATTGTTACGGCCAGTGGGCGCCCAGTCTTCTGAGAGGATGGTGAGTGCATCGGAAATCAATGCCACAGGTGGTTCATCAATGTAACCCCCACTATTATTTGTGTAGTGGTTGGTTTCGATCACACTTGAATCGTTCGTGTGTGCTACCCCGTTTGCATTAAAGTTGCCGACCACATAGAGCGGCGCGTTTGTGGCTACGGTAAACCCCCGATCTGCGGTAAATGACGGAGCCGGCACCTTTTCGCCATCAATTAACTGAAGTGCAATATTGGTAGTGGTGGTAGTCGTAACGTAAGTCGTGACAGGTACTTGAGTCCAGTAACCGCTTCTGTAACCAGTCCATATCCATTCCCATTCCCAAGTTGTCTCTGGGGTAGTGGTGGTAATCGTATTTGTAAGGTCACCTTTCACGATATCATCCACGCGGCTGCCCGCGTTGGCTTCGATTGGAAACTCTACATAAATCACGCCGTTCCAGTCCTTGGTCGGGTCATAAGTAGCGTCGCCAGAGCTATCTGCCCAATAAGTAGCACCCAAATCAGTGCCAGAGCTGTTAGCGTTATCGTCAACCGCTTTTCGTAGCTCAGCAATATCGATGGAAATCAGTGATATCTCTTTATCCTGCCGGTGATCATATAGCCCAGCTGTTACATAGCCACCGCTATATTCGTAAATTTCAGCTTCCCCATCGGTTTCGATATCGTTGATGTTGTAGTTGCTGGCTCCGATCACACCATCCGGTAGCTCAACTTCAATGAGAACGGGATTGCCGGAAGAATCCAGGGCAATGTTTCCATCAAATGGGTTTAACGGATTTACCGGCACATTGTCGTTAATGCGGTCATACTTGTAAGCGCTCACGCGATAGCCGGAACTGGTTGAACTATCTACGGTAACTTTGAAAATAAGGCCTGCCTTGGCTGCGAATTTTTCATTACGCACCCCGTCGGATTTTACATCCACGTGTGACGTAGGCAGGAGTGGCTCGATGAGTGCATATGCGTAGTTTTCGCTTTCGTCCGCATTGGTTGCGGGGTTGTCGTGCACATAGTCGTGGATGCCGATGGGATTCAATACAGGTACGTTGTGAGCTGAATCCTGGACGTTCCCATCCCAAAGCTGTGATGATTGCGTGCGCCAGTTACTGTCCAAACTGTCTACCCAGTTGCTGCCTTGCTTCATGCTTACAGTGCTGCCCTCGTCATTTAGAAATTTTACGGGGCCTGTGTATAGTTCTGCGCCCGTGTATTGGTACTGCTTACTGCCGTGGCGTATATTACCGGCGGCAGAAAAAGTGTCATAGAAGGTGAGTCCGTCGACCGCCATGAGCCATGCATCCTTATTTGAGTGCACGGGTCCGGTCACCGACATTGTGGGGCCCGGGTGTATCTCAAAGTCCATATTATAGAACATGGCATTTGAGAACAGGGGAGAATCCCGCACCTGTAGCACCTGGCTCACATAGGAAGTAACTTCCTTGTTATTTAACTCAGCTGCGATACCGGTTGCCTTTGAAAACACTTCAATCTCGCGAACAAATACTTTTTTGCCCTTGAGAGGATCGAACTCCCAGCGTGGGTCCGTTGGGTTTAGGTAGAGCCAATAACCATCCGGTATGATACCCCCTTTAACTTCCGTGCGGGTCAGATCAATATTGGAGGTAGAATAAAACGAGCTGGATGAGCTGGGAACCGTTATCGGATTCGTCTTCAGCTCATTCATGGGAAAAGTCGTGCGCGAAACAAAGCGACGGATTAGGTCGGCGTGCCCATACTCCGCATAGGATTCTGCGGCATTGCGGGTTTCGTGAATGAGTTTATTGAGAATAATGAGCTGGCGCTCATTAACCCCACGATTCAGCTGCGATGCTAATATGAGAATAAGTGCAATGGATAGGATCATGACTGCAGCAATGGTACTGCCACGCTTTGATTTTGCCCATCGGATGCTAGAGTTGGAATTTTGCGGATTCATGGGTTGGGTTTAGCCTCTGGGTGCTATGGTGAAATTGTACGTGTCAGTGATCTGCTTGTAGTCGTTGCCGTGCACGATCTGGCCATTCATCAGGATCGCACGATCCTTGAAATTGTAGAAGATATCGCCATCCAGCAGGCCGATCATTTCATCCACAAGAATATCATGATTACTCTCCGTATTCGCAGCGGGGATCAAATCTTCGATGGCGTCCTGTTGATTAGCCACCGGGACATCGATATCAAAGTATTTAACTGCGCCCTGGTTATTATCCTCTTCAACAGCTAAGTAAAGGCCGATGACTCGATCTATTGGTGCGGGGGTTGTGTCTGCAGGGTAGGGATCAACGCCGTAGTAGATAAGTACCAGAAATTTGCCGGATTCGCCGTCCCTCAGGCGTCCGGTTCCGTGGTTTGATGAATTTCTAAAGTCTACGAACGTACCGTTCTTCCAGGAACCTTTGAAGCTGTCATAGAGTATGAAGTGGTTAGACTCTCTTGCCTCGTTTATCATATAATCCGAAATATCCCTTACGGTTTTATTAGCGTCGAGTTTGGCATCAGCTTTAAACAAAGTTGTGCTGGATTGGATGAAATACGGTAGCAGCCCTGCCATAACGAGCATGAAGATCGCCATGGCAAAAAGAACTTCTATCAGGGAGTATCCGCGTTTTCTGTGTGGCTTATTCATGAGTAGATTAGAATGTGGGTACTTTGGCCTTTATGATTTGCACTTGCCCATCCAACTGGGTGCCGCTGTAGGAAGAGGGTGTTTCATAACGATATTGGATGATGACTTCCAAAGCTTCTGTGGGGCTTGATCCGCTATTCAAGTCATTCACGGTAATATCAAATTCCATAGGCATGATCAGCTTGCTGTAAGTTTCATCGTCTTCCAGAACATCAATCACGATATCGCGGTAGTTGGTGCTCCCGATATAGAGCGGGTCATCAATGATGCTTGTTTGCGTAATGGATGAATAGGAAGGGTGTATGGTCGCTAGGGGCTCCGTGGTTGGGTTCTGAGAAGAGGTGAGCACATCGTTGTATTCCATGCTCTTGATCTGCTCAAGATATGCTTGAGCAGCATTCATCGCAGCGACCTCGTAAATTGTGGTTTCAGCCACTCTACGTGAGAAACCAACCGATGCCAAAACACCGGATATAAATATACCCAGGATAGCAAGCGCTACCATATTTTCGACGAGCGAAAAGCCACGTCTCCTGTGCAGAGAAGAAGTATTCATTGCGAGAAAAGAAATTAAAAAGCAGTTTAATAATCGTAAAAAACCTGAAAAACTCAAGTTAAAATTTTTACAATTGGGGGTTAATTAACACTCCTTATGGGTTAATTAACAATGCTACTCATCCACTTCGTTAATGCCTAGATCTCGCAAAAAGGCCTTATAATCAGGCAGCATAGCATCTACATTTTCCTGGGGTCCGGAGAGCGTGAGTTCTAGCAGAAAAGTGCTGTCCAGAGGTATGTAGTAACTGTAAGATCGTTGAGGATTATTACTTTTTATATCCAATAAGATGTAATCGAGGTAAAAAGTAGGTTTGCTCAGTAAGAATCGATGGTAACCCTCTTCACGGAGCTCCTGGTTGAGGGATTCGGGTAAAACCAGGCGATCTCCATAATCAGCTCTAAGCCCTGCCAGGTAGGCTATGAGGCTATCTGCTGAAGGTTCACCCAGAAACGCTTGAGCAGGCAAGATGGAGAAAGTCATACGCAGATCCGTCATGATTCGGTGATTATAGGACAATGAGAATTCTTTAGAGGGAGGGTTTTTGATCCAATTTCTGGGTAGTGAGATTCTGAGATTGATAGGCTCTGAGTTGATAAATAGCTCTTCGCCTAATAATCCATCAATGGTGTAGGTAACGATTTCGGCCTGCATGGGAATGGCCGCATTGATGGGCCTTGATAAGGTATCCCCTTGGAAACTGTCTACCCACTGCTGTATGCTTATGGTCTCAAATACTTCACTGTCGCTATTTTGTGCATGTAGGGGATGCAGCGCGATTGATAGGGCGAGTGCTAAAAGGGAGTATCTCATTTACCGGATTCAGTTTAATCGGTCGTCACTGAAATGACAGCTTTTTCGGTGAAGATTGTAAAATTAGAACCCCAGCCCATCTGCCTGATGTAAACAGTTGGAGCTGGGGTTAATTGAGGAATATAAGCTATTATATATAATATTAGTTGGTTGCCAGGGCGTACTCGCTAGCGGTGATGTCCTTGAACTTGATTCTTCGGAAAGTGCGTACATTGGGAGTACCCGGTGGGTATATCCCATTGCGGAAATTATCGTTGAAACCCCAATCCCGGGTGGGTGGTGCATAATAGTGACCGTAATTATTGGGCATTGCCTTGTCATGTACCTCACTCTCAAAAAGTGCGACCATGGAGGTGCGAATTGTGAGTGTGACATCCCAGTCTTCCAGGAAACGGGGGAAGTTGTGGGCACCACCGCTTTGAGCCCCAGAGGAAGGTTCCATTAAGGAACCTTCCGGTATGGTGGGCTTTAATCCGGTAAGAATAGCAGCCGAAACTTCTGTAAAGATTGCCGCGTCCCGATTACTTTGGCTGCCTTCAGCACTGTGCTTATGGTTATCCGCATTGCCGGGAAGCCAGTCATTTGACAGGATGGTTAAAGTATCTGAAATGACAGCTGCGGGAGGCTCATCATAGTATGCGCCCGCATCATTTGTGTAATGATTGGTCTCTATGCGGTAGGCATCATTGGAGTGTGCTACTCCGTCAGCATTATAATTGCCGATGACATATAAGGGGCCATTGGTCGCGATGGTCATGCCTGGGTCGGCTGCAAAGGTTGGGCTGGGGATTTTGCTGCCGTTGATCAGCTGCAGACCGAGGCTCATGGTGCGCGTGCCGGGAGTTCCTCCGGAATCGGTGTAGCTGATACTTTTTTCGTAAATATCGGCTTTTACTACTTTATCCGCTCGTCCGCCGGAGCTGGCTACCGTTGGGAATTCCACATAGATTACTCCGTTCCAATCTTTTGTAGGTTCGTAAGTTGGGTTCCCGCTCACATCTTGCCAATATGTGGCTGCCAGGTCAGTGCCTGCTGGGTTAGCATTATCGTCAACCACCTCACGCAATCTTTCGATATCGATAGTGATCATACTGAGTGCAACGTCCTGGCGATGATCGTAAATCCCTTTTTCTACATATCCGCTTGAAGAGTTTTTTTCATAGATTTCGGGTTCAGCGTCATATTGAATCGCTGTCTGCGATGAGTTGCAGTCACCGATTACTCCGCTTGGCAGGGTAACTTCGACGAGTATCGGGTTACCCGAGCCATCCAGAGCAAGGTTTCCATCAAAGGGGTCCAATGGGTTTACTGGCACATTGTCATTAATACGGTCATACATGTAAGCTTTGATCGTGTAGCCGCTTTCCGTAGTGCTATCTTCGAGCACTTTAAAGATGAGGCCTGCCTTAGCTGCAAACTTCTCGTTGCGAACCGTGTCGCTCTTAACGTCTGAGTGGGACTTGGAAAGTAAGGGTTCAATCAATGCATATGCATAATTCTGAAGTTCGCTGGTTGCTGTATTCGGATTATCAGGAACATAATCATCGATCCCAACGGGATTGTATACCGGTACATTGTGCGCCTCATCTTGCACATATCCATCCCATTTTTGGGAAGAAAGCGTGCGCCATTCGTTATGTCGGTTGTCCAACCAATGGGAATCCTGCGAGCCATTCCCGCTTAATTTCATATTTTTAAGGCTGCCTGCCTGATCCCTGATTTTAACAGCGCCACGGTGTGAGCTTGGGTGTACATCGCTAAACTGTCGTTTCTTACTACCATGGAGCAACTCCCCAGAGGTGGTCAGGTTCTCGTGAAAATATAGGTTATTCACCGCCATCATCCATGAATCACGGTTCGAGTGCACCGGGCCATAGACATTCATCGTAGGTCCCGGGTGCAACTCAAGATCCATGTTATAGAATATTGCGTTGGAAAAGAGTGGGGAATCGCGCACCTGCAGTACCTGGCTAGCATAGGAAGTCACTTCCTTATTGCCAATTTCAGGTGCATAACCTGTGGCCTTAGAGAATATTTCGATCTCCCTGACATAGATTTTTTTACCTTTGAGAGGGTCAAATTCCCATCGGGGATCATCCGGGTTTAAATACAGCCAGTAACCATTGGGGATGATTCCGCCCTTAACTTCGGATTTAGTAATATCTATGCCCGAATTTGCATAAAAAGTCGTTGCGCTTGAAGGTATGCTTATGGGATTGGTCTGCAGTTCGTTCATCGGGAAGCTCGTGCGGGAAACAAATCTGCGTATGAGGTCCGCATGTCCGTATTCTGCGAGTGATTCTGCGGCGTTACGGGTTTCGTGAACGAGCTTGTTAATGATTATGAGCCGTCGGTCATTGACGCCCCGATTGAGCTGAGACGCAATGACAACGATTAATGCGATACAGAGAGTCATTACAGCTGCGATGACTGAGCCTCTTTTTTTATCCAGAGGCTTGGTAGGAGGTTTTATTTTATTATATAATGCGTGTTTCATGGTGGCTAGCCTCGGGGTGCAATGGTAAAATTGTAGGTGTCAGTAATCTGCTTGAAGTCGTTACCGTGAATAATTTGGCCGTTCATCAGAATGGCCCGATCCTTGTAGTTGTAGAAGATGTCTCCATCGAGGAGAGCCTTCATATCATCGATGAGGATTTCATGGTTGTTTTGCACTGTGGATGCAGGGATCAGGCTCTCTACTGGCTGATACTGACTATCCAGTGGCACATCGATATCAAATACTCTTACGGGGCCTTCGGTGACTCCCTCAGCAACAGATAAATAGATGCCAATGAGGCGCTCGATAGGTGCTGGGGTAGTATCCCCCGGGTAAGGATCTACGCCGTAGTAGACCATGAGCAGGAATTTACCGGTTTCTCCGTCGTGTAGACGGCCGGCCCCGTGATTTACGGGGAGTCTGAAATCCACTAATACCCCTTCATTCCAGGAGCCCGAGAAGCTATCATACAAAATGAAGTGATTGGACTCTCTGACTTCGTTAACAACAAAGTCGGTGATCTTGCGCACATCTTCGTTGGTATCCAGTTTACCATCTGCAGTGAAAATGGTTTCGCTAGATTGAATGTAGAAAGGCATTAACCCCGCCATCACAATCGTGAAAATCGACATGGTTACCAACATCTCAACGAGCGTGTAACCTTTTTTCTGTAAATCTTTATCTGATGTTTTCATCTTCGATTACTTTCTCTTTTAGAAGGTGGGGACGCGTGCCTTGATGATCTGCACTTGATCATTCAGCCAGGTCCCTCCCGCTGTGGAAGGGGTCTCGTAGCTATAGGCGATTTTTACCTCAAGTGCTTCGGTAGGATTACTACCTGTGTTTAAGTCGTTGACCGTTGGTGTAAATGTCATCGGCATAGTGAGCTTGGTGACCGTTCCTTCACCCGCGTCCATGACATCGATAACTATGTTGCGCGAATTTGCGATATTCAGGTAGAGATCATCAGTCATGATCACTGCTGAATCTGAAGCAACATAGTCGGGCTTAATCGTTTTAAGCGGAGTACCAGAAGGGTCGTCATGGGCAAGAAGCACTTCATTGTATTCCATACTCTTGATTTGCTCTAAATAACCCTGTGCAGCGGTCATTGCGGCTGCTTCGTAAATCGTGGTTTCAGAAACTCGCCGGGAAAGTCCGACTGAGGCAAGGACGCCTGACATGAAGATACCGAGGATGGCTAGCCCTACTATGGTCTCGATCAGGGAATATCCCTTTTTGTTTTTTGAAGAATCTGTGTTTTTCATAATAAGCGAGAAAGTTAACTACCGAAGTAGCTCCATGTCTCGAAGGTCGGCCATCACACCTACCCGGATCCATGGGTTAAAAGCATACAAGCCAATATTCGGCCTCTATTAGAGGATACTAATTCCGCACTTAAATATATTTACGCTCTCTTTACCAAGGGACTGCTTTGTGCGAACTTTAACCCGTTTTTGCACAAATCTTCAGTGACTTTTTACAATTGGCCGATTCATTTTGTACCGGATATTCCAAGATCCCCTGGAAAGGCTTAGTTGTTATTACCAGCGACTTTCAATCACAGGTGAAAACTCATTGGCAGATATCCAGCCTTGGTTTTCTTCAGATATCTGACATAGGAAAAACCCATTATGCGAATCCAGAATCCGCACTTTATACCCTTCGCCAACTGTGCCTCTGGAATCCGCCTGCTCAAATGGTGACTGTCGTAAGGTCGCTTCGCCTACTATAATAAACCCGTAGTCCAGTTTTTGCTGATAAGTCCAAACCGCTAGTCCCGAAACAATGACAACTATAGAGGCTACGATGAGTAATGCTCTGCGTGCGAACGATTTGCGGAATGTAGAAGGTGTGCCTGTTTGCTGCCCCAGGTAAATGGGTAATACCCATAGCAAGCAGAAAAAAATCACTGCAGAGAGCAGAAACATCCCCCATGCACTCGCACTCAATAGATTTGCAAGGGGAGTCAGTAAAAGTTGTGGCTGATTTTCCTCCAACCCTGCTTCTTCGAGAATCACCCGCATGTTGTTGCGGATGTCCGGGTGATTGGGCCTAAGTAAATTTGCACGCTCAATGAACAGTCGGGCATTACCTAATTGCCCTAGGTGGTAATATGTATTTGAGATATTTTTAAGTATCTCAAAAGAAGGTCCTTCTGTGGTTAAAATTTGCTGATAGGCCTCAAGTGCTGCGGGGTAATTCTTATCGATATACAGCAGGTTTGCGGATTCCAGGCTGAGTGTTTGTCCGTTAGCTGACCCGATGCTGAGTAGGCTTAAAGCCATAATGAATATGCACTTTATCATGATCCTGTTTCCTGAACCGCTTTAAGCTCTGATTTTAATTTCCCAGAAAACTCATTAGGCTCGATCTGAATCGACGCAGAGCCTGCATACTGGAGGGTGTCAGCCAGTGTAAATACTTCGTAGATATACTTGGAGCTGGGCTGCAATCGTTGTTTGATCTCTGCCGTGGTTATGGCTTGAGGGGCAATGTTCCAAGCAGCTCCCAGAATATGGCGGCTGTAGTTCCGGGCAGCTTTAAGATAAGCAACCTTGTCGGTTCCCCTGACCGCTTGATTCATTTCTTTTTCCAGTGCTTCGCGCTGTTTCTCCCATTCCCTCTGTGCGGCATCATCCCGGCGCAGGATCGGTAATAAGATCGGCTGTAGGATGACCAGTGCGAGGGAGAGAGCCATTAAGGATGCGACTGCGATTTGGAAAGTAGGCTTGAGGGGAAAGGCGATGAGGGAATTATAGACCTTGCCCTGGGTAAGTGCAATCTCTGCCAAGCGGCTTCCGGCGGATTCAAGATTCAGGAGATTACCCGAACCTTGTATGGAGGATGAATTGTTTGAGAATGCTCCGGGCCTTGTGCCTGCATTTTCCTGAATATTAAGCGGGATGGGCGCTGCGACTACTTCCTGGTATGCCCCCAAATCGGGATTAAAGAATGTGAAGGGTATCTCGGGTATACCGCTGATAGTGGTATCTTGTGCGATAATGGCCTGTTTGAAGGTGATACTCATTGACGCACCGTTACTGGGGTTATTCTCAATAATGCGCTCCGGCTCATAAACCCGCCATGCGTCATTTTCTTCTAATCCTTCGTGAAAAACCCGGTCGAAATTCCCCTGACCACTGATGGTTATGTCCAGAGTGATCGGGTCTCCTAATTTGATTTCCTGAGGCTGCGCTTGTGAAGTAATTTGGAAATCCCCGATTGCTCCCGTGAAACCCGGAAAATTGCTGTCGTCCGGCAATGCCAATATGTTGAGGGGGGCGGATCCCGAGCGGGCGACTATAGGTATGGCCTGCATCCGGGAGCCAAAGAAATCACTGTCAAACAGGCTGCCGGGATTACTGCGCTGCCTGCGAACCAGTACCGACATGTTCAGTTGGGTTTGAAGATCGGTATCGCCCGCTTCGATCGCTGTGATATCGATTTGCCATGAGAATACTTCGTAACTCCGGTTATTGCGGGTCTGGCGCGTTTGGCGGAATTCTTCGAGATTCAGGGGGGACATGAGGATTTTTGAGCTGTCGATCACCGGTGGCTCATTAACGGGCTGTATCCGTACTTGATCACTGATCAATAACCGTATCGTTAAGGGCATCTTCTCGCCAAGATAGAGTGTGTTTTTGGAGGGCTCGACCTCCATAAAAATCAACTCACTGAGTTGAGCCTCTAGCGTTTGGTTTTGATTACTCGGGGTTTGTGTGGAACCTTGAGGTAAAACGCGGATTGTAAATTCTTCTGTAAAATACGCTTCGTCACCCACTTCTACACGGATCGGGGGGATGGTAAAAGAGCCTTCACGCATGGGTAGGACTGTATAGTTATAGGTAACAAATGAGCTGAACTGGCCGTTGATGATCTGTGTGTTCCGGCTGGTGCCTGAGCGAGTAATGTTGAGCCCGTCAATCGTCGGTACATCGATCTCAGATGCATTGTTAGCGCCTTCAAGGGTAATTTGCAGATTGGCGAATTTGCCTAGAGGAACCTCCCGCAGATCGATCGTAGAAGTGATTTTAACCTCCTGCGCATATGCGAATATACTGGTAAAAAGTCCCAGACAAATCACCCCAATCTTAATGTTGCGCAATTGATTTCTCATCGGTTATTCGCTTACCAATCTTTCTCGGGTTCCTGATCTTCAGTTTGGGGGCGTAATCTCAACAGGACGTCCTCAAAGTCTCCATCTTCATTTTCCAGAGATTCGAGTAGGAGCAGGGCTTGTTCGCGCGCCTCTTCATCTTGCTCATTTCCGGCTTGTGTTGGAGTCGGTTGGGGTTGCTGCTCACCGGGTTGTTGTTCGGGCTGTTCCTGCTGGGATTCTTCGGATTGTTGATCCGTTTCGTCTGGTTGTTGGGATTGATCCTGGTCTTGAGAATCTTCTTCTCCGTTTTGGGGTTCAGGTTCTGGTTGTTCGCCCTGCTGTTGATCCTGATTTTCTTGCGATTGATCACCCTGTTGTCGCTGTTGTTCAGACTCTTGATTTTCGCCGTTTTGATCCTGATTTTGTTGGTCTTGCGACTGTTGTTGGTCCTGGTTCTGGGAATCCTCGTTTTGATCCTGATTCTGTTGCTGTTGTTGGTCGAGCAGCTCCTTGAGCTTGTCGAGCAGGCGTTTTACTTCATCATGATTGATCCGGGCATCTTCATTTTCAGGATCGAGCGCGATGGCAGTCTGGTAATGCTTTAGAGCATTTTCCCAGGCGGTTACGGTTTGTTGTGGATTAATATCGAGGGATTGCATTCCCAGCTCGTAACCCACATTTCCGAGATTATACAGTGTGGATGCCTGTAGCGGTATATCATTTGTGTTTAGGGCGGATTCAAGGGATTCTTTGGCAGTCGCAAAATCAGACATTTCAATGGCGGATACGCCAGCGTTGTAAGCACTTTCGAAGCGGTCAGGCTTATCCGCAAAATCCTGCTGATAAAGGCCTTGAGCAGTCTCATAGGATTGTTCTATAAATGCCTTTTCAGCTTTTCTGGCATTGGCTTCCAATTGGTTTTCAGGAAAAAGAACGCAAACCGTTGAGAACAGCGAGATCATAGTTAGGCTGCCTGTGTTTTTGGATGAATTCATTTTTCGTCTGCGGTCACTGATAATGGGCTCAATGATAAGTAATACTAACGCAATGGCAACTAACCAGTAATAACGTTCGATTGGAATTTTGCGCAATCGGGAATTTTCCTGGATTTGCAGGTCCTGTGAGATCCGTTCATCAAATAAAGTTCTCAGGCCTTCTCCGGTTGTGCCCAGCCATTGGTAGGATCCTCCGGTGCGCTCTGCGATAAGCTGCAGCGTGGATTCATCCAGTGCGGATTTGATCACATTGCCCTCCTCATCGGTCACAAAGGAGGTGCTGCCATCCTCTCGGGTGATGGGTATCAGCTCACCGTCCTGGGTGCCGATGCCTACCGTGTGGATCGTCCAGCCTTTTTCGGCTACCTCAGGTAAGAGAGACTCCAGCTGACCGGTGAGGTCTTCACCATCCGTCAACAAGATCATGATGCGGGTGACATTGGTTTCATTCGTGAAAGCGCGATCAGCTGTTGTGACGGCTGAGAGCAGATCGGTACCTCCGGTAGGTATGAGCTCAGTATCCGTTGTGCGGAGTGTATCCAGAAATGCATCGATATCGTAAGTCAGCGGGCACCACACCAGAGCATCGCCTGCGAAGGGGATGAGTCCTAGGCGAACACCCTCCAACTGTCGGGCGAGGTCTTCAATGGCGAGTTTTGCACGGAAGAGGCGGTTCGGCTTTAAATCGGGGGCGAGCATGCTGCGGGAGGTATCAAGCGCAAATAGAATATCGATGGTTTCCTGCGGGGTTTCTTCCCAAAAATATCCCCACTGAGGACGTGCAATAGCAATCACGACAGCAACCAGAGCAGTGCTGAACAAAACGCGTTTAAGTATGCGACGCTTCGCGGCGACCTGTCGGGTGAAAGGTTCGAGGAGCTCGGGATTCAGCAAGACCTTTAAGGTACGTTGTTTTTTATGATATCCAAACCAATACAGATAGAGTATGACTCCCAGGATTAATGGGGTAAACCATAGCCATATTGATTCCTGAAAGCTGATCATTGTAAGTGTCATGGCAGTTTATACCAACGGGTTTGAGCTAAAATTACCTCGATCAAGAGGATGACCAGAGCCGCAATCAGCAGCTTGGGAAACCACTCCTCTTCCACTGAAAATCCCTGAATGGTGCGGGTCGTGGTTTCGAGTTCATCGATTTGTTCATAAACATTTTCGAGTTCATTGAGGTCGGTTGCACGGAAATAGATGCCACCAGTCATATTCGCAATTTCGGTGAGGGTCTCTTCGTCAATATTGACACGGGTCATAACCGTTCGGTTCCGCCCAAACTGGTCAGTCGTCTGCACTGGTGCCTGCCCTCGGGTTCCGGCGCCAATGGTGTATACCTTTACGTCCAGAGTGGCAGCAGTCTCTGCAGCCTGGAGTGGTGAAATCTTGCCTGCGGTGTTCTCACCGTCTGTGAGCAATACGACTACCTTACTCTTAGCTTCACGGTCGTTGAGTCGGCGCACACTGCTTGCGATGGCCATGCCGATGGCTGTGCCATCTTCAATGACTCCTGTATCAATCAACCGCAGGCGGTCATCCAGAAAGTCGTGGTCGAGCGTCAAAGGGCTGGCGAGATAGGGCTTGGCTGCGAACATAAGCAGTGCGATGCGGTCATTGGGCCGGTCATCTACAAATCGTTCGACAGCCGCTTTCACGGCTTCGATCCGGCGCACTTGTCTCCCACGTAGTTCAAAATCCATCGCATTCATGGAGGATGAAGCATCGATGGCCAAAATGATATCTATCCCGCTGGCACGAATTTCCGATTGTTCGCGGCCAATTTGTGGACGTGCCAAGGCTACAATCAGCAAGGCAAGTGCGAGATACCGCAGCCGCGTTAACCACTGAAAAGGATTCTTCTGGCTAAGCTTGCCAACGACTGCAGCGATGCCGGTATTGGGAAAGAGCACCGATGCTGATTTCCCAAGCTTGCCGGTAAGCAATGCCAATAGAGGGACCAGGGCGAGCAGCCAAAGGAGTTCTGGATGTAAGAATCTAAGCATGCTTGCGGTTTTCAGTGGCATTGGGATCTGCCAGGATGGAGGGGCGGGTTTCGGTTATAAAACGGGCTGCAGTATCATACATGGCATTGAGCTCCTTCGAGGTCATTGCCTGTTTGGCAAATTTTGCCATGTCGCAGTATTTGAGGAACTGCTCGAGCTTATCCGAGTGTTTGTTTAAAACGGGTTGACTATGATCGAGCGATTGGTTCAGGAACTCGCGGGTCGTTCGATTGATGGCGCTCACTCCAAACCGTTCCTGAATGTAGCTTCGAATAATTTCGGAAGCCTTAAAGGAGAATTGCCTCGCTTCTGCCTGATCGACTAATGGTTTGAGTGATGACAATTCATCCAGCGCACGAATGTCTGCAGGTATAATGGCTACGGGTTTTGGCTTGCGGCTGCGCCGATAGAGCCACCATCCCAGTAGTCCAAATAGCAGCAGACCAAGCGCTGAAGCTGCGAGATAATAAGGCCAGAGCGGAGGCTGCGGGCGAATGGACTCATGCGGCATTAGATAAGCTTCTCCAATGAGCTCGCTGAGGCTGGGCTGTGTGCCTGTGCTACCCATGGGTGTATTAAATTGGAGCGGCGGATTTTGAGGGAATGGCTGCGTGGGTTGCTGGGGGGGAGGAGTGGGTGTGAGATCATCCGGGTTAACCGTGACCTGTGCATATCCAGAAAAAGCAAGGCTCAGCGAAAGCACTGCAAAATAGAATCTGGAGAACCTTTGCATCATGAGCGTCTGCCTCGTTTTCCTCGGATTTTAAAGAATTTATAGAGCTCCTTGATATAGGGTTCATCCGTGCGAACCTGCAGATGATCAATGCCTTTTTTCTTGAGTTGGTTATGGAGTTCTTCATCCCGCTCAAGTGCGAGTTGATTAAACAGCTCCAAGGTCTTCTTATCACGGGTATCCACCAGCACTTGTTGCCCGCTTTCAATATCTTCGAGTGTCAATAATCCGCAGGCGGGCAGCTGTTTTTCCACAGGATCTGCCACGCTGAGGCATATTAAATCATGCTTGCGATTCGTGATATCGATTTTCGTAAGCAATTTATTCAAGTTTTCACCATAGGGATCATTCAGGCAAAAGTCCGAAATCAGTATGATCACCGATTTGCGATTGAGCATCTGATTGGCATAGTCGAGCGCATTACAAATATCCGTCTGCTTATGTTTAGGCTGAAAAAAGAGAATATCGCGGATGACGCGCAGCACGTGGTTATTCCCCTTTTGAGGCGGGACGTATTGCTCTACCTGATCTGTAAAGAGTACGAGGCCCACTTTATCGCGATTGCGAATAGCCGAAAATGCAAACATGCTACCCAGCTCAGCGGCGAGGTCCCTTTTCGTCTGGTCTCCAGAACCATAGATGCCGGATGAGCTGATATCGATCATAAGCAGGATGGTCAGCTCACGTTCTTCAATGAATTTCTTAATAAAGGGTCTTCCGCTGCGAGCGGTCACATTCCAGTCAATGTTTTTGACTTCATCCCCGGGATTGTATTCGCGCACTTCATCGAAATTCATGCCCTGCCCCTTAAATGCAGAGTGATACTGGCCCGCGAGCGTGTCGTTCACCAGGCGATTGGTCTTTATCTCAATCTGGTGAACCTTCTGCAGTATCTCGCGGGTTTTTTCTGCCGATTTTGGGTCGATTTTACTCATTGGGCAGTATACGCAACATCCACACTCTAAGGCACGGGGATGGTATCGAGTATTTGGCCTACAATATCTTTGGACTCAACGCCCTCGGCCTCGGCCTCGTAAGAGACACTGACGCGGTGCCTGAGCACATCCATCGCAATGGATTTGACATCCTCGGGTGTCACAAACCCGCGCCCGTTTAAGTAGGCGGACGCCTTGGCCGCCAGCGTCAGGCTAATAGTTCCACGTGGAGATGCTCCGTTTAAAATGTAGTCGCTGATCTTCAGGCCGTGCTTCTCAGGCTCACGGGTGGCATGGATAATCGCAACGATGTAATCCTTGATCTTATCGTCCATGTAGAGCGCATTAACCACCGAACGTGCTTTCACAATATGCTCAGCAGTGATGACCTTATTGACGGTGATTTTGACATCCGAAGTACCCATGCGATCGAGGATTTGCCGTTCTTCCTCGGGGCTTGGGTGAGTGATGATCACCTTAAGCATGAAGCGGTCTACCTGAGCTTCCGGGAGAGGGTAGGTTCCTTCCTGCTCGATGGGGTTTTGCGTGGCCATTACCAGAAAGGGGTCGGGCAGCTTAAAGGTATTTTCACCAATGGTTACCTGACGTTCCTGCATGCCTTCCAACAGTGCACTCTGTACCTTTGCGGGGGCACGGTTAATCTCATCAGCAAGCACGAAATTCGCGAATATCGGACCCTGTTTAATAATGAAATTCACATCCTTGGGGTTATAAATTTCGGTGCCTACAATGTCAGCCGGGAGCATGTCCGGGGTGAATTGGATACGCTTGAACTCAGCAGTGATTGCGTCGGACAGGGTCTTGAGGGCCATCGTCTTAGCGAGACCCGGCACCCCTTCGAGCAGCACGTGGCCGTTGGCAAGCAATCCAACCATGAGACTGTTTACGAGATGAGTCTGCCCGACAATGACTTGCTGGACTTCGCTGCGCAGCGGGCTCACCCAAGCGGAGTCTCGCTGCACCCATTCGTTTAATTCTTGTATGCTTTGGGGTGAATTTTCCATAGGTTAAAAGTATAGACGTTTGTGAGAACCAAGAGTTCACACAATATTGTGCGGATAAACTCTCTCAACTTTTCGAGCCTGGATGGATTGTCAAAGTTTTTTTATGGATTCACTTCAAAGCCACTCCTTCAAATTTGAAGGATGGTATTTGAATTGATCGTTGGTCAAAATTACTTTTTTAAGGATATAGAGGATCAAGGATATGATTATGAAACATCGCTCAATGAATAGAGTTTTTAATGCCTGCAAGTGGCTGAAATGGATAACCCCTGTTTTACTTCTGATGGTTATTCCGTTTCTCAATGGCTGTATCGCGATTGGTGCTGCAGGCGCCGGTGCAGCCGCTTATGCTTACTTCAAGGGAGATGTGACTTCACACCTGGATATTTCCGTGACCAATGCGTTGCCGGTTGTCCGGGGTGCGATGGAGCAATTCGGTTATGTTAAAGTAAGGGAACGCAGCGATCCTACCTCTGCAATTTTTGTTTATAAAGATGCTCTGGATATTGAAATAGTCGTTAAACTAGAGAGCAAGGATGAGAATCTCTCTGAGATCAGCATCCGCGTGGGTAAACTCGGTAGCGAAAGCCGTTCACTGGAGATTTTAAAGGTTATTAATAGCCGTATTTAGTAATATGTTGGATATGAGCAATGGCTTGCCCGGTAAGTTCTGGGCAAATTTAAGCCCTTATGTCATTTATAAGACCATTCACACGCATCGGGGCCTGCTGAAGCAGTTCGTGATTCGCATATTCCAGGAGCGGCATAAAGGCAGTTTTCTCGGGGTATTTTGGGCGATCCTTCTGCCAATGATGATGATGGGGCTCTATACGTTGGTTTTTGGTTTTATTTTCGGCAGCAGTTACAATGTAATTGATGGGGAAACCAAAATTGATTTTGGCCTGGGGATTTTCCTGAGTCTTACGATTTTTGGCCTGGTATCGGATTCGTTTGCGTTATCACCGGGTGTGGTTCTTGGGCATCCTAACTTGGTGAATAAAGTCGTTTTTCCCCTCGAAATTCTACCTGTTGCAAATCTCGGAGCATCCATCATGAATTTTCTGATCAGCCTCGTGATTTTCCTGATTGGCCTGGTGTTTATTGGCAGAGGGTTAAGTATTTATGCGCTTTGGCTTCCCCTGATTATATTCCCGACACTTTTGTTTTCGGCAGGTGTATACTGGTTCTTTTCGGCTCTGGGTGTGTTTTTGCGCGATATTAACCAGTTTATGGTGTTTCTCACGCAGGCATTACTTTACTCCAGTGCAATCTTTTACTCTACCAATACGGTTGCCGGTACGAATATGGAGTTTCTTTTGCCATTCTTACATTTGAATCCGGTCGTACATGCCGTTGAGCTCTCGCGGGATGTCATGCTCTGGCATATCCCTATTCATTATTCAGACCTGGCTTATTTGTACGGAATCGGAGTATTCAGTTTTTGCTTTGGGTTTGCCTGCTTTCAAAAGCTGAAACCTGCTTTTTCGGACGTGATATAAGAAACGCGGAGATCCTGAGATACTCCGCGTTTATTTGGATTGATAAGGGGACGGGAAATTCTCCCAACCTCGTCAGGTTGTCTGGACTTTTGGGATATTGGCCGGGATATCTACCTCATGGGGTTTCTTCCGCTTGGCAATGAATAAGCGTGATCGCCTTCTTAATTGACGATCCAGTTTGTGGGCCATAATATCGATTGCTTTGGAGAGTTCATCGTGTTTTTCAGTGACAATCATGGGCTTACGATCGATTTCGATATGCCCTTTTGCCCAATATTCGCCATGATGGCTGACAAGCGTTTTGTGACCGAGTTCAACCCGGATTCTAAGGATACGTTCAGAGTGGTTAAACAGCTTGTCGACTTTTTGATTAACCAATTCTTTGATTTTCGGCGTTAACTCTACATGGTTTCCTGATATGATGAGTTCACGATTATTCATAGTTATCCTTTCTTTGGTTGATTTAGTTTGAGAAAAGTCTCGCCACAATTGTAATAGCAATGAGATACAACCCTGCTTATGGCTGCGCTTGAAAAACAATTGGCTCGATACAAAACACTGGTGATTTCTGGAGGATCGTCTGGAATAGGACAAAATTTCATCGAGCAATTTCAATTATTAGACAGTAAAATAAAAATATGCAATCTTTCTCGTTCTGAGACTGAATTTTTTACAAAGAATTCAAATATTCAGCATTTTTCAGCCGATTTTTCGGACCCAGATTCATTCTCACAGGCGCGTGAAGCGCTTCTCGCATATTTGAAACTCAATCACACCGAAGGAGAGCTACTTTTAGTCAATAACAGCGGCTTCGGCTCTTTCGATTTATTTGACGAAACCCAATTGGAAAACGACGTTGCCATGATCGATGTGAATGTCAAAGCACCGGTGGTGCTCACATCAAGCTTGTGGCCCGTTTTGCAGAAGTTTGGGGGGACGGTGGTCAATGTATCTTCGATTGCGGGTTTCCAGCCTACACCTTTTTTTATCAATTACGGGGCAACGAAAGCCTATTTGAACAGTTGGAGCCTGGGGATGTGGCGTGAGACGCTTGGCAGCAAAGTCAATGTGGTGACGGTCTGCCCGGGCCCCGTAAAAACCGCATTCTTTAAGCACTCGGGTTACCAAAATGCGCCTGAGGACGGAAATGGTATGGCAGTGGAAACCGTCGTCCGGCAAATGCTCCATGCGATCGCTAAAAGGCGTCCGCTGCTGATTAATGGCATTGGTAATCGTATTGTATCCACGGTTGCGCGAATACTTCCGGTTTCGTGGGTTACTTACTTTGCTTACGACCGCATCAAGAAAATGAATTTTGAGCAATTCCGGTAATATCTGGTGCAAAATGTCATCCTTGCATTGCTATCGTATGAGAAAGCCGTTTAATTGAATCTTTAAATCGCTAAATAGCGATAGATTATGAGTTTAGAGCGCTATTCCAGTTGTAAGCTACCTTCATTATACGGAGATTTTGAGCTAATCATTTTCCGCAGCCATGAAGGTGAGGAAATTTCGGTGCTAACAAGTGACCCCTTTGATCCCTCGCAAGTGGCGTTTGTACGTATTCACAGCCAGTGCTTTACTTCTGAGGTGCTGGGTTCGATGAAGTGCGATTGTCGTGAACAGCTGCATTATGCATTAAATACAATTGGTGCATCCGATGCGAATGGTGTTGTTATCTATCTACCTCAGGAGGGGCGAGGTATTGGACTTGGAAATAAAGTAAAAGCCTACAGCTTACAGGAGCAGGGAGCGGATACGCTGGAAGCAAATCACATGCTCGGATTTGATGGAGACCTCAGGGATTTTAATATGGCTGCCGAGATATTGGGGCAACTCGGTGTGAAGGAGATTCGCCTAAATACCAATAATCCCGAGAAGTTGAAAGCTATCCAGGAGAGCAACGTCACGGTGTGTGAGATCATTCCTTCGATTGGTCATGAAAACATACATAATCGCTCTTATTTAAAGACTAAAGCTGAGAAGATGGGGCACATTCAGCTCAAGGGCATACCCATGTCTCCCGTGCAATTTTGTGAAGACGATGGGTGATGTTACTCTCTGAGCTTTTTGCCGCTGTGAAGTAAGTAATAGGTGTAGGCAAGTAATCCAGCACTACTCACAAAGAGTATCAATAGGCCTTGCCAGTAAGGCACATCTGAGATACCTATCATTCCTTCCCGTATCCCGCTGATAATGTAAAGCACCGGATTGATATGCGAGATCGTTTGCCAAGGCTCCGGTAGAAGTGTGATCGAGTAAAATACCCCCCCAAGGAACGTCAGCGGCATCATGACAAAGCTAGGAATGAAATTCACATGCTCAAACTCGGTTGCCAGGATGGCCATGGCAAGGCCCAGCAAGCCAAACACAAAGCAAGCAAGTACCATAAACAAGATCGATAAAGCGGGATTATGGAGCGTATTTGCGCCCATGAGTCCTGCGATCAGCCAAATCAGCCCACCGGTCAGGCAGCCGCGTATGATGGATGATGCCGAAAATGCCAGGAGTATCTGGAATGATGAGATGGGTGAGGCCAGCAAATCCACGATCGTTCCGTGTACTTTACCAATGAAGAAGCTGAACGCTGAGTTAAAGTAAGCGTTAGTGATCACACTCATCATGACCAATCCCGGGACAATAAAATCAATATACTCGACCCCCTGGATGTTATCTATGCTTCCCCCCAGGGAATATCCGAAAACCAGAAAGAATAACAAAGTGCTGAGCACCGGGCTGATGACTGTTTGTCCGAATATGGAAATGAAGCGCATCATTTCGCGCTTAAAGAGCATGAAGGTGCCATACCAGGCTCGATTTTTTTGGGCCTCTATAATTGCGGCTTCGATACGTTGCTGAGCTTTTTCAGAATAGTTCATAACATAGCAGAGTCTTGGCTGTCAGCACTGACGATTTCCTTAAAAATACTCTCAAGAGAGCTGCGCCCGCCATCGATATGGATAATTTCATTGTTATCTGCTTTGAGCTCATCGAGCACCGTTTGCAGATTCGCCAGGGAATGATCTCCGCAATCATCGAGTTCGGGAGAGCTGAGTTTTATCTGATTGGCTTCCGGGTAGGTGATCGGGCAACTTTGCATAGCTGTTTTAAAGCGATCCGATACCGGATTACGGGTCGTAATCAGGTTCCAGCGCCTGCCGAACTGATTCAGAATCGCCTCCCTGTCCTCGATCATCAGCAGCTTGCCCTTGTTAATGATGCCGATACGATCAGCCAGTTTTTCGGCTTCTTCCAGATAGTGGGTAGTTAGAAATATGGTGACTCCCTGTGCCTTTAGATTCTCGATATAGCTCCAAAGTTCGTCACGAAGCTCCACATCCACGCCAGCGGTGGGTTCATCAAGAAAGAGTAAAACCGGGTCGTGCAGCAATGCCTTGCAGATCATTAGCCTGCGTTTCATTCCTCCCGAGAGCTGACGGGTATTCACATCGGCTTTTTCGAGTAGCCCAAAATCATCCAGGATTTTTTCAATCTTTTGGTTATCAGGCTTAACGTTGTAAAAGCCTCCCTGAAAGTGCAAAACTTCCCTTGTAGTGAAAAAACCATCGAAGTTGAGCTCCTGGGGTACAAACCCTATCAACTGCCGGGTGATCTGAGAAGCACTCTTCACATCGTAGCCCGCGACTGATATACTGCCCTCAAAGCGGGAAATGAGACCTGTAATGCAGCCAATCAATGTTGTTTTACCTGCACCGTTGGGTCCCAATAATGCAAATATCTCACCAGGTTGAACGGTGAAACTTAGATTGTTGAGAGCCTGCAAGCTGTCATATCGTTTGGAGACTGCCTGAATATCCAGGATAGGCGCGTAAGTTTGCATGGTTTGTAAGTAAAAGAACAAATGATGGGTAATCTTAGGTATGTCAAAGCTGCATCCAATTGATAATACTCTTGTTAATAAATAACCTTAGTAGAAATCGCATCGTTTTGCGTCATTATTAATGAAGACTTATTTCTCTTTTCTGTTTTACTATGGATCGCATACCCGTTTCTACTCCTCTCACTCCTCAAAGACTGGTTGAAATTAATGCCTGGAAAACCCTTCCCACGCTTGATGACTGGGATTCGGAGCCACCCTACGAGCGTATTTATACTGCTTATTTACAGCATGGTTATGTTAACCAAGAGCGTATTGGGGGTATGCTGTGGTATAAACGGCATGCTACGGATTCTCAGGGTCATTTTAAGCTCGAAGTCGTAGAAAGCCGCTTTGGTATAGCCAATAATGAGCATACGCTCAAGGCCGACATGATTTTACAGGAAGATACCTTGAGTCGGCCCATTAGCTGGGAGCTCTCCAGTGAGTTCTCGGTAAAGGGTGAAATTATTGACGAGCGTCTCCGTTATCTGGAAAGCGGGCAGTTGAAGGGCGATCAACTGAAAATTAATACTAAGGGGGTTATCATGCAGCGCAAGGTGGGTAAATCTCTCGCGACGAATTGGGGTTTGTTTGACGCACTTGCCCGCATGCAAGGCAAATTACAGGCGCCTATTGAGCTCGACCTGCTTCAAGACTTAAGCCTTTACAAGCCTGATCAGACATTGCGTCTTCGCAAAAAGCGGCATCAAAGCTGGTTTGAGAATCAAGACTTGCATTGTTTTAGCCTTTTGGGTGCCGGCAATCTGCCCTGGGAATATTGGCTCGATGATCAGGGGCGGGTGCTATGTGCAATCAACTCATTTAATATCTGGCTTTTGGATGCAGAAGCTCCGCAACGCTTTGCTGCGTTTAAAGAGCAAATTTCAAGGAGATGAATCGAAAGATCGATAGAAGAGAATTTGTTAAAACTTCTTCGGTGGGGTTGGCAGGGTTAGGGCTGACTAGCCATAAGGGCTTTTCTATATCTACTTCTAAAACGCGCAAAGCGCCCAATATTTTGTTTCTATTCACGGATCAGCAGCACATCGACTCTATATCTGCGCTTGGCTGTGACTATGTGAAGACGCCCGGTATGGATCGAATCGCTCAGTCGGGAACCAGTTTTACAGAATCCTACTGCCCAAGCCCTGTATGCGGCCCCTGCCGAGCATCAGTATATACGGGGCGGACGCCAGCGGAAGTTGGCGTAATTGCTAACTCGCATCGCCCCGTCAAAGGTATACCTTTTATGGGGGAATGGTTTCGCGATTCGGGCTACGAAACCCTATATATGGGCAAATGGCACGTGCCGCAATATACCAGTTCTCGTATACCGGGATTCAATGTAGTATTTTGTGGGCCGGGAGGTCCGGGGTCTTTTGCCGATAATTCTTACACCTTTGCTGCGGATGCCTATTTGCGGAATTACAGGGGTTCGAAGCCATTCCTGATGGCAATTAATTATATGCAACCGCATGATATCTGCGAATGGTTACGTATCAATAGACTCAGGCTCGATGAACTTCCTTTCCCCGAGATCGAAGGCGAATTACCACCATTGCCTGATAATTTTGAATATCCTGAGCAAGAGGCACAACTGGTTAAGGATCGACGGGTAAGAAATGAAAACGTCACCGGTGAGTGGGATGAGCTGCATTGGCGCTACTATTTTTGGGCCTATTACCGCCATGTCGAAATGGTGGATGCAGAAGTAAATCGTGTGATGAATGCATTGGAATCTGCCAATCTACGCAAAAATACCCTAGTGGTGTTTTCTTCAGATCATGGGGAGGGAATGGGGCACCATCAAATGGTGCGCAAAAGCATTCTGTATGATGAAGCGGCTAAAGTACCGTTAATATTTAGTCTACCAGGTCAAATCGAATCGAATGTCGTTAATAAGAGTGATTTGGTTACTCTTACGGATCTGATGCCGACTTTTTGTGATTTTGCCGGGATTGATGCTCCGCCCAAAATGCGTGGCTACAGTCTTAAGAAAACGCTTACATCCGGGCATAAACTGAAACGCGATTTTGTGACTTCGGAGATAGAAACCAATCGGGGCCAGATGATTCGTACCCGCAATTATAAATACATTGCCTATCTTAATGATCCGAACAAGCAGCTATTTCACGTTAAGGATGATCCGGGAGAAACCCAAAACGTCATTAACAGCAAAAAACATCGATCGGCTTTCACAGATCATAAAGAGCTACACAAGGATTGGATCAAAAGCCTGGATATTCCTGAAAACCTGGAGAATCGTTGGTATGTGAGCTAGATCTGGAAGTGTACTATGATCGCCCGAAACCAGGGAGGCTGGGTTTGCATAAGATACAGGGCGGCGATTACCAGGACACCCACGAAAAGCAGCACCTTATTGATACGCTTGAGCATGATCAAAAAGATAAGCAAAGCGATCCCGGTTGCGATCGTCTTAAGCCTTACTTCATCACTGAGAAATTCCTCAAGCATCGTATTTGAAATTTATAATAATTTAAGCGTTTAAGACAACTCTCGATTGCCTCTTAACGAAATTAAATGCTATTTGGTCTTTTAATGAAAATTTCACTTAAAGAGCGGCTTGATAAGTTTCTGGGGAAGGCTCCTCAGGTGGACCCCACTGCATATGTAGCAGATACAGCTGTGGTTATCGGTGATGTGAAGATTGGCAAATATGCCAGCGTATGGCCGACGACGGTTCTTCGTGGAGACATTGAGAGTATTGTAATTGGGGACTACAGCAACATTCAGGATGGCAGTATTGTGCACCTCGCAGATGATTTGCCAGCCATCGTAGGGGAGTGGGTCACCGTAGGCCACGGTGCGATTATCCATGCCTGCACGATTGGAAATGAATGCCTGATCGGCATGCGGGCTACGGTTATGGACGGTGCGATTATCGGTGAGCAATCGATAGTAGGTGCGCATACGCTCGTAACCAAAGATTTCGTAGCACCCCCCGGGTCGATGATATTGGGCACACCCGCGCGAGTCGTTAAAAGCCTGGATGAAGCGACCCGTAATTCACTCAAAGCCTGGGCTGAAAAATATGTCGAAACCGGCCAAAGGCATAAGGAAATACTGGAATCGCAGACCGGGTATTCGGTTTGATTTGTAAAAAATAGTATTAAGTTTCTGGTTACCAATCGCTTATCTTGTTTTTTGCCTTAACTAATCTGCGAATTTTCCGAATAAGCAGATTATGTCTAGTGTTTTTACGATCAGCGAACAGGAATTGGCTGACATGATGGAAGCTTCCATGCGTGACGTTTTTTCAACCATGGTAAAGTCGAGTATCAAGCAACATCCTGTAGACCAATCCAAGCGCGTCAGCCAAATCATTGATGAGCTTTTTTCCAAGGATGTAGATCTGGTTGTAACCGATATCGGATTCATCGGGGAAATTTTTGGCTTTGTTTATATTTTTATGGAAGAGCCTACTGCTGAGTTCCTATACAGTAAGCTAAATACACATAATGAAGACAAAAGCGGGAATGAAATCGTCTACGACACTGCAGCTGAGTTTACCAATATCGCTATAGGAGGCTTCAAAAACCAGCTCACGCATTGGGGATACCCCTGCCAATTGACGCTGCCTTCAGTGATTAAAGGTCGGGGGGTATCGGTCGAGGCGATATCCGGATGCAAAAAGCAGATGTTTCAGTTCAAGACCCGAGGGAAGTCGATACTAGCAGTCCTGATTATCAAAGAGGATAACTAAATCAGACGCAGCTGATCGTTACCGTTGATCCAATCTGGATCAGTTCCCGGCTCCAGATTTTCGATATCCGATTTAAGTAGCTCGATAAATTTGGCTGCGGTGACTCCATCAATCGCGCGGTGATCACAGGCGAGCGTAATATTCATCATGTAGCGGATGCCCAGGAAATCCTCGGTGGGGACGATCTTTTTCTGTATTTCACCCACAGCCAGATTACAGGTTTGCGGGGGTACAATCACAGGTATGAACTGGCTTACCCCATACATCCCCAGGTTAGAGATCGTGAATGTAGCATCGTAATCGATTACCACCTTTGTAGTGTTCGCGAGCTCCGCATTTTTTTTGACCGCTTCGGATACTTGCAAGAGCGATTTATGGTAGACGTCTGGTACCACGGGCATGACAACGCCTTCGTCCACGGAGGTGGTAACGCCCACATTGATAGAGCGTTTCAAAATTAAGCGGTCCTTTTTAACGTGGGCATTCATTTCGGGCATTAATGCCAGCGCATGGCCTACAGACTTTACCAGCATATCGGTAACAGTCACTTTGCCTTTGGTGTGCGCATTGTAGGCCTTTCGCCATTCCTTTGCTTTCGTAAAATCAACTTCGGCAAACAAGTAGAAATGAGGGATTTCCTTTTTGCTGAGCGCCTGGGTTTCGGCATATTTCTTCTTTACCGAGTTAAAGGGGATAATCAGGTCTTCACGCTTAGCCAGATGGAACTGGATGGAGATTTCCTCATAATCAGGGAAGGGCACGTCACTATCTTCAGCTTTATCGGAGGTGCTCGCGATCTCTTCTTTCGGAACTTCCTCGGGTTGCTTATCTTCATTTTCGCTAACCGGTTCAGAAGTTACATCGGCTACCGGTTCCATGAAATCCTGATCTGAATTTTCAGGTTCTACCGGGGTTTGCGAAATTTCCAGATTCGGCAGCTCTGCGAGGTTAGCTTCTGAATCCGGCTCTGGCTCATCCCACTTAATTTTAAGGGGAGTTTTTTCAGCTTCTTCAGTGACTTCGGTTGCTTTGTTTTCGGTTTTGGTAGCGCTGGGTGGAGGCCCTTCGTTAACGGCGTTTTCGACGTCGATGTAGAGAATTTTTCCATCCTGCCCTGTGCCCGTAAGTTGGGTATAGTCGATGCCAAACTTTTCCGCCAGTTTCTTAGCAGCCGGGCTTATGCTGACTGATGCTCCTTCATTTGAGGGTTCTTCAGTAGGCTCAGCCGATTCCTCGGACGTAACTTCAGGAGAATCTTCAACCAATGCTTCTTCTGCTACCTCCTCTTTAACTTCTTCGACAATGGGGGCTGGTTCTTCGAGGGCTTCGTCAATGGGCAGGGGTAAAGTGTCGTCATCCGGTTCAGGGGATGCACCGTTCAAAGAATCCTCGGGAGAGTCGAGTACGGCTATGGGTTCATCAAAATTGATACGATCATTCGCGTTTTGACTGATCTTACTCAATACACCCTCCTCTTCGGCAGCAACTTTAAACGAGCCCAAGGGAGTTTTGATAATCGCCAGGATGTCACCGGTTTCAATTTTGTCTCCTTCCTGACGCTCCCAGGAAGTAATGGTGGCTTCGTCAAACTCGGGACCGGGTTTTGGCAAGCGAATTTCAATCATAAGATTCTAGCAAAAAAATATTTAACTAAACTGCAATCCTGGATTTATTTAGTCTAATAGGTTAGCATGACTAAAATTCATGTAAGGAAAAGGTGATTTTTACCAGTAATGCACTTCTTAGATTGAAACATTGCTCTTTTTCATATTGCTGATGCTATTCATAGGAATTGTTCTATAAATCTAATGAAGAAGTAGTTATTTGATGTTAGCACCAAAATATCTTGTAAGAAGATTATATGAATTAGCGCGTAAGCCCAACGAGCGAAAATTATGGGTACAACGTCGAAAAGACAGAAAGGCGTTAGAAGAACTAATACATCAAGAGCGCTTCAAATTCAATACCTTGAAGATAGGTGGGTTTAAAATCGATTATGCGGATGCCTTATCGACTTATTATGCCTACAAATCGATTTTTGAGGATGAGATTTATAAGTTTGATACAGAGAAGCGCAGCCCGCACATCATAGATTGCGGGGCGAACATTGGTCTGGCTGTGCTTTATTGGGATACCTTGTTTGAGAACCCTTATATAACTGCTTTTGAACCGGACCCCAATATTTATAAGGTCTTAAATGCCAATGTAGAGCGGTTCAGCTCAGCTAATATTGCTCTATATCAAAACGCGGTATGGGTAGCTGAAGAGCCGCTGAAATTTATACAAGATCATGCAGATTGTGGCCAAATTGGTGCTTCAGAGACCTCAATTGACATTCAAGGAATTCGTTTGAGGTCGTTTCTTGAGAAATATCCTCAAGAGATTGACCTTTTAAAGATGGATATTGAGGCCGCAGAAACCGACGTGCTGATAGACTGTCGCGGTGCTCTGGATAAGGTGAATCGAATTTTTGTCGAATACCATTCCATGATTTCCAGGAAACAAAACTTAGAGAAATTGCTGGATGTTATTATCGATGCAGGTTTCAGGGTACATATTCAACCTGAGTTAGTTTCTAATAAACCCTTCTTGTATCTTCCGGATAATTATGGAATGGATATGAGGCTAAATATATTTGGATTAAGGGCATAATGCTGATCCAGCACTTAAACACTTATAATACGGGAGGAGCGGCCAGAGCTGCATTGCGGCTGCATCTAGGTTTGTTAAGGCAAGATATCGACTCTCGTTTTGCAGTGAAAACTAAGAACTTTGAGGATAGTTCAGTTTTGGAAGTACCTTTTGTAGATAGTCGGAACCCGCTCATAAAAAAAATAACAAGACAATTTGGGCGAACCAAGCGGATATCTACACAATCCCCCTACAATAATGGGCGATCCCATTACAGTTTCAAATCCTTTAGACAGCTGAGCACTCCGGATATCTACCATTTTCATTGGCTGGCCAAGTTGGTCGATTGGTCATTACTACCGAAGTTTGCTAAGTCGGCACCGATTATTTGGACACTTCATGATATGCAGCCCTTTAGTGGTATATGGCATTACCAACCCTATGAAACAGAAGTTACAACTGAACTCGAACGATTGGACGCTAAAACATTAAAGTTTAAGCTCAAGGTCATTCAATCGATTGCTGAAGATCGGGTGATAATCGTCTCGCCGTCAAAGTGGTTATACGAGGAATCTTCCCAAAGCGAAGTTTTCAGCAAATTTAGACATTTTCGGATACCTTATGGCTTAGATACTGATGTATTCAGGCCTCATGATAAATTGGTGGTTCGAAGGAAACATAATTTGCCCTTGGATCTACCTATTGTAGGGGTAATGGCTGATCGTTTAGAGGACCCTCGAAAAGGGCTTAAATTATTCAGCGAGGCGATCAATCGCTGCAAAACACAAAATCTAGGAATTCTCACGATTGGGGAGAATTTGGAACAATGGAGGTTGAGTAAGAATCATTATGATTTGGGCTATATCAATGAAGATCATAACTTAGCTGAAGTATACTCTGCGTGCGACCTTATGGTAGTGCCATCGCTTCAAGATAACTTACCGAACGCAGTATTAGAGGCCATGGCCTGCTCAACCCCTGTCTTAGGTTTCGACGTAGGGGGGATCCCCGATATGGTAAGGCCAGGAGAGAATGGATGGTTAGTTCCGCACAGTAATATTGAGGCGTTGGCCAATGCAATGGATCACGTATTTGCAGAAGACCAGCTCATTGAAAAATTTGGCCAAAATGCCAGAAAAATCATCCTGCAGGATTATTCTCTTGAAAGACAGGCGACACAATACATCGACTTATACCGTCAAATTCTTAATGTTAACTGATTCATATCCACTGCTTGCTATAAAAAGTAATATTTTTTCAGAGAGTATAGTTCGCGGCTAAATCTTAATCTTATTCTAACTGACTGGTTTTTCCGATGATCGTTCACATGATAGGCGTGGCTCAATTGAGGCCCTTGGGTGCTTGGAATCTTGCTGCAGGCATGGATGAGGCCATGGCCACGATTCGATCTGCCGTTGAGCGTTGCGAGGAATATCCCGAGTTTCAGTTCAGCCTTGCCAATACATGGCCTTTGCAAGTGGTCGAAAAGCACGACCCTTCACTGATGAAGCGTATCAAAAAGCTCGTAAAGAAAAAGCAATGGTACTTCGTTGGGCCATGGGTGAATGAAATCCACCCGGACAACTCGAGTAACCGCTTATGGAATAAAAACCTCACTCTCGGACATCAGTATGCCAGTAAGCAGTTTGGCGTAAGTTCGAATACCGCAGTGCATTTTGAAAGCGATTCTTTTTCAACGGTGTTTCGCGACCAACTCATTGATCAGGGAATTCGCAATTTTGTGTACAAGGGAAAATTACCAGCCAATCTTGGCACTCGCTCTTGCTTATACCGATGGATGCAGGATAACGGTGAATACCTTTTGGCTTATTGTGCTTATCCCCATTATCGCACCCGTAGTTTCGATCTTTACGGGCAGATTATGGAAGCCGTAGAGTCTGGGAATCTTCAACTGGGCCATGCACTCTGCTTTTACGGGGTTGGCAATCATGGTGGCGGGCCTACCAAGCAAAATATCGAATATATACTCGAAAACCAGAATGCTTATGAGGGTGTGGAATTGAGGTTCAGCAACCCGGACGCTTTTTTTGGTGAGGCACAGCTTATGGCCGATGCTTTTCCGGAGCATGATTCTGCCATCGAAGGCTCCGGTATCGGTCACTTCTCGATCGGAAGGGCAATCAGAAAGCAACAGCAGGATGCAGAAATGGCATTGGAGGTTACTGAGCATTTATATGACCGCTATAAGAAGCATTTGATCCATAAAACCGGGGAGCGACAGTTTAGTGAGCATTGGAACCGTTTATTGTTAGGTGCAAGTACATCGGCGATGGGGGGCAAAATCACATATCAGGCTATGCAAACGGTAAGCGAAATCCAAAAGCGGGTGATCTCCGAAACGGAGGATTGGATGTATAAGTTAAGCCGGGATTGGGCGCGCAGTGAACTCGAACCGACCAATCACCAACAGATCGTGCTGTTAAATCCATATGATTATGACTGGGAGGGGTGGGTAGAATGGAAACCGAACCTCGATGGTGATAATTGGGGTAAACGACAGCTTCTGGACGAAACCGACAGCCCGGTTGATTATCAGCTTGTGGAAACCTACCATTCCGATGGTGCCCAGGTGACCCTGCTTTTTAAACTAAAAATTCCTGCTGGGAGTTATCGTTTGTGGATTCTACGCGAGTTTGGTACCCTCAATGATCAACTGGGCGAAGTAAAAAAACCGGATGAAAGCGCCCTGAAGGTTAATAAGACGCAGATTTCAAATGACTTGTATCGGTTGCGCGTATCTCCAAGGTCCATTACCCGCATTTGCAGTGCTCAATCGGAAGATCAGGATGATGGTAACTGGTTGGGGCGTTTAGGGATAACCTTCAGCCTGAAAGATGATAATACCGGGCTGGAATCCAAAGATCGTGTCGATTTTGATCTCCCACTGGCCGGAGGTATAGAAAGCGAAGGTTGGACTATTGAAGAACAGGGAACCCACCGCATGGGTTTAAGTAATGGGGGAATATTGGGCGGCTCCCGCTATCAATGGCGCTTGCAAATGTATGCCGGCGATCCCCGCATCTTCATTGAATTGGGGATATGGTTTCAGGAGCAGGAGCGTCTTCTGCAGATGAATTTTCAGTTTGCGGATAAATTCACAAGCTGGGTGGATTCCCATAGCAGTCATTACGTGAATGAAATGACGAGCGCTGCTGAATGCGCATTCCGTGGCTGGATCATGGGGCGTAATCAGGATCGGCAGTTTGGAGTGTTCAGTGAGGATGTGTTTTCGGCAAGTTTTACGGAAAATGAGTTGAGTTTAACTTTGCTAAGAAGTGCCGCCATTCCTGAGCCCTATAATGCCTCAATGTTCCAGTTTACCGATCAGGGCTACCATTTATTCCGGATTCAATTGTTGCCGGATTGTAAAGTACGGCCTGAGGATTTACCGCAATATTGGTTGAATCCCAGCGCTCAACCCATCGTATGGGATCGCTATGAGGGTATGAATCGCCCCGCGTGGGAAAATGCCACTCCCCCACACTTGCAGGAAGCCAATGAGAAACGCGCACTCGCCGACGGACTGATGCAACACCTAAAGCCGGATGCATAAACGCGTATGAAGATCGGTCTCACAGGAGGCATAGGCACGGGTAAGTCTACGGCTTTGGGTTTCTTTAACAAACATGGCTGCTGCACGCTTTCAACGGATCAGATTGTGCATGAACTTTACACTAAGGATCAGGATGTAATGGCTGAATTATGCGATGCATTTGGAAGTGCCGCAGTGGCTGACGGGCGGGTGGACCGCGTCTACCTGGCGAGCAGAGTATTTAATGATCCAGAGGCGCGTAAGCAGCTGGAATCGATCGTCCACCCCCGGGTAAGGGAACGCTGGATGGCATTTGTACAAAGTGAAGGGAACGGTATCCGCGTAGTTGAAATCCCGCTGCTCTTTGAAAAAAAACTTGAAAAACACTTCGATTATACTGTTATGGTATACAGCGAACCAAGTGTTAGAGTTCAGCGATTAAAGAAGAGAAATATGGATAAACGAGCGATTGAAGCTCGTATGCGCACCCAACTTAATCAGGATCAAGCGGTCAAACTTTCCAACTTTGTAATCCACAATAATGGTTCTCTTGATTTTCTGGAAAAGCAGGTTGTGCATTGTATGGATCTCCTCAAAGCCAAACTCTAAATCCAATAAAACCTACCTTTCCTATTTTAGCATTTTAGAGATATTCCATTTCGCATTCCCTTATGAGTGAAGAAGATAAAGTAAATGAAACTTTAGAGAAATCTGCGGACGCTGCAGAAAATAAAAAACCCGAACCTGCAATAGGTCCGATTGAGCTTCCAGCTAAGGAGGAAGCTAAACCAACGAATCAAAAGCAGTTGTTATTTAGCTCAGATAATGAGGATGAAAAATCCAGCGATAACCCGGCACAAGAGGCTCCTGAACCTGAGGATGGCAAAGATTCTGAGGATGCCAAGGGAAGCCAGCCGGAGTCAGGGGCTGAAGAATCTGCAAAACCCCAAAACCGCAAGCGTACGAATCCCAACAACAATAAGAACAACCGCCCTCAGCAGAAAAACCAGCAGGGTGGGCAGCTTTCCAATCGCAAGAAGAAGCAGATGGAATGGAAAGCAAAGCAGGCTAAGAAACAAAACCGTAAAGACCGTTTTAAAGTAGATGGCCTCAATGCTGAGGTGGATGAAGCTCTGGAGCTTGGAAACCTAGCGGATTTTGAATCGTTAAAAACCCTTGAGGGTATCACGAATTACCTGAGTGAACTGGAGATTCCCCAATCAGACGGGATATTGAACTTTAATGAAGTTTATACGCTACCCCTAGAAGAGATTCGCGAACAGGCGAATGCTACCGATCAGGATGTGCCATCAGCTGCGAATCGCATTCAATTATTTGAGGCCATTCTGAGGGATGCCCATCAGAAAGGCAAAACGATCGAGAACACCGGGGTTTTGGAGATCCTTTCAGATGGAAACGGATTGCTGACCTACTCTTCAGACAGTTACCGGCTGAAGGCGATGTGTGCTTTTGTACCGGCAGTATTCATTAAGCAGTATGGGCTACAACGCGGCCACGAAATCAAGGCCCGGGTTATCCCTGCTATCGAAGAGGCGAAATGTCCGTTGGCTGTAGAAATACTCGCGGTGCAGTCGATGACCATCGAAGAGATCAATAAGGTCGTACCGTTCACTGAGCAGATTCCTTACTATCCACTGGAGCGTATCTTCCTGGAGTCCGATAAGCAGGAGAAAGAGAACATGATATCCATGCGTGTGGTCGACCTGATCTCACCGATAGGCTTCGGGCAACGTGGATTAATCGTAGCTCCACCGCGCACAGGTAAAACGATTTTGATGCAGGGTATCGCCAACTCCATCCAGAATAATTATCCCGATGCTCATCTGATTATCCTGCTGGTGGATGAACGCCCTGAGGAGGTGACCGATTTTAAACGCCGGGTAAGCGGAGAGGTCATCAGCTCTACATTTGATGAGTCTGCCGAAAGTCATGTGCACGCTGCTGAGATGGTAATCGAGAAGTCGCGCCGCATGGTGGAAGTCGGCAGGGATGTGATCATACTGTTGGATTCAATTACCCGTCTGGCACGTGCTTATAACACCGTCATGCCCAATAGCGGTAAGATTTTATCCGGGGGGGTGGAAGCTAACGCACTGCAAAAGCCGAAACGCTTCTTTGGTTCCGCGCGAAACATTGAAGGCGGAGGCAGCTTAACCATTATCGGCACTGCGCTTGTCGAAACCGGCAGTAAGATGGATGAGGTGATCTTTGAAGAGTTTAAAGGCACGGGGAACATGGAGCTGCACCTTGATCGTGCACTTGTGGATAAGCGGATATTCCCGGCACTCAGCATGGATAAGAGCGGCACCCGTAAGGAAGAGCTGCTCTATCACCCGGATGAGCTGTTGAAAATATATTCCCTGCGTCGTGCAATGAAGGGCGTACCCTCAACGGATGCCATGGAGATGCTGATCAACCGGGTCAAAAAATCCAAGAGCAACGCAGAATTCCTGATGAACGTAAATCGTTAATCCTTAAAATTTGTTAATCGCTTTGATTTCAGCTCAATCAAAACCCTGGCCGACCGAATAAGCAAATAATCCCAATACGATCTATTATGAGCTATCAGATGTATGAGCTTCTCGAATTGATGGTTGAGGAAAGTGCCTCGGACCTTCATTTACATGTGGGCCAGCCTCCCAGCTTCCGCATTGACGGTACCATAACCCCGGTAGACGGCCCCGAGCTAACACCGGACGATACCGAAGGGCTCATGGAAGCGATCGCCTCCGACTCCCACCAGCAGAAGGTGAAGACCATCGGGGGGGTGGATTTTGGGTTTAGCTATCAGGATAAGGCGCGTTTTCGCGTGAATATCTATAAGGCGAAGGGTGCATATGAAATGGTGCTTCGTCAGATATCGAACAGTCTGTTGAGTCTAGAAAAAATTGGTCTGCCCGATAAGGTGAAGGAGATGCTGATGCGTCCGCGCGGGCTGATACTGGTTACCGGGCCGACCGGCTCCGGTAAATCCACGACGCTGGCTTCCATGATCGACTGGATCAATACGAACCGCAATGGTCATGTCATCACAATTGAAGATCCCATCGAGTTTTACCACTCACATAAACGCTGTGTGGTTTCCCAGCGTGAAATCGGCAATGACGTGGGCACCTTTCAGGATGCGATACGTTCCGCCTTGCGCCAGGATCCGGATGTGTTGCTCGTGGGTGAAATGCGGGATCTCGAAACCATTGAAGCGGCCATCACCGCAGCGGAAACAGGTCACCTGGTATTTGCAACCCTGCACACAACCGGTGCTGCTCGCACCATTGATCGTATTGTGGATGCATTCCCCATGGGGGCAAAGGATCAGATCCGCACCCAAATAGCATCCTCAATCATTGCTGTGATTTCGCAATCACTCTGTAAGAAGACCGGGGGAGGGCGTGTTGCTGCCTTTGAGATTATGGTTACTACCAACTCTATAGCGCAGTTGATTCGCGAAAATAAGACTTACCGCATCAATTCGGATATTCAAACCGGTTCAAAATTCGGTATGATTACCTTGGATTCGCACCTTTTAAGCCTTTACAATCAGGGGCTCATCAGCGCGACGGAAGCCATTATCAAGGCTCAGTATCCTCAGGAAATGAAGGAGAATGTGAATATTTAGAATCCGCTGACGTCTAAATAGACTATACAATAATAGTAGTAATACGCTTGCAGGCGACAGACTTAAGGTTTTGACCAATAGGTCGATAAATCACTATTGATTGTCATACAGAAATAGTTAACCTTCACTCTAATAAGCTGTAGAATGCAGACTGATCAGCGTTAAAGAATTCAACCAGATAATGACGGAAGAAAAACCAGATTTCGTGGTTTGTATAGAAAACGACGATGTCATTGTTCGCATCAATGGTAAAGCGACGTATATGAATTGCTCACCCATTAATGATTTCTTTGAGCGTATCTTAATGGAGGGTCATAACCATTTCGAGATCGATTTTGCAAATTGTCTCGGCATGGATAGTACTTTTTTGGGGGTATTGGCAGGCGTCGCATCCAAGACCATGCGTAATGATCCTCAGGGAGATGTGGTATTTGCCAATTTAAGTCCGCAAAATAAGCAACTGATCCGTGGCCTGGGGTTACATCATCTGCCGACAGTTAAAATCGAGGATAATATCGACTACGGCTGTAGCGATGAATCATCTGCGGTCGAGATCAACGGTATACATGTGGATAAAGAAGCCAATCATGAGATGATTTTAGAGGCACACGAGAGGCTCATGGAGTTAAATCGTGCCAATGAACGTCGGTTTCAGGATGTCGTAAAATATCTCCGGCGCGACGTCGATTGAGTGAGGATCAATAGCAATCGTGGTAAATGCAACAGACGATTGGGTAGCGGCATTTAGCAATTATATTGCGCTTGAAAAGCGATATTCGCCCCACACTCAGAGAAACTACGAAGCGGCAACGCAGCAATTTATCGAATGGGCGAGTGATAGGTTGGGCGATTCCTTTCAATGGTCGGCCCTAGATGGCAGGCTCATGCGTAGTTATGTCGTGTTTTTGCAGGGAAGTGTATCCCGAAGAACCTTGGCGAATCACATGTCTGCGCTTAAATCGTTCTTTAGATATTTGCTCAAACAGGGGCAGGTAGAGTCGAATCCATGTCAAGGCCTGAGTTTGCCTAAAATTGATAAAAAACTGCCCGTCTATCTGACCCTGGAACAAATGAAACAACTTCTGGAGGCTCCTCTACAAACGGCTCGCGATAACCCGGAAAAAGCACTCCAGGCGTGGAGGGATCGCGCGATTATGGAGGTCTTTTATGGAGGAGGTCTGCGGATCAGCGAAGTGGTTGGACTGAATTGGCAGGATGTGGACTTGCACAATGGAGTCGCCCGCGTATTCGGAAAAGGACGTAAGGAGCGAATATGTCCTCTGGGAAAACTGTGCATTGAAGTGCTTCGGCAGTATCGGCACCTTTTAAGTCAGAATGGATATACGGGGGATGCTGTTTTTACATCCAATCAGGGCCGCATATCAGTGCGTTCAGTCCAGCTGATGCTCAAAAAATATCTGGAAATCGCAGGCCTGCCAATGGATATCACCCCACACAAACTGAGGCATTCCTATGCTACCCATTTGCTGGATAAGGGTGCGGATATTCGGGTTGTGCAGGAGCTCCTGGGGCACGTAAGTCTCTCCACGACCCAAGTCTACACGCACGTGAGCATGGATCGTTTGCGGAAAGCCCATCAACAGGCCCACCCCCGAGCCGAATAACCTCACCCCTTTATGCCCCTACTTCCATGAGTCACTTTATTGAATTTCGCGTATGGAAGTTTTGTTTGCTGATAGTTGGGGTGGCCATACTATTGGCGTTGAGAATACCGGTGCTTTGGCAATCGGGTGAATTTGTGGCAGAGGATAGCTGGGTATTTTTTACAGACGCCTGGAATTACCCTGCTTCCGAATCCATCCTAAAACCCTATGCCGGGTATTTCCATCTGCTTCCACGCATCCTTGCTGAGGGTTTTTCTGTATTCCCGGTTCTCTACCAACCCTATTTATATGCGGGCTTTGCACTTTTTATAAACGCAATAATTTTATCACTTATTTACCTGCCACCATTTCGCAAACTGATCGATTCGGATGGGCTGCGTTTACTTTTGGTAGTTGTATTAGCATTCAGCCCGCACATCGAGAATATGGGGCTTTTACTCGGACTTCATTGGTATTTGGCGTATGCATTTGTGCTGACCCTTATGTTGGATGTTCCGCAAATTCGCAATCGGCAAGTGCTTTGGTGGGGGTGGTGTAGCTTATGTGTGTGGTCATCTCCATCAACTTACCTGTTGTTACCATGGATAGTATTCAAGTGGTTTAGAGCGAATAACCTGTGGCATCGTTTGTTCTGGGTTTGGGTGGGCCTGAATATTCTAGTGGTGGCTGCGATGGGGGTAATTATGCGTATCGGATTGCCCAGTCGTACGGCTGATTTTACATGGATCGAGCTGGTTACAGCCGCTGAACGTCTGATAATGAGGGGCTGGCTGGGTAGTGGTATGCTGGGGTATAAAAGTTCGGTGTTCCTGGCGAATAATTACCCCGTGATTCTCACGATCATACTTATTATGCTGCTGGTCGCTTTAAGCATCTTGTTTTGGAACATTCGCAGACAAAAGGTAACCCCCTGTGTTGTCTATTTGATTATATTCGCATTCGGCATGCTGCTTATGAGCTTTGCCCGTACGCTCTATATATCCGATTGGGCGAGCGATTCTTTTCCGAAGCATATCCGCTACCTTACCGCTCCTACACTACTACTCTATGTCGCTGTATTTTCGGCTGTGGTTTCCTCCTCGAAGCTGGGAAAGCAAACCTGGCTCGTTTTGGCAGGAATCATTCTGGCGTTGAATATTATCGTATCGACTTCGGCGGATTCACATTGGGCCCGAAAACCCGAGCATTTCAAATTTCGTGACTATATAACCACCATACAGAATTTTGAAGATTCAAAGCGTGCATCATCACAACCTGCCAGCCTATACATCCCGGCAGATATACCGTATTGGGGCGCTGTGCTTAAGATCAATGGCGGCCTGTTTGTTCCCCCTGAAGCGAACCTACTGGAGTATTTGGATGCGAAGGAGATCGCTGAAAACCAGTATCAATCGTGGATGGGTGATTTTGAGCTGCTTGGCATTCATGGACATATTGACCACAAAGTGCTTGGACCACTCACATTTCAGGGCGTGGAAGGAGGGCGGATATTCTTTCGGGATGAATCGGATGCGTCCTTGTTAACAAGCCCGTTGTTATATCCTCATTTTTGGAAAATTCAAGGAACTGACTGGCAGATAGTGAGGGTCAGCTCAGATCCAGAATAGATCCAAATTCCGGGTCAAACAACTGCTTGTAGGTGCGGATCGCCATAGAATCCGTCATTTCGGAAATATGGTCGCAAATGATACGTGCGCGTGCACGATCAGTTTCTGTCTTTTGGATCTCCAGTTCGGATCTTGTGGGTAAGAGTTTTAGACGGCTTTTGCACGGCTTGGTCAGATAATTATCCACAAATCCCTGGAATAGCTTTTCCAGGATATAAGCTCCCTTAAATTCAATCTTCTGGATCTGTGGTGAGTGAAATATGAGCTCCAGAGCCAATCGTTTATAGAGTTTGGACTCGTCCTGGCATGAAGTATCCACATTCAGCTCAAAGGCATAACGATTTGAGAGCCTGGAAAGTGGATGCTCCCTTTGCTGCAATTGTGCAGCGTGTATAAACTCTCCTATTTTCTTGTTTAAGTAGCCCTCAAAGCGTCCGCTTTGAATTCTTTCTGCCAACGCCATAATCAACCGGGAGTCTGCTTCAGACAAACCTGCATTCTCAGCCCATTTTTCAATCTTTGCGGCACTTAAATACCCGACTTGTATACTATCGATGATGTCGTTGATCGAGTAGGCGATATCATCCGCCCAATCCATTATCTGGCACTCTAAGCTTTTAGTTAAATTCTCGAAGCTCTGGCCTCCATTTACAAACTCAAGATAGGCACGATCTTCATCATAAATGAAGTGATTGTAAGGATACTTGAGCTGGTCGCCATGTGGTTTGATCAAATCAGCCTGGCAGTGTTTGTATTTCAAAATCGAATCAATCAGTGCCCGTGTGGGATTCATGCCATCAGTGGCCATTCCCCGGTCATAAAACAGCTGGGTCAATATGCGCAGTGTTTGGCCATTGCCTTCGAAACCTCCAAATATCTCCATGCTTTCATTAAGTTTTCGCTCGCCGATATGCCCGAATGGGGGATGTCCCAGATCGTGTGCAAGGCCGGAAGCTTCTGCCAGATGAGGGTCGATGTAAAAGTCATCGGTGAGCTCCAGAGATTGCCGATTCAGTTTATCGACCAGGGAGCGGGCGATTTTGGAAACTTCGATCGAATGGGTGAGGCGTGTGCGGTAAAAATCAAACTCTCCGGACTGAAACACCTGGGTTTTTGACTGTAATCTGCGAAAGCTGTAGGAAAAGATGATGCGATCGCGGTCGATTTCAAAAGGATTGCGGATTTCACCCTCCTGAGCTTTGGCAGGGTGGTAACGCTCAAAATCAAAGGCCTGATAAAATTGATTGGACATCAGGCAACGGTCATCAAAGCCAATGAATCGCGGTGGACAACTTCCACCTTTGTCTTGTCCGGGAAAATGGCCTGGATTTCATGGTTTCTTTTGCCGAGCACTTGCTCAAGCTCGTAAGAGCTATAGCGGCACAAACCCTTGGCGATTACGAGGCCATCCGGGTTGACAATGCTGACGAGTGAGCTCGCCAGAAAAGTGCCTTCATAGTGAGTAATCCCTTTTGCCAGCAGACTACTTCCTTCACGCTTGATGGCTGTTTCGGCACCCGAGTCCACATACAGCCTGCCCGCGCTCTTATCAAAAAAGGCCAACCATCGCTTATGCGCGGTTAAGTCCAGGTTGCCGGGTTCAAAGTAGGTCCCCATAGGTTCACCGGCGATGAGTTTGAATATAACATTCTCAATACTACCATCCGCGATGAACATTCCACAGTTCGAACTGGATGCGATCTTTGCTGCGTCGATTTTGGATATCATACCGCCCACAGCAGTTGCACTCTGCGTGCCTCCGGCCAGTTGTTCGATCTCCGGCGTAATTTCTTCTACCACCGGAATACGCTCGTTTTTGGCTAAATCATACAAGCCGGGAGCGGTCGACAGGATAAAGAGCAGATCTGCCTTCGTGAGGCTGGCAACGAGCGCGCTGAGCACATCGTTGTCACCGAATTTGATCTCATCGGCGCTGATACTGTCATTCTCATTGATGATCGGGATAACTCCCGATTTGAGCATGCGGTCCAGGGTGTCGCGCACAGCAGTATGGCGTTTTTTGATCTTCAGGTCATCCCGGGTCAGTAGCATTTGCCCGACAGTAATCCCCGAGGGGTCAAATGCCTTTTGCCAGGTTTCTATGAGGATGCTCTGTCCTACAGCCGCGCAGGCTTGCAGGGTCGGAAGGTCGGTAGGTCGCTTTTTTAAACCCATGCGTCCCATGCCCAGGCCAACGGCCGCCGAGCTGACCACGTAGACGACTACTCCCTGCTCACGGAGCCGGTGGATCTGGTCGCAGATACCGCCGATCACCTCCATGTTCAGCTTGCCGATCTCAGAAGTCAGGATACCAGTGCCCAGCTTGATGACCACCTTTTCGATGATTTTATCTTTGTAGATGGGTTTTTGCATAGCTCCACGCTACTGGGTAGCGCTACTGTAAAGTGCTCGCTGATTCGCTTAGACTTGCTTCAAGTCGGCTTCCTTGGCTTCGAGAAGTTTGGCAATCTCGCCATTGAAGCGGTCAGTGACTTTTTGCACTTCCTTTTCGTAGACCTTTTGATCGTCCTCAGAAATTTCGCCGTTCTTTTGGCCTGTTTTTAGCGCGTCCATCGCAGTGTGGCGTGCCGCACGTATGCCGATACGTCCATCCTCAGCCATTTTATTGGCCACTTTTATTAAATCCTCACGGCGTTCACGGCTGAGCTCAGGGATAGGTACGCGGATGAGCTGCCCATCCACCGCAGGATTGAGGCCGATGTTTGCGGTCAGTATACCTTGTTCGATGGGCTTTACAGAGCCTTTGTCCCAAGGTTGAATCAAAATCATACGCGGTTCGGGAGTGGTGATCGCAGCAACATCGCGGATCTTCATCTGCGAGCCGTAAACGTCCACGTTGATGCTCTCCACCATTGAGGGGGAAGCCTTACCAGTGTGCAGGGTAGAAAATTCGTGTGCGGTGTGGTCGAGCGCCTTTTGCATCTCTTCTTCGAGAGTCATTAATACTTCATCTGGGTCCATAAGTCTATAAGCTATTGTGGGTTATCGTTGAGATTACGCATGGATTACCGAGCCCAGGTCTTCTCCCTGGATTGCCCGGCGGATGTTTCCTTTTTGCTTCATGCTGAGCACGAGAATGGGAATTTTATTATCCATACACAATGAAAATGCATTACTGTCCATGACTTGCAAGCGCTCCTTGAGAACTTCATAGTAGGTGATACGATCATACTTCTTGGCATCCGGGAACTTCATGGGGTCCTTATCGTAGATGCCGTCCACCTTCGTGGCCTTGATGATCACCTCGGCGCCGACTTCGCTGCCCCGCAGCGCGGCTGCCGAATCGGTGGAGAAGTAGGGATTGCCCGTGCCAGCCGCAAATACAACGATGCGCCCCTTTTCCAGGTGACGGATGGCCCGGCGTTGGATAAATGGCTCTGCAACGCGTTCCATGGGGATCGCCGTGAGCACCCGCACATCAGCACCCATATCCTCCAGGCAATTCATGATTGCCAGGGAGTTGATCACCGTGGCAAGCATGCCCATGTGATCGCCCGTGGTGCGATCCACAGTGCCGCCCTTGAGCCCCTGGATGCCGCGAAAGATATTGCCCCCGCCGATCACGATGCCCACCTCGACTCCGAGGTCGCTCAGTTCCTTGATTTCTTCGCAAATGGATTGCAGCACCGCTGCATCGATCGGATTTCCATTTTCCTCATTCTTAAGGACTTCGCCACTTAACTTGAGGATCACCCGCTTGTATTTTAAGGTCGTTTCAGTTTGAGAATCATCAGCCATCTTAAGCAACGGTTAAACGCCCTTTTATGAAATGAGTCAACTGTAGAGAATCTCAAGTATTGTCACTTGACGTTTTTACAAAGGGAATATTTATTCCTTGTTTTTAAAGTATGCGAAGGCCGATGGTGTAATGGTAGCACAAGTGGTTTTGGTCCACTTAGTCGGGGTTCGAGCCCCTGTCGGCCTGCCATATTTCAAACCTCCCGAATATCCTCTAAGTTATTTTACCAACGCAGCGGTCTGATCTGTAGTGGTTACACCCGGTGGGAGTTCCATGATGCGAATGTTGCGAAAGTGGATTTCGGCACCTTCGGCTTCCAGGCACAAATAGCCTTTCTTGATCTCGGAATTACTGATGCCATTTACAAATTTGCCATTGATAGAGAGCTTCACCGTTCCATCTACGGCCACCACGACATATTTATTCCATTCGCCCTTGCCCTTGCAGCGCATTTCAACGGATTTGCTGCGTGTTCCGCGTGGGTTATCAGGATTAACGTAGAGGCCCATAGAGCCGAAGAGCTCACCGCTGACGTAGGCGGGGTCGCGATTATGTATCTTGGGCCATTCGAGCTCCAGCATCTGCACTTCTACCCCCCGGGGCAGGCGCTCTTCGGGGCTACGCTGAGTGTAGGGAACGCCTTCGCTCCAGATAAATATGCCCGAATTCCCCCCGGCTTCCATGTGCCTCCATTCGATTTCCAGGATGAAGTTTTCATACTGCCGTTCGGAGCGCATGACACCGATAGGGTTACCGGTGCAGATCAGGATACCATTCTCAAACCTCCAGGTTTCCGGACTGGTATTCACATCGATCCACCCGGATAGGTCCTTCCCGTTAAAGAGGTCGATAAACTTAAACTCACTTTCACTTTGGGCGATTGAGTGGAAAGTTGTGGCTATAATAAGAAGTAACAGGGTAGGGGTTTTCATGATTAATTAGAAGTTTATGGGGTATTTCGATTTACCAACCTGCAAATTTAAGATAGCGTTTCCAATCGTAGACCATGAGGTTGTGTTTGCCGGGGCGTAAGTGGTAGCCCATGTTTCCAATCCAGTGCTGTATGCCGGGTTCGAAATTTTTTGGGGCGATGCCCAGGCCCTTATCGTATAATTGATAGACGGGTGCTGCCATTTGCCAGGCGAGGTATTCGCCCTGAGGGTCTGCCCAGGCATCATCACTCGCACTGGCTACATATACCTTTCGCGGTGCGATCAATGCCAAAAGCGTGTGCTGATCCACCGGTAGATCGTCCTCAGCATCGTTATACTTTTTGTAGTTATCGGCGAACCAATGGGGAAAACGGTCATTAATATCCTTCACCCGCTCACCGGATTTTCTGCGAGCAAGCGCAGCACCCGAGCAGCCTGAGTTATTGCTGACCACCATAGCAAAACGTTCATCCGAAGCGCCTGCCCAAAGTGCGGCCTTTCCGCCTCGCGAATGGCCGACAATGGCCACTTTGCTTGCATCGATATCCGGGTCCGTCTCAAAGTAGTCCATCGCCCGGCTGGCTCCCCATGACCAGGCCGCAATGGTTCCCCAGCTACTTGCTTCGCTTTGTGCAGTTTGCTTAAACAGGCGCTTCATTCCATATCTCCATGTTAAATCGGGATCATCGGGTGCAACTTCGCGATTCATAAAGGCTGCGGCAGCATAGCCTTGTTTTAAGATGGTTTCTACAGGCCAAAAATCGGACTTAATCATTCTCGTCGGATCAAGATGTTCCTGATCACGATTGCATATGAGGAGAAAACAGGGTGAGGGTTCTGCTTGGGCGGGTAGAAAAATCAACACTTCAAAATACGTTTCCCCCCTTTCAGTTTCTAAGTAGATGTTGACGCGTTTTCGGGTGGCAGTGATGTCTCCCAGCATCATCTCCTTTGTATCTACAATTTTGAAAGTCGTAATATATTTTGAAGGTGCAGGCGCATGCCCGTAGATTTCATCGGCAAAGAGTGTGAGTAGCTCAGAGCGGCGTAGGGTTTCCCATTGCTCTTGGGTCGAAATACTGGTTCCGTTTTCTAGCCCAAGTGGGTCCGGTAAATTTAGGGCCTCTGTCATGGTGTGTAGTCCGGTCATGAGCATGATTCCGGTTATGTATGTTAGAGTAATTTTATGCATAAGTCTGCTTTAGGTTATTAATAGGCTCCGGTGGTTCCATACATTTCCATTTTGGACGCACGTGGGCGCTTGCGCACGGAATGATCGGGCTGTCCCGTGTCTCTGAAAAATTCATCAGGAGTACGTTTGCTGGGGATAAAATCACCGCTCCTGACAAACTGTTCCTCCAATTCATTCTTTAGAGTCGCAAATATATACTCGTATCGGGAATTCTCCGCAACATTGTTCAGCTCGTAAGGATCATTTCGCAGATCATAGAGCTCGTATTCGGCTCTGGGCTCCAGACAGGTTCGCTGAATTGGCGTGAGCCCGCCTTCCGCTTCGAGCTTAAGCATGCTCTGCCAGGTGAGTGCACGCCCGATATCTGCAGAAGGCGTGGGTGGTAGCTCGGGATAGGTATTTTTGATGAGTTTGAAATTCTGGTTTTGCACAGATCGCCCATGGTCTTCGTAATCATGCCAGTGGTCCTCAGCAAATGCGTATTCGCGGATTTCGGTTTGAGGGTCCATTAGGATCGGTAAGAAACTCACGCCTTCAAGTTGCTCCAGTGGGTCTACTCCTGCGATTTCGAGAAAGGTAGGTGCAATATCAATACTGCTTACCAGACTCTTGGTGTGGATGCCAGCTTCTACATTTGCAGGCCATTGCAGGACAAATGGGGTGCGGATGCCTCCATCATACAGGGTGGTCTTATCGCGGGGGAAAGGCCTGCCATTATCGGTAATAAAGAGGATCAGCGTATCCTCGATGACCCCCTGCTGAGTGAGTTCTTCAACGACTGCGCCTATGTAGCTGTCCAGACGCGTGATTTCATCGTAATATTGGGCGAAATCCTTACGGGACTCAGGAGTATCGGCTGTATAGGGGGGGATGATCACATCTTCGGGTAAATTGGGCTTCTCAAGAATATTTTCCTGGTATTCGCGATGGGGGTCGAAGGCGGCAAACCACATGAAAAAGGGTTTATCCTTCGGGCGATTTTGCAGAGTGGGCACCCAATCGCTGCATCCGCTGGGGTCAGCGGCTATCATATTGCCTGTGCTGTTACCCGGTGTTGTGGGGAGCTGAAATCCCGCGACATCCCCTTCCACGACTGCATCGAAGTGCTCTTTCACTGCTTCGCCCATATGCCACTTACCGGCAGCCGCGGTGTAGTAACCGGCAGATTTTAAGGCTTCGACAAATGTTCTTTTATCCTCGGGGATAGGCCAGTGGAGCTGCTCGGCACCCGTGTTATGGGGGTATTGTCCGGTTATAAGGCTGGCACGGCTGGGACTGCAGGAATTGGTCGTCAGGTATGCATGCTTGAAGAGGATGCCATTTTCAGCGAGTTTATCAATATGTGGGGTGCGTACGGTCGGGTGTCCGTAGGCGCCTACATCATCCCAATTCATATCATCTGCAATGATTAAAACAAAATTCGTACGTGCGGATAGCGCATACAGACTTAGAAAGAGTAGGGGAACAATAAGTCGTAGAAACATGTGAGCCTACATATAGACTGCACTTTGTTATTCCAAGAAAAACCTTTCAGCAGCTTACGGATTAAGTGCCTGCAGGGCAGCGTTCAGGCTCGTATAGACAGCTTGAACAGTTTCGGATGTTTCGGTGCTATCCAGCAAGTTGGTTTGCTCGTAGGGGTCGTGTAATAGGTCATAGAGTGTTTCCTCACCAGTGCTTGGGACTATTAGTTTATAACGCTCGTTGCGGATGGTTTTGCCACCCAGTGTTGGATCATCCGGGTCGAAATATTCGGTATAATTGAAGTCTGAATCGGGCAAGGATTCAGGATCATTCATCAACCAGGGCATAAGACTCACCGCATCCAGGGGCTGTTCCGCATTGGGTTCATAGTTGATGCCAGCGACGTCCAAAATGGTCGAAAAGAGGTCAAGCACATGCACGGGTTCATTGACGCGAGAAAGTTGAATATCGTCTCCGGGCATATCTATAACCATCGGTATCCTGACGCCTCCCTGTTGAAGGCTTCCCTTTACCGTTCCGCGCTCCATGTATTCCTGCCTCACCTGATTAGGAGTGCCGTTGTCGCCGATAAATAGGATGGCAGTATTGTTGCGATCGATACCCTCAAGCAGTCTTCCAAACTCCGTATCAAAGGCTTCGCAGGCGGCTTCATAATAGGTGCGGTTGGTGAATAAAGCGAGGGGATCATTCAGGTTACCCTTTGTATGCAAGTCCTCGGGGGGTGCGTGAAAGGGGGTATGCGGTGCGTGAAATGCCAGCCATGCAAACCACGGGCTATCTTGCTGATTCTCATGCCAGCTCAGGAAGTTATCGACGATTTCGGTAGTCGAATAGGTCGTCATTGCTTCCGTTTCACCATTGGTTACTTTGTTCCAGCTAAAATAATCACTAATTCCGCCGGTCAATGTCCCCTCGAAATGAGGCCAACCGCCTATTGTATTCGGCCCGGTATTGCCGCCTCCCAGGTGCCATTTGCCAAATTGAGCCAATGCGTATTCGGGGGCCTGTAGTGCGAAAATTTCGGGTAGCGTCGTTTCATTTTGCCCGAGTTCCATGCCAACGCTCCCCACGTTGGTTCGAAATCCATATCGCCCTGTGATAATAGCTGCGCGTGTAGGGGTGCAGGATGGGTAAGCCCAGGCGTGATTAAAGACGGTGCCGCTAGACGCCAGGGATTCAACCGTCGGCATATTCGGTAAAGAGGCTGAAAGGCGGGGCTGTGTATTATAAAGGGTGGATTCTTCCGCACTAAAATCATCGATGATAACGAGCAGGATGTTACTCGGTGTAACCGATTCCTCCTGTGCGATAAGTGGCTGCAATAAGCCGCCAACTAATATTCCTATACAGGCTAATTTCAGGGTAAGCATATCTAAGCAAACGCGTAAGCAGTAACAAAAGTTACATATTCTTAGTTATGAACTCACAAATGGTCAATAGGGCAAGCTGTCCTGATCGTAAGGTTTAGTGTTTTCAAAGACCCGTTCTTTCAATTCGGGTTCGATATTCAGCACTTCCTTAGAACCATCTTGGTTTTTTCGGATTTGAAAACCATCATAAAGTTTTCCAGTTGCTGTGTATGCATGATAGGTCAGTTGATCACTCTCCACATTTATGACCTGAAAGAACTGGGTATTTTCTGCCTTTCGTTCGAGATTGACTCCGTAATCTGCAAAGTTATCCCAGCCCTTTTCATTAAATCCATACATCTTGGGTCCGCTGACAGAGTTCACATATACTGTTGCGACTGCATCCTTAGCTGCGTCCGGGTCGGTGAAATGAACCGGTACCTGACCGCGTGCATAAGTATGGTCATGCCCCTGTAGGATGAGATCGACCTGATACTCGTCGAATAGGGGTTTCCATTTTTGGCGTTGCTCCGAATTATCGCGATCACGACCCGAAGAAAATACCGGATGGTGGAAGCTGACGATTATCCACTTTTGAGTATTCTCTTTCAAGCTTTTCTCAAGCCAGGGAATCTGCGAATCTATCTCACGGTTCGTATTTAGGATAATGATTTTTGCGTTCGCAATGTCGTGGGTGTAGACTGTTCCATGGATTTTTTCAGGCAGGCTCTGTTCCTGGGGGAGTGAAAACTGATAGTTCCATTGCAAGGACAGTACCCGTTCACCGAGTCGCAGCAAATTATCAGCATCATATTCGTGGTTACCGCTGACAGGCAAAGTTAAAAGCGATGCATGGATCCAGCCCCCTGCCTTAAACCACTCAGCCCACTCGGTATCGTGGTGGGCCCGGTTGATCAGGTCCCCCGCATGCAGAGCAAAGTTGGCATTTGGAGCCTTTTGGTAAGCCGCCCGAATCACCCGGGACCAATGGGATAGCACCGAGTTTTGTGCATCCCCGAAGTAGATGAACGAAAAGGAATTACTGCCAATCGCAGGAGCCGTGCGAAACTGAATCCACTCGCTCCAATACCCTTCAGAACCAACACGATAAGCATAGAGGGTATTGGGTTTCAGCTCGGTGAAATTAACCGTATGGTAGTGCACTGTCTGCTTTTTATTCCATTCAGTTTTACCAAATTCCAGAGGCTTGGTTAGTGCTTTATATTGTTCTGCGCCCACATCAAACCGTGCGTCATCAGTGGCTTTGATGATTTCAGCATAAGCTTCCTTTATCGTTTCACTGGTTCTCCACGAAACGGCGGCACTCGTTGTCGGATCTGTTAGTGGAGTGAGTATGATGCGATCCGGGTCATTACTCGGTTTTTCCCAATGGTGCAGAGTAGCATTATGCCCCCATAGGTTGAGGCCAAAAAGCAATGAGAGGAATGTCGTGGTTAAGAGTGCTTTCATTAATGTACTATTTTAGCTTTTCGTCTCTTGAACTGTCAAACTTTGACCTCAACGATACACATCCTTAACAAAAAAGCCGGGCGAGAGCCCGGCTTAATCGAGGGAGGAATTGTAATGTATATTGCTAGATAAAAGTTGCTGCGAGGTGGCCGATGCAGTTGTTCCAGCCCTCTGTGTGCGGGGCGATCATATCCTCGGTGGGTAATTCGTGTGTGAGCTTGAAATGGGTGCCCGTATCGGTTCGGCTGAGCTCTATAGTCACCACCGAGTGTTCCAGGAAACCCTGGGATCTCCAGGTGAAGGCCAGTTTATCCGGTTTGCTGATCTCCAGGTATTCACCATTGGGAGCGTGGGCTTCTTCACCCCCGCATTCTTCTTTTGAACCATCCGGATGATGCATGTGCACGGTGTATTTGCCCCCCACGCGAAAGTCCTGTTCTACTTTAGCGTATCCTTCAGGCATGCCATAAAACCATTGGTTCATTTGTTCGGGGATCGTCAACGCATCAAAAACCGCCTCCTGGCTTGCCGGAAGTTCGCGCTCAATGACAAGTTTTTTTTCTAATTCTATCGTTTTCATAGGTATAATGTTATTTGGATTTATTGGATTCGAGAAATTGTTCGAGATTATCGATGCGCTTCATCCAATGAGCCGTGAGCTGATTGAGAATTTCACGCGCATCCTTAATGGGTTGTTCGTTGAGCATAAAACGATGGTGCTTTCCTTTTTTCATACGGGTAATGAGTTTTGCATTTTCCAGGACTTTCAGGTGTTTGGATATGGCGGGGGCTGAAATCGAATAAGGCTTTGAGAGTTCCTGAACGGTAGCGGCCTGCCTGGATATGTCGTTCAACAGCCCACGCCGCGTACGGTCTGAGAGTGCATGAAAGACGCGGTCGGTTTCTATTTCCTTATAATTAACCATGCGGTTAAATGTATGAGGGTCATTTTAAATATGTCAACAATTAACTTTTTGGTTAATTGTTTTTTTGGACTTGGGTTGTAACGCGATTTGTATTACGGATCACCCTATGAATTCTTTATTTACCCCCATTCGTGCCAGTATCAGTTTCCTCGTCTTGTTTCAGGCTATTTATATATACGCTAAAGTTGACCAAGAATACGTAAAGCCTCACCGATTATTTCAGAGATATGATTACAGCCAGCGTGTGGCCCCGGTAGTGCCGCCCAAGGGTGAAAAGATGCGGGTGATCATCGATACCGATGCCTACAATGAAATCGATGATCAATGGGCCATCGTGTTAGCTTTGCTTTCCCAAGACCGCTTTAAGATAGAAGGATTTGTCGCTGCAAACTACGATAATGCGGATACCGGCGGTCCGGGAGGGATTGAGAATTCCTACAATGAAATACTCAATATCCTGAAGTTGATGGATATGGAAGGACGGTTTCCGGTGAAACGGGGATCTCATCCGATGCGTTATATGTATGAGGCGTCACCTTCTGAGGGCGTGGATTTTATTATCGAAACCGCTATGGCATCGACCCCTGAAGATCCGGTCTGGCTGATTTCTTTGGGTACTGCCACAAATGCTGCATCCGCTTGGTTGCAGGCTCCCGAGATCGCGGATCGGGTCGTTTTCTTCTGGCACGGCCGCACGCAATGGCCGGATCTCATGGTGAACTTCAATGTGTTTGGTGATCGGAATGCAGCCATAATACTCTTTGATCTACCAGTGCGTTTCGTGTTATTTGACACGGGCGGGCATCTGACCTGCAGTATGGAAGAAACCAAGCGGGAGGTTTATCCCTATGGCAAAATTGGCAGATATTTGTATGAGTATCGAACCACCAAGAAATGGTTTCAAGCGGAAGACAAGGGCCTCTTCGATTTGGGCGATGTTGCTGCCCTGGTAGACCCGGATATTGCTCAGTGGGAAGCAGTGAAATCTCCCCAAGTTTCTCGTGATCTCAAATACATGTTTACTGAAAAGCGGGGGGAAATATTGCGCTGTTATGATATGGATCGGGATGCGACTTTTCAGCTGCTGTATGATAAATTGCAGGCGGCATATCCAAATAAGGAATAGCAAATCGGTGTGAGCAATGTGACGCCGGTGATCAGAGTTCCTGTTTTATTTTGGAATAAAAAGTCAGGATAGCTCGTTTAGTAGGTCAATAACCCATTAAGACCTATGAATACTATTCTATCTAAATCTTTAGTTTTACTGAGTGCATTCACTTTCGCACTCTCTGTATCTGCAGAAGATCCCATATATACGGGATCCTTTAGCAATAAAGCAGTTGGAGGCTATGACACAGTCTCTTACTTTCAAGGGACTGGTAAACCCGAAAAGGGGGTGAAAGACTTTCAAACCGAATGGCGCGGAGCGACCTGGTTTTTCGCTAATGCGGAAAATCTGGAAAAATTCAAAGCTGATCCGGAGAAGTATGCCCCGCAATATGGCGGCTACTGTGCATGGGCAGTCTCTCAGGGATATCTGGCAAAGGGGGACCCTTTAGTGTATGAAAAGGTGGGTGATAAAATTTATCTGAACTATAATCAGGACGTAAGCGATAAATGGGAGCCGGAGAAAGATACTTTGATTCCAGCTGCAGATGAAAAGTATTCGGGATTAGTCGATTTATAAAATAAGCAATAAAACATATTTGAGGTAGTAGAGTGGGGTTGTCAGCCAAGGAGAATTTTGGTAAGGCAACCCCATGTTTATTTTGTTTAAATACCTCATTACCGCAGGCATCATCGTATTGGTTTCGGAAGTTGCCAAGCGGGCAGATAAAGTCGGTGCGCTTATAGCAGCTTTACCGTTTGTTACGATTCTGGTGATGATCTGGCTGCATGTAGAAAACCAGGGCAGCGAAAAGATTGCAAATCACGCTTATTACACCTTTTGGTATGTGTTACCTACACTGCCCATGTTTTTGCTGTTGCCCTGGATACTGCGCAAAGGGGTGGATTTTTGGCTGGGTTTACTGATTAGTGTATTCGTTACTTTTGTTTCTTTTATTATTACGACTGTGCTAGTAAAGCGTATTGGCGTTGATCTTATGCCTTAATTACGTTTTGTCTTAAGTATCTAACCTTAGATTAATTACATTTTATCCCCCCGATAGCCCATGAAACTCCCTGCAGTCGCCAGTATACTCATTTTCATTTTTTCATTATCCCAAGCATCAGAGCGCAATATTGTCCTGATCGTCACGGATGACCAAAGCCAGACGCTGGGTTGCTACGGGGATCCGGTAGCAGTCACCCCCGCTCTCGATAAGCTGGCTGAGGAGAGCACCATTTTTACCAACGCGTACGCGACGACTGCAAGCTGTAGCGCCAGCCGATCGGTGATACTAACCGGCACTTACAATCATGCCAATGGTCAGTACGGCCACCAGCACCACTATCATAAGTTCACTACTTTTCAGGATTTGGTGGGGCTCTCGCTTCCGCGAGCACTTTCACGAGCAGGCTATCGTACGGCGCGGGTGGGAAAATACCATGTAGCTCCGGAAGTGGTGTATCAGTTTGATGAGCATTTACGCGGCTACGATCATGGTAGTAATAACGTCGGTTTTGCGGATGTTTGTGAGGACTTCATTAAAGCGGATGATGACCGTCCTTTTTTCCTGTACTTTGCCACGAATAATCCCCACCGGGGTGGAGGTGAAGACCAAAACTCGGACGATGAGTTTAAGGCAAATATGTTTGGTAATTTGCAGAACAGACAAGGTTTTGACGGGGTAGAAGAGGTATTCTATGATCCTGAGGAAGTGGTCGTACCCGGATTCCTTCCCGATACGATGGAGACCCGCAAGGAGCTTGCACAGTATTATCAGTCTGTCTCTCGGGTTGATAAGGGAGTGGGCCGTTTGATCGAATTGCTGAAAGAGGCGGATCTTTTCGATAAGACGATGATCATCTTTACCGCAGATCATGGCATGGCATTTCCCGGGGCGAAAACCACGGTGTATGAAGGTGGGTTGAAGGTGCCGTTCGTGGTATTTAACCCTTATGGAGATCGAAAGAAAGTATTCAACAATGCCTTGGTTAACCATGCGGACATCACCCCCTCGATCCTTGATTTTGCACAAGCGCTCGATCACAAAAACAATCGACCTGCGGAGTGGATTGATGTGGACGCCTTCTGGGAAGCGCGGGGAGAGCAGGCACTCGCTAATCGGGATGGGCGTATTGAGTTTGATCGCTACCACGGGCAATCGTGGCTCCCGGGGCTAGGAAAAGAAGGTATTCCGGGGCGTGATGAAACCTACGCTTCCCACACTTTCCATGAGATTACCATGTATTACCCCATGCGGGTGGTTAAGGATCGGGATTATAAACTGATCTGGAATATTGCCTACAAGCAACCCTATCCGTTTGCCTCTGACCTGTGGGTGGCTTCCACCTGGCAAGCGCAACTGGCGAAAGGCCCCGATGCCCCTTACGGACAGTGGACCGTGCAGGGTTACCAATATCGTGATGAGTTTGAGCTTTTTGACCGCAATAACGACCCTTACGAGGGCAAAAATTTGGCTTATGATCCCAAATACTCAAAAGTGCTTAAAGAGTATCAGGAAAAGCTTAAAGCCTTTCAGGAAGAGACGGATGATCCCTGGATCATGAAGTGGGAATACGAGTAATTCTGAGTTTAGTTTTTTCCGTTTTCTACTATAACCTACCTCAAAAGTAAGCATTGAAGTGTTATAGCATTAGAATGGGTGTAGAGCGGTAGTGATCATATAATTATTTATAATGACTGAATGCTTGCACTTTAACTTGAATAATTCTTTAACGACCAGATGTCTACTTTGGATATAAGTGAAAACCTGGATGAGCTAGAGCGGATCACGCATTCGGGGTTTGTAGATCAATTTGCGAGTCAGCCGACTCATCGTGTCGCCTCCCCGGGCCGGCTGAATGTAATTGGCGAGCACGTCGACTATAATGATGGTATTGTACTTCCGGCGGCGATTGAGCGATGGATTTTTGGCGTATTTGCTCCATCCGCAGGGAATCAGGTGGTCGTGTATGATGCCAAGTATACGGAGTCCATAACGATTGATCTTGCAGAAGAGCTAAAGCCTCAAAAAGGCGAGTGGGCCAATTACATCAAGGGAGTTTTCGCTCAATTTCAAAAACAAGGTATCCAAATACCGGCATTTAATGCGTGTATTTACTCCAATGTGCCCACCGGGGGCGGACTGAGTAGTAGCGCGGCGCTTGAGGCGCTTTTTGCAACGATTGTTGAAACGCTGCTGGAGAGCCCCATGGACAAAATGGAAAAAGCGTTGCTTTGTCAGAAAGCTGAACACGAGTTTGCAGGCGTTCCCTGCGGGATTATGGATCAGGCGGCGGTGATTCTCGGCGAGCAAAATCATCTCTTGAAGCTGGACTGCCGGGACCTGTCCGTGGAAACCGTTCCCTTTACCAGCGAAGAACTGGGCTTAATGATTATTGATTCCAAGGTGCATCATGAACTCGCAGATGGTGAATATGGCAAGCGCAGGGCATCCTGTGAGCAGGTTCGGGATATACTGGGGCTTAGCTCGCTTAGAGATGCCACGATGGACCAATTAGACGCTGCAAACATAGACGACGATGTCCTGTATCGAAGGGGCAAGCATGTGATCACCGAAATTGAACGGATCGAAGCTGCGATTGAGGTCTTGAAGGTAGACGACTTTGTGGCCTTGGGAGAATTGATTAACGGGAGTCATTTTTCACTCAGTCATGACTGTGAGGTAAGTTGTCCGGAATTGGATTTTATTACGGATCAGGCGCGTAAACACCCGGGAGTTCTGGGAGCACGCATGATGGGAGGTGGATTTGGCGGCTCAGCGATCCTTCTTGTTCGCAAAGACCAAGCCGAAGCCGTGGCTGCTAAGATTGATCAGGCCTATCAGGAGGCTTATAACCTAAAAGCTGCTTTTTTCCTGACAAATCCATCTCAAGGTGTCAGCGTGAGCCCTCTAAGTTAGAATATTTTTAAATCTGTTACCCTGAAATATGAATATTATTGAAGTTGTACTCTATATAGTAGCCGTGGTGGGCGTTATTGCACTCGGCATCTGGAAAAGTCGTGATGAAGACCTCAAGGGCGAAAAAGGCGCATCTGATTATTTCCTGGCAGGCCGTGGTCTTACTTGGTGGCTGGTTGGATTTTCCCTCATTGCTGCAAATATCTCTACCGAGCAGTTTGTCGGAATGTCGGGCTCCGCTGCAAATTGGCTGGGTATGGCGATCGCCTCCTATGAGTGGATGGCTGCAGCGACTCTGGTGATTGTAGGGTTTTTCTTTTTGCCCAAGTTCTTGAAAACCGGTCTATATACCATTCCTGAGTTCCTGCAGTATCGCTTCGATGGGGTTGCCCGACTCTCCATGGCGATTCCGGCGATTGTTACACTGGTATTTGTAACGACTTCATCCGTGATCTTTTCGGGCGCAAAGTTTATTTCAGAGTATTATAACACGGTTCCGATTCTCAATAACCTGACGATTGTCTGTTGGCTGATCGCCGCCTTTGCCGCCATTTATGTATTTGTGGGCGGCCTTAAGGCGTGTGCATGGACGGATCTCGTATGGGGTGCGGCATTGATACTTGGAGGAGCGATCGTCATGTATATGGCATTCTCGGTGTTAGCAGATAAACCTGCTGATGAGCTCATCTTGACGAAAGTGGCGAATTCTGAAGCAACGGTTGCAGATTTGGAGGCTGCGGGACCCTTTGAGCGATTTATGTTATTGAATGACGGGGTGGACGGGGAAGCAGAAGCCCGCAACGGGCCCAATGGCTCTGGTGGTAAGCTCCATATGATACGCCCGATAGAGGATACCGATATCCCCTGGACTGCGCTATTAATCGGGCTGTGGATTCCGAACTTCTTTTACTGGGGGCTTAATCAGTACATCGTTCAACGGACACTCGGTTCTAAGTCACTTGCGGAGGGCCAAAAAGGGATCGTATTTGCGGCATTTTTGAAGCTATTGATACCCTTCATAGTGGTTATCCCCGGCATACTGGCGTATAATTTGTTTTCCGGAGATTTACATCAAAGCGCTGCCGAACGAAATATGGGCATCGTAGAGAATGCCCAACCGGGTGAAGTGTTCACTGTGGATTATGAATTTGTGAAAAGGCAACCGGATATGGCTGCACAAATTTTGCAGAAGAACGTGCAAGCCAGTCCCGAGAAGCCTATCGTCGATTTTGATACGAATGACATCGCGGGAATGGCCAATACGATTAATACGTTTGCGCTCTCGGCGATTGAAAGCGGGGCATCCAGTGCTGGTGATTTGAAAGGTTATGACTATGATGCGGCGTTTCCGGTGCTCGTGCGTAATCTGATCAAACCCATGCCGCTGATTTCCTGGTTTGTTCTCGCTGCGCTCAGTGGTGCGGTGATCAGCTCGCTGGCATCGATGTTAAACTCGGCTTCCACGATAGCGACCATGGACCTATATTCAAAGTTCACGGGCGAACAGGATCCGGCGAAACTGGTGAGTATAGGCCGTATGTTTGTAGTTATATTCGTAATCCTGGCCGCCTTCGTTGCTCCTGCCCTGGATAATTTTACGAGTATTTTTGCCTACATCCAGGAGTTCCAGGGCTTCATCTCCCCGGGTATATTAGCTGTATTTATTTTTGGCTTCTTCTCCCCGCGCACTCCCCGTTATTTTGGTGCAGTGGGCATCGGACTCAATGTAGTCGCTTACGCCTCCTTTAAATGGCTTATCGGCCCTTGGCTGGTAGCTAACGGGTGGTGGTATTCGGATCAAATTGCGTTCCTGGATCGTATGGCAATCTGCTTCTTCCTCGTTATTATTACCGGATTGGTGATTACCTGGCTGAAGCCCATGAAAGCCCCGGTAACCATGCCAGAAAATAAGGAAATTGCGCTGGAATCCTCCAATGTTGCAAAGATTGGCGGGATCGCTGTTTTGGTGTTAACGGTGATTTTCTATATCCTATTCTGGTAAGCCAATAAAAATTATACCTTTTAAAAAGGCCGGAAGCGTTTCTGCTTCCGGTTTTTTTGTTGTCCTCACAGGACTTTTTTGAGTAATTTACTCAATTAGGAGTCTATGACTTAGAAGGTTGTTAGTGTTAGTTTGGATGAAACGTTTTTTTTGGTCTTGGTTGTTAGGGCTTGCGGTGGTTTCCTCATACGCGCAAGACACACTTAAATTTAAGAATGGGGACGTGGTGACAGGCCGGTATCTCGGGCAGAGTGAGACGATCATTTTCTTTGATTCTGAGATCTTTGGGGTTATCAAGGTCCCGCAGGGTATGTTGGTTATTGATCCGGCTGAACTCAGGAATAAAAATGTACCACAGGTTACTGAAGAGCCCGCGCCTCCTCCACAAGCTCCGGCACCACAAAGAAGGCCACAGGTTGCTGATAAACCGGCAGCCCAACCCCAAGAGCCTGAGCCAGTCATAGAAAACCGTTTGCAGTATTTTTGGCGGACCGCTGAGCAAACTTTAAGCCGGGTGGTCAATGATCGGGTCCCTGGGTGGTTTCCCCAGCTTCCGGAAAAATGGGACGGTAGCCTGAAATTTGGATTTAATTATAATGATGCCCGTAGATTGAATACGAGAACCTATGGGGAATTTAACCTCGAGCGGGATGACAACAACCATAACTTCAATTTGAAGACCTATTTTGCCTATGCAGAACAAAACCGGGTGACCAATGAACAGGACTATGGGGGGTCTTTCCGATATCGTTACAAATTTGGTCAAGGCAACTTCGTTGAGAGTTTAACGACTGTTGATATTGATAATATTAATGAACCTGATCGTCGTATTACAGAGTCGTTGGGTTACGGGGTGTCCCTGCTCAGGTCCGATCGACTCAAGCTGGATGTGGTTCTCGGGGGTGCACTCGAGGAAATACAAGTGAGTGATATGGACTCTGAGTTGAATTTCAGGGTATCCTTGAATGAAAACTTTAATTGGCGTTTTAATAAACATTTGAATTTCAAGCAAAGCTTACGCGTGCTTGAAAATGTGGAGGACTTTGGAGAGTATTATATTCGCTTTGACTCAGGGCTGAATACACTCATTATTGGAGCCCTAAACTTGGGCATCACCTACCGTCTCGATTATGATTCTGCATTGAGCCGCGCGAATCGCCAGAAGACCCGACTGGTCACCAGTTTAGGTATCAATTTTTAGTTGCTGTTTTGAAAAATAACCCCCCCAGTAAGGGCACTCTCTTGGGAGCTGCCGCCATTGCTGCTGTTGTGATGACTTCGTTTATCGCATCCTGCAGTAATCAATCGGAGGATGAGATACCGTATCTGAACTCACGGAGTGGGTCCAAGATATTTATCGGTAATCCATCTGCTAAATGCATGAGCTGCCATCAGGATGTCTATGATCAGTGGCGAACCTCGCACCATGCGCTGGCAAACCGCACGATGACTGCCACTAATTTTGCAGAGGCCTTTGAACCGCCCCATCAGCACCAGGAGGGTGGACCGGTATCCGAGATTTACAAAACTGAAGATGGGCGGCTGATTATCGAGACCTTGGGCCCTGATGACACGATTGAACCCTTTGAGCCCGAGATGGTCCTGGCCTACGACCCGCTTATTCAATTCTTAATCCCTTTTCCTGGGGGACGGTGGCAGGTGACCGAGCTTGCTTGGGACATCCACAACAAGGAGTGGTTCAATGTATACGGGTATCAGAATCGCAGACCTGAGGAGTGGGGCCATTGGTCACAGAGGGGAATGAACTGGAACACCCAGTGCGCTGAGTGTCATACTTCCAATTATGCCAAGAACTATGATCATGTGACGGATGCTTTTGCGACTACCTGGGATCAAATGGGGATTTCCTGCCAGCAGTGCCATGGGGAGATGGAGGCTCATCTGGAAAACCCCGTTGCCGCATTGATCCCTGAAGAGCAGGCCGTCCAGGAAGCGTATTTTGATAATTGTATAACCTGCCACAGCCGACGTGAAAACTTTTCGGGAGATTTTAAGCCTGGAGATAAATACTTTGACCATTTCAGAGTGCAGTTGCCGGTCATGGATCAATTTTATCATGCAGACGGGCAAATCAAGGATGAGGTGTTTGTCTATGGATCTCTGGCGATGAGCCGTATGCATCATGCGGGGGTGAAGTGCCTGGACTGCCATAATCCGCACACCAATGAGATGATTTTGCCCATCGATAACAATTCCCTCTGCCTTTCCTGCCACCAGGGTGTGGGTGTGAATGGAGCACCCCCGATTGAGCCGCTCACCCATAGTAATCATGGAGCGGGTAGCACCGGTAACCGATGTGTGGAGTGTCACATGACCTTTACTACCTATATGATGCGCGACCCGCGGCGTGATCACGGTTTCCACATGCCTGATCCTAAGCTGACGATCGAGTTGGGCATTCCCAACGCCTGCAATAAGTGCCATACTGAAGAGACCGCCGAGTGGGCGATGGAGCACTACGATACCTGGTATGGTGAAAGCGATAAAATCGCACTGAACCGACTCAGAGCTCGTACGCTCTCAGCGGCATATGCGGGTGACCTCGAATCAATTGATGGGTTAAGGACCTTGCTCGAGCAGGAGATCATCCCGCTGTGGAAAGCCACATACCTGCAGCTGATTATGACCCTGGAGCCTTCCCCGGAGAATATGCAACTGGCCCGCAGTTATTTTGAGGATGAATCGCCGCTGGTCAGAAATGTGGTGGTTCAAACTCTCGGTATTTATCCGGAAAATCACACCTTTATCCGTCCTGCTCTGGATGATGAATCGCGACTGGTCCGCATTGATGCAGCCTGGCACCTCCGTGCCTCCATCGATCAAAACTCAAGGGCCTGGCAGGAACTGTTTGAGTATATGTATTATGCAAGTGATCAACCCGCAGGAGCCATGCGTCTGGCTGACTATCATATGGGTGTCGGTGACTTGCCGGAGGCAGAGCGTTGGTTAACCAAGGCATCGAACTGGGATAAAACTTCCCCGATGGTTTGGATGAGTCGTGGAATGCTTTCCAATAGTATGGGTAAAAATGAGGAAGCACTCGGGCACTTGAAAAGAGCTCAGGGGCTGACCACGGAAGATCCCATGCCCAGCTATTACATTTCTTTGCTGCTTGCTGAAATGGGAAGACCTGGCGAGGCGCAGCTTGAATTAGAAAAGCTGGTAGTTAATCACAGTGATTTTGACCGTGCATGGTATAACCTGGGCTTGCTGTATTCGCAGCAAAATCAGCCGGAAGAGGCGATTAGGCGTCTCGATAAAGCGATTGAGTTGAACCCACTGCAACCCGACTACCCTTATGCCAAGGCGACTATCCTGATTCGCATGGGGGCAATACCCGAGACTCTGGAAATTCTCCAGTCTATCTTAGAGGTATACCCGAATTATGCTCCGGCGGCTCAATTGTATCAAAGACTTATGCAACAGACAATTCTGCCAAATAATGAACAAAATTAACCTCAACTGAATCTTTTTAAATAATTCAGATTTTATATTTGCAGCGAAGCGCAACTTACTCAAGATGCCTGTTTTGTTCTCAGAGTTTTTCCAAGGAATGAATTTCGAACATAATATACCCAAAACACTCACATTTAAAGGGATACTCGTTTCGGTTGTGCTGTTGGTATCAGCCAGTGCTCGGGAGATACCGGTTACAACGATTGATTTTGTGGAGGTTCAAAACCAGTCACTCGATTCTAATTTCTTCAGAACCTATATCGCGAGTAACCACCCTTTGACATTTTCTGCAGGAAACACGGCTGACATGATCCTGATCACCGATCTCAATGATCCCGATAATTTGATTGAAATCAGAGAGGGAGAGCCGGGAGATTTGAGTGATACCACAGATGATACCTTTATCTACATTGGAAGTTATGAGGGCTTTAACTCACAAACGGGTCAAACCATTGATCGCGGCTACATCATGATTGAAGCTCAAAATGATGCTCCGACTTTTGGGTTAAGTCAGCAAGAAATCAATGTCGGCTTTTTGCGGATTAATAATCCCTGGCAGATACTTCCAGACCAAACAGAGAATTTCATCGGTGGCCTACAGGGTACCATTACCTATGATTCCCTTTCCCGGAGCCGAACCGATCAAATTTTTCTGAGCGGCACGTTCCAGGGGGAGCCCATCACTTTTAGTGGTGTAGCAAGCACGCTGGTTACTGAGGATGATACGGTTGGGATGACCAATTTGCTGCTTGAAAATGCGGATGGCACTGCGGTTGATTTCCAAACCATTCTCTTTAGCAGGACTGACAATGACTATGAAGCCTTATTAAGAAGAAATAATGATGCTTCGGAGCCGGATCGCTGGAATCACCGCTACGCTATGATTGTTGCGACCGATACTCAGGACAGCGATCAGGATGGTGTGCCTGATTTTTCGGATACCGGGGATGCAGTCGTCAATCAGGCCTCGAGTGTAAACAGTATTTTCTCAGCGGAACTAGGCGCGAGCATCCAGGATCACGGTAACGACCTTTACTACTCAGATTTGGTGGGATGGTTTATGAAGCCCACCTTGCAGGAAGCCGGATCCATTTCAATCTTCAGCACGGCTGAAGGCCTTGGCCTAATGACAACGAATGCCAAGGATACTCCTTACTTTACACGTGAGAGTGACGGAACAGTGTTGTTTTTTCAGGTAAATGAAAATGGTTTACCCAAGTATTATGATTTTGCGACCGAGCAGTGGCATGAGCTCAACTATTAATCCAATGTCAGATTTTAAAGCAGTATACAGGATAGTCCAAAAAGCACGCATTGCTTTGATGGGTGGATTTTCAGTGCTTTTGCTGAGCGCGACATTGTCCGCACAAATCACGGTCAGTTTTGATGAAGCGGGCCAAACGCACATAGAATCCGCTAATAGCACAGTGGTTGTCGAGTTGTCACCTGATAGCCTAACAGGTCAGCTCAATTTCACAACCGAGGTATTTGACGGAGCAGTGGTTTTCCTTGAGTTAAATGAGGCATCCTTTGTAGAGTTTGATGTACCTTACACCATAACCTCTGCCACTACGGCTACCCTGGATGATGACTATCGGGTATATGAGCCTACTACTGAGTCGGGTGACGAAGTGGTCAATCAGTTTAAAGACACTATTAAATTCCGTCCGGGTGATCTTCGAAAACCAATCCCCATTGAGATTATCAACGATAATAATGAAGAGGGAGATGAGTTAATCGTATTGGCGATCGACACATCCAATCTATCGGTTGCCGGGCCTGGAGAAATTCTAACACACACCATACGTGTGCGTGATAATGATATCATCACAGCGCGATTCGCCTCCCACAATGAGGAGTTTTCCGAAAGTCAGGATATTGCAGCAACGATCATCCTGAGCTCACCTTCAGATAGTGAAATCACGATACCTTTTACCGTTGCTACAGGTACTGCACAAGATGCGGATATTGACCCTTCCGCTTCTGAATCGACCACCTCACCCATTACCATTCCTGCAGGCAGTACAACGGCACGAATTATCGTATCGGTCGTAAACGATAATATCACCGATGCGGATACCGGAGGTTCACTCCTTGAAACCGTAACCATTACCATGGGAACCCCTTCACTTGAGGACAATGGGGGTAATCTGTTGGGCGATCCGATTCCGTTTACGGGAACCATCCGTGATAACGAGCCCATTACCATCCAGTTCAGCGATTTTGTGAATGAAGGCTTTGAAATTGCCAGAGAAGAGTTTGCATCCGGAGCTTTGGTTGTGGAGCTTATTGACCCAGAGGGAAATCCCACAAGTGCCGGTACTGAAATTGAAGTGCCCTTCACTTTAAGTGGAACAGCCACTGAAGGTGATAGCGATACTTCAGACTATGATGTCATTGACAGTCCGATCAGCATAGCCGAGGGGCAATCAGCTGTAAATTTCAATATCAATATCAATAATGATGATACTGCCGAAGAGGATGAAACAATCATCATAGATCTGGCACAGCCGAACTACGTGGATGAGGGGGGTGACCTCGTATTGGGGGAAAACCGCTTTCAGATTACGATTGAAGACAATGATCCGGTAACCCTTCAATTTGGTGCGGTTTTTAGTCGTGATGATGAAGAGGCTGCTGAGGATTTTGATGTGGATGATATCCGCTTTATACCTGCGGACGGTATCATTGTAGGTGAGTCTCAGGGCTTTGTAAATATACCTGTATTTTTATCATCACCGGTGGCGAATGCTGTTAGCTTTGATCTGGAAATCGTTAGTGCCGGAACTTCCGCTACATTCATCGACCCTCGTAATCTCAATGCGGATACTGATGAAAACTCATGGGATTTTACCAGCGGTGCAGGTTTGAACATCACTTCGTTAGACTCAACACTAAATGTCTCGATACCTGCAGGGGTAGAGAACGTTACAATCCCGTTGATTCTAAATAATAACGATGAAACACCCGTAGTCTTCGGGCAATCACCCGCAGAGGATGTTGAGCCTGATGAGTCCATACAGCTTCGTATAAGCAACGTGAATACCGGTGATAGCCAAGTGAATCTGGGCAGCCAAACCACTTACGATATTACGGTTAAAGAATTACCCGATATTGATGTTACCGCCTTGTTTAATGGACTAAGCCCGAACCCCAGTAATTTCATAGCGGGGGGGCCGCGCTACAACAGCCTTACGAGCCTGCATGAGGTGATTTATAATTTAAGTTTAAACACCCCCTTAAACCCGAATGATTTTGCTGGTTACCGTTCATTTAAGTTCAGTTTTCGCACGGCTACCTATGATCTGGGTACTCCTGATAGTGCTGGGAATGACCCATTGGTCAGTGATCCCCAATTCCCTGCAGAAGATCAGGCATATCAGCTTTTTGTTGATCCGCAGTTTGAACCTCATTATCCGGACGGGTTCGATTTTGTATTGCTGAGGGAAGGCGAAGACCAGACTTCATCTGACTTTACGGATGTGAATGCAGACCTGAGTATACGTAATCCATTCGTTTTACGTCCATTGAATCTACCGACTTTAAATGACTCCGAGGCGGTTCTGGATAATCGTTATGGGATAAATGAGTCTTTTGACTGGACCGTTGAATTTTCAAATGCCGGGTTCTTACAACTCGACACTTCCAAAATTGATCCGGCTCAGAATGCGGATCGCCTGAAGGTCTTTTTATCGGTGGATGATGTCAATTTAACCGGTCTCTCCGGAAACTTGTTAGCAGTTCCCATTATCGAACCTCAAACGGATGGATCTGTATTAATCGTACCCAGAACCAATACCGTTCGATTCTTTGAAATTCAATATCAGGACGAAAATGGAGAATGGAAAGTAGCCCAGCCTGCCGTTATCGAGAATCCATTCTTAATCAACAATCGCGTCTCCAATTTCCATTTTTGGCTGGATTTGGGGCCGCCGAAGACTGAGAAACATCCTTCTGAAGCACCCTTTCGCATGTATCGTGTAATTACCCGTTAGTATCCATGACTCGAAAATTAAGATTTTTTTGTTTGTTCAGCCTGTTGGGAGTTTCCACCTCATGGTCTCAGGGAATTTTCGAAAGTTCGTGGATTCTGCCTGAGGAGGGGCGAGCAAACAAGGTGTTTGTAAATTTACATTTTGTAACTGGAGTTTCTGTAGAATTTGGCAACTTGGGTGAGATTAGTTTTCTGGACAGCGATTTGGAGGACTTGTTGCTCGAATTTGATGATGGGTTTATTAAACTATCCCAGGCTGACTCCGCAATTACCAGTGCTTACAGTTTTCTCGAAAGAAATGCGACCCTCAATGACGATGGAGATGTTGAGTCATTTACATTGAGTCGATTCAGGACGGAATCTTTGGGAACCTCACTCGAAAAGGATATTGATATGGCGCCAGGTTGGGAACTGGGTGCGAATTATGATATTTGGAAGCTGACGAACCGAATAACGACCGGCTTTACCGCCGCTGTGGGTTTTTCCGCAATCAGAGCTGAACATCGTGATACGATTCAAGCACGATTGATTCGGGAGCGTGCAATCGTTGACTTGAGCGAGCCTCTACCCGGCATAATAGGAAATAATGGCGATTTTACCCAAGGATCTGGTCCCCAGCTCAATATTAATGACATACGATTTGAAGGACAGACGGGCGTTTTTCAGATGATCAATGGAGAATTGGTCGAAGTATTAACCGATGTTCGCGGTGTTTACGAAATTGAAGCCGCTATGGGAACGGTTCGTTTAGGTCCTTATCTCGATATACAGCTTACAGATCGCTTGTTCCTCTATGTGGGTTTTGGTTTTACGGGTGCGTATCTATCCTCCGACTTTACAGTATCCCAAAGTTTTAGTGTGCCTACAACCGGTAGGGACAGGCTGGTGAGTGAAACGGTCAGCGATGGGCAGTGGCTGATAGGGGGGTATGCTGAAATAAACCTGCTCTATAAGATTAACGAGCAGACATCTATTTATGCAGGTGCGCAAAGTCACTTCCTGAGTGATTTTGATACGCAAACTAATAATGACACTTTTGCTGAGATTGATATCAGCAAGCCCACCTACCTGCAAATGGGCTTTGAGCTGGATTTTTAATCTCCCAGACCAGTTACGCTGTTAAACTTGATAAATTTTGTAAAGTGACATAGCGTCATGATATGGTAAGCACAAGTGCGGACGAAACCAAGCGCCACCATCAACGGGTACGTGATCAGCATCAATCCGAAATAGCTCAGGATTATGTTGAGGCGGTTTACCGTTTAAAGGAGGAGGGGAAGAAGACACGTGTTACCGATATTCAATCCATTTTTGGTGTCTCGCACGTTACCGTTATTCGCACATTGGGTCGTCTTGAGGATGCAAAACTCATTGTCAGGAATAAGCAGGGGGAAGTCGAGTTGACAACTGAAGGAAACAGTCTGGCGAAACAAGCATACGAGCGGCACAATCTGGTCTACCAGTTTTTAATCAAGCTGGGGGTAACTCCGGAAACCGCTTCAGCGGATACTGAAGGCATCGAGCATCATATCAGCCAGGAAACAGTTGAAAAAATGCGCCATTTTCTTGAAGAATAGGCTTATGACTCCCGAGTATATCCATTTACTGATTAACCACTTCCCCATCCATGGTATCTTGTTGAGCACCGCTGTTCTGATTGGCGGATTAATTGCCAAGAAACATGCGGTGGTATTTTCGGCACTTTTAGCCATGTTTGTCTGTAGTGCCTCTATCCCTTTTGTGATGAAGTCGGGGGAGGATGCCTACTATCGCTATGAGGCGGATCCGGCCGTATATCATTTGGATGCAGAAGCGATTGAGATCGCCAAGAAGCACTATGACGAAGCTGAATTTGGCGCAAAGGCTACCTATTTACTGGCTGTGATATCCGGGCTTGCTTCCATTTTTTACCTGAAACGGCGGGAGCAACTCAGAAAATGGATGTGGGTAGTGGCTTTTTTGGCAATCGTGTGCCTGGGTTTGAATGCGTGGATCGCCAAGTCAGGTGGAGAGATACGGAGGCCTGATTTTCGGGCTCCTGTGGAAGCTCAGTCCTGAGCTTTGTTCAGCTTCGGCGGCACCGGATCATAGCCACAACAGCCCCAGGGATTGCAGCGGATTACACGCTTCAGGGTTAGCCACCCACCATAGAAAAAGCCGTGCACCTTAAAGGCTTCTATTGCGTAGTTTGAGCAGGTCGGCTCAAATCGGCAGCCATTCCCAGGGCCAGTGATCATCAGGATGAGGGGTGAAACCGTGAGTTGATACAACCGTATAAGCAGTATAGGAATCCACTTCATGGCCTTAACCCAGCGGTTCCAAATCGTAGCCGTCCTTGCGATCCTTCACATTCCAGCCGAGCTCGGTGATTTCAGCTCTTAGAGTATCCGCCCGCCCCCAATCACGATCCTGTTTTGCCTGCCAGCGGGCTTCAGCAAGGTCCAGGATTTCTTGTGGGGCATCGCGTTCTTCAGAGGGAGTGGAATCGAGCGTAAGTCCTAATACATAGAGAACATTCTCAAACCCTTTTTTGATTTCAATAGAGTTGGTCAGTTCCGTTTTTTCCAATTGCGCAATTATAGTAAATAATCGACCCAACGCCTTGGATACATTAAGGTCATCACAGAGTGCCTCGATCACAGGCTCAAAGTCGCCAAATTGGTTACTATGAGGCGTTTCAGGATATTTAGCTCCAACCAGTTCTTTGAATTTCCTGAGCTTATTGATGGCGCTACGAGCAGCATTCATAGAATCCCAGGTGAAATTGATAGGGTGCCGGTAATGACCACATACTAAGGTATATCGCAGCTCTTCAGCACTATATCCCTTATCCAGAATATCCTTTAGAGTATATAGATTGCCCAAAGACTTACTCATCTTTTCACCTTCAACCCGTAAGTGCGCGATGTGAAACCAATGCCTCACAAAGGGTTTATCGGTAGCGCCCTCACTTTGGGCAATTTCATTTTCATGATGGGGAAAAATCAGATCTACACCGCCGGAGTGCATATCGAAAGAATCACCGAGATATTTCATGCTCATCGCACTGCACTCGATGTGCCAGCCAGGCCTTCCCGGTCCCCAGGGGCTTTCCCATTGGTTAGGGCCATCTTCGGGTTTCCACGCCTTCCATAGGGCGAAATCATCGGCATTCTCTTTGGAGTATTCATCATCCGAATTGAGCCTTCCGTCCGCATTCTTTTTGCGGTCGTCGAATTTGAGCTGGGAGAGTTTGCCGTAACCATCAAATGCATCGATGCGGTAATACACCGATTTATCTTCGCCTACGTATGCAAGGCCTTTCTCCTTGAGTTCAGCAATGAGCTCAATCTGCTCTTTGATATGGGCAACAGCTGAGGGGCTGACGTGCGGCGGCAGCAGATTCAGTGTAGCGGCATCTGCTTCAAAAGCCTTGCGCCAGTATTCAGTAAACTCAGAGAGGCTCTTGCCCTCTGCCTGCGAGCTACGGATAGTCTTATCATCAAAGTCAGTAATGTTACGCACATGGGTAATTTGCATACCCAGTACCTCAACCGTTCGTCTGAAGGCATCCTGCGCCAGGAATGTCCGGAAGTTGCCAATGTGCGCCGGGCCATAGACAGTGGGTCCGCAGCAATAGAATCCCAGGTTTGAACCGTTTTCGGGATAAACGGTTTCCTGTTGGCGCGTTAAGGTATTCTGTAGTTTCAATTCCATACCGTAAAGATCACCAAAGAAGATTTTGTTGGAGAGACAAGCCAACATTTAATACGTCTCAGAGAACCCATATAAAAATAGAGCGATTCAGGCCCCCCTGAATCGCTCACTGGTTGTTGCTGTTATTTACTCTATTAGTTAGTCGAAAACAAAAATCGACTCTTCAATTTACTCATATATAGGATAATTCAAGGGTTTGGCTCCGAAAAACATAATTTTATTTAATTTAAGCTACAAAATTTGCTTATGGACATGACAATTACGACTCCCGCACTCCTATTTCCGGCGATTTCGCTACTTTTGTTGGCATACACGAATCGTTTTCTGGTATTGGCTGATGTCATTCGCAGGCTGCGCCGAATGGAACAGGAAGACAGTAGCGACATTATTACGCGACAAATTAAAAATTTGAGACGCCGGCTCTATTTTATAAAAACGATGCAGACCTTTGGGGTGCTCTCTTTTATAATCTGCACCGTTTCCATGTTCAGTTTACTGCTGAAGTATCAAATGCTGGGAGGAATACTCTTTGGTGTGAGTCTCATTTCACTGGTAATATCGTTGATCTATTCATTGCGTGAGGTCAGCTGCTCGATGAATGCAATCAATATTGAGCTTGAGCAAATCAAAGAAAAATAAAATACCCGCAATCATTTTTGCGTCCAAGAGGTTGTAATAATTAAATAAGATTTAACACTTAAACTATCATGTGGAAAACAAACTTTAAAAATTTCAGTGTCGCGGGCCTTCTGTTTAGCTTGGTATTCAGTCTCAATGCGACCAATCTTTCTGAGGAACTATCAGGTCGCCTGGTAGATTCGGAGGGTAATCAGATCGACATATCTGAGCTTTCTGAAAAAAAGCATGTGCTCTTCTACTATTCTGCAAGCTGGTGTCCGCCCTGTAAGATTTTCACCCCTGGCTTTGTAGACTTTTATGAGAAGAACGGAGGTGGAGAATCCTTCGAAGTAGTCCTCGTAAGTTCTGACAGAAATGCGAAGGCCATGTATAAGTATATGAAGGATGCCAAAATGCCTTGGTTGGCGTTGGACTTTCAAGAGCGTGGTAATACCGATGTGAGTAATCAGGGAGGTCCCTACATTCCATCACTTGTAGTATATAACAACGAGACTGGTGAGATCGTATATCGCTCATTTGACTTTGTAACCGAAGAATACTACAGCCCCCAGCAAATTCTGGACATGTTCGGAGAGAGTATTGCTTCTTAAATTTCGAATCTTAGTTTTTGGGGTATAAAAAGGCTGCAGTTCCTACGGGGCTGCGGCTTTTTGTTTAATTAAATAGGTTTAGTACCAAGATTGGATTCATCCGTCTTAAGGTTGATGACCAATGCTATTCTTAAGTTGCTGTTTATTCTCATTTTAGCATGCCAGCTGAATCATCTGTTTTTGTTCGCTAAGGAAGCTGAGAGTAAACCCAATTTTCTCTTCATTTTAATCGATGATCAGCCTTTTGATGCTTTTGGACATTTTGGGCGATATCCTTTTTTGGAGACACCTCATTTAGATCGACTGGCAGAGGAGGGCGTTACGTTCAGTAACTTTTTTTGCACCGCATCTTTGTGTTCACCTTCTCGTGCATCTTTTTTGACCTCGACGTTTCCTCATATTCATGGGGTCAATCAGAACCATCCCCAGGTTGACCCGGATTGGGAGAAATTCCCCCCTTATACTCAGGAGCTGCAGTCTGCCGGATACCAAACGGCCATGGTCGGAAAAATTCATATGGCCCATAAAGCAGGTAAGGATCATATTCGCCCGGGTTTTGATTATTGGTTATCCTTTAACGGACAAGGCGACTTTTTCGATCCCCAATTAAATGAAAATGGTAAGGAGTTTCAGGAAGATGGTTATATTACGGATGTCTTGACAGATTATACCGTGGATTGGCTCGAAAACAAAAGGAACCCGGACAAACCTTTCAATTTGCTCTTTTGGCACAAAGCGGTGCATGAACCCTATGAGCCTGCTCCCAGGCATGACGGTGCTTTTCAAAATACACCGTTACCGGAGCCACCGCACGGGACGGCCCGTGAAACCTTCCTGGGTAAACCCGAATGGCAAAGAATCAAAGCTTTTGATTCGAAGTGGCAGGAATATGAACCCGTCGATCAGCTACCAGAAAAACCCTGGGATCCCTATAATCGTCGCTATCAAAAACTTTTAGAGTGTGTCTTATCGATTGATGAATCGGTGGGTCGTGTATTAAAGACTTTAGAGAAGCTAAATTTGCTGGAGAATACGGTTGTTATTTTTTCCAGTGATAATGGCTATTTCATGGGGGAGCATACGTATTGGGATAAACGCATTGCTTACGAGCCCTCTATGAAGATCCCTCTGCTCATAAGATATCCGAGTTTAATAAAGCCTGGTAGCGACATAGATGCCCTATGCATGAATATTGATATGGCCCCAACCATTCTTGAGCTGGCAGGTGTTGAAATACCCAAGCACTACCAAGGTGAGTCGATGCTTTCTTTGCTCAGCAACTCACAGGCAGATTGGAGAGACTCTGTATTCTTTCAGTATTATGTGGATGATGTGTATCCATATGCTGGGCCCGATATGATTGCGGTTCGCACAAAGCGTTATAAGTGGATTGATGCTTTTCTGGAAAATGACATCGATGAGCTTTATGATCTAAAAGAAGATCCGGGAGAAATGCATAACTTGATCAACGATCCAGAACATCAAGAAGTATTGGAAAAGATGCAAAAAGAAGGCGAACGGCTGAAGGCCCTCTATACTTATAATTCGGATCGGGACTGGTGGTTACGCCAGGTGGTCAGTGAAGAGAGTCCTGAGATAGAGGTGGATGCAAAGCTTTTTAATGAAGGCTGATCGTTTACCTGCTATTCGTCCCTCACAGCATCAAAACCGTATTGTTCCAGCATCTCCCCAATGACCTCAGTAAAGGGAATTTGAAGTCCCTTTTGCTTTGAAAATTCAGAACAACACTCCAGATAAGCAAAAACAGAGTCTACATTCTGAGGCGGGCTAATCCTCTCACTTTGATGATCATAGAAAAAATCAACGGCACGTGCCCACTCCCTGAGCGAATAATCGGATTCATTGATTAAGTAGGTTATCTTCTCTTCAGCGACTTGTGCGGAGCCCATGAGAGTCTTGAGTTCTTGTAAGCAAAGATTCAAAAGATTTTTATTATTCTCATCTAACACTGTATCGCTAATGACTGATACTATCTTCTCTGAATAACCGGATATAGTTAAATCAAAACCATTTTTGGGGGTATTTGAGGGGTCGTTTGTCATAAAATGTCTCTGTAAGGTACTCAAAATTATGGGTTGAAAGCAAGCAAATGAGTGCTAGGTTACTTCTCTTATGAATTTTCCTGCACATTGGAAGCCCTATACATCAAAGGGTCAGGCTTTTTTAGAGCTACTGGATCAGCGCATCGTGATTCTGGATGGTGCAATGGGTACGATGATTCAGCAGTATAAGTTGGAGGAAAAGGATTTTAGGAATGATGCCTTGGCAGATGTGAAGGGTGATCTTAAAGGCAATAATGACCTACTAAGTATTACACGGCCTGATGTGATTGAGCAGATCCACCGGGAGTTTGTTGCTGCGGGTGCGGATGTTTTGGAGACCAATACTTTTAGCTCTACCACGATTGCACAGGCAGATTATGGCCTAGAGGATTGGGTGGATGCGATTAACATCGAGTCTGCGAAGATAGCCCGTAAAGTAGCTGATGAGTTTTGGGAGAAGGATGGGCGTACGGTATTTGTTGCGGGTGCTTTGGGGCCTACCAATCGAACAGCGAGTCTTTCGCCGGATGTGAGCCGGCCGGAGTATCGGGCAGTCACCTATGATGAGCTCCGCGAGGCGTACTACCAGCAGGCGAAGGCACTCGTCGAGGGTGGAGTGGATATTCTGCAACCTGAGACGATTTTTGATACGCTCAATGCGAAAGCGGCTCTTCATGCAATCGAAGATCTGTTTGAAGAGTTGGACTTTCGTCTACCGGTGATTGTTTCCGTGACCATTACGGATCAATCCGGCCGTACGCTCTCCGGGCAGACTACCGAAGCATTTTGGAATTCCATCCGTCATGCGAAGCCTACGGTTGTAGGGCTGAATTGTGCACTGGGTGCGGATCTCATGAAACCCTACCTCGAGGAGCTCAGCCGGGTGGCGGATTGCTACGTGCATGTATATCCGAATGCAGGGCTGCCGAATCCATTGAGCGAAACCGGTTATGATGAGACACCGGACCACACCGGCGGAGCCGTAAGTGCTTTTGCGAAAGAGGGTTTGGTCAATCTGGTTGGTGGATGCTGTGGGACGACACCTGAGCATATTGCACGTGTTGCCGAGTTATCTAAGCAGTATGAAGCTCGCAAGCTACCCGATATCGAGTCGGGTCTACGCCTTAGCGGCTTGGAGCCTTACAATTCGGTTGGAGACAAAGCAGAATTTATCAATGTCGGGGAGCGCAGCAATGTAACCGGGTCTCCCAAATTTAAGAAGCTCATCAAGGCAGGTGACTTTGAGGGAGCTTTAGCTATTGCACGCTCGCAGGTGGAAAAGGGTGCACAGATCATCGATATCAATTTTGATGAAGGGATGCTCGACGGTGAGGAGTGCATGACGAAGTTTCTCAATCTCGTCGCTTCCGAACCCGATATCTCCAAAGTGCCGATCATGATCGACAGCTCCAAATGGAGCGTGATCGAAGCGGGTCTCAAGTGTGTGCAGGGGAAGTGTGTGGTCAACTCGATCAGCCTCAAGGAAGGGGAAGATGCATTTAAGGAGCAGGCACGCAAGATTATGCGCTACGGAGCCTCGGTGATCGTGATGGCCTTTGACGAAAAGGGTCAGGCGGACTCTATGGAGGGTAAAGTAGCGATTGCACAACGGTCATTTAAAATATTGACCGAAGAGGTGGGTATGGATCCCCACGATATTATTTTTGACCTGAATATTCTCACGGTCGCAACGGGTATGGAGGAGCATAACAACTATGCGGTCAATTTCATAGAGGCGGTTCGTGAAGTGAAGCAGGTTTGTCCCGGTGCGCGTACCAGTGGCGGGCTCTCGAATATCTCATTTTCATTCCGTGGGAATAATCCGGTGCGTGAAGCCATGCATGCCGCTTTCCTTCATCACGGAATCGAGGCTGGTCTGGATATGGCGATCGTCAATCCGGGGCTGCTGATGGATTATGAAGATATCGGCCCAGTCCTGAAAGAAAAGGTCGAGGATGTATTACTGAATCGAAATGCGGACGCAACGGAGGCCTTGATCACGCTCGCAGAAGATATTAAGGCCGGCAAGTCTACGGCTCCGAGTGCAGGCTCTGGGTCTGTGGAGGATCGTATCAATCAGGCTTTACTTAAAGGGATGACCACCTTGCGGGATTTGGCCGAGCAGGCCATCCAGGCGGGTGATCCAACTGTGATCGAGCGTTTTCTTGAATCCGGTGCGGGAAACTCAGAACCTAAAAAAAAAGTAACTGATAAGGAAGACTGGCGCAGTGGCACTGTAGAGGAGCGGCTATCGCATTCGTTGGTTAAAGGAATTACGACCCACGTAGAGGCAGACACCGAGGAGGCACGGCAAAAATATTCCAAGCCGCTGGAAGTGATTGAGGGGCCTTTAATGTCCGGCATGCAAGTCGTGGGGAAGCTTTTTGGTGAAGGTAAGATGTTCCTTCCTCAGGTGGTCAAGAGCGCACGCGTCATGAAGAAAGCCGTTGCCTATCTGCAGCCTTACATGGAGGCAGAAAAATCCGAAGGCAGTTCTGCTGGCATATTCCTGATCGCTACCGTAAAGGGGGACGTGCATGACATTGGCAAAAACATTGTTGCGGTGGTCCTTGGTTGCAATGGATACAAGGTCATTGATCTGGGGGTCATGGTGGATTGTGACACGATTCTAAATACTGCCATCGAAGAAAAAGCAGATTTCATTGGAATGTCCGGGCTCATCACACCGTCTTTGGACGAAATGATCAAAAACGCCAAGGAGATGGAAGCCCGCGGAATGAAGGTACCGTTGTTGATTGGTGGAGCGACGACTTCCAGTGCGCATACTGCAATCAAGCTTGCACCGCATTACAGTGGGGCAACCGTCCACGTATCGGATGCTTCATTGGTCACCGAAGTGTGCGCGCGCCTGGCGAATCCCAAACTCAAACAAGCTTACGTTAAGGAGCTGGATGAGAAATATGAAGGCATACGCAGGCGACACGCTGAAAGTGCAAATGATGATGTGAAGTATCTACCGATCGGGGAAGCACGTGATAAGGCGCTGGCGATTGACTGGGAAAACTATCGCTTCCCGGAAGTTGAACAATGGGGAGTTCAGGTTATGAAAACGATTCCTGCGGGGGAAATACTGGACTACTTTGACTGGTCCCCATTTTTCCAGGCCTGGGAACTCAGAGGCAAATTTCCCAAGATTTTGTCCCATAAACAGCATGGTAAGCAGGCCAGTGATCTTTATGAGGATGCAAAGCGGATACTGAAAGATTTGGTAGATAATGACCGGGTTAAGATCCGGGCAGTATGCGGTATTTTTCCAGCAAATCGTGTTGGTGATGATGTTGAAGTCTATGATGCTGAGAGTGGTCAGGATTTAGTGACGTTCCGTTTCCTGCGCCAGCAGAAGGAAAAGCTCGAGAATGCTGCGGATCATCCTTATCTGAGCCTTGCCGATTTTATAGCCCCCAAAGAGCTTGGTAAACAGGACTCCATAGGTGCGTTTGTAGTGACTGCTGGACAGGAGATCGAGGACTACGCTTATGAATTTAAGCAAAACGGGGATGATTACACCGCGATTCTCATCCAGTCCCTCGCGGATCGTTTTGCGGAAGGCACTGCAGAATATTTGCATAAATACATGCGTGAACAGTGGGGCTATGGGAAAGAAGAGGATATAAAACTCGGCGACTCATTCCCAACCACAGCCGATGAGGTCCACCCCTATGCTGAGTGGCTCATTCGTGAAAAGTATCGCGGAATACGTCCGGCAGCCGGTTATCCATCTTGCCCGGAGCATACCGAGAAGGCTACGCTTTGGGAATTGCTGGATGCGGAGAAGACTACCGGAGTTAGCCTGACTACATCCTATGCAATGAACCCGCCCAGCTCCGTATCCGGTTTATATTTTGCTCATCCGGAAAGTCACTATTTTCCAGTCGGACGCGTTGAGAAGGACCAGATTGAGGATTATGCTAATCGCAAGGGGATGACGGTCGAAGAAGCTGAGAAGTGGCTGCAGCCAAACCTCGCCTACGATATTTAGGGAAACACATAAATAATGAGTGACCTAGAGCCCATTCCGATTCTCAACCTGGTATGGCTGCTTATACCGGTGCTGGTAGTTGCCTATATCTATTCACGCTGGGTTGGTAAAAAGTGGGAGATTGCTTACGCCTCTCTGCGAATGGCGGTGCAACTAATTCTCGTAGGATTCGTGTTGAGCTTTGTATTTACGCAGAAAAATCCCTGGTTGAGCATGTCCGTGATCATTCTGATGATTACCGTTTCCAGTGCGATTGCGCTTCGTAATATTGAAAACAGGAATATTGGGATTTTTCGGGATATATTGATCTCCATACTCGTGGGGGGAGGGGTTAACCTGATCATCGTGGTTGCATTGGTGCTTCAGCTGGATCCTTGGTATGAGGCGCGCTACATTATCCCTTTATCCGGGATGATATTTGCGAATGGTATGAATACCGTAAGCCTGGCGGCCGAACGGTTTTACAGCGAGCTGGAAATAAAGGAAGATTTTATTAAGGCCCGGTATGCGGGGTTCCGGGCGGCGATGATACCTCAAATTAACGTATTGTTGGCGGTCGGTTTGGTGTCCCTGCCGGGTATGATGACCGGTCAAATCCTATCGGGTATTTCACCTTTGATTGCGGTACGTTACCAAATCATGGTAATGTGTATGATCCTGGGCACTGCGGGACTTACCACCATGCTGTTTTTTGCACTGCGCAAGCGTTGCTACCAGCTGAATAAATGTTACTAGTATCTTAGGGCAGAAATAGATGTGACAGGATTACATTTTGCTTATCGCAATCCCGTATGAGCAAACCCCATTTTAAGACTCATGCCGACTGCGTTTTAGTCATGCCCCTCATGACTACTGCCATGATGCGTATTCTCAACCAGCGGGGAACGGTCAGCATGGAGTAGCTGATCAGCTTAGAAAGAAATCCGGGCCGTACTGTTTGACGTTTGCCCAGTGCTTTGAGAATCGGTACTGCAATATCCTGAGGCTTTAGCGCATTACCCATCTGCATCTTCGCACGACCCGCAAAGCTCGAGTTCACGGGGCCGGGTGCTGCCGACAGCACATCGATTCCTGTAGACTTAAGTTCTACGTGCAAGGCTTCTGCGAGCGTCTGGATGTAAGCCTTCGTAGCCGCATAATTACTTGCTCTGGGAGCGCCCTGGAAGCCAACGATGGAACCAAAAAGGATAATACCACTACGGGACCTGTTTTCAAAACGCTGGGTGAAGTATTTCGTTTGTTCCAAAACCGCATAGCAATTGGTAAGGAGCATATCCGTCTCTTTCTCCAAGGGGATATCCGAGAAAGATCCGGATGTGCCAAAGCCCGCTGCAGCTACAAAGAGACCTATGTCGAAATCCTTGGTTTGAGCAATCAACTTGCTGAAGCTGTCCTTGGTCGAGAGATCCAGAGGGATCACACTAACGTGGATGCCGTGCTCGGATTTTAATTTGGATGCGAGGTCATCCAGTATTTTTTCACTGCGCGCAATGAGTATCAAATTCAGGCCCGCTTTTGCTAGCTCAGCTGCTATTGCTTTTCCGATTCCGGATGAAGCACCGGTTACCAGCGCGTACGGTCCATAGTGGGTTTTTAGGCGATTTGCTAGGTTCTTGTTCATGATAATAGCTTGCAAAATGCAAGTAATTGTATATCTGTCAATACTATGCAAAGCTTTTCTATCGATGTTCAGCGTTCATGCTGTCCGGTCGCATCCTTTTGTGATCTTTTTGGTGACAAGTGGTCACTGGTGGTCATTCGAGATCTGTTTGCAGGCAAAGCGAGTTACAATGAGTTTTTGGATTCCCCTGAGGGCATCGCAACCAATATCCTGCGGGATCGTTTGGGCAAGCTCATCGACTTGGGGATAGTTGAAAAGTATTATCCAACCAAACGGGGCAGGCGTGCGTCCTATCGTTTAACTCCAAAAGGGGATTCGGTTTACCCGATATTGCTTAGCATCAAGGACTGGGCTTTAGAGAATATCCAGAATACGGAAGCTCGCATCCAGGCCTGAGTCATTTTTACAACCCACCCATCAGGGCGATGAGCATTTTGGCAAAAATGGTCATTACAATGAGTGCTACGGGATACGCGGTCGCATAGCTGACAACAGGGATCTTGGAATTTGAGCGTCCGGTAAGGGCTCCAAGTGCAGGAGTCGAAGTCATACCGCCACAAATACCCCCAAGTGCCTGGAGGGCATTGAGTTTAAACACTTTCTCTGCGAGTACATAGGTGATTAGCATAGGCAGCAAAGTAATCAAACAGCCTACGAGGAACAAAACCGGCCCCATTTCAGCTACCGTTGCTACAAGCGCGGCTCCCCCTTTGACCCCTGCATCCGCCAGGAATAATACCAGGCCCAGCTCCTGAAGCAACTGCCGGGTAGGGCGGGGAATATGCCCTACAATACGCCCAATCCTTCCGAAATGGCCAAGGATCAGAGCGACAAACAGGGGACCCCCCGCAAGCCCGAGCGATATTGAGGGGGCACCCGGTAGCGTAAAGGGGATCATACCTACGATGATACCCAGCGTAATTCCGAGCGAGAGGGAAAGCAGGTCGGTCTCATCAAACGCTTCGCTTCGGTGCCCAATATGCTTTGCGAAACGTTTGAGGTCATCTGGATTTCCGACGACCTTCAGGATGTCCCGGTTTTCCAGCTTGGTATCATTATCCGGCGCAAATGTGAAGTCCATGCGCGTGATACGAGTGATCATTACTCCAAATTCTTTGAGTGCGTTTAACTCCCTGAGCGATTGTCCAATGACATTGCGATGCGTCACTACGAGGCGTTGTTGCTCATTTTCGACATCCTTGATGTAGTGCTTATCGATTTTCTTTCCGAGGTAGTCGGTCATAATGGCCAACTCACGCGACCTGCCTACGAGTAACAACTGCTGGCCTTGCTCGAAGGCCATGTCATAGGTGATTGGGACTAGGCGTTCGCCTTTCAGGACCCGGGATATATGGCAGGCCTGCTCACCCAGTGCAGGTAAGTCTGCAAGCAGTTTTCCGAATAAATTGGGGTTTGTGATTTCTACGAGCGCGGTTTCTACACGCGAAATTTCATCTGTGGGGTCGACGCTTTCTGCCGCAATTTTGTCAAGATTCTGCCGGAAAAGACGGGGTGCCAGTTGCACAAATAAAACGACCCCGATCACTCCAAAGGGATAAGCGATACCGTAACCGATTACGACCCCTGAGCTCCCATCCGGTAGACCCTCAGTGGCCGCCGCAAGGGCGGGGGTGCTCGTCATTGCGCCAGCAAAAATACCGACTGCAAGATCAGTAGGGATATCCAATAGCCAATAGCTCAGCCAGGTAAGTAATGCTGCTGTTCCGACAATCATCACTGCGAGCTTTGCCAAGGTGCTGCCTTCTTTTGCCAATGCAGAAAAGAAACGCCCTCCTGCGGAGATACCGACGCAATAAACGAACAGGACAAGCCCAATCGTACCGATTTGGTCGGGTATAGAATATCCCAGATGTCCACAGAGCAAACCGGTAAATAGCACTGCAGAGCTCCCGAGGCCAATGGATGCGATTTTGAGGTTGCCCAATAGCATACCGACGCCGATTACTGCAAACAAAGCGACCAGTGGGTTACTGAGGATGATATCGACCGTATTCATGTATTGTGAGAGCAACTCAGAACGGATGAATAGACAAGTGCTATTTGATATGCGAAATCTGCAATTGCATAATAATTATCACTTGTGCAATAGGTTTGAGCCCTTATTAATACAGCTCTTATGATCATTTCAAAAGAGCCTAAATTGACGGATGCCCAGCTTGCGGAGGTGGAGTCGATTGTTGCTGATTTCAACTGTCGCATCCAGGTGATAGTGGGGGAGCATCGTTGTGTATACGCGATATTGGGGGATGAGAGCCATGAGCTGATGTTTAACCGCTTGATCGGGCTTCCCTACGTGGATCGTGTAGATCATATTGAATCTCCCTATCGACTGATGGATATTCGGGGCGAGCTCGCAAAGCAACCCTTCGTAATCAACGACTGCGATCTTAATAAGGACCTCTTAATCATAGCCGGGCCCTGTACCGTTGACCCTAAAAATCCCGATTTACTGTTTGAGACCGCAGAAGCAGTTAAGGAGGCGGGTGCGCATATGCTCCGGGGTGGGGTATGGAAGCCGCGTACGGTTCCCTATTCCTATCAGGGCGATACCAAATCTCTCGAATTGATGCTTGAAGCCCGATCGAGGACGGGTCTCCCATTAAATATTGAAGTGATGGACAGCGTTCAGCTGGATATTGCCCTGGAAGCCGGGGTGGATATGCTGCAAATCGGCACGCGTAATGCGCTTAATTATTCATTGCTTAAGGAGATTGGTCAAAAAACCCAGAATATCGCCTGTAAAGTGTTGCTTAAACGCGGTCGCCATATGGGGCCGATTGACGAATTTATTGCGGCAGCGGAGTATATTGTCGCCAATGGGAATCCCGGGGTTTTGTTGTGTCCGCGGGGAACGTTGCCCGGGCTGGATGGTTATCGCAATCACCCGGATGAGTCGATCATACCTCTACTCAAGCAGAAGACCTGGGCACCGGTTGTTTATGATGCATCGCATGCGGTCGGTCGGTCTGCCTTTGTTCCTGCCAGCTCAAAAGCGGCAGTTGCGTATGGAGCAGATGGGCTTAATCTCGAAACGCACGTAGCACCGGGCGCAGGTATCGGGGATGATCCCAAGCAGGCAATTACCCCTGAAGTGCTTACCAAGCTCATAAGCGATCTCAATACGATTCGATCGCTCTAAGGCATTGATTCAAAATGGCAGCGCTCCTCGAGATTCAGTCGGTCACCAAACGTTACGACAATCTTGCTGCTGTCGATAATGTAAGCCTTGAGCTCGAGGCCGGCGAAGTGTTTTCACTCCTCGGGCCGAGTGGCTGTGGTAAAACGACGTTGCTGCGTATGATCGCGGGCTTCGAAACCCCGGATAGCGGGCGTATTCTACTAAATGGCAAGGATATCACTGCACTTCCTCCCAATAAGCGTACGATCAATACCGTTTTTCAGAACTATGCGTTGTTTCCTCACATGACCGTTTTTGAAAATGTAGCTTTTGGCCTGCGTATGCAAAAAAAGGCGAAGCCGGAGATAAGCATCGAGGTGGATGCTATGTTGGACCTCATGGAGCTGAGCGATCATGCTTCGAAGAAACCCAACCAGCTTAGTGGTGGGCAAAAGCAGCGCGTTGCTATCGCCCGGGCATTGGTCAATAAGCCGAAACTCTTATTACTGGATGAGCCTCTGGCTGCACTCGATCTGAAGTTACGCCAGCGTATGTTGATCGAACTGGATGCCATTCACGATGAAGTAGGCATCACATTTCTTTACGTTACCCATGATCAGAGTGAGGCGATGAGCCTGTCCGATCGCATTGCGGTCATGAATCACGGGAAATTTGAGCAGATGGGCTCACCTGTTGAGATTTATGAGGCGCCAATCAACAGTTTTGTGGCGGCGTTTATTGGAGATACGAATTTTTTGAATGGAAAAGTAACCGCAATGCCGAATGATGAATTCTGCACGGTCCGGGTGCCATCGCTGGGAGATTTGCTGGTTTGGAAGGATAAGGATGTAAGGGTAGGTGAAGAGCTGAATCTATCGATCCGCCCTGAGAAACTACGTATAGCTCGCAAGAAGCCTGAAAAGCCGGATTTATTGAATTGTATTCAGGCTGTAGTCGAAGACGTCGTCTACCTCGGATCTTTGACTAAATATCGTTTGAAGTCGGGCGAATACACTTTAATTGTTGAACAACAGCATGGGCATTATCTGTTGGATGAAAAGCCGATTACCTGGGAGGAGATTGTGTGGGTCTATTGGCACTCGGAAGATGGTTATATGCTGCAGAGCTATCAACAGGACGATGAGTCGCTGATGGCGCTCTCAGAGGACATGCCGGATGAATAAACCCAATCGGTATGTAGAATGGTTATTGAGCGTACCGACGTATGTGTGGCTCATTGTATTTTTTGTATTTCCCACGTTTATTATTTTGTGGATCGGTTTTAAGCCAGCCACATTGAACGGGGGGATTGACGAAGGGTGGACGCTGCAAAATTACCGGGAGATTTTTAGCTCTAACTATACTCCGATTCTGCTGCGAACCTTAAGCATCAGCATATGGACGACAGTTATATGTATCTTGATCGCAATACCGGTGGGATATTGGTTGGCACGTTTACCTGCACGTATACGATATTGGATGCTTCTACTCGTGATTTTGCCGTTCTGGACCAATATGCTCATTCGCATCTTTGCCTGGAAGACGATTTTGCATCCTGAGGGCTTTATTAAGAATAGTCTCGTATTTCTTGGGATTGTGGAACCCAATGCTACGCTTCTTTATAACGAGGGTTCCATTTTAATCGTTTTGGTGTATACCTATCTGCCTTTTGCGATACTGCCCATCTATGCGGCTGCGGAGAAGTTTGATTTTGGTTTGTTGGATGCGGCTGCAGATTTAGGGGCCCGGAGCTGGGAGGCTTTTTTAAGGGTGTTTATTCCGGGGATCAAGCTGGGTTTGATCACGGCGGTGCTCATTGTCTTCATACCTGCTTTGGGTTCGTATGCGATTCCGGATATCATGGGTGGCTCAACCAGCGAAATGCTGGGAAACAAAATCGCACAAAGGACTTTTACGGATCGTAATTTGCCACAGGCCAGCGCCCTGGCGAGCTTATTTGCAGTGGTTGTAATGACGCCTGTTCTGGTTTATCAGATCCGACGCTCACTTCAATAGAAACGCAGCCCATGAGAAACCGACCAAACATACCAGGCTTCATCGCTATCACGGTGTTGGTCTTCTTCTATCTGCCCATTTTTTATCTGGTGATGCAGTCGTTCAATGAGGCTCGTTTTGGCGGCCCCTGGCGTGGATTTTCACTGCAATGGTATGCGTTGTTGTTTGATCGTCCTGAGGTGTGGCGGGCGGTCAGGAATACATTGATTGTAGCTCTAAGTTCCACTGCGATTTCAACGGTGTTGGGGACTTTGGCTGCCTGGTGCCTGCATCATTACCGGAGTCGTTTGCAGCAGTCCCACTATGTATTGGTGTATGCGCCGCTGGTGTTCCCGGATCTTTTGATGGGAATCAGCCTGCTGCTACTTTTCATAAACCTGGGCTATCCGTTAGGTTTGGGAACCGTGATCCTAGCGCATATCACGTTTTGTATCAGTTATGTAGCTTTTGTGGTGCTGGGTAGATTGCAGGATTTTGACTACAACTTAATAGAAGCTTCTCAGGATTTAGGTGCCGGCTGGGCTACGATTATTTACCGGGTTTTGCTACCGGTGATGGGGCCTGGAATACTGGCAGGAGCACTCCTTGCGCTCACGCTTTCGATCGACGATTTTATCATTACATTCTTTGTGTCCGGGCCTACCAGCGCGACTTTGCCGCTCTACGTTTTTGGCATGATGAAGCAGGGTTCACCGACGATCATTAATGCTCTCTGCACACTGTTTATGTTGGCTACTTTTTCGATTGTCATTTGGGGACAACGTTATCTATATCGGCGGTGAAAATTCTCATTATTTTTAACCTATGAAAATCAAACTGTCTTTCACCTTCCTGGTGGCAGGAGCGGCTCTGATTTTGAGCCTCCTTTTTAATGGTTGTGCACCCAGTAAACCGGAACTCCGCGTTTATAATTGGGTGGATTATTTCGATGAGGGCCTGATCGAAGAATTTGAGGATCAATACGGCTGCACGGTTATCATGGACTACTTCGATTCCAATGAGTCGATGTATGCCAAGATTAAAGCAGGTGCAACGGGATATGATGTGATTTTTCCGACCAGCTACCAGGCGATCCTCATGTATGAGGAGGGTCTCATTGGTGAAATTGATCACTCGAAGATCCCGAATATTGGCAATATTGATCCCGTATATCTGGAAACCGCAGCGATCGATAAGGAGCTGGAATACAGTGTGCCTTACATGATTGGCACAACTGGCATCGGCTATAGCAGCACCGCTTTGCCGGATCTGGAGGAGAGTTGGGCGGTTTTGGCTTTGCCGGAAGTCAATAATCGTAGCACCCTGCTCAACGATGTGCGAGAGACCATCGGAGCCGCATTGGCATACCTCGGGTATAGTATCAACTCTACCAGTGAGGCAGAGATCGCCGAGGCTGCCGAAGTGGTGATTGGCTGGAAGCGCAACATTGCGAAATTTGAAAATGAGCAATACAAGCCCGGTCTGGCATCCGGTGAATTTATCCTGGCTCATGGTTACAGTGGGGATGTTGCCCAAATCGTGGATGAAAACCCGGAAGCGGCCATTGAGTTTATGCTGCCGAAAGAAGGCTTTGTGGTCTGGTGTGATGACATGGTGATCCCCGTGGATGCGCCCAATGTGGAGCTTGCACATACCTTCATCAATTTCATGCTGGAGCCCGAAGTGGCTGCGCGGAACATGGAATACAACTACTATAAGGCTCCCAATGTGCCCGCTTATGAGCTTGTGCTGGATTTACTTGAAGATCCGATGGTATTTGTGCCTGATGAGCTGGCCACGAAGGGTGAGATCATTCGACCACTCGGCGAAGTCAATGCGATCTACAATAAGTATTGGGATCAGATCAAAGCGGCTCAGTAACAAGCTCTAACAGCATCAATTTAAAGGCCACGTTACTCCGTGGCCTTTTTTGTTGTCAGACTCAAATTCCAGATACGCTCGGCTTTCGATGCGATGATATACAGGCTGGCAGCAAGGATAGCAAAGAACAGTGCCTTATGCGTGCCCTCCCAAAAGTATTCAAAGAAGCGCGTATAGAGATTGATGAACAGGAAGGTGAGGCCAAAGCCACGTAGGGTGCCGTCATCCACACGCAGACTGAAATAGATCGCCAAAACGCTGACCACTGCAAAACAAATGGACCAATAGAGCTGATCTATGTGGCTGACATCATTCCAACCGGTTTCATTCCCCCAGATGGATAGAATCCAAAGCGAGATAAACATCCAGAGCAGGCCAATGACTTTGGTGGGCCCGTAGAAATCGCCCCGTGATATATTCTTTTTAAAGGCATATGCCGCAAGAAAGGTGATCGCTCCCAGCAAAACAAATCGAAGCGGGTAATTCATACCCAGGAAGTAGCCACCTCCCCAATAGCCGGTGCTTGCACCAAACCATCCCCCGACATTCAGTAGGGCAAAGATCCAGATGAGCTTGGACTTTACGAGGTATGCGATTTCCAGGCTGATGATGCTAGGGAGCAGGAACCAGTAATGGTCGCGCACATAGTGCAATTCATAGTGATTGGCGATTAAACCGATCGAAGTGGTGAAGAGGATCACCCCAAAGAAGTGAATGGTTTCTGTAGAAAATACGCGTAGCGGGAACTTCTTTGCGTATTGCCAGCCTGAGTAGAAGAACCCAAGGGAAAGCAGCCCTACAAAGCCGCTCAGAATTAACTGGTTATCGGAAAAAAGCCCGATAATGGCCTTCATGATTCTGGCATCCTCAATCAGTGTAATAAATGAGATAAGGGTGCATATGATCGCGATTACGAAGCTGAAACGTGCGAGCCGCTTCCAGTCAAAGGAAAGGGGTTCGACATGCCCAACCATATGGTCCTTCTGCTCCTTCGATATGACGGACTCCTGTTCTAATTGTTCCAGGGTCTCGGTGAAAATTTGGTATTTTGATTTTTTTAGTTTCATGGCCTCCAAAAGTTGCTACCCCGATCCTCCAGGAGAATCGGGATAGAGTTATCACACTTTACATCGTTATCTCAATGAAATCTTCGACTATTCCCTGTTCACGCATGTAGTCGCGCACACTCCCGAAGGTAGCGGTGTAGATATTGTTGCTTGCCTGATCATCAAGGGTTGCTCCTTCCATGAAACCGATACCTATTTCCTGAAAGAGGCTGAGCTTCATAATGTGAGCGTCGTATGTATCCTGGATGGTATTGTTGACTTCTTGGGCATTGGTGGTCTGTAGTTTTGCGGCTACTACGACCTCAAGGGTGTGGGATACACAGTTGTCAAAATCGTCATTATAGGGATTTGCGATCAGATTGTAATTTTCATTGTGCAGTTCCGAATAAAACGGGGAGCGCAGCACCTTGAGCATCTCACGCTGGATTTTCTCATTCGGAATGATGATTCCGATTTTGGGCTCAGCTATGCCTGCACACATGTCATATACGAAATCCTGAACCAGGTGGCTGCGGTTCTTACGACCTCCAGCACCCTGATAGAGATTATACACTGTGTAGACATAGCTGATCTTGCCTTCCGGTGAACGAACAGCTTCGAAGACAGCGATTCCACAGTGAGTATATTCTACTCCTTTGGGGAGATCTTCTTGATAGCGACCTGCGCGCGCCATTATGGCGACGTTCACCTGGCGCTCATCGAGGGCTTGCTCCACTTTTGTGGCAAACTCTGCAATTGCGAGTTCACCGTATTTTTCAATACCAACCACGCTACTCGCGCTACTACCTGCAAACAGAAACCCAGGCAGTGAAAGGATCGCAAGGATCGTTAAGAGTTTATTTTTCATAATGGAATATGGTTTAGATTTAGAGAGATGCCGGGGCCTGCCTGGAGGCCGGTTATTCCATGATGAGGTCTCTGTTGAGAGATCAGGCCCCGGCAAAAGGGTTAAGTTACGAATTCGTCTGGATACGTTGTTGCACGCGATTCAGGTTAAAACGGGCATCATAAGCCGGACGGCTATTGCCGTTGGTGCTCGCAGCGTCCCAGATCTCCTGACCGGTTTCTCTGACCTTTTCTGCAGATTCCTCGACTATAGCCCCTACCAGATAGAGTGGCACAGCGACGGTCTTTGCTCCGATCGTAACGACAGACTCGATAGTTTCGACCCCTGCCATTACCACTTCGCCGACCGCTTTACCGGAATGCTCAAGCGCTTTGGCTGAGTGCTGGAATGAGTCGAATGCCAATGCAGTATTGGCGGCAAGCGCACAAGCGATAACCGGCGCCAGGATTTTTATGTAACGAGATTTTTGATTAGTTTTCATAAGATTGATTTAATTACCCATTATTAATCATCTCGTATGCCAATCTTATGAAAATTTTTTAAGTTATTGATTATTAAATATATAGGGATTTTTTAAGTTAAACAAAAAATTTAGAATTGATATATGTATTCATAAATTGTATGTTAGATGTGTAATTTATGAATATTGATAGGCGTATTCAATTGATTGCTCAGATCCCCTATACGAATCCATTCACAAGGGAACGGGTGGAGCTGGAAAAAGGCATACTTGGGAAAGAGTATCAGGACCCGTCTGCAAACCCGGGCGCAAGGCGTTCGGATTTACAGTCGAATACCAATCTCGCAAATATCATTAAAATCGCATACGCTTGGGCAGAAAAGGCGCGAGTGGCTCTCTACAAGGGTGAAATACAGACCCAGGAAGCCTTCACAATCTACGAGGACATCACTTTCCTGATAACGTATTATGAGTTGGCGGCAAAAATGGATGAGCATATCGCCAAATCACACCGACGACCTGCCCAGCCTACCCGGATAACCTTTTATAGAGAGTTTCAGGAACGTTCCACTTACTATCTGGAGGGTACGGCTTCGGCAGGTTTTCAAAGAAGCCAAAGTGAATCCCGATTATTCTCTATCTATTATCAGATCCGGCGTGCTTATTATCACATATTTGAAAATTTTGTGGGTAATTCAAAAGTGGTTACGGAGCTGAGGGCAGATGTGTGGAGATCCATTTTCACGCATAACATTCGACGATATGCACGCTCATTGGCCGGTAAATTGAATGACTCGGTCACCCTGATTACCGGACCTTCGGGCACAGGTAAGGAGCTTGTGGCGCGTGCGATTGGACTCTCCCAGTATATCCCCTTTGATGAAGATAGCCTGGAGTTTGAGGAAAATTTCATGGCTGACTATTTTCCCATCAATCTGGCTGCGCTTTCGCCCACCTTGATTGAGTCAGAACTCTTCGGGCATCGCAAAGGCTCATTTACAGGTGCCCAGGGGGAACATAAGGGGTATTTCGAAAGCTGCGGAGATTATGGCACTGTATTTCTGGATGAGATTGGCGAAATTGATGAGCTGACACAGGTTAAGCTATTGCGTTTGTTGCAGACACGCCGTTTTCAGCGTCTGGGGGATACCCGGGAGTTAAGTTTCAATGGGAAGCTCATTGCGGCGACCAACCGCAATCTGGAAGAGGCGATCGAAGCGGGAGCTTTTCGTGAGGATTTTTACTTTCGATTGTGTTCGGATCAGATACGCACACCCTCGTTGCAGGAGATGCTAGCTGACAGTACGGGGGAGCGAGACTACCTGATGGGTCGCATCGCCGAAAAGCTGGTGGGAGCTGAAGAGGCAGAGAGTTTGGCTCGTGAGGTTACCGATTGGGCTAAAAGGCATCTGCCATTGCATTACCGCTGGCCGGGCAACTTTCGCGAGCTGGAGCAATGTGTGCGCAATGTGCTAATCCGCGGTCATTATGGGTTCGTTAAGAATCCCATGCTGAAATCCTCCTCTGCATCGGGTAGTCTGGATGAGCTGATGCAGGCGCAATACAGTGCGGAGCAATTGCTGGATCAGTATGCGTCTGCCATTTATGAGCGGCACCAGAGCATTCAGGTCGTCTCGGATATTTTGAAGGTCGACCGGAGGACGGCGCGCAAGCACATCCTGCAGCTACGCCAGAATGTGCAAAAATGAGTGGAAAGTGTTGAAAAGTAGTGTGGGTTAAGTTGAATTGGCATTATGTCTGATTTTACCGTTACCCGCCGCAACTTCATAAAAACCGCCAGTGCCAGTGCGTTTGCAGGCACCCTGGGATTCAGCATTACCGGGCTGACTGCCAAATCTGCCGACAAAAAACTGGGGATTGCCCTCGTGGGACTGGGCAACTACAGCACCCGGGTTTTAGCACCAGCACTACAACAGACCGAGCACATCAAGCTTACCGGGATTGTCACGGGCACACCTGCGAAAATACCCGAGTGGCAGGAGCAATACGGCATCAAAGATAAAAACATCTATAACTATGAGACGATGCATGAGGCTGCGGATAATCCGGATATTGATGTGTTCTACATAGTGCTGCCGAATAATATGCACAAACCTTACTCCATTATTGCTGCGGAGGCAGGCAAACACGTATTTTGTGAAAAGCCCATGGCATTGGATGAGGCAGAGTGTCACGATATCATTGCTGCCTGTGAAAAGAATAATGTGCGGCTCTCTATTGGTTACCGGATGCAGCATGAGCCCATCACACAGCAGATTATAGCCTTTGGCCGTGAAAAGACCTACGGCGATATTCTCCATGTACGTGCGGCCGATGGATTTTTCCTCGGAAATACCAACCATTGGAAGGCTCACTCGGAACTCGGTGGTGGCGCGATGATGGACATGGGTGTGTATGCGGTCAATGCGTCCCGTTACGTAACCGGTGAAGAGCCCATTGCAGTGACTGCAAAAATTGATCATGCGCGGCCGGACGAATTTACAGCGGACGAAATCATGTTCTTTGATCTTGAGTTCCCCAGCGGTATAGTTTCGAACTGCATGACCAGCCTCGCACATCGTGTGAATGAACTGCATGTGACGGCCCGGAACGGCTGGTATGAGATGAAACCCTTTATGAGCTACGGGGGTATCCGAGGAGAGACCAGTGACCGTAAGGTTCTTGAGGAGTCGGTACCCAATCAGCAGGCACATCAAATGGAAATGGACGCCCTGAGTATTTTAAATGAAAAACCCATGCAAGTGCCGGGTGAAGAGGGTATGCTGGACATGCGTGTTGTGGATGCGGCTTTCAAATCAGCCAAGACTGGAAAGCGGGTCGAAATTAAGAAAAATAAAGTATAGGCAATCATTTCGCTGCTCGTTTCGTATAAACAAATAGATGGTCAAGGTTTTACAGGTAATTCTATTGAGCGTTTTACTGCCGCTTAGCGTTTACACGGCTATTGATAGCAACCAATGTGATACCGAATCCAGTAGCTATTGTTCTATCGATGCGTTCACAAATATAGAGGATACAGGCTTCAAAGATGAAAGGTCACCAGAGGCATTTGGGTTATTAGCGAGTGAAAGACATCCCGTAAAAGGAAACAAACAGGCAATTACTAGAACGCGCAATGTAAGACACCTATCTGGAAACTTTCAAAAGAATCAATTTTTCGTTGTTGAATTACTCGACTATTCCCGAATTGCGAAGGAGGTTACGAAACCCCCGGTCAAGTCCCACTGATTCAATTACTGCTGGGTTTCGTCGATTTCAATTTTCTCGCAGATAGCTCCTCGCTCTTTCTAGGGGAAAGGTATCAAGTTTACGATTATTGAAGGGTAATGGGGGTTCCGTATGGAACTTGGTGATTTTGTGGTTACACTGTTAAAAAACAAAGGGACCCGATGATTATCGAGCTCCTTAATTAAAAACATTTCATGGTGTGTCTCTATTTACGGCTTGTGGCTTAAGTAAATAAATGAAAGATTTTTGTAACTTATTTTGAATTCAATCGTTTAACCTTTTGATGTACTTGCGGCTGTTATCCCTTTTGACCCTCGTGTTTGTTTTTGCAGGTTGCCAAACCCTGCCTCCCGAGAGGGTAGAAGAATACCCTGTTGAAGCACCCCCCACCTGGGCTTCCGCCGATGAGCGCTTTACTCAGATTGACTATAATCGGGGTTGGCTTGAAGACATCAATGATCCCATGCTGGCGAGCCTGGTGGATGAGGCCATTGCCAATAATTACAGCCTGCAGGCTGCGGCGGCACGCTTGGAACGTTCTTATGCAATCGCTGAAATCTCGGGGGCAAACCGATGGCCGAGTGTAAGCGCGGGATTTCGGGCAGCGCGGAATCAAAGAAATAATGCTCAGGGCCTACGGGTTGTCAGCAATCTGAATAATACCTTCACCCCTACCATTGATGTTTCCTGGGAACTTGACCTTTGGGGCCGCGTGAAGAATGGGCACCAGGCTGCGATTGCGGATTGGCAGGCGGCACAGGAAGTTTACCGCGCGGCGCGACTATCTTTGGCAACGCGCGTTGCGCGAAGCTGGGTGAATGTGATCGAGGCGAAGCTCCAGCTTGAGCTTACCGAGAAGACGTTGGAGAGTTTTGAAAATAACCAACGCATCATTGAGGACCAGTTTAAGAAGGGTCTTGCCCGAGCACTTGAATTTCAGCTCATTAAATCCAATGTGGCCAGCACACGCGCTAATTATGAGCGACGCAAACGCCTGTATGACGCTGCTGTTCGCTCATTCCAGATAATCCTGGGGCGCTATCCGGATGCGGAATTGCAGGTAGCATCGAGTTTACCCGGCATCGTCGCTGAAGTACCCGTAGGGTTGCCTTCTGAACTATTGGAGCGAAGGGCAGATATCATTGAGAGTGAAAGACGTCTTGCGGCTACTTCAGTTCGCATCGATGAATCCAAGAAATCGCTTCTCCCGGCGATCAGACTTACGGGAAGTACCGGCACAGCTTCCTCTCAATTTGAGGAAATTATCAACAGTGACTTTAAAATCTGGAATATTGCCGCGAATATCACTCAGCCCATTTTTCAGGGCAAAAGGCTATCCGCAGGGGTGAAAAGAGCAGAAGCGAATTACAATGAAGCCATCGCGAACTTTGGAAACACCTTGCTGATGGCGTTTAGCGAGGTAGAATCTGCCCTGGCGGCGGAGAAGTTTTATGAGGTGGAAAACCAGGCGCAAACCATCTCAGCTCAGGAATCTGCTGAGGCTGCCGAGATGGCTTGGGAAGAGTATTTTAAAGGCTTAACTGAGATTAGCACCGCACTGGAATCCCAAAGGCGCGCATTTAATGCGGAGAGTTCAAAACTCCAAACGAACGCCCAACGCATTCAGACGCGCCTGGATCTCTACCTGGCCCTGGGCGGAGACTTTAAAACAGTAACGGAGAACGACAGTATTTAATCCCCACAGAATTTTGTTATGATACACTTCCTAAGATTTGGCCTTCCGGCTGTATTTCTCGCGATCGCATTTTGGTTTGCCTACTGGCTGATTAGTAATCAACCGGAACCCCGGCAACGTAACTTTCCTGAACGTGTTCCGGAAGTGGAAGTAGTGAATCTGGAAAAGGTGGATTACCCGGTGACGCTTGCCTCACAGGGCATCGTACAATCGCGAACGCGTAGCAATCTTTCAGCGGAAGTAAGGGGTACTATCATTGAAATTGCACCCAACTTCAGAGAGGGGGGATTCTTCGAAGAGGGGGAGGTTCTCGCGCGCATTGATCCAGTGGACTATGAAGCTGATCTGATTATCGCCGAGGGCCAACTCGCTCAGGCAGAGCTGAACCTTGCGCAGGAAGAGGCCCGCTATGAGCAAGCAAAGACGGATTGGGAGCGGCTTGGAGTCGATGAAGCACCGAGCAGCCTGGTATTAAGGGAGCCTCAGCTCCGGCAGGCACAATCGAATCTTGCATCTGCCAAGGCGCGTGTCATGGCTGCAACGCGAAACCTTGAGCGCACGGAGATTCGGGCTCCCTATGCTGGGTGTGTATTAAGTAAGAATGCGGATGTTGGACAATTTGTGAATGTGGGTGCGCAGTTGGCACGCATTTATTCCATTGATTTTGCAGAAGTCCGACTGCCTCTTTCCGAGCGGCAGCAGAATTTTCTGGACCTACAGGAGACTTATCGGGGCGAGGAAGCCAATATCGCTGATGGGCCGCGCGTTTTGCTCAGGTATACAGTTGGTAGTGAGAGTTATAACTGGCGCGGGCGTGTGGTACGTGCAGAAGGCTCGATCGATACCAGTAGCCGCCAGTTATTCGTCATTGCGCAGGTGCGTAATCCCTATGGGTTTACTGAGCAAGGCAGACCCCCACTCAAAGTTGGCGCCTTTGTTGAAGCTGAGATTGAGGGTAGAACGATTGATGATGTCTACGTTATACCAAGACGATTATTGAATGAGACCCGTTTTGTGCTCGTGGTTGATGAGGGTGGGCTTCTCCGCAGGCGTAATCTGGATATTGTCTGGTCTTCAGGTGAAGAAATTATTGTAAGATCTGGTTTTGAGGAGGGTGACCGGCTCTGCCTGACTGATGTAAACTACGCACTGGAGGGTCTGGTGGTCAATGCCACCCTACTGGAGGAGGATCCTTATGCCATAGCCAGCAATGATGGCGAAGGATCGGATGAGCCTGATATACCCCGTAGAAGACCGCAGCCCCAAGGTGGGGGCGGGGGAGGACCTAGCGGATTTGTGCAGACGTTGCTTGCAAGCATACCCGAAGATAAGCCGCTTCCTGAAGATTTAAAAGGCCGACTGGATGCTGCAATGGCCAGTGGGGATCGACAGGCGATACGCCCCATTATGCAGGAAGTGCGTGCCTGGGCAACTCAAGAGGGAATCGAACTACCGGCCCCGGGAGGCCGGCCTTAAACCTGAAAAGAAGGAGGCGGTCATGCATGGTCTAATCGAATGGTTTACCCGAAACGGGGTTGCGGCTAATTTGCTTATGGTTGCACTGATTTGTGCCGGGGTTTACTCTGGGATGTATCGTTTGGTGCTCAAGGAGTTTCCGGATGTTGAAGTCAGAACGGTTAGTGTGCAGGTGCCTTATCGGGGATCAACCCCGACCGAGGTGGAGCAAAGCATCGTGACCGTTATTGAAGAAAACGTATATGATGTTGAAGGGGTAAAGGAGATCGTGAGCCGTGCGACTTCCAACAGTGGATCGGTTACTGTCGAGATACTTGATGGCTATGACCTTGGAAAAGCTTTGGATGAGATAAAAAATCGGGTGGATAGTATCCGCACATTCCCGGAGGAAGCCGAGAGGCCGCGTGTGAGTCTCGCGCGTCGATTTACCGAGCGGGTCATTACAGTTGTATTATCTGCCGATCTAACGGAAACGGATTTAAAGCGCCTGGGCGAGCGGGTGCGTGATGAAATCGCTGCATTGCCGGATGTCACGCTGGCATCCTTAAAAGCGGTGAGGCCCTATGAAGTGAGCATCGAAGTCTCCGAGGCGACGCTCAAGCAGTATAATTTATCCTTTGATCGGGTGGTAAATGCGATACGCGGGTCTTCGCTGGATCTTTCGGCAGGTGCGATTCGCACTCAGGGCGGGACTGTTTTGCTAAGAACCAATGAACAGGCCTACAATTATGATGAATTTTCGAGTATTGTGGTGCGCACACGTGAGGATGGTACACGTATCACGCTCGAAGATGTTGCCAAGGTCACTGACGGGTTTGACGAAACGCCCATTGTTTCCCGTTTTAATGGCAGGCGCGCGATTGCGATCGATGTTTTCCGTAGCGGGGATCAAAGCGCGATAGAGCTCGGCGAGACCGTACGTAATTATGTGGAAGAAGCAAATGACACCTTCCCTGAGGGGATATTTGTCGATTATTGGGCCGATGATTCTGAACGTATCAAGCAACGCTTGATGACCCTGCAGGGGAGTGCAGTGTTGGGTTTTTTCCTGGTGATGGGGATTTTGGCGCTCTTTCTTAAGCCATCCCTCGCTTTTTGGGTCGCATTGGGTATCCCGGTCGCATTCTCGGGTGCATTGTGGTTGCTAGCCACCATGGAGGTCTCGTTGAACTTGATCACCCTCTTCGCCTTTATTCTGGTGCTGGGGATAGTCGTAGATGATGCGATTGTTACCGGAGAGAACATTTATGATCATCTCCAGAAAGGGGTTGATCCTCTGAATGCTGCGATCAAGGGAACCAAGGAAATTGCAATGCCGGTGACCTTCGGGATTTTGACGACGATCGCGGCGTTTTATCCGTTGCTTACCATGACGGGCACGCGGGGAACATTCTTCATGCAGATACCGTTAGTGGTCATTCCTGTTCTGCTGTTTTCGTTAGTCGAATCCAAGTTGATTTTACCTGCTCACCTTAAGCACATGAAGCGCATCGATCCTAATGTGAAGCCAAAGTTAGGTCCCATTATGCGCTTTCAGAATTTCTTTGCAGGGGGTTTGGAGCGGTTTGTGATCAAGATTTATCGACCCGTTCTCCATCAGTGCCTCAATTTCAGGTATCTCACCTTATCCATATTTGTTGCGGTTTTAGTGATATTTATAGCGATGATTTGGAGTGGGCGCTTCGAGTTTACATTCTTTCCCCGGATACCGAGAGATACCGTGACAGTCAGCCTTCAGATGCCACCCGGTACGAGTTTTGAGCGCACTCAAAGTATCATTAACCATATGGAGGAGCAGGCCCTCGCTATTAAAGAAGAGAAGAACACTGAGTTTGATAAAGTGGTTATTGCCAATGTTTTTGCGACCTCAGGGGGTCGTCCGTTTGGAAGCCGTTTTTCCCGGGGACCTACGGCTGGTGTAGCGGAAACCGGAGAGCTGGTTGTTGAGATGGTACCCGCAGAAATAACGGGAGTAACGTATGGAAGTCGCGATATGTCCATGGAATTGCGCCAGCGTGTCGGGCCCGTGCCGGAAGCGGAGCAGCTAAGCTTTGCATTTAGCCGTTCGGCCAGTGGTGTCGAGTTTGAGCTGGTGAGCCCGAATGTGGATGATTTAGTCGCAGCATCCAAGGAGCTTCAGGAGAAGCTCGCCGAATACGAAGGGTTGTATGATATTGAGGATTCGTTTGAACGCGCTACTGAAGAGTATGAACTCAAGCTTAAGCCTCAGGCCGAATATTTGGGGATTACGGCGCGTAATCTGGCAAGCCAGGTCAGGCAGGCATTTTTCGGAGCGGAGGCACAGCGTATTCAGCGCGGCAGGGACGATGTACGCGTGATGGTTCGCTACCCGGAGCCTCAAAGGCGTACGCTTGCAAGCCTGGACACTATGATGATCCGCACGGCGAATGGTACAGAGGTCCCTTTTGACAGCGTAGCAGAAATCATCCCGGGACAAAGTCTGCCGGCCATCCAGCGGATTGACCGTAAACGCAATATTGAAGTTCGCGCGGATGCAGATGAGGAGTCCATCAATCTGGAGCTGGTCCAGCGTGAGATCGAGAATGACTATCTTCCTGAGTTGTTTAACCGTTATCCCGGCATGGAGTATGGGCTTCGAGGTCGTGCACTTGAGCAGAAGGAAAATAATGATAGGCTCTTGTTTGGTGTCGGTTTCGCCTTGATCGTTATTTACGTATTATTGGCGATACCGTTTCGCAGCTATTTTCAGCCCTTTATCGTAATGTCGGTAATTCCGTTTGGAGTCGTGGGAGCTGTCCTTGGTCATTTAATCATGTGGCAAATCACGCCCATGCAGCAAACAATCAGCTTTATGTCGATGTTGGGCATGCTGGCACTCTCAGGAGTTGTAGTCAATGACTCGCTGGTGATGGTGGATTACATCAATAAGCAACGCAAGGCAGGCATGTCGATTTCTGAGGCAGTGCGCAAGGCGGGAGTTCGCCGCTTCCGACCGATTCTGCTGACATCACTTACGACATTCTTTGGTTTGATACCACTCATGTTTGAAAAGAGTGTGCAGGCGCAGTTTATGATCCCGATGGCGATTTCTTTGGGTTGGGGTATCTTGTTTGCGACCTTCTTGACACTCATTTTGATCCCCACCATTACCCTCATTTTTGACGATATTCGGCTCGGCTTCTGCAAGCTTTATGGCCTATCTACAGAAGAGCATCACGAAAGTCTTGAAAATAAGAAGATAGAAAATCAAAAAAACGATTAAATTGTTTTATTTAATCAATTTAAATACTTAAAAGTGTTTTTTGGTTAACAATAAGGCCCTTTTGTTACAAATTCTACACACGAAATTAAGTATTTAATTCATCGGGTTATGGGTCGATTTGTATTCTCGTTAACGCTAACTGAATACAATGAAAGTACATTTTCGGATCGTTTTTTGCTGTTTGTTTTTCTTCCTGGGCTTAAAGCCCTTGTCGAGTTTATTTGGTGATTTTAATGCTGCAGGATCTGACTCCACTCTAAAAGTCTTTAAGGCATTGGCGGATGCATTTGACGCAAAGTCTGGATTTCATGTAAATGTATCGGGTGGAGGTTCTTCGAACGGCGCTAAAAAGTGCCTGGCGGGTGAGGTGGAGTTGGCCTTCTTATCGCGCCAGCTTAAGGATTCGGAGATAAGCGATGGGTTGGTGGGGCTGCATTATGCCATTGATGGTGTTGCGGTCATTATAAGCCCTCATAATCAGGAAGATACTTTGAGTCTGGAGACGCTTGCAGCTATGTTTTCAGGTGAGCAAACCACTTGGGTGCATGGTAAGCCGGTAATGCTCTATAATCGAAATGCGGAATCCGGAACGCGTGAAGTATTTGAAAAGATCGTGATGCAGGGAAAGGCGTTTTCTCCTAAAGCACGCATACTTCATGACCGTATCATGATGCAAAATGTAAATAAGATTCCTTCCGCGATCGGTTATACATCTGCAAGCAATGTCGCGAAGACTGTTAAAATCGTTAAAATTAATGGTGTATTCCCCAGCCCTGAAAGTTTGCTGAGTGGTGAGTATCCCATTACACGGGATTTGACGATTGCTGTTAAGGGTGAACCCACCGGTGAGATCAAGCGTTTTCTTGACTTTGTGATGAGTGAAGAAGGCAAAACCATTATCGCACAAACGGGTTATCTTCCCGTCGAATAACACGCTAAACGTCCTCCTATGAAAATTTCCTCCCTCAGTGTCGGCAAGAAGCTGGCTCTCGGCTTCAGTATATTGATCATTTTGGTTACCTTGAGTAGCATTCTTTCCCTGGTGCTTAACTCAAGAGTCCGGACGGTTATGGAAGACATATTTAACCGGGATGTTCAGGAAAGGGTGCTTGCAGCCGAAATCCTGGCGACCATCCAGGAGTTGAATCTGGCTAAGCAGAATTATTTGAATGAGCAATCTGAGACCAATGCCAACCGATTGCATCAGGTTTTTGGAGAACTCAATGCTGAGCTTGAGTATCTAAAAAGTTACGAGGAAGATGCCATGTTGATCGGTAAAATCAATTATCAGTTGGAAGAACTATCGATCACTGAAAGTCTGTTTGCTCAGCTTGAGGTTTTATCTGCTGAGATTGGTGTAACCAGCGAGGAGGGTCTAAGGAAGACGTTAAGTTATGCAGCAGAAAGCGTCCAGTCTGTAATCGATAATCAGGGGCTACCTGATTTAAGCATACTCATCGTTCAAAGCCGGCAGTTTGAAAAAGATTACATGCTCTATGGAGATCCAATGATTTTTGAAAAAATTGATCAAAAGCATTCAGAATTTCGTGAGATCATGGAGCTCTACGCATTTGATGAAACTTTGCAGAATGAGACGAATGCACTCTGGAAGCAGTATATTAATAGTCTCAATGCTTTTGCGGATGCTCAAGCAGAACAGACCGATAAGGGAGAAGTCTTTAGTGGCCGGCTGTTGGAATTGGGTGTGGGTATACAAGAACTGGCTGATAGTGTAGATGCTAAGCTAATTACTGCTGAGGAGCACACTATTGCAGCTTCTACTCAAATATTTTGGATATTGGCTTCAGTGCCTGTCGTTTGCCTGATTGTTGGATTGATCGTTGCATATCTAGTGCTGCGTAGTATCAAACGCCCCCTGGATGAGCTGAAAATCATCAGCGAACGGGAAGGAGATTTGAGCGTTGAGCTTAAGGTGCTCAGTGGTTGTGAGATCGGCGATCTCTCCCGGTTTTTCAATCGCTTTGTGGGCAATCTCCGCCAAACGATGGAAGGCATCGTGCAAGAGTGCAATTATCTGCATGTAAATGCCGAGGATCTTACGCGGTCATCCACGCATATTAAAACTAATGTGGGGGATATTGCTGAGAAATCGGACTTCTGTCTGCAGGCAACGAAAAATCTGACAGAGAATCTGTTTGGTATGTCCAACGATGCCACTAACGTGGCGAGCGGCATTGAGTCGGTCTCAGTTTCGGTCAATGAGATTAACCTCTCACTCCAGGAGATCGCACGTAATTGTAATCATGGTCATGAGATTGCGACTCATGCGGATAATCAGGTAGTCCAGGCAACGGACTCAATCGATAAACTCAATAAGTCGGCGTATTCGGTGAGTAAGGTGGTAGAGGTTATTCAGAGTATTTCGGACCAGATTAATCTGTTATCGCTGAATGCAACCATTGAGGCCGCTTCAGCGGGTGAGGCCGGTCGGGGCTTTGCAGTTGTTGCCTCGGAGGTGAAAGCACTTGCGAACCAAACCGCCGAGTTCACGGATCAAATCCGCCAGCAAATCAACCAGATGCAGCTGGATGCGGATGAGGGGGTGAGTTCGATTAAGGAGATACTGGAGATTATCAGTGATGTTAAAGATACCACCCAGAGTATCTCAGCTTCTGTGGAGGAGCAGACCATGGCTACTTCAGAACTTTCGAAAAATACGGACATGAGCTCTGAGGCGATCAATAATATCCTGAATGTGATCAAGCATTCCTCAGAGAATGCGGAAAACACCCTGGCGAATATAGAGTTGCTCAATGTGGCTCTTGAGGAATCCACACACGGTATCCACAGTTCGCATGCGAACGCGAAGGAACTTTCAGAAATGGCCGGAAGGTTACGCGAGCTGGTCAGCCAGTTTAAGTTAAAGGCTGCATAAAGCCGTATCGATTTTCTGTTCTATTAGCGAGAATACCGAAGTATGAAGGGGAGGGACTATCCTTCCCTTTTGTCGTTCAGGAAAGTAATGGGATCAGATAACCATGGAGCTTATGCGCTCGATTACGGAGTCTTTCAGTCCGAAAATGTTCTCCTGATCGTCTTCGCTGATATTGAGCTCTTCGAAAATGGGATCGTCCATGATCTGGCGTAAGCTCGGTTCGTCAGTCAAAACGTATTGGGTCAAAAGATCTGCCAGATAGGTGATGCGCACTTCGTCGGTGTGCTTTGGGGCGTTTGTAGGGTGGGGGTAGTTCAGGTTTGCAATTTGAACAATTTCGGGGAGATCCCATTGGCGGGTGACGATGGCCCCCACGCTCATGTGAAATTCCTCAATGAGTAGCTTAATCTCCTCATTCGTGGGTTGGTAACCATCCAGTGGTAGGTTGCCAATGACAAATAAGGTAATGGGTTTACCAATTTCGTGAAGCAGACCGCAAAGATAGAGCGTTTCGGCGTTATGACCGGTGATGCGTGCGATTTGCTTAGCATAGATGGCGGATGCCAGTGAATGCTTCCACATAAAACCTACGAGCTCTTTGTGCTGGGGCTGGTTAAAAATGTTTTTTTGCAGAGATACGGAAAATGCAATTTCGCTCAGCAACTGCATGCCCAGCCGTGCGACGGCCATATCGAGTGAATCGATGCGACTGCTTCCGGCAAATGCGGCAGAGTTGGCAATCTGTAATACGTGGCTGGCGATTGCCTGGTCTTGATAAATCAGCTTGGATAGGCTATCTATATCCGCATCGGGGTCCTGACTGAGTGAGAGCACTTCGCTCGCTACGCGTGGGAGGACCGGTATCTGTAATTCGTCATACTCAAGAGCCTTAATAAGGTGTTTTCGGATATTTTCAAGCGTATCGATCTGTGACATCATAATAAGGATTTTGGAGCGTTGATTATGTGATGAATCTAATATCGGTTAAGCGGTCTATCTTTTTAGTAGTTCCCTGTTTTTCAGAGCTTTTTTATTCACTGTGTAACTTCCAGCCTATCTTTTACGTATCTTAATTAATCTCACTAATTTAAACGTGATATTATTCTAATAATAAGCCTTTTTAATGGTATTTCCGAATTTTTTTATTTTTAGTTAACTCTTTGTTCTGGTTGTGAAAACATCTACTCTTAAAGGTTTATTGTTTATTTTATTACTTTTTGTTTTGTCCGGTTGTGCGACGCGTACGATTGAAAACACAAGTGATTATGTGGATGTACCCTTGCCGGATCAATGGCAATTTGCGGAGGATGGTGAGGCTACTTTGATCGACCCCACCGATTGGGTGGCTTCTCTAGGGGATGTCCGATTGAAGACCATTCTGGAAGAATCCCTGAGTGAGCAGTTTTTACTCAAGGCGGCTTTGGCGAGGCTCCAGCAGGCCGATGCCCAGGCGAGGATTACGGGGGCTTCCAAGTATCCGCTGGTTAATATCGGGCTTGATTCTGCGAGGCAGGAAAATCTATTTGGTGATTTTGGGGTCGTTGTATCAGAGAGTAATAATTTAAAGCTTAGTTCACAATGGGAGATCGACCTTTGGGGAGTGTTGCGTGATCAACATTCGGCGACGCTCGCCCAGGTGGAAGCTGCCGGATATCAACTTGAGAGTTTAACGTTGAGTTTAAGTGCACAGATTGCACAGGCATGGTTTAATGCGATTGAGGCGAGGCTGCAGTATGAACTTACGGTGAAAAGCCGGGAGAGCTTTGAAAGCAACTTGAAGACGCTCGAATCCCGATACAAGCGCGGCGTCGTCGATGCCTTTGAATTGCGTTTATTCCGGGCGCAGGTAGCCAGTGCCCGTGCTTCTGAGAGTGATCGCTATAACAATTATCAGAGCAGTTTGCTCATCCTTGAGAATTTGCTGGGTCGTTATCCGACGGCATCGATATCCATCAGTGAAGCCCTCCCGGAAAATCAGATCGTAGCGCCCCGGGGAGTTCCGACAGATTTGCTGTATCGCCGTCCTGACTTGAAGATAGCCGAGCGCCAGTTGGCTGCCTCCCTGGGAAGTTTATCGGCTGCCCGTAAGAACCGCCTGCCTAATTTGACGCTCTCGGGGGATTGGGGAATCACCTCCAATGAGTTTCAGGATCTCTGGGATGCGAATAATGTGGATCGCACAATATGGTCCATCATCGGGAGCCTCACCGCGCCTGTGTTTCAGGCGGGTCGTCTGGAAGCGCAGCGGGATCTTGCTCAAGCCCAGTTTGATGAGCAGCTCTATACCTATAGCGATACAGTCTTGAATGCTGTGCGTGAAGTCGAGCAATTCCTGATCAGCCAGAAAAATCTCACGGACTTGGAGCAATCCTTAGCAGAGGCGCAGCAGCAGGTATCCCGAGCAGAAGCATTGGCCTGGGATCTCTACAATCGGGGGTTGCAGGATATTACCGCTTATCTGGACACCCAACGGCGCTCCATCGATACCCAGAGTCAGTATATTTCCGTAAAGAACCAAATGATCCAAAACCAAATCGCACTCCATGTCGCAATGGGAGGAGATACTGAGGAAATTGAATCTGAAAATCTATAGTATGAACGAACCGAAGCAGAACTCTTTTTTAACTAATTTTCTTATCTATGTTTTGCCACCGATAGCGGTGCTTGGGCTGTCAGTATTTGCTGTATCGATGTTGGTTGTCTTCAAGAAAGAGCCGGCAGAACAACCCCTCGCACGGATTGTGCCAACGGTTGAGTATATAGTTGCACAATCGGAGGATGTAACGCTTGACGTGCTCTCCCAGGGTACGGTGACTGCAAGGACGAATACCCTGCTTTTTTCGGAGGTCTCGGGGATTGTAGAGGAAATTTCACCGGCGTTGCTGGATGGCGGGTTTTTTGAGAAGGGCGACTTGCTGGTCAAAATTGAGGACACCGAATACCGTGCTGCGGTAGCGAATGCACGTAGTACGTTGGCACAGACTGAGCTACTGTATGAACAGGAAAAGGCACTGGCTGAGCAGGCAGTCATCGATTGGGAGCAAATTGGGGATGGAGAGCCAACCCCGCTGGTTTTACGAGAGCCGCAGCTCAATAAGGCCATGGCCGATGTGGAGGCGGCACAGATGGCACTGCAGTGGGCAGAGCGCAATCTGGAACGTACCCAAATCTACGCACCCTATGATGGTCGAGTGCAGCAGAAGTTTATCGACCTGGGGCAAAGTGTTGCAGCTAAGCAGAGCCAGATTGCGAGTATTTACTCTGTGGATTTTGCGGAAGTGGTACTGCCCATTCGCCTGAGCGAGGCAGCGTTTATTGAGCTGCCCGAGGCTTATCTGAATGGGGCAATCTCTGATAAACCGAAAGTGATGCTGACTGCTGATTTGGGCAGCAACCAGTTTAGTTGGGAAGGTTACATTGACCGCACCGGAGGCACACTGGATGCTCAAACCCGCCAGATACTGGCGGTTGCAACGGTAAAGGATCCCTATGCAAAAACAGAGACCCTGGATAAACCCCCGCTGAAAGTGGGTATGTTTGTGAATGCGCGTATCGTGGGGAGACCTGTGAACTCGGTGTTTGTGCTGCCTCGCAGAGCGCTACGGAATGAGAGTGAGGTGTATATCGTAAATGATGAGAATCGCCTTGAATTACGCACCATTGAGCGGATTAAGCAGGATGTGGAGACTGTCATTGTTCGGGGGGATTTGGAATCAGGGGAACGTATCGTGCTAACGCCGCTGGAAATTGTCGTGGAGGGTATGGAGCTCAATCCGGAAAGCTAATATGATCGCCTGGTTTACACGTAATGGAGTCGCGGCCAACCTGCTGATGGCAGTCATGGTATTCGGGGGGATTTTCTCCCTCATGAATATTAAGCGCGAGTTGTTTCCCGAGTTTTCTTTGGATATCATAACGGTGACCGTGCCTTATCTCGGCGCATCTCCGGAAGAAGTCGAAGAGGCCGTGGTTGTGCGGATCGAGGAGGCGGTGCAAGGCCTGGATGGTATAAAGGAAATAACCTCCAGCGCTTTTGAGGGGGCTGGACTTGTTTCAATTACCGTAAATAAGGGATTTGACCTGAGCAAATTGAAGGACCAGGTGAAAACGCGTGTGGATGCGATTACCACTTTTCCGGCGGAAACGGAGCGGCCAATTGTTGATGAGGTCCTGATTGAGCGGGATACGATATGGGTCTCCCTCTACGGGGATACGGATGAGAGAAGTATTAAGCGGCTTGCCGAGCGTATCCGTGATGATCTGATGGATCTTGATGGCATCAGCCAGGCAGTGATTCAGGGGGTGCGGGATTATGAAATCACCATTGAAGTCTCCGAGGAAGATATGGAGCAATATGGGATTACCTTTGATGATGTGGTGAATGCAGTGCGGGCTTACTCCGTTGATTTGCCGGGTGGTTTAATCCGATCTTCCGGGGGCGAGATCGCTTTGCGTACTGAGGAGCAGCTCTACAGCAGTAGTGAATTTGAGGACATTGTGCTAATGAGTACTCCAACGGGCGGTAAGGTGTATCTGCAGGATGTGGCGACCGTGGTGGATGGATTTACCGATGAAACGCTCATTACCCGTTTTAATGGAAAAACGTCCGCCTCCATACTTGTAAAGGAAGTGGGTGACGAAAATCCGATTGAGATATCTCAACTGGTCTATGACTATGTGGATAAACTCAAAGAAGGCGGATTGCCGGCGGGCATCGAAGTCGAAGCCTGGGGGGACGCTTCCTTTTATCTGCAGGGCCGTCTTTCACTCCTGGTTAATAACGGATTGATCGGATTTGGCCTGGTGCTCATTTCACTGGCGCTTTTCCTGAGACCTTCTCTGGCATTCTTTGTAGCGATTGGAATTCCCGTTAGTTTCCTGGGTACTTTTATGGTCGGGCCTTTTATTGGCCTCTCGATTAATCTGATTTCGCTCTTTGCATTCATACTCGTACTTGGAATCGTGGTGGATGATGCAATTGTAGTCGGTGAGAGTGTATTTACTGAGTTCCAGAAGAATGGGCCGGGGGTGGATTCGGCGATCCGGGGAACGCATCTGGTATCCACACCGGTGACTTTTGCCATCTTAACGACTATTGTCGCGTTTCTCCCCATATTCTTCTTACCGGGGCTGATCGGTAAGTTCTTTTTGACGATACCGCTGGTCGTAATCCCCACACTGCTGTTTTCTCTGGTGCAGAGTAAGCTGGTGCTGCCTTATCACCTATCGCTGTGTAACGTAGGCGATAAGAAAAGGCGGGATAAGCTCAACCCGTTAAGTCGCTTTCAACGTTGGATTGCTGATAGCCTCGAGCGCTTTATCCAAGCCAACTACAAACCCTTCATCCAGGTAGTTATCCGTCATCGTTACCTGGCGCTTGCGGGATTTGTAGGCGTCCTGATTCTGTCAGTGGGTTTGGTAGCCGGTGGAGTCATCCGCTTTGTGCAGTTTCCGAATGTGCCTTCGGATTTTATCAATGTTTCGTTGGAGATGGCTGAGGGAACACCTCTCGAGGATACAGAGCGGGCCATGGCACGCATCGATGAGGCACTGAAGGGTATATCTCGGGATGCAATCGCACGTGGTGAGCCGGATCCGGTGCAACATGTTGCTGCCTTTGTAGGTTACTCTATTCTGGATGCTGCCGGTTTTTCTACGGAAGTGTCCTCTGGCAGTAGTTTAGGTTCTATCGTTGTGGAGTTGTCGAAGAGTGAGATCCGCGATTCAAATGCTTTTGAAGTATCCAATGACTGGAGGGATCGCGTAGGGCAAATCCCCGGCGTGCGCAAGCTTACCTTTTTGGCGTCCGCTTCGGGCCCGGTGGGCTTACCGGTGGATATTCGCCTTACGGGTACGGATTTTGATCAGCTTAAGGAAGCATCTCTTGAGATTCAGGGACGATTGGCTGAGTTTGAAGGACTCTTTGATATCCGGGATACGTACTCGGAAGGTAAGCGTGAGATCAAGCTTAAGCTCAAGGATAATGCCGAACTGCTTGGCGTGAATGCCTTTACACTCGCATCCCAGGTACGTAGCGCATTTTACGGTGCGGAGGCACAACGTATTCAGCGTGACCGGGATGACGTGCGCATCATGATCCGCTATCCGGAGGAGGATCGCCGCTCGGTGGGGAATCTTGAGCAAATGCGTATACGCACAGCCAGCGGGGCAGAGATTCCCTTGTTTCAGGTCGCGGAAATTGAGACAGGGGTTGGGTTCTCCAGTATAACACGCATTGATCGCAAACGAGTCATTAATATTCAGGCGGATGCGGATAAGGCCGTGGCCAATACCACTGAAATCAATGCGAAGCTCTATGGTGAGATATTGCCTGAAGTTTTACAGAAGTATCCGGGAATAGTATCCGTGAAGGATGGGGAGGCCCGGGATTTTGAAGAGCTGCTGCCTGTATTGATCTCCGGAATGATTATGGTGATGATCGTGATCTACGCATTGCTGGCGGTTCCCTTTAAGAGTTATCTGCAGCCAGGAATTGTCATCTTTGTGGTGCCATTCGGGATTGCCGGGGCAATATTGGGGCATCTGATCAATTTTCAGAGTTTCCTGACTCAGCCTCAGGATATCAGTATACTCTCTGTGCTCGGCATCATCGCGCTTTCCGGCGTAGTCGTAAATGATTCCCTGGTGCTTGTGGATTACATTAATAAGCTGCGCCTTCAGGGGGTTCCCCTGCGAGAGGCTGTTTGGCAGGGGGGGGTGGCCCGTTTTCGCCCGATTATCCTGACTTCGATGACGACCTTCGTGGGGCTTGTTCCTATCCTGCTCGAGCGTAGCCTGCAGGCACAATTTTTGATTCCGATGGCGACCTCGCTTGCTTTCGGGGTGTTGTTTGCGACGTTCATCACCCTCATTCTGGTTCCTTGCGTGTATCTGATCCTGGAAGATATTCTGTGGTTGATCAAATCCTGGTGGAAAGGCTTTCGCTATACGCTTACAGGTAAAGAAGACGGATGAATTCGTTTGCTTTTGCGCAATAGCCATGTTTTTAAAAGATTATTAAATAAGTGGGGGGGTTCCGGCGGAGCCTGAGATTCGCAACGATCCTTGTGTGACCCTTGAACCTGATGCGGGTAATGCCGACGTAGGGAAGCGAGAGGGTTTCAACTACCGGCAGGCACTGTATCATTAACTCAAAGACCTGCTAATATGCCTGAAACCACGACCAAGCCTCATAATTTATTCCCCGGATCTCAAAAGATTTACATCCAGGGAGATCGTCATGATATCCAAGTGCCCATGCGGGAAATTGCCTTATCCCCTACCAATAAAGTCGATGGTAGTCAGGAAGCAAATGACCCGGTACGTGTGTATGATACTTCCGGCCCCTGGGGTGACCCGGATTTTCACGGGGATTGCGAAAAAGGTCTACCGGTATTGCGACAGGCGTGGATTAAAGAACGAGGCGATGTGGAAGTCATTGAGGGTCGACAGGTGAAACCCGAGGATGATGGCTACCTTTCTGAAGAGCATGCACGCAAGAAAGCCAATAACGGCAATGGACGCAATCCACTCAAGTATTTTGATCTGGAAAACCGCGAGGTGCTACGTGCGAAATCGGGTAAGCGGGTTACACAGCTGCACTACGCACGCAAAGGTATTATTACCCCGGAGATGGAGTTTATCGCGATCCGTGAGAACATGAAACTGCAATCCATTCGCGGGAACGCGAGCGGAATTCAAAATGTGCCTTCAAACAGTATGCATAAGCAGCACCATGGGAATGCCTGGGGTGCGGAAATCCCGAAGGAGATCACCCCCGAGTTTGTGCGAGATGAAGTGGCACGTGGACGTGCGATAATCCCCTGTAATGTGAATCACCCTGAGCTGGAGCCGATGATCATCGGGCGCAATTTCCTGGTTAAAATCAATACGAATATCGGAAACTCTGCGGTGACTTCATCGATCGATGAGGAAGTCGAGAAGATGCGTTGGAGCGTGCGCTGGGGCGGGGATACCCTCATGGATCTTTCCACAGGCAAGAATATTCACCAGACGCGCGAGTGGATACTGCGCAATTGCCCCGTACCGGTAGGCACGGTTCCCATTTATCAGGCGCTGGAAAAAGTGGGGGGTAAGCCCGAGGAGCTGACATGGGAAATCTACCGTGATACGCTCGTGGAGCAAGCTGAACAGGGTGTTGATTATTTTACGATTCATGCGGGCGTTTTGCTGCGCTATATACCCATCACTGCAAGCCGTATGACGGGGATTGTGTCTCGAGGTGGCTCTATCATGGCGAAGTGGTGTCTGGCTCATCATAAAGAGAATTTCTTATATACGCACTGGGATGAAATCTGCGAAATCATGGCGGCGTATGATGTGTCATTCTCAATCGGGGATGGCTTGCGCCCCGGCTCTATTGCAGATGCCAATGATGAGGCTCAGTTTGGCGAGCTCAAGGTACAGGGTGATTTGACCCGTCGCGCGTGGGAATTTGATGTACAGGTGATGAACGAAGGCCCGGGCCATGTGCCGATGCATATGATCCAGGAAAACATGCTCAAGCAATTGGAATGGTGTGATGAGGCGCCGTTTTATACATTGGGGCCGTTAACGACGGATGTTGCACCTGGTTATGATCACATTACCTCAGGGATCGGTGCAGCGATGATCGGTTGGTATGGAACGGCGATGCTTTGCTACGTGACCCCTAAGGAGCATCTGGGACTACCGAATCGGGATGATGTACGCACTGGAGTAGTAACTTACAAGTTGGCTGCACATGCAGCAGATTTGGCGAAAGGCCATCCCGCCGCGCAATGGAGGGATAATGCGATATCCAAGGCGCGCTTTGAATTCCGATGGGAAGACCAGTTTAATCTGGGCCTGGATCCGGATCGCGCGCGGGAATATCACGATGAAACTTTACCGCAGGAGGGTGCGAAGACCGCACATTTCTGTTCGATGTGCGGGCCGAATTTCTGCTCAATGAAGATCACTGAGGATGTGCGGCAGTATGCACGTGAGCAGGGAGTCAGTGAGGAAGATGCGCTCAAAGCCGGTATGGAAGAGAAGGCCAAAGAGTTTGTCCAGAGCGGCAGTGAAATCTATCAATAAGCGCACATTGCATTAAACGATGCCTGAGTTGACCCGAGCGTTGCTCGAGCGAATTGCGGATTCGACGACCCTGATCGAAGCAGAGGGGCTCGTCGAACGGCAGGCGGTCAAGAACTGCAAAGTCACGGGCAATGTGATCACTGGAATGATCTATGATGCAGGCCGAAAGTATTTTCCACGCATCATGATCCATGAATCGGGCAAAGTGCAGAGTAAATGCGGTTGCCCGGCGGGTAAGATCGGGCGTGTTTGCATGCATGCGCTTGCTTTGTGCCTGCATGAACTGGATGCAAATCCCAAGCAGCCTGTTCGCAACGCAAGCACAGCAACGAATAAGACGAGTGTTCTCAAAAAATCGAATCAGTCTTTGCGGGATTTGGGCCAACGTGAAGTTTCGCAATTACTTGTGGACGGCTCGCCACAGTATTTGTCGATACAGCTACCCGCTACAAACCAAAGCTATATCCATGAGCTTCGAAAATTACTCGGGGATTATCGTTTCCAGCTTGAAGCCTCTAGCAGACAGTGGCGGTTGCGAGATAACCACCGGGTGCTTAATTTCCTGGCCGATCATTATCGGGATCTCAAAGACCGGTTTCAGGCAGAGTTTTCGGATAATTTCAGGAATCATTTTGACGGTCTTCACTTTGCGGAAGCGAGTGTTTCGCTGAATGAGTGTAATGATGAAACCGTGCTGGAGCTTAATCTAACTGCAGAAACTCCCATGGAGGAGATTAAGACTGAGATCCAGAGGGGGAAGCGCTATCTGGTAAGAGACGATAAAATTACCCTGGTTCCGCAGAAAACTCTGGAAACACTGAAGGTTGTCGAACGCAAGTTGACCGGCAGTAGCCACACGACTGCTTATAGTCCCTCACGAATCCCTCTGCAAAAAGCACAGATGATCGACCTGCAAACCATTCTGAAGGATGAGGGGTTGGATTCGAAGCTGCCAAATCCATTTAAGGAAGAGACAGCTGCCCTTCGCAATTTGTCAAAACTGAAAGAAGCCCCCATCCAACCGCAGCTCAATGAGACACTACGGGTGTATCAGAAGGTAGGTGTTGCGTGGATGTATCACCTCTATCGAGAAGGGCTCGCCGGATTGCTTGCCGATGAAATGGGGCTCGGCAAGACCTTGCAGACGCTCGCTCTGATTCAGGCTATACGCAAAACGAACAGAAAATCCGTGTTGGTCGTGTGTCCTGCGGGTCTAGTGGAAAACTGGGCACGCGAAGTGCAAAAATTTACGCCGGAGCTTGCGGTATACCGGCATCATGGAACGGCTCGTAGCCTTGATGAGTTAAGTAAACTAAAAGCGCATATTGTTATCACCTCATACGGCACCCTGGTGCGTGATATTGATGTGTTTCTTGATCAGGAATATGCGCTCGTAATCGGAGATGAGGCCCAGCATATCAAGAATGCGAAAACTCAACATGCTCTAGCTATTAAGCGATTAAAGAGCTACGGTCGGGTTTTACTAACGGGAACGCCTATTGAGAATCGCATCGAGGACCTGAGTTCGCTTTTTGGGTTTTTGTTGCCTGGCTATTTGTTAGATAAAAAGCGAGGTGAGGGTGATCGGGCTTGGCTTGAGCAGCGAATACGCTCCCAGGCGGCACCTTATATCCTGAGGCGCACCAAGCGCCAGGTTGCTCCCGAGCTTCCAGCAAAGATCGAGCAAGTGTTCTACTGCGAAATGGGGGAGGTGCAACGAAAACTCTACGAGGATTTTCGCCGCAAGAGCCAGGGAACGATCTACAAACTGCTCGATCAGGGTGCGAACGAGGGCCAGGTGAAGATAGCGACATTTACCGAACTATTACGACTCAGACAGATATGCACAGATCCCCGACTGCTCAAACGGGAAGACGCCGTTGCCGAATCTGCAAAGCAGGAGGCGTTTTTTGAACTGCTCGATAATTGCATGGATGATGGCCATCGGGTTTTGGTTTTTTCACAGTTTACGAGTATGCTGGCATTGCTAAGGCAGAGCCTTGAAACGAAGGCAATCGAGTATTGCTACATTGATGGATCTACAAAAAACCGATTGGCTGAGGCGGATCGTTTTAATGAGAGCGAAATACCGGTCTTTTTGATTTCATTGAAGGCCGGGGGCACCGGACTGAACCTGACGGGTGCAGATACCGTGATCCATTACGACCCCTGGTGGAACCCTGCTGCCGAGGCTCAGGCGACTGACCGCGCCCACCGAATCGGCCAGAAGCAGACCGTCACCTCGTATAAGCTGATAGTAAGTGGAACGGTTGAGGAAAAAGTGCTGGAATTGCAGAATACGAAGCGAGACTTACTACAGGGGCTGTTCGAGGAGGCTGAACTGGGCAGTAGTCAACTGGAGCTCAATACGTTGCAGGAATTGTTAAATGTTTCTTTTTTTGAATCTAATAATTATAATTAGGTGAATTCATTGTTAGAATCCCAACAAACCTGCGAGTTATTCGTTAAGGTTTGTAGAAGAAATGCGAACAAATGACCAGATCGATGTCGAAAAACAAGTCGAACTATTGGCACGCATCGCCATCGGCGATCGCGGCGCACTGTCCGACTTTTATGATCAGGTTGGCAGGCCGTTGTTTGCGCTTTGTATGAAAATTCTGGGTAATGCAGAGGAAGCAGAGGAGGCCGTTCAGGATACTTTTTTAATGATTTGGAAACACGCAGGCAATTACGACTCGAAGATATCCCGCCCCTTCAGCTGGAGTATTGTGATCGCCCGTCGGATCTGCTGGAACCGCCTGCGTTCCCGCAATCGACATCAGCGTAAGATAGATGCCCTGAAAGAAGAGGCGGAGCCGGTTGTCAATCCCCATGAGGAGACGAGCCCTGAAGTTTCCCTCGAAAAGCAGGACATGGCAAAACAGGCGATGGATTCGATGAGCATTCTCAAGGATAGCGCACGCCATTGTCTGGAACTTGCATTTTTTAAAGGAATGACCCACGAAGAAATTGCCCGGGAGACCCGACTGCCTATCGGAACGGTAAAAACCTGGATCCGCAGGGGACTTCTTAAATTACGGAATCAAATGGAGACGGTAGCAGATGAAAAAATATGAAAACCTCATAGCCGATTACCTCGTCGGTGCACTTAATAAAACTGAGGAGAAGCACTTCGAGAAGCTATTGCGCGAAGATGACGAGCTGCGGAATGCGTTCTTTGAGATGCAGCACGGGATAGAGACTGAAGTTATCCAGCTGGATGACTCAGGCTACGACCCTCAGGTAAAGTGGAAAACTCTGGGAGCTACCGTGAAATCGAGCCGTGCATTTTACGACACCCCCCTGGTGAAACCGATATTATCATGGGGAGGGTGGGCAGTTGCTGCCATGTTGGTCGTGGGTTTGGTTTTGATCCAATCCTACAGTGAGCGCACGTATACAGAATATAGTGAGAATTTCCCGCAGAGCCCGACTTTGGCCGTATTTGATATGCCGCTGACTCAGGAAGGTGCCGTTAATAAACCCATGCTGAAGAAAGTGATCTACTCCAATGAGAGTGAGGGTGAGGTAATTGATCTTGCCCAGCTCATTGCTGAGCAGATGTATCAGGAAATGAGCGAAACCAAGACAAATCCGGATGCCCGGGGTTTTCTCATCGTGGATATCCAGGGCAAACAAGGCTATGTCGGCCTCAGCGCATCTGAAACGATGAAACCGGATACGAATGAAACGGTTGAGATTTATGACAAGGAAAACGGGCGTAAAATAGAGCTGGTATCATTACCCGCAGATGAGATGACGGGGGATGTTCTTTTTTACTTTCAATTGGAAGATGAGCAACCTTTGCCTAATTCTCCGCAAATGCTCACTCCCTACGTTAAGGTAAGCAACGCGCTCAATATTTAGATTTTACCCCTGAAAAAATAGATGAGCCGCTGGCAGCATAGTAGGCGTCAGCGGCTCAAATAATTTGGATGGAAACGTGGAAAAGTGTGTAAATATTAAAGCAGTATTTTAACTAAAAGCAAACTTTAGTTTACGATTTTTGGCTGAAAATGCCCAAATTGGTAACTTTTTCTTTCAAATCGGTTAATATTTCCTCTTTTTAAAGGTTCAACTTGCATTCATACACTTTCGGTAAATTATTCTGCTGAAAAGATTAACGTACGTATTTGTCACCTCATATGAAGCATATCACCACTATCGTTTACGCACTTATTTTATCACTAAACATAGCCTTCGCGCAGGACAAAATCGTTGTCGAAAGCGCTGATGACCTTCCCCGCCTGTCGTATGCTACCGAGTTTGTGCCCTCTGAGGCTGTCTTGGATAAAGACGCCGTGCTTGAGCTCGCCTTACCCTATAAAAAGGATATCGAAGAAATTCTGGAAACCTACGATATACAGGATAAGGCTACCTTAAAAGGGTATCTGGGTACGCTTAGAGATATCGCTTTGATTCAGGGAGACTATGATACAGCCCTTGAATACACCTTAGAGGTCCGCGAGTTGCAGGAAAAGCCGGCAGACAAACTCACCAGTGGCCTATCCAGTGAAGTGCTTATTAATTTGATGCAAGCCGGTAAAGAGCTGGGCACGGATGCTTTTGCAGAAGCATTTGTAGCCGCCTATGCCGAGAAAATCGACCCCTTGCCATGGGATGTGGTTCAGGACAATATCGAGCGCTCCAAAGGCTCAATGGAGATGTTTGGGCAGAACTTGATTGTGGGTCTCATTCAATCGCGGATCGATCCAGGAGTCGCGGAATCCGCGCAAATCGGTAGTGATGCCGTCGCCTCGGTTGCTTCTTATTATGTATTTAATTCTTTCATACTGCCAGTTAAGGAATCCATGGTATCCGTGTTGGGTAACTACATTTCGGAAAATCGCGTTGAAAAACCGGACATCTGGGCAGAGCGTGATGTGGATCTTGCAGGTATGGAAGGGCTTACAGATGTTATTGTGGGCATCTGGGACAGCGGTATCGATGTCGAGATTTTCGAGCCCAAAGGCAAGGTTTGGATTAACGAAAGTGAAACGGGAGGCGACGAGGTCGATAATGATGAAAATGCATGGATCGATGACGTAAACGGCTTTGCGCATGATCTTGCCAGCCGAAAAGATATTGGCAATCTGGTGGACCTACCGGAAGAGGTAGATGCCCGCTACATGGATCTCGTTAGCATGTATAAGGGTATCTCTGATGTGCAGGCTGCAGTTGATAGTGAAGAGGCGACAGAGTTTAAACAGTATATTGGGAGTCTGAAGCCTGAAGAGGTTGAGAACTTTCTTTTGGATTTGGGTCACTTTGGTAATTACGTGCATGGTACCCACGTCGCGGGCATTGCTGCGGCAGGGAATCCGGCCGTAAAGCTTATGAACGGACGTATAACCTTTGATCACAAGGTCATCCCGGATGTACCAACGATTGAGGAATATGTGCGGGGTGCGCGTGCTTATCAGGAAGCCGTTGACTACTTTAAGGACAATGGGGCCCGTATTGTAAACATGAGCTGGGGCGGAACTCAGGCGATGATCGAAGGTGCTTTTGAAGCCAATGGCGTAGGTGATGATGCCGAGATGCGTGCGGAAATGGCGCGCATTCTCTTTGATATCAGCTACACTGCACTGGTGGATGCGATGGCCTCAGCTCCGGAGATACTATTTATACCCGCAGCGGGTAACAGTGACAGCAATGTGGAGTTCAATCAGGTGATTCCCTCAAGCATCGATCTGCCCAACGTATTGGTGGCAGGTGCCGTTGATCAAGCGGGAGATGAAACCGGATTCACCAGTTATGGTGAAAATGTTCAGGTGCATGCCAATGGCTTTGAGGTGGATAGCTACCTGCCCGGCGGTGTTCGCCAGACACTTTCCGGCACTTCCATGAGTGCTCCCAATGTGGCAAACCTTGCAGCGAAGTTGCTGGCAATAGATCCCAGTTTGAGTCCGGAAGATGTCGTTTCCCTGATTAAGCTCGGAGCGACTCCGAGCGATGACGGGCGCCGAAACCTGATTCACCCGCAAAAGTCAATCGAGCTATTGAAACTGCGAAACCAGCAGGGCTAATCAATTATAGCCTGATAAATCATCGTGCGTAGACGTTCGCGGTCATTCAGTCCGCGGGCGGGCCTGAGCTGGGTCATGTAGGTAATGGTCATATCCTCTTGGGGATCAATCCAATAAATGGTATGGTAGGCTCCTCCCCAGGTCAACTCACCTTCACTACCTATCCAGCCCCGCGCTCCCACGTCTTCGACAATGGCAAAGGCAAGGCCAAAACTCTGCCCGCTTCTTCCCGGTATTTCAATATCACCGAGATGGTCGGCAGCCATAAGCTCGATGGACTTGCGTGATAGCAATCGCTCACCAAAGAGTGTGCCTTCGTTTATGACCATCTCAAGAAAGCGCGTATAATCCCGTGCGGTCGAAACCAGGCCACCGCCGCCTGAGAAACATACGCGCGGCCCATCGATAAATACTCCCTGATCGCGATCACTCGTATCCGAACCTGCAAGCACTATGCCGCCGCCCACTTTCGCTGCGTAGAGCTTGGCAAATCGGTCGCTCTTTTCAACAGGTAAGAAAAAGTGAGTATCTTTCATATCCAGAGGGTCAAAGATACGTTCCTTGAAAAATACATCCAACGGTTTCCCGCTAACGACCTCAATCAGAGCCCCCAGAATATCGGTGCTAAAACCGTATGTCCAGCGCTCTCCGGGATGTGCGTTCATCGGTAATTTGGCCATTTCACGCACGAATTCCCGTATGGGTTTGGTGTAGCGATTGGTTGAGCCGGCTGTGAATCCCGCTTTCTGCCATTGAGTTTGCGTTACCCCCGGAGTACCGCGGCCGACTCCGGATGAGTGAGACAGCAGATCGCGTATGGTAATGGGGCGCTTCGCAGGAACGATGTCATGGCTTCCATCCTCGTTAACTTCAACAACGGTCGTTTCCATATATTCCGGCAGATACTTTCCGACCGGATCCAGTATACGCAGCTTGCCCTCTTCCTGCAGCATCATTACGGCCACGCTCGTGATTGCTTTCGTCATGGAGGCGATGCGAAAAATGGTATCCGTCTTCATGGGGATGCCGTTTTCAACATCCGCATATCCGAATGCTTTATGGTAAAAGAGTTTCCCCTGGCGGGTAACTGAGATCACGGCTCCCGCAATCGCCTGATCATCGATATAGTCCTGCATGAGGGTATCCACACGGTTCAGGCGTTCACTGGAAACACCCACCGCTTCCGGCTCTGCAACCGGCAATTCCTTAGCCTGCAATGGGTAAGCACAGATAGCGAGTACTGCCAAGAGAGCAAATAGTGTTTTCATAGGGCTAAATCTTAATCAATAAACGCGCCATACAATACCACCCGCACATATTCCGATGCACTGGAGTTAGCAGGGCGCATTTGCATCATGATACTCACCACCAAATCTTCTGCTGGATCTATCCAATAGGTAGTATGGTAAGCGCCCCCCCATCCATATTCTTCCACTGAGCCGAGCTTGCCATGGATGCCCAGATTCTCAGTGATGCGAAAGCCGAGCCCGTGGCCTTCTCCCGGGCGATACAAATCACCGATATGATCGACGCGCATTAAATCCACGGATTTGCGCGAAAGTACACGGGTGCCATGCAGCTCACCCCCGTTGGCCAGCATTTGCAGGAAGCGCGTATAGTCCCGTGTGGTTGAAAGTAGCCCGGCTCCCCCTGAAAAGCTTACACGCGGGCCTTCCACGTAATTGCCCTGTGTATTCATACCCGCCCCGTCTGGTGCGCGAAAAAGGCCCTTCTCATCAGTATTGCCATATACCGTTGTGAGGCGATCCACTTTATCGAGAGGCAGATAAAAGTGCGTATCTTTCATATCGAGGGGCTCCAGGATATATTTTTTGAAAAAAGCATCCAGTGACATTCCACTGACGACTTCCACCAGTGCACCCAGAATATCGGTTGCATAACCGTAAACCCATTTTTCCCCGGGATGTTCGCTCATCGGCAGACTACCGATGCGGCGGATGGTTTCACGTACGGGCTCTTCCCGATCAGCAAAATACCATCCCCCGATACCTGCTTCTTCCCAAATCTCACTCACGACTGAATTACTGTAACCAATGCCTGCTGTGTGAGTAAGCAGGTCGCGAATCGTGATCTTTCTTTTTGCGGGAACGATTTCATAAGTACCATCTTCCCGTTTTTCTGAAACCGTGGTTTCCATGAATTCCGGCAAATAATTTCCAACGGGTTCGTTGATGTGGAGTTTTCCCTGTTCTTGAAGAATCATGACGCTGACACTCGTAATCGCCTTGGTCTGGGAGGCGATGCGGAAAATGCTGTCCTTTTGCATCTTACGGTTGTCCTCAATATCCGCATAGCCAAAGGCCTCATGGTAGAACGTTTTGCCCCCTCGGGTCATTTGAATCACCGCCCCGGCAAACTTTTCATCTTCAAGGTAGTCGTTGATGATACGGTCAATGTGCTGCAAATGCTCTGATGATATGCCGACTTCCTCAGGGGTAACGGTGGGTAATTCCTTGGCAACGAGCACTCCACCAGTGAGTGATAAGATTAAGAGTAAATGGGGTATAGATACAATTTTCATAATTCTACGTTAATATACGGGTTGTTTTTGATTACAAGCGGGATTCAATCTTAATGCTCGCCATGCCCGCATCAGTTGCGCCCTGAATACCCAGGTTACTATCTTCAAAAACGATGCAATCGGCCGGAGGCATTATAAGTTTTTCAGCAGCCTTTAGAAATATGTCCGGTGCTGGCTTGGAGCGCGTTACATCCTCCTGGGTAACAATCGCATCAAATCGGTCCGCTAAATTCAAATTATCCAGCGTGGCAATCACGGTCTGCCGATACCCCCCCGAGGCCACTGCCATCGGATACTTGCCGTGATAGGCTTCAATCACACTGACGACTTCCTCGATCGGACCTATCTCATGCAGATGTGCTTCATAGTAACCCTCTTTGGCATTCACCACAGTATCCGGATCGAGCCTGTCCGCATACTTACGATTTAAATAGTCGACGGTGTCATGCAGGCCGATACCCGCCATGGATTCAAATTCTTCCTTGGAAAAGGGGAATTTGGCTGAGTTGGCCTCGAATGCATGAATCCAGGAACGATAATGCAGTGGCATGGTATTGGCGATGGTACCATCACAGTCGAAGATGATTGCTTTAAATGAGTAAGGTGAGAGGTCTATCATAATAAGTTATAGGTAGCGTTACGGTTTGGTAATTTTAGAGGGAATGAGTCATTTTATTTTTACAAGCCAATTTAATTCTTCTAACAAGGGGTTTTTGCCGCGAATTCATCATTTTTAAATTACACATTATGTCAGACAAAAAGAAAATCGCTATACTCACTGCAGGAGGTCTGGCCCCCTGCTTATCTTCAGCGGTCGGGGGGCTCATTGAGCGTTACTCAGAGATTGATCCTACGATTGAAATCATCTGCTACCGGGGTGGCTACAAAGGCTTGCTTTTGGGGGACAGTATACAGGTGAATGAAGAAATCCGTGAAAATGCGGGTATTTTGCATCGTTATGGAGGCAGCCCAATCGGAAACAGTCGGGTAAAACTCACTAATGTCGCAGACTGTGTGAAGCGGGGTCTTGTCAAGGAAGGGGAGGACCCTCAGAAGGTGGCGGCAGATCAATTGGTCAAAGACGGGGTAACTGTGTTACATACGATTGGCGGCGATGATACCAACACAGCAGCTGCCGACCTCGCTAAGTTTCTGGCTGATAACGATTATGGCCTGCAGGTGATCGGATTGCCCAAGACCATTGATAATGATGTGTTCCCCATCAAACAAAGCTTGGGTGCATGGACCGCTGCCGAGCATGGGGCGAATTTCTTTGAGAACGTTGTTGCCGAGCACAACGCGAATCCGCGTATGCTTATTGTGCATGAAGTTATGGGTCGCAGCTGCGGTTGGCTCACGGCGGCGACGGCTGTGCAGTATCGCAACTATATCGATCATGATGAATACCTGCCTGAAATCGGTCTGAGTATGGATCGTTTGGATGTGCATGGCGTTTACATCCCGGAAATGGCGATCGATATTCCTGCAGAGGCCGAGCGCTTGAAAGCAGTGATGGATGATCTCGACAACGTAAATATATTTGTGAGCGAAGGTGCGGGCGTGGAGAGTATCGTTGCGCAAATGGAGGCCAACGGCCAGGAAGTACCGCGTGACGCATTCGGACATGTTAAGCTGGATGCCGTAAATCCCGGCAAATGGTTCGCCGATCAATTTGCAAAAATGATTGGTGCTGAAAAAGTCATGGTGCAAAAAAGCGGCTACTACTCACGCGCGGCTGCTGCAAACGCCGAAGACCTGCGCTTGATTAAGAGCTGTACGGATTTGGCAGTCGAGTGTGCGCTCAGGGGTGAAAGCGGTGTGATTGGCCATGATGAAGATAATCAGGGACTTCTACGCGCAATTGAGTTCGAACGCATTAAGGGTGGTAAACCTTTCAATATCGATACCGAATGGTTTGAATCTTTGCTGAGTGATATTGGTCAGATAAAGGGTGAGAAGGTTGAGACCAGCCACTGATCCTTGAAGGAATTAATTTTTTAAGGCGGGTCATTCTCAACAGGGTGGTCCGCTTTTTTTTTGTTACTACCGATTGAGCAACTATATACCTTTCAAGATTGCGTGCTTAAATGGTGACGGCTTCATTGAATGGCACGATAATTGCCTGTATTTTATTAATAGGGTTCTTCAATCCTGTAATCCGTATAAAAATGAGGCCCGAATTCCTCAGTTCGGGCCTCTTCATTCCTATCTTTTTAACCGGTTTTTCCTCCAACCTCAATTACGGTCTGTTACAAATAGGAAACATTTTTAGTAATTTATCAAGAACAAGATGTCACATTTTGTCAGATTTTTTGCATTAAACGATATTCAATATGAGGGTTCATAATTTACATATATAGCATTCTATTGCAATATTTCGTGGAGCTTATTGTTCGATCGGCTTATCACACGTTTGAGTAGCATTCTGAGTTTGTGTTTTCTATCAGGCAACCTATGGTGGGTGCTTTATTGATGAGTTTAAGGTTACCCGAAGATTTAATTAAAAACTATTACCTGGGATTGCAAAGTGCTCTGATCCAATCACTGGAACAGGTAGAAAATGAGTCATCTCGCTTTCAAAGGGACAGCTGGCAACGTGCAGAAGGCGGTGGGGGAATTACCGCTGTTTTAGAAGAAGGGCAAATCTTTGAAAAAGCGGGGATCGCTTTTTCGGATGTTAATGGGGCTGCATTGCCTGAGGCGGCTACCCGGCAGCGCACTTTCTTGAAAGGCTCTCCCTTTCGGGCAATGGGGGTATCTGTGGTGATACATCCGCGCTCACCGATGATTCCGACTGCGCACATGAATGTCCGCTTCTTTCGGGCCAACCATGCAGAGACTGGTGAACCGGTTTGGTGGTTTGGGGGAGGCTACGATTTAACTCCCTATTATCCCTACAAAGAAGACTGTATCCATTGGCACCAAACGACTCATAAGGTCTGTATCGAACACTACAACGAAGATTTTTTTCAGCAACTTAAACAGCGTTGCGACAACTACTTCTACATCAGGCATCGGGGAACCATGCGTGGGGTAGGGGGTATTTTTTTTGATGATTTGAACGAGCCTGACTTTGACACCTGCTTCGCGTTCATGAAAGCCGTAGGCCGTAGTTTTGCAGATGCTTATCTGCCGATCATTGACCGCCGAAAGGATGAAGCCTACGGGCAACGTGAGCGCGATTTTCAAAATTACCGACGCGGACGTTATGTCGAGTTTAACCTCGTTTATGACCGGGGGACGTTATTCGGCCTGCAGTCCGGTGGGCGCACAGAGTCGATCCTGATGTCCCTGCCGCCTCATGTTCAGTTTAAATACGACTGGAAACCCGAGCCGGGCAGCCGCGAGGCTGAACTCGAGGAGTATTACTTGCAGCCACGGGACTGGCTGGCTAACCTGTAGGATTAAATGAATGGAAAACAACGTATAGAAGCTGCGCTGAGGCGGGAACCGGTAGATCGTACGCCCGTATGGTTTATGCGGCAGGCAGGTCGATATCTGCCCGAGTATCGTGCACTCAAAGAGCAGTATTCTTTCACTGAGATGGTGAAATCGCCGGAGCTGGCACTGGAGGTTACGCTACAACCTTTGCATCGATTTTCACAAATTGATGCTGCTATTATCTTCAGTGATATTCTGGTAATCCCGGAAGCACTTGGCATGGGTTATACATTTCGCGAAGAGGGCGGCATTGCGATGGAGTTTGAATTTCAAACCCAGGACCATCTTAACAAGCTTCAGCTCGAGGGAGCTGCAGATCACTTGAGTTATGTTTATGATGCACTTAATTTGGTCTCTGCCGAACTGAATGACGAAAAAGCCCTTTTGGGTTTTGGTGGCTCCCCCTGGACGCTCGCTACTTATATGGTGGAAGGTGGCTCATCCAAAGATTTCGCGAAGATCAAATCCATGATCTACGAGCAACCGGTTTTGCTGGAATCTTTGTTGGATTTGATCACGCAAGCAACCACAGCATACTTTAAGCGGATTGCCGAGTGCGGAGTGAGTGCCATTCAGGTATTTGATTCCTGGGGTTGCGCGTGCCCGGGGGGCGTTTACTGGCAATGGTCATTGAAATGGATCAAGCAGATTATTGATTCACTTGAGTGTAAAGTCCCGGTCATCCTGTTTTCTAAGGGAATGGGGGCGCATCTCGAATCCTGGAGAAATACCGGAGCCTCCGCGTTCAGCCTGGATAGTTCATTGGATCTTATGCAGTTTGCCGATTACCCGGAGCGTGACTTTGCTTTGCAGGGCAATCTTGACCCCCACTGGCTGAATCTTAAGCCGGAGGTCGTCGCCAAAGCGACTGCGGATATTCTAACTAAAGAATCACCCATTCAAGGCCATATCTTTAACCTGGGTCACGGTATTTTACCCCAGGCAAACCTCGAGAGTGTGCATGCAATGCTCGAAACAGTTGACGCGCATAAAAGTTGAGTAATGTTTACATATACATTGCTGTTAAAAGATTAGATGAAGAAAAAAGCCGTTTTACTGCTGAATTTGGGCTCACCCGATTCGACTGAAGTCAAAGATGTTCGCCGTTACCTCTCCCAGTTCCTGATGGATGAGCGCGTGATTAATGTATCCACATGGTTTCGATGGGTGATTCTCAATGTATTTATATTACCCACACGTCCCAAACAATCAGCCGAAGCCTATTCCAGCATTTGGACGGATGAGGGATCACCTTTGATCGTTACCAGCCGTAAATTTCAAAAGTTGGTGGACGAAAAGATCGAGCTGAAGTCTTACCTCGGCATGCGTTACGGCAATCCTTCTACGGAAAGCCAGGTGAAGCAAATGAAAGCGGATGGGGTCGAAGAAGTGCTCATTTTCCCCCTCTATCCACACTATGCCATGTCCAGCTACGAATCGGCACTGGTTTGTGCAACAGAGGCCATCAAGGAGCTTGCACCGGAGATTACCTGTCAGGTTGTAAACCCTTACTACAATGACCCGGAATACATCGATGCACTAATCGACCAGGCATCCAGTTACCTGGCGCAAGATTATGATCACCTGCTATTCTCATTTCATGGCATACCCGAAAAGCACCTTCGCATTAGCGACCCTTCACATGCGCATTGCCTAAGTGGTAATTGCTGCCAGCGCGAACACCCCGCCCATGCGACCTGCTATCGCCACCAATGCCTGGAGACCGTCAAGGCTTTTGTGGGCAAAGCAGGCATCCCTAATGGTAAATTCAGTGTATCCTTCCAGTCCCGCCTGGGGAGAGATCCCTGGTTGCAGCCATACACCGATAAGCGACTGGAGGCCATGCCCGAAGAGGGAATCAAAAAGCTGCTGGTGATCTGCCCCGCGTTTGTCACCGATTGCTTAGAGACACTAGAGGAAATCGCGATGGAAGGCAAAGATGAGTTCCTTGAAGCCGGGGGTGAGACCTTTGCGCAGATCCCCTGTTTGAATTTGAACGACAAGTGGATCGACTACGTTGCAAAACGGGTGAATCACTTTGCCCATGCGGCTGAGCCTGCTCCCCAATTAGTCTAAGTGCATCGCAAAAGCTTGGCAAATCGCCTAATTTTGCCCCATAAGTAGGTAATATGCAGTTTCATTACATCAGTGCTGTATTATTTGTGTTCGCCTTGGTGATGCATCTTTTACTCAGGCGTTCGGGCAGGCCTGTGCTTTGGTTGGGTTCGTATATATTATTTGCGATCGGTTTTATCTTCCTGACGGGCTATCTTTATGAGCGGGGCTCGGTAGTCAGGGCCTGTCCCCTGGGGAATACGTTTGAGATCGTGAGTTTCATTTCGTGGTCAGGGGTATTAATCTATCTATTGATAGGTCCGCTCTTTCGGATGACGCACATGGGCTTATTCATCGCAGCACTGCTAACCCTGTGCAACGGGCTGCTCTATGCCTTTCCGGGGCTGAATGCCCCCTATGATCACTTGTTGAATCCCTCAACCACCTGGATTGAGTTTCACGCCTCACTGGCGATTTTCAGTTATGGAGCCTTCGCACTGCAGTTTCTGTTGGCGGTTATGTATTTGCTACAGTATCAATCCCTTACTGCGAAGAAGCCCCATAGCTTCTTTGAATTCTTACCCCCACTCTTAAAGCTGGAGCGCATATCTCTGGTAATATTGGTAGTAGGGTTCCTGTTACTGTATATTTCATTATTTGTCGGGTCTTTTACCTGGTTTACGGATCAGGGGGACGTCTCGATAAAAAAGTGGGTGATCTCCATCACCGTTTGCCTGCTGTATTTAGGGCTCTTAGTCGCTAGGTTGACCCATCGTCTGATCGCGGATAAGTTTGCCTGGTTAAGTATCGTAATCTTCCTGGTGGCGGTGATTTCTTTGATCCCGCTGAGTCCTACCGGTGCTTCGGAGCCAGCCGGCACCGTCGCATCGCAAGTGAGTGAGTAAATGCAGGATTCTAAAGACAACAAGCTGGAGCTCAAGGAGTCGCTCTTCGTGTATTCGATCAATCACCATGATGCGGATCTGGAAATGCGCGAACAGCTCAAGCTCGCTGCAGATACTCAGGACAAGCTTAAGAGCTCCCTGAGGGAAGTATCCGGCTTGAAGGAGTGGACAATCATCGATACCTGCAATCGTTGGGAGCTCTACGGTGTCGTCGATCAGGAGGATATCGATGAACGATTGAAGCCGATGCTTACTGAACACTTCTCGATGAACGGCAACCCCATTGATGAGGTAATGATGACCGATAATGAGAGTGCGATGATCCGCCACTTGTTTGAGGTTTGCAGTGGTCTGGATTCTCAAATGGTGGGGGAGACTGAGATACTGGGGCAGGTGAAAAGTGCGTTTGAACGTGCACAGGAAGACAAAAGCACTGGAGCCAATCTCAACCGCATATTCAACAAAGCGTTCCAAACCGCCAAATGGGTGCGTACGAATACCGAGATTGGCAAAGGCCAGGTCAGCATCGGCAACGTTGCTGCAAACCTAGGCAGTCGTATATTTGAGGACTTAAAGGAATGCCGGGTATTGCTCATTGGCAGTGGTGAAGTAGGCACAAATACCGCTTATTCTCTGCATAACCGTGCAGTGAAATCGATTACGATCACCAGCCGTAATTTCGACAAATCCCGGAGTCTCGCTAAGGAGTTGGGTGCCGCCGTTCTGGAGTTTGATCAATTCAAGGACCAGCTGCACGATTTTGATATCGTCATTGCCTGCACCGCAGCTCCCGGTGCAATTTTGGATTTGAAAACCATAAAAAAGGTGATGCGACAGCGATCGTTTAAGCCGATGTTCTTTATCGATCTGGCATTACCCCGCGATATTGATCCCAAAGCCCATAAGCTTAGTCAGGTTTTTATCTACAACCTTGATGATATCTCTGCCATCGCGAATGAAAATCTGGAAAACCGTAAATCCGAGATTCAGCGTTGCCGGGATATTATTGCCAGCAAAGCCTGGGTGACCTGGTTGGAAGTCATGCGACGCTCCAGGCTGATAAAGCGTTAGACACGCTTGTTGTATTTATCGCACTCAATATTACGGATCGCATCCATAATGCGGTGCGTGGCTACTTCGTATCGGTTTTTATCAGTGTTACCTGGGTCGTAATCCGCTGCTTCGAGTGGGGGTCTGTAAATACAGGTGATTTCACCCCCGATTTTGGGAAACTTATCATCCCCGCTAAAAGCTTCGTAGGTGCCAAAAATACGGGCCGGGATCACAGGTGCTTCGGAACGGCAGGCAATGAGGCCCACACCGTTCTTCGGCTCCTGCAGGTTGCCATCCGGGCTGCGGGTTCCTTCCGGAAAAATAAGCGCACCATGACCTTCCTTTACCCGCGAAATAATTTTCTTGAGCGTGCGGATCTCGGATTTGGAGTCCCGGTCAATGGGAATAACCCGTAATCGGGGCAACAACCACTTCATGAAGGGATGGATAAGCAACGTACTCCGTGCGATGTAATACATGAAGCCTTGCAGGCGATTACCTACAAGAGGCGGATCGAGGTGGCTCATGTGATTCGGAGCCAGTATAAAACCCCCTTTGCGGGGCACGTGGTCTAACCCTTTCCAGGTGAGTTTATGAAAAGTCTCCAGGTAGAATCCGCAAATGGTAGAACTGAAATTATAGACAAAATACTGATCCACAATGAAGGCATTTCAAGTGCCGCGCTTTGTGTCAACTATAGATGCCCTCCATTCGGCTATCTGATAAATAAAGTTGCGGTATTGGCCCAAATTCCCGATACAAAGGCATGCGAATTGGCTATGGTTACGATATACACCGTATTGCGGACGGTCGAAAGCTTGTACTGGGCGGTGTGCATATTCCGTGTGAGTTTGGCCTGCTGGGGCACTCCGACGCGGATTGCCTGAGTCATGCCGTCGCAGATGCGATCCTCGGTGCACTTGCGTTGCCCGATATCGGGCATTTTTTTCCAAATACGGATGCATCCATTGAAGGTATCGATTCTCAGCGCATAATTGAGCGTGCAGTTGTTGAAGCACAAAAAAAAGGTTACCAGATAGGCAATATTGATGCTATGCTCATCGCGGAACGACCTAGAATTGCAGCATATATACCCGCAATGAAGGAAGTCCTTGCCCCTTCACTGGGTGTGACTGTGGAGCAAGTGGGTATCAAGGCCACGACCAACGAAGGCGTGGGTGATATCGGGAAAGGCCTGGCGATCGCAGCCCATGCGAGCTGCCTGCTCATGCCTGTCTAAAGATCAAAGACTTCGCCGGCTTCGAAGAAACGCTCGATTTCAATCACTGCAGTCTCAGGTCCGTCGGACGCATGCACTACGTTGATCATCATGTCCGTGCCAAAGTCACCGCGTATGGTGCCTGCTTCCGCCTTGCGTGAATCCGTAGGCCCCAGTAAATCCCGGAATCTCTGAATGACGTCATCACCCTTAAGCACCATTCCGATGACAGGGCGGCTGCTCATAAAGGCCTCAATTTCCGGATAGAAAGGCTTATCCGCCACATGAGCATAATGCTCACGCAAAACCTCCGGGGTCAGCTGGATCATCTTTGTTGCCACAATTTCAAATCCGGCATCCTCAATGCGGGCAATGACTTTTCCGGCCACTTTGTTTTTAAGGCAGTCCGGCTTTAGTAGTATGAGTGTTTGTTCCATTGTTATGATGAAAGGAATGTTTGTGTGCCAGGTATTACATCACCCGATCTACGATGCTATCCGCTAGGCCGTACTCGATAGCCTCCTGAGCATTCATGTAGAAGTCGCGGTCACTATCCTGCTGAATCTTTTCAATGGGCTGGCCAGAAGCATTTGCCAGAATTTTGTTTAGCTCATCGCGGATACGCTCCATTTCCTGCGCCTGAATATTGATATCCACAGCAGGCCCTACCATACGTCCTGCAATCAAAGGCTGGTGAATGAGTACCCGTGCATAGGGATAAAGAAATCGGCTGCCTTTGGGTGCGCCGCTCAGGAGTATGGAGCCCATACTCGCTGCCATACCCGTCACCACAACGGTGATCGGCGATTCAATGAGCTGCATGGTATCATAGATAGCCATTCCCGCAGTAATGGATCCCCCGGGTGTGTTCATATAAAAGGTGATCGGCTCTCCGCTTTTTTCCCATTCCAGGTAGAGCAATTTCTCAGTGATATCCTTGGCTGAATCATCCGAGACTTCACCCCATAGAAAAATCTTTCGTTTACTCAGAAACTGTTTCTGTATAGCGCTGGGAAAGCCCTTGGATTCTTTGTTTTCCTTCTCTTCTTCGTTTAAAATCGGTACTTGCATTTCAATGTATCAATAATTGCGTAAACTTCCAAAATGACGCTCTGAGCATTGCATGTCAACCGAGTAGCCGATATTCTTTGCGCATGTTATGCGAACTCGGGAGGGGGTGGAAGATCGTGGTCCAGTTGATCGATTCGTCGCTTGTGCCGTCCACCCTCGAAGGTGGCATCCAGCCAGGTCTTAACGATCTGTTTCGCAAGCTCAGCATCCACCAGGCGTGCTCCCATGGAGATGATGTTGGCATTATTGTGTTCCTTGGCCAGGCGTGCAGAGTCTAGGCTCCAGCAAAGTCCGCAGCGGATACCCTTTACCTTATTCGCGGCAATGGCTTCCCCATTCCCACTGCCGCCAAAGACTACCCCCAGATCGCAGGTGCCATCTGCAACATGCTTTGCCGCATACTGCACATAGACCGGATAGTCGACTGATTCAGGTGAATAACAGCCGTAATCCTCAACTTCGTGTCCAAGCTCTTCACCCAAATATTGGCGGATGACCTCTTTGAGAGGGTAGCCTGCGTGGTCGGTTCCCAATGCGATTTTCATATTTCTGAAACGAGTAGCAAAGTTTTCGAGCAGAAGTCAACGAACAGAAAAGCACAGTTTGATTTTTTCTTTACGGTTTAGCCTGGCTATACGCATTGACAGTATGGTACCGCCTTTGATATTAAACCACAAACATTCCTTACCTAAATCACTATGAAACAATATACTTACCTATACCACCGCATATTCTTAACACTGTTCATTTCCCTGGCAGCAACATTCAGCGCCTTTGGGGTCAAAATTAATTTCGAAAAATCCACCCCGGTGGGCAGCTGGCAAATACGACAGGAAATGATGACCGACGAAAAAGGCCGTCAGACCATGCAGGAAATTAAAACCTCGTTACTCGGTGAAGAGAAACGTGAAGGCAAAGACCATTACTGGATGGAACTTGTAATCCAGAATCATAACGTTCGCAAAGGAAAAGTGTCCAAGACCGGAGATCGCTCCATTGTAAAAGTACTCGTAGAGGCGGATGTGCTTAATGGCGACCTATCCAAAGTAATCAACAATCTTACGGGTTTCGGTAAGGAAATTATCATGCAGACGGGCGATGCCGACCCCATGAAAATCGAACAGGGCGGAATGATGGGCAGTATGCTCATGCAGGCCATGGGAATTAAAGTAGACTACGATTTCGAAGAAACCGGCAGTGAGACGGTTAATGTGGAAGGCGGAAAATTTAAAACCCGTGTCATTGAAGGCAGTGGATCAGTGCAGTCCAAGATCATGTTTCAAACGATCAATGTGCAGAGTGAGACCAAGCAATGGGTCAGCGAGGAAGTACCCTTTGGTATGGTAAAGTCGGAAAGCCGTATCGATACCAATGGTGAAATCACTACCTCCACTGCGCAGCTTATGGAATACGGAAAATCCGGGGCGTTTTCCGAGATAAAGGGAGAACCTCAAAGTCTGCAAATACCCAATCTTCAAGGCCTCTTCGGCGGTTGATTCCCTAAACGCTGATTCTCATTGACCCGTAATCAAGCCTCTGTCATCTATAACGGTTTTAATACGTTTGGAGAGGTGACAGAGTGGACGATTGTGCTTCCCTGGAAAGGAAGTGTGGGGGCAACTCCACCGGGGGTTCGAATCCCCCCCTCTCCGCCATACTGCCCTTAAACTATACACCTTCGTCGGCGAGTTGTCACAAGTGCGGTGAGATACCCTGAAATCAGCGGGTTATAAAGATAAACGGTGGCCAGAAAGTTGGACATACTTCCTGCCAAACTGGATATCAAAGCCATCGTTAAGCACCTCTACCAAGGCAACGACCCACGCGTTATCAAACTCCTTACAAGCATCGGTTTTTACTATGATGAACATATCGCAGCTATCGAACGCCTCGTCAAAAGAGCAACCTGCTTCGCGAAACTGGAGAACTTCTTAAGCCCTGAATTCGAGCACTTCCAAAAAGCGTTTGTGGAAATAAAATAATTTTCGGTTACTGGTTTGATCCCAGTGTCTGTAGTTATACATAAGTGCCTCTCATCTTTGAATCTTCATACTGTCCTTAAGAGTGCTAGGTGCTTTTTATACCACTATCTCTTTGGGAATAAAAAAGGAAAATCATTTTTGGGGTATTTTGTCATCGCGAGTGTCTCACCAGCGAATATAATTCTATTTTGCTGGAAATGTTTAACAAAAGAACAGATCAAAAAGTAGCCGATTGCGACGACATATATCAGCATGAGAATAGTTTGAGATCATGGTTGATCGCGCGTTACCCCGGGCTTGAAGATATTGATGATGTTATTCAAGAAGCTTTTTTTAAATTTCTGAAGGCCAGAAATTGTGGTCCTATTGCAAATCCGCGCTCTTATTTATTCGTTACAGCAGGGAATATTCTTAAGAATCGTTTTCGTCGTCGAGAGATAGAGCGACCAGATGGCGTATCCGAATTGGATCCGAATTTGGAGGTAGATGGGTTAAGAAATCCTTTAGAAGAAATCTCTGGAAACGAAGAGATTCAGATTTTGATAAGAGCGATCAAATCATTGCCGAAACGATGCAGACAAGTGATCACGTTAAGGAAAATTTATGGGTATTCTATGCAAGAGGTGGCAAGCATATTGGGAATATCCAAGTCTACGGTAGATTCACAGTGCTGTATCGGCATGCGGAAATGTGCGAAGTTTTTAAAGGAGCATGGGGTAAAGGAGTTTTAAAATGAAAAATACTGGAAATAGATCCGATTTGAGTGACACAGCAAGGGAACAGACGGCTGCTGAGTGGATAGTAAAACATGAATACGGGCTTACTGCTGAGCAACAAGACGAGTTCTTGGATTGGTTAACCGAAGATCCCAAAAACAGGCAGGCTTATATTACGCAATCCTGGGCATGGGGTGAGATTGATCGTCTAGCTGGGCTGCAAAAAACGGATCATGCTCCCGTAAATTCAAACCTTTTTGATGAAATCGAAATAAAACCCTTTTATCGCAAGCATGCTATAACTATGTCGATAGGCATAGTGGCGATGGCTGCTTCTTTGCTTCTCTTTATTGGCCTTTTCATTTTCGAAAATACTAAGCAAACCCCTCAAACTAAAGAATCTACATCTGTAGTTTTTAATCGAATTGAAAAGCAGCAATTTGATGATGGAAGTTCAGCAATTTTAAATAGAGGGGCAGTTGTATCCGTAGAATACACAGCGGAAATTAGACTGGTGCAGCTACTCAAGGGCGAAGCAAGTTTTAATATAGAAGAAGATATCAATCGTCCATTTATAGTTGAGGTAAAAGGTGTGCATGTAAGAGCTGTGGGAACTCAGTTTAATGTGAAGCTATCTGATGAGTCTGTAGATGTGATAGTCACAGAAGGTGTTGTTGCGGTTAGTATGCAAAATACCGATAACGCTGGAGTTGGAGAATCAATACTGGAGGCACACCATAGAGCCAATATTGAGATACAGGGTGAAAGTATGGATGTAAGTGTTGGGGTTATTGAAGAAGTGGAGTTAGCGGAGGAATTGCAATGGCATCCAGTCTTGCTTGAATTTGATAATGCTTCGCTCATTGAAATTATAGCCGAACTCAATACGAGAAATGAAATCGAGATTATAATCGCTGATCCATCTCTTGAGTCTATTCGTATTTCAAGTGTCATCTGGTCTGACAATGTTGTCGGTTTTGTCGGCTTGCTGGATTCTTATTTCAATATTGATGCGAAGCAGTTAGACCCCCAGACCATAGTCCTGGATAACCAAAAGTAGAGAAGCTTTGTTTTGAACGTTGTTGTACCTAGATTCAGTTACTTAATTATCTTTGGCCTTTTTGCACTCACTTGCTGTTCTAATAAACAAAGCTATGAGTTTGATATAGGTGCGGGAGACAGCGGTATTGCATTAAGGCAATTTGCGCTACAGGCCAATATAGAGATTATCTTCAACAGTGGTGATTTGGAGGGAATATCCACGAATTCGGTTAGAGGGAAAATGCATCCTAACGTAGCATTAGATAAAATGCTGAAAAACACAGGATTACACTACAAAAAAGAATCTCAATCAAATGTATATGCGATTGTGAGAAAATAATTCATTAACCCCATAATTAACAATCTAGTCTTAGTGAACCCCATTGAGCTGTTTAGACTTAACTGTGAATGAGAAACCATCAGTTAATCCTATAAGAGGCCTCACGCTGGCGGGATGTTTCCTGATCACGTTGATGGAGTTGTTGCAGAGTACGCTTGCCGCAAAGCCGACTGAACCGGGAAACTTTGAATTCGACTTAAAAGAGGAAAATGCAAGCGAAGCTCTATTCGCGTTTTCCAAACAAAGCGGTCAAAGCGTTATTTTTGATCCGCAGATAATCGGTGAAACAAAAACGAATCATGTAGCCGGAAAAATGACGCCTAATGAGGCATTAGAAGCAATGCTAGCGAACACCTCATTAGGCTATAATTTAGATACTGAATCAGGCGTATATGTGATCTTTCGTTCTGAATCTGCAAATTCAGAACTATCAGGAGAGTCTTTGGGTAGCACCCCGAAGGCTCCTATCAACAATAACCCAAAACAGAACATATCAATGAAAAACAATACTAACGAACGCAGGCTAGTCAAGTGGCTTGCCGGGCTGGTAAGTGCGTTTACAGTCGTCGCAGGTCCCATTAATGCACAAGAAGAATTGGATGAGGATGTCCTCTTTTTATCTCCATTTGTAGTTGAGACCTCAGAGGATGTCGGCTATCTCGCTACATCTACGCTCTCTGGAACTCGCATAAAGTCGAATCTCGAAGATATTGCTACTACGATATCTGTAATTACGGAAGAATTCCTTGAAGATACAGGTGCGACAGACGCCAACAACCTCTTAATTTACACTACTGGCACAGAGGTCGCAGGCATTGGTGGAAATTTTACTAACTTAAGTATTACCGGTAATGCTAATCGTACCCCTTCCGATCAGGCAGAACGCAGGACTACCGGTGCAGGTAATCGGATAAGGGGGTTAACCTCTGCGGACACCGCCCGCAATTATTTTATCTCAAGCATTCCTTTCGATAGTTACAATCTGGCACGGGTTGAGATTAATCGTGGATCGAATGCTGTTCTTTTTGGACTTGGCAGTCCATCAGGTATTATTAACTACGCACTTAAACAGGCGGAATTTAACACTTTTGGCGAAATTGAGGCGCGTTTTGGCAGTTTTGGTTCAAACCGGCTGTCATTCGATGGCAATGTAGAGTTGCTGGATAATCAGCTGGCTATACGCGTAGCTGCGGTGCAGGATAATCGCAAATATGAACAAGATCCTGCTTTTGAAGACACCGAGCGCATCTACGTAGCAGGAACTTACAGCCGCGATTTTATTGGCACGGATGATAATACCTGGGGCGCAACGACTGTTCGTGTTAGTTTTGAAGATGGCACTGTCGACGCTAATCGCCCCCGGGCTTTGCCTCCTGTTGATCTGATTACCTCATGGTTTCACCCATGGACTGATGACGTGCTTGGAACCGTAAATTTACCTGTGAAACCGACTATCAATAATTTCACGCAGAGTCGCAGTAGAGATTGGCAGCGGGGACCGATCAGCGATCCTAATGACCCTTTTGCCGACAACACGCGCCTGAGCATATTTATTGTTGGAAATTTGTTTCGTAACCCACACTTAATATTTCCAGATCATACGAACCCTAATCCCGGTGATGCACTCTCCGGTATCATAGGCAGACAGGGTGTGATAAATCGTGTGCTTAAGGCTGATGGCACCTTTGCCAATTCGGGTTTTGATGGTCCTACTCAACTTACTATGGCGCTACGCGAATGGCGTGGTACGGTAGATAATCCCGGTGCCATCTCTTACGACGGCCTTTTCAATAGCCCTTTGGTTAGTGACGATTCAATGTTTAACTTCCGAGAGAATTTGATCGAAGGTCCTAACAAAATGGAAATGGCTGACTTTGATGTTATCAATGCTTCCATAGAGCAGCTCTTTTTCAATAATAAGGCGGGTTTTGAATTAGCGTTAGCCGAAGAGAGCTTTGAAGACGGCTACGTGAATCTACTAACAGAGGGTCCTCGCTCCGGATTGGGCATTGACATCAATACCGTGCTGATGGACGGCACTCCTAATCCTAACTTTGGGCGACCCTATATCGCAACTCAGCCCACACAAGGTATGCGTAAGGTAGAGCGTGAAAATATCCGTTTCACATTTTTTGGTGAGCTTGATTTTTCTGAAAAGGATAATTTTACCAGGTGGTTGGGAAGGCACCTCATTACCGGTCTTTATTCCAAACAAACCACTGACAGCTTGGATTATAACAGTAATTTATCTGGCGCGATCGATTATCAATACGGAAACAACAGCAACCCACTAAGCAATCAGGGAGGCTGGATTGGTTCCATTCATTACCTGGGGCCTTCGTTGGCTGATTTAGATACTCCGGCAGGGGCGAATATTCCGAGAATTCAAGCATTGCAGTTGCCAACACCTGAAAAAGCTACGAGTGGGCAATATCGACTATTCCCCAATAGACCTACGGCTCAAACTCCAGCTGAGTGGGCCAATGCATCACTGGATATAGTGGGAGATTTGATCAGTGGAGCACGGATAGCGAGCAATGAAGTGGAATCCTACGCAGTAGTGCTGCAAAGTTACTTGCTAAGTGAAAACCTAGTCACAACAGTTACCTGGAGGCAGGATGATTTTGACTTTAGGAATAATGGCAACGCCCCGCTAGATGATTTGGGGGCACGCATCATTGATCCTACGGTTTTTAACCTGGATGACATACCTGAATCTAATATTTTAACGGGCAGTGAGGAGACTGTTACCTGGGGCTTTGTTTTAAAGGCACCTGATGAGATGTTTAACGATGGTGGTCTTATTTCAGGATTCGCAGTTAATTACACCGAATCCAGCAATTTCCAACCTACTGCACCGCGCACCGATTCTTTTGAGCGCTCAATACCCTCACCCACGGGTGAAACTACAGACTATGGGTTCACTCTAAGAATGTTCGACGATAAGTTGTCCCTGCGAGCGACTTGGTATGAAACAGACCAACGATATGTAGGTGGCGGAGGTGTTACTGCTGGCAACACTAACATAATCAACCGACATGGAACTATCCTGGAGAACAGTCTTGCGGGTAGCCTGCCTGGGCAGACCTTCGAAAACGGTAATGTACTCGTAGATAGCAACATGGATGGTGTGACGGACTTCGTTTATTACGGAGTCGATCAGGACTATGCAGATCGTTATGACTTTACGTTTGATGAGCAGACGGGTTTCCGCGTTACGGGTGACCCGACATTTGCATTTACTCGTGATATTAGCTCAGAAGGTTTTGAGCTCGAAGTCGTTTACAATCCATTGCCTAACTGGCGTTTCCTCATTAATGCTTCCCAGCAGGAGGCGGTCATTTCCGAAGCTGGTGGAAGCTTCAGGGAATGGCTTGATAATGCACTGATCTACGACACGAATGGGGATGGCGAGGGGGATATATCTATCGCTGATGCGCTTGCGCCGGGAGGTATCTACTCCACAGTGCAATGGCTGGAAAACAATACGCTGGGTGAATCGTTCAGTAATTTTCTAGACGCTCCACTCACAGCGGTTGAAGCACTCAATGGACAGAAAACCAACGAGTTAAGAGACTGGAAATGGAATGCAATCACCAACTATGCTTTCATTGATGGACCTTTAGCAGGCGTCAATGTAGGGGGTGCGGTGCGTTGGGTATCTGCCCCCACTATTGGTTATGAGATGGGGGAAACCGCTTTTGGGGATATAACGCTGGATCCTACAAAGCCTATACAGGGTGAGGACACTCTCCGACTGGATATGTGGGTAGGCTACACCCGCGAGCTTTTGGACTCTAAGGTGAACTGGAAAGTCCAACTAAATGTGCGTAACTTGCTCAATGATGATGAGCTCATCCCAGTAAGTGCGAATCCTGATGGCCGCATTACAGCGTTCCGCATCCCGGTTCCACTTGTTTGGGAAATTCGTAACACCTTCTCATTCTAATTTTCTATAGTGAATTCCTGTTTTACAATATCCGGAGGTCATTACACAGACCTCCGGATATTTTTGCAAACTTCTGGGAAATACAAAACAAAGCGCCCCTTTTAATTTGATATGCACTGGCCAGCCAAACAGTGCAAACTGTTTCATCCGTCGTTCCGTTTAACGCCAAAATTCATTATTGTGGGTCGAATTAGGTTATGGCTTCCTCAGCTTCAGGTGATGGTGGATGCCACCTTTTTTCTCTAATGCCAAGAAGGGGTAATCAGTTGCCAGCAGAATGAACCCTCTTTAGTGCCCCATAGGATAAGGGTTATCGTTAACTGACTGGTTATCAAGAAGTAAAGGTTTATGCATATTTGGTTCGATTCCAGCTCTTTCTAAGATAAAGCTAGATGATTATTGATACACTATTCGGAATACATCCATAGCTCTTGAAATCACTATGAAATACCATCTCAAAACCGTTGAAAACTACGAGATTTGGACATTTCAGCTTTAATTTTACGACATCTGGCCGACTAATCTGGATCATTATCCAGGATTTGAACACTTCCAAAGAGCTCTAGAAGAAGTTAAATAGTCGTAATAGAAGCATTGGTTCGTCTCCACCAAGAGATACGTATGCAAGCAAGTCGTTCATAGCGCCAAATCCAAAATTTAGCGTTTTATTAGGTGCAATTTGATGTTAATCTATAGTGAAATACCGCGTTTCCAGGGTAGAAAATCATCTTGGCCTAGCCGGGTAGCACGGGTATCTCTATGCCCGCTGGCAACCTCAACAATCAAGCCAATAAGTTGATTCCCCATTTCTTCGATGGTTTGGTTACCCTTAATGATTGGACCTGCATCAAAATCAATTATGTCAGGCATGGACTGGGCCAGTTTTGTGTTACTGGAAACTTTTATTGTAGGAGCAATGACATTTCCTGTAGGAGTGCCAAGGCCCGTCGTGAATAATATAAGATTTGCTCCGGCACCGGTCATAGCGGTTGTAGATTCTACGTCACCTCCCGGGGTGCATAGCAGATTCAGCCCATTTTGAGTAATCCATTCCGGATAATCCAGCACATCTACAATGGGGGAGCTACCGCCTTTGCGCGCTGCTCCAGCTGATTTCATGGCATCTGTGATCAGTCCATCCCTTATATTACCGGGAGATGGGTTCATATCAAATCCGGAGCCGGCTTCTTGTGCCCGCCGGGAATAGAGTTTCATCAGATGTTCGAATTTTTCTGCGCTGGCGGTGTTTATACATCGATTGATTATGGATTGCTCAACCCCGCAAAGTTCTGGGAATTCGGCCAATATCACACGACCATCCAATGCGGTGAGTTTGTCGGATACGAGCCCGAGGAGTGGATTGGCGGAAATGCCTGAGAATCCATCGGAGCCGCCACATTCAAGACCTATGGTTAAGGCAGAGAGTGGGGCAGGTCCACGTGCTATTTTACTTATTTGATCCAGTCCGCTAAAAATCTGCCGGGTAGCTGCAGCGAGCATATTTTTTTCCGAGCCATACCTCTGTTGCTCAAATATCTCATAGGGCTTGTTGAAGTTCGGATCGCGTTTGGCAATCTCAGACTCCAGGGTTTTCACTTCAGCATTTTGGCACCCCAGGCTTAATACGGTAACGCCTCCTACATTGGGGTGGGTAATATAGCCTGCAAGAAGCCCGCATAGGGCATCTGAATCCTGCCGGGTGCCGCCACAGCCCTGTCCGTGAATTAGGAATTTCACGCCATCTACATTTTTAAAGGGGCTGTGCCTTTGTTTTTCTTCTTTAGGTAACTTCAAGGCAAGAATTTCCTCCATCGGTGCACCCCTTTTGTGCAGGCTGATCATATCCTTAAAAAGTTTAGAGTAGGGGTTGCCCTGACTCACCCCAAATGCATCCTCGAAGGCATCCTTAAGGGCCAGGACATTCCGATTCTCACAAAACACAAGAGGTATAACCAGCCAGTAATTTGCGGTTCCGTACTGGCCATTTGTTCGAGGGTAGCCCAAAAATGTTCTATGAGACAGGGAGCTGACATCTGGCGATTGCCAATCTGCAGAGAACTGACGGCGACTCACCCCAAACGGTTCTATCTCATGTTCAGTATTCTCTGTTGTTAATAGGGTTCCCGCGGTGAGATTTTCAGACGCAACACCTACTGTTGAACCATACATAAATATTGCAGCACCCTTAGGGATATCGACTAAGCTAAACTTATGCTTGGCAGGTATGGGTTCACGAATACGAGGGAGTCCATTTTGATGGTCTTTATTCGGATGTAAGGTTTGTAGCGCTACTGCCACGTTATCGCGAGCATCTATTTGTAAGTATTGAACCGTCATGATCTTGGTAAATGAATAAGGCATGATTGTTGAGATAGCAAGTATAGCTCAAGAGTCTGCAACGGGTTGTGAAACGAATGGATGGTGACCTTGATCTAGAAATCCATTATTTGGTTAAACAAGTATCTTACCCACTTAACAAAAGGATAGTTTCAACTTTTGAGATTAGCTTACGTTAAAAAAGATACCTACAACTCTAATTCTGGTTTCTATGAATAAGTTACTAAATTATACCCCTGAACTGATTGACTTGAGAGAAGTAAAGGCAGCGATCATGCTACTTCTTTTCTCCTGCCCCATCTTTTTTGCAAATGCACAGGAAGAAGATGAGGATGTTCTCGTAATGTCGCCCTTTATTGTTACCGCAGATGATACTATCGGGTATCAGGCAACCTCGACACTTGCCGGTACTCGCTTACGGACTGATCTGAGAGACCTGGGGTCTGCGATCTCGGTAGTGACGCCTGAACTATTTGAAGATACCGGCGCTGTTGATGCCGCCACTATTCTCAGTTACACGCTGGGAACTGAAGTAGGAGGTGTCCAGGGCAACTTTTCGGATGGTCTGGGCCGCAATCATAATAATCGTGCAACTCAGGATACTCAGCGTCTGGATTCTGAAAATTCGCAACGGATTCGGGGCCTCTCCAGTGCTACGTTAACCCGGAATTTTTACATTACGAATATCCCATTCGACTCCTATAATACCAATCGGGTGGATATCAGTCGTGGGGCGAACTCCCTGTTGTTTGGTATTGGTGAGCCAGGAGGTATTATTAACAATTCCACGTTGCAGGCTTTTGCTGATGGCAACAACTTTGGTAGTGTCAGTGCTCGTATAGGCGAGCGAAACAGCCTGCGCTTAAATGCGGATTTTCATCACGTATTAGTTGAGGATCGTTTAGCCATTCGTCTAGCCACGTTGCATGAAGAGTTTAACTATCAACAGGAACCAGCATACGAACGCGACAGACGTATCTATATGGCTTTTGAAGGGATTATCCTGAGAAATGAAGACAACTCGAATATGGGTCCGCTTAAAATCAGGGGATCGGCAGAAATCGGTGAAATTGAGGGCACCCCTCCCAATATCTTTCCTCCCGGAGACAGCTTTACATCATGGTGGGAACTCCCTGACGCGATTGAATTAACTAAAGTTCCTGGAGTGCAAGTTCCGTTCTGGCATCCTCAGGCATCACAATTGGATCCTAGTTTGGTTAAAGATTGGGTGGCTGATCCAGCTGATTATCCCCGTTATCATCCTGAGATCGGATTGACTTCATGGTCCCCCCAAATGGTGATTGACTCTAGGCTGGGACTCGATCCTTTCAGCAATATTCCTATTGCGGGGGATACTCCCGGAAACTGGGATGTCGGTATCCGATTCCAGGATCCTAATGATCAGAACAATATGGTTGTCTACCAACTGGGTACTCGAAATGGGGATCCAAGGACGCGCACTGACTTGGGATTTAACAGGCGTATGCGCGAATTGGTGAGCCAGTCATTTTTTGCCAGTCAGCGCAATGGGCAGACGATTCCCAATTTTACTGTTCCGGTGATCATGAACAGAGATGTCTGGGATAATACCAAAGGGCTCATAACGGGAAATACTAATTTTGTTTCCAAGAAGTTTGAAGCTTACAATGCAGTCATTGAGCAGACCTTCTTCGAAAACAATTTGGGTATAGAATTAGGCTTCGATCAACAACGCTTTCAGCGATACGGTTATTTGCCCTTTAACTCTCAAGAAGTGAATGGTGACACCGGACAATATGATGTATACCTAGATTTGACAACCCACTATGCTAATGGTGACGTTAACCCCAACTTTGGCAGACCCATGATGATCTCCCGTGATGTGGGTTCGTCAGACATGAATGTCACCCGTACTACCGAAAGAGAAGCCTATCGTGCGACTGCTTTCTACAATATCGATCTTGAAGAGCATTTCGATAAACTCGGTGGTTGGCTGGGTGAGCATACATTTACCGCGTTCCTGAACGAACAATCGGTTGAAAATCACAATACTGACTGGAGTTTGTATTGGTCCACCGGAGCTGATCCTGATATCGCACACCGAGACGGAAACGCATGGGATCGTAGAGTTCGCCAACGGGTTTATCTCGGGCCTTCAGCACTTAACATGAGTTCACCGGATCAGCTTCAGATTCAACGCATGAATGTGCAGATTATTAATGAGCCGGGTGTGGGCTTCATTGCGAACAACTGGAGTAATGAGCCGGCAGGAGTGGGTTCAGCGCAGCAATATGATTACTCTACCCAGCGCTATTGGAATGGCGTTGGTCGTAACAAAACCGAGATTAGCACCTGGGTATTAAGTTGGCAGGGCAGATTACTCAAAGATCACCTGGTGCTGCTCTATGGCTACCGCGAAGACGACCCTTCCCGGTTCGATAATATTACACGTGCGCAGGCTCAGGCAATGGGTTTTGATAATCGTTTACCTGGACTTGGCGGCGGTACTAATCCCGATTTTGCACAATATCAGGATGAAGAGGTTCCGGGGATAGAAAGCCGTGTGACCCGCACTGCAAGTGCCGTTTTGCACATTCCGGATAACTACTTGCCGGACTCTACGGGATTAAGTTTCCATTGGGGTGAGTCTGAAAACTTCGATCTTTCGACTGCTCGTCGCAATATATATGGCGAAGTCCTACCGCCCCCTGTGGGTGAAACCGAGGAATATGGGTTTAGTGTTTCTCTTTTCGACAATAAATTGGTTGCTCGATTCAACTGGTATGAGACGATCAGCACTGGAACAACCCACACAGTAAGTGGTGATGCCAATGCCTACAGTGCAGGCGCTGGAGGTATCACTTGGTGGCTCAGACGTTGGACAGAAGCTGCCGAAACGATCAGTTTTGCCGAGGCAGTGGCTAACGTTACACCCGCAGGAATGACATTCCCGTATTCATCGTACGAGGAAGTGTTTAATGAGATTATCTCATGGACACCGGATCGTGTTATGGCATTTCGCAATCTCCGTGTGGATAGCTCGGATCCGACCAATATCGAAATTTTGTCGGAGCCCAATCCCGGGCAGTCGGTTACAAGAGACACCACCTCCGAGGGTTTTGAAATCGACCTGACCTGGAACATCAAGCCCCACTGGCGTCTTGCCCTGAACGTTGCGCAACAGGAGGCCATGCAGTCGAATACTGCGCCCGCACTGCGCGAGGTTTTTGAGGATGTGCAGACAGCACTTTTGGCTTCGCCATTGCTTGATTTTCTGGATTATCCTCTGGCTCCCGACATTACTTATCGCTCACGTTTCGATGGGATCAACGTGCCTGCGATCCGGAGTGCGCTTGCCTTTGATAATGCAAAAGTTCAGGAACTCCGTGAATGGCGTTATAATTTAATCACCAACTATGAGTTCATTCAAGGAAAATTCGAGGGCCTTGGCGTCGGAGGTTCATTGCGCTGGCAGGGTGAGTCTGCAGTTGGATACCCAAATATTATCGTAGACGGAGCTGCCATTCCTGATGTTAATAATCCATTTTTGGGTGAGGCAGAATCAAATATCGATGCGTGGATCAGTTATAAACGTAAGATAACAGATAAGATAGATTGGAAAATCCAACTCAATGTCCGCAATCTAATCGGGGACGATGACTACATACCGGTGGTTATCAATCCTGATGGAAACGTAGCAGTCGTTAGAAATCCAAACCCTCAGGAATTCTTCATTACCAATACATTCAGTTTCTAATCCGTAATTCCTTCTCTAACATAGCCCCTGCTTCAAAGTAGGGGCTATATTCGTTTTAATAAAAGCGTGGACAATCCGGAACAATCGCTTCGAAAGTTAAATAAGGGCACGGGTGCGCCTCATCCGGGCTCTTGTAAAATGCCTCAGTGGAATCTGGATGAACTACCCGAGCCACCAAGCATACGACCCGGCAACGTGCTCAAAATGATCGGTCCGGGTCTCCTTATGGGGGCAGCAGCGATTGGTGGGGGTGAATGGTTGCTGGGGCCTGTGCTCACTGCTCAATATGGAGGCGCTTTACTTTGGGTTGCAACTCTAAGTATTCTACTTCAGGTGGCCTTTAATATCGAGGCGAGCCGCTACGCACTCTATACGGGTGAGCCTATTATGACTGGGTTTCTGCGTACTTGGCTGGGACCTGTATTTTGGATCACTTTTTACATGCTTTTTGATGCGGGCAGCTTTTTCCAGTTTAAGGTCGCCAGCGCTGCAGCACCCATTATCGCGCTGGGCACCGGTGAAATGCCTGATCCGCAGCAAGATGCCAAGACTCTCCAAATCACCAGTTACTTTATTTGGATAATCCTCTTGATACCCTTATTCATTGGGGGGAAGGTTTATCGCTCGCTCAAGATATTGATGAATATTAAGCTGATAGTGGTGATAAGTGTTTTGGGTTCACTGGCAGTTTTTTATTCCTCCTGGGATACCTGGTGGCAAATCTTTTGGGGTTTGTTTCAGTTTGGTAACCTCCCCCAAGGCAATGGAGAAGTTTATAATATCGTTACATCTCTCTCTAGCGGACAATCCATCCCACCGTTAAATTGGCAGGCAATTGCTCTGATGACGGCATTTGCTGCCGTAGCGGGATGGGGAGGCATGAGCCAAATGGCAGTCAGTAATTATACACGTGACGAAGGCTGGGGCATGGGATCAAAAGTAGGCGCCATACCTAGTATGATTGGTGGGCGTGGAATAAAACTCTCGCATGTGGGATCCGTATTTAGGATTACTCAAAAGAGTCTATTGCATTGGAAAGGCTGGGTAAAGCGAGTGCAGTTCGATCAGTATATGCTCTATATGCCTGCTTCGATTCTAGGAATCATACTCCCCAGTATGTTATCCATTGAATTTTTGCGCGGCACCTCTGTAGAAAATTCGGACTGGTTGATTGCGGGTCTTGTGGCCGATGCTGTGAGGGATACACTCGGGGGGTGGTTGGGTATCATATATTGGTATTTGCTTATGATTTGCGGATTTCTGATTCTCGTGCCCTCGACGACTGTTGGGGTTGATTCCACCATTAGGCGTTGGGTGGATACTTTCTGGACAGCGGTACCCGGTATACGCAAGTGGGAACTGAGCGAAGTCAAAAAACTCTATTTAATAATCCTGCTTATCAAGGCCTTGTTTACTTTTGCCGGACTTTCATTCGGTAGCCCGGTTCAGTTATTGTTATTATTTGGTACTGCATCGAACTTTGCATTGGGATTTATCAGCTTTCACACTCTCTATGTGAATCTAACACTTTTGCCTAAAGAGATCAAACCTGGTTACTTGCAACGGTTTGCAGTCATTTTGTGTGGTTTGTTTTACTTATTTTTAGGAACTTTGATGACTTGGATTAAGTTTCAGGGATAGACTATGCTAGCCGCTCCAATAACTGCACCGCTTCACAGCATGCGATACCCAAGCTGTATTCGAATATTTGGCAGACAGTTGGGGTGGTGCACCGAAGTGCTGATAGAATTTATGCCTTAAGCTGCTCTTAGCAAAAGACTTATGATTAGCGGATAAACCAAGTAGGATTAAAAAATATGAGACATTCAGGAAAAATGGGGAGTTGCCGCCCGTCAGTTGCAGAACGATTTATACGCATTACAGGCTGTCTTGCAGCTTGTTTAACCTTATTTATCTCAGGGGCAAACGGAAGTAAGCGCCCCAATATTCTCATGGTGGTTGCAGATGACCATAGCTACCCGGATGTATCAATACTGGGAGCCGAATTTGTGAATACGCCTGCTTTTGACCGGATAGCAAATGAAGGGGTTTTATTTGAACATGCATTCGCCTCGGCTCCATCCTGTTCACCATCCCGGGCATCCATTTTATTGGGTAAACCTTTTTACCTCACTGAGAGTGTTTCCATGAATCATGGGTTTTGGCAGGATCACATGATTCCATTCCCAAAATTGCTCAGGGATTCCGGCTATAAGATCGGTAGTACTGGTAAAGTATGGGGTCCGGGCCAATTTGTATTTGAGGACATGGAAAACGGGGCGGGCAAAATATATAATGATAAGCGACTCACACCACCCTCCAATGGGCTCAGCAGCATAGATTATGCAGGCAATTTTCAGGAGTTTCTTAACGAACGGGAGGAGAATCAACCCTTCTACTTTTGGTTTGGTCCTTCAGAGCCTCACCGTATTTTAGAATACGGAATAGGGAAGCGAATGGGCATGGATATTGATAAGGTCCGCGTTCCAGCTTATTTTCCAGATGTCCAAGAGGTAAGAAATGACTTATTGGATTATGGATTCGAAATTCAATGGTATGATCGACATTTGGGAGAAATGCTCGATCTTCTGGAGCTTTACGGAGAGCTCGACAATACCGTGGTGATCATTACCAGTGACCATGGTATGGCATTTCCAAGGGCCAAAACCACCGTTTACGATGCCGGTTTGCGAGTGCCCTTAGCCATAAAATGGCCCCAGGAAATTCAACCCAGCCGAAAAGTCACCGATTTTGTCATTTTATATGATCTTGCCCCGACACTTTTAGAAATTGCGGGAGTGGATGTGCCGGAGGACATGCTGGGTAAAAGCATGCATAAGCAACTGTTTTCATCTAAGTCCGGCTGGATCGACCCCACGCGGGACCATGTTATCGCGGGATTAGAGCGTCATGGGGGTATTCGCAGCGGGGGTCCTGACTACCCCTCACGCACTTATCGAAACAGCGAGTATCTGTTTATTAAAAACTATGAGCCGGATCATCCCCCTGCAGGTCCACATCCCGGAGTTACCTGGCCGCGTAACGGTCCAGTGGGGGGCTATGGCTATGTGGATGGCAGTCCGACTAAAACTGCGATTTACAAATTGCGGGAAAAGTATCCGGAACCCTTTTTGTTAAGTTTCGAAAAACGTCCCATGTACGAACTCTATGATGTGGAAAAAGATCCAGATCAGGTTAATAATCTAGCTTATCTGGATGAATACAATCAGGTCGTGAAAGAACTCGAAAGAACCATGGAAGCTACGCTGAAAGCAAACGGGGATCCCCGACTCAATGGGGATGCTGAGCACTTTGAGATCATTCGTGAGAAGATTCTCAAAAAGACTCAAGGGGGTCCACCTCTTTGATTGATTACAACGAGTTGCATTTAAGAATTCCTAACAATTCTCAAAATCTCCTATCTATTAATAGTGAAACCGATTTTCTGCGTGTTATCAGAATAGTTTAAAGATATGAATAGACGTGATTTTGTAAGAAAGGCAGCTATAGGCAGCGCTGCGATCAGTGTGCTAAATAAATCATCTCGGCTAACAGCAGCCCCGGCCGTTGGTGGAGGTAAGCTTGGCAGCTTTACGGCAGTCGATAATGTCCGTGTGGGTGTTATTGGTGTCGGTAACCGGGGGTTTAACCTGGTAAGAAATTTATTGCAAGTGCCTAATGTACAGATAGTTGCAGTTTGTGATTTATACGAGGCCCGCGTAAAAAGAACCCAGGATGCTACCGTGGCCGCCGGGTTCGACCGTCCTGACGGCTATGCAAAGGGTGAGTATGACTACCGCCGAATGCTTGAACGTGGTGATCTAGACCTCGTTTTGATTATGACTCCCTGGGAATGGCATCACCCCATGGCTGTCGATAGCCTGAAAGCCGGTATTCATAACTCTATGGAAGTTCCTGGCGTACAAAGGCTGGATGAATGCTGGGAATTGACAGAACTCTCTGAAAAAAGCGGCGCTCATTGCATGTGCCTTGAGAATTATTGCTATTTCCGTGAGATTATGGCTGTTTACAACATGATCGAGCAGGGTTTGTTTGGTGATCCACTGCATGTTTACGCAGGTTACCAGAAAGAGTCGCTTTACTATAACTTCAATAGTGACGGCTCTTTATCATTCTCAGGCAAAGGCGTAATGGGCCACTGGGGTAATGTGTATGCAAGTCACTTTGCAGGACCCTCAGCTCAATGGATGGGTATTAACCGTGGGGATGCTTTCGATTACGTCGTTTCTATGGGAGTTTGGGGGAAAGCCTATAAAATCTATACCGAACGCTACTTTGGGGATGATCATCAATTCGTTAAAAACCCACCTCAAATGGCAGACGTCAGTAATTCCATGATAGCTACCAAGAATGGTAAATGCTTATCACTGATCCACGATACTCGATTGCCCCGTCCCTATCGTCACTATTTCCGTCTACAAGCTAGTAACGGTATTTATGAGCATACTGAGAAGCGAGTACACATTGGAGACCACAGTCCGGGAGACTGGTCTGCCCCTCGCGGATTGGTAGACCCGAAGACAGGACGACGCGAAAGGCTACGAACTCCGAGGCGCGAGTGGGAACCGCTCGCTAACTATTATGCTGACTACGAACACCCAGTTTGGGCGAAAGTTGCAGACATAGCTGCAAACAGTGGTCATGGTGGGGGAGATTATGTAATGATGTACCGCCTCATCAAATCCATGAACCGGGGTGAATATCCTGATATTGATGTCTACGATACTGCTGCCTGGAGCTCCATTATGGAAACTTCTGAGGAATCTGCACGCAACCGAAGCAAGCCCGTGGATATTCCCGATTTTACCCGGGGTATGTGGAAAAAGCGAGATCGCCTTCCGATCTTTTCTGCATAATAGCTTCCTGAAAGGTCAGGATTCGACCTCAGATATTTCATAAAATGAATAAGAAAGTAGCTCTGATAACCGGTGCCAGTAAAGGCATTGGTGCCGAAACTGCCATTTTGTTGAGTAAGCAATATTCTATTATTGCTCACTACAATACAGATAAAGAACAGGTTGAAAAGGTAGCCGGAAAGATTCGGGCCGCCGGGGGTGAAGCTACAACCGTGCAGGCAGATCTTTCGACTGAAGAAGGCTGTAACACATTGCACGCTGAAGCTACATCCCAAACGGATGCACTTGAGGTGCTGGTCAATAATGCAGGTGCGTTGCTCGAAACCAAAGCTGTCGACTCTTTTGACTGGGCGCACTTGGAAAGGACATTCGCCGTCAATGTTTACTCCGCATTCATGATGTCCAAGTTGTGTATTCCTTTATTACACAAAGGCGATAGGCCATGTATAATTTTCCTGACTTCAATCGCGATGCGCCATGGCGCTCCCAGGGCGGTTGTATATGGAGCAGCGAAAGGGGCTATTGATTCCTTTACTCGGGGTGCGGCGGCGCATCTCGGGCCCAAAATACGGGTAAATGCGGTTTCTCCCGGTGTCATCGACACACCGTTTCATTCGAAAGTTACTTCACCTGAAAAAATGAAAGACTTTGCGGAAAAAACTCCACTTAAAGCGCTCGGCAAAGCGGAAGATGTGGCGTCTACAATTGAATTTTTAGTCAAAAACCCATTTATTACTGGAGAGACGATTGATATCAATGGTGGTCTCTTTATGCGATAGTTAAACAGATAAATAAATATACATAATTCGCAGATGGAAACTAAACGACTTGCCGGAAAAGTAGCTATTATCACAGGTTCGACGGGTGAAATGGGTGAGGTAATGGCTGCTAAGATGGCTAAAGAAGGAGCGAGTGTCGTTATATCCGGGAGAAATGAATCCGTAGGTAAGGTGATTACGAATGGTATTCTGGATTCTGGGGGTAAAAGTCATTTTATAAAGGCGGATGTATCGATTCCTGAAGACTGTCACAGGCTTATTGACGAATCGATTAATCACTTCGGCAAAGTGGATATTCTAATCAACAATGCAGCTCATCTGGGTGAATTTGATTTTGAAAAATTACAACCGCAAGAGTGGGATAGTGTTTTTGCGACCAATATTCGGGGCCCGATGCTCTGTTGTCAGCGCATTATCCCTCATTTCAAAAGGCAAAGATCAGGCTGCATTATTAATATTGGTACGACTACCATTTATAAAGCCGCTTCTTCCCAAATGGAACGCTTGGCTTATGTCAGTTCCAAGGGTGCTTTACTCACATTTACCAAGCATATGGCTCGTTCATTGGCTTCGGACCAGATTAGGTCGAATTGGATAACAGTAGGGTGGGTGGCTACTCGTGGGGAATTATCGCTTAGGAAGACTACCTCTGAAGATATTGAAAATGAATTTGCCTCTCGATTACCTATGGGACGCTTGGAAAAGCCTGAGGAGATTGCATCCGGGGTGATTTATCTCGCCAGTGATGAGGCTACACACGTAACCGGATGTGAATTAAATATATCCGGGGCGATGTGGGTTTAACGACCAAAGGAATTCGTAGGCAATCCGCGATAAGGTAAGGTAATTTTAAATAGGCTGCCACTAAACGGATATTTCTCAAGCTCCTCTTTAGACAATCCCTCCCTGGCGGTCGTTATATACAAATCATTGAGAACATCGCCACCAAACCAACAGGCGGTTACTCTGGGTACAGGGAGTGAGATTTTGCATAAGCAAATTCCGGATTCACGCTCAAAACAGCGCACGCATTGACCGTCGTAGAATGCAATCCAAAGGTTTCCATCACTATCTATGGTCATACCATCCGGATACCCTTCAAAAGCCTCCAGAGAGAAAGCAATTCTTTGATTTTTAATATCACCCCGATCGATGTCGTAATCAAATACATCCACCCGCTGTGTCTGGGTGTCGATGTAATAAAAGAAGCTGCTGTACCACGCAAGACCATTGGAGACGGTTACTCCACTCAGTAGTTCTGTGTAATCAAAATTTTGATTAATACGGTATAAACTGGCACCTTTGTTCGAGACTATAGTACCGGCAAAAAGATTCCCCAGCGGATCACACTTGCCGTCGTTAAAACGGCCTTTTATGTGCTTGCTGACGGGGCTCTCCTCAATCTTAAAGGTTTGATTTTCGGGATAGAAAGTCATCAATCCCGATTCCGTCGCCAGTAATAATCTTCCCGTCTTGCAAGGAACCACCGTGCCAATCATTTGCCCGGCCTGCCAGCATTGTTTTTTTCCACTGGAAGGCTCAAATCCAAGGAGTTCTCCTGCGAGAATATCTACCCAATAGAGTTGATTATTCCACCATATAGGTCCCTCACCCAAACGGGAGTGGCGTTGCCAGACAGCGTGGGTTTCATTCAGATCGTAGTGTACTACCTTCATGCCATTTACCATGGATCAGAGTGAGTTTTGCATAATCCGGTTCGCCAAATTGATTGCGATTGATCTGTCCAATCACCATATCTACTGCGGCTGCTCCGACATGCTGGAAGTCTAAATAGAGTCCAGTATTCTTACTGTCTTTGCTGGAAACAACTAAATCTACATAAGCGACATGATCAGGAATATTAAGTCCCATCCTTTCTAAAAAAGCAGGAACATAGTCGCCGTAGCTGATAATAACATCGGGCTTGTTCTTATGAAACCACTTCTGAAACTCCAAGTAAGCTTTTTCGAGTCCACTTTCATCATGAAACGAGGCACAAAGCAGAATAGAGAGTCTATCTTTTTCTTCTAAACTTTGCTGATAGGTCAGATAGCCAGCTGACCAATGATAATCGTTGGAGTATTCTATGTGAGATGGTATTACCAAGCCTGCTCGTTGATAATTTCGATGGGATATTATGGCAAGCGCCTCCTTAATGTCTCGCGAAAAATCGCGGGCGGCTCGATGCATATTAGGGCTCTTAATCGAATAACCAGCTGTCGCACAAGCAAAGTTGCTGATATCAAGGTCTAAGTGAGCATTCATCTTGAGAAGAGGGATCACGATTAGGCCCATAATACCCCGCGCATGTAAAATAGCATTGAGACGTTTCGAAGTCATTCCAGGTTCATAGAGCCAGAAATCATCAATTTTATAGAGAGAGTTTTCTGCCTGCTTTTTGCAGCCATCAACAAAGGGTTTTATCGTACGCCAGCGTTTCCAGTCATCTTTCTCTTTGGACGTATTGACCATTGCCAGAGTGCTGGTAGAAGAGGTTTTTCGTTGTCGCTTAAGCTGGGTCATTAATGCACTTACCATGGGGCTTGGGCGGTAATTTATCTCTTCAGCTACTTTTTGAACCCGCTTACACGTTGCTTCACTCTGCATCGGGTCATTTCTAAGTGCACGGCTGACCGTGCTGCGTGAAAGGCCGGTCATATCAGCGATAGTTTGTAAAGTGGGTTGTTCGTCTAAAGGCATACTATAAATGAGATAAATTTCTACAACGGATTGTGAAGGATATTACTAGTCATTGAGAGCTTAAATCAAGACATTATTTAAATCTGCAATTAACTTAAATGCCTATTTGCTCTCTAGTATGAATAACTCAGGAAATTTTCGTGGAATATATACAATACCGACAACCCCGTTCGACAAATTTGGCGAAATAGATCGAGACAGTTTTCGTAGAGTAATCGATTTCTGTATTGAGTGCAAAGCTCATGGTTTGGTTTTTCCAGTGAATGCAAGTGAGTGGTTTCACCTTAGTGAAAAAGAGCGCATGGAGATGTCTGAAATACTGGTTGAACATAATGCTGGCAGGGTCCCGGTTGTGATTAGTGTTACTTCCGTAAGCAAAGAGGGAGCATCTATGTTGGCAGCCCATGCCCGTGATATCGGGGCTGACTCAGTCATCGCGATGCCTCCAGTGCTGAGAATCCGCAACTTATCTGAAGACGTTATATACGATTACTACAAAACCATAGCAGAGAGTGCGCGAATTCCTGTTATGATTCAAAACTGGACGGGACCAATAGGAACGCCTATGTCTTCTACATTTCTTCTAAAGATGTGTCGCGAGATTGATTTTATCGACTATATCAAAGAAGAAACGATTCCCAGTACCACTCGCCTTATGGAGATCGTTAAGGGTAATGATGGATTTGTGAAAGGTTTCTTTGGTGGTTCCGGTGGTCGCTACTTAATTGAAGAGTATAGACGCGGTTCGGACGGCAACATGCCTGCATGCCATATTACGGACGTAGTGGTTCAATTCTGGGATGCGCTCGAGAGTGGGGATGAGGAGCGATCGATGCATATTTACAAGGAGATGGCTCCGCTTTTTTTCTTTGAGTCTCAGTTATCAGGATGTTATAAAGAGGTACTTTACCGACGGGGAATTATAGAGTCTCCCAAAAAACGTAATGGAGATATGTTTCTGGACGATGTGTCCTCCAAATATTTGGAGGAAATCCTGGAAAAGTTAGAACCTTTATTCACTTGGGGTAAGGTCATGCAAAACAGCTCGCTCTGATCATCAGGACTAGCCGTTTTGCTGACGCTAATAAAATGAATATACCCAAAGAATTGCACCAAAAATTGGCTGAATCCAAAATTATAGCCGTATTGGTCATTGAGGATGCTGTGGATGCGGTGCCTGCGGCAAGGGCTTTAATCAAAGGGGGAGTCAATGCAATTGAATTAGCATTACGCACTCCCTTATCCATCGAAGCGATCAAGCATATAAGAGTTGAGGTTCCTGAAATGATTTTAGGAGTTGGCACTGTTTTAACCCAGGATCAAGTAGATGAAATTCAAGCCATCGGTGTAGACTTTGCTGTTTCCCCTGGTATCAATGCAACGGTGGCCGGGCATGCATTGGAAGCAGGATTACCCTTTGCGCCCGGGATTATGACGCCCAGTGATATAGAACTTGCTCTCGATTTAGGGTGTACGACCTTAAAATACTTTCCGGCAGAATCGGCGGGCGGGATCAAACATTTGTTGGGCATGGCAGGGCCATACCTACACCGAAATATTGATTTTATACCACTCGGCGGAGTTTCTCCGGACAACCTTAAAGACTACCTTGGTATTAGTCAGGTGACTGCAGTCGGAGGCTCATGGATAGCCACGAAAGATAAAATTAGCGCTAAGGACTGGCGAGGCATTACAGATGCCGCCAAATCGGCTATGGATATAGCTTCAAAACTACGTTGATCTGTTTGATCTATGAAAAACATTATAACATTTGGTGAAGTGATGGGGCGCTTTTCAGCGCACGGTAACACTCGATTTCGTCAATCATTACCCGGTGATTTGAACCTCACTTTTGCCGGTGCTGAAGCGAATGTAGCCGCATCGCTTTCGATGTTGGGTGCCTGTGCACGCTTTGTCACAGCTCTTCCTAAGAACGACATAACGCGCGCCTGTATTGAAAATCTGCGAGGCATAGGTATCGATACGTCATGCATTGTTTACAGGGATGAAGGCCGTCTGGGTTTTTATTTTGTCGAGGCAGGTGCCAATCAACGTCCAAGCCGGGTGATCTACGATCGTGAATATTCCTGTATCAGCCTTGCCGATCCGTGTGAATTCAATTGGGATCTGATTTTCAAAGATTCCGTGTGGTTTCATACTACAGGAATCACCCCATCGCTATCTAAACAATCTGCAACAACAACGATTGAAGCGGTGAGACAGGCCAAAAAGCAGGGGCTAACCGTATCTTGCGATCTCAACTTTCGAAAAAAGCTTTGGAAATGGAAACCGGGAACAGACTCCCGTTCGCTGGCCAGGCAGACCATGAAGCAAGTGTTGCCTTATGTAGATGTGGTCATTGGCAATGAGGAAGATGCTGCAGATGTGCTTGATATCCATGCCGAAAACACAGATGTTCATACGGGTAAGATTGATGCAGCAAAGTATCAAACCGTTGCGAAAGAGATTTGTAATCAATTTGATAACGTAAAAAAAGTGGCGATTACACTCAGAGAAAGTGTATCGGCCTCGCACAATAACTGGGGAGCTATGCTTTACGAAAGTGGAGTCCATACCGCTCATTTTGCTCCATTCGTCGATGGCGCTTACAGCCCATACGAAATACACAATATTGTTGATCGAGTCGGTGGTGGAGATTCCTTTGGAGCTGGTCTGATTTTTGCGCTAAACCACCCCGATGTTTTTGAGGATAATCAGGCCGTTATTGATTTCGCGGTGGCAAGTTCGTGCCTGGCACACAGCATCTACGGAGACTTTAATTACAGCAGTTTTGATGAAGTAATGGCCCTGTTACGCTCAGGTGGATCGGGTCGCGTGGTGCGCTGATATGATCCCAAAATTAAACATGAAGACAGTTTTCACAGGATGTATATTAATCCTGAGTATGTTTTTTTCATCTTTTGGGCAGAGTCAGCCCAATATTGTGATTATTATGGCCGACGATATGGGCTATTCGGATCTCGGTTGCTATGGGGGTGAAATCGATACGCCCCATTTGGATCGGCTCGCTGCCGACGGCCTTCGATTTAAACAGTTTTATACAACTTCCAAATGCGTGCCGACGCGTGCGTCGCTACTTACCGGTCTGTACCAGCATCAGGTCGGTATGGGTTGGATGGAAGGTGCCAATATGCGCTTTCCTGGTTATGTCGGAGATCTATATAGCAATTGTGCAACTATATCCCAGCTCCTTGTAAGAAATGGTTACCGCACTTACATGACAGGGAAGTGGCACCTGACCTACTACCGTTATCATGATTCGGAGGGTCCCATGCATAACTGGCCCAAGCAACGTGGCTTCGAAAAGTTTTACGGAACCATCCATGGCAGTCCGGTTTATTTTACGCTTCGTGGATTAACCGAAGGTAACCACAGGGTTGAGGATCTGTCTGAAGGCAAATATTACACCGATATAATCAGTGATGAAATGGTGCGATACATTCGTGAGCATGCGGAAGAGAGTCCGGAGTCTTCCTTTTTTGCTTATGTTGCTTACACAGCCCCTCACTTTCCCTTGAAGGCCAAAACTGAAGATATAGAGAAATACTTAGGCATGTATATGAGTGGTTGGGAAGCTGTCAGGGAGACTCGTCATCAGCGGTTACTCGATATGGGAATTGTGGATCCAGAGTGGCCTCTACCCCCTCAAGATGCTCCGGATTGGAATTCCTTAAGCCAAAAAGAACAAAGGATGTGGGACAAGCGTATGGCGATCTACGCGGCTCAGGTGGATTCTATGGATCAGGGAGTAGGTAGAATTCTGGAAGCACTTGAGGCTACAGGCCAGTGGGAAAATACGCTTATCTTCTTTCTTTCAGATAATGGTAACACTGATTACATACCTGATGGGATGTATACAGGATTTGATGTTGTTGGCACCGATGGTTCCAACGATTCGTTGCGCGCACCCTGGGCAAACGTCAGTAACACTCCCTTTCGCCGTTATAAGCGGCAGGTTCATGAAGGTGGTATTGCCGCCCCTTTGATCGTCCATTGGTCGGAAGGTGTAGATAATCGGGGTGGGCTTACTAATAGCGTTGGCCATGTCATCGATATTATGCCAACAGTGCTCGAAATATCTGGTATTGAGTATCCTGGATATCTGGGCGACTATCCATTACTACCACTTGAAGGGAAAAGCCTGCTGGGAGCGCTAAAGGGAGAGGAATCCTTGAACAACCGCACGCTTTACTACGAGCACCAGGGAAATTGGGGAATCCGTCATGGGGATTGGATGCTCGTTTACTATGGTATCCGGGGTAAACGAGAGCTCTACAATATGGTAGAGGATCGTACGCAACTCAATGACCTCATCGGTGCAAAGCCAAAGTTGGCGGAGGAATTATTTACAATGTGGGATGTATGGGCACGTCGCTGCAATGTATATCCGCTGAGTAACTCCAAACCCTGGAATCGTGCTCAAGATCCCTATAAAGGCAATTATATGAACCTCGACTGATTTAGCATTCACTGAAGGAAACCGATATCATGGATGGATTGAATACTTTTCAAATGCACTGGATCGATTACATGGCATTTGGCTTTTTTTTTGTAATCCTGAGCTTTATCGGCCTGTGGGTGGGCCGCCGAGAAAAAGCAGATTCGAGCGACTACTTTCTGGCAGGTCGTAGGCTGCCCTGGTATGCGGTAGGGGGTTCTTTTATTGCATCCAACATCAGTGCGGAGCATTTCATTGGAATGGTGGGTGCAGCCTTTATTTATGGGGTTTGCGTTGCCAAGTCCGAGTGGGGTAATATCTGGGCATTCTCATTCCTGATATGGATTTTCATTCCTTTCCTGATGGCGTCTCGGGTATTTACCGTACCTGAGTTTTTGGAGAGACGATATAATTTTGCAATTCGCCAGATATTTGCGGCTGTGACCATTGTCTGTAATATACTCGCTTTCCTGGCTGCAGTGCTCTATGGAGGTGGAGTAGCATTAAATACTCTCATGGGTTGGCCTCTTTGGGTATGTATAGCTGCGATCGGCATCATTGCAGGAGTATGGGCGATATATGGCGGATTACGATCTGTCGTTTGGACTGATCTCTTCACACTGTTTGTAATGCTTGCAGGGGGTCTGCTCGTGAGTCTTTTCGGGCTCTATGTGCTTTCAGGCTCTGATAGCTCAATACTTAAGGGATTTTCAGTGATGCTTGAGCGCAATCAGGGTATGGGAGGAGAGCAGTGGGATGCAGCCTTGGGAGCGGTTGCGAATAACCTGCTTGGCAGCGATACTTATAATCGCCTGTCCATTGTCCAACCCCTTAATCATCCCTTTGCGCCCTGGATGACCATTTTTGTAGGTTTCATTACGATGGGCATTTGGTATAATGTGCTTAATCAGTTTATGATTCAGCGGGTGCTGGCAGCTCGCAGCAGTTGGGATGCACGCATGGGTATTGTGATGTCGGGATACCTCAAGATACTGTTGCCTACGCTTGTGGTAATGCCCGGTCTGATCTACTTCGCGATGCGTCCGGATATCATCAATAACAATGAATGGGGCGTGGCCAAAGATCTTTCCAATCAAGTATATGTGGATATGGTGAAAACGCTGATCCCTTTGGGTATCCGTGGGTTAATTTTAGCTGCTTTGTTTGGAGCAATACAATCGACAGTCAACTCTGTGTTGAACTCAACTTCTACGGTTTTTACGCTCGATATTTTTAAAAGATGGATTAGGCCCCAAGCCAATGAGAAAACACTTGTGAGAGTAGGGATGATTTCCACGACCCTGATTCTGATCCTTTCCATGATGTTGGCGTGGTTTGTTCAATACTTTCAAGGCAGTCTCTTTATTTACATTCAATTGCTTTACGCTTTCTTTGCCGCACCGTTTTCGGCTATTTTTGTGCTGGGTGTATTGTCACGTCGGGTAAATGGCTTTGGGGCGGTTACTGCAATATTGGGTGGTTTTGTGATCAGTGCCTTACTCAAAATCTATTATGGGCAAGTCCCGACAGCACAAGCTCCTGCCTTACTGGAGTTTTTCCGCCCGTTTATTATGCAGGCAACACTTGTGTGGGCAATGTCTGTAATAATATGCTGGTACGCCAGCAAAATGCGGCCGGCACCCTCGGAAAACCAAGTAAATGATCAGCTAACGCTTAACTTCAAAAAATTGAATATTTTTCAGGATTTAGGCGATCGCTGGTATAGGAACGTGGTCTTTTGGTGGGGTATATTCGTGGTGATAATAATCAGCCTTATGATGACTTTCAGCGGATTGGTTTTCAGTACAAAAAAGAATCCTGAGGGTCCGTATTATTCTGAGGGGATAAATGGGCTTAACCGTTCGGACAATTTTTGAACCGTTGGTTGCCCGGCATCGATTTCGCTTATATTGCGGTTCTCATTTGGATCGTTGTCATGATCATAGAGCATGCGGGCTACCAATTCACCTTCCCTCCGGTATTCTGTGTATCGATATTCTGGCGTACGGATGGTGTCTCCCGGGCCGAATCTGCCAAAGGCAATATTTTTCCAGGGTGCTTGCGGGTCATTCAACAGTGAGATAAAGCTTTGTCCCTGCAAGTGTTCTGGCAGTTTCAGTCCGGCAATCTCAGCCAGAGTTGGATAAATATCAACCGTTTCAATGAGTGCGTTGCTTGTAGCTCCTTTATTTAAGCCCGGACCACTTATAATTAGAGGGATGCGCATCGATGTTTCGAAGCAGCTGTGTTTGCACCACAGTGTGTGCTCGCCCAGGTTCCAGCCGTGATCGCCCCACAAGATAACCAGGGTATTCTTAGTTAGATCCAGCGCGTCAAGCGTATCCAGTAATTTTCCTATCTGGGCATCGATGAAACTCACACAGGCATAATAGCCGTGAAGCATGGAGATTGCTTGCTGATCCGATAGTGGCCCTTTTCGCGGAATACCATAATAGCCGCGTAATTCACCAGAATTGTGTAAGGCGATGTCCGGTGCGTTTTCAGGCTTGCGATAATTATCTGGCAGGCGGAAATCATCCCGATCATATAGATCCCAGTATTGCTGGGGGCAAACAAAGGGTAAATGGGGTTTCACGAAACCAACTGCGAGCAAAAAGGGGTTGTTCTGCTCACTAAGCTGCTTCAGCTTGCGTTGGGCCATCCACGCTATTTTACCGTCCGGGTAGGCCTCGTCCGGAAGCTCGGCTGATTCCCATGCAGGTCCCCTTCGGTAACCTCCGGGTTCCTGGGATTCGCGAATGTGAGCCATGCGATTTTCTCGCAATTGGTAAGCTGCTATTCTAGGAGATGGCGACCAGGGTTTTTGAGACCAACCGTCTTCGTTATCATCCATATGATGAAAAATCTTCCCTAAGGAAACAGTCTCATAGCCGCTCTCCCTAAAGAGTGTGTTAAAAGTGATAATACCGGGTGCATCTTCCTCAGCGTAGGTGTCAAAAGACGTAAATCGATTTCGGGTGGGGCGTAAACCGGTCATTAATGCGGCTCGAGAAGCACCGCATGTCGGCACCATGCAATAAGCATAATTAAATAAAGTTCCTTGTTTGGCTAGCCGGTCGATATTTGGAGAATGCACACCAGTTACGCCGTAGCAATTAAGCTCGGGGCGTAGGTCATCGACTGCGATAAAGAGTATATTCGGTGGAGTGTTGCCCTGGAGAAGGGGTGTGTAGATCGAAATTAATACGCAGAAACATAATGGAAACGTTTTCATGTAAGCAAAATAGATACTTTATAGCTAAAAAATTATCAACGCACTATTATATTTATTACTGCAACTCGTTGTTAGGTATATAGTTTGCCTCACAACGAATTGTGCATAATGCTTAATTTAAATAGTCGGATCGTATATAATAATAAGTGCGGTAATGAATTTTATTGTATACACGACAGTCGCATAACATGAGTAAAAAGTCCTACAACGAACTGCGAAGCAGCCGATGGTTTTCGGATATAGGCAAGGCCGGCTATATTCACCGTGAGCGGATTGCCCAGGCCGGCTTCAGCCGCTCTGATTATGAAGGCAAGCCGGTCATCGGTATTTTTTCGACTTGGTCTGAGTTGAATCCCTGCCATATCCATTTTCGTGAGCGGGCAGAAGATGTAAAGCGCGGTGTGTGGTCTGCCGGAGGTTTTCCGGTGGAGGTGCCCTGTATGTCACTGGGTGAACCCTATATGAAGCCTACAACGATGCTGTATCGTGATTTGTTGGCAATGGAGGTTGAAGAAAACATCCTTGCGCATCCCATCGATGGAGTCGTGCTCATGGGTGGTTGTGATAAAACTACACCTGCCATGCTGATGGGTGCGTTTGCGCAGGATATACCTTGTATATACTTACCTGCGGGTCCCATGCTTACGGGACGTTGGCGAGGGCATGCGCTCGGCAGTGGCACCGACGCCAGTCGTTGGTTTAATGAACTCCACGCAGGCAGGATTACAAAGGCTGAATTTGATGAAATGGAGACTGCCGGTGCCCGCTCTCCTGGTACCTGTCAAACCATGGGCACCGCATCAACCATGACGCTGCTTGCAGAAGTGATGGGCCTGAGCTTGCCAGGTGCGGCATCAATCCCCGCCCCTGATTCCCGCCATCGTCATATGGCCACCGAGTGCGGAAAAACCATCGTGGATATGACGTGGAATGATCGCAAGCCCTCCACGTTTATTATCCGTTCCTCCTTTGAAAATGCGATCCGCGTCCTAAACGCGCTCGGGGGTTCCACCAATGCTCCAATCCATCTCATTGCAATGGCTCAGCGATTGGGATTCAAGTTCAAACTCGATGATTTTGACGAATCGCTCAGCCAATTACCGGTATTGGCGAATATTAAACCCTCCGGACAATACTTGATGGAAGACTTTTACTATGCCGGGGGATTGCCCGCACTTATGACGCGAATCAAAGACAACCTCGACCTGACCACTGAAAACGTGCGCTGTGAAACTTTGAGGCAAACAATCGAAAATGCCCACGTTTATGATGATGACGTGATTCGGCCGATTGATAAACCGGTATCAGATAAAGGGGGATTAGCTGTTTTTAAAGGTAACCTGGCACCTTCAGGCTGTGTGATCAAATTATCCGCAGCTAGCCAGAAATTACTTAGGCACGAGGGTCGGGCCATAGTCTTTGGAGATCGTCAGGATGCATTCAGCCGTATTAATGATCCTGCGCTAAACATCCAACCCGAGGATATCCTGATATTGCGGTATTGCGGGCCCAAAGGACGCGGATTACCCGAGTGGGGTATGCTACCCATTCCGGATACATTACTCAAAAAGGGAGTGCGCGATATGGTGCGTATTACGGATGCGCGCATGAGCGGAACTCACTTTGGTACCGTTTTTCTGCATGTATCACCGGAAGCTGCAGTGGGTGGAGCGCTTGCGTTGGTGCAGGATGGCGATCGGATCGAGATTGATGCCGACAAAAAGGAGATCAACCTGCTCATTTCTGATACTGAATTGGAAATCCGCAAAGCCGCCTGGAAGCCTGTTGATCCTGCACCTGAAAGCCATTATCGTGAATTGTATCGCAGTCGGGTGAATCAGGCGCATGAAGGTGCTATTTTAGATACATGTGCTCACCCTAACAATAACAACTTCCGTGATAATGCCTGCGAATAGCGGGGGTTTACATAATTCTCCGTTTTCGAACGGTTGATGATTTATTGGTAACTACATAATTTAAAATACAAATTCGGGAACTCAGAATTTTCTGCAATTCGTTGTGGAACTTTAATTTCAAGTTGTTGCTCATTAGGCTTAGCTGTTACTTTAGGGCTATTTATTATTAAGTCTACCTATCCCCATCATATGAAATTTCAAAACCGATTCATAATTTTATTCTGATTGATCATATAAGCTCATAATGTTTAATTATAGATTGCCCATTATTCTTTTCTTACTTATGGCTACTGCTTCTGCGCTTAGCTCAAAGCTCACTGATTGGCATTTACAAAAAATAGAGGGGCGCCATTGGTTGATCGATCCAGGTGGTCATCGCTTCTACATCCTGGGGGTTAATCACTTCAGTAATTTAAACGATGAGCAAAGAAAACAGGCGATTAAGAATTTAAAAGCCTGGAACTTTAATGTGGGTGGATATAGCTCGCCGGATTGGCTGCTTGAGGAATTGCCGGGAATCGTGAACCTGAGCCTGCATGAGGCCTCTCACTGGTTATCTGCGGAGAACTTTGAATATACTGACGTTTTTACCGATAGTTACGCTGAGCGAATCTATAATGAGGTAAAAGAGACCTGTGAAAAATACAGGGGCCATCCCAACGTTATTGGTTATTCGCAGACGGACACTCCCCGTTATCATCTGGATACGACCCGATTCAGACGAGGGATCGATTGGGTGTCATATATCCGTGAGCTTCCCACCTCTACGCCCGGGAAACAGCGCTACATTGAGTTTCTGAAAGAACGTTACAACAATGATATCGAAGCACTTAAAGTCGCTTACCGTCTCCCTACTATCAAATCTTTTAAGCACCTTGCTAAGTTTGATTTTATTGGGCTGGAGCTTACACGTGAGGCTATCATTGAAGACGATGAATGGTTTATCGCTATTATTGTTGATCGCATCTATTCACTGACTCGAGCAGCATTTGATAAGTATGATCCGGGCTCTCTCCTGATGACTGAGAACTTTAAAAAGCATGATCATACCGATGGAATTCTGAAAGTCGCAGCCAAGTATTGTGATATCATCTCATTTCAGGCTGGCCCCACGCATGGACCGGGAGTAGGCAACGGACCTGATGAGAGCGAGTTTGACCCAGACTTTTGGCGGCACATTCATGAGGTTACAGGTAGACCCATACTGATCAACGATCATGCTTGCAGTTTTCACACTCCTGAGTTTCCGCGTACGCTATGGCATCAGTTTGAGAGCCAGGAAGAATATGCGGCACACTATGGGCATTATATCAATCAAGTCATTCAAGTCCCTTACATTATCGGCTATCAACGGTGTCAGTATATGAGCCGCTATGATCCCTACCGTACACTTCTCAAGCAAGGCCTGTTGGACATCGATGGAAGTCCATATCCTATAGTGGTAGGAGCGATGGAGGATGTGAATGCTACTGTTCTTGAAGAACTGGGGCACATGCATCCGCTTGATTAGGCGTAATCATTTTTAAAACACGGTTTTTTCCTTAAGCATTTATGATTGCTGAAATATTCTGAAACTAAACCTTCCGCGATATAGGATGAAGAGGCTTGGGTTATTGCTTGTTTTTTTGATATTTGAAACCTTTGCGGCTGATGAATTTGTGACTGCCTATATTCGCGAGCCGCATGGCATCATGGGAACATCATGCAGACTCGTTGTGGTTTTGGAGAACAGCGATCGAAATATCGCGGAGGAAATCCTGCTCAGTACCGAATCGGTGATTCGCAAGGTGGAATCTTATTCGAGTAATTGGATCTCGGACTCCGAGATCTCAATATTTAATAGTATGGGAGTGGGTTTATTTGAGTTTTCCGCAATAAACGCTGCGATTATTAGAGCGGGGCATAAAGCGTTTGAAGACACAAACGGAGCGTTTGATATGACCTGCAGACCGTTGATTCACGTGTGGAATTCAGGTGAAAAGAATCAGCTAATACCGACGGCTGGCGAAATAGAAATAGCACGAGAGGAATCCAACTGGACTTTGATAGAGCTTCACAAGGATCGGGTGGTCTATAAAAAGTCACCATCGACCAGCCTTGACCTTGGGGGTATTGCAAAGGGTTATGCCATTGATCTGGCTGTTGAATCCATGAAAGATTCTGCTGCAATTGGTGGTTTAGTTGATATTGGGGGGGATTTAAGATTTTTCGGCAGATCACAAAGACCCAATGGCAAATGGATAGTTATGATCGAAAACCCCGTTGAAAAGGGCTCATACATTAAGATGGAGTTTTCAGAAGGCAAAGCCGTATGCACCAGTGGAAATTATGCACGATATATGACGATTGAAGGAAGACGTTATAGCCACATTATTGACCCTCGCAGTGGTTATCCTACGGATAAGATCCCTTCAGTTACAATTATTGATAATACTGCAATGGATGCAGACATATGGGCGACTGCACTGAGTGTACTTGGAAAGAGTGGGCTCGCGGATCTTCCGGATGGGACAGAAGCATTAATGGTTTATGGTCCAATATCCGAAAAAATCTCACACTCTATGACGGAAGGATTCAGGCCCTACCTCGCTGATCCAATCGAGTGAGAATTCACCTGTTGTATTACTAACGAACAAACCACCTGTATCGATTCAATCAGGCTAGTGGCCGTAGTGATACCCTTGAGATCTGCAATAGGATCATCTACGGCATATTCCTGCTCTGAACGTCCTACAAGTTTGATCGGTAAAAACCCATTAACTTCCGGGTCCAGTCTCGCTCGATATATCAGCGAAGGTTGGCCGTTACCCCATCTTTCGCGCTCATAGCCAAAAAATGCCGGGAAATCCTCATTGAAGTCACCGGAAACATTTACCTCTACGTAAATAAACCAGGTATCAACACCGGGTAGTTCCGTTTCCAGCGCAACTGATTCTTTGGGGGTTGCACGTGTGATGGCATCCGCTGCGGGAGTTTCGTAGGACACCCAAACACCTGATTCCTCAAAATAACGGCCGGTCCAAATGGGGAGACCTACCGGGCACGTCACCTTGCCATCCCAGGTATCGGTAGCTGCAGCCTGGGTTACCATAAGTGTACGAACCTCATCTGTTTCTTCATTTTCGAGCCAGACTGCCAATTGGGGAGGTTGTGCCCAACCTGTTTTCAGATATTCAGACTCATTCAATTTAATTTTAATATTTGCAGTCAATTTTGACAATGGAGGTGTATTTTGATTACGGATACCTTTTACATGACCAAGGCAGATGGATTGAAATATAATAGCAAACATGCCGATGCATAATGCAAAATTCTTTGGCTCTGAACGAATTGTAAACATATTTAAGGATACTAAGAGATTTGAACCTATAGGCCAGTCATAAGCGCTGCGAATGCAGGCTGATTTGAGTTTATTGCGCGTTGGTGAGCTTCTCGGTCGTGAACCCTCTATGGTTGCAAGCGTTCTGCTTTGCGGAACTTTGAAGAACAGGTCGAAACGCCTTGCCCTCCTCGTAGCGCTGTCCCATGAACCGGATACTCTGCGAACATTGTCTGGCATTTTTCCTCGAAATAGGTGTCGATGCGACCCGCCAAGCTATGGGGTAGTTGAGTCTGATTGAAACCCTTTTGAAATACCATTTCAAACCCCTGAAAACTGCAATTTGGACACTTCAGCCTTGTTTCTGCGACATTTGGTCGACGAACGCGCATATTTATAGCTCCAGGCTAAGTCCAAAAATGAGGCGGAAATCGTCTTTTGCAGGTACCCTTCCTAAAGCATCAGGAATGGGTTCGCTTATTCTGTCCCAGATCAATGAAGATTCCAAATCTATGTTGCCGGGCAGATCATAGCGAAATCGGTTGTTGAAGTGGAGACTCAAGCCACCTGCACTTGAGGGGGCATACTGTAATCCCAATGTGCCCAAATAATCCAGTTCAGATGAGATTTCCCAATCGGCCTTTATTTGGGCAATTCCGGCCATGATTGTTTTGCCCTCATCCTCAAATCCTTGAACGGTCTCAAACTCGATATATTGGACTGCTGGCCCTGCGGAAAGATCCACGACTAGCTGGCTATTATCGATGAGGCTGTAACCCAGTGAACCCCCTGTTGTGATTCGGTTAGCGATGTTCTGAAAGGGATCTTTGTAATACTCCAAGCCAATAGGCCTGATGAAAAACCTATCTGACATGAAGTAGTCGTAATATCCCGTGACCCGATGATTATTAGCGATTTCTACATCTTCCGATTGACTGTAGTTTGAAAGGTAGCTCGCTACTAGCCTTGTTGAGATGGTTCTCCTTTGTAACAACATTTGAGCATTAAAATCACTACGATCGTTGTTACCGCTCAGGAAACTTGTGCCTACACTTATCCTAGAAGTCCAACGATCCGCCTTATCAACATCGTCGGGCAGTATACTAAGTATTTGATCATTACCTATGGATGTGACATCGTCTCCACTTGCAACGGATAGAATCCCTCCTTCCATGGAAATCCTTCCTTCGGTAGTATTGGAGCCCCTCCGTTCGTTGTCGGTAGCAGACTTTCGGGGATTTCGTATTCTGATCTTTTGTTGTTTGGTAGTATGGAGTTGTGCTATATCATTCCAACTTATGGTTATTATGCCAAAGTGATCGCTATCAAATTCAAGGTCGTTGTCATACATGCCTTTCACAGTGCCCTTTAACCACTCTCCAGTATCCAACTGAACCCAGTCCCATTCACCGTCAGGATCAAATTTAAGTTCTGGAATAGAAGCGGAAGTAGTAACTGTTAGTAAGAGTAAAACAGTGCAAAAGCTAATTTTGTATTGGGTCATTGCTGAAGGTTCTGGAAAATGGTGGTAGGTGTGGTGTGCCAGACTCAATTGTAGTCATTATATGATGAATTCAAATTTCACGCAAACTTGGAAAAATCAAATTTGGACCCTATATAGATGAAAATTGAGAGGCTTTAGCTACTGTCTTTGCCTCAGTTGCGAAAGGTTTTTCACTCATAACCTATCCGAGATAATAATTGAATTTTGCAACCGGGTGCAATTTCACTGCTTAGTATCTTGTATGATCATAAGTTGATCGCCATTTTCCATTTGTAGCAATATGGTATGATCAAATAACTCAGATTCATTTCTTGATACTCTAATACGAGTCTCGTACAACTTCCCTTTGGGTTCTTCACTTACATCTAAAAGTGCAACGGTGCCTGTGAAGTCTGATGGGGGGGATGAGAAGGAAACCTGGGTGCCTATTTGATTTTCTTTGAACAACTTACGAATGGCTTCTTCAATTAATTTCTCCTCCTCTTCAGAAAGATTCGCTTTTTCCTTACTATTACCAAACACACCAAATACGCTAGATATGAATGAAAAGGGTGTTTTTACCACTCCCGTTACAACACCTTGTACTGCCCCTTCGCCTACTTGTTTTCCGGTGTCTTGCACTCTCAAAACAATATCATTCAGGCTTTCAATGTATTGAGGCATATCCTGCCTTATTTTTTCTGACTCTTCCAGTACCAGGGGTATTGTCTTTCGGAACTCATAGAGTTCCTGAACCGCATTATCAGCTCGGGTATTCAGGTCTATCATTACTTTGGCAAGATAGGTAAAAGCAGCCGCCAGTGCAAAAATGCTCAATGAGAGTATGTAAATGTGGAGGTGTGATTTCATGCAACAGTCTAGTCTATACTCAATTGGCACATTGTCGAATGTTGTAATTACTTTAAGTAAGAGATGATACAATCGCGAAGCTCACGTAAAAGGTAATATGTATTTATAATAATTGGGGGCAGTCTTGAAGTTAAATTATATACGGATATATGGTTTTAGTATAGATTATTCCGGTAATGCTTCCGGGGTCTATTCTATAAATCAATTTTTGAACCTCCACATATTAGCTAAATGAAAACCCTGAAATCATACCTCATCCTTAACCTGCAAGTTGCTGTAGTATTAAGTGCGATAGTAGGTTTTTTCTTTTTACAACCGTTGCATTCAAAGGATGAAGTCCAAAAATGGACTTCAGCAAACTCAGATCCTCGGATTCTGGGTTGGATGCAGGGTTCTCCGCCACCGTCTGAAAAATTGATCGGTCAACCGGACTCAAACTACTTTAGCTTCCCTAAGCTTCGTTGGACAGTGTGTCATTTTAGGGAACTTTTGCCTACCAAACAGGTAAGTCGAGGTTTGGGTGTGCCAATCCCTCTTAAGAAAGACTTAGATGATAGGATTGATGAAGTCGTTTTCACGCTATGGGGGAGTGAAGAAACCATGACATGGAAGGATTCTCTAGCCGCCAACTTTACGGATGGTATATTGGTCATGCATAAGGGAACCATTGTTTACGAACGTTACTTTGCAGCGCTTGAGGAGGATGGGAAGCATGGTGCTATGTCCATGACAAAATCGATTACCGGTTTGCTGGCGGAAATATTGGTTGTCGAAGGGAAATTGGATGATAGTGCCAAGGTATCGGAAATCGTGCCCGAGCTTGCTTCCAGTGCATTCGGTGATGCTACGGTTCGTCAGGTAATGGATATGACAACTGGGCTTAAATATAGTGAAGATTATTCAGACCCCAATGCTGATGTCTGGATATATAATGCGGCTGCAAATCCTCTCCCAAAACCGCCTGATTATGAGGGGCCGAGAAGTTATTATGAATATTTACAAACGGTTCAGAAACAAGGTAGGCATGGGGATGCTTTCGCTTATAAAACCATAAATACGGATACACTTGGATGGATACTTGCAAAGATTACCGGTCAGGATCTTACAAAACTCTTGTCGGACCGGATTTGGCGTCAGATCGGAGCAGAGCAGGATGCTTACATGACAGTAGACTCCATTGGCACTCCTTTTGCAGGAGGGGGATTAAGTGCCGGATTGCGAGACCTGGGGCGTATCGGTCAATTGATGTTGAACAAAGGCGCATTGAATGGAGAACAGATATTTCCGCAAGAAGTCGTAGATAACATTCGCAAGGGTGCTAACAAGAAAGCGTTTGCTAAAGCCGGATATAATACTCTTGCAGGAGGAAGCTATCGCAGTATGTGGTGGGTACTTCATAATGAACATGAAGCTTATGCTGCCAGGGGTGTCCACGGGCAAACGATTTACATCGACCCAACTGCAGAAATGGTGATCGTTCGTTTTGCTTCGCATTATCAGGCTAAGAATGGATATATTGACCCTACTTCTTTACCTGCTTACCAAGCCGTAGCTGAGTATTTAATGAGTAAACATTAGGGGGTAGTCATTACCTCGCTTAGGCGTTCTGTAAGCTGATTTGCCCAACTGCTTAATGCCTGGCGAGCATCGTTAATATTCGTATAATGATTCCGGGGGCGCTGCCAACCTACTGTATCTCCAATGTAGCGCTTGGTATCAATGGCTCGCGCAAGGATTTGCTCTGATACAGAATCATAGAGCTCTATGGTGAGTGTGGCACGGCCTGCAGTTTCGGTGTATATTTTAACCCAACCAAAATTCTGCTTATTGGGATCAGGGGCATAGATATCCAGCTCAGTGATGTAGGCTTTAACCAGCAAAACATCTTCGCCAGTTTCGTTGGTCAGTCTGATACCCCCCTTTTTCAAAGACTCAGTGAATACTTCTGTGAAAAGCCCTTTACCTGTGGCAATCATCGTTGCGAGGTCTTCGGACGTGACCCTATTCATGTTTGGCTGGCGGTTAATATCTGAAAGATAGTTTTTTCTAAACGAAATCTGCGGTGCAAGCAGCTTTACTTTTTTGTAGTGCTTGAGGTCTAATCCTGGCAATATGTAGGCATAATCAGTAGGTCCTTTCGCTTTAACCTGAACTAAACCATCGTGGGTGACTTCAGGCATTTTATCCTTTGCGGAAACAACGAGTGTAAAAGTTAAGAATCCAGATACGAGGTAAGCGATTATGTCGTATTTATTTTTCATTATGGGTTGTGCAATTTTAAAATATGCATCTTGTTATTAGGATTATTTATACATAATATACTTGCTGCTATTTTCAAATAACATCAGCGAAATTTGCTTTAATAATTAACGCTTATGAATATTGCTAAACATTGGTTAACTAAATTGTTAACGGCTTGTCTGGGTTTCGGTATATTGGTGGGGTGTAGTTCACCAACCAATGATACGAGCAGCGAGCCTGCTGTAAGGCCCATTAAGCTAGTGACTGTAGAGGAAAGCTCGTCTACATTTTCAAGAAATTACCCAGCAACCATTAGCACGAACCGCTCCCGAGAACTTGCATTTCAGGTAAGCGGTTTGATTGAGAGTATTCCGGTGTCGGCAGCCGATCAGGTGACGGAGGGTATGCTTTTGGCCAAAATTGATCCTGAGGATTATGAGGCCAATTTGAATTCTGTGAAGGCACAATTTGAGAATGCCGAAGTGGAATACCAAAGAGCGGTGCGTTTGGCAGAGCAGGACGCCATATCACAGAGTGTTTTAGAACAACGCAAAGCCCAACGGGATGTAGCCGAAGCGGCACTCAGCAGTGCTGAGAAGGCTTTGGAGGATACTAAGCTTGTAGCGCCTTTTGATGGAGTGATAGCTCAAATCATGGCGACAGAGCTGGATGTAGCTCAGCCGGGAAAGCCTGTAATGACGATAATCAGCATTGAGCTGTATGAGGCTAAGATCAATGTGCCTGCCAATATGATCGCAACTTCTCAACAAAGAACGGGTCAAGCAGTAATACTCACCCTGGACGCGGCCCCGGATATTCAAATACCTGCTACTTTTGGCCAAGCAACCCTCGTTGCAGATGCGACCTCACAAACCTTTGAAGTGACATTTCTTTTTGAAGCTCCCGAAGAGCTGGTCGTTTTGCCCGGTATGACAGGTAGTGTGAGTATAACAGCCGAAACCGTGAATGCCGAAGAAGTAGGAGCTGTAAGCATACCACTGACATCCATCCTCATTGAGGGTGATTCTAAGTATGTCTGGCTGGTAGATAAAGAAACTATGACCGTTACCAGACAAGAGGTAGAAGTAGTCGACGGTATTGGTGAAAATATTAGAATAACCACTGGTTTGGAAGCAGGTGATGTGATCGCGGGGGCAGGCGTAAATTATTTGGCTGAGGGCATGCAAGTGCGTGCATGGAGCACCGCTAAGTAAAGGCTTTGCCCCACCATAAGAACCCAAGGAACCTTATGAATTTAGCCGAGTTTTCTATAAAGAACCCTTTGTTGTGCGTCATTGTTATTCTGATTGTGGGCTTTGGCGGATGGTCGGCCTATCAGAATATGCCCCGTTTTGAAGACCCTGAATTTACTATACGAATTGCACAGATCAATACACCCTATCCGGGTGCTAGCCCATTGGAAGTGGCTGAGGAGGTAACCGAGCCCCTAGAAACGCTTCTACAGCAACTGCAAGAGGTAGATATCATCACTTCTACCTCAAAAACTGGAATGTCAGAGATCCAAGTGGAGATAAAGTATGAGTTTTCGCCCACTAAAGCGGATTTACAGCTGATTTGGAACAAAGTTCGTAATAAGATGAAGGACGCGGAGCGACAGCTGCCTCCGGGTGCATATGCACCTATTGTGAACGATGATTTTGGCGACGTCTACGGGCTCTATTATTTCGTAACAGGAGATGGTTATAGCATGGCTGAGTTGCGTGAATATGCCAAAGAGCTGCAATCTGAGCTATTGCTGGTGGAAGGGGTAGCTAAAGTGGCACTTAAAGGGGAGCAGGATGAGGCTATATTTGTGGAAATATCCCGCGAAAATGCTGCCGTGCTCGGTGTGTCCATTAGCAACGTTTACAACATTCTCCAACAGCAGAACACTGTAGTCGCCGCTGGGGATATTCAGGTGGGTGACCGTAGGCTTACAATAGATCCTTCAGGTGCGATTGATTCGGTGGAGGCTATTGAGAACCTTTTGGTATCAGTATCTTCTGATGGACAACTCGTCTATCTCCGTGATATCGCAAATGTATGGCGAGGATATCAAGACCCGCCACAAGCTCTATTTCGGTACAATGGACAGCCTGGGATAGCCTTAGGTGTGTCCAACGTGCAAGGGGCTAATGTGGTGAAGATGGGGGAGGCCGTAGATGCCAAGCTTGCGGAAGCGGAAAGCCGAAGACCCATTGGTATGGAGCTGCACGAGTATTACCACCAGGGCAAAATAGTAGATGCCTCCGTTCAGGATTTTGTCGTGAATGTGATTGCTGCTTTGGTGATCGTAGTGGTGACACTCTTTATTTTCATGGGCATGCGTTCTGCAACGGTGATGGGTGCGATTCTCATGCTGACGATCTTTGCAACGCTTGCTACCATGCAAATGATGGGGATCCCAATGCACCGGATATCCCTGGGGGCTTTGATTATTGCCCTGGGTATGATGGTGGACAATGCGATTGTAGTGACTGAGGGTATACTCGTAGGTGTGCAACGGGGGCGTAGGAAATTGGATATCGCCAAGGATATTGTGAAACAAACCAAGTGGCCTTTGCTAGGAGGCACGCTAGTGGGTATTATCGCATTTGCACCTATTGGTTTTGCGCCAGGCAGTACCGCTGAGTATACTGGGCACTTGTTTTGGGTGATTCTGATTTCTTTGTCTTACAGCTGGATATTTGCCCTCACGCTCACCCCTCTATTTTGTTATTGGTTGTTCCCTGAGGCGAAAGCGGATAGTGCTAACGAATCCCAGCAAGAGGGTGCATTTTCCCGCAACTATAAGCAGTTTATTAGCATTGCGTTGAAGCTCAGATGGCCCGTCGCAATTGCAGCTGTAGCCCTTTTTATGCTTTCTATTTGGGGCTTCCAATTTGTGAAGTCAGGATTCTTTCCATCATCAACAACACCCCAATTAGTAGTTGATTACTGGTTGCCCGAGGGGACAGATATTTCGCGAACGGCTGAAGATGCAATGGCCATTGAAAGCTGGGTTGCGCAGATAGAAGGGGTTAATACTGTGCAGACGCTGATCGGTTCTGGTGGGCTGCGTTACATGCTGGTCTACAGCGGAGAATCCCCCAATGCTTCTTATGCGCAATTATTGGTTCGTTTGGATGATTATAAAGAGATTGGCAATATGTTGCCTGAAATCCAATCGCATATAGACGAGAATTTCCCCAATGCGCAGGCGAAGGTCTGGCAGTTTGTATTGGGGCCGGGAGGGGGCTCAAAAATAGAGGCAACCTTTAAGGGGCCTGATCCCGCTGTATTACGTAATTTAGTAGGGCAGGCCAAGGAGATCATGATCGCGGATAGTCGTGCACTGTCAATTAAGGACAACTGGAGACAACCCGTAAGTGTGATTGAGCCCATCTATGCTGAGGAGATGGCGCGTCGCGCAGGGGTTTCCCGTGAAGACCTCGGTAATGCCCTTGCTACCAATTTTACCGGGCAAAATGTGGGGGTATATCGTGAGGGAGATCATCTAATTCCTATTATCTCCCGTGCGCCTGGTATTGAGCGTAAGGGGGTTGAGGATATTGAGAATATACAGATCTTGAGTTCAGCAACAGGTCAAATGGTTCCCATTGCTCAAGTTACAGGTGGTTTTAGAACCGTGTGGCGCGATGGACTGGTTAAGCGTGAAAACCGAATTTGGACGATGAAGGCTCAATGTGACCCTTATCCAGGGGAATTAGCATCTGACTTACTCGCGCGATTAAGGCCCCAAATTGAAGCGATTGAATTACCAGATGGTTACACGCTCAAGTGGGATGGAGAGTTTGGAGATTCGGCAGAGGCCAATGGTGCTCTTGCCCAAACGATACCCCTTGGATTTTTAGCAATGGTGCTCGTGGTGGTTGTATTGTTTGGCGCATTACGACAACCGATCGTTATTTGGTTGGTGGTTCCACTCGCTTTAATAGGCGTAGTATTAGGCCTTGTGGTAACCCGAACTCCGATGGAATTCATGGGCATTTTGGGGCTGCTCTCACTATCGGGGCTGCTGATCAAGAACGCTATTGTGCTGGTGGATCAAATTGATTTTGAAATCCGGGAAGGCAAAGCCCGTTTTGATGCGGTTGTAGACTCCGCAACCAGCCGGGTAAGACCCGTGATGATGGGCAGTCTAACGACAGTTTTAGGGGTTATTCCTTTATTTTTTGATGCGTTCTTTAAGTCCATGTCGGTAGTCCTGGTCTTTGGGCTGACCTTTGCCACTATTCTGACGCTCATTGTCGTGCCAGTACTCTATGCCATATTCTTTAAAATAAAATCTGAGGAAACCCAATGAAACTCTATACACCTAGCGTAATACTTATTGCTATAGCACTCTTGCTGAATGGATGCGGCACTACCTCTGATAAGAAGATCAAGGAGGATGCCCTTGCAGCCATTCCTGAGCAACGGTACAACTGGACACAGCAAGCTGACAATCGGGACATAGAAGTGGGATGGATTGAAACCTTTGGTGATCCAACATTGACTGCGCTGGTAAAGGAAGCGCAGGAGAACAATCTGAATTTGCAAGCGGCTGCCGGGAATGTTGAGCGTGCACGTGCACTTGCGGTGCAGGCAGGTGCGGCTTTGGTTCCATCTGTAGGTCTGACTGCCGGAGGCTCTGGGAGAGGTAGTATTGAGAATGCCTCTACCGCCCAAGGTAATATGAATGTAGGGCTGCAAATGAGCTGGGAGCTGGATATCTGGGGGCGCATTGAGTCAGGTCAGCAGGCTGCTATAGCCAGTGCTCAGGCAGCAGAAGCGGATTACCTCTTTAGCCAATACTCACTCGCAGCGACTACGGCTTCTGCATATTTTGCTGCTATTGAGGCGAACCTACAGACGAAGATTGCTGAAGAGAGTTTATCGTTACTAGAGGAAACTATGCGGATTGTGAATGTTCAGCATAAGAATGGCTTGGCATCCGCACAGGACGTTGCGCTGACAAAGGCAGACCTGGCGAGTGCAAGAGAAAGGCTTATTACCATACAGGGTTCACAAAGGGACGCCTCAAGAGCCATAGAATTAATTTTAGGCCGTTACCCTAGTGCTGAGCTTGGAGTGAGGGAAACTTTACCTGAATTACCTTCTATGCCGACTGCGGGAATACCTGCGGATATACTGGAGCGCAGACCTGACTTAATCGCGGCGGAGCGACGTGTAGCTGCTGCTTATAACTCATTGGATCAAGCCAAAGCTGCGCAGTTGCCAAGCATTTCGCTGACAAGCACCGTGGGAGGCACATCCAACGAATTGTCCAATGTATTGAACCCTCAAAATATTGCCTGGCAGGCAGCTAGCAATTTGCTCGCACCTCTAATTGATGGCGGGGCAAGAGAGGCCCAAGTAGATATAGCAACTGTGGAGCAGGAACAGGCACTTGTATCGTATGCTCAGACTGCCCTTACTGCGTTTTCCGAAGTGGAGAATTTTCTGGATCAGGGCACCACACTGGAGCTAAGGAGGAATGAGCTGATTGAAGCTAGTGAGGAAGCGCAGAAAGCCTATGATATCGCAAGCCTTAGGCATAAGGAGGGAGAAATCAGTCTACTGGATGTGCTAACCATACAGCAGCGTGTAACGAGTGTAGAAAGCAATCTGGTATCCTTGCAACGAGCCCTACTGGATCAGCGCATTAATCTGAACCTCGCATTAGGCGGTAGCTGGGATAATTAAGCCTAGGTAGTCTGTGGATTTTGCCCTGAAATTCTTTGAGGTGTTCTTTATAGGGCTTGGATATATGAGCCCTGTGCTGATAGTATTGGTAGCGGCTATTTCAGTAATGGGTTGGTTAATCGGTAGACGTGAAGAATGGTCGGTATCTGATTCCATCTACTACGCATTTATCACTGCAACGACTGTGGGCTATGGTGACTTCAGGCCTAAGCAAACAGTCTCTAAATACATTGCCGTAATGATAGCCCTTACAGGCCTCCTGCTTACGGGGTATCATAGTAGCTACAGGATTGCATGCCATCGAGTATGCCTTCACTGACGTAGCAGGCAGGAAATTGTCAGACTGATTTATGCTATGAATGTAATACAAAACTGTAATACATTTGCGTTATAGAGGAATCAAGATTGGCTTATTTAAAGGGTTTGAAAGGGTGAGGGTTAATGTCCCCCTCTCTCCGCCAGTGTTACGAATGAACCTACAACACCTTCGTCGGCGAGTTGTCACAACTCCTTTAAACCTGAAATACCCTGATAAACCCTTACTAATAGTGGTTTTAGGAGCTATATTTGATCGCTTTTGAATTGGACATCTTTCAACCGAAATGTCGCAGGCATTTTCCATTTGTCCAAAATGGCGACCAATAGGTCGAGTATCCTAAAAAGAAGACCTTGTCTTAGGATGACCATTGCAATACGATGCGTTTAGAATAAGGTTGCTAAAATTTGAGCAACATTTTTCTAATTTTGTATGCCCCCTGACGATCATAAATGGTTTGAGGAACACTTGAAGCCTCATGAGTCCCTTGTGAGAACATGGCTGATCGCCAGAAATTTGAAGCGTGAGGATATTGATGAAATAGTCCAAGAGGCTTTCTATAAAGTTTTAAAGGCCAGGAAAACCACCAACATAAAGTCACCAAAGGCATTTCTGTTAACGACTGCGCGGAATATAACTTATGGTCGCTTTCGCAGGAAATTAGTAAGAAATCAGGTGCCTTTGGCGGAAGTAGGGGAGTCAGACATCTTATCTAATGATGAAAGCATTCAAGAGAAAGCTGAACATAGCGAGGAAATCGAGTTGCTGACTCGAGCAATACAATCTTTACCGAAGAGGTGTCGACAAGTGATTACATTAAGAAAGATCTATGGCATGTCCAATATACAGATAGCCAAAGAATTAGGTATATCCATCCATACCGTTGAATCTCAGGGTACGATAGGCGTTCATAAAATTAACATGTATCTCGCCGATTATAAAGAGTAGAAATGAACAAAGAGATGCAAAATTCTGAAGGTGATAAAATACCTGAATCGATTAATAAGCAGGCCGCAAAGTGGGTCTGGCTAATGGATGATGGTATGACTGCTGGACAACAGGATGAGTTTTTTGACTGGTTAAGTGAAGATTCGCAACATTCAAAAGCATTTGAAGCAAATAGTCAGAGTTATAAGCGTCTCAATAAGTTAATAGACTGGCAACCGGAACATACTAAACGGCCTAATGCAGACCTGCTGGCTCCCCCCCAGGAGAAGCGTAAAATACACATACTGTATCCAGTATTGGGAGCAGCAGCTATTTTAGCATTGTTTTTATCAATAGTGGTCACGGTGAACAGATCCGTTGAATATGAGCCCGTATTAGCAATTAATCAGAATGGTGAAACGATTTTGGAAGATGGCTCGATTATTCACTCAAATATAAACAGTGAACTTGAGGTTCACTATTCTGAGGATGAGCGCAGAGTGACGCTAATAACAGGTGAAGCATACTTCGGTGTAGCAAAGGATCTGATAAGGCCATTTATCGTGACTGCTAAAAATGTAGAGCTCCAAGCCATAGGGACCGCGTTTAATGTTCGTTTAGAAAATGATTTGGTAGAAGTATTTGTTGAAGAGGGAGTTGTTCAGCTAAAGCAGGAGGAGGCAGCGGACGATGGGCAGTCTGCCGATGCTCCACTAATCAGCGTGCAAATGCTAAATCCTTATGACCGTGCACAAGTCAGCACGCTTGATCACGCTGAACCTAGGCTTGAGAAAATGACTGATATCGATGTTAAGAACGAACTCTCGTGGCAGCACCGGATCCTCGTATTTAAAGGTGAAGCTCTCGAGAATATCGTCGCTGAGTTTAATCGTCTTAATCAAATCCAGATGTATATCGATGCGCCGGAGCTCGAAAGTGCCCTGATTAGCGGGACGATTCGCTCGGACAATATCGAAGGATTAGGCAAGTTGTTGAATATCGGTTTTGGTATTTCTTACGAATATGAAAACTCTGACCTAATACGCTTATATACTGCAGATTAATTTTTTTTATCGCACTTTTAGCGGAGTTTAAAGGTAAGCGCATCTCTTTTAGGGATGTTGCTCATATTATTGAACCCCAAACATGTTAGCAAACGTGATTGCAAACATCCGTCATACGTTCCGTCTATGGATACTCCTGGTATTTATAGGCTGTCAGGCTGTTTGCACACACTCGTATGCGCAATTGGATCGGGATTCAAAAGTATGGGTGGACATCCCATCAGGAGATGTCTCACAAGTGCTAGAGGATTTTTCCTTAGAAATGGGTTTCCAGATTTTGTACGCTACGGCGTTATTGGATGGTCTGGAAAGCCAATCTATTCGTGGAAATTACACAGTCATCGAGGCGGTCAATGCCATATTGGAGCCCCATTCTTTGGAATGCAGCTTCGACGAGGCAACGGGGATTCTGGTGGTTATACGAAAGGATACTAATGAGTTTGAGGATGTTTCTGACGACTCTGAAGTAGCTTTACAAGCAAACCCTGAAATAACCCAAAAAATGATAAATCAGAATAACCAAACGAAGCCACTACTGACCTTTGGGAAAATAGTGACTTCCTTTTTATTTGCGGCGTCTACGGTTGACGTAGTGGCACAAGACTCTGCTGAAGATGAAGATATCTTCATCTTAAACCCATTCGTAGTCACCACCGATGAGCAATCGGGCTATCTAGCGTCAAGCACCTTAGCAGGTACCCGTATTAAAACCAATGTGAAAGATGTAGGAGCTGCCGTCTCAATTTATACCGAGGAGTTCCTGCAGGATATTGACGGTAATAGCCTTGAGCAAATCCTGAGTTATACCACTTCTACAGAGGTTGCAGGTATTGATGGGAATTTCTCTGGGGCCTTTGGTGGTGAGGGAAATACAAGTCAACGGGTAGAATCTGCTCAAAGTAACCGGGTCCGTGGCCTTGCGAATGCCACCTTAACACGTAATTACTTTGCTACAGATATTCCGTTCGACAGTTATAATTCGAGCCAACTGAGTATTATACGTGGCCCCAATGCAATATTGGCAGGTGCGGGTGCACCAGGTGGAATTATAGATGGTACAAGTCGAATCGCAAATTATAATGACTTCAGTAATATTTCTCTGCGTATTGGCAAAAATGGTACATACCGGGCAGTTTTAAATTTAAATCGGGAAATTGTGGATGACCGTCTGGCAATTCGCGTCGATTTATTAGATGAAGAGCGCAAATTTCGCCAGGACCCTGCCAATGAAAAGGATGCCCGTATCTATGTGGCGACTCAGGCAAAAATTTTTGATAACGCACAGGATGCGTTTATCGGGGATATGACGCTACGTGCCAGTTTTGAAACCGGAGAGATTAAAGGAACTCCACCCAATCCCCTGCCTCCCATGGATAGCTTGCAGGGCTGGTTTGATGAAACAGCTGCAGGTAGATGGTATCTCAATGGGCATAATCGCGAGCGATTCGGAGGTCCCAACGCACAGGCACCCTATGCACCTGACCAAGCTTTCAGCTTCGGTCAACGGCCGGAAAATTTTGTGGAAGGTTTCCCGATGTTTGCCCAGGCTTCAATCATTTTTTCTGATCCTAATAGCAGCAATGCGCTAGTGGGGCTCGCTGATCCTGCCTTGGCCGATGTTCAGGGCTTCGTGGGGGTTGCCAATCCGGGAGGCGGGTTTCTTCGCGGAACCGGAGATCGCAATCGCAACCGTGCGGGATTCTCAAGGACGCGTATTTTGGATCGAAATGTTTTTGATTCGTATAACGAGTTAATGACCGGGGCTTTTGATTTCCGTACCAGTGATTTTGATGCGGTTAATATTGCGCTTGAGCAGTTGTTTTGGAAGGGTAAGGCAGGGGTTGAGCTCGTTTATGATAAACAGAACTATGAGCTCTTTCATGATATTCCGATTCAGGGTAATGGCACTGAAACATTTATCGATGTCAATCGCACGCTTTCTGTGTATGATGACAATGGAAATCCCATATTGAACCCTAATTTTTTACGCCCATTTATAGTTACACGTGATACTTTCCGTGATGTTACCAATGATCGTGACCGTGAGACCTTCCGTGCAACTGCATTTATCGGGCACGATTTCAGGGATCAGCTGGATGGCGCATTGGGTTGGTTGCTAGGCAAGCATACCCTATCCGGTTTGTTTCAGGATACCTCTAATGAATTTATTAACGAAGGTTTCAAAAGCTCATGGAGCCGCAACGATGTCGATTACGATATTGCCCGTTCCGTGGGGAATCCCGGGACGTTTCGTGCACAAGTAGGTGCCTGGTTTTATATAGGGGATTCATTGGCAAATGTGAATCGCTATGAGGATATGCGTTTTACACGCATTAATACTGTACGTCCTGAAGTGGGGCAAACCTACCAGATACGTGTTTTGGACCCCAGTGATCGCTCTTATAGGACGGTGACCGCTAGACCCGAAATCATTACGTCGGGCTATAGTGAACGCAAAGAGACGTTTGAGTCAGTTGCAATTGCTCACCAGGGCCACTTCCTGGATGATCATTTGATAACATTATTTAGTTATCGTGAAGATACTTCCAATCGTTCCATCGGTGAATTTACGAATGCGCGCGATACCTCCACGAATGGTGATCTCACCCGTGAACAGTTTAATGTTCGAGAAGATGATGAACTCACTATCGGCAGCTGGACACGCAGTATCGTACTATTCTTCCCCGAAAAATACCTATTTGAGCTGCCCTTTGACAGTGATTTACGTCTTTTCTGGAACAAGTCTGAGAATTTTACACCTGCTGGGGCACGCCGCAATATCTACAATGAAGACATTGGGCCACCGAGCGGGGAAACAAAGGAGTTCGGAGCGGGACTTACCCTCTTGAATAACAAGGTGGATTTGAGAGTTACCTTGTATGAAACACGTGTAAACAATGCGAGTGTTAACGCAGGGGGTAATCCCTATGGTTACATTAATACCATGATTACCCGCTTGGTTGATGCGCATAACACAGGTGTTGATATTAATGACCCCACTTACCGGTGGAATACGTTTGGTTTCAACTCATTTATTGATGCTGCCAATGCATTTATCGACGGCATTCCGGATCGTATGAGGATTGGGCCTGAATTTCAATTCAACCCAACACTGACGGATAATGGCGATGGTAGTTTTACCTGGAATCCGGACGGTATTCCAGGCTCGAGCTCTACATCGGCCACCGTTTCTGATGGTCTGGAAATTGAATTGGTTCTCAATCCAACTCAAGGCTGGCGTTTGGCTTTCAGCGCATCAAAACAAGAGGCGATTAGGGCAAATGTAGCTGCGCTTGAGCTTCAATATGCCGATGAGTTTTTGACCAATGTTGAAAATCGATGGGGTGCTGATTTTCTGACAGCAGCACGGAATCCTGCTATCGATGCAGACCAGCCCTGGATAGATCAGTATCTCAATGAGAATCTCTTTAATATTCGAGCTCAGTCTGCACTGTCTAACACTCTGTTGCCTGAACTGGCTGAGTGGCGCGCAAGTGCTGTAACCCGCTATGAGTTCCAGGATGGTAAATTTAAGGGATTCCGTCTGGGGGGGTCGGTTCGATGGACCGATCAGGCTGCCGTGGGCTATCCGAATATAACCGACCCAGAGACGGGTCGCGTGATTGCGGATGTCAATAATCCGCTTTTCGGGGACGAAGACTTCCGTGCGGATCTAAACTTCGGTTACCGACGCACCATTCGACTCTTCGACCGTGATGTGGATTGGAATATCAGTGTCTATATTTCAAATGTGATTGGTTCGCAGGACTGGATAATCACAAAGATGAATCCGGACAGCACTATTGGCCAGGTACGAGTACCTCCCGAGCGTAACTGGTCAATTACAAACACGATTACGTTCTAAAACAGTACTGGTTTATTACTGACTAATCCGGCGGGTTCAATGGCTAGAGTAGTTCCATTGGACCCGTTTTTGGATTTTCAAGAGCTTAATTTAGCATTTTCACACCAACCAAGTGTCTCTCGACGACCTCTATATGAGGGATGCTTATAACCCCCGTGTAACCATGAGGAAAACAACAATAATACTCAAAATAGCGGTAACTACCTCCGCCTCGCTACTCCTCGTAGCTCCAAAACTCCAAGCTGCTGAAAGCATAACTGTTGATGTAGGCAATGTCTTGAAGACATTCAGTTCAACAAATCCAGTGGGCATGAATGCCAGCTATCTGATGGATTCAGATATCAATTACTCACGTACTATTACCACGGAAGATCAGTTCCATTCCATGCAACTGGGCTCGGTTCGTTTCCCGTTCGGTCATTTGGCCAACAATTATTTGTGGGATGATGACGGCACCTATGGAGGCACTTTGACTCCCAAGGTTGGGACTACCAGCGTGACCCCAGGTTCCTGGAGCTTTGCCGTCAATGCAACGGATCGCAGCCTAATCAATTCCATGGATTTTGATGAATACCTCGAGATGGCTGATCGCCTGGGCTTTGAACCGCTGGTCGTTGTCAATGCCATGGGTCATCGGCACCCCGGGGGTCCTACATTTGCAAAGATCGTGGAGTCTGCTGCTGAATGGGTTAAGTACGCCAAGCAACGCCATGACAATGACGGTATGCCCAAGGTGAAGTATTGGCAGATAGGCAACGAACAGGATCACCACTGGCAATATTGGAAGTTTACATTCCTTCCCTTGGACGATACCTGGGATGCAGGTGTTAATAACACATGCCTGGGAGTTGTAGATGACGGCTTGGCCGATGATGGCATTAATGAAAACGATTATGTGAATGTTTACAAAACCATTGCCGCAACCATGAAAGCAGAAGATTCCACCATCTTGACTGGGCCAGGATTGCTAAAAAGTAAGAATTGGTTCAACAAACTGTGGGCTGAGGATCCTGCAAATTTTGATTTTGTGTCCGCGCATCAATATACTTTTGGAAGACCTTGGTCCCAAGGCGGCTATACTGCATGGAGAGACAATACTGCCAATTTAGTCGAAAATATCAATGATGTCCAAGAGCGGATTGATAACACAAATGACACCGACGGGGACGGACTGGATCCCCAGGAGATACCTCTCCTGATTACAGAAATGGGTCCATTCGGAAATTGGCCAGAAGGGCAGGGGATCGTAGATACTTACCGGGCTTTGGCTAATTTTGAGATGCAGATGGAAGCCCTGGCCGTTCGTAATACTCTATTTACTTATCTTTGGACTTCAAGATCCCCCTTTGCAGGTCTGGATGGGCCCACTTTTCTCGCAAGTGCCTTGACCACTGATTCTACCGGGAAGCGAACTCCGATCGCGACCATTATGAAGATCATTAACGAAGGTTTTCACGATGAGTTGGTGAGTGCTACACGTCAGGCGGGTAAAGTGCGCACTTATGTCAGCCATGATTCTGTAAGTGGAGATGTTACTTTATTTCTTTTAAATAAGGATGATGCATCTACCTCGGTTTCTGTAAATTTTACTAATTATACCGTTCCCAATAATTATGATCGTTATGTATTCAAGGGAACTTCCTACGATGACCCTTCTCCCGAATACACCCAAACCGGAACGATTTCCAAGAGTGGCAACTATTTCAGTACCACGCTCGATCCGGTTTCGCTTACCGTGGTGAAATTGTATCAGAGCTTTGAGGGGCATTGGAAGTTCGATGAGTCCTCCGGTACTTCGGCGACGGATAGTTCCGGTCAGGCAAGTAACGCTACGTTAAATAATGGAGCGACCTTCGCTTCAGGCCTCCATGGTAATGCGTTAAGTCTTGATGGATCCGATGACTATGCCGAAACCCCTTTTATCCTCAATCCTGCAAACACGGATCACACAGCAACCGCATGGGTTAAATTGGATGTTTCGAACGGAACCCGGCAGACTATCCTGCAACAACTTGGGGGCGGTGCAACCTGGTTATTTCGTACCGCTTCTAATGGAAAGTTGGGCTCCTGGGGGGGCGTAGCCGTTGATTCGATCTCTTCAATACCCGTAGGGGAATGGACTCATGTGGGGGTCGTCGTCGAAGGAAACCAAAAATATCTTTTTGTAAATGGGAATGCGGAGGCCAGTGCCACGATTAGTTCCTATCCCTCGGTAGCTACCGGAATGCGCATAGGAAGGCATAAAAGCCCAAATACAACGAATGAAGAGTGGGATGGCTTGATTGATGATGTGCGTATCTATGACAAAGCGCTTACCAATGCCGAAATGATAGCACTGTATCATGCGGGTGCTCCGGAAACGCCTAATCCTGATCCTATCGTGTCTGAGTATTTCGTTGATCAGACCTACGGAAGCAGCCCAAGTGGTTGGACTATCGGTGGTACCACAGGAACCGCTACCATAGAGGGAATCCCGAATGATCAGCGAACCCTGTTTTCTTCCTGGGATTCTTCGTTAAGATTACGCGATACCGGCAGCAATTTTGTTTCGGCCAAAAAAACCTGGAGCGCTCAGACAGGTAAAACCGTAATAAATTTTGGCTTGCGTGTGAATACCCGTCGGGGCGGTGCCTGGCTTTACATACTTGATTCGTCAGGCTCCACTGCAGTCCGTCTTAAGGTGGATGCCGCTAGTAATGAAATCTGGGCTTATGACGGCTCCACTGCGGTGACTCTCTTTACGGGTGCATTCACCGGTTCTAAAGACCTGAATCCAAGTGACAACGATTGTAGTGCTACTCCTATTATCAAATCGAAGAAAATAACAATCATTGCTGACCCGGCAACGGACACATACCAAATTAGTGGTTCAGGCAATAGCTTTTACACCTATGATTTCCTCAACAATACGAGTGATATTGGTGGATTTTCATTTCAAACGATTCAGGCGGATGAATCGGAATCACCCTGGGTGGATGAAATGAGCGATTATGACGTCAATCTGGATTATCTCCATGTCGCTGAATTTATTGACTGAATTTAGCTGTAATAGCGACTAATCCGGCGGGTTCAATGGCCTGAGTAATGTCATTGGACCCGTTTTTTTGATTCAACCACAAAAAAATAGGAGGCTATATTTATGCTGCTTTCCCCATGGTTATGCACCTGAGTATTAAAAATATCGAGTGGATATAATACCATATCAAGATAGTGGGTTACCTAGGTTTTATTCTGGATACAATAGTCTTAGTGCCTTGTGCAGTAGGGGGTACTAATATCGATTTATGGGAACCGGGAAAGTATGATTCGATTACGAACACATATCCTTACGACGATGC
>JANQOQ010000010.1 GCA_028285755.1 Puniceicoccaceae bacterium
GAAGGTCCCAAGGGTTCGGCTGTTCGCCGATTAAAGTGGTACGCGAGCTGGGTTCAGAACGTCGTGAGACAGTTCGGTCCTCTATCCGCTGTGGGCGCAAGAGATTTGAGGGGTTCATTTTCTAGTACGAGAGGACCGAAAATGACGAACCTCTGGTGTTCCGGTTATCACGTCAGTGGTAGCGCCGGGTAGCTATGTTCGGAAAAGATAAGCGCTGAAAGCATCTAAGCGCCAAGCTTCTCCCAAGATAAGATCTCTATTAAGGATCCTGGTAGACCACCAGGTTGATAGGCTGGATGTGTAAGTGCAGCAATGCATTAAGCTAACCAGTACTAATGATCCGTTAGGTTTGGTTAATTATATATCTTACCAAATCTCCATTGTAGATTGTAAGGGGCTTTATTACCCAAAGATTTGACGTTAGGCTGGATTTTCCCGCATAAAAAGTGCGATATCCGGCAACAGACTCTACTATAAATAAATAGTATCGCACCAGGGCAGACACTCTGGTGATCATAGGTGGGGGGAAACACTCGTTCCCATTCCGAACACGCTCGTTAAGCCCCTAACCGCCAATGGTAGTTGGGTATTAACCCTGTGAGAGTAGGTCGTTGCCAGTTTTATAGGCCGCAGTTCCCTAAAGGAGCTGTGGCCTTTTTTTGTTTTACTATTTCTAAACCGTCCGAAAACTCCGCCGGTATTCGAGAGGGGTCATGTGCATGAGTATCTTAAATACACGATTGAAGTAGCTGGAGCTGTTGAATCCGCAGGAAAAAGCGATTTCGGTCACATTCAGGTGGCTGCCCTTAAGCAAGGCCAAAGATCGGTTCACGCGTTCTTTTAAGATATAGTCCTGCAGGCTGAGGCCGAATACTTCGCGGAATCTCAGGCAAAATTGGGATTTTGACAGACCCGCCATTGAATATAGCTGCGAATACTCAATCGGTTCAGCAAGATCGCTTTTGATTTTATCAATTACTTTGTGGAACTTTTGTACTTCGGCTATGCTTCGAGTGTATACTGGAGTCTCTACTCGTTGTTCATAATGCTTGGATATCAGCGATAATAAATGACTTAAAATGGCCTGGCAGTAGTGCATGCTGTGGGGGCTCTCGCTTCTGAATTCCTGGTTTAGATTGATTATTAGCGCTTCGATTTCCGGTTGAGAGCCCAAGCGATTAATTTTAAATTGACTGGCGTTCAGAAAGTAGGGTGCCCAGGGTTGGCAGTAGCTGTCGGGGCCCAGAAAATCGGGGGTAAAATAAATAACGATGGCGCCCGGGTTATCCAGTGTATCGTAGATGGGCTGGTGATACTCGTTGCCATTTACAATAAAAACATCCCCGGCAGAGATCGTGTATTCGGTATCATTAATAAAGTATTTACCACGGTCCCCCCTGCAGTAGCAGATCTCCCATTCCTTGTGGCGGTGGATGTAGGAGTATTTTTCGTCGAAGTAGTAGAAGTCTTTTATGAAAAAATCAAATTTCTGAGACTTTCGCGGTATTTCTACATCAAACAAACTGTCCACATTATAGTAAACTCATGCGGGGCGGAAAATAATGCAATTTTTTCGGATCAGGCTGAATGTAATTACGTTGTGCGCTATGATATATTGGCTCCATGTTTACTTTTTCTAAGCATACTCTATTGCTAGTGTTAATATTTACTGCGTGTGCGATTGTTCGTGCGGATGTTATATACTTTGATCAGGCGCATGGGCAACGACCCAATTCAAAACCGGCCAAGGAAATCACCGCTGCGCTCAACCATGAGGTCTACGAGTCTACTGAGGCGATCACTAAGGAGAAGCTGGATGGTGTCTCAATGTTGTATTTGAGGGCTCCGACAGAGGGCTTTACGCAAGCTGAAGTGAAGGCCGTTATCGAATATGTGAGGGCAGGAGGCTCATTATTGCTGGTGCTGGATCAGGAGCGTCGCCAAAGCCTAGCCAAAGTTAATGTCAATGAAATGATCATTCCATTTGGAATGATGCTGACCCAGGACACGCCCTATCTGCATAATACTGGTGCTATCGCACCGGCAGGGGAGATTAGTCCTAAGCTAAGGGAAGTCCCCTACAGCGGTGGACGTGCAGTAGCCGGTGGAAATGCCTTTGCCTATCAGCTGGATAAGCAGGGGAATCCGGGCCTGCCCTTCGCTGCCTGGAAAAAGGTTGAAGGGGGTGGAAAGATCATCGTGATGGCAGATGCCATGGCCACTCTCTTTATGGGAGTAGAGGGTGCAGAGCGCCTGAGCGGTGTGCCCGGTAACCCTCGCGAAACGACTTACTGGGGGCCAGATAGTTACGCATTTATGAAAGATGTTTTTACCTGGCTTGTGAAACTTTGAGTCTTAAGAAGCTCAATATAAATAGCAATATAAGGGTCGTAGTGTATAGTAGCGCTGCGGCCCTTTCTTGGTTTTAGGGTAATGCCTGGAAGGTGGATTCGTGGATGGGGAGGAGACGCCAGTGTTGGGTGTCAGCACCGGTGTAGGCTTGTAGGCGAGTGTTGAGATGTGAGTCTTCGTCGTCAGGCATTCGCGTTAGCGCGAGGTCACTCAGGTTGCTGATGATTTTGAAGTTTTGGCTGTCTACCGGGATGATGGACCAGTGTTGGTTCGGGGTGCCTAAATATTCGAATTGCTGTAGCACCGCACCCGCTTCTGAGGAGGAGCCTTGGACGTCCAGCACTTTGAGGCTATAAAGATTGACTATCACGTAATGGGTGCCGTCGCGGTTTTCGATGGCCCAATCCTGAAAAGAAACCGTTATTTGTGTGCCGGTTGTTATTTCAGTGCCGTTATCGTTCGACAGAGTGCTGGTTTGCAGGTGCTCGCCGTTGGTGACGGATTCGATATTGTATAGGCCGATGAAGTTGCGGGTCTGCCGCAAGTTCCAGTTGTAGTTGATACCTTCTATTTCGCCCGCAGTTGCGCAAATGTCCTGGCCCTCGAGGCCTGTGTAGCCGAGGAGTTTGCCGTCCCGGCTGGTAATGCCGTAGGTGCCGTCTTCCTGTTGGGTGAGCATCCACTGCTGGTTATCAGCGAGTGTTTGGGCTTCAGCAAATACAGAGTATTTATTGGGGTTGGTAAGATCCTGCAGGATACCTGCGCTCAGGACTGTGCCAAAATCGCGACTGGTGAGCAGGTGGTAGCCGTCCGTAGTCGGGACAATGCGCCAGGGCTCCTGTATGGGGTCAACTAGATCAGGAGCTGGGTAATCAATGGGCAGGCCGAGCACGTCCAGGTCTTCCGTGAGGCCGATCTCCACGCCGAGGATGCGGTTCTCGTGGTAAATCTGGTAGTTGCCGAAGAAGATGGGCACTTGAGAGAATTTCTCGAGGATCCAGCGCTGATTATCCGCATCGGCAGCATCCGAAATGAATATATTAGGTGAGGCGGAGTCTAGTGTTTCATCTATGGTGATGCGCTGGCCGTTGGCCTTACTGGTAAACTGATAGCCGCCTGCATCGCTGGCGCTGACCTGCCAGAGCTGCTCATCCACCTCCAGTGGGTCCGCAAGCAGGAGATTCGTACCGTTGTGGATTTGCAGGTTTTTGCCGCTATTGGTATTGCGGATGTAAATGTAGGGGCTGTCCGCTTCGAGCTCAATGAGCTGCCAGATTTGGTTGGCATGCGCCCAGTATTTACCGCCCTGGGCATTCGTAGCGGCGGTGCGCTCCGCATTGAATGCCTCGATGGCGTGGTCCGTGGCAATTGATCGCATCCCGTAAATGCAGCTTAAATCAAGAATCGTATTTGCTGCCGGCGGGGGCGGCGGAGGTGTTGGAGCTGGAGGCGCAACCATTGGGGGTGAATGATCAATGGGCGGAGGTTCTCCAGGATATTTGGAAACCGGTATGAATTCCCAAACCCATGTTGAGTAGAAATTTTTATCTGGATTATATTTTAGATAATTAAAATCAACTGGGCTAACTCCATTATGCCAGGAATCCGAATACTCACTTCTATATGCAAATGCACCATCCGGATAAAATGTATGCATAACTATTAATTCAAAGTTTGAATTATCCCAATAATTTGTTCTCCAGTACCATTGAGAAGTTCTATATTTTGTACTAAATGTTTCATAATCGAGATAATGAGCATTAACGATTTTATCAGTCGATTTATTGTGCCAGTGCGTATAGATCCCGTCTCTGCCTCCCAAATTCCATTTTTGTGAATCTGAACCTGTCCAAGGGCTCATTTTGAAAGGAGTCTCATCATTAGCTTGGTTTGTATTAGCGAAATCTACATCAAGGTAGAGCCCAGTTCCCACATGTCGGATGTATTCCCATTCGGCATTGATGGGAGATATCGCTAGAATCAGCAGGAGTGCGCTAATGAGGAATTTCATGTGAGGAATGATTTAATTATACTGCAATAATTTTGTATAAGATTTACTTATTGTAAAGCTATAAAGCACTTGCCGCTTGCCTAAAAAGATAGGTTTTTCGCTTTAATAAATACTGCTCATCACCAGTTTAATTATTCCTGCAAGCTCTCAAACACGGGCTCGAGGCGCCATTTTTGGGAGGGGAGGTCCTGCCAGGTGCTTTGCACGAGGGTGCCGTTCGGGTTGAGGGTGAGCACGTAGTCGCTGCCGAGGTTTACGATCCTGAAGGTGCCGATATCGAGGTGAACGACTGCCCAGTGCTGGCTTGCGGTGCCTATGTATTGCTGGGGACCGATCGCGTTGCTCAGTTCTGCGCCGAGTGAAAACCTACTGGATTCATTAAGGAGCTGGTAGACAGATCCATTTACAGATATGAAGATGAATCCCTGGCTGGGGTCGTCGTTGATCTCCTGCATTTCGAGGATTGGGTTTTCCGGATCCGTAATGTTGATGGCGATGGTTTCATCGCTGGCTTGATTCACGATATTGATTGTAGAAACAAATTTGGGCAGTTGGCGTATCGTCCAGAATCGGTTGTAGCCTTCGCGTGCACCGATGATTCCGTAAGTGCCCTCATCCTCAGATACTTCATTGTGTGCGATTGAAAATCCATCGACCGATACAAACTCGAACACCTTCTTATCTTCAAACGGTGAGGAGTAAACCCATAGCTGGTCATTGCGGTATTCCATTTCGTCAAGTGTCAGTGAGATGAGGGTTTCTTCAATATCCGCAGCTTTACTTAATACTTTTCCATATTTACGGGACTTGATCTTAAACATATTATCAACCTTTGGGTTGATCATCCAGATATCTGCAGCATCAAACAGGGCAATAAAGGCTTCTGCGCTGACCACTCCATAATTTCCGTTTTGATCGCGGGTTGCGAACAGCTTTTTTTGAGCAGTTGCTATCTCGTAGTTGCCCGTGAACATGAAAACCTGATCGAACTTTTCGAGCCACCACCTTTGCCGCACGCTACCGGTATAATTATCGGTGACGATATCCGGATATCCGTTTTGGTTGATTTCTTTGAGTGTGAGCGCCAGTCCATTTTCACTTGAGATGAAGGAGTAGGTGCCATCGGGATGGTTGATATAAAGCCACGCAGTAGATGTCCCGAGTCTGTAGGACCTATTTAAACTCTTTACGCTGGATACACCAATAGTATTAAAGCCGATGGGCAGAGCTGAATTCAGGTTCTCGATGGTGACTGTGTTAGCCTCATTCTGTTTAAAAGTCCAAAGCTGGCTTTGGGTAGCCCAGTAAGTGCCGGCCTGGATGTTTGTTTCGGGGGCAGTCTCTGCATTGAAGGGTTCGAGGGCCCAACCGGAGACGAGTGCTGAGCGAATGCCATAGATACTGTTGGTATCGATGAGTTCAGAGATAGGCTCAGTACTGGTGTCAGGAAGACCGATATCCACCAACTCGATCCGCCATTGATAACGTGCCGTTAGGCCTTCATCCCAGCCGTTTACACGATCGGCATCCACCAAAAACCCACCATGTGTTTCTGCAGTTATATTGCTCGCCAAATATTCTATGCGTCCGCCAGTGGTAATTTGAATCGTGTAGATGCTCTCGCCGCCAATAAGTGGCACAAGCTTCCATTGTTGATTTTGGTGATCATTGAGCTCGAACAAACCAACCGTATTGGGAATGTTTTGATAAAGATCCAAGACGTCACTCTCGCTTCGGGACTGGATGTTAAAGTATCCTCCATTGCTCGAAGGCGTAAAAGTCCACTGTTGATTCAAATTACCATTCGGGAAATGAGTTCCAACCTGACCCTCGAAATCGCCGTTTTGGTAGGCATCGAGCACTTGGTCGGTGGCGAGGTTGGTGATTCGGTAGTAAGCCTGGCCGTATAGGTTTGATATGACAATAATGAAGAGACTAAGGAGGAGTATTGGTTTCATAGTGCTGATTTTTTTAAATATTATTCTGGGTCGCCAGTATTCGGCAGTATAAAGATGTCGTAATTGACGCCTTCGATGCGCCAGAGTTGAGTGTCCAAATCTTCATCTGTAGTTTGGTAAACTTGTATGCCGGTCTGCGGATTTTCCTCGTCGGCAGTAAGGGCAAGAAGACTGATACGATTGGTAATTTTAAAATGTTGAGAATCGACATAGCGAAGATCCCAGCCCTGATCAACACGTCCTAAAAACGGTTGTTGCTCAGCCAATGTGCCGAGATTTACAGAGCTATTCACCAGGCTGATGACCTGTTCGCTGTTGTAATTCCTAATGAGGTAACTATCAACCCCAAGGCTCTCGATACTCCATACCTGATCGTAAAAATTATCGTAGTGCTCAACTTGGAGTATAGCACCCGCTTCTTCACTGGTACCCGGGAGGCTGAGTGCTTTGCCTGAAGCTTTATTCACTATGCGGTAGTAGCCTGTGAACTGCTGGGCCTGCCGGATATTCCAGTCATAATTTAGACCGTCTCGCTGACCATTGGTCGCATAAATATCCCTGCCTTCTAGCCCCGTAAAGCCTAGGAATTGACCATCGAAGTTAACGAGTTTGATCGTGCCATCTGTGTTGTTAATAATACGCCAGTTCTGATTTGTTAAATTGGTCGGAGGACCTGTTCTCAATGGAAACAATCCATCTTCTGAGTTAAATTCAACGGAAAGTGCACCTCCTGTAATGCGGGAAAAAATGGTCAAAAATCCAAATGGATTTGGAACGAGCTGCCAAGTATGCTCGCTGGGATCTATGAGCTCCGAATCCAGATAGGGGATGGGTTGTGCACCAACTGCGATACTCAAAGGTGGCCCTATGCTTACGCCAAACATTCGGTTATCATGATATATTTGATAGTTACCGAAGTAGATAGGGGTAGTTTCGAACGTTTCCAAAAACCAAAACTGATTAGGTGCCTGGGAGTCAGGCATTTGCAGCACATTAAACTTTTGGTTTGAGATCGTGTCTAAAGTCAAAACCTCACCATTGACCTTGTTTATAAATTGATAGGTGCCATTTTTCTGGCGAACAATTCGCCATCGTTGAGAATCAAAGCTGTTTTCTGAGCGCAAAACCAGATTACCACTCCCGAGTGGAGGGTTGGTTATCCCCATGAATAAGCCTGAGTTAGCATGTTGAATGCGATGAAAGCTACTGTCGTCCTCTATTGGTACAAAGCGCCAAAGCTGATTTTGAGTAGCCCAATATTTGCCGGTTTTTATGTTATTGAATTCACGTGGGTCGCTATTGAAAACTTCGACTCCAAACTCTGAATTCCAAAATGAGCGAATCCCATAGAGTTTATCAGTGTCTATGATAGGCAATGCAGGTTGGTTAGGTGTTATGGATTCAACCAGCTCTACACGCCATCGTTGCCGACTGCTGCCAAAGGAGCCTGCCCTAGGGTCAATATCAATAAGCCTTCCCCCATGGTTTTGAGGAAAGCTATCTGCACTTAAGTATTGGTTGTGTGCGCGTGAAAGCACTAAAAAATCGTTACCCGAGAAATTCGTTAGTTGCCATTGCTGATTGGGTGCACCGGTTACTAAAAATAGCCCGACTGTGTTGTTATTGGCCTGATAAACATCCAATGCCTTATCAGGTGCATGCTTGGGCGTAATAATGTAATAGCCATCACTGTTTTGGGTGAGTGACCATTTTTGATTGTCATTGCCATTCCAGGGGTAAGTGCCGACCTGATCCGGAACTCCCGTGGTTTGATAAGCATCCAGCACTTGGCCATTCGCGGCATTAATAAACCGATAATAATTTTGAGCGGATAGGGATAGGCCTAAGAATGCACTGAGAAGAAAGAGGAGTGGCTTCATAACTAGTAATGAAATTAATGAAACTCGATGAAGCGACAATGTTAATCCGCTCCTGCCGATCGCTGACGAAGGAAGTTATTAGCTCAGCTTAAAGCCGCTTCGTAAAGGCTAATAACCTGCTGGAGAATGGTCTGTGGAGAAAGGGTGGTGGTGACGGTCGTTTTTGCGTTTTGGGTGAGGGTGGCAGCGAGTTTTGAGTCGTTGAGCAGGTGGGTTATTTGAGCGGCGAGGTCCAAGGGGTTTTCATTTTCGAAGAGCAGCGCGTTTTTACTGTGATGGAGTACTTCGGGGATACCACCCACGTGGCTGGCAACCAGGGGGGTGCCCATGTGCATACCTTCGATGAGGGTAAGCGGCAGGATATCGTAGCGCGAGGGCACACAATTGATATCGCATGCGCGGATGATGTTACCGACATCCCGCCGGAAGCCGGTAAAGTGGATGTAGTTTTCGAGTCCTTTTTCTTTTACCAGGGTTCGGAGCTCATTCTCCTTTTTACTGCCGCTTTTCGCTTTTCCTACCATGAGGATATGAGTGTCCGGGTGAACCTCCAAAACAGCGGGTATGGCCTCGATAAGCACATCCTGTCCCTTACCATCGGAGAGGCGACCCACCATGGCGATGACTTTCGAGTCTTCGGGGAGTGAAAATTCGGCATTCAGCCACTTACGAAGTTCTGATTTGGGCTTATCTTCGAGTTCGCTTTTGGGGATGATCGAGATATTGTGAACGATGGGAATCTTTTCATGGGGTATGCCATATTTGCCAATGTAAAAGTCTGCAATAAACTGGCATACGGCGATCAGTGAGCCACGGTGCCCGAGCTCCGAAAATACGGGATGCTCCCGGGTGACCAGCAAATGCGCAAATGCAGGTAGACCACATTTTTTATGAAGTTTGTTTGCGATCCGGGCACCGCCGGTCAGGTAACTGTGGACAATATCGATATGCTGCTCCTTAACAAACTTCGCCAGCTTGGATGCGGCAAAGGGCGCTACGAGATCGACCGGTACAACTTTGAAGCCGCGTTCCTTGCACAACTGGTTTAAAATGCGCCCATAAGAGGTGGCGATAAACACCTCATGCCCGGCATCCTTGAGTAGCTCGCAGAGCGTGAGCATAGTCTGCTCGGAACCTGCATAGTTCTTGGACTTAACAAGGTGCAATATCCGCATGCAGGCCATTGAGACTCAATGACCTGAAAAGCTCAACGCAAATCTAGGGCCTGCCTACCCTGTAATCGGGCATTACTTTCCAGATTTGGGAGTCAAGGTTTTGAAAGGGTTCTTGTTTGATAATAAAGTGTGGCGAATTCTCATCGCTGATCGTTGCGGCAAGTCCGCTGAACACTGAGATGATTTTGAAGGTATCCAGTGTTAGCGGCACGATTGACCATTCCTGACTGGGTAACCCATTTCGGGCGAATACTTGTAGGGGCACTCCTGCATCAAGTAAGGCTCCATGGATATCCAGAGCGTGTTCAGAAAGGGTATGGATGGTGTAATTTCTGCCATTATAGTTGCTAAACACCCAATCACTGGCAAACTGGGAGCGTGTTAGCACATGTAAGTTTTCATGCATGTGCATTTGCTCGCCGGAAGCGGGATTATACAGCGTGTATCCTGCAAAGAAGTGCCGGGTTTGTTTAATAATCCAGTTGTAATTGATATCCGGGTGCATCTCAAGGGTGGCCTCCCCGTGTGTGTAAATCCCCTCTCCAAATCCGAAATAAAATCCACTTTTACTCTGGAGTGTGATGGTGCCATCCTCGTTGGGAATGATTTTCCAAAGTTGGTCATCACTATATTCAAGTCGATGGATGGTTACACTGTATAAGTCGCTCGAAGTACTTTGCACGACCGTAAATATAGGCCCCCGGGTATATCTCCTGGATTCGATGAGGTAGTAGCCATCACCTGCTGGTCGGAAGTTCCAGCCATGATCCGGGCTTACTTCATTGGGAGCAGTCGCCAGCAGCTCTTGTGCACCAAATATATGATAGTTGCCCAGGTAAACGGGAACGTGGTCGAAGGCTTCCAGGTGCCAGAGCTGGTTAGTAGCGTTTGTAAAAGCCTCATCGATAGCACGTGGGGCAAACTGGCTATCCGGGTTTTCCAGGGCGAGGGCCTGTCCGGTGGCTTTATTTTCAAAGCTGTATTGGCCAGCCTCATTTATGGAGATCAACCAGAGTTGATTATCTGCACCGGTGTAAGTTTCGGAGATGACACGGGGCTCCGCCTCAGTGTGCAGCAAGTGGGCTACAAGCCCGCTGTTTGCATTTTCCAGGTAGACGTAGGAGCTGCCTGCCTCGTATTCCCGGATGTACCAGAGCTGGTTGTGCGTGGCAAAGTATTTACCGCCCTGGGCATTGATGCCTGCTGTGCGTTCGCTGTTAAAGATCTCCAGTGCCAGATCGCTGTCATGCACTGAACGGATACCGTAGAGCTTCGAATCATCTACTGATGTATTTGCTAAGTTATGCGTTTCAAGGGGTGACGAGTGAACGTAGTAAGCAAGTGAGCTTATTAAGAGGACTATGCAAATAATATACTTATTTTTCATAATGATTGAAGGTTTAGGAGTTCATTATTAGGAAGCGAAACGGGCGTTACCACCCTTTGACTGTCATTGTTCAAAACACACTTAAACTAGGCTATTAATATAGAGCAGCTTATTGAGGAAGGGTTCAAAATTAAGCGCGAATCAACTCATATAATAGCTTGGATTATAACACCCATAAATGATTGTATGGTTGCTATCGTTGATCATAATTAAACAGCGTCCAGTGCTGTATCGAGCCCTTCCAAGGCTTTAAGTTAAAGAACTCTCTATCGTCACTGATAGAGTTAAAGTAATATAGATCGAGGTATAGCCCTGTCCCCACATTTTTAATATAATACCATGTTCCGAATGCGTAGTTTGAGGCTAGTAATATTGTTAAATATCCTACTACTCATTTCATGGCTATTCTCTTGCGAAAAAGACGGGTTGGTAAACGGGAATTAGGCGCCAGTGCTGGGTTTCGTCGCCCGTATAGTTGCGCTGGGTGATGGGGTTGCTCGGCAGTTCATCATCGCGATCGACAGTGAGTGCGAGATTACTGAGCTTTGAAATAATTTTGTAAGTTTCGTGGTCGACAGGCATGACCGCCCATTGCTGATTCGGCGTTCCCATTGAGTCGAATTGCTGCACCGGGGTGCCTTCCTCGATACTCGCGCCCCGTAGGTCCAACGCCTTGAGGCTGAAGAGGTTGATGAGGGTATAATCACTGCCGTTGCGGTTTTCGATGGCCCACTGTTGATTGACTGCATCAAAGTCCGGCCAGGCGATGACATCCAGGCCGTTTTCATCACTGTTGAACGAGAGTGCCATGTGGCGACCAGTGGCGACATTTACAATTTCATAAAGCCCGATGAAGTGGCGCGTCTGGCAGATTGTCCAGTTGTAGGAAACCCCGGTGATCTCGCCTTGCGTTGCGCAGATGTCCTGTCCTTCGAGGCCGGTGTAACCGAGCAATTTCCCATCCCGACTGGTAATGCGGTAGGTGCCATCCTCCTGCCGGTCAAATTTCCATTGCTGATGGTCTGCGAGGGTCTGCGGCTCTGAGATTACTTCGAATTTGCCCGGAGCTTCGGGGTCGACGACAGTATCTACGGCAAGCAGCTCGCCAAAGTCCCGCCCGATGATCACATGGTAGCCATCCGTAGTCGGGATGATTCGCCAGGGTTCCTGGATGGGGTCGACCAAATCGGGTGCCGGATAATTGATGGGGACCCCACGCACATCCAGTCCATCGGCAGGTCCGTTTTCTACCCCGAGGATGCGGTTCGCATGGTAGATCTGGTAGTTGCCAAAGAATACGGGCACTTGCTCAAAAGGTTCCATTATGAAGGCTTGGGTAAGGTCGCCATTGGGAGCACTTGTAATCAAATTGGGGGTGAAACCCTCCGCCGAGGAATCGAGTGAGAGAAGTTGACCATTCGCTTTATTAGTAAACTGAAAACTCCCGCCCTCACTCGCTTCGACTTGCCACAGTTGTTCATCAAGTCCTGCCTGATTCGCCTGGATAATGTTACCGGCAGTGTGTGCCTGGAGCACCAGGCTGCTGTTGGCATTTTGGATGTAAATGTAGGGGCTATCGGCTTCGTATTCGACGAGCTGCCAGATTTGATTTGCCGGGGCAAAATACTTTCCCCCTTGAACATTGGTTGCGGCCGCCTTTTCACTGTTGAAAATCTCTAAAGCATAGTCGCCGGATGTTGCGCGTATGCCATAAAAGGATGTTAAATCTATGATCGTATTTGCGGCTGGGGGTGGTGGGGGAGGAGTAGGCTGAGGAGTGGGAGTGGGGCCGGGTGCCGGATCCACATCAGTAAACACAGCTTCTATGTACCAACGATACATATCAGGGTGTGCGAATATCCCTGGATTAACCATGCTATACATTGCGGGAAAATCGTCCGGTCTGCTGAAGCCATTCAGGCTAACATCTACATGGGTTAAATATACATTTAGCGGAATATGATTCGTCATCAGGATGGCATTACTTTCTGCGTTGAAAGGATCGATCTGCCATGCACTGGTTTCATCAATGTTGCTAGAACTAGCTACCATCACTCCCAAACCTGCGAGGTTGCCATTTGAAGATCGATTAATGATGATGTAGCTGCCCGAATAGCTTCCAGACTCGATACGCTCAAACCGCCAGAGCTGGTCAGAACTTCCATCATAAGACTGCATAGTTAGTGCATTAGTGATGTATCCAAAAAAATACATGCCCGTTCTATCTAAGACCAGTCCTGTATGGTGATTTCGGATGCGATACCAAGTATAGGCATCCGACATGGAAACGATAAAAAAGCTTAGTATTCCAAGAACACAGAATCTTTTAAGTGTTATTAGGTTCAACTTGAGGAAAAGTTTTAGGCATCTTCTAAAATGCATGTTATGATTTTTGTAAGACGGAATTGATTAGCGAGGATTCGTTTCTGGATAGTTAGTGTAAATCAGAGAGGGCCATGTTCAAGATTGTTGTTACTCAGCAGAGCTTTATTAGTGTGCATCGTTATTTTAATTAGTGATGCTTAATTGCATTAATTAACATTTTCTAATCGAATGCGTTTGTGTCTTTACGTCTTTTTTACAAATGACGTTGCAGTGACTTTGGCCTCGGTCGTATTGAACTATTAGCTATTTAGGGATTTTTAACGAAAATCGTCTGCTTAAACTTTGGGGGACAATGAATTAATTAACCAACTTATAGATTTAGAGTAGCAGAAATGATCGAATTGAGCCCCAAGATAAAAGTAATTGATTCAAGGGATAGTACGTAAATGCTTGTGCTCGATGAGTGTATTATAGCTGTTACACTCTATACGGATTAGTTATAATGGAGAATATTACGAATAACGACCCTATTACTGAAAAAAAGTCGATTGCAGTCATTGCGCCTTTCCAGGGGGTTGGGGAAAAGGTGTTAATTGGAATCGCTGATTTTTTTCAGAAAAATACGAATTACATCATGCGACCCATCCACATCGATTCATTGGATGAACTCAATGAATATATGAGCTGGGATTTCGCTGGATTGATACTTGTCGGGCAGAACGATAATCTGCCTGAAGCCATTACCCAAGGGAATATTCCCACTATACGGGTTTTTGACCTCGATGAGGATGTTAATGACAATGCAGTCAGTGTCGATAATGCTGAAATTGGAGCGCTTGCAGCCCAACACCTGTACGGGCGGGGCTTCAAGCATTTTGCTTTCGTCGGCGGCATTGATTTGCTGGATTCCAAGGCGCGCTATCATGCCTACAAAAAGTTTCTGGACAATAAGCAATCTCACTTGCACTTATTTTCAGAATCCTTTCCCCAGAAAATCGTGGGTAGCATTGAAGATCGGCGTAACCGGGGTTTTTACGATCGCTTGAAAACCTGGCTGGACGCACTGCCGAAGCCGGTCGGTATCTTTGCCAGTGATGATTGGAAGGCATTCGAAACTCATTTGGCGGCGCGCTCTATTAATATAAAAATACCGGACGAAATTGCGATTGTGGGGGTTAATGATGACGAGTTGGCCTGCCAGATATCCATGCCATTGCTTTCGAGCATACGGTTGCCCTATGAGCGAGTGGGGTATGAGGCGGCCAGTGCGATCATTCAGCTAATTGAGACGGGCAAACCTGTAAATGTGAAAACCCTTAAGCCGATCGGCCTTGTTACTCGGGAATCTACGAATTCATTTGCAGTGACCGATCAGGTGGTTGAGCAGGCACTTCAGTTTATGCAGCGTGAAAACACGAAGCCCATACGAGTGGAGGAAGTGCTGAAACATGTGGGGGTATCCCGATCCTTACTCGAACGGCGCTTCCGTACAGCAATCGGGCGCACACCCCTGGTGGAAATGCGTCGTCAGCGTGTCGAGCGCGCACGCGCATTGCTCGCAGATACAGATCTGGCCATCAACCGGATTGCGGAAATGTGCGGGTTTGCCAGCAACATACGGTTTACAACCGTATTTCGTGAGCAGGTGGGTATCACACCGACTGAGTTTCGCGCGCAAATGCGTAGTCTGGCATAGGACGCCCGATTTGTAAGAATTTGGTATAATAAAGACCCGGGCTTGTAAGTCCGGGTTTTTTGTTATAAATTTATAAATTAATCTCCATTTAAGCTCTGTGATGCTTAAGCATCGAACAGAAGCGGTCGTTTGATGAAACCAATATTAACAGACGTAGTGATTGATCTGAAGAATGTTTCATTGGCTGTAGTCGGTCCTTTGAGTGGTCCTACTAAGCGCATTATTTTGGGGGCATCCTCTTACTTGAAGGAGAAAGCCGCTCTAACCATACGCCCCTACACCGAGCTTAATTTTGAATACAAGCGAGACATCCGTGAAGGTCAGTGTGTTGCCCAGCTCATTATCGAGTCTGAAAAAGATGATTGGCAGGAGTATGAAGACCAGATTGCTACCGTTTCCCTGATAGATGGCCAAATACGGGGCAAACAAAGCGCCATCTTCATAGATGATACCCTGGTCGGTAAGATGGCTGCAGAATCGTTGTTGGCACGTGGTTTCAAATGCGTTGCATTTGTGGGGAATAAGCATAATCCGGCATTGTTACAAAGGTATCAAAGTTTTAATGATCGCTTAATGAAGTCGGGGGTCATCCCCTTCTTGTTTTATTACCCGTTGGATAGCTATGGTCGATTCGACTTAGGGGATGAGGGACGATCCTACTACTTCGACAAGATGGGAGAGTGGCTCGAAAACCTTCCCAAGCCTATCGGGATTTTTACAGAGAATGACTGGATTGGGTTTGAGATCTCAATTGCTGCAAAACTCAAAAATATAGCCATCCCGCAGGACCTCGCAATAGTGGGTGTGGATGACGATGATTTTGTTTGCAAGATAGCCAAGCCCAATCTCGCCAGCATTCGAATCCCTTACGAACGTATGGGCTACTATGCAGCATTGCTTATCGTGAATCAGTTGGCGAACCGCGAGGTTTCCACTGAGCTCATATTGGAGCCTACTGGCTTAATTGAGCGGGACTCCCTGAAAGTTACCGTGGTCGAGGATGAGGTCGTTCGTCAGGCGATGGAGTATATTCGTGAAAATCTTCGAAAACCTATCAACGTAGAAGATGTGCTCAATCATCTGGGTGTCAGCCGATCGTTGCTGGAAAGACGTTTCCGCGAAGAGATTGGCACCACTCCGCTTGTGGAGCTTCGTCGTCAACGGGTGGAACGCGCCAGAGAATTACTCGTGGATTCCCACCTCTCGGTAAATGAAATCGGTGAGAGATGTGGCTTCGCCAGTGCAATTCGCTTTACAACAGTTTTTAAAGAGCAGGAAGGTGTTACGCCAACTGAGTTTCGCAATAGCATGATCAGCGACGGAGCAAATCAGGAAGAGCTTCAATGTTGATTTTTTGAATTAATCTGTTTCATAAATAAGTTATGAGAGTTCGATCGATTTTGACTATTGGGGGATTATTCGCGGGCAGTTTCATGGCATTTGCAACTGCCGTATGGGATAGTCAAGTCATGGAGACGCGAACAGTAATCGGGCAAAAAACGGCGGATGTTGAGTTTCGCTTCCAGGTTGAAGATCGACCCTTTGAGATCTTATCGATAAGTAGTTCGTGCGGGTGTACCACTGCGAAACTGGATAAAATGAAATACTATCCGGGAGAAGAGGGGGTAATTCAGGTCTCGCTGGACTTAAAGAATCGCTGGGGTCCCCAAAAGAAGTTTATTCGCCTGCAAACCAATGATCCGAATAATTCACCGGTGCAATTGGAGTTTCGTGTGGATATACCCTTTGTCGTACGTTTGGAACCACGCTTTGTGTATTGGGACATGCAAACCAAGGATTTTAGTGACCAGAGCATCAAGATGAAGTTCGATACAGATGCCGATATACGCATTGTATCCGCGAAATCGGATCAGGAACAGATTGAAGTCGCTGTAGAGCCCAGCAGGGAATGGGATGGTTATGAGTTATTTTTAAAACCGAGGGATGTTGAGGATTTTGGTGATTTCTTCAGGGCTGTCATTGAGATTGAAGTTGAGTCCGACGCACCGATTCCGCAGAAGAAATTTTTTGCCTACGCGTTTATGAAAAACGTGCATGGTTAAAAGCATTAGCTGCCGAATGAAGAATACCTTCTTACAATTTGGCTTTATCCTATTGTTGAGTGTAGTCGTGTCCACCGTGCTGGCTTGGGTGCATCCATGGGATCGGGCAGAGCTCCAAGTCTACGAAGGTGAGAATGCGCTCGAGATACAGGAAGTTCTCAGTTTTGATGAAACGCCCCTGTGGGTGGATGCACGTGAGCAAACCATGTATGACCAGGGAACGATTCCCGGCGCCATTCATTTGAATCACGATAACTTTGAGCAGAACATTTTATTCTTGCTCGAAAAGTGGCAACCGGGCAGCCGAATCGTTGTTTTTTGTGATACGCTCATTTGCGATAAAAGCCGGGAAATTGCAGATCGTCTGGAACAGGAGATGGGCCTGACAGATGTGTACGTACTCAAGGGGGGCTGGGAGTCCTGGAAAAGACGATGAAATACGTAGAGATTATTCTTCGTGTGCTTTTAGGCGCACTCTTCGTGCTGGCAGCCTGCTTTAAATTATTGGATCTGGGAAATTTCTATAAATCCATCACTTACTATCAATTACTCCCCCTGGCTCTGGTGTTGCCCATGACTTACTTCTTGCCGGTCTGGGAACTCACTTCCGGTTTACTGCTTATGCTGGGCAAGCTGACCCGGGGCGCGCTATTGAGTATCAGCATTATGCTCCTGGTATTTATTGGTGCACTGGTAGCTGCTTGGGTGCGTGGCCTCGATATTAGCTGCGGGTGCTTTGGCTCTATCGATGCGGGAGCAACCGTCATTGATGCAATCATTCGGGATATTGTAATGCTTGCAGTTGCTATTTTTCTTTTTACAAGAAAGTTGTAACAGGTTTGAGATTAGCCATTGCGGTTGCTTACAACCAACATCGTTAATTTGATTTACTTAAAATATGTCCAGCCAACCTGTTAGTCGTGAAAAATTTGATGAAGCGACGTATATTCTGAATAATCCGGATATTCCTGCAGCGGTCGCCTCAGGTGCATTTACGGATGCTTACGATCACTATGTTAAGCATGGTTTTGAGGAAGAGTGCCTTGCCAAAAGACCCTTTACTCCGCCGTTGGGTTGGGAGCCCGAGCCCCAACTTACCCATACGCCTGATTTCGAGGAGCTCAGCGAGCGTTTTCCGGATGATGAAGTTCCCTTTCTGGATAAAAGTGAAATCGACGAAAGCCAACTCACCCCCGAGCAAAAATTCTGGCGTGATAATGGATACCTGATCGTGGAAAATGCGATACCCGAGGATGTTATGGATCGCTATATTGCGCTGAAGCAGCAACATCCCGTTGAGCATGTGTTTCCGGGCACTACCGATTATATGCGGATTAAGGAAGTGCGTGATTTATGTTTGCATGAGAACCTGAGTAAGGCAATGGAGTCCCTGATCGGTTCCAGGATGGCGCTTCATTTTGTATTGAGCCCGTGGCTCAGCACGGAGCGGAATTGGCATCAGGATGATTACCTGAATCCTCCGTTTATAAAGAGCTGGTACCTTGCCGTATGGATCGCTCTTGGAGATATTGAGCCTGATTGTGGACCATTTGAGTATATTCCCGGCTCTCATAAATGGCCGGTGCTGCGCAATGAAAAGGTAAAGCGCTTCCTCTCGGAAGAAGAACGTCAAAACCCCGGATGGCCTAAAATCGCTGAGCGGGTTACCGATCCTGCGGTGTTTAAGTATATTGAGCAACAGGACCAACCCTCAGAGACTTTCCTTGGCAAAAAGGGTGATCTGCTAATATGGCATGGCAGCCTGATGCACCGGGGAACCGTAGCACAAACCCCTGGTAAGTTGCGACCCACCATCATTGCCCACTATACCGCAGAAGCCAAGAAAGACATTATCTACGAAACTGCTTACACTGAGGGCGGTTGGCCCTATTTTCTGCACAAAAAAGAACTCTAGGCAAACGCATTCAGCATTGGCCCAGTCACTCTTAATGGTGTCCTGTGGTGACTATTCCTTAGTGGAATTTACGAATTACTCTTTAGCAGAGAAATCGTTTTCACGAAATATTTGATCGAGCACACGTTTACCCCAATTGGACTCCATTAAATTATTTGAAAACACGATTAAGCTAACTTCTGCAATCCGATGAAGGCAGCTTGACAGTGTTCTCAAAACTGGATTTGGAGAACTCATACTATTAGTATAGATTTTTTTGACCTCATGGCAATACATTTATTATCGGTCTTGGATTCTCGGTCTAAAGTTTTTGGTGAATTTTTGCATTGCGGCGTCACCTTTTCTTGCATTGCGTGAGCGATATGGCAGCGAATGCAAAGACCGCGATTCAACCCACTCGTGAGGCAGATTTTCCGCAATGGTATCAGCAAGTCATCAAAGCGGCTGACCTGGCAGAGAACTCACCCGTACGGGGGTGCATGGTGATCAAACCCTGGGGATATACGCTCTGGGAAAATATGCAGCGCATCCTGGATGCGGAATTTAAACGCACTGGGCATGAAAATGCGTACTTTCCGCTCTTTATTCCCAAAAGCTACATCGAAAAGGAAGCAAAGCATGTAGAGGGATTTGCCAAAGAATGTGCGGTGGTTACCCACTCGCGCCTTGTATCCGATGGAGAGGGAGGGTTGAAACCAGGCAGTGAGCTTGAAGAGCCACTCATAGTAAGACCGACCTCGGAAACGATTATTGGCGAGGTCTATTCCAATTGGGTGCAGTCATACCGGGACTTGCCCATCCTGATTAACCAGTGGGCCAACGTAGTGCGCTGGGAGATGCGCACACGTATGTTTCTGCGCACGGCGGAGTTCCTCTGGCAGGAAGGCCATACCGTACATGGCACCGCTCAGGAAGCGATCGAGGAGACCTTGCAAATGATACGTGTCTATGCTGACTTTGCCGAGAATACCATGGCAATGCCTGTGCATGTGGGGGAAAAGACTGAGGGCGAACGTTTCCCGGGGGCTGTCAATACCTACAGTATTGAAGCCATGATGCAGGATGGTAAGGCGCTTCAGGCGGGTACCTCTCACTTTCTGGGGCAAAATTTTGCAAAATCATCCGGCATTCAATTCACCAGTCAGGAGGGCGTGGAAGAGTTTGCATGGACCACCTCCTGGGGAGTCAGCACACGATTGGTAGGCGGGTTGATCATGACACACTCAGACGATGATGGTCTCGTGCTACCCCCCAAGCTTGCACCCAAGCAAATCGTCATCATCCCGGTAATCCCCAATGAGGATAACCGCAGCTCCGTGTTGGAATACTGTGAGCAGCTCAAGCGGGAGCTCGAGGAGCATCGCTACCAGGACGCTCCACTAAAAGTGCAACTGGATAGCCGGGATATGCGTGGGGGCGAAAAGGCCTGGCATTGGGTCAAAAAGGGCGTGCCTGTGCGACTGGAGGTAGGCCCACGTGATGTGGCTGCCGGTAAAGTAGTGCTCTATCGGCGGGATAAAGGTCCGAAGGATAAACAATTTCTCGAGCGTGCGGAAATGTTGGGTACGATTGTGGAAACCCTGAGTTCCATCCAGAATGCACTTTTTGAGAAGGCATCGAGCTATCGTACAGATCAAACCCGGGAAATCTCGGATGTTGGAGAATTTGAGAGCTTTTTCAAAGGGGAGGGTGCAGGTTTTGCAGTTGCCTATTGGGCAGGCGATTCTACCTTGGAAGATGAGTTGTCCAAATCTCATAAAACGACGGTGCGCTGTTTACTGATGGACGATTTTGAGGAGGGCCAATGCGTATTTACCGGCAAGAAAACTCGCAAAAAAGCGATCCTGGCAAAAGCGTATTGAGCTTCCAATGAAATAGTATGAACCCCGCTTTTGAGGCGTATTATTCGGCAATATGGGGGGATCGTTTTGATGGGCTGGTAACGGCGCTCCTTAAGGAAAAAAGGCAGGTAGCCCTATCCGTAAAGAATAGTCAAAGCAAACCGTTGCCGGATAAACTGCTCATAAGCGAGTTGCCGAATGTTTATGGGTATGAAGACGCCCGGAGCCTGGATTATCCTTTTTTCTACTATTTGGACTTGGCTTCCCTGTATGCAGCTGCACAGATCAATAGGAAAGGTCAAAAACACATCTGGGATATGTGTGCAGCACCGGGCGGTAAGTCGCTATACATGTATAATGGTTTATCTGATGAATCCAAATTGTTGCTTACAGATCTCTCGCGGGATCGCTATTTCCGGCTTAAGCGTAATTTTGAGCAATGTACGCTGGGTGAATATCAGCAAAATACCGATATCGTAATGACCGATGCGCTTCAGTGGGGGTACAAACATCCGGAGCTATATGATCAGGTATTGCTCGATGCTCCCTGCTCAAGCGAGCAACACGTGCTTGAAAATGAAGGTGCCATGAACGCTTGGAAACCAAGTCGGCCCAAATCCCTGGCGAAGCGTCAATACGGTTTGTTATGTTCAGGCATGCTCGCATTGAAATCGGGAGGGTGTCTGGTCTATTCAACCTGTTCAATAAATCCGGCAGAAAACGATGGGGTGATTGAAAGGTTTCTGCAAAAAAAGGGAGAGATCGCCGATTGGGCCCGCTGCGATATTCCCATTGGCGAGTCCACTGAATTCGGGCAATGGATATTGCCTGATCACTCCGAAGGGTGTGGCCCTATCTATATAAGCAAATTGGTTAAGCGGTAATCAGTTGACCTTTCTCAACTCCGCTTCGTCATTAAACTGAGTTTCAGATTTTTCTATTTTGCGAATCAGAGAGCGACTTAGGCGCGAGTCTACATTTTGGAATTCGTTGAGCTTCTGTTTGATCTCATACGAGCTTAAATTCCCCATCTTGTATTCAAGGTAGAGATGGAAGATTTTGGCCCTGGGAGAAAAGAAGAGTGTTTTGGAAAACCAAAATACGCGATGCGCGATATGGTATTTTGCATTATTCAGGTTCTGAAGCCCGATATGAAATAGTACACGACCCGTAAGTAGCCACACCAAAGGGATCAGTATAATCAGTGACCAGATTAAGTTCATCGTTGGAAATTTCTAGATTGGCGGATTTGTAAATTATCTGCTAAAAATTCCAACGAGTAAACAATTCTGCCTTTTGTGATGAATTTGTAACAATTATATGACGACAATTGTTATGCTAGCTAATAAATACGTAGATATTTTCACTGAATTGCATCTAACAGTTAGCTGCCGGGCTTTGGGGTGACTGCCTGTTTTTAAAACTTAAATTGGTATTTATTCAATCGGGCGGCAATTTCATCCGTTACACGGCGTTCATTTTCTTCGCCATGTGCTTCGAAAGTTACCGAAAAACGAACGAATGCACCATGGTCATCCCAGGGAACTGTACTGATTAATTCATTTCTGATCAACCATTGGCTGAATGCTTCACCGGAATCAAATACCTCGGTTTGGCCTTCAAATTCTACAGAACCCGGGCTTTTCACATAGAGAAAGAAACTCCCTTTGGGCTTAATCGCACTAAATCCTGCAGATTCCAGGGCCTTGATGAGCAAGTCCATACGGCGCGAATATTTGCCGGCGATTCTCTCGGTGATCCATGGATTCTCCAACGCCACTTCTGCAGCTGTTTGAATTGCAAGAAACTGACCGGAATCCGAATTATCCTTAACGGCAGCATACGCTTTTACGATACCGGGACAGCCCACGACAAAGCCGATTCGCCATCCGGTCATATTAAATGCCTTGGAGAGTGAATGCAGCTCGACTGCCACATCCTTGGCACCTTCGACGGATAATATAGACAAAGGCTCCCCTTCAAATATGAGCGATGAGTAAGCTGCGTCCTGTAAAATGATCAGCTCATGCTTCTTTGCAAATGCGACTGCTTTTTCATAAAATTCACGAGTCGCAGATGCACCCGTTGGATTATTCGGATAGTTGAGCACCATCACCTTTGCCTTTTTAAGCACTTTCTTGGGAATACTGTCCAAATCAGGCAAAAACTGGTTTTCGGCGAGCAACGGCATATTGTAAACCTTGCCTTCCAGGTATTGGCTGTGTGTGCCAAAAACCGGATAACCGGGAGTTGTCATTAAAACGTAGTCCCCGGGATTTATAAAGCACAGTGGTATAAGCGAGAGTGCAGTTTTGGAGCCAATGGAATGGATGATATCCGTAGTTGGATTGATGCCGGTGACACCAAACACATTTTCCATATACTTCGCAGCAACTTCCTTAAAGGAGTCTGAGCCATTGTCCGCATAGCCGCGATTTTCCGGCTTCGTGGCTGCATCCTGCAGAGCTTGTACGACTTCCGGAAACGCCATTTCGTCGGGTTCGCCCACGCCCATGTCAATGAGCGCGACATCCGGTTTTTCGGCTGCGGCTGCTCGTTTAGCGCGCTTGATTTTCTCAAACTTATAGATTTGCGTATCTTTGCCGAAACCGGATCCCCCAATCCGCTCGGCATACATATCTTGAATATATGATGCGGTCATTACCCTCCTTTATCGTTAATTTGTAGTTGCCGACACTTATCAAAGTACGATGGCCGACTTGATTTCAAGTGCCGTTTTTAAAAAATAATTGAAATCCGACGATTATAAGAGAGGAGGGAAATCAATGACCTTATTAGTAGCGCTAATCAATTTCATTCGTATTGGGCCACCCAATTGAGTAATTGGGATTTTAAATCGGCGACGATGTCAGGATGTTCTTTTGCGAGATTTCGAGTTTCACTTCGATCCTTTTGCATATCAAAAAGTTCCCATTCGGTACTGTCGAGCGTCACGAGCTTCCAATGATCGTCTCGAATGGCCATACCCTTTTGCCAATTCCAAAACAGAGGCTCTTGACGGTCCAAGGGCTTCCCTTTTAGCGCATCGACCAGGCTGATCCCGCGCATGGGTGCGATGTCCTCACCATTGTGTGTTTTGGGGTATTTGGCTCCTGTAAGCTCTATTAAGGTAGGCATTATATCAATAAAATGCATGGCGTCATGGTTTATTTGGCCGGGATGGATCTTTCCGGGCCAATATGCAATGAAAGGAGTGTTAATCCCGCCTTGATGGCTATTGTTTTTATGGTGGCGCATGGGGGTGTTGCTGACATTCGCCCAATGGATGCGTTGGGATTCCCAGCGTGCGAGACCGCCGATTTCGGCAGTTGGATCATTGGTTGCCAGTGACCGGGAGCCCACGACCTCAGCAGATGCACCATTATCCGACATAAACAGGATCAGCGTATTCTCATGGCGCCCCGTCTCTTTGAGCTTGTCTAGGAGACGGCCGATGTTGCGATCCAGATGGTCGATCATGGCCGCATAGACCTGCATGCGCCGGATCTCCGTACTACGTTCTTCGGGCGAGAGTGCATCCCAATTCTGATACACGGGCTCACTTAGAGGGAAGCTCTCATCGATCAGGCCGATTGCTTTCTGCTTTTCGTAGCGCTGTTTGCGAATCGTCTCGTAGCCCACATCGTACACGCCTTCATACTTGGCAATGTCTTCAGGCCAGGCCATGAGGGGATCATGAGGTGCCGTGTATGCCATGTAAAGGAGGATGGGGGCATCGTCATCTTTATAGTCCTCGAGCCATTGCAGTGCATAATCGGTAAACGTGTCGGTTGTATGAAACTTACGATCTTCAGGAGTGTAGGGCTCGATAATCTCATCGTCAAAAATCCAGGGCCTGAGCGTGTGTTTGCGTGCGGGCGCGGGTTCACCTTCTCTTTGTCGGCCCGGATTAAAGTGGTTGCTGGCCCCATGGCGCAAGCCCGAGTAATGGGTAAAACCCCGATCATAAGGATTATCTACCCCGTGGTGCTTGCCGGACCAGAGAGTGATGTAACCTGCTGACTGTAAAACCTCGCCAAAAGTGACAGCATTCCTGAGTGGATACCGATAGGTAGTATGATAGCCACTGTCCTGTGCATAGACTCCGGTAATTAATGCAGCTCGGGATGGAAAGCATTTGGCGGTATTATGCATCTGTGTAAACCGCATTCCTTCGGTCGCCAGGCGGTCCAGCACCGGGGTGGAAATTTCGCTACCATAGCTCCCCAGGTCAGACCAACCCATATCATCAACCAGGATGATTAGAAAATTGGGTCTCTCCTTGGGTTTGGCAATTGCTTGGATAATCGAGCAAAAGGGGATTAGGGAAATAAGTAATAATTTAGCTAACATCATATCAATCAGGATACCGTCTAACTATTTGAAAGGATTTACCAATTGCAAATAATTGAATTATTAATCTCCTTTAATTCATTATGATCCAATTGAATCGATTTACCCTTATTTCTCTAATTTTTACTTTTGGCTTCACATGCCTATTGAAGGTTTCAGCTTCAGATTCGAAGCCGAATATTGTCATCATTTTTTTGGATGATGCGGGTTACTCGGATTTTCAGCCTTTTGATGGAGCGGAGCTGGAGACCCCGCATGTTGCTCAATTGGCTGCAGAGGGTAAGGTATTTGAACGTTTTTATGTGCCGCAGGCGGTGTGTTCCGCTTCACGTGCTGCCTTGATGACCGGTTCCTATCCGGGTCGAACCAAGGTATTTGGGGCGCACCCCCCATTAGCGCGGGGGTTAGAGCCCGAATTTCCTGTGATGAGTGAGGTTTTTAAGGCCGCAGGCTACAATACTGCTTTTTTCGGAAAGTGGCATCTTGGCGATCAGGAGGGTACCCGACCGCATGATCGCGGATTTGATGAAAGCGCAGGCCTTATGTTCAGCAATGATATGTGGAAGCACCATCCACAGAATCCTGACTATTGGGGTCAGTTTGTCATCAAATATTGGCAAAACGGTGAGGTGATTATCGAGGATGTAGGTAACGAAGAGCAGAAGCTACTGACGAAGTGGTATACTGAGAAGGCTGTGGACTTCATCAATCGCCAGAAGGCGAATGAACCATTCCTGCTTTACGTTCCCCATACCCAGCCGCATGTGCCATTATTTGTTAGCGAAGAATTTGAGGGGAAATCCGGCCTGGGGCTCTACGCGGATGTAATACTGGAGCTGGACTGGTCGGTCGGGCAGATTCACCAGGCGATCAAGGATAATGGCTTTGAGGACAATACATTGATCCTCTTCAGTTCAGATAACGGACCGTGGATACATTATGGCAATCATGCAGGAGTGACGCCATTTCGTGAAGCTAAGGCCACTTCGTTTGACGGGGGGACACGCTCACCGTGTATCATTAAATATCCGCCTCTGTTTGCGGGAGGTGAGACCTCCTCTGCGGCCTTTGTAAGCATTGATGTGTTACCCACACTTGCGAATCTGGCGGGCGTTCCAATGCCCGAAAATGAAATCGATGGTAACGATGTGATCGACCTATTAAAGGGCGCCGAAGGTGCTACCACCGGGCATGATTATTATGCGTTTTCTACCAGTACTCGTTTTGAAGCCGTGATGAGCGGTGATGGAAAATGGAAGCTTCACTTGCCCCATAATTACCGCAGGGTGATAACTCCGGGTTTGGACGGAATGCCCGGTAAAGGCTCGCAGGATTTTATTGAACTCTCGCTCTATAACCTGGAGCAGGATCCTTATGAAACAATCAACATGATTGAAGATTATCCCGAAGTGGCGATAGAGCTCATGACCCACGCGATCGCTCATCTCAAGACTTTTTATGTAGAGTAATCGGGCTGGTCTTGACTCATACATGAACCCATTTAGCAATAGAATGATGCGTATACATCTGTTACCTTTATTGATTACCTTTTTGATCGCGAGCTTCTTAAGTGCAAAAGAGCAGGAGCATCGCAATGTGATTGTATTCCTAGTGGATGACTGGGGATGGACAGATGCTGCCGTCCTAGGCAGTGATTTATTTGAAACCCCTAATATTGATCGCCTTGCAAATGAAGGTGCGCGCTTTACCGACGCCTATGCGGCTTGCACGGTGTGCTCGCCAACCCGTGCGGCTATGATGACGGGTATGTATCCTGCCCGTTTGAATGTGACCGACTGGATCGCCGGTCATACGACCCGGTTTGAAAACACCCCGATGGATGAGCCGGACTGGACGCAATACCTCGACCACAACCTCACCACGGTAGCTGAAGCGCTCAACGCTGCTGGCTACAAGACCGCAAACATCGGTAAATGGCACCTCACACCAAAGGGTGAGCCCGGAGCGATCCGCGTGCGTGAGTACTATCCTGAGCATCACGGGTTTGACATTAATATAGGTGGCAATCAATACGGTGCTCCGGGTAGTTACTTTTTTCCCGGATGGCATAATACGCGCTGGAATATGCCGATTGGCCGAGAGGGTGATTACCTGACGGATCGACTTACCGATGAAGCCCTAGTCGTGCTCGAGGCCTGGAAGGATGAGCCTTTCTTTATCTACATGCCCTATTATACAGTGCACACCCCCATTCAGGGTAAGCAGGAGTATACGGATTATTATGCTGCCAAGATCAAGGAGGGCATGCGCCATACGAATCCAACCTACGCAGCGATGGTGCAAAGCCTCGACGAGAGCATTGGCCGCATTACCCAGTATCTGGAAGAAAATGGCTTGATGGATAATACGCTTATTATCCTTACGGGAGACAACGGTGGGTTGGACCCCAACGACAGCGGCAGCATCACCGATAATGCACCCCTGAGAAATGGAAAAGGTTCGATTTATGAAGGAGGTACCCGTGTGCCCGGTATTGTACATTTGCCCGGTGCGCCTGATGGACTGGTGATTGAAACTCCCATCATCACCATGGATTTTTACCCCACAATTCTAAACTGGGCCGGCGTTGAAGGGCACCCCCACCATAATCAGGATGTGGACGGGGTAGATATTTTACCGCTCCTTCATGGCCAGGATATGCCTGATTATGAGCGGGATTTATTCTGGCATTATCCCCATTACCACACCCAGGGGGCGAGACCTTACACCGCAATTCGATCTGCTGAGGGCTACAAACTCATCCAATATCATAAGGATGGCACCGAGGAGCTCTACCATTTGCCGACCGATATCGGCGAAAAAGAGGATTTGGTGGATATGCTGCCTGAGAAGGTCTTTGAGCTTAGACAGCGCATGAATCAGTGGCGGGATGCGATGCAGGCACAGATGGCAATTCCCAATCCGGATTACGACGCCTCTAAGCCTACTTTACCCCCAGGGTATGCAAGGCGTAATAATCCCACCTTTGATGTAGGAAACTAAAAAAGAGAACCGATAAAAGCTAACTTTCGTTTGATTAAAAACGGAAGGTGTTAGTGATGAAGAGCGATTGTTCGGGTGGGGTACGAATTACAGCTAAAGTACCATCGGGATTAACGGCTACCGGGATGTCCTCATCATCCCGGATGGCATTACGGATGTTCAGTTGGATTCGCCAATCAATACGATTTTCAAATATTTGACGTCTGTAAGAGAACCAAAGGTCACCGTTAAAAGTGTCTTCTCCTAAGAACGGGTTATCAATGTCCGGGATCTGGTTTCCCTGTTCATCAAGCAGGAAAGGGTAGCCGATGGCTGCCTTATCCTGCCATCTCAAAGCTCCTCCCATTCCAAATCCCTCCAAGGGTCCCTCACTAAAAGTGTAGTTGGTCACCAGATTCGCGCGCCACTTACGTTGTTCCTGAGACAGGCTTCCATCTTGGGCGAGCTCACCCCGCAGGGATGAAAGTCCGCCATCTCCCTGGATTCTACCGAGAAAATTGGTTTGCTCACCTAATGAGGGTGAATCCCGGACGTTGTCGAGACCCGCATCGATGATGTTCTGTTCGAGTTGGAAGGCGACATCTCGGAGTAGGGGAGCAGTATTCAGGCGAACGGTTTCCTGTTTTGCGACATTTAGTGCAATAGACCAATTGGGCATGATCGAGCCGACCAGTTCAATTTCCATCCCATCGGATATAAAATCGAAAGTGGATGCGAGCCCCTCGATATTGGTTTGGTCGACGATGCCGCTTTCATCGATACTTATGTTTCTCAAAGAGCGCGTGGGCTCGGGTAATAACCCTTCTATGAGACGGAACATCTCCTCATAGCTATTAAGCCCGATGAGAGGGCCATCGGTATCAGAAAAGGGGATGCCCACGTCCTTTGCTTCCTGCCATCGGTTCAACCAGTTTACAATCCAGTTGGTGACCCCATTCAAGGAGCCTCCAGCGCCCGTAGAGTTATTCGTGTTTTGGGTTTCATAGATATTGACACGCAGTGATAAACGACGTTCCAAAAGCTCCAGCGTGAAACCGTACTCAGTGCTTTCACCCACCGGCGGGTCGATGGGGGTGCCGATAATGGATTGGCGTAAACCTGAAGGCAAGAAGCTCTCGGCTTCGTAGTAATGAAAACTCAGGTCTGCACCCAAGGGGAGATCAAAGAGGTATTTTTCGGGGAAAAATGCAACAATGCTTGTCGTAAAGGTCTCATCACCCTCTTCACTATTGGGATTGTTTTGCAGTATCAAATTCGCTGGATCAATGTTGCCATCCGGCAGCCGGTCATTCTCAAATCCTCCGTTTAAGCGATCCCCAAATTCAGTTTCATCATCCCGCCTCCAGGCGAGAATGGTGACGACATGCTCATCCAGGAAATTGCTCTTGAGCGCCCAAGCCTCTGAGTTGAGCTCAGTGCGCTCAACATTCGCGTTTCTCAGATTTTCATTTATAAAAAACTCATCCTCCAGGCGTTGTTGCTGGGTATTATCCCAGTATATCACATTGTGTCTCGAACCCACTTCGGGATACGTGAAATTGACAACGTCCGTGATGCGAACGTCATTGAAATCTGTCATGCCAGCAACGGAGGGTCCGATGTATGTGAGTGTATTAACATTGCGGCGGAAGTTATCACCCTGTCCGTTAAAAATAGCATTGCTACTGACATCGATGCTATCGCTGTCCCAAATGAGTGTAGTGGTTCTGTTATCGATATCGGATACGAGTGATTCAAAGAGTGCAGTCAGTGAATGCCGCCCCAACCATTTGCCGAGCTTTTCGCTAGCTTTATTAAAGTCAAACTGAGCAAAAGCGGTGAGCCGGAGGGTTTCTTGCTCGAATCTATTTCTATCGGTGTTGAGAATACCTGAACGCACAGCGGGTCGCAGAAAATTCGGATTGGGTAGATCATTCGAAGCGGTTTCTGAAATATCCAGATAGATTTCCTTATTGGTTCCGGCATTTAAAGGGGTCCTGAACAAGCGGTCTATGCTCTGGCGATTATAATTGAACTCGATCCCTGCTGAACCATCCAGAAAAGATTGATCCAGGGTGAACTGTTGAACGTTGAATTGATTGGTCGTGAGATTACTATCCCCTTGTAGCAGGCGATTGTGATAGTCGAATATATCGCGGTTTTGAATCACGAGACTGGTAAAACCAGGCAGAGGCTGGATGCGATTGCCCGTGAAATAATGATCCTGTCGTTGCCTGCCGCTGGCACCTCTAAAGCGGTTTCGGCCCATAATGCCTGATAGACCGGCAAAGCTTGTATCTGCGTATCCCGGATCTACCTGGCTGCCGCTTTCGTAGGTGAGCGGTATCTGTATAAAAAATGGGATACGGGTAGCTGTGGTTCCAAAACCTTCCCTTGTGATCGTATTAATAGAGGCAAAAGGCACAAAGTTAGCCGCTTTGTCCGAACCGGCTGGAATATCGCTGGGAATCAAGCTATTGGATGTAAGAGTATCGATCGTGATACCGGGCACATTCAGCAAACTGTCGACCAGTGGACCGTATCCATTAAACCAATAACGAAAACTGTCCGCGGGTGGAATGACATCGGGAAGATTGGCTTCAATATCACCAAATTCAAAGTGTCCCCGGAGCATCATTTTACCCAGGAATTTATTATTTTTGTTTTCAAACAGTATTGCCTTAAAAGCCGTGTATAATCGCTGATCCCTTTCAAAAGCAGGCTCTTGTTGGAATTGTGTATCATCGTAAAGGCCAGCAACCCGTACACTCAGCCGCTCATTCAGGATTACCCGGTTGAAGTCGAATGAGCTCCGATGACTACCCCGATTATTGAAGCGGAAGTCGATGCGATTAAAATCGCGCGCGAGAATCGCCTGCTTGAGGGAGTGATCGATAACCCCACCCGGAACTCCTACTCCAAATAATACCGAATTGGGACCCCGGTTGATCGTTACTCGGGATGTGTTGTATTGGTCGAAAGGGATGGGTGTTCTGAAGAAGTCTCTGGTTAGCTCTGCCCTGGTTAAACCTCTTATTCGCTGCCCATTCTGGGGTTGGCGTCTTTGATTTTGAGTGTTAAATCGGCTCCCCTCACCGCCACCGGCTGAGTAATTGCCTAACGCACCGCCTACTTCGGTGTTTGCCGTATAAGTAAGCAATGAAAATACATCGGTAGCCCCAGTATCTTCCAGGAACTGCTCAGTTAAGATAGTAATGGAGGATGCGATTTCACGCACCTCCGTACGGATGCGTGTGCCCGCCAATGTGCTCTGCGCAGTATAGCCGGCATCTTCGGAAGCATCGATGACGAAAGGGGTGAGTAGAAATACGCTCTTGTCGACGTTATCCCCGTTCGAAAATTGATTTCTGGCCATGCTATTGCCCACCAATCGGTCCAGAAAATTGCCGAACAGATTTCGGTTGGTTCGTTTTTCGTTTTCAGAACTCACAGATGAAGTGCTCGAAGGTTTCAATGGTGATGTGGAACGAACAATCGCAAATGAAACATCTGAATAATCGTTACTTACTCGAATGACCTCGCAGGGGGTGTCAGCTACCATCAAGCTTAATGCTTCAAATGCAGTATAGGTACCCTCTATGGAATTGGAATAGAGATCCTCCACAACCTGTTCTTCAAATAATATTTCTACCTCTGCGACGAAGGAAGCCGCCTTGAGGGTTTCACTCATAAGGCCACGATCAATTGAGAAAAAGTGCAAATGCGCATCATGCTGACCGCTCGTACTTGCATTGCTAAAGGGACTTAATAAACCGGTACAAGCTGCCATGACGGCAATGCTGATTGGCAATACCGTCTTGTAAAATACACATAGCAGGGGTAGCTGAGTATAGCCTATTAATAGGTATACCTTCATGTTACATTTGAATACCTATCATTAAATCGATTAATGCGTAAAGTTAAAGAGGTTAATGCAAAAAAGTGTAATATGAAGAGATATGGGTAGGGCAAATAAGCTTGGCCTGAGTAATGGTGCTGCTTAAGCACTACTGCAATCTCACTAGTTACTGCTAAGGTGTCACTCTATACTTTCGAAGAGAAGTATCTTTGAGTCCCCCTGATACACTACATTGATACCCATTGCTACATCCAGCAATTGAATAAATCCCTGTAGATTATTGGGCCTTAAAGTTGCCGTAATGCTACGCGCTCCAATCGTTTCATCCATGATGATGATTTGTGTGTGATTGCGGCGATTGTAGGCAAGTATCACTTCGGACAATGGGGTATTTGTAAATTCCAAGACTTCGCTTTTCCAGGAGAGCCGTGAGTTGAGCTCGGCCTCCTCGAGTGATAGTATTTCCAGGGGTTCAGCTTCCAGAGTATTTACGATAGAGCGCTGGCCGGCGCTCAGTTCAATCGCAAGTTGCGGATTCTCTGCCTGATCTGTGATGAGTTCATTGTCGTAGTTTTCACGCGCATCCAGCCATACACGGCCCTCGGTTACAAATACTTCCACATTATCCTGAGAAATGCTGACATTAAATGCGGTACCAAGAGCTTTAATTTGGGTATCTCCGGCTCGTACAACAAAGGGTCGTTTGCTGTCCTTTTTAACAGTGAAGTGTGCTTCGCCAGAGTAAAGTGCGATCAAACGTGCGCTATTGGTAAAGTTTACAGATGCCTGCGCACCCCGGTTGAGCTCAACGATAGAGCCATCGCTCAATAAATTGCGCTGATAAGCGAGAGCAACCTCTCCCTCTGCAAGCATCGTAGGAGTATGCTCACCCTTATTATCCTGATAAATCCAAAGACTGAGCGAAAAAATGAGCATGGCAGCTGCGGCGAGCCATGGTTTCAGCAGATTACCGCGTTGGATCGCTTTCACCGGTTTTGCAAGTAGATCCGGGTTGGGTTCCGAGCTATGCGTCGGCTTCCATTGCTCCATAAGATCGAGTTCCTTCCAAACATCGAGCCGGTGCTCAAAGTACTCTCCATGCCTGGGATCTTCTGCCAACCATTCAAAGAATTCCTCCGTTTGCTCCGAGCTTAGCCCGCAATCATGCCGGGTCACCCATTCTGCTGCTTCCCTTTTGATTTCAGCAATGGTTTTCTCCCCTGTATATTCCCCTTTTTCGTTCATGATTGATTTTCCGATTTATAGCGCTCTACGTATTCTGCACATTTATTCAATCCTAATGCAGTCTGCGCATAAACGGTATGAATGGACAGGCCGAGCTTTTTGGCGATTTCCTGTTGAGACATACCGTATACTTTTCGAAGTGTAAATATCTGGCGACAGCGTTCCGGCAGGGATTGAATGGCATTGGTAAGCAATTCTATCTCCTGATTGCGGGTTATGGCTTCAAACGCGGTCATACTGTTGTCTATGACATCTGACTCATCCATTTCCACTACAACATTCTCGCATCTTACCTTCGAATGTCGCAGTGCGTTAATCGTCAGGTTGCGTGCGGTTGCGTAAAGGAAGGATTTGGGGGATCTGATTTCGTGCTGATTATAAGCTTTGAGCACTTTAAAATAAGCTTCCTGGATAATATCATCAATATCACGAACATTAGGGAAGCGATGGAGCAGCCAAGATCTTAATTTGGCCTCATGGGGGAGCAATTGCTCTTGGAACCAAAGGTCCTCTTCGGTTTGTTTCTGGGGCATAATGGGATATAACCTATATTGACCCCCAAACACTAATTGTAAAGACCGAAAAGCTATTCATCGATGGGCCTGTAAACTTAAAGATTGTCAAAGATTAAACGCAATTTGTATACTTATGTCTAAGTGTTAACCCGATATTATGCCTGAATTTAACCGACTCGAATGGTTTCAGAAGGAGGTCCAACCCCATGAACCTCTGTTGCGATCTTATTTGATCAAAAAATTCCCTACATTGGATGACGTGGATGATGTGATTCAGGAGGCTTATGCCCGGCTTTTTAAAAGTTGTCAGGAGTCTGAGATACGTCAGCCGAAAGCATTTCTTTTCTCAATATCGCGCAATTTAGTCTATGATAAGTTTCGGCGCAGTAATATCGTACAGTTTGAAAGTTTAGCCAGTTTTTCGGAATCATTCGTCTCAGATAGTAGGTCTGATGTAAGCGAATCGGTTAGCAGGCGGGATGAGGTTAATTTAATTATGGAGGCGGTACAATCATTACCCAAACGGTGTCGGCAGATTATGACTCTGCGCGTGATTTATGGGCTTTCGTATAAGGAGATTGCCGCAAAAATGGAAATTTCGAATCACACGGTAAAGGCGCAAATATCCCGGGGGATCAGAAAAGTCAGTAAATACCTCGCAAAGCATGAAGTTACCGCAGAGACGCTTAAACATTTCGGAGGCTAAGGGGGAGTAATGATTTTTAAAGAACAGCGCATACGCAAAAAGGCGGGTGAGTGGCTTGTTGAGAAAGATGATGGTTTGAGCGAAGAACAAGAGCTGGAATTAAATCAATGGCTTCAGGCAGATGAGAGACATGCGCGCATATATGCTGAACTTGAGGAGTCCTGGATTCGCATGCATCAACTCAGACGGGCAATCGCACTCGCTGATGCTGAGCCTGATGCTGATGTGCTTATGGGTGAGCCTGTCATGCATAAACAGCCCATGAAGCGTGTTTTTGTTAAGTATGGCTCTTTCGCGGCTGCACTGCTGATTGGATTTGTATTCATAATCTGGCAAGTTTCCGAGCCATCTGTTGTATATCAACAAGAGACTCACATAACCGGCTTCAATGACTTTAAGCGAATAATCTTGCCGGATGAAACGATTCTGGAGCTGAATCAAAATACCGAAGCACTCGTATATTACGATGAAGCGGTGAGACGTGTTTTACTGACGCGCGGTGAGGCTCATTTTCAGGTGATTAAGGATTTTGAGAGGCCCTTTTTAGTAGATGTGGGAGAAGTCAATGTGGTCGCCCTGGGTACAGCATTTAATGTGAAGTATGTAGATGATTATGTTGAGGTTTTGGTAACGGAAGGAAAGGTTGCGGTGACACAGAATCAGGATATGGGCCAAGCCGAAATGCCTGAAGCGATCGATGGACCTCATTTAACTGCAGGTGATCAGGCAATCATTGGTATGGATGAGTCAGTGGATGCTCTGGAGCTAAAGCGGTTAAACAGTGCGGAGTATGAACAGGTTCTGGCGTGGAAAGGTCCCCGGTTTTTCTTTGAAAATACACCCTTGTATGAAGCCATTGCGGAATTTAATCACCACAATGAACTGAAGATTATCATTGAAGATGAGGAAATCCGCAATCTTAGCATCGGAGGTAGTTTTCTGCTCGAAGATGTGGAAGCTTTTATTCGCCTGCTTTCTACAGACAGTGAAATAAGTATTTATCGAAAAGATGCTTCTACCATTTATTTGAGGAAGACTGAATAATGGTAATTGTATAATTTTGTAACCCCAAACTATTTAGTAGATCGTCTTCATCGGGTATCTGACGCTGTTGAATACCCTAATGGAGGCATTAAATCTCATAGAACCACTCACTTCTGCTTTGGTGCAAGTTCCCTTATATCCATTGATATTGCTATTGGTCGCATTGCTTTTTTCTGTGCAGCCTTTGCACGGGCAGGACCCAAAGTATTATGAGATAGCTGCCGGAGATGCGAAAGATACGCTTCAGGAGTTTGCGCGGATTTCCGGTGAGCAAATTCTCTATCTCGTGAGTCGAGTTGAAGGCTATCAAACATCGGCGATCAAAGGCAGTTATAGTAGTAAAGAAGCGCTTGAGCGTATGTTAGGTGAAAGCGGTTTAAACTACATAGTGGATGAGGAGACCCATGCATTCATGATCCGGGTGATCAACAAACAGTCAGAGCAAGTAAATTCAGCGAAGGAGGTTAGTCCCCCGGATGCTGTTACCACTAAACCCAAAATAGAAAAAGAAATGACTGTTAGAAAATCAACCCTACGCCGGGTGCTCCTGGCATTTGGCCTTCTTGGAGGTGTTACTGCCTCTACGGTTGCTCAAGATGCGGATGGAGATGTGCTCATCTTTGATCCATTTGTTGTAGATACATCGAGTGATACCGGGGTGGTAGGCACCCAGGCAACCACCGGTTCATTAATTGCAATGGATATTAAGGACTCTCCTTTTTCCATCAATGTAATCAATGCCGAGCTCATCGAGACTCTCCAGTTGAGTAACTGGGAAGAAATTGGCCGCTACTCATCCGTAAATACCAGTAATACCCAAGCGACTGGCAATAATATTGCGTTTGCACGGGGATTTCAGATGCAGAATCTCATAAACGGTTATGCGCCCGGCGGCCGTACTTTTGTGACGGCGAATGTGGAACGTGTGGAAGTGCTCAAGGGCCCTAACTCGGTTTTGTACGGCCTGGCAAATCCGGGCGGGGGTATTAACTATATCACCAAGAAGCCATTGTTCTACTCTCAGAATAAGCTGACGCTGACCCTGGGATCGTACGATCTATATCGCGCATTATTCGACAGTACGGGTGCGATTGTAGAAGATAAGCTCGCTTACCGTGTAGTAGCCAGCTTTCAGGATGCAGGCGGGGATCGTGATCATGAGAGTGATGAGTATACGGTTTTTGCACCTTCCATCACATTCCGCCCTATTGATACGCTCTCCATCACTGCGTCCTACGAATATCTGGACAGAATCTGGAATCGCCTGGTCGGCGTGCCCGCTCCTACCATAAATGGTCAGAGCGTATATCGACCAAATGAGTTTGGGTTTGATCGTGATGGCTATAACCCCAATGGCCCCGATGCGATTTTCGAGAATGAGCAGCATGCTTACAATATCGATGTAAAGTTTACGCCAACCGATTTTCTGGCGTTCCGTTACCAATATAATGCTACTGAGCGTCATAATCCTATCACACAAGGCCTATGGGGTACCACAAGTGGTAATTATCGTGCGCAGATAAATGATGCCAGCAATGACGTGGATGGTCACATAGCTGACATGTTGCTTAGTTGGGAGCTTTCGGATTGGGGTATCAATGGTGATTTCCTGGTCGGTCTGGAAACGAACTCTAATTACTTCGAAACGCCCATTTATCGATTTACGCAGTCCCAAACGCCTATATTTGGGTCTGAAAATCCAGGTGGTCGAGGCCCTCTCTTTTTGGATACAGAATTTTCCAGCCGCTTCGATATTCCAACGGATCGTATAAGAATCTTCGATACTTCAGTGCCGCAATCCGGGGGTAACTATCCATTAGCGACCCGGGAAGACCTTCTGCAGCCCGAAAACTTGCGCCAAATCAATGGTCAGACTACCAATGAGTTTACCAACTTGCGTTTCCTGCATACATTGCGTGCGTTTGATGATCGTTTGACCGTTGTTACCGGTTATTCATTCGCCGAAGCAAAGACTATCAGTCCAACAGGGCCCCGTGATCCGGTGACACTGCGTTCTGCTGATACTGTAACACGTGAGCAGGAAGATGAGCCTTACCAAGTAGGCATCGGTTACAACTTCTTCAATAATAACGATGTGATCGATTACCTTACGGTATATGGTCAAACAGCAACCAGCTTCCGCAATCAGTTTGGTTTGGATGCGTTCTTCAATCCGATAGATCCTGTTCGTGGCACTATCGATGAAGTCGGGCTTAAGTTCTCCTCCCACAAGGGTAAGTTCAGTGGCTGGGTAGCATTGTTTAACATGACCAATTCTAACCTTATTAAGCGTTTGCCACTTGAAGATGTGGATGATCCGAATACGCCTGCGGATGAGACCAGTGATGCAATCACCGCAGCTTCCGGTAAGGAAGAGTCTGAGGGGATTGATTTCTTTCTCTCATACCAACCCACGGACGATTGGTTTTTCTCTCTCGAAGGTACTTTTTTCGATGGTGAAGTGGTGAGTGACGTTCAAACTCCTGCCCGTGAGGGGCTTGAACTGCAAAGGGCGCCAGAAGAATCTTTGGTATTCATCGGTTCTCATGATATTGGTAATTTCACTGCAGGTGTTGCCGTTACTTATGTAAGCGACGCAATCGCATTGAATAACAATATTCGCAACAGTACCCGCCGTACAGATGAGCGAACCCTGGTAGACCTATTTTTCTCCTATGATTCTACTATCAGGGATTTGCCTATTACCTATAACCTGAAGATCGACAATATTACCAATGAGGAAAACTACATCGACTTTAACGGGTCCTGGGGCGAGCCTATCAACGCCCGACTCTCAGCAACGATTACTTTCTAAGATAATTTAGATATCCTTAGAGGTTTATTTATGCCCACGGTAGCAATACCGTGGGTTTTTTGATGGGTATAGGATAGATAGAACTTCTAACTAAAGTACTTACTTCGGATCTTTCAGATAACTGTAATTATGCGGTAGCTTCAGAAGCAATGGAGGGCTCCAATACACCCTTGCTTCTGCCCCATGCCTGGATGGCTTCGTAGATGATCCAGATTTCCAATACCAGAGTAGCGAAACCAATGAATACGAGATGCCATTGTTGTTTGGCAACCCAGCCGCCTTCCTGGAAGAGCTCCACACTCATCGCGAAGCCAGGTAAGATTAGCATGAAGATGGTCGGGATGATCACGAAATAAGTGGGCAGATTTCGCCGGCGTAACCAGAAAAGAATGACGCAGAATGCCAAGCCGCCAAGCAGTTGGTTCGTAGCGCCGAATAGTGGCCAGAGAATGAGCCCACCGCTACCCGCGGTTTGTAAGGACCATGGCGTACCGGGGAGGGGGAGTGCGGCGATTCCCGCAGCAATCAATATCGCAAAGATGGTCGCGCTGTGCTTGCCCTGGAGGGGCTTGATGTTGATTGCGCCAGCGAGTTCCTGAGTAACGTAACGCTGCAGGCGGCATGCGGTATCCAGGGTGGTTGCAGCAAATGAAGCTACGAATACACCCATCAACGCAACCGCAAACCCGGCAGGTATGCCGATCGCTTTCAGGAAATTAGCCGAGCCGTCGACAAAGGCGCCTACTTTGGCGCTCAGCCCTTGTGCGCCCGACCAGGTTTCATAGCGGGCGAGGTAGGCGGCTTCTCCGGTTACGAGGGGTGAATTCGGGTTGCCCGCCAGCGCATTGATGCCCAGGCCCAGGCCCGCTACGCACGCAAGAATGACCAGGGTTGCCAGGAAACCCTCGGTGAGCATAGCGCCATAACCTACGGATTGAGCATCGGTTTCATTGCGAAGTTGTTTAGAAGAGGTGCCTGAGGATACGAGGCAGTGAAATCCTGAAATGGCCCCACAGGCGATGGTAACAAAGAGAAAAGGGAATATCCAGGGCGCGCCCTCCACAGACAGTCGGAACGCGGGGGCAGCGAGGGCGAGCTCGGGGCGCTCGCCTCCTTCCATGAGGGGTGCGCCACCGAAGAAGGCGGCAAAGATCAGGCCTATCAAGACCAGAGCGAGTGCGCTAAGCAGTTGCAGGCTATTGATAAAGTCACGGGGTTGCAGAAGCGTCCAAACGGGCAACACTGAAGCTACGTATGAATATCCAAGCAGCAAAGCTACCCAGGTGATCGTACTGAGGGAGGTCATAAAGGTGTTAAATTGCCCGAGAAGTCCCACATCTCCGTAGTAAACGGTCAGATACATGATCACGAGTGCGATGATACTTGGTAACAAGAGGCTCATGCCTTTGCGGTGGAGGTAAAGCCCGATGATGATCGCGAGCGGAATCTGCACGAGGCAGGGGAAAATCGCAGAAGGGTAGGTGCGGAAGACTGCAGCAATCACAAGCCCGAAAATGGCGAGCACGATTGTTAATGCGAGAAACAGGATGCTCAGAAAAAGTAAGCGTGCACGCTTGGTGAGCACGCGACCCGCTATGTCTCCAACGGTTTGACCTTTATTACGCAGGGAAATCACGAGAGAGCCCAGATCATGAACCGCTCCAATGAAAATAGACCCAAAGAGCACCCAAAGCAATGCGGGCACCCACCCCCAAATGACTGCAAGGGCTGGCCCCACAATCGGTCCGGTTCCTGCAATGGATGTAAAGTGGTGACCAAAGACGATGCCCCGCTTGGTCGGCACAAAGTCCTTACCGTCCTCCAGCTCATAGCAGGGAACCTTTGCATCAGCGTCCAATTTGAAAATTTTACGTGCTAGCCATTTGCCGTAGGTATTATAAGCAATCAGGTAGAGCACCAGCGCGCCCAGAGCGATCAATAAAGTAGACATAGTTGTTGAGCCTGCACCATTTTCAAGAAGCTTTCAAGAGGGGATTCCATAGGATAACATATCACTTTTTAGCCATTTACTATGAGTTCAATTTGCATGCAAAAGCTTTAAATTTATTTTTGGTGTTATGAAAACTCCGATATCCCGCCGTGATGCCCTAAAAACCATCGGCTGTAGCTTGGCTGCTACAGCTGCCTATATTCCTTTCACCAACTCACTTTCCGCGAATCCGAAGAAAACTTTTAAAATAGGAGCATGCGATTGGTCGATCGGGCACCGTTATTCCCTGGGAGCGATGGCATTGGCTAAGGAGCTTGGGCTGGACGGGGTGCAGGTCAGTTTTGGACAACCGGGATCCGCAAATGATTTGCGGGATGCCCGTAATCGGAAAGCGTATTATGAGGTTTCCCAAAAATATGGGGTGGAGGTTGCATCATTGGCGATGGGCCTATTGAACGATTTTCCCTACGCTTCTTATCCCGACGCGGAGGCCTGGGCACATGAATGCCTGGATGTGATGAAGCAGATGAACCAAAAGATCGTGCTACTGGCGTTCTTTGGAAAGGGAGATATCAAGAATGAGCCCGAGCTCCAAAAAGCGGTGATTCGTAAACTCAAGGTGTTGGCTCCCAAGGCAGAGAAAGCTGGAATGATCATCGGGCTTGAAACCTGGCTCAGTGCGGATGAGCACCTTTATATCATTGATGCAGTAGGATCACCAGCGGTGCAGGTCTACTATGATACTGCGAATTCCAATAAAATGGGTTACGATATCTATGAGGAGATTGAGCGATTGGGCACTGAGCACATATGCGAAATCCACATGAAGGAAAACGGTGCATTGCTAGGGCAGGGGATTATCGATTTTGAGCGTGTGCGGGACATCCTTGAAGACGTAGGATATCACGATTGGCTTATCATCGAGGGCGCGCGACCCAAGGGTGCAGAGATTAAAGAGAGCTACCTGCACAATCGTGAATATTTGCAGGCAGTCTTTAATGCGTGATTTTACTCAACTGCAAAATCGAAATAGAGCTGAATATTGAATGGATCGGTCTTGGAGGGTGCACCCGTGAACTGATTGCCTTGTCCCTGGAAACCGAATCGATCCGCAGGCATAAACTTAGTGCCGATTGGGGGGATGGCGTGTAAGAATGAGATGTCTGCTTTCGGGAATTCAACCTGAGTGTAGCGGGGATCGTCATCGGGGGTCCCGGGTGTAAACAGGCGCAGGAATAAATCCTCGGTTGCCGTGTAGACCTTGAAGGGATGTAGCTCTGACTGAATTTCTGCCCAGTAAAACTCGGAGTAGAAACCCTTGAATTCCGGATAATCCCAGGTTTGTCCGGTGATGGTATTGTTGTAGGGCTTATCCCAGACGGCGAGTTTGGGGCCTTTCATGCGATTTTTCCATACGCGGTAGGGGCCATTGGCGAGCATTTTGACGCCGGTGACTGTCTCCTCCGGGAAGTGAAAGTTGATGCCCATGGAATCAAAAGTGCCCCGGTTCATGTAGCTGCATTCGAGCTTGGCAGTGCCATCTGCAAAGATCGTCCACTCGGTGAAATCAAACCCTTGTTCGTATTCCATTCGGATGACATATGTGCCGTGTTGCTCGGAGTGAGAGAGGCCTTTGAAAACCGCTTCATGATGCTCCAGTAACGGCCCCCGCAGCATGAAGGGGGTGCCCTGATTATTGGTCACTGAGGCGAGTATACCATTGCGGGTATCGAAGGCATATTGGATATCGTTGACCGCGATGAATAGGTTACGCTCGTTATTGCTGATCGCAAAATCACCTCCGGGCGATAAATCGATGAGGGACCCGGTCAATGTTTCGGGGTTTTGCAGTGCCCAGCTCCACTTTGTTGTGACATTGCCATGCGGATCATACGCTTTAAGATAGAGCGCATGGTAATCGGTAAAGTTTTCGGGGAGCTCCAGGTAGAGAGTGCCGATCGACTGGGGTGGAATGGAACCTGTGGTCGAGGTGCCGGATCGGGCGACAGTATAGCCGGTGTCGGTGGATTCCGGAGCGGGAAAGTTGACGAGCTCCCACTCGAATTTGCAGGCTGACAGATCGGTAAAGTAATACTCGTTTTCAACTCGCAGCTCTCCGTTAAATTCTGGAGTAATACTACGTTGCCGGATAATCACAGGTGACCAAATATCCTTAATCGCATAGTAGCTGCCCTCTTTTTCGCGATAGGGACCCACGATGCCATCCGGGGCATGGTTGCCGTCCGTATCCAGGATGCCGTCCAGGTCGGTGCGCTTGACTGCTTCATCCGAAAATACCCAAAGGAAGCCACCGGCAGAGAGCGGGTTGCTGACCATGCGACCCCAGTAATCTTCGAGACCTGCTCCGTGCCCTCCATCGTAAAGGCCATGAAGGAACTCAGTGGGGAAGAAGATGTCGCGCCCGCTAAAGAACGTGCGGATGCCGTAGTTAACCGATTTGTAGTGTTGAGTGTCCAGGCCATTCCATACACGCCAGCTGTGCATCACCGAACGTTTCTGGGGATCATAGATGTGAAAATCGTCGTCCAGCTCAGCATTGGAGCCGCCTTCATTGCCGTTTGACCAGAGGATGATGGAGGGGTGGTTCACATCGCGCTGCACCATCTGGCGAACGAGGATTTCGCCCACCTCAGTATCGTACCAGGGGGCCTGCCAGCCTGCGAGCTCGTTAATTACGAAGAGCCCCAGTTCATCGCAGGTTTCCAGAAAGTGTTTATCGGGCGGATAGTGGGACATGCGCACGGCATTCATATTCATGCCCTTCATGAGTTTCACATCCTCGATACTCATTGTGCGGCTGGTCGTGCGACCGGAATCCGGATGGAAGCTGTGGCGATTAACCCCCTTGAAACGGATTTTCTGCCCGTTTACGTAGATGCCGTCACGCTGGCGGACCTCGATCGTGCGGAATCCGAAACGCTCGGTCTTTTCGTGGATGATCTCATCCCCATCCTGAACTTTGAGCACTACCTTGTAAAGGTGGGGGGACTCCGGGTTCCAGGTGTCGGGTTCGTCGATTTGGGACGTGAGCGTTACTTTGGTGTCATTGATGTTCGTTTCGAAGGGTTCGCCAACATTTTGTCCGTCGAGCGTTTGGATCTGTGCAACAACTTTATCTGCGCCTGAGGTTTCATTGAGGTAAACGTGGATCAAAAAATTACCATCCGCTTTTGCATCAATGGCCGTCCAGTCAATGCTGGTTTGAGGTTTGATCTCGAGATAGACCGGGCGAAAGATGCCGCCGAAGATCCAGTAGTCGGCTTTGCGTTCGGCCATGTTAACCGATTCGTTTGCCGAGTGTTTGGAGACTTTTACCTCGAGGAGATTTTCCTCACCATGCTTGAGCAGTTCTGAAATATCGTAGGAAAACTGGTAGAAGGATCCTTGCTGAATGGGGCCGGCTACTTTGCCATTGATTTTGACCTCGGTATCCGTCATGGACCCTTCGAAAACGATTTCAACCCGTTCTCCTTCCCAAGACTCTTCGGCTTGAAAGCGGTGCTTATAGTGGCCGACTTCGTAGCCGCGCTCTTCCCAAAGATCATGCCCGTAGTTGTAAGTGCCAAAGCCCTGGAGCTCCCAGTTGGAGGGAACGGGGATAGTCGTCCACTCTCCGGATTGACGACCCCCGCTAACTTTGAAGTCCCAGTTTACCGTGTCGTCAGCACCGGTTCCCGACAGGTAAACGGTCTGGGTGGTTGTTGCTGATAATGAACGGATTAAAAAAAAGGAAAGAAACGCAAACAGCGCGAAGTTACGAAATGGGCGGATTTTAATTGAGATCATGAATGAAAATAAAGGATTAGCTCAAAGGTTTGAGTAAAAGGAGATAGCAGTTGATTGCAAGTTTTATTGAAGCGGTTGTGCGTTTAGGCGAGTGCGCCAAAGATCCAGTTTTTCTGCAAGTTGTTTTGTTTGTTCAGGCATTTGGTCTGAAAGATCATTTGCTTCGCCCGGGTCTTGGAAAAGGTCATAAAGCTCAAGGCGTTTTTCCTTATTACTGAATTTCGGGTCGTACCATTCGATGAGTTTATAATTACCCTGGCGGATCGCACCGGATGGGCCTTCGCCTGAAGGGTGAAAATGAGGGAAATGCCAGTAGAGGGTATCGCGATCCAAGTCTTTTTTGCCCTTGAGAACGGGCAGAAAACTCAGGCCATCGATGTCTTTGGAGTCTGCTCCGGAAATTTCTGAAAACGTAGGGAATAGGTCGTTACTGGTAATGAGTTCGTCTGATTCACCACCAGCGGCAACCTTTCCCGGCCAGTGAGCGATGAGGGGTACACGGATGCCCCCTTCGTAGAGCGAAGCCTTGCCACTGCGCAGGGGCGTTTGCTTATTCACCCGAGCGAGCCCACCATTATCGGAGTAAAATACGACGAGTGTATTTTCAGCTAATCCCAGGTCTTGAACTCTATTCAATACTCTGCCCACACTGGCATCGAGAGTTTCCATCATGGCTGCGATGATCGGATTATTTTCGGGGAGCTCATGACCCGGTTTTTGCGAGTATTTTTTAATGAGTGTGGCTTTGTCCTTTAAGGGGGTGTGAATGGAATTGTGCGATAGCATCAGGAAGAAGGGAACGGATTGATGACGTTCTATAAAGTCGAGCCCCATGCGGGTAATCACATAGACATTATGGGGGTCGTTTTCGGCGTCCTGCCAGGGTTTGCCCATACCGTCACCGGGTTTGTAGGTGACAAAAGATTCGTCGTAACCCTGCTCATCCGGATTATGACTAAGGCTGCCGGGGGGTGTCTTTTCCTTGCTCAGGTGCCATTTACCGAAGTGAGCAGTTGCATAGCCTTGGGTTTTTAAGGCTTCGGCGATCGTGGTTTCATTCAAAGGTAGGTATTTCCTCCAATCGGGGACTTCAAAATGTGCGGTGTCAGCGGTTCCATTTCCAGGTATAAAATTCGTGAGATGTAGCCCGGCGGGGTGCTTGCCGGTCTGGATACTGGCGCGTACGGGCGAGCAAACCGGTGCTGCAGTGTAGGCCTGCGTAAAGCGCATACCCTCTGCCGCCATGCGGTCGAGGTTCGGAGTTTCGTAGTAGTCACTCCCATAGCAACCCAACTGATTGATGCCGAGGTCGTCCGCCAGGATTAGAATGATATTGGGAGATTTAGAATTACCGGCACAGGCGGCGGAATAGGCAATTATCAGGATAATCAGGCAGAGAATCGCTTTCATGCTTTTATGTCTGAATTTTGTAATGATTGGCAGGGATCGTTATCCCTTCCAGAGTGACTGCCTGATTGCTGAAATTGCAGGTGATGGATTGGCCCGTTGACCATTCAGTGCGCTCCACTTGCATATCGTCGGTCAGGAAACTGTGGTTGGTCATTTCAGCAGCGGCAATTTGCTCGTGCCATTGGTCTGCGACCATCGATTCCTGAAAGTATTCTTTTTTTGGAGAATTCTTGCCAATAAAGAAGTGCATCATGTAGCCCCAAAGCATATTTTGCATGTAGCGGGGATAGCTTAAGTCCTTATCCGGGTTACTGCGGTAGGTGGATGTCAGCACCGATTCGTGGTGCACCAGGGACCAGAGGGGTATGGACTCTCCCTGGATGCGCTCGTGGCGGGTTTCCAGCCAATCCAGGTAGGGCACGCCAAAATCCGCATTTTCCTCTCCACCTACCAGCATACCCTGTTTTTTGAAAAACTGCATGGTTTTTTGCTTGTAGTGCAGATCTTCTGCACGGGTCATGGTATTACCGGGTTCAAATGACTGGAAGAGACCCATGGCAGTGATGGTATCCGGGAAGAGTGCAGCAGGTTCCAATTGTTTCATCTTCTGCCAATTACGCTTTGCGTATTCGATGCTCTTTTTATAGTGCATGATGAAGGCCTGCCCGCCGCCCCATACACCTCCAAACATGTAGGAGCCGTCTGCATTGTGCACAATACCTTCGGGATAACTGGGCGTTTGCTCATAGATATCCATGTAATTATCATGCAAGGCCATGACAAAGTCCTCCCCGGATGCCAGAAGCTCCTTCAGCTCTGCTATAGAACCGAGTGAAGGCTCCGGCGGCCAGATATCGGGGTGCGAATAATCATATCCACCATTGATCCAACCGGCTACTTTGTAGAGTCCTTTGGTCGCCCCGAGGCTGCGCAGTTCCTTCAGTTTTTGTATGGAGTCCTGATAGGTTTGCTCCACGATGGGCTTATCAGCAACGCGCCTCAGCATGTTTGCATCCTGATACAGACCGTTTTCACGGATTTTTTGCTGCAGGGGCGCGTGTGAGTGATGCACCCAGTAAGTGCGTCCACCAAAGAGATTGCGCAATGATGGGGTCTGCTCAGCCTTTTCATTGAGAGTAAGGGTGGGTTGGCGTTTTTGAAACCACTTACGATAATATTTGGCAAGCTGCACATAATTGCCTTCTAAAAAAGCGTATCGAACTTCCCGTGAGGGCGTCCATTTATCCAGGGACTTCATCCAGACCGGGGAGGCCTGACGGTTTCCTGCCCAGGCAGCTGCATTTTCCAGACCCTCATCGAAGAGGCAAATCCAGGCATGGTTTTCCTTAATACCGCCAAACCAGGGCATCGTGAGCTTACCATACATCTGCCATATCTTACGGTCGTATATGGAGCCCTGAGGCATGTTCTCCTCATGGTACCATTTACCCTCTTTGAGTGGTATAATCAGGCTGTCGCAAGTAACGGGTTGCGGGAAAATTAAGCTGGGGATGCGCTCATCTATATGCTCAATGCGGTAAACTAATTCACTCCCCTCTATATTGATCGCGCAAATGAATTGCCCCATAACCCGATCTCCCCACTGCAGCATAGTGAATTGTATTTTGCCGTTTGAGAGCTTTTCTCCAATGAAGCGGGCGGGATATTCTTCCATATGGGTTCTGCCAGAGCGCATCCAGACGTGACCTTCCTCGATAGGGCCTCTTTCCTGAACGGCAACGGGTCCCATGAACCATTCCATTTGATTCACTTTATCATAAATCTGTGTGGATGCATCGCTGTAGAGTTTGTATGATAAATATTCGTTCTCGCTGTGCTGGAGCAGCTCAATATCTTTGGAAGTATTCTGATACTGGCGTAATACGCTTTCTTCTTCAGCACGTGAATAATTATGCGGAAGACCGGCCAATACACTGCCGATTACGGAGGATTTCAGAAAGTCTCTACGTTTCATGATAAGGGTAAGACAGTTCCTGGGGATTAATTAAAGAAATTGGCGAATCAGTTGATAGATACCCAGTCCGGTTATCAGGGACGCGGATATCCAGATCAATATCAATGATAGAGTTCGGGGTTTATGCAGAGCCGGGGTATCTTTGTATAAATAGTACAGGGCAGTGAGACACAGGAAGGGCAGCATCATTGCCTGGGCGATCGCCCCGATCGTAACCAGGGTTACCGGGCGACTGGCTGCGATGTATATGACGCAATAGATGGTCGGGAAAACCACGCAGAAAATACGGATCGTCTTGAGGCTCAATGCTTCGCGGGCTTCTTCGCTTTTATGTGGATTGAGCAGTCGTAGAAAATCTGCAGCGAGCCTGGAATTGGAAGCAGTCGCGATAAAAATTGTGGAGTAGAGCACGATGAATGCGCCGACAAGAAAGATTACTAACCCGGTTGCTCCAAAGGAGGTGCTGTAGAGATTCGAGAGTGCAACCATCAGATTGTCATCCTCAACTGCGATTCCACCTCCATGCAAGACAGCGGCTCCGAGCAGATAAAACGCAATCGTAGCTCCCGTGTAGATGATGAAAGATACCCATGCATCGTATTTGAGCACACGTATCCAGCCGGTTGCCCGCTCATTCCAGGCGTCACTGCCGTCATTCGGGCCTACGTATTTGGCATACCCTTTTTCGATACACCAGTAGGGATAATAGATCAGCTCAGTGGCGCCTACGCCGATAATGCCGAACGCGGCGATAGCGATTATCCATTCGGCGGGGAGCTGGAAGCTCAGGCCCTCCTGTAGTTGAGCGAAGGTGATCCCGTAGTCCGTCCAATAAAGGGAGAAGACCGCAAAGATCGTGAAGATCGTGAATAGCACAATCATCGAGGTGGATGCTTTTTCGATGACCTTATAGCGGCCCAGATAGAGTAAAACTGTGTAGGAAATGGTTACCAGAATTGCTAAAATGGCATTGTTTAATTGGGGCCCGGCATCTTCAAAGCCAAAGCCGGCGAGCCCCAGTATTTGGACGACACCCCCAATCATCCCGGAAAACTGGAAGAAGGTTGCTAAGAACATGAGCACCCACACCCAGACCAGCCACGATACCCAGAGCCGGGGTCCAGGCATTTGGTTAAAACTTTGTAGGGTGGTTTTGCCGGAGAGAATCGCGTAGCGGCCGATCTCGATCTGCAGGAATACCTTTACCAGGCAGCCGAGAATTATGAACCAGAGCAGGGTAAAGCCTACATCTGCACCGAGCTTGGTGGTCACAATGAGCTCACCGGAGCCGACAACGTTTGCCGTTATAATCAGGCCGGGGCCAATGCGTTTGAGCGTCGCGAAGAACGACTGGGGGGGATCTTGGGTATCAGGCATAAAGGGGTATGGAATACTTATCGAACATTTTGTCGTAAGTGACAATACCACATTTAAGTTCTATGGCCTGAGCAATAATGATGCGGTCAAACGGATCGTTGTGATGATCGGGAAGCTGTACCGCAGAGTAAAAGGCTTCCGCACTTATACTCAAAACTTCTGCATTCAGTTTATCGATGGTAGCATTCCAAAGTGTAATGGGTGTATAACCACCGGATAAAGCCAAATTTCCTTTTTTATACTTTTGAGCGATTTCAAAAAGGCTGCAGCTGGAAACAAACACATTTCTGCAGTTTTGAATCAAAGTTTGTGTATCTTTATTGATCCGTCTTGATCCGCTACCTGCAATGGAAATAATCGCACAAGTATCTAATACTAAATCCATCCCTCTAGGTCTTCGGGATCAAGGGGAGCTACTGCTTCTTCTTCACTTATCGTTGGAGTAATGCCTGGTAATGGAGATAGGTCTCGTTTCGTTTTCTGAACAATAGGACTCAGTGCACACCAGTCCTTACCATTTTTAGTCACGATGATTTCTTCGCCTTGTTGGGCAAGATCGCCATATTTGCTGAAATTGGCTTTGGCTTCTCTGACACTGATTTTCATAGTGCCCTTAAATGTAGTCACTGTGACTACATTGTGCAAGATAAAATAGGATTATCCGACTACCGAGGAGATATCGATCCAATACATTTGGCGTCTTTCACCATTGTGGGTAGAGTCAAAGAAAACACGCTTTCCTGCCTGGTCGCAACGCGGGTGGAGGTCGCACCGCCATTCCCCCTTAAAGACGGGAGGGGAGTGGAATGCGCCCAGATCGACGCGCCGATTGCTGGGGACGTGATACAGGTAGAGGTCCTGTAGGCGCTTCGACGTCCGTGGGTAGGTGTCATTGAGTATCCACTCGTAATTGGTGCCCGGGACGTAGGTATTGTGCCCGTTGGCGGGCATGGCCTCACGGCTGAGCATCGTGTAATCCTTGGTTTTGTCCGGAAATTCGTAGAAAGCTGCTTTCCGGGTATCTTCAGCGGCCGCCCATGCAGTGATCACATCGTCGCCCTTCCAGATGAAATGCGAGAAGTTGCCGCTGTCGTTGAGTGCATATAGATCGCTACCATCCACATTTGCAGTAATTGCGCGGGTTACATATTGGCTACCGAAGCCAGGCATTCGCCAATCCGGATTTTCTTTTACGAAGTCACGCATTTCATCGGGGGAAGGTACCGGGCGTGAGCGGTTCAGGAAAATAAAGCGTGTGGAACTAGGATTGACTAAAAGGTGGTTAAACCAATGGTAATACTCCGAAACGTCGGTGGGAAAGCCCGGTAGCTTTGAGATCGTATCGTAGGATAAGATCATCTCGGATTTACCTGTCTTAAGATCCATTTTGTAGATTCCCTGGTCTTCGGGCGAAGCGATCGTGAAGTCCGCAGGTTTTTTAGTAGGATAACCGTAGCCGGGGCGGTAGAATTGGAGCCGGTCAAAATCTACACAGAGCGCGAATTTACCATCGGGGCTCAGCGTGTAGATGGCGCGGGGGAGTGTGCGGGTTTTACCGGTGTTAATATTATAGACCTTACTCAGGAAGCCATTGCCAGCGTTATGGTCGTTCCAGATAACTTCCTCGGAAGAACCAGGTATAAACTGCAACATGCAGCCCTGTTGCCACCCCCATGCAGTAGAGGTGCCAATGGTTTTCCACTTATTGTCATCCTCGAGGTCGATAAGGCCGATTTTGAGCGTGTCCTGGGCTGAGGGTGAGCGAAAAATCATATCCACCTGATTCCCCACGGCGTAACGGCCGGTAAGATCCGTTTGCCATTTATCGTAATAGCCCATCCAGTGTTGTTTTTCACCTTCTGTGAATTGATGAACTTTAAATTCTTTGTGATGACCGGCCTTAAGGATGTTAAAGGTGGGTAGCACAGCTGCCGCTGCAGCCGTGGTTTTGATGAATTCTCTACGATCGAGCATGGTGGGTAAGGGGGTTGATATTTGTAAATTAGACTTATTTCTCAAGATGGTATTCAATTAAGTAATAGCCTTTTTCGGGATAGTTGGGTTTAAAAGGTTTCAATGGTGTAGCTGAGCGGCCCCCTTCAAGTTCGATATTGCTGTATTCCTCCGTGTGGATGACATCGCCTTCCAGGTTTTTTACCAGCACGATCAGGTTCTTGCGGCTTTCATCTCCGAGGTGCATGATGATAGGGGCTATCTGATCTTCCGGCCCGTAAACGGTGTCTACATCTGCACTGCCGGCTACTGTGTTCTGGAAGACCATTTTATTGGTATGCCAGGCAATCTTTGCGTATCCCAGAAAGTCGATCAATGGTTTTTTGTAGGTCACGGAATTTGCGCCGCCATGGAGGCAACACCAGGAAAAGCCATCGTAATCGAGAAAACGCATTTTTTTCATGGCCTCCCACGCGCTGAACCCCTGCCATGCCTGGCTTGCTTCCCATTCATCTGCGGTGAGTTTACGACCAATGGAGCCATCATCATATCGCCATTCGTAGGACTGCATACGGTACCAGGGTTTGCCGCGTACGAGGTTCCAGTTGGGCTGGCCGATAGATTCCTGGTGCTCAAAGTTGAAATAAGCGCGCTCCTGGCTGTCGAGCATGCTCTGGCGATAGCGATTTGGGAAATCACGCAATTGTCCCCAGTGCTTGCCATAGCCGGTATTGCTGTCCTGATTACCGCGGGTGACCCTTGGGGCCGTCCATGCCCATGAGGCTTTAATAGGGTTGCCCTGGTGGTCGATGGTGCCCTCATCGTTGGCAAACTGAAAGTGCCAGATGAATGAGTTGTAGGAGATGATGCGACTGGGGTCTACCGGGTAGATAGTGTTATAGACCTGCTCCATATAGAGGTTGGATTCCTTTACATCAATTTTCTTGAAGCTCTGGGTGTGGTTCGCCGCTTCCCACATGACGATGCTGGGATGATTACGAACCTGTTTCAGATTTTCGGGCAGCGCGTCAAAGTCGACATCTCCCCAGCCACGACCCGTGCGAATCCACGCTGTGGGACACCAGAGCAGCATGATGCCGAGCTGATCTGCGCATTCAGCGTAGCGTGGATCATTGATGCCCCGGGCCGGGAACTCCCATCCATGCACGTGGATGCGTAACAGATTGCCGTTCATGCGCTTGATTTGCATGATTTCCTTGGCGACCCAGTGATCCGGTGCTGCACGGCTGTCTTTCAGCATGGTTTCCAGCGGTGCGCGATACCCAAAGATCTGAGCTCCGTTGAGCATGGAGATCTTGCCATTCAGGCGGAAGGAGCCGCCAATCTGATCCACCGTGCGAATTCCTATGGTTTCTACGTAATCATCGACGATATTGCCATTCGCGTCTTTGAGGCCCACGCGCAATTTGTAAAGGGTAGGGGTTTCGGGCGTCCACAGCATCGGATTTTCAACTATGAGCTTTTCCTGTTGGCTTTGGATGCCTTTGCCGAGGGTTACCGGATAAGAAGCAGTGGCCACCGGAGTTTCTGACTCGCTGGGGAACCAGGGCGTAAGTTCGGCAAATGCTTCGCCCCGGAAGGAGAGATAGTATTGATTATTGAAAGCCAACTCCAGATTTAGTGTGGCTTCATCATCGCCCAGGGTTTCAGTGTAGGCGAAGACATCCTCTACAAATGTCTGACCTACGAGATCCAGGGACATACGGCCTGCAAACCAGCCAATATTGAAGTCGAGTGAGGAGTGTGGCATCATTTCGCCGTCATGCTCATTCAGGTAAAAGGAGTTTACCTTGACTGCGATTATGTTCTCTTCGCCCGGTTTTAAGTATCGCGTGATTTCGATGCGCTGGTGTTCCCGCACATTAATCGCATCTACGAGGGACCCGTTCACCCAGACAGCACCTCCGGGGTCGAGTGTCTCAATATTCAGATAAGCTTTTTCATAATTACTATCGATATTCAGGACCTTACGCAGGTAGAGATCTTCGCCGGTGAAACGTTCTCCCCCATGCGCGATGGGTAGTGTATCGGTTTGCCAGCCGATATCGTCATAACCGAGGGTTTCCCAACCCTGTATTCCCGGGTGGCCTTCAAAGGAATCATCGATAAACGTTTCAGTGGTATAGGGGTAGCTTTCTCGCCCGGTTAAATGGTGGCCCAGCCCCCAGACATTATCAATTACCAGGCCCTTGATGCCTTTGACGGTGAAGGTATTGTAAAACGGTATGGAAGTAAAGTTTCCGGCGTAACCGATGTTGTATCGGGTATTGACTCGCTCCATGGGGACATAATCGGCGATCAGCTCGCCATTGATGTAGAGGTTGTAGCGTACCAAATCTTCCTTGCGTTTGAATGCCGCAAAATCGAACTCGATTTTAAATGTGTAGAGGGTGTCGGCTTCGTAGGGAGCAGCCTTGACGACCTCTGCGTTTGCTGTGGTGTAATAAAAATGGGCATCTTCGCCAAAGCCGAGGCGCGCCGCGTATAGGATCTCCTTATCGGAAAATTCGAAAGCCACTTTTTGATCCGTTGATGGAGTCTTGGCCTGCCAGGTAATGGAAGAGCGCCAGCTCTGCGAATGGAATTTCCAAGAAATATCAGTGTGCTCCGTAAAAAGCAGTGAACCTTGCTCGACAGTGACCCCTTCGGTTTTTTTCCAATAATTCAGGCGTTTGGAGGCTTGTTTATCCTTACCCTTGCGATAGCCTAACCATTGCCATTCATTGAGCGGAATTTGCTGGCGCACGGTTGGGAGAGGTTGGGGCTTTATGTTTTTTGCAATCTCTGCAGATTCCTCATCGCTGATTACTTCATGGGCGAGCTCGGCATCATCAAAAAAAGCTTTGGATGCCTGCGCGTAGTGATCAAGGAACTCAACCCGCTGCTCAGTATCCATATATTCGGTGGGACCCTTAAAATCGGTTTCGCCATTAGCAGCGGGGTCGTCGGTTATATATCTTAACTCAAAGGATTGAGAAGTGGCCCAAATAAAAGTGAATGGCAATTGGGCGACTAATAATAGAGTACAGAGGCGAATTTTGTTTTTCATAAAGGTTATCTAACCAATAAGACGGGTATTTTGGAATTTTCTATGAAAGCTTTTTTTAGAAAGTTTCAGGCCTTAACTCTTTTAGCTATCTGGTATTGTTCGCCCAAGGATTCAATTCCCAGGCGGATCGTGTCGCCAGGTTGAATATACTCACGGGGTCGCATGCCAAAGCCGACACCAGCGGGAGTGCCTGTGGATATGATATCCCCCGGCAGTAATGTCATGAAGCGGCTGATGTAGGCGATGAGGAAAGGTATACCGAATATGAGGTTAGAGGTGGAGCTGTCCTGCTTGCGCACACCGTTAACATCCAACCATAGTTTTAGGTTATGGGGGTCGGCTATTTCGTCCGGGGTAATCAGATAAGGTCCGACTGGAGCAAAGGTGTCTGCAGATTTGCCTTTATTCCACTGGCCGCCGAGATGGAATTGCCAGTGACGTTCCGAGTAGTCACACATGATCGTGTAGCCTGCGAGATAGTCCATAGCCTCGGCTTCTTCAACGTTACTAGCACGCTTGCCAATGACGAGTGCGAGCTCGACTTCCCAGTCAGTCATGGTGGCATCCTTAGGAAGAATTAAATCATCATAGGGGCCGCAGCAGGCGGTGGTCGACTTAAAGAAGAGTACGGGTTCTTCCGGGGGTTCGCCACCCGTCTCCTTGGCGTGGTCGGCATAGTTCAGGCCGATGCAAACGAGTTTGCTGGGTCGGCTAACAGGCATGCCGAGGCGTTCATCCCGGTCTAATTCAAGGGCCCCGGGATAGCCGTCTTGCTGCCAGTCTTTCAGTTTTTGCAGTCCGTCATTCTCGAAGAATGTTTCATTATAATCGCCGAATTCGGATGGAATTTGCAGGCGTCTGCCGTCGGCAGTGAGCATTGCGGGGGTTTCTTTGCCCGAGGGGCCTACACGAATGAGTTTCATGTTGATTGCAATGGTTGTGAGGGTGTTGTTAAACGTCAAAACAAATCAAGTTTTTTGATGCCCGGTTATCGTTATGATTTGGTTTACTTTAGAGGTGTGTTCGCTTTTCACTGTCTATAGTATATTATGCAACACTCCTTATTTTATATTTTAGTTTTTTGTTACCCCTTTCTTAGTGCGTTGGGTGTCGATTGGGGTACGCGGCGGGATCCCATATCCGGTGAATGGCCGATGCATACGATTTATCTGGGTGATAAACTGTGCAATGGGCTGGACGGCCGCGATATAAACGGGGATGGGCTTACGGACTATGTTACTAATTATGAGGATAACGGAAATATCGTTATCATGTTTCATCCGGGCCTTGATAAGGCGAAGGAGCCCTGGCCATCCATCCTGATCGGGAATTTTCCTACTGCGGAGAGTTGCTGCTTTGGGGATGTAGACGGGGATGGAAATGCGGACGTAATTGTTGCGCATGGGGATCAGCGGGTCAGTGATGTGTCGGGTCTGGCAGTGATATGGAATCCGGGTATTGAGAGAGTCGACAAAGTGGAGGCCTGGGAGTCGAGTCAGGGGATTGCAGGTAGTGTTGAAATAGGAAATTACCTCTATGTGCGGGTCGCTGATATCGATCTGGATGATGCGATGGATATCATAGCAGGTGGCCGTGCCGAAGGCAAGACCGCCGCTCCGGTAACTGAGGAGACCCCCATCGTGGGTATGATTTGGTGTAAGGCTCCTGAAGATCCCGCCGAGCGCCGGGATGTGTCAAAGTGGGTCACCTACGAGATTGATAGCGATATCATCAGCGGGCACGGATTTGATTACGGGGATATGGATAATGATGGGGATATCGATATCGTACTCGCCAATCATGACTGGGGACTGGATAAACACCCGAGTGACCAAAGGAAGGCTGTCCAATGGTATGAAAACCCCGGTAAGTCCTATGAGAATGAATGGGAAAGGCATGTATTGGTGGATAATGAGGATGACTTTTATACGAAACCTTTTGCCGCTGTCGGAGATTTAAACGGCGATCAACTCAATGATTTTGTTACGCTGGTCAATGATCGCATCTTGTATTTTGAGAATAAAGCAGAGGCTCCGGGAGTATTTGATCGTTTGGATATTGCCAAACCTGATTATGCCGATTGGCGGGCGCGGCCGCTCAAAATCGAGGATGTGAACCTTGATGGGCAGGCAGACATTGTTGTAGGATCTATCCATCATGATGGGCTTTTGCCAAGCGAAGTTGCCGCAGTGTATTGGATGGAATTTTCAGGTGAAACACCTGCTGATGCAGACTGGATAACCCACGTTGTGAAGTGGGGGGATGGCTGGCACGGTGGCAGACGCCATAAGTTTACCGGCGAAAAATGGGATATCATAACGTTTGCTGATGTGGATATGGATGGGGACCTCGACATTGTTGCCAACTGCGAGGAGTATAATCCTATAAACGTTGTTTGGTTTGAAAACCCTCAGCGTTGAGAGGCTGAAGATTCTGCTAATCGCACCTGATGATCGGAGGGATCATCGGGTTATGATACGGTTGATATCTGGCGAGTGCATACCTGCTAATTATCAAAGCAAATCAATGCTTGTGATTTTGGCTGATCGCTGGCACGTTTAAATATTACTTTGATTTTGTGAGCATGGATTCTGGTGAACATCGCAATATGGGTTACGATGATACTACTCATACCCAGTGGTATGAGGCGTATCTGAAACCGCATGAGCTGATCATCCGGAATTGGTTGAAAAGTCGATATAATAATCAGGTAGAAGTAGATGATATTATCCAGGATGCGCTGATACGGGTAATGAAAGCGCGTGAGACATGTGAGCTCAAATCCCCCAAATCTTACTTTTTTGCAACCGCGCGTAATTTGGCGATTAACAGTCTGCGCAAGAAAAAGGCGGTCCTCTTCAGTGAACCGGAGGTGGATGTTGAGGCCATGAATTTGCTGGACGATGGTCAATCAGTGGATGAGACCGTAGCCCGCAATCACGAACTGGAGATTTTAACACGGGCTATACAAACCTTGCCCGACCGTTGTCGCAAAATTTTTACCTTAAGCAAGGTTTATGGAATGACGTATGAGGAAATAGCCAAAGAAATGGGTATTTCCTTTCACACCGTTTCCAGCCAAATTGCGATTGGTTTGGTAAAGTGCAGGGAGTATATGCGTCATCATGGTAGAGATTAGGTTATAAATGAAGCAGGAGAGTTCAGAAGAAAAGCGAATAGACCAGGAAGCTGCGGATTGGGTGGCCAAAAAGATTGGTGGCTTTAGTGCTGAAGAGCAGGATGCTTTTTTTGATTGGTTGGCTAAGGATCCGCGCCACAGTAATGCAATTTCTGAGCACGAACAATTGTGGAAGCAGATGGATCGCCTCGTGGAATGGATGCCCGAGCACAGTGACAAGCCCAATGAGGATTTACTCAAGTACAAAAAGCGCGAGAGTTGGTATTACTGGCTAGGAGGAATTGCTGCAGCGCTAGTATTGGGTATCGTTACGCTGAGTTTCTTCAGTAATAGTTCCGAAATTACAGAATCTTACGTGAATCAGAGTTTTGTTGCCAATACCTACGAAAGCCACGAGCTTGCCGATGGTTCAGTAGTCGAGATGAATAGTGGGGCAGCGCTCAAAGTTAATTACACGGATATTGAGCGCCGAGTTGAGTTGGTATCCCGGGAAGCCCATTTCCGCGTAAGTAAAGATCCTCAACGACCTTTTGTAGTGAGTGCTGCGGGCTTTGAAATACGGGCAGTGGGCACTGCTTTTAATGTGAAGTTGGATCAGGATATTGTGGAGGTGATTGTTACGGAGGGGCGTGTACAGATCACTGGCGACAGCAATGTTGATAGCGAACAGGTCATAAAAGGGGATTTAGAGGTAGGGCAGCGATCGATTGTCACTCTGGCGAAACCGGAGACTTCACCGTCCATTCAAATTTACGATACGACGATCCAGGAAATGAATCAAAGGCTAGAGTGGAAACCTGAGCTACTGGCATTTGATTCAGAGCCGCTTGCAGTGGTTGTAGAGGCATTTAATCGACTGAATACACTGCAGATTATCATAGCTGATGAAGCCCTGGCGGAAAAGGAAATCGTAGCCACATTCCGCTCCTCCAATGTGATGCATATGATCGAGCTGCTAAAATTAACGATGGATGTATCGGTGGAATTTACAGAGGAAAATACTGTCATTATCAATGATTTAGCCAATTAGCCTCCGTTGCCTATTTAATGGTTCTGAAAGAATTTTTATTTTTTTTTGGTTATATCGTTTTCTTGAAATTGTCACGAGGGTGTGAAGTCACACCCCTATTCGAATTATAATGAAACATGCCCCTCTATTCAGTGCATTATGGTGCAAAGTATATGGGCCGCTGTTTTTAATTTTTTTGGGAGTGTGCTTCACCAGCCAGCTGGTATCAGCAACTGTGGAGACACAGCCCAGGAGCTTCAGCATACCCAGAGGCGAAGCGCTCGTTACTTTGCAAGCGTTAGCCCGTCAGGCAAGTGTGGATATATTCTACTCTGCCGAGGGGGTAGAGGGCGTCATGACTCCTTCTCTCATTGGAGTTTATACGCCTCAGGAGGCTTTCGATATCGTGCTGGCAGGAACTTCGCTGGCTGCATTCCAACATGAGGAATCCGGCGCATTTGTTATCCGTAGGGTAACCGATACAGCGAAAACAACTGAACCCAAAACAAACCAGACAGACGATATGACAAATCGAAGTTTTATGAAAACCTTCAGGCAGGCGCTTATTTCCATGGGCCTGGCCTTGAGTGCATCCGGTGCGATCGCGCAGGATGACACGGACGAAGACGTGTTGATTCTCTCTCCCTTTGTGATTCAGGGAGATGAGGAAGTAGGATATCAGGCAACGCAGACTCTGGGTGGAACCCGCTTACGGGCTGACCTGCGCGATATTGGCTCGGCGATATCCGTAGTGACCGAGACCTTCCTTGAAGATACCGGATCCAATGAACTCCAGGACTTTCTGGTATATACGACCAGTACGGAAGTAGGAGGTATTGGCGGTAATTTTGCCGGTGGGGGCGGCGATTTTAACAATGTGATCCGCAATCCGCAAAATAGCACCCGTCTTCGCGGCCTTGGCTCTGCAGACCTTACGCGTAATTATTACCTGACGAATATCCCGATGGATACCTACAACACGACCCGGGTGGATATCCAGCGCGGACCTAATGCCATCCTGTTTGGTTTGGGGAGTCCTGCGGGTATTATCAATAATACCCTGGTGCGTGCGGAATTTACCACCTATACCGAGCTTGCCTTTATGGCGGACTCTTTCGGTGGGTATAGAGGCTCCTTCCGCATTAATCGTGAGGTGTTGGATGATCGGCTTGCGGTATTTATTGCGGGCTTAAATGAAGAGAAGAAGTTTGAGCAGGATGCGGCTTTTGATGATGATCGCCGTATTTACACTGCGATTAATCTCAAAATCACGGATTCTACGACGCTGACTGCGAATCTTGAAGTGGGTGACATCATTGCGAACCGTCCACGTCCCGGACCTCCGCTCGATTACATTACGCCCTGGTATACTTATGGCCGTCCAGTATGGGATACTTTCGATACGAACCGCTTGCCTCCACCCGTTGGGCGCAATAATGGCTTGCATGGTACAACTGCAGATTTCCTGTTTGGTCCGGGTGAGTATTATTTTGATCCGACATCTAGCACTCCTGATCCTCTTGGGGGTGAGGGTCTCGTGAATGGGCGTGTAACGCAGGGCGCCGGTCCGTTACTTTCAGGATCATTTTTGCCGATTGAGTTGCTCGCTCAGCGCTATGGCCGAAATGGCCCTTTAATTGAGGGAGTCCCGGCCTTTGGTCCGGATGCTGCGTTTTGGATCACACCGTCCATACTGGATGACCGTATCTTTGATTTTCGGGAAATCTTGGCAGAGGGGCCGAATTCCGGGCAGCGTGCGGAGTTTGAGGCTTACAATTTTACACTGGAGCAACAATTACTGGATGGGGACGCGGGTATCGAGTTGGCATTTGACAAGCAAACTTATACTACTGAAAATTTCAGTGGCATTTCAGGTGCCCGAAATTTTGGATTATACTTAGATTTTAATCGCCAATTATTGGACGGGCGTCCTAACCCCAACTTTGGGGGTATTGCTTCTTATTCCACCAATTTAGGCAATGACACTTATAATGAGCGTGAGGCGATCCGGGCAACCGCGTATTATGATCTGGATTTTGTGGAAAAGATGGGCGATTCGACGCTGACCAATATTCTGGGTAAGACCATTTTTACGGCCCTTTACAATACGCAGACGGTTGATTCAGGATTTAATAATTACCGGGATACGCCAGATCCCATTGTAGGTGATATCCAGCCGAATATGTTTACCAATGGTAATTTATGGAATGCCTCGAACTACCGAGCATATCCGGTTTCCGGATTACCGGAGGGTCAGACCCTCGTCGACCTGGCGAGCGCAGCTGACCTGGTTAATATTGATATCGGAGGTATCACAGCGCGTCAACCCAAGCGGGACGTAGGGACATTCAGTATGTGGAGCCAGGCGAATCAACAGTTTGAGACTTTTGAGATCCCCATTTATCATCAGTTCAACCGACCTGAATTGGCAGCACTTTCCGGAGATCGTAACCGCAATGTGATCGATTCCTATGCCGTGATCGCACAGAGCTATTTGTTCTGGGAAAACCTGGTTACAACGATTGGTTGGCGCAGGGATGAAGTAGAACAGTTTAATGCCGGTTCGGCTCCGAATAATCCGGATTTTGCGAATCGTCGGGTGAATATTGCCGACCCCAATTGGCGTTTGCCAGATGAGCCGGGTCTGGATTTGGCAGAGGAGGTTTGGAGCTATAGCGGCGTTTTCCATATGCCTGACTTCATCATGGAGAATCTTCCCTGGAATTCTGAGCTGAGCTTCCACTACAGTGAATCCAGTAATTTTATTCCTCAGGGTCGTCGTATCGATTTGGAAAACAATACCATTTCGCCGCCAACCGGAGAGACTACAGAATATGGGTTTACAGTATCGCTCTTCGATCGCAAACTCTACCTGAGAGTCAACTGGTATGAGACTTCACAGTTGAATGTGGGTGGATATGGCCCGAATGTAGCCAGCGTAACCACACGTATTCTACGTCAAGGTCTGGAGTCCTTTGCGGACAATGATCCCGTGAATGCGGGCTTCCAAATCTCAGATATCCCTATACCCACAGGGCCCATTCTTGATATCCGAGGCTTCGAGTTTGATTTTGAAAATCTGACTGCCTTTGAATCCCCGGATACTGCGCTTTCCGGAACGAGCGACCTGGTATCTGAGGGAACGGAAATTGAGCTGAACTATAACCCGATTCCCAATTGGACGATGGTGCTGAATGTTTCTCAGACCAAAGCATCCCGGGATAACACATCCCCAAGTTTTGCGCGGTTCATCGATGAGTTTATGATTCCTGAATTCGTCAATTCATCTTTCGGGGATTTTGTAATCACCGCGATTCCGAACAGACCTACTGTAAGAGAGTTGGCGCAGGCTGAAATAAATAACTTCCGTCTACGCCAGTTTCAGGATGGCGGGCCTGTCGGTGAACTGAAGGAGTGGCAGTGGTCTTTCATTACCAACTATGAGTTCATCGAAGGTGATCTCGAAGGTTTTGGAGTGGGCGGTGCAATGCGCTGGCAGGATGAGTCTTCCATTGGTTTCCGGGTAATCGAAGATCCTGAGTTGGGCTTTATTCAGGATGTAACCGATCCCTTCTTCGGCCCAACCGACTTTAAGGTAGATGCCTGGGTTAGTTATAAAAAGAAGATTCTGGATGATAAGGTGGACTGGAGAATCCAGCTGAACGTTCGTAATCTGCTCAATGATGACGACCTGATTCCGATCGCGGTGCAGCCGACGGGTGAAACGGCACGTGTGCTTATCCCTGAACCCTTGAAGTTTGAGCTGAGCACTAAGTTCAGTTTTTAATATTCAACTATTAGAGTGTATTAAGAAGGCGAGCTGGGGGGCTCGCCTTTTTTCATTTTGAACTGATTGTATGAATTAAAAGCTCGTAGTCCATTTCAGGATGAAGCGACGCGGTTCACCTCGACTCAGGTTACCGACGGTGAATTGCTCATCGGTCAGGTTCTTGAAGTTGAGGCTCACGCGGTGGTTCATCTTATTCATCTTGAATCGATAGCCTACAAAACCTTCAACAATGCCATAGGCATCCTGGTAGAATAGTTGACGTCCGCCATCGTTGGTCGGGCGTGATTCGCTCGCATAGCGATAACCGAGTGCAAATTCCCAGCCTTTGAGATTGCCATCTACCGGGCGGAACCGAGTCATGATACCCAGGTTATGTTCAGGAGTCTGTGCCGGCGGCAGGCCTTCCAATATGGGAGCCGATGCGCGCACGATCTCAGCATCCACATAACCGTAGGCACCGGTGATTTGAAATGAGGGCGTCACCAGGTAGTTCATATCCACTTCGAATCCGCTCGATTTTTCCTCACCATTGGCAGTATTAACGGTGATCTGCTGTTCTTCTCCCGGATTATCCGGATCGGGTATAAAGAAGGTTTCGGGGATCACTACGTTTTCCTTGGAAATATCGAAGTAGGTAATCGTTGAGAATAGCTTATCGTTGATCGAAGTCTTAATACCGACTTCCCAGCCTTTACCGGTTTCGTTATCAAAGAATTCAGGCTCTGCGAGCTGATCGCCCGTATTACGGTCCCGGTCATTAAACTCAGTCTGCCTCTGGAATGAAGTTGCATAGTTTGCGTAGACTCGCACCTTATCTGCGATTTCATAGTTAACACCGAGCGCATAGGTGATGTCGTCTACACTGAATTCCGTAACGGATTGCGAATAGCGGTTGCTGGTGCTTACCGAAGCGGCTTCCAGGGTAGAAGTGACTTCGTCGTAACGCATGTTACCGAAGAGCAGCAGCTTGCCGTCCTGAAGCTCCATGCGTTCGCTGATGAATATGCCCATGACTTCGATATCATCGTAGTTATCCCGGTTTAGGCGCCCGGTACCGATAGTGCCTCCCCCGATGGCTGACCCATAGCGGGTGACATCCGTGACAATGGGGATGTGGTCAAGGTCGAGGCCCGAGAAGTCAGGGTTTTCGATGCTGACGTTGCGCACATTGAGTGCGGGCACCCGACGCAGGTCACCACTAGTAATCGGCTCTCCGATGCGGGATGAGAGCTCCGCGCGCTGATCACCGGTCAGGCGGCGATTATAGCGGTAGTCGAGGTCCACTTTCTCCTCACGCTGATAGTCGAAAGTAATGAGCAGTTTGTGGCGTATATCGCCGGTTTCAAACTGTGTGAGCAGGTCCGCCTGGATCGCTTCGCCCGCTTCAGCAATGTCTTTGAAGACGGGCTCCAGGAAAGGCATGGTGCCCTGCACACCCGCGTTTGATCCCTGGACGACAACCCGCGAGGGGAATGTAGTCCACTGGTTGTAACCCCTATCAAAGAGGTTACCCGCTGCACGGAAACTGACGTTTTCGTTGATCTGGTGCTCCCAGGTGAGATTATAGGTTTTAATATCGCGGTCGTTAAACTCGTTGGGTCCGACGAAGCTTTTATCAAAGAGGTCGTAAGCGATTTCCAGATAACGGTCGGGTGCACCGGAGTTATCTTCGAAATTAAATAGCAACCTGCGCCCACGATTTTGGTCTCTGCTGAGGTATTCCGCTTCAAATACAAGGCGGCTGTTTTCTCCGTAACGGTACTCGAGAACCCCTGAGTAGGTCTGCTCTTCGCGTCCCATGAAGGCGATTCCGTGCTCGAAATCGAGAAACGATGCGTCAAAGCGATAGAGCAGGTTTTTGTTGGCTCCGATGGGTCCGCTTGACGAGAACTGTGCGCGGTAATAATCGTTGGTGCCGACGGAAAGATCGACCCTGCCGGTCTGTTCTGTAGTCGGGCGTTTGGTAACAATATTAATGATACCGCCCGGATCGGTTCGACCGTAAATCGCAGCATTCGGTCCCTTGATGACTTCGGCGCGATCCATATTGGTTCTCGATACGAGTCCGATACGGGTAAATCCATTGCGGAGTTGATTGGTCTGCCGGAAACCGCGGAGCTGATAGGCGCCTTCCTGGGAACCATCGGGAGCAAATGCACTGACGTAGGCAAATTGATCTGCCAGATCTTCCGCGTTAAAGTCGTTGATGAATTCAACGGTGACTACATTCACTGCGAAGGGTAGATCCTGGATGAAAGTGGCTACACGGGTGCCGGTAATGGACTCCGAGGCTATGTAATCGTTAATATCTCCACTGGTCGATACTTCGAAAGGAGAGAGTAGCAAAATATTCTCTTCTTCTTGTGCGTTGGATACGGCTGTCGTTAAAGGTATAATCGTACTTAAGACTGTTCTGAAAAAATTAGTAATGGGTTTGTTCATATTGGTATTGCTTTGGGTTTCTTCGGTAGTTTCCCGGTTTTTTGCAGCTGGGGCGTCCAGCGGTTGGGGTGGGGGTTGGATAATGGCGATTGCTCCGCTGTCACTATCCTGGACTACCTCGAGCCCTGTGCCTGAAACCATTGCCCTGACTGCCTCCTCGGCTGTCATGCGACCTTGGATCGCATTGGTTTGAATACCTGTTAAAATCCTGGGTCGGTAGATAATATCGACGCCCGTGATGTTCTGGAGTTCTACGAGAGTCTCCGATGCAGGCCCCTGAGTGATTTCTATATTGTGTAGGGTAGTATTTACCCGCGATATTGCCTGGGTATTCAGCAATACCAGTACTATAAGCATGCGTACTAAGGGGTAGAAACGTATCATGCGCTTCAAAGGTCCCTAAAGATACGCTTGGGATTTTTGGGGAGTCAAGGGTAGACATTGTAATTTGCACCCCATAAGAGTGCAAATGTCTGAATACCCACCATAGAAAATCATAAGTTGCTCTATTTTAATATATTTAGGCAAATAGATTGGTTTAAGGGATACCCGATAGGATGGCGTGGGCTACTCTGAGAGGCCTACTTCTGAGGTCAGGATAAAACGATCCTGCTCGGGCGAATATTCGACGTGAACATTAAACGCGAGCTCCAACAGACGTACAAATCCCCGGATATTATCAGAACGGAAGGAACCGCTGATTTGCATATCCAAAATGCTTTGATCTTCAATGACTATTTGAGTCGTATTCAGGCGGTTAAATTCACCCACGACAAATGACAGCGGCTCTTCTGTAATCTGGATGCTGCCATGTTGCCATATGATTTCTTCCATCGTTTCTTCCTTTGAAATGGTGTTAATCTCAGCAAAGGCCTGGTTCTTTTGTAAATCGAGTGTGGCCATCTGGTTTTCTGACAGGAGTGTGTGCTCCTGAGCAGTCGCTAAATTTTCAGTTTGAATAACTTGGCCATCTGTCTTTTGAAGGCGCACTTTACCCTCGGAGACCAGCACTTCGAGTAGCTCGTTTTGAAAATTTACGTTAAATGCTGTACCAACTGCTATGATTTGTATGTCATTTACCTCGACGATAAACGGGCGTGCGGTGTCCTTAATCACGTCAAAAAACGCTTCACCCTCGGTCAGCGTGATTTTCCGGCTGTCCTCAGTGTATTTTACCTCTACAGATGCACGCTCGTTGAGCTTTACGGTTGAACCGTCGAACAGGCGGGATCGATTATCTTCAGAAGCCACCAGCGTGATACTCTGAGTCTCTTGTTTATTCTGGCGATTCGTAAACTGTATACTCAGGATGATGACTAAACATGCGGCCATCAGAGCAGGGGCATACCACCAGATGCGCGGTCGGCTTTGCTTGGATTTTTCGAGCAAATCCGGATTCATATAATCCGAGTGTTCAGGCCTCCAGGCGGCAATTTTATTGAGGCGTTTCCAGTTTTTGCGGTGATGATTTAGCCGATCTCCGTGGAGTGAGTCTTCGGCTAACCATTCAAAGAGCTCATCTTGCTCGCGGGCGGTTAATTCTCTCTGTATGCGGATTAGCCATTGGATAGCCTCATTGTCGATCCGTTGAAACTGCTTTTTGTCTGTCTGGTCGTTGGAATTCATCGGTTCTCCAATTTTAAAATTCTTTTTTATAGCGCTCAAAGTAATGACTGAGCTTCTTCATTCCAATGCTAATCTGGTTTTCAACCGTATTCACGGATATAGCTAACTCACGGGCGGCTTCTTTTTGGGAAATGCCGTAGATTTTCATTAGGGTCAGAACTTGCCGGCATCTTTTTGGGAGCGTTTGAATGGCTTTTGTAAGTAGTTCGAGCTCTTCGGATTCGGCAACCTCATCGCTAACATCTTCATGGTTGTCCAGAACGCTGAGCACATCAAAGTCTTCGAAGTAGGTGGTATTGGCCACTTTTTCGTATTTTACACGTTTGTAGATGATACTCCGCACAATGGCAAAGAGATAGGCCTTGGGTGAATTGATGGCGCGTTGTGAGTGAGCTTCGTAAATTTTGTAGTAAGCTTCCTGGAGAATATCTTCAATGTCCTGTTCGGATGAAAATCGCGAGCTGATCCAGGCACGGACCATTCTTTCATGACATTTGACGTTCTCCAGAAACCAGCGATCCATCTCGGGTTTTGTATGATCTGGGGTATCGGAATGCATGGATGTGGGTAGAAATAGTGATTGTAATTTACGTAAGAGTCAAAAATGGATATTTCCCACCAATACTAAATGATAGATTTTTTCTAATAATTTTTCCGTTCCCTATCTGAACGATCGTCTTTAAATTTCAAAGTCTAACTTTTAGGTTCTATTTGAGTTTTTTTTAGCAGTTTTTTGCTGGATAATCTGTCTTAAGCGTGAAGATACTAACAAAGGCATTCAAATGATGAAATTTTTACCCCCATTGATAATCCTGTGCTCCTTACTGCTGAACACTGTTTTTGCCGATAAGCCGAATATTCTGCTGATCATGAGTGATGATCAGGGCTACTATGATGTGAGCTATTATGGTACGGATGATTTGGAGACTCCATTTACCGACTCGATCGCAAAGGAAGGGATGCGGTTTGATAATTTTTATGCAAACAGTCCGGTGTGCTCACCCACACGGGCCTCACTGGTGAGCGGTCGCTACCCGGAAATGGTGGGTGTGCCGGGGGTGATTCGCACCCATGCGAACAACAGCTGGGGTTACCTGAAGGAGGATGCGATCATGCTGCCGGAGATGCTGAAAAAGGCGGGGTATCATACGGCTTTGATCGGAAAGTGGCACTTGGGGCTGGAAGCTCCGAACCGACCACATGACCGGGGCTTTGATTTATTTCACGGGTTCCTCGGGGATATGATGGATGACTACTGGACTCACCTACGCCATGGGAACAACTACATGCGGCTGAATGATGAGGTGCTTGAGCCGGAGGGGCATGCAACGGATATTTTCTCAGATTGGTCGGTAGACTACATCAAGAGCCGCGAGGGTAAAGATGAGCCTTTTTTCCTGGCGCTGATGTATAATGCTCCGCATTTTCCGGTGCAGCCCCCTCCCGAGTATGTGGAGAAAGTGAAGGCGCGTGAGCCGGGGATTACGCATCGTCGGGCCTTGCTCGTGGCCTTTATCGAACACATGGACGATGGTATGGGGCGTGTATTTCAGGCGCTCAAGGATACAGGACAGTATGAGGATACGCTGATCATCTTTACCAGTGACAATGGTGGACGACTTGAGGAAGGGGCTAATAACGGGCCCTTGCGTGGAGGTAAGCAAATGATGTACGAGGGCGGGCTGAAAGTGCCGACGGTAATGAGCTGGCCCGGTGTGATTGAACCGGGAAGCGTAACGGATGTCTCTGCCCTGACGATGGATATTTTCCCTACGTTATGCGAGATTGCCGGGGTGGAGATAGAGCATACGATCGATGGGCGTAGTTTTCTGGATGTATTGACCGGGGAGGTAGATGAGCTGCCGACACGGCCGGAGTTTTTCATCCGCAGAGAGGGGCGCATGACTTATGGCGGTGAAACGACCCATGCTTTGCGCTATGGCAATATGAAGCTGGTACGAAATACACCCTATCAGCCTTATGAGCTCTTTAACCTTTGGCACGATCCGCTCGAAACTACGGATTTAGTGGATAACTATCTGAATTCCTACCTTGAGCTTCGAAATATGATGATGCAGCATATTCGCAAGGCTGGGGCAATCCCCTGGCAACCGGTGCTGGAGGAATGAAACTCGATTTTTCCCATCACAGAAACTAAATCAAATCCATAATCTACCCCTATGAACCAACGACTCTTCTTTTGGTCTTTAACCTCAGCGCTGTCCGGATTTTTGTTCGGATTTGATACCGTGGTCATCTCAGGTGCCGAGCAAGCGGTGCAGGAGCTTTGGGATCTCAGTGCTGAGATGCACGGGCTCACGATCAGTGCGGCTCTGTGGGGAACAGTGCTGGGAGCGATCCTGGGAAGCTGGCCGTCGGATAAGTTTGGGCGCAAGGCGACCCTGGTATGGATCGGTATCCTCTATTTTGTTTCGGCGATTGGATCGGCCATCGCGCCTGATCCCTACACGCTAATGATTGCCCGTTTTATCGGGGGTGTTGGCATCGGCATCTCTACGGTGGCCGGGCCGCTGTATATCTCGGAGATGGCGCCCCCTCAGTTTCGGGGCAGGCTGACTGGTCTTTACCAGTTTAATCTGGTTTTAGCGATACTCATAGCATTCCTCTCCAATTATCTACTTAGCGGGATTGGGGATCATGCCTGGCGCTGGATGCTCGGAGTTGAGGCGATCCCGGCGTTGCTTTACACGTTGCTGTGTCTGGGGATTCCTGAAAGTCCGCGCTGGCTGATCGTCAATAAGGGGGATGTGGCCGCCGGACGGGAGGTCTTGAGTAAAGTCAATCCGGATATGTCGGACGAAGAGCTGGATGCACTGGTTCGCGAGATCGAAGACTCGGCTACGCATGAAGTGAGTAAGCACAGCTTCTTTACCCGACAGCTAATAAAGCCGATATTGCTGGTATTTCTGCTGAGTGCCTTTAATCAGTTATCAGGGATCAATGCAGTGCTCTATTTCGCTCCGCGTATTTTTGAGATGACCGGGCTCGGCGAGCAGGCGGCCTTGTTACAGTCGATTGGTATCGGTATTACCAATCTAATCTTTACCTTTATTGGTCTTTGGTTGATTGATAAAGCAGGGCGTAGAACATTGCTGATAATAGGCTCAATTGGTTATATCACCTCTTTGGGTTTAACGGCCTGGGCGTTTGCGACCGAGAGCTTTACCTTCGTACCGATATTCATATTTGCCTTCATCGCGTCGCATGCGATTGGCCAGGGGGCCGTCATATGGGTCATTATTGCTGAAATTTTTCCGGCCAAACATCGGGCCCACGGGACTTCATTCGGAGTATCCATTCACTGGATATTTGCTGCGATGATCACGCTTACATTCCCGATTGTTGTGAATCTTTTGCACCCAATGTTTATCTTTGGCTTTTTCAGCTTTATGATGGTGTTGCAATTGCTTTGGGTGAAATTTATGGTGCCTGAAACCAAAGGTAAGACGCTTGAGGAGATGGAAACGGCACTGGGCATCAAATAGGGATTATGGGGATTCGAAGGTATTTAGGGCTTGTTAGTATCCTTGGCTTGTTGGCCGGGAGTCTTTTTGCGGCCGACCGCCCGAATATTATCCTGATCATGACCGATGATCAGGGCTGGGGGCAGACAGGTTATTACAATCACCCGCTGCTGGAGACCCCTAATCTGGATGCGATGGCGGCCAACGGGTTGCGGTTGGATCGTTTTTATGCGGCGTCGCCTGTTTGTTCGCCTACGCGAGCCAGTGTGCTAACCGGTAGAAACCCTTTTCGGGTAGGTGTACCGGACCACGGACATGCCCTGCGTGTGCAGGAGATGACGATTGCCCAGGCGTTGAAGGATGCAGGCTATGCGACCGGACACTTCGGGAAATGGCATTTAAATGGCATACGCGGAGTGGGGGTGCCGGTGTTGGGAAATGATATGCATCATCCCGGGGTATTTGGGTTCGATACCTGGATGACTGTGACCAACTTTTTCGACTACGACAGCTTGTTCGGCTCAAATGGTAAAATCGTTTACAGAGAGGGAAGCTCCTCTGAGGTCATCGTTGCAGAGTCGCTTCAGTTTATTAAAAAGGCGATTCAGGACGATCGTCCCTTTTTCAGTGTGATCTGGGATGGTTCGCCACACGATCCGTGGTTAGCATCGGAGGAAGATAATCAGGGTTTTGAGCACCTGGATGAGGGAAGTATGCACCATCACGGTGAGTTGGTCGCTTTTGACAGATCGGTTGGGCAATTGAGAGCGGCTCTGCGTGAGCTGGGGGTGGCTGAAAACACGCTGATTTGGTTTTGCAGTGATAATGGCGGTCTTCCTGAAATTGAGCCCGATACAGTCGGTGGCCTCCGGGGTAATAAAAGGGATGTTTTTGAGGGAGGATTGCGCGTGCCGGGCATCATTGAGTGGCCTGCAGTGGTTGAGCCCCGCATTACGGCGTATCCCAGCTCGACGATGGATATTTTTCCAACAATAGCGGAGATCGTGGGCCTACCGAAATCCATCTTTGTGGACCCCCTCGACGGTAAGAGCATTGCGCCTCTCTTGGAGACTGAAATGGGTGAGCGAGAGAAGGACATTCCGTTTGCCTATAGGCAGAATGGGGCACTCCTAGATAACCACATGAAGCTCGTGTTGCTTGAAGGGGTCTATACTCTCTATGATCTGAAAACGGATCCCCAGGAAACTACGGATATTTCTACTGAGCAGCCCGAAGTATTTCAGGATATGGTCGCACGTTTTGAAAAATGGCAGGCATCTGCAGCAGCAAGCGCTCAGGGTGAGGATTATCCGGAGGGCTATCTGTTGCCCTTTTCGGAGCGAAGATTTTGGTATGAGGATGAGCGCTATATCCCGTTTTTCCATGAATGGGGAAAAAGACCTGAGTATAAACACTGGGTGGAACGGGGACGTGAGCGTATGGGAGTTCAATAATTATGATGCTATTCCTTAGGTCCTCTGTCATTTTTTTTATTTTTTGCTTATTGAGCGGTAGTATATTTGCGGGTAAGTCGCCGAATATTATCCTGATTATGACCGATGATCAGGGATGGGGACAAACCGGTTACTATAATCATCCGTTATTGAAAACCCCCAATCTGGATGCGATGGCAGCCAATGGACTGCGGCTGGATCGGTTTTATGCGGCCTCGCCGGTATGCTCACCCACGCGTGCCAGTGTTTTTACCGGAAGGTCTCCTTTAAGGACGGGTGTGATTGAGCATGGTTATTCCCTGCGTGTTCAGGAAAAGACGATTGCCCAGGCACTGAAGGATGCCGGCTATGCTACAGGGCATTTTGGGAAATGGCACTTAAATGGGATTCGTGGACCCGGGGTACCGATGCTAGCGGATGATATGCATCATCCCGGTGTATTTGGGTTTGAAACGTGGATGACGGTAACGAATTTTTTCGATTACGATTCTTTATTTGGCTACAACGGTGAGATCGTTGAGAAAAAAGGGAGCTCATCTGAGGTGATTGTCGCGGAGTCGCTGAAGTTTATCGAAGAAACTATAAAGAATGATAAGCCATTTTTTAGCGTAATCTGGGATGGTTCACCTCATAGCCCGTTTATCGCATCGGATGCGGATATTGCGGGTTTTGAACATCTGGATGAGGAGAGCATGCACCATTATGGGGAGATGGTAGCCTTTGACCGTGCAGTTGGGCAATTACGGGAAGGACTTCAAGAGCTAGGAGTGGCGGAGGATACACTCATTTGGTATTGCAGTGATAACGGAGGACTTGGAAACATCGAACCCGATACGGTGGGTGGACTGCGTGGAAGCAAGTCTACTATATGGGAAGGAGGGCTCAGGGTCCCTGGGATCATTGAATGGCCGGCGGGTATAGAACCGCGCATCAGCGAATATCCGAGCTCGACGATGGATATTTTCCCAACGATTGCGGAAATCGTGGGTTTGCCTGAATCGGTTTTTGTGCAGCCCCTGGATGGTAAGAGCATAAAGCCCTTGTTTGAAAGAGAGCTCGGCAAGCGTGCTACGGATATTCCTTTTTCCTTTCGCGGGAACGCGGCATTGCTCGATAACTCGATGAAACTGGTGCTTTTCGAGGGAGATTACATGCTATTTGATCTTAGGGAAGACCCCAGGGAAACGACGGATATTTCGGAGCAGAAGCCCGAGGTGTTTAAAAGGATGATCGCGCGTTATGAAAGCTGGACAGAATCAGTGGCGCTTAGCGATGTCGGCAAGGACTACCCTGAAGGCTATCTGTTGCCTTTTGCTGAGAACCGTTTCTGGATGGAAGATGATAGGTATATTCTATTCTTCGATGAATGGGAGCAGCGGCCTGAATATAAGGACTGGATCGCGCGTGGCAGGCGTGAGCTGGATATGCCTAAAGGTTGGCCGCCCTTGCGGCCCTGATAAAGTCACCCCGAGTCTCGCCCTCTGCGGTTTTGAGCCCCTGGTCTTTGAGTAATTGATTCCATTTTTGGGCGAGTTCCGGGGTCATCGCAATGTCAAGCCCGGCAGCATGCCCTGGGAATGCTTCGGTATGTTGGCCCAGAATTTGGGCACCGCGAATGCGTCCAATGGGCTTTGGGTGAAGCCTCATTAGACCACCTAAGCTCGCCCACCATTGGACTGCCTGAAAATCCGGGTGGCCGGGCAGAACATCACTCACATAGGTGGTGGCAGCCCCTGAGGCATGCAGAATGCCCTGCAACTCTTTAATTTCAATGTCCTGAACGGGTAGTTGGTGTAAGACTGCCAGTGCTGCTGCGACACCTGCGGCATCTCCCATACTGGACCAGGTAGGCTCGTAGCGGAGTGCGCACATTCCAATATGTGAGGAGGATGCGGCTACCGGAACCACCAGGTTTTCGACGCTTTTGGGCAGGATAGTACCAAAAGGGATTTCAAATGCGGGTATCGGGCTGTAAAATTCCCCGTTATGCTCCCCGATGAATAAGCCGCCCTTCCTGCCTGAGCCGTGACTGTTGATACTGTAATCCCCGATGCCGATGGAGTCGGGCTTATGGACGACTCGCGCATCATTGCCATCGTAGAGTGTATCATTTTGAGTAAAGATGTGGCTCCCAATCATGCGGCGACCTTCGCGGATATAGAGCTGCTCGGGTAAGTGGAGGTTGTCCGTGAATTCGTCTTTGCAAAGCCCCCATTCGTTCGCTTGCTTTTTGAATTTTTCAGGGATGACCGGGTCGTTTTGCAGGAAGTAGAGCATACCTATATTGTGGTTGATATGCTTCTGGAAGAGCTCCTTACGTTCTGCGTGTGTAGCTTCGGGCCAATACTTGCTGAATTGCGGCAAAGAAAGGCGGATGAGCCCACGGCTGACGTCGTTTACATCCCGCTTGCCGTTGGGTAGGACCGGAATCATTGTCTTATAGATTGACGATGCGGAAAGCCCGTAGATGGACTGGATGCTATTCTCGTAGAGTAATCCTAACACCGGCAGGTAGTCCTCGCGATTGTAGTCAGCCGGTCTGGGGGTGGGTGCCCTGTTTTCGGGGACATTGGTCATAGTAAGTCGGAAGTTATAGCCCATCACCTGATCATCTGCGACTTCGGGGGCAAGGCTTTCGCCATATTCGCTGTGGGCCTCTCTGCCCACCCGATAGGGAACGCCTGCAGCGGCCATCAGGTCGCCCTCGTAGGTCGCATCAATAAAGACATCCGCGTGAAGCTCGAACGCGGCGCCCACATTATTTTGAACCTTGATGGACTGAATGCGTTTTTGCGCCTCGTTAAGTTGGGCTTTGACCAGTTCGAAACGGGTTATCACTTCGATCTGCGGAAACTCTGCGATCATGTCGTTGACCAATATCTGAGCCACATGCGGCTCAACATGCGTGCCCCGGAAGGTATCTTCTACCTGCTGCGAATCTTCTCCATATTTTTGGATGTAATAATCCAACGAGCGTTGGGTGAGTTTGTAATAAAAGCCAGTGATGGATTCGAATGAGCGAAAGTCGGGATGGTTGAGACCGTTAGTCAGCATACCGCCTATGCGTGAGTAGGGTTCCACTATTAAAACCGAAAGCTCCTGCTCAGCGGCTTGTATCGCTGCGGCGATACCGGCGGGTGTACCGCCGTAGATGATGATATCTACGTTTTTGGCAGGAAGTAAAATGGGAATGAGGGCGAGTGAACTGAGTAGAAGGAATTTAAATAAATTCATGGTGTAATGGTAGGACAAATAGTATGCCCGTATCCACTAAATTCAAGAGATTGAAAAATGATTTTCCAGGATCAGGGATTTTGGAATGTCGCTTGCCAGGAGGAGAGTTTGCCAAGGAGTTGCGATTTTATACGCTGTTGCTCAGGGCTTATGTCTATGGACTCTGATTTGTCCTTGTTTAGATCATAGAGGAAAGTGCCGTTCGGTGTTTCGGTGATCTGGAGGCGTGAGTTGGGTTCGCGTTGGGTCACCAGGAGTTTCCAGTTTTTGGAGCGGACGGCCTGTTGGTGGCCTGTATCCCAAAAGAGGGTTTGGTGGCCGGCTGACAACAGGGAGCGGCCGTCTACTGTGGTTGGCTCGTCTATGCTTAAGATGTCGCAAATGGTAGGTAGGATATCCATAGCGCTTCGTAGCCCGGCGTCTTCTGAGCCTTGTTTAAAGTAATTCTTGTTGATTGCGATCATAGGGATGCGGATACCGCCTTCGAGGAGCGTGTATTTGCCGCCGGTGAGGGGTGCGTTTTTTGCATAGGTGACGAGCGAGCCCCCATTGTCGTTTACGAAGAAAATGATGGTGTTTTTGGTGAGTTTCAGGGATTCCAGCTTGTCGAGGAGCACGCCGATCTGTTCATCCATGAGATGAAGCTGGCCGAGATAGTAGTCACGCCCATGGGGGTGGTTCGGGTAGCTGAGCGGGGCCCGCCATTCCCAGATGTTATCTATGTGCGAGTCGTAATCTTCGAAGGCAGGGATGCCCCTGCTTTCGAGGTAATCCGGTGGCAGTTGGTGGGTGTAGTTGTGAACCGCGTTGTGCGAGAGCGTGAGAAAGAACGGGTTTTGTTGGTTGCGGTTGATGAAATCGACGGCCCTTTCGGTGAACAGCTCTGTCGTGAAGCCCTCGATATCGATCTGCTCGTTGTCCTCCCAAAGGGGTCCTACGCCGAGAAAATCCCTGCCCTGAACCTCATCCCGGTATTCCTGCTTGTGTTTAAGGTAGTGTTTGGTGCCACCGAAAAATCCAAAGAACTCGTCGAACCCATGTTCCAACGGGTGACCCCGCATACCGGCGCGGTCGTTTGCGCCGTGGTGGACTTTACCGATGTAGGCCGTTTGGTAATCTTTGGTTTTGAGGAGCTCAGCGATAGTAGGGAATTCCGGGAGACCCTCACTTTGATACCAGTAGCTGCCATTGCGTTGTTGATAGCTACCAGTGGCCAAAGCAATGCGGGAGGCATTGCAAATCGGAGAAGTCGAGTAAGCATTGGTGTAGAAGGTACCTTCCTGGGCAAGACGATCGATGTTGGGAGTTTGCACATCGTCGGAATGCCACGAAACATGTGAAACATCGGCGTAGCCGAGGTCATCCACGATAATGAGGATGATATTGGGAAGAGGATTCTGTGCTAAGAGAAATGAGTTGAGCCAACAGGGTAAGAGCCACTGAATGAAAAAGTATCGCATGCTGAGTTACTCGATTCGGTTGGTAGCCATGAGTGCTTGTATCTGCTCTTGGCTGAGCGCGACATCGAAAATATGCATTTCATCAATGCTTCCTTCGAAGAAACGGTGTTTTTGCCAGCTGGGTCCGGAGGTTTTAAAATTTGCGGAACTGCCCATGATAACCGGGAAGGAATTTTCATCCGTCTGGGTATCGATTATGGCGATCGATTTACGCGAGGTGGTTTCGATTTCGCCATTGAGGTAGATGAGCACATTGGTTGCAAGGTTGACGTCCGGCCCCGGATAGAGCACCACGGCGACGTGGTGCCAACGGCCGTCGCGCAGGTCTGTTTGCCCAATAATTTCAGCATCTTTGGTACCCAGGCGAATGCGACCCAGGGGGCCATCTGCGATGATGGGGTTGAGTGAAATCTGCCATGCTCTGCCAAGTTCCCAGGCTCCGTAGCCGATGATGGAGTAACCGTTTGCCTGGTTATTCTCAGGAGCTTTTACCCAAAATGCGATTGTGCGGGGATGGTTGTTTGAGATACCCCGATAGTTGGTTTGCAGGTAATCCCCCTGCCCATCAAAGGCGAGTGCATTGCCAAACACCCCGGGCACCCATTGGGGTCTATCGCCGGGAGTGTGATGATTCATGAGCTTACCTGCGTTGTCCGCCGAGCCGAGCCCCTGACTACTTACGGATGCAGCTTCCCCCTGAACTTCATCAAAGGACCATCGCAGGAAATTAGGGTTGTTTTGGCTTTCGCGATCCGGTAGCTGCCTGAGGAAGCGGGCGGGATCCGCTATCGCTGATTTTGAGTTGTCCCCATCTACTTGGAGTGCCTGGTTTTCAGCAATCTCGGTGAATTGTTCAGTTTGTTTCGAGCGCGCTTTCACGAGGCCCTGCATAACGTGGACTTCCGTAATACCCTGTGGGTTTACGTCGACTCCGAATTGGGTGCCGAGATCAATGATCTCTGCAACCGGACTTTCAATCGTGAACCCCTGACCAGCCGGTGGCACCGTTGCGGTGGCCCTACCATAGTGCATCATGACATGCATATCATCCACGATTTCAAAAGATGTAGGGCCTTCGGCGAGCAAAACAGTGCCATGGTTAAAACGCATTTGGGCAAAGCCGGAGGGCAATTCGAACAGACCCGGCTTTAAGCTGTCACCTACCGAGGGTAGCGTGCTCGAGTCTCTAGGGACGCCCTCGAGTGAGATGATGCGTGCGATCGCCGGACTATTTTCGGACTTTTCGGAGTACTGAAGACCGAATCCGATTACTCCTATGATCAAGGCCGCTGCAATCGGTAAAGTCCACCGTACCCAGGATCGATTTGGTTTATTCAATTTTGCGGTTACGCTTTTAGAGAATTCAATCGTTTTCGATTCATCGAGTTCCAGACGAGCGAGTGCTTCCTGGATGAAGTCATTGCTGAGGTTCTCCGTAGGGTTTAGTGCATGGAGCGCGCGCTCGGTTTCCAGCAATGCGGCGATTTCATCCAGCAGATCCGGATTGCTACGGCATTCCTCGAGCAACTGACTGGATTCTGCCGAGGCCAGATCTCCAGTGAACAGTTTTGCGAGCAAGAAGTCTTTTTCTGCGCTTTCCATGTCAGGCTACCTTTCCTTCTATACAAAGTTTGAGAGCATGGCGTATGCGGTGAAGCTGCATAGCGATGGCTGAGTGTTTGCGATTCGAAGTCTTACATAACTCCTTAAGGCTCTTGCCTTTGAGGTATCGGGTATGGATGAGTGATTGGGATTCAGGATTCAGTTCCTGCATGCATAACTTCAAAGCTTCCAGTCGTTCGGCTTCTGAGCCTAAGTGTTGCCGCTTTTCGATGGTTTGGTGAATCAGTCCATCCAGTTCTTCGTTTGCTCCGATGTAGCTGGGTTTATGCTTTTTCCGATAATTTGCCAGAAGGCGAAACGCAATCCCGCGCAACCATGGACCGAGGGGTTTGGAAATATCAAAATCATTCAATTTTTTGAAAGCGGTAATGAAGGTGTCCTGGGCAAGATCCTCAGCGTCGTGGGGGTTATCAATGCGAACCAACAAGTAGGCGCGTATGCCCACATGATGCGCTTCAATCAGTTTCCCAAACGCTTCGCGGCTGCCTTTCTGAGCATCGCTTATCCATTGGGATTCCTGAGTTTTTGCGTCCATGTAGATATATTGTCTCGGGGTAGTATAGATTTCACATCCTGTAAATTGATTGTGATGATTTCTATTCATAAGGACAATGCTAGGGCATGAAACTCTCAAAAATATTATTTTCCCTAACCTTTTGTTTTCATGTTTTGGGCACCACTCAGGCAGATGCACCCTTTGGGATCAGTGGCATCTACCCACACCTTGCTTCGTTCAACGAACACGGTGAGTGCGGGACGGGCGCAGTCGTTCCCTGGGCGGGCAAGCTGTGGATCGTAACCTATGGGCCTCATTATCCACAGGGCTCCACTGACAAGCTCTATTCGATAAGCCCTGATTTGGAAATGGAGATTTTCCCGGGATCGATCGGAGGGACACCCGCCAATCGCATGATTCATGAGGAATCAAACCAACTTTTTATCGGACCCTATGCCATCGATGGTGAGGGGAATGTGCGGGTAATCCCCTACGCGGAAATGCCCGGACGTCATACCGGGAATGCGCGACATCTGACCGACCCGGAGAATAAAATTTACTACGGGACCATGGAGGAAGGGTTTTATGAAGTCGATGTGCATAACCTAGAGGTGACTGAGTTGTATGCAGATTTACTTTACAGCGAGCGCAGAACACGCGGAACGGAGTGGAATTACACGGCACCGCTGGCAGGCCTGCTCGGGGCGCATGGGAAGGGCCTCTATTCCGGGCAGGGCCGCTTGATTTACAGTAATAATGGGGAGCGCGGCAGCAGCGAATACTTTTACAATCCGTTTATGACATCCGGCTCACTCGCCAGCTGGGATGGCAACGAATGGGAAACCGTAATGCGTGCACAGTTTACGGAGGTGACTGGTCCCGGAGGTATCTACGGGAATCCGAACCCGGAGACGGATCCGGTGTGGGCCGTAGGGTGGGATGCGAAATCGCTGTTGCTCATGGTGTTGGATGATGGAGAATGGCATCGCTATCGACTGGGTAAAGGCAGCCACAGCTATGATGGCGCCCATGGCTGGAATACTGAGTGGCCTCGGATTCGTGAAATTGGCGAAGATTACTTGCTGATGACCATGCACGGTATGTTCTGGGAGTTTCCAATCACTTTTGCAGCAGACAATATAGCGGGGATCAAACCGCTCTCCAAATACCTCAAGGTGATTGGAGACTATGCAAGGTGGGGCGATAAGGTGGTTTTTGGTACTGATGATACCGCGCGCAGTGAATTTCTGAATACGCGCGCAGTGAAGGGCGAGATTGCCAGCCCGCAATCACAGTCGAACCTGTGGTTTGTGGATCCGGAGAAACTCGATCATATTGGACCTGCTGCGGCCAGTGGTGCCGTATGGTTGGATGAAGATGTGATCGAAGATGAAAAATCGGACCGGATGCACGTCCAAGGATTTGACCGTCGGGGTATTCACTTAAGCAATGCCGGTCGAATGGATGGCGAGCTGCGAATTATGGTAGGCTTGCGTGGAAATGACTGGCGTGAGCTGGATACGGTGGAGCTCGCAGCCAATAGCTACCAATGGTATGCATTACCGGATGACCCCGACATTGGTTGGGTGCAACTGGTGGCTGAGGATATGCTGTTTAATGTGAGCGCGTGGTTTGAAATGAGCGAGAATGACGAGCGTGAACCTTATACAATGCCGAAGATGTTTGATGGCGTGGCGACCGTTGATGATGAGAATGCAGTGGGCGGCCTGGTGCATGCGATGAGCAATAATGCGCGCAAGCTACAGTTTGCCGTAGATGCGGGTGATGGGGAGGGCTCCGAATCGGTTGGGTATTACCACTTGGATGCTGAGATGAATCTTAAGAAAGTCCATGCACCCGGAGCCTATGAGTGGATGCAGGAGCATGTAGCCATCCCTGAACGCCGTAATCGGGTATTTCGGATTACTGGACATTCCGTAATCTACACGCATCCGAGTCGTCAGCGCTACCGTTTCCCCAAGACACTCGAGGGCTACGATGCTGAAGGCCCCCTGGGTTGGGGCAGAATCGCTCGTGAGATTGCTACCGAGCGCGATCTTTTTCACGCCCATGGTACCTTTTATGAGCTGCCGGCAGAGAATGCCGGAGGATTTAACCGGGTGCGCCCCGTGGCCAGTCATAATCTGCGAATTAAAGATTACTGCAGCTATCGAGGGTTGTTCGTGATGTCGGGGGTCGATATAGATGAAGAGACGGACAATCCCCACATTATTCGATCAGGCGATGGTAAGGCCGGTCTCTGGGTCGGAGCGGTCGATGATTTATGGACGCTGGGTAAACCGGTGGGCGTGGGTGGACCCTGGTACAAAGAGGATGTGGGCGCCGGTGAGGCATCTGATGCTTATCTAATGCGGGGCTACGATGAAAAGACACTGGAACTGACCAGCAGTGATCCCACTGTGATTATAGTGCAGGTGGATATTACAGGAACGGGAGATTGGAAAAATTATAAAGATATCGAACTGACTGTTGGTAATCTTGAACAGGAGTATCGCTTCCCAACGGGCTTTCAGGCCTATTGGGTACGCTTTATATCCAGCCAGTCGGCAACGATCACCACGACGCTTACTTATCAGTGATTGTAGTCCCACTCCTGATTAACTATGGTTTCATGGAATTCCCTGAGTTTTTGCATGTAAATGCGGAACGAGGGGAAAAACGGGGGCAGGGTGTTTGCGTCCCATTCGTCGTAAGCGGTCTGAAGCTCTGCAACAACTTCCGGATGCTGTGCGAATACGTCTTTGGTTTCCGAAATATCTGAATCGAGATTGTAGAGTTTTAGGCCTTCGTAATTTTCTGATTTTAGTAGCTTCCAGGGACCTTTACGCACTGCGAATTCCTTGCCTTCATTTGCAAAACGCCAAAAAAGGTGTTCGTGGATGGGGAAGTTTTTTACGCCTGTCAGATATGGAATAAGGTTTTTACCCTCAATTTTATTGTCGATTTCTGTATTGCCAAGCTCGAGAGCAGTGCGCATGAGGTCGAACGAGATGGCCATCTCATCGGTTACTTCACCCTGAGGGATCACTCCGGGCCATGAGAGCATGAAAGGAACTCTTATGCCACCTTCCCAGATGTCTCCTTTGTCTCCGCGGAGTGCGCCATTGTTTGCGCCGTGTTGCAAAGCACCCCCATTATCACTCAGGAATATGATCAATGTGTTTTCGCGTAGCCCCAGTTCTTCCACTTTATCGACGACTCTGCCCACATCGTCATCCAATGTGCTGACCATGGCTGCATAGACTCGCCGCTTCGGATCTTCGATATGACTGAATTTATCGATGTATTCTTGGGGTGCCTGGAGCGGTGTGTGCGGAGTATTGTAGGCAAGATAAAGGAAGAAGGGTCGCTCCTGATTGCGCTCAATAAAGGCGATTGCTTCATCGGTAAGTGCGTGTGTGAGATAACCTTCGAATGTGGTCGGTTTTTCGTTGCGACGTAATCCGCCGTAGTAACCCGTATTGAGCACACGGTTAAGATCGATCTCGTAGTAACGATGGCCCCCGCCGGGAAATCCGTAAAAGTAGTCAAAGCCCCGATTGTTGGGGAGAAAGGGTGCGGCGGCACCCAGGTGCCATTTGCCCACGATGCCTGTTCGATAGCCGGCTTCCTGGAGGCGTTTGGCTACGGTTTTTTCGGAAACCGGCAGCCCCATAAGGGTATTATTAAAGTCATAGCCTACATTGTTTTCGTAGCCGAAGCGATGCTGATAGCGAACGGCCATAAGGCCTGCACGCATTGGGCTGCAGAAAGCATGGGAGGAATAGCCATTAGTAAAACGTACCCCCTGGGCTGCGAGCTTATCAATGTGAGGTGTGGGAATGTCCGTGCTACCATAGCTGCTGAGATCGCCATAACCGAGATCGTCAGCCAGAATGAACAGAATATTGGGTCGGTCATCGGCGGTTAACCAGCAAAAGCAGTAAAGAATGGTAGAGAAGAGAAGGGCTGATTTAAGGCGCATGATTTATAGGGGTTATACCTATTAGACTTTAGCATGAGTGGAATTGACTAAGATAATTTTAGTCAGTTTTTCCAAAAAACCACTCCAGGCCCAGACCTGCAAAGATAGCAATGCTGAAACTTAGGAGGCTGCCTATGAGCACATACTCGGCTTGTTTAGCGTTTGAATCTTTAAAGCGTAAGATGGATTTTGCTGCGATGATGAAACCCAGCGCGCTAAAGGCACCATTAAAGACCAGTGTGATGGCAAGCAGCCGCTCGGTGCTACCGATTAGACGACCGGCGTTTAACAGGCCGGAATTGGATTCAGGGATCTCGATTTGATTGGCAGTGATGAGCGCCTGGATCACGAAATTGGTGGGTCGAACCATCAGTAGGTAGCAGAAGACAATGTAGAGTATTTGGTCGTCGAATTTACAAATCGTTGCTCCAGAGTTTTGGAAATCATACAGCCAGGTGACAGCCAGAATGATTGATAAGTGCAGTGCCTGATCCAGAAAGAATGCGTAGCGTTTAAGGAACCCGTTGCGTGCGTATTGGGGCTTCAGGCCGTCTAAGGTGATGTGGGCCGCAGTGATCATGCCGGCGTAAAGCGCAAAGTCCAGTTGCCACGAGAGTGCCCAGGCAACGGCAAACGTAATTAACCCGTGTAGATATAGGTAGCCGGATCTAAAGCCTTTTTTGTCCTTGGAGTCTGAGATTTTTTGATTTTGGAGGTAAAAATCGCTGATGAGATGAGCGATTATTTGGGCAAGGAATAATTGAGGAAGCTCCCAGGTCATGTTATGTATTTTTTTACAGCTTGGGGGAACCAGTCGAGTGTTTTTTCGATTGCGTGCCAACCTCCGTTGGTAGAATGGCGGTTCACCGTGGATTGGGTGACACCGAGTAGTTCAACAATGATACGCTCATCGGCTCCCAATAGTCTCAAGTACATGACCTCACATTGCTTTGCGGTAGCTCTTGAAATGACCTCGTGGAGCAGATGGAAAATCGTGGATGTACTTGCGGTGAAATCATCCCAGGGAGATTCGAAAAAAAGCGTATTTTTGATGCTCACTTTATTCCGGTTGTGGGTTTTCTGGGATTCAATTTGTCGGCCTGCATTGTAAATGGCCTGACCATCGATTACCCCTTCTTCAACCCTTAAACGATCAAGCTTATCGATACTTAATGCCAGTCGAATGCCGTGTTGATGAAATAAGGAGGAGTTATCAGCGGAATCGCTGTCGATATTCTTGAGATTATCCGATAGTGATTTAAAGAAACATTTTATACAGAGCAAAACCCTCAGGGAATCCTCGATTTTAGGAATATACGATTCAATGAAATCTCCCCGAGTAAATCGGGTAAACACTTCGAATTCACGCTTCAAATCCTGCTCTAATTCACTGTATAGAGATTCTAAGTGTACTTTTTGTGCGGTCGTAAGATCAGTAGATGCGACTAAATCTCCGGCTATAATTGCATGCAACATAGCTTTAATCTATAGATTATATGCTATAAATCAAGCATATATTTTATTAATGTATTTATTTATGCATAAAATGTATTTATGCATAAATATAACTATAATAGCCTACTTAAATGATTTTGATATAGATTTGATCTTTGAACTATCGGGTTGGCCTGTACTTGAGATATAGCGGAATTTTGAAGTATAGGTATCACCGGGTTTGATGGTGAAAGCGCCCGCTACCTGAGGGGACCAAACGAAGTAAGGAGCTACATGGTGGACTCGGGGAATCTGGGGGTAACGGAAATTATCGGGGTGAGCCATGACAGTCAGCGATGCCAGTTTGCCGTCCAGATCTCCGTATAACTGGACCCAACTGGTAGGTTTATGGTTAGAGTCTATACGATTGAGTCCTTCGCTATTTACCACCTGCATTAATGGAGATGTTGGAGGAGTGGGCTGGGCCTGCGCGTTCCACTGTTCGCTGGCACGGTATGCCATTCCCCCGTAATGATATTCTTCGATGATGAGCGGATCTTTAGCGACATTAAGCTGTGTACTCTTGATATCAAAAACGGTGTGATCCTCATCGGCAGAAACGAGTTTCACTAGCCAGGTTTCATGCAATACATCGATGGGCGAACCGGAAGTCAGGTCTACATACGCCATTTTTACCGTAAACGAGGGGTGTTTCGAGTCCTTGTTGACTTTAAGGACTTCCCGGTGCTCCACAAAGCCTTCCTTTTTACGTAGATTCCAAAAATCTACGGTTCGGCCCTGAAATGTGGTTCTTGTCCAGGCCGAGAAAAGGCCGCTTTGGTGGGTGTGGTCGACGGGAAACTCAGCTGTGAGCACCTGGCCTGCCGGAGTATAGAGCGGATGTATGTGCGCATTGCGGCCATACACCGGGTCTACGCCTTCGGGGGGGACATTGCGGGTTATGTTGTATGTGAGTAATGGCTGGTCGCCCCGATAGAAGTTAAGCGTATCTTCGTTTTTTTGAATGCTTAGAGAATGCGAACCGGCATGCGCGATACAGGTCATTGATAATAAAATAGTTATTAAAACAACGGATAATTTCATGAAAAGTGATGATTTTCTTTGAGATTAAAAAATATAACAAATTTTGCTATTAAGTAAATAAATGGGATTGATTTATCTTGCAATATTATTCTATGAAATAAAAAATAGATAAAAATTTATTCATTAAGAAAATCTTCCCGTTATGAAAATAGACCGCCGCCAATTTCTTAAAAACTCTATTGCTGCGGGCAGTGCAGCCACTTTAGCTCCCTATATCAGTCAACTGTCCGCTCGCGAATCAGCCAATTCGAAGGTCAATATCGCATATATCGGAGTCGGTGGGCATGGTCACAAGGCAGCGGTTGGGTATCGATCCGAAAATACGGTGGGCTTTTGTGATGTGGATGATGCGTTTGCAGCGAAAACATACAAAGAACTTCCGGATGTACCTCGATTTCGTGATTTTCGCAAAATGTTCGACAAGTTGGGCAAAGGTATCGATGCCGTCAGCATCGCAACGCCAGACCACACACACTATCCCATTGCAATGGAAGCCATGCAACGGGGTTATCACGTTTATCTTGAAAAACCGATGGCGCATTCCATCGATGAGATGCGCACGCTAGCCAAGGCCGCTAAGAAATACGGAGTCGTCTCACAACTGGGGGTTCAGGGGCATAGCTTTGAGGCTCTTAGAATTCTCAAAGAATGGATCGACTCGGGTGTAATCGGTGATGTTCTGGATGTTCATTTATGGACAGATCGACCAAATATACGTGATTACCACCTGTTTGAGGAAGACGCTCCCGCAGAGCCCATCCCGGACACACTCGATTGGGATCTCTTTCTCGGGCCAGCACGCTACCGACCCTACAATAGCATCTACACGCCCGTGAAATGGCGCGGCTGGTGGGATTTCGGTGGGGGTCCGCTTGGGGATATCGGTGCACATATGTGGGATGTAGTAGAATTTTGTCTCGGGCTCGGAAAACCACACACGATTACTGCAAAGACCCCCCGGCTCTCCAAAGTAGGCACCCCCCGCTGGATAGCCGTTGATTACTTTCACCATGCAAAACCGGGTAAAGTGCCCACTACGGTTCACTGGTATAGCGGAGAACGTTTGGGGGCTCATCATATCCCGGCGAAACTTCCCTACTTACCCGAAGGATTTGAGTTGAAGACCAGTGATGCGATGTACTGGATCGGTAAAAAGGGAGCTATCTACATACCGGGCATGCGCGTAAACGGGGCACCCCGCATACTGCCGGATGCTCTCTGGAATGACTTTCGCAGTAATCTCCCGCCGAAGACACTTCCGCGTATCAAGGGTAATCACTACACGGAATTTTTCGATTCGATTCGAAATCACCGCCCCGCAAATGCCAACTTTGACTATGGAGCGCTTATCAATGAGTCGGTGCTGTTGGGTAATCTCGCTGTGCGCACCGGTAAAACCATCCACTGGGATGATGCCAATATGAAAGCGCTGGGAGTCCCCGAGGCGGATCAGTATATTTACTCTCCCGAGCCGCGTAAGGGTTGGGATTATAAATTGTAAGCGCTTTATCTCAGTAGTATTCGATTGTCTTTGCAGGGCAGATCATTTGATCTATCCATAGTGAAGCATTGGATAAAAAGGGCCTTTAAGTATTTCCCATTCAAGCCATTTTGGCCGGGCCCTAAATCTATCCGAAGTATCTTCGAGCTGAATCGTGATCAGGCTGAGTTCAAGCCTACACACAAAGCACATACCACGCCCTCGGGTAATGCTTCACCGGAGCACGGTCTTTGGTCGTTGCAGAACACATGCGTGCAGGGTAAAACGGCTGCAATAGTCATTGATAATAAGCTCATGCCCGAGCTTTCCTACGAATTTTTTTGTGGGAGCCCCCGCGATCACTCAATTTTTTCGCTACTGAAACTGGATAAGCCCACCCGTCTGCCAGGGCTCACGCTTTGCCTGGCGAATCAGTTTTCCGCGACTGATAATTACTACCATTGGATCGTGGATTGGTTGCCTCGGCTAAAGTTGTTTGAGGAAGCTAAATACACTTTTTCGGATGTGGACTGGATTATCTTGAATCGGGCAAATACTCCCTTTGCCAAGGCCATACTCGAAAAACTCAATATACCTGAGGACAAATGCAGGTATCTGGACTTTACCTCCAATTATCAGGCGGATACTTTGCTTTACCCAAACAATATCGACCCGCAGGGTGATCCTCCTTTGTGGGCACTGGAATACATTGCCGGATTACACCCGCCTCAAAATTCCGGTGAATTGCCGGAAAAATTCTACATATCCCGCAAAAAGGCTATCGGCCGTAAAATACTACCTGAGGATAAATATGAAACCATGCTCAAGGGGTACGGGTTTAGTGAGGTATTTCTGGAAGATCTGGAACTTTCTCAACAGGTGGCCCTTTTTCAAAATGCCCGGGCAATTGTATCTGCCCATGGCGCAGGGCTAACCAATCTGGTTTATTGCACACGGGGCACGCGTGTTATGGAGCTATTTCAGGACGCTTACTCATATTATTGCTATCAAAATATTGCGACCTCCCTTCAATTGGGTTATCAAAATATTACCGTGGAAAGCACTGTCAGTACAAGCACTCCCTACACACCGAATGATCCGAATAACCTTCACCCGGAAGTGGCTAAGCTACGCACTGCAGATATACATCTTTCAACAGATGAACACTGGCAGCAACTCGAGAACTTTCTTAAAAACGCTGATTAACCAATATGCCCAGACCTCAGGATAAACAAACATTGCTCGCGCTCGGGCAAGCTAACTTCGATAAGCTGATGACTCTCGTTCAAGAGTTCACCGACGAGGAACTGCATGCTGAATTCCAATTTGAGACTCGAGATCGCAATGTGCGTGACACCCTCGTTCATCTGCACGAATGGCACCTTATGATGATGGAATGGTATCGTGTGGGTATGGGCGGGGCTAAGCCTGAGATGCCTGCACCCGGCTATACCTGGAAAACCTTACCCGATCTCAACCTGGAAATCTGGAAGAAGTATCAGCAAACCTCATTGAACGAAGGGATGGCTCTGCTCAAACAGTCTTTCCAGCAGATCAGGAAACTCATCGAAAAACAGAATGATCCCGAGCTGTTTGAGAAAAAACGCTATCCCTGGACAGGCACGACCTCCCTCGGCTCCTACTTTGTTTCCGCCACTTCCAGCCACTACGACTGGGCCCTCAAACAACTCAAAAAGCACAAACGGACGTATGGGGGATAGTTTGTATTCTTGTTCGTTACTGATTGGGTGATTGGATGCCATAGAGGATCAGGTTATTATATTTGCCGTCCTTGAGTATGTGGTTTTTCAAAAAGCCTTCCTGTTTCATACCGATTTTCTGCATGACTTTTCCGGACATTGGATTCTTTTCCAGGTGTGAGGAGGTGATTTTTTGGTATCCCAGGGTGTTGAAACCGTACTTTGCGATTTCTCGGGCTGCTTCGGTGCAATATCCCTTATTCCAATATGGCACTCCAATCCAGTAGCCTAATTCTGCGCGGTTGTGTGCCGGGTTGGCACCCAGGCTGATACATCCGATTAGTTCGTTACTGCTTATTAGCGTGATGCCCAAGAAAACCCCGTTTCCTTTTTGGAATTCCTCCAAACGAGATTTAATCCAGGTTTCAGCCATCCCGCCCTGATAAGGATGGGGGATATTGGTGGTCATCTCGTATATTTTTGGGTCACCTGCAAGCTTTTGAACAGTTGCTGCGTCTGAAATTTCAAACGGTCGGAGTAGTAGCCGCTTCGTTGTAAGAACTGGAGGCTGATCGGGTATCATAATCTGTCTTTGATTATGATGAGATTTTACTTCACGCAAGCCATTCCGTGCGCTCGAGGCGGTGCACGAGGCAATCGTCCTTATCATTAAAGAGGTGCCGGCCTACTGCACGAAAACCGAGTTTCTGATAGAATTGGATGGCCCGTTTATTTGAATTGAGAGGATCGATCACGATCGCTTTTACCCCGGGGTCTTCAAAGCATCGGTTAATGGCCTGGCTCATCATCTCGGTGCCGTAGCCTTTGCCCAGGTAGGCCTTCTCGCCGATCCAGATATCCAGCGCGCGCAGGTTGGGCTCGATCTCACCCCAGTAGTGCGTGGGCTCCAAATGGGGGTCGATCATCTGCATCGCACCAATGGGTTTGCCCTCTACCTCTGCGATGAAAAACTGGGTATGTTCATTTTGCGCGACGAGCTCTTCCCGCCAGTCCAGCAGATCGTCAAAGGCTTTGACCGCATCCGGTTGGTCGGTCGTCGCCTCAATGACATGTGGCTCCAAATCCCACCGCTCCAAAGTAGGGATATCCTCCAGTGTCGCCGGCCGCAAAACTACACGCGCATTCTTCATACGTGCATAGTTTTGCAAATCCGCTGCCAAAAATCAATCTATTCAGCCGCACGGCCCTTGAGCAGATAGCTGCCAAGGGCGACGAGGCCCACGCTTACAAATAGGATCACATAGGTGCCGATACCTCCGATGTTTTGCGGCACGATCTTGAATTGATAGAGCACAAAGATGATTTCGGCAATCAGCACGGCGATCAGCGGCAGGATGCCCACGGAGCGTTTGGCAAAGAGTGCTAGCAGGATTGCCGGGCCGAAGAGGGCTGTTCCCTTGAAGCTCGCGAGGGCCAGGGGCACGAGCTGGTCCCCACTATTGATCGCAAATACGAGCGCGCAGATGCCAAAAAACAGCACAAACAGGCGCATGATTTTCAGGTTTTCGGATTTCCCCTGGTTGGTGATCGAGCGAAACTCAGTACCGAGTGCAAATATCTGGGAGTCTGAGGTGGAGATCGCTGCGGCCAGCAGGCCGATCACGATGATCGCACCGACAGGGGCAATTTGCTCGAAGAGGAGCACCTGTGCCTGGAATTCCCGTGAGGGCGCGTCGGCATAATTCAGTGCACCGTAAAGGCCAATGAAGGCAGTCGGCAGGATTACCAGAAATGCGAATATGCCCAGCGAGATCACCATTGTGTGCATCTTTTGCGTACTTTGCATGATGATAAGCCGGGTCACGACCTGGGGCTGCGTCACCGGGATCATCATGATCGCAAAGAGGGAGCCGAGCAGGTAAAAAAAGCTGAGCCGGTCTTGAGGACCCGGCGTGGAAAGCAGCTCCGGGTGAGTCTCACGAACCTGGGTGAAGAGCTCAGTCAGCCCCCCGGCATTCTGAATACAGGCCACTCCGACTATCCAGATACCCACCAACAGCACAGTCGCCTGGAGGGAGTCACTGTAAATGATCGCACGCAGTCCTCCGATCTCACTGTAAATGAGCATAAGCGTGACGATTGCTACCGACCACCCCCAGCCGGGCAGAAAATCCGGAAAAATAGCCTCAAAGAAGATGCCCACGCCCCGTATCTGAATGGCCACATAGGGGATCATGAATAAGAATACGAAGACGAAGTAAAGCCATCCGGCAAAGCGGGATTGGTAGCAGCGGCTCAGAAGTGAGGACATTCCGTCGTATTGATGCTCCATGCCGCGGGAGCGCAACTTGTGCCCAAACCAGAGAATGAAGAAAAACATCGCGGCATCCGCAATCGCCAGAAATATCCAGGAGCCGACCCCATGCAGACGAAAGTAGTCGGGCATACCCATAATGGTAAAGGTGCTAAAGAGCGTAGCCGCGAAGGTAAGCATACCCAGCAGCGGTCCCAGATTTGCTCCCGCAAACACATAATCGTTGGCGACTTGGTTCTGCCGCTTCGAACGATAAGAGAAAAACACCAGTGCACTCAACCAAAGTGCAGCAAAAACAACCAGCCAGGTAATCATCGCCTAATCCTCTTTTTCGGGGTGAACTTGAGTGCCGAGCCAGATGACCACCAGAAACACCAGATAGATGACGATGCCCGCCCAAAACGTTCGGGGCATCCCAAAAAGAACAGGCTCAAATTGGTCGGGGGAAAGCACAAGGGGGGAGTAGGCGAGTGCTGTTAAAAATACGGCCATACCGCAACAAACACTCCAAATAAGCGAATTTTTCTTCATATATATACTTGATTAATTTTTGTTTTAGATAAAAATAGATTAAAAATTTATCAATAAAGAAAATTGGAAGTTCAGCAAAAATTTGATTTTACCGCCCTGCGGGGTCTCCGAAAATCCAGAAATTTGACTTTGGAAGAACTCTCATCCCAATCCGGGGTGTCCATAGCGGTTATTTCCAAGCTCGAGCGCAACCAATGCTCTGCAGAGCTGGACACCCTCTTTAAAATCGCACGGGTGTTTGGTATGAGCGCGACCGACCTGCTTGCCCTTGCGGAGTCACCCCTTGCGCATCAGGTGACCGAGGGGGATCACGAATCCGGTGGCTTTGTTTTTCGCGAGATCCGTTATGCAAACTCACTCGTGCTCATGGGCACTGCTTTCGCTGGTGCGGAAATTTCCCGCCCTGAAATCCACCGGGATGACTACGAAATCTGCTGGGTGCTCGAAGGCGAGTTGGAGCTCAAACTACCACACGAGACTATCCGCCTGACAGAAGGGCAGAGCGTCCAGTTTGACGCCATCTTGGAACACACTTACCGTTGTATGCACGATGTGCGCCTCATCATTATCCATTTACGCAAAGACAAACGTTACTAACCTATGAAAATCGATTACACGCTAGCACCTGCTGACCTTCAGGGACTCCTCAACGACTTCTGGGAGCTCTCTGCTGAAAAGATCCGCCTCATCGAGCAGGAATATGACCTCAGCCAAGGCTCCCCCGTTTTTACAGTAGATGGCAAATACTCCACCCGCGGATGGACGGAGTGGACGGAAGGGTTTTGCTACGGTTCCGGTTTTCTCCAGTACGACGCTACAGGCGATGCGCACGCACTCGATTATGCCATTCGTAACACCGTTTCACGCATGGCAAGTCACGTCAGTCACATTGGGGTGCACGACCACGGATTCAACAACCTTAGCACCTATGGCAACTGGTTGCGCTTAATCAAGGAGGGTAAAATCCCTGCTGATGAAGCACGTGTAGATTTTTGCGAGCTGGCAATCAAGGCCTCCTCGGCAGTCCAGGCCGCAAGGTGGTCAACCACGCATGAAGGTGGCGGCTACATCTACTCTTTTAACGGTCCCCAAAGCCTTTTTGTAGATACCATTCGCAGCTGCCGCATTCTCATGGTGGGCCATCAGCTGGGCCACTCGCTCATGGGCGAAAACGACCAGCCCAACAACCTCCTCGAACGTGCACTCAAGCACATTGAAGCCACCGCCAAGTATGCCATCTATTACGGAGAAGGCCGCGACTCCTACGACGAGTGGGGCCGCACCGCTCACGAGAGTCTTTTCAACGTGAACGACGGTCGTTATCGAGCCCCCAATGCGCAACAGGGTTACAGCGGTTTCACCACGTGGACGCGCGGCCTTGCGTGGGCCATGGTGGGTTTTGCTGAAGAGCTGGAATTCCTGCAAACCCTCAGCGATGAGCAGCTCGATCCCTTCGGAGGGCGTGATAAGTGGGTGGCCATCATGGAAAAAGCAGCAAAAGCCACCTGCGACTGGTATGTGGAAAACACTTCGCTCGACGGTATCACCTATTGGGACGGAGGCGCTCCCCAGCTGCATCAGTTGGGTGACTGGCGTTCGCGAAATGCAGAGCCCTACAATGTGTATGAACCTGTGGATAGTTCGGCCTCAGCCATAGGAGCACAAGGCCTGTTGCGCCTGGGTAATTATTTAGGCACCACCACCGAGCGCGGCAAAAAATACTGGCACGCTGGTCTCACCACATTAAAATCATTATTGAAGGAACCCTACCTCTCACAGAATGCCGAGCATCAGGGCCTGCTTCTCCATTCTGTGTATCACCAGCCGAACGGGTGGGATAATGTTCCCCAAGGCCAGTCGGTAGCCTGCGACGAATCCTCCATGTGGGGTGATTACCACTTCAGGGAAGCGGCACTGTTAGTTCATAAGATGAACAAAAACGAACCCTACCTAACCTTTTACAATCTGCACTGACATGTCGACTCACACCCCTCCCGGCATGGATCGTCTTGCGATCCATACGATCACTTTAAAGCCCTGGAGTCTGCGCAAAGCGGTGGAAAACTATGCACGGGTCGGCGCCAAAGGTATAACCGTTTGGCGTGATAAACTGGGGGAGATGCCCATCCCTGAGGCGCGTGATATGATTAGCTCTGAAGGTTTGGAAGTAGTAGCGACTTGCCGTGGTGGTTTTTTCCCGGGGGTAGATGCAGAGACCCGGCAAAAGGGTATCGATGATAATTTGAAAGCCATTGAAGAGGCCCATGCGATTGGAGCGCCTATGGTTGTATTGGTTTGTGGAGCCGTGCCCGGCCAACCTCTTGAGGAGAGCCGCAAACAAATTCAGGATGGGATCGAGGCGGTATTGCCACGTGCGATCGATGCAGGCGTGAAGCTCGCCATCGAGCCCCTTCATCCCATGTATGCGGATGACCGCTCGGCAATCAACACTCTGGGACAAGCTAATGATATGTGCGAGGGGATTGGGTCTACCCATGTGGGTGTGGCCCTGGATGTCTATCACCTTTGGTGGGATCCTGCACTTGAGGCAGAAATCCAGCGATGCGGTGAGCTCGGTGCTCTCTATGCCTTTCACGTATGCGACTGGCTCACCCCTACGAAAGATATGCTGCTGGATCGGGGGATCATGGGTGATGGCTGTATCAATGTCCCCGAAATCCGATCCTGGGTGGAGTCCGCAGGCTTCACGGGCATGATCGAAGTCGAGATATTTTCCAACGAACTTTGGGCAGGTGATCAGGCGGAGTATCTCGACCGCATAGTACACGCCTATCAAACCCACACCTGATTTCATAACAATCAAACCCATCCATTTATGAAAACACATCGCGTAGGCATTATCATGAACGGCGTTACCGGCCGCATGGGAACCAATCAACACCTCATGCGCTCTATCGCCGCGATTATCAAGCAAGGCGGCGTAAAGGTCGCTGCAGACGAAGTTATTATCCCGGACCCCATACTGGTCGGGCGCAATGAGCTGAAACTCCGCCATCTCCAGGAAATCAGCGGCGTTGAAAAATGGACGACCGACCTCGACTCAGTCATGGGCGACCCTGCCTACGAGGTTTACTTCGATGCACAAAGCACCCTCCGCAGATCCGATGCAGTGAAGATGGCAGCCACTGCCGGTAAGCACGTCTATTGTGAAAAACCAACGGCAATCGATACGCAGACCGCCTACGAGCTTTACGAATTTTGTAGGGACAAAGGCGTGAAAAATGGGGTCGTGCAGGATAAGCTCTGGCTCCCCGGTCTGGTGAAACTCCAGCGTGCAATCGACGCAGGCTACCTCGGGCGCATTTTTTCAGTTGCGGGAGATTTTGGCTATTGGGTGTTCGAAGGGCATGGCGTGCCTGCACAAAGACCCAGCTGGAACTACCGCAAGCAAGATGGCGGCGGCATGATCATTGATATGCTCTGCCATTGGCGCTATGTGCTCGATAACTTATTTGGCCCCGTTAAGGCAGTCAGTTGTCGGGGGGCGACTCACATCGATAAACGCTACGAAGCAGATGGTGCTCCCTATGATGCGACCGCCGATGATGCGGCGTATGCGATGTTTGAAATTGATGGCCCCGACGGAGAGATCATCGTCAACTTCAACTGCTCCTGGGCTACCCGAGTGCGTCGGGATGATCTGCTTACCCTCCATGTCGATGGAGTTGCAGGCTCTGCTCATGCGACCCTGCGCGATTGTTACCTGCAGCACTCCAGCAACACACCCAAACCGGTTTGGAATCCGGATATCGAGCAACCCATCGATTTTTATGAGGACTGGTCAAAGGTCCCCAATCAGGAGCTCTATGATAACGCATTCAAGGTCCAGTGGGAGATGTTCCTGAAGCACGTCGTGCTGGATACTCCTTTCCGCTGGAATCTGCTCGAGGGTGCAAAAGGGGTGCAACTCGCTGAAGTAGGCATACAAAGCTGGGATCAGCGCCGCTGGCTGGATATCCCGGATCTGCAACCATGAGTGCATCGAAAACCGCACTCGTCACTGGCGGTTCACGTGGTATAGGCCTTGGCATCGCAACCGCACTCGCGCAGGAAGGTTGGGACGTCATCATAAACGGGGTTCGCCCGGAAGAGGGGGTTGCAGAAGTTTTGAATGATCTTCGCCGCTTTGGCACTGAGATCAGCTATGCTCAGGGCAATATCGCTGAGGCTGCCGACCGCCAGCGCATAGTGGACACCTGCTATGCCGAAGGCAGGCAGCTCAATCTCCTTGTAAACAATGCGGGAGTTGCGCCCAACGTCCGCCTCGACCTGCTTGAAACGACTGAAGAGAGCTACGATCGCGTCATGGAGATCAACCTCAAGGGGCCTTTCTTCCTTACACAAGCGATCGCCAATCGCATGCTTGCTTCCCGAAATTCAGATCCGGACTTTACTGCAGTCATCATTAATGTTGGCTCCATATCAGCAACGGTTGCTAGCATCAACCGGGGGGAATACTGCATTGCGAAAACCGGTATTGGTATGATGACTCAGCTATTTGCAGTCCGCCTCGGGGCGGAAGGCATCCCCGTCTACGAAGTCCGCCCCGGTGTCACTAAAACCGATATGACTTCTGCGGTAACCGAAAAGTATGACAAGCTCATCGAAGAGGGTCTCTGTGTGCAACCGCGCTGGGGCTACCCGGAGGATATTGGCAAGGCCGTCAGTAGCCTCGCTCGCGGTGATTTTCCTTACTCTACAGGACAGGTGATAATGGTTGACGGCGGGTTGACCGTCTCCCGTTTATAGCGAGAGCTAAAAATATCCGCTTGTTTATGAAATTCTCTGCCCTTTTTTTAGTCTTATTGATAACTGCTCCATCTTGGGTCGAACCGGCTCAAACACCTGATCAATCAGCGCTTTTTGAAAAAGCCCACAAGAACGCATTGTTGGCGAATGAAGGTTTCAGGCGTTGTGCTCACTATGTACAGGGCTGGTTAGCACTTGCCGATCCAGCGACTGGCCTCATCCCCCGTAACGATGAGCAACTTTTCTGGAACGCGAAGGATAGTGCTGCGGATAATTATCCGTTTATGGTGCTTACCAGCTATTACACAAATCGGGAACTCTACGGAGGAGTTATGATCGATATGCTGGAAACCGAGAAACGGCTTACTTCCCGGGTGGACAATCTGCCCGATACCTTCGACTTTGCCACTCAGGATTTCCTGGAAGAAGAAATCGATATGCAGACAATCCTGTTCGGCGCTTCCGAGTATATTAAGGATGGTCTCTTGCCATTGATGGAAGCAAAAGGACAAACCCCTTGGTTTGAACGCCTCGTAGAGCTGATGGATGATTCCTGGAAGCACGCTTCGGTCGATACGCCTTTTGGTTCCATTGTTTCTACGAATACCGAACTCAATGGAGAGATGCTCCAGGCCCTCTCTCGTCTTTATTATGTAACTGGAGAAGAAAAATACCTCGAGTATGCCATTCGTTTGGGCGACTATTACCTCCTGGGTGAAAACCACCCAACTCGCGATTTTGAATACCTGCGTCTGCGTGATCATGGCTGTGAAGTCGTTTCCGGCTTATGTGAGCTCTATGTGGTTACTCACTTTGTAAAGCCGGAGAAAAAGGCTCAATATCAGCCTCACCTGTATGAAATGCTCGACCGTATCCTGAAGATAGGTCGCAACGAGCACGGCCTGTTTTATAACGGTATCAATCCGCAAACCGGCGAAATGATTCAACGCCGTGCCAGTGTGCCCGAGGCAGACACTTTCGGTTACACTCTCAACGGTTTTTATGCAGTGTACCTCATCGATGGTATTGCACGATACCGCGATGCTGTGATCAAAGCGCTGTCCAACCTCAACGAGCATTATCGCAGCCATAACTGGGAGCATGGCAGTTCCGACGGCTATGCCGATGCCATCGAAAGTGCGTTGAATTTGTATAACCGTGAGCCCATCCCCTCCACCGCAGAGTGGATTGACAGTGAGATGCAGGTGATGTGGGGAAAACAACAAGACTCCGGCATCATTGAAGGTTGGCATGGCGACGGTAATTTCGCACGCACGACTATCATGTATAACCTTTGGAAGACCCAGGGAGCATATGTAGAGCCTTGGCGCGAAGACGTATCGATCGGCGCAGTTCAGCATGAGCAAACCCTCTACCTTTATCTTACCGCTGAACAACCCTGGACCGGTAGGATAGTCCTTGATTCTGCACGTCACCGGGATAATTTGAATCTCCCCATGGACTGGCCGCGCATTAATCAATTTCAGGAGTGGTTCACCATCGATGCAGATGCGAGTTATCAGGTCGAGTGGGTGAATACTGGGAAAACTAAAAAGCTTTCAGGTCGTGAATTTCAAAGCCAATCTATAAAGCTTCAGCCAGGCGAAGATTTGAAGCTCATAATCAGGAAATCAGACTTGTAAGGCCTAATCACCCCACCTATTAATGGGGTATGTTATTCCAAAAGCTTCGTATCCTTTTCGGGTTTGGCATTAGCCTACTTTGGGTTCTACTAAATTTTGCGGAGAATCGTCCAAATGTGGTCATTTTTCTTTCAGATGACCAGGGCTGGGGCGATTTTAGCTACACCGGCAATGCCGATATCAGCACACCCAATATCGACTCATTGGCTCAACAGGGTGCTTTCTTTGAGCACTTTTATGTGCAGCCGGTCTGCTCTCCTACGCGGGCAGAATTCCTGACAGGGCGTTACCACGTGCGTAGCGGTGTATATTCCACTTCTGCGGGGGGTGAACGCCTGAATTTAGACGAAACCACGATTGCCGATGTTTTCCGGAGCGCTGGTTATCGCACAGCTGCTTTTGGCAAATGGCACAACGGCAGCCAATATCCTTACCACCCCAACGGTCGTGGCTTCGAAGAATACTACGGCTTCACCTCAGGCCACTGGGGGAATTATTACGATGCTGAACTGCTCGATCACAACGGTGAGACCGTTCAGGGAGAGGGATTCCTCGTAGATGAATTCACAGATCGCGCCATGGATTTCATCGAACAGCATAAGGATGAGCCATTCTTTGTATACTTACCTTACCCCACACCGCACTCACCCATGCAAGTACCGGACCGTTGGTGGAATAAGTTTAAAAACAAGGAGCTAACTCTTCCCGGTAACCCTTCGCAGAAAGAAATCGATCACGCACGTGCTGCCCTTGCCATGTGTGAAAATATTGACTGGAATGTCGGGCGCCTGCTCAAGCACCTGAATGATCTCAATCTCAGTGAAAACACCATCATCCTCTATTTTAACGACAACGGCCCGAATGGCGAACGCTGGAAAGATGGCCTGCGTGGCCGCAAGGGCTCCACGGACGAGGGTGGGGTACGCACTCCGCTCTTTATGCGCTGGCCTGCTATGATAAAATCAGGCCAAACCATTTCTCAAATCACGAGTGCAATCGATTTATTGCCAACGCTTGCCGAAATGGCCGGTATTCCAGCCAATACCAATAACGAGCTGGACGGTGTAAGCCTTAAACCCCTCATTAATGACCCGAAGCCGGAATGGAAAGATCGCTACATCATCAACTACTGGAGCAACCGCCTGAGTGTTCGCAGTCAGCAATATCGTCTCGATCATATGAACCAGCTCTACGATGTAGAAGTAGACCCTGAACAATCTACCGACATCCGCGAACTGAAGCCTGAAGTGTTTAAGGAGTTGCTCGCTGTGAAAAAAGAGTGGGCGGAGTCTACGTTAGCGAATACCCATTTAAGCTTTGAAGCCGATGAGCGTCCCAATCCTGTGGGACACCCCGATTTTGTGAATACGTTGTTGCCCGCCAGGGATGCAGATTATCATGGCAATATTCGTCGCTCCAACCGCTGGCCCAACTGTTCTTTTTTAACAAGCTGGCTGGTATCCGGTGATTACATCAGTTGGGATATTAATGTTCAAACTGCGGGCAAATACCGGGTCACCGTACATTATACTGCTCCAGAATGGGTCGTAGATACCCGCTTAGAGCTCTCATTTAAAAATCACTCAACTTCTGCCCAAATTACAGAATCATTCGATCCACCCTTACGGGGTATGGATGAAGATCGTGTGATTCGCACGGAATCCTATGTAAAGCAATTCAAGCCGCTTTATATGGGAGTTATCCGCCTTGAGGCAGGCGCAGGCACATTGGAATTGAGAGCCCCTTTCATTCCCGGTAACCGGGGTCCGGATATTCGATTGGTAGAATTAAGGAGGCTGGATTAAGGGCTTAAACCTGTTTTGGCATATTTTATCATGTCAAAAAATGATTTTTATAAATAATTAGCAAATTAAACATATTAATTAAAGCACTATTCGTTTTTTGGCCTTGTCATTTTGCGTCAAAGGTATTTTCATTTCTTTGGATGTTACCCCTGCAATCATCTTTTCTTGAGTCCCTGATGCCCGGTCAGCTCCTGGAAGCACTCTTCGAGGAAATTCCCGGAGCGCAAATGTTTGTTAAGGATTGCGAGAGTCGCTTCATTTCAGCCACCCAAAGCTTTGCAGAGATGATGGGCGTCGAGTCCGTTGAAGCTTTGATCGGTAAACGCGATCACGACTTTTGTGCAGAGTTTCTGGCAGACTCCTTTTTGCAGGATGATCAACGGGTTGTCACTACCGGCCAGCCCTTGCTCAATAAAATCGAGCTTGTGCCATCGGGAGATACACTGGATTGGCTCACCACAACGAAAATCCCCCTCTACGGGGTCGATGGTAAAATTGTGGGATTGGCAGGCATCACACGTATCACCCGTGAATCGGATGCTCTCTACCGCGAACATCCTGAAATGCGCCGGATCGTAAACTACATACGTGTGCACTTTCGCTCCAAATTATCTGTGGACGACTTTGCCGAGAACGCAGGTATATCCCGCAGCTCGGTCGAACGCCTTTTCCGTAAAACCTTTGGGCTTTCACCAAAAAAGTATCTCAAGAAAGTCCGCATCCATGCTGCCTGTAAACTCCTGCGCGAGTCACAGCTCAACTTAGCAACGATTGCCAGTCAGTGCGGATTCAACGATCCAACCGCTCTGAGCCGGGACTTTCGCACACTACTCAAGCTCAGCCCAAGTCAATACCGCGAAAAATTCTCAACGAACCCAATCACCCATCATTTTAAACCAGCAGCTTAAAAACCCAGTTAAGTATTATGAATAGACGTCACTTCGTGAAAGCTTCCGCAGCAGTCATGGGTGCAGCATTTAGCGCCCCCATGATTGTTAAGCCGGAAACCCTTGGCCTCTCAGGTTCCGTAGCGCCGAATAGTCGCATCGGTGTAGGCCTCGTCGGCAACGGCCTGATTATGCGCGGCCACCGCAGCTATTATGCCACACGCTCACGCACCCAGGTTATGGCCGTTTGCGATGTTAACAGTAAGCATCTGCAGGAAGGCCAGGACGATGTAGTAAATCTCCAGGGCGGCACCTGCGATGCCTACGCAGACTATGAAGAAATGATTGCCCGGCCGGATATTGATGCCGTGGTAGTCGGCACCCCCGATCATTGGCATGCGGCAATCTCTATCGCAGCCATGCGCGCCGGCAAAGATGTCTATTGTGAAAAACCCATGACGCTGACCATCGACGAGAGTAAGGCCATGGTCGCAGCCAAAGAGCGCTACGGACGCATCCTGCAGGTGGGTTCCCAGCAGCGCTCCAACTGGCGCTTTCATAAGGCTGCCGAAATCATTCGCAATGGCTGGATCGGCGAAATCAAAGAAATACGCACCCGACTTGGCACATTCCCACCGCCATTCCTTGCGGCACCCGAGCCCATCCCGGAAGAGCTCGATTACGACAAATGGCTGGGACCCACTCCTTATGAAGCCTATTTTAAGGCACGTGCAGAAGGTGACTACAGTGGCGGTTGGCGTCGATTCTGGGAATACGGTTCGCGTAAAAACGGGGACTGGGGTGCCCACCACTACGATATTGTTCAATGGGCACTGGGTATGGATGAATCCGGGCCGACTCTCTTTGTCCCCCAGGGTTACGAAGGGGAGCCCTATCAATACCACCAGTATGAGAACGGCCTCAAAGTGATACGCAATCACAAGGATAGTATCCAGCACATGATCCACTTCATCGGTACCGAAGGGGATGTATATGTCGGCCGCAATGAATTCCGCACCAATCCCAGTGAGCTTGCAGTTAAGAGCAAAAGCCCCTCGGACGAACGGCTGTACCACTCCAGGGATCACCGGGCGAATTGGCTTGATGGCATCGAGACCCGCAAAGAACCCATCTGCAGTGTCTACATCGGGCACCGTAGCGGCACTATCTGTTACCTCGCGGGCATCGCTGAGCGTCTGGAACGCCCCATCACATGGAATCCAAATACCGAGTCCATCTCGGGGGATCGCATCGCCACCCGCATGATGGATCGCCCCCGTCGCGCCGGTTACGAATTACCCGCCTAACTCCAAAAGCAAAAACTGTTTTGAAAACCGATAAAATGAAATACATATTTGCAATACTCACTGCTGCCTGCCTTGGATTCTATACGCAGGCTGCAGATTTGGACGAGCTCGTCGACCAGCTCGCATCTGAAGATTACGACGAACGTTTCGCGGCCTATGATCAAATTGAGTCCATGGTCGCGCAGGCGACAAATCCTGATATAGATCGGGAAGATCGTAACGACGTCGAAGCAGACATTCTCGATTACGCGCTCAATGATTCCCTGAGCACCGAAGCCCGGGTCTGGTTGCTGCGGCATCTGCAGACAATCGGCTCTGCTAAATCCGTTGAAGGGCTTTCTGAGCTGAGCCAGAATACTGCGGAAGATGCATTGCTTCGTTTAAATGCCATTAAGGCACTTGCCGCCATTCAATCCTCAACAGCCGCCTCAGCATTGCTGGATGGTCTGCTGGTTGCAGATGAACTGACCCAGCCAGCTTACATCAATGCACTCGCGTATCAGAATGATGCACTCGTAAATTCAGACCTTCTGCAAGCTATTCAAAACGGGGATATCATCATGAACGAAAACGTGGTGCTTATGCTTTCGAAGATTGGCGGACGCAAAGCATCAGAACTGCTCTTTTCTCATTGGCTCGAGCTGGCTCCTTCTCAACGTTTAAGGGTTGAGCAAGCCATCCTCGACGCAGGTGGATCTTCGGATGTTATGGATGTGCTCATCGACGAGTCGCAGTTTGATTCCACCCGTATCGCAGCTTTTATTCGCCTCATCGAAATGAATCCCGATAACGCGCGTATGCGATTGCAAACGGTGCTCCAGGATGCAGAAAACCCTTTGCGCTCCCAGGTAATCGCAATCGCGATTCGTGCAGAACCAAATCTACGGGATTTAATCATCGATCAGATCGACTCGCTGGATGTAGCCGATCAAATACTCGTGCTATCCGCAATCGCCGAGCAGGGATTACCCGAGTATGAAGATAAGGTGCTGGCTATGCTCGAAACGGAAGATCTCGATTTAAAGCTCGCAGCCATTGATACACTGTCGGCGATCGGGGGTGAGGCCAGCATCCCGGTTCTGTTGGATTATCTCGGTAGCGATGACGACGATATTCAGGAGGCTGCCACCCAGGCTGTCGGCGTATTGGCGGATCCCGCACTCGATGCGCAACTCATCGATAACGCGCAGAATGGTGACCCGCAAACACGCTTAAGCGCCATTGAGCTCCTCGGCGTGCGAAATTCTGAGGGCGCAATCGATCTGCTCAATGATTACTTAATCAACGCCGAAGACGCTGATATACAAGATGCGACGCTCGGTGCTTTAGAGCGTATCGGAGATGTTGAGTCAGCCAAGTTAATGCTCATCCGCATGTTTATTGAGGATGAATCAGCCACTCTGCGTGACCTGCAGATCAGCCTGAAACGCCTGACTATGCAGCAAGTGGTTCCCAACTTTTTCTGGGAAAACATCTATGAGCCGGCGCTGGATTTCGCGCCTGATTCCGAAAGTCGCATCGCAATCATTCAGATTCTTGATGGGCTCTCCTATCAGGGAGCAATCGATTATTGTCTGGAACTAATGGAGTCTGAGGAGGGAACCTACGGTTCTGCGATCGATCGCGTTTTCCGCCGCTGGAGATTTACCAATATCGGTGATTATTGGATTTCACTCACCACCGAAGAAGGCGCCACACAGGAAACTATTGATGATGCATTCAATCAAGTTATCCGCCTGATGGAGTCGGACAATGTTGCGCGCAATGGTGGGGACAAATTCGTTCTCGGTGCGAAAGCATTTACTGAAATACCCGGGCGCGTCCGTAAATCGCAGATCCTGAATCAATTCAGCAATATTGACCCGAATGATGCCTGGTATTTTACCCGTGAATTTCGCGACTATCAGGATGATCCCGACTTTGGTGAACGTATTACTGAAATGATCGAAGCAACCCGCTAAATAATGAAAAAAACTATAATTGCACTCTTCCTGTCTGCGATCTGCTCGCTCCATGCAAAGGATACACCGCCCAATTTTATTGTCATTTTTTGTGATGACTTGGGCTATGGGGACCTGTCTTCATTTGGTAACCCTACGATCCACACACCCCACCTTGACCGCATGGCTAGCGAAGGTCAGAAGTGGACCCAGTTTTACGTGGCAGATCCTGTTTGCACACCGAGTCGTGCGGGTTTGCTCACCGGCCGTTACCCCATTCGCAATGGAATGAGCAGCGATAAGCGTGTAGTCCTTTTTCCAGACTCTGCGGGCGGGCTTCCGGATGGTGAGGTCACCCTTGCGGAGATGCTTAAGCAAAAGGACTACGCAACCGCCGCTGTGGGCAAATGGCACCTGGGGCATTTACCTCAGTATTTGCCCACCCGTCAGGGTTTTGACTCTTACTGGGGTATACCCTATTCCAATGATATGGACTGGGACAGCTCCAAGACCCACTACCGTCAGGAGGCTCGAAAGGATCCAAACTTCTATCCGGATACCACTCACTACAACGTTCCAATACTCGAGGATGAAACTATCGTTGAGCGCCCGGCTGATCAAAATACGATCACCCGGCGATACACTGAAAAAGCAGTTGAGTTCATAGAGCAAAATAAAAGCCAGCCATTCTTCTTGTATCTTGCTCACTCCATGCCCCACATTCCACTGTTGGTAGATAAGCCGTGGCTGGGTGTTAGCAAACGCGGTCTTTATGGAGACGTTATTGAGGAAATCGACTGGAGTGTCGGGCAAATCCTCAATGCCATTCGAAGGGAAGGGTTGGAAGATAATACCATCGTCATCTTTTCTTCAGACAATGGTCCTTGGCTTTCCTTTCACACACATGGGGGTTCCTCGGGTCCTTTGCGTGCAGGAAAAGGTACCACCTTTGAAGGGGGCCAACGTGTCCCCACCATCTTCTGGGGTCCCGGATTATTGCCGGCGGGAGTGGTCTCGGAAGTGGGCTCTACTCTCGACTTGATGCACACCTTTGCATCCATGGCGGGCGCAGAGATACCCAACGATCGAAAAATGGACAGTTACGACCTCAGCAAAGTCATGTTTGCAGATGCCAGAAGTCCGCGCGAGACGTTCTTTTACTGGACTCGGGCAAGGATCCATGCTGTGCGCCATGGTCCCTGGAAACTACATGTTCATCAGCGTGAGCCCATCAATTACGGCAGGGAGGTTATCCTTGAAAAACCAGAACTCTATCACCTCGAATACGATATTTCGGAGGCTTACGATGTTGCCGATCAGCATCCGGAAGTGGTTGAAAAGTTACTGGCATTGATAGATGCACATCAGGCGGATACCGAGGATAGCCTGCCCGATCAGCTCGCAGCCCGTATTCCGAAGGAAGAGTAGTTAAAGCAATATTTTGAGAAATAGAAAAGGGCGGCTGGAGAAATCCAGCCGCCCTTTTCTTGTTAAAGGTTTATGGTGATTATAGCAGATCAGTGGTCTGAGATCGCTACCGGCTTATACCCCCCCTTACTCTTAAAATACAGGAACAACCCTATGTAACCAATGAGCATGATAAAGGGCAGCAGAGCAATATTTTGCAAAGCGCTTTGATTGGAACTTTGCTGAATGGAACCTACCAACTCCTGCTGGTCAGCAGGAAGCTCGGCAACCAGGTTCTGGTCAATAGCGTTATAATTACCGAGTACGAATGATTTCTCCGTAGTAACCACTTCACTTATTGCAGGAGCCTCAGCCTCAAGCGCCTTCTGTGCCTTGGTTTCCTGAACATTTCCGATATACGGTGCCCCCAGGATACCTACAGCCAACATACCGATACCCGCAATGGCATTCAGCGTCAATGCACCTCCCTTGGGAGATTGCTCAGCAACCAGTCCCAGCATCGTGGGCCAGAAATAACTCTTACCAACTCCATAGATGGTCGCTGCCACAAAGATGAAGACCAGCCCTGCGGCAAAACTGAGCAGATAGAGCCCCACAATGGCCAGCACAGAACAGGCCGCAAGGAGTCCAACAGGTCCCAGTAATTTTACGATAGGCCCTACATTAAAGCGCAGGATCATCATGATCAATGAAGTGTAGACCAGAATCCAGGCAGGATTTGCTCCTGCAGCAGCCATAGGCTCAGCCATCAGTCCGGTAATCCAACCGTCCGTACCCAACTCAGTGGCTGCCAAAGGCATCATGAGCAATACGAGGATAATCAATATCGGACTTCCTAGAGATCTACAATAAAGACCATAACCGACTGCAGTTGCTAATGAAATAACGAGCAACACTACCCATCCAAGCCCAAATCCGAGCGCATTATTCAGTTCGGAAAAGATCAACCACGAAGCGATGAATGCGCCAATGGCACCAAATTCTGCAAGCATTTCCTTGTAACTAGTACCGGCTGCCACACGTTCATTCACAGGGAATTCAACACCGATCAGCATAATCAGGTAAACAATCGCCGGAATAAACAGTAGACCGACCACGATCAACCAGTTTTGCTCCACGACTCCACTCAGAAGAATCGTGATTACCCCACCCAGTACGAGCCCTCCAGGCCACCCGGCATGGAGAATATTCAGCCACTTACTCTTTTCTTTGCTGTAAAGAGTCGCAACCACCGGATTAATGAAGGCCTCCACAGTTCCGTTACCCAGGCCTAGAATAACTGAGCCGATAAATAGGTAGTTATAAGCAGTATCCTGCGCGGCTCTCAATGCCTCGCCTTCCAGTCCTGCGGCATTCACCGTCATATAAGCGATAGTTGCAAATATGGCATAAAGCAGGTAACAGACGAAACTGAAATACATCGAAAACTTATAGCCGATGCGGTCAATAAAGAGGCTGAATAGGATAATACTGATGGCAAATGGCCAGAGGCCGGCTCCGAAGAGTTCGCCCGCTTTGGTTGCATCAATGCCAAACTCATTTTGCCACGTGCCATCGATCAGAATAGCCCGGGTTATGAATGCCATCGATGTGGTTACCAGGGCGATAAAACAGCCCCAGAATATTTTTTGGGATCCACTATCTTTTGTCATAATTTATTAGAATAGGGTATTGTTAATTAGGAATTAGAGATTCTAGCTATGCTTGCTGAATTTTAAACTCAATTACGAGCTTTTTATACTAAAAGGCCTTGAATGCTAAAGGGTTACCTAGCGTTCAAGGCCTTTGATGAAAATTAGACAAGCGGCTCCATGCCGGGTATCGGGCGAGGGTCGATCGGGTTCGGTCCGATTTCCCATTTATCCGGTCCCAATTTGAGCTGCGAGCGATTCAGGACCCAACCATAAGAAAGGGTCTTGCCGGTATAAGCGGCCATACGTCCCATAATCGCGGTCAAAGTAGACTCTGCTACGCGCTGACCGTGATTCATATAAGGGGCATCTCCGCGAATACTCGCTACCAGGTCCTTGAGCTCCTGCACGTAGGGGTTTTCGTGCTCACCCTCATACTTCCATTCATTGGCCCCGGTGATACGCCCTTGCTGTGCGGTGCCCTTTGTGCCCACAATATTCTCGCCGATGCGGTTCGCACTGTTGGGGATCTGGCTGCACATACTTTGCACACGCGCTCCATTCTCATACTCAAACTCAACGGAGAAATGGTCATAGATGTTGCCACGTTCGTGCTCGATCATGAGTCCACCCATACCGATTGCGCTCTTGGGAGGTCCCCCGTAGGCCCAGTTCATCACGTCGATATTGTGCATGTGCTGCTCTACGATGCAGTCCCCGCACTGGTAGCAATAGAAATACCAGTTACGGATCTGCTCCTCCATTTCACTGAATGCGGGATTATTATCGTTTTGCCCGATTTTACGACCCCAGATCCAGTAGCATTGACCGCTTACGAGATCACCGATTGCGCCGTCTTTCACGCGCTGCATCATTTGCAGATAGCTCGGGTCATGATGCCGCTGAGTGCCAGCCAGTACGCAAAGATTCTTCTCCTTGGCTTTCTGCGCGCTTTCGATAATCGAGCGTACGCCTACCGGGTCCACCGCGACTGGTTTTTCCAGGAATGTATGTACTCCAGCGTTGACCGCCGCTTCGAAATGGCGGGGGCGGAAATACGGCTGAGTCGCCAGGATTACAATATCCACACCGCTATCGAGCACTTTCTGGTAACCATCAAATCCCGTAAACATACGATCCGGGGTTACATTCCAGCGCTCGCCGAGTGGCTCAAGATTCCGGCCCCAATTTTCGCCACCGGTCTTCATCGTATCCGCAAACCGATCCAGCTTATCCTGGAAAAAGTCTGCTATGGCAAAGATCTCAATATTCGGGGCTGCAAAAGCAAGCTGGTGGGCAGCACCGGTTCCCCGGCCGCCGCAGCCTACCACACCCACCTTCAATTTGTCTGAGCCATGTGCATTTGCATATAGGCCCTGATTGCCGATGAGGGTGAGGGTAGATAGGGCGGCGCCACTTTTAATAAAGTCGCGCCGCGTTGTATTGGATAAATTAAGATTGTCCATTATCACAGGTATTAACCAACCAAAGGCCATCCGCTACGGTATTCCTTGCGGATCATACGATTTGCCTCAGGGCTGTTGGTGAAACGCATGGCTTCTGCATCATAGTCCAGCTTCTTGCCAACATCCTTGGCCACCAGACCGATGAGTAACTGCTCAATCAACTTACCGGAGTAATCATAGTTACAAGACGTCTTCAGGTCAGTCTTACAAGCATTGGTCCATTCCTTCTGGAAGTTCTGGTTGACTGCATTCCAATCGTTATCGCCACTACCTTCATCCATAGACATGGGGCGACGGTTATAGTAGCTCATGTTTGCGTTACGACCATAAGGAATCAGTATGCGGTTGTTGAAGTCTGCTACGATAAAGCCCTGGTCACCCTTGAAAAGCGCTCCATGACCAATCTTCTCCAGATCCACAAACGGCATGGGTGACTTCGGGCGGGGTCCGCCTTGTACCCAAGTGGTCAGGATTTTTCCGCGCCAGTCATTCGCAGGATTCACCCAGCGACACTCCATCAATGAGGGAGCAACTTCCGGATTGTAAGGATCTCCGCTGCCTTCTGCACTAACCGGCAAATCTGCATCCAGGGGGTTCCAGGCAAGGTCCATGGTATGGCTACCCATATCACCAATCTGCCAATTACCGAAATCACGATACATATTCCAGAACAGGCAACCGGTTCCGGGTCGTGCTTCGTGATTGTCAAAATAACCCGGATTATAGGGGTGCATCGGGGAGGGCCCTGTCCAGAGATCGTAGTCAAAGAAATCAGGGGGTGTGCCCTCAGCAGGCAGGTAGCCGGTCTTATCGTGGGTACGATTACCCCAGGCGTGTGCTTGCTCAAGCTCACCGATTGCACCATCCTGGATTAACTCCTCGATACGTGCAAAATTTGGCATGGCGTGGCGTTGGGTACCGCACTGAGTTGCCAACTTGGTCTTATTCTTTAGGTAAGTTTCACGCACCAAACGCGCTTCTTCAATGGAGTTTGCAAGCGGCTTCTCGCCATAAATATGCAATCCACGATTCATCGCCCAGATAGAAATATGAGCATGGGTATGGTCTGCCGTACAACAAACAACGGCATCCAGGCCTTTATGATCCAGACATTTGCGCCAATCTTTATAGTGCTTGGCATCCGGGAATTCTACAGCAGCCTTGGCGAGTGAATTATCATCCACATCACAGAGGGCGACTACATTTTCGTCTTTCAACGTGTCCCAGTGGGCGCGTCCGCGTCCCCATACACCGATGAGGGCGATATTGAGCTTATCGCTGGGTTTACTACTTCCGAATAAAGTGCCCGAAGGCAGCACCATCAGCCCGGCTCCGGCTGCGGCGGTCTGTTTAAGAAATGAACGGCGTGGGATATCTTCTATATTCATAATACGTATTAGAGTTTAGTTTTTAAATGTTATGACAACTGGGTAACTGTTTTTTGAAGAACAGGATAAAAAATCTCTTTCAAATTCGCAAGTCCTACGCGCGCAATCTCGTCGGCATGACCTAAATCTCTCCAATGATTCACGGCCCGGGCAATGCTTTTTACTTCGGGTGAAAATGCCTCAATCACATAAGTCCCCGAGTACCCAATTTCTGCGAATACACGTGCATACGCTTCCCAGTCGATGTGGTCGTTCCCGGGGATTCCCCGGTCACTTGCGCTCAAATGCATGTGACCCAGCTGATTGCCCGCCTCTCGCAAAGCACTCAATGGATCTGCTTCTTCAATATTCATATGGTAAGTATCCAGATGTAATTTTACAGCCGGATGCCCTATTTCATTGATAAAGACCCGTCCCTGTTCCGCAGTGTTCATATAATCTGTCTCATAGCGGTTCAGAGCTTCCACTACCAATGTCACCTCATACTCTGCTGCATAGTCCGCAATCGGCCGTAGGTATGTAGCAATCTGCTGCAACTGGTCGGATTTCTCAGCTTCAGAGTATAACTCGGTTTTACCGACTGATGAATAAAACGGCCCGCATACAATCGGGCTTTCAAATTGCCGGGCAATGTCGATGAGCTGCTTCAAATATTCGGAGCAGGCTTGTGCTTCTGAAATAGTACCTCGTAAGTCACGACCCGGTGGGAAAACGCCACACACACTGCAGCACTCCAAATCAGCTTCCTTTAGAGCGTTGGTTATTGAGAATATATTCACCTCAGCCGGATCCTCCACTGCGATTTCGACGCAGTCATACCCCCAGTCCTTAAGTCGCCTAAAGAATCTCACAGGATCTGCAGTCAGCGCAGATGGGTAGAGCATCGTATTTAATCCGAATCTCATTGGGTATAAAGCAGAATAAACAATATAACATCTTTACCCTTCAATTTCTTGCATTTTTTAATAAAAATTAGGTATTTTTTCGGCATTATTATTCTCATGATATCAGCAACCTCATCTATACAGTCCCAATTTCTAAGCCACATTAGTGATGCCACATGCCTGGTACAGGCGTTTTCGTATGTTCATGATGTGTATTTTTTCATGAAAGATAAAGAAGGCCGATTTATGGCGGCAAATAAGCCTCAGCTTAAAAAAATGGGCTGTGCGCGGGAAGAGGATATCATTGGCAGAACCGACTACGATTTCTTTCCCGAAGCCATGATTCAGCGCTACCGGGACGACGATCTCAAGGTCATGCGCACGGGTAGACCCGTAGAGCAGCGCACTGAGCTTGTTGCTAATGCCGACGCCACAGTCGATTGGCATGTCACAACAAAAATACCCCTCTTTGATGATTCCGGCAATGTCATAGGCATCGCAGGTATGATGTGGGACCTGGAGGCCACATCCGCTTCTCCACAATCCAGTCATCGTATGAATCAGGCCATCCATTACATCAGCGAACACTATGCTACTAGCATACGCATGACCGATCTTGCCAAATCCCTGGGTCTTTCATTAAGCCAGTTTGAGCGTCTCTTCAAAGAAACCTTTCACACTCCCCCTGTCCAGTTTATCAGTAAGTTTAGAATCAGTAAGGCCTGCGAATTGCTCATCCAAACGAATACAACCGTCGGGCAAATTGCCCTCGAGGTTGGCTTTTATGATCAGAGTCACTTTTCGCGTGAGTTTAAGCAAAATCTGGGCGTAAGTCCTGGTCAGTATCGCCGAGAGTTCAGGTCGGAAAGTCCCTGATAATAGGGCTTTTTGTTTGCAAAGCGGGGGGATCACATTTTCATGTTTCGCATGTCTAAACTTATTTTCCCTCTCATTTTTATATTTATAAGCGCAAATGCTTTTGCCCAGAGCAAAAGCCCGATTTGGAACGATGTTGCTAAAGCGGATCTTGAACTGATGGGCGACTATGTTGGTGGCTGGCTAGGCGAGCCCGAGAGTAATTGGCCTAACAATAATCCACGGCTCTTTGCTCAAGTGGTCAATGCGGGTGTAGGCATCTATGATATCCATCTTATGCAAGATCTGAACCGCAGAGCACAGCCCGAGTTTTCTACACGTGCAAACGTTAAGCGGGATAAAATCACCGTCAAAAAGGACGGTTGGAACTTTGTGATCAGCAAAGATAAAATTGAAGGCAGCCGCATGTTTGGTGAGGAAGAAGTGAATTTTCTGCTTGAGCGTGATCCCCGTATATCTCCTACCATGGGCAAAAAACCACCGCAGGGAGCGATTGTGCTTTTTGACGGGAGTGACTTTGATGAATGGGAGCATACGGATGGCCGGGCAGTGACCTGGAATATACTTGCGGACGGCTCTATGGAAATTGAGCCTACGGCCGAGAATCGGGATGCTGATCCGAAAATTGGCGGGGGCATCCAAACCAAGCGTAAATTCGGGGATGTAAAATTTCACATGGAGTTCCGCTATCCGGTAGAGCCGGATAGATCAGGTCAGGGTAGAGGCAATAGCGGCCTGTTCTTTCAGGGAGCCTACGAAGCACAAGTACTCAACAGCTACGGCCTGGAAGGTTTTTGGAATCAGCTGGGAGCACTCTACAAGCATAGTGCTCCATTGGTAAATGCCGCACGTGCGCCTATGATCTGGCAGACTTATGACGTCACCTACACAGCTGCACGTTTCGAGGAAGGTGTAGTGGTGGAAAATCCACGCATTACGGTTTATCTCAATGGTACACTCGTGCAGGATGATGTTGAACTTAAACACCACACCGCTCATTGGCAGAACTCCCGCGAAGATCCCGTGCCAGATGAGCCCGGTCCCATTATGCTGCAGGACCATAGCAATCGCATCCAGTTCCGTAATATCTGGATCAAGGAGCTGTAGGCAGAGATTATATTTGATAGCTTAAAACCCACTCGGTGGAATCGAGTGGGTTTTGTTTTATTTGGGAATTTGTGGTTTTTTATTGACCTTACTGATGCGGGGTCATCTTTTAAGGGGTATGATTGCCGCGGACCGTCATTATCGTATCATTCAATTACTCCAGAAAGAGAGCGCCGTCCGCACCACCGAGTTAGCTTCCCGTTTGGGAGTGACCGATGAAACCATTCGCCGGGATCTCGATACCCTCCATACCAAAGGGGATGTGGTGCGCACGCATGGGGGGGCCACCTTGCCCAATCACCCCTACCTCAGCAGAACGTTGGATGAGCGTTCGTTGCTTGAACCCGAGAAGAAAAAGGCCATCGCCGAAGAGGCGGTGAAGCTCATACAACCGCATGATATTCTCTTTCTGGATGCCAGCTCTACCGTGCAGGCACTGGTAAAGGTTATGCCCCATGTAGAACTCACCGTTATTACCAATGCCCATGATGTTATTACCATGCTGAGCATGGAACCATTCATAAAAGTCATCGGCACCGGCGGTATCTACGACCCGCATTCGCGTTCCTATTACGGCCCGGCAGTGGGGGACGCCGTGAGCCGCTACAACATTTCTAAGATGTTTTTCTCCTGCAATGGCGTGGATCCGCAAAAAGGTATCAGCGAAAGCAGCGAGGAGCAGGGTCGGTGTAAGGAAAAGGTGATGGAATCGGCTGAACAAATTATCGTATTGGCAGACTCCACGAAGCTGGATGTTCGCTCCAAATACTTCTTTTGTGACCTTAAGCAGGTGGACACACTCGTTACGGATAACCAGGCAAATTCTGCTTTCCTCAAGCAATTTAAAAATCAAAAACTGGATGTGATTAAAGCAAAGGTGTAATCCCTGCAACCATGACTACCCATTCAGACCCCGTTTACCTCGCGATTGATCTCGGTGCAACCAGTGGGCGCGTGATCGCTGGCATTCACACTGTCGAAAATACAATAAAGCTACGCGAAATTCATCGCTTCCCTACACACTTCGCACATCTGCCAAGCGGTTATCATTGGGATGTGCTTGGCCTCTTTAATTCGATTCTCGAAGGCTTGGGCAAAGCGGCAAAAATCTTTGGCGATCGTATCCAGTCACTGGCTGTCGATACCTGGGGTGTCGATTATGCTCTTTTGGATAAAAATGGACGGCTCCTTGGAAATCCCTATCAATACAGAGATCCGCGCACGGAGGGTATGATTGAGAAAATCAACTCCCGCATATCTTCTGAAAAGGTTTATGAAGAAACAGGAATTCAATTCATGTTTTTTAATACCATCAATCAGCTGGTTGCTGAGTTGGAAACGGATGCGGGACGCCTGGAACTCGCAGACTCACTGCTGTTTTTGCCGGATCTATTTATCTACTGGCTATGCGGCGAGCAAATCCAGGAACGTTCCATAGCAAGTACGAGCCAACTTTGGAATCCCCGCACGCAAGCATGGTCGGACGCTTTATTGGACGGTCTTAACTTACCCGCCCAATTGTTCAAACCGGTAACTGAGCCCGGTCAGCAGGTAGGCACGATCCGGCAATACGTGCAGGATGAATGCGGCCTTGGTCCGGTACCGGTGATTGCTGTTGCCGGTCATGATACCGGATCAGCGGTTGCGGGAGCTCCACTATCCGTGGATTCCCCGGCTTTCCTGAGTTCGGGCACCTGGTCCATTATCGGTATGGAGCTGCCCCATCCGGTCATTAATAAGACCACGTTTGATCTGGGATTTGCCAATGAAGCCGGTGTCGAAGGGACCACGCGCTTACTCAAAAATATCAGCGGTATGTGGATGGTCGTTCAGCTCAAGGAAGAATGGGCGAAGGAGGGTAACGACTACACCTATGATAACCTGGATGATATGGCCGCAGAGGCAGAGCCATTTCTTTCGGTAATCGATCCGGACGATGCTCGCTTTGCTTCCCATGGTCCGATGGCACAACGCATCATTGACTACTGTTCGGAAACCGGGCAACGCACTCCACGTACCAAGGGTGAGATTGTGCGCATAGTCTCGGACAGTCTCGCGGCTAAGTATGCGATAATGTTTGAAAAGCTCGGTATCCTGTATGGTGGGGAGCTTCCATCTCTACGCATAATTGGCGGTGGGTGTCAGAATAGCTTCCTGAACCAGTGCACGGCCGATGCCATCGGAAAACCCGTTATCGCTGGTCCCGTAGAGGCGACTTCCCTCGGTAACCTCATTCTGCAGATGAAAGCCATGGATGTGATTCCCGACGTCGCCGCCGGCCGCCAGATCATTGAAAACTCTTTTGAATCGAAGACCTTCCAGCCACAAGATTCCGACGTCTGGAGAGCCCCTATCGATACCCTGAGAAAGCTCCTTTAACATTAACCAATTAACGATTCTTTATTATCATGAACAATACCCCCTTCCAATCTCCCGATCCCTGGGCGAGTGACCTGCCGGCTATCGGTATCCGCCCGACAATTGACGGTCGCCTCGGCGGTGTGCGTGAGTCCCTTGAGGAGCGCACCATGAGCATGGCGCAGAATCTCGCAAAACTACTATCGGAAAAGTTGAAATACCCGAATGGTACTCCGGTGCGCTGTGTTGTTGCTGATACGAATATTGGTGGCGTTGCGGAAGCCGCTGCCTGCGAATCGAAGTTTGCAAAAGAGGGTGTCGGCCTATCTGTCACGGTAACTCCCTGCTGGTGTTATGGATCCGAAACCATGGATATGCACCCCACGCGCCCGAAGGCTGTCTGGGGCTTTAACGGTACTGAGCGACCCGGCGCCGTCTATTTGGCAGCTGTCCTTGCCGGCCATGCCCAAAAGGGGCTTCCGGCATTCGGTATTTACGGGCGTGATGTGCAGGATGCCGCTGATACCTCAATCCCGGAAGATGTAAAGGCCAAGCTCCTGCAGTTTGCAAAAGCGGGCCTCTCTGCCGCACTCATGCAGGGCCGCGCCTATGTTTCCATGGGTGGCACTTCCATGGGCATCGCAGGCTCTGTGGTGGATCCCTCGTTTTTTGAAAGTTACCTGGGCATGCGCGTCGAAGCGGTGGATATGGCTGAGTTTGCGGGCCGCATGAAAGCTGGCCTCTACGATCCTGAGGAATACAAGCATGCCCTTGAATGGGTGAAGGCCAACTGCATCGAAGGCGATGACTACAACTCTTCTGAATCCCAGCGTAGCCGCGAGCAGCTCAATTCCGAATGGGAAGACTCCGTAAAGATGGCCCTCATTGCCCGCGACCTGATGGTGGGTAACCCCCGCCTTACAGAGCTCGGTTACTCCGAGCAAGGGCAGGGGCACCATGCCATCTGTGCGGGTTTTCAGGGGCAACGACAGTGGACGGACTACTTCCCCAATGGCGACTTCATGGAGGCAGTGCTCAACACCACTTACGATTGGAATGGCCAACGCGCACCATACATCCTCGCGACTGAGAACGACGCGCTCAACGGCGTGACCATGCTCTTTGGCAACCTCCTGACCGGCACCGCCCAGATTTTTGCAGATCTGCGCACCTATTGGAGTGCTGACGCCGTAAAGCGCCTCACTGGCTACGAGCTCCAGGATCCTGCGCAAAGTGGTCTGCTGCATCTCATCAACTCAGGCCCGGCAACCCTGGATGGTACCGGACAACATACCGATGCCAACGATCAACCCACTATCAAGCCATTTTGGGAAGTTAGCGAAAACGAAGCAAAGGCCTGCTATCAGGCCACCACCTGGCACCCCTCGATTACCGAGTATTTCCCCGGCGGGGGTTGGTCCACGCGTTACCTGACAAAAGGCGGCATGCCTGCGACCATTGCGCGTCTCAATCTCGTGAAAGGCCTCGGCCCTGCACTGCAAATCGCTGAGGGGTGGACGGTGGATCTGCCTCAGAATGTCCACGATGCCCTCGACCAGCGCACCAATCCTACCTGGCCCACCACCTGGTTTACCCCACGTATCGGCGGCTCTGACGTATTCCGGGATGCCTACTCGGTGATGAATGCCTGGGGAGCGAATCACTGTGTAATGAGTTATGGGCACATCGGCTCTGAGCTCATCTCCCTTGCATCGATCTTGCGCATTCCGGTGTATATGCACAATGTGGTCAGCGAAAATATCTTCCGCCCCAGCGCTTGGAATCTCTTCGGCACGGCAGATCTGGAGTCTGCAGATTTCCGGGCTTGTGCAAACTATGGCCCCTTATATGGTAAATAAATCCATTCCCAAGCCCTGTATAATAATCGTTTATGAAAACTGAAACCCCACCATCCGACGAAAACAAAGTCGTCCCTACTCAATACATCTACCCCTTTATTATCGTTACCAGCCTCTTTGCCATGTGGGGCTTTGCAAACGATATCACCAACCCGCTCGTGCGTGTATTCCGCGAGGTTTTCCTCATTAGTAACGCGCAGAGCAGTTTGGTGCAGTTCGCTTTTTACGGAGGCTACGCGACCATGGCCATCCCCGCAGCCTTGGTCATTCGCAAGTTGTCCTTTAAATGGGGCATACTCATAGGGCTTACCCTCTACGCGATCGGTGCATTACTTACTATCCCGGCGAGCCTCTTTACACAGTTCAATATCTTTCTGGTTTCCTTTTACATCATTACTTTTGGACTGGCCTTCCTGGAAACCACGGCAAACCCTTACATCCTCTCCATGGGTTCCGCAAAGACGGCCACTCAACGCCTCAATCTAGCCCAGGCGTTCAACCCGATGGGTTCACTCACCGCGATGTTCATCGCAAGTATGATGATTCTGCCCAATCTCGAAGTTGCTGAATTCCGCGCTCAGGATGCCGCCGCAAATCCACAATACGAGGAAATGCTCCCCAGTGAGGTAGACGGTCTGCAAATTCAGGCTCTCGAGAATTTCTCAGAAACCCAGCCGGAAGCATTCGCAGAGATGCAGTCCCACGATCTGCACATCGTCATGATTCCCTACGTAAGCATCGCGGTGATTGTGATTATAGTGTTGATGATATTTATCTTCTCAAAACTGCCGGATACGGGCCGTGAGGAGGAACCCATTAAACTCGGTGCGCTTGTTAAACATCTTGCAAACTTTCATTACGTGGGCGGTGTGGTCGCGCAAACATTCTACGTGGGCGCGCAGATCATGTGCTGGACGTTCATCATTCATTACGGGATGACACTGGTGGGGCTCACCGCTGCGGAAGCCCAGGGCTATAACATAGTGGCGATGATCATTTTCGTCAGCAGCCGCTTCATTTGCACATTCATCCTGAAGTATTTGAATGCAGGCCTCTTGTTGGGTCTGCTCGCTATCGGAGGTGCGTGCCTCGTTTTGGCAGCCATCTTCACACAGGGCATCGTGGGTCTCTACTGCCTGGTAGGTGTATCCGCATGTATGTCCCTGATGTTCCCGACGATCTACGGTATCGCGCTCGATGGCCTCACGCCCAATGACGCCAAGCTCGGCTCTGCAGGCCTGATCTTCGCGATCGTGGGTGGAGCGATCATGCCCCGCATCCAGGGCGGTATGATCGATGGCGATGGCATGGAGCTTTTCGGTATGACCCTTGAGTCCGTGCGCGTTTCTTTCTTCCTGCCCTTCGTCTGCTTTATCGTGATCGCCCTCTACGGGTTCCTGGCGAACGCCATCGATCGCAAAGAACGTCCAGCATGAAGCTCTCTAGATTAGTCTTGGGCGTTTGGTTTTGCTCTCAGATTGCCATCGCCGGACTAGCAGATAAGCCCAACATCATTATTATCTATGCAGATGATATGGGTTATGGTGATCTTGCGATCCAGAATCCGGACTCCAAATTTCCGACGCCGAATCTGGATCGCCTTGCACAAGAGGGCATTCGTTTTACCGACGCGCACAGCACGGCCAGTATTTGCACACCCAGCCGCTATTCACTGCTAACAGGCATCTATTATTGGCGAAAGTTTACAGGTATCGTAAACAATTTTGAGCCTTCAGTATTTGATGCTGAGGAGTTCACACTTCCTGAAATGCTGCAGGATCTCGGTTACTACACTGCCTGCATCGGTAAATGGCACCTGGGTTGGGACTGGTATGCGAACTTGAAGCCCGGCTACGAAATTAAGGAAGGCGGGCGTGCTGACTATCCGGCTACAGCATTTGACTGGTCAAAGCCGGTACCCGATGGCCCGGTCGCTCATGGCTTCGATTATTACTTTGGTGATGACGTTCCCAATTTCCCGCCCTACACTTGGATTGAGAATGATCGCATCCTCATCGAGCCCACAATACCCTATGCGCCAGACCCCATACCCCCCGAAGGTAATCACGAGGGCCGCCCGGGTCCCATGGTTGAGGGCTGGAGACTCGACGCAGTCATGCCTAAGCTCGAGGAGAAGACCGTCGAATTCATCCACTCGCGTAAAGACCAGGACGAACCGTTCTTTCTCTATTTCTCGTGGACATCTCCCCATGCTCCCATTGTGCCCAGTGAGGAATATCTGGGGACTACGGAAGTCGGTCCCTATGGCGACTTCATGTATCAGAGCGATGCCACTGTGGGTGCCGTATTAGATGCATTGGAAGCGAGTGGGTTGGCAGAGAATACGCTCATAATTTTCTCAAGCGATAACGGCCCGGAACACTATGCCTTCGACCGCATCATCAACCATGATCACCGCAGCATGGGCCCGCTTAAGGGCATTAAGCAGGATATTTGGGAAGGTGGCCATCGAGTCCCCATGATCATGCACTGGCCGGGTACCATCCAAGCCGGCAGGGTGAGTGATGTGCTGATCAGTCAATTGGATATCATGCCGACCTTGGCGTCTCTGTTGGGCTATGATTTACCTGAGCACGCGGCTACCGACAGCTACGATTTATCATCCATTATCAAGGCGGACGTACCCAAGTACCAACACCGGCAGACGCATGTGCATGAAGCGTGGGGGAGGGCGTATGCTTTGAGGCACCAAAACTGGCTCTTGGTAGATGCCCCTTCGGGTCTCATTCATCGGAGGACACCCCAATGGTTTCGCACGGCAAATAACTACCAGGAAAATCCTCTGGAAGTGGAACTGTTTAACCTCAAAGAAGATGCGGAACAGCGATACAACCTGGCTTCAAAATATCCCGAGAAAGTCAGGAGATTACAAGAAAAGCTCTATGCGATTCGCGAACAGGGTAGCTGAGCTCAGCTATCCTTAAACTGCGCAACGAGTCCACTCACTGTTTCCTTCGCGTCACCGTAGAGCATGCGCGTCTTTTCCAGGAAGTAGAGCTTGTTGATTAGTCCGGAGAAGCCTGCACCCTTACCCCGCTTAAGTGCATACACGGTTTGCGCCTCATGCGCATTGATGATCGGCATACCGTAAATTGGACTGGCGGGGTCCTTCGCTGCGGCAGGATTCACCACATCGTTCGCCCCGATTACGATCGCGACGTCCGTTGCGGGTAGTCGTGGATTCACATCATCCATCTCAGCAAGCTGCTCATAGGGCACATCCGCCTCTGCCAGTAATACATTCATGTGTCCGGGCATACGACCCGCTACCGGGTGGATCGCATATGAAACTTCTGCCCCATTTTCCTCCAAAATCTGACCGAGCTCCTTAACCGCGTGTTGTGCCTGGGCAACTGCCATGCCGTATCCGGGGATAATCACCACACTACGCGCAGCTTCGAGTACATAATAGGCATCCTCCACAGTGGCTCCCTTCATCTCACCTTCGACTTCCGAGTCTCCACTGGCGGCAGTTGCGCCAAATCCACTGAAAAGCACATTGCTTAGGGTACGGTTCATACCCTTACACATAATGATTGTGAGGATCAAACCACTGCAACCCACGAGACAGCCTGCGACGATCAATACATTATTGAAAATTACAAAGCCCGCCGCCGCTGCTGCAAGCCCGGAGAGACTGTTGAGCAATGCGATCACTACCGGCATATCGCCTCCACCAATGGGCATTACCACCAGGAAACCCAACAGTAGGGCGAGCCCCATCATACTGAAAAATACCACCGGAGTATTAACACCCGCATACTGGATAACGTACCAAGAGCCCGCGCCTAATACAGCGGCGGCTACCAGGGCATTGATCACCATTTGTCCGGGAAATACCATCGCCCGTCCACTCACTTTGCCGGAAAGTTTGCCCCAGGCAAAGAGACTACCCGTAAAGGTCACTGCCCCGATCAGCACCGCTAGAAAGATAACGGTGGTTATAAAGTAGGGATTGATACCATTCGCAATGTAGACATCCCAGCCCAGCGCCTTGATCTTATTATATTCGCCCCAGCCGACTAATAGACTCGCCAGTCCGCCGAAACCATTGAAAAGCGCAACCATCTCGGGCATCCCAGTCATCTTGACGACCTTTGCTGCGATCGCACCGATAGTTGCTCCAACGATTAATCCGATGAATATATACTGATAGCTTAAAATTTGTTGATCGAGTAGCGTGATGACGACCGCGATTAACATCCCGATGGATGAAATCATATTGCCGCGTCGTGCAGTATCTGCGGAACCCAGCATTTTGATTCCGAAAACAAATAGGATCGCAGCGGCGATGTAGGCGAGGTTGATTAAGCTTTCAGTACTCATTACTTCTGCTTCTTTTTGCTTTTAAACATGGCCAGCATCCGGTCGGTCACGAGATAACCGCCGACTACGTTAATCGATGCCAGGATGACTGCTGCAAGGCCGATCATTTTACCGAAATCTCCTTCGGCGGAGCCCGCGATCAGGATCGCTCCGACGATGGTGATTCCGCTGATGGCATTTGAGCCGGACATCAGGGGTGTGTGCAGTTGTGAGGGGACTTTGGCGATCAGCTCAAAGCCGAGAAATGCCGCAAGGACAAAAATAAACAGTAATAGGATAATACTCTCCATATCAATGAATTGCTAGGATTGAAAACGCTCGTGAACGACTTTACCGCCATGGGTAATCACGCAGCCCTTTAAGATTTCATCTTCGAGATTGAGTTGAAATTGTTTTGCCTCACGGTCCCAGAAGTGTTCCAGAAGATTCGCGAGATTTGCAGAATAGACTTGGGTTGCATGGGTCGACACTGTGCGCTCCAGAGGCCCACTTCCAATGATAACGACACCGTTTTCGGTAACCACATCCTCACCGGCCACCGTTCCTTCTACATTCCCTCCCGTTTCGGCAGCGAGATCTACTATAATGCTGCCCGGCCTCATCTGCGCGACCATTTCCTCGCTCACAATTTTTGGCGCGGGTCGGCCAAATAGTTTTGCCGTGGTGATCACGACATCACTCTGCGCGCATACTTTTGCCATGCCCTGTTTCTGCATCTCCATTTGCTCAGGGGTCAGCTCCTTGGCATACCCTTGTGCAGTCTGTCCGGTATCTCCCAGATCAATTTTTACAAACTTTGCGCCCAGCGACTTTACCTGCTCTTCCACTACCGGCCGGGTATCAAAAGCTTCGACACGCGCACCCAATCGTTTGGCCGTGGCAATGGCTTGAAGCCCTGCTACACCCACACCAATAATGAAGAATCGTGCGGGCGAGATAGTCCCTGCCGGTGTCATCATCATTGGCAAAATTTTATTCATCCGGGAAGCCGCCTCCAAAACAGCCGCATAGCCTGCCAGGTTCGCCTGCGAGCTCAACGAATCCATCTTCTGGGCGAGGGTAGTTCGCGGCATCATTTCCATACTGATACCGGTTACTTCAGCCTCCGACAGAGCATCCAAAATTTCTTTTTCGTTAAAGGGATCCAGAAAACTCACATGCATAGAGCCTGCCTTTTGCTGCTTGATTTCTGCAATCTCAGGCTTATTGACACGTAACACGATATCAGCAGTTGCAAGCGATGCCGCGCGATCGCTACTGATCGTAGCGCCGACCGCCTCGTAGTCTGCATCCCTGTGGTCACACAGGTCGCCCAGGCAGTTCTCAATAACTACTTTTGCTCCCAACGATACCAGCTTTTGAGCACTCGTTGGATCGATAGAAGCACGCGTTTCTCCGGCGATTTTTTCTTTAGGGGCAAATATTTCCATAGGTTAGCTTCAACCCTCACAATGCTTTGATTTTTACGGTTATGACAAGCACTTTCTGAAAGCTATGAGCTTCTTAAATTGATAGTATTAGCGAACAAGACATCTAAACCGGGGTTAAGAAAAGGACTCTTAATCTTAAAAATATTTGGGTTATGTTGGAAAAAAGTTGGTATTTGTTGGAGATTTTTGTAGAGGTAAAAGCACAACTATCTGTCTTAAATATAGTAATTCACGCCAATATGAGAAAAGAATCTGTATCCCTCTTTATATTAATCCTAGCCCTGTGCTTTTCTGGGTGCCAAAACGCCCAAAATCAATCAAATATCCCCAACTACCTCAAAGATTACGCTGAGTTATATGCCGATGACCCAAGGGCGGCAAATCTCCAATGGTTTACGGATGCCCAGTATGGCCTATTCATCCACTATGGGCTGTATGCACAGATGGAAGCCGGTGAATGGGTGCAGCTCCGCCAGAAGGTTCCTGTTGCTGAATATGCAAAACTCTTTGATACTTTTATGGCAGAAAACTTTGATGCGGAGTTCATAACGGACTTCGTCATCGAAGCAGGCATGAAATACATTACGATTACTGCGAAACACCATGATGGCTTTGCACTTTTCGAAACCCGGCAAAATGACTTTAAGAGCACTGCGAGCCCAGCCGGCCGTGATCTCATTGCCGAGCTCGTTGAAGCCTGCGATCGCAAAGGGATTGGTATATTCCTCTACTACAGCTATGCGGCAGATTGGAAACACCCCTATTTTTATGCACGTGAAGATGGCTGGGCAAATGCAAGGCCCGACTATGATGAACCTCAACCCGAGTACTTATACGAACAGGACGAAGACTTCCAAAAATACATAGAGTTTGCAGATGCGCAGGTCATGGAGTTGCTTACCCAATATCCAACCATCGCCGGTATCTGGTTTGATCCGATCATGGGTTACTACGCGCGGCCTGACTTATTCGATATGGAAAACACCTATGCGATGATCCGTGAGGAGCTTCCGCATGCGCTCATCTCCTTTAAACAGGGGGCTACCGGTACCGAGGATTTCGTAGCACCGGAGCGTCACGTTCACGATCTGGTCGAGCGCGTCCAGCGAAACCTGGGCGAAGAAGCAGCAAAAACTGCTGCAGCAGCTTGGGAAGGCAATCAAGGTAAGCCCCAGGAAATTTGCGATACTATGCAACCGCGTGCATGGGGTTACAACAAAGCCGTAGATGGACAGCACCTCACTGCCGAGCAGGTTATGGAACGTCTCAACGCTGCAAAAGAGAAGGGAGCGAATTTACTGCTCAATATCGGCCCCAAGCCCGATGGTTCTTTCCCGCAGGAAGATATCGATGCCCTCCTTGAAGTCGGCAAAATCCTGAAAAACCAGTAAGCTCCAAAACTTTTAAGAAAAGTTTTTATAAAAACTTGCAATCATATCTTAGACTGATTGGTTTAGGTTTGTAACAACAATTATGAGACCTGGACCCGATAAGCAATTTGACCCGGCTGAAGCCCTGAAAGCAGCAATACGCGTTTTCTGGGCGAGAGGGTATGAGGCAGCCTCCCTTTCTGAGCTAACTACGGAAATGGGAATCGGTAAAAAGAGTCTCTACGACACTTTCGGCAACAAGCGGGAGCTCTTCTTGAAGGCCATCCAGGCATACAGTGAAGCCAATATACTATCACTGCGTGAGGCATTGTTGAACGAAAAATCGCCTTATGATAACCTTAAGGCCATGATGCAGAGCTGGGTGGAAATGCACTCCAAACCCAAAAGCAAAGGATGCATACTCGGAAATAATATGGCAGACTTTGATACCAATGACGCTGAGGTTGCCCAGGCGCTGCACCGTAAGATCGAGGGAATCGAAAGCGTCTTTGTCGAAACCCTCGAGAAAGCGATTCAGTCGGGGGAGATTTCACCTAAGATCAATGCACTCAATACTGCGCGAACACTCGTTTGCCTGAGCCAGGGTTTTGCACTCGTGGGTCGTGTCAGTGAAGATGCTGAACGTATGCAGGGTGCAATCAGCTTGATCACAGAACATCTCGACCAAACTTAAAAATTTTTACCACAATTTAGACCAATCGGTGTAAGTTTAACTTTAACTAAAACATAATAATTAAAAATATACAAATCATGAGCACTAACTATGACATCACAAATAAAGTAGCCCTCGTAACGGGCGCAAACCGCGGTATCGGCAAAGCCATTGTCGAGACATTCATCGAGAAGGGAGCGGCTAAAGTTTACGCAGCCGTACGCAAAGTGGAGAGTGCGCAACCGCTCGTCGATCAATACGGCGATAAAGTGGTGCCGATTCAGCTGGATCTGGCTGATGGCGCCTCCGTGAAAGCAGCCGCCGCAGTGGCAACAGACGTGCATGTGGTCGTAAACAACGGCGGCGTGCTTTACGCCAGCAACGTGCTGGAAGAGGCCGCCTTTGAAACTATGCAAAAGGAAACTGAGGTTAATGTCTACGGCCTCATGCGAGTTGCCCAGGCATTTGCACCGATCTTGAAAGCGAATGGGGGAGGGGCTTTGGTTCAGCTGAATTCAGTGGCTTCACTCAAGTCATTTGGCGGCTTCATCACCTATGCTGCTTCGAAGGCAACTTCCTACTCCATCACTCAGGCACTGCGCGATGAGCTTAAGCAGCAGGGCACCCATGTAGTCAGTGTGCATCCCGGGCCGATCGCTACTGACATGGGTAAAGATGCGGGGCTGGAAGAAATCGCAGAGCCGCCATCATTGGTTTCTGAATCGATCGTGGAGGCACTCGCCAATGGCAGCTTCCATGCATTCCCGGATACTATGGCCAAGCAATTCGGCGGCGCTTACCAAAGTTTCGCTGAGAATGTGGTTGAGGCCGACTTCTCTGAAGGCTGATTTCCAGACAACAGCTAATAAAACTAAAAAAGCCCGTCCAATTATGGACGGGCTTTTTATTTACCAGGAAGTATTCAGGCTCACAAAGTAAGTTCTTCCCGGTTCATTCACGACACTGAACGTGCTGAACGGGTTACGAACAAATGCATTGTGACTCGCATAGGTCTGGTCTGCGAGATTCTCAATTCCCAGGGAGACGGTAAAATGCTCGGAGAGTTCATAATTGCCCCGCAGGTTAAAGACCAGGTAACTATCCAGAACAATCTCGCCTACATTCGGGTCAATGTTATCCTGAGAGTCCGCATAAATGGCATCCAAGGAGACTTGTAATCGGTTTTGCGTATAAATAACGGATGTCATCCCCTTGAGTGCCGGGATTTCCGCCAGGTTTTCAGAGTCATTCCCGGCAAGCTCTGAATCCTTTCTGCCGCGCTGCCAAGAGAGTCCGGAGATTACAGACCATTGCTCCGAGAGCCTCAGTTGCACCGAGCTGCTTGCTCCCCATAGGTTTGCATCGATGTTTGCATAGGACTGCGTGGGTTTAGCCAAGGTGTTGCTGTCCGAAGGGTTTAAGCGGGCAAGGTAAATATAGTTGCTCAACACCGAGTAAAAGACTTTGGCATTAAAAGATATACGCTCACTCACCCACGAGATCCCGGTCGTCAATTCTGTGTTGGTCGGCGAATCCAGATCCGGGTTGCCCAGCCAGTTGGGCATCGTGCCCGGGCGTCGGAGCTGTATGTAGCGCTCCTGTGCATTTGCAATGCGTGCAGTGCTTCCCACTCCCGCATGCCAGATCAGGTTTTCATTGAGTCGCTGCCGATATACCAATTTGGCTGAGGGTTTCCACTCCGTGCGATCGTCAAAGCTGCCTACCTGTGAGCTAAGGAAAGCAATATCCCCGTTCACCTCGGTCTGGAAGGCATCCAATCGCAATCCGAAATCCAGCTGCTGGGTATCGCTTATTGTATAGCTTGCTTGGGCATAAGTTCCATACGTACGGGATTTGCTATCTGGTATCATGGCGTTGAATATTTCAGCGCCGGGTCCTGCATTCGGCATGCCGCCTCCCAGACGATTTGCGATTTCCCAGTCGCGTTGCGTTAGTTCAAACCCTGCCTCCCAGTCCAAAGAATCTAGGCTCCATTGTAGTTCCGCATGGATACCTGCCACGCTCGCTTCTGCCAGCGTCTCCATGAAAAATCCCCGATCCAGTACGTATTGGGGGCGTGGGCGCAGCATGGGGTTGAGCTGTGAACTCAGGCGGCGCCGGTCACTCATATCATGGTCGGTCTGATTCGCATACATTTTGATCTGAAAAGTAGGACTCTTGCCGTCATTCGCACTGGCATACTCCAGTGAGATATGCTGATTTTGCGTGTAGTCTGCATCCATGCGCAGTCCTGGATAGAGTACACTGTCATCTTCACGATAGCGGGCTTCGAGCTGTAACCGGGCTCCATCTTCCAATAGGTAGCGAATCTTGAAATCCCCGTGTATGGCACGAAATGCGCGATCATCCCGTGCCGATTCCAGGTAATCATCTATGGGCCAGGCACTGGTATCCGGCATATCGGTGATTCGGTTTCCTGATCCATCCTCATAAGGATCCTGTTGGGCCCATTCAAAACTCACGATGGTTTGGAACTGGTCCGATCCTCCGGTCGCGAGCAGTGAAGCATTGAGCTGATTATAGGAACCGACCTGAATCTCTGCGAGTCCGCTCTCAACTTCACTCGGTTGGCGAGTGGTGATTTTTACGCTCCCTCCTAACGAACCTGATTTGGAGAGGTCGAAGGCCCCTTGAGTCAACTCGATGCTCTCGAGTGAGGCTGCCGTAACCTGGGATATGGGTGGATCCATACGATTGGAACAGGCACAAAATACTTTGGTTTCATCAATCGTAATGTTAAGGTTATCCTGGGAGAGCCCCCGGATAATAATGTCATTGGAAGTACCCGCTTTACGGATAATGCCCACGTCCGGTTGCGATTGTTTCATTACATTAGCCAGCTCTCGTGTATGATAAAGGGACGGATTCGGAACGTCCCGATACGTGCCGGACTCTTCATGCCAGTAGCTCTTTACCGAGTAAGGAGAGAGCTCATAAACAGAAGAGGAGTCTTGCGCATTGGCAAATGGTAGCGCGAGACAGGATATAAGAAATAGTTTGGGAAAATTAGATTTCATAGTGTTTCAAAGTGTGATTGATGGATATAGCTCCATCAGGCATGTAGGTGTAGCCGGATTGCCGGCAGCATTTGCATGCTATTGTAAGCATGGAGGACCGTTTGATGAATTCCTGTAACCTTAAGCAGCTTTTGAGCATGCTCTCTACAGGCGTGATTCAGGTATGGCATAGCCATCCCCAACAAACGATTCGACAGTAACCTTACACTATGAGTTTCGGAGGCGGGGAGGGGGGTGCTTCAGAGAGTGAGTCCAAATACAATGTAGATGAACGTTTGGCTGAAAGTAAGCGTGAATCCGGCAAAGAGTTCGGTGTCGTTGGCAGCTTTTTTAAGGGTAATAGCGTAGGTGCATTAAGAATCATTTCAGTTTGATCCCCCTCAACCGAATAACGCGCATTTTGCACCTCTGTACAAAGCCCGCAAATTTCCTGACCCGAGAGCAATACATCAATCACCTGCTCATGGGGCAGGTATTGATTGAGCTCCTGGTACATCCGGGTCCATGCCAGGCCCTGGAAACATAATAGATGTAACCCGCTTAGCATGATCGCAGCGATGAATACCACCACAGCTTTAACTAATCTTTCAACAACAGCTATAATGCTCTCTATATGGCGCTTTACCGGTTTGCCTGTCGAGCTTAAATACACACATAGGTGCACAAAAAAGCCCGGCCTTTAGCGGTCGGGCTTTTTACTACAGCTTAATTAAGTACCTTAATTTAAGGCTGCCAGCTTTGCGCTGATGGCTTCCTTATTCAGCAAGCCAACGGTGCGGTCCTTCAGTTCACCATCCTTAAAATACAGGATGGTCGGTATCGAGCTGATGCCATATTTAGTGGCTAAGTCCTGATTGTCGGCTTCGTCGATATTGACTTTGGCGACGCGGGCCTGGCCTTTGAGATCCCCGGCAACTTCTTCAAGGGTTGGACCCAAAGCTTTACAGGGACCACACCACTCTGCCCAAAAGTCGACAGCGACCGGTTGGTCCGCTTGAAGCGCAAGGGTATCAAACTCCTCTGCACCACTGATTTTTACTGTGTTTGCACTCATTGTGTTTATCCTTTCTTTATTGTTAAATGATGATTATCCCTGAATGCGATCAACTGCTGCGAGTATTTCGCTGGGCTCAGCACGCTTTTGATAGTCAGAGTTCACAAAAGCATAAGTAATTACCCCATTTTGATCGACGACGTATGTCGCAGGTACGGGCAGCTCGAAGGTGCTATCCCCGTTGTGTGCGGGAATATCCAGGCCAAATTGATCGTAGATCGGGCGAAGCTCCTCTGCCAGTGAAAATACCAGGCCATACTCACGGGCAACGGTATTGCCTACATCACTCAGAACGGCGTATTCAAGATCACGCTTTTCTGCCGTGGTGAGTGAGTTATCCGGTGTTTGCGGTGAGATCGCTACCAAGGAAGCTCCACGTGCCTCGAATTCTGGCAAAGCTGCCTGCAACGCCCTTAGCTCCAGGTTACAATACGGACACCAATCCCCCCGATAAAAGCTGATCACCACGGGACCCTCTTTGAGCTTATCGCTGAGCTTTACGGTGCCTCCCTTGGCATTCGGCAGATCAAAGTCAGGCGCACGATCACCCACATTCAGAGCTTTGCCTTCGATACCGGTCTCACGCAGATCTTCGCCCGTCTTTTGGAAAACGGCCGCCACATCTTCGGGTACCTGGGCGACAAAGCCCGCGTTAAACTCATCGAGTTGGTCGCTGAGTGATTGAGTTTCAGTTACTGTGTTCATTTCTGTATATTCTATTATTTGTTTTTGTTAAAAGTGTCTTAGGCCGCGTGAGCCAGGTAACGCTCGGCCTCGATAGCCGCTTTTGCGCCCATGCCGGCTGCTGTAATGGCCTGTCTGTAATAGGGATCCGCAACATCACCCGCTGCGTATACACCCTTTATTTCGGTTTGTGTGAATGCGCCGTCCGGCAGATTTATATACCCATGATCATCGAGTGATAATTGCCCGTTAAGGAAACCGGTATTAGGCGTGTGCCCGATTGCCAGGAAGAGCCCCTTGAGCGGCAATGTATCCTGTTTTCCGGTATCTTTTTGATTCAGCAAGACACCTTCGATGGTTGCTTCGCCCAGCACATCGGCTACTTCCGTATTCCAGTGGATCTGGAACTTCGGATTGTCGAGCACCCGGGCCTGCATCGCTTTGCTGGCGCGTAGCTTGTCACTTCGCACAAACAGATGCACCTTACTGGCAAATTTTGCCAGATAGCTCGCTTCTTCGATAGCAGAGTCCCCGCCACCGACAACACCTACCTCCTGGTTGCGGAAAATCGGGAGCGCACCGTCACACACCGCACAGGCAGATACACCGCCTCCGCTTTGTGCAAGGCGTAGCTCATTCTCAAGTCCCAGCCAGTTGGCCTTTGCACCGGTTGCGATGACGACCGTTTCCGCGAATACCTCATAACCATTATCCCCTACAATACGGTAAGGGCGCTGGGAGAGGTCGATCTCTGCTACATTCTGAAAGCTTTGGTAGAGCGTGTTGTTCGCAGTGAAGTCCTTCTCGGTCTTAGGACCTTCGTCTGTAACCACCCGGGTTCCAAAGCGTAGCGCCTGATTAAAGAACTTATTCATCATACTGGGTCCATCAATGCCTTCCGGAAAGCCGGGAAAATTCTCGACTTCGGTGGTGAGCATCAGTTGCCCGCCGGGAATCAGATCCTTGCTGGCGGCTCTGCCCGCGAAGACCAAAGGTTTCAAATCTGCCCGGGCTCCATAGATGGCGGCTGTCCATCCTGCTGGGCCTGAGCCTACGATTACTAGTTTTTCCAAATTTGGTTTCATAAGAATAATTGTGTTTGTATTTAATTAAACAGACCAGTCGGTATAGTGATTGCAAAAATAAATTATTTTGTGAATCCCGCCAGTCGTAACAGCCCATTTTCCAGCTGCTCTTCGAGTATGCTGAAGTCGTTGTTTACGCGCGCTAAGGTTAAAGTGCCTTGCAAGAATGCAAATATCGCCCTTCCCCCCACTTCAGCGGATTGCTGATTCGGAAAAGTGGGCTCTCCAATTTCCTTGGCGAGTCTTATAAAGTATGCTGTTTCCTTTGCGATGATTTCAGAAATGGCATCCCGTACGATCGGGTCGATCGCTGTAGTCTCCATCCCTACTGTACAAAAAGCACAGCCCATCACGCCCTCGCTGTTTACCTTACATTCCTTTTGGGTATCGATCGTTGCTTTGGCGAAAGCTGAAATTTGATCTCGCGGGCTGAATGAGGGATTAAAAATGGCGTCTAAATCAACTTTAAGCGCTTTCCAGTGTGCCTGCATGGCCTCAACCGCGAGATGGGCTTTCGATTCAAAAAAATGATAAAAGCTACCCTTCGTGGTATCTGCAGCTTTGCAGATATCCATTACCCCTACATGGCTGTAGCTGGATTGCCAGATCAGCGAAATCGCCGCATCCAGTAATCGCTGTTGTGTGCCTTTTTCTGTCATCAACGTAATAACGAATAAACCGATCGGTTTATTGCATGCAATCCTATAATCACTTGTTTCTTGTGCGGTCAAAAGTTTTGCCAACTTAACAAAACTATTTCAGGATGCTCATTTATGAGATCCCCACTTATTTTGTTATTCTATTTGGCTGCATTACATTCAACAACCGTGGCCACGGAAGAATCTTCACTCATGACTTTGGAGGGCCCCATAACCACCGATTCTTTTCAGCTAATTCTGACTCATGAGCACGTGATGTCCTGGTTTGGCCAGGACCCTTATTATATTGGGCAGTTTGATGCCGAGGATGTTAAAAAGCAGGTGGTTCCCTATTTAAAGAAAATCAGAGAGCTGGGTTGCACTGCACTGGTTGAATGCACAACTGCTTATTTTGGTCGCAATGTTAAATTGCTTCAGGAGCTATCAGAGGAGTCGGGACTGCCTATCATCACAAACACGGGATGGTATGCAGCGGCAAATGATCGCTATGTTCCAAATAAGGCATATCAACTCAGCGCTGAGGAAATCGCACAATATTGGATACGGGAGTGGAAATATGGGATCGATGGCACCGAGATACGACCGGGCTTCATAAAACTCGCAGTTGATCGCGGACCTTTGTCGGATATTGATCGCAAGCTACTGATCGCAGGCACCATTGCCCATTTGGAAACCGGACTCGTGATTGCCGTGCACACAGGTGATAATCCGGATGTAGCTGCCCAACAACTCACGCTCTTTAAGGAACGTGGGGTTAGCCCAAGTGCATGGATATGGACGCATGCCCAGAATGTTAAAAATGCCGATCCCCTCATAGAAGCAGCTGAGCAAGGTGCCTGGATATCCCTCGACGGCGTTCGAACAGACTCTGAGCGCCGCGAGCATATTCTTGGTTTATTATTAGCACTCGTAGATGCGGGGCACATTGACCACATACTCTTGTCCCATGACGGTAATAGTTACCCGTCAGGCCGGGACATTCGTCCATTTGATGCATTGATGACGGATTTTATTCCATTGCTCAAAGATGAAGGCTTCACGGATTCACAAATCCGGCAAATGACCGTTCTGAATCCCCGCGAAGCCTTTGCGATCAAAATCCGGGCTTATTAGGTTTGACTACATCGCGTTCGTATTCGGTGCTTCCTCTACGATCAGGCTTTCGGGAAACTCCGCCGAACTGGCATCTTTTTCCGTCCATCGTAAATTTAGGCGGCGGTGCTCAGGCGGCGTTTTAAGGGGGATGAACATTCCTCCGGCATCGGCGAGCATTGCATAGAGCTCATCCTGCATGGATTTTGCTATCTCCTGATATTTAGGCTCTGCAATCAGGTTATTGCTCTCAGTGGGGTCATTTTCCATATCGTAGAGCTCGTCGATGTCCCATAACCCGTAAGTGGTAATAAATTTATAGCGATCCTGCCGCAGTGCCATCACCGTGGGTGTCATGGGGAATCGCCACTCCCAATAGTAAACGTAGAGGAAATTCTTCCGCCATTCATAAGGTTCGCCACTTACCAGGGGTAGCATGCTGCTCCCATCCATATATCCGGGCGTTTTGATACCCGCTGCCTCAAAGATCGTGGCTGATATATCAATATTGGCAACGACCTCCTCGACGACCTGGCCTCCCTCAAAAAGGTTCGGGCATTGCATCAGCATTGGCACACGAATCGAGGCTTCGTAGGGAACGCGTTTGTCGATCAACCCATGTTCGCCAAACAGGTGTCCATTGTCCCCCATATAGATGACTAATGTATCCTCATAAACTCCCAGCTCTTTGAGAGTGTCCATTACACGCCCGATAGATTCATCGACTGCGAGGAATGCCTCGCAATAGCGCTTGTAAATGGCCTTGGTTCCCATGTTGCTGTGGTAAGGGAAATCCCGCCCGTGCCAGCTATTACGTGCATCTCTGCGCCATCGGGGGAGTTTGCTGAGCTGCTCCTCAGTCAGATAACCGCTTTCGGGGTAGTCCCAGTCTACATCCGAATACCTGCCGGCATGACGCTCAGCCGGCGTAAAATTAGAATGCACTGCCTTGTGCGAGAGATACATGAAAAACGGCTGATCCGCATCCTTTTGCTCCAATAGCCAATCTACGGCGTAATCAGTGAGCTCATCGGTAATGTATCCCTTCTGTTTCACACGCTCCCCATTCACATTGAATGTGTAGTTCGGGCTCGGAGACAGGTAGTGTCCCTGACCGACAAAGCTCACCCAGTGATCAAAACCCTTACGTGGCTCGTCACTTGCATGCCCCATGTGCCACTTACCAATATAGGCCGTATTATAACCTGCTTTCTGCAGATACTGGGGAAAATAGAGGATATCATCCGGTTCCAACCGCTGATTATCCACCACTCCATGCTTATGCGTGTATAATCCGGTGAGTATCGACGCACGGCTGGGGGAGCACAGGGAGGTGGTCACAAATGCGTTTTTCAGGTGAGCTCCACTTTTTGCCATCTTGTCCAGCACAGGAGTTTCGATAAAGGGGTGTCCCATAAAACTCATCGCATCGTAGCGGTGGTCATCCGAAAGTATAAATACAACGTTGCGGGGTTTTAGATTGGGAACTGTTTCGACCTTAACCTTATCCGGAAAAAAACTTTGGCTCCATGTTAAGGGGACTGCGCAGATGCTTAATGAGAGGTAGAGTAGTATTTTGGCTTTCATATATTTTTTGCTAATGTAATGACGTCCCGATGCCGGTTATCACCCAAAAAAAAGAGCCCGGCTGAACGGCTTCAACCAGGCTCCCATACTAAAAAGTGGTTGTATTAGTGTGCGTTGCGATTAAGGGGCTCTTCTACCACGATGTTCTCAGGGAAACTGGCGGCATCCCAACCGCTTCTGGATTCCAGGCGTTTGTTGTTGGATCTCACCCTGGGTTTGTTCAAGGGGATCAACATCCCTCCAGCATCGGCAAGCATCGCGTACAGCTCATCATGCATGCTTTGGACGATGTCCTGATGCTCCGGGCTGTTATACAGGTTGTTACTTTCCATAGGATCTAGTTTGAGGTCGTAGAGCTCATCCGTATCCCACAAACCGTAATAGGTGATATACTTATAGCGATCCCCTCTCAGGGCAAACACGGTGGGTGATTGCGGGAAACTCTTCTCCCAGTAGTATATGTATAGGAAATTTTCACGCCAGTCGGTGGGTTCTCCCATTGCAAGGGGTAACATACTCTGACCGTCCATATGCTCTGGCTTTTGAATGCCCGCTGCATCCAGGATCGTTGCGGAAATATCAATATTGGCAACCACCTCCTCGATCACCTGGCCCCCTTCAAAGAGTGCAGGGCACTGCATAACCATAGGCACGCGGATGGATGTTTCATAAGCGACCCGCTTATCAATGAGCCCATGCTCACCAAACATAAATCCATTATCGCCCATGTAAATGATGAGCGTATCTTCATAAACGCCCATGTCCTTAAGCTGCTGTACTACGCGCCCGATGGACTCATCCACCGCAAGAAACGCTTCGCAATAGCGTTTGTAGTAGCGCTCTATATCCAGTTCGCTGTGGTAGGGGAAGTCGACACCATGCCAGCTATTACGTTGATCACGCAGCCAGCGTGGTAACTTTTTTATTTGCTCCTCAGTGAATATTTCACTCTCAGGGCGTTCCCAGGGAGAGTCGGTATACATGCCTTCATGGCGTTCAGCTGGGGTGAAATTCGCGTGAACCGCCTTGTGGGAAAGATACATGAAGAACGGTTCATCTGCGTCGTTTTGTTCCTTCATCCAGTCGATCGCATAGTCGGTTAACTCATCTGTAATGTAGCCCTTTTGTTTTACGCGCTCGCCATTCACATTGATGGTATAATCCGGCGAGGGCGGCAGATAGTGCCCCTGTCCGCGAAAGCTCACCCAATGGTCAAACCCATTGCGTGGCTCATCACTCGCACTGCCCATGTGCCACTTGCCAAAGTAGGCTGTATTGTAACCCGCCTTTTGCAGATATTGTGAAAAATAGAGGATGCCCTCGGGTTCCAGGCGTTGGTTATCGACGACCCCATGTTTATGCGTGTAGAGTCCGGTGAGGATTGATGCCCGGCTCGGTGAGCAAAGTGATGTCGTCACAAACGCGTTTTTCAGGTGTGCCCCGTTTGCAGCGATCTTATCCAGATTGGGTGTTTGCAGGAAGGGGTGCCCCATGAAGCTCATGGCATCATAACGATGATCATCAGTAAGGATAAACACCACATTACGCGGCTTTTCACCTTTGATCTGGTTAACGACTACTTTCTCAGGAAATACGCTATATGCGTGCAGGCCTGAAATTACCAATAAGGTAGCCAGAGTTGAGAGTAGGAATTTCTTCATAAAGAGAATCTTGGGTTATGTTTTATACCTTGAATACAAGTATACTAACACGCTTAAACTGTTAGATCATATTCTAAGACACAACAAAACAAAAGTACTCTTAAAAAAATTTAAATTTAGTATTATACGTTATATTTCTGCGTCTTGAGTATAACTCATACAATAATCCAGACTTTAACTTCATGACAGATTTCTTGCGAATCGTAGCCGGTATTCTAATCAGCCTACATTTGGGCTTAGCACTTACGGCTGAAAAATCATCCCCTAAACCCAACATAATCATTATCTTCATTGATGACATGGGCTATTCGGACATTGGTCCGTTCGGTAGTGAAAACCCAACACCCAATCTCGACCGTATGGCACGCGAGGGGAAGAAATTTACCGACTTTTTAGTGAGTGCTCCGGTTTGTTCAAGTTCCCGTGCGAGCCTTTTGACTGGCGCATACAATGTGCGGGTGGGTATTAGCGGCGCCTATAATCCTCATGCAACTCGTGGCCTACACTCGCAGGAAACCACTCTCGCGGAGCTCTGTAAATCGGTAGGGTATGCAACAGCGGTGTTCGGCAAATGGCACTTAGGCCATCACCCGAAGTTTCTACCGCCGAATCATGGTTTTGACGAGTTTGTCGGCATACCATACTCAAACGATATGTGGCCGCTACACCCAACGATAGCCACTTTCCCGGACCCTGAACGATCCAAGCGCAAAAAAGGGTTTCCCGGCTTACCCCTCATCAAAAATGATCAGGTAATCAACCCGGCAATCTCAGTACAGGATCAGGTGGATATGACTGTTACGCTTACCGAGCTTTCTATCGATTTTATCGAACGCAATCAGGATAATCCCTTTTTCTTATACATTCCGCACCCCATGGTGCACGTTCCGGTATTTGTGAGTGAAAAAAATGAGGGTAAAAGTGGTCGGGGTCTCTACGGTGATACGGTTTATGAGCTCGATTGGTCACTCGGAGAAATTTTTAAAACCCTCGAGAAGCATAAGCTCGATGAAAACACTCTGGTTATTTTTACTTCTGACAATGGCCCGTGGCTCTCCTATGGGGAGACTTCGGGGGTAGCACTGCCGCTGCGTGAAGGTAAGCAAACAATCTTTGCGGGTGGGGTACGCGTACCCACGCTCATGTGGTGGCCCGGTAAAATCCCCGGAGGCACCGTTACGGATAGCCTCTACAGCACCATTGACATCTTGCCAACAGTCGCGCATCTCATCGGTGCGGATCTCCCAGCACTTCCTATTGACGGTCACGATATTTCAGACCATCTGTTTTCTGGAAAACAGAAAAAATCCCCTCATGAGACTTATGCACTCTATCATGGGCCAGGTCAGCTTTGGGGGATTCGCAATGAGCGCTTTAAGCTCGTATTTCCCCATAGCTATCGCACATTAAAGGGTCGCCCCGGAGGTGCGAACCGGCGTCCGGTACTCTATGATTCAGCAATGGCCGAATATGCTCTTTATGACCTGGATAACGATATCAGTGAGACAATGAACGTGGTCGAAAAATTTCCCGAGGTGGTCGCTGAGCTTGAGAAAGCCGCAGATGAATATCGCAAGATTTTAGGCGACGGATTTAAAGATATACAGGGCACCGAAGTGCGCCCCGAAGGAAGCCTGGAACCCGGCGATGCCCGATTAATCTGGTAGTTCATTACTTGAAAAACGTGAAGGTCGGTTTGCTTATATCCCAATAAGAAACCGACCCCATAAACCACGCCTACTCACGTGATCGTTTTTCTTCCCAGAAACAAATTATAATCGAGTCGCTTCCTCCTCACGTTCGCTCCTCTCATCCATTTTCTTGAGATGCTCAAGGATTGCAGCTTGTACCTCAAGCCTGACTTTCTGCTGTTGCTCTTTCTCCAGTTGTTTGCTTCTTTCCAGCTTTTGGATGAATTTGCGATAAAGCAGCTGTGATTTTTTGTCATCCAGACTTGCTAACTTTTCAAGGCCTATAATAGCGTGATCTTTATCTGGATTAGTTGTGTATTTCAGAGTGATCGAGCTGGCTACGTTCACTTGGCGTCCTTCTACCCGACCCGGAGTGAATTTCCATCGCATCAGTGCCTCCACCGAAGGGGCGATAAAGTCAGGGTTACTCGCCTGATCTGAAGTCACGGATATATTCCTCACATTGCCTTCCGGATCAATTATGAAGTTGAGAGTGACCTCTCCTTTTATGTTCTCCTTGCGAAGATGGTAGGGGTAACGGGGCTCTTCTCTGTGAGTTGCTTCCGGAGCGACATCCAGTTCATCGATGGCGTAAAAGTCTTTGTCCGCGATGAACCTTTTTACAGGACCCTCAGTTGAGGCTAGTAATGTGAACGACCCGCTGATCAGAGTAATGGCTGCAATGACAATAGCTATAATTTTCATATGATTTCGATTTCTTTTTTGATACTGGATTATATTGGAAACCCGCGTTTTTATGGATGTCTCCGACAATGCAACCGAGTAAAAATAACTCTTGTTATGAGTATATTCTGCTGCTTTTAGCAGGCAGTGCGCATAGGTGTTTGAGGCTTGTCCAGCGGTGATGACCATTTCATCACAGGCTTTCTCCGTCTCGATCAATATCCGCTTCTTGAGATACCACACAATGGGGTGAAACCAAAAAATACTGGTGATACCTCCATAAATGATACTCCATAGATTATCCTGGCGTTGCCTATGTGCTAGCTCGTGCTGAAAAGCAGCGATTAGTTCTTTGTCATTGAGAATCTCCAAAAACTCAGGTTTGGCGATTATTCTGGGTCGAAAAATTCCATAAAGACCGATGGAAGGGCCTGATTTCACAAAATATCCTTGTAGATGCTGTGCTGACCTATGGGCCGTTTTTAACGTATCCGACAAGACTTGGCTGCAACGCCCGGCAAACGGGTTTTGCTCTTGATGTAGATTGTGTGAAAAACGTGTCAGTGTGATGATCCCACGCCCCGACAAAACAAGAATGCCTGCAATCCACGCATACAGCAGATAAGGAATACTCGCGGTGGTAGGTTCTGCGTAGCTCATCCCGTCCAGCGGCGATACAACGACCGTCATTATCGGTACGAGCTCTTCGGTAGGGCTCAAATGCAGAAAATTTACCAACAATACACTCGGGAAGACAAACTTGAGCAATGCAATGCGATAAATCCAGCAGCGAATACTGGATTCTCGCTCACTAAATAGGCGCGCGATTAATATAAATAGGAGGCACCAGATGGTAGATTCTATGAGATGGTATAAGAAAAGATTTAAATAATTATTCATCCCTGCTTTCTCCTTCCTTGGTTTCTTTTTCTGTGATCATCCGCCTGATTTCTTCTAATTCGGATTCACCAATTTTCTCAGATTCAACTAGATGGGATAAAATGGGGCTGGGAGCCCCATCCAGTAATGTAATGATTTCATCCAGCATGCGATTAACGACACACTCCTTTTCAACTGCTGCCTTAAATAGCCAGGCGTTCCCTACTTTGCTGATCCGCACGAGCGCGCCTTTTTTTTCGAGACGGCCTGCGATTGTTTGTACGGTTGAATATCCGGGATCATCCTGGAGTTGTGCCAGGGTGTCTGCGGCTTCTCTGATAGTCATACTTGGGTTTGACCAAAAAGGGCGCATTACCTGGAGTTCGAGCTTGGAGAGTTTAATGGATTTCTTTTTCATACAACATCTGTTGTAAATAAGATAAAAAACAACAAGTGTTGTATTTGCAAGAACTATTTTTTCAAAAAAAAAAGCTTCGATGAATTTAATCCTCATAACCAAAAAAAGCCAGGCAATCTGAATGCCTGGCTTCCTTTAAGAGTTATAGTTGAGTATTTTAGGCTGCTTTTTCGATTTTAAATTTAGATACAATCTTATTCAATTGCTCAGCCATGGTCGCCAAGGACTCAGAGTTATTATTGGTCTCACTGGCTCCACTTGAAACCTGCACTGCAGAGTTATTGATATAGTGGATATTGCTGGAGACATCCTTAGCTCCCGTTGCTGACTCATGCACCTGTTTGGCCACATCTTCTGTGGATGTAGATACTGAGGTAATGGTCTTAGCAATTTCGGCAGTCGTCGAGGATTGCTCTTCAATTGCACTGGCAATCGTATCCGAAATCTGGCTGACTTCATCGATGATCCCCGTTACGTGAGAAATCGCTTTTTCGCACTCGTGCGTGCTGGACTGTATACTCTGGATTTTGCTGGAGATCTGCTCGGTTGCCTCACTGGTTTGTCGGGCAAGTTCCTTAACCTCGTTTGCAACTACGGCGAAGCCTTTGCCTGCATCTCCGGCACTGGCTGCCTCAATAGTTGCATTCAGCGCGAGTAAGTTGGTCTGCGCGGCAATATTCGTGATTAACTCAACAACCTTTCCGATTTCGTCAGCAGCCAGTTTCAGGTTACTCATGACTTTCTGAGTTTGATTGGATTCTTCGCTTGCGTTGCGGGCAATCTCAGACTCCCTCAGGCAATTACGGGTAATTTCACCAATCGTGGATGTCATCTCCTCGACTGCTGAGGCCACTTCGTTGGCAGACTGCGAGAGTTCCTCGGTTGCGCTGGATATGGTGTCCATACCTGAGGAGAGCTGTTCCCCTGCAGCCATTACATTGCTTGATTTTTCAGTCATCTCATCGGAACTTGAGGCAAGCTGCGAAGACGTTGCCGACAATTCCGTGGAAGCTGAAGACAGGCTATAGGAGTTTTCGCTGATTTCCTGCATGATCGTCCGCAAATTCGAGGTCATCTCATCCAGGCTTTTCGCAAGATCTCCGATTTCATCCTTTTGCTCGATGTTAGTATTCTCGGTCAAATCGCCGGAAGCGACTTTGCGAATATGGGCAACCAATTTCTGCAGAGGTCCGGTAATGCTGCGAATAATGACAAATCCTAAAATGCAGGAGATTACCGTAGAGATAACCACACCGATGATAAGCATGACTTTTGCAAGTGTAAGTGAATCGTTTGTGTATGCTGCGATTTCCTCAGTTTCCAAAATGGCTGCAGCGGATGTATCTTGGGCTGCCTTAAGAGCGTTGCCTGCTACGATCAGGCGATCTTGTTCAAGTTGTTGCAGGGCATTCCACTCATCTACATAGTTGGTTACGGCAGTTGCATAAACTTCACTGGAACTCACTACTTCCTTAAGCATTGCGATATCTTCGGCCTTACGGGTTATGAGAAACATTTCATCAACCGTAGCGGGGACCATCTCCAGAGCTTCAAAGACGGGTTCAAAAAGTTCAATATTACGGGTGGACTGTGCTTTGAAATTATTGACGCGTGCTTTCGTGCCCAGGTAAACGATCTCGGTGGCAAGCTCCATCTTACGACTGCGCTCGTTGATGTCGGTTTGTAGCTTTTCCTGCTGTCCTTTCAGGAAAATGTCAGATACTTTCACAAAGGTTGCAGCCGCTTCATCCATATTGGCCCTCAAGACTTCCAGTTGGCTGGGATCTGATGAATTTGAAAACTGCTCAATGCTGTTTTTATATTCAGTGATCGCATTTTTAATCGTTGCGATACTTTGTTTATCCTCTTGTAGCCGAATATACTCCAGTGTATCATCGGCAAGCTTGTAGGCCTTATCCATGGCTTCCTGAGCACCCTGAAAAAGAGTATTATCCTGCATCGCCTGGGCCTTAAAATTGAGTACCCGGGCCTTACTGCCTTCTGAGATGAGTTCACTGATAAGCTGTATCTTAATCTGCCTTTCAGATAAATCCTTCTGCATCGCCGTGCGCTGTCCCTCCAAAAAGGAATCACTGTTCGTTACAAAGGTGGCAGCGGCCTCATCCATTTGAGTTCGAAATTGAGCGATATTATCAATATGCGATTTGGTTTGGTGCATCATTTCTCGATACTGTTCTGTGTTCGAACGGGTATCCCCAATCGTAGAATTGAGTTTAACCAGGTAGTCTTCCTCACGACCTAACTGTTCAAGTTTAGCAATTGCTTTCAATGAGTTATCAAACTCTTTCTGCCCTTCTTCGAAAAAACGCAACTGCTCACTGTAGGCATAACCTCGATTGGCAAAAAGTGCTTGCTGAAAATGGCGTTCCAGGGTACTCGCATAATCGACTTCGGGGGCATAGCCCTTGGCCAGCTTGACTGAGCTCTGATTGATACTGATCAGTTTAATACCCACGACAGCTGCCAGAATTAGAGTAATACAAATGATGATTCCAAAGCCTCCAGCGACTTTTGTTCCCATCTTCTGATTGTTGATAAGATTTGCTAGATTCATATTATTTCCTTCCTCAGTGCCAATTAGTCGGCTGCGAAAGAGTGCAAGTTTAGAAAATTGTTAAGCGAATCTTTCAGCGTGTTGCTTATTGTTAACCGAGTGAATAGAAAGCCCCATTTTCGGTGCTGGACACCTTAGTAAATTACAATTCTACTGATATTTCTATCACTATGCAGGCCGTCTACATTATCCCATTGCTTACAGCAATTACCTATTCTTTAAGTACTTTGTGCCTTAAATCCTCCTCTAACGCGGGTGTGGGACCCTGGCGTACCACTTTTTTCATCAATATTGTTTGTGGTTTGATGGCTGCCCTTTTTTGGATACCGATCGGCTTTAGTTTCACTATGGCTGAATTTTGGGCGAGCCTCATTATGGCGGTTGGATTTTTTCTAGGCCAGTTATTCACGAGCCTGGGCATACATCGTGGTGATCTCAGTGTCTTTACCCCAATAATGGGTCTCAAGGTGATTTTTGTGGCATTACTCAGCATTTTTTTGCTCGATTCTGTCGCGAGGCCACTCGTTTGGTTGGGGGCTATTCTGAGTATTTTGGCAATATTTCTGATGCGTGGATCTGCCAAGGCAGAGCGTAAACGGTTGATGCCTTCAGTGGTTTTGGGGATTGTGAGCGCGTTGTTTTTTGCATTAACGGATGTTCTCGTGCAGCTTTATGGTCAGCAAATCCGCTATGAGCGTTTGATCGCACTTATGTTTGGCTTGCTTGGGTTCATGTCAGTGACCCTCATCCCGATGTTTAAGTCTCCTTTGTCGGATATCACCCTTAGTTCATGGAAGTGGTTAATAGGAGGCAGTGTCCTTTATTCGGCGCAAACTATAGGGATGGCATACGTTTTGGCGGAATATGGAGAAGCGACTATCGTAAATATCATTTACAGCTCACGTGGAATCTTCTCAGTAGTCTTGGTTTGGCTGATCGGGCATTGGTTTGCAAATCAGGAAAAGTCTCAAGGGGCAGGTGTGATGATGCGGCGTATCCTGGGCGCTATACTCATGACGGTTGCGATCATTTTGGCACTTTCATAATTACAGATAATGTTCGTACTTCATACAATTGAGCAACTCATGCAGTGGGTGGCCTCGCAGAAGGAATCCGGTAAATCGGTAGGCCTCGTTCCTACAATGGGCTACCTGCATGAAGGACATTTGGATTTAATTCGCGCTTCAACAGCAGAAACGGATTCTACGCTGGTCACTATTTTTGTGAATCCCACCCAGTTTGGGGAAAATGAAGATCTCGAGGCTTATCCCCGTGATATGGAGAGTGATCTTCAAAAATGTGAATCCCTTGGGGCTGCGGCCGTTTTTGCACCCTCCAATGCAGAAATGTATCTGCCGGAACATACCACCTACATCATTGAAGAAAGTGCTAGTCAGGGCTTGTGCGGAATCAGCCGGCCCAGTCATTTTCGCGGGGTGCTTACCGTTTGCGCAAAGCTGTTTAATCTCGCTCGGCCGGATATCGCTTTTTTCGGCCAAAAAGATGCCCAGCAGGTATCGCTGATCGAGAAAATGGTCCGTGAGCTGAATTTTTCTCTGAAAATCGTGCGAGTACCCACACATCGGGAGGCGGACGGGCTTGCGATGAGTTCGCGCAATGCATATCTCAATCCGGAGGAGCGAGCAGTCGCACCGGCGCTGTTTCAGGCCCTTCAGTTAGGATTATCAGAAATCAAGAATGGCAACCTGGATCCGGTTAAGGTTCAGCAGGTGATGCGCGCTCATTTGAGCCATTATGCAATGATCACAGTCGATTACCTCGAAGTCGTAGATCGCCTCACACTCAAAACACCTGAAAAAGCGAAAACCGGCCAAACCTTGTTGGCAGGTGCGATCTATCTGGGGAAAACGCGGTTGATCGATAATATTGAGGGTTGATTTTCAGCAGTCGCCTTCCCATAGTGAGCATTTAAACTACCCCCGAAAGTATGGATTATGATGTCATTGTGGCCGGCAGTGGAATCGCAGGTCTGAGCTTTGCATTAAAGGTCGCTCAAGCCGGCTATCGCACCTGCATAGTCACTAAAAAGGGTCGGGATGAGTCCAACACGAACTACGCCCAGGGAGGGATAGCGAGCGTCACCTCAGAGTCGGATGACTTTGAGCGCCATATCGAGGATACTCTAAATGCAGGGGCCGGTCTCTGTGATATTTCGGTAGTGCGCGAGGTCATTAGTGACGGCCCGTCCCGTATCCGGGAGATCATGGAGCTTGGAGTAGAGTTTAGCCGATTGGAAGATGGACGTATGTCGCTCGGTAAAGAAGGCGGGCATTCGAAGCGCCGCATCCTCCATGTGGAAGATATGACCGGCAAGGCCATAGAAAATGCTTATCTCGATGCCATTAATGCGCATGAGAATATAGAAATTAAGGAGCATCTCGTAGCGATCGATCTGATCACCCTGCGCAAAATTAAAAAGTTTGGGTATACCACCAACGAAATCGACGACCGTGTGGTAGGCCTCTACGCCTACGATGAAAATGAGAATCAGGTGATCACTCTGCGTGCAAAATCAGTTATGCTCGCGACGGGGGGAATCGGTTATGTTTATCAATATACAACGAACCCATCCATCGCTACCGGAGATGGGATTGCCATGGCATACCGCGCAGGGGTGGATATTAAAAACATGGAATTTATTCAGTTTCACCCAACCGCGCTTTTTTCCACAACCGGAGAGCGCTTCCTCGTGAGCGAGGCTGTAAGAGGAGAGGGTGCCATTCTCAGGGATCATCGCGGCCGTGCCTTCATGAAGGATTATCATCCCCTGAAGGACTTGGCCCCGCGGGATGTTGTGGCTCGTGCGATAGACTCCGTAATGAAAAAAACCGGAGAACAGCACTGCTGGCTGGATTGCAGTAAGATCGATCCGGATACCTTTAAATCCCGCTTCCCGAACATCCTGGCGGCTTGTGAAAAACAGGGTATCTACCCGCCTAAGGACCGCATTCCCGTAGTCCCGGCTGCGCACTATTTGTGTGGGGGCATCAGCACGAACCTCAGTGCCGAAACCTCGCTCCATGGTCTCTATGCCTGTGGAGAGGTTTCCTACACAGGATTGCATGGTGGCAACCGATTGGCCTCCAATTCACTATTGGAAGCAGTGGTCATGGCTCACCGCGGTGCAGATTCAGTTATTCAGTATTTGGATGAGAATCACCTATCTAAGGTGGAAGTGCCGGAATGGGTGGATGGCAATGTTCAGGATTCGGACGAGCGTGTCGTCCTCGCTCACAGTCTCGATGAACTCAAAAGGGCTCTTTGGGACTACGTGGGCATCGTGCGTACAACGAAGCGCCTTGAACGGGCGCGCACCCGGATCCAGAATCTGGCACGTGAGATTAACGACTACTATTGGAACTTTAAACTAGAGACTCCGCTTATCGAGTTGCGCAATATGATACAGGTAGCCGAATTGGTAGTAGAGTGCGCATTGCAACGCAGGGAAAGTCGGGGCCTGCATTATATACTCGATTACCCTTCGGAAATGCCAAACTCCCATACCACCATCGTTAAAAGAGGCTAGCATTGGTGGAAATGAAACTTTTAGCCGCCTATGAATCAATATTGACTAATCCTTACATCGAAGCATTTTCAAAAATCACTTATCATGCAAACTACCCCTACTGAAGATCCCAAGCCGTCGCTGGTTAAGAAATACTGGCAAAAAAATTTAAGAGTCATGAGCTTACTACTCCTGCTTTGGATGTTACTGGGCCTTGGTTGTGGCATCTTGTGGGCGGATTGGCTCAACCAGTTTAACCTTCCGGGAACTGGTTACCCGCTCGGATTCTGGTTTGCCCAGCAAGGTAGTATCATCGGCTTTGTTCTCATTATATTGGTATATGCCATTATCATGAATCGTCTGGACGATACCCACCATGTGGAGCTCGCCACCGGTGAGGAAAATATAAAGGAGGGTAAGTAAGATGGGTATCACGGGATGGACTTACATTTTTGTGGGTGTTACCTTTACGCTGTATATTGGGATCGCCTGGTGGAGCCGCGTATCGGATACCAAGGGTTTTTATGTAGCGGGTAGAGGTATACCCGCGAGTGCGAACGGTATGGCTACCGCTGCGGACTGGATGAGCGCAGCCTCCTTTATTTCCATGGCAGGCCTGGTCTCTACTATGGGCTATGCCGGTGGCGTTTATCTTATGGGCTGGACAGGTGGCTACGTGCTCCTGGCGCTGCTCCTGGCGCCCTATTTACGGAAATTCGGTCACTTCACGGTGCCCGACTTTGTAGGGGATCGCTATGAGAGTAACATCGCGCGTCTGGTAGCGGTTGTCTGTGCAATATTTATCTGCTTCACCTATGTAGCCGGGCAAATGCGCGGTGTGGGTGTGGTCTTCAGCCGTTTTCTGGAGGTGGACATCAATATCGGGGTCATCATCGGTATGGCAATTGTGTTTATCTATGCAACTGTGGGGGGCATGAAAGGTATTACCTGGACGCAGGTGGCTCAATATTGGGTATTGATCACCGCTTTTCTGGTTCCGGCCATAGCGATTTCCATAAAACTAACGGGCACTTTTCTTCCCCAAGCGGGTTTGGGCGCTGAAATCAAACCCGAAATTGCGGGAGAGGCCGGTGTATTTCTGCTGACCAAGCTCAACCAGATCGGGCAGGATCTCGGCTTTAATTCTTATACGGATACCTTTGTCGGTAGCTGGGACAAGGTGAACGTACTTTTTGTAGCCATCGCACTCATGGTAGGCACTGCGGGTCTACCTCACGTGATTGTGCGCTTCTACACGGTAAAAAATGTACGGGCGGCGCGTTGGAGTGCGTTTTGGGCACTGTTATTTATCAGTGGTCTATACCTGACCGCTCCGGCCATTGCCGGATTTTCACGCTATTATATGCTGACAAGCCTCAACGGGCAGTCCGAGGAGAACTTGCCCTCCTGGTATGAGAACTGGTCGCAGACGGGCTTGATTCTCTGGCTGGACGATGGGGACGGCATCATCCGCTACACCGCGCGGGAAGACAATGAGGTATTTCGTAGTGGCAAGCTTTCATCGAATGAATTGATCAACATCCGCCTGGAGCATCAGAAATGGATCGATACTCAGGGTGCCACCGGATCAGACGGACGGCTCGTCATGCAAGAGCTTGGCCTTGCCGGTCCAGACCGTGACATTATCGTGCTCGCGAGCCCCGAGATGGCCGAACTCTCGAATTGGTTGATTGCCTTCGTTGCAGCCGGCGGATTGGCAGCCGCGTTGTCTACTGCAAGCGGTTTGCTATTGGTGATATCCTCCAGCGTCGCACACGATTTGTATTTCCGCATTCTTAACCCCAAAGCGACTGAAAAGCAGCGCCTACTGGTAGGGCGCGGGGTAATCGGTGTTGCTGTAATCATCGCTGGACTTTTCGGTATATATCCGCCGGGATTTGTAAGTCAGGTAGTAGCATTTGCATTTGGGCTTGCTGCGGCCAGTTTTTTCCCCGCGATTGTGCTGGGGATATTCAGTAAGCGGGTGGGGACCATCCCCGCGATTGCCGGCATGATCGCCGGGATCACCTTTACCGGTTTTTACATCATCGCCAATGTCTTCTTCGGTATGCCTACATGGACGTTCGGTGTATTTGAAACGGGCATCAGCGCACAAGGTATTGGTACAATCGGTATGCTTGTGAATTTTGCAGTCACCCTGGGCCTTACGCCATTTACGAAAGGCCCGAGCGATGCCACCAAACAACTCATTGACGAAGTACGCGAGCCTGAATATGCGGGCCCTGCTGTTCAAATTGAAGAGGCCGTCGATCACTGATTTTTTACCCTTATCCCTATGAAATTACTCTTATTATTCCTATCTGTTTATATTCTTGCCTATGGGCTCGCTGCACACACGCACCCCTCTCACCGATCCGTCACTTTAGCATCAGCGTTTCTGGAAACTCTCTCCGACGAACAAAAAGCAAAGGCCCAGTATATGTTTTCCGATGCAAGTCGGGAGGAGTGGACCTATCTTCCCGGAGATCGTCAGGGCCTATCCCTGAATGAGTTGGATAAATCTCAAAAGAAATCACTCTGGAAATTCGTAGATTCGCATTTAAGTGATATGGGCGAGCGCAAGGCACGTGAGGTCATCATCCTGGAATCTGTCCTGCGGGATTACGATGGGCAGGACTGGCGGGACCCTGGCCTCTACTATTTGAGCATCTTTGGGGAACCTTCGGCGGACCATGAGTGGAGCTGGCGATTCGAGGGGCACCATCTCTCACTAAATTTCACATTTGTCGGTGATCAACTTGCACCGGTTCCTCTATTCTACGGCTCCAATCCCGCTATTGTTCCAGGGGGGCCTCATGAAGGCCTTGAGTTGTTGAACGAGGAGATCACCCTTGCCAAGGAGTTATTCGACTCACTTTCACCTCGGCAAAAAGATGAGACCATCTACGCGACCCGCGCACCGAGTGATATTCTCACAACAGACGACAGTGTGGCGCGTCGTCTCGAGGACAAGGGTGTCACCTATGCAGGCATGTCCAAGGACCAACGCAACATACTCGAAAATTTGATCCAGCTTTATCTCGATAGCATGTATAGCTCCATTGCGGTTGAACGTTGGGAAAGAATTGAAGCAGCCGGTATGGATACCATTCGCTTTGCGTGGGCGGGCAGTACGTCCCTCGACGGGGGGCACTACTGGCGCATCCAGGGCCCGACATTCCTGATCGAATATGATAATGTCCAACGCAATGCTAACCACGCACACACGGTTTGGCGTGATTTCGATGGTGATTTCGGCCGGGACTTACTGAAAGAGCATCATAGTACCAGCCATTAGCGCAGTTTATATCTTTTTGCTGTAGGGGTTGTTGCTTGAACCGCTTCTGTAATTTAAGGCAATAGCCTAAAGTAAATTGCTCTTTTGGAAACCAATGAGTTATCAGAAATCAAGTGAGCTCAGTTTTTACTCAATGCTTTGAGTAGTTTTTCACTTTTTTCTCTGGCAAAAGCTATAAAATGCTCTAAACTAATTATTAATAATCACTAATTGATAATTACCCCCCTACCCATGAATAGAACTAGATTGATTATTGCAGTCACATGCCTGGTATTCAATACCTTGTTCCTGAGCGCCAATGTCGGCTCTCAACCTTCGTTTGAAGAGCAAAAAGCACGAATCAATAAAATACTCACGGATCGCATTACCGAGCTCTATGACCAGATTGATAATCTGACTGAAGAGCAATCCCAGGAGATGCTTAAACCCGTAGCCCGCTTTATCATTGAGAGTATGAGCACTCGCGGGCAAATGCAGAAACTCCGCGAAGAAGGAGCCAGTCGTTCTCAAATGCAGGAGTTACGTGTCCGTATGCAGGGTTCACGCAAATCGATGGACCGCTCCGTACGGAAAATCCTGGACGAAGAACAGCAAAAGCAGTTTACAGAAGCACTGCGTGCGGTTATGGCGCCGCCTAAAAGGCCGCTTTAGTTAACTGCGTTGTGTGATCTCGATTAAGTGGTAGCCGAATTGGGTTTGCACGGGCCCGTGCACAACGCCCACTTCGTCATTAAATACCACTTTGTCGAATTCTGGCACCATTTGCCCCTGGTAGAACTCACCTAAATCGCCACCAGATCGGGGTCCGGAAGGGCATTGTGAGAATTGCTTTGCCATTGTCGCAAAGTCTTCACCGCCTTCAATTTTGGATTTGAGGGTATTACATTCGTCTTCAGTTTTTACCAGGATATGTCGTGCACGTGCTTTCATAGCAGATAGCAGTTAACAAGGGGCGCAAAAATGCAAGGGAAAATGTGAGCTAGTGATAATGATTTATTAATGAAATTATGGTATTTCGTGGCTCAAAAATCATTTTCACTACCCAATTTGCAATGATTTTGGGCTCGGCTTCGTTACAACTGGGCAAACGCAGTCGGTTTTGTCACACTTCTGAGTTCGACTTCACCGGCATTCCATGATCCATATACAATACTAACCAAGCACATAGCCTATGAAAGCCTCAGACTTATTTATTGCGGCCCTCGAAAACGAGGGAGTTGAATACATATTCGGTGTCCCCGGCGAAGAGAATTTGGATTTCCTGGAGTCTCTGCGCACTTCCAAAATCAAGCTAGTACTGACCCGTCATGAGCAGGGAGCTGCCTTTATGGCCTCCACGATGGGCCGGCTTACCGGTATGGCCGGTGTCGCGCTTTCTACGCTTGGACCGGGGGCGACGAACTTCGTAACCTCTGCAGCTTACGCACAGCTCGGTGGCATGCCCCTGATTATGATCAGCGGTCAGAAGCCGATCAAATCCAGTAAGCAGGGACAATTTCAGATTCTGGACGTGGTAGACCTGATGAAACCCCTCACTAAATGGTCGAAGCAAATCGTCAATGCCAATAACATCCCCAGCTTCACCCGAGAAGCTTTCCGACTGGCTAAGACGGAGAGGCCCGGTGCCGTCTATCTTGAGCTGCCCGAAGACATTGCAGCAGAAACTGCAACCGATACGGACTTATTTACCCGATCTACCCGCAAATATGCGCGTGCAGCAGAGTCCGTTGTGAAACAGGCTGCAGAGCTCATTAACCAGGCAAAAAGTCCACTTCTGCTGATTGGGGCAGGGGGTAATCGCCATGAATCCTGCAGTGCGCTGAGCAGCTTTGTTGAAAAAACCGGGATCTATTTCTGCAATACCCAGATGGGCAAGGGCGCAATCGACGAGCGTCACCCTAAATATCTGGGCACGGCTGCCCTTTCTCAGGATGATTACATCCACTGCGCAATCGAACGCGCAGATCTCATCATCAATGTCGGGCACGATGTGATTGAGAAACCGCCTTTCTTTATGCAGCATGATGGAGCAAAAACGGTAATCCATCTGAATTACTTCCCGGCAAAGGTAGACCCTGTGTATTTCCCGCAGCTGGAAGTCGTAGGCGATATTGAATCTTCCATGAATTATCTGGCCGAGCTCATCGATACCCAGCGGGGTTGGGACTACAGTTACTTTGAGCGCGTTAACAAAGCCAATGACGAACATATCCACGAGTCTGATAATGATCCGCGCTTCCCGATGATCCCGCAGCGATTTGTCGCTGATGTGCGTCGCGTTATGCCGGATGACGGTATCGTAACGCTCGATAACGGTATCTACAAGGTCTGGTTCGCCCGCAATTACGAATGCCATCAGCCGAATACGCTTTTGCTGGATAATGCACTCGCGACAATGGGTGCGGGTTTGCCTTCTGCCATGGGAGCGAAGATGGTTTATCCGGATCGCCGCGTGATGGCGGTATGTGGGGATGGCGGTTTTATGATGAACTCGCAGGAGCTCGAAACAGCCGTGCGTCTGAATATGGATATCGTGGTGCTCATTTTGCGCGATAATGCTTACGGTATGATCAAGTGGAAACAGCAGGGTATGGGTTTTGAAAACTGGGGCCTTGAATATGGTAACCCGGATTTTGTGAAATATGCGGAAAGCTACGGAGCCAAGGGCACCCGAATCCACTCGACCGAGGAATTTGTCCCAACTCTCGAGCGTTGCTTTGAAGAGGGTGGGGTGCAACTGGTAGAGCTACCTGTTGATTACTCAGAAAATCATCGGGTGCTTCATGAAGAACTCGCTCAAAAAACCTGCCTGATTTAATTAGTATGAGCACTTTTAAAGTTTACTCGCCGTATGACCTGAGCGAAATCGCAGAGCTTGCATATAATACAGCCGAAGAAGTGGAGCATTGGCTGCAAACCGCGCATGATCTACACAAAAAAGGTCCCCTGCCAAAACCGCAGCGTATTGCGATTCTCGAAAAAGCCACGAAGTTGCTCACTGATTCGCGCGAAAGTTTTGCCGAAACCATCGCGAAGGAAGGGGCCAAACCCCTTACGGATGCGCTCGTGGAGGCGGATCGCGCAGTAGCCGGCATCCATAATGCGATAGAGGTATTGAAGTCTGAAACGGGGCGTGAGATCCCGATGGGTATCAATGCCGCTTCAGAAGGGCGTATGGCCTACACCCGCAAGGAGCCTATCGGCCCGGTCGTCGCTGTGAGTGCCTTTAATCACCCGCTCAACCTGATTGTGCACCAGGCCATTCCAGCAGTGGCTACCGGCTGCCCGGTCATTGTGAAACCTGCGGAGACTACCCCGCTGTCCTGCATCGGATTGGTCGAATTGTTATATGAGGCGGGCTTGCCCGAGGAATGGTGCCAGGTGGCTTTGTTGACCAATGAGGATTCGGAGAAACTCGTGACAGACCCCCGTGTGGCGTTCTTTACATTCATAGGATCTGCAAGGGTAGGGTGGATGCTCCGTTCAAAACTTGCACCCGGAACGCGTTGCGCACTCGAACATGGGGGTGCCGCTCCGGTAATTGTCGCGCAGGATGCAGATTATGAGGCCGCAATCGCGCCGCTCGTTAAGGGTGGCTACTACCATGCGGGCCAAGTGTGTGTATCGGTACAGCGGATATTCGTGCACGAAGCGATCTTCGAAGATTTCAAAAACAAATACGTTCAGGCGGTATCCAATATCAAAGTGGGCGACCCGCTCGAAGTTTCTACAGAGGCCGGGCCGCTCATCCTACCGCGAGAAGTTGAGCGTGTACACCAGTGGGTTGCTGAAGCAATTGAAGTTGGAGCCGAATGCCCGGTCGGAGGAAGTACAATTTCAGAAACCGTTTACAGCCCTACAGTCCTGGTGAATCCATCTCCAGATGCTAAGGTTAGCACTCAGGAAATTTTTGGACCCGTGACCTGCCTTTATTCTTACAGTGACTCGGACGATGCGATTGAACGTGCGAATTCCCTCGACGTGGCATTCCAGGCATCGGTGTTTACATCAAGCCTCGATCAATCCATCTATTTTTCAGAGCGTTTGGATGCCGCAGCTGTCATGGTGAACGACCATACCGCCTTTCGTGTGGATTGGATGCCTTTTGCCGGTCGCAGGACATCGGGCCACGGCACGGGTGGTATCCCGTATACGATGGAAGATATGTGGCAGGATAAGATGGTGGTTATCAAATCGTCAGCCATTCGCTAAATTTAGAAAAACAACATGCAAACGAAGAAATACGATGTCGTCGTTGTTGGTACCGGTACTGCCTCGCATACTTTGTTGGACTTTGTTAGGGCGGGTAAAAAATGTGCGGTGATCGATGAGATACCCTATGGGGGCACTTGTGCACTACGCGGCTGTCAGCCTAAAAAATACTTGGTTGCCAATTCAGAGGCGCTGCAGATGTTTAACAATCTGGTCGGCAAAGGTCTGGATGGGCAAGGCAGCGTGAATTGGAAGGACCTGATGGCACTCCGTGAAGACTTTACGGATGGTCTCTCAGAAGCCGTTGAGGACAAATTCAAAGGCTGGGGCGTTGATACCTATCACGGGAGTGCATTTTTTGAAGCGAATAAAATTGTCAACGTAAACGGAGAGCTCCTGGAAGGTGAAAAAATCGTCATCGGCACCGGTGCACGCCCGCGTCCTCTGAACATACCGGGTGCGGAACACGCCCAGATCAGTGATTACTTCCTTTATATGGACGAAATGCCCAGGAGCATTCTCTTCATCGGTGCCGGCTATATCTCATTCGAATTTGGTCACATCGCACGTCGTGCAGGGGCTGAGGTTACGATTCTGCATAGGAGTGCACAACCGTTACGGGGATTTGAACCGGAATGCGTGAATCACCTGATCCAGGCTACCCGGGATATTGGCATCGAGTTCGAACTCGAAAACGAGCCCACGGAGATCGTGAAACACGACGACCACTTCGATGTTTTTACGAAAAAGGGGAACATGTGTGAGGTGGACCTCATAATCTCTGCGGGGGGTCGCATACCCAATGTCGAGAACCTGAAACTTGAAAATACAGGAGTCGAATATTCCAAAAAAGGAATCCACGTAGACCCTTACATGTGCACAGTATCCAATCCCGATATATTTGCCATTGGCGATGTTGCGGATCAAGGCCTACAACTTGCGACAGTTGCTGATAAGCAGGCACATGTGGCCGCACAGAATATCCTCTATCCCAAGTCTGAGGAGATGGACTACACGGCAATCCCGAGTGCAGTATTTACGCAGCCCACGATGTCCTCAGTCGGTATGCATGAATCACATGCAAATGAAGCCGGTCTCGACTACCGCATCAACCGGGGCTTCACAAAGGGGTGGCCATCATCCAGGCGAATGGGAGAAGAGCATGGGTTTTATAAAGTGCTTATTGAAAATGGCACCAATCGCATCCTGGGTGCGCATTTGCTCCGTCACGGCTCTGCAGACGTTATCAATGTCTTTGCACTGGCAATCAAGCAGGGTATGAAAAACTCTGATCTTAAAGAGGTGCTCTGGGCATACCCCACATTGACGTCGGATCTCAAATATATGATTTCTTGATTTTCGTACGAGATCGTGCTTTGCTCGGGAATCCTAGAATATGTCTGATCCTCAACGATTTTCGCTGAACCTCACGCCCATCCAGAAACGGTTGATAACGACAGCGCTGGCACTTGCGGCTGCGGTAGTGATTCTGGGCATCCTATTTGGGGCATTCTTGCTGCTACGAATCTTTGTTACGACTTTTGCGAGCGTTCTTTGGCCATTAGCAACGGCAGGCATCCTCGCATTGATCCTTAAGCCTTTTGTCACCTGGGCTCAGCGCGCGTTGAAACTCGGGCGCATTAAGAGCATCATCCTGCTTTATCTCCTGGTGGTGCTGGTCATGGGTGGGATTCTCGCATTCTTTGTTCCCGTATTGATTGATCAGACCACGAGTTTTATCCAACGTGCACCAACGATCTGGGAAAACCTGCGGTCGGAGGTCACTACACGTTTCCCGCAAATCCAGGCATTTATTCAGCAGCAGATCGGGGAGGAACGCCTGATCCAATATCAACAGGCTCTCAACGAACAGGCGGATAAAGTATTTGAGCTAATGCTGCCTGCCGCGCAGGATTTTTTTGAAAAGCTTACGGCCGTTCTGGCAGTGGGCACAGGCCTGGCAATCGTCCCAGTGTATCTTTTTTTCTTTCTGTTGTCTGATCATGATCCCACAAAGGATTTGGATGATCACCTCTCATTTATCAAAGATGAATGGCGCGAGGATCTGCTGTTCCTCATCCGTGAATTCGCGGGCAGTATGGTGGCCTTCTTCCGGGGGCAGATAGTGATCGGCATTATCATGGGTATCCTCATGGCGATCGGATTTTCAATCGCCGGAGTGAACTTTGGGATAGGTCTCGGGCTGCTGATTGGTGCACTCAATGTAATCCCTTACCTTGGCACGATTATCGGTCTGGGTTCAGTATTACCAATCGCGTATTTTCAGCCGGATGGTGGGCTGACACTCATGCTTATTGCACTGGCCATTTTTATTGCAGTACAAATGCTCGAGGGCTACGTGCTCACCCCGCGCATCATGGGCAAGCAAACAGGGTTGCACCCGCTCACGATCATCATCGCTATCTTTTTCTGGGGCACTGCCCTGGATGGTCTGCTCGGCATGATCCTGGCAATCCCACTCACGGCCTTCTTCGTCGTCGCCTGGCGCCTGCTCAACAAGAAATACCTCGACCGCTGGCTCAAACCACAAGTGTTGAACGAAGAATAGCTTTATTTTGCTTTTACGCTATTTCTATAGATTTCTTCTGCCTCTAACAAATCCGAGAATTGCTTTTTGCTGATTATTCTAGGAATTGCTTTTGCATGTAGATAATTGATTTGCACCTTGATTTTCTGATAAAAATCAACCTCTAAGTCTTTAGATACGAGCAGGCTAGTTACATCTGCCAATTCGTCTAAAAGTTCCTGAAAATAAATTTGGTAAGCTATCTTTATCCATATAAAATAGCTTATTACATGGAGTCCAAAAATTAAACATATGAAGTATATGCCAAGGTAATAAGGCAGTAAATCAAAGTCATAATAGACCATTGCAATGAATAGGATCGCTAATGGGAAGACTATTAGAAGGGTAATACCTGGAAAGTATCTTTTAACATCTTTTTGCTCAGCAATTAGGCCACTTCGTTGCAGTCGGATGACATCTGCGAATGTGAATATGAAATAGCTCGTTGATCCTCCTAAAAATAACCCGGCAAAAACGCCAAATGTTATAACTACAACTAAGCTTATTGGAAAAGGCCCTATATCTGATGACTGTAGTCCAAATAGTATACCTAGGAAAAAGACTAAGCTCAATAAAATTGATATGGAAATAAGGGTTGGTCCGAAGTATTTACGAAAAGCTGTATTTAATAGTGGGTGGACATAAACCCATGATCTATCTTCGAAAGGGGTTTGTGTTTTTATACCCCTTCTCTCGTTTTTTCTACGATTTGTCTCTTGGCTATATTCGTTTTGCTTTTCCTTAAATTCAAAGAACTCCTTGAGTGATCCCATAGCTTAAACCCCTTCAGGTATGAAATCTGCCTGGATGCTCCAGAGTTTGGCATACTGCCCGTCTTTCATGATGAGCTCATCGTGGTTTCCTTTTTCAAGGATTTTTCCATGATCGAGGCATACAATCTGGTGCGCACTACGAATCGTTGAAAGACGGTGCGCAATCACCAGCACCGTGCGGTTCCGTGTCAGCTCATCCAGTGCTTCCTGGATGTATTTCTCGGTTTCGGTATCCACGCTGGAAGTCGCCTCATCCAGGATGATAATTTGTGGATTACGCAGTAAAATACGCGCGATAGTGATGCGTTGCTTTTCCCCCTGACTGAGCCGCACTCCGCGCTCTCCGATCAGAGTATCCATACCTTCGGGTAGTTTTTCAACAAAGCTCCACGCCCGGGCAGATCGTAACGCCTCAACAATATCCGCCTCATTGGCTTCTGGGTTTGCGAGTTCCATGTTGGATCGCACCGTGCCATCAAAGAGAAAAGGCTCCTGTGCGACATAGCCAATATTGCTGCGCAGTTCCGCAAGATCAAACTCGCGCACATCCACACCATCGATCGTTACTGTCCCTCCGGTCACATCGTAATAACGCAGGAGGAGATTAGCTACAGTGCTTTTACCGGCTCCGGTATGGCCTACCAGCGCGGTAGTCTCTCCCAGATTCAGGCTCAGATTAAAGCGTTGCAGGACTTCGGGGCGTTCCGGATAGGCAAAATCCACATTCCGATATTCGATGCAGTTGATCTCCCTCGGGAAAGGTCTGGGAGTATCCGGGCTTTTCACATCTACTGGATGATCCAGAATTTCAAATACGCGGTCGCCAGCAGCCTTACCCGCTGCCAGCATGTGATTAATGCCATGCAGTCGGCCCAGCGGATCGTTCAGCATGGTTGCATACGCAAAAAACGCGACAAACTCACCATAGCTGAATGCCTCTGGTCGTGCATAGAGCATATATCCTCCATAGGCAACTACCGCCACCAGGCCAAAGCTCGAAATAAAGTTCGTGCCCGAACTGTAGCTTGACCATCGCCACATAGCTTTGAGCGTGAATTTCTTAAGCTCACGAGCGATACCCTGAAAGCGTGTTGCCTCTTTCTTCTGCAATGCAAACGAGTGAATGAGACGGTTGGCCTGGATGTCCTCAATAAGCAAGCTGTTCATGAGCCCTGAGCTATCGCGAACACGCTTCCAGTTCTTGCGAGTCGCTTTAGCGTGATTCAGCGCCAACAGAATCAGGATCGGAATCGGCAAAAACATGAAGGTTGCCAGCAGTGGTTGCTTCACAAAGAGAATCACTGTTATCCCCACCAGGGTGAAAATCGCCGTCACTCCCTGCTCCGTACCGTCCAGGAGCGCACGCTCTACTTCGTTTACGTCTTCCACGACACGTGATGCGATATCGCCGCTCTTGCGCCGATCATAAAACGAGATCGGAAGCACCAGCAGCTTATCATGCAGCTCTTTACGTAGATCAATCAGCACATTTTGCTCAAGCGTATTATTTACGCGGATACGAAACATATTCAGCAAATCGCGTAGCCCATAACACCCGAGCAACATGATACCCGCAAAGACCAGGGGCCAGACGCTTGCCTGCCCGACAAGCTCATCGATGACATACTCGATTACCATAGGGGCCGCTACAAAGAAGCCTGTCTGCCCAAGCGCAAGCGTGAGCGTCAAAATGAATAGCCAGCGATATTTAAATAAATAATGAGAAATTCGATAGATAGAGTTCTTTTGAGACGCGCTCATAACATGCAATACCTACTTATTAAGGTACGATTATTCTGCTTTTGCAAATGTCTCGAGTGCATCCCCCGTTAGTCGAAACGTTGACCAGTCTTCGAGTATTTTGGCACCGGCAGCTTTGTAAAACTTTATGGAAGGCTCATTCCAGTCCAACACATTCCACTCATAGCGTTTACACCCACGCTCAACAGCGATTTGTGCCACTTTTTTAAGAAGTGCCTTCCCCATGCCCGTGCCCCGGTATTCAGGCTTCACAAAAAGATCTTCCAGGAAGATTCCGGGTGCTGCGAGAAAAGTGGAGTAGTTATGAAAAAATATAGCATATCCGGTGATAGTGGTCTGGCTTTCTACCAGCAAAACCTCAGCATAGGGTCGTTCTCCAAATAAAGTCGCTTTGAGCTTCTCTGGAGTCGCCTCGACTTCATGACTCAGGTTTTCGTAGTCGGCAATACCCTGAATCAGTTTCATAATTTGGGGGATATCATCTTCCCCGGCAGTACGGATAACAAAGGATGTGGTAAGATCTTTTGACATAAAATGAGTGTTTGTTAACTACCTAGAAAAAAATATACACAAAAGTGCAATCCAGATCCTCCTTAAGACGTTAATCGGATAATCTGAACCATGAAGTCATTCCTAAAGTTTATTTCAATGAATGTATTGTTGTCATTCGCAACGATGCAAGTTATTGCAGGCTACAACGAGGACCCAGGTAAGGTAAGCCCCTTATTGCCTGGCAGTGAAGTTCCATCCGCTGAGATTTTATCGACAACAGGTGAATCCTTAAACACTCAGGACATCCTACAGGAGGGTTTGAGCTTGGTAATCTTTTACCGGGGAGGGTGGTGCCCATACTGTAATCGACACTTCCAGGAAATCGCTGAGGTAGAATCTTCCCTCAAAGCACTCGGTTATCGCATTATCGGGATCAGCCCGGATCGTTTCGATAGTTTGCCCGATTATGCGACGGATCAATCTTTAAGCTATGATCTGTATTCAGACAGCTCCGCTAATGCGATGAAAGCATTTGGTCTCGCTTTCAGAGTAAGCGATTCCGTAAACGAAAGATTAAAGGGTTATGATATTGATCTTGCGAAAAGCTCGGGTGAAGATCACCAGCTCTTACCGGTGCCTGCTGTATTCCTGGTTAAAGATGGCAAGATTCTCTATACCTACGCAAATCCGGATCACCGTACTCGTCTCAGTGGTAAGGTGATCCTCGCTGCAGCCGAATTTGTCAAAAACCAATAATTTCTAAAATACTTATTTTCTACACTTAGACAAAGGGGGGTGATTGAATTCACCTCCCTTTTTTATTTTGGGTAGCGACTTACAATATTATAAGTTTCTCCCGGTATCGTATTGAATGAAAGACTGCTCCTGCGGGTTTTCCCTTCAAATATAACTTTATCTGCTTCTTTGATTTTGGTTTCGAGCTTCGGAGGTAAATTGATGCGGCAGGGATTGCCGGATCGAGAGACTATATTGACTTCGATGGATTGATTGATCTTCCATCTCAGCTGTAGCGTAAAATCATCGGGCATGCGTATTCCACTGATTTCACCAACCTCCCATTGTTCCGGCAGACAGGGCAATATGCGAATACTCCCCGAACAATATTGCAAAATATACTCGAGCAATACCCGTGAGATCAGGAAGTTTTCTTTCAGACTGTTTGAAGCTTCTCCGCATAAGAGATTCGAGCGTGTGCGCTCATTCAATAAATACTGTAGCGCAGCGGTAGAGCGTTCGGCTTTGCCAAGGCGTGCCCAAATATGGGCCGACTTAGCGATCAATATGCTTTTTAAATCGCTGTAGTTACCCTCAATCTCAGTTAAAGTGCGCTTTGCGGCTTTGGCCGTTTGACTTGAAGAACGGTGAATACTTAAACTCTCAAGCGGGCTAAATCCTGAAAGGTCGAAAAGCCGCTTGTAGGCCTCATCATTTTTGTGCTGCGAGGGGGAAGCTTCTTGATTACTTACAAGGGCTTCTTCAGCCTTGGGAAGACTTGCCATACAGCGCTTGATTTCGTTCGAGAGTTGCACGCCTTTGCCCAATAGGTCGGATGCCTGTAGAAAATTGTTTAAAAACTCGTGTAAGAAAAATAAATTGCCGATATTATCGAGTAATTCATGCGGTTGAATATCGAGTATGTCTACATCTGGTAGGCCACTCGGTCCCCAATGGGTGGGGTTGTCTCCTTTCAGCAGGATTAACTTCTTAACGAGCTGAAATGTGTCCTCCATGAGCGGATACACGATGCGGCTTACATAGTCTGTATCTGGGTGATATTGATGACAGCGCCAGAGTTGCAGGCAAAGGCTGACTCCACCGAGAGGCCACAAGGTGGTCATAGCTCCCTTAGAGGGTGAGCAGTGACCGTATGGATCAGTTTGATCGTATAAAATAAAACCATTGGATTTCCAGCGGTAGCGGGCCTCCAGAGTTCCATTTTGCTTCAAATTCTCCAGAAATCTTTGATCATCTCCCAGAAAGCACTTTTCCAGTTTGGTTTGGAGCGCGAGTGAATGCGGGTTGATTAGGGAGTCACTCAACGACAGGTAGTTGTCCGCCTGAGGCCAAACCGGTGCCCAGTTTTTGCCGCTGAACCCCGACAAAAGTAAGTAACGGCTCATGAAAAAGTACAACGGCCAGATGTCTGAATCATTCTCGAGTAATAATCGATTCCCGAGGCGCACTTGGGTGTTCTGCTTAACCCGCTTTTTCGAGTTTTTTTTGTTTTGCTCATTATCGAGGCTGAACGTGAACCCACTGAAAAGATTCTCAAATGCCGATATATGATCTTCCTTTAAATGCTCGTAGCTCTTGGCCATGGCATTATCCAGCTCGATCAGCAGCTTCTCCTCAAAACTCGAATCATGGGCATTTGTTCTGCAGCCGAGAATAAACGTCAGCTTCGTTGATTTTTCCGTATAAAACCGGTCTTCCAATAAATGAGCACTTCCATCCTCCACTTTTACTCGTAGGCCCGCCAGGTATTGCGGCCCATTCGGATAATTTCCTCGCAAGAAGATACGATCCGGTTTTTGAGCGATGGGTTGGGAATAATAATCGGTCTCAAAAAATGCCAACAAATTGGGGATATCAGCCCCATCAATTTCATAACGACATACAAAAACCCGATCTGAAAAAGAGCAGAAAGCTTCTCTTTTAACAATGGAATCCGCTAATTTGAATTGGCATTTATAGATCGCTTTCTGTAGATTTAACTCGCGTTGGTAATTTTTTAACTTTTGTCCTTTTTGATCCGGGCAGAATATACGCAAAATGCCTGCACTAAATTGTCGGCTCATTGCATTTGCCGGTGCGGTGAATTCGCTGATAAGCCGTCGGCCCTGTGAGGGATTATCCGGCTTTAAGATACTTTCACAGACGGCCTTAGATCCTACGAGGCCATTAAAAGATTCAGCCTTTTCGGGTGATTTCGCCCAGAGTGATGACTCATTAACGACGATTTTTTCATCGAACGCATCTCCGTAGATACTAATCCCCAGTTTTCCGTTACCCAGCAAGAAGACATCCCCTTCATCTACACGCGCAGGTGTATTACTTTTAAGGGTGAGTGTAGGATTCGCCTTAGGATTCATAGATCTGCTAACAGACCCATAACTTATAAAAGTATTTCCGCTTTGATTTCAACGAGAATACCTACGGGAAACCGATTTCATCAAATGGTCGGGACGACTGGATTTGAACCAGCGACCCCTAAGCCCCCAGCTTAGTGCACTACCAGGCTGTGCTACGTCCCGACTGTTTAAAAAATCGATAAGATAGGACTTGCCCTGGAATATCAAGTTAATTCAGGCAAGTACTGCTTTCAGACATCTTGATAGACGATACGATTGGTTTAAAGCTCTCGGATATAAAGATTTCGCCAACGGACCTCGTAGGATTTATCTCTGGGCACAGAGTGAACTTGTAGTCCTATCGAGCCATGCGGGTAGGTTCGGTGTAATCCGCCATCTTCGAATTTGGTGATTTGCTCTCCGTTTATGAATGTTTCAATAACAGGGCCTTTAGCAATGATGCGATACTTGTTCCACTCTCCGTTCTTAAAGTGATTGTGCGCAGCCCGATCTCGATCCTGCATGCTCGGCTCGGGGGATAGCCAACCCTTCATCAAGCCTTCACCGTAAATAAAACCACCCTGACCTGGGCTGGATTCAATTTCAACCTGGGGGCCATGGTAGCGCGTGCGACCCCATTCACGACTGTGTGAGCGAATTTGCACGCCCGAATTAAGGCCTTCATCCACCTTTACTTCAAAGACGAGCTCGAAGTCTCCATAGTGTTCTAACGTAGTTAAAAATGTATTAGGACTTCCCAGTTGAGTACGGCCTACAATAGCACCATCCTCCACGGTGTAATGGGCGAAACCATTGCGGGATTCCCAGCCGCGGAGATCTTCGCCGTTAAACAAGGAAACCCAGCCATCCCCTTTCGGAGCTTTTGCTTGGGCAATACTAAATAGTGACAGGCAGACACAGGCAGACACGAGGGATATATATTTCATAAACGGTTTCTCTATTTGAGGGTTAATGTATGCTCAGCATACAGCCATATAGCGCATAATGGCTATGTCAACGGTGAGCGCTATATATTAACTAGTTTTCTACGATGTAGTAGTAGCGGCTGCCAAATTGTTGATATACCCCGGTCGATAAATCCCCGTCATCCACAAAATCATCCAGCATGGCAAGTTCGGAATTATCCAGGTCATGACCGTCCACACCGACCATCAGTGCAACCCCGCCGATTCCAAAGTTCTCAACATCCCACGATCCACCGATAGGGGAGCCGTCAAGCCACATCCCGGGGCGTATATAGTCATTGAAATCCGGGAGCGCTCCTGTGCTGGTATCACTGGGATATTGACCCGTCACCATCATGTAATTTTCAGCACCTTGTGCTAAAGAACGGCAATCATTGGCAAATGCACCAAATTGAGTGCGCAATCGGACGCGATAAAAAGCAGGTAAAGCAATGGCAGCAAGTATGCCGATGATAACGACTACGATCATCAACTCAACAATCGTAAATCCTCTCGCTTTCTGGAATTTTCTAATCATCTACACCAAATTTGAGTTAAATATCGGATTTTTTTTTAAAATCCCAAGCTCTAAGTAACACATGTGTATACTTTTACAAGATATTAAGTGCTGTAAATAATCCGTTTACTATTATTATTTTTGATTTGCTTTGAGAGCAATATTGTGCGTTTAGAAAGAGTATCACATGAATTTTTTGATAACAGCTGGGCAAACAAAGTCCATCTCTGCTGAAATAATTAGCATTATTATTTAACAAGCGCTCGCATTATACCAAACCGAAGCGAGCGTTGCCCATGTGATATACATCCCAATCGGGTAATTCTTGCTGGTTTATTATCTTTAACCAACATATAAAATGTCTGAAAAAACCAAAGTAAGTATCTACGACACAACCTTACGCGATGGCACCCAGGGAGAGGGTGTTTCCTTTTCGGTAAACGCCAAAATCCGCGTTGCTGAAAAGCTCGACCAGTTTGGTGTAGATTACATTGAAGGCGGTTGGCCTGGCTCTAATCCCCGGGATATGGCATTCTTCGAAGAAGCGAAGAAGCTTGAACTGAGTCATGCCAAAATTGCAGCCTTTGGATCCACAAGACGTGCCAATACACCGGTTGAAGAAGATGCGCAGATCCAATTGCTGCTCGATGCGGAGACTCCAGTTGTCACCATCTTTGGAAAATCCTGGTTACTGCATGTGACAGAGGTCCTGCGCACCACTCCCGAAGAGAACCTGCAGATGATCGAGGATTCGGTGGCATACCTTATAAAAAATGGACGCGAAGTGGTTTACGATGCAGAGCACTTTTACGACGGTTATACCAATAATCCCGAATATGCCATGAGCACTCTCGAAGCGGCTGCCAGAGGTGGTGTGAAGACACTTGTGCTCTGCGATACCAATGGCGGCAAAATGGTAGACGAGGTGAAGGAAATCACCTCAACGGTCGTAGCACGTTTTCCGGATTTACAGGTAGGAGTGCATTGCCACAATGATGCAGGCGTGGGGGTTGCTGTGAGCCTAGCGGGAGTCGGTGCAGGTGCGGTCCACGTGCAAGGCACATGCAATGGCTACGGTGAGCGCAACGGTAACGCCAATTTAACCAGCATCATTCCCAATCTTACCTTAAAAATGGGCTACGATCTCAATTGTGCACCCAACTTAAAAAAGCTTAGGGATGTTTCACTCTTTATCGATGACATGGCGAATCTCCGCTCGGATATCCGCGCGCCCTATGTGGGGGCCAGCTCATTTGCCCACAAGGGTGGAGTACATGCAAACGCAGTTGAAAAAGTGCGCTACAGCTATGAGCACATCGAACCCTCCCTAGTCGGCAATAAGACCCGGGTGTTGGTTTCCGATATGTCCGGGCGCAGTAGCATCATGATGAAAGCCCGTGACCTGGGCCTCGAGCTTGAGGAAAAATCCCCAGAGATGAAAAGCTTCATCCAGGAACTCAAGGAGCTCGAATACCGTGGCTACGAATATGAAGCTGCCGATGCATCTTTTAAGCTGCTGATCGACCGCTTTATAAAAGGTAAGAAGCCGCTCTTTGAACTTCTGGACTATCGCGTAATCGTCGAAAATCGGGAAAAACGCGGCGACCTCCTCTCTGAAGCGACCGTCAAACTCAAAATTGGTGACAATGTGTATCATAAAGTCGCCGAATCCCACGGTCCGGTGGGTGCCCTTGACCTAGCACTTCGCAAAGCGCTCGAAGAGGAATACCCCGTTATCAAGGATATTCAGCTGGTTGACTATAAAGTGCGCATCTTGGAAGGCACCGGAGGCACCCAGTCCCGCATCCGTGTGCAAATCGAGAGCAGCGACGGCACAGAAATGTGGGGTACAGTGGGTGCGTCCGATAATATAATCGAAGCCAGCTGGGAAGCGCTTGTCGATTCGGTCGAATACAAAGTCTATCATCTGGGCGATTAAGATTTTACGGCAAAAATAAGAATTTGGGCTTGATTTTAGAAATCGAAAACGCACTATCTTGTGTTTCCTCTGTTCTGTCAGGGGGCGGCTAGCTCAGTTGGTTAGAGCACCTGGTTTACACCCAGGGGGTCACTGGTTCGAATCCAGTGCCGCCCACCATTTTTAGAGATTATAGGCCAAGCTGGGGTGGCGGAATTGGCAGACGCGCTAGATTCAGGTTCTAGTGTCCGCAAGGACGTGAGGGTTCAAGTCCCTCCCTCAGCACCATATTTTAAGCCATTTAAAGGCTGAAATCTTCCAGTATTGACGGATTAGTGGCAGATTGATATTGAGTTCATGCATTATCTGGCAATAATATGCAGGTATGAGCAAACTTGATTCATATGAATATCCAATCGGTTCAGGAATAAGGATCCGTGAAAGGATAAATACTAGAGGCACGGAGAGTTTTGGAATTTCATATCAGGTAGACATTCCAGAAGGGGTCACCACGGGAAAAAGAATTAGAAAACAATTTAGTTCCCAGAAGAAAGCTGAAGCATTTGCCAAGGAACAGAATCAGGGAAAGAAGAAGCAGGGTGAAGCTTACTTTAATTCTACTCAGCAAGAGAGAAATGAATTCGTTGATTCACTTCCAAAATTAAGGGATGCAGGAATTGGAGTCAAAGAAGCAATTGATTTTGCAATAGAACGAATGCGCCCTAAAGGTGGAGATAAATACATTCATGAAATTATTTCTGAATTACTGAAGCATAAGCAGCTTCTACTTAGCAGAGGCCAACTGCGTCCTGATACAGTAAAATCGTTCAGATCCAAATCGAAACTCATAACGGAAGAGTTTGGTAGCTTACTAATTCGAAATTTAAAGATCGAAGATGTTATCCTTTGGATAGACGCCCTAGAGTTACGTGATCGAACCAAAAAGAACTACCTGACTTCTTTAACTGAGATCATTAAATACTCAGTGCAGAAGCAGTATATTTTTGATAATATTCTGGATTCCATGACCACTTATGAAAGGAAAGAACTATTTTCGGAATTGGATGATTCGGAACCAGGCATTTTGACAATCGAAGAGAGTGAGAGGTTGATTAAAACAGCTTACGATCACCCAGAATTGGGAATGCTCCCTGTCGTGACTTTGGGTTTGTTTTGTGGCATTAGAACAGAAGAGCTTCAGAAGCTAGAATGGAAAGATGTCAGAGCAGGTGAAGGGTTTGTGATTATTAGCGCGAGCATTGCCAAAAAAAGAAAAATCAGAAACGTGACGCTTCCTGATAATGCGAAAGCTTGGTTATCGCTGTGCGAAAATAAAGAAGGCCTAATTTATAAGACAGAAAACAATAGCCCATTTTCTAGTCGATTTAGCTACCTTCTAAGAAAAGCCGGGTTTGTTGATCCTGAGGGTAAAAAAAATTCAAGCCGACAAGTCCTTCTATCTTGGAAGAAAAATGCCATGAGACATTCCTTTGGTAGTTATCATTATGCGCTACATGGAGACTCCATTAAAACTTCCAATGAATTAGGCCATCAACAAGGAGATAATGTTCTTTTTAATCATTACAGGGCTTTAACGAGCAAGGAATCGGCAAAGCAGTATTTTGATATTCATCCCCAAATGTCTGAGAAAAAAATTGTTATATATGGTTGAGATTTTCCTGAAAAAGTACTTGCAATGAACATCAATCTAGGACCTTAAATTAGATCGTTACATTCATCGGAATGCATTTTCGGCTCATATCTTAGGAAATGTAAATGTAAGCAACTAACTGAAAACATTAACATAGAATAAAAGAATATGAAGAACGAAATAAAATGCAAAACGATTCAGATATTAACGCTTATGCTAGAAAAATTTTTAGTGTAAAAGAGGCGGCTAATTACATAGGAATAAGTGAGAGGAATCTCCGTTCGAAAATATCTAGTGGTGAATTAAAAGTCGTCAGATTAGGTAGACGAATCATAATTCGATTAAAGGAAATCGAAGGTTTTCTAGAAAGAAATCTTAGATAGCTATGAATGCGACATTAATTCATAGCTTTATTAAGCATATATCTGAGCTTGATGAAGGTTCGGTGGTAGATCTTTATTTTCGAGAATCAACTGAACCCCAAAGGGAGCACTTGTCCTGGCAGGCACTAGAGGTTGTTACAAAATGTTTAGAACGTAAATTAAGAATACGGAATCTATTTTTTGCAGTTGAAAAAGGCCATGGAGATTATCGACCAGTTTTTTTTGAGGCTATTGATGATAAATACAAAGATAGAGATGCTTTGGTTGCGTTAACTACTTGCAGATTTATAAGATCAAAATATGGCAATAAATATGACAAGCTTTGTGAACTGACTGGTGAAGAATGGGCTGAATTTAAAGAAAAATCCAAAGGAAATCTACTCGCTACAATATTTGATCCAATACAATCTTATCATAGTAATTGGATTTATCTGGATTCGTTAGGGAAAAAATATAGCAACATAACAACCGACAAAGGACAAAGGAAGGGACGACCTAGCAAGGAAAGGCAGGCTTTTATTTATCTTGTTGTAAAAGTATTTTGTTCATTGGGATTAAGTAAGAAGAAAATTCAAAAATATCTTTATGTTTCGAGGCCTACTATTATTAAATTTGAAAAGAGAATTGAGGGGGAATTGGGTGTAAAATTTAAAAATGACAGAAATCTTTATTTTTCAAAAGAGGCTAGATTTGATGCGATTTTGGACTATTTAGCAGAATCAATGCATCTCTCTAATAAGATAAAATTAAATCATGATATCGAGAGTCAGTGTCATGTAGATATTGATGAGTTGATGGGAGTGATAGATGGAATGAATTTTTTGTATAATATGGGGGTTAGCTAATTCAACCTCTCAAAGATAAAATAAAACACCCCCGGTCCGTTTTGCAGATGTCGTAAAGTGTAGAAAGATAGCGTTGACGTTTTACGCACAAATAAAATTATTATTTTTGGATACTTGAGCATTTTGTCATTCTGATTTTGTAATATTCATTATTCTCAAAAAACTGTAATACTTTTTTGATTTTGTTTTCCTCACTCTTGATGCTGACTAATATTATGTTTTTATTTTTCAGATATAAAATTATTATTTCATTTTTGGATTAAAATTAATTTTTTCATGCTAATTAGCTTTTTTGAAATACTAATTTTTGCCTTTTTATTGGGGGTTGAGGGCAAGGGCCTTTTATGATTTTTGTACCTCTACCCTGACAAATTAAATATCTAAGCAATTATAGACACTCTACCCTTTGACCCATGCCTTGGTATAGGCAGAGGGCTAAATGTAAGATCTTATAGGATCACATAAGCTTAAATCGATTTCTGGTTTTAATCAATCACCTCAAAATAGCGATATTCCAAAAAAATCCTAATAATTTGAGATTTTAGGGTATTATGTGCAATTCTATCGAATACCTTGGATAAATTCCAAATTCGCAGATTATTTTCTCAATATTTTCCAATTTCACCACATCAGGTATAATGAGGAAAAAGACTCTACAATCTTCTGGATTAATTACCCTTTCCGTATCTGGATTCTTTTTAATCTCACAAGGAAAATCATATCTCCGAATATCATCCGGCTTTTTTAAGGAGCATTTTTCTCTACTAGTAATTCAGATTAAAAAATCTTTAGATGCTGAATACGATTTTATCTCCGCAAAAAAACTCAATAAAAGGTATAGCCAGTTAGTGGACTTAATACACAGAATAGTTCACCATCCTTCCAAGAAAAAACATACTCTGATTCGACTAGATTACCAAAACTGTTTTGTGCTTTAAATCTCCTTGTTGTATTCCAGACTAGTATTGGCTCAGAAGAGTATTTTTCTTGAGGCACTGTTGCTTTATAAGGACCTTTCGGATTTATGGAATTTTCGCTATGATCTAGGAAAGTAATAGAGTGGGGATATCTTGTCGTTAGCCTGATAATGAGTTCTTCAGTTTCCTCATAGTCTCTGGGAGGTGGAGGACCGTAGTCTTCCGGTAATGCGCTCGCTACGAGTAAACGTGAATTTTTTAGATAATTACCCGATGAGGACGTTTCACAACCTAAGAATATAAGTGCAATGATAGGAAGAATAATGGAACCAATAGTTTTTGTCATATTTATTTGAATTCAAACGCCTGTGTGTGGAATTTGCAATTAAAAAATCATACAATCGTTTGTGTGGAGTTAAAACAGGCATTTGGGTTAGTTTTACGAGCTGAAAGAAAAGCAGCAAACTTAACTCAGGAAAAACTAGCTGAATTCGCTGATTTAAGTGATAGACATATTTCTTTATTGGAACGTGCTGAAAGAACTCCAAATATTGTTACTATCTTTAAAGCAGCTAGAGGCTTGGGCATCGAGCCATCAGAATTGATTGAGAAAGTAAGAGATCTAAATCCTGACATAGATACTGATTAGGTCAGTTTTAAATTTCTGAACAACAGCTAACTCGTGATACCTGCTTTATAATAAGTGAATTTCTTATATCGAAACAGAAAGAAGACATTCTATGGTATAGTTTTTTATTGCTACCAAATTTTTTAGTATGAAGTCAGTATTAGTTGTTGAAAAAGTTAATGCATTGGATTCTGAGATTTGTCGTAACAAGGAAACTCTTAAAGCAGTATATTTTTCATATAGATTCTATTATCGAAATTTCCCAATTTAGGCCATAATTATTTATTCGCTTTTTGTGGTGGTTTGTAGTAATTGTATTTACTCAAATACTAGATATTCTTGCAATGTGGCATGATATTGAAACTACGGAAGACTTATTGAACTTTAAGGTCGTTGCTGATGCGGCTGCTAAGATAGTAATCGATTCAAAAGAGCAACCTCTCTCTATAGGCGTATCTGGGACGTGGGGTACTGGAAAATCTTCCCTGGTTAAAATGATTGGGAAGTCTTTATCAGAGTCCGATGAGGGGCAAAAATTTCTGTTTTTAGAATTTAATGCGTGGTTGTATCAAGGTTATGATGATGCACGTATGGCTCTTCTTCAATCCGTATCAGATAAATTAACACAGTTTGCTGAAGATAATAAAACAGATCTAGATAAAGCAAAAGAGTTTGCTAAACGTATTAATTGGTTACGGCTTGGAAAAATTATAGCACCAACATTATCAGGTGCACTCCTCGGTGGAACTTTTGCTGGGCCATTGGGTGCTTTTATTGGAGCAGCAAGCGGTGTATGTAAGGCAGGTGTTGATGTTACAGAGGTACAAATTAGTGAGTTAAAAGCTGCATACAACAATCTATCCCCTGAATTGAATGGTCTTTTAAAAGATAAGGTAGGGAAATCCATGCCGCAGGAGATATCGGAGTTAAGATATGTTTTCGCTGACTTGTTGCAGTCACTAAATCTAACTTTGGTGGTATTGGTTGATGATTTGGATAGGTGCTTACCTGATACTGCAATATCCACTTTGGAAGCAATGAGGCTATTGCTTTTCACTCCTAGAACTGCTTTTGTAATTGCTGCTGATGAGTATATGATTAGAGGAGCAGTAAGAGCTCATTTTAGTAATTTAGACCTTCAAGACGAGATTGTTACAAGTTACTTTGATAAATTAATTCAAATTCCAATCCATGTTCCAAAAATAGGTGTTTCTGAGATCAAAGCCTATATTATACTTTTATTTGCAGAGCGTTATGCAAAAACGAATGATTTAAATGACCCTTGGTTGAGTAATACAAAAAAAGCGATTTCTCAAATGCTCCTAGGGTCTTGGGTTAATGGCTTTCCTAAAAAGGCAATTGAAGATGCGTTATCGACTGAGTCTAAAAATTTGCAAGATGTAATCGACTTTGCTGATCAGCTAGCTCCAATTTTTATGACATCAAGCCAAATTGCGGGAAACCCTAGGTTAATTAAGAGGTTTTTAAATGACCTAATAATCAGTGAATCGATAGCTAACGCACATGGAATGTCTGTTGCTTTTGATCAGTTAGTTAAGATAAAGCTATTTGAGCGTTGTGCTAGTAAGAGTGCTTTCGAGTTTTTATCTAAATCAATACTGGTATCTGATGAAGGGTGCGTAGACGTGATTCATGAAATTGAAGAAGCATTAACAGATGGTTCTGAACATGAAATGCCAGATAAAAGTTGGGAGGATCCCTTTGTTACAGAATGGTTGAAGCTAAACCCAAAGCTTGGAAAATCTGATTTGAGGCCGCTTCTACATCTGAGTAGGATAAGGCGATTAAAAATTGCGCAATATGACGAGTTATCTGCTAGGGGTAGGGAAGTATTAGGCGTTATTCTGCAAGTAGATAGAATTGATCAGGATTTAATCAATCAACTTCAACAATTAGGTGAGGATGAGAGTTTAAGTATACTGAATCGTATCGGTAGGAAAGCGCGAGAACACCAATGGGCTAAAAAATATGTTTTTCAAGCATTACATGTTCCTTTAGCGCATGAAAAATTGAGCAAAAAATTTATTGAATTTTTAGTGTTAATCCCACCTCATTTGCGCCCAATATCAATAATACCTAGGCTGGCGCGAGAAGATTGGGCAAGAGACATACTTAATAAATGGGCTGAAGATGGTCAATCTAGCAATCGTCTAAAAAAAGCTATCGCGGCTAGCATTTAATTTTAATATGGGAACTTCATCTTGTAGTAAAGGACCTGGAAAAGGTGTTTCATTTGATCCTGAATGGTTAGATGAAATAAATTTGTTGGATCAGGGACAGAATCAACCAGAAGACTTAGCAAATGATGAGACGCCTCACGTTGAGCCTCTACTAGCCCCTAAAGCTCGTTTTGGCACTGCTAAACGGCATATTCGTGAGGTGTTTGAATCTGGCGGTGCTAGAGAATCATTTTATAAAGCTGCTGGCAATTATTCGCGAACAGGTATGGGGGGTGCATCGAGGTTAGCGCATCGAATGCGTACTACCTCAATAGCTGGTTCTAGGGCAGCAAATTTATTAAGAGCTATTCGGGAGCAAACTGATCCACGTATTAATGAATGGGTTTATGATTTGCTTAGCCATGAGGCGAGCTCAGAAGAAGTTATTGATGCAATAATCCAACATTCCATGCCTCTCGGAGGAAGACAAGAAGAGATTTCTGCCAAAAGCTCTATGGCTGATGCTATGGCAGATCTCTTGGAACATAATGATGATATCGACTTTCTTAAACTTAGCGAAAATCACATTTGGGCACTAATGGAAACTTACTTAGCTACAGAGGCGTACAATAGAATTTGCTTCGATATGGGTGAAAAAATTGATCAATATGATTTAAGTGCTGAGGAACGACATCAACGCCAAGTCGAAATTCGTGAATACATCAAAGAAGACGTTTCTGTGCATTTATCTGAGTTGCGAAATAGTGATTCAAGTTCGAGCCAGAGCATTGAAAGTGTGCTGAAGAAAGCTATTGAGAGAACTTTTGAGATATATGAAGGCTATCTATGAAACAAGTTGCAGTAATTCCCAAGGAAGGATTACCTGAAAGATTGGATCCTGAAATAGTTTATTTTACGCCTTATAATAATTCGCATATTGAGGGAGTGAATTATTTTGGCTTGGATATTCCTAGGTCAGTAAAATCTGCTAGGATTAAGGTGCCTATAGTGCATTGGGATTTTGCTACAATTGCTTTTTCGGTAGATGCTGCTGATAAATCGATTAGTCGAGAATCTAGCGAAGATGGTTGGACAAGGGTCATTGAACTAACAATTTGCCTAGTTGAACCTGAGCCATGGAATCGCAGTAAGGTTTTACTTGAGGATATGCTTGGATTCCTGTCTGGGGATGTTTGGAAACTTAATTTTCTGGTCGGTGGCTGTGAACCACCAAATGTTAAGAATTTTAAGTGTGTTGAAGAAGCATCTTCAGTAAGTCTATTATCAGGAGGAGTAGACAGTTTAGTAGGAGCGATAGATTATTCGACAAAACAAAGTAAAACATTGCTTATATCGCATATTGTAAGAATGGATAGACTTACACAACAATGCTTTGCGCGTAGACTAAACCTCGATAACTATCATTTACAGTGGAGCTTTTCAGTTAAAAGAGTAAATGCAGATGTGGAAATATCGACAAGAGCACGATCAATAGTTTTCTTTGCTTACGCAATATTGGCCTCCGCTTTGGTGCCAACATTATTAAATCAGCGCGTGCAAATAGTCGTTCCAGAAAATGGATTTATTAGTCTAAATATACCTTTAGGTCCAGGTAGGATGGGTAGCTTAAGTACCAAAACAACCCATCCATATTATTTAGGGCAGCTTCAGAAAATTTGGGAGCGGGTTGGTATATTTGCAGAATTTGATTTACCTTATCAATTTAAAACCAAAGGCGAAATTTTACAAGAATGCCGAAATCAAGCTCTCCTTAAAGATTTAGTTGGACAGTCTAGTAGTTGTGGAAGGGGCCAAAGGGTTAATGCTCAATGTGGTGTTTGTGTTCCATGCTTGGTGCGTAGAGCTGCTTTTCATCATGCAGGATTGTCTGATACAACTGAGCCATTTTATCAAAATGATGACTTAAGTATCGCTAATTCGGTAGATATTAGTGCGGCAAGTACCGCATATATACGATATACAAATGTAGGAATTGATAGATTTGTTGCTGGTCATCTAAATTTTGCTGATAGCATGTCTAAGCAAAGCTATAAAAGAGTCGTAGAAAGAGGTTTGAAAGAAATTGGAAATTTCTTAAGCTATGTTGGAAAAGTATGATCGATTTTCATTGTCATTTAGATCTCTTTCAAAACGCACGAAAGATTGCTGGTAAAACAGTTGAATTTAACAAATTTACGTTAGTTGTTACTACCAGTCCGAAAGCATGGAAAGCTACATCATTAGTCTTTAAAGAACATAAGCCTAATATTGAGGTTGCTCTAGGTCTTCATCCTGAAATTTTAGCTCAGAAAATCGATGAGTTAAGTTATATGTTAGATTTTATTAGCCAAACCAGGTTTGTGGGTGAAGTAGGAATCGATGGTTCTCATCGGTATAGCCATACACTTGATCTACAAATTGAGGTTTTCAGGAAAGTTTTAGTTCAGTGTGAAAATTGTGGTGGTAAAATACTAAGTATTCATTCAAGAAATGCTTCTCGTATTGTCTTAGAACTACTTGAAGAAAATTCAAGTAAAAGCACTCCTGTATTACATTGGTTCTCAGGCACTAAGACAGAATTAGAAAGAGCAATTGATAATGGTTACTGGTTTAGTGTCGGTCCGGCGATGTTTCAAAGTCCAAACGGCCTAAAGTTATTGAAAAATATACCTATTGAACGAATCTTACCAGAATCTGATGGCCCATTTGCTAAAGTTAATAATAAACCAGTATATCCATGGGAGATGATGTCCATGTTAGAATTATTATCTGAATTACGTGGAAAATCTTATTTTACCCTAAAAGAACAAATATCCAAAAACCTAGAGTGTGTTTTAAGCTATAACTAAGTCATAATATGATGTTCTGCTAAATATATCCAATTTGATTTTTTATAATCTTGATTTTCTAGCTATGATTCATTCTTTTAAATATAAAATTCGATTATTTTAATATTTTACTATGATGAATGATGAAGAGCAAATTAGTAACTGGGATTCTTCTTATGCGTTAGAGAATTCCGATCATTTGTGGGGCGAATCGCATGTGCCTTATCTGGACAATATACTTTCTGAATATTTTACAAAGAATAATACTAATATTTTGGAGATCCCGTCTGGGGATGGAAGAAATACTATTAAGTTGTCCGGTTTTTTTGAAACAGTAATAGCATGTGATACATCTCAAAATGCGCTTAATATCCTGAAACAAAGAATTAGTAGATATAGATTAGATAATGTTGTCGTATTATCTGAAAATATATATGATTTATCTTTTGCTGATGGTTATTTAGAAAATGTTTTATGCTGGGACTTATTGAGCCATTTGCGCGATCCAAAAGGAGCAATAGAAATATTAGTTAGAAAAACTTCTATAGGTGGGATTATAATAGGAAGTTTACTTTCTGTAGGAGATTCTACGTTCTCAGAACAACACAATCACTTAGAAGACAATGTTATTATGTATAATAACAAATTGTATTATAAATACTACGAATTAGAGCAAATAGAATCAATGTTTAAAACAGTTAGTAATGTCAGTGTAGAAAATATAGTTAAGGTTTCTTGGTTAGAGGGAGCCCATGAAGGTTTTAGGGAATATGAGCATACACATGAGAGTTATGTGTTTGTGCTAAAAAAAAGATAGTATCTTAAATGAAGTATTTAGGTGACAAACAACAGTCATTGTAATTCAATCAGGGTAATTGGATTACAATTAGTATAATACCCTTGATTCTACGTGATGATAGTAAAATTGTCACTCGACTGTAATTTTTTCATTTATTTGCACATTTTTCTCGTATTCGTGTAATTATATTTGCACATTAAAGGATAACAGAAAGTTATCCAATTAAATGATATGCTCTCAAAAAAATACTATTTCTAAGCTATCTGCTTCTTGGGAGCGGATAAATGACAACAACACAGGCTCTCTGTTTTATATAAGTGGGGAGAGTGGTATTGGGAAGACTTTTATAGCATCATCATTCATTGATTCTCTTAAGGAGGAGGCAAAAGTTTTTAACTTTGAAGGTAGTCCCGTCGGGGGTGAGCCATTTTCATGTATATTTGACGGTATTATTGGATCAATACCGGAAAATGTTGGTAATGCTAAATTAATAGCTACTGTTTTAAATTATTGTCGCGTGATACCTGGGCTGAGTAAATATGTCCCAGACTACTTTAAAGTTAGTAATGAACGAGCCAAAAAACTCATACTTAATAAATCAGGATTTGATCAATTTAATTTAACTGCATATAACACTTTTGAATTTATTACGCAGTTGTCCGAAGAAAAACCAACCGTGCTATTTTTTGATGATGCGCAATGGGTTGATCAAGACTCCTGGGCAATAATTGAATACATAGTTAGAAGAATTCATGAACGACCTTGGCTATTATTGCTTCTTTTCAACAATAAAGCAGATACCAGCTTAGATCCATCTATACTGGCAAATCTATTAAAGAAATGGGGAAGTAAGAATAATTGCGAATATTATCAAATTATTCGGCATGAAAAAAGTGAAATTACTGCTATACTTGAAAATCTTTTGGGTAAGCCAGCGAAACTTGCCCAGAACCATTTAGATGTGATTTATAACTATTCTTCTGGTATCCCTAGGTTTATAAAATCAGTAGTTGATGTATTATTAGAATCGGGCCTTTTAAGTGAGGGGCTAGACTGCTTTAAGGGGAAAGGAAATTGGGATAGGGATCGAATTCGGACAGATTTAGAAGACAGTATTGAGGCACGTTTAACAAGTTTATACAAGAAGATACCTCACAGTCAGAGCATTCTAGAGATTGCTAGTGCTATTGGTTTGAAATTCAGATCAGAAGATGTCGATTCAATCTTAAAAACAGATACAAAACAAGCATTGTTCTTGGTTGAAGAGTTATCGAATTATATACGCTACATTTTTAATCTTAAACACTGGGAATTCGATCATAGCTTGATTCAATATTCAATATATAGATCTCTAGGGAATGACACGCCAAAAATTCATCGACTTATCGCCGAACATTTGGAGACCAGGAAGAAGAGAAATTATAACTCCATTGCTTATCACTATGACAAAGCCGGCATATGGACTAAAAGTGTGAATTATCGTATTCTACATGCAAAAAACTTGCTAAGTGAGTCGATGTTTGATCAGGCAATTCAAGAATCACGAAAAGTGATTAATACTATTCCTATATCTGGAAATTACGCAAATTCTTACTTTCAGCAAGCCAAGATTATAGAATCAAAATCACATTACTATTTGAGTAAATATTCAGAATCAGTTGAAATTTTGAAGTCAATAATAGAACAATCCGATAAATCTACAAATAAGGCGGAGTGCTATAGATGGCTGGGGAAGTGCTATTTGAATCTAGATAGTATAGATTTTTTTAGGATGAGCATCCAGTATCTCGGCGATGCGATCGAAATATATAAACAATTTGGAAAAACTTTGGAAATTGGTGAATGCTATTCTGACCTTGTTATTGCCCATGCACATAACAATGATTTTAGTTCATCTAAATCGTGCTTTTTAAAAGCTGAAAAGATATTTGCTTCTACCAATAGTTCGATTAATATGGCACGGCTTCAACGTAAGAATGTCATTTTTATGGATAGCACGGTCTCAACACCAATTCTACTGGCAATAGCTGAAACATTTTATGAGAATAACATGCCCCATGAGAGGTTAATGGCATTAGTCAATGCAGCAACTAAACTATTCTACATGGATAAACTTGATAAAGCTATTGAAATACTCCAAACGTGCAGAGAAGAATCGATAAAAATTGGTGGTTTTGGGCTGTTTCATATATATAACAACTTATTAATTGCTTATTTAGTTTTAGGGAATTACGAGGAAGCAAACAAAGCAGTTTCTGGCGCTAGAGGCATACCCTGTAGAGCAATAGAAGCCTATATATTTGATCTAAACAAATCTGTATTGGGACTATACGAGAAAGGTCCAAGGAATTCGCTAACTAAACTTGAGCACGTTAAAAGGAAAGGCAGGCAAATTGGTGAAGATGTTCTTTACATGCCAGCGGTTATAAATCTTGCTTCAGCTTACAACGATTTAGGGCGCTATAGTGATGCAATTAGTCTTTTAGAGACACAGAAACCCATACCAGTAGTTTACTCTAATTCAGACTATAAAAACAAAAGGTGGATTGAACAACTAGAAATATCATATAGTCATAAAGGTTTAACTCAGAAAATTGAAAAGCTTAAGCAAGAATATTATAATTGGTTTACACCGCAAACTGGTATTTATACAAATTTCAGGTATGCCTTAATAGATCTTCAATTTTGGAGTGATTAGTTTTGAAGGTTTTTGATGCTGGAGTTTAGGATATTTATTCCCTCTACAAGACTACTATGATTTGCTGTTAACGGTGGTAATAGTTTTATAGTATTGGTTGATTTTTCCGCTAACTCAATCAGCAGGCCATTAGAAAATGCAATATTAACCAACTCAGCTGCATCGTAATTTTTTGAAAGTTCAATTCCCCAAAGATATCCTGCTCCCCTAATCTCCCTGACTTTGAGAGGCATACTTGACTGTATTTTTCTTAGTTCGTTTTCTATGAATTTAGAATGCTTAAATATAGTTTTTTTAAAATCATCTGCTTTCCAATATTCTAAGGATTTTTTAGCAGTCACAAAGGCTAGGTTATTCCCTCGAAATGTTCCATCATGCTCGCCTGGTTGCCAAACATCGACTGATGGTTTTATCAAAATAATTGACATTGGTAACCCAAATCCAGACAGAGATTTTGAAAGACATACTATGTCAGGATGAACATTCAACGTCTCAAAGCTAAAAAAATCTCCTGTTCTGCCACAGCCTGCTTGAATGTCATCAATAATGACTAGTGCATTGATCTCTGAGGCAATTTCAAATAATTGCTCTAACCATGCCTTGTTTGCTTTTCTCACACCTCCTTCACATTGAATGATCTCAAGGATGAATGCTGCAGGCAGATCCTTTGAAGCGGTGATATTATGGATATAATTATTCAAACATTTGAGTGATGTTTTCGCCATTTCGGCGGAATGACCAAATGGAATAATTGCCGTATCCTTTAAATCTACACCAGAAGATGCCCTTCTTGATCTAGACGCAGATAGAGAAATTGAGCCTATGGTAGAGCCATGAAAGCATCCTTCGAATGAAACGACATTAGAGCGGCCTGTAAACTTTCTCGCCAGTTTTATTGCAGCCTCAACCGCATTAGTGCCCGTAGGTCCAGTAAACTGGAATTTATATTTATAGCCTCTTGGCTTAAGAATAATAGTATTAAACGCTTCAATGAATTCTTGCTTCACCCTAGTTCCCATATCTAGTGAGTTAACCACTAAACTTTGTTCCAAAAAATCAATTAAGGATTTCGAGAGTAAAGGGTTATTATGTCCATAATTGAGAGACCCTGCTGCACAAAAAAAATCTAAATATTTATTCTGATCAATGTCATAAATGTATTCATTTTTAGCTACATCAAAAATTGTAGGGAAAACCCGAATATAATTACGAACATTGGATTCAAGTTGTTTAAATGTCTTCATTTAGGCAATGCTCCTTCAATCAGCTTACTAACAATGTGCTCGTGGTTTATATCTTCTTGTAGTAATGCTGACACGTATGATGAACCAATACTTAGATCCGGATGAGTTGAGATTTCAATGCAGTATGTTTCCCCTGTTTGGTCAGAGTGTCGAAAATCTATCCTAGAATAACTCTCTAGACCAAGATCTTCATGTATTTTAATTGCAATATTCGAAACCTTCAAAAAAAGTGATTTTTCAGGAAGTCTGTATTTGACAGAACCATATAGAACATCTTTTCGTGTGATATAATCATATTTCAGTGCTTTCGAATTTTTTAGTATCTCTACACACCCAACAAAATAAATGTCCCGCTTTTTGTCCTTCAATATAGCAACTTTAAGTTCGGTGCCATTAATGAATTCTTCGGCTATAATAGGTTGATTAAAATTTGAGACTAAATACTCGACTCGTTTATAAAGTCCTTTTTCGGAGAAAAATAGAGATTGCTCGTCAATCCCCAAAGCACCACCTTCCCATGTAGGTTTGATGAAAATTGGGAAATCTATTTTTAAATTTTTATCTTGGTAATTTATTATTTGTGCAAGTGGAACATTGTATCCCATTCCCCTTAAGATATTATTAGTGTGATACTTATGCCTACATAAGGCCATATGATAAGCGCTAGACCCAACAATGGGGATGCTAAGAAATTTGCAAATCATTGGAACCATAGATTTTCGATCTACACCTATAGCTCCCTTAGATTTATTAAAAACCACCGAAATTTCGTCTCTTTTTTGATATTCCAACAAAGACTTTGCGCCATCAAGTACTATGCATCTGAAACCTAATTTTCTAATTGCACCAACTATGTCATCAATTTCGGATGGAAAAATCACATCTCCGTCATTTTTTTCAGATGTGGAGGAAAAAATTGGATTTTTTGAAATATCGTAGACAACTGCAACTGTTACTTGATTTTCAGTAATTTCCATAGATAACTTTCTGTTATCCTTTAACTGTCAGCTTAAATCTGGGGTGGTTTGCCAGGATGATGTTGCGTTGGGTATGTTGACTTACAGAGGCGTAAATGGATGTGGTAGCTATAGAACTATGACCTAAGAACTTTTGTATGACTCGGATGTCGGTTCCCTCATCTAAAAGTTGGGTCGCTATACTATGTCTAAAAACGTGTGGAGTTATAGATTGTAACCCTACTTGGTGCGTGCAACTTTTTACAATCGCTCTGATTGATTGCTCTGAGAGTCTATTGTTATCACGATTCAAGAAGATGAAATTCTCAAACTCCAATTTCCAGGATTTCCCATATTGTGATTTTAAAAGTTGCTCAAGTTTTTGAACATATTCCTTACCACCACAAATTGGAATAATGCGATCCTTGTTTCCTTTTCCGCTAATGTGAAAACAACCATCACCCAGATTAAGACTTTTTACCTTCAGATAGCTTACTTCGCTAACTCTCATTCCAGTATTAAAGAGTGTTTCAATTAAAACCAAATTACGTAGGGCTTTCTTATTAACTGAATCTAAGTATTCTGTTTTAGAATCTAAGGCATTATTGAGCTTTGATAGCAGTTTTGCTATTTCAGATCGTCCCAAGTGCCGGGGTAATTCGTGGGGAACTTTGATTCGAATATTTATCCGCTTAGTAGGATTATCAAGAATTATATCCTCTTCCTCCAGATATCCAAAGAATGCTTTTAGAGTAGCCAATTTTCGATTGATGGTTCTTGGCTTTGCTCCTTTGAAGGATCTCAGGAAATCTCTAAATTCATGTTTACTGACGTGAAGCCAAGTAAGAAGCGAAGTGTTTTTTTCGATGTATCCGCTGAATTGTTTGAGGTCTTGCTTGTAAGACTTCTGGGTATTTTGGCTGAGCCCCTTATCATATTTACAACTACTAATGAAATCTTCAATCATTGTGGATAGCTGAAGGTTTTTTTTGCTAAGTTTTTGAGAATGCATGCTTTGCAGTTCTCACAATTCATTTGACCATTCAAACTTCTTTGAATCTGTAACCGATAAGAAGCAGTCGTGGGCTTTTTTATCTTAATGGACTATTGAAATATCATATCTGAAAGGTATGGTCTCAATCTTAGAAAACAGTAAGTGATGCGGTTTTTAACCAATTCCTGTATGCATTAATCACAAACTATAGCTGCTTTCAGGCTCTTTTAGAATTGTTTGAAAATTGCATTTCATTTAACTTTTAGCAGCCTATCCTGCGCTTAGAATTACTCATATAATAATTTTTATATGCTATCCTGGTTTTTTAATTAATCTAATCGCTTTTATATTATAAAAAAAGAGTATTTAATTTAAATAATAAATTATAAACTTAATTTTTTTCTTGATTAATTTATTAAATTAATGATTATACGGAACCTTTCTTATGGCCGTCCGCTCCGATACGTTTCCTCAAGTTCAAGCTACTCAATACAGTAGAATTCGTAGTAAGCTAAAAAATGGCGACGTATTATTGTGCTCCGGTGAAGGTTTGTTTTCAAATATGATACAACAGGCAACTGGTAGTATCTGGAGTCACGTAGGATTCATTCTACGATTAGATGATGTCGACAGAGTGATGCTACTTGAAAGTGTTGAACCCATTGGTGTTAGAACAATTAGGCTCTCAAAGTATTTAACTGGTTACGATGAAAAAGGAAAAACCCCCTACAAAGGTGGTTTAGTTATACTGCGCCACAAGGGTTTTGATAATATTGTAGATTCTCAAAAGCTGAAGGAGCTTATAAGATATGCTGTTGAGTGTTTTGGTCATCCATATGACAAGGACGAAATTGTAAAAATTGCCGCCCGCATTTTGGCGAGTAAAATACCATTCACTCAAAAGCAGAAGAGGAAAATTAAACCCGATAAAGAGTTTATTTGTTCTGAGTATGTAGCTAGATGCTACGAAGAAGTTGGTGTCAATGTGCAATGGAACAAATTAGGTTTTATTGCTCCCAATGATTTTGTAAAAGATCATAATTTCGAATTAGTAACTGTATTGAAAAGTAAGTAAATTATCCTCATAAACTATTATGGATGTTATTGGTGTTGCTTAAATTATATGGCATTAACAGATGAAGAGTGGAATAACCTAAATGAAAGATTGCTTCCAGTGCTTAAGGAAATGCAACGCTCGCGCAGGCCACTTAAAATTGTGATTTTTGTTTTTATGCTAATTTCTCTTTTTTTGATTGTTGCTATAATCTTAAAATACGTTTGGAGACTATACGTAGATGTTCCGTTGGATATAGAGACACGAGTAATTTTTTTTGTATTCACATCAATGGTTTTTTCTAGTGCTCTTTTCGTATACTATTTCCTTATGCAAGGTTGCGATGATGCTATGCAACAATTTCGGTGCTCTATAGCATTATGTCATGAAAAGGGAATGTATGAAAGTCTGCCTTTGTTGTCCTGTTATATGAAGGCTTCTGAGACAGCATTGAATGTGCTGAAAAATGTTAACCCAAGAGCAAATCCGGATGAATAACCCTATTGAATTGGAAAGTGAGAATTTGCTTTATATAAGAAAAAGAACTTTTTTTCGGAGATGGTTTACTTGGTTTATTGGTTTATCTTGGATATTAGGCGGTTTTTTTATAATTATTTATTTGAAAACCATTCAAGAAAAGTTGCAGGCTGATATTTTGGAAACTACCATTTTATTAAGTAATATAAGGAAAGATCATGAAGTGCTACGTAAATTTGTTGATTCTTCATTGAAAACAACAGGCGACGAAATTGAACATTTTTCTAATAAACTTGTAGATGTTGAGGTGGGTGCAAATGAGTTAGTTAGTACTGTGAGGGTAGATGTAGAGGCTATGAGTGTGAAGCTTCGAACAATGCAGGATGATTTCGGAGCTTTAGAGGAAGATCGCAAAAAAACTATTGGGTTGCTTCTTAAAACTTTAGACAGCATCTCATTAAAATTGGAGGCCTTTGAAGAAGAATTTACTAATTCAATAAAGAATATTGAGGGTTTGGCTGATAATTTACGTTCGACAACAAGCGATATTTTGAGCTCGAATAATGAGGAGCTTAATGAACTTTTGAATCGAGGTATAAATCTGATGAGGGTTGATGAAAAAAATTATCAAGCTGCATATAATATGTTTGAAAGTGCCCTTGGTTTAGCTAAGACGGATCAGCAAAGAATTAGAGTATTAACAGAGATGGCTATTAGTCAGATTAGTAGCCAGAAATTTTTGGATGCAATTAGGCTGCTTAAAGAAGCTTATAAGTTAGATAATACTGATGGTTTTATTGATTTTTTGCTAGGAGAAAGTTATTTTCTTTATGGTAAACAATCAGGGAATCCGCTTAGATATAATGAAGCTATAAGGCACTTTAATAGAGCAATTAGGAATAATTATAAAATTCCTTCCCTGTACTATAAGCTAGGTGAAATCTATTCATCAGAGCTAAATAAAAACCTTGCTGCTGTTGGAGTTTATAGCGAGGCTATAGAATTATACCCGAAAAATTTGGAATTAATCCTGAAGAGGGCGGAGTCAAATTATAAGATCAATAGATTGAGGATGTCTATGACAGACTTATCGGTTTTATTGGAGCAGAATTATAAGCCCGAGATAAGTTGTTATTTGGTGGCTGATATAACACTAATTTTAAGAGAGCTAGAAGGTTATGACATTAATGAATCTCTTGCCTATTATGAAAAATCACTAAAAGCCTTAGAAGATATTAAAAATAACGATGAGGCATCCATGATACTTACTAATCGCATATTGTCGCGATTATCTTTGATACGATATATTAAAAAAGAATATGATGAATCAATTATGAGTACTGATTTGATTGATCTGAATTTGAACAGTAGTTCTATAGCGTGGTTATCAATGGCCTTATCTTATAGAGTGAAATCCGATAAGGTTAGTTTTAATCAGGCTTTTTCGACTTGGTTAGAGCTTAGAAATAGTGATGATGAAGAATTCATAAAGAGGGTTTTGGGAGATTCTTTTACTGAATTAGATTATAATTGATTATATTACCAAAATATTGTCGTTTTGGATCCCTGAAAATGCATCTTATTGCATTTGAGAGTAAAGAGTGATTGGCTAAAATAAGCACTTTGATTGCTTTGTTTGAGTAATCATCCTCCTTTTAGAATTTTTAATTCTCCTCTTAGCAAGATGTTTCAAGTCTTTTAAAGACGAAAAAGCACGAAGCAATGACATCACAGGCTAATCATGTTTTTATCATAAAACATCTTCGGGCTAGATTTGAGTAACATCTGAGCAATTTCCAAAATGCTAAATCTGATCTATGGAAAACCATTATTTTTTCCAAATCAAATGATTATCAGTATTGCTTTTGATGATTTTCAATAATTTTCTTGTATGATATCATCTGTTTGGTAATAACAACTTAATTAATTAGAATATTAGTTCTTTGTATCATTAATATATTTTCCTTAATATCCCGCTTATCAAGATGTTATCAAATCACCGAGATGATATCCCAAATTTATCGGATGCAGAAGCTCTATCCTTTTTGTATCAAATTGCTGGTGTAGGCTTAATTGTATGGAACCTAAAACAAGAGTCTTTGTCCATTAGTCCTAATATCTGGGACTTATTCGGTTTTAGAGCAGATCCGGAGGAATATCATGATGTAAACTTTTGGCAGGGTATTATCCATGTGGACGATTGGACAAACGTTAATCAGGCGATCAGTGATATAAAATTGAGGAAGACTTTATCGAAAGAGATAGTCTTTCGAATTAAGAAATCAGAGGATGACTTTTTATGGATTCTAGCACGAGTTCATAATGTTGAATACAACCAAAATACGACATTCAAAATAGTCGCCAGTCTAATTGAAGTTGACAGACTTAATAGCGATCATGTGGAGGCAAAATTACATTGGGATAGATATAGAAATCTTATAAATTCGTCACCAATCGGAGTTTTTGTAACATTAAGAGAGAACCCCAAAACTATTATTTATACTAATGACACATTAGCTGAAATCCTTGGAGTAGATGATATAGAAAACGAAGACTCCAAGATATTGGAAAAGCGGTATATTCTAAGAGATCACGATTTTACTCAATTTATTTTAGAAACAGACAAAAAAAGAATGTTAGCACTTCTAAATGATAAATACCTCAATGATACAAGTGTAAAGGAACTTAAAATGATTACTCAAGATTCTAAAATTTTGGATGTTGAGGTGAAAATAATAGTTTCGGATTGGGAAGAAAAGGAGGCAATTTATTTCTTTATTCAAGACGTTACTCAAAGAAAGCTAGAGCGGGATCAATTAGCGATGGCAAATGAGGATCTCGAGAGATTTACATACTCTGTTTCGCATGATCTTAAAACACCATTAACGACTATTCGTAGCTTTTTGGGAGAACTTCAAAAAGAATCTCGAGAGCGTAATTCAGAGCTATTTATAGAAGATCTAAATCGGATTACTAGGGCAGCAGGTCGCCTAGAGAAATTAGTTGCTGGTCTATTAGAACTTTCAAGAATTGGTAGATTTCACACAGAAAAAGAGACTGTATCACTTGAGAATGTAGTATCTAAGCAACTAGAAAGTTTAAGTGAAATGGTGAAGAATTCTAATGCGGCCATTATAGTGGGAAAGCTACCTACAATTAAGGCTGTAAGAGTTAGAATGCATCAATTAATGCAAAATCTAATTCAAAATGCCGTGAAATTTATGGGCGATGAAAAAAAGCCAACTGTTGAGATCGGGTCCATTAAGAAAAACGATATGTACATCGTTTTTGTGAGAGATAATGGTATCGGGATAGAAGATAATCACAAAGAAAGAATTTTCGAAGTGTTTAGTCGGTTAAACCCTAAAATTGATGGTACTGGTGTTGGACTTGCTGAAGCAAAAAGAATAGTGGAAACACACGATGCTAATTTATGGGTTGAGGAAAGTCCCCCTAGAAGCTGGAACCCCAAAGGAAAAGGTTCCACTTTCTGTATATCATTTCCCGAAAGCTCGATTATAAATTGGAGATAATTTATGAACAACATTAATATAGAAGAATTCATTGTGTTACTGGTCGAAGATGAAGCAGATCATCAAGAAATGATTAGAAGGAATCTTTCCTTGCCAAATGATCAGCAACTTAAAATTGTAGATGATGGTGAGGATGCATTATCGTATTTATTTCGTGAAGGTGACTATGCTAACCCTGAGATTTCACCGACACCTTCTTTAATCTTACTTGATATTAATTTGATTCGAGTAAACGGCACTGAAGTATTAAAGATCCTGAAGTGCTCTGATGAGGCTAAGGCATTAGACCTTCATAAAATACCCGTGGTTATTGTGACTACTTCCTCTACGGATAAGGATAAAATTGAGGCCTATGATAACTATGTAAACAGTTACTTATTAAAACCAGGGGAAGCTGAAGATTGGAAGAAATTAGTAAAAGAAATTCAGCAGTATTGGATGGGCTTTAATTTGTCCACAAGCCATAATGTTTGATGAATAAACGTAAAGCTAGTTTTGATAAGTGTATTCTTATTGTAGAAGATGATCAGGATCATATAGAGGTTATTAGAAGATCCTTCAATACATCACTCAATAAGTATGATTTAAAGTGTTTTTCCACTATCCATGAAGCCCAAAGATGGTTAGAAAAAAACACGCCTAACTTAGCTATCATCGATTGGAAATTTGAATCTGGGGGTTCTGGTACGGACTTGTTGCCTGGTTATGGGAAAAAGCCTACCTATCCTGTCATTGTTATGACAAGCTATGGGAGTGAAGAGCTTGTCGTTGATGTCTTAAAAAAGGGTGCTATAGACTTTATTGTAAAAAGGGCTGAAAGTTTAAGGAATATGCGACGCACAGCTGAAAGAGCTATGCGTGAATGGGACCAAAAAGAGAATGTATTATTGGATGAAGAGAGGCTGAAAAGAGCATCAAGATTAGCAGAACTAGGTTCATTGGCGGGAAGCATAGCACACGAATTAAAAAATTTGATCGGTGCAGTCCAAAACTATGGGGAAATTATCCGAGATGATATTCGCTCTGAAGTCATTACTATAAGGACGAATGAGAATATTGATAAACTTCTAAACTGCGTAGATAGCAGCTTAGAAATTATCAGTAAAATACGCAATTACAGTCAACAATTAGATTCCCAGTTAGTCGTTTTTGATATTGGTGAAAAAATTCAACAGAGAATCGATTTACTTAAGCCGATATTTCCAAAAAATGTAAATATTGACTACGTAGACAAACGGACCGATTCAAGAAGGTTGTATTTTGAATCTAACCCAGATGATTTCCAGTCAATCATAATGAACTTGGTTACCAATGCTCGGGAAGCGATGCCTGAGCGTGGTGGAGATATTAATATTGAGCTTGAAACGAGACAGGTTTCAGATGGCACTGAAGTTCTAATTAACAATCAAAACCATTGGTTAAACCCAGGCTACTATCATTTAATTACAGTAGCTGACACTGGGAAAGGTATGAGCAAAGACACTTTAGATCTAATATTTGAACCGTTCTTTACTCAAAATAAAAAACATGGAACGGGCCTTGGACTTCCCACGGTAAAAAACTTTGTAAGCCAAAGGGAAGGTATGGTGTGGGCAGAAAGCCAGTATAATAAAGGATCGAAATTCTTTATTATGCTTCCTTGTTCAGAAAAACGTCCCGATGAAAATGTACATCCAGAGCTACCAATAGAACTCAAAGGAAACGGCCAGAGTATTTTACTAATTGATGATCAGCAAAGTTATTTGGATAGCACTAAACAAAGTCTGGAGGCACTAGGATACAGAGTTACAGTATCAGACAATAGCGTAAAATTACTAAATCAGCTCAAGCGACAGTATGCAGATAACAAATTACCTTATGACTTGTTAATTACCGATCAATTGATGCCAGAATTAAAAGGATACGATTTATACTTGGAGATCAAGAAGTTATATCCGGAATTACCCGCAATTTTAATGACGGGATACGGCGAAATCATGGATGAATATAGGGCCCGCAGGGCAGGATTCAAAGATTTCTGGGAAAAGGGCGCAGGTAGGAAAGCAATGGCAGAAAGTCTCCACGATATCTTTTCGAAATAGAATACTTATGACTGAAGAACCTCTAAAGGTTGTAATCGCTGATAATAACGAAGTTTATTTAGATTCACTTGTTTGCCGCATTAATCAGCGTTTTCCGGGTATTAGCTTGTTCACAGAAAAAGGCGAAGATAGGCGGCAATTAATGCACCTTCTTGAGCAAGAATCAGTATCACTTCTGGTTACAGACAGGGATAAACCCTATGGGGCTCAGGGGGAAATCAATCTCAGGGCATATAAAACAATTAATCCGAATATACAAATTGCATTTCACAGCTCAAACATACCAAACAATTTAACCCAAAACCTTAGACCGGGAATAGTTGATTATCTTGTTTCCAAAGAGAACCCAGAAATCATAGAATCAATTATAGAATCTCTCACGTTAAATCGAAATTTTGAGAATATAATGCTCAATCGGCGTACTGCGTCTAGTTCCTTCGCATTAGCTCAAGCAATCAAATTTATAAATGATAAAACAAATTTAATGAGGGGTCCCGATAACCCGTCCGGAATTATTGTTGGTGTAGGCATAAGCAATATCCAATCAGATAACTTATACATACTTGTTGTAAGTAATGAAGATGTCACAAAATTAAGTTCTTCAGATTTATTCCCACCTGACTTTAATGACTTAAGAGTTGAATTTATTGCAGTTGGAGTTCCTAAAGCTGCTACTACACCTTTCTCTTGTTCAGGCGGCTCCAGATTATGTCGACATGATGATCCCGAATTTGGTGCTGTCAGTTGCTTAGTAGAAAAAAAAGGAATAAAATATTTGCTTGGAACGTCACATACGATGGCAGGTTCATCTGGTGCCCAAGTAGGAGATATATTATGTTATTGTAAAATTGATAGTAATTTAGTTTGTAGTGAGAAAATAGATTGTGCGGCATTATCATACTATGAGAACATATATGAAGGTAATTCTAGTAATAAATGTGATGCTGCACTAGCGTTACCCTTCGAAGGTGCTAACATACTGGCAGGAATTAAGAATGTTAAAGCACTTAAACCTAACCTTGGTGATCCCGAGAAAGGTATGAAACTCACCATATCAAGCTCAAAAACAAATGAGAAATTAATGGGTGAAATAGATTTAGTTGCTACAAATCTAGCCCCTATAAAGTATAAAAACAAGTGGATAGGTCCATTTAGTGATGTTATGTTAGTAAACGGGATCAATGGCCCCATAGGTAGGGGCGGTGATTCAGGAAGTATAGGAATAGATAATGACGGCAACCCGGTAGGATTATTTTTTGCAGGTTCGGAAGAACTGTGCGTTGGTTACATGTTCCCCCTTAAGCGAATCTTTAGAGATTTAGAAATTGACCGAATAATAGTTTAACATATTATAAGGAAGTAGGATACAATGCCACAATTTGATGATAATCACCTAAAAGCACTAAATCTCATGTTAGAATATGGTGATGTGGACGGGTTTGAAGGGTATGCAATCAATGAAGTTGATGGTGAAAAGGTTTTAATCTTTCTAATTTCTTCTAAGGATTCGCCTGCTTACGTAAAAATATTGGAAGATAGCCAAGCAGGTAAATTCGGGGATATCCTTTTAGATTTCAGAATAGTTGGGAATACTACTGCATTTAAAACTCAACGAGTTGCAAGTCATTACAGAACACTCTCTCTTTAATCTTTTTGTTGCTACACATTCGTTGTAGCTTAAAATTGCGACAATTCGGTGTTTATTCTAATAACTTCTTTAGAGTCACTTTGCTACTGTTCATTGCTTGTACATCCGGCTTAGGTAACGCACTAGATGCGGACATTCTAAATAGTGCCGTCGAACTAGCTCCTGCAGCGATACATGTATAAAAGCTAATACTCTTTTGCGAATCAAAATATATAGCTAAAGACGATACAATTCCAATTGTAATCAATACAACAACAAGTGACCAAAATTTTAATGACTTAAACTGAGCTTTAAAATCTTGTTCAGTAAGCACTCTCCACTTATTTCGTTGCTTTAAAATTTCAGATAATACGGAGCCTATAGCACCTAAAAGGGCTACTACCCACGGGTTTAGCACCAAACTAGTTTTTTCATTTTGATTCACTAATTCACTTTCTGATACATTTCCATGTGATGCGTAAATGAAGAAGAAAATTGATATGAATATAGAGGTATATAGCAATTTTATGGTTTTATCAGCATTAGGATTCATATCCAAAATTCAAAGCATTACATTCTATGATTACAAGAATAATCAAATTGCTCAACAATATATCTTTAAAATATAGGCTAATAATTAATATAAAAATTCGACATATTTAATTATTTAAGACACTTGATCGATATGATCAGTGCCTCTTCGACTCATCGTTATTTATCTTTTGATGATAATGAAATTACGGTATGGCTAACTATTTATAGAATGTTCTTAGCAAGAATTGTTCAGCTTCTTGTGCGATAACAAACTGCCGAAGAGTTTTCCCTGTTTTCGCACAAACTTCTAAACCCTAAGCCCATTGCTCAATGAACTGTGCAATTTACAACCCACCTACAAATCGGGGCAAGCGTCGAAATGACTAATAGGAAGTTTGATATTTTCACAATGTGAAGGTGTGTTAGAAACGCTGCAAAATTAGCCATTTGATTATAAGTTATTGTGGTATTTATAGACTCCCTAGTTTTTTGCATTTGGAGTGAGGCAAGATGGCATTAATCGGTTTTTCTATTTGAGCCCGTTTCAGTTTTCATCCGATGTGATTTTGTCCTTAAGTGATAGGCTTTCATTCGATAAGGAGTTCATATTCTTTAGTTCGAACCTCAGTTCTCATTGACTCAAAAATGCTCTTTTATTTTTATGATTTAATTGTATTGCCAGAATATTGCCGTAATCGGTGCAGGATAATGCCTATTTTTGCATTTGAGAGCATAATGAGATTGGCTTAAATAAAGGGATTGGCTTGTTTGTGCGGTTTAGTAATGTGCTTCCGGAAATTTAAAGTCCCTCCCTCAGCACCATATTTTAAGGGGTATGTCCTGCTCGAATGGTTTCAATTTGCGGAGCTCAAGATCGATATTAGAGTAAGCGTCTATGCTAACAGCAAGAGCTCATTCAAAATAGTTATTACGCTTAAAGGGAGTTGTTCATGTTGTTTGATAAATAGTATCAAATTTTTTGGAAATTTTGGGGGATATTGTATCTCTGGGATACTACTATACATGAAGAATTACTATCTCCATTCTGCATGTAATCCTGCAAGGACTGCGTCCTTTTTTGTTATATTATTAATTGTTTTCCAACTAAGCGTTTGGGAGCTGCTGTCTCAGCAAAAGACTGAGGCTCCCAGTAGGCCGGAAAATTTTGAACCTTACATTTACAAATATACTACCCAAGAGCTTACGAAGTATACAGATGACCTCATTGCGAAAGCCGAACAGGCACTGGCAGAGATGGATGAAGTCATCCATAATGGCCCATACAAAGCAACCTTTACATCCCTTTCAAATCATGAAACCCCTGAGTGGTTTCAAGATGCGAAGTTTGGTGTAGCCCTCAATCATAGTATTTACAGCATCCCGGGATATGGCCCGCGGGGATATGGGGGTAACTATTACACCGATGTGTATCTTGACACCATATATCGTGATTCTGACAAGGGTGAGTATTTCAACGAGCACTGGGGCAGTGATTTTGAGAAAGATGACTTTATTCAATACTTTCACGCCAAAGACGTGGATGCTGAAGAGTATATCCAACTCTTTGCGTCCGCGGGAGCCAAGTATTTCCTCCACTTCAATATGCATCGTTCTACGGGATTCTTACTTTGGGACAGTAGTTATACCTTTCGGGATTCTGTGGATATGCTGCCTCACCGGGATCTTACCGGTGAGTTTGTAGAAGCTTGCCGAAAGTATGGCATGCCTTACGGCTTTTACTTAAATCTGGAAGATTCGGAATACCCTCTAGTGGTCAATGATGGCGAAATCCACCTAAGGGAATGGACATTCTTGAACGAGCCGTACGTAGCCGTGAATGGGTCCTACGAGACCACCTATCCATTTGTTCCGGAAAAACATGCGAGGCGGATGCAGGGAAAGATTCCCGTCTACGACTACGTGAAAGACTATTTAGTCCCAGCATCGAAGGAGTTCATCGATAAGTATGAACCGGATTATGTGTTTTTTGATGGTGGATGGAGACGACCGGCATGGTACTACAAATCTCATGAAATAGTGGCTTACTATTATAACAAATTTGAGGGCAAAAAGGATGTGATGATCAATGCCAGGATGGGTAATGACATTTATGGTTTGCTTGGGGATGTGGTTACCAGTGAAGGGGGGCAAGTTGATAACCATGTTGAGCTCGGGGTCTGGGAAGAAGCTCGACCCATTGGCAATAACTTCGCCTATGATTGGCGAGATACTGAAGAGAATATAATTTCCGCAGAGGATTTATTGCACATGTTTATTCGAGTGGTTGCTGACGGTGGTAACTTGCTATTGATCGTGGGTCCTGATGGAGATGGAGTCATCCCTGATTATCAGGTAAATCGACTGAATTCCATGGGCGAGTGGCTGGATGTTAACGGGGAGGCAATCTATGAAACCCGTAAAAGCCCTTTGAGGTATGAAGATAACATTAAGGGGAAAAACGTTTTCTACACTCAAAGCAAAGATGGTAAATACACTTATGCCATTTGCATGAAATTAGATGATTACAAAATTTTGTTATCCAAGGCCAGGGCAAGGCCAAATAGTGAAGTGAAATTACTCGGCTACGACGGGCGGATATCATGGACTAATTTCCCATGGGGCTTAACCATTCAGATTCCCGAAGAAATGCAGGAAGAATCCAATCGACCCAGTAAACATGCATGGGTATTCCGCTTCGAGAGGGAGCAAGCCGAAGACAACCAACCAGCTATTCAGGCTGAATAGGAGCTCGGATAATGGTCTACTACCGGGCAGGGGGTATATACCTTATTAGTGATGCTTTCGAAGCCCTGCACAGGCATCGTTAATGACGGTATTATCATAGGCTACAGATAATATCTCGCATGTGTTTTTTAAAATTTGGGAGATAGGATCTGAGGGTTTTGTGTTCTAATGACACGAGAATATGTGATTAGAATGCAGAATAGGTTACATTAGAATTAGTATTGGTTATTATGGTTGTAGATAGTGTAGCGAAATTATGCTAAGCTTTCATATAGCTCTACAAACCATTACCCATAGTACCTAAGATGTGACTTATTAAAGAACGATACCTATTATGAAACGAAGATTATTTTTGAAAGCAGCATCGTCTACGCTTCTGGCGGCTCCATTTATCAAAACGAGCGCATTGGAAACCAAGAAACTACGGATTGCGGGAATCGGTGTCGGTGGAATGGGTTTTGCGAATGTCAATAATGTCAAGGATGAGTCCATAGTGGCACTTTGTGATGTAGATCACACGCATGCTACGCGCGCATTCGAAGCCTACCCTGAAGCGAAGCGATGGTTTGATCATCGGGAGATGTTTGAAAAACAACCCGAAATAGAGGCGGTAATCATCGGCACTCCGGATCACACCCACGCAAGTATTGTTAAGGACGCACTTGAAGCGGGTAAGCATGTCTACTGTCAAAAACCGTTGACGCACGATATTTACGAATCGCGAAGGTTGGCATCGATAGCCGCTGAATATCCGGATCTTGTGGCCGTGATGGGTAATCAATACCACTCCTCCATGGGCGCCAAATATATCTACGAATGGATTCATGCAGGTGTTATCGGGGAAGTTAAGCGTGTGATTGCCTGGTGTAGCTTGAACTATCGCCCCTTTGGTCACGCATATTGGTCAACGCTTTTGAGTAGGCCGCCGGAAGATAAACCTGTAATCCCTGACGATCTGAATTGGGATTTGTGGATGGGGCCACGAAGTATGAGGCCTTATCATCCCACCTATCATCCTGGGCGCTGGAGAGCTTGGTGGGATTTTGGTTGTGGTATGATGGGTGATCGTGGGGTGCATACTCTCGACTCTGCATGCTGGACGCTGGATTTGGCAGCACCCACAAGTATCAATTGTTTGTCGATCGAGGGCGAAAACGAATATATCCATCCGGATAAAGCTCATGTGCGTTACGAATTTCCAAAGAGAGGTAAGTTTCCGCCACTTACACTGGACTGGTATTCGGGCAGTCGCCCCAGTGAAGTGGATGAATTAACGGGAGGTGAGCCCGCTGGAGATAAGGAGGGCGGCGCGCTCTTCATTGGTTCTTCAGGAATGATCAGCCATGGCACTTATCCCAATTCGCCCCGACTGTATCCCCGTGAACTCAGAAAGGATGCGGCCGAAGCTCCTGAGCTGTTGCCAGCACATAAGGGAACGCATGAGGCGGTATGGGTCAAAGCCTGTAAAAAGGAAGGTCCGATATCTTCGGATTTACAACTGGCAGCGAAACTGACGGAACTTACCCATTTGGGCAATGTAGCGATTAAGCTCGGCGGTAAAATTGAGTGGGATGCAAAAAAGGCTCAGGTAACCAACCGTAATGATGCTGCAGGACTCATCCGAAGGCCTCGTCGCTCAGGGTGGGAATTGGAGTAGGCGATCGCAGGCTATCCATTAATATCAGGCGTAATCCTTCTGGAAGGCCTTGAGATTTTCGATGGCCTTGGTTTTCGCGAGCTCTGCGTTTTGATCCTCGATAGCTTTTAAGATAAGCTCATGATTATCGACGATGGTTTTGCGTTGGTCTGCCTGCTCTGCGTGTTTTTCAAGTATGGGTTGCAGGTGTTCACTGATCACCAAGTGCATCTGCTGGAGGAAAAGATTGTCTGCCGCAATCGCGATGATCTTGTGGAATTCCCAGTCTAATTTTGAAAATGCTTCAGCAGTCGCCTCAATTGTTCGCGTCGTATCAATGTTTTTACGAAGTAGTTCCAGGTGCTCCTCAGTGCGTCTGCTTGCGGCGAGTGCTGCGACTTCTCCCTCCAGTATGATACGGGATTCAAGCAGATCCGCTTGCTTCTTATCCGATGCTGTAATGTGGAATGGTAGAAACACATTGCGTAATGAATCAGAGTCCATCTGGTCGGTGATTATTGAGCCTTTGCCACGTATCACTTTGATAATGCCCAGGGCGCTCAACCTTGCCAAACCTTCGCGCAATGCAAAACGACTCACTCCGAGTTGCTCCTGTAAGCGCTTTTCGCTGGGTAGTAGATCCCCAGGCTTGAGCTCGCCTCGCTTGACACGATCGGAGATGAAAATGACGACGGCTTCCGAGGTCGAGACCACTCCCAATGGGCTACTTCGGATGTTTGTGAATGCGCTATCTGAATTGTCTACCATGATACATGTGTGGGGTGATCGTTAGCTGAGCATACTGAATCGTTGTTTAATAACTGCGTCATTTCTTATTTCTCAATCGAAAAACGAGATTTTCGCAATCTTTCGGTCGATATCCACCAAATATCAAACTGACACTATAACCTACGACAAAGACTATCAGCTGACCGGTTACCCCTATCAACAGTGTATTCATGCTGTAGTTAAAGGATCCTATGTCAATGACTGGATGGCTGCCAGCGGTTAACACGGCCCATGCCGTAAATAAGATGCATGCACCCATTCCCGCGTAACAACCCGTGCGTGTCGCCTTGCGCGTTAGAAAGCCGAGTAAAAACAAGCCGAGTGTTCCCGACGAGATGACAGTCGCGATTACCAGAAATTGAGTTGCCAGAGGTTCTGTATCTTCCTTGGGAATAAGCAAAATGGCTATATAGGCAGATAGGAAACCGGTTAGAACTACGCTTATTCGCCCTATCCTGAGTCGCACCGTGTCTGAAAACCTTGGGAAAAACCATTGAAAATAGTCCCGATTAATTACGGTGGCGATACTGTTCAGATCCGAGCTGATTGATGACATCGAGGCTGCAAGGATGGCTGCTACGATGAACCCTACCATACCAACGGGTAAGAAATGAGCGATAAAGTGAGGGAAGATTTGGTCACGGACGGCGGGTGGCTCGATTTCGAGCAGCTCGTAATAACCGTAAATACACGCGCCCACTAGGTTGAACCCAATGAGTATCGGTACGGAAAGTACGGCCCCCATTAGCGTTGCCTTGCGAGCCTCATTATCCGAGCGCGCGATTAAGTAGCGTTGCACCATATTTTGATCACATATATACTTGCGGCTCCAGATGATAGCCATGGCAGCCATAAACATCCAAACCGTGCGATCTTCTGTATTATAAAGACTTGCGATTGAAAACTCTGTAGAACCGAGGCTGAATTTTCCTGCTTCCCAGGCCTTCACAACCACTGCAAACGGTTCACCGGCTGCAGGAGAAAAAAGCAGGATGCTAAGCGTGATGAGTCCTCCGAGCATGAGGATGACCCCCTGGATCACATCGGTCCAAACAACTGCCTGGATACCCCCGATCATAGTGTAAATGATGATAAATAGCCCGGTAAACAGGATCACCGGCTCAATATTCCATCCGGTAATCACTTTGATTACGACGGCAGTCGTCACGAGTGTTGCTCCGGTGTCAAAGGTGCGATCGAGCAGAAACCCTGCGGAGGTATAAAATCGTCCGCCGATGCCAAATCGCTTACCGATGTATTCATAGGCACTCATACCGACGACCCTCCTGTAAAACGGTACTATAAAGTAAGCCACGGCAACCAATACAAATGGCAGGACCAGAAAGCCCGGTACGAGTATCATACTTTTCTGAAAAACCACTCCCGGATGAGCAACCAGGGTATTGCTGCTGATCAGAGTCGCCATGAGCGTGAATGCCACCGCCCACTGGGGCACAGTTCGATCCGCTATGAAGTAACTGGTCGTGCTTTTTTGGCTGCGGAGCGAAATCCAGATACCCACCCATGCGATGCACACCAGATAGAGTGCAATGATCAGATAATCAATGAAAGCAAGACTCATAGGTGATCCACAAAATGGCTAAAAAAAGTGTCGGGTGGACTAACCGACCCGACACTTCCTGACATTGTAATATAAGACTAGGTATGAAGCTCAAAATTCCAGACCGAAGGTAAACTGATACTCCGCTTCGGTTCCAAACTCGAATCTTTCATTACTGTTCGGCTTTAAACCGGTATAATTACGACCCGGAGCAACGACGTTGTTACTGAGTACTGCCTGTCCTGTAAGGTTACGAATATTCAGGCCAACGTAGTAACCGAGATCTTCAGTGATCTCACCGTTGTAGCGTACGAAAACATCTGCCCGGGTGTGGTCCGGATTATCGCCTGATACGCCATTGATGGTAAACGGAGTACCTTCTACCCAGCGAATGCCCCCTCCGAAGGTGACACCTTGTAGGGTGCCGTCGTTGATTGAGTATTTTGTCCATACACTCCACTTATTGGCGGGTGAGCGGAATTGACTCGAATCTGCCGCAGTACCCCCGGCATTGTCCGGGATTTCTTTATCGTTGCGGGAGTAATTAAACAGGATCGTCCAATTCTCAGTCGGGTAGATGAAGAAGTCAAAGTCAACTCCGGTAGACTCTACGTCACCAATGGGCACTACATTGCCCGTATCCTGATCAACACGAACAATATCGATCTGATTGATTTGATAGAGACCAATGTTACCGATCACTTTGCCTTCTAGAAGTTCAAAGCGGGTGCCGACTTCCATCATTTCACCATTTTTGGGCGGGAAAAAAAAGTCGGGATCATTTTCAGGGGGTGCCTGGTTGGTATTGATCGCGGATGATTTTGTGTAGGCAGCATAGACGCCCCAGTTTTCCGTAATATCATAGACTGCGCCGAATTGTGGCAGGAATTTATCGCCATCGAAACGGGGCTGCGGGTTGGTACCGGCAACGTTGTTGAAGTCCTGCTTCATGTCCGACTGGAAGAGGCCGACCATTGTATTTAGTCGTTTATCGAGCCACTTTCCGGTCCAGGTAACATACATGGTCTTTTGATCATTCACCTCTGTGCGATCGAGAGCAGGGCGCGTGTAGTCATAGTAGAATTCACCCAAGCCTACACTCAGGTTATCTGTGAAATAATCATTCGGATCAAAAAACTGGTAATAACGCTGGCGATTGCTTCCGGTCGTTCCGGTTTGGTAAGCGTCTGCAAAATGCAGGAGACGATCTTGCTTAAAGGTCTGGTAACCGGCCTGAAAGCGATGGTTCTTTGCACCGTTTATTTCAGGAGCAAAGGTTAGTATGACATTCAACTGCTCGGTCAGGTTTCCGATAAATGCCCGGCGCAGACCGCGACGTAGCATATAGTTGCCGGGGTCTTCCGGGTTGCCATTATCGCTGAGTCCCAGCGAGTTTTTACGCACCAATCGTAAGCCTCCAACGATGCCCCCGTGAGACGCTGTATTTTCAAAGAGTAAATCCCGGTTATGGCTGTTAAAGGAGACATCCAGAATCAGGTTTTCGGTAAGCACCTGATTAAGCTTGATGGTGTATTCATGCAATGTCTCGGGTACAAAAGCATCCGGTCCGTTCCAGCTCGCGTAGTAGGGCAGATCATAAGCTGCGTAGATCGGGATTCGCCCGCCGTCCTGGGTTATCGAGCGTGCGCCGCCGTTATTCGTAGCCTGGTGACCATCCGTACGGTCTGATTCCATATCGAAGTAATAATACTCGAAAGAAACGCGTGTACCCTCAAAGGGGCGTACGGTGAATTCAGTGATAAAGGTGGAATCATTGTTCGAGACATCCCGGGCACGTCCGCTGTCATATTGATAAGAGCCAACGAAGCGGAAGCCCATCATGTGTCCGAAATCCGCTTTGGGGCCGAGTTCTCCGTTGTTTACGTCGATTCCCACGCTTTGATAGTAATTATTATCACCGAAGGTGTGTTGTGCGCGTAATTCTCCAAATGAAGTGTCCAACACTGAAGCTTTGGTAATGACGTTGATGCCACCACCCGGTTGGATCGGCCCATTGAGGATTGCCGTGGGTCCACGGACAATTTCCATCCGTTGGATCAGGAAACCCTGGGTATCGGACAGGTGTTGGAAGCCATTGCGGTAGAATTCTGCGGTATCGAATCCACGAATGGATTTCCCTTCGACCGCAGAGTGCCAGAGCAGGGCTTCGCGTTGGGTATTGGCCCCGAGGTCCCGAATGAAGTCCTCGGTCATTACCGGAATGTTCAGCGGAACTTCATCGAGGGGTATATTGAGGCGGGATGCCGATAGGGTGGTCGTAGCCCGATATCCTGATTCTCGATCAGAGGATACCGTAAATGGCTGCAGTAGTAAGATATCATTCTCGTCGTCCTGCGCGAACGCTACCGTGGATGATATGAGTATAGACAACAGGAGTCTGAAAACAAGCAGGTGTTTGCTAGGGTTCATAGCTGTTTGAGTATATAGTATAGTGTGAGCATCCCGGAATCCATAGGTTTGGATGGGAGAGATGCGGGGTTTATGAGATGTACAGATACAAAATTGGATTCAAAATCCGAAATTGCGGTCTCATGTTATGCCTAAAAAGAGATCATTGTCAATAAACTTATTATAATATGTATAATATGTTGTAAGTTATCCTAATAATCTTACCAGCCAGAGTGACAGATCCGGCACATACGTAATCAGTAGTAACACGGTCATGCTTGCAATGAAGTGGGGGATGAGTCGCTTGGAAATCGCTCCAATCCCCACATTGGCAATACGGCTCGCCACGAAGAGCGTCCCGCCCACAGGTGGTGTAAATAGCCCGATGGCTAAGTTGGTGGTGATGATGAGGCCAAAATGCACAGGATCGACATCAAAGGCTACGGCGGTCGGAATAAAGATGGGTGCGGTAAGCAGCAGTGCCGGTACCGGCTCCAGGAAGATGCCTATAAAAATCAGTATGAGATTTATCAGTAAGAGAAACATTAGGGGGCTCGTTGCAAACTCTCCCAGGAGAATCACGATTTGCTCGGAAACTTGCTCAGCAGTGACCAGCCATGCGAGAGATACGGTAGCTCCGATGACGAGCATGACCACTGCATTGGTGGTAAATGCCTCGAGAATGAGGGCTGGTAGATCACGCCATTTCAAATGTTTCTCCAGAAGCATCGAAACGAGCAAACCGTAGATAACCGCAACGGCGGCAGCTTCGGTAGGTGTGAATACCCCTGACCAAATGCCACCCAGAATCACTCCCGGCATTAGTAGTGCCGGAATGCAGTGAAAAAACTTATCCCTCACTTCTGCAAACGAGCTGCGATCTCCCTGAGTCTGGAGGCCCCCGAATTTACCCTGCCAGATGCAGATGGCAATTAATGCGAGACCGAATAAGGTTCCGGGGACGACGCCCGCCAGAAATAAGTCCCTCACCGATACGTTGGCTACAAAGCCATATACGAGCAGGGATATACTGGGGGGTATGATGACACCCAGGGTACCGGATACGGCTACCAGTGCTGCGGAGTACGCCTTTGGGTATCCCCGCTTGGCCATGCCCGGTATCATGACCGAGCCGATCGCGGCAGCACCCGCAATTGCTGAGCCGGAAACAGCACCGAACAGCATCGAGGAAATCACAGTAACGACGGCAAGCCCTCCGGGTAGCCAGCCAAAAAGTGAACCTGCAAACTCAATGATGCGATTGCCCACGCCTCCGCGGCTCAATACTTCACCGGCGCAGATAAAGAGTGGGATTGCCAGGAAATGGGCCGGCTCTATACCGCCGGCAAAGGCGTGAATCAGGATAGTATCCGAGTATTCAAGACCCGCTGCCTTTATCGAACCCAAGGTGGCAAACATCAACGCATAGAGCAGCGGAATACCCAGAATGGCAGCCAGCAGGAAAAAGAGTGTAAGCAAAAGGATAAGCATGGGCATTTGGGGTTATACTTCTGCGCCGTCTCCTATTTTGCCGGGATCGTATTTGCCATTCAGCGTTTCTACGAAATCCCGCGCGACGTAGATAAGTATCAGTAAGGAGCCCACCGGCATGGCTGCATATTGCCAACCCACGGGCCAGCCGAGTGCGATCAGATTCTGGCCCATGTTGATACGCATAATGCCGATACCCTGAATAATGAAGAGCACCAGTATCCCTATAGGGACCAGGTGTGTGAATGCAGCAATCCACTTTCGTGGCTTACTGGGGATTAACCCAATGAATTCCCCCACGCGCATTTGGGTGCGTCTGCGAGTGGCAGCCACCCCGCCCAGGAATATAGCCCAGACCATCAGAAAGACCGAGAGCTCACTGGTCCAAGCAACATCGAATTTAAAGAGGAAACGCGAGAGCACATTGCCAAACATAAGCAAAACAATGATTGTGCCGCTCCACACCAGAGACCAATCTGCCAGGGTGCCAATCCAGCTAAGCAGCGGGTGCTCGTCAGCCTCGAATTCAGGGATCATGGGGTTCTCTGATTTTGAAGAAGCGTATATGCCAAACGCGATCAAGGCAGTGTAACCGATCATAAACAGAACCATACTCAATGGAAATAGGGCAATCTCCTGGACTCGACTGATTGCGGTTTCGTTTGAATTAAATTCGCTTCCGTCTCTTACGATTTGCGCATCTGCGAGAAGTGCTTCCACATGCTCACCGTAACGAAGCTGTGCCTGTTCATAGACTGCCCGAGCTACGGATCTAAAAGGTTCAATATCGATTTCGTGCACAGTGGCTCCCTCGTCCTGCATGATTTGAAGTTGTTGTTGCTCTGCTTTGAGCACACTTTGACGGCAGTATTCCCCCGCTTCAATCGCTGCGCGTTGAACTGCAGCCTTTTCATTAGCTGTCAGCTTTTGCCAGGTGGATTCTGCTATACAGAAAGGAATCGGGCTGTAAATATGGGAGGTAAGTGTGATATGCGGCGCTACTTCGTAAAACCGGAGCGAATAAATGGTGTCGACCGGGTTCTCCTGGCCAATGACGGTACCTTGCTGAATTGCTAGATAAACCTCCGTAGCCGGTAGGATGACCGGGTTGAAATTAAAGGACTCGACCATCCAGCGCAGTGACTCATTGGGGAACACTCGCATCTTTTCATTCCGGGCTTCAGTTGGGTTCGGTAGAGGATCAACGGTCGTAAATTGCCGGAACCCGGCTTCCCAGACTGACAGGATGTGTATGCCCTGCTTTCTTAAATCCTCAAATTGCTGGGCGACCCAGGGAGACTCATCGTAGAGGCGCCAGCCGTCTTCAAAGTTATCCACCAGATAGGGCAAAAATAACAGATTCAGGGTTTCAAGGTGGGGTGCATAGGAGCCGGTGCTCGTAACGGTGAAATCGATCCCGCCCAGCTTAATCAGTTCGACGGCCTTGGGATCATTAGCGATTTGGCCTGAATGAAAGACCCGCACCTCGATGCTACCATGGGTATACTCAGCCACTTTCTCGCTGAACAGCAGTGCTGCTTCATGCCTGGCTCCGGTAGGTCCATTGGTATGGCTGAAAATCAGCACTTTTGGGGATTCTGCGCATAGACCTTGCGATGCTAGAAGCAATAGCAGGAGTAGCCTTAAGGAAGATTTAAGAAGTAGGCTGCACATGTATTAGGCTATTTCAGCTTCGTATATGCTTCATGGAGTGCGGTATCGCTGCCAACATTACCGGGAAATACTACATAATGCATTCCGGGATAGCGGCTTTCATTACCTAATTTCCAAACCGGTACACCGGGCAATAATTGGCCTTCCACCATCGCCCGTTTCACCCCGAGCCCTTGCGTTGCAACGTCGCTCGAAGTAATACCTCCTTTAGCTATGATAAAACGGGGGTGGATGCCGATTCTTTTGACGATCTCGACCAGTGCATTCGAGACAGTATTTCCGATAGCGAGATTCTCAGTTTGTGAGCTGCCCGTGACTAATTTGCGACTGGTATAGATCAATACGTGTGTTCCTGCTTCTAAGAGTGCATCCACTTTTTGAATTAAGTTGGTCAGTGTTTTTTGCCGTTGATCGGCATCTATCAAGTGATTGACATCAAGCTCAATAAATTCGATGCCTTTTTCAGCTTTTGCAAAAAACGCCTCCAACTGAGCGGAAGTTTTAGGGACGTATGAACCCACGATGATCATACCCCCCTTTGTAGATGTTTGTCCGAAATCTTCGCGGGTAAGCAGGGGTTTCTTACTTAAACCGGCGCGCGCTCGCACATAGGAAGCACCGGTTCTTGCGATAAATGTTTTTCCCGATTCCCCGGCGATGATTTGCCCATAGACAAAGACTTCCATATCCCGCATGGTCAGTGCATTTACGATACAAACTGAACGATCCGGAATGTTTCGTAATACGTTAGCGACTTCTTCAGGTCCTTCATTTCTCAGGGTCTCGAGAGAAATCGATGTGACATCCTCAGCAGAGATTGATCCCTGTGTTTTCTCTTCCACCCAGGCCTTGAGATTTGATTGTGTGTAACCAAAGCTGGCATCCTTTGCAAAGGGTGTCTCAGCACTCGGAATCAGGGTGTCCCCTTCAGCGACGTAGTGCACATCCTCCAGGGTCAAGCGGCCTCCTTCTTCAAAAAAGGGGATGATCAAATGAATGGCGTTCGATTGTTCGAGTGCTTCCTGCAGTGCAACCACTTCCGCAGGATAATGCCCGCGCAGGGTTGAATCGCTACGGCTGATTACCGATACGAATGTATCTGTTTTTTGGGATGCTTTGAGCAGATTTTTACCAATTGTTTTTGCTAATTCTTCCGCTTCCGCTTCTGGTAAACTGCGGGAATTGGTCAGGATATAAAACACAGGAGTTTCGCGTTCTATCTCTGCCTGCAGAGTATTGACATCCCACTCCGTCAATACGGGCAAATCATACACCGTTTGGGTGCCTGTGGGATCATCATCCAGCACAACGATCACCTGCTTGCTTTTGCGAAGGTGTGTGCGAATTTCAGGCAGTGGGTCTATATCCCAGGGCGCAGGATACTTTGATGAAAGGTCTTTGAGGGAAATATTCATACTACTCGATTGGCATTGCAAAGGCACGGCATGGGGCGCCATCCCCTTTTAAATATTTGATGGGTGCAGCTACGAAATGGACTTTCGGCGTTGTTAATTGATCCAGATTACAAAGACCTTCGACGATTACGATCTGACCACCTAGTAATATTTGGTGTATGCGGGTAACTTCCTCGAGATTATTGACGTCCGCGACTGAAAGGGACTCAACGCCGAGTATCTTCACACTTTTTTCTGCACACCAGTGGGCGAGTTCCTCACTGATTCGCGGGAAATGGTCTCTATAGTATTCAAAATTACCATAGTGCCTGCTCCAGTTGGTATGCATCAGCAGTGACTCGCCGGTCTGAAATGATTCTGCGATATTGCCCAGATGATCGATTTTGATTAATGCACCCGGTTTAATATGCGTAAGATTGACAACCCAGGCTGTCCCCATGCATCGATCTAAGGGCATTTCATCAATTGTTTCCTCGCTGACTCCGAAATGAAAAGGCGCATCCATATGTGTGCCGGCATGCGAGTAGAGTTCCAGCGTGGATGCATTCCACCCATCTGCTTCTATCGTGTATTTGCTTTGAATATCCACTCCGGGCATTCCAGAGCGATAAGTCATGGTCAGATCGACGATTGAATTCATGGGGTAGGGTGAAGTGATCAAAGATTACAGTTGATCGATTATCAAGTCGGTTATGCTTACAGTGCTGAGTTTTCCACCCATATCCGGTGTTCGATTGTCGGGATTTTGCAAAACAGAGACTACCGCGTTCTGGATCCTCCTGGCTGCTTGGATTGTTTGTGGATGATCCAACCATTCCAGCATGAGTGCCAACGACAGGATGGTCGCAACCGGATTCGCAATATTCTGGCCTGCTATATCCGGTGCGGACCCATGTGCAGGCTGAAAAACGGCTGCATCCTCACCTAAATCCCCGGAGGGTGCCATGCCCATCCCGCCAACAATGCCTGCTGCGAGATCCGAGAGAATATCTCCAAACATGTTTTCAGTGACCATCACATCAAATCGCGCAGGATCTTTGACCAGGAAAAGCGATGCGGCATCCACATACACTGAGTTTGCTTCGACTTCAGGATAGTCCTTGGCAATTTCAAAGAAGATCTCATTAAAAAACACCATTGAGGGTAATACATTGGATTTTTCGATCAACGATACCTTTTTGCGCCGCTTCATGGCTTCTTCAAAAGCAACCTTGATGATTCGCTCACAACCCTTTCGTGTTATCAGTAGAGTATCCCTTACCTCATCGGCGTTTGGAATTCGTTCATTCAAACGTGAGGAAAATAGCCCTTCTGTGCTTTCACGTACGATCAATAGATCTATTGATCCGGGGGATTGTCCCTTCAACGGACTATCTGAGCCGTGATACAGATAGATAGGTCTTAAGCCTGCATAGAGGTCCATTTGTTCGCGCAAATCGAGTTGTGGCGCCATTTCACGACCATCGGGCCAGCGAACATTGGGCAGACCCATAGCTCCGAGTAACACCGCATCTGCTTTTTTACAGGCTTCAAATGCGGATGAGGGGAGGGGATCTCCATTGAGCAGAAACTCACCAGCTCCCACCGATTGATAGTCCAGGTGGAATTTCACCGATTCCATATACGGCTCAATTGTGTTTAATACACGCACGGCTTGTTCCGTAATTTCTTCGCCGATGCCGTCGCCCGGGAGTATGGCGATATTAAAGTGGGTCGTTGTCATTTTCAGTGGGATTGGAATTGGGCGGGAATGAAGTCGGCTTGCTTTTTTAAGAATAATCCTTTTTACGTCGCGGCATGATTAACCAACTCGATCACATCGCAATCGCTGTAAAAAATACCGATGAAGCGCTTATGTTTTATCGAGATAAGCTGGGCCTTCCGGTCGTGTTGAGTGAAGTAATGGACGATTCCAAAGTGAGGCTCACGCATCTGGATCTTGGCAATCTGCATCTCCAACTGGTCGAACCCCTTACGGATGAACATCCGCTTCAGGAGTTTCTCGAGACATCGGGAGAGGGTTTGCATCATCTTTGTTTTTACACGGATGATCTGGATGAAACCGTGAAGGAGGTTTCGCAAAAAGATTTGAAATTGCGAAAGCCTGAGTATCACTCGGCCCCCCTGGCCAAGCAGGCGGCTTTCATTGACCCCGCAACCGCACGCGGAGTAATCTGGGAGTTTACAGGTCCCAAAACTGAATAAGCTACATCCAATTAATTGCATAATCCTGAAATACGGTGTCCATACATGGGCTTGTCAGTCATGGGATAACTTTGACTCACAGCAGCGAACAGATGCAAACCATGGGTGAGGGAAGCAGGAAAGTCAATTAATATATTATAATTATTATAATATGTTGATTAAGCTATTGATTATGAATTTCTTACGAATTCTTGTTTTACTGTGTTTTGAATTTGCGCACTACGCCCTCGCCATCTTTTCCCATCTCGATAAAGTAGATGCCAGGCTCTAATTCTGGTAGCAATAATTCAGCCCCACTATCATTTACATCGATTGCCTGTTCGTGGATCATATCCCCCTGGATTGATAGCAGACGCAAATGGTAGGTATCTACACTTAGCCCAATCAAAGAGATGATACCATCTTCATTGGGGCCTTCCACGCTAAAATTGCTTTCGAATCCCGGGGGGTGTACGAAAGACACGGATTCCTTAGGAATCAGCTGAGAGAGCAAAAGAATATAGGCAGACTGGTAATAGATTGCATTTTCAGTGATTTCCCAGGAATTTTCCGGCCATCCCGTATTGAAGTCCAGATATGATTTTTGTGGAGGTTGGTTCGCGGGTGGAGAGTATTTTGTTCCTGTATAAAAACGATTGGGGCCGCCCACAAGGTAGCCGGGTGGGGGACCATACTTTGAGCTGTGGACATTATCCCAATCCGAGCCATCTGTAAACCAGGTATGATAGAACTCGCTGACCGAGTTTTCAGCACCGTAATCGGCCATATTGGAGAGCTGCACTTTGCCCAGTGCATTCACGCCGTGCAGCCAGTTGAGGTATTCTAGGGCCGTATCGTGAAAGTCCTGCGCACTTTCAGGATTTAGCCCGAAGATATTGTAATTTAGATTCAGATTTCCCGCGTTGGAGCGCGTACGATTACTGCCCCAGGTGTGATGGTTATCAATGAGGTGAGCGCGATAGAGGTCCAATCCTGCTTCGCGGTCTTCGATTGAGTTGAAGTGCGTCATGCTCGCTTTCTGCTCGAGTATTTTTGTGGCAAATTCCGGAACCGGTTCCTCTGCTTCAATGGCTGAGGTTTCCCGAAATTTTGCATAAGCGAGTAAGGCGCGACCCACAGTCGGCGTGTAGGGACCCCAGTAAAAATTACTGATCGGCTGTATTCGGGTATGATTTTCTTCGAAAAATTGACTGTATTTCTCATCCCCCGTGAGCCGGTGTAAATAGGAGGCCGATACTACTGCACTGCGCATTTGCCCCTCCTCATTGCGATCCGCATCTCCAGAGGTCACATCCTGGTCATCACAATCCAACTCGAAGACAGTAAAATTCTGGGTGGTCACTGTGGCTCGCTCCCAGGCTTCGATTGCGCGAATCTCAAGCTCAGCGCCGTACGCTTCCAGTCCGGCAACTTCCTTTAACAGGAGTGCTGCCCTTGCAAACATATTGGCTCCCGCAAGGGTTGCAGACGTGCACTCCGGCACGTAATAGCGGGGGCGTGTATCCGCGCTGAGCGGTTGCACCGCATCGTGGTTATCCACACCGATTTTTAGGATGAATCCTCCTGTTCCGGTCGCATCCTGCATGCGCTTCAGGAATTCCAGCTCATAGATGACCTCATCGAGAATGTCGGGTATGCCATTACCGCTTTCCGGTATGCCATTGAGGTCTGTAAATACTGCCGGATTCAGCTCATGAGCATCCAGCAGCTCGATCACTACATTCTCCGCAAAAGTAGTGTACTTGTTGGTGTCGCCGGCATCCATCCAACCCCCGCGAAGGTCTTTAGCCGTTGCCGGGTCATCCTTGGCCCATCGACTGCGGGCCTCATAATCCTGCTCCGGGCCTGCAAATGCAGCAGTGTCCGACCATTTTTCCTCTATGTAAGGGGGGAGACGGTCAAAATCCAGCCGTTGGATAAAGAAGGTGCGAAACGCCATTTTGAGCACATCATTATACACATCGCTTCGAATCTCAAAAGGGTAGGAGGCGACATCATTTTCAGGGTCATAGATATAAAAAGTGCCCGTTTCGCTGTGTTCTGAAAAGTCAAACCATGCCCCCCGATCTCCGGATTGTTCATGCAGTGCACCGTTTTTCCAGGGGATTGCACTTCCCGTAAAGACAACTGCCTCGCTGAACCATTCCCGTACTTGATATGTTTCAGCTGCCGAATACTCACTGGGTGCATTAAACCCGACTACTGGCTCACTGATTACGGCTACTTTCGGCGCATCCGGTAGATATCCAAATTGATCGATCCGAATGTTCGGTTCAAAAGTGACATTTGCAGTAAACGTAAGCGGTGATGAGGCAAGGTAAAATGCCAGGGCAAATATATGGGAGAATGTTCTAAGAGTTTTATGCATGGGTTCTGAGTATTTTCTATTGCTAGTTTGCTTTCATTGCCCGGACTGCGATGTAGGGTTTGCCGGGTAGTGGCACTTCAATACTCCCTGAATATAAGCCAGGCAGCCGATTGATCGTCATTTCCCAAGTATCGATGACATCAATTGTATAGGAATTGCCTTCTGGTAGTCTGATCGGGCGAAAGCTGGGCTGGTAGTCTTCGTAGTAGAAAAGAAATGCTTCCTCTTCCTGGCTTACACAGTTTTTACGGTTCCACCAGGGTTCAGTCGGATAGCGCATAGGTCCCTCCGTAAAAGTGCTTTCAACGATTTCCCGCAGAAAACGTATTCGTGCAGGGCTACTCCCATGAGTCACTCCCCCTTTCGACCAGTAGAGTATGTTTTCGGGGTGTTGATACATCTCACCGTGCGTGCCATAGCCTGCTTGAGTGATGCATATCCAGAAACGCATCGTCATGAGTTCGCCAGTCAAGTCTCCGTAATTGTAGCCTAGGTTACCCTCATAGCTCATCTCATCAAAGACGACCGGTTTTCCATACTGTTCGTGCCAGGAAGGAGTTGTCTTGGGATTGTGCCTCTGGAGGCTCAGGTGAGTAATCGAAGGGTGGGAATGGTCGTATATTTTACCGGCATTGTGGATGGATATAAGGCGATCATAAATGTCGAGACGATCTACTGTTTCAATCAGCGTATTCCAGTCTTCCACATTTTTTGTTTTAACCAGATCCCATTCGTTAGCGAGCGACCACCAGACATTGCGAAAGGAGGCTAGGCGGGCGATAAGATATTCGAGGTAAAAAATATCCTCTTCGAGTGACATATGGTCAAAGCCCCAATGGCTTTCGTCATAAGGATGAAAGAGTATCAGGTCCGCTTCCACGCCAATCTTCTGCAACTCCAGGATAGATCTTTCCAGATGCCGAAAAAACGCTGGATTAAAACGACTGAAATCCCACTGATCAGGCGCTTCACCCATGTAGGGATAGTGCTCCGGCTCGTTTGTTATGTAAGGTGCAAAACGTTTGGGAAATACACACATGCGTACTTTGTTAAACCCATATTTTTCGAAGGTTACGAGTGTTTGCTCTCTGAGCTCTGCCGATTGGTGTTGCCACGCATAGGCGGTAGTTCCGAAGCAGAAGTAGGGCTTGCCACTTGTATACTCAAAATGAAACTGATTGGCGACGCTTACCCCTCCTTCATTGCCGGGTTCAGGGGCGACACAGGTAAATGTGCCACTATGTCCGTTAAGTGTATCTACATTACTTGAAATTTCGTAATGCCAATTGCCGATTACATTGGGCATGAAGCGGCAACGGTAAATACCCTCTCCGTCGTAAAAACCGCTCACTGTAAACTCGTTTTCACCCAATCGGAAAGTAGCCTGAATAGTTACGTCCCTGTAAGGGTTACCTTTGCTTGGGCCTGAGTGACTCCATTCATAAAAATCCCATTGCTCAATCTCGGTAGTGGCGTGTGAGAACTGCGATAGCAGAATTATTATCAATAACAAATAGAGTGGGTGAGTGTTCATGAGGATCGATCAGTTGACGGTGAAATCGAACGGAATACCTAAAGCCTCGTAGAGCTTTTTTCGGGCCGCCTTATCGAGGTTAAGTTCCTCGCGCGCGGCATCCGCCACTTCTACGGCCATTTTACGCGGGACTACAATGACTCCATCCCCATCGGCAATCACCACATCCCCGGGTTCGATATAGACGCCCCCGACAACTACCGGTTCGTTAAAGGATTCCAGTTCGTTGCGTCCCGGGCGTATGCCACGACCACGTTTAAAATAGTCCATATAGAGCGGTATCTCCTGCTTGATGATCTCATCGGTATCGCGAACACCTCCTGCCGAGATGATGCCGACTGCTCCTTTCTGAGTCCAGATCATACTGTTATTGGAGCCGGTGGTACCGGTGTCCCCATCGTCTGCATTATCGATAATGATGACGTTGCCGGGTCGTATATGTTCGATGAACGGTTCCCCTGAATCATGGGTATACCACATGTCCCGCCAGTGTTTATATTCGTCCCGCGAGACATCGCCGGGATGGGGGCGCATATTGGTAGGGACGTATCGTACGGTGAAGGCTATACCCACAAACATGTGCTTAAACTCGTCAATGTCCTTCCATAAGGGAGCAATCTTGGGGTCCATCAGGCCTATGTCCGGATAACCGATCATATCCATTCCGTCTGAGACATCCGCTACCCGCAGACCTTCATAGAGTTTAATAAGCTGTTCGTCGGTGAGTTGGATTTCGTGATCGGACGCATGAATGGATGTAAAAAGTATGAGGCTGAATAGGCCAAAAAGGCAGTATGATATAGGGAAACTTTTCATATTATTACAAAATAGATTTTGGTTGTGTTTTAGGTAGACTCCTCAAAGTCAAAAAACCCTGAACTCTTATTAGTGGTTTTTAGGTTTTTTTGAGTCTTCTTTGTGCGAATATTCCCTGCGTCATTGTGTATACTGATCCCAAATAGTTCCCATTTATGAATATCCTGAAGTTGAAATGTTTATCTGTTTTTCTTGTACTTTTTATCCTGACCATTCCTGTGCACTCCAAAATACCCGTTGTCCTGGATACGGACATTGGCACCGATATTGATGATACCTGGGCGTTGGCCTATATTTTGAATTGTCCTGAGCTGGATGTAAAAATGGTTGTTACCGCAACGGCTGATCCGGTCTATCGCGCTAAAATTGCTGCCAAATTTCTGGATATTGCGGGGCGTTCTGATGTTGACGTCGGTATCGGGGTTAGAGGTGCGCCTTCGGTAGAATTTCAAAAACCGTGGGTGGAAGATTATGATTTAGAAGATTACTCAGGCGTCATCCATGAGGATGGGGTGGCTGCGTTTATTGATTTGGTGCATAGTTCGCCTGAAACCATCACCTGCATTGCTGTCGGTGCTCTGCCCAACTTGCAGGAAGCACTGAGAAGGGACCCCAGCATTGCAGGAAAGGTGCGCTTTATTGGTATGCATGGCAGCATTGATATTGGCTATGGAGGCAGCCCTGAGCCCTCTGCGGAGGCGAATGTGGTCTCGAATGTTCCGGCTTTTAAGGCGACCCTTGCTGCGGATTGGAAAGAGTTTCTGATAACGCCGCTCGATACCTGTGGATTGGTTGTCCTGGGGGGTGAAAATTACCAACGCATTAAAAATTCCGACAGCCCGATGCTTAAAGCTCTGATGGAGAATTACTATATCTGGAAAGACCTCGTGACCTGGACGACCGTTGATTACATAGAAACCAGAAGCTCCACACTGTTTGATACCGTTGCCGTCTATATGGCCTATGAGAGCACGTTACTCGAGTATGAAACCGTCAAGATATCAACTACAGATGAGGGATATACGATACGGGATCCCAATGGCAAACCGGTCGAAGCAGCCATGCGATGGACTGACCTTAATGCATTCTATGATCACATGACAGAGCGTTTGTTAAAAACTCCCGGTAAAAAATAGCATGAAGATCAATGTTGTATATCTCATGATCTCTTAGAAGGATTAAGATTGACGAAGAAGGGTTCTCAAAATAACGATTAAGATTGTGTCTGATTTACCCCTAAAAAGCCATACAGAGACATGGTTTCATAATGAGGTTAAACCTCACGAAGATAGCTTACGTGGTTATCTTTTTAAAAACATGCGCGATTATGCGGATGTTGATGATATTATTCAGGAAACTTATCGTCGTATCTTGACGGTGCATGAGCAAAATCCGATCCATTCACCCCGTGGACTTTTGTTCCGGATTGCAAAGAATGCAATGAATGATGTGTATCGTAAAAATACACGCTCTAAAACGATTGCAGTAGCGGATTTTGAAGGCTTGGACGTCATCGGGGGTGAGTACGATCCCAAGGATGTTTTTTGCCGTTTCGATGAACTTGAATTGTTGAAGCAGGCAATCGCATCATTGCCGGAGAAGTGCCGGCAGGTGTTGATATTACGTAAATTTCATCATTTGTCTTATCAGCAAATATCAGAGAAAATGGGAATAAGCAAAAGCACAATTGAAACTCATCTGGCGAAGGGAATCGAAAAATGCTTGAAATATTTTGAGAAGAAAAACGTTATATAATAGTTAACTTAGGGGAATGTTTGGTTTATTTAAAGGTAAACGCAGTAAGCGTAAAGAGGCTGTCAGAGATTTTGTCAGCTCTGAGCGTGGCTTTACTTTTGAGGAAGAAATCGAGCATCAAAGAAGATCTGAAAATTCCGACTATAAACACTATTTTGAGGAATCGGAGCAGTTGTGGAATGACTTATCGAAGCTTAGTTCGGATGAGATGAGTGTGCTTATGGGCGGGCCCATACGTAAACGATCCGCACAACCTCAGCTCATTCTTTTAGCAGCATCCATTTTATTGGCTTTGGGCCTGAGTGTGTTTTATTTGCAAAAACCCAGCGCAGAGACTACCTTGGTATTTGCAAACTCATTTCAGACCGATGCTCCCTGGACCAAGCGCCTTCCGGATGGCAGTATTATGCGCATGAATGAAAATACGGAAGTTCATGTGAGCTTTGATGAAAATCTGCGTAGTATTGATTTAGTTCGCGGGGAAGCGGTATTTACCGTCATGCACGAGGCGATTCGCCCGTTTGACGTAGTTGCAAGAGGGGTAAATATACGGGCTGTAGGTACTGAATTTAACGTAAAGATTAATGAGAGCGGACTTTCCTTACTCGTTACAGAGGGTACGGTGAGCGTAACGCGAAATAATCCTTCTACACTAAATGTGTCTCAGGATTTAGATCCAGGATCAGTTGCACCTGTGATCGAAGAAGTCAATTTTGTGTCCCAGGGAGAAAGAGCAGAAATTAACCTATCGCCTAATCTCCCGGAAGGATTGAATAACTCCATCAATGTAGATATAGCCGGAACCAATAATGACGAGATTCAGGACTTTCTCTCATGGCGTAGCGACCTACTGGTGCTAGGGGGTGGAACCCTCGCAGATATCGCCAGTGAGTTTGAACAAAAAACAGGCGCCATACTCTTTATTGAAAGTCAGGAGCTAAATGACCTTCGCATCGGTGGACGATTTCCAAGTAATGACATACACGCTTTCCTGCAATTGCTTGAATCCAGCTTTAATATATCCTGGGAACTTAGGGAAGATGGGGTGTATGTCATTGGCAGTAAGTAACTTAACCCCAAATTATATAACATATTAATATTTTTATTTTTTAAGTAGCGGTTTTTAAGTTTCGTGACGTCATCCGAGCGCAGAACTTAATTACATGACTGCTTACCCTAAAGAGAACTTATTAATTGCATCTCCAAACGCACTTAAAGATTATCCCTATAATTTATATCTTCTCCCGTGCGGTGAGGACGACTATCCAATGAATTATAGCCGTTTTTATCTATGTTTGGCAATGGCTGCAAGGGCAGGTTTGTCAGGCTATGCTGCGAGCGATATTGAGGAATTTCAGGATGCATCAGTGGGAACTGAGGCATCTTATTATTTTGATGTACCGCAAGATTTAGCAGTGTCTAGTCTTGATAAGTTTTCTGAGATTGTAGGTAAACCGCTTGTATACCTGATGGATCAGGTGGAAGGAGTACGCCTCAATCGATTATCTGGGTATTATAATCCCGAAACCGCTCTTGAGCGGCTGGTGGAGGATACCGAGTTAAAGTTTATAGAAGATGAAAAAACCGGGGTTTGGGTAATCAAGCTTCGGGATGAGTTTTCCGTAAACGAAGATGTAATCGGTTCTGCAAATAAACCTGAATCTACATCTGAAAATATGGAAATAGAAAACAACAATCGACCCCAACGATTCTTTACAAGAATCATGCAGGCTCTCAGCACTGCAATACTTGCGGGTACTGCAGTGACTGCAAATGCGCAGGATGACTTAGAGGATGAGGAAAACATCTATAAGCTTTCGCCGTTTATTGTCACTTCTGAAGAGGACGAAGGTTATCGAGCCTCTGCTACTCTGGCGGGTACCCGAATCAAGACCGATCTTAAGGATTTGGCTTCTTCTATTAGTGTCGTAACCAGCCAATTCCTAGAAGATACCGGTGCCGTAAGTAATACGGACTTGCTGGTATATACTACCAACACGGAAGTCGGTGGTATATTTGGTAACTTTGCCGGTGTGGGTAATACCCAGGGTATCGGTGAAGGTGCAAACCTTTCAGCCCCCAATAATAATACACGAGTCCGGGGTTTGGATGCTGCCGATAATACGCGTAATTACTTCCTTACAGACATCCCGTGGGATTCTTACATTGTAGATCGCGTAGAAATCCAGCGCGGACCAAATTCTATCCTGTTTGGTGTGGGAAGTCCGGCCGGTATCATCAATACCAGCACGGTCGTGCCCAGCTTTTCCAATGAAGGCGAATATGAAAACCGCCTTGGCAGCTATGGCAGCTACCGGCACTCCTTTAATTACAACCGTGAGATCATCGACGATGTATTGGCAATTAAAGTTGCTTACTTAAATGAAGAGCAACAATACAAACAGGATCCTGCGTTTGAAAATGACGAACGCCAGTTTGTAGCAGTTACCTTTAATCCGGATTGGTTTGGTGAAGGCAATAATACGACCATCACTGCAAATTTTGAAAAGGGAGATATTGAAGCGAATCGTCCGCGTATCCTACCTCCCATTGACCAGGTTACTCCCTGGTGGACAGGCCTCAATCAGGCAACCTATAATGCTGCCTGGAGCTGGGCGAACAACGCGCAAATCGACCGGGGTAATGGAGGTCGTGCTTCCAATACTCCAGAGAATAACGTTCCCTGGTTGGGCAATGAAATGAATGGTATCACCGGTGGGGGTGTGGGTTTCTTCTATAACAACGGAGAGTCAACACCTTCCATTATTCGCCAGACCGATACGCAGACCAACTTTGGTATTGGCCCTGATGGAGCCATTGACCGGGGTATTGATGCATTTGTATTCGGTCGCTTGCAGGATGTCGCAGGCTTCAATGAATACTCCCGCAATGCGGAGGCTGATGCAATTGCACGTGGTTTAGCTAACCCCTTCCCAGGCGCGTCTAAGAACTTCTACAAGGATATTCACCTGAATGATCCCGGCGTATTTGATTTCTATAATAATCTTATAGATGGTGATAACAAGCGTGAATACGATGAATGGGAAGCCTACAACCTGGGTATCTCTCAAACATTTCTGAATAATCGCTTTGGTGTTGAGTTCATCTACGATTATCAGGATTACGAGCGCAGTAACTATGATGTTCTTGGATTCCGCCCAGCTATTGGTATTGATATCAATACTCATACGGGCTTAATTCCGGTCACCTATCCGAATGCGATAGATGGCGAAACTCCCGACCCAACAACCGTTACCGGAGGTGATCCTAACCCCAATGTGGGACGTGCCTACGTAAGTGGTGGTCGTCCGCGTAGTAGTTCGACTGCGATTGAGCGTGAAAATCTGCGTTTGACTGCATTTGCTGAATTCAGGGGATCCGATATCTTTGACGAAGATTCAATCCTTGCACGACTGATCGGGCGTAACATATTTACCGGTCTCATAAGCCGTGATGAGCGCAATATCGAAGAGCGTCAGTGGATGAACTTTGCCACAGGTGCAAACTATGCTACTATTCAGGACCGAGGTGCATTGGTAGATGGTTGGGAACGAGGTGTTTCCTACGCAGTTTATCTCTCGGATGATCTGAGTGGTGTTAGTAGCCCTTGGAACTTAAACCTACCCGGCATCCAATCGACGATTAATCCAGCGGGTCAATATGACGTGCGATACTTCAACTCGATGTGGAATGCGCCCGGCGTAGACCCTTCAGCATTTTATCGTCATCCGGTAGATGGTTCAGATGCCACACAGTCTGAAAACTGGCAAAATTATGTGGGTATTCAGCAGCTTCCTGTGAATATACTGAATGCAAATGCAGGGGATCGTAATGATCTTTATACATCCGCATTTAAGCGCACAGAGGTGCTCGATTCTGTCGGACTGACCTGGCAGGGATACTGGTGGGATGGTATGATCGTTCCCACATTCGGTTGGCGTGAAGACGAAATCGAAACCTGGGGACGCTCCGGTGATATCGATCCAGATACCGGAGTCCGTGATATCAACTTTGATAACCCCAAGGAGGACACTATCGTAAAGAAGGGTGAAACCATTAGCTGGGGAGTTGTTGCTCATACGGATAGTTGGTTGATGGAGCGTTTAGCCTATGGCACGCATTTCAGCTTCTTCTACAATCGTTCCAAGAACTTCCGTGCGGATAACCGTGTAGGATTCGGTGGAGACACATTGCCAAGTCCAGAGGGTAGAAGTGAGGATTACGGTATTGTCCTGAACACCTTCGATGACAAGCTCTCACTGCGAGTTACCTGGTATACCACCGAGGTGGAGAATGCAAATATCGGCAGCAGCAGCCCATTGGGTAACAATGTCTGGTTCCTGGCTAATATTGAGGCATGGGGCACGGCATCTGCGCTCACTCATGATTTATTCTGGCAAGGTGAGTTACCTGGTTTGGATTGGTTTTCCAATTATGGTATGATCGACGAAAATCGCTGGGGAGAAGCCGGTTGGGCTACTGCTCCATTCTCGCAAGAGTCGATCAACCACCCGTCAAACCAAGCGCTCTTCGCAGCCGTTACGGATTGGTATGCGACCATGCCGGAGCAATCCTTCTTTGATGCCTATGGCCTGCCGATTGATCGTGCGAAAGCACAGGGTTCATTGGACGATCGCCGCACTATGGTGGATAACGGCAATTGGAATCCATACAACGGTATCGGTAGCATACAGCCCAGTGGCGGAGGTCGTGTGAACGGTCTTAGCCCAACAATGACCATCAATCAAGAGTCCAAGGGCGTTGAGTTCGAGGCAACTTACCGTCCATTGTCAAATTGGAACATCACCGTGAATGCTTCCAAGACTGAAGCCGTGCGCACAGATTTAGGTGCGGCTATCACTGAGTGGATTGACTTCCAGTATAATCGCTTCCAGGGACCTGCGGGTGACATCCGCATGTGGTGGGGCGGAGACCAAACGATTCGTGAATACTACGATCAGTTTGTCTACCAGGCATACCTGTTCCAGTTGGATGCGAATGGTCAGTCTGCACCTGAAATTCGCCCATGGCGCTACAATATCATCACGAATTACAACTTTGAGGAAGGTAAATTCAGTGGTGTGAATGTGGGAGGTGCATTCCGCTGGCAGGATGATGCTATCCTTGGCTATCGTCTCGATCCTACAGAGACCAAGCTCGATGTGACTAACCCGATTGAAGGGGGTGCTGAGGCTAATCTGGATCTATGGTTCGGCTATCAACGGGAAATCGTGGACGGCAAAATCGATTGGCGCATCCAGTTGAACCTGCGTAACGTAGGTGAGGATTACCGACTAATCCCGGTTTCAGTGAATCCTGATGGATCGATGGCAGCTGGCCGTATTGCGGAAGGTACAACTTGGGAGCTGACCAATACCTTCAGTTTTTAATATTCAATAGTTAACACATGTTTTCAGGCACCTGTTCGTTGAGCAGGTGCCTTTTTTATAGGCGTAACTTCTTGCACATTTGACTGCTGGAAACTAGTTAGTTGCTTTATTACAGATTGATTTGAAATGAGTTTGCCAAAACGATACTGTGCACGATTTACCCATGTTATTTGGGTATCCATAATCGTGCTGGTTTTTGGCTGCAGCCGGCCATCAGTGGATCTTCGCCCCTTTGTGCCGGGTGATATTGATTTAGGGTCCGCATCGACTGAATTGCGCACGCAAATTAGCGGGGCGCGGGAAGCTGCATTAACGGGAAACCAATCATTGGAATCGCTGAAAACGCTGGCTCAATTATACCATGCAAACGGTTTCTTAAATGAGGCTATCCAGTCTTATGAGGGGCTTGTGCTCTTTGAATCCGATGAGCCTAGATGGAAACATAAACTGGCTACGATTCTCTCCGGTTACGGTTATTCTGAGGATGCGATCATGCTCTGGCGCGAAGCACTCAACGAGGCGCCTGAATATATCCCTATTTACATACGTATAGGGGATGCTTTATTGAAAAGTGGGGAAGCCAATGATGCAAAAATCATCTTTCAGGAGTGCTTGCAACAAGATGCAAATAATCCCTATGCACTGGTGGGGCTTGCGCGGATAGCGATACAGAATGGTTCATGGGTGGAAGCACGTGAACTGCTGGAGAATGCGAGTAAACACTCTGAGGGTCGAGTGGGGCGGGATTTGTTAGTTACGGCCTACGAGAACTCGGGTGAACCTATCAAAGCCTATGCCATACGTGGGGAAGCAAAAGCATCCGGTAGCTTTGTAGACATACCGGACCCATGGATTAACGAAATGTACACCTATTGTTATAGTGCGAATGATCTGGTCAGCCTGATGGGCTACGAAGCATTTCGGGGTAATTTTTCGGATGCATTGATCTGGGGTAAGCGAGCGATAAATCTCCAGCCGGATCACGCGATCGCTCACCTGCAGTTGGCAAGTATTTACGTACAGGATACCAATGCAGAACTCGCGATTAAGCACTACAAGCGTGCGATTGAAATCGATGAGACTCTTTCCGACGCCTGGCTGCAGCTTTCACAATTGTATGCGAGTCTCAATCAAATCGCTCAAAGTGATCTCATATTCTATCAGGGGCTGGAAAAATGTCCGAACTCTCCCGCTTACCGGATCCAGTACGCTGAGAGACTGATGAAGGAGCAAAACTACCGCGAAGCGATTACGCAGCTAAACCGTTCCATAGAACTGTTACCCAATGAAGCCCCTGCCTATATCGTGCTTTCAAAAGCCCATTTTGCACTCAATGAGATGGATGCAGGCCTCCAGGCACTGCAAACAGCACTGGAAGTTGAAAACGGGAATCCGGTAGCTATGACGACCATCACATTATATTCCATTTTATCCGAGAACCGGGAACAGGCGGACTATTGGATCGAACGGGTGAAACTCCACCCGCGAATCGAGTCTGCAATCTTCAATGAGCTCGTGAATAAATATATCACTACGTTCCGGGACACTCCCGATGTTTAAAGAAATTACCCTATTTTGTTCGCTCTGCTTGAGTGCTTTGAGTTTAATCACGTATGCTTCAGATAAACCGTTTGCGAATACTGAATGGATTAGTTACCCATTGACCGATGGCACAGGCGCGGGCGTTTACCACTTCCGTAAATCCTTTAAGCTGGAGGCTGTTCCTGATCGTTTTATTATTCACGTTTCTGCGGATAATCGCTATCGCCTGTATGTGAATGGGATCGAGGTGAGTCATGGACCCGCAAGAGGCGACGTTGATTACTGGCAATATGAAACCCTCGATGTTGCCGGATGGCTACAAGACGGAAATAATGTGATTGCTGCTGTAGTCTGGAATACTGCAGAACTCAGCCCTTGGGCTCAACTATCGGTAAGAACGGGATTTATCCTCAGTGCTTACGCAGACGGTGAGCTCCACCTTAAATCAGATGAGACCTGGAAGGCCTATAAAAATGAAGCCATAACGTTCTTCAAAGATGCTCAGGTAAGTAAGTTTCCGCATGGAGTAGGGCCAGGCGAATCGATCAAAGGGGAATATTATCCATGGGGTTGGGAAACACTCGGTTTTGATGATTCAAAATGGATAAATGCGGAAAAGCTTAATAGCGGTTTGATCGAAACTCCATGGAGGTTGATTGAGCGTTACACGCCTATGATGGAGTCAAAGTTGCAATCCTTTGCAGAAGTACGGCGTGTCCAAGGGGCTAAGCTAAATGTGCAGGATATTGAAGATTTGAAGAACCTGAGCATACCTACCAATAGTTCAGTGGAGATTATTCTGGATCAAGGTCATCTTACTAATGCGTATCCGATCTTAAGTATTTCTGGCGGAGCAGGCGCAGAAATACGCTTAACCTATAATGAGGCCATGTTTAACGATGCCATGCGCAAGGAGCATCGTGACAAGGTAGAAGGAATGCAGCTTCATGGCCTGTATGACCTTATCTACCCAGAAGGAGAGGCTGATAGAAGCTATAAGTCCCTATGGTATCGCACGTTTCGTTATGCTGAGATACGTATCCAAACTCAGGATGAACCCCTCGTTATTAACAATTTTGCGAGTGAGTTTACCGCTTACCCATTTCCTGAAACGATCGCCTTTAAAAGCTCAGATGAACAGGTGAATGAAATTGCCGAAGTTGCCTGGCGGACTGCAAGACTGTGTGCCCACGAAACTTACATGGACTGCCCTTATTATGAGCAGTTGAACTACGTAGGGGACACCCGTATCCAGGCGCTGATCTCTCTGTCGCTAACCGGTGATGATCGTCTGATGAGGCAAGCGATTGATCATTTTGGGCAATCCCGGAAAGCGCACGCTTTGACCAGGCGTTCCTATCCCTCTACGAACGGCCTATACATACCGCCTTACTCGCTCATTTGGATTTCAATGATTTACGATCATTGGATGTGGGTTGGAGATAGTAAGTACATCAGCCAGTTTAATGAACCGATCCAAGAAATAATCGATTGGTTTATGCCTTATTTGGAAGAAGGCTTACTGACTAACTTACCCGATGATTCCTGGGATAAGAGCAAGAACTGGCTATTTGATTATTGGAATTTTGAGGACGGCAGTGCCTGGCCACAAGGGGTTCCTCCCGGTATTTATGAAGGCAAAACATCTTCGATAATCAACTTAAGGTATGCCTACACGCTTCAACACGCTGCATTGCTTATGCAGGCGCTGGGTGAGGGGGCATTGGCAAGCGAATATCAACAACGCGCTGATTTAATAAGGCAGCGTGTGAAATCTACATTCTGGGATGAGAACAAGGGTATGATTTCTGATACTGATGAGATGAAGCACTACAGTCAGCATGCGAATATACTGGGTATTTTAACCGGGCTCTTTGAGGGGAAAGAAGCGCAGAATGTCTTTTTGAGTATTTTCAAAAATGAGGATATCGCCCAGTGCTCTTTATACTACCGTTTTTACCTGCATGAAGCGATGCGTGAAGCCAATTTGGGTGATATTCTACTTGATGGTATGGACGAATGGCGGCAATTCATTGAGCTGGGCTTTACGACTTTTCCTGAACACCCCCATATCAATACACGTTCGGATTGCCATGCATGGAGCTCCAGTCCGTTATATGCATTTCAAACCATTATAGCGGGAATGCGTCCAGACTCGCCGGGCTTTAACTCCCTGGTTGTAGAACCGAATGTAGGCGCCTTATCCCGGTTATCCACCCGGATGCCGACTCCTCATGGAGTTATCGATTTTGAGTATCAAATGACCGGGGATGGACGGAAAGTATTTGAGATTTCGCTCCCAGAAAATCTTGAAGGCAGCTTTGGGGGCACAGGGGATAAAATACAACTCGAACCGGGTCTCAATAAGATATTTGTGGGTGATTAATTCTGTTTATATTCGGCGATCAATTGACTGAGTGTTTGGATGACCTCTGTATGCTTGCCAAGCGTTGCTAAATTCACTTCTGAAACAGGATCCTTTTCGAGGTCATATAACTCCTTTGCCAGAATTTCGTAGGGAGCCTGCATTGTCCAGTACTCGCTGTAGCGATAGCGTCCATCCGTCACGCTGTATGCAACCCCTCGTGTTTCGTCGTCTATGTTTCTTTCCACCTGTGAAAAGGCTGGACGGCTTTTCCAGGCTTGAGGATTGCCTTGTAATAAAGGAAGTAGCGATTGGCCGTCCAAAGCCTGTGAAGGTGAAGGCAAGCCACAATACTCAATCAGCGTTGGGTAGAGATCCACGAGCTGTACTAATTCCTCATTCGGTCCGTTAATCGTATTTTGACTGGGCAGTTTGATGATAAGAGGGCAACGTAGAGATTCTTCAAAAGCGGTGTTTTTATGCCAATCCCCACGTTCTCCCAGCTGGAATCCATGGTCCGATAGGAAAACGATCACCGTATTTTCATATAAATCATTATCTTTAAGTGCCTGAATGAGTTGACCAACCTGCGCATCCAGAAATGAGACGCTGGCGAGGTATGCACGCTTAAGCTGTTTCATGGCCTCAGGGTCTCCATAATGTGGTGTTTTTGCATTAAATGCAAACTCGGGTACGTCACTACGGTCGCCAGTGGGCGGAAGCGTGATCTGTTCTTCGGGGTACGGCCAGAAGTACTTTTCCGGAGCAACAAAAGGGGCATGGGGACGACGATAGCCTACTCCGATAAAAAAAGGCTGATTCTGGTTCAGCTCCATTTGCCGAATAGCTTCCTGCGTCGCCTGGCCGTCTTCCTGCTCCAGATCACTTTCAAACGCCATCATTGCAAAATCGATCAAACCACTCAACCCGGGGAGTTCATACTTTTTTCCTATGCGTGCAAAAGGGGGATTTCCGGTTGCTCCGGCTGAGGCATGCAGGCAATTGATCCGATAGTCCCAGCTTTTATCATCACAGAGCCTCCAACCCTTTGTGGGCAGCTGATCATCCCAGTAGCTGACGTGAAAGATTTTACCTATAGATGCTGTGAAGTAGCCATTTTGACGAAATAACTGGGGAAGTGTTACTGCATCCGGGGCATGATCACGAAAGGGAGTCCAGGATCCGCCTCCGACTTTGTCAGGGCGTAAACCCGTTAGGAATGAGTTACGAGAGGGGCCACATGCAGGATATTGGCTATAGTTACGTATAAATGTAATGCCTTCTTTGGCAAGGGCATCCAGGTGGGGGGTAATCGCCGAATTCATGGCACTTGAGGCCAGATCATCCGATACTATAAACAGTACGTTGGGCTTTTTTGCGTAGGACGTGATAAGCCCGGCGAGTGTTATCAGTAAGCTGCAGAAAAGTATTTTTGATGGAGCCATAAGCAAAATAAGCCGGATGCACGAATCGATTGTGTGCTACCCGACTTAGATGTTTTGGTTATATAAAAGGACTAGTCCCGATCAAACTTGATGACCGATGCGATCGTGTCGGGTGCTTTTTCTGGCACTTCGATTACGTATGCGTCTCCCGTTGATAATAATTTAAGTTTCTTATCTCCCTTAGAGGTGAGCAGCATGGGGTTTGAAATTTTGCCTACTCCCTCAACGACGAGCCGTCCGTCTTCAGGCCACTCAAATACATGTGCATATAGGGTGCCTTCTTTCGTTGTGTAGCGCCCCCAAACAGGGTGTTCGACTGGGCTCGCATCTGCACCGTGAATGGATTCGCCGTTCACATCCATCCATTTCCCCATGTTTTCGAGGCTGGTAATGCTGGGCTGCGGGATCAAACCATTCGCCATAGGACCTACATTGAGCAATAAATTGCCACCCTTGGAGACGATATCAACAAGATTATGGATCAAAACCTCGTCTGATTTCCAGTTATCATCAAAGTGCTTATAACCCCAGGTATCGTTCATGGTCAGGCACGACTCCCAATCGACTCCCGGCACTCCGGTATCCGGTATTTCCTTTTCAGGTGTGCCGAAATCTCCGGCAAAGTCACCCTCTCGGTCAAAGCCCATCATCCCCTGGCGTCCTACATCGACGCGGTTGTTTACGATAATATCGGGCTGAAGTGTGCGCACAAAATTGTAAACATCCTTGCCCATCTCAGTGGTGTATGCCACGGGCCATTCTCCATCAAACCAGAGAACTCCAATGTCTCCAAAATCGGTGAGCAATTCATAAAGCTGAGGCTTCATGTAGTTCTCTACATAATAGGGGAAGCGTGGATTGGTATTCATGTTACCACGTCCGCGCTGATAGTAGGGTTCCCAATATCCCTGAGCATCCGGGTGATGCCAATCCATGATCGAATAGTAAAAGCAAAATACAATCCCATGGCGCTCACAGGCTTCTGCTAATTCCTTTAAAATATCCTTTTCGTAGGGACTGGATTCACCAATATCCCAATCGGTTACCCCTGAGTCCCAAAGCCCAAATCCATCGTGATGCTTAGAAGTAATCACAATGTACTTCATCCCCGCACGTTTAGCCAGTGATACCCATTCATCTGCATCAAACTGCTTGGGGTTAAAGTGCCGGCCGAAACGCTCATATTCGGCAATGGGAATTTGCATGCTATTCATGATCCACTCTCCGATTCCCCGAACTCTTGAGCCGCGATATTCGCCCGCCGGTACGGCATAAAGGCCCCAGTGAATAAACATACCGAAACGCGCATCTTTCCACCACTCCATACGTTTTGCTTTATCCTGAGGGCTTTCATTCAGGAAATTCTGAACCTCCAGTGATTGGGAGGCTTGTATGATTTTATCCGCTCCCGGGTGGGAGGCAAAAGTTATGTTTACAGCAAGGAGTGCAATAAGAGCTAGGAAAGTATGGGTACGTTTCATATTTTGATTATTTGGGTTTATTACGGAAATTCTGTGTTTATAGTGGTATACTATGAGAACGTCAAGTAACTCTCACTATTAGATGATTATGAGGCTATTATCAACTACGCCTATTTTTTGCAATTACCCGAATTCTACGCGATGCGTTGCAATATAGTCTGGATCTATGTTGATCCCTAAGCCTAGCCCGGTCGGTATATCAACAACTCCATCATGGCTTGCAAATGGCTTTCCCTTACTTTCGATTGGGATATGAGTTCCATTTGCGTCCGGTGTGTCAAACATCTTAAACTCATGAAAATCGTAAGCTGCCGGACTTACTGATACCATGTGTAACATGTATAAAAAGCCTAATCCCCCACGAGACATATGGGGAGTAATTTGCAGCCCGGCGGCCTCAGCCATGCGTGCGACCTGCATGGTGCGAATCATCCCGCCGTAGTAAAAAATATCGGGTTGTAGAACCTGAAACACCTCATTGCCAATGAGATAGCGAAATGCATGCATCCCGAATTCTACCTCGCCACCGGCCATAGGTATTTGGAGGGCTGCTTCGACTTCTTTTTGCTCAAGATACCAGTCCCAGGGGATGGGTTCCTCGTAGAAGGCATAATTATACTCCTCAAGAAGCTTACCGATGCGTATGGCCTCCTTTACCGAGTAGGATCCATTTCCATCGATCATGAGCACCATATCATCTCCAAAAACCTCGCGAGCCATGCGTATTAGTTTTTCAGTGCGACCGGGTGCATTGTCGATATCCGTTGCCAGATTATCTCCGCGTCCTGCCCTTAATTTTACGGCCTTGGCCTCCGTCGCCTTAACATCTGCCTGCATAAGTGGAAGCGACTCGCTGGGATCAAGTTTGCGAAAATTTGCGAGATGGTGCCCTAAATATATGGGAATTTCTTTGTGTGTTAAATCACCGATCAGTTGACCCATCGGTAATTCTGCAATCGTTCCAAGCATATCGAGGATTGCGAATTCGATATTCGCTATCTGCACACACAGGGGGATGCCCTGCCTTTTAATGTTTCGCTCTACTGCATTGAATATCAGAAGATCCAGATCGCGTGCGTCTTTACCCGCAAAATGATGATGCAGGTTATGCTGAAACATGGGGTAGCTTGATTTTGCGATGAAGGGATGACCCACTGCAACTCCCTCGGCTCCATCCTTGGATCGCACCCGCACAATGCAATTATTGCGGTCACGCAGTAGCTCAATCTTATCGATGATAATGGGGTCTTTAAACAGCTCCCGCTTGAGTACCGGTTGATTGCGCACTGTATCCAGCTCACTAAAATCGACTCTTTGTTTAAGTGGATTGGGGGTCGAGTATCCCTTGCTTGCAGGGAGAAGGGTAGCAGCAGTACCTGCGGCTGCTGCTCGGGAGAGAAATTGGCGTCGGGATGATTTCATAAGGAGATTATGAGTCTTTATATAGCCGATTTTCGCTGTAGAAAACAAAAATCGTCGGGGCATCTTTAGGAGCTTTAAGCCTGAAGAATTCCGATTGGTCATCCGCCAGTTTTCCCTCATCAATCAGCTCTGCAGTCTTGGGATCGTAGATGCGGTAGTTCTTGGGCAGCAATTGGCTGTATTTGAACCAAGGGGTATCCTGATTATCCATGTAAAGGATGAAGAGTTCATCTTTGACGTAGAGTCCTCTGCGAGAGGGGGCTATGTTCCAGCGAGGTTCTACTCCGGTCATATCATATTTATTGAGAATTTTGCCCAAATTGCCTACATAAGTGGCGCCTTCGAACTCGAGTGCGTCATACCAGGCTGCATCTTTGGCAACCGTCCAGTCGGAAAGGCCTGGCTCATTGGGCCTAACCGCCCAGTTCCATAAGCTCCCAGCTCCGTATACGACCCCCATAGTACCCCCGGCAGTCAGGTTGCTCCAGGCTTCATGTCCCTGCCACCAGCCGGATGCTTTACCTGGGCTTCCCATGTTTTCATAGGTGGGCTCGCCATTAGCTGCGGCTTTGATGGGTGTCTGGTAATACAGCGCCATGGATGCTTCCGGCAAGTGGGTGCCATTGTGGCCGGTCTGCGACCATTGAAAATCGAGCCAGTCTGCTGCCTGATGGCTATCAGTTTTTCCATGCGGAGCATAGTGAAGGCCGGTCGGGTGCTGGTAATAATCCCAATATTCGACTACTTCTCCCCCCGTGGGGATTCCCGGTGCATCCCCATCCCCATCTCCGCCGATGAGCCAGACTGCCGGTGAAGCCCCGTAGCGCGCGACCAGATATTTGCAAAAGCGTGCATACTCAACCGGATCTGCCGTATTCCCCAGAGTTTCGAGTCCTTTCCAGCCAAAGCCATGAAATACCGGCTGGAATACGGGAACGATCTCATGCTCGATGAGTATATCGATAATCTGATCGAGATACTGAAAGTAGGAAATATTGATCTCATTAAGGTGACCCTCGGGTAAGTCCCGGAAACCAACCATAAAGCCTTCATCGACACCACGTTCCTCCGGTCCTACGGCACCCATATCCGGCTGAACCGTCATCAAGAGGGTGGCATTGAACCCCTTATCCTGGCGATCCTTTGCATACTTGCGGACTTCATCGGTCGTTGCTCGCCACGGGATTGCCCATCCGGTGTCCGCCACAATCAACACTGATCGACCATCCCAGTGGTACATTTGCCGGCTGTTCTTCGGAATATTCCAGAAACCGTGCCGCGTAAATACATTGTCTGCGTTTGACGATGTCGCCTGTAATTCTCCCTCTACCACAGACAGTGGTTGCCAACGGTGAGACATGATCAATTCCCATTGCCAGGTGCCTTGTGCTTCGGTTGAGGTAAACCGTACACTGAAGCGATCTCCTCCGTCCCAGAAGAGAGGTCGTTGGATCACTTCACCTCCCGAATGCGTGAATTGCACATGTCCTTCAACTTCAGTGTAGGGATTGTCTGCGTCGTGTGAAATTTCAAAAGGTATTTCGATGGGCTGCAACAGTGGTGCCTTGGTGGGAATTGCATGCGTTATGCAATAAAGCAAGGTGGATAGAGATAATATAAGTAGGTATTTCATAATGTAGATAATAGGGGGACGAATAATGACTCGCAACCCACTATAGACTGAGTCGATTGCATGTTACAATTTGCACAAATACGATTAATGGCTCCATCCGTGCTTGATGTAATTATCTTTTTTTACACATTCTTATTATGGAAACTCGCGAAGAAATTGTTCAAAACTGGCTCCCTCGCTATACTGGTTGCCCGCTCGACCAATTCGGTAAATACATCCTCATTTGTAATTTTGATAACTACGTGAAGTGCTTTGCGGATCGCTACGGCGTTCGCATTTACGGGGAGGATAAGCCCATGACCTGCGCTACTGCCGGGGATATTACGATCATCAATTTTGGGATGGGTAGTGCTTCTGCGGCAACGGTCGTGGATTTACTTTCAGCTATCGACCCCCAAGCCATTTTGTTTCTTGGTAAGTGTGGGGCCGTTAAGCACCGGGCCGTCCTGGGTGAGTTTATTTTGCCCATTGCTGCCATTCGCGGGGAGGGCGCAAGTGATGATTATTTTCCAAAGGAAGTGCCCGCGCTACCTTCATTTGCACTGCAAAAGACTATTTCGACTGCCATTCGCGAAGCGGGTAAGGATTATTGGACGGGCTCCATTTACACTACCAACCGCAGAGTATGGGAGCATGATGAAAAATTTAAGGAATATTTGCGAAAGATCCGTGTCATTGCCATCGATATGGAGACGGCCACCATTTTTATAACCAGTTTTTTTAATGAAATACCGAGCGGAGCATTGCTCCTGGTATCGGATGAGCCGATGACTCCCGATGGCGTGAAAACCGCTCAAAGCGACCAAAAAGTAAATCAGGAGTTTTTGTTGAGCCACCTCAATATCGGCATAGAAGCCATGGAAAAACTGAAGAATAACGCCCTCACCATAAAACATCTAAAATTTTAGTTTTTATAAGCGTATGTGGTTCACGTGTGTGGATAGAAAATCGGACCTATAAACCTTAAAAAGTTAGTTAAATCGCCTTTTTGGGTATTTTTTCAGTTAGTTTCTGTAAGTTTTTCCCGCAGGTAGCGTTTCTTGGGTCAGAATTACAAAATTCTTGCTTATAGATACTATTAACGGAAGGACTAAAATGAAAAAAGCTTTAGCAATACTCTGCTCCAAAGCAATTTTAAGCGTAAGCCTCGTATTTGGTAATGGCGGTGCCCAAGACAGCATCGTAGAAACTGCTACAAATGCCGGGGTTTTTAATACTCTCCTTGCAGCTGCTACTGCTGCTGGACTCGTCGAATTTATCGACAATGATGTACCCAAGACGGTTTTCGCCCCCACTGATGATGCTTTTGCAGCATTGCCTGCCGGAACAGTAGATACTCTCTTACTCCCTGAAAATATTGATTGGTTGAGAGATATTCTACAATACCACATCGTTGAAGGCAATGTGCTCGCTGCGGATCTCAGCACAGGTTTTGTAGAAACCACGAGCCGTGCCGGTTTACGTGTGGATGTCAATGGAGGCGTTCAACTGGATCAGCGAGTAAATGTAACGACTGCAGACATTATCGCCAAAAATGGTGTGATTCATATCATTGACGGGGTATTATTGCCACCCACAAACAATGTTCTTACGGGTGTATTAACAGATCCTGAGTTGTCCACATTAGCTGCTGCGGCTGCTGCAGTTGAGGGCTTGCCCGGTATACTTGCAGGGGATCGTCCGATCACACTTTTTGCGCCCACGGATGCGGCATTTGCAAAATTGCCCGCAGGCACTGTAGAATCTTTGCTTTTGCCTGAGAATGCGGGAGCACTGGCTAATATATTGCTCTATCACGCGGCTACCACGAGCATCTACTCTTCTGACTTTGCCAATCGCCCTTTTGCAATGGCAAATGGTGGATCAATCGAAGTCGAGGTGACTGACCAATATGCAATCAAGTTTCCCGGTGGCCAAACCACTTTGAAGCAAGGTGATATTCGCTGGTTAAATGGAGTCATTCATAAGATCGAAGATGTATTACTCCCCGGCGATATGGATGTCGTTGATATGCTGATTGCTAACGGCAATTATAATACACTTGTTGCTGCAGTGCAGGCTGCTGACCTTGTAGATACCTTAAGGGGTTTAAGCGGTGTTACTATCTTTGCTCCTACAGATGATGCTTTTGCTGCATTGCCGCCCGGATATGTAACTGAGCTCTTAACACCTGAAAAGCGTGATGAGTTGATCGCAGTATTACTTTATCACGTATTACCTGCTCAGGTATTCGCGCAGGATATCAGCACACAGACTTTTGAAACGGCCTTGGGCAATGATCTGGTAACTAACGTGAATGGTACCGTGACCATCAATGGAGGACCCACCGTGACGGGAGTTAACATGCTCGCAAGCAACGGGGTTATTCACTCCATAGACGGTGTGTTACTACCCCCGGTAGATATTGCCACTACACTCACCAACATGGGTGATTTCACTACGCTTTTGACTGCAGTTGTGGCAGCGGATCTGGCAGGAACGCTCAGTGGCCCAGGTAACTTTACCGTATTTGCACCGACAGATGCTGCATTTGCTGCTCTACCGGATGGTGTCTTGGATAGCCTGCTTGCTGACGTGGATGCCCTAACTAATGTTCTTCTCTATCACGTTCTCGGAACCAAGGTGCGTGGGGGTGAATTGCTGACCGGTCCGGTAACTACATTACAAGGTGGTTCACACACCGTTCATTTCAATGGCAGCCATTTACAAATTGGCACAACTAACATCATCATTTCAGATGTGATTACCAGTAACGGTGTGATCCATGTGATTGACGCTGTGTTAGTACCACCTGCCAGCTAAAAGATAAAAATTTAACTTATCTACTTTAAAGCGATTATCGGCTTTGGCCGATAGTCGCTTTTTTATTTTTGCGTGGCATCGTCAGTCGATTCGTTATGGAGACCTGGAAGGATTTGGAGTATCGAAGCAGTATTATACCTACTAGGGTTAATACCGATACTTGAATGATCAGAGAGGATGGATACAAATAGCGAAAATCACGTGCGGGTGAGGATACAATAAACGATAGATAATATATAAAGGGAATGCTCGTGGCTATTATACATCCGAGGCATGAAAGCGTGCGTTGCCTTGCCCAAAACCAGAGACCCACCAGGAGTGCTCCTGAATTGATAATCAGCCATACCAAATGGACCCCAAACATCCATCGAGCGGGAGTATCAAGCATAGATAAAGATTGCCACTTAATTTGATTTCGAAGATCTCGGGTGGCATTGATTTCATGAATGTCGATGGCATTTGGAATTATGGACGAATGAAACCAGTAATGGGTATATTCCAGGCCAAGAAGCTCAACAAAATGGCGTATTTTTACATGCAAGATTTTTAGGGGATGTGCTCTTAGAGCACTAAAGTACTCTTCCTCGAGTTTTGCATTGTATTGAGTATAAGAACCGTAATCAGACTCTACGATTGCGGGATTCTCAGCGCTGCCAAATGATATTAAATAGACATTAGCCCATTGAAATCTCTCTTTCCAATCAGGTTTCAGGCTTTCAACCGTGTAGAGTATGGTATCTGCCGTTTCCGGATATAGATAATATAGCCCGATCAGATCCATAGTATACATTTGTGCTTGCAGGAAAAACTCACTCACATCCAGCAATTTATGGGTTACCGGTTTGAGGCAAAATAGGGCGGCAATAAATAAGGCTCCTGCGGTCATTCTGATGAGTCTCAAACGATTTCTGACTAGGAAGTAGACAATGAGCCCAAAAACTGGAAAAAGCACGATCGCATTGTATCGAACTGCGACTATCAGTAACATCAAAACGATTATAAAAACTGACCGGAAAATGTGCTTATATTTGGGTGCTGTGGTCCGTAGGAAAGCATCCAGGGTTAGCCCAATCAGCCAGGGGGTTAGAATAAGCATCCAGGTATCCTTCCAGAGTGTATTATAGTAATAGACGAGAGGTGACCAATGAAGAGTAAGGATTACGATAACAACACCCGTTATGATGACTTTCTTTTTACGGGAACTCTCATTTATACCCGCGCATTTCAGAATTTGATGAATTAGGAAACGTAAACCGAGTATACCCAGAACACTTTGTGTGAAAATTATATTTTCCAGACTGAAACCCACTGTAAACACTACACGAAGGATTAATGACATAACGGGTGGATGCTGATCCCAGTATTCACCGCGTTGGGCTTGCAGCAGCTGATCTATGGAATCCGGAGAGTAAAAGCCTGGCTGAAATAAGTACCAATACAGGAAAACCAATAATAAATAGTAAGGGACTGCACGGCTGATTTTTAGGCTGAATAAAAGGATACAGATAGGGAAAAAACAAAGGAGCAGCAGCTCTTTCCAGATAACTGATGCCTCAACGGTTTGGTAGATGGGGATATCCTCAGCGCTGATGTTTAACAAAAATTGAGTATCGGTATTCGAACGTTCCTCAAGAGATACTATTTTTCCTTCGGATACTGTGAACGGGAAATCCAGTCCGGCAGCTAGCAAATCGCTTATGGGTATTGATTTTAGTATTTGATGATGGCCGTCGACGATTGCTACTGAATGTATTTCAAACGGTGAAATATTATCGGTAGGGTCAATCCGAAGTCGGTAGGGTTCCGCTTCATTTACACTTAGCAGGATATCGGTTAAGAAGGGGCCTTCCCTAACATAATTTCGAGTTGCATCTGCTTCGGTAAAGCCTGAGCCCGTATCCTTGTATATTACAAAATTCCCACCCTGGTAAACGGTGGTCGTGATTTTAAGAAAACGTTGGGCTTCCTTTTCTAGCCCATAATTTTCAATACGGTAAAATACAAGTAGTAATAGGCCAATCGCTAGAACTAAGAGGAGAATAGAGTATTTGTATGAGGCTAATGCAGTTGAGGAGGATTGCATTGATAGAGGTCAGAAGACTGCTGGCCTTTTTTATTAAGTTATAATTTAATTCTAAAAAATCCTATTAAACACATCCGGAACAGCTTTATGCTATCTTTGAAGCGGCTAATATTGGTTTCACCATAAGTGCGCGCTTTATAAATAATGGGTATGTCCACAATGCCGAGTTTAAGAACGGATGCGGGAAAAATCATTTCGTAGTCTCCGAATGGATCAAAATCACCAAAGTCATCATTCCATTTACGGATACGTTGGTAGTCATTGCGCGAGAAAAACTTGGTCCCGCACAGGGAATCACTGATCTGGATATCCAGGATAGTGCTCAGGAGCTTCGCAAAAAAGATATTGCCGACGTGATTGATAAATCGCATGGCATCCTTCTCCATTGGGTATACGAGGCGGCTGCCATTGATAAAATCAGCCAACCCTTTCTGATAGGCTTCGTAATATTTGGGTAGATCCTCGGCAGGCATCGTCAGGTCTGCGTCCAGAATGGTGACCAGGTCCTTGGTCGCATTACGAAAGCCCACGCGGACCGCGTCCGCCTTGCCTTTGCCCGGTTGTTTAAGTGCCATCATCGTGTATCGTTTTTGATACTCAGGCTCCGCGATGAGTGTATTGATTTTCTCCCAGGTATCGTCCGTCGAGTTACCTTCTACAAAGATGAGCTCGATATCCTGTGTGAAAGGTGGGATAGAGTCTAAAATATTCTTAATATTGCCCGACTCATTGCGAGCAGCGATGATAATGCTGATGCTTTTTTCCTCGGTTTCGGGTTTTCTGGGGCTTAAGTAAGCAATGGATGCAATCGCCAGTTTATTGATAATGGGGATGATTTTGAATAATCGATTGATCCAGTCCCCCAATCCCCACAGGCGAAACGGGAAAAAGTAAACATTGGAGATATTAACTACATCATAACCGGTGATTTTTGCGAAGTTGATCAGGCTGGTCTGGGTAACGAAGTTTTGGGTTTCGTGAGATTTAGAGAGTCCCAGTTTATTCGTGATTTTGTAAAGCCAGCGCAGGTAGGGATTATAAAGAATTGCAGCGACTCTGCAGGATCGGTTACTGCTGTCATAAATCTGGGCAAGCTGTTCTTGTATTTCGCTGTTATGATTGAGGTCCCCATCGATTACGAAAAGCTGGGTGTGGTTGATGTTTTCAGCTGCATTTTTTGAGGGTGTAACCGAGACCTGATGATGTTTTGCTCCGAGTAATTCAAACAGCCTTTGCTTGCCGGTATCTCCCTGGTGATCCAGGACTAGTTCATCAAAATACGGTGCAATGCGGCCCAGTTCGGATGCCAAAAACGCTTTTAAGGATTTTCGAAACAGCATAATATGCGGTGGTAGGTCTTAAAAATCCGTATCACAAGACTAGTCTTGTGAAATGCAAACCCTTAATTCGAGCAAGCGGTTTATATTAAAGAAATAAGCCGGAGTAATGGTCGGGATGACTGGATTCGAACCAGCGACTTCTACGTCCCGAACGTAGCGCTCTGCCAGGCTGAGCTACATCCCGATTGACCAAAAGAACAAGCTACCAGAGATTGTCGTTGGATTTCAATACTATTGTAACTTAGGAGCCGGTTGGATTAGGCGACTTTGTAGGAATTTAATCATTGTTAATTTCTAGGGGCAGAAATTGAACCCATACGGGTTTTTTAATTAAGCCATCGATTTTAATTGAATCCCCCAAAAAGCCACAATAAGGGATAGCTATCTCTTATTTCCACAACGCCTTATCTTCAATCCCTCGAAGCATGTATAAGCAATTTCAGATTCTGTTTCTATTCGTAAGCTGCCTATTAATTAACAGCATATCTAATGCTTCAATAACTCTCAAATATAAAACGGCGAATGGTTACATCCCGATCACAGCCGTAAATGATGGGAAGCTAATTGCTGAGGTAAATGGTAAGCCAAATCCGGTGAACCCCAGTAACTTATTCTCATTAGAAGCTAGCATGGATGATCTTTTAGATTATGCCATACATCCTCCATTTTACAGTATCACCCGTAATACGAAGGATCCTGATTCGGCGAATCGAAATTTTATGCACAGTTTCAATATTCATGGGTCAGGACTAAAATTAATGACCTCACCTGCTTTTAAAGGGACTATAATTAGTAAATCGTGGGATGTAGAGGACGAGCAGAATACTAAGATAGTTGTTGCATGGTTTCACCCCGATGAATTGAGCCACCCGGCTGAGCTTTCACATATTAACTACAAATATTTGACGGATAAGAACAGCGCTGCTCGTTTTAAACCCTCGCATGCTGAAAAACGGAGGTTGCTTCCTGCCATATTGCTATTTGGAGGTAATGGGAAATTTGTTAAACCAAAAGAGACTAAGGATCGTGCCCTGGAGAAGGCTATTATTAGTTCTCTTATTCGGGATGATTCAGCTGCCCTCCAAGCACTGATCACAGAGAATAAGCGTATTGTTAGATCTGAATTTTTTGAAGGGGATTTATTGCACTGGGCTGTTGGTTACAAAAGTCACAAATGTATGGAAGTACTTCTTGCGAATGATGCCCGGCTTAATGGGAAATATTCAGATCACTTTACTCCGTTGATGCTAGCCTCTGGAAATAGTGATACCAAATCAGTTGCAATGCTGCTAAAGGCGGGTGCTAACATTAAGTCAGCGGATTCTCTTGGCAATACACCTCTGCATTCTGCCGCTCATATTGGTAATAATGAGATAGTTAAGGCACTCCTGGATGCAGGAGCTTCTATAGACAAGGAGAATATTATTAAGTGGAGTCCTGTATATATGGCGGCTGCCCAGGGGCAAAATTCTACCGTTAAGCTATTACTGGAAAATGGTTCGAAGTTCAAACTGGATAAGGACCAGAAGCAATTCCTGCTCTTTCGTGCATTGCGCAAAAATAGTCTGGATGAGCTAGAATTCATTCTTTCAAGGGGAGCTAAAGCCGATTTGGCTTCAAGAAACCATTACCCAATTTTCGAGGCAGCCCGATGGAGTAGCGGGCAGTTGATTGATGTATTGGTGGAAAATGGAGCGGATGTAAATCGCACTAAAAAGGGTGGTATGACACCGGTCATGATTGCTGCGCTTCACAATTATGATGGCTTGCTTGCACTATTGAAACATGGTGCGGATCCGAATGCGATAACGGAAGCAGGTGCAACTGCACTGCACCTGGCGATTACTGAGAATAACTTGGATGCTACCCGATTTCTGCTTCAAAATGGGGCTGATCCCAATTTAGAGAATCCCGATGGTGTGAATTTACTCTGGTGGGCAACCATGGTGGGTGATCGCATGAGTCTTAATGAGCTAATCAGTGCAGGTGCCGTTTGCAAAATGACCCCTGAAACGGCAATGCCCCTAATGGACTATGCGTTCAGGCATAATATACCCGAAATAGTCGAGATTACGATCGCTCAGTGTTTGGAGCCGGATTTTAGATTTTATGATGCATTTCCCAATACGTGGGTTGCGGAAAGGTATGGAGCTGAGCTCATAGGGAATTACCTGAATGATATCACTAAATCCAATGATAGCATGGGAGTTCCCGAATTTAAAACGTATCGGGATGTTCGAAATCACATAAAGGTAAAGAATCAGGTTTCACCTAAATACCCGCGCGATTTACAAAAAGAGTACGGTGAGTTTCTGGCTGTATTAGATGCTATCATAGATGTGGATGGTAGCGTGCGTTTTCCTGTTATAATCGAGAATCCGGCCAATGAAATGAGTGAAAACATCGTCAATGCATTGAGTCGTTGGCAATTCGAACCCATTGTGATGGATGGGAAACCTGTCCGTGTACGTCTTGAAATCCCTATACAAATGGTTCCAAGTCTTGAAGATGAACGGGTCTATGATATTGAGGCTGCTGACCAGAAGCCAAGGCCCTTACGAATTATTGAGCCGGTTTATCCACCTGGAATGAAGAGAAAAAAAATCGAGGGTGAAGTGATGCTTGAGTTTGTGGTTACAGTAGAGGGTAATGTTGACAATGTTGAAGTGGTTAGTGCCACTCATCGAGAATTCGTGATGCATGCGGTTGATGCGATGAGGCGATGGAAGTTTTCGCCGGGTTATGTAGATGGAGATGCCGTCAACGTACTTGCCAGAGTACCGCTTCGCTTCAGTATTCAAAAATGAGCCTTTACGTCATTACAGGCAGTCCCGGGGTGGAGAAGAGCATCTTAGCACTCTGATAAGGCGCTTGCATAGAGTTAAATCATTAGATTCATCTCAATTGATGAGTGAAGGTAGGAAATCGGGTATTCTCATTTATGCGGCGTATGCTTGTATACTGATTTCGTGTTTGCTTATCATCTTTTTGCCTGGGACGGGTTGGTTTTTTGCGGCACCTCTATTTTTTGCGGTTTTGGTGCTTTGCATTGTGGCAATGACTCGCGGTATTGTCTCGATGAGCATATTTACGCTTATCGTTTCGATGATTTTGCCCGCTGGAGTGCAATTTGTTTTTGTTGGGCTCGTAGCCAAGTGCGGTATGAATTCTATCGAAAAAGAAACCGAATACCTGCATACTGAAGAAGCCGCAATGATATTAATCACCCATAGCGAAGTTGGAGAGGTTTTAGTAGATGCCGAAGGGGTGGAAACGGATGTTGAAGTCAGGGCTAGACCTGAAGTAGTAGAGGCAAATATCCAAATAGAAGTGCCTCAAATCGAATTAAATGTAATCCGGGAACAACTCGCTTTTCGAGGAAACGAAGGTTTTATTGAAGATGGCAAACGGGTTGCAACTACTCAGCTGTATAATGGAAGTGAGTATTGGATTAAGGATGCTCAAATCATTCTTCGGTGGGTAAATATTGAAGGGGAGATTTTTAGGGAACAATTACAATCAAGTGGGGTCCTTCAAGTTGGAGAATCCAGGCAATACCGTTTCGAATTACAAGACGACCCAGAAATTGAGAAGTTTGAATTTACGATAGGAGATTTCGAGCTCGAGCTTTGATCCTAGATCGATGCGAGCCCAGACGTAGTATTCTGGTAGGGATCGTCCAGGGTTTTATTACCATTGTAAATAATCAGGGCAGTGTAATTTCAATGCTCCAGTCTGGGCCTGAGCCTATACCATGTGCTTCAGCAAAGTTTGCCATATTGAGCGCAACCGAAACATTTTTTAAACTATTCATATATAAGATGGGTTGGCCAACTTCCACTGAGCCAAAGGCCTCACCGTACAGAATCTCACCGTTGTAGACTCTTTTACCATCCTTAAAGATTTTAACTTCCACGAGATCGCCCACTTCAGCACCTGCTTCCAGGAACATACTCTGGTGTATATTCGTCCAGACATTGCCAAACTGGGTATCCAGGATGGGGATGCCGCCCATCACTTTATTGCCCTTGGTTTTTGCTTTGGGGTATTCAATCCTCACCACGTCAGGGGGGAGTAAGGGCCCCACTTCTTCAAAGGTAATGACTGCTGCAGCCAGACGCGCCCCGGTGTATGCATAGAGATCGCGCCCGGGAAACGTATTGGAATCGATAGCACCCGGGATGAGATTAATCTTTTCGTCAATCTCGCGCACGCCATCAATACCCAAACTCTCAGCAACGAGTGTAAGTGAGCCGTTGTCAGCGGATACAAAGTAGTGTCCGCTTTTGGTTTTTAGCACGACGGATTTGCACGTTGTGCTATCGCCCGGATCCACCACGTTGACAAATACGGTTCCTGGCGGCCAGTAGGGGCTGGTTTGATTGAGTCGGTATGCAGCCTCCCAAATATTATACTCAGGAATCAGGTGAGTAAGGTCATGAATCGCGATCTCGCTGCTCACCGAAAATGCGACCCCTCTCATGGCTGCTACGCCACCGTCCTTTTCACTGAAATCTGTCTGAAAGACGACCGCATTGCGCGCATGTGACAAATTTATTGTCAGTGAAAGAAGTATGATTGGAAGATAGAAGCAATTGCTGTTTGGAAAGGACATATTAATAAAGATTTCTTAAAAATTGCTTAGCAAAGAATCTACCCATTCACTATTTTCAACTTATTTAGATACATATGCACCTTACTATTATCACCGGGAGTCCAGGGGTAGGGAAGAGTACCTTCGGGCGTGAACTTGCTGCCGAAAGTGGGGCTTGTCTGCTGGATATTGATACGTGTTCGGAGCTGCTCGTTAGAGCGGGGCTCCGGCTCGCTGATCAGGATCCGGAGGATCGGGACAGCTCATTGTTTAAAGAGACCTTCCGGGAGCCTATCTATGAAAGTCTCTTTCGGGTGGCTGCGGAAAATTTGCCCCACGTTCCTGTGGTCATTGTAGGGCCCTTTACCCGCGAGATTCGGGATACGGAATGGTTGAGTAAGCTCAAGGATCGTTTCCAATGCCCGGTAGAAATCTATTACCTGTATTGTGATCCGCAAGAACGTTATCAAAGACTGGTTGACCGTGCGAATCCCCGCGATCGTTTGAAATTTAAGGATTACAATACCTTCAATCAATACTACGGGGAAGAGGCTCCCCCTGCATTTGAGCATATTTACGTAGATACATCCAAATAGCATTAGGGATTGTGCTCAAACTCTGCGTCTACTAGCATATACTTTTATGAATGATTTAAATACCCCTTTATCCCGTAGAGATTTCATTAAAAACGCTTCGGCCGCAGGTGCCGGATTTATGGTTTTGCCCAGTTTTGTTGCCGGCCAGTCCAATTCATCCAAAGCGCCCAATAGCCGGATCAATATTGCCATCGTAGGTGTTGGCGGTAAAGGCCGGGGTCCAACCATAGACTGCCTGGAAGAAAACGTCGTGGCGCTATGCGACGTGGATATGGGCAAAGTGGCCAGTGATCGTCAGCCTACCGGCTGGAATCCTCAGCAAGGCACATTGTTTAGTGAGGCAATTACAGAACATGAAAAACGGGGTGCCAAGTGGTATAAGGACTATCGGGTGATGTTTGAGGAAATGGCTGACAAGATTGATGCGGTCATTATTTCCACCCCGGACCACATGCACTTTCCCATTGCGCTTTCAGCCCTCAATTTGGGAATGCATGTGTATTGCGAGAAGCCGCTGACTCACACAGTCGATGAGGCACGTATTTTAACGGAAGTGGCTGCCAAGAAGGGTGTAGTCACGCAAATGGGTAACCAGGGGCACTCCAACGAGGGCACGCGCCTGGTCAAGGAATGGATCGAAGGCGGGGTGCTTGGTGAAGTGCGTGAAGTCCACTCATGGACGAGCCGTCCCATCGGCTCATGGAAAGATATCCACGGCATGGATAAACCCGATCACAGTGAGTTCATACCGGTGGTGCCGGAGGGATTGGATTGGGACCTTTGGCAAGGCGTTGCAGAACGGCGTGCGTATGATCCTCACTATCTACCTTTTAGTTGGCGAGGATATCTGGACTATGGTTGTGGTTCTCTTGGGGACATGGCGTGCCATATCATGAACTCATCCAACTGGGCGCTCAATCTCGGGCAGCCGACTGAAATTTCTGCGCTAACGAGCCACCGTTCGGGTTATACATATCCTTACAGCTCCGTGGTTACCTATGAGTTTCCCCAACGAGGCAAAATGCCGCCGGTAACCTACAAATGGTATGATGGAGACTTGCTGCCCAGCCTTCCGCATTTCCTAAAGGATTACAACCCCTATGATGGCAATGAAGGGGAGAATGGCACTCTCATCATCGGGGAAGGGATCGCACTGCATTGTTCGAGCGATAGCAGCATTGTCAGAATTGTTCCGGATGAGAAATTCCGCGAAGTGCGAACATCCCTGCCGCCCAAAACGTTAAGACGTGTAAAAGGCACCCATCTGGATGAATGGCTGAATGCAATCCGTGAGGATCGTCCCGCAAATGGTGATTTCAGCTATTCAGGGCCTTTCACGGAGATGGTGCTGCTAGGGTGTGTAGCCCAGCAAACGGGTCGTCACATGGAATACGATGCGGCAAAGCGATCATTTAAAAATGACATCGAAACCACTGCATTGTTGAAAAAGGATTACCCGGACGGTTGGGTCGTTGGCTAGCCGCGCAATCCCCATTTAATCACAGTCAAGAGACTGGGAGTTTTCCCCTTGGTCAGGATAGTCATCCTGAAAATACGACTACCCAGCCACACTGCGAAAACCGAATACAGGATCATCCCGGTCACTCCTGCGATGGGTTGCCACAGGGGTATTCCATCGATCAGGTTCTGCCGAAACATCATCAGCATAGGCGTGAATGGAGGGATCAGCGAGGCCACCATTGCAAATTGACTCATGGGCTCCCGGATGACGGGCGTAATCAGGAAGAGTGGAATCATCAAGGGCAACAATGCAGGAAATACAAAATTTTGGGATTCCTTGGCATCATTGCACATGGCCCCGATGGTTGCCATACTGGTGCCGACGAGGATGATCGCAAAGATTTGATAAAATATAAACCAAGGGATGATGGATAATGAAATGTAACCCATGAAACCCATATTGGTCATCACAAACAGGATACCTCCCATGTAGAAGGCGGACCCCGTTAAACTAATGGCAACCCCTCCCAGAATTTTGCCGAACAAGAACTCAAATGGTGTTGCGGAACACAACAGCGTTTCCACTATATTTTGGGATTTTTCTTCCATCACCGAATTCATCAGCGGGCTGGCACCCATCATGGTCATGGCAAACATAAGCATCATCAGTCCGACCGGTACTCCGAAGGCGATCAGCTCATTGACTTTCTGGGCTTCATCGGCGATGCCATCTGAATCAGCCTTTACGAGTTCCATGGTTTCTACTCCATGATGTCTGAAGATATAAGAGAGATCATCTGCTTCATAGCCGAGGTTGGTGAGATGATGCTTGCGGATTTGCTGATTGATCTCGTGGTTTAGCCACCAGCGAAAATCATCGATGGATGAATTGCTGGCATAGTAGCGGACACCGGTTTGATTACTGCCCGCATTGCTATCCTCGGATATGACATAAGCGGGGATTTCGACAAAACCGCTCAATTCTCTTGAGCGCACTTCGTCAGAAAGGTTTAACTTTTGCTGGTTTGACCCATCCAGGATGATATCGCGTATTTCCAGTTTATAGGCGGGTTGGATTTGCTTGTTATCATCATTGTAAACCTCACGCTCATTACGCTGCTCAGCCGCTTCGATCAGAGCTTCCCCCAGTTGCCCGGTACCATCGAGTATCACGTATCGCTTATCCGTAAGGTCTACATTGTCTTTCAGTAATACCGGAACGAAAATACTCCCCAGCATGAAAATAGGGATCATAAAAAGGCTGATGATAAAGGCCTTGCTTTGAACCGTTGCGAGATATTCGCGTTTGGCGATGAGATAAATATTACGCATGGTTCTCTCCGGGATGAATGGATTCGGTGTCCGCCTGTGAAGGCTGTGCAATATCTACAAATATGTCGTGAAGCTTCGGTCGAATGATTTCAGCTCTTTCGATGCTGTGAATTTGCGCAATTTCTGCAATCAGTGCATGGGCATCGGTAGTTTCCGTCAGCTTAATAAGCTGTTCATTCCCCAGATCACGCACCTCATGTTTTGCGTGGATTTCGCTGCTGAGTATCCGCTCCTCACCCGCCAACCGAATTTTCAGGGTATTCAGGCCATATTGGCCCTGGATTTCATTTAGGGTGCCATCGAGCACTTTTTTGCCATTGTAGATCATGAAAATACGGTCGCACATGGCTTCAGCCACGCCCATGTCATGCGTGCTGAATATGATCGTTACTCCTGTTTTCTTTTGCAGCTCAATGATGACATCCTGCATCAGATTGAGATTTACCGGATCCAAACCACTGAAAGGCTCATCGAGAATAAGTAATTCCGGGTCGGAGATGACGCTGCAAATAAATTGCACTTTTTGGCTCATGCCCTTGCTGAGCATGTCTACTTTTTTATTTTTCCAATCCTCTAGTTCAAAACGCTTGAGCCAATAGTCGATTTTGTCATCCAAATTCGGTGTCTCTTTAAGCTGGCCCAAAAAACGGATGATATCCGCGACCTTCATTTTTTTATAGAGCCCCCGTTCCTCCGGAAGATATCCAATGCGTTTTTGCAGGCTTGAATCATTCACTTGGCCGAATACACGGATACTTCCCGATTCCGGACGAATGATCCCCAGGATCATACGGATAGTGGTAGTTTTGCCGGAACCGTTGGGGCCTATGAATCCATAGAGGGATCCCTTGGGTATGCTTAATGACAGGTCATCCACCGCTTTTTTACTTCCGAATGATTTAGTGACATTCTGTATTTCAACCGAGCTCATTTTAAAGATTAACCCATTTGATAGTATTTATAAACAATAACAGTCAAGGTTCAGTATATGTTTCAACCACTGAATGGATGGCAATGAGGTTTTATTCGGCACAGTAACGAATAAGTTGAACAAGAGCTGCCTTTATACACGGAAAGTGCCTTTTTTAATTGACTGTTGCAGGGGCTCATGGCACTCAATCTACCTTTTCAACACTAATATCAATCACTCGAAATGACCGCAAAACATACCATCTCTGTGCTCGTCGAAAACAAGTTCGGCGTCCTCGCAAGGGTTTCCAGTTTATTTAGCGGCCGTGGTTTCAATATCGAGACGCTCAATGTCGGGCCAGTTCATCGGGAAGGCTTCTCCCGAATAACGGCTACCATCATTGGTGACGATGCAGCATTGGACCAAGCCCTGAAACAACTGAATAAATTGGTGAATGTGATCGAAGTGGTGGATTTTATAAATAAAGAAGCCGTTTCGCGAGAGCTTATTCTCCTGCGCGTCAATGCGCCTTCCGACAAAAGGGCGGAAGTCATCCAGATTTGTGATATCTTCCGAGCGAAGGTCATCGATGTGGCCACTGATACTGCGGTCATTGAGATCACCGGCAATCGTAATAAAATCAAGGCGTTTATGCGCCTGATCAAGCCCTTTGGCATCATTGAGATGGCAAGAACCGGTAATGTTTCACTGCGCCGTGGTGAAGTTACTGAAGACTAAAATAACCCCTTTAAAATACCTAATATAGATCAATAGAAATATGCCTGCAAAAGTATATACCGAAGAAGAAGCTGATTTGAAGTTTCTCGATGGCAAAAAACTCGCCGTGATTGGATATGGTTCTCAGGGCCATGCGCACGCGCTTAATTTGAAGGACAGTGGTTGTGATGTGATCATTGGCCTCTATGAAGGAAGTAAATCCAAGCCTGTTGCTGAGCAACATGGTTTCCAGGTGCTTTCCACAGCAGATGCTGTTAAGACTGCGGATGTAATCATGGTTGCAGTCCCAGACATGAAGCAGCCTTCAATCTATGAGCAAGACATTGCACCTAATTTGGTTGCCGGTAAAACCCTGCTTTTTACACATGGTTTGTCTATCCACTACAGCTTGATTAAGCCGGCTGAAGATATTAACGTTATTATGGTGGCTCCTAAGGGCCCGGGGCATACCGTCCGCTCACAATACGTTGAAGGCAAGGGCGTTCCTTCCTTGATCGCCGTTTATCAGGATAAGACCGGCGATGCCAAAAACATCGCACTGGGTTGGGCCAAGGGCATCGGCGGAGCACGTGCCGGGGTTATCGAGACTACTTTTAAGGAAGAGACAGAAACCGACCTTTTCGGTGAGCAGGCCGTTCTTTGTGGGGGTGCGTCTGCGCTCGTTACTGCAGGTTTTGAAACTCTCGTTGAAGCAGGTTATCAGCCGGAGATGGCGTATTTCGAATGTCTTCATGAGCTGAAGCTCATTGTTGACCTTATGGTGGAGTCAGGCGTATCCGGTATGCGTTTCTCGATTTCCGAGACTGCCAAATACGGTGACCTTACCCGCGGTGAGCGTGTCATCAACAAGCACTCTCGCAAGGCCATGAAGGAAATCCTCAAGGAAATCCAGAATGGCACTTTCACCAAGCAATGGGTAAAAGAGTACGAAGGTGGCCTTAAGAATTACAATAAAATGCTGGAAGACGGTGAGAATCATGAGATTGAGACCACCGGTAAATTCCTGCGTAACCTAATGCCTTGGGTTCCCAAGACAGATATTAAAGGAAGTCAGGCTGCTTACAACTAAGCGGTCGGCATCATTGATTTTGCGAGGTTGCCGGTAGTTATACTGGCAGCCTCTTTTTTATGAAAAAGCTGCGTATTGCTACCCGTAAGAGCCCGTTGGCCTTGCGGCAGACAGAACTGGTTTCAGAGCGACTTATCGCTGAGTTTCCGGAACTTGTAATCGAAAAAGTACTAATAACTACGTCTGGTGATAAGCAGGCGAACTGGTCGCTCCAGGAGAAGGGGGGCAAGGGGCTCTTTACCAAGGAAATCGAAGAAGCAATCATAAATGGCGAAGCGGATCTTGCAGTCCATAGTGCAAAGGATTTGCCAACGGAGATGGATGAACAGCTGCAGATCGCTGGATTTTTGCCCCGTGAGGAGCCCAATGACGTACTGATTATCCGCTCTGGCATTACGGAGCCTTGCGAAATCGCCTCTTCGAGCCCACGTAGGCGTGTTCAGGGTAAGCAGTTATTTCCGTGTGCGGTTTGGAGTGAAATCCGCGGTAATGTGGATACCCGGCTCAAAAAAATTGTCTCCGGCGCAGCCGAAGCGACTTTTCTTGCATCTGCCGGTTTAAACCGACTGGGGATTCACACCTGGGATGGCTTAACTTTTCAAAAACTGAATTATGAGCAAATGGTACCGGCAGTAGGGCAGGGGGCTGTGGCCTTGCAGACCCGAGCGGGTGAGCTGGATTGGCTTGGGCCTCTATTTTGTGAGACAACCGCCTGGGCAGTTGAGCTTGAACGTCAGTTTTTGGCCTCAATCGGAGGAGGCTGTCAGACCGCTGTCGGGGGTCATTACGATGGGGCTAAGTTCCATGTATATCATGAGGATTCAGGCTACCATGCATTTGAGCTTACTCCCAAAGATAAGGCGGAGACGGGTGAGTTTATCGAGAAGATCCTACCCCAGGTGATGCCGGGTTATTCGGTTTAGACGCGATAAGTTCTTTACATCCCAAGGCTTTATCGGCTTTTTTGGTGGGGCAATTTTCCTATGAAAGATGAACGCCCCTCAAAGCCTCTGGTTCCCGACTATATAGAATACCGCACGCTTACGATTAAGGCGTTCATTCTGGGGACTTTGCTTTCGATGGTTTTGGCGGCTTCGAATGCCTATATAGGCCTGTTGGTGGGGATAACCGTTTCGGCTTCAATTCCGGCTGCGGCTGCTTCTCTGGGTGTATTTCGCCTCTTTCGTAAGACGAATATCCTTGAGAGCAATCTCGTGCAGACCTCTGCTTCGGCGGGAGAGTCAATCGTTGCCGGAATGATATTTACGGTACCTGCGCTTGTAATGCTGAGCGTTTGGCCGGGCTACGAATTTGGACCCATGGTCGCGATTGCCGTTCTGGGGGGACTTCTGGGCGTAGCCTTTACGATCCCCTTAAGAAGAGCACTGATTGTCGATGCCAAGTTGGCATTTCCCGAAGGGGTAGCGACTGCGGAAGTTTTGAAATCGGGAGGTATATCCAGAGGTGACGATGATTCGGAGAAATTGGAAGAGCCCTTTGAAGCAAAGCAGGGTTTTAATCTGCTCTTGAAGAGCAGTGCGATTGGCGGCTTATATAAGCTGCTTGAATCCGGGTTGCACGTCATTGCTTCGAGCCTTTCGTTTACCAAAGCGACCGGCGGGCTGCTCTTTACGGGGAGTATCGCGCTGAGTCCGGCTTTGCTGGCGATTGGCTATATCGTAAGGCTCAATATTGCGTCGCTCGTATTTCTGGGAGGTATTTTAGGAACCTTAATCGGTGTGCCCCTCAATGCTGCGATTAATATGGACCGTCTGTTGGAGAGCATCGGCTACGCTGCGGGGACCTCCCTGAGTGTGCTTGATGCGGATGCCTGGAAATCTTTAGCGACTGCCTCCTGGCAGGATTGTCGAAGAGTCGGGGTGGGAGCGATGCTTGTGGGTGGCTTTTGGTCTTTGATCATTTTAATCAAGCCGGTTTGGAGGGGAGTGATCAGTAGTTTGAATGCCTATAAGATCGAGCGTAGTCAGGGCACACGTATACTGAGAACCGAGCGCGATACACCGATGCCTTACATTTTTGCATATGCTGCTGCTACGACCATACCGGTTTTTCTCGTTTTTTATTGGGCAATGGGTGAATTGGAGAATGCGCTGGTGCTCTCTTTGCTGATGACCTTTCTGGTCATGGTATTTGGGTTCATCTTTAGTGCGGTCGCGGGGTATATCGCAGGAATTGTGGGTAGCTCGAACAGCCCGATATCCGGGGTGACCCTGGCAACCCTGGTCGTATCTTCCCTGCTCGTGCTTCAGCTTTTTGGGAATTCCGGCCCGATGGCGATCGCTGGGCCGATGATCGTTTTGTATCTGGCAGCTTTTATTTGTGCGTCCGCTTCAATAGCAGGAGATAATATGCAAGACCTTCAGTGCGGTTACCTCATCGGGGCGACCCCCTGGAAACAACAGCTGTTTCAGGTTGTTGGTGTAGTAGCTGCCGCGATGGTAATACCCGGGGTGCTTGAGCTGTTGGATAATGCTTATGGCATTGGGCGACCCGTGCGTGAAGGAGTGCAATTTCTGGCAGCTCCCCAGGCATCTTTGATGCGCGATATCTCAACTGGGATCTTTGGGGCAACGCTAAACTGGGCTTACATCATAATCGGCTGTGTCTTGGGTGTGATTTTGATTATCATCGACGAGATCCAAAGAATACGGGGAAGCAGTATTCGCTTTCCGATATTGGCGGTCGCAGTAGGTATTTATTTGCCGATGGGTTTGAGTGTTCCCATGTTTCTCGGGGGTCTGCTGGCATACATCGCGGGACGCCGGGCATCGAAAGAACCGAAAATCAAGGAACGTCAGAAAAATCAGGGTCTGTTACTCGCATCAGGTTTGATAACGGGTGAGGCGTTGATGGGAATCGGAATTGCCGTAGCGCTGGTATTGTTTCCTGAGATACTTCCCAAGCCCTATAGTCTGGGTGCACTCTTAGGAGTGTTAGCAATGATCTTTGTTAGTATCTATCTGGTGCATCGCACAAATCATGTAGAGAAAGAAGATTAATCCTCTTTATTCATCATCGATATACACCAATGTGCCCCCCGGCATCTGATCGTAGAGGCGGATGACGTCCTCATTGCTTAACACCACGCATCCCGCAGTAGCCGGAGTTCCGAGTTTTTCCTCATGGTTCGTGCCATGGATATAGATGTAACGTGCAAAGGAATCGATCCCATCGCCTGAATTTTTACCCGGTTCGAGACCCTTTAGCCATAGTATGCGGGAGGTGATCAGGTTTTTCTCCTGAATTTCATCGGGATACTCCCAGAAATACTTTTCGGTGGATACTCTGCCGATGAAAACGATTCCTGCTTTTTCATTTTCACCGATCTTCATCTCAACCCGGTGTAGCCCCCGGGGAGTGCCAAACGAATCTTCAACCTCTGAAGGCGGCTTCAAGGAAGTGGAAACTGTATACGTTTTGTGGAGTTCGTTTTCGCGATACAGGTAGAGCTTCTGCTCGGGGATCGATACATATATGAGCTCGCGCGTGCCGGGTATTGACAGCTGTTCGCTTTTTTGGATGATCTTTTGGATTTGCGTATCCATATGAGCTCAAAAACTTATAACATAGGAATAGTGGGTGCCACCGGTGCGGTGGGTCAAGAACTCATTCATTTGTTATACGAGCGAAATTTCCCTTTGGGGGAGCTTCGTCTGTTTGCTTCTGCGCGCTCTAAAGGAAAAACCATTACTTACAAAAACGATTCCTGGACAGTGGAGTGCAGCGATGATCAGGATTTTGGAGGCATTGACATTTTCTTTTTCAGTGCCGGTGGCAGCATTTCAAAAAACCTTGCACAATCTGCTGTGGATGCCGGTGGAGTCGTGATTGATAACAGCTCGGCCTATCGTATGCATGCGGGGGTGCCCCTGGTTGTGCCGGGTATCAATGACTACGCTGCCATGCAACACAATGGCATCATCGCAAATCCCAATTGCTCATCTGCAGTCGCACTTATGGGGCTTTATCCACTGCATCAGGCATTTGGGCTAAAGCGCTTCTTTGCAAGTACCTATCAGGCAGTGTCCGGTGCGGGTGCAGCCGGGATTATCGAGCTTGAGGAGCAGCTTAAAGCATGGGCTGCTGGGGATGCTTCCTCTAAGTCTGAAGTTTTTCCACATCCCATGGCATTCAATTTATTGCCGCATGTGGATGCCTTCCAGGATAATGGTTACACCAAGGAAGAAATGAAGATGCTCAATGAGTGTCGCAAAATCATGGATCTTCCGGATATGCTGGTATCGTGCACCTGTGTGCGGGTTCCCGTGTTGCGTGCACATTCGATTGCGATCAATGCTGAATTCGAGAAACCCGTGAACGTTGCGGAGGCCCAGGCAGCCGTTGAGGCATTTGAGGGTGCTGAGCTCTGTGATAATCCTGCTGACTTGCGCTACCCAATGCCATTGGATTTCAGCGGTAAGGAAAAGTGTGGAGTCGGTCGTATCCGCATTGATACCGCATTTGAGAATGGGCTATCGTTTTGGGTTGTGGGTGACCAGCTCTGGCGGGGGGCTGCGCTCAATGCAGTCGAAATCGCTGAGGTCTTGGTGCGGGATTAAAAATCCCGTTTGCCATCGAGTGCATTTTTCAAGGTGACTGCGTCCGCATAGGTGATATCACCGCCGCTGGGCAGTCCAAACCCGATGCGTGAGCAGTGCACATCATAGTCACTCAGTATGGTGTCCTGAATGTAGTGGCAAGTCGCCTCGGATTCGATATCGTTGGGCAGTGCGAAAAGCACTTCCTTGATATCACCATTTTCGAATCGGGCCTTCAGGGTTTTGAGGTTAAGATTTTCCGGGCCAATATTCTTGAGCGGCGATAGCTTTCCATAGGTAATATGGTATTTGCCGTCCCACGCAGATGCATTTTCGATTGCAATTAGGTCGGTCAGGCTCACCACGATGCAAAGCTTGCTGTCGTCCCTTCGTGGGTTTTTGCAGATTTCGCAAACATCATCCTCGGTCAAATTACCACAGATCTTGCAGGGCTTAATATTCTCGCGCGCATAAGTGATCGCTTCGATGAGGGCGTCACTGATTTCCGGTTTCTCCGCCAATAAATGGATGCAAATACGCTCTGCTGAACGATTACCCAACCCGGGAAGCCGTTTTAGCAATGTTTGCAGATTCTCAAAAGCGGGAGACACTACATTAAACCGGGGAAGGACATTCCGCTGGAGACTTCGCTCATTGCTTCATCATTGACGGCCTTTGCTTTCTCGGCAGCTTCCTGTATGGCTGTCAACAGTGTTTCCTCCACAAACTCTGCATCTTCTTCAAGGAACTCAGGGTCAATCTTAAGACTCTTAAATTCAGATTGGGCCGTGATAATGATCTTAACGGCGCCCCCTCCACTGGTCACTTCGATTTCTTTTTTAGAGAGCTCTTCCTGCAGGGCTTCCATCTTCTTCTGCATTTTTTGAGCTTCTTTGAGTAATTTTCCGACTCCTGGCATAATGATTTAAATCTCTTTATTGTTTCTATGGTTGACGATATGATTAAGTCAACGGGATGGCAATTATTTTCAAATATTCCAAAGCTTAATCAATTCGCTTGAGTATTAGCACACATTAGTTTACGTAATTTTCCAACTACCAAGTAATATAGATTTTTTCTATGGACTCCACTCTATTGTTTATTGTTATAGCGGTCGCTCTTTTGTTGATTATTCTTCTCGCGGCCGCAGCTGGATCTTCTAAGAAAAAGAAAGTGCAGTCGACTGCCGCTCGCAATCCCAAATCCTCCGTTTGGATGCCAGAGAATATGATTGAGGAAAAGCTCCTCAAATACAAAGAAAATGAGCTTTCGCATGGTAATTTTTCGCATGCGCTTATCCACTCAAATGGATTTCTTTTGACCAGCGAAAAAGATAATACCGAACCCGGCCAGTGTGATTTTGTGGACGGGGTACGCGGCACCCGCCTCATTTCAGTGTTTACATCGCTGAGCGAAGTAAAAAAGCGCTTACGGGGAGGGGCTCGCCATAATCAGGTAACGAGTGTGAAGGTCAATCCGTGGTTTAAGAAGCTTGGGGATGATGAAGGCATTGTGGTGAATCCTACGAGTAGGTACACCTGTGAGATTCAGGCAGACGATATTAAGCGCATTAAGCTTGAAATGAGTTAATTCAGTGGGTCGTGGCTGAATATACCTCCAATCGTGTAATTGGGAACCGGGAGGTTTTCATCCGTGCGCATCAGGGTGATATTACGCATACGGATACTCATGCGATCGTGAATGCTGCTAACGAATCGCTCTTAGGTGGAGGGGGAGTGGATGGAGCTATTCACCGGGCAGCAGGGCCGGAACTTCTTGAATATTGCAGAGGTCTAAACGGCTGCCCCACCGGGCAGGCAAAAATAACCCCCGGCTTTAAGCTCAAAGCGAAATGGGTCATTCACACGGTGGGCCCCATTTGGAAGGGCGGGAATAATCGTGAGCATGAACTGCTGGCTTCATGCTATGAAAATTCAATGAAACTCGCAGATACCCAATCACTCGAATCAATCGCATTTCCGGCTATCAGTTGTGGTATTTATAAGTTTCCCAAGACTGAAGCCGTAGATATAGCGATCAATGTGAGTCTGAATATGCTCGGTAATTCAGATAGTATCCGACGTATCGATTATGTGTTATTTGACGAAGAGATGACTGATCTCTACATCGAAAAACTCTCACTTCTCGGGGATCCTTGAGGACCACTCAGATTCACTATGAGCCTCTTCCATGATGGCTTCCATTTTTTCAACGATCTCAGGGTGTTTATCAGCGATATCATTCTGCTCTCCAATATCTTTGCTTAAGTCGTAGAGCTCTATGGGTGCATGCCACTGGGTACGCACCGCTTTCCAATCACCCTGCCTGACAGCGCGCCTTCCCCCTCGCTCATAAAATTCCCAATAGAGATACTCGTGTTCTACCTGGCTATTAGTATCGCCCTTTAAAGTCGGAACCATACTGATGCTGTTTAACCCTGAAGGTTTCTCTGCACCGGCAAGCTCCGTTGCAGTTGCCATAAAGTCACCAAAATAGCTGATGTGGTCACTCACTTTTCCGGCAGGTGCCGTTCCCGGCCACCAGGCGAGTGTGGGCACCCGGATGCCTCCTTCGTAGAGAGCCCGTTTGGTTCCTTGCAAAGGGCCGGATGGGTTAAAACGCTCCAGATTATGATTGGATTCGTCGTGCGGGCCATTGTCTGAGCTGAAGATTACCAGTGTATTTTCATCAATATCCAGGAGTTTCAACTGATCCAGGATTTGCCCGATTCCGGTATCCATGCGCGTGATCATGGCCGCCTGCCCCTTGTCTGGGTTTGGCCAGTCTTTATCCGCATAGGGGCCATAGTCTGGCACTTCAGCTCCATCCCGGTTTACCCGCGTCGCCTGATTATTCGCGTGGGGGATGGTTAGTGCCAGGTAGAGAAAGAATGGCCCGTTTTTGTTTTCCCGTATCCATTGGAGTGATTCTTCGATAAATAGATCATGAGAGTAGACTTCCTTTTTAGTGGCGACTCCCCCCGCAAAGCCCCCATAAACGCGTTCGTCGCTAGCCATTTTGACTTCGTTAGGCAAACCGATCCGTGAGGTATTGCGCCAGAGAAATGCGGGATAAAAATTATGAGCATGTACTTGATTCAGGTAACCAAAGAAGTAATCAAAGCCTTGTTTGTGCGGTAATCCCGGTAACCCCGGTGCGGTGAAATCCCCGAGTCCCCATTTGCCGATCAACCCGGTTGTATAGCCTGCCTCTTTCAGAACTTCCGCCACAGTTACATCTTCATCTTTCAGCACCTGAAAGGAATCTCCACTGGAGTTTCCACGGACACTTACATTCCCCATGTGCTTGCCAGTCATCAATACCGCACGTGAAGGAGCGCAAACTGTTGAGCCCGCATAATGTTGGGTAAAACGGATCCCTTCTGCAGCCATACGGTCAAGGCGAGGCGTCTTAATGATTTTCTGACCATAGGAGCCGAGGTCACCGTATCCCAAGTCATCCGCTAGGATAAAAATGATGTTCGGTTGCTTATGTTTGTCTCCAAAGAGAGATATGCAACCAGCGATAAATAATATAGGAAGTAGGGTAAACTTGATCATACCGTATACCGTAATAAAAAAAGTGAATCCGCAAACGTTTACTGCTTTTTGTATGCCTGGTGCAGGGCAACAATCGAGGCAGTCATTCCCATGGCCGTCACATTTTGAAATCCTGCTTCGGCGAGCTCGGCGGATATTTCGGCTTTAGTCGGAAATCCCTCAATGCTGGTCGATAAATATTCGTATGCATCGGCATGCCCCGTGATGCGGCCCGATACCCAGGGAATAACTTTCCCTAGATACCAGTAATAGAGACCACGAACGGGTTTCCAGGGTTGTGTGAATTCAAGCACGTGCAAGCTGCCCCCGGGTTTCAACACCCGGAGCATCTCGGTAAGGCCTTTGTGGCGATCTTCGAGGTTACGCAGTCCAAAGGAAATGGTGATTGCATCTACGCTTTCGGATTCCAGAGGGAGGTTGAGGCAATCTCCGACCCGGAAATCAATGATGCCGTCAGGATCTTTGGTTGCCTGCTTTTCCCGGCCCTGGTTGAGCATCGGCTCGCAAAAATCCATCGCGATGATTTTCTCTGCAGATTTAACCTTGCGTAATAGCGTGTAAGCCACATCCCCGCTGCCGGTCGCGAGATCCAATATGATTTGTGGATTACCATGGGCGACCAGGGACGCCTGCTTCCTGCGCCAGAGAATATCAATGCCTGAGCTCATCACCCGGTTCGCACGGTCATATCGGGCGGCGATCCGACTGAAAAAGTCGTTAACTGCTTTTGCCTCCGGCATAGTGCTTATTCAGCAGGTTTCTCGTCAGTTGAGGTTTCGGAATCGCGTTTGAAACTTTCAACGACCCATTTGGATATCTGGTCGTCGGGATTCTGGATGAAATCAGCATCTATGTTGAAACTTTGCTGACCCGTATTCCGTGAAATGATTTTTAAACCATGTTGTGCATCCTGAAATTTGAGCTCGCAAATAGATCTCAGTGTCTGCGATGCATCTTCGGACTCCTGAACCAATGCAGCAAGTGCATCGGGTGTAAAACTGAGCTTTAAGGCATGCTCATTTTGAAACTGCTGTGCAAATCGTTCCACATCTTCGCGATGAACTTCTGCGAGCAGGTGGAGGTTTTCCTGCAAAAGCTTTTCCAAGTGCTCACTAGGATTTTGGATGGTTTCCTCGGTCACTTCAAATGACTTGACGCCTGTGGAAGGCAGCTCGAACTTGTAATCGCGAAACAGGCGTTCCAAAACGGTGAGTATGCCCCGTGCTCCGGTTTTTTCAGAATGGGCTTTTTTTGCGATTTCCTGAATCGCTGCCGCATTCATATTAAAGTCGATGCCAAATCCCTCAAAGTCGCGATGATATTGTTTTAATATACTTCCCTCTGAAGTAGTCATTATCTGGCTAAGGTCAGCAACAGATAATGGTTCGCAAGCGACTCTTACCGGAAGACGACCTACAAACTCGGGCTCAAATCCATATTTAATGAAATCTGTGGTTTCGACTTGGTTTAAATATTGATGTTGAATCTCATCGCTGTCCTCCAGCTTTGCGTCGAAACCGATCTGGGTTGTGTTGATCCGGTTCTTGACCATCTCCGAGAGTTTATCAAAGGCTCCGCTCACAATAAATAAGATATGGCGGGTATTGATGGTGGCTTTGTCCTTATTACCGGACATCATAGCCTGCATCTGCCCCATCATATCGGTAGGGCTGAATTGGCTGACATCGGCCTCTTCCATTAATTTCAATAGATTGATCTGGACTCCACGACCCGAAACATCCTTGCCTCCTGCATTTGCAGCACTGGCGATTTTATCAATCTCATCGATATAAACGATACCGTACTGAGCGAGTTCGATATTGCCATTGGCTACTTTGACGAGGTCGCGCACCAAATCCTCAACATCCGAACCCACGTAGCCGGTTTCAGAAAACTTCGTAGCATCCGCTTTTACGAAGGGTACACCAATCAATTTTGCGATGGTACGCATGAGATAAGTTTTGCCCACACCGGTGGGACCCAGCAAAAGGATGTTTTGTTTGTGATACTCTTCCTTGGAGATTTTGCCGTTCTCGATGCACTTACGCACATGGTTGTAGTGGTCGCAGATAGCAACTGATAGTACTTTTTTGGCTTCATCCTGGCGGATCACATAGCGGTCCAGATAATCCCGGATTTCTTTTGGCTTGAGATTAAACTCACGAATTCGCTTCAAAATAGCATCTTGTTTTTCTTTGATTTTAGATGATTCTGCGGTGTTGCTTTTACCTCCGCCCGGAGCATTCGTTGCACCGGGATTCATAAATGGGCTAACACCTACTGATATATTTTTACCCTTCAGGATCGTTTCCAATTGTTTTTGGATTTCTTCCAACGGGTTTTCTTTTTCTTTTTCGTTCATAAAATTCATTTGACAGTTGTCTTTTTACGGGAATGCTTCTTTTATAATATTTTCTGCTAGAATTATTAAGAGAACTATCCGCAAACTATAATTATGGCCTCGAACTTAACCAAACGTGATATTGTTCTGGAAATCTATGAAAGAACAAACTTCCCACAGAAAGAGGTCAAGGAAACTGTTCAGATGACGCTCGACGTCATCGCCAAAGCGATTAGTGAAGGCCGTAACGTAGAATTACGAAATTTTGGGGTTTTTCAAATTCAAAAGCGCAAATCACGCATTGGCCGCAATCCCAACAAGCCTGAGAAGGATGTGGTGATCCCCAGTCGTGCAGTTATCAAGTTTAAGGCAGGAAAAGAGCTCAAGGCGCTTTTGGAAGCGCTCGATGCGGATAATCTTGATTAATTCACATGCCTCGGTTTAGGGCTGTGTGATGTTTGAGTCTTTACCAGGCTTTCGAGAGTTTTACCCGGAAGATTATAAAACACGGGATTATCTATTTCAGAAATGGCGTAGTGCTGTAGAGTCTGTGGGCTTTGAAGCCTATGAAGGGCCAGTACTTGAGCCCCTGGAACTTTATACAGAGAAAATGGGGCAGGAAATCTCTGACCAACTCTTTCACTTCGTAGACAAAGGGGCACGCAAAGTAGCACTCAGGCCGGAAATGACGCGCACTCTTGGGCGCATGATCGCCGCCCGTGCAAATGCTCTAAAGCGGCCGATCAAGTGGTACAATATTGGTGATCACTTTCGCTATGAGCGCATGCAAAAAGGGCGCACCCGTTGCTTTACCCAACTGAATGTAGATATCTTTGGCGAAGCGGGAGTGCTGGCGGATGCAGAGGCAATTTCGACTCTGGTATTAGTCTGCCAGTCGTTAGGTTTAACCAGTGATCACTTTTACGTACGCCTGAGCGATCGGGACCTGTGGGTCTCACTCATGGAGGGCTGGGGCATTCCCGCAGAAAAACAGGGCGAGGTGCTAAGCTGCATTGACAAACTGGAAAAACAGGGAGAATCTAAAACGATTAATAACCTCAGTTCTATAATAGGAGAGTCAGCTGAGCCGTTATTTGAGAAAATAAGTAAGCTTATTGGTTTAAAGAGCGTTAAAGCTATAGAACAGTGGGTCGATTTAGAATTTGATGAACAAAAAAGACAAAATATTCAAAAACGCCTGGGCGAGTGCTCCCTTCTATTGGAATCGTTGGACACTCTTGGCTGCGCTGATTTTGTTGAGCTGGATCTTGGCATCGTAAGGGGGCTTGCTTATTACACGGGCTTCGTTTTCGAAGCATTTGAAAAGGGGAAAGATTCGCGCGCACTTGCAGGGGGCGGGCGCTACAATAATTTGATCAAAAGTCTCGGCGGGCCCGATATGCCAGCAGTTGGTTGGGGTATGGGAGATGTAACCATGACTGATTGTCTCGTCGAAAATGATCTCTTGCATATTTCCGAAGATCAAATCCGTGTGTTTGCGATTAGTTTTGAAAACACTCGCAAACAGGCATTGCGTGACATCACCAAGCTGCGTGCCCGGGGTGTATCCGCCCAGTTTTCGTATAAGTCCGGCGGCTTCTCGAAGCAGCTCAAAGAGGCAAATCAGAAGGGTTGCAGCCATGCGCTGATCTACGGCGAGGATGAACTCGCCCGGGGGGAGGTGATCATTAAGGATCTCCGCAAGGAAAAGGAAGTGAGCATACCATTGCAAGATCTCGAAACTTATCATTTTGAGTGAGCTCGTTCATGTAATTGATTTTGAAGGAAGCCTGCGTACGGGAATCGTTGAGGTGGGCATTGCGAGTATTGTTTTCTCAAATGCGATCAGGAAGCCTTTTGAAGCATCTATTGTGGATACGCAAACGTGGCTATGCAAACCCCATACCCCGATCACTCCACAGGAAACTCAGGTTCATGGACTCAAGTATAATGAACTCTTAGATCAAAAACCATTCTCTGAGTATTATGAGGAATTCAGACTATTGCGAAACACGGGAGTATTTGCAGCGCATAGTGTTCAGGTTGAGCGTAATTTAATAACCCAATACTGGCCGGTAAGCCCTGCGCGGAAGGGTGAATGGGCATCCACTAAGTATTCAAGTCAATGGGGTCCATGGATTGACAGCCTCGAGATTGCTCGAGAGTTTCATTCGGCTAAATCTTTGTCATTAGGGTCGTTGATCGATCATGAGGATATTGGTTTAAGAATAACCCTCGATAAAGTGGCAAAGCAATTTTGCCCGGAAAAGCGACGTAAGAGTCATTGTGCTCTCTACGATGCACTGGCCAGTGCAGCATTGTTACTAGAGTTTTATACGGCTTATGGATTAAGTGTGGCTGAGATGATCAGACTCTCACAGCCCAATAACGCTTTCAAACAAGGCGATAGTGCCCAGCCCGATCTGCTTTAGAGCTGCTTCAGTGCGTTGAGCTCCTTGATGCGAGCTTTACCATCCATAAATACCGTTACGATTTGCGGATCGTCTGACTCCGACTGCATCACAAAGTTCCAGAGTCCGTCTTCCATCACATCGTTTGAATCGGACAATAGTGTTGCGTTTAGGCAATAGTGGTTAGTTTTCTTTTCCTTAGCTAATAGCTCACGCACTTTCTGGTAAGCTTCGGGGGCTGATATAGGGGGTGTGATCGTATCCGGCCAACTTACGGGTGAATCCACTCGCTTAATTCGTTGTAACCCCAATCGGCCATCCATACGCACAGCAACATCATATTTGATACCAATTTCCGAATCAAAAATGAAACGCCAGTAACCGGTATTGGTGTTGCCGTTTTCGTCATCGGCCAGGAGGGTTGCATTAATGGCGTAAAACGTTTCAGTTTCCGTTTTTGCCAGTTGCTGTTTCGCCAGGGAGAGCGCCTCGTCCAGTTCAATGGTCGGGCGTACTTTGTCCGGCCAGATGTTGACCGCTTGTGTGATTTGTAAAGAAAGAAATAAGCCTAAAATGAAGTAACAAATTCGCATATATTTAATTGTAAGCATTTAATCATTGGTAATCTAATTGTATGATAGTGATGCGACTAGAGATTTGTCAAACTGAACCCTCGGATGAGTATCCAGTTTGACTTATTTTATGACTCGAAAGTGCGTTGGCTAGTTACAATTCGTACCGTATGGTTTCTCCATTCGCTCTAATGGCTTCTATATAGGTATCACTTGCATGGATTACTTCTGGATATATTGTCCCTGGGATATCCGATAGCTGAGGAAAGTATTTACCTTCGCCAATGAGCTCGCTTACCGGAGCAGAGTCTTCACCGGTTTCCAACATGTAAGTATCTGCAGCTGCAGCCAATATCCTAAGATTATTGAGTATGGTGTTTTCCTGAGCACTGTCTCTTACTTCCTGAAATGCCGGAATAGCCATTGCACCCATTAAACCCATAACCGGTATCGCTACTATGGACAAACCGCCCATAACGATACCGGCGATTGCCAGTCCCTGGCCTTTATTGATCTTTTTACTCAGACTGGTAAATCCAAACACAATAGCGAGTATGGGTGGTATCAGAAGTAACAGGACGCCTCCCAGCATGCTAAAAATCCCTAATGCCAGGGAAGCAATAGCTGCTTTAGGTGTTTTTTCTTCAGTTTCATTGAGTGGTTCATTCGTTTCTTGAGAATTCATGGATTGGAGTGGGTTGAGATTAAAAACTTTGAAATTGAATGATACCTGAATAGTAATATCAACGATATTTCGCTTTACAATTAGCTTGGATTCGCTCTCCCACCGTTCAGTAGCCAATGGGTATGTGTGAACTACAAATTTGAAATAGTTTCACACAAAAGACTTGCAAAAGTGGGAGCAAAGGCTAATTTCAGCTCTTTTTTACTCATTAAATAACGGTAACCAAACGAATGCCTACTATTAATCAACTCGTCAATCGCCCTCGCAAAATCGTGAAGGGTAAGTCCAAGTCACCTGCACTGAAGGCGAACCCATTCCGCAGAGGGGTTTGTGTGCAAGTGATGACTCGTACTCCCAAGAAACCAAATTCCGCGATCCGCAAAGTGGCGAAAGTTCGTTTGACTACCGGTATCGAAGTAATCGCTTACATTCCCGACGAAGGACACTCTCTGCAGGAGCACAGTATTGTGTTGGTGCGCGGCGGTCGTGTAAAGGATTTACCCGGTGTGCGTTATCACATCGTTCGCGGTACATTGGACTGTCAGGGCGTGGAAAAACGCCGTCGCAGCCGTTCTAAGTATGGAGTAAAGAAGCCTAAAGCCGCTAAGGAATAATTCAATTTTTGCACTCACATGTCTAGACGTCGTCAAGCAGTTAAGAGAACTACCACTCCGGATCCCCGTTACGGCAGCACGCTGGTAGCTGGTTTGATCAATATGGTGATGGTATCCGGAAAAAAGTCACTCGCACAAAGCATTGTTTATGGTGCGTTTGAGCTTGTTAGTGAAAAGCTCGGTAAGGGCGATCCTATTGATTTGCTCATTGGTGCGTTGGAAAATGCACGCCCTAAGCTCGAAGTGAAAAGCCGTCGTGTGGGCGGAGCAACTTATCAGGTGCCTTTGGAAATTCCCTACGAGCGTCAGCAAGGTTTGGCTTTTCGCTGGATGGTGAATGCGGCTAAGGCGCGTAAGGGTAAGCCGATGCGTGAGTCGCTTGCAGAGGAAATCATTGATGCTTACAACAACACCGGTTCGGTTGTAAGAAAGAAAGAAGAGACCCACAAGATGGCGCAGGCGAACAAGGCATTTGCGCATCTTCGCTGGTAGTTCAACCTTCGCTTAATAGGGAGGGTCGAGCGGTGTCTCAGGGGATGACATTATCAGCAGCGAATGCTTCTGACAGAAAAACACCCCTTGAGTATACGCGAAATATTGGCATAGCCGCGCATATTGATGCCGGCAAAACCACTACTACGGAACGTATCTTATATTATGCGGGCGTAGTCCATAAAATCGGTGAGGTGCATGAAGGCACAACAGTCACTGATTGGATGGAGCAGGAGCGTGAGCGGGGAATAACGATCACATCCGCCGCCATTTCTTGTGATTGGACTTCAAAGGAAGGTCCGAGTGAGGGAATCGCGCATAAGATCAACATCATCGATACGCCCGGTCACGTAGATTTTACCGCAGAGGTAGAGCGTTCTCTACGAGTGCTTGATGGGGCCGTTGCTGTCTTCTGTGCAGTTGCCGGGGTGCAACCCCAGTCTGAAACCGTTTGGAGGCAGATGGATAAGTATAATGTACCGCGCATCGCATTTATTAATAAAATGGATCGCACGGGAGCCGATTTTTTCGATGCCATCAAGAGTATGCGCGAAAAACTAGCGGCCAACGCTCATCCATTGTTTATCCCATTTGGTGCTGAAGAGAATTTCAAAGGCTTGATCGATCTCGTTCACGAGAACCTTATCCTCTATGATGAAAGTGATCCGATGGGGGTTAAGTATGACCTGCTGGACATCCCAGAAGAGTATAAGGAACAAGCTGCAGAGTATCGTGAGTCGTTGATTGAGGCCGTTGCAGACTTTGACGAAGCCTTTGCCGAGAAGTATCTGGAGGGTGAGTTTTTCACGCCGGTCGAGTTTATGGCTGCGATCCGCACGGCTACCAATTCGCGCGAATTTGTTGGGGTGATTCCTGGAACTGCGTTTAAAAATAAGGGTGTTCAAAAGGTCTTGGATTGTGTGGTCAATTATCTGCCCAGTCCCCTGGATGTTGACCCCATGCGCGGTGAAGATGAGCGTGAAAAAGAAGTGCTCATCCAGCCGGATGATTCTGCACGAGTCGCAGGCCTCGCTTTTAAGCTCTGGACAGATCCCTATGTGGGCAAACTCGTTTTCTTCCGCAATTACAGCGGTAATCTGAAAAAGGGGAGTGTTCTGTATAATCCGCGTACCGGAAAGACCGAGCGTATCAGCCGACTCATGATAATGAAGGCGGATAGCCGCGAGGATGTGGATGAGATTTTCTCGGGTGATATCTGTGCACTTATTGGAGTGCGTGATGTGGTTACCGGGGACACGCTGTGCGAAAAGTCCTTTGATGTGCGGCTCGAACCGCCGACTTTTCCAGATCCCGTGATTTCCCTTTCCATAGAGCCGAAGACCACCGTTGACCAGGAAAAGATGTCGACAGGCTTGCAACGGTTGGCGGAGGAAGATCCTACCTTTACCGTTTCCACCAATCAGGAAACCGGGCAGACCATCATCGCCGGAATGGGTGAACTGCACCTGGAAATCATACGTGATCGCCTGATGCGTGAATTTAAAGTGGAAGCGGATTCGGGTAAGCCTATGATCGCTTATCGTGAAACGGTAACCCAGGCTGCAAAGGCGGAAGGTAAGTTTGTGCGTCAATCCGGCGGTCGCGGCCAATACGGCCATGCGATCATCACCCTCGAGCCTGCAGAATCCGGTGCGGGTATCCACGTGGAGAGTGAGATCGTGGGTGGAGCGATTCCCAAAGAGTTTATTAAGCCGACGATGGACGGTATCCGTGAAGCTGCGACCACGGGCGTGATTGCCGGTTATCCCGTTGTTGACTTTAACGTAAAGATCGTAGACGGATCTTTCCACGAGGTAGACTCCAATGAAATGGCCTTCAAAATGGCCGGTATATTTGCGCTTAAGGAAGCGCTGAAAGATGCTGGACCCGTTTTGCTTGAGCCGATGATGAAAGTGGAAGTCACCTCACCCGAAGAATTTCAAGGCGATATCATGGGCGACCTGAATCGCCGCCGTGGGCAAATCCAAAATATGGACTCCCGTAAAGGCCTCAGCATTATCAATGCGATTGTGCCCCTGGAGACTATGTTTGGCTATGCCACAGATGTCAGGTCCCTGAGTAAGGGACGTGCCAATTATTCCATGGAGCCTTCCCATTTTGAGCAGGTTCCACCAAACGTACTCGCAAAAATTGTAGAAACAGCATACTAACCCTTCTTTTCATGAAACAACCAAAGATCAGAATTAAACTAAAAGGATTCGACTATCGTGTAATCGATCAGTCCACCAACGAGATCGTAGATACTGCCAAGCGCTCCGGTGCCCGCGTAGCCGGTCCCATCCCTTTGCCTACTCGTATTGAGAAGTTTACCGTGCATCGTTCGCCGCACGTAAACAAAAAGGCGATGGACCAGTTTGAGATTCGCACGCACAAGCGTTTGATTGATATTATTGAGCCGACTGCAGCAACTGTGGATGAGCTCAAAAAGCTGAATCTGCCTGCGGGTGTGGACATTACCATCAACGTCTAAAAAAAGTCACACTCTTTGCTTGATTTTTTTTAAAGCGGTGGTTTAATCCAGCACTTTTACAAATTTAAAAAAACTAAAGCAGGTCTAATCGAAACGGCACTGAAGCCACCTGCCGCTTAGCTATGAACGTAACACTATTAGGAAAGAAAATAGGTATGACACAGGTGTTTGACGATGACAATCGTCTACACGCCGTGAGTGTTATCCAAGTGGGTCCCTGCCCGGTCACTCAAATCAAGACTGCGGATAAGGATGGTTACAACGCCGTGCAAATCGGTTTTGACCCACAAAAAGATTCCAGACTCCCCGCAGCCAAGCGTGGTCACCTTAAAAAAGCAAAGGTGGATAGCGTCAAGAATCTCAAAGAGTTTCGCGTCAATGACACCGCAGATTTCAATGTGGGCGATGTGCTCACAGTTGAAAAATTTGCTGAAGGCGAAAAGGTCGATGTGATCGGCACAACCAAGGGACGTGGTTTCCAGGGCGTGGTAAAACGCTACAATTTCGGAGGCGGCCCTGCTTCTCACGGCTCTATGACTCACCGTCGTGGGGGTTCTTATGGTCTCTGTCAGTATCCCGGTCGTGTATTTAAGGGTAAGAAGATGCCCGGACATATGGGTGACGTGCAGCGCACCGTTCAAAACCTGAAGGTGATCAAAATTGTTCCTGAAAAGAATTTGATCCTTATCGCGGGTAGTATCCCCGGTGCAAACGGTTCACTCGTTCAGGTAAGAACGGCGAAAAAGAAACGCATCCCTAAACAAGCGGCCTAATAAGAGTAGAGGAGAAAAGATTCGATGAAATTTAAACTTTATAGTCCCGACGGCGCGAGCAACTCTGAGAAAGAGCTGAAGGAATGGCCTGTGCTTGAAGGCACCAAGGGTGTTCAGGCGCTCCGTCAATATATTTTGGCCGTATTTAATAACAAGCGGCAGGGCACCGTATCTACCAAGACACGTGCAGAGGTTAGCGGCACGGGTAAAAAGCCATTCCGCCAAAAAGGTACCGGTATGGCTCGTCAAGGTTCTAAGCGCACGGTAATCTGGCGCACCGGTGGTGTGGTATTTGGCCCGAAGCCTCGCGATTACTCGCAAAAGGTAAATAAGAAGGTTAAGGCTCTTGCATTTCAGCGTGCACTCTTTGAGCGTGCGAATGACGGCAAGATCGACCTGATCGAAAAGTTTGAAGCCTCTGAGCCGAAGACGAAGCAGGTCACTTCCTTGCTCAGCAAAATCAAACCTGAGGGTAAGATCCTGATCGTGGATGATGCGTTTGAGCAAAATACAGTGCTCGCTTCACGTAATATTGAGCGTGTGACCATGTGCCAATCTGCATCTTTGAATGCTTTAGACCTCATTCACAGCCATCACATCCTGATGACCGAACGCGGCGCCGACACCGTTATCGCCCGATTGAAAGGAGCCAGCTCATGATCAATCCTGCTAAAATTTTAAAAGAATCGATTGTTACCGAGAAAGCGACTCAGCTTTCTGCGAATAATAATCAGTATTCATTCGAAGTTTACCCGGACGCGGACAAGAAGCAGATCGCTGAGGCGGTTGAAAACCTGTTCAAGGTAGAGGTCGTTCGCGTAAATGTGTTCAACAAAAAATCAGTTAAAAAACGCAGCCGCATGAATCGCAACCAAATGGGCGTGAAGCGCGGTATGAAGAAAGCCATCGTTACCGTTAAGCAGGGCGATGCCATTGAGCTTGTGTAACGAGCAATAGGAGAAAGAACCATGCCTTTAATTGAAACCAAACCGGTAACTCCCAGCCAGCGCTTCTATGTGCACAATCGGGCTGAGGTTTCCAAGAAGCGCCCGGAAAAGTCGCTTACCAAGCACGTTCACCGTAAGAAGGGTCGTAACGCATACGGTCGTATTACATCCCGTCGTCGCGGCGGAGGGCACAAACGCCTCTACCGTACGATTGATTTTAAGCGCAACAAGCTGGATATGAATGCTGAGGTATTGGCGATCGAATATGATCCCAATCGAAGCGCGCATATCGCACTCGTGAAATACGAAGACGGTGAGAAGCGCTATATTATTGCAGCAGCGGGGATGAAAGAGGGTGACGTAGTTCGTAACTCTAATGACAAGATCGCGTTCGATAACGGCAACTGCATGCCGATGAAATTTTTACCGCCGACTACAAGTATGTTTGCTCTTGAGCTATTACCCGGTAAAGGTGCACAGCTCGTTCGCTCCGCCGGTCAGTCTGCTCAATTGATCAAGATTGAAGAGAAGAATGTAACTGTGAAGTTACCAAGTGGCGAGATCCGCCTGATCAATGCAAACTGCAAGGCAACGATTGGTGAAGTGAGCAATGGTACTCACCAGAATGCGACTGTCGGTAAAGCAGGACGCAGCCGTTGGCTCGGCAAGCGCCCACGCGTTCGTGGGGTAGCGATGAACCCCGTGGATCACCCAATGGGTGGGGGTGAAGGCCGAACATCCGGTGGGGGTCACCCAATGTCTCCATGGGGTCAGCTTTCTAAGGGGTTCCCGACGCGCAAGCGCTCGAAGACCACTAACAACATGATCCTCGTACGCAGGAACGGAAGGAAATTCAGCCGCTAATCGCAGACACTTTTAAGTTATGGCCAGATCAATTAAAAAAGGATTTTTCGTAGACCCGAGTTTGATGAAAAAAGTCGAGGAGGCTCAGGCGAGCAACTCGCGCAAACCCATCCAGACGTGGTCACGCCGCTCCACGATTACACCGGAGTTTGTCGGCTTAAACATTAACGTTCATAACGGGCGCCAGTTCATCACGGTTTATGTGACTGAAAATATGGTAGGCCATAAGTTGGGTGAGTTTTCGATTACTCGTACCTTTAAGGGGCACAGCCCACATACCCAGCGCTAAGTCAACTGTCGTACAATCATGGAAATTACCGCACTTACCAAATATGCACGCATTTCGCCGAAAAAGGCTCGCCAGGTCGCGAGTGAAATTCAGGGGCGCAATGCTGCGGAGGCTGCTCAGCTGCTTAAATTTATTCCCCGTAAATCTGCACGTCTGATTCTCAAGACTTTGAATTCAGCGATCGCGAATGCGGAAAACAACAATAATCTGGTTGCAGATGCACTGATAGTGAAGAGCGCCCGTATCGACGAAGGGCCTGCGATGAAGCGTTTCCGTCCGGTAGCCCGAGGCTCTGCTCATCCTTTCAAAAAGCGCATGAGCCACATCAACATCGTATTAACCGAAGCATAGGAATTTTTAATAATGGGACAAAAAGTAAATCCAATCGGCTTTCGCCTCTCCGTCCGTCGTGACTGGAAATCCCGCTGGTATGCGAGCAAAAAGGAGTTTCCTGGCCTCATCCTTGAAGATCAGAAAATTCGTGAGTTTCTGAACAAGAAGCTCAAGTATGCATCGGTGCCGGATATTTTCATTGAGCGTGCATCCAACCGGGTGCGTGTGAAGATCTACACGGCGCGTCCGGGATTTGTGATTGGCCGCAAAGGGGCTGAGCTCGATAAGCTTAAGGATGATCTTGCGAAGCTCGTAGGCCGTGAGGTGATTGTAGATGTTCAGGAAGTGAAAAAGCCGGATCTTGAAGCACAGCTGGTTGCTGAAAATGTGGCCCTTCAGCTGGAGCGTCGTATTTCATTCCGTCGCGCGATGAAGAAAGCCGTACAGACTACCATGTCCCTGGGCGCGGAGGGTATCCGTATCCAGTGTGCCGGCCGTTTGGGTGGAGCAGAAATTGCCCGCACCGAGCAGCAGCGCATGGGGCGTGTGCCTTTGCATACACTGCGTGAAGATATTAACTACGGTTTTGCAAATGCGCAGACCGTTTATGGAACCATCGGGGTAAAGTGTTGGATATGCTTACCTCGCGTAGAAGAATAATTTTAGACAGGATCGTAACTCACCATGGCACTTATCCCAAACAGAACTAAGTATCGTAAAGTCCAGAAAGGGCGTATTCGCGGTAAAGCGAAACGCGGGGACTTTATCGCATTTGGCGATTACGGTATTCAAACTTTGGAAAGCGGAAAAATCTCTGCCCAGCAAATCGAGGCAGCACGTATCGCGATCAACCGTTACCTGAAACGTAAAGGTAAGGTGTGGATTCGCATTTTCCCGCAAAAACCAATCACTAAGAAACCTGCGGAAACCCGCATGGGTAAAGGTAAGGGTAATGTGGATCACTGGGTAGCCGTTGTGCGCCCTGGGAATATCCTCTTTGAGGTTTCCGGTTGCCCTATCGGTCTTGCCCGTGAAGCCATGCGCCTGGCAGACGGTAAGCTCTCTGTGCGTTGCCGCTTCGTAGCCAAGGAAGGCTTAGAGTAAGAAAGGAACGATTGAACAATGGCTAAAAACTCCAATTTAAGCGAATTAACCGAAGCTGAGCTCGAGAAGGAAATTCGGGATGCAGAAACTGATTTAGTATCTCTGCGCCTTCGCAAGCAAACCGGTCAGGTAGAGAAGCCGCATCAGCTCAAAGAGCTGCGCCGCAAAATCGCCCGTCTGAAAACCTACCTCAACCAAAAGAAACGTGCGGAAGAGGTTCAAGCAGCGTAAGGAAATAGAACCATGGAACGAAACAAACGAAAAAATTTAACAGGAGTCGTAACTTCCCGTAGCGGCGATAAGTCCGTAAAGGTGGTTTACTTCTACAAAAGACCACACCCGCTTTATAAGAAAGAGATTAAGCGTAAAACGGTGCTGCACGCTCATGATGAGAAAAATGAGTGTGGCGTAGGCGACAAAGTCGAGATCATGGAAACCCGCCCCCTCAGTAAGCTTAAGCGCTGGCGAGTGGTGAAAGTGGCTGAAAAAGCTCCGATCGTAGGATAATTTAGACTAAGGAGAGACGATCTTATGATTCAGATGCAAAGTGCCATGGAGGTAGCCGATAACAGCGGAGCAAAAACCGCTGTGATGATACGCCGCCTCGGTCAAAACAAGAAGACGGCTTCGGTGGGCGATGTTGTGGTTTGCCACGTTACCGAGCGCTCACCTGATTCCAATTTGAAGAAGGGTGCTGTAGTTCGAGCAGTCGTGGTTCGCACCCGTGCGCCCATCAAGCGTGGAGACGGTTCCGTATTACGCTTCGATGAGAATGCAGTGGTTATCGTAAATAATGACGGTAATCCCGTAGGCACTCGTATTTTTGGACCCGTTGCACGTGAGTTGCGCGGTAAATTCATGAAGATCATTTCACTGGCTCCGGAGGTATTGTAGTATGAATAAATCGATCAAAAGAGGTGAAGAGGTCGTCGTAATCAGCGGCGCCAGCAAAGGCCAGAAAGGTCGTATCCTGCAAGTGCTTCCCAAGAAAGAACGCGTCGTTATCGAGGGCGTGAACTTCCGTAAAAAACACATGAAGAAAACAGACAAGGATGAAGGCGGCATCATCGAGCGTGAGGCCTCAATCCACGTATCCAATGTAATGCTGGCATCCAAGTATGACAGCCGCAGCAGTGCAAAGGAGTAACATCATATGAGCGACAAAGCTAAACCTTATTTAAAAACCCTTTACGCGGAGAAAATTATACCCGAGCTTCGTAAGACTCGCGGCTATAAGAACATCCACGATGTGCCTACCATTTCCAAGGTGGTTATCAACACAGGCATCAATGCGTCCAAGGACAAGCAGTATATCGAGGATGCCGTACGTGATCTGGGTCGTATCTCCGGCCAAAAGGCAGTGATTACCAAAGCACGTATTTCTGTATCGAACTTTAAACTCCGTGAAGGTATGCCCAATGGCGCACGCGTGACTTTGCGCGGTGACAACATGTGGGAGTTCCTGTATCGCTTTATCAACCTGGCGCTCCCCAGTATTCGTGACTTCCGTGGAGTAGCCAATAAGTTTGATGGCAGTGGTAATTATAACATTGGTATTACCGACCACACCATTTTTCCGGAAATTGCATCCGATTCCAAGAGCATAAGTCTGGGAATGGACATCGCAATCGTAACCACAGCAACTACCGACGAAGAAGGTAAGGAATTACTTTCGCTCATCGGAATGCCATTCCGCAAACAACAAACCCAGGAACAGGCAGCATAATTTTTAACCATGGCTAAAAAATCTAAAATTCAGCACAATCTTAAGCGTATCCGTTTGATCGAGAAATACGCTGAAAAGCGAAAAGAGTTGAAGGCCATCCTCGCGGACCCTGAAACTTCGGATGAAGACTTTTACAAAGCACAGCGTAAGCTGACCAAGTTGCCTCGCAACTCCAGCCGCATCCGTGCGCGTAATCGTTGTTCAGTAACGGGCCGCCCGCGCGGCTACATCCGCAAATTCGGGCTATCGCGCCTGACTTTCCGCGAACTCGCAAACGAAGGTAAAATTCCGGGAGTAACCAAATCCTCCTGGTAAGAAAGGAAGTAATTATGGCAGTACATGATGTTATAGGTGATTTCCTGACGACTCTTCGCAACGCTTCCAAGGCTCAAAAGGAAGAGGTGATTGTATTTCACTCGAAAGTAAAAGAAGGTATCCTGCGTATCCTAAAGGATGAAGGCTATATTGCTGACTATGAGGTGACTGACACCGACAGCAAGATCAAGAAGCTGAAAATCTCGATGCGTTATGTGGATGGCACTCCTTCGCTGACTGATATTCAGCGCGTGAGTAAGCCCGGTCGTCGCACTTATTCGAAGAGTGACGAAGTTCCCCAGGTTTTGGGTGGCATCGGCTTCTCTATTCTAACCACTCCCAAAGGCATTCTGAATGACCGCGAAGCGCGTCGTGAGAAAGTCGGGGGTGAAGTATTATGTTCCGTTTGGTAAAGTCATGAGTAGAGTAGGCAAACTTCCAGTAGAAATCCCCGCGAACGTTAAATTCTCAGTCGAGAATAATCATGTTGTGATTGAAGGACCCAAGGGGAAAAATGAACAAACTTTTCACAGCAGTGTTGAGATCACAGCCAAAGACGGGCAGGTAGAAGTCACTCCGCGTGATAACAGCCGCCTGGCAAAAGCCCTTTATGGCACAGTACGCTCAATCATCAATGGTATGGTTGTGGGTGTTGTTGATGGATTCAGTAAGAATCTTATCATCAATGGGGTAGGGTTCCGCGCTGAAGTGAAGGGCGATATCATCGATCTTTCCCTGGGTTATTCGCATCCGATCCACCACCGCATCCCTGAGAACGTTAAAGTGACCATCAAGGATGGCACCAAAATTACGATCGAGGGCATCAACAAACAGGTGGTGGGGCAGCTCGCGGCCAGTATCAAGCAATATTATCCGATGGAGCCTTACAAGGGTAAGGGCGTTAAGATCGAAGGCGATTACGTACGCCGCAAGGAAGGTAAGAAAACTGCATAACGCACTCTAGAAAATGAAATTAAAGCATAAACAACTTTTACGTCAAAAGCGCCGCTGGCGGGTTCGCAAAAAAGTATCCGGCACTGCGGAGCGTCCACGCCTGTGTGTTTATTTTAGTAACCAGCACATCTATGCCCAGTGCATTGATGATATTGCAGGCAACACCCTTCTGTATGTCTCTACGGTCTCCAAGGATCTGGATGGTGAGTCTATCCGCCCGAATATTGAAGGCGCTGCCAAGCTTGGAAAAATCGTAGCTGAAAAGGCGAAGGATAAGAAAATCGAAAACGTGGTATTTGATCGCTCCGGTAAGCTATACCATGGATGCGTGAAGGCATTTGCAGAAGCTGCGCGGGAAGGGGGACTTAATTTCTAATATGAGTACTGCTCCACAAACCGTTACATCTACTGAAGACAGTCCCGAGCTTTTTGAAAAAGTGGTGCATATCAATCGATGTGCCAAAGTAGTAAAGGGCGGCCGCCGTTTCAGCTTTTCCGCACTCGTAGTTACCGGTGACCAACAGGGAACCATTGGCTACGGCTATGGTAAGGCCAAGGAAGTGCCCCAGGCTATCCAGAAAGGTACTGACCAGGCAAACCGCAATAAACTTTCTGTGCAAATCAAGGGGGACACGATCCCGCACGAAGTGTTGGGCATTGCCGATGGTGGCAAAGTCATGCTCAAGCCTGCTGCTCCCGGTACCGGAATCATTGCAGGTAGTGCTGTCCGCGCAGTTGTAGAAGCTGCCGGCATCAAGAATATTTTAACTAAATCACTCGGCTCGAACAACAAGCTGGCGCTTGTTCATGCAACTATCGCAGGTCTCAAGAAGTTACGTACTTCTGAGAGCGTAGAAGTATTGCGTGGCAAAGTGGAAGCTCCGGTTGAAGTCGTTGAAGAAGAGGCTGTGGCAGAGGAGGAAGAAACTCCCGTTGCTGCACCCCAGATCCCGGCCCCTGTCGCTGAGGAACCCAAAAAAGAATCATAATTTCCCATTAGGAGATCAAAACCATGGAACTACATACAATCGCTAACAGCAATGGAGCCAACCGCCGTAAGAAGCGTGTCGGTTCCGGTGAAGGCAGCGGACTCGGCAAAACTTGTGGCCGTGGTCAAAAAGGGGCAAAATCCCGATCAGGCTACAGTGTAAGGCCCGGCTTTGAGGGGGGGCAAATGCCACTCTACCTGAAGTTGCCGCACCGTGGATTCAGTAATTACAAGCATCGCACCAATTATGCTGAACTCAGTATTCGCGATCTTTCGAAATTTGATGAGAAAGTAACCATAACGCGTGAATACCTGATTGAAAAGGGCTTCATCGCGAAGTCAGTGAAGCGTGTGAAGCTGCTTGCAAATGGTGAAACGGATAAGGCTTACACGATTGAAGTTGCCAAGGCATCTGCCGGTGCGATTGCCAAGATCGAAAAGGCCGGAGGTAAGGTTACCCTATTATCTGAAAAGACTGAGGCAGAGCCTGAACCGGAAAAAGCAGAATCTGAGGAAAAATAAACAATGCTCTCTGCTTTTACCAATTGTCTGAAAATTCCCCAGCTCCGCCAGCGTATTTTCTTTACGGTGGCGATGTTGTTTATTGCCCGCGTGGGTGCAAATATTCCTTTACCGGGAATTGATCCTACGCCGATTAAAGCATTTCTCGACGACCAGGCGGCGAATGCTGGCGGCGGTCTGTTTGGCATGGTTAACATGTTTACGGGGGGAGCTCTCTTTAATGGTGCGATCTTCGCGTTGGGCATTATGCCCTACATCAGTGCATCGATTATCATGCAGCTGATGGGTGCAGTGGTGCCTTCGATTGCACGACTCCAGCAGGAGGGTGAAGTGGGCCGTCAGAAGATCAGCCAATATACCCGCTATCTGACCCTGGCCATTTGTATTGTACAGGGAACGATGCTGATCCGCGCTTTCCAGGTAAACCCAGGGGTGCTCATGGGGATGAACTTTAGCCAGGCGGAATATGGGGCAGTCGTTATCAATGGCGGCTTCTGGTTTTTCCTTACGGCTGTGGTATTCCTATCGACGGGCACCATGATACTCACGTGGCTGGGTGAGCAAATCACTCAGAATGGGGTGGGCAACGGTATCTCTTTATTAATTACGGTGGGGATACTTGCAGACTTACCGCGGGCAATCATGCAGGTGGTCACCATGTTTACATCACCCATTGGGGCGGAAACAACGAGTTTCGGGGTGCCGCATGCGATACTCATGCTGGCCTTGCTACTTGCAGTAATAGCCGGGGTGACGGCCATAACGCAGGCCCAGCGGAAAATTCCCGTACAATACGCCAAGCGCATGGTGGGTCGTAAAGTCTATGGGGGCCAAAGCTCCTTTATGCCACTGAAGGTGAATTACTCAGGTGTAATGCCCATCATTTTCGCGAGTGCGATCTTGATTTTCCCGGCTCAGATATTACAGATGCTCGGAGGTATCAGTGGTAATCTCACATTCCTGCAGGATTTTGCGAATGCCATTTCACATGGTCAGCCTTTTTATTACATTACATTTGGAACCCTTATTTTGATCTTCAGCTATTTCTGGGTGTCCATGATGTTTAAGCCCGTTGAGATCGCGGATAATTTGAAAAAGTCCGGTGGTTTTATCCCTGGGGTACGTCCGGGTGAGCCGACTGCAAAGTTTCTCGATCACGTGATGACCCGCCTGACATTGGCAGGTGCTATATTCCTGACGATTATTGCTGTATTCCCGGATCTACTTTCACTGCGATTCAATATCCCGGCATTGGTTGCCAATTTCTTCGGAGGTACTGCAATTCTCATTACCGTGGGGGTTGCTTTGGATACCATGCGCCAGATCGAAACCTATCTGCTGCAACGCCATTATGATGGATTCCTGAAGAAAGGCCGTATTAAAGGTCGCAGCACTGCCATGAAAAACCGCCAACTGCTCGAAGCTTCGGATGTGAAGGATTTCTGGGGTGTATGGCGCCCGTTCATTGTTCTAGCGGTTATCGTCTTTCTGTTTGGTTTAATTGCTGATATTATCAGCTAGACCACGACGATGATGTCTACAACCTCCGGCAGCACCGTGGCTACCCTGCGAAAGAATGCGATCCCGCTCAAAAACAAAGAGCAGGTAGCAGCTATGCGGGAAGCTTGTAAGCGCGCTGCTGAGGTATTGCAAACCATGGCCGAGCACGTCCAGCCGGGCATCAGCACTTATGATCTGGATCGCATAGGCAAGGATGCCATGGAAAAACTGGGTGTGCAGAGTGCCTGCTATGGCTATGAAGGCTCACACGGTCCTTTTCCGGCATATACGTGTATATCACTCAATGAGGAAGTGGTGCACGGGATCGGGGTGCTCGAGCGTGAAATTCAGTCGGGTGACATTGTAAGCCTGGACGTAGTCACGCGCTATGAGGGATTTATTGGCGACAATGCGCGCACGGTAATCGTGGGTGATGTGGATCCCTCGATACAGGATATGGTGAAAACTACGGAGGAGGCGCTCTATAAGGGTATCGAGCAGGCTGTTTCCGGAAACCGTGTTGGGGATATTTCGAACGCGGTGCAAAAGTATGTTGAGCGCAAGGGTTACAGCGTAATCCGCGAATTTGTAGGGCATGGAGTTGGACAGAGTATGCATGAGCCTCCGCAAATCCCGAATTTTGGTCGCCGTAAAACCGGTGACCGTATTAAGCCCGGTATGACCTTTGCAATCGAGCCGATGGTGAATATGGGACGCAAGGAAGTGACGGTCATGGATGACGGCTGGACTGTTACCACCAAAGACGGACTGCCCGCAGCTCATTTTGAGCATACCGTATTAGTAACGTCAGATGGAGTAGAAATCTTGACAAGCACCGAATAACTCTTTTTTATCTTACTTTTTTTCAAATCAAACAATCGTCTAAATCACATGCCAAGAATTTTAGGAGTCGATATTCCCAACAATAAGAAAATAGAATACGCGTTGCGCTATATCTATGGGGTTGGACCTACACGTGCAAAATTAATTGTGGAGCAGGCGGATATTGATCCCGCTACCCGCTCTCATGAGCTCACTGAAGAACAGCTAAACCGCATTACTGCCTGCATTAACGACAATAAGTTTGTAGTAGAAGGTGATTTGCGACGAGAAACCATTGGAAATATCAAGCGCCTGCAGGCCACTAAGTGCTATCGGGGCTTCCGTCATATCCGCGGGCTACCTTGTCGCGGTCAACGTACTAACACCAATGCACGCACCCGTAAGGGCGGTCGTAAGACTGTGGGTGTAGTCCGTAAGAAGTAATTTTATCATTTTAATAAGACATGGCTGACGAAGAAGCAAAAGTTGAAGCTGAAAAGGAAGAAAAAACCGTTGAGGTGTCTTCCGATATACCTGAGGAAAATAAAAATCTCAGTGCTGACGAAAAATTAACTGAATCCGTTAAGGCAGAAAAGGAAACGGCTGCTGATCTCCTGAAGGATGATCTCGGGGATCTCAAGGTACGCAAAGCAAAAGGCAGTAAGAATGTTACCAGCGGAATCTGCCATGTTTTAGCAACTTTTAATAATACTAAAGTTACCTTCTCCGACATGCAGGGCAATGTGATTTCCTGGGCATCAGCCGGTAAGTGTAATTTTCGCGGATCACGCAAGTCGACCGCTTATGCTTCACAAGTTGTAACCCAGAATGCAGGACGTGTTGCGATGTCACATGGCCTCAAGGAAGTGGTTGTAAAAATCAGTGGCCCGGGAATGGGTCGTGATTCTGCAGTCCGTGCGCTTCAGGCAATGGGTTTGCAAATTACCAGTATTATTGATGCGACTCCCGTACCGCATAATGGTTGTCGCCCTAAGAAACGCCGTCGCGCATAACCCATTTTTCGAAAATGTCTCGATACACAGGACCTACCACCCGCATCAATCGCCGTTTCGGCATGCCCATTTTCGCTGCGAACAAAGCGTTCGAGCGTCGTTCGTACCCACCGGGTCAGCATGGACCGCGTCTGCGCCGTAAACTGAATGATTATTCAATCGGTCTGAATGAAAAGCAGAAGCTGCGTTACATGTACGGACTCTCTGAAAAGCAGTTTCGCATTACCTTTGAAAATGCGAAGAAGCGCAAAGGGATTGCCGGTGAGAATTTTATCCAGCTTCTGGAATGCCGTCTCGATAATGTGGTATATCGTGCAGGCCTTGCACGCAGCCGCCAGTCGGCGCGTCAGTTTGTTTGCCACGGTCATGTATTGGTAAATGGCAAGAAGGTGGATATCCCCAGCTTCCAGGTAAAAGCGGGTGACGAAATCAGTGTGCGTGATCGTGCATCGTCCCGTCAGTTGGGAACACGCAATGTTGAGGACAATCAATATCGCCCCGTACCGCCCTGGCTCACTTTAAATGCAGATGTGCTTAAAGTAAATGTGACTCGTTTGCCGAATCGGGATGAATCCGATACTACCATCAACGAGCAGCTCATCGTAGAATTTTACAGTCGTTAATTTTTAGTTTTAAGAATCATGCCGAAACGTTTAGGTAAATTTGAAATTCCCAATATACTCACTAAGGTCGACGAAGTTTCGACTCCTACATTTGCCCGCTTTATAGCAGAACCTTTTGAAACGGGTTACGGGCATACTCTGGGGAATGCGATTCGTCGTGTGCTTTTGAGCTCCATTGAAGGGGCTGCCATTACTTCCATTAAAATTGATGGGGTAAATCACGAATTTCAGAGTGTAGACGGGATCGTAGAGGATGTCACTGAGATCGTGTTGAATTTAAAGAAGGTATTAATCTCCAGCGAAAAGCGTGAGCCGGTTAGCCTGATCATCGATGAGGACAAGGATGGCCCCATTACTGCCGGAGATATTCAGGAAGTCAGCGACGTGAAGATCCTGAACCCGGAGCAAGTCATTTGTCATATTGACCAAAAGCAAAAGTTTTATGCGGAGCTGACTGTCCAGGTAGGTCGTGGGTTCTCAACAGGTGAGGAGAACAAAGTCGAAGATCAACCCATTGGCGTGATCCCCATCGATTCTCTTTATAGCCCGATCAGGCTTGTGAAGTATGCGGTTGAAAATACCCGTGTTGGTCAAATGACTGACTACGACAAACTCATCCTTGAAGTAACGACTGACGGTCGCATCACTCCGGATGATGCGGTCAAGCACGCAGCTTCTATTTTGAAGTATCACCTTGATGTATTCGATGAAGTCAGCCAGGATGAAGTTGAATTTGAAAGTGAAAACAAGGAGATCAGCGAAGAGCAAAACCGCCTGCGCAAGCTCCTGAATATGAGCGTTAACGAAATTGAACTCTCGGTGCGTGCGGCGAACTGCCTGAACAATGCAAATATCACAACCGTGGGTGAGCTCGCTATGAAGGGTGAGCAGGAAATGCTCAAATATCGTAATTTTGGTAAGAAGTCTCTCAATGAAATCAAAGCGAAGCTCGAGCAATTGGGTCTGTCGCTGGGTATGCAGATCGACGATCGACTCATTGATCGTAAAGATGACTAGAATCCTAACCGTAAGCCAACTACACGTATGCGTCATAACAAACACCGTCATGTATTAGGAGTAAAAACCGCTCATCGCAGCGCGTTATTGGCCAATTTGGCAAGCTCACTGATCTTTCACAACCGTATTGAAACGACTTTGTCCAAGGCGAAGGCATTGCGTCCTTTTATTGAGCGTATCATTACACTCGCGAAGAAGGCACACTTGAGCGATGATGCAGCGTTGGGTGTACATTATCGACGTCAGGCGCTGGCCAAGTTACGCAGTAAGGAAGCGGTAAGAATTCTCTTTAACGAGAAGGCTGAGGAGTTTGCAGATCGTAATGGGGGTTACACCCGAATTTACAAGATTGGTAAGCGTATTGGCGATGCTGCGGATATGGCGATCATTGAGTTGATTGAGGCGGGTGATGAAGGCTATACCAAGCCTAAGGCAAAGAAATCTTCCAAGAAGTCTCCAGCGAAAGCAAGTGCAGCCAAGGAGCCGGAAAACAAGGTAGAAGCTGAGGAGGTAGTTACTGAAGTGGTTGAGGAAGCCGTTGTAGAGGAAGCTCCTGTCGAAGAAAAGGCAGAAGCTAAAGCTCCTAAAAAGAAGGCTCCGGCCAAAAAGGCCACCCCAAAGAAAGCAGAAGCCAAAAAGGAAGCGGCTCCAAAAAAGGCAGCTAAAGAGGACACAAAAGAAGATTAGCTCATTAGCTTTAGGTAAAAATATTTGCCTAAAGCTCTGTAAGTCCGATTATGGACTCATTAGCTATGAATCGTGTCTCTATAGTAATCCCGGCCTATAATGAAGAAGCCACTATTGAAAATATAGTGGGTCAGGTATGCCGATCGGGTGTCGATCTGTTTGAAATCATTATCGTTAATGACTGTTCGGCGGATCGTACTCAGGAAATTATTGATTCACTTGAGATGGATGTGCCGATCCGATCATTCAAGCATGAAGTCAATCAAGGCAAGGGCGCGGCTTTAGCAACGGGAATTGCACAAGTTCAGGGGGATATCGTTATTATACAGGATGCTGATCTTGAATACGATCCGGCGGAGTATCCGATTTTGCTGCAACCTATACTCGATGGTAAGGCGGATGTCGTTTTTGGTTCCCGTTTTATGGGAGGTGGACCGCATCGTGTTGTATTCTTCTGGCACATGGTCGGCAATAAAGTGCTTACGCTGATGTCGAACTTCTTCACCAATATCAACCTTACCGATATGGAAACCTGCTATAAGGTCTTTAAGGCTGAAATCATTAAAGACATCAAGATTGAGGAAAAGCGATTTGGATTTGAGCCTGAAATTACGGCAAAAGTTGCTAAGAAGAAGTGCCGCATTTATGAAGTAGGTATCAGCTATTCAGGCAGAACTTACGAAGAAGGTAAGAAAATCAACTGGAAGGATGGGTTTCGGGCGATTTACGCGATCTTGAAGTATAACCTTTTTCGCAAGTAGGACGCCCTCAAACACCTCACTTGCATTCTTTGCTAAAATAACTTAGCTATAGCCCTTCGATTATGGAATTGAAACAAAGAACCCTGTCTCAAGAGGTAAGCGTCCAAGGGGTATCTCTGCATACTGGTGAGGAGGTGGAGCTGACTTTGAAGCCGGCCCCTGCAAACACGGGCATCGTTTTTAAGCGTATAGACTTGCCGGAATCCCCGGAAGTCAGAGCGCATTACGAGCTAATCGGCGATTTGCTAAGGAATACTACGTTGGTGTCCGGCCATGCAAAAGTGCATACGGTCGAGCATGTAGTCAGTGCGCTACGGGGGATGGATATCGATAATGCGATAGTCGAGCTGAATGCCAGTGAGCCCCCGATTTTGGATGGCTCCGCCAAGCAATACGTGGACCTTATCGAAAAGGCGACCCCCATTGAACAGGAAACTGAGCGCAAAACTTTCAAGCTTGCTGAAACCATCAACGTGGAATTTGAGGGGAAATCGATGATCGCACTCCCTTATGACGGGTTTAAGATCACTTGTACATTTGCAGATGAGCGCGGTAAATATACCCAATATTTAAGCATCGATATAGATCATGAGGTTTATCAGCGTCAGATCGCGCCGGCCCGTACTTTTACTTTTTATGAAGATATAGAGGCGCTCATCAAGGCAGGTAAAATTAAAGGCGGAAGCTTGGATAGTGCGATCGTGATCAAAGAAGATAAAATTATGGCGAAGGAACCTCTCCGTTTTGAGGATGAATTCGTTCGTCATAAGATTTTGGATATTGTAGGTGATCTATCGTTGTTGGGGATGCCCATTAAAGCCCACATCATCGCCACTAAACCCGGTCATGCGATCAACTCTGAGTTGACCAAAAAATTGGGAGAGCTCGCTCAATCCACAACCAAACCCATCGCAAAGCAGGCACCCAAACCTGCTGAAGCGGCACCGGCGATTACGGATGGTGCAGTTATGGATATTCAGGCAATTCTGGACTTTCTGCCGCACCGTTATCCTTTCTTATTGGTCGACCGGGTGATTGGTATAGATGAAAATACTATAACCGCCATTAAGAACGTAACCATCAATGAACCGTTTTTCGTAGGGCATTTCCCTGCTGAGCCGGTAATGCCGGGGGTGTTGCAGGTAGAAGCCATGGCGCAAGTCGCAGGTATACTTTTGCTGAATAAAATCAATGACGCCGGACGGATTGCCTACTTTATGAGCTGCGATAAAGTGAAGTTTCGCAAGAAGGTGATACCGGGGGATCAGATACGTATCGAATGCGAACTCAAAAAGCTGCGTGGTAATAAACTGGGGCAGGCTTATGCGGAGTGTAAGGTGAACGATGAGGTAGTCTCTTCTGCTGAGTTGATGTTTACGCTTGCATAATTCGTTTTTTTGAATCCTTTCTTCGCTCCCGAACTTCAGAAATTGCATGAAAATATTTCGACATTTTCCTTGACGAAGCATTCCCTCGAAGCCATTTTTTGAAGTTTATCTCTTTTAATATTAACGTATAATTTAACTCGAACGATTACACATTGTCACTCTACAGGCCCATGTAGCTCAGTCGGCAGAGCGCGTCCTTGGTAAGGACGAGGTCGGCGGTTCAAATCCGCTCGTGGGCTCCAGGGATACGTAATTTAACATTAAACTCAAACTCCATACGACCATTCATGGCTAAGGAAACATTCCAAAGAACTAAACCACACGTTAACGTGGGAACGATCGGACACATCGACCACGGCAAAACCACTCTGACTGCGGGTATCCTCGCGGTGCAGGCGGACAAAGGATTGGCTGAGGCCATGAAATATTCCGATGTCGCTAAGGGAGGTACAGTGCGTGATGCATCTAAGATCGTAACGATCGCTGTGTCTCACGTAGAATATGAATCCGACAAGAGGCACTATGCACACGTGGACTGCCCAGGCCACGCGGACTTCGTGAAGAACATGATTACCGGTGCTGCGCAGATGGACGGAGCGATCCTGGTTGTGGGTGCTGACGACGGCCCCATGCCTCAAACACGTGAACACATCCTGCTTGCGCGTCAGGTAGGTGTACCGACTATCGTAGTATTTTTGAACAAAGTAGACCTGCTCGATGACGAAGAGCTCCTCGAACTCGTTGAGATGGAAGTTCGTGATCTGCTCAGCAAGTATGAGTTTGACGGTGATAATATCACTATCATCCGTGGTTCTGCACTTGCCGCACTTGAGCTCAAGGACAATGGTAAGCAAGATATCCAAAATCTGATGGACGCAATTGATGCAGATATCGCTGAGCCTGAGCGTGCCGTTGATAAGCCTCTTTTGATGTCTGTTGAGGACGTATTCACCATCACCGGTCGTGGAACGGTTGCTACCGGTCGTATCGAGCGCGGTATCGTGAAAGTCGGTGAGGAAATCGAGATCGTAGGTCTGGGTGAAACTCAAAAGACTACCGTTACCGGGGTTGAAATGTTCCGTAAGCTTCTGGATGAAGGTCAGGCTGGTGACAACGTTGGTCTACTTCTCCGAGGTGTAGAAAAGAAGGATGTGCAGCGCGGTCACGTGATTGCTAAGCCTGGTTCCATTACACCTCACACCCAGGCAAAGGCACAAATTTACGTATTGAATAAGGATGAAGGAGGTCGACACACTCCATTCTTTAAAGGATATCGTCCTCAGTTCTTCTTCGGTACTGCTGATGTTACCGGCATTTGTACGCTTCCGGATGGCGTAGAAATGGTTATGCCCGGAGACAACCTTGAAATCGTTATCGAGCTTCAAAAGAAGATCGCGATGGAAAAAGGCCAACGCTTCGCAATTCGTGAAGGCGGTCGAACCATTGGTGCGGGTCAAATCATCGAAGTAATCAAGTAATCATAACTTTATCGCACGCTCGAGCCTAACCGATTTTCGGTTGGGCTTGAGCCTTTTTAAAAACAATAGGGAGAATAGCTCAATTTGGTAGAGCACCGGTCTCCAAAACCGTAGGCTGGGGGTTCGAGTCCCTCTTCTCCCGCCACCCAAATCAGCTTAATCCCAGGAATCACATGTTTAGCGCAATCGCCAGATTTTTCAGAGGTATCCGAATTTTCGGAGGGGAAACCGTGACTGAGTTGAAAAAGTCATCATGGCCCACATGGCGTGAGCTCCGCGATTATACGATCGTTGTGCTTATCGCAATCGCCATCCTCGGAACATTCATTACGGTGGCAGACTACTCGCTGATACAGTGGACCGATTTTTTTACCAATTTGGTAAAATCCTAAGATAATATTTAAATGCAAACCAACACCAGAGTCACCGGCCCGGCATGGTATGCCGTTCAAACCCTCTCAAACCAGGAGGCTAAGGCTAAGAAGTACCTCGATAAGTTCATTGAGATCGAGGAGATGGGTGATTATGTGTACGACGTCCTGATGCCTACCGAGGTGGTCAGCGAAGTCAAAAATGGTAAGAAGACACAACGCGTACGTCGATTCTATCCGGGATACATATTTGTAAATATGCGTCTGTATGATGATGAGGGAAAACTCAATCAGGCAGCCTGGTATTTTGTAAGGGACGCGCAGGGTGTAATCAATTTTGTAGGGGGAGAATCCCCCGTTCCTTTGAAGGAGGACGAGATCAATCGTATCCTTAAGCAAGTGGAAGAATCCCAGGGCAAAGAAAAGCCCAAGATTGCCTACGAAGTCGGAGAAGAGGTCAAAATCATCGACGGTCCCTTTGTGGATCTTACCGGTAAGATTGACGAAATCGACCCCGAGCATGGCAAACTCAAAGTATCAGTCTCCATCTTTGGCCGTTTTACTCCGGTGGAGCTGGAATACTGGCAAATTGAAAAAATAGAAGAATAAGTAGCAATGGCTAAAAAAGTAGTAGGTGAAATCAGACTCCAGTTACCCGCAGGTGCTGCCAATCCGGCCCCTCCGGTAGGCCCGGCATTGGGTGCCCAGGGAGTTAACATCATGGCATTTTGTAAGGACTTCAATGCGCGCACCAAAGATCAGGCGGGTCTGATCCTTCCGGTAGTGATCAGCGTGTATGCAGATAAGTCATTTTCGTTCATCCTGAAATCGCCTCCAGCTGCCGTTTTACTCAAAAAAGCAGCTGGCATCCCTAAAGGTTCAGGAGTGCCCAATCGCGACAAAGTGGGTAAAGTAACCAAAAAGCAAATCCTGGAAATCGTAGAAACCAAGAAGAACGACCTCAACGCCTCAGATCCTGAGCAGGCTGCCAAGATCATTATGGGAACTGCCCGCAGCATGGGTATCGAGGTGGTTGATTAATACTTAGCACCAACAAGGACACAATCATGCCCAAGATTAGTAAACGTTTTAAAAATGCCTCTGAGCAAGTAGATGCGCTCAAGCTCTATCCGTTGGAAGAAGCCATCGATATTCTGAGTAAATTTGATCCTGCAAAGTTTGATGAGACCGTTGAAATCTCTGCGACTTTAGGTGTAGATCCCAAGCAGAGTAATCAAATGGTACGTGGAACCGTCACTTTACCTCACGGCAGTGGTAAGAAGGTGCGCGTCGTTGCGTTTACCGAGAAGGCTGATGAAGCTATTAAAGCCGGTGCGGATGAAGCGGGTGTAGAAGAGCTTATTGAGAAAATCAAGGACGGTTGGCTCGACTTTGATGTCGCCGTGGCAACCCCTGCGGCCATGGCTAAAGTAAAACCTATTGCCCGTGTGCTCGGACCCCGTGGTTTGATGCCGAATCCCAAGACGGGCACGGTGACCGACGATATCGAATCTGCAATCAATGCGGTAAAGGCAGGTCGCGTAGAATTCAAGATGGATAAATCCGCAAACGTAGCAATCGTTGTGGGTAAGCGTTCCTTTAATAAAGAGCAACTTCTCGGTAATGTGCAGGAAGCCATCGACGTGCTCGTAAAATCTCGCCCTGAGGTTTTCAAAGGCAAGTTCATTAAAACCATTTCCATTTCATCATCCATGAGCCCAGGCGTAAAGATCGCGAGTAGCGACTTTGGCGGTAAGGCTGCATAACATCTAAGATCCCATGAGACCTGAAAAGAAATATTTAGTAGAAGAAGTTGGCAGTAAACTGAAAGACTCAGAGTATGTCTTTCTTACCAACTACTCTCGTATCACCGTAGCAGAAACCGCTGAGCTTCGCAGCAAGCTGAAAGATCAGGAAGCTGAGTTTCATGTGGTAAAGAACAGCATCCTCAATCAGGCCACCAAGGAATTGGAAATGCCGGATGTGAGTGAATACCTTGAAGGCCCAGTCGCAATTGTTTCCGGTGGACGGAATCCTTCAGAGGTAGCAAAGATCCTCAAGAAATTTTACAAGGATAAGGAGAAAGTCGAGATCAAGGGCGGTGCTCTCGGAGATCGTCTGCTCAATGCAGATGAAGTGGATCAACTTTCCAAGCTACCTTCACTCGATGCATTGCGTGCACAGCTCATGGGCTTGCTGAACCAGCCTGCACAACAGTGCGTGATGGTGCTCAATGCAGTTCCACAAAATCTACTCAATGTATTGAAGGCACAATCCGAAAAGGATGCCGCATAATTTTTTAACTAACACTACATATATATTATTAACCCATAACGCTAATGCTAGGAGCATGTTGTTCTTAAATTCGGGAAACTGAGCTAGCATGGCAAGGAGTTGAAAATGGCAGACATATCAAAAGATCAAGTAATCGAATGGTTGAGCGCTCAGTCCGTGCTGGAAATCGCAGGACTGGTAAAAGACCTTGAGGAGAAGTGGGGCGTAAGCGCTGCAGCTCCGGTCGCAGTAGCAGCAGCACCTGGCGCCGCAGCAGGCGGAGGGGAAGCTGAAGCAGCTGAAGAAAAGACTGAATTCGACGTAATCCTTAAGAGCTTCGGCGCGAATAAGATCGCCGTGATTAAGGAAGTACGTGGCATCACCGGTCTCGGCTTGAAAGAAGCCAAGGACCTCGTGGAAGGTGCACCGAAGCCAGTCAAAGAAGCTACAACCAAGGACGATTCAGAAGACATCAAGAAAAAGCTCGAAGCAGCTGGCGCTGAAGTCGAGATCAAGTAACTTATTGGCTAGCTTACATCACATTTTATTTTTTCCAAAACCAGTGTCGATTTCCCCGGAAATGCGACACTGGCTTTTGTCGTTTATTCATACCACTCCGAAAACACTTTAAAAAACTGCATAAACTTAACTCATGAGCACTCGTATCAACTTCGGAAAGATCAAGGAAGTTATTCAACCTCCCAACTTAATTGAACACCAAATAAACTCGTTCAGAGATTATTTGCAGCATGATATTGCGGCAAACCAGCGCAAGAATGAAGGTTTGCAGGCTGTATTTAATGAGGTGTTCCCGATTGAGAGCTACGACGGACGTTGCGTGCTTGAGTTTTTGGAGTATCGTTTAACGGAGTCTCCGCATTCCGAGATCCAGTGTATCCGCGAAGGTATCACCTACTCAATCGCCCTCCACGTAAAGCTGCGTCTGCGTGAGGAAGATCAGATCAAAGACGAGGAAATTTACATGGGTGAGCTACCCATGATTACTGAGCGTGGTAGCTTTATCATCAATGGCGCGGAGCGCGTTGTTGTGAATCAGTTGCACCGTTCTCCGGGTCTGTGTTTTGAAGAAGCTACTCACACGAGTGGTAAGATTCTGCACTCTTTCCGCATCATCCCGGATCGCGGAACCTGGCTCGAAGTACAATTTGACCAGAACGACCTGCTATACGTATATCTCGACCGTCGTCGTCGCCGTCGTAAATTTTTAATTACTACGCTCCTGCGTGCATTCGGACACAGCTCCGATTTTGATATCCTGAACCTTTTCTACGAATTACAGGATATGGATGTGCACGAAGCGCTAAAGCTGGAAAATGTATCCAACTTCGTGCTCGTTGAAGATATCGTGGATGCAGACAAGGGGGTTGTTCTCGCACGTGCATTTGAGCCTCTGACACGTACGATTATCCGCTCGTTTGATAAAGCCGGCATCTCACAGGTGCGCGTAATCGATACCGATGTGGATGACGGTATGATCATCCGTTGCTTAAAGAAGGACCCGACTCGCAATGAGGAGGAAGCCCTCAAGGATATTTACAAGCGTCTGCGCCCGGGAGAGCCTCCCACAGTTGCCAATGCGAAGGCATTGCTGAAACGACTTTTTGAAGACCCCAAACGTTATGACCTAGGTCGCGTGGGTCGCTACAAGATCAACCAGAAGCTGCGTCTCAGCACAGATCTGGAAGTCCGCACCATCAATGTTGAGGACATTGTAGAGTCCACCAAGTATCTCACCAAACTGAAACGAGGTGAGGGTAGTGTGGACGATATCGATCACTTGGGTTCTCGTCGTATCCGTACCGTGGGTGAGCTTCTGGCTAACCAGTGCCGATTGGGTCTTGCCCGCACGGAGCGTCTGGTTAAGGAGCGCATGACGCTTTTCGATCAAAGTATCGATACGATCACACCGCAAAAGCTCATCAATGCAAAGGCATTAACTACAGTGATCCGCGACTTTTTCGCACGCAGCCAACTCAGCCAGTTCATGGATCAAATCAACCCGCTTGCCGAGCTTACGCACAAGCGTCGGCTCTCAGCATTGGGACCGGGTGGTTTGAACCGCGAGCGTGCCGGATTTGAGGTGCGAGACGTTCATACCAGTCACTACGGTCGTATCTGTCCGATTGAAACACCGGAAGGTCCAAACATTGGTTTGATTAACTCTTTCACCACTTATGCTCGTGTAAACGAGTTCGGCTTCATCGAAACCCCGTATCGTAAGGTGGTAGATGGCAAAGTACTGGATGAGATCGAGTATATTAATGCCGACCAGGAAGAGCCTCATGTGGTTGCGCAGGCGAATTCCGAAATCGATGATAAGGGTTATCTTGTTGGCAATGTAACCTGCCGTTATCGCGATGACGTTTTTGAAACTACCGGTGATAAGGTCGACTACATGGACGTATCGCCGAAGCAGCTCGTTTCTATTGCTGCAGGGATCATTCCGTTCCTTGAGCACGACGATGCGAACCGCGCACTCATGGGATCAAACATGCAACGCCAGGGCGTGCCTTTGTTGAAGACCGAATCTCCCTTTGTGGGAACAGGCCTCGAAGCACGGGTAGCAAGGGATTCCAAGACCGTCCAGGTCAGCGATATTGATGGTATCGTGGCTGCAGTGGATGCGAAGAAGATCGTTGTTACTGCGGATGGTAAAATTCCTAAAGTGGATCGTAACCTTAAGACTGATCCGAAGAAGGACGTGTATGTCTACGATTTGCGTAAGTTTATGCGTTCTAATGCGGGAACCTGCTTTAACCAAATGCCGATTGTTAAACGGGGAGATAAGGTAAAAGCAGGTGATGTTCTAGCAGACGGTGCTAATACCGAAGACGGTGAATTGGCACTGGGCAAGAACGTGCTTGTAGCCTTCATGCCATGGAACGGTTATAACTTTGAGGACGCGATCCTGCTGAGCGAAAAGCTGATCAAGGATGATGTTTACACATCGATTCACGTTGAAGAATTTGAAGTGACAGCCCGGGATACTAAGCTGGGGCCCGAGGAAATCACTTACGATATCCCAAATGTAGGTGAAGAAGCACTGCACAATTTGAATCATGACGGTGTAATCCGCGTGGGTGCAGAGGTTAAACCTGGCGACATCCTGGTCGGTAAGATCACTCCAAAGAGTGAGACCGAGCTTGCGCCTGAAGAAAAGCTGTTGCGTGCGATTTTCGGTGAAAAGGCAGCGGACGTTAAGGACAGTTCGTTAACCGTTCCGTCTGGTGTTCACGGTATCGTGATGGATGTAAAGGTGTCCAGCCGCGTGGATGGGGAGCTTGAGAAGCTTTCACCTTCGGACCGTCGCCGCCAGATCAAGAAGATCAATGAAGAGTATCGCTCTCAGGCTGATAAAAAGCGTGAGGAGCTGACTGAGTCCCTTTCGAATATTCTCCTGGGTGAAAAGATTCCTTTGGATGTTCGTAATTCGGATACCGGCGAGATCATCATTCCGGCGAATCGCAAGATCACCAAGACACTCCTGCGTCGTTTGGCAGCGGTTTCCAAGTATGTGGAAATCGATCCATCACCGGTTCGCATTAAGGTCATGGAAATCATCCGCAACTTCCAGTCCAAGTTCGATGAGCTGGATCGTGAGCGTGAGCGTAAGATCGAATCCGTTGAGAGTGGTGAAGGAGTAGACCAGGGCGTTATTAAAAACGTGAAGGTTTACGTTGCCACCAAGCGCAAGATTCAGGTCGGTGACAAAATGGCGGGCCGCCACGGGAATAAGGGGGTTGTCGCTCGTATCGTTCCTGAAGAAGATATGCCATATCTTGCGGATGGTACACCGATTGAAATTTGTTTGAATCCACTTGGGGTTCCCTCACGAATGAACGTGGGACAGGTATTGGAAACTCACCTCGGTTGGGCGTGTAAGAAGCTCGGTATCAAGGTGGCGACGCCGGTATTTGACGGAATTTCAGAGAAGGAAGTGCGTAATTACCTCATCCAGGCAGGTTTGCCGGAGAGTGGTAAGGCGCACCTCTATGATGGACGCACCGGTGAACGTTTTGACCAACGCATCGTGGTAGGATACATTTATATGCTGAAGCTCAACCACCTTGTGGAAGAGAAGATCCACGCCCGCGCGGTTGGTCCTTACAGTTTAATCACTCAGCAACCTCTCGGAGGTAAGGCCCAATATGGTGGGCAGCGTCTCGGAGAGATGGAGGTATGGGCGCTCGAAGCGTACGGAGCCGCCTACATGCTTCAGGAATTGCTTACTGTTAAGTCGGATGACGTCCAGGGCCGCACTAAGATCTACGAATCCCTGGTTAAGGGAGACCGCAGCCTGGTTGCCGGTACACCGCAGTCATTTAACGTATTGATGAAGGAAATCCAGGGTCTCTGCCTGGATATCCGTTTGGAAAAAGACGATTTTGATTTTTAAACCTCAACCTTCTGAAAGGATAAAAGAAATTATATTATGAGCACCGAAGAAATGAGTGAAGTCCTGGGTCTCGATAAAGATCGCTCACTGAAGAGCGTCGCCATCTCCATTGCATCGCCCGATGCGATCCGCGAATGGTCCCGAGGTGAGGTGAAGAACCCGGAAACGATCAATTACCGAACATTTAAGCCCGAACCCGGAGGACTATTCTGCGAACGTATTTTTGGACCTGTTCGTGACTACGAAGCCGGTAAATACAAGGGTATCAAATACAAGGGCATGATCGATGAGCGCACCGGTATTGAGTGTACCGTAGCGCGAGTGCGCCGTGAGCGTATGGGCCATATCGAGCTTGCAGTTCCGGTAACCCATATCTGGTTCCTGAAAAGTATGCCCAGCCGCATCGGCCTGATGCTGGATGTGACTGCGCGTAACCTGGAACGTGTGATCTACTATGAGAACTACATGGTCACGGATCCGGGCAAGACACCCCTTGAGCAAAAGCAGTTGCTCACTGAACAGGAGTATCTGCAGGCGCAGGATGAGTATGGTTATGATGCCTTTGTTGCCAAAATGGGTGCAGAGGCGATCCGCGATGTATTGATTTCCATTGATATGGAGTCCCTTGTTGAGGAGTTGCATGAGCAAATGCATGCTACCCGCTCCAAGCAGATCAAGAAGAAGGTTTCCAAGCGTTTGAAGGTTATTCAAGGCTTCATGCAGTCCGGCAGTCGCCCCGAGTGGATGGTGCTGGAAGTATTGCCGGTGATCCCACCGGACCTTCGCCCACTGGTACCGCTCGAAGGTGGACGATTTGCGACTTCCGACTTGAATGACCTTTACCGTCGCGTGATCAACCGTAACAACCGATTGAAGAATCTGTTACAGTTGAAGACTCCGGATGTGATCATCCACAATGAGAAGCGCATGCTTCAGGAGTCTGTGGATGCGCTTTTTGACAACGGTCGCCATGGCCGTGCAATTACCGGTGCAGGTAACCGACCACTGAAATCTTTGAGTGACATGCTCAAGGGTAAGCAGGGCCGTTTCCGTCAGAATCTTTTGGGTAAACGTGTGGATTACTCCGGTCGTTCGGTAATCGTGATCGGGCCTGACCTGAAGCTTAATCAGTGTGGACTGCCTAAGAAAATGGCTCTCGTGCTGTTTGAGCCATTTATCATCCGTCGATTGAAGGAGCTTGGCTTTGTGCATACGGTTCGTGGCGCGCGCAAGATGATTGAAAAGCGCTCACCCGAGGTATGGGATATTTTGGAAGAAGTGACCAAGGGGCATCCTGTATTGCTCAACCGTGCACCGACGCTTCACCGTCTTTCCATTCAGGCATTTGAGCCTGTTCTGATTGAAGGAAATGCGATCCGCGTTCACCCACTCGTATGTACCGCATACAATGCAGACTTCGATGGTGACCAAATGGCGGTTCACGTTCCCCTTTCTCTTGAGGCGGTTATGGAAGCGAAGCTACTCATGATGGCATCGCACAACATCTTCTCGCCTTCGAGTGGTAAGCCGATTTTGACCCCTTCACAGGACATTGTTCTTGGTTCCTATTACTTGACTTATGAGCCTAGGAATAAGCCGGAAAAGGGTAAGCATGTGCCATTACTTGGCTCTATCGAAGAGGTGATTTTGGCAGAAGCGGATGGAGTGCTGGATAAGCACGATTGGATCGACCTGCAGAATCCGGACTACAAGGTGGAAACTCCATTCGGAAATCCGGATCGCAAAATTCTCCGCACAACGGTAGGCCGTGTTATCTTTAATACTGTTTGGCCGAATGAGATCGGTTACGTGAACTTTGCCGTAGCGAAGGGCAAGCTGGGTGATCTGATTCTCGAGACCTACAAGTCCGTCGGAATCGATGATACGATCATGGTGCTCGATAAGCTCAAGGAGCTTGGTTTCCAGATTGCGACCAAGGCGGGTATCTCTATCGGAATCGATGATATGATCATCCCTGAGAACAAGCCCGAGATCGTTGAAAGTGCCCGTAAGCGTATCGATGAGGTGGATAACCAATACAAGAAGGGGGTTATTACACCCGGTGAGCGCTACAACAAGATCGTTGAGGCCTGGACCAAAGCGACCGATGAGATCGCACGCGAAGTGTTTACCAATCTGAAGGACAATCAGGGTAAAGATGAGATCAACCCGGTCTACATCATGATGGACTCAGGTGCACGGGGTAACCGTCAGCAGGTGCGTCAACTTTGCGGTATCCGTGGATTGATGGCTAAGCCGTCCGGTGAAATCATCGAACGTCCGATCATCGCGTCTTTCCGTGAAGGTCTGTCAGTAGGTGAATATTTTATCTCCACGCACGGTGCGCGTAAGGGACTTGCGGACACTGCATTGAAGACTGCGGATGCGGGTTACCTGACACGTAAGCTTTGTGACGTTGCAATGGACGCAGTGATTTCGGAGATTGATGATGACAAGCGTAACGGTATTTGGAAAGCAGCGATCACCGACGGGGATGATGAAATCGTTAGTCTTTATGACCGCGTTGTAGGCCGTTTTTCAGCTGAGGATATTTATAATCCTCTCGATCCGAGTGAGATGATCGTGGGACATGGAGACATGTTCACGGATACGATTGCCCGTAAGATTGAAACCATGGGAGTTGATCGTGTGAAAGTTCTTTCACCACTCACTTCTGAGCATCGTAACGGTATCACTGCCAAGGAATACGGTATCAATCCAGCGACCAATGAGCTGGTAGAGATCGGTAGTGCTGTCGGTATCATCGCGGCACAGTCTATCGGTGAGCCGGGTACACAGCTTACCATGAGAACGTTCCACATCGGTGGTATTGCGAGTCAGGTACTTAAGAACCCTGAAATTCGTATCCGAACCGAAGGTAAGTTGAAATTCTCGAAGGATCTACGTTCGGTGAAGACCCAGGATGGAGCCCGTATTGTAACCAATAAGACCGGTTCTATCCAGTTGTTGGATGAAAATGACAACGAGATCGAAAACTACAAGATCGTAGTGGGATCCGTAATTCCATTTGAAGATGGGGATGAAGTTCAAAAGGGTGCCCGCCTTGCGGTTTGGGATCCTCACAACATTCCCATTATTTCGGAAAAAGAAGGGATTATCTCTTACCACGATATGATTCCTGGGGTTACCATTAAGCGCGAAATCGATGAATCCACAGGCCGCATCGCGACTACCGTGATCGAGCACAAGGAAGACTTGAATCCGATGGTGGAAATCCGTGACGAAAAGGGCGGATTGATTGCAAATTACAGCATTCCGACCGGTGCGCAGGTTGCCGTAAATGAAGGTGACTACATCGAGGAGGGTGCATTGCTCGCAAAGACCCCGCGTCAGGCTTCCAAGACTCAGGATATTACCGGGGGTCTACCACGGGTTGCAGAGCTCTTTGAAGCACGCCGTCCTAAGGACGCTGCTGAAATGGCAAAGATCGATGGGGTGGTTTCACTCGAAGGAACGGTGCGCAGCAAGCGTAAGCTGGTTGTGACTGATCCGGAAACCGGTGATCGCGAAGAACATTTGATCCCGCATGGTAAGCACATGATCGTGCAGCCAGGTGACGTTGTGCTCAAGGGTCAACATTTGACTGAAGGTGCTGCGGATCCGCATGAAATGCTTGAAATCTTGGGTGCAAACCACGTTCAGGAGTATCTGCTTTCTGAGATACAGAAGGTATATCGCCTGCAGGGGGTATCCATTAATGACAAGCACATTGAGGTAATCCTCTCCCGTATGCTCAAGAAGGTGCGTATTACCGATCCGGGTGATGCAGAATACTTCTGGGGTGAGCAGGTGGACCGCTTTGACTTTATGGAAAGCAATGATCAGATCACTGAGGCGGGGGGTAAACCTGCAGAGGCGGAGCCATTGCTGTTGGGTATCACCAAGGCATCGATTGAAACGGAAAGTTTCATCTCTGCGGCTTCTTTCCAGGAAACCACGAGGGTACTGACCGAGGCATCGACTCTGGGTAAAGTGGACCGTCTGACCGGTTTTAAGGAAAATGTGATTATGGGTAACTTGATTCCTGCGGGAACGGGTCTGCCGGCATATCGTCACCTTAAGATCGATACTCTGGGCGGAGAACTTTCTTCAGAGATTAGCGATGTTGAGGTTGAGAATGTCGTCTGATTGCCGTAAATTATATTAGAATTTGAATCCCTGCGGTGCTCGAATCATAGAGTGCTCTTTTCCTATGAACATATTAAACCGGGTGTAGGAAGCTTGGATCAATGCCGCGCCGTGAACCGGAAGGCAGCGAGCCGAGTGGAAGCACCCACTTTGTGAGGACCGGGTTAAGAGCCTGCCCAACGACACTGTCGGGGATTCGTTTTGTACACTTATAATTCCGTATATTTATCACTTATTCCCTGTGATTTATCGACGGGATACTTTCTGCCATTTTTCTCCACTTTTTCGAGTATTGCCTGATCCAGATCGATTTCCATACGATCACACAAAAGCAATAAGTAGGTAGCGATATCAGCTACTTCATCTACAACCTCCTGCCGCTTTTGTTGTTCGAGCAATTTACTCTCCTCTTTATCCTTCCACAGGAAAATTTCCATCAACTCAGATGCCTCAATTGAAATTGCGTTCGCAAGCTCCTTAGGATGATGGAATTGTGCCCAATTGCGCTCATCGCGAAATCGTTTTATTGCCTCCAGTGCAGTCGTTAAGTCCATGAAATTGGCTTTCAGATTTAATTATTATGGCGAGTGACCGATTTTTGGGTATCAGCCCATAAGAATCAAATGCAAACTCAGCCATTCGATAAACCTCAATTCAGTTCAGATGCTCTAGAGTCTTTTCTTAACTTGGGAGACGTCGCTGCCTGCCTGGTAAATGATAAAGGGGAGATCCTCTGGCTCAGTGATTTAATGATCGAGTGGTTTGGTATCGATTATGAGGATATTGTACACATCAAATGGAGAGATATTATCCAATGTGAAGGAGATACTCTATGGGATGATAATCTCGAGGCCCAATATCTTGAAAAAACATACTGGAAGGGAGAAGGTCCTTGTGACTCAGTCATAAAGGGACGGATGTTTATTGAGATTATCATGATTGCCCAAAAAGAGGGGCAACGTCTGATAACCATTCGGGATATCACACAGGATAAGCGCAATGCGGATGAAATCCTCGAAGAAAAGAATAATGCAGAATACCTGAACCGGCGCTTGGAGACTGAAATTGCAAAAGCCAACAGCCTCACCGTTGCGGCAAATCGCGCGAATATCGCAAAGAGCGTGTTTCTTACCAGTATGAGTCATGAGTTTCGCACTCCACTCAACGGAATATTGGGCTACTCACAAATTTTGCTTAAAGATAAGGAGCTGAATGATAAGAATAAACTGGCTGCATCGACCATTGATAAGTGCGGACGCCATCTTCTGTCATTGATTAATGATGTACTGGATCTTTCGCGCATTGAGTCGGGCAAAGTCATTTATCGCCCTCAGGAGATGGATCTGCGTAATCTCATCCAGGAGGTGGTCGATGTATTCAAGGTAAGAGCAGAATCCAAAGATTTGGAGTTGAGCAGCTATTTTGAATATCTGAACGTGCAATGCGATTGGTTTGAAGCCGATGAAAAGTTAATTCGGCAGATACTGATTAATCTGGTAGGCAATGCCATTAAGTTTACTGATTCAGGCAGTATTCAGATGAAAATGTGTGTTGACTGCAAATCTGTGGATCAGGATTTCTGGTCAGTTGAATTATCAGTTGAGGATACGGGTGCAGGTATTTCCAACGAGGATTTAAGCAACATTTTCGAAGAATTCTATCAGGTTGAGGCATTTTCCGGCCATAAAGGAGGGACAGGCCTTGGTCTGGCAATTTGTCGTAAACTGGCCAAAACGATTAACTCGCAATTGCAGGTCGAGAGTGAATTACAAAAGGGATCTCGGTTTTGGTTTAAGCTGGAACTACGCCCTGTAAGAACTCAGATACAGCATTCCTCATGCACTCTGGCAGTAACGGAAGATAACCCCGGTGCGCAGAGCAAAAGTGACCGTATTCCACAAGAGGCTATTTTGTCGGCTATGTTGTTTGATGCAAACATGGGCGACCTACGATCTCTGGAAACTAAGCTAGAACATTGGGAGCATGAACAGTCAGTCAAATCGGTATTTGAAGAGACCTTACGAAATTATCTCTCCGCCTATAAGACCGACAGAATCTGTGAATATCTGAATCAGTGCTTAGCCAGCGAAAACTAACTGACTAATTCGGGGATTTCAGCGTTCACGACGGCAATTTTGGGCTGCTTGAGATACTGCTTAATAAATGCTCTGATCTCATCTTCCTTGATGGATTCAATGCCTGACTTGAATTCTTCAAAGCTAATGAGCTCGCGCCCATGATCAAAGTAACCGTCAGCCATCACAGCAGTGCCGGATGCGGTTTCGGCTGCCCGGGAGCGGCTGAACAGCATATTGGATTTTGCGATATTCATGAGGCCATCCGGTAGCTTTTCGGTCAATTTGTGGAGTTCCTCAAGCGCTGCGGATGTGGCCTTCTGGACATTGGGTGCATCCAGCATACAGTAGATCGAATGATACCCTTCGCGACAGGGCGTCATGTAATTCATGCCCACTGCATAACAGAGTCCCATTTCCTCCCGGAGTTTTTCAAAGAGAATCGAGTGCATACCCCCGCCGATCAGATTGACTGCCAGCTCCGGGATAAAGTGCATTTGCCTACTCTCCTTTTCCGTTACGGTCGGGAAGATCAGGAAAAGTAGAGATTGCTTGGAGTTGGGATTATCCAGCTTATAGTGCTCAGGCTGGAAACCGAGTTTTGGTTCAGCGTTTGCATGGGACTGCGTAGTATTATTTGGGATTAGTTTTTCGAGTGTCTGCCAAACTCTGGATTCCTCTAAATTACCGGTGACTACAAATACAGTGCGCTCAGGGGTATAGTTATGCTCCCTGAAGGACTTCAGATCATTTAATTGAATCGAGCTGACGGATTCGCGAGTGCCAATGGTAGGATGCATCGTGTCACCCCAGGTATCCCAATTGATCCGTTTTAAGCCCCACGATATAGGATTATCCTCAGAGGATTGCAACTCTTCGAGGATCACATTGCGCTCCTTTTCCAGCTCATCTTCAGGCATCCTGGCATTGAAGAATAGGTCGAGAAAGATATCTGCAGCGCTTTCAAACTTATTCGGCAGGCTGTTTAGGTAAAATACCGTTCTTTCCAACGATGTGTATGCGTTGACATCTCCCAGCTCTGCGAATTTGCGATTGATATCGGTGTAGCTGAATCGTTCAGTGCCTTTGAAAAACATGTGCTCCAGGAAATGTGCGGCACCAAAAATTTCCGGATGGGTTTCATGCGCGCTCCCCGCATTGACAATTGCGCGTATGTTAATGGTTTGGGCAGACTCTTTGGGCAGGAAGAGTGCTTTCCATCCGTTGATTTCCTTTTCGATTACTTTTTGCATAGGTTAAATTTTGTAGTAGCAGAATCCTTTTAGATAATAACTTTCAGGGATGTGCATGACAATGGGATGATCCGAGGACTGCTGATAGACGGCCTCTTCACGTAAGGTGCTTTGGGTGTCTGCAGCAGCTTCATGAATCAGTCCCCTCAAAATGCTCTCTGATATGTGGTGCGAACAGCTATAAGTCAATAAACGTCCACCGTTTTTCAGTAGTTTGAGAGCTCTTACATGGAGTTCCTTATATCCGCGGATTGCGTTATCCACGGTGTATCGGTTCTTAGTAAAAGAGGGTGGATCCAGCACAACGATATCATATTTATCCGCAGGATCAGCATTGCGCAGCCAATCAAACACATTGGCGTCTATAAAGGTGCAGCGGCTATCGAGTTGGTTATTCTGCGCATTTACACGCGCTAGCGCATTGGCCTCTTTGCTTTGATCAATCCCGGTAACTTGCGCGTGAGGGTGTGCATACGCTGCATTGAGAGAGAATCCGCCAATGTAGCTAAAGCAGTCCAAAACATTTGGCTTCTCATAGTAATCGCAAAGAGCACGTAACTTGAGGTGATTCTCCACCTGATCCAGATACAGACCTGTTTTATTCCCTTCGATCAGGTCTAACTGGTAGCTGAGATTATCGATCGTGATAGAGTAATTTTGGAGCTCTTCTCCGCTGATTGAGTTTTGATGAATTTTCTTGATACTATCCAATCCTTCGTATTGCCGGCTCGATACATCATTGCGCTCTATGATGACCTTCGGCTCCAAAGTCTCTTGGAGTGCCTGAATGATCTCAGCCTTATGAGCCTCCATACCGAGGGACATAATTTGAAACAATACAGCATCCTCGTATTTGTCTATAATCAGCCCACTCAGGCCATCGCTCTCCGAGTTGATCAGACGAAAACTACTGCGCCCTCTCAGTATCTGATCTCGGTAATCAAGGGCATCCTTAAATTTCTCTCTAAAGAACTTTGTATCGATCGCTTGTTCATCTTTGCTTATTTTGCGCAGAACAATTTTGGAATTTGGATTGTAAAATCCTACGCCCATAAATTCGCCTTTAGGCCCTAAAATGCGAACGGTGTCCCCAGGCGTTAATCCATCATCTACGCGATCCAGTGATTTCGTGTAGATCCAGGGATGCCCTTGCCGAATACGGCGAATTTCATAACGGTTTAGGTAGGCGTTTTTCAAATCGCTCAAGCTAAGTTTAGGAAGAAGCTTTGCTGAGGCCCTTTAAGTGATAACCTGCGGTTTGGACCAGTGAGCTCAGTGAATCTTCCTGAACAGTCTTATGCTTTGCCTGAATCCGCACTTCTCCGCTCTCTAATTTGATTTCTTGGGTATGGTAATTAGGATCATTATTGAGCGCTTTTTCCAGATGCTTTGCGCAATTCGGGCAAGTCATACCTTCTATCTGTAAATCCCATTCACTTTGGTAATCGTCGGGGGTGTTCGGTTTATGCATGAGTTTTGAAATGACATCCTGGAAGGGCGGAATCAATAAGGAAACTATCAAAATGGAAAGGGAGACTATTTGCAGCGGGGTAATTCCCATTTCATGGTGGTGCACCAGCTCGGGTGCAAGGCTCTGGCCCAGAGTTGTAGAGTCAACCCACCAAGCGGCCAGTAAGCCGATGCCAATCACACTCGTTAGGTAGACCAAAGTTGTTCGGTAGCCCATATGACTGACCATAAAGGTAAGTGTAACGATGTTCGTAGCTGGGCCCGCTATCAGGAAAATACACGCGGCTCCCGGGCTGAATCCTGACATGATTAATGCAATCGCGATCGGGATAGATCCCGTAGAACAGACATAGAGTGGAATCGCTATTAAAATTACGATTAAATAATTCAGTAACTGGGTGACCCCCGCGCTGCCGAAGTTTGGTTCCGGCATAAATGCGGATATCACGGCTGCGATTGACAGGCCTACCAGGAGCGAGTTTCGAATTTCATTTGGGAGCTCAATCAACCCATACAGGAGTGCATCCTTGGCTTTCCCGGGGATATTTTTTTTGGCTTTTGCAGGAGTTGGAGCAGTATTTGCACGGGTTTGATTTTTGGGGCTTTTATCAAAGAGATTTACGAGGCTCCCCGCTACAATCCCACTAACAAATGCCACTGTAACCCGCAAAATAGCAAAAGGCAGCCCCAGCATTCCACTTGTTGCGATGATGGAATCCACACCGGTTTGCGGAGTCGAGGTGAGGAATGATACCGTTCCCCCTTTACTCGCCCCGCTATTACGCAACTCTTTGGCCAGTGGGATAATGCCGCAGGAGCATATGGGTAAGGGGATTCCAAATACAGTAGCCTTAATGACCTGGTTAAAGCTCTTACCGCCAAGATGCTTCTGTATCCATTTTGCAGAGAGGTATTCGTGCACTATGCCAGCCAGCAAAAAACCGAGCACCAGATAGGGTGCCATTTCAAGCGAGAGGCGGATGAAGCTATCAAAAAGCGTTTGCATGAATTAACTAAAATAAAACCCAGCTTCAACCTACTTGCAATTCGGATTTAAAAAAATGGAGCGGGCGAAGAGACTCGAACCCTCGACAGCCACCTTGGCAAGTAGTATCACTTTAGTGTTAACTAATTTCGAAACTGCTTTTATAAAATAGTGAAGGTAGCCTCAAATTTTTCTCTTTTTAAGAGTTGTTCGTTTGTTAACAAGTGTATTTCTAATACGTATTCTCGACTCAAAATCTTTTCCAATCCGAGTTTTATAGATCAGTTAATGAGAGTTAGATTATTGATTCTAGTGATTTCTTTTACCCTATTTTGCATAAAGGGTTTTGCGGAGAGCTACGGTTCTCAGTTTAGTCCAGGCACAGGTGTATTACATGTGGATGTTGGCATAGGCGAATCAGAAAAAGTGGTAGAGATATTTTACTACAAGCCTGTGGAGTTTAACCAAGATTCCAACATCATTATGGTTATCCCGGGTGCGGGCAGAAATGCAGATGATTACAGAGATAGTTGGATAGATAGTGCTGATAAGTATAATCTGCTGGTATTGAGTCCCAGATATCCTGCAACAAACTATGATTTTGCAGCCTATCACCTGGGCGGTGTTGTTAAGGATTTGGAGTTAATTAATCCGAAGGTTGAAAGAATCAATGGGAGGATTTCCAAATATCGAATGAGAGATGAAGATATTCTTTTTTCTTTTGTTGAGGAGCCTAGCGATTACTTGTTTGGTGACTTCGATAAGATATTTGATTGGGCAAAGGCAGCTACAAATAGTAATCAAGAATACTATGATCTTTTTGGTCATTCCGCGGGAGGGCAAATATTGCATCGGTATATTTTGTTCAACCCGGCTTCTCAAGCACGTCATGTAATAGCTGCTAACTCAGGTTTCTATACCCTGCCTGGTGATCCCTACCATTTTCCATTCGGGTTGGGAGGAACTAAGATTAAGGGGGGCGATTTGGTAAGTTCGTTTTCAAGCTCTCTTATCGTTATGGTAGGCGAAGAGGATAATGTTAACGAAACGAGAGGTACAATGCTGCATACCCCTATTGCAGATGAACAAGGCCTTGGAAGATTGGAACGTGGTAATTACTTTTTCGAAAAGAGCCGTGCTCATGCAGAAGCCATAGGATCTCCGTTTAACTGGCAGTTTGAAGTTATACCTAATGTAGGGCACGAGTATCGGGAAATGGGTAAAGCAGCCGCAGATTATTTGTATTCTGAGGCGGTACGCAGCAACTGATAACGTTAATTACAGCTCAACCCGTTGCTTAATAAATGGAGCGGGCGAAGAGATTCGAACTCTCGACAGCCACCTTGGCAAGGTGGTGCTCTACCAACTGAGCTACGCCCGC
>JANQOQ010000015.1 GCA_028285755.1 Puniceicoccaceae bacterium
CCCGGATGACTTCTCCGAGTTCTACCGTCAGGGTACCCTCATCAGCAGAGTTCGGCCGGAAGCAATTCCAACCAATAATCCTGAGCTAATGGCCTTGAATAAAGCGCAGGTTCGCGAGCTGTTAACGAATTATGGGCCCATTGATGTATTCTTTATCGATGGGATCCAGGGACATAGGAGTGGGGGCTTAAATGAGCATATTTGGGCATTGCAGCCGGATTGCCTGATCACGCGGGGTGCTATTTCCACACCAGAGATAGCTCCATCTACGGGTCAATCCCTACCTGAATCTTTAAAGAATGAGCCCTGGGAGGCAAACTTTACGATGGGGACATCCTGGCATTACAAGCCAACCAATGAAACCTACCGTGACGGCACACAATGGATTAACTCACTCATTGAGACCCGTGCGAAGGGCGGTACGATGTTGCTGAATATTGGCCCCAAACCAAACGGAGAGATTCCCATCGAGCAGGAAGCCATCCTCCGCGAAATTGCTGCCTGGATGGCTATCAACCGGGAGGCCATATACGATGTTCGGCCCCTGAATGTCTTTAGGGAAGATAATCTCTGGTTTACGAAAGCTAAAGATGAAAACACCGTCTACGTATTCGTAAAGGATACTGAGTGGCAATACGGGGAATGGAAATCATTCGAGCTCAACTCAATCAAGACAACTGAAGAATCTGTTGTCAGTGTTCTGGGGCAAAACGACAAAGTTCTGGAATACAAGGAAAACATCCTGCCGCAGACTGAGTGGGAAATGCGCGATGATCAACTGCATATCACAGCGATGCGGGCACAGCGCATTTACAATGACCGAACCTGGCCCAACCCTGTGGTTTTGAAAATTACCCATGCGCTTAAAAATTGATCCCTTAGCAGATTTACTTTCCCGGATTACAGCTCCCGTTTTCAGACTCTAGGCGTCGAGCGCGAACTTTGAGAGAATCCATTTAGCTGAATTTAAATTATGAATACGAAACATATAATCATCACCACTTTTCTATTAGTTGCATCCGCCTCTGCTGACACTTATCAGGAGGATTGGGATTCGTTAGCCAAGCATGAGGCAGCACCTGAATGGTTTCAGGACGCAAAGTTAGGCATCTATTTTCATTGGGGGCTGTATACAGTTCCGGCTTATGGGAATGAATGGTATCCAAGAGGTATGCACATGCTGGGCCACAGCAATCATAGGCATCATTTAGAAAAATATGGGCGTCCTTCCGAGTTCGGATACCACGACTTTGTTTCTTTGTTTAAGGCTGAGCATTTCGATGCCGAAGAATGGGCAGAGCTCTTTCAAAAAGCAGGGGCGCAGTTCGCGGGCCCGGTGGCCGTGCACCATGACGGTTTTGCGATGTGGGACAGTGACGTTACTCCCTGGAACGTTGTGGAGAAGGGTCCAAAGCGAGATACCACAGGAGAGCTTGAAAAAGCAATAAAGAGTAAGGGTATGAAGTTCATCACGACCTTCCACCATGCCCGGAATTTGCAACGCTACGAGCCGCGCTCTTCAAGCGAGTCGCCAGAGCGCTTTCATGATAGTCACTATCCTCCGTTTACGGATATGGGGACTCTTTCTGAAGAAGGAGACCTGCCGTACCTTTATGGAAACCTCCCGGAAGAGCAGTGGTTGGAGGAAATCTGGTTTGGTAAGCTCAAGGAGGTGGTAGATCAATACAAACCTGATATTATCTGGTTTGACTCTTGGCTGGATAGTATTCCCGCAAGCTACCGAAAGCGATTTTCCGCATACTACCTAAATGAGGCAAAGAAGTGGAGCAAGGAAGTCGTTATTATTAGAAAGCAGAACGATCTTCCGTTGAGCTATACGATCGATGACTTGGAGAAATCCAGGAAGAACCGTCTGGAAGAAGGCTTTTGGATGGCTGACGAGACCCTCAGTACCGGCAGCTGGTCGTACGTAGAGGGTCTCCAACTCAAACCGGCAGCTGACATTCTTCATATATTGATAGATATCGTTAGTAAAAACGGGGTGCTCTTGCTGAACGTTTCACCAAAGTCGGACGGTTCGATTCCCGAAAACCAACGTTCCACTTTGTTGGAGATCGGATCATGGTTGAGTGAACACGGAGAGGCCATTTATGGGACTCGTCCTTGGTTTGCTTATGGGGAAGGCCCTACCATACAGCCAGAAGGCAAATTCGAAAACCGCCGGGAATTCAAAAAAATTAAGTATAAACCTGAGGATATTCGCTACACAACCAAGGGTTCAATCGTTTACGCGATCACGCTTGGTAAACCAGAAGGGGATTTAGTTACGTTTGCAACTTTTGCCGATGCCGAAGATGTAACGACTGATTCTATTGAAAGCGTATCTTTGCTGGGTTACGAGGGATCACTTGAGTGGAGTTTAAATGAAGAGGGTTTGAGTGTGCTGCTCCCTGGTCAAGCTCTCAACGAGATGGCCAGCGTATTCAAGATTGAGATGCGATAGCCTTACAAAGGATACACTCGATGAGCGACACACTATTAGAATTAAGATTCTGCAGGACTCTACGGGGTTCGGAATATGGCTGTTCACGAATTAGCCAATCACCCAGAAAGTCGCTGAAATTTTTGCTTACTAACAATGTATAAATATCTTCTATTTCTAAGCTTTTCCCTATTGGCGAAACTAAATGCGTTCGCTTCTGAAAAGCCGAATTTTCTTTTCATCATCACGGATGATCAGAGTTACGAGACGGTAGCTGCACACGGAAATGCCGGGATCCACACGCCAAACATCGATCGTTTGGCCGAACTAGGAGTCAGTTTTAAGAACACCTATAACATGGGAGCGTGGAATGGTGCTGTCTGCATAGCATCCCGGACCATGCTGATTACAGGCAAATCGGTTTGGAGGGCCAGAGACGCTGAAAACAACCTTAATCAATCCGCTGAAAGGGGTGAGTTATGGCCTCAATTGTTGGCCAAAAACGGATACGAAACCTACTTTACAGGGAAGTGGCACGTCAAAATTGATCCGAAGCGGGTTTTTGATTTTCATCTGAATGAACGCCCGGGAATGCCCGCCGATAGCTGGATGCAAAATATGAGGGGAGTTTCCAATCGAACACCAGAGATGATCGCATCTCTGGAAGGGTACAATCGACCTCTGGCAGGGGAGCCGGATATTTGGTCGCCTTACGAACGCGGGTTCGGCGGATTTTGGGAAGGCGGTAGGCATTGGAGTGAGGTCTTAGCCGACGATGCGACCCATTTCCTGCAGAACGCGGCAAAAAGCGATAAGCCCTTTTTCATGTATCTTGCATTTAATGCACCGCACGATCCGCGTCAGGCCCCTAAGCGCTTCGTCGATATGTATCCATGGGAAGAAGTGAATGTACCGGAGAGTTATCAACCCAGCTATCCTTATAAGGACGAGATCGGATGTTCATTCTCGTTGCGTGACGAGGCTCTGGCACCATTTCCTCGTACTGAATATGCAGTAAAAGTACATCGTCAGGAATACTACGCGATGATTACTCACATGGACGAACAGATTGGTCGTATCCTTAAGGCCTTGAAGGAGACGGGAAAGCAGGATGACACTTATATCATCTTCACCTCGGACCATGGATTGGCTTGTGGGAACCACGGCTTGCTCGGCAAACAGAATATGTATGAACACAGTATGAAACCTCCGCTTATCGTTGTGGGGCCAGACGTGCCGGAAAATGAAAAACGAGATGCGCTCGTTTACTTACAGGATGTTATGGCGACGACGCTTGATTTGGCGGAAGTTGAAAAGCCCGGTTATGTGGAGTTCAATACTTTGATGCCCTTGATAAAGGATGCTGAATCCGAGAGTGCTTACGGCTCCATTTACGGATGCTATCGCAGGGATGATCAGCGGATGATTCGTGTTGAGGATATGAAGCTAATCGTGTATCCAAATGCCAACCGAATTAGACTATTTGATTTAAACTCGGATCCAAATGAAATCAGAGACCTATCGGGAGATCCGACTCGTTGGCCTGAGATTCGAAAACTCTTCAATCATTTGCTCGAGAAGCAAGTGAAAATGGGGGACGAGCTTCAACTGGCTTCGCTTTTTCCTGACTTGCTGACCTCGCATTGATATTAACTACTGCTTACTTTGTCTAATAACTACAAAAACTTAACATGAATAGAGTCATCCCATTCCTCTTACTATTAATCTTCACCCATGTTGGCCATGCAGAGCAATCGATTGGGAAACCAAATATTATACTGATAGTTGCCGATGATATGGGTTGGAAAGATCTCGGTAGTAGCGGGAGCAGTTATTACAAGACACCCCACCTGGATGCACTTTCAGGCGGTGGTATGCGTTTTACCCATGCTTATTCGGCAGCTGCAGTATGCGTACCTTCAAGAGCTGCGTTGCTAACAGGTAAGACACCTTCGCGCCTTAAACTCACCAATGTATTTGCAGGACCTCCTGCTTCGGATGATGGGCTCTATGACATAACCAAGCAAATTGGCCTGGGTAACCAAAATCTCGAAGCGAAGCAACGGCTCACTCTGGCCAGCACGGAGACCTTACTACCGGAATTACTAAAGTCTGCGGGCTATGCGACCGCATTTTATGGAAAATGGCATTGTGGCATTCAGGAAGGCTATCGTCCGGAACAACGAGGATACGATATTGCCAAGGGTTATTTCTTAGTGGCAGATCGTTTATTGCACAAAGACTATCTTGGTGAAGAGAGACACTATCTCAATGAAGAGAGCGTTGAGTTCTTAGCCAACATGCCTCAGGCCCGGGTGGGTGACTTTCTTGAAGACTTGATGGCAAGGGATGCGTGTGAATTTATTCGCGAGCATAGTGATGAGCCGTTTTTTCTGCATTACTCAAGTCATCTCGTGCATACGCCTATCATTGCGAAAAAGACGCTATTAAGTAAATACAAGCACAAGACAGGTTTAGATCAAAACAATCCGGAATATGCCACAATGGTTGAAGCAGTCGACCAGACTGTTGGGGCAATCGTCAAAACACTCAGAGAACTCGATCTCATTGATAACACTTTGATCATCTTCACATCTGATAATGGCGGACTGACATTACGCAATATAACCTCCAACTATCCTTTGATGGGGGGAAAAAGCTCTGCATACGAGGGGGGCTATCGAGTGCCCTTTATTGCGCATTGGCCAGGCACTATCCGCCCCGGAAGTATAAACCAGACCCGTATCAGTGGAATAGATGTCTACCCAACTTTCCTTGAGGTAGTCGGCATACCTATAAAAAATGCAGCTGAGATTGATGGAATGAGCCTATGGGGGGAAATGACAGGCTCTGGCTCCTTGCCGGGTAGGCCTTTATTTTTCCATTTTCCACATTACACGCACGCCACCTCTCCTCACTCCATTGTTATTTATCAAGGATGGAAACTCATACGCTATTATAATGATGCGGAGGGTCGTTTCCTGCTTTTTAACTTAAATACCGATCCTCAAGAGCAATTCAACCTAGCAGATGAAGAGCCGGACACCCTTAAGTTACTGGATAAGCGTCTTACGCACTACTTATCAAATGTAGATGCTCAAATGCCAATCCCTGCGGATAGTCCGGAAGGTCTAGAGCTCATCGAGAGATATAAGGAAGGAAAAATCAAAGGAACTATCAGGCAAGCATCTGAAGGCTCTATTAAAAACCTTAAGACTGAACGGGATCTGGCCTTACAGGAGAGAAAGGTTCAGGAAGACAAGCTGACGGTATCCATTAAGGCAACACATTGACAAGGAGATAACTAGCCTATTGTGCCGATAAGAATTTAGTATTAGATTACACTATGAATACTTAAACTCTGTGATTCTGTAATATGCCCTATTCTCTAGTGCAGAGTTTAAATTAAGATGCTTTTCAAAAACCTCAAATTGATTACCGAAGATTAAAAACCTTTAAGGTTATGACTGAAAACACATTATATAAGTTATTGTTTAATAAATACATACGTAAAATTGGCTTAATATGTATTCTGCTGTTTTGCAGTTCCCTTATCATGTGGGCGGGCACTGGCAACGCTCTCAGTAGTGTAGGCAAGCCTAATATCATCCTCATCATGACAGATGATCAGGGATGGGGGGATACCGGCTATAATGGGCACCCCCATTTAAAGACTCCGAATCTTGATAAAATGTCCAGAGAGGGCATTACCTTTACGCGATTTTATTCAGCAGCGGCCATGTGCTCGCCGACACGAGCCAGTGCTTACCTGGGCCGACATCCATATCGTACGGGTATAACCTTTGCGATGAAGGGCATGCTCGAGGAGCATGAAATACCGATAACCACTTTTCTCAAAAAGGCGGGTTATACGACGGGGCATTTTGGCAAATGGCATATGGGCACGCTTTCAAAAGAGCAGGGAGACCAGAGAAGATGGGGCGAATTCGCCAGAACCCCTGAGAGGTATTACTGCCCACCCTGGGATCGGGATGTGGATGTAAGTTTTGTCACAGAATCAAAGGTGCCCACATGGGATCCACTCATCCATCCGGGCAAAATCATGGAGCGTGAAACGGATGAAGAGAAGGGTTTAAGCTATGGGAATGAATTTTTTACCGGACCCGGGGTAACCGTCACTGAGAATATGGAAGGAGACGCATCGCGGGTTGTCGTGGATCGGGTCATACCCTTTATCAATAACGCGGTCGAAACTGATACACCGTTTTTCGCGGTTGTTTGGTTTCATACTCCCCATTCGCCGGTTGTCGGCGGTGAGAAATACATGCAAATGTATGGGGAGCATCCCATCGATGTACAACATTACTATGCGTGCCTCACTGCTATGGATGAACAGGTTGGGCGCTTACGGGCCCAATTGGACAACCTGGGTGTTGATGAGAACACAATGATATGGTTTTGCTCGGATAATGGCCCTGCCCGACAGAACTCCCCACGACACCATGGTATAACCAACGGATTATCCGGTTATAAATTATCAATCAACGAAGGCGGCATACGTGTGCCGGGATTACTGGTGTGGCCGGCAATGGTGAAAAAGCCTTTCACGATAGAGGCTCCTGCGGTTACGACGGACTATTTGCCAACCGTTCTCGATGTGCTTGATATTCCGCTGCCGGATGACCGTATTTATGATGGCATAAGCTTATTGCCACTTATTCAGAAGGAAAAAACTACCCGTGATTCTCCCATCGGATTTCTGAACAGAGAGGGTACTGAGTCTGCCTGGATGAAGGATCGGTATAAACTCCTGGTAGATTCAAGTGGAATCCAGCTCTATGATATTCAGAATGACCCTGCAGAAAGTACAAATCTATCCAGCCAATACCTGGAAAAAACAGCTAACATGTTAAACGATTTACTCAACTGGAAAACCGGAGTTATGGATGAGTTAAACCAGCTGGATTAATGACCTGATTTACGCGCTACCAAGGCATGAAGGATGTCAAGGACGGCTAAATAAATACATGGAAGAGTTTCTCATGTATTAGAACCTTCCGAGGAGGCTCCCGTTTTATTCGTTCGAATGTTTCAATCCAAAGACCCCATCCTTCAATGAACGGTCCTCTTCCCCAAGCAGGCTGACTTAAATAAAGAGTTACCTATTACAGCAGCGTGAATGCGGGTTAGGAACGCGACCCAACCAGCTATGTCACTACCGAGTTTGAATGTTTTCGGAGTTGGTTCCAAGGTAACTATATCGCGCATATCTGATTTGTATTACTTTATAGCCTGTTACATTTTTAACTAGATAATGCTATGTTAGTTAGACTGCTACTAATTCTAATACTATTTCCTGCTGAGCTTTGGTTGCTTAATTTACTAATTTATTATTTTTGGCTTGGTGGGCAAAACTCTGATTTGCATTCTCAATATGTTGTATGCTTTTGGGTGACTTTTAGTGTTATGATTATGATCGCTTTGGCTCAAATTTATCTTGGGCTAGGGATAATAAAAATAATTTTGAAAAAGAAGTCTGGAGACTGAACCTACGGGTCAATCAATAGCCTGATCGGTGCCAAGCTATTTATGGATTTATGTATCGCATCTGCGGAATCCATTGGATGGAATTGTATTCGCTGGTGTCAGGGTATGTCATTAGTAGCAATCGCGTTTCCCTTTTTCTGAGTTCGTTGATGCGATTTTTTAAATTATTTGAATCCTCTTGTTAACTCTAGGCATCTGTAATATGCTTATTAGACCGCTATCTTTAATAACCTAATTGTGCATTATTTAAACCCGTAATTGAGTTTGGTAATTAGTAGTAATGGATTATGCTGAATTTAATTTTAGTGAATCTGGTAGGCTGCTTTCACTAAAGTATTAGACAGATTGTATCAGTAGCCCTAGAAGTAATAATTTTTAAAGAAATGAGCATTGAAAATACCCCGGAAATGAATGCCCAGGAAAGAGAGAAATGGTTCAGCGAAGAACTTTATTGTCATGAAGATGCTCTCAGGACTTGGTTAAGTCGAAAATTTAAACTCAACCACCATTTGGATGATGTTATTCAAGAAGCCTATGTGCAGGTTATGAAGGCAACATCCGTTAAGATCGTTAAGAACCCGAAAGCCTATTTGTACTCCACAGCGAAGTTCATCGCGATAGCAATCATTAAAAAGGAATCGCGGCATGCCTACCTGGCATTTGATGATGACTCGGTCATTGTCCCATTTGATAATACTAAGAGCTCTTATCAAAATATTACAGAAAAGGATGATCTGCAGTTGCTTAGGGAAGCAATAAAGAAACTGCCTAAGAAATGTCGGAACATATTTATTATGCAAAGGATTAAAGGAATGTCCTACGCTGAAATCGCTGAGGATCTCGGAATCTCGACCCATACGGTATCGGCACAGCTATCCATCGGGCTGAATAAATGCGCACACTACATTAACAGCAGAAAGTATAAATAATTTAGCGGAGAAATTATATGAAAAAGGATTTAAATGAGATGGCCAGCAACTGGGTCGTAAAAGAGCATGAGGGGCTCACGGATACTCAGCAAAAGGAGTTTATTGAATGGTTAGAGACGACCCCAGGAGCTTCCGATGCTATGAATGAAATGCGCAATCATTGGCAAGATTTTGGTAGTATGACCGATGTAGACTTTGCAAACGATCTATTGCAAACGGAGGAAAAACGCTGGATCAAGTGGAGTTATGGGGTTGCGGCAGCAGTAGTAGCCATTCTCGGTCTGACCATCTGGCAATATACACAAGAAACTACTCCAGCAGAACCGATAACGTTCGAACGGCAAATTGTTGATTGGAACCAGAGTGATTTTATCCAGTTGGATGATGGTTCCATTATGGAACTTAACCAGGGAGCGCTTGTTGAGTATAAATACTCTGGCGAACTTCGTGAGATATGGGTATTAGAAGGTGAAGCTTATTTTTCTGTTGAGGAAGACTCCTTGAGGCCTTTTCGGGTTTATGCAGGTAATTCGGTGACTGAGGCAGTAGGAACCGAGTTTAACGTTCGTTATATGGATCAATCGGTTGAGGTATATGTCGCTGAGGGGGAAGTTAAATTCTCTGTAGACGCTGAAAATAGCTCTCACTCCGAAGAAGAGGTTCAGGAGACTTATTTGCCAGAAAATTATCTCTTGGTACTAAATACCCAGAATGAGGAAAATGAAGAGATTCTGATTAGCCGCGTACAACAGAATGAGGGGAACAAGATCATTGATTGGAAGCCCCTTACTTTTCGCTTTGAGGCAACGCCGGTTTCTGAAATCGTGGAGAAATTTAACTCCATTAATGAGATTCAGATGATCATCTTAGATGATCGCCTTAAGGATATTAAGCTTTCCGTTAAATTTAGGTCCAACAAACCTAAGGATTTTGCTAAGATGCTGGAAATTACCTCAGGAGTGATCGCAGAGTATGAAAATGAGGTTATTTATCTTTCTATGAGATAGGAGATTCATTTTTTCTTAAATTTTTTTTAGTGATATGCACCCCTAAGATTCACAGGCAGAATGACGAACCATTCTGCAAATGCCCAAACTGCCATTTTTACAACACATTGTTGATCAAGCTGTTTACCGCAGTTTGCTGTGTGTTCATAATTGGGTTGGGGTGCGCTTACACTATATCTGCACAGGAGACTTCGTATGGACAAGGGATTCAATTTTCTATCCCTGCAGGGCAGGCACAGGATACACTCAGTATTGCTGCCGATCAGGCCGATATCGACTTGGTCTTCCAAGTAGATTTAGTGCAAGGTATCACTACTTCACCGGTAAACGGTGTCTTCGATATCGAAAGTGTTTTGAGAATGCTCATTCAAGACAGTGGATTGAGTGTTTATGCAGATTCCTCTTCGGGAGTATATGCGATCTACCGGGAGGAAAATGGTTCATATCAGGAAATACAGTCTACATTGGCTTTAGATCCTAAACCCGAAACTACAAAAGATATGAATCAACAAAAAAATACTGAAGAACGCGGGCTGGTAAAGTTACTAGCTGGCCTGCTTACTGCTATAACTGCAGTTGCGCCACCATCGAGTGTGGCTCAAGACGATTTGGAGGATGATAATGTATATCTTCTCTCCCCCTTCGTGATCGATGCTTCGGAGGATACTGGCTACACCGCACAAAGTACCCTCGCAGGTACCCGTATTCGATCTGAAGTTCGCGAACTAGGTTCATCCATAACAATTCTAACAGAAGAGTTTCTTGATGACACAGGTGCGACCGATGCCGCCTCACTACTTACATATACAGCCAACACAGAAGTCGGCGGAGTGCTTGGTAACTTTTCCGCAGGCAGTCCGGGATCTCGATTTAATGGTAGTAGTGTTCGCAGAAACCCACAAAATGGACAACGGGTTAGAGGTCTAACCCCTGCACTCTTAATGCGTGATTACTTTAATACAATGATCCCGTTTGACCAATATAACACCAGCCGTGTAACCATCAACCGAGGACCTAATGCTGTATTGTTTGGTATCGGAAATCCAGGTGGTGTTATCAATAACTCTCTCAACCAGGCAATACTCAATGAAACAATAAATGAGATACAATTTCGCTTTGATCATCGGGGAAGTACCCGTGGATCCGTTGATTTTAATCGCTCTATCATAGAGGATAGGTTGGCACTTCGTGTGAACGCACTTTATGACAAATTAAAGTATCAGCAGGAACCTGCCGAGGAAGAAGACCAGCGGATATTTCTCGCATTCAATGCCGTATTGTTTGAAAATGCTGACAGCGATGTGCTTGGTGAAACCAACTTCAGGGGACACCTAGAATTTGGTACGATTGATCGCATTCCGCCTTCTGGCGTTCCCTTACTTGATTCCTTCCGTACTTGGTTTGATGGTTATGGGGATTTGGATTCTTTGCTGGCTGTGCCAGGAATTGAACTTAGTGATTTAAGGGCTCAGGCACTGTTCCCAGATCAGGCTCCGAATGGACGTTTCATACCCAAAATAACGCATAACAGCATCACCAATGCCAGCCCGGGTCGTGTGAATACAGAATCTGGTGTACCCGTGTTTATCTCAATCCCGTTTTATTATGAAAGCGGTGACCAACAGCAGCCTGGATGGAGCGCACCTGGATATGAGGGCCTTTCCGGGGGTATGGGGCGCAATCGTTGGCCGGGGGTATCGGGTCGTTCCCGTCAGGATATCTGGTCAACCGGTAATGCGCTTCGCAGAATTGCCGGTTTCAATACGCCGACTCTTCAAAATACCGATATTTTTGATTATCGAAATAATTTGCTTCAAGGCACTATAAACACTGTTGAATCCGAATTTGAAGTACAACAGTTTACACTTGATCAAAGCTTCTTCGAGGGTATGGCGGGTATTGAATTTAGCTATAACCGGCAACGATTTGATCAAATCGAAAGGCTACCTTTATCAGCAGGTAATGATTCGGAGATATACATCGATATTTCTGAATTTCAATCCAATGACTTACCCAATCCCAATCTGGGTCGTCCGTTTGTGCGTATTAACAACTTCAATACGGATTATGCAGATCGTGAGCAAGAAGTGGTGCGATTTACCGCATTCGTAGATATTGATATTCGTAACTACAATGAAACCCTGGGTAAATGGCTGGGACGCCATACATTAACCGGCTTATACGAGGAGCGAGAGAATGATAGCTCAGATATTCGCCGACGCATCGTATGGGGTAGTGATGAAATCGATGTGACTTCGAATGCCGTTTTTGGCCAGCCCTTGAGCTCCGGGCGTGCCGCTCCTCCGGCGATTGTTTATGTGGGTCCATCTGCATTAGGAGCGAATTCAATCAATGACGTGCGTATTACGGATACTGTGAACATCCCCTGGCCGGAGCCGGGCGAGCGTCATAACGCCTTTTTCTGGAATCACACGAGCCGTCAGGTTGAAACTCGGGAGTTCATTACTCGTGAAATCATCCATAGCGGCGATTTAAGCCAAGAGAAGCTATTCTCTGAGGCCTATGCGTTAAAGAGTTCTTTCCTGGATGATCACGTCGTGACTATCCTGGCATGGCGCTCGGATGCGGTTAAACAGTTTAATCGCCTCGCTGAGTCCGGTCAGTTCAACGGAGATCTCCCATTGCGTAATCCGGACGGTTCCATCAATAATGCGATCCTCAATTTGCAGGATACACCCAGTCGCGTAAAGGACGAGACGCTCACTACCAGTATCGTTGGATTCTTCCCCGAAGAGTATTTGTTCGAATTGCCCTTTGGCATGGATCTTAGCTTTCATTACTATGAAGCAGAAAGTTTCATACCTTCAGCCAACCAAAGGAACATACTCGGAGAGGTGCTTGCTCCTCCTTCCGGTGAAACGACTGAGTACGGTTTTACACTAGAGTTTCTTGAGCGTAGACTCTCCCTGCGAGTTAACTTCTTTGAAACCAGTAGTAATCTTGACCGGACGAATGCGGGGCTGGCTGCTAATTCCACGGTACGCATTGGAGACTGGATCGGCAACTTCAGAAATGCACAGTTGGCGGGCAGACCCTTCTCTGAGCTTGGAGTTCCCGCTAGCGCGGCAACCAGTTATGCAGAGTTTGAGCAGGTAATTCTTGATTTGCTGCCGGAGCCAACCCGTAGTTTGTTAAACTATACAGTGGATGACCGTGGTCTCGTATCATCGACTCCTATTCAGAATCTCACGTCGACCCGTGATTTCGTTTCCGAAGGGATGGAGATTGAATTAGTTGGTGCGATTCGGCCTAATTGGAGTGTAGCGCTCAATATTGCTCAACAGGAAACCGTTCAATCGAATACGTCTCCCGCGCTTCAAGAAATTATCTTCCCCATTGAGCAGGGGATCATTGATGCAGGAATATCGGATGTCCGGGATAATCCGTTTTTGGATGTAGATGTTACCTTCCTGGAGCGCTATCAGGCTCAGGCAGCAGCTCCTCTCAGAGGTCAGCTTGCACAGGATGGCACACAATCTCAGGAACAGCGCGAGTGGCGTTTAAACCTGGTCACCAATTACGACTTCATGGAAGGTCCACTCGACGGTTTCAGCGTAGGGGGTGCTTTGCGCTGGCAGGATGAGGTCGCAGTAGGTTACCCCTTCATTTTGGATGCAGACGGTAATCAAATACCGGATATTGCAAATGCATTCTTCGGGGATGATGAGCTCAATGGTGACATCTGGTTCGGCTATGAGCGACCCATTCTTGATGGCAAGATTGACTGGAAAGTCCAGGTCAACATCCGAAATGCCATTCGTGATGATTCAGATATACCTGTGGTCATCAATCCAAATGGTGAGCTTGCGGTAATTCGTATCCCACCGGAACAGTCATTCTTTATAACAAACACTTTTCGGTTCTAAGAATTTTCTGCTACCGTTAAGTAGTTAAAAATAGAAAAGGCCTCACAGATGTGAGGCCTTTTTGCTTTTAAAAATTAAGAATACGAAGAGTCTTAATCAACATTTGCTCCGAACCTTTTAAATATGGGCGGTAAATCATTGCTGGCTATCCTTAGAATCGTTTGGTTGCCACTGATCTTCTCACCGCTGAAGTAATCGACCCACACGCCCGGGGGTAAAAGTATTTCACGTTCTGACTGACCAGCGGGTATGGGCGCAAAATAGAGATCATCGCCTACTAACCAGGCATCATCAACATCCCGAAAGGCTTCAATTTCCGGGTGATCGACGACAGGAGCTCTGAAAGCAGGGATGCCGGTAGCGGCATAGTTTACAAAGGCCTTCTTCAGATAGGGCACAAATTTCATGCGAAGTTCTGCTATGGTTCGCACGCGATCCGTCAATTGGATCCGTTCGTTATCCGGTAACATAATGCCTGCCTGGTTTTTGTCTTTATCGGGTTGGTGCCAGGGGGGGATCGGGCAATACCAGGCATTGATAAGAAACTGGGGGGCGAGTACCATTGCTGCCATCCGTTGTACGAGGCCATCTCCATCACCTCCATGGCGCACCTCTGGGGTCCATAGCAATCCACTGATACTGGCACTTCCGACTCCCCTAAGAAAGGACTCATGCTCATAAAGATCTGAATACAGCACATAGGGCAGGGGGCTACAGAATGCACTTGCCTGACGCACCTGGCCAAATGTCGGCTGACCATTCATCGCTTCCTGAAGGCTGCGCATGTATAAAAGCCCATATACAGCATGCATCTGCTCACCATCTGCACCACTTGGGAATTGGGCATGATCCGGCCAGCTCCAGGGAGACGACTTGGTGTCGGAGTTATCACATTCATCGAGCTTAAACCCACTAACCCCCATTTCTATAAGCGATGCTTGATGCTCAGTGAAGATAGCATGGGCTTCAGGAATTGCTAGATCGGGCACAAGGCCACGCCATACTTTATGATCTCCGCTTTTATCCAATAATGGTTCGTAGAGTGGGGAGTCGGGGTGTATAAAGGCATGTTGCCACAAATTAATCTTATATCCGCGATCCGAGAGATCTGCGATTGTCCCTGCTGGGTCTGGGAAACGGGTGCGTGACCAGGTAAGTGTATTTGAGTAGGCGCGTTCCTGCCAACCGGGTTCCAGACCAAATACTGAGCAGGGGATATTATCTTCCTGCAGATGATCTGCCAGTTTACGGATGCCTTCTGCATCCGCCCGGGTAAAGCCGCGGTACCAGACACCCAGGCCCCACTCGGGCACATCAGTGCCTCCTCCGCTGAAGAGAATATGCCGTTGAATCGCATCGCGCATTGTCGGCCCTGCAAATAAATATATATCAGCGCCAGAAGACCGGGGGATCATAATGGATATTTCGCTCACCGGATTATCACGCGTATCATACAAGTCATCAATGCTGATTCCCAGAGCTGCGGCCTCTTGACTAGCAGCAAAATCCAGTTCCAGGCGATTATGACCGCCGAAACAAATCTCAATTTCGCGCGCGCTGTCTATCAAAAAACCATAACCGCCCGTGCTTACATAAAAGGGTACTGGAGCATGGCTCGAGCCATCTGCAACGAGAGGGTCGCTGGTCACTTTAAGCACCTGTCTTCTGCCCGTTTGCCTGAAATGGCTGAGTGTAAGCCCACCGCCATACCAATCTTCACCCTCAATCATTGGTAAATATATGAGTAATCCTCTCGCGGTTTGTTTGATTTCGAAATCCTCCAGATTAAATGGAAGCCTTTGCTCTGCAGGCATTGTATCCAGAGTTTCATGCTGAATAGGGGCAACCCGGAAATTAGAGGGTCTAAATATATCTGGCTCACCAATTCTTACCTTCCACACCCCATTTGCGATATTTGAAAATTCGGGTTCCAACGGATCCAATTCTTGAGCATTTGGAGCAGCAACAATTGATGTAAATGCTAGCATAACGTGAATAAATAACCCCGCTATTCCAGATCTTATGAGGTTTGAATTCGTTTTGAGCACAATCATAATAATGTACAGTTTTTATTAGTTAGATTTATCATTTGATGTTAGCATTTTATCGCATTCTGCTTTCAAACGCCTTACTGAATAGTGACCTTGGTTCGAACTGATCACTAATATTTTTATTAAAAACTACATTGTTACGCATTCCTTACTCCGGTTGCTAACCACTTCTGACTTATACCCAAGTCCTTACGAATCTTATCTCCAACAGAGAATCGAAATGGTGTATGAAGATATTCGTAGCTTCTATAATCTATATCGAGAACTTTTAATACCTTCTCTGAGGACTCTGCTTGATTGATGCCAAGCATCAACCTTTCGAGATCATTTGAGCGGTTCGCAAGGGCAGAAAATCCCTCGAAACGGAATTCGACTCACCGTTTCAGAAGAAAGACAGTCCGTTGACGTATTGGACATACAGTTAAGTTTTCAGTAGGAACGTAGCGGCCTGGCTAAATACTGGTAAAAGCCTGGAGATCTCAATGCGCTACAGATCTGGTTGGAGTGTGAGATGTTTATTTTGATTAGGCACAATAAAAGAGCAGGGAGGGAGCAAAAAATAAGAAAGCTGGCAACCCTAGAAACGCAGTGCGTTCTAAGATATGCCAGCTATTTAATGGTTTAACCTTTGGGTTGGACCCAATGCTTATAGATTATAAAGATCCGATTAGAAACTACCGCGAATTCCAAACACCCATCGGCGATAAGAGGTCACGACACTCTCGGGGAATGCAGTTGTCACTTGGTAAATGCGCTCGTCATCCTCTTCGGTTAAATTGGTAACATCGAGGAAAAGGCGCAAATCACTGGTTAAATGATACTGCAATGACATATCAAGCTGCCCGCGTGACTCCTGGAAAGTCTCAGTGTCTACATCAAAGATTTCATTTTTAATGTCGTCCACCCAAGTGTAGGCGAAACGGATGTTAACCGGTCCCTGCTCATAGAAGAGCTGGGCATTGACAATATTTTCAGGCTGCCCCTGCAATGTTTGTCCTTCACGAACTTCTCCGGTTCGAACAATTTCATTCCCTATGATTTCAGTGACCGGTTCGCTTTGTTCACCGTCGATGTAGGTGTAGTTAAATACAAAGCCAAAACCATCCAAAAGATCCGGTAAGATGTCATCCAAGGACTGACGCCAGGAGAACTCAAGCCCCTGAATAGTGCGCTCACCGCCATTGATGACAAAGTCGCTCCGCAAACTACCCGTATCCGGCTCTCCTTCATCGTCAATGAAGTCAATTTGTCTAACGGCAACAGCATTCATTAAAAAGTCCTGAAGATCTTTATAGAATAGCCCAATTGACATTGTTGTGGAGTTATTGGGGTACCATTCCAGCGCAAGATCATAATTATATCCTGTTTGTTCTTTGAGATCAGGATTACCCAAAATGAACTCACCGTCGTCCTCGTCCTCTTCATTTTGCAGAACTTCATTCGGTATTTCGACAATGCCTGCAAAATCAAATGGTATAAGGTCATCGTAGTCTGGGCGTGCGATCGTGGTCGTAACGGCACCTCTCAGAACAAATTCATTTTCATTTCCGAAACGATAAATACCGACAATACTGGGGAACCAATTTACATAATCATTTTCAGTAGTAACGTTTCTTACGTCTTGAAAACCGTCCGGAATGGGGGCATCCTCAGGCGTCCAGGTAATGGTCTGATCCGTTTGTTCAACGCGAACACCTGCGAGAATGGTGAGTGGACCATAGTAGCCCTTACCCATGACATAGGCAGCATTGATGCTCTCTTCAAAATCATAGAATCGGGCGACTAGTCTTACGAATTCATTCCCTTCATTACGTTCAAAACTAGTAGGATCTGATGCCAAACTGCTTTCAAAGAAATCAATAATAGGATCTACAGACGTTACCGGGCGACCAAAGTTACTGTAGAGGCCATCATGAGTGCCCATGGGCTCATCACTGAGGTAGTCAGCAAATTGCGCGAGAGTTATATCATCTTCCGCGCTCCAGTCCCTTAATGCCGGCGAGCTGGTACGGTCACTCATCCGTGATTTAATACCTACTTTGAGATCCCAGTTTTCAATGATATCAAACTTCGTATAATCTACCTGAACAGCGAGATGATCGTGTTCAAATTTTTCATCGCGCAGGCGAATCGCACCCAATTCTTCGCGTTCAGGCGCTTCAAACGGATTGATACGTGGCTCCACCGGAATATGACCCTCATCCTGGGTTACTACAAAAGCATCCAGTTTCACGAAGTAAGGATCTGATGCATCGTAGAAAAAGCGCTGAAAATCGGTATTGTCGCTGCCCTGGCTGAAGATGGCGCGGCGCTCAATGAAAGAATGTTCATCCTTACTTAACTGCAATTTATATTCGAGTTCAAACTCGTCTGTTTCGGTAAGCCCCCCAAATTGCACTGAGTAAGTATTATTTTCTCGCTCGGGACGTTCGCGCATGCGACGCTGAATGCGTAAATCTGCAGATTGTTTAAAGGGTGTGATTACGATACCACTGTCATCAATGATATCCCCGACTTCATCTGCGATAGCCCCCAAAGGAACAAAGTTATCACCGGCACTGCCGAGTACGCCATCGCCGTCGAGATCTACCCAATCACCCAATGGGTTGCCATTACCATCTTCAAACCACCAGACTCCTTCAGAATCTGAGAATGGGCGGCTATTACCCTCCCGTTCGTCCAGATCGCGAGCCCTTATACGGTGGCGGAAAGATGTCCGGTCACGCATGTTGATATAGGGCTTCGCCCATAAGCGTGTATTATCGCTCACTTGCCAATCAAGACTGCCACTGATGGTAAGACGTTCATCAGTGCCGAAGGTTTCGCGTGGATCGAGGCGCTCAAGTTCCGGAATGGGTACTGAGCCTGGAGTCTCTACTTGCCTGTGTTCGGTTTTCCACGCACGTTCATCTTCATCCCGATAAGACACGGTTAAGTATAAACCGACATTTTCGGACAACTTGTCCCCGTAGTTAACCGAGAAACCGTAGCCGGATTCATCACCCAGTTCATCGTGTATGTATTCCAATTTATAACGCAATAAACGCTCATCTAGAGCCAGCGCAGATGCGGTTCTTACATCCACTATACCTCCGATCGCATCGGCATCCAGATCTGCAGTAATTGACTTAATTACTGAAACGGAATCCACAATTTCTACAGGCACGGCTGATACATCAAAATTTCGGGTATCAATTCCGACCGACGTACTGATTGTACTCGAAGATTGAGGAATATCCATCCCGTTGATACGTATCGAATTGAGCTTACCTTCGAGTCCGCGAATGGATACCTCAGAATCATTCACTACATTAACACCGGCTAGGCGGGTTAACGCGTCGCCCAGATTTTCATCGGGCAGGTCACCGATGGCATCGGTTCCCAGAAAACTACCGATGATATCGGCATTGCGCTGTGCTTCTGCTGCACTCACCTGTGAAGATGAGTAAACCTCGAAGGCATCCAGTATAAGGACATCCTCATCGTCTTCCTGTGCGAAAGAAACGGCGCCAGTCAAAGCAGCGGCTGCGGCTAGAGCCGTTAAGTATTTTTTATATGGGTGTAGTTTCATAGTCAGTCTATGGGTTATAGAAAAATGAATTGATGGGGTTCGATGCACCCGTGGGTGCACTTACGAAACTACTAGGGTCGTAGTTTCATGATTAATGATTTTTAATAATTACGATTACCATTACTAGTTTGTGCTTTACTCTAACAGTAGAGCCCACAGGCAAAGGACCTCTGTAGTTACCCAAAATGGGCTGAAAGTGCACTGTTGCGCTTTACTCCAAACCAGTAGCCGGCTAGGCTAGAGTAGCGAGTAAATAGACGACCAGTATAGTCAGCAGACTGACAATCACCGCAGCCGTAAACCCGAGAATGTCAGTCCGGTATCGTGCCCAATTGAATTGCTTGTGCAGCGATAATAGGTCCACGATCAGCAGTCCGTCCTCCGTTGTTTTATTCTTTGCCTCCAAATGGTCTGTATGTTCTGCATCCAGTTTGATATCAACTCCTTCTGCTTTCAGGCGATCTTCTTTACCCACCGGAGTATTGAGCAAAGTATAAAATGCGCGCAGCTTTTCAGCAGGTTCACCACGTGTCAGCAGACTGACCGTGATCATCATAATTAATCCCACCGGCAGATATAGCGCTACCTGATTCGCAAACTGCCAGCCCAGCACATAGTCCGTATATATCCCGATAAAAGCCATCGAGGCTACACTCGCTACCGTTCCCCAGCGATTGGCACCTTTCCATATGACACCCAGCCAAAAAGCGATGCCCATGTATGCCGTTACCTTCCAGCTTTCCTTAATGCCGTGCACAACACTCTCAAACCCGTAAGCAAACAAAATACCTCCCGCTACGACAAAAAATGCGGCCACACGGCTAACCTTCAACAAATCTTGATCAGTCGCAGACTTCTTAAAGTAGGGCTTGTAAATATTTTGAGTAAACAATGCGGATGCATGCACCATGAAGGCATCGCAAGTAGACATCACTGCCGCAATCAATGCAGCCAGCATCAGCCCGACAAGGCCCACCGGCAACAATTCCTTGGCTGCCACTCCAAATGCCATCTCACGATGCTCCCCAATCAGTTCAGGAAACAAAAAGGCTGTAAATACTCCGATAAACGCCCAGCCTGCAGTCGCAAAACGCTTCAGGAAATTGCCATAAGTCCAGCCTACCCGGCAGGATATCTCTGTTTTTCCCGAACCCCCGATTGCCATGTGGTGCGGTAGTACTACTACCATCACCAATGCATTCAGCACGGCCATGATAATAAAAAACCCGGTCACTTCATAGGGCGCAACCAGGCTGAACATATGCTCGGGAAGTGCTGCCTTTATCTCTCCTATTCCCCCAGCAGCATTTAACGCAAAGGGAATCAGCATAAAAGAAAGCACCAGTATTAACACTCCTTGAATAAGGTCTGTATAGACTGCTGCGATAATCCCACCGGCCAGTCCGTAAGTCATAAACAAAATAGTCGAAATGATGATTACCCATTCCTCAGTCAGTGCCCCTCCGGTTAGCCCCTCTACTGTTACGCCCGTGCCCTTCAGCATCACCCCGATATTCATGCAAAAATACAGCAGGGCTACGCAGGTATACAGCAAGCCAACCCCCTTGCCGTAACGCTCGATGAAAAAGTCTGCCATGGTTACATAGCGCAGTCGTCGATAAATGGGGGCGATGATCCAGAAAAAGGGGGTAGAAAACATGAACACCCATTGATACCAGATGCCGGCCAGCCCGTTTGAATAGGCAGCTCCCGATACGGTGACCGGCTGATCTGTATGCGTGCCCACCCCAAACGCCTGTGCAATCATGAGTAGTTTGCCGAAGCGTCGTCCACCCATAAAATAATCACCCGTGTTCTTGATTTTGGACATTGTCCATAAACCCAGAAAAACCGTAAATACAAAATAACCGGCAAGTACTATCCAGTCTAAAAGATGTAATCCTAGCATTGCTGCGATTGGGGTTAGGGTAGTGTTTACTGCAAGCCGGATTTGAGGGTTCGGCTTTCGTACTGCAAAATTTTCTCTGAAAAGTAGCTCTTTAAGGTTTTGAAAGCAAGCTTTCGCTTGCCCTCATTGGATATGAGCCCTTTACGATTCCAACCGTCTTGGATGCCCGGCAGTGTTCTCCGGGGTGTCCTGAAGTCAAATAGCACCCATGGCGCAATCCCGCGTAATGAAGGAATTTGTTCAAGCATTTTGAGCTGTTGCTCAAAGACGTAGTCCTGAAACTCTTCTGTCCAGCGTTCCATGCGCTCTCCGTGCTTACCAGCAAGCGCATCTGCTCCGAATTCACTGACAATAAAAGGTTTTTGATTTGGCAAAAACCACTCAACGCCGTCCTCCATCTGGTCAGGAGTCCCACTATACCAACCCAGATATTCATTGCAGCTTACGATATCCATCTCAGCTGCCATGGGATCACTGATGCGCACCTGTCTCTTAACAGTATCCGAATAATCCAGTTCATCCCGATCCAGTGCAGCACTGATCAGGCGTGTTGTATCGATCGACAATACCTGGTGCTTCAGCTTTCGCAAAAAGTCATTTCGCTGATCATTAACGGGTGTTTCATTCGCCAGTGACCATATAATTACAGAAGCCCGGTTTTTATCACGATGGACCATCGAGCTCAGTTGTTGCTCTGCCTGCCGCAATGTTTCGGGGTTTTCATACTGGATACCCCAGTAAACCGGTATTTCTTCCCACAGGAGCATGCCGTGTTCATCCGCCAATCTTACCATATGCTCATTGTGCGGGTAGTGGGCTAATCGCAAAAAATTGCAACCCAACTCCATCGCACTGCTCAAAATGAAAGAGGCATCTTCCACAGAGTGAGCGCGTCTCATCCCTGAGGGGATCTCCTCATGGCATGAAACACCCCTTAAAAAAATGGGTTCACCATTCAGCAGTATATCTTCACCTTTTACTGCAATCGTCCGAAAACCGATCTTATCCACTATTGTATCCTGCAGTGCTTTAAAGCACACCTCATACAGTTTGGGGTTCTTAGGGTCCCAAAGATCCACATTCGGTAGCTCAGTCGTAAATTCGATCGTCCCTTCTGCATCGCTGAGTGCTTGATAGGACCAGTCCAACTCATCGATACTCAGCGAAACCTCAACCCCTGCCAAAGCAGACGATAATCTCAAATTGCCCTTCACCATACCTGAGTTATGGGGGTCGAGTTGCAATTGGTAATTATCGATAAAAACCTCCGGTGTCTCCATAATGTATACGTCGCGCGTGATACCGCCATAATTCCACCAGTCCGTACGCTTATTGGGCACATGCTCTTCTTCGCGGCGGTTATTTACATACACATTCAGCAGGTTATCCCCGCCTCGGATAGCTTCAGTCACTTCCACGTTAAATGGATCAAACCCACCCAGATGACTCCCCACCTTGCTGCCATTCAAATACACATGACATTCATAATTTACGGCTTCAAAACGAATAAAGACCCGCCGACCCTTTGTAATGTTCCACGAAAATGCCCTGCGGTACCAGGCTCCCCCCTCATAATACAACCATTCTGGGCTTTGATGGTTCCAGTCGCCAGGTACCATGATGGTGGCCGCTTCCTCAAAGTTGTATTCCACCATATCGGCCGCATGCTCGGGCTTACGATTCTGGAAAAACGTATAATATCTGGATCGATCTTCAAGTGGCATTTCATCGTGAGGGATACCCAATCGATGGTTGCGATAACCGGTCTCGTAAGGATCGACGACAAAAGCCCATTTGCCATTTAAGCTCACCTTCTTACGATGGTAGCTATTATGAAGCACAGCAGATAGCATATGGGTATGCTTTAAGGGTGTAGGGGTACTTGCCATAATAAAATACAGAGCCTGTATAAGCGATTAATACAGGTGAGAGCATTTCATCATGCTTGTAATTCAACTCTTCCCTTGCAGTGAAGTGATAAGTCACTAAAACTGTAGGGTAGGATATATTACCCTGAACTATGCCTGCTCAAAAAAGAACAACCCTCCGTGAAATTGCGGAAAAAACGGGTTATCATTTCACTACAGTATCGCTTGCGCTCAGAGGGCATCACAGCATCCCTGAGAAAACGCGTGATAAGATTCGCATTATTGCTGAATCCATGGGCTACAAGCCTGATCCTATACTTTCTGCCCTTGTTGCTTATCGGCACTCCAAAACCCAAACCACCTATGCAGGTACGCTTGTCTGGCTTCTTAATTACGAACCTGATTACAAGTGGGAGCAAATTCCGCTCTTCAAGCAATACTTTGAAGGAGCCCAAAAAGAGGCTAAGACCCTTGGTTATCAGATAGAGACTCTCAACCTCCGTTCTGAAGGCATGACTGCAAAACGAGCCTCAGATATTTTGAAAACCCGGGGTATTCCGGGTATTTTTATACCCCCTCAGCAAAAAGCCTACAGTACGCTGGATCTCGACTGGGATCACTTTTCCGTAATATCATTCGGCTATACTCTCGAAAAACCTCAATTTCACGTCATTTCCAATAATCATTTCAGGATGATGTATCAATTACTTGAGGAGCTCTATAAACTTGGGTATCGCAAGCCTGGACTCGTTATGCTTAAAAAGTCTGCACAACGCGTAGAATTTAAGTGGATCAGCGCCTATCTCGGTAAAAATTACGATACTCCGGATTTCACAAACATGGAACCTCTCATTATGCAGGATTGGGACAAAAAGGCGTTTCTCTCCTGGTATGAAAAGAACCAGCCTGACGTCATTATTTCGGGCAGACGCCAAATCCCTGAACTCCTGCCTACTCTTGAGGAAATGGGGCTAAGATTACCCGAAGACATTGGTTATGCCGACCATAATATGAGTGATACCAATACCGAAACCGCCGGGATCAAGCAGAACGGCATACTTGTTGGCAAAACTGCACTTGCCCAACTCGTCGGTATGATCCACCGTAACGAAAAAGGCATCCCGGATACTCCGACGGATATTCTCGTGGATGGGCATTGGTTCCAGGGACCTACTGTGCGCAGCATTAAATGAGGTTGGCTAACCTTGTTTAAGGAATAATGCTTCTATCAATCCGTTTTGCCTTCTTCAGGTAATCAGGATCATAGTTTACGCCCATACCCGGTCCCTTTGGTGCGGGCAGTTTGCCATCCACCAAGTCAAAATCCACCCCGGGCGATTCCCAGGGCAGGCTGCGATTTACCCCTTTAAATTCCTGGTAGGGGCCCAAAGCGGGTGCACAGGATGCAAAAACCAGCATGTAGAGAAAACCCATACCGACACCGGATATATGCGGTGTGCACTGAATTCCATGCCTTTGCGAAAGATAGGCTACCCGCAGCGAACGGATCAAACCCCCGTAGTAGATGATATCCGGTTGTGAAAGCTGCACGGCACCATGCTGTATCATCCATTTAAAACGATAAAAACTACTCTCCTGCTCGCCGCCGGCAATAGTGATATCGAGCGCATCCGCCACTTTTTTCAATCCTTCAAGATCATCGAAGGGACAGGGCTCTTCATACATCGCAAACCCATTTGCCTCCAGCAGCCGCCCAATCTTGATTGCGTGGTTTGGATCCACATAAGAACTATTGGAATCTGCATACAGCACACAACGCTCCCCGAGTGCCTTTGCAACGGCAGGTATAAGTTTTTCTGTTCTGCCGGGAAACGTATCGATGCGCTTCATCCGGCCGCCTATTTTGAATTTAACAGCCGGGGCGTTAAAACGTTCGACACTCTCAATAATTCTTCGGAGTGATTCCTCCCAATCATGGCTGCGATGATTGTTTGCAATATAAAGTGGTATCTCCTCACGCACAATACCCCCCAGTAGCTCAGCTACCGGTTCTCCGGACACCCTGCCCAATAAGTCCAAAATCGCAAACTCGGCAGAAGCCACACATATCCACAAACTCTGCCCTTGGTTTTTGTAAGTGGCACCCGCTTCAAACACACCGTCTACCAGGGTTTCGATGTCCCGGGCATCCTTGCCAATGAAATAAGGGGCCACATCCCTTAAGAAAATGGCAAAGTAGCTAGGCATCCGGGAGTTGTGGCTGATCGCCCAACCCTCAGCACCATCGGTTGAGCGCACGCGGACGAACCAGTTACTCTCTATCTTAAAAAGATCAAGGCTCTCTATGATCACCGGCTCCTTAAAGAGTTCCTTGCGGAAAATTTGATAAGATTCCTCATTTTTAGCAGAACCTGTTACGTTTCCGCTTAAGTGATTGAAAGCTGCTAATCCGCCGGCTACTCCCGTCCCCGTTTTCAGAAATCTTCGTCTGTTCATGAATGGTGTTTGTATGATTAATCTATGGATGGCCCTGTACGATCCATAGTCTCACCGTTGATAGTCACGGATTCAAGGGTAACATCATCCAGGGCACCAATCTTGAGGGGAATCTTCGCATCTTCAATACTAAGATTGCGTACTACAATATCCTGTAGCGGAGACAACTCATGCCCCTCTGCCCAGATTCCGTGCTCTAAAGCTTGCTTACACCTTACATTTTCGATCCGAAAATGCTTAAACGTAGGTGGATGTTCCCCTCCGCGATAACTATGATAGTTAGTCTGGAATCTTAACAGCGCGACGCTGGCAGTATCTACCTCAATATTACGCACATGTACATTTTCAATAGTACCTCCGCGATCCAGGTTTGCTTTAAAGTAGAGCAGGTTACGCCCATTACCCACGCGGCAATTCTCGATAAATACATTCCGGACCCCCCCTGACATTTCACTACCGATCGCTACTCCATTATGTACCTCTTCAAAGTAGTTATTGCGGATTACAATATTTTCTGAAGGCACTCCGATACTGCGCCCCTCCGCATCTCGACCTGACTTGATTGCAACCGCATCATCGCCCGTTCGGAAACGGCTGTTCTCAACTAATACATAGCGTGAGGAATCAGGGTCGATCCCATCATTATTAAGCCGAAAGCTATCCACAAGAATGTCCCTCACAATAATATGCTCCGAATATACAAAATGAATCATCCAAAACGGGGAATCGATCAGTTTTACCCCCTCGATCAGTATGTTGCTACAACCTATCGTCTGTAAAAAGCTGGGCCTTAACCAATGTCCCTTACCGAAAACACGCTCATGTAATGGGGCCAGGGCATTTCCCAAATCGCGCAAACGGTTTTGAGCCGGCTTTTGATTGGGTCTCCAGGTGCCAAAACTTTCTTCTGCATTCCCATCAATCGTCCCCTTACCTGTGATGGCAATATTCGAAGCCTGGTATGCGTAGATAAAAGGTGAATAATTAAAAAGTTCTGTGCCTTCCCAGCGCGTAAACCTCACCGGTAGAAAGTCCTCTGGAATGGCACTAAACTGAAGTACCGCACCTTCCTTTACCTTCAGATGGATATGGCTCTTCAACTCCAAAGGACCCCGCAGGTAGTATACACCCTTCTCGAAAACAAGAGTACCGCCGCCTTCCGTGCTTAGAGTATTGATCAATGACTGTATAATCGGCAGATCATCCGTCTTGCCATCTCCCGTAGCACCCTCTGAGCGCACATCCACAGATCGATCCGGAAAAACCGGAGCCACAATAGCGTTCACAATTTCCTCTGCCTGATCCCAGGGATCCTCATAGACCGATTCTCCCCCCATACACAAAATTGCCCATGGCAAAGCTAAACAAATCGCATAAAACCGTTTCATAGATATATACAGATACCTTGTATTACTGATGCACCAACCCACTGCTTATTCAAACTGTAGGGCGTGGAACAAAACCTGCTCAACAATTAGACCTTTAAAGCTTTTGAAAGCCCGTAAATCTCGCCGCAACTATTACTAAACTACGTAGAAAATTATATGCCCATGAACGATTACCCAGCTTCCAGCCGCCGCCAATTTATAACCCGCGCAAGTTCACTGGGCCTCCTCGGCCTGGCAGGTGCGAACACCGCAATTGCAGAAGAGAGGGCCGCAGACCCAATACTCAAAGCAAATACCGGGCAATCAAAAATCCGTGAAGTCCGCGCATGGGCTGTACCCCGGGCAATCTATGCACAGGTCATCGATGATGCCGGCAATGTTGGTTGGGGAGAGTGTGGCCACAGCGGTAGTGATCACGTTGCCCAGGTCGTCAATAAAATCTTGCCTGAGCTTATTATTGGTGAAGACGTTTTCAATGCGGAACCCGTTTGGTCACGCATGTTTCATGAAATTGACGAACTCGGACCCGGCGGTCTCGCTTCCCAAGCGCTTGCCGGGGTGGACTGTGCACTCTGGGACCTCAGGGGGAAGCTGTTGGGGCTACCGGTTTATAAACTCATTGGCGGCAAATATCGTGAGAAGATTCCTCTTTACGGCACCTTCTCACGAAGCTTGGGCCGCGGTCGTTACATGACGCCCCAACAATGTGCAGACTACGCCGCTGAACTTGTCGAGGAAGGTTTCAAGGCAATTAAACTGCGCCTCGGCATTCGTGAGGAAAACCAGGATCCTGCAGACGATCCTGCCATCCCCTGCACTCGTGCAGTTCGCGAAGCCATCGGCGATGACATTGAACTCTACGTAGATGCCAATAATGGCTATTCCCCGATGCGTGCTATCATGAACGCACGCCGCATGTATGAAGAATTCAACGTCACTGTGTTTGAAGAGCCCGTTGCGGCAAACAACTACCATTCACTTGCCAAAGTCAGCGAAAGCTCACCGATATTCATTGCCGGTGGCGAACATGAATATACTAAAGGGCAAATGCGCGACCTTATCATCCAGGGCAAATGCCACATTCTCAACCCCGACGTGAGCAAGCTGGCAGGTATCACTGAAGGCAAGAAAGTAGCTGCCCTAGCTGAAGCCTTCGACCTACCCATATCGGTACACAACGCACGCCCAACTCTCCTAACGGCTGCCCACTTCCATTATGTGGCCTCCTGTCAGTCCGCCCATCGCCCCCAGGAACACCCCCGCAGAAATCGCCTTGAGCAGCTTTGGAAGTACTTTCATAACCGTATCAAAGTAAAAGACGGCTACGGTTATCTCCCGGAAGACCCTGGCCTCGGCCTTCACGTCAACCAATCTGCAATCCTCGAGGACGCTTTGGGTTAGGTAGTAACTGGCCTCTCTTACACCCAAACTTGTTGGAGAACCTTGCGAGACCAGCCCCGATAACAGCTATACTGTCAGAATATGGGATGAGTTTGATCGGAATGACATCCTAATGACTTCTTGGATCGGATGGATCAACTTTGATAGCAGGAGCTCAAGGTATATTATAAACTTTTAATCTACTGGTTATCGACATACTTGATTTGTATTCGCTACGATAGCCCGATGTTTTTGGTGACTGAGTACAATCGATCGGTTCTATTGGGGGCTGCAATTCTATTGATTTGCCAGCTCACTGCGGAAACGGTGCGTGAGCGCTACAATGTGCTGTTTCTGATCATTGATGATGCGAGCCCAGTGCATCACAGTGTTTTTCAGGAGAGCCCGGTTCTGACGCCCAATCTGCAGAGACTGGCAGACTCCAGTGTCTGGTTTTCAAGGGCGTATACCCACCCGGCTTGCAATGTTTCACGTATGTCCTTTCTGAGCGGATTACGCCCCTCAACAACTGGGGTTTACTATAATGGGCAATCCATGCGATCCGATGAAAGGTATGGCGGGGTGGAGACTATCCCCGAACGGTTTAAGGCAGAGGGATATCTCACCGCAGGCTATGGCAAGGTATTCCATAATGGTTATCATGATCTAGAAGTGGGCAGCTTTTCAGAGGGTTATTTTGTGCCTTACTCCAGCGAGTCTGAGAAACAACTGGTCAGGCAATACCCCATTGAGGACTCCGTGATCGCGATTCCCGGTGGGCCAGGCAATTATACCTTTGGTGTGCTCTCTGATGATTGGGATCGGGACGATCCTGAAAAAATGCAGCAGGATACCGTGAATGCGAATCTAGCGATTGAGTTTCTGGAATCTGAGCATGACCAACCCTTCTTTTTGGCCTATGGTAGCTGGCGACCGCATGTTCACTGGACGGTGGCGCAACGCTATTTTGATAGGTATCCGCTGGAAGACATCAAAATTCCTGAGGGTTTCAAAGGGGACGATCTGGAGGACTTGCCAAAACCGGGCAGGTGGATCGCCAATCAAAGGGGCACCCATAACCGTGTTGTGAGAAACGGGCTCTGGAAACGTATGTTGCAGGGACTTTATGCGGCTACCACGTATGCGGATGAGCAAATCGGTCGTGTGCTCACTGCCTTGGATAACAGCCCCTATAAAGACAATACGATTGTGGTATTTCTTGCGGATAACGGTTGGCATACCGGGCAAAAGTATCACTGGTCGAAATACACGCTCTGGGATCAGGCCACGCGCGTACCGATGGCGATTCGTGTGCCCCATATGGAGCCACAGGTGGTCAACAGCGCGGTGAGTTCACTGGATATTTATCCTACGCTCATGGAGCTTACAGGCATGGATGGGCCCAAGGGTCATGAGCTCGAAGGTACCGATTTGACGCCCATACTGAAAGGTGAGATTAGTGATCGGGGTAGACCTGTGGTCATCACATACGGTTGGCAGAACCATGCGGTGATTAACGATCGTTTTCGTTACATTCGCTATCAGGACGGCAATGAAGAGCTTTATGATCATTGGAATGATCCCCATGAATGGCATAACCTGGCGACCAATGAGTCTTATCGTTTGGTTATGGACAATATGATGAATGCCCTGCCAACAATAAATCGCGAAGGCATACCATTTACTGGAAGAATCGTAAATACCTTCTTACCGGAAGCCTTTGAGTAAAGATGAATTTGTATTTACTATAACTCAGGTTTTAGTATTGATTTTTAACGTGTACCCCAAAGGTAAATTCCTCATCTTAATGGCGATTTCGCTTCTGTTCTCTGTTCTGCTGCAGGCGAAGCCCATGAATATAATCTGGATTGTCATAGAGGACGCTTCGGCTCATATCAGTTGCTACGGTGAAACGGCGATTGAGACTCAGAATATAGACCGCATGGCGGAGGAAGGGATTCGTTTCACCAAAGCATTTGTAACCAGTCCGGTGTGTTCACCCAGCCGCTCGGCGATGATCACTGGCATGTATCAGATGACACTCGGTGCGCACAACCACCGGAGCCAAAAAAGGCAGGGCAAGGGCATGGGAGGGCCTAGATATTATACGAGCTATCCTGCGCCGGTTAAGCTCATCCCCGAGCTCTTCAGTGGGGCTGGCTATTACGTGACGAATAAGTCCAAGACTGACTATAATTTCATATCACCCGATAATCTTTATGATGGCAGCGAATGGCAAAAGGCAGAGCCTGATCAACCCATTTTTGCCCAATTTCAGCTGCGTGGAGGCAAAAACCGTAAAGCTCCCAGCTATGCCGATCCTGCTGAAGTTGAGTTACCGCCTTATTATCCAGACGATCCCGTGATACGTCAGGACTGGGCGAAGTATTTGGACTCGTGGGTGCAGACGGATAAGGAGGTAGGGCAAATTCTGGCGGAGCTGGATGCTGCAGGCAGGCTCGAAAATAGTGCGGTGTTCCTGTGGACAGATCATGGGGTCAGCCATTTACGGGGTAAGCAGTATTTATATGAGGAGGGGATCCATGTGCCGCTCGTAGTCCGAATATCGGGAGAGCAGCAAGCGGGGGTGATGAGGCATGATTTGATCGAGCATATAGATATTGCGGCAGCTTCCCTGGCTCTGGCCGGTATTGATATTCCGGGTTATATTCAGGGGCGTGACTTTCTGGCTAAAGATCACCTGCCACGCAAATACGTCTTTTTCGGGCGTGACCGTTGTGATGAAACGGTGGATATCATCCGTGGGGTTCGGGACGAACGCTTCAAGTATATCCGCAACTTCATGTCGCATGTATCCCATACGCAGCCGAATGCGTATAAAGACAAAAAGGAAATACTGATAGCCATGCGCGAGCTGCATGCAAAAGGGGAGCTCAACGAACTGCAATCCCGTCCGTTTGAGCTACGCCGGCCGCCTGAGGAGCTCTATGATTTGGAGAATGACCCCCATGAAACGGTTGATCTGGCTACCGATCCTAATTATCAGGATCACCTGGTTGCGATGCGTGAGCTAACCTATTCACGTATGTTGGAAGTGCGGGATATGGGGTTGATTCCCGAACCCATTCTTGAAGATATCGGTCGTGAAGTGGGAACTAAATACCACGCTTTCCTCAATACAGATAGCTCTGCGCAAACGCAACGCCTAATTAAGGTAATTACAGCAGGTGAGGCGAATGATACAGATACTCTATTGGAATATGCACAATCCCAGGATGCTTCGACGCGCTATTGGGCAGCCGTGTGGTTCGGCGTGAACCAAACTGAATCTGCAAAAAGCATACTTGAGGTTTTATTGGCGGATGAGACATCTGCGGTTCGTGTCGCGGCTGCACAGGCTTTGGTGAAGTTTGGGGACCCAAGTCACATAAAGCTATTAATCGATCACATCAATGATCCCAACTATCTTGTCGGGATGTATGCGATACGCGCCATCGAGGAACTCGGTGATTTGGCTAAATCCTACCAAGCAGAAATAGCAGCTGCCCAGGATTCTCCTTATGAATTCACCCAGCGCATCGCTCAACGACTGATAAGCGACTGGGAGTAAAAAGACTTAATATAATCAGTAAGCTATATTATGAGTTTTATGAACAGATATAAAAAATTTGCGCTGATGCTTTGTGCAGTAATCTTTGCATTCATCAGTATGCCTCTAGTGAACGCCAGTATTCACGAGGCGGACGTAGTGATTTATGGAGATACCTCAGCCGCTATAGTAGCTGCCGTACAGGTGAGCCGCATGGGTAAGTCGGTAATCGTCGTAGCCCCTAAAGTGAACTTGGGGGGTCTGTCTTCCGGGGGACTTGGTTGGACAGACACGGGAAACAAGGCCGTAATCGGGGGTCTGGCGCGCGAATTTTATCAACAGATCTATAATCACTACCAGAAGGATGAATCCTGGGTATGGCAGGAGCGTTCGGAATACGGAAACCGGGGGCAGGGGACCCAGGCGATTGACGGAGATCTCAGAACGATGTGGATTTTTGAACCCCATGCGGCAGAGGGCGTATTTGAAGATTTCGTGGAGCAAGAAAACCTCACAGTTCATCGCGATGAATGGTTGGATCGGGAGTATGGTGTAATCGTCAATAATGGGGTGATCCAGTCGATAACCACTCTGAGCGGTAAGACCTATACCGGGAAATACTTTATAGATGCTACCTATGAAGGTGACCTGATGGCAGCTGCGGGCGTTGATTTTCATGTAGGGCGCGAGGCGAACCACGTTTATAATGAGCAGTGGAATGGGGTGCAAACAGGGGTACTTCACCACGAGCATTTTTTTAAGAGTGCTGTCGATCCCTACGTAGTTGAAGGGGATCCGGGCAGTGGATTGCTGCCGCGTATTTCTGCAGAACACCCGGGTGTTTATGGGATGGGAGACCGTAAGATACAGGCCTACTGTTTTCGTATGTGCCTCACCCAAGTCCCCGAGAATCGTGTACCCTTTAAGAAGCCCGAAGGGTATGACTCGTTTCAGTATGAGTTGCTGGCGAGAACCTTGCAGCGTGGCCAGTATAGTGGGGTTTGGAGATTCTTTACCAAGTATGACCCGATTCCCAATAGCAAGACCGATACGAACAACCACGGTCCCTTCAGTACGGATAATATTGGCATGAATTACGATTACCCTGAAGGCAGCTATGAAGTAAGAAAGCAGATTATCGAGGAACATCGAACGTATCAGCAGGGGATGCTCTACTTTTTAACTACGGATCCGCGCATTCCGGAAAATATCCAAACTGAAATGCGAAAATGGGGTCTGGCGAAAGATGAGTTTGTCGATAACGACAACTGGCCTCACCATATCTATGTGCGTGAAGCAAGACGTATGATCGGTGAGTTTGTTATGACCGAGCATGAAGTGATGGGTTATCGGGAAGTTCCGGAATCCATTGGCATGGGTTCCTACACGCTCGACTCGCACAATGTGCAGCGCTACGTGACTCCCGAGGGGTATGTGCAAAATGAAGGCGATGTTGGAGTAAAACCCAAGCAACCCTATGAAATTGCTTATGGATCTATCCTGCCGAAAAAATCGCAAAGCGAAAATCTTTTGGTTCCTGTAGCGGTATCCAGCTCGCATATCGCGTTTGGCTCTATACGTATGGAGCCGGTGTTCATGATCCTCGGGCAGAGTGCGGCGACTGCTGCAGTGATGGCGATCGAGAAAGACATCCTGCCGCATGACATTGCCTACGAAGATTTAAAGGCTCAATTGCTTCAGGACGGGCAGGTTTTGAAGATGCCTCATTAATCTCTTTATCTTTTGATATGGTAGCTACTGGCCAGCGTAGTAAAATGACTGAAGTGGTGTGTCATAGTTGGCGTAAAGTAATATCCCCAATGTTTGAGCAAATGAAAGCAACCCGCCGCATCGTTTTCTGCTTTGTGTTATGTAGTGCGAATTTGCTTTATGCAGAGGAAATTGATGAAGCCGATATCTTTAATCTGCCGGAGTTTGAGGTTTCGGTATATGTTGCGGATGTACCGGTTTATGATGGCTTTACCAATGAGGAATACACGGGTAAAAACGCTACCGTCTGGGGGTTTGCCCAATCCTTCAATGAATTGCTGTTGGCTTTTCATAAGAAGCTCGTGATCGATGAGCTCAAGCATATGAACTATCGCTTATCGCAAAGGGAAAAATTTGAGAATGAGTTAAATTCACTGTTTTTATCCTTGGGATTTGAGGGTTTTAAGATCGAAAGAGATTTGGTTTTAAGTCGCGAATTATCCATTGTAAATCGCTTGATCAAGGAGCCCTTCTTTAAGGTTGATAAGTTGATTGTGTGGGATCTTGAGCTTTTGAATGCAATGGCCCCTGAAAAGCCCAAGCTGAAATACGCCAAAGATATCCACTACAATACCGAGCTGGATAAATGGGAACGCCGGGTGACCACTAAATGGGAGGTTATCTTTCAAAGGCCCAATGCCAGGCGTGTTTTTATGACGGATAAGCAACAGGGCTTAAACCTGGATACACTTAAGGGGTTTCATTTTATTGAGAGAGGCCTTCCTGCCCGTATACCCTCCCACGCTTTTAAAGAAGTAAATCTTACTTACCCGATGTTTTATTCCGCTAAACAGCCACATGAAGCTCAATTGGAATACCTGAAGAATACGCTGATCGCAAACTTGATCTATATTTATGACCCTTTTAGCTGGGTGGCGCGTCGAAGCACTCGTTTCAGGGGCGGCTTTTATCCTACCATTCACGAATTCGTTGGTAAACAAACCATCTATGTGAAGGATCGTAAATGGTTTGACCAAGCCTTTGCACGTTTTTTGGCGGATGTCGCCACCATTAAATTCCAAGGTCTGGGCGAAATTTTAAACCTTCAGTTGGAGAATCAATACCTGCATCATTCTCCGAGGACCCTGGGCACCGATCTCGACCTGCTCAATTGGAACCGGGGAGAAAAACGTAAGGCAAAGCATGAGCCTATCACGAATAACATCTATGTGGGCGGTTTTCGATACACTATGATCGCAGCATACATGCGTTATCAGGATGCGTTATTGGAAAAAATAGTTACCCGCCTGATCGAGCAAAAGGAAAAACGGGAGCGAGTAAATGGTCAGCAAATGCTTAAAGAAATTGTGGAAGAACTCTCTCAGAAAGACTTCGAGTCATTCGCGCAGTCCTCGAAACTGGCAATGGATAAGGCTGTCGAGTCACTCCTCGCTGAGGAGAATGATTCGTAAATACCTCTTTAAGTGCCTGTTGAACAATCTTTAATCCCTACTGCGTATACGCTGGTTATTAATGATGGGGTTTTCCAGAAGACGACGTACGTCATCCGGATCAGTTTTATCGATGCCGGTTAACAAATAGACAATCATGCCTGCATCGGAGGGATCAAAAAACTTTTGATTCTTGCGCATATATTCGAGCTGCCTTGCATATAACCAATCCCAGCTGCCTGCTTTGTAAATAGGTAGGTTGCGATGCTCAGAGTCCCGTAGCCAGTCATAGTTTTCCTTTTCAGAGCGCAACCCATCATGGGTTTCGCCGCCATTTTGATTGGCAATGTAGTCCATGAATAACCCTTTGGGGGCAAAGTTTTCTTCAATCTGTGACCAGTTCCAGCCTGAGTGATCCTCCCAACTTTTATTGGGTCTATTCGAATGCCGATTATTCCATGGGGAATGCGAAATAAGGTGCACGTGTTTGAGTCTCTCGGGTTTTGCCCGGGCAATTCCTTCACCAACGACGTGCATGGGACCTGCGGCGATAATGGTTAATGGATCTTCAGCTGAGCTTTTATTAATCTCGCGCTTCATAGCCTCATAAGCTGCTTCGGGATCTTCAACTGCTTCAATGAATTCGGTATATTCGAAACCAAACCATTCCTGGCCTTCGTAGGCGCTGATGCGCATTTGTTCGGCGGCATCTTCAAAGTCGTGATTACTGCCCCACACGTGATCGCTGAAAGTGTAGAGTGTAACCTTATCCTGTAAGCCGCGCGACGCCAAAAGAGCGAGCGTCATTGGGGTCGCTGCCCAGTCGTCATGGTCATGCTCGTTTCCGTCCGAGCTAATGACGATACGACCTACAGAGTAAGGGATCGTTTGGCTATGGAGCGAATGATCAATGAGTGTTATGAAGAGTGAAAGGAGTAGTGCTTTTTGCATATTGTGTTTTGTAATTATAGGCAGAGCGTTTGCCAAAAACATGAGGCCATGAGCGACTGAAGAAACTTCCAAATCTATTTTACAGTCAATCGACAGCAGGAATTCATCTCTGTAAAACGTACAAAGAGTCTTCCATATTGAAAAGTTTTTGTGACATAGGGTGATTAAGGTTGAATGCATTTCGGGCTCTGGCAGTTTAAATGCTTATTATCGCTGCTATGAAAACTCATTCCCTCTTAATCCCTCTATGTGCTCTTTTCTCGGGCATATCCCTGTTCGCTAAGGACGCCACCGGTTTTGTTTACAACGACTTAAATACGAACGGACTTATGGATGCCGATGAGCCCGGTATTGCTGATGTGCTCGTATCCAATGGTAGTGAAGTCGTGAAAACCGATACCGATGGCAATTACACCCTGCCCGTGACGGATGACACAATCCTGTTTGTAATTCAACCCAAGGGCTGGGAAGTGCCCGTCAATGAGGTGAATTTGCCTCAGTTTTTTTATATTCATAAGCCGACCGGTTCACCCAAGCAATTGCAATATACGGGGGTGGAGCCCACGGGGCCTTTGCCGGAGTCTGTCGATTTTCCGTTGTATAAAATCGATGACAGTGATGAATTTTCCATTTTCGCTTTTGGGGACCCTCAGCCTTATTCGATGGAGGATATCGACTTCTACCGGCGGGATGTGGTGGAGCAGGCCATGCTTGAAGAGGGGCCGGTCGCAGGTGTCTCCCTGGGGGATATCGTAGGGGATAATCTCAATTTTTTTGCACCCATTAACCAGGTTACAGCAATGATGGATCGTCCCTGGTGGCATGTCTATGGTAACCACGATATGAACTTTGATGTGGAGGACCAGGAAATGGCAGACGAGACCTTTGAGCGTGTCTACGGGCCTGCCACTTATGCTTTCCAGATCGGGGATGTGGTCTTTATTGCGATGGATAATGTGCTTTATCCTAACCATTATACAGATTCCCTATACACCGGTGGCTTCACCGAGAAGCAGCTCACCTTCGTGGAAAACCTGCTCGCTCATGTGCCGGCGGAGAATCTCGTAGTTACTATGGTGCATATACCGCTGTATGATCAGTCCTATGGAGATACTTTTGTCGACGAACATCGTGAGGCATTTTTCGCGCTCTTCGAAAATCATAAGTATACACTCTCACTGTCTGCTCACACCCATACGCAGAATCATCATTTTTTTGATGCAGAGCATGACCACTGGCCACACATCGATGCTCCCCATCACCACTACAATGTGGGCACAACCAGTGGCAGCTGGTGGCGCGGCATGAAGGATGAGCGTGGCATACCGGTAACCACCATGCGCGATGGCACACCCAATGGCTACGCAATCCTACACTTCGATGGGAACGAATACATCTATGACTGGAAAGTCGCCAACGGCCCTGACGATGAGGTAATGAGTATTTACGTGCCGCGTGCCGTTAATTATAAGGCTTCCTGGTCTTACGCACTACTCGCAGTGAATTTTTATAATGGTAGTGAAGATGCGAAAGTTGAGTATCGTATAGGCGAAGGGGATTGGCGAACTCTCCGTAAAATGGATACAGTCGATCCCCAATATGCGTATAATCGACTTTCAGTGGATCAAACTTCGAATCCGCCTAATCGCAAGACACTTCCTTACCCGGTCAATTCAAGCCACCTTTGGACAGCGCGTCTGCCAACGAATCTTGATCCCGGAACTCATGTAGTAGAAGTTAAGGTGACGGATCGTTTCGGACGGGTCTTCGCTGACTCTACAAGCTACCGGATTATCGCCCCCGAGTAGGTCGATTATCAACGAATATATTAGCTTTTGATAGGCTATTTTAATATTTGGCCTTTTATCATTGATTCAGATTAGGTAATAGTCGGGGATCTGGCGTCTACATAAAAGCTAAATTCCCCTTTATGTTATGCCTGATCTCAAACCTAAAACTATTTTAGCATATACTACGCTTATCCTGCATGGTATTAGTGCTATCGCATCTCAAGTCTCCCCTAATGCCATGCAATGGCATAAGGTTACTCTTACTTTTGAGGGTCCGACTACCTCTGAGAAGGCAGAGCCCAACCCCTTTCTGGATTATCGCCTAAATACGACTTTTACCGGCCCTTCCGGCCAAGTAATTGAGGTGCCTGGTTTTTTTGCAGCGGATGGCAATGCTGCTGAAACCGGAGCCAATAAAGGTAACTTATGGCAGGTGCGTTTCACGCCGGACGAGCCGGGAGAATGGAGCTACAGTGTGTCCTTTATTAAGGGGCCTGGAATCGCTGTATCTAAGGCAAATGGGGATTCAGCAGGCTACTTCGACGGGGAGTCTGGGGAGTTTTCAGTGGAGCCAACTCGCGTTAGTCCTGATAGTAAAGATTTTCGCGGAAAGGGGAAACTTGAATACGTAGGGGAGCATTTTCTGCGTTTTCGGGGAAACGGGGAATATTTCCTTAAAATCGGGGCAAACAGCCCCGAAGTTTTTTTGGAATACAGAGAATTCGATAACACCTCATCCAATCGTAGCTATGAGAACCACATTCAGGACTGGAAAACGGATGATCCTGCCTGGCGTAACGGTCTTGGTAAGGGTATCATTGGAGCAGTCAACTACCTCGCTTCATTGGATAATAATGTCGTCTACTTCCTTACGATGAACCGATTTGGCGATGGCAAGCAGGCGTGGCCGTTCATCAACGATACTGCGTTTATGCGCTACGATTGCTCAAAGTTGGATCAATGGAATATTGTTTTCGAACATATGAATGCGATGGGGGTCATGGTGCACTTTGTGCTTACTGAAACCGAAAACGAGTCGTTTTTCGAATCCGTGGAAGATGGATTTACGGGGGGCTTTGCGGATAGCCGAAAGCTCTACTACCGCGAGATGGTCGCAAGATTTGGCTATTTGCCTGCGGTAACCTGGAACATCGGTGAAGAAAATGGTTGGGCTGAAGGCAGAGGTGATCACACCGTCAGGAAGGCAATCACCACTGAGCAGCGTAAACAATTTGCAGATTATCTGAGAGGGCTGACCTACTATGAGGATTCTATCGTAGTACATAATGGGCCGGATGAAGACTATCATATTTTCGAAAAGCCTAATGATAATATCCTGGGTCATAAGAGTTTTACAGGGCCGAGTCTGCAGGGGGATTATGTAGCCGGGAATATCTACAAAGATGTTCTCAAGTTTCGAAACCTCTCAGCTGAAACTGGGCATCCGTGGGTAGTCACCATGGATGAGCCGTTTATCGCAGAGCCTACCGGCGATCTTGAAGTGTGGCGCAAGGAGAATGTCTGGGCTACCTTTATGGCCGGCGGTGCAGGTATCGAGCTCTATATCGGCAAGGGTTCAGATTTAACGGTGGAGGATCTACGTGAATTCGAGCCTTACTATAGAACAATGCAAATCGCTCACAATTTCTTTATGCAACATGTTCCCTTTTGGGAACTCGAACCGAGTGAATCATTTGTGGATGAGGGTTGGACTCTCATGAAACCAGAAGCGTTTTACCTGATCTATTTTGCTGATGCCGTAGAAACCGAAATCGTATTGCCATCCCCAGATTTTGATACGCAGTGGTTTAGTCCGGTAAACGGCAGTTTATCTAAAGGGCCTGTGCCAGATGCCTCGGGAGCTTTGCACATTAAATCTCCCTGGGGAGAAAAGGATGACAGTGTATTGATAATAAAAAGGCACGATTGACCATTTTTAGAAAACTAGGAGTTGAAATATTTCGATAGGCATAGATTCCTAGAATGATGCTAAGATTTTGGAATCGCCTGGTTCTTATCACTTTTGTTCTGCAAGGCACTCTAGCTGGAGCGTACGAAATACTAACGGTTAATCTGGATCCGCTGATTATCGAGACATCGCGGCTCGACGGACAGTTTGAGCGTGATCTACTGCCAACGAATGAGTCTGCGTTGAGTGCGCTTTCAGAACTCGGGAATGCGATATCAGGGGTCTTTCTGTTTGAACAGGCCGGCCTTGCGGGTAACACTGAGGTGATTGTTCGCGGTGCAGAGCCGAATTTTACAAAATTCTACATCGAAGGCATTGAAGTCAATGATTCTACGGATACACGGGGGGGCAGCTTTCAGCCGAATCATTTTTCGTGGTCGTCCTGGCAGAGCGTGCATGTGCTGAAGGGTAATTTCAGCCCGATTCATGGTACGGATGCGATCGGAGGGATTATGGCGTTCGAATTTAATGAGGGCGATGAAGCATCCTCTATGATTCAGGTAGGTGACTACGGATATCTCAAGACAACGTTAAATACAGGATTCAACCGTCCTGATTTGAGAGGAAGGGCGAGTATCTCCTACGCTCAGGAAGATGGGCTTTATGAAGGCAGTGACTTTGAGAACCTGAATGGCTATTTTAAGGGAAGTTGGGATATTGCTCCTGGCAGACAATTGAAGGTTGCTTTCTGGGCAGCAGATACCGAGAAGATGCGCTACCCGGATGACAGTGGAGGCCCTTTATTTGCAGCGAGTGATGCTCTCGACCACTTGCAAAACACGGAGCTCGGTTTAAGCCTGCGGCTCACTACAGATCAGGGAGGCCCTCTGAGCTGGCAGGCCCTCGCTGGTTTTTACCACAACGACAGCGAGCAGATATCTCCTGGGGTATCACCGGGATTGCGCGATCCTTTTGGAGTGCCGGCCAGTGAATTTCAGAATGATTTCTGGCGTTTCCAAATGAGGGGCGATCTGACATACCGATTCAATGATGAAGTTCAGATGGCTTGGGGAGTGTCGCTTAAAGAGGAGACTGCTGACAGCCAGGGGGTGCTTAAACTGCCTTTTGCGGATATTCCCAGCCCCTACGAGGATTCCCGATCGACCGTTGAGACTTATGGGGAGGCGCAATTTCAGCTATTTGATGTTTCTGAGCTTCAGCTTGCGCTGCAAATTGAAAAAATCAGCGATCTCGATGCTCAGCTCAATCCGTCCATTCAATACACGATTCCGTTATTGGATATGACTGAGTTAAGCTTTCGTTACAGTGAAGGCTTTAAGGCTCCAAGTCTATTTGCGCTAAACAGCCCGTTGGTCGGCAATCCCGATTTAGCTCCCGAAACCGTAAGAGCTTACGAAGCAAGACTGTCTCAGGCGTTCCTGGAAGATCGCTTACTGGTGAGTGTGACTTACTTTGATCAACGCTACCGGGATCTGATCGATTTTTCAGAAACGACCCAGCGGCTCATCAATCTGAGCCGGGTGACTACCCATGGATTCGAGTTCGAGGCGCAATGGCAGTTCAACAATCAACTTCGAGTGAGTGGTAACTTAGCGCACCTCAATCTTGATATACCCGGCAGTGATGAACTGTTGCGGAACCGTCCAGAGCTCCTCTCTGGATTAAACCTGATTTACGAATCCGTTCAGGGCTATCGTGTCAATATACATTATCAATACGTCGGGGAACGGGGAGAGTCCTCCATACCGACGGGAGATATCCGGCTCGCTGGCTTCCACCGGGTAAATGTCTATGCGGATTATCAAGTAATGGATAATCATCGTGTTGGTTTGCGCTTGCGCAATCTGCTAAATGATCAGGAAAATACGCTGCTTGGTTATGAGGAGCCCGGTATTCAGGTTTTGGGAGTTTGGGAGTGGAACTGGTGAATAATGCGTACAAACTTACTTTTCGGTTTGTATGTTTTTCAAAGTCTTCAACAGTTGGTAACAGACTTAAAACAGAAACTATCTGATTCCCTGTATACATCATGAAAATCTACAAGCTCTTCGCCTTCACCCTTATTGCACTGACTCCAATATTCGCCTTTGCTGGTGACCACAAAGCTATGAAAGAAAAAACCTACCTCGAATGGGTGCGCTTTGAGCTACTCAATAATACGAAGCGAGCCGCTCTGGAGAAGTACCTGGGGGATACTGTTATTCCGCAGCTGAACGAAAATGGTTGCAGCCCGATCGGGGTGTTCCGCCCTAAGTATGGCGCCCATGGCAATGAGGTATACATGCTTGTTCCTCATAAGAACATCGAATCGTTTCAAAATGTATGGAGCAAGGTAGACTCACCCGATGACACATTGCAGGAGCCTCTTTATCAGCGATTTGAATCAACGCTGATGGAATCGTTTGCCTACATGCCTCATGTTGAAATCCCGGAGCATATCGAAGGGAAGGCTGGACGTATTTATGAGTTGCGAATCTATGAAGCACACAACCGCAAGGCGAGCACTCTGAAGGTTGAAATGTTTAACGAAGGTGGAGAGATTGAGGTGTTCCGCAAGACGGGGCTCTACCCGGTATTCTTTGGCAAGACCATCGCAGGTCCCCTGATGCCGAACCTGATTTATATGCTCGGTTTCGAGAGCATTACCGAGCGGGATGCGAACTGGAAAAATTTTATCAATAGTGACGAATGGGCGGCCATTAAGGATTTGCCACGCTACAAAGATACCGTTTCGGGTATAACTGATATCATCTACGTGCCCTCACGTGTATCGCAGATATAGCCCTATACGTTTTCTTCGCCCTCTTTAAGGGGGGTCGCAATATAGGGCATCAGCCAAAGAATGACCGCAGTCGCTGCATAAGAAGCTGCCCAGGGCCACGCCGGCTCGACGGAGCCAATGACATCAAAGGGTTGCACTGAGTAGGCGTGCAATAAACCCAGCGCAGAAAATACAGCCGCACCCAGCATCCAGATGGCAGCCAGTCGGAATTTCCGGTCAATGATCGCTACCGTCGCTGCTGCCCAGATGACGGACGCAAAAATATAGCCGATATCCGTTGAAAACATACCGGATATCGCAAAATTGCGACTGTCGGCGATTTGTTGCAGGAGTTCGGGAGTAAATTCCACTCCCGCACCGGCCAAGGCATGCCGAACCACAATCGCTGAAAATCCCCCCACGACCGGCAGCATCCCGATCGCAACTGCAGGATAGTATTTAGACTCAACTGCCGAAAAGGCCTGTATGAAAATCGTCGAACCGATCCAGACGAGAATTGCCATTCCGGCCTCAATGGGTACCCAGTGGGCAATGTAGGTGATGCCTCCGGTAATGAGCAGTACCGTGAAGAAAACCGCGTTTAGCGTGGAATATCCTGCACGTGAGCCGATGGCTTTCCAGCCGGGGTGACCAAAATAGAGCGTAGTGGGGTAGGGAGAGCCGAAGAAGGCCGCACCCAGCGTTCCCACACCGTTCATCATGAGTGAGGGTCGACCGGGATATTTGTCGCCGGCTGCCTCGGCGGACTCCAGGCATTGCAGTGAGCCCACAAGGTTTAGCAAACCCATGGGTAAGATTACATTCAGATAGCTTGAAAAGTAGGGAGCGCCGGCTATGAGGTCGCCGATCACAGGCAGAGGCAAATACAGGCCCAGGCCCAGTTCACTTGGCGAGCCTACGGGTACCAGTGGGTTTTCGCCTCTGGAATAGAGCACCCATGCAAGTATGGTACCGACAACTACAATGACTGCGGAAGCAGGTATGCCGCCCTTGAGTTTCATGCGCCCGTAATAGACGGCTACGATCAGCCCCAAAGTGGTGAATCCGATTGCGGGGTGCCCCATCACTTTAAAGAAAAAGTCGCTCGAGATCATCAGCAAGCCTACCATACCCGGGGTTGCCAATAAGGCCGCGCGGGGTATGTATTTGCGCAAAGTATTTGCGATCATGCCGCCAAAGAGTTCGATCAACCCGGAGCCCACACAGGCAACAATACCTGCCTGCCATGCTATGAGATCTGCCTCTGCCTTGCTCATGCCCTGTGCCAGGGCAGCTTGTTGTGCAGGTAGCATGACAAGCACAGAGAATGCGAGTGTAGTGAATATATTCAGTCCATAGGGGAGGGCGCATACATCCGTACGACCTTCCGCTTTTGCGAGTTTAAGCGCCTGTCGTGCGTAGAACACATTACCAATGATCAGTGCTACTGAGGTTCCGGGTAGTATTCTGCCGAAGAAGAATGCCGGGTCGAAACCAAGCATTCCCAAGCAGAAGCTACTGATCAGCAAAAGATTGATCAAATTATCCAACGCCAGGGCAAAAAAGCCGTCCAGGTCACCTCTTACAAAGGGTTTCATCAGCTGGTGTAGGTTTTGCCGAGCCCCATCTTGCCGAGTGCCTTGCGATACATGGTTGAGGTCTTGTCGCAGCGCAGGTGAAACTCCTCAGTGAGGTCCAGCGGGAGCTCTTCCGGCTTTTGGTTTTCCACGATGGGTTTATCCTCTGCAAGAATCTTGCGTTCCCAATTTAGGAGCTCTTCTTCAGAAACCTGATGATCGTAGTTGCGTGCAATGAAAAAGAATATACGTGTCTCGGTGCGCGAAATCGGAGCAGCGATATCAAAAATGCAGTGCCTGCGGTTTTCGCCGTAATCAACTACCAGGCGGCAGGCAAAGGGTAGGTGTACATCGTAGACCATCCAACGTTGTACGGTGTCCCCTTTATGGCCATCCACCACCTGGGAGTGGTCCGGGTTTGCGGCCAGGTAAGGATATTCGATGTGCAGACCACCTTCGTTTTTCTGCACTTCGTAATCTGCTACTTCGGGAGCCTCTCGATTGCCAAAGGTGCCGACGTGAATCCATGAGAAATGAACAACATCCAGAAAATTTTCGAGCTGTCGGCCGGGTGAGCATTCCCACTCGGGAGGCTCAAAGTGCATCATCCGGTACTCTGAATCTTCGAGCTCCTCCCAATCGGGAAAATTGGCTTGAGAATTTTCAATAAGCTGGGTCCAAATCAGTCCGTATTTTTCGATGCTCGGGTAGGTCATCAGGCATAATTTGGCAGGTGGTTTTAGATCTGGGAGTGCGGGGACTTTGGTACAGCGGCCATCGGCGCCGTAGCGAAAGCCATGATAGGCGCATACGAGCTCGTCACCCTCCTGCCAACCGAGCTTCAGGGGTACGCCGCGGTGGATGCAGAGATCACGGGCCACAACCACTTGCCGATCGGTTGTGCGGTAGACGATCAATTCTTCGTCCAGCAAGGTGCGCGCGAGCGGCTTGTCTATCACCTCATCCGAATATGCGATGGGAAACCATTGTTTTGCCAAAACCTGCCAGTCTTCGGGCTCAAAGCTACAGTTGCGCGGAAGTTTCGGAGCTGACTGAATCATCTGGGCACTCCTTCAGCTTCTGAGTAACCCGAAACTTCCTTCAGGTAGGCTGCACGCTGATCTTCACTAATCAGTGCGACTTTAAAGCCATTCATTGCGATTTGAACCAGTTCTGCTTGCGTAAAGTTCAAATCCTGATTGAGCGCATAATATTCCTCGGAGAGGCTATTTCCAAAAAAGAAGGGGTCATCCGAGTTGATGGTAACCGTGACTCCTTGATCGAACAGCTGCCGTATCGGGTGTTTATCCATCGAGGGGATGCCATTGACCGCGAGTTTTACGTTGCTGATCGGGCATACATCGAGGGCAATGTTGTCGTCGATGAGGCGTTGTACGGTTGCTTGGTTTTCAGTCGAGCGAACGCCATGCTGTATGCGCGTAACTTTCAGTTGATCCAGGATGAGCTCTACGAAATCAGAGCCCATAAATTCACCTGCGTGGGCCTTGGCAAATTTGCCCGCTTTACGAGCGCGCTCCCATACATCTGCGGTCCAGGGCTCCACAGGGATATCCTCCCAGCCATGGAGGTCAATGCCGTCCAGACCTTCCCAGGTCAGTGAGTCCTCGATAAGCTCTTTGCCTGCATCCACATAATCATTGTGGCACATTCCGGCAAAGATTCTGAGCTCCAGGCTTTCAGGCGCGGCACTGCGTATGGCCTCGATTACATCCGGCCCCTTATCTTCCATATAGAGTAATGCGGGAAGGTGAAAGCTGGTTTCCACATAGCGACAGCCCTGATCCACACACTTTTTCAACACTATCTCAGCGGCTTCTTGGTATCGTTTCGCAGAGTTGTAAAACTCGGCGCAATACTCCACATACATGTCCATAAACTGGTTGAAGCTCTCATAGCGAAAATCGTCTGCCCAGAAGGGAGGCGGGCTGGCGTATTTTACAGGATCGAGCTTTTGGAGCAGTGAAAACGGGCAGGCACCCTCAATATGCAAGTGTGTTTCCGTTTTGGGGAGTCGCTGTATGAAATCGGCAAATTTGGGATCAGCAGTGTAAGGCATGGGGCTATTTTTGCAGAATGTGTGCCATATGCCTTATTCAGCTAAATTCACGATTTAGAGGTTATCTGACTAACAGAAATCGCGCTGTTAGTTGTCTCATTGGTTGAACTGATGTTTTAAAGCCCAAATGAAAAAGCGATTCCCCATTCTCCTGTTAAGTTTAATCCCGGTTGTTTTATTTGCAGTAAACAACTCTGATGCTGATCGCATTCAGCCCTGGTCTGAGAATCCTTTTTATTGGCAGTATCGGGGTGAGCCCGTGTTTTTGCTTGGGGGTTCTGAAGATGATAACTTGTTCCAATATGAGGGGCTCAAAGCTCACCTGGATGAGATGATCGAAGTCGGGGCCAATTTTGTTCGCAACACCATGAGTTCGCGCAATCTGGATAATACCCCCAGTGGACTTTACGCATTTAAGCAACAGCCATCCGGCAAATACGATTTGAATGAGTGGAATGAGCTCTACTTTGAGAAATTGGATCAGCTTCTGAAGTGGACTTACGAGCGGGATATTTTTGTGCAAATCGAATTTTGGGATCGTTTTGACTACTTTGGCGATAATTGGGCAGTCTCCCCCTGGAATCCAAAAAATAATACGAATTACTCCAGTGAAGAATCGAGCTTACCCATTGAGTATACCCCATCCAGAAGCGCCTATGCTGAAAAAGAGAGTCCTTTTTTTCAAACAGTGGTGCCGCTGGAGAATAATCAAGGGGTGCTGAAATTTCAGGAAATGTGGGTCCGCAAAATTCTGGATGTCGCCTTTAAATATCCGCATGTGACTTATTGTATATCCAATGAGACTCACTCTTCCGAGCCTGAGTGGAGCCACTATTGGGCGGAATTTGTAAGAATGGAAGCGAAAGCACAAAATGTAAGTATTGAAGTAACGGAGATGCCCTGGCAGATCGATTTCACGCATCCGGAGCACAAGCGTGTTTATGACAGGCCCGATCTTTTTTCGTACAGTGAGGTGTCCCAGCTCAGCGCCAGCAATGGCAACACTCACTGGGAGTTACTGCTGTATTATCGAAATGTGATTCAATCGCAGGGTGTTTGGCCTTTAAATGCCGTGAAAACTTACGGTTCCGTGAATTTCTCGGGGGGTATCATGGGGAGTAATCAGGACGCGATCGAAAAGTGTGTGCGCAGCATTATGGGAGGGCTGGCTTCCTTTCGCTTTCATCGTACGCCCTATGGAATCGGGCTGAATAAAGAGGCTAAGCAATGCATCGAAGCGATGCGGCTCTTAGAGCAGGAGGTGCGTTTTTGGGAGCTTGAACCTATGAAAGAATCTTTCCCGATTTCGAATACCCGCTCTTATGCATCCACTTTCGGAGAAGGAAATTATCTCCTGTATTTTCCGACAGGGGGAAGTATAGAGCAATTGCCTTTTATCAAGGATGAACCTCAGAATTATGAGATACGGTGGTTGAGCGTTGATTTTGGGGATTGGTATGGAGCTGCTGAGCCGGTGAATGCGTCCAATATGGATTCACCGCGCAGAGGCTCCGGTAATTGGGTTGCCCTTATCACGGAACGATCAGACTAGCGGAGCCGTTCTTTACGAATTTCCGAGGAGCGGTTTTCGATCCTGTGGTCGAGCTCCTCAGTAGTCTGTTCGGGGAGTTTTGTTATAAAAAATTCAGCCCGATCCAGATAGTTTTGCTTCTTGTCAGAGTCAGCCTCGATCATGGCTTTTGAGTAGCAGATCTCTACCATGAGAAAAGTGTTCTCGACGACCATGCGGTTGGTGCTTGCTATGAGTCGGTAGGTTTCTTCTTCGGGCAGTTCCAATAGCATGCTAAGCGGTAAGCCGATCCATTCGAGGGCTTTATCCTCGAGTTTGCGGTTGAAATCCGCAGCAGTGATTTGCTGGCCGAGCAGCATACGGATCATCACGCCCATTTCTTCAATGATGCGAAGTATGTAGTCCTGCCGAATCATCTAGTCGCGGGCGAGATCCAGTCGATAGCGCAGCAGCTCATTAAAGAGCGTCACCCGCTCACCATAGGTGGTAGAGAGGTTTTCCGCGTTCATCACATTTTCCTTGGGTCCTGCAGCTATGATTTTGCCTTCCCGTATCAGGAGCACATGGGTGAACATATTGAGGATTTCTTCGACGTGGTGCGTAATGAGCACGGTGGGAATCTTGAATTCTTCGGTAAGTGTGTAATGGAGGAAATCCAAAAAGTTTTCCCGTGCGATGGGGTCCAGGCCTGCGCAAGGCTCATCAAGAATCAGGAGTTTTGGGCGATTGATGAGCGCCCGGGCAATGAGCACCCGCTGCTTTTCGCCCTGGGAGAGTATACCCCATTTGCGATTTTTAAGATCTTCCGAGCCGACGACGTATAGCCATTGATCCGCCTCGCGCATTTCGTCAGCACTGGGGGTGCCCCAGTAGTTGATCATTGCAGATTTGCCTGAGAGCACGACACTTTGTGCGTTTTGGTCATCCCGGATTTTTTGAGAGATTGTATGGCTTACCACACCGATCTGCCTGCGCACTTCATCCCAGGGGCAATGCCCGTAAGGCTGCCCGAGGACAATAAACTTCCCTTTGGTGGGCGGTTCGTAACCCATCACCACATTGATGATCGAAGTTTTTCCGGAACCATTGGAGCCCAGGATTACCCAGTTTTCATCCTGATAGAAGCTCCAGTCGACATTATCCAAAATGGTGTTTCCCCGGTTCAGGCTTATGTTGTTAAGCTGAATGATCATAGTGAGGCTATTGTGAGACTGAGTGCAGGCGGATCAAAGTTATTTTGCAAAAAAGTTGTCAACGCCTGGGATGCGTTCGTAATGAAAACATGGCAGTAGACATACAGGGAATCGCCTTTGACTGGGGTGGAGTGCTCATCGAAAATCCGGCCCAGGCGATTGCCGATTGGATACTCAACCACACGGGAATATCGCCTGAATTCATGAAGCACCTTCCCGAGGATTTGCTTGTGAAATTCCAGAAGGGGCAGGTTTCTGAAGAGGAATTCTGGGATAGTGTGGAGACTGAGCTTGAGCTCAATATATCCACTAAAACGGGTCTATGGCGTTCAGCTTTTGAGGCTTCATACTTACCGCAAGGCGCGATGTTTGATCTGGTTGCTCAAATACAGAAAAAGGGGCTGCGAACCGCGATCCTCTCGAATACGGAGATGCCGGCGGTGCATTTCTTCCGTGAGCAGAACTATTCGCAATTTGATATCGAGCTGTTTTCCTGTGAGCTGGGTATGGCCAAACCGGATCGGGATATCTACGAAGCAGCAATAGAAGTCTTTGGACTGGTGCCCGAAAAAATCGTGTTTATCGACGATAAGCCTGAGAATATTGAAGCCGCTCGGGTTTTGGGGATGCGTGGCATTGTATTTGGAACGGAGGAGCAGGTTCGCGGAGAACTACGCGAGCTGGGTTTGCAGGCATAAAAAAAGCGCGATCCATTTAGATCACGCTTTTTGAAAGATTCTTTAGAAGGCATTAGTGGCTGTGTCCATGCCCATGCCCATGTCCGTGTCCGTGGTCATGATCATGCTTTTTACCTTTTTTGCCACCGCACTTGCCGCAACATTTGGCCTCTTCGTCTCCGCCGCATTTGCCACAGCATTTCGCTTCTTTATCACACTCGCCGCAACACTTCTTGTCCTTGCCACACTCACCGCAGCACTTTTTCTCGTCGCCACCGCATTTACCGCAGCAGGACTTGGCTTCTCCACACTTGCAATCTTTGCATTTGCAGTCTTCACAGGAGCAGCCTTTCTTCCCTTCGCCGCCGCATTTGCCACAGCACTTGGCTTTTTCATCGCCACCGCACTTGCCGCAACATTTGCTTTTCTTGGCTTCTTTACAGCATTTGCCATCGGTCCCGCAGCATTTCTTTTCGGATTTGCAGCAGTTACCGTCAGTTCCACAGCATTTTTTGGCTTCCTTGCAACACTTGCCGTCTTCGCCACAGCACTTAGGCTTCTTTTCTTCCTCAGCGGCCGCTTGTTCAGCTGCTGCCGCAGCACAGCATGGTGGCAATGGATCTTCGTCATCACTCGCATGACTGCTCGCCCAACTTACTGTAGACATCATTGCTACCAGGGACAGACACAGCACCACGAATGAGAGTTTTTTACTCAATTCTTTCATAACTTTCAGGTGGGTGATAATTTAACAGCACTTTAGACGTATCGAATTTGCACTAATATTCAATGTTATTTTTTGTGATACTCCTGCTTACATCGCCCATTCGCCCTGTTTCATGACTGAAATACGCGTACCATCTGCCTGAATTCCATCGATATCCAGAGCATCGTGGCCGATCATAAAATCCACATGGGTAAGGCTATTGTTCCCGCCTGCCTCATTGAATTCTTCCTCAGTCATTTCTTTCCCGCCCTTGAGTGTGAAGCGATATGCTTTGCCCAAAGCAATGTGGCTGGCAGCGTTTTCATCGAAGAGGGTATTGAAAAAGAGTAGGCCGGAATCTGAGATGGGTGAGCGATGCGGGACTAGAGCGATTTCGCCGAGTTTCGAGGCACCGGCATCGGTATCGATGAGCTTTTGCAGGGTCTCCTGCCCCTGGGCGGCCTGGATTTCCACGGCTTTGCCGGCCTCGAATCGCACGCTGAAATCGCTGATTACAGTACCCCCGTAATTCAGAGGTTTGCTGGCCTTAACGATCCCCTCTGCACGGTCCTTGTGCGGTAATGTAAAGACTTCCTCAGTCGGCAGATTTGCTACAAAGGTAACGCCTGAAGCTGCAACGCTGCCTCCCGACTTCCAGATGTGGCCTTTGGGCAAACCTACTGTGAAGTCTGTTCCGCCCCCGGTATAATGCAGGGCGTCGAATGCATAATCATTTAATTTTTTACTATGGCTTTCCAGATTATCCAAATGTGCCTGCCAGGCATCAATGGGGTTCTCCCGGTCCACGCGGCAGGTTCTGAAGATTTCATCCCAGAGTTTTGCCATGGCATCTTCTTCACGTAAACCGGGGAATACTTTGCCCGCCCAGCCGGGTACCGGTACGGAGATGACGACCCAGGGAATCTTATCACTCATGGGATATTGCATGAACTCAGCCATGTGCTCCTGCGCCGATTTAATCGCCATCGAAATATTATCCTGGTTTTGATCCTTGAGCAGGTCGGGGTCCGTCCCGCTGATTTTGATAAACGCATCGCCCCGCTTTGCACACTCGAGGAGTGCGCTGGCTTCCCATTCTGCATAGGTGGAAAAACTGCCTGAAGGCGCATTTTCAAAACGCGTGAGGCTGAGTTGGTCGTCATGATACATGACCGAGACCAGGGGAGAGCCTGCCTGATAGGCGGATTTGGCGATCGCATTGACCAGCTGGCTGGATTCTATGGGGGCACGGACCAATACCCTTTGTCCGGGTTGTATATTGACTCCGACTTTTACGGCGAGTTCTGCGTAAGCATTGAGCTTTTCATCAAACGTTTTCGACATAAACAAAGCGATATTGCTTAAAATGGTTTATGCAACTGCGTTTCTGCTATTGTATTTTTACAAAAAAAAGGCGAGCCCGCCAAGGCTCGCCCTTATTTTACCAACGCTTATATAATTTGTACCTCGCTTACAATTAGCGGTCGAAGCGGGTTTGTATTAAATGGTTTTTACAAATAACTATTTTTTTACAGTGGCGGAGAGGGATTGATAGCTGCTCATCAGGTCTTGAAAGAAAGTTGTATTCTCCATTGGCCATTCGGTGGGGTTATCGATTATCCAGCTAGGGTGCCCGGTGATTATTTCCGTGCTCCATGCAAAGTAGTTTTCATGATCCGTGCGAAAGTAGAGCTTGCCATGTTCAGCCATGAAATTGGCAACTTGACTTAAAAAGGGGTGCTGTATCAGGCGATTTTTATAATGGCGTTTTTTGGGCCAGGGATCCGGAAACAGGATGATAACTTTTTGCAGCTGTGCCGATTTCGGGAGGATTTCAAGAAACTCTCCTGCCTCTGCCTTGATGAAATGCAGGTGTTTCAATCTCCGTTTGTCCGCCTTGGTACAGGCTTTATGGATACGAGCCCCATGAATATCAATCCCGATACAGGGGGTAGTTGGATTTTCCATGGCGTAAGCCGTTAGCCAATGCCCATGTCCGCAGCCGATTTCGAGTACCCCGTCGAAACGATCTAGCAGCTCCCCATATTCCTGTGTGAGTGTTTCCTTGCGGGCTGCTTGTTTGACAAGTTCGCGTTTCAGCCCTTCAGGAATATCCGCCTGCCCGGAAGCTTCCATTTATTCACCTAGTAAGGTAACCAATACAAAGCGGGTATGCGGGATAGCCCGGTGCTCCCATAGATACAAGCTTTGCCAGGTGCCCAGCTGAAGCTTGCCGTCCGTGAAGGGAATTGCCTCGCCGCTACGGGTCAACGCCATCCGAATGTGGCTCGGCATGTCATCTGGCCCCTCGAGTGTATGCTGAAAATAGGGTTCGTTTTCGGGCACGAGACGCTCCATATACGCCTCTAAATCTGCACGTGAAGCAGGGTCCCCATTTTCCATAAGCACCAGACTGCAGCTGGTGTGCTGGCAAAATATGGAGGCGATGCCGTTCTTAAGTTCCGACTTTGCCAGGACATTCTGAACATCGCGGGATATATCGTATGTGCCCTTGCCCCGGGTATTGAAAGTTAAGCGTTCCTGAAAAAAACTCATTGTAAATTATTGTTCGGCGAGCCAGCGCTCTGCTTCGATCGCGGCCTGGCAGCCCATGCCCGCTGCGGTGATTGCCTGGCGGTATTTATGGTCTGCGCAATCCCCTGCGACAAAAACCCCGGGAACGTTCGTTAATACCTGACTGCCATTCTCAGGAATAAAGTAGCCTTCGTCATCGAGAGTCAATTTGCCCGCGAACGGTTGAGTATTGGGTATATGCCCGATCGCTATGAATAGCCCCTTGATCGCAAGCTCTCCGGCTTCGCCAGTGACGGTATTCTGAGTATTGATTGATTTGAGTTGGCCGTTTTCATCTTCATTGGCGGATACTGGGATGGTGTTCCAGAGAACTTCGATCTTCTCATGATTAATTGCACGGTCGGCCATGATCTTGGAAGCCCTGAGCTCATCCCTGCGGTGCACCAGATAAACTTTTGAGCAGAAGCGGGTCAGGAAGAGCGCTTCTTCGCAGGCAGAGTCACCCCCACCGACTACAGCAACTTCCATATCGCGGTAAAACGCACCGTCGCAGGTTGCACACGTGGTTACCCCTTTGCCACCGAACATTTGTTGCTCACCGGGTATGCCGAGCAGGCGCGGGGAGGCTCCGGTTGCCACAATCAGTGTGTCTGCTTCGTAGGTGCGTGAACCTGCTTTTAAAATCTTCTTGGGGCCATCCAGCTCAACGGATTCGATGAGGTCGTTTGCGAACTCGGTGCCAAAGCGTGCGGACTGTTTGCGCAGATTATCCATGAGCATGAAACCATCCACCCCTTCAGGGAAACCGGGGAAATTCTCCACCTCGGAGGTCGTAGTGAGCTGCCCGCCCGGTTGCTTACCCTCAATGACGAGCGGATTTAAGTTTGCGCGGGCGGTATAAATAGCAGCGGTGAGCCCTGCGCAGCCGCTCCCCAAAATGATTACGGTTTTCTGGATGGTAGAGTTTTCAGACATGTTTGTTTGTGTTTGTATATGGTTTATTGGGGTTAACGTAGGCAGCGTGTAGATTGATTTCACTCAATCCGGTGGTCGACGCATAGTGCAGGCACGTCATCCAGGCTTTCGGCGGTTTTGGTCACTTTGCCCGGCACGCCTACTACGGTAGACATGGGGGGGATATCATTGAGCACCACGCTGTTTGCTCCAATCTTTGAGCAGTGGCCGACAGTGATATTGCCCAGTATTTTGGCACCGGCTCCGATGAGTACCCCGTATTCGATTTTCGGGTGCCGTTCACCGCTTTCTTTACCGGTTCCGCCCAGAGTTACTCCCTGGAAGATGGATACCTGATCTCCAATAACGGTCGTTTCACCTGCAACAAAGCCGGTGGCGTGGTCGAGCATGACCCCTTTACCGATGGTGGCCGCCGGGTGAATATCAACTCCGTAGAATTCAGAAATCAGACTTTGCAGATGCAGAGAGAGTTCTTCCTGCTCCTGTTTCCAGAGTTTGTTGGCGATTCGGTAGCCAGTAATGGCTTTAAACCCTTTGTAATTTAGAAGAGGGTTAAAGTGGTTTTTGCACGCCGGATCCCGCTCGAAATAAGCAATGATGTCTTCAACGATGCTCGCAACGAGGGCTTCATCGTCCTGGAGTGTTTTGAGAAACACATCCCTGAGATAGTCCTCCCCATTACGCAAAAAATTAAGCTTTTCAGAGAGATTGCACGCGATGACCTCGATTAGGGATTCGTAGCGCAGGAGCCTGGCTTCAAGCCAGAGGCTTAGTACCGGCTCGCGCTCAATGGCTATTTCAGCTTCTTGTCGCAGCTTTTGCCAGATTTCTGTGGTTGGATCACTCATACAGGCTAAAACTATACAATGAATGGACTAAATAATGCGAATGCAAATTGAAATTAGGGTTAAGCCCATTTCAATTTTGGATATACCAAATACACACAATCGAGTCTAGCTTATGAAAACACTTACTTTAGCAGTTGTTGCGACTATCGCGGGGGCCTTTATGGCCAGCGCAGCCCTGACTACAGGGGAAAAGGCACCTAACTTCACCGGAACCGATGACACGGGAGCCTCTCACCAGTTGTCGGATTTCAAGGGAAAGTATGTAGTATTGGAATGGCTAAACCATGGATGCCCATTTGTTAAGAAGCACTATAATTCAGGCAACATGCAGGCCCTCCAGAAGGAATTGACTGAGCAGGGGGTTATATGGCTTGGCATCGTATCCAGCAAAGAAGGTGCTCAGGGATATATGACCGCCCAAAAGTCCACTAAAACCCGGGCAGATAAGGATAAGTCGGCTACGGCCATTCTATTGGACAAGGATGGTACGATCGGTCGTCTCTACGGGGCTGTAGCCACACCGGAGATGTTTGTGATCGATCCAGAGGGCATTCTCATCTACCAGGGAGCGATTGACAGTATCAGCTCTACGCGTGAGTCTGATATTCCGAAGGCGACCAATTACGTGCTTGCAGCCTACAATGCGCACGTCAATGGGGATCCCATCGCTAAAACGGACACCAAGCCTTACGGTTGTTCCATTAAGTATTAATTTAAGCCGTCAGCTGAGTTGCCGTATTCTAGTGTATGGATGCGGCAACCCTGGCAGTCGCCCTGATGGGGCAACAAAAATCTCTGCAACAACTTGATTTTGCAAATCGTATGGTGAAGGCGGAGAATGAAGCGACTCAGGAAGTCGTCGACTTGATTGCAACTGCCGCCGATGCAGGCACCCTTTATAGTGCTGAGGGTAAGGTGAGTGCGCCGGCAACCGGAACGCTGCTTGATACTATTGCTTAATTGAGCCAAAGGCCGATTAAGCCAAGTAAGACTATCAACAGGATAATGATCAGTGCGCGTTTTTCTGCACGGGTTAATGAGGATAGCATGGGTTTAACTAATTATTTTTGCATATATTCTGCAAACCCTTAAATAGCTTGCGCGATCTCGAAGCCTGTACCTAATGTGGCATGTTATTTGTTTAACCCCTTTAAGCCATGCTGGATATACTGAGAGCGCTCCTGGGAATATTTGTGTTTATCGCAATCTGTTATGCGCTAAGCGAAAACCGCAAAGCCATTAACTGGAAGCTCATCGCCGGTGGGTTTGGGCTGCAGTTGATTATGGCGGTCATTTTCCTTAAATTTTCGGGCCCGTCAGATATTATTGGAGCAGTCGCGCAGGGAGTTGTGCAATTACTCGCGTTCTCCGAGGAGGGCTCGCGCTTTATTTTTGGCCGTTTCGTAGATGATGCGGCAAGCACCGGTTCGGTATTCGCTTTTCGGGTACTCCCCTCAATCATCTTTTTTTCTGCACTTTCATCGATTCTGTTTTATACGGGCATATTGCCCATTATGATTAAAGGGTTTGCCTGGATCATGCGCAAAGTGATGCGGGTTTCCGGGGCTGAGAGTTTTGCGGTGGCTGCGAATATTTTCGTAGGGCAGACGGAGGCCCCTTTGATGGTACGGCCTTACCTCGAGCGCATGACGCGTTCGGAGCTCGCTACCCTAATGGTGGGCGGCTTTGCAACGATAGCGGGCGGTGTGTTGGTGGCTTATGTAAGCATCCTGGGAGGAGAGGATGAGGCAAAGAATATTCTCTTTGCCAAGCACCTGATCACGGCTTCGATCCTGTCTGCACCGGCCGCAATTATGTTTGCCAAACTGCTTTATCCCGAGACCGAAGAATTTGCGGATTCATTTAAGGTTTCGAATGAGGAGGTGGGCTCAAATGTGTTTGATGCGGCATCCAAGGGTACGGCCCAGGGTCTGCAACTCGCTTTGATTATTTGTGCAATCCTGATTGTGTTTACATCGCTCATTCCCTTGATGGACACCATCCTCTATTATGCGCTGGGTAGCTGGACAGGGCTAAATGGGTGGATTGCTTCCAGTAGCGGGGGGCAGTTTGAGGGTTTGTCACTGCAATGGATTTTTGGTTGGGTATTTGCACCCGTGGCCTGGCTGATGGGAATAAGCTCAGGCGAGCTGCTCAACTCGGGCCGGTTGCTGGGTGAAAAACTGGTTCTCAACGAGTTTGTGGCCTACCTGAGTATGGGAGGTTTGATTCAGGAGGGATCTATGATGGATGAGAAGAGCATCCTGATCATGACCTATGCGCTTTGTGGATTTGCAAACTTTGCTTCCATCGGTATCCAGATTGCAGGGCTTTCTACGCTGGCACCCGGTCGGCGCGAGGAGTTAAGCACGCTGGCGCTTCGCGCAGTCTTGGGGGGTACGCTTGCCTGTTTAATGACCGGTGCCCTTGCCGGTATTCTGCTCTAGCCCATACGGGTTTCTATATGCATGCCGCTGAGGTCGGTGGGTTGACCGGCAGTGCAGTCCATCTTGAGGCCCACGAATTTTTGATGGTGCTGCCAATAGATGGGCCAGAGTATGGATTTATCGCTGGTAGGTACTTCGACATGACTCTTAATGTCTTCATCGCTGAAGAACCCGAAATGGCCTTCCTCATGGGTGTCCGGCAGGTGAGGGATCGCTTTCAGGCAATTAAAGAGAAAAAGCAGCCAATGATTGACGCCCTCGTAGTTTTTCTCGGAGACATAGGCAAAGAGGTGTAAATCCTTGTCTTCGATTTCGAATCCGGTTTCTTCGGCAGTCTCACGCACAGCACACTCAAAGGGGGATTCGCCGCTCGCAGTATCCAACTTACCGCCAATGGGGCTCCATAAACCGAAGTTAGGTGCTTTGGTGCGCTTGAGAAGAAGGTGTTTGCCTTCTTTGTTTTTAACAAAAATCAGAGTGGCGATGCGAAAGGGAGTCGTCGTTTTTTGTGTCATAAATCTGCTGAATTTGCAAAGCTTAGTGTAATTTCCTGCGGTAAATGATCCGAACTAATAAATGGTCCGAGTTCATAGTCATTGATCACGAATGAATCACTGACATAGGCATGGTCGATCGCAATCCCAAAAAAGTGTAATGGTGAGGGCCAGGTATGCCGAAGCCCCGCTTCGAGATGGGCATTGCGCAGGCCTCGTTGATCCCAGTTTCTTAATATAGCTGAATTCAGTGTGGTATTAAAATCTCCGATGACTATGCGATGCGGGGTTTCCGAAAAGTGATTTGGTAATTCACTAAAGAACTGGTTGCGCCGGTAAACGTCCCAAAATTTCTTGGGTGACGGGGGATGTATAGCCAGGATTTCTACTGCTCGTTGCTGGTGCTTAATGATAATACGGATCGCCTGCACCTGGTTATTGGGAGTGATGATGAACTCATGCTCGAGCAAAGGGTGCTTTGACCAGAGTATAAAACCGGCGACTTCGCGGATGCTTACATCTGCCCGGCGTGAGGCTTCGAGGCGCTCCGGATATTTAGTATGCAAGTGTTGCATGCGATCCCGCAGGTGATGGCTCCCTTCAAGTATACAAAGAATATCGGGATCTTCTGCCTCAAAGTAATCAATTAAGTCAGGGTAGCTTTCATTAAATGCATGTACATTGAAGCTGAGGATTTTGAGGTCGCCGGTATCCTTGAGTTCTTTACCGAGATTTTGGTCTGGGATATACCAGGGAATGACAATTGTGAAATGATAGATACTTAGCCCTATCAGGCATAGACTACATATGTGATGGCGCTTATAGATTCCCGTGAATGACAGCCCTACACCGAGAATGGCCAGATAGAGCTGAAAATTGGCAAAGCTATCCAACCAGACCAGCCAGTTGCCCACAGCTGCAAAGCTTGATACCAATAAACCGATAATGAGGATTTTCCCAATGGACATAAATTTCCGTCTATACATTTCCAATTCAGGAAACTTCTCAAAAAGCGCAAAATAAAAAAGCCCGGAATCGCTACCGGGCTTTTTTATTTTGGAAATTTAATTGCAGATTCTAAAAGAAATAGGAGAAACCGCCTTCCAGAGCGAAACCATTTAAATCGAGGCCGCTGAAATCGATATATGAAATTGAATATTTAAGGGCCATAGTATCGGACAAAAAGTGCTTCACCCCTCCACGCACTTGGAATGCAGTGTCATCCACGCCGAGCTCCTCTAGATCCGAGTCGGTCAAATAAAGGCCTAGGCCTGCATACGGCACAAACTTTGACTCTGTATTGAAGTGGTAGTCAACCGCCGCACCCACCAAAGTGGAATCTACGCTACGCTCGCCGCCGGATGAACGGGGCACGTCGGTGCTCAAACGGGAGAGAACGCCAGACACCTGTATGTTTTCCGTAAAGAAATATCCCACGGATCCTGTGATGAGTGTAACATCCAGATCCAAATCATCAGTGGACATATCCGCAATAGCGAGCGAGAGATTTGCTTCGAAATCGCCCTGGCTTACGGCTGCGTTAATAGGGTGAACTATCCAGGTAGTCAGGAGAGTTACTATAAGGGATAAGAATCGTTTCTTCATAAAAGTAGTAATTCTGCACTGACCATGGGTAATCCGAGGCTTTCGGCAAGTATTTAATCGATTTTGGATACAAAAATTATAAATCCTGCAGTATCTTGCGCTGGTTACCCCAATATATTGTACAAAATCGCCTTTATACCCCAACATCTAGTATTTTTTTGTTGACTAAAAATAAAAAACATTCAAGCATGCAGGAACATCAAACCCATATTTGGATCTTGTTGGAATGATAAGGAAGCCTGAATTGGGTAAGTCCGGAAAAAGGGAATATAGCGGAGTTCGCCTGTTGGATTTACCTAATTCAGGCAATATTTTTGCCTGAATTATTCAGCTTCTGTGAAAGAACAGATGTAGAAGACGTCCATTCCCTGATCTTCAAGCGACTTTGAGCCACCCAGTTCAGGTAGATCAATAACTGCAGCCACCAGGGCTGTCTTTGCTCCCGAACGCTCTATGAGCTTATTGGCCGCGCCGAGAGTACCTCCGGTTGCGATCAGATCATCCAAAATCAATACGCGGTCGCCGGGTTGGCATGCATCCTTACGTATTTCTACAGTACCTTCACCATATTCGAGTTTATAGGATTGCTCGATCGTTTCCGGGGGTAACTTTCCTTTTTTACGTACCATGGTCAGTGGGAGCCCAGTCAGTGCGGCGACTGCACCTCCGATTACGAACCCGCGGGCGTCGATACCTGCGATCTTATTGACGTCGTACTCATCTACCTTTTCTACGAAGTCCTGAACCACCTCATTGAAGATGAGGGGCTGCTCGAAAAGAGTAGAGATGTCGCGAAAATTGACTTCAGGCAACGGCCAACCGCGCACCGTGCGTATGTGTTCTTTTATGGAGTCGCTCACAAATGATAGATGGATTATAAACGCGCGCCAATAAGGTCACGCACTTTCAGCATATCTTTACCGAAAATGCGAATGCCGTCTGAGAGCTTTTCAGTCGCCATTTGATCTTCGTTAAGCATCCAGCGAAATTCGGTCTCGTCGATGGTGATTTTTTCGATATCCATGGCAGCTGCGGCTTCTGGATCGAGTTTGCGCTCCACGGGGTCATTACTGTTTTGGAGTTCTTCCAATAAGCCCGGGCTTATAGTCAGCAAATCACAGCCTGCGAGTTCCTTGATTTCACCCACATTGCGAAAGCTTGCTCCCATGACCTCGGTCTCATGACCATACTTTTTATAATAGTTGTAAATGCTTTGCACACTCAATACACCGGGGTCTTCATGCGCTTCGTAGGTGGTACCGGTTTTTGCTTTGTACCAATCCATTATCCGGCCCACGAACGGGGAAATGAGTTTTGCATTTACCTGCGCACAGCCAACTGCCTGAGCCATGGAAAAAAGCAGGGTCATATTACAATTGATACCTTCCTTCTGGAGCACTTCTGCGGCTTTAATGCCTTCCCATGTGGTTGCGAGTTTGATAAGAATACGCTCTTTATCGATCCTGTTCTTGGCATAGAGGGCGATGAGCTCGCGTGCTTTTGCGATCGAAGCCTCCGCATCGAAGGATAGTCGGGCGTCTACCTCAGTCGATACGCGCCCGGGCACGATCTGTAAAATTGCAAGGCCAAAGGCAACCAACACTTCGTCCACGATCTGATCAATCAGGGCCTCTCCCGTTGCGGAGCTCTCAGCCTTTACTCTCGATACGGTATCCTCAAAGAGGGGTTTGTATTCATCTTTCTGGATGGCCTTGAGGATGAGCGATGGGTTGGTGGTCGCATCCTGAGGAGCAAAGGCCTTCATGGATTCAAAGTCACCGGTGTCGGCGACTACAGTTGTCAGGGCTTTTAGTTGATCGAGTGAATTGCTCATAGTGTTAATAAAGAACGTTCAATTTCCGACCATCCTCTAATTTAGGCTAACTTCAAGATAAATTAAGCAATTTGTGGGTTTTTTAACAATGCCCATGCCAGCAGTAGCCAACCGATTATATAACCTAATCCTCCAATGGGTGTGATTGCACCCAGGAAAGATGGAGCACCCAATGCGATTGCATACAAGGTTCCGCAAAAGATGAAAATAGAGGTCATCCAAATGATAGCGATCAGTGTGCTTGAGCTGGGTGCAATCAACCCAATCTGATTCATTACGATGACGATCCATATGGATAGCAAGTGCACCCAAAGATAGAATTCAGCCGTGTTCCAGATGGCCTGCTTGCCTACCTGCTCAAGCCGTTCCGAGAGGCCATGAGCGCCGAAAGCACCCCATGCGACCGCAAAACCGCAGAGTAGGGCATTAATTATAGCAATAGTTTTCATCTTTGTAAAATTTAGAACCCATCTCAAAATCAATAAATGAACATGGTGTGAACAAAAAAGCGAGCAGCGCAAGGCGGCTTGTCCCGTCGTGTGCAAGCGTACATGAGGGCCAAGCCAACGCCGCGAACTTGCTTTTTTGTCACATCCTTTGGGACAAAGCCCTTTACGGTTTTGAGCGCGTTTCCACAGGCAGCCAGGGCTTCAGCCCGGCACTGCCTGCGGCGCCGGCTCAAAAAACGTAAAATTATCTTTGCCATGCTTATTTTGGATTTTGAGATGAGTTCTAGCGATTTTGTGTTCGACAAAGCTATCTAAATGATCAAACGATGGTTATGAAAGTATTTATTGATTGAATTGTTCCTAGCAATGCTTAGAACTCGATTAGAACCCTGTTTTATTAGATAATGAATATAAAGACGATAGCTATAGCTTCTTCAGCGCTCCTTTCCGTTTTAAATTTTGCACAAGCACAAGAAGAAGGTGACTTTTCTGCGAGTGCGACCTATGCCTACGAGTCTGAGTTTATCTACCGTGGGTATGTAGTTGCGGACGACACGTTTACCCCTTCGGTTGAAGGTCGCGTTTTAGGTGAAACGTTTGACCTGTATTTTGGACTGCATACTGCATTGCCTGTTGAGAAAGACGATAATCGCACTAAAATGCATGAGTATTATCTCGGCACTAATTTTGAAGTGGCCGAAGATTTTAAACTGGATGTCGGCGCAAGCTTTATAGATTTCCAGCCATTCCGGGATGACAGTGCCGTGGAGACATTCCTTGGCTTAACCTGGGAGGGTCCCATTTCGCCTGCCGTTTACTTCTACTATGATGTGGATAATGAGGAGATTACAATTGAGGCATCAGCGGGTTATTCCTTCGTGATCGATACCAACTCTGCAGTCATGCTTACAGGCTTCGCAGGTAATTCTGAGTTTGGCCCGGATGAAGACCTTACCGGGGGAATTGATACAGACTCTACTTACTATGGTGCGATGCTCGACTACTCATATAGTTTTACCCGTTATGCACGCATGACTGTGGGTGTGCGTTTTGCCAATGTAGACAATGACTTCGATCTGAATGAGGATTTGGACGAGTCCCGTTTTTGGTGGGGTGCATCCTTCACTGCGGGTTTCTAAGTTATCTTTTAATAACCCTTTGATTTTTAAAGCCCTCGCACGAGGGCTTTTTTATTTAAATAATTTTACATCCGTTATTGACAGAGAATCAGGTATCAGCCTTAATCTCTCTTTTTTCCGAAATGAAAACTACACTCGCAAAGAAAGAAGAAGTCACCCGAAAATGGTATGTGGTTGATGCCACTGACCAAATTTTGGGTCGCTTGTCCGTACGCATATCCAACATACTGCGAGGCCGCAATAAGGCAACTTTTACACCTCATGTGGATACCGGTGATTTTGTGATCGTTATCAATGCAGATAAGATCCGCGTAACCGGTAAGAAGGAAGATCAGAAGGAATATATGTTTTATTCCGGCTACATGGGTAATGAGAAGTATATCAAGCTCTCTGAATTTCGCAGCCGCAAGCCAGATTTTATTATTCATCATTCGGTGAAGGGGATGTTACCCAAAAACAAACTCGCATCCGGAATGTTGAAACGCCTAAAAGTATATGGGGGCAGTGAGCACCCGCATGCTGCACAAGAACCCGAGGAACTTAAAGTCTAAGCCATGACTACACTTTCAAAATCCAAGCAGGATGTATACGTAACCGTAGGTCGTCGTAAGCGAGCGACTGCGCGTGTGCGTCTTACACAGGGAAGTGGCAATATCACCGTAAATGACAAAGCGGTGGAAGTTTATTGCTACAGTGATGATCTTTATAATACAGCAGTTGCTCCCCTTAAAGAGGTGGATATGCTTAAGGATGTTGATATCACTGTGCGCGTTTCTGGCGGAGGACCCAATGGTCAATCCGTAGCCATTTCTCATGGTATTGCGCGTGCTTTACAAAAAATGAATGCGGATCACCGTGCGCCACTTAAGAAGGCAGGGTTTATTAAACGCGATCCCAGGCAAAAAGAGCGCAAGAAAGTGGGTCAGCCGGGAGCTCGCAAAAAGTTCCAGTTCTCTAAGCGTTAATCTTAAAGATAACACAAACGAATTTAAGCAAGACCCTCATCAGGCAATCGCCTACGAGGGTCTTTATATTTTTAAACATCAGCTATTTTTGAAATGAAAGTCGGTATCGTAGGTGCATCCGGGTATTCCGGGGAAGAGCTCGTGCGGTTGCTAGCCAAGCATCCGGATGTTGAGCTAAGCATGATTACCTCGCGGCAGCTAGCGGGGCAGTCAGCCTCATCTGTATTTCCGGCTTTGCGTAATATGCACGAAGAGCTGGTTATGAGCGATTCGGATGTGGCTTCACTGGTGGCGAGCGATATTGATCTATTCTTCCTGGCATTGCCACATGGGGTGTCTGTAGAGTATGCAAAGCCGCTGCTTGAAGCAGGTAAACAAATCATCGATCTGAGTGCAGACTTTCGTCTGGACAGCGCGGATCGTTATTTTGAGTTTTATGGGGAACATCCGGCTCCTGAGCTGCTCAACCAATCGGCCTATATTATTCCGGAGTTGGCGGATAAGAGTGCTTTTGGTTTTAACTTAATCGCATCACCGGGGTGTTACCCGACGAGCCTATTAGTCCCGCTTGTTCCATTAGCCCGGGCTGGGCTAATAAATGCTCAGGGCATTATTGCCAATTCGATGAGTGGGGTGAGTGGTGCCGGTAAAAAACTCGCAGATACTTACCTCTTTGCAGAGCGAAATGAGAGCGTGAAGGCGTATGGTATTCCCAAGCATCGACACCTTTCCGAAGTTGAAGAGCAGCTTGAAAAGGCATTTGGCGCGGAAGCAGTGATCCAATTTATCCCGCACCTGGTGCCGATGAATCGAGGCATCCAGTCCAGCATTATAGTCAAACCCAAGGCTGGAGCATCCCTGGAGCAGGCTTACGAAGCCTGGGAGGCTGCGTATGCCGATAAGCCTTTCGTTTCAATTTTAGCCAAAGGGCAGACGCCTGATACAGCGGAGGTCGTTGGCTCGAACCGTGTGGATATTTCTATTGTTGAGGATATGCGAACCGGTAATTGGATCATTAACTCTTGTATCGATAATCTCTTAAAGGGAGCCAGTGGGCAGGCTGTGCAGATTATGAACGTGAAATACGGATTTGAGGAAACTGCGTCACTCGAACCCTGATACCGATGAGCACCTGGAAAATAACCCAATTAGCAGAGAGTGCAGGACTCACCGATGTCCCGTGTTTTGAATGTGCAGGTGTGCATTGCGATATCCGGGGGAAAGCAAATGATCAACTTGATCTGGGTATTTTATACAGCTTCTACCCGCTCAGTATCGCTGGGGTTTTTACTCAAAATAAGATCAAAGCAGCACCTGTATTGCTATGCCAGGAACTTTTGGCGGGTGACCAGGCAATCCATGGAGTGGTTGTGAATAGCGGAAATGCGAATGCATGCACCGGCGAGCTCGGAATGCAGAATGCACGAGAGATGATAGAGCAGTCGCAAAAAGCGGTTAATGGATCCGGTGTGTTCCTTGTGTGCTCGACCGGGCGAATCGGGCGACAATTACCGATGGATCATATAAGCAGTGGCATTCAGCACGCAGCGAATTCACTGGATTCTGATGCCCGGAGCGGGCTTGATTTTGCAAACTGCATACTCACCAGTGATACGCGTAACAAGAAAATCACCGTGCAGATCAGTATTGGTCAGCAAAAGGTAACGATCGCCGGAGTTGCGAAGGGTGCCGGAATGATCCGCCCCGACATGGCAACGATGCTCGCCTTTATTACGACCGATTTGAATATCAGTAGCTCGGAGCTTCAGGGATTGCTCAGTAAAGCTAATGAGCGCTCATTTAATGCGATTACGATTGATGGGGATATGAGCACGAATGATACGGTGTTGGCGTTTGCCAATGGTGTATCGGGTGTTGATTATGCATTGTCTGAAGATGGTTTTAAACAGGCTTTTGCCGAGGCACTTCAGCAAGTCTGTGAGCACCTGGCCTATCTCATCGTGGGAGATGGCGAAAAGATCACCAAAGTGGTTACCCTGGAAATTTCCGGAGCCAAGACTGAACAAGATGCCCGAAAAGTAGGTTATGCGATTGCGCATTCCCCGCTCGTTAAATCCTCCTGGGCAGGATCTGACCCGAATTGGGGACGATTGGTTGCTGCTGCGGGGTATTCGGGGGCAGAATTCGAAGAGGCACAGATGAACCTGCAGTATAACGACACACCCGTATATAGTGGTGGGCAATTCCATGAAGAGTATCTGCAGCAATGGAAGGAGATCGTTTCGCAGAAGGAATTTACCATCCAGCTAGATCTGGGTGCCGGGGATGCGAGTGCTAAGCTCATAACCTCTGACCTAACCCCGGAGTATATAACTTTTAACATGTCCGAATAATCATGCAAACCCGACCGCAGCTCGAAGATATTGATGTGATCACCAAGGCAGCTGTCCTGATGGAGGCGCTTCCGTATTTTCAGCGTTTTCGTGGGTCGATCTTTGTGGTGAAGTATGGGGGCAGCTTTATGGATGACCCGGATATTGCGCTGCGCAAACGGGTTGCTGCGGACATCACATTCCTGGCGTCTGTGGGTATCCATGTAGTGGTTGTGCACGGCGGGGGTAAGGCCATAAGCCGTGCAATGGAGGCTGCTGGGGTGGAAGTCGAATTCCGCAACGGGCTGCGCTATACCAGTGAAAAGGCGGTGCGTATCGTGGAGCACACGCTGAATCAGCAGGTCAACCGAGAGGTTTGCAGTATGATTGAAGAGCTGGGTGGACACGCTGTATCTTTGCCCGGCAATGAAGTGCTCACGAGCAAAAAGCTCGAGCAGGACAGTCAGGGTAACCCGGTGGATCTTGGCTTTGTCGGTGAAATCACCCAAGTTGCGACCAGTGATATCCGCAAGCATTTGGGCAACCTGGCGGTACCTGTTATTTCACCCGTGGGTGTTGATAAGGCTGGCAATTTTTACAATACCAATGCGGATCTCGCGGCTGCGAAGGTTGCGAGTGCCCTGGGTGCGCGCCGCCTTGTTTTTTTATGCGATGTTGCAGGCCTGCTCGCTGATCCCAAAGACCCTGAGAGCCTGATATCCACTTTAGATGTTGGCGAAGTGTCCGGACTGATTGAGACGGGCGTGATCAGCTCAGGAATGCTGCCCAAGGTGCAGGGTGCTTGCAATGCGATCGAAGCCGGAGTGAAGCGCGTGCACTTTGTGGATGGGCGCATGCCGCACAGTCTTTTGCTTGAAATATTTACTGATAAGGGAATTGGTACCGAAATCGTGGATGCTGATTCCCAAGACCTATAACCCTTAACCCAACTTCCTATGAAAACTCGTCACTTTCTAAAAGAAACGGACTTCACCTACGAGGAAATCAGTGAACTGTTTGCGATGGCTGCGGACTTTAAACGACACCGCAATCATGGCACACCGCCATCACTCGATAAACAATCGTGGGGCATGCTTTTCTTTAAGAATAGTACGCGTACGCGCATATCGTTTGATGTAGGTATTGCTGAGCTTGGCGGGCATAGCCTGTTTCTCGATAAAAACAGTATGCAGATCTCAAGGGGGGAATCGGTGGCCGATACGGCTAAGGTGGTATCGCGTTATTTGCATGGGATGGTGATCCGTGCGTATGATCACAGTCTGCTTGAGGAGTTTGCTGAAGAAGGGAGTATACCCATTGTCAATGCGCTGACGGACTTCCTGCATCCCTGCCAGATCTATACGGATGCATTTACAATTGCGGAAAAGCTGGGTGAGAGTGATCTAGCTTCGCTGGTTGGTAAGAAACTCGTCTTTATGGGGGATTGTGACTCGAATATGGCCAACTCATGGATACTGGGCGGTGCCCACATGGGTATGGATATCGTGCTTAGCGGCCCGCCGGAATATCAGCCTGGTGAGCAGATCCTGGAGCTGATGAAAAATACAGAGGTGCGTGGCAGTTTCGAGTATGTAGAAGATCCCGTGGCAGCAGTTGCTGGGGCGGATGTGCTCTATACCGATGTATGGGTGAGCATGGGCGATGAGGCGGAAGCTGAAGTTCGTAAGCAGAAGCTGGCCCCTTATCAGGTTAATCTGGATTTGCTGAATAAAGCGAAACCGGGCGCTTTGTTTATGCACTGCCTGCCGGCACACCCCGGTGAGGAAGTCACTCAGGAAGTACTTGATACGCCCAATAGTATCATTTTTGATCAGGCGGAAAATCGACTGCACGTGCAAAAGGCAATATTGGCAGTTTTAGGCATTAACAAGGCTCAAAAGCACTCTTAAACTCATGAAAATAGTATTGGCATATTCAGGGGGACTGGACACCTCCGTTATCGTTCGCTGGCTCAAAGATAAATACAATGCAGAGGTGATCACCTTTGCAGCGGATGTAGGTCAGCAGGAAGAGCTGGATGGTCTCGAGGAGAAGGCAATCGCCACCGGTGCAAGCAAACACTATACACTCGATTTGGTGGATGAGTTTGCAGCGGACTACTGCTTCCCTATGGTGCGGGGTAATGCTATTTACGAAGGTCAGTATTATCTGGGTACGTCCATTGCGCGGCCGCTGATTGCTAAGGCCCAGGTGGATATTGCACGCAAGGAAGGGGCCACTCACCTTGCACACGGTGCTACCGGTAAGGGTAATGACCAGGTACGTTTTGAGCTGACTTTTGCAGCGCTTGCACCGGATCTGAAGATCATCAGCCCCTGGCGTATGGATGAATTTCGTGAAATGTTTCCCGGACGTAAGGAGATGATTGAGTGGTGTGCGGCCCAGGGTGTGGATGTGGAAGCGAGCGCTTCGAAGCCATACTCGATGGATCGTAACTCCTGGCATATTTCCTACGAGGCCGGCATCCTGGAAGATCCGTGGTTTGACCCTTCGACACCGGATAACAAGGCTATGTATAAGCTCTCGGTGGATCCTGAGGATGCGCCGGACGAGGCTGAGTATGTGGAGCTGACTTTCGAGCAGGGCGATTGTGTGGCGATCAATGGAGAAGCCAAGACGCCTGCTGAAGTGGTGGATACCCTGAACGAGCTGGGCGGTAAACACGGGGTAGGCCGTGTGGATATCGTGGAGAATCGCTTTGTGGGTATGAAGAGCCGCGGGGTCTATGAAACTCCCGGAGGCACCATTCTGATCCATGCACATCGGCAGATGGAAACGCTGACCATGGACCGTGACCTCATGCATACGCGGGACGGCTTGATTTCGCGCTATGCGGAGCTGATTTACAATGGTTTCTGGTTTGATCCTGAGCGTGAGGCACTACAGGCATTTATTGATAAAAGCCAGGATACGGTTTCCGGGGTTGTTCGTCTCAAGCTTTATAAGGGAAATGTTTTGACCGTAGGACGAAAGAGTGATCTTTCGCTCTATGATGAAGACATCGCATCCATGGAAGGGGTTGAGAGTGACTATCACCCCAATGATGCGACGGGCTTCATCCGCCTGCAGGGTTTGAAGCTGCGCATGCGTCAGCTCAACCAACAAAAAAACCCTTAAGCGTATCGCCTAAGGGTTTCTGGAAATTTAAGTAAGTCGGATTACAAACCGAGGTTTGCGCGCAGATCGTCCTTGGAAGTCATTCCCACGATTTGCTTGTCCACTTTACCCTTGCGGAAGATCAGGATAGTAGGGATCGCACGAATGCTGTATTCGTTGGCGAGTTCGCTGTTATTATCCACATTTACCTTGGCCACCTGCACATTGCCTGCTTCCTCAGCGGCAAGCTCTTCAAGGATGGGTGCGATTGCCTTACAAGGTCCGCACCAGGGTGCCCAGAAATCAACCAATACGGGAGTTTTGGTTTCTTTGATGGTTGACTTAAAATTGTCTGAATTGAGTTCGATGATGTTTTCTGCCATGATTGTAGTTTGCTAAATAGTGCCGTATGTTTACGCAAGCAATAACGTATATTAACGTTCGCTTATTGCTGTGAATGCTTGATTACGAGGTCCTTGAGTTCCTCGTGATTTGCGGTTTGTATGGTTTTACCGCGCGCTGACAGGTCTTCCACTGTTTTTATGGCAGTCTCTGTCATGAGGTCATGCGTTTCCTCAGATCCTCCGACGATCGAAAATTGCTCTGCCTTAGTGATGCGCTTATGCCCGTCTTTATTATCCAAACCGACTCCGAACAAATGGTTTCTGGGTGGTTGATTATCTCTCATATAGCTTATCGTTGCTTAAATCGGTTTTATTTCAAGTCTCTAATAGATTAGACGGTTAACCGACGGGTGTGCATTCAATATCGGCAAAGGTTTCGCTTTGCTTGAGCTTGAGTTTGCGCAGACGAGTGAGTTCCAGCACTGCGAGAAAGGTCGTAACGACTTTCACGAGGCTGCTGGCTTTGCTGAAAAGCTCAGAGAACATGAAGGTCTTGCCCTGCTGAATGCGAGTGAGTATAAACTCCATGCGATCGGCTACAGTGACCGGCTCGTCATCGATTTCGCCGTAGTTCATTTTTTCAGCGAGTCGCAGATAGACCTGATTGATGACGTTCCAGAGATCGAGCTTATCGATGGTTTGCAGGGGACGTGCGGCCTCTTCGTGCTGAGCGTTTTTGACAATGCGGTCCATCAGCTGGCTGCGGTGGGTGATCTTTTCTTCGATCTGCCCGGCAAGATCCTTGTAGCGACGGTACTCGAGCAGTTGTTGCACGAGCTCCCAACGGGGGTCTGCCGATTCATCCTCATTTTCATCGATCACCTGCTCTTTGGGGGGGAGGAGCATGCGGCTCTTGATGTACATGAGCGTCGAAGCCATCACAAAAAAGTCGCCCGCTACTTCCAGATTGAGTTTTTCCATGCTGTGGAGATAATCGATATACTGTGTGGTGACAGTCTCCATCGGAATGTCGTAGATATCGATTTCGTTTTTGCGGATCAGGAACAATAGCAGGTCAAGCGGCCCCTCAAAGACCTTGAGCTTGATCGCGATATCGGCTGCTGAGCCGAAAATGTCGTTCCCGTTATCCATAACCTATAATAAAAACGCTGTGGGGATGAGAATTCAACCTCTCTTTACGTGCAAATGTGCTAAAACTGCGCGGTGACGACCTTGAACTCCAGGCGCAGATCGTTGTTACGGCGCGAGCCGCTACGATCCCGCACGCCAATGAGGATATCCCAATAATTTCCCACGCCAAACTGGAGGCCGTAACTCTGTTCGTAGAGGTTGCCCTCATCAGCGTCGTAGCCGAGCACGCTGAGGAATTTCACACTTTCGGTGAGCTTGTAGTCAAAGTAGAATAGATACTGTTGGAGTGCCCGGCTTATGAACTGAGAGCCGATCTGGGCCCGCCAAATATCCCCGTTGGAGATTTCCAGGTTTGCAAAGGAGTCGCTGAGATTATAATCATTTGCATTAAAACGCGCCTGCCAGTTTAGGTTGATCCAGTGACTCGGGCTTAGATTGAGTTCAGTCGTTACCAATCTACGAGATCTACCAAATACATTGCTCGCGTAGTGGTCGTAGTAGAGATTTGCCTCAGCAAGATTCTTAATTTCACCTGACTTTAAAGTCTTTGCAAAAAACGTATTTTTGAATCCGAGTCTGATTACGTTATCCGATTGAATTAAATCTGTACTACGAAGGTTATTCAATTCTATGTTGGGCAATCCGGTTGTGAAAATGGGTCTTTCACTGAATTGATACCCCGATAAACCACTCTCATAGAATATACTGCGAAAAGATATTATAGGATTTAAGACGTGCCTCAGTTGATCAATATTCCAAACCTTGTTGTTGATATCCCACTCTCTAAATAAGTGGGCAGTTAAGTCGAAACCGACCTCGCTATTGTAAATAGAACCACTTTGCGTTAATCTAATATTTCTATTTAAGAAGCCCTGATTATAGTATCTAACCTGAGTAGTGAACGTCGGACTGAAATCTAGCCAATCACTTATGTTAATAACATAATCAGTTTTATAACTAGTTAAGAATCTATCATATTCACTTATACCAAAATACCACGGAAACCGAATATCTCTTAGTAACTGACCATAAGTTTGGAACTGATCATTTTCGATGTTTTCTATGTATGTTAACCAATTACCATTTATTCTAGAATAACTGGTTTTGAATGAGTGATACCAATCTTTCAGTAAAAATTGACTGGGTAGTAGCTCAAGGTTGATTTCAGGAAGTTTTTCGTTGGCAAATTCAAAATTTTCGAGGGCATAGCGCGTAAATACGCTCGCGACGAAGGGGCCGTATTGGTAGTTGATTTCGGCGAAATTTTCGGGCTGCTGGATTTGGCGGAAGCGGCCTCCATCGAAATCACGCACAATCTCAGAGTCACTCCAGGATTGCACCTGGCTCATGACCTGTAGATTGTTGCCATACCGATAGACCAGGTCGAGGTCTGCATAGTAGCGATCAGGCTCAATGGGTCTAAAAAAGATATCTCTGCCAAGTATTCCGGAATCATTGATATAGCCGGTCTCCAGATTTGTTCGGAGGGTGTGGTTGTTCAGGTCTTCAAATTCCAGCGAGAAGCCCGGGCCAAAAAGGAAGCCTCGCTCAATATAGTAATTGGTATCGGTGTGGAGGGTAAATGCGTTATTGGGCGAGTATTTTGGGCGCAGGCGTAGATATGCGCCAAAATCTCCACTGTAACCGGCACTGCCGCTGATGCTGAATTGGCTGCGCTCCAGGTTGTGCGTATAGCGCGGCCAGTAAAAGAACGGTACCGGACCAGCGCTTAAGCGGATGCCCTCCATGCGCAGCTTATTATCTTCGGTCTTTGTAATTTTGCGGGCTCTACCCTGGATGGAGAGTGCCTCGGGTTCGCCGAAGAAGAATCGTGCGTTATTGGCAACGAGCACTTCGTCTGCATAGTTCAGTGCGTCCCCTTCAAGATAAAGCGCGGCCATGCCTACCCGGTACTGTTGGGTTTCAAATGCATTATCCTCGAAGTTGAGCTTTAGATCGCGCCCTAATACACGGATGAGCCCCAGATTGATTTCAGCGGCTCCTACCGGTTCTACGAGCTGGGTCTGGGTATTAAAGATCAGGCGCTCGGCTTCCAGCAGTTTGCGTTCAGCCGGAAGATTTTCAGACACCATGAAGGGTTGAAACTCCGGTAATTCGAAATCGGCTTGTTCGGATTCGGTATTATAGTAAAGGCGAACGCTGCCAATTGCCTGAATGCGGCTAAAGTCTTCCTGCATGAGGATGGAGTCTGAAAGGAGACGAAAAGGGTCCTGAATGATTTCAACATCTCCGGTAATTTGGAGCGATTGCTCATCGGATGCCCACTCAATATCACCTGAAGAGGTAATGTCTACAGGAGATTCCTGTGCACTCACTGAGAGACCAATTGAGAAGATCAAGAATGTGAGGAGCCTGGAATTTGAAGTGGAATGCATCGACTATCGCTAATGATTAATGGAGAAATTCAGTGCACGACAAGCATTGATTCTTCGAAATTATGCAGCTGAGTCATCAAGATTTGCTCGACTTAATAAAGTAACTCGTGGAAACATGGATGCTACACTGAATAAAGACTAGATTTTTAAGAATCCCATTGTTGTGAAAATTAGTGATCAGGATTTCCAGATGTTGTTGCACTCCCGGCATTACAGCCCGCACTCCGTGCTGGGCATGCATCCATTGGAGGATGGCTCGCTGGTGGTAAGGGCATTTGTTAATAATGCCATGACCTGTGAGGTGGTCGATGTAGAAAACAAGCCCGAAAAGCGTTATGCGATGGAGAAGATTGCGGATGAAGGCTTATTCGAATGTGTGATCAAGGATCGCAAGGAGGTCTTCAAATATCGCTTGCGAATCGAGCAGTACAATGGGGAAATACGTCAGTTTTATGATCCTTATCGCTTTCTGCCGAGTGTAGATGAGACAGGCCTTTACTATTTTAATGAAGGGAGCGACCGGCGGCCTTACCAAAAGCTCGGTGCGCATGTAAAGGAGATGGAAGGGGTGACGGGCGTTTCATTTGCCGTATGGGCGCCGAATGCACAGCGCGTGTCCGTAGTGGGTGATTTTAATAGTTGGGATGGCCGTTTTCACCCCATGCGTTCGTTGGGCTCCAGTGGTGTTTGGGAAGTCTTTGTTCCCGGCTTGGGGGACCACCATTACTACAAATACGAGATCATCGGCAAGGATGGTCAGTTGCTTTTGAAGTCCGACCCTTTTGCGACTTACTTTGAGTCCCCGCCGCATAATTCATCCATTGTTTATACGAACGAGGGCTATGAATGGGGGGATGAAGCGTGGATTGAGAAGCGTAGCACAAAGAACTACCGGGAAGAGCCGGTGAGTATCTATGAGGTGCATCTGGGCTCTTGGCGCCGCATCCCAGAGGATGCCAACCGCTCCTTAACCTATCGGGAGATGGCTCATGAACTGGCGAGTTATGTAAAGGAAAATGGATTCACGCACGTTGAATTCATGCCGCTGGCAGAGCACCCGTTTGCGGGCTCCTGGGGTTATCAGGTAACTGGGTTCTTTGCACCGACGAACCGCTTTGGCACGCCCAAGGATTTTATGTATTTGGTGGATGTGCTCCACCAGAATGACATTGGTGTGATTATTGACTGGGTGCCGGGGCACTTTCCGAAGGATAGTTTTGCGCTCGCGGAGTTTGATGGTACCCACTTGTATGAGCACTCGGATCCCCGTTTGGGTCAGCATATGGACTGGGGGACGCTGATTTTTAATTTTGGCCGCAATGAGGTGAAGTCATTCCTGATTGGCAGTGCGATTGCCTGGATCGACCAGTTTCATATTGATGGGCTCCGTGTGGATGCTGTGGCATCGATGCTGTATCTGGATTACTCCCGTAAGGATGGGGAGTGGATTCCCAATGAGTATGGCGGGCGTGAGAATATCGCAGCGATCCAGTTTATGCGGCAGGTGAATGATGCCGTGCACGAGGAGTATCCGGGGGTAATCACGATCGCAGAGGAATCAACCGCGTTTGGTGGGGTTTCCCATCCGACTAAAAACGGTGGATTGGGTTTTGACTTTAAGTGGAACATGGGCTGGATGCACGACACGCTGCAGTATTTTCAGAATGACCCGGTTTACCGTAAGTGGGCACACGATGACCTTACCTTCGGAATGATTTATCAGTACTCCGAGCATTTTGTAAAAGTCTACTCTCATGATGAGGTGGTGCACGGTAAGGGCTCGCTGATGGATAAGATGGCGGCCCCCACCATTACTGAAAAATCCAAGAATCTGCGGGCGCTATACACATTTATGTGGGCGTGGCCGGGCAAGAAGACCCTGTTTATGGGTTGTGAGTTTGGTCAGATGAGCGAATGGCACTATGATCAGAGCCTGGATTGGCATTTGCTCCAATACAAGGACCATGAGGGGGTAACCCGACTTGTGGGGGATTTAAACCGATGGTATTGTAAATACCCGGAGCTTGCGAAGCGTGACCATGATCCCAGTGGGTTCAGCTGGATCAATTCCAACGACGGTGATAATAGCGTGATCAGCTTTTTGAGGAACGGTTCTACCGCAAGTGAAACCTTTGCGGTGGTTATGAATGCGACTCCGGTCGGCCGCAGCCATTATCGTATGGGGCTGCCTTTTGATGGCACCTGGGTGGAACACATCAATACCGACGCCATTGTCTATGGTGGGATGGGTGAAGGTAATATGGGTCAAATTAAGGCCGAACCCATTCCGTACGATAATATGGAGTATTCAGCGAGTATATATCTACCGCCGCTTACCAGCCTGGTCTTCAAGTTTGAACCGGACAAAGAAGCAGACTCGGATGCCTCCGACGCCCTTTTTGTTTAATTTACAAAAAAACCCGAAGCAAGGCGCTTCGGGTTTTTAGTTTAAAAAATTGTTTTAGGATTAAGCCTCTGCAGCCACCACGTTAACCTTGCGATGTAGTTTGTCGAAAGCGACTTTACCTTCGGTCAATGCAAAGAGCGTATGATCCTTGCCGATGCCCACATTTTCACCGGGATGGTAACGGGTGCCGCGCTGGCGTAAAATGATGTTGCCGGGGATAACCGCTTCGCCGCCGTATTTTTTGACGCCGAGCATCTTGGGATTACTGTCGCGTCCGTTCTTAGAAGTTCCTTGTCCTTTTTTGTGTGCCATGGTTCTGCTGGGTTAATCGGTTTATCCTACGATTTCTTCGATTTTGATTACGGAAATTTCCTGACGATGACCGCGACGGCGTTTGTAGCCCTGGCGGCGTTTCTTCTTAAATACGATGATTTTCTTATCGCGCTTGGTTTCGAGAAGTTTGGCCTTAACGGATGCGCCTTTGACAAAGGGCTTGCCAAATTTTGCGGATTTGCCATCTCCTACCATGAGCACATCGGTGATCTCAATGGTGTCGCCTTCCTTGGTTTCCGGGTAGCGGTTAACCGTAAGGACATCGTCCTTTTGCACGGTGAATTGGCGGCCTTGTGTTTTGATTGTTGCTTTCATGGAAAAGATTCGATCAAACCAAAAAAATATTCATTTGCAAGTCATTATATTCGGAAAATGGTGTTTTAATAGACAGATATGGACCCTAAAGAGGTAAAGGCTTACTACATGCAGGAGGACGTGGTGCATCACTATGCAGTGGCTGTCGACCAGGTTGGGCTGTGGAAAAGTGAGGAATTGCTGTTCAAGCGCTATTTTGATCCTGAGGAATCTTTGCTGGAGTTAGGTTGTGGGGCAGGCAGGATTACCTTTGGTTTGCATCAGTTGGGTTACGGGCGAATAACTGCCATGGATTATTCCAAGAAGATGGTGCAGATTGCCCGGGAAATTAGTCGCATGAAGCGCCTAAAACTCGGTTTTCACTCGGGGGATGCTGCAAATCTGAAATATGGGGATGCCGAGTTTGCAGGTGCAATCTTTGGCTTTAATGGTTTGATGCAGATACCGGGAGCTGACCGGCGGCAAAACGCGATGCGAGAGATCTTTCGCGTGATCCGGCCCGGCAGCTATTTTATATTTACAACCCATGACCGGGAGAATCCCAAGCATCGCAAGTATTGGACTCGGGAGCGCAAGATTTGGAATGCGGATAAGCAGCATGCCGAGTATGATGATTTTGGAGATCGCATCGGCGGTACTCCCTGGGGGGAGATGTATATCCACATTCCGCACAAGAACGAGGTGCGGGATGCATTGGTAGATGCGGGCTTTGATCTTATCAACAGTAGCCCGCGTGCTATGGTCGCGAATGAAAGCCGGGCAGTACGCGACTTTTCAGATGAGTGCTTGTTCTGGGTGGCTAAAAAGCCGGAAGCTTTTGGGTGATTACAGCAGGGTCCATTGAAAAGGTGCCAACCGGGGTAACCGGGCCCAGCATTTTGATGTTCCAATTATCATCGATGGTGATGGAGAGTGTTCCCCCGGGCATGTGCACGGTGATATTTCCATCGCAATGACCGAGCTTTTTGGCGATTACCGCAGCTGCCGAACTACTGGTGCCTGATGCGAGTGTATAACCTGCGCCCCGTTCCCAGATCTCGATCTGGATATTGTTGCGGTCGATCACCTTGAGTAGCTGCATATTGATACGATTGGGGAATGCCGGGTGATTCTCAATATGCGGGCCCATTTGGTGGGCGAGATCCGCGCTGATTTCCTCGAGCGGGATAACACAGTGCGGATTCCCCACCGAGACACAGCAGCCGGTAAATGTACCGATTGACGTATGGAAGAAGTGATTAATGACTTCAAAATCGGGATGATCATTATTCACCGGAATATCCCGGGCCATAAATATGGCCTCACCCATGCCGACATCGATAAGCTCACCCCCTTCGAGGATTTCAGCAGATACGACTCCGCCGAGTGTTTCTACGGAGAAGGGTATATTCTCCTTCACCATACCTTGATCATAAAGGTAGCGACAAAAAATACGCAGCCCGTTACCGCTTTTCTCCGCTTCGCTCGCATCGGGATTAAAAATGCGTAATTTAAAATCGGCCTGTGCCGTATCCAGCGGCCCCAGCAAGATACCATCTGAGCCCAGGCCATAATTGCGGTGGCAGATCCTGATGATTTCATCTGCATTTAAATGCTGATTGAGTTCTGCCGGATTTAGGACAAGATAATCGTTTCCCAGCGCATGGTATTTTTGAAACTGCATGTCTCTCAAAAAAGGGATTCCCGATTCCGGGACAACTTTAAATTCTATTCTTAATGCGCCAACCACTTTATCCAGCGTCCATGGTAGTCCACCTCAGCCAGATTGATAAACGATTTCCTGCCCGAATAATATAAATCCGAGTCGAGGTTTAGCCCGTGCAGATAGTTGCTGATATGGATGAGATCCCGCTTGGAGCCTAAGTCGTCAATGACCTGGATTAGCGATTTTCTCTGATCTTCGGTCAACTGATTGGCCATGAAGGTATGGAAAATACACGGGAGCGTATCTTCGGGAATGGAGTCCAGAATGGCGGGTAAGTCAGTCAGCGCATTGCCTTGGCGAAGATCAAGATTCACATGGCTTATGTTATTTGCGGCTGCGGCCAGTAGTTCACGTCTCGATTTCTGACCGGGCCAGAGTAGTGCAAGCAGCCAATCTACATTGTCGGGTACGGATGCATCTACAGGGTTTAAATCCAGGCCAATCCTCTGGTTTATTTGAGGAGGTTTTCCGGCTATAGCAGTTGGTATGTTTCCACTAAACTCGGCGTTGATTTTAACCGCTGACCGGACATTGCCATAAGTACAGGTTGTGCCGTAATGATAGTAGTAATGATCCCACGCCAGGTTAAACCCAGCACTGCAACCCAGCTCGATCAATGCAAGCGGGTGTATCGGAAATTTTTTCACCGCATATAAAAAGGAGGGGAGCAAAAATGAGCACCTTCGCACTTCGTTGGTCTGCACGAGGCGTGTTTTGAGGATATGTATGATGTCAGCTTCATTAGAGAGAGTGAATTCGCGAAAGAGGGAGTACGCCTTTTCGGGAGCTTTCGTTTGTTCAGCCAGAGATTCATAATATTCACTTAACGGGTGTAGAGGGTTTTTAATGAGCAGGTAGTGCACGGAAGCCAGCAGCAGATTGGGAATGGGCTGTTGATTTTTCGTTTGTGCAGCAATACGTAGTATCGATTCATCCTCGGCGATCGCATGGCATAAATGAAAATAGAGATCCGATGAATCCTTGCAGTATAGATCGGCAAATTTATGGAATTGGTCGTTGAGTGGACGTGGCATAGGCTTTTCTGAAAGTATATTTGATCTTTTAGAAGTTTTTGCCAATGCTCAATGTATGGCTGAAACTGAAGAGACTCCGGGAATATTGACGGGTATATGGGTATCGCCTGAGGGTGAAGTACATTTGCATTATCGGGAGGGTGATACGGTTACCGAGAAACAAGACACCTACGAAGGATTTGGGTGGGCCCGTGAGGAGAGCATCCAGGGGATTGAAGTAGACGGGACGCTCGAAGAACTCAATGGTAATGGTCCTTTCAATCGATTACTTAGCACCCCGGATTTTGGGACGTTCAAGCTCTGGCAGAGTAAGGATTCACCGATTTCGGGTTTTGAAGTGATCAAACCGTTTGAGAGTCAGTATTTGCTACAGCATCAGTTGCGCCTGTTCGATAACCTTCGCTTCATGGATTTGAAGCGCTGTCAGCTGGATATCGAAACGGATAGTACCGAGGGCCATTTTTCCAATCCTTATGGTGATCGGGTACTGGCGATAGGCCTGAAGATGGGAGATAAGACTGAACTGCTCTGTCTGGAGAGGGATGATCGTGAGGCTGAGGAGGCATTGCTTCGACAATTCAATGATGTCCTTTTGGAATGGGATCCCGACGTGATCGAGGGGCATAATATTTTCTCATTTGACCTGAACTATCTCAAGATCCGCTTTAAAAAATACAAGTTGCCCTGCAAGTGGGGGCGATTTGGGCAGGAGGCAAAATTTCGCAAGAGCCGACTGAAGGTCGCTGAACGTTGGATTGATTTTGACCGTTGTGATCTGCCCGGGCGCACGGTGTTTGATTCATACCTGATGGTGCAGCTCTTTGATCTTACTGCACGGGATATGAGCTCTTATGGGCTCAAGCAGGTCGCCCAGTATTTTGGCGTTACCCAGGAGATGGCCCATGAGCGCACATATCTGGATGGGCATAAAATCCATGAAGCCTGGCGCGAGGATCGTGAATCGTTTCTGGCTTATCTGAATGATGACCTGCTCGAGACGGAGGGGGTTTGTGACATCCTCTTGCCTACTTATTTTGAGCAGACCAAGAGTTTTCCGGTGCTGCTTCAGGAAGCCTGTCTGAGGGGCACTTCAAGTAAAGTGGATATGCTTTTTTACGAAAAATATTATCACGCAAGACACGCGTTGCCCGATCCGGTTGAGCAATTCGCAATGTTTGAAGGGGGCTTTACCAAGAGTTTTGAGACCGGGGTTTTTCCCAAGGTTTTACACTATGATGTGGCTTCGCTGTATCCCAGTCTATTACTCAAAATCAATCGCAATCCCTACCAGGATGATCTGGGTGTGTTTTTACCGATTCTGACAGAACTACGGGAGTATCGCCTGAAGTATAAGAAGCTGGCGCGGACAGAAGATAGCGAAGCATTGAGGCAGGAGTATGGGGCTAGGCAGGCAAGCTATAAGATTCTTATCAATTCCTTTTACGGATACCTGGGCTTCCCTGGTGCACGGTTTGGCGACCCGGAGCTTGCCGCGCAGGTGACTGCTGAGGGCCGTGAGTTGCTTCAGCAGGTAATTGAACTGTTGGAGAAGGAAGGAGCGAAACCTTTGGAGGCGGATACGGATGGTATCTACGTTACATCTGAGGCCTTTTTTGATAAACCGGAGGTGCTGCTTGAGAAAGTCCAGGTGGGCTTGCCTGAAGGGATCGAGCTGGAGATCGGCGGCGTTTATGAATCGATGCTTTGCTACAAGGCCAAGAATTACGGGCTTTTTGATGGTGAGAAGGTAACGATCCGGGGTTCTGCGTTGCGCTCCCGGGGGACTGAACCCTATTTACACAATCTTACACGTGTGCTGATTCACTATTTGTTGGGGGCATCGGATGAGTCGCCTCAGAAAGTAATCGCTCAACATCGCGATAAGATCGAAAAACAGAAGGAGTCTGTCGAGATTTTAGCGAAGACTGAATTTGTAAATCAAAGCCCTGCAAAGTATCTTAAAGCGGCTGAAGAAGGCAATAAACCAAGGCGTGCAGCCCTGGAGATTGCCGCCCGCATGACACCTCCGTTGAAAATGGGGGACCGTGTGACATTTTACATTGGATCCAAGGAAAAGGGTAAGAGCGCGATGTGGCAGCGTGCTTATGCCATCCAGGATTATGATCCTAATGAATTTCCGTATGATATTAAGCTCTACCTTAAAAAACTGGATGAATGGGAAAAGAAGTATGAGGATCTTATCCAGTTTTCTGATGTCAAATAACTTATAAGAAGAGTTAACAATTATAAATATTTAATTATTTATGAGTTGCATAAACAGGACTAATGGTTAGGTTCGTGTTTATGTCGATCTCGTATCGCATACTTACCTCCAGACAGTTAATATTAGTTAAAAACCATGGTGTGCTCTATCGTCATGATATTTTTAACTATATTGCTGAGCTTAGCAAAGATCCTGCGTTTAATACAGGAATGGATGAGATTGTGTCCCTGACTGAGGTATCAGACTACAATTTGTCGTTTAATGATATATGTGAGCTCACTAATGTTGAGTTAGAGAATCATAGCCTACTTAAGAATCTTCATCGAACCGCCTTTATCGCGAACGACCCGCATATATTGGGAAAACTAACGATCTATAAGCAACTTAGCGGGCTCAACCAGGAGGGGGTAGGTATTTTTCAGCGACTAACTGAAGCTTGTGATTGGCTCGAACATAAATATGCGGACATCCAAAAAGAGTATAATAATGCCGAGGCAAAATGGGTGACTATCCAAGAGTCAACGGTTTGCAAATGAGGGTCTATTTGGACTGCAGATAAGCTACATACTTTTCCAGCCACTCTTCAAAACCATCCTCAAAATCAATATCGAGGTCTGGTCGTTCGAGCACGCGGGTCGCTCCGAGCTTGCTAAGAGATTCATCAACTTTTCGGCCACATCCGCAAAAGTCATCATAGGAAGAGTCTCCCAGAGCCACGATCGAATACTTTAATCCTGCCAGTGAATCCACTTTGCCATCATACAGATCAAAGCAAAATTGCTCAGCTTCGTCGGGTGGGTCACCGTCACCCCAAGTTGAGATGACTATTGAGATTTCCTTTTCTTTGGCTAAATCCGCTGCCGGATAATCTGCCAGATCGACTAAGTCAGTCTCGTAGCCGAGCTCATCTGCTTTTTCCTGGACCTGGGTTGCAAGATCTTCGGCATTCCCCGTCATTGTACCATAAAATACCTTTAAGTATTTATCACTCATATCTAATGCTAAAAACTCGAAACGAATAGATGAGCAGCGCTAAGTCAACTGCATATAAGGGGAAGGGCGATTTTCGATTTTTGCGGCTTAGCCCATAAGGGTATTAGCGAATGGTAAAGCCCGCAAATTCTGCATCACCGGTTTGGGTGCTGATATCCGATTCCCGAATAAAAGGGGAGAGAGTATCGCTAACTTCATCTATGAATGCGGTGACTTCGGACTTTTCGCCCTCAGCTTCAAGAGTTACGGTTCCATCGAGTTCGTTCTTTACGTATCCCGAAACGTCGTAGCCCTTGGCGATTTGGACAGTCTGATAGCGAAACCCGACGCCTTGCACGCGGCCTTTGAAGCTTATTTTACTATGATAGACTTTCATGAATAGCTGCTGAAAATAATCCCATTTAATGTTTGCTAATAAGTAATTATAAATTAGGTTTTAGGCATAACTTAAAACTAAGTTAAGCGTTAAAGCGATGAACAGTCCGAATTTTGATAATTCCAGCGATAACGACTGGGACGGAGGGAGAGGAGAACTTGAGTGGACTGAGCGGCACTGGAAACTATTTCTGCAGGATGCAGATGCTGAGGTCACTCGTTTTCTGAAAATCTATCAATCACTGCATGACAGCAGTCAGCGGCTCGATAAGACCGCTCAGGTAATGGGGTGGGACTCTGAAGAATGGTCAAACGATTATGATCTATCAGATGAAGCAAGGATCGATTGGATATCTATTGATCTGGAAGCAGATGATGAGGAAGATGAAGAAGAGATGGATGATATCGAGGATAATGATCCTTACACTATCCACAAGCACCCGCTCTACGTGACTACACGCAGCCTCTTTTTGATATTAAATCACCATTGGCAGGTGATGCTTAGCGAATTTGTAAATTCTACTGAAGTGATGGACTCATTCCGCTTTGCGGAAGGGCTTCGCAAGGGAGAGACCAATGCGATTATGGGTATCCATGCGCTTGAGATGGGTGACTACAATCTGGTGGTCTGCCACTTACAGCGTGCATTGGATGGCCTGAATGCTTCGTTTGGGATTTTCCAGGGCGTCGTCAATGAGTCGGATGAGGAGATCGGACCGCACTTCAAGCAGGAGGTCGCGGCGGCTTGTTTTGATCTGCGTGAGTTATGGTTGCGTGTGATACGCGAGTGTCGCAGTAATCAGCAGTCCCGCTAGATCGTTCCGTTCAGGTATTGCTTCCTGAGCGACTCGGGGAATTTCTCGATTGCATAGCGCAGCATTGTGCGAGGCATCGTTTGGTAATGCTTTTTCAGGAAAGACTCTTCAAGCGGTTGGTCCTTTTTGCCAAGCTCACGAAGCATCCAGCCAACCGCTTTGTGGATGAGGTCATGAGGGTCGTTGAGCAGGATTTGGGAGAAATCGAGAGTAAGCTCAAATTGTTCGCGGTGAATATTGTAGTAGGTGGATATGATTGCGATACGGCGTTGCCAGAGATCCTCAGAGTGGGCGAATGTGTAGAGAATGGCTTTGTCCCGATTTTCAAGGTAGGGGCCGACGATTTTATGGGCTGAGGCGTCGACGAGGTCCCAATTGTTGATGAATTGGGTATTCGCCATATAGGCCTCGTAGATTTGCGATTTTAGCGAATCGTCTGCCTTGGGGTATTGATAGGTCCAGATCAGCAGTGCAGTGAGGCGTTCTTCATGGTATTTGGATTTCAGAAGCTTGAGGACTTCTTGTTGTGGGAGCTTCACAAACTTTCGGGCGATTTTGCGTTGCTCCGGAACGCGAACCCCGAGGAACTCGTCCCCCTCGGCATACTCCCCCGGTCCTGATTTAAAGAACCGGCTGGAGTGTTCCGCAATCTTGGCATTTGCGAGGGCTTTAAGCGCTTGGGCTACTGTTGGGTGAGTCATCGTTAAATCCGGTCTCTTCGTTAATCAGTTCATAAGCATGAGAAAGAGACATAATGCCTCCAATTAGTGCGAATGTAATTCCAATGTATAGGAAGAATTCTATAAAAAAAGAAGCGAATAAAAAAGGTAGGAAAAATAAAAATGGGGTTATGATTACCGAAAGGAAAATTAACCACTTATAGTTTTTTGTTACTGCCCAGGATTTTCGAAATGTTATGGTCTTATCAATTGCTATTGCGGGGAAAACTAAACAGAAACGGCTGCATATTATAGAGATTATTAGGGCAATTATACTCAAAGAGATGAATAAAGTGGTAAAGGTCATCGAACCCATTAATCCGAGAGATAAGATAGTAGCAATCACGTGGATAATTATCAATAGCCCTAAAGCATTGAGTATAAATGTAACCTCCCTAAAATCCCAAAATCTTACTCCCAAAGGGCTTACGGATTGAGAGCCCAATATTACTACCCGATGGATATTTATTGCTATTAGAGATTGTACGAATGAATACGCAATTTGTAGCAATGTTTGAGATCTGACTGGTTTATAGTAGTCAATGTAGACTAGAAAGAAAAAAAGTATGAGGTATATCGCTATTCGCGGTAGTATCTGTGGAAGGTGCTTTTTAAAACTCAAAAGTGTTCGAATAAAGACTCTATCGTATTTTACAAGGCCTTGAGGATAGGTTGGAGGAGGTTCGCTCATATTTAATTACTCATCCAGGCCAAAGGCGTAGATGAAGGGGATGGGGTTGAAGTATTCGCGGAACAGGGTGATTTTGCCGTTTTCCACATGGAATAGACCGCCGTAAGTCTGGCTGTATTGGCGTTCGGTTGGCAAGACTTTAACTTCTCCCTTAAACTCTACGAATATCATCTCCGGATCCTGCATGGGGTGGTAGACGAGATGCGAGGTGAAGTCTGCATCGCCACTTATTTCAGGCCAGGATGAGTAGTGGTTTATCAGGGCTTCCTTGCCGGCAACACGATTCGGAAAGTTTTCAGGTGCGAAGGGCATTTCCTGAACGGCGTCCTCCGCCCAGACGGATGCGAATTTATCCATATCTTTTGTTTCAAGCGCATGCAGTAGATCGTAGACGGTTTGCCTCGTTTTTTGCCTCAGGATATAAGCGTTGGGATTAGCTGTCGCATTTTCGATGGCTGGGCCAAAGATGTCGCGACTGCCGGTCTCGCCTTCGAGGTTGAGTGTGTGATGTGTGATTTGCCACAGGTCATCATTTTTTAACAATCGATATTCATAAGTGCCGGTGACCTGCCAAAACATTTCGCCCAGGTAGTGATCGGCTACGAAGTCAGTAGTTGCTGATGCCCGGGATCCGTTGATCTCAATCATGATGTTTGAGAGCTTGTGGTGCGTGCGGTCAAAGCCAGGGAGGACGGATGCCCATTGTGTCATGATGGCCTGCGGGCTCTTGAGCTCGGGCTCGCCGCCGGCGAGGGACGTGTAGTCGAGCATGACCTCTTCGGCATAGAGTTTTTCGAGGGCTTCGAAGTTGCCCTGGTCGGCCAGGCTGCCTACGCTTTGGAGGGTGGTGATGATGGCAGCCTCGTCGGGGGACGAGGTTGCCATGAGGGCTGCACTGACTGCTAGTATCTTCATTGCTACGATTTTATGAAGTTTCATTGTGAGTAGTTTAGAGGGTTTCATTGAAGTGCTTTGCGACCAATGCGTTGGCGATATCCACGCTCTCTTGATCTGAGTAGAAGTCGAACTGAGAGATGTCGTCCAACCATGCGGTGGATGCGTATTCTCCGAGGATTTCGGCGTATTTGCGGGCTCCCTGTGGGATGGCTGCATCCTCTGAATGCACGAGCAGGTTAGGCTTTTGCAGCTTGCTTGCACCTGCGATGGCGTCGTAAGTCAACCAGGGCTCCCAGGAAGCAGCGTTGAATTTATTGTCATACTCGGGAACGAGACCGGTCTCCGGATCGGTATAGTAGGGTACCTGAAACATAACGGAGTTTTCATTAGTCAGGCTCGCAGCTTCCAGGATGTTGGGTGTGTCTTCCGCAGCACGGCTGACTTCGATCAACCCATTTACGGAGGCGGCACCGCCGTAAACGGCATCCACGATTTCCGCATCGTGCAACCAGGGTGCGACGAGGGCGATGGATTTGAGATTAGGGCTATAGATGGCTGCATCGCTCATGTAGCCTGCAGAGGCACAGATGCCAAGACCGCCGATGCGGTTACTGTCGATCTTGTCGAGAGATGCGAGGTAATCGATGGCTGCCAGGATGTCTTCCGTTTTGCGTTCCGGGCTCTCGAGGTAGCGGAGCTCACCACTGGACTCACCCCAGCCGCGGAAGTCAAAGACCAATGCTGCATAACCCTTAGCGGCCATTTCGCGAGCGTAGTTGGTGGGCATTTGCTCCTTTACAGTGGTCCATGCACCGGTGATGACGACTGCGGGCATAGTATCGGTTTGAGCTTCCGGTAGGTAGAGGTGGCCGACTAGGGTTTCCCCGTGGCTTTCGAATGTGATCTTCTCGAAGGTGACCTGAGCGCTTGCGCTGCTCAGGGCGAGTGTTGCGATTGCGATGTTGAGTGTGTTTTTCATAAGTATTTTCTTCTATGTGATCAGTTAAATTTAATGAACTTAACGTATCACAAACACACCCATATCTCTTGAACCGGATTGCGGAGTTTTTGAATAATCTTGCTAAAGTGATTGGCGATATTGCTTGGGGGTCATGCCTTCGAATCGTTTGAATAGCCTGGAAAAATGAGGTTGATCCGAGAAGCCGCATTCGATCGCAATATCGATAAGGGGGATATCCGGCTGCTGGAGCATTTTCCTGGCTTGTTCTACCCGATACTCCATCACGAAATTGTGAGGACTTTTGCCGATGGTTTCTTTAAAAAGGCGGGCAAAGTGAAAAGTGCTGAGCGACGCCTGTGCTGCGAGATCTTCGAGGGCGATCGTTTCTTCGAAGTGGTCTGCCACATAATCGAGCACTTTTTTGTAGTGTTGGGCGGTGAAGCTTTGGCTGAAGGCGATATCCTCTTCGCGTTCGAGACCGTATTTTAAGATGAGCTTCGTGAGGAAAACCCGTGCGAGGCTTTCAAACATGACTGCTGAGCCGGTTTGATAGCCCATGGCATCCATGAGGATAGTCCCTGCTTGAACGAGGTCTTCGTCCACAAATTGGGGGATATCCTTGAGTTGCTTGGAAGTGAGAACAACGCCCAGTTCGTTGAGTGCGAAGCGCTCAAATTTAGCAGGATCGAGCGTAATTACGATCACTTTGGATTTCGCAAACCAGCGCCAGCCGCTTTCCATGCCTGCCGGGGTGACGATGATTTCGTTCTGCTGATAGCTGAAGTCACGCTCTACTCCATCCCTCCAGTTGATGACCCTGTGGGGCTCTTTCTTGAGGTTGAGTAAGATGTGATGCTGTTCAAATACATGCTTCGGCATGGAGGATGGCTCCGCCTCAAAGTATTCCAGAGTAAGTAATTCGGTTGCTATCCGGCTGCCTACATCCTCACTTTTGAGGAGGGGCTCAGTTGGATAAATGTCCTGATAACGCCGACTCATAGTTGGTAACTTTAAATACCTTTAGCCAAATGCAAATAGTAGCATAGTTTATCCCGGAATTAGCTATTAAGGCGCGGGTCTGATTAGGTAGTTAGTATAGTTCGTATGGGGCACTGAGTCCAATACACTGTATTGGATATCCGAGATAAATTGAAGGAAGGCTGGGTCGTGTTGGTGGCGGATTTCGATCATAATGGCAGGTTGGTGTTTCTGGATGTAATCACGAGCCCCCTCAAGGGTATCGATTTCATATCCGTCGACATCGATCTTTATAAAGTCGTAGGGTTCTTGCAGAAGATCGCTAACTGAATGAATGGGGACTTCTTTATTAAAAAATGTTACAGTGCCGTTGGACGCCCCGATTGCTGAGTGGGTGTATTGAACTTCAGGCCCACCGGCGGGGTCCAGATTCTGCTCAAGATTAGTACGGGTATGCGCGAGACTCGTTTCGCTGGCATCAATGATGTGAAGGTTTTTAAGTGGAAAATGCTTCAGGAAAAAGACGGAGTGATTCCCTACAAGGCAGCCAATTTCAGCAATGCTCTGAACGCCCTGAAGGTGCTTGCTAAGCATTGCGAGTTCTTCGGATTCTGTGAATTGTTGTTTTAGGTGGGTGATGGAGGCTTCGATTTCCTGGGTATTAGAAGTAAACAGCGAAAACTGATACTCTTTACTGTCCTTGTTAAAGCGGATGGCTCGCTTACCCTCGAACAATAGCTTTGAGAGCTGGTATAGATTCTGGAGTTTAGCCTTTTCCTGACAGTGGAACAGGCCCGTGGAAGCACTGAAGAAGGCCTCTGCCCATTGATCCGTCTGCAGATAAGCCCAAATGAGCGCTATATAGAGATCTGCCACATTGTTGAGTCGTGAGATCGTTTTCAGGAGGTGGTCGATTGCCTCGTCGGGTTGATGATGGGTAACCTTGGCGAAGCCCAGGCAAAAGTGCCATTCAGCATTTTGAGCAAAAGCAGATTCCAAAGGTTGGAGTTTTGAAATGACATCCGGGTAGTAGTCGTAGTAGCGATTTTGTACCAGAAAATTGGATGCTTTCAGCAATTGACTGTTTGTCGAGTGCTCTCCGAGAAGCCATTGAATCGCGGTATCTGCATCGGATGGGAGTGGAGTTTCATTCATACACAGAAGATTCCATAAAAAGGGTGAAACGGGTTCAAGTGTAAAGCTGTGTTAATGTTGGACTTATGTAATTTAGCAAAACTGATTATAGCATAATTTGGGTTAATGATTTTAACATGCAGGCAGCAGTGGAATTAATAGCTTGTGGATTATTTGCGCTGAAATTTGCGATGCCGTAACCCTTGTTTAGAACTACTTCATGAGTAAAGATATGTGGAATGAGCGATTTGCCCTGGAGGCTTATGCTTACGGCGTGGAACCTAATGATTTTCTGAAGGAGCATGAGGCTTATTTGAAGCGTGAATCAAAGGTGCTTTGCCTCGCAGAGGGAGAGGGGCGCAATGCAGTCTATCTGGCGAAGCAGGGCCATCGTGTTACGGGTATCGATTTTTCTGAAGAAGGCCGTGCCAAGGCGCTAGAACTCGCCGATATCGAAGAGGTGCAGCTCGACTATATCTTAACTGATCTTGAGGACTTTGATTATGGGACGGATAGTTGGGATGCGGTTATCTTTGTATTTGCTCATACCGGATCAGATGTTCGCCATAAAATCTACGAATCGATCAAAACGTGCCTTAAACCTGGCGGAATATTTCTACTGGAGGGTTATACTCCTGATCAGCCGCAATATCAGACCGGCGGTCCCAGAGATGCAGATATGCTAATACCCATTTCTGAGCTCAAGCAGCATTTCCAAGGATTTGAGATTATTCAAGCGCTTGAAGTGGAGCGTGAGATATACGAGGGAGAATTCCACACAGGGCTGTCCTTAGTAAGTCAGTTTTTAGTACGCAAACCACTCTAACTGATCTTACCTCCAGTTTCTCAGAGAGCGAGAAGGGTAAGTATCTTGTTGTATTTCATCAGGGCTAAGTAGCACTCTCAGGGTATGATTATTGCCGGGTTCGAGGTCTGCATAGAATCCGACCATGCGAGTGCCGGGGTTTTCGACATCCCACGAATTGGGTGGGTTTTCCGTATCAAATTCCTGCCAGGTTGCATTTTCAGGCTCAAGAATGTAGAGATGCATGGATTTGCCATCCTGCATGAGTTGTGCACTTGAACCTTCGATTTTCAGGTTTGCTTCTGTGAGCATGCCCCAACGCACCTGAGTATCCTGATCGTGGGTTGTCAGCTCATCCTGAATCAAAACCTTGTTGGAGTCCAGGATGGCAAAGCCCCGCATGGCGCTTTGGAGCTGATCATGATAGGTGGAGGCCATATCGATGATGGTGTGAGGTATTTCTGCATCTGATGAATGTTTATAGATATAGGCAAAGCCCTGTACGTTTTGCTGCTTTCCGTTCACCACCAGGGTGTTGTGGCTAAGGCTATTCAGGCGGAACACTCTCCACCGGTCACTGGTTTGGGCACGTTCCCATAGGTTCATGCCCAGCTCCTCAATAGAGTTATAGTTCTGTGGGCCCATGTCGATGGCCCATCGGACACCCTGACTTTCCATTATAAATGAGCCTACGTCCTGATGTCCATGCGGAGCATAGGCTTTGCCTGCTTTGACCCCCAGGAAAAGATCTTCTGTTTCCCAACCGTTGCGATGTATGGCTATGGGGATACGCCCGCGGCTTACGTAGTGGAGATTATCAGGTGGATCGACATGGTCGATGGGGGGAGCCCAGATCAGCAAAAAAACAAATTGCCTTTCATGATGGCTTTCAGGGTTTATCGGAGTGGCATTGGTCGCTTTGAGTTTTTGCAGTTGGCTCCATAGTATTGAGGTATTGTTTCGTTCGCGGGCAAACCAGAACATCGACGGGGCTACGCTCGATGCTGCGGAGTTATCTGCATAATTAAAAAAATCGCCGCCGGGCGCAGTGACGTTTGCAATGTAGTCTGAAGATTTCATAAACCCCTCCGATGCGCTCAGGCCAAAATCTGTGCCGAGTGCGGAGACCATGGCATCGATGTATAGCAGTGTGTAGAGTGTACCGTATTTCCAGTAGCCGGGGCCTTCCTCGTAGGCTCCGTCTGGAGCGTAGGCGGACATTGCGTTGGGTATTTGATCAATGGCACGTTGCAGGATATTCAGTGCGAGTTTAGGCGCGTGTTCATAAATGGCGAGTGCACCGATCGCCAGGCCACCATTGCACACGGGATTCCAGTTATTGGTCATGCTAACCCAATGATCATGCTCAATTGAGGTTTGCAGACCTTTGCTGATAATGGCCTGGCGGATGAAGGCTCTCTGCTCTTCTTCCATGGTGTCGTACAACCAATCGTAGCCAATGCCGAGAGCAGCCGTCATTTCACCTACATCCAGGAAGTGACTGGGGTTCCAGTCGCTAAAGTGTGATATGGCGATCATTTCATCAACCGCCCGCTCGGCGTATTGTTGGTTGCCTGTTGTGTAGTAAGCGTACGCGAGGTATGTAATACGTTTTACCGCTTTACGTGAGACACCTAGCATCCGTTTGCCTTCCAGCTCCCGCTCCAGGGTGGGTAGGCTCAGCATCGCATCGGCGGTTTTGAGGATGCGATGCTCAAACGCTTTTAGTAATGGATTTGCATTTACCTTTTGTTTTTGAGCGGCCCATTGATCTTTTTTTAGGAACAGTCTCGGGTGTTCGCTTGGCATGTTTAGGAGCTTATCTTGCAGAGATTCGCCCGGAGCTGCCACCAGAATTGAAGAAGCGGGTATCAGTATGGTTAGTATGCAGGGGATCAATTTAGGCATACGGTTTATGTAGTGCCAGGATCGCTAAATCTCAACGTTTCTGTACAAATAAACCCTCAATTTCCTATTGAGTGCTCATTGAGAATGTGTGTGCGTTAAGCGGACGTGTTAGCGGTCTCCGTCGAGCATACGTCCAAGACCGCCGAGCACCGAACCTTCACCCTGGCTTTGGCCTCCCGCTGAAGGTGCGTGCTGGATGATACGGTCTGCCAGACGTGAGAAGGGGAGTGTTTGCAACCATACGGTGCCAGTGCCTTGAAGCGTGGCCAGGAATAGGCCCTCACCGCCGAAAAACATGCTCTTGAGGTTACCGGCGCGCTGGATGTCATAGCTGATATTATCCTGAAAGGCGACGATGCAGCCGGTGTCCACGCGCAACGTTTCTCCCTTAAGCTCTTTTTTAATGACGGTGCCGCCTGCATGAATAAATGCACGACCGTCCCCTTCCAGTTTTTGGAGGATGAAGCCCTCACCCCCAAAGAAACCGGCACCCAGCTTACGGTTAAAGGCAATGCTTACACGCGTTCCCAGGGCGGCTGCCAGAAAGGCATCTTTTTGACAAAGGATGCGACCGCCGACCTCTGATAGCTCAATGGGTATAATACGGCCGGGGTAAGGGGCTGCAAATGCGACGCGGCTTTTACCGTGACCGGTATTTGTAAAGTGAGTCATGAAGATGGATTCACCCGTGATGGCTCGCTTGCCCGCACTGAGCAGGTTGCCGAGAAGTCCTTTATTTGGCTCTGAGCCATCGCCCATTTTTGCTTCAAACTGGATACCGGGCTCCATCCAGTTCATGGCACCGGCTTCTGCAATAACGACTTCCTGAGGATCAAGCTCGATCTCGACCGCCTGCATATCGTCTCCAAATATTTCGTAATCTACTTCGTGGCTATTCATCATAATAAATGGGTTTTGTAAGTGTTAGACCGGTAAGGTATGTTAATAATTCGTTGGGTGAGGTTATTAATTGCTTTTTGCAAAGTCAAGGAATGTGCCGAAAGTGTAACCTGGGGTTTGTGTAAAAGCTTGCGCAACATTACGTTGTCTCATGTTTTTTGAATAATTAGAAGTAATTGGGTGTCTAATGTTTTACAAATCAATATAGGATGAGCATTCGTATACTGTTTTTATACCACGATGGCATGGAAGAGCTCGAGGCGATCGCACCTTTGGATATTCTGCGCCGTGCGGGGTGTCAGGTAACGACAGTCTCTGTCAGTAAAAAACAGAAGGTAACGAGTAAGAATGGAGTGCCGATCGAGGCGGATGAATTAGCGAATGGATCGCTGGACACTGAAAAGTATCAGGCAATCGTGATACCCGGTGGGCCGGGTGTTGCGGAATTGCGTAAAAAGAGCTTTGTGGGAGATGCAGTGGCAGTAATGGCGGTGTCAGGCAAATGGGTGGCTGCGATCTGTGCAGCGCCCCTGGTGTTGCTGGATCAGCAGCTGTTGGAGGACCGCAGTTACACAGCGCATCAGTCTACTCTGGATGAACTTCCCTTGCCGCAACCGGGCGCGAAAGTGGTCGTGGACGGTAATATCATTACCTCGCGGGGTGCAGGTACTGCCCTTGATTTTGGCCTGAAGCTCGTCGAGATTTTCATCTCGCGCAAGAAGGCTCACGAGATCGCGCAGAGTATCGAGGTGTAACGGTTACTCGCCGACGAATTCGCCCATTTTGCGAAATTTCTCGTAGCGGTTGGTAATGAGCTGCTCGGTATCCATACCCTGAAGTGACTTAAAGTCCTCCTCGATGCGGCTCTTGACGCTCCCAATGGACGCTGCGTGATCCAAGTGTGCACCACCCTTGGGTTCGGGGACTACAAAGTCAACGACTCCGTGCTTGAGCAGGTGCTCGGAGCTGAGCTTGAGCGCTTCAGCCGCTTCGGGTGCGTTGGCGCGATCTTTCCAGAGGATCGCCGCGCAGCCTTCCGGTGAAATGACCGAGTAGTAAGCGTTTTCCAGAATGGAAATCTGGTTACCCACTGCGATGCCGAGGGCTCCGCCGGAGCCGCCCTCACCGATGATCACGGTGATGATGGGCACTTTGAGGGTCGCCATTTCACGAATATTGATGGCAATTGCCTCGGAAACGTGCCGTTCTTCCGCTCCGATGCCCGGATACGCGCCCGGAGTATCCACGAATGTGATGATGGGTAGCTGAAATTTCTCTGCCTGCTTCATGATGCGCAGGGCTTTGCGGTAACCTTCCGGGTGGGGGCAACCAAAGTTACGCTTGATGTTTCCCTTGGTGTCGCGCCCTTTCTGATGACCGATTACCATGACCGCTTCGCCATTCAGGAAAGCGGGGCCACCAACCATGGCCGCATCATCCTTAAATGAGCGGTCTCCGTGGAGCTCCTGGAAATCGGTGAAGATGCCCTGGATGTAGTCGAGCGTGGTAGGTCGCTTGGGGTGGCGGGCGATCTGTATGCGTTGCCAGGGGGTCAGATTGTTGTAAATGTCGTTACGGGTTTGTTCCAGTTTGGCCTTCATGGCCTCGATCTCGTCACGCATATCCACCTTGGATGACTGGGAAGTCTCCATGAGTGACTCGATTTGCTTTTCGAGGGCACGTATGGGTTTTTCAAATTCCAGAATAAAATCGTTACTACTCATGCTTACGTAAATTAGCCTATGTCAGGGCGCTGATAAATACGAGATTAATTCTCAGAGGGGGGAGTTTTCAGCTGTTCTTTCCAGCTTAGCATTTTAGCCTTCGCGCCGTAGGATTCGGCGTTTTCCTTGTTTCCTTTTTCCATCCAGATGCGAGAGAGTGTTGTTTTGATATGGATATCCTCCGGCGCCAAGGATTCTGCTTTCTCGGCGTGTGTCAATGCATTGTCGTATTGCTCGAGGGAGAATTGGACTTCCGCGATGGCGAGCAGGGCATCCACATTTTCAGGTTCACTCTTCAAAACCTGATTCAGCTTTTCCAGTGCCTGATCGTGGTCATTCAGGGTGTAATCCAGTATCGCACTCTGGATTATGGACTCTGTAGATTCCTCGCTCATTAATAAAAAGGTGTGGATGTTGTGCGTATTTTTCGAAAAATACAACTCCTATATAAAGACTGTTTTATGCATAAAATGCTCAAATTGCGAATCGGACTGAACTTTTCATTGCCAATCTGCGATGCATCGTGGATATAGAGAATCGTGCTCAATGATAACATTCAATCCCTGCTGATACTCCAGGAGCGCGATACCCAGGTAGTTCGCCTGAATAAGGATATTGCGGCCATTCCGGCAGCGATCCAAAAGCTCAATGATGAAATCAGCGCGATCAAAGCGGATGTTAAGGCGACTGAGGATGCGCTGAAGGCCAAGGAGGTGAAGCGCAAAGAGCTCGAGCTGGAGGTGGAAAGCCATGAAGCGCAGATCCTGAAGTACAAGACCCAGCAGATCCAGATTAAGAAAACCGAGGAATTTGAGGCGCTGAATAAAGAGATCGAGACTGCACAGGCTAAGATTTCTGACCTTGAGGACGAGGAGCTGATGCTAATGGACGAGCTGGATGGAGATCAGGCTCAGCTCAAGGAGGTCAATGAAACCGCTGAGCGACGCATCGGATTTGTGAAGCAGCAGATCGATGAATGGCAGGCGAAAGATGAGCGGTTTAAAGCAATGCTACAGGAAGCTGAAGTGGCACTGGAAGACCAAAAGTCGCGCATGGACGTGGAGCACCTTCGCTTTTTTGAGCGGCTTAAGACGCAGATCAAGCGAACCCCTTATATCGTGGAACTGAGTGGACAACAATGCACAGGCTGCCATATGCGGGTATCCAATGATATACTCAAAAAAGCCAAGATTGGCTCAGTGGTCGCCTGTGATAATTGTGGGCGAATGGTATACGTGGGTGCTTGAGTGTGCTTTGGGCTTGAGCCTTAGAGCGAAATATGCTTGTTTTAACTACGATCACTTCCTGGGAAGTTGCTCGCTGTTCCTTGACAGAGGGAACAGAGGAAAGTCCGGACACCATAGGGTAGGATGCCTTGTGAAAGCAAGGGAGGCGTGCGTGAATGTACGTCGACGGAAAGTGTCACAGAAAACAAACCGTTCTGTGCAAGCAGAATAAGGGTGAAAAGGTGGGGTAAGAGCCCACCGCTCAAAGAGTAATCGATGAGGCAGGATAAACCCCATCCGGTGCAAGGCAGAATAGGAGGCTGAGTGACCCGCTCAATAGTCTCGGGTATGCTGCACTTTGCCTTTGGGCAGAGAGGGGCATTTATGCTCCTAGATAAATGAGTGACCCCTGATTTATCAGGTGACAGAATCCGGCTTACATCCCAGGAAGTGGTCTCTTTTACCTGAAATTATAAAGCAAATTCTCCAATTATAATAATTTTATTACAAAATTGCCGAAAATGCTAAATATAATTAATGATATTACGATAATAGGGTTATCCAATTGATGGTTCCTTTTAAAAAAGCCGCCTGGTTTTTCAATTTCCTTCCAACTCATCTAAACCAGGCGGTTTTTATTTTTCTCTAATATATTTAGGAGATTGCAAATCTAGCCGATTTTTAGTAAAGGGAATACTTGAAACCTCCAATGACGGAAATACCTAAAGGAAAATGGTTAGAGACGCATCACTTTGACGGGAAGCGGTGGTTGAATCTTGTTTTCTATCATCGCAGCAAAGAGGAGTTAAGCGAGATCATTGAAATGGGTATTATGCAAGGTAAGCGCTGGAACGGAATTAACCCGGTGAAGCATGGTTTCATGGAGGTTGCTAAGATACCCTACAATAACCCGAGTATTATTGGTTTTTATGCCGTACCACGTGAGCAGCTGGAGCTCTATATTTGCGATAAATCTTATCGGGGAAAGTTTATTGTAGCACCCATATTACCGGGTTTAACTTTTCGCATACAGCCTTCCTTTGTAAAGGCGTTTCTTGTGTTGTGCTTAAATATGGTTTCTTTTTTGGATGAGTATCATGCGATCTTTTTCCCATTGAATGGATTAGAGCTTTGTTTTTCCGGCGAGATTAATCAGGCGATTCATCAATATGCCTGGAATCATTCCGAAACCGAAGTTTACCCCAAGCCTGCGCCTCCTGTGAGTAATGCAGCCAGTCTAAGATCGCTCTAAATGTCGCCGAATTCAGTAAATAATATTGATTTGCGATGGTCTGACTATTAATTATTCTAATTAATATGGGTACACCTGCATTCTATTATCAAAATCCGATTCCTTTGGGAGCGGATAAAACTGAATACCGCTTGCTTACCAATGATTATGTTTCAGTAGGCGAGTTTGAAGGCGAGGAGGTCCTGAAGGTTGATCCTGAGGGGTTGAGGCAGCTTTCCAAGGCTGCGTTTCGGGATATCAATTTTTTCCTGCGCACCGAGCATCTGGAAATGGTATCTGCTATTTTGGAAGACGCTGAAGCCACCCAAACCGATAAGAATGTGGCCCTGCGCATGCTTAAGAATGCGGAGGTATCCGCTCATGGCATTTTGCCGTTTTGCCAGGATACGGGTACTGCGATCGTATTTGGTAAGAAGGGACAACAAGTGTGGACCGGCGGCAAGGACGAGGAAGCGCTTTCGCATGGGATCTACGATACTTATACGACGGAGCATTTGCGCTACTCTCAGACGATGCCGCTCGATATGTTTAAGGAGAAAAACAGTGGTACGAATTTGCCTGCACAGATTGATATTTATGCAAAATCGGGTGCGGAGTATGAGTTCCTCTTTGTTGCGAAAGGTGGGGGCTCCGCGAATAAGAGCTTTCTCTATCAGGAGACCAAGGCTTTGCTCAACCCGAAGAGCCTCATGCAGTTTATGATCCGCAAGATGGGTATGCTTGGTACGGCTGCCTGTCCTCCGTATCACATCGCATTTGTTATTGGCGGTACCAGTGCTGAGGCGACCATGAAATATGTAAAGATGGCCTCTACCAAGTATTTGGACGAGCTGCCCACGGAGGGGAATGAGCATGGCCAGGCTTTCCGGGATCTCAAGCTTGAGCAGGAGGTGCTTGAGATGAGCCGCAAGATCGGCTTTGGGGCGCAGTTTGGAGGCAAGTACTTTGCGCTGGATGTTCGGATCATTCGTTTGCCGCGTCATGGGGCATCCTGCCCGGTGGGGCTGGGGGTTTCCTGTTCTGCGGACCGTAATGTGAAAGCGAAGATTAATAAGGACGGAATCTGGATCGAAAAGCTGGAAACCAATCCGGGGCGGTTTATCCCGGATCACATGCGTGAGCCGAATTACGAGGGGGTCGTCAGCGTGGATTTGAATCGCCCGATGAAGGAGGTGCTCGCGCAGCTCAGTCAATATCCGATTAAGACAGAGCTCAAGCTAACGGGAACTGTCGTAGTTGCTCGGGATATTGCACATGCGAAGTTATTGGAAATCCTGGAGGAAACCGGAGATTTACCGGAATATTTCAAGAATCACCCCATATATTATGCCGGCCCGGCTAAGAAGCCGGAGGGGATGGCTTCCGGTTCATTCGGACCGACAACAGCCGGACGCATGGACTCCTACGTAAAGCGTTTCCAGGCTGTGGGGGGCTCGATGATCATGATGGCCAAGGGGAACCGCAGCAAACAGGTGACCGAAAGTTGTGCGGAGTATGGAGGTTTTTATTTAGGCTCGACCGGTGGCCCTGCGGCGTTGATTGCTCAGGATCATATCAAAAAAGTCGAGGTGCTGGCTTATCCCGAGTTTGGGATGGAGGCGATCTGGAAGATCGAAGTCGAAGATTTCCCCGCTTACATTCTGGTAGATGATAAGGGGAACGATTTCTTCCAGGAGATCAACGAGGCCTGCGAGCAGTGTGCGCTATCCGTCGTTGCCTGAGGGGAGATTATCCAGCATTTCGCGACGGGTCCTTAGAAGCGATGTATCCGTGACGGATTCGATGACTTCACGCGCGTTTGCGTAGTCTTCAAGAGCTGTCAGGACGCGTGCCTTTTGCAAGCGAAAGACATCACGCTCGAATAGGTTTTGGGTGGTCTCCAGGAGGTTATTCCACAACGTAAGGGCCACTGTCCAATTCGGCTCAGTAATATCAAAAAAGGACTCCGCATAGCGCGCCTGATAATCGCGGACATCGGGCGCAAGGTAGTGGGCTTCTGCAAAAGAGCGGTGCATGAGGGCTTCCAGTTCTTCCTGAGTAAGCAGTTCACGACCCAGGTAAACGGCGCGATAAATGTGCAGAAGCTCACCGAGCTGATAATGATATTGGGCTACGTCGGGCTCGAGGCGAATTGCTGCCCGAAGGTGGTCCAGGGCTTCCTGGATTTTGCCGGACTCGGCGAGGTAGTTCGCCATTTGTTGCCGGACGACCGCGACGTCTGGATCGATTGCATAAGCTTTCAGGAAATATTCGTGGGCTTCATCCATATCATCCACCATGCGCAGGAATTTGCCAAAAAGGATATTACCATAGAGATCGTCCGGATACTTCTCAGTGTAATCTTCATATGCCGTGCGGATGCGGCGGGCACGGAGCTCAAACTCGCTGATCAGGTAGTCTTCGCGAATGTCTTCCTGCAGGCGGCCTTTTAGCGCGTTCTCCATCTCAATGATCTCCATGAGTTCCTCAGCGGGTGTTTTCTCCTTGTCGTCGGCTTGGCTGGAGACCGCGATTAAAAGCGAAATTGTGACTATCGACAGGGACTTAAGAATTCCCGAAAGTAGGATGCTTCTGAATACTTTCCTTTGTGTTTGCATAGAGAATGTGCTAATGATTCAGAATAATTTTTATGAGAATTGTTCAAACTCGTTTTTAGAGTGGGTTCTGATTTTTGGATTATGGAGTGGATTTATATATTGTCAGTGGTGGTCGTTGTTTTGCTGGGAGCGGTGGCTTATCTGGGGGGCAAGGTCAGCTCTGAGGCGAAGTTGAGGAGTGCTCTCGGCAAGCAGCTTGAGGAAGCGCAGGCTAAAGCGGAAGCATTGATTGCGGAGAACCGTGAATTTGAAAAACAGGTGGTCGAGCTGAAGACCCGCATCGAGAAAGATGTAGAGGCTTATGAAGCCAAGCTGGATGCATTTCGCCAGGCGGAACAGAAACTGACGGATGCGTTTAAGGCACTCTCCTCGGATGCGCTTAAGTCCAGCAATGAGCAGTTTTTGAAGCTGGCGAACGCGACTTTTGAGAAGCTGAAAGAGGGCGCAAAAGGCGAACTGGATGTGAAGCAGGAGGCCATCAATAATATGGTGAAGCCCATTAATGAAGGCTTGAAACAGTTTAACGAGCGTATTTCGGATATTGAAAAGCGACGGGTGGCTCAGTTGTCGGGGATCTCTGAGTTGGTACAAAGCCTCATGAAAGCCCATGAGGAAACCCGCCTCGAGACGCATAATCTGGCATCAGCTTTAAAGGCACCTTCCGTCCGTGGGCAGTGGGGTGAGATTCATCTACGCCGTACGATTGAGATATCCGGAATGATTAACTACGTGGATTTTATCGAGCAGAAGAACATTGCGGGGGATGAGAATAAGCTAATACCGGATCTGGTGATTAATCTGCCGAATAAACGTAAGGTGATCGTCGATGCGAAAGCTCCCCTTGGAAATTATCTGGAGGCACAAAATACCACGGATATTAATGAGCAGAAACGGTTGCTTGATCTTCACGCACGGCAAATCCGCGAGCATTTAAAAAAGCTCGGGCAGAAGGCTTACCATGTGCAGCTTGAGGAAAGCCCGGAGTTTGTAGTGCTGTTCTTGCCCGGCGAGGTGTTTTATTCAGCGGCGCTTCAACAAGATCCTGAGTTGATTGAGTATGGGGTCGATAAGAAAGTTCTGATTGCTACGCCGACTACTTTGATCGCGCTACTGAAGTCGATTGCCTATGGTTGGCGTAATCAGGAGATTGCGGAAAAGGCGGATGAGATCAGTAAGTCGGGACGCGAGCTTTATGACAGTGTGGTGATCATGCTTGAGCACTTTGCCGGCATGCGGCGGAATTTGAATGCGGTCGTGGGACAATTTAACAAGACTGTGCGCTCCACTGAAAAACGACTGCTACCGAAAGCGCGTCGATTTAAAAGTCTTAATGCGGGTTCCGAGCGGGATCTGCCTGAATTGAATCTGATCGATGAAACGCTGGATGTGATCGAAGAAGACGGGCGTGAATGATCAGGCGCTGACCGCATCCCAAATGACCGGGGGAAACGACGGCTGTGATGCGATGTCGCTTATCTGTGAATCACAAATGGCGAGGCTGGAGTGGTATATCCACTGCCAGAGCAGCTGAGGTTCGAATTCCCTGATTTCTCCCAGGATCACGGCCTGCTCGAATAAGTGGAGGATAGGCTCCAGAGGATCGTGGAGATCATCAGAGAGTAACTCGGTACTTACCTGTTGAATGATTGCCTGTTCAAACTGGCGTATGTATCCGAGTTGAGTGGAGTTAGCGGTAGTCCACTCAATCAGATTTTCACAGAGCTTCAGGAAGCCTTCTTCTATCGATTCCTGCCAAGTCCATTCAACTTCGCTAAAAGCGGTTTCGTAGAACTGGTTCAGGCAGTTTTGATAGAGCTCACATGCAACTGCTTCTTTTGAGCTAAAGTGATGAAAGAGAATGCCCGTGGAAACCCCAGCCGTTTTAGAAATGAGAGCCGTAGAGGTATTATGGTAACCTTTTTCTACAAACAGGTTGAAAGCGGCTTGCAAAATAAGGGATTTTCTGTCCATATACTGACTAATCAGTCAATATTTCTAGAAAAGCAATCCTATAATGCCTGAAAATGATTTACATGAGGATGATATCGTTGAGTTGCCGGTAGATGGTGTTCTGGATCTGCATCCATTCAGACCCTCAGAAACAATTGATGTAGTCGAAGAATACATACGCGTCTGCCTGGAAAAGAACATCACCCCGATACGCGTGATCCACGGCAAAGGGATTGGGGTGCAGAAAACGAGGGTGCATGCATTTCTCGCAAAACATCCTCAGGTGCTTTCATACGGACTCGACAGTGCGGGCCCTTCGGGTTGGGGGGCGACTGTGGTCAACCTGAAAGTGGGAAATACCGATTAAAGATGTCCCTGTGTTTGGGCCAGAGTGACCCAACTTAGTTGAAATGGTTCCTCTCAGCTATTTTAGAGTTTTATTAATATTCTCAGGATTTCCCCGGTTACTTACTTGACACTGAAATGCATCCGCACAGCAATTAGTGGTTAATTCTGTTATCCGTAATTCAGTAAATATATCTCAATGAGCAACGAACTAAAAATATATCTGGACGGTCAACTCGTCGACAAATCGGATGCGAAGATTTCGGTCTTCGATCATGGATTGTTATACGGCGATGGAGTGTTTGAGGGCATCCGGGTGTACAATAGTTGCGTCTTTAAGCTGGATGAGCACTTGGAACGGCTTGAGTATTCTGCCAAGGCCCTGATGTTGGATTTGCCGTGGAGCCGCCAGGAGATTTCAGATGCGGTTTGTGAAACCTGCAGAGTCAATGGTATAACGGATGGATATATCCGCCTGATCGTTACGCGCGGAGTGGGCAGTCTTGGGTTATCACCCCGGAGTTGCCCGAACCCATCGATCATCATTATTGCGGACCGCATCCAGCTATATCCGCATGAATACTACGAGAAAGGGCTCAAAATCATAACTGTTCCGACACGTCGCTCGGGACCGGCCGTGCTGCCACCAATGATCAAATCGCTGAATTACGTGAATAATATCCTCGCGAAAATGGAGGCTCATCAAGGGGGATGTGAGGAAGCGATTATGCTCGATGAGGGCGGCTACGTTGCCGAATGTACGGGTGATAATATCTTTTTGATGCACAAGGGAGTGTTGCTTACTCCTCCACCTTCTACCGGTGCATTGAAGGGAATTACCCGGCAGGTGGCGATCGATATTGCGGAGGAACTGGGTGTCCCTCTCGAAGAAAAAACCCTGACACGTTATGACGTGTGGATTGCAGATGAATGCTTCCTGACCGGGACGGCCGCTGAGGTGGTTCCCGTGATTGAAGTCGATGGTCGTACCATCGGAAATGGGGTGCCCGGGGAGACGACCAAAGCATTTCTCAAGCGCTTTCTGGAAAAAGTTTCTGTTGAGGGAACCATGCTCTGATTGCGTGATTTGAAAAACAGGCAAGATAAATGCATAGTATTTGCTATATCGATAAACTAGAACATTCTGACTTATGGCACGACCTGAACAGTGTTCGCATTGTAATAAGAAGGCGACAATTCACTTTTCCCAAATCGTAAACAACAAAGTTTACAAGTTGGACATGTGTGAGGAATGCCCGCTTAAAAAAGAGGTGATCGATCCGGGGAACTTTTCGATCTCTGAGATTTTTGACCCTCAGCCCAAGGTGACCAAGATTACGGCGGATAATTCGAGCTGTCCGACCTGTGGTTTCACTTACAAAGATTTTGAAAAACGGGGGCGTTTGGGCTGCCCGGATTGCTTTAATCATTTTACGGCTGCCGTGGATGTGATCATCAAGGACATGCACTATGGGGTAGAGCATAATGGGAAGGCTCCGGAGATTGCGCTGAAGCGGGTAGGGTTGACCAAGGAGATACGGCAGGTACGTTCGGATCTGGATGCTGCGATCACCAATGAGGATTTTGAGCAGGCAGCCATTCTCCGGGATAAGATCGTGGAGCTTGAGGAAAGCATGACCGCACTGAGCGAGACAAAGGCATCATGACGTCCATCAACCAGTTATTCAATCGAGAGCAAAGCTCCGCGCTGGAAGCAAGTGGTTCGCAGCCGATTGTATTGATGGGGCGTATCCGTCTCGCGCGTAATTTGAACGGGTTTTTCTTTCCGGGTTGGTCGGATCGCAATCAACGCGAACGGGTGTTTAACCAGTGTAAGCAGGCGATTGAAAATGTGCCGCAAATCAGCCCATCGGTGAATTTTGACATTGAAGCGCTCGATGAGATGGAACGCATGCTCCTGGTTGAAAAGCATTTAATCAGCAAGGAGCTGAGTGAAGGGCAGCCGGGCTCGGGTGTGGTGATCCATGAGAGCCAGCAGACTTCGATCATGATCAATGAGGAAGATCACCTGCGTATTCAGGTGATGTCTCCTGGCCTAGCGTTTGATGAGCTCTGGCAATCCGCCAATACACTGGACGATGAGCTGGAGAAGCGGCTCGACTATGCTTACCACGAAAAGTTTGGCTACATAACGGCCTGCCCTACAAACTTGGGGACTGCAATGCGTGCTTCTGCGATGCTGCACTTACCTGCATTGGTCGTGAATAAGGAAATGGAAAAAGTGGTGCGTGCGGTCAATCAGCTCGGCATCGTTTCCCGCGGATTATTCGGGGAATCGTCGGATCCACTGGGCAGTATTTTTCAGATTTCGAATCAGCAAACCCTTGGAGAGACTGAGGATGTCATAATCCAGCGATTGCATCATGTGCTCGAGACTATCATTGAGCAGGAGCAGTATGCCCGGATACGGTTATTCGAGCAGGATCGTGCCAAGGTGATGGACCGTATCAGCCGCGCATTTGGTGTATTAAAATTTTCTAAGCTGCTAAGCTCTTCCGAAGCGATGAATCTACTTTCGTTGCTCCGTCTAGCCAGTGATGTTAATGTGCTCCCGGTGACGGTGAGGGAAATCGTGGACAGTCTCTTCATTCAGATACAGCCGGCTCATTTGCAATTTTCGAATAAGCGAGTATTAGATACTGAAGCGAGGGATGAATTACGTGCGCTCAGAGTAAAGGAAGTTCTCAAGGATATACCCGAGCCGGATGAGATCTCCCTAGATTTTGAGGGTAGTTTTAATAAGAAAGTTGATAATTTTGATAGAAGCCGTTAGATTTATTAATGTGCTTAGTTTTGCTATATTTTAAAGAGAATAGGATTTTATGGAACCGATGAACAATTTCACACCGCGTGCGCAACAAGTGCTGGCACTTGCACGTAAAGAGGCAGACCGTTTTCACCACAATTATGTAGGCACCGAGCACATTTTGCTGGGGCTCATCAATTTGGGGCAGGGGGTTGCCGTGAATGTTCTGCAGCGGTTGGGCCTGGGTTTGGATTCTGTTCGGGATGCCGTTGAAAAGCAAGTGCCCAAAGGTCCGGATACTAAGCCGACCGGTAACATTCCATACACTCCCCGTGTGAAGAAAGTGTTAGCACTGGCGGGTAAAGAAGCGAAGGCGCTCAACCACAGCTATGTAGGCACTGAGCATATCCTGCTTGGCCTTTTACGTGAAGGTGAGGGTGTGGCGGCTCGGGTATTGAAGTCCCTGGAGATCGATATCGACAGCTGCCGCAATGAGATTCTCGCAGAGCTTGACCCTGATTTTACTAACGACCGTGGGGAATCGCAGGATGCCGGTGAAAATACACCTGCGGGGGTAGGTGGTAGCGCCGAAGAAAAGAAAGACCCGAAAACTCCTGCACTGAAGGCATTTGGTCGTGATTTGACTGAGCTTGCCAAGAAGGGTGAGATGGATCCGGTGGTAGGACGGCAGAAGGAGATTCGCCGTGTAATCCAGATTTTATGCCGTCGTACGAAAAACAATCCGGTATTGATCGGAGAAGCGGGGGTCGGGAAAACGGCGATCGTGGAAGGGCTTGCGCAGGAAATCGCCCAAGGCAATGTGCCTGAGATTATCCTGGATAAGCGAGTCATTACTCTGGACCTCGCACTCATGGTGGCCGGAACCAAATACCGCGGACAATTTGAAGAACGCATTAAGGCGGTAATGGATGAAATCCGCCGCACGAAAAACGTAATCATCTTTATAGATGAGCTGCATACGATCGTCGGAGCTGGTGCAGCTGAGGGTGCTATGGATGCATCCAATATATTTAAGCCGGCATTGAGTCGTGGAGAGCTGCAGTGTATCGGTGCAACGACCCTTTCTGAGTATCGTAAGTATATCGAAAAGGATAGCGCCCTGGACCGTCGTTTCCAATCTGTGAAAGTCGACGCTCCTTCGGTAACGGATACGGTAGAAATTTTGCGAGGCATCCGCCGCAAATATGAGGAGCATCATAACGTGGAATTTACGGATAAGGCACTGGAGGTTTCTGCGCGTTTATCAGACCGTTATATCACGGGCCGCTTCCTCCCGGATAAGGCGATTGATGTCCTCGATGAGAGTGGCTCGCGTGCGCGCATCGACTCGCTGAAGCGCCCGGAAGATCTGGATGCGATCAGCGAAGAGATCGAGAAGGTATGTGAAGCGAAAGAGTCTGCAATCAGTGCGCAGCAATTTGAAGAGGCTGCAAAATTCCGCGATGAGGAAAAAAGCTTAACGCAGAAGCGCGAACGCCGCCTCGAAGAATGGAAAAAGGAGCGTGAGGAGACGCGTATCATCGTTGATGAAGATGAGATTTTGCAGGTAGTTTCTGACTGGACGGGAGTGCCGTTGAAGCGCATGGGGCAAAAGGAGAGTGAGAAATTGCTCAAGCTTGAAACTGAGCTTCAGCAGGTAGTCATCGGGCAGGATGAGGCGACCCAAGTAATTGCGAAGGCCCTGCGCCGTTCACGTGCAGACCTTAAGGATCCACGCAGACCTATTGGTTCATTTATGTTCCTGGGACCGACAGGTGTCGGTAAGACTCACTTGGCGAAGATGCTGGCGGAGTATATGTTTGGAGATCGGGATGCCATTATTCAGATCGATATGTCTGAATATATGGAGAAGTTTTCGGTATCCCGCCTGATTGGCTCACCCCCGGGCTATGTAGGTTATGAAGAAGGTGGTCAGCTTACCGAAGCTGTGCGACGCAAGGCTTACTCTGTAATCTTGCTCGACGAGATCGAAAAAGCCCACCCGGATGTTGTGCAGCTGTTATTACAGGTGCTCGAAGATGGGCGATTGACTGACAGTCTTGGACGTAAGGTGGATTTCCGGAATACCATTTTGATCATGACGTCGAATGTGGGAGCGCACCTGATCCAGAAGAATAACTTCGTGGGTTTCAACATGGACGATAGCGGCGAATTTGAATTTGAGAAAATCAAAGACAAAATTGTGGATGAAACCAAGAAAGCGTTTAAGCCGGAATTCTTAAATCGTCTCAATGAGATGGTCATTTTCCGCTCACTGAGCCGCGAAGACATGAAGCAGATCGTGAAGCTTGAAATCGATAACGTTGCCAAACGTCTTGAGCAGCGTGAGATCGAGCTTGTGATTTCGGACGAAGCTCAAGAATTCCTCGTGGAAAAAGGCTACGATGATAAGTTGGGAGCCCGTCCGCTACGACGTGCCGTTGAGCGATACATTGAGGATGCATTGGCGGAGTCATTGCTAGCGGGAACGATCAAGGCAGGTGAGCCCATTCAGGTAAATGTGGATGAATCGGGCGAGGAGCTAACCTTTCACCAGGAAAGTAACGTAGAGGGAGTTACCTGATTAGGGTAATTCCTGCTAAGTCTCGTTGAATTTCCGCCGATTAGGAATATATTCCTAAAGGAGGAGATTATGAGAAAATTGCTTGTTTTCTGGGCATTGAGCCTATCCGTGCATTTGGTTGCGCGCGACGACGTTGTTCAGTTGAATGTGTATGAAGTCGATGGCAACGCACCCATAGCGGTCGTGCAAAGGGTGCCTGAAATTCCAGACTCTATCGTTGGTAAATCGGGTGAGGTCATTCTTGAATACAGGATTAATAAGTCGGGAAAAGTACAGAACATTAAGGTACTTACTAGCACGGATCGTGCGTTAACTCGTTTTTCAAAAAACATGGTAAAGAAATGGCGCTATGAATCGCGTATGAGCAATGCAATTGCTCGACAGCCTATTATTTTTGTGGTTAAGAGTCGCTCCCTACCCACACAAGTAGCTACCAATTAAGCGGTTCATCTTCTTAATTATAAAAAAATGCGCAATTTCTGCATTTTTTTTGAATTAAATGAAATACTAGGAGCAATAAGTTCGTTTTGTAAGGACTATGGCAAATATTACTAAAATCCTTACTCTCGCTGCTTGTGCAGCAATCCTTAGTGTATCAACAGCATTCGCTGGTAATTGCAGTGACTGCAAGAAGTGTGATTCAGATAAAAAAGCAAAAGCTACAGCAACCGCTGTAAAAGCAGTTGCTTTCCCGGATGTGGATCATGCTACGCTTACGAAGGCTATTAAGAAGGGTACTGTTACCTTAATCGATGTGAATGGCTCAAAGTCTTTTAAGAGTGGTCACATTCCCGGTGCGATTGATTTTGCATCCGTTAATAAGGAGTCATTGATGGCAATGCTCCCGGAAGATAAGAACGCATTCATCGTAGCTTATTGTGGTGGCCCCAAGTGTGGTGCTTATAAGAAAGCAGCTCAATTGGTAGCTTCCATGGGTTACACAGACGTGCATCACTACTCTGGCGGAATCAGCGGTTGGAAGGCAGCTGGTGAAACCGTAGGTAAGGCTGGCTAAGCTGTTTCAACTTATCGTTGATTAACTTTTAAAGGTCCGAGTAATCGGGCCTTTTTTTATTCATCATCGTCGTTGTCTTCTTCCTGCAGCCTCCTAACATCCTCTAAGTGTTTACGGACGTAAACGGCATGCTGGATCTCATTGAGACGCCCCACAATAAAATAGCACCGATACTCGAATACGTCGTTCGGCTGTAGAGCAAGTTTTATCTGAGGCGAAATATATGAGGTTTGATCGGACTTTGAATGGCCATAAGGTCTTAAGTAGAGGCCACCCTTGAAATGGCTGATACCGGGTAAATAGACGCCGACTCCCCATAATTGATCATCTACGGCAGCCACCCAGGATTCGTGGGTTGTCCAGTCTTCCCAGATTTTGCCGGTTTCCAGGGGGTTTAGCTGAAACGTCCAGGGATGATCTCCGGTGTAGCTGTAGAAATTGTGCAGATCTGCAATCAGGTAGAGTGCCGGTAGCTCCTGAAGGTGCGGTTTTACCCCCCATCTTTCGTCTGCAACAAAGCGGGTCATCCTTGCTGTGTAGACGATTTGATTGCCTTCCAGGCTGATCCACTGCTCCATATAAGCCTGGGCAAACTCGTTATCCATATCCCAGAGAAGGGGACGGGTGCGTGTGTAGAGCACTTCTTGAGTGTTCTCCATGTCCATAACGACGGGTTGATTTTTAAAGAAATCGCCGGATTGTATGGGGTTCCATGGGAATGGGCTCCAGTGGAAGGATTGGCCTTCTTCTCTTCGACTTAATACTTCTCCGGCATAGTATGATTGCTGGATGTATCTTCCCCGATCAAAGGTATTTACCAGGTTCTTGTTTATTCTTGGTCCCTTTTCCGAAATCCAGGATATAGCCGCGCCGCTATTAGTATCAATACCCACTCGAAGATGCTCATTTTCTATGAAGTGCTGACCCCTGAACTCCTGCTCAATGGGAATGATTCTCCAGAGTTGGTTATACTGCTCACTCGGTGGATATACCTTGATGAAGGTATTGTGGGCGAGGTTACCACCGGGTAGATCCAAGGCTCTTCCAGAGTTCTGATTGGTGAACCGATGGTATCCCCTGAGAAAGTCTGATATCCAGATCTGATTGGATAACTGCGTGAGATCCTCCAGCTCGAGATCAGCTCCGGATATACGCGAACGGTTCTTAACGGCCAAGAGTTTTTTAAATTCGCGATTGATAATTTTGTAGTTATTGTCGCCGAGCCAGATAATTTCCCACTGTTGTGCATATTCATCATTTTCCGGTACCTGCCACACGTGGAATGAATCCGTGGGGTTATCGCTTTCGTCCAGTATGCGGGATGCTTCTAAGAATTGACCGCTCCGGACGTTCTGTATTTTTACATAGCCTGGAAATGTCTCACCAGCTTGGAGAGTAAACGTAAACAGCAGAACACAAACAACCAAAAGACAAGAGGGGTAAGTCTTCATGATAAGGAGTTAGGGCGAATTTAACTTTAAAAGGTAGGTTTGAGCGGTGATTGAAAATCTACATAGCCATCGAGCGATTGAACAAAATGGAAATACAAGCTTCGGTTCAAGTAAAAAAAGTGTAAATGGCAGGCTTGTAACGTGCTTAGCAGTATAACTGTTTAGTACTCGCAGTTTGTTTAATCGGAGTAAACACAAACGGATAAGTTTATTCAGGCGAAATACCCTAACGCGCCGTTATTTTGTGCGTATCATTTTCCTTTTAATTGAATTAGCCAGTTGTACAAACCTTGGAATCTCTTAAATTGCTTCATCAGATTCTGGGGGCCGGATTCGCCAAAAGCTATATCCTGTTGAAGGTCATCAACCCAAAGATGTATGCCTTTATATTTCAGAAGCTCTGCGCGGGGGCCCTTAGGATCAAAACCAGGTGGGACCTTCTTAAGATCGGGCTCTCTTAACTGCAGATTGGACTGATGTGCTTTTTGGAGTATTTGCGATAATTGTTGCCCGGAGTTATCATCAACCACTGCGTTTCTGTAGACTTCCAATGCGGGTTTCTCAAATTCAAATCGGCCTGCACCTACAGAAATATTATTGGCTTCGAGCGATAAGTAGAAGCCAGGGTTGATTAAAGGTTCGGCCTGGCTCCACCACGCCATACGAATATGAGTATTATAGGGAGTTTTATCTTTGGAGAAACGGACGTCCCGATATATTCTGAATACCTTACCGGAGAAGGGAGCAGCAAAATGCTTTTCTAATTCGGTGCTCACGCTCTGATAAAAGCTTTTGCCCGGTTGCTCCACTTCAGCTTTGTATCGCTTTTTATTTTCGGTGAACCACTCACGGTTGTTGTTATCCTGTAATTCAGAGAGGAAATCCAGGGTGCTTTGTTGAAAGGTACTCATCATATTCATGTTTGATAAATTTTATTTAAATTCAACTAAATAGTTGAATCATGTTGGCTATTTTGAATTATTCTGACTTCAGAAAAGCGGGCTGCTTGTCCTTTAGACGTATTATGATCATCTATAAGGTTGAATACTGTGGCGTTTGTAATTTTGAAACGTTTCCCGCTTTTGGAAATTCTTATGCCTGCGTAGTCATCGATGTACCCCTGAGTGTTTACTTTGTAGAGCAGGTTGGCTCGTTCATCCCGGTGCATGGGCTCAGCCGAATACCGGGAGGGTAGTTGCGTTATTTCAGAAAAGTCCATTTCGAACAGCTTGAGAGCAGCCTGGTTGGCAAAATTGAAGACCGGATCAGGTTCGGTGCCATGAGAAAGCTGAACCCATGGTGCATTCCACATTGCCTGTAAAGTATCGGGCTGCTCAGTGCCAAAATAAGCTTTTCCGGTCAGCTTTTCGTAGGAGCTTTTGATGAGTGCGGCTTGTCTACGTAGTTGATTAATCTGTTGTGAATTCAGACTGGTCTCGAAGGCTTGATAGCTATCGTAAGGATTCATAATCGACACTGAACGAATTTAGCTTGAGCGTCTGTAGGATTTCAACCATTATTCGAACATGCTGAAGGGGGTTGCGGTTGTAGTTTGTGCGTGGGTGTTATCCGTAGCATTGCATGCGGATTTCATAGAGACGAGTGATGGGCGTAGAATAGAGTTGGGTGAGATACCCACGGAAAGAGGTGGGCAATTTCGATTTGCATGCTGGGGGCAGTACCCTTTTGAGGTTAAGGAATCTGAGCCATGGCGGCTATTAAGCGAAAATGATGACGTTCTTGAGTATCAGGGAAACTTTAAGCAATATCAGGCGATTGCACGTTATCGTTTTCATTGGGGTCGTTTAGGCGCTGCGGAGTATCAAATTGATCTGCAGCACGATGATGCCCGCCTATACCTCAATGATTATGAGAATATTTTGGGTATGATCACCCAGATATACGGTGAGCCTATATCTGTGGAGGATGATTGGCTTACGGACTGGTCAAGAAATAATTACGTGGACCAAGGCTTGGCGGTTCTGGAGGGTGCCCTTGAAAAATCGGCACGTTGGAATACGCCTGCTACGCAGATCGAGTTAATGATTAAGCAAATCGATAGCCAAGTGGTTACACTCGTAAATTACCAAAGCAAGAGCCATCAAGTAATGGCCGACAGTTTTCGCAATAATTAAGAAGCCGGGAAGCTTGTTATTCGAGCCCTAACCACGCAGCGAGATTGGTGGTGCTGAATTTATCGTCACCCCCATCAATTGCAGTCCTTAATGAATCCCTTGCCTTATCATAGTTACCGATGAGGGAGTTCAATGCGGCGAGCATGAAGTGATTATCAGTAACCTCTGGATCTGTTTCTGCGAGTTGCTGATATTCTGTAATCAGTGTGAAGATATTATCGTTAATAGTAGGATCGTCCGGAATTTGCAACGCGGCCTCAACATCCGTACGGAATGCGGTACGCATCCAACTCGTAGCCCTTTCCAGATTACCCGTAAATCCAGAGGTGAGTGCATAACCGGTTTTAAACGGTGCATTACTGCCGATGTTCGTCATCGTCGAAAGCGTAGAGAATGCCTGGGATGCATATACGTATTCACCCCGTGCAAGGAAAGTCCATGCACGCATCGACTCTACCATGACTGAAGATTGATCCCTCTGGGCGCGTGCATCTACGGAACGGTTTGAGTAAGTGCGTTCTTTGGCGTTATTCAGTACTGCAATATCGTAATAGACGCTGGGGCGTCGATAGCTGCGATATCCGTAAGGGTAGGAGTAACCATAGCTGTAGTCCCGATTACCATGAAAATCGTAACCTCCGTAGTATCCCGGACCAAAGCGTGAGTAATAATTGATGTGCACACGAGGTCGCCCGTAACTATAATAGCTGCGACCAAACGCATCCCTATGACTGCCTATATGGAGACCGATTGATCCATAACTCTTCCCGTAATAACCCCCGTAAGAGCTATAACCTCGTGATCCACAATAGCCTGCGTAGGCCTCCGATGTAAGAATAAAAAAACCAAGTAAGGGGATGAGTAGATATTTTTTCATGGCCGTATAGTGTTTAAATAAACGCGTCTCTATATGTATAGACGTAGTAAGGTTACATCAGATTCATTAATTTTGCAATCCTTCTAAGATTTCGATCGCCGCTTCGTTATTATACTCTTTTGCGAGATCGAGTGCAGTTACCCCCGTGGACGAAACGACAGTGGGATCAATACCACTCTTCAAAAGAAAGTGGATCATCTCAGCGTCTGATTTCACGGCTGCTTCATGGAGGGGTGTGCCTCCGGCTTTACTCAGTGTCATAGGTTTCGTCTGGGATGCACTCACGATGATCTTTGCTAAATCCAGTGTGTTTTCAGCGGCTGCATGGTGAAGAGGGGTCCACCCGGTTTTATCTCGGGTGTTAGAGCTAGCACCGTTATCCAATAATAGCTTCAAAATTTCCGGATTCTTACGCAACATTGCAAGATGTACCAGCGAGCGCTCACTGCGATCTATTTGGTCAACCTCTGCACCCGCATCAATGAGCTTAGCCGAAATTTCACTGCGGTTTCGCAACACGGCCTGCTGTAGAGGAGTCATGCGAGGATTAGCTCCCTGATGCAAGCGCTCTGGGAATAAGGCAATGTGACGATCTATATCCTCAATATTGTTACGCGCAATGGCTTCATCGATCGTCATTGTGCGGGGATATTGATCCACGACGATTTCGATCCCTTGCTCAGGAATTTCAGCACCTGCAACCCAGGCAACCGCATTCATGAGCAATCTGCGAAAATCATGGTGAAAGAAGTTGGCGTGAAAATGGGCTCCAGTGAAACCCATTGCACGTCGCCCATCCACTTCGTAGGTCCATCCAAGGGTTTGGGGTTCATTGTTTTCCAGCGCTGCACGAACTGTAGGATTCCCCGAACGCGGACCGTCTTCTCTGAGGGACGATAAGGGTGGATGTGCTTGCAGGTACGGCTCAGCCTCATCTAGAAATTCAAAATGATAAAACCATTCGTCCCGAATGCTGAATTCCGGTACTCCGGAAGTGATTATGTGGTTGGATAGCAGGGATTTATCCATAGTCCACATAGGATTGACTGACCAGTCAATTTTGAATCTCCCGCCTATGGCTTCAAGCATTAGATCCGAAAGGCTACCCGCCGTAGGTTCGAGTGCATAATGCATGACAGCAATCCCTTTTTTAGCTTCCATTAATGCTCGAATATCGGCTTCTTGACCGAGTGCGACATGATTATCCTCACCATCACTGTAGATTACGACTGCATCCGCTTTTTCTAACAACGATTGATCGGGCCAACCTTCCGAGTAAGTTGCGCGGAAGGATATGTCAGCAGCGTTAATTGCCTCAACCAACATCTTACTGCTGGTCGTAAATTCATGCTCCCCGATCGCGTGACTTACATCGCCGGCGATCCAAAGCACATGGGGGCGATCATCCGCCTGCGTAATGGTTTGAGTTAAAAGTAGAATGACCCCGCAGATCACTGCGGGGAGGGTATTAAGCTTCATGGTGTTTATTATTGATTGGCGAGTTGAAAGATCAACATTTTTGAATCTTCGCTGGCTGCAATCCGAATCGCTTCAGCCTGGTTTTCGATCGCAAGTCCATCCGCCTTACCAAGTGTATGGCCATCTACGGTGACTTGCCCGGAAATGACCTGCACCCATACGTTGGGCTGGCTTGCATGCGTAGCTACTTCAAGCTTGTTCCCGCCGTCCAGCTGCCCAAAGTAGATATCGGCTGCCTGTCTGATAGCGGTTGATCCTTCTTTACCATCCGGAGAAAAGAGCAGGGTCAGTCCGTTTTTGACTGCCATATCTCCCAGAGGTTTTTCCGCATATCGGGGTTCCCCGCCGTTTTCATTGGGGAGTATCCACACCTGGTAGAGCTCCACGCGATTGTCCTTGGAAGGATTAAACTCACTGTGCAATACACCTTTGCCAGCACTCATGTATTGAAGATCGCCGGCCTTAATCACCGAGCCATTGCCCATACTGTCTTTATGCTCGAGCTCACCTTCGATCACATACGTGAAGATTTCTGCATTTTGGTGTGGGTGTGTGGGAAATCCACCCCCAGGTTCCACAATGTCGTTATTCATGACTCTCAGCGAATGAAAGTTCATATGCTGCGGATCAAAATACTCTGCAAATGAGAAGCTGAACCGGGCATGTAGCCAACCGTGCTCGGCTTGTCCTCGTTCCCCTGCAGGGCGTTTACGATATGTCGTCGGATTTGTGTCTGTTTTCATGAGGTTATCATAACAAAGCTCCTGCAAAAATCAAATTTCCATTAGTAAACTTTGTGCCCCCAATCAGTTGATTATCACTACTAATTTGCTTGTCCAGCTACCCTTCAAACTGAGTGCCGAACACGGTTTTTTGTTAAAATTCTTTGCCAAAAGCCTATACTTTCACGCACTTGGTCGAGCTCCGCTGTTCCCGTCCAAACATAAACTCAATACCGAAACCAAACATGAAGACTCACTCACTGTCTAATACTGTCTCCATCGGCAAAAAAGGGGGCAACAGCGGAAAAAACAATGCCGATATTCAACGGGTAGATCAATACCTTGCCAAGTTCGACTGGCAGGTAAACGAAAACAGCAACATGACTTACTCGTTGCAGGGGTTGAATCATTACCTTTCGAGTGAAGCGACGAAAAGTTATTGGCTGGAGCAGATTTATGATGCGCCGATTCGCGAAGCCCATTTGGCCGGAGATCTTCACATCCATGACCTTAATTTGCTTTCTGTATATTGTGTCGGCTGGGATCTGGCAGATTTTCTGAGAAGTGGCTTTAAGGGAGTGCGTGGCAAGCTTTCCGCTCAGCCACCCAAGCATTTCCGCTCAGCCCTGGGGCAGATCGTCAATTTTTTCTACACCATGCAGGGTGAAGCCTCCGGTGCGCAGGCGTTTTCCAATTTTGACACATTGCTGGCTCCCTATATTCGGTACGATTCGCTCGACGAGGCCCAAATCAAGCAGGCCCTACAGGAGTTTGTTTTTAATCTCAATGTACCCACACGGGTGGGCTTTCAGACCCCCTTTACCAATATTACGCTTGATCTCACCTGTCCCGGGCACCTCAAGGAGGAGGCTGTCGTTTACGGGGGGCAGGTCATGATCGATAAGTATGGTGAATTCCAGGCGGAAATGAACTTATTTGACAAGGCACTCTTTGAGATCATGAGCGAGGGTGATGCTTCGGGCCGTATTATGAGCTTCCCGATCCCTACAATCAATATTACCCGTGACTTTGATTGGAACAACCCCCATTGGGACGATCTTTGGGAAATGACCGCCAAGTATGGGGTGCCCTATTTCTCCAACTTTGTAAACAGCGACATGAGCCCGGAGGATGCGCGTTCCATGTGCTGCCGTCTGCGCATAGATAATACTCAGCTCGAAAAACGCGGGGGCGGTCTCTTTGGCGCGAATCCGCTGACCGGGAGTGTAGGTGTGGTGACGTTGAACCTCCCGAGAGCCGCCTATCAGGCAGAGAATCAGGAGCAGTTTTTTGCGCGCATCTCTGAGTTGATGGATATCGCCCGGGACAGCCTGGAAGTAAAGCGTTCCGTTCTTGAGCGCCTCACCGATGCAAATCTCTATCCCTATACGCGTTTCTATTTACGTTATATCCGGGAGCGTTTCGAGCGCTACTGGGTCAATCACTTTTCCACCATTGGCTTGGTGGGAATGAATGAAGCATGCCTGAACCTGATCGGTGAGCCCATTACGACTCCTCGCGGTCACAAACTTGCGCATGATACCCTGTCATTCATGCGTGAGCGCCTGCTACAGTACCAGGAGCAGACAGGAAATCACTACAACCTCGAGGCTACACCGGCAGAAGGCACTTCCTATCGTCTCGCACGGTCTGATCAAAAGAGTTGCCCCGGTATCCAGTTCGCGAATGGAGCCGGGGCAGATGTAAAGGCGCCCTTCTACACAAACTCCAGTCAGATACCGGTGGACTTTACGGATGATTTGTTTGAGACGCTGGATCACCAGGATGCCCTCCAGTGCTGCTACACGGGCGGAACTGTGCAGCACCTCTTTCTGGGCGAACGCATCAACAATATCAATGCGGTGAAAGCTCTTGTGCGCAAAGTCGCGCATGAATATGAGCTGCCCTATTTTTCGATCACGCCTACCTTCTCCATCTGCGAGGAGCATGGCTACCTTTCCGGTGAACATCCGGAATGTCCCTACTGTGGTGAGGAAACCGAGGTTTACTCACGCGTTGTCGGATACCTGCGCCCCGTTACCCAGTGGAATGACGGTAAGCAGGCAGAATTTGACCGACGCAAGACCCTCCTCTTTGACCGGTCAATCGCAAATACACAACCCCATCAATGTGAATAATCTATCGAATATTTCTATGCGCATAGGAGGCTTTATAAAATCATCACTCATCGACTATCCGGATAAGATAGCCGCGGTGATTTTTACCCAGGGCTGCACCTGGCGATGCCCCTATTGCCATAATCAATCGCTCGTTGAGCCGGCCTGCTATGGCCCTCTGCTGGAGTTGCAACCTATACTTGATTATCTTGAAAACCGGAAAAATCTGCTGGATGCCGTCGTAATCACCGGAGGTGAGCCGACACTCCAGCAGGATTTGACGGGTTTTCTCTGCCAAGTCAAACAGATGGGTTTTCTTGTAAAGCTCGATACCAACGGCATTAAACCCCAAACGCTTCAGCACATCATCAGTGAAGGACTTGTGGACTTCATTGCCATGGACCTTAAGGGCCCGATCGAGGACTATGAGCGCTTTACAGAGAGTAACATCAAAAAGGAAAATATCCTGCGCTCCGCATGGCTGATCCGCGATTCGGAGCTGGACTATGAGTTCCGAACCACGGTTGTGCCAGGCCTGCATACACCGGAAGATTTAATTGATGTGTTGAAATGGGCAAAGGGCGTAAAGCGCTTTGCCTTTCAACAATATGTCGCCCGCCGGGGTGACAAGCGAAACAAAATCTTCCGGGAGGCTGTTTACTCCCGTACTTGGCTAAAGCGTATGGCCGAGGACCACTTGCAAGATGTGGGTCACTTCGAAGTGCGTTAACCCTCAAACAACACCCTTATGAAACGCAATGATTGGAATTTCTTTATCGATTTCACTTCATTTTTGGATTTGTTGTTTCTGCTCCTGACCGGCTTAATCATCCATTGGGTTTTGCCCCCGGGCAGTGGCATGCGCAGGACATTTCTGATGCTCAATCGTCACGAATGGGGAGATATTCATTTTTGGCTGTCAATGCTTTTTCTCCTGCTTATGGCTACTCATATTTATTTACATCGAAAGTTTATCTGGCATCAGATAATGAAACGATGGAGTAGATTGAATTAAGCGGGTACAGAGCATAACTGACCGGGAAAATTGAAGCCCTTGGTTGCATACTTAAGGAATGCTTATATACACTATAAGCATTATGCTGCCAGAATCCGATAAAATCCAATATACTTCAATCAACGACTACTCTGCTGACTCAAGTAAAGTATTGGTCGACGTTCGCCTGCCGGATGTTTTTGCGGAATCCCATATTCCCGGCTCCGTGAATTTCTGTGTATACGAAGTCGCCTTCAATGAAAAAATTGCTGAAGCGTATCCGGAGCAAGATACTCCAATTGTGGTATACGGGGAGAGTGCTGCATTTAAGGCCGCTGAGTCTGCAATCTACAAGTTGCTGGGTGCGGGTTATCACAATGTTTCCATCCTCGAAGGCGGGCTTCACGCCTGGCAGGTAGCAGGAAACTCGGTGGATACAAGCGGTGAGTCCGCATTCCCTGCAATACAAGGTAAGTTCGCTCTCAATCTTGAAAAAACGAAAATTCGCTGGATCGGCCGTAATCTCGTCAACCAGCATGATGGTAAACTTGCCGCAAAATCGGGCTCTATTGAGATTGGTGCATCCGGAGCGCCCATTGCCGGCGAGTTGGTTATCGACATGGCTGATGGTATCACTTGTGACGATCTTACTGATGCTGGAGCAAATGCAGGGCTCATCGGGCATTTGAAAAGCCCGGATTTTTTTGAAACTGATAAGTACCCGGAGGCTTCGTTTACATTGCTATCTGCTGAGCCTTTGGAAAATAAACTGCCCGGTAGCCCAAACTATGCGGTTAAGGGGACCATGCAGATTAAGGGTTTGCAGGCAGAGCTGCACATTCCGGCTATGATCTCTCAATTGGATCAGGGAGTCGGCTTTCAGGCACAATTCGATTTTGACCGCACGAAGTGGAACGTCCTCTACGGCTCCGGCTCCATTTTTGAAAAGCTGGGCATGCACCTCGTTAATAACCTGGTGAGCCTCCAGGTGATGGCCTTCTTTGAATAAGGGATTGCCTTTATAGAACCGAATTGCAGGCTGTAACCTTATGAAAGTTACACGCTTGCTGCTTACCTTTGCCCTCAGTTTTTGTTCTGCTTACTTCACTACTGCCGAAACCCTTACGGTTGAAGTCGATGCGACTGATGTTCCTCGCCAGCTGCTGAAGAGTCGCGTGACGATGCAGGTGGAGAGCGGTGCGTTTACGTTTCGCTATCCTATCTGGATACCGGGTGTGCATTCACCGGGTGGGCCTATTCAAAATATGGCGGGACTCCGTGTGTTTACTCAGGACGGGGAACGCCTGGAATGGCAACGGGATCTACTGAACCGCAGCGTATTTCATGTGGATATACCCGAAGGTGCTGAATCGATCATAGTTGAGCTGGATTACATCCTGAATCAACCCAGCGTGAATTCCAAGGGCGTAGACAGTTATGGGAATGCCAAGCTCGGTGTCATAAACTGGAACACCTGCATGGTCTACCCGGATGCCGTTAAGGACCATAGTGTGGATGTGCAGGCATCCCTTAAATTACCGGATGGTTGGAAGTGGGCATCTGCGTTGGATTCGGATGCACCCGATGCCGACATCGTCCAATTTCAACCGCTCACGTTGGAAGCATTTATGGACAGCCCGCTCATCATGGGTGAGTACCTGCGTACCTTTGATCTGGAGAGCGGCGATATTCTGGGTCCGGTTTATTTGCATGTAGTCTCAGAGGCGAAAGGCGCGCTGCAGGTGCCCGAGGAGGTTATCACCAAACTCAGCAACATGGTGATCGAGTCGGGCCATCTCTTCGGGACCGCCCATTTTGAAACCTATGATTTCCTTGTAGTGGCGAGCGACCAGGTCGATAATACCGGCCTCGAGCATCTTGACAGCAGCTTCAACGTCGTTGGAGAGCGGGATCTGCTCGATCCTGAGGATCTCGATAACACTTGGATGGGCGGCCTGCTTCCGCACGAGTTTGTGCATTCCTGGTGCGGTAAGTATCACCGGCCCAGCGGCATGGTCACCCATGATTACCACACGCTTAAGGATACCCAGGGCTTATGGATCTATGAAGGGCTTACCACCTATCTGGGGGATCTGCTTGCCGTGCGTAGCGGCCTTTTCAGTTATGAAGGGTTTTTGGAGAGCATCGCATCTACCATATCGTTCTTCAAGCATCAGAGCGGTCGCGAATGGCGCTCACTGCTCGATACCACGGTAAGCAGCTACCACTTGCGCGGGGGCAGCAATGCCTGGAGTAATTTGCGGCGCGGGCAGGATTACTACTCCGAGGGCATGCTTTTCTGGATCGAAGTGGATGCGATTATGCGTAACCAGACGGATGGCAAAAAAAGTCTGGATGATTTTGTGCAGGTCTTCCTGGGCGCAAAGGGAGACTCCGGCCGAGTGGTCGCCTTTGAGGTGGATGCTATTCCGGATATGTTGAATGAAATTGTCGAATATGATTGGGCACCGCTCATCCAGAAACGCATTTATGATACTCAGGAAAAATACGATATGAGCTTTGTGAAGGAGTGCGGCTATCGGCTGACCTACCGGGATGAGCCCAGTGAATATCAGGAGGATATGCACACGCGCTATAACTATGTGAACCTGCGCGAATCCCTGGGCATCAACGTGATGCAGGATGGTAGTATCACAAGCTCGATAGCTGTGGGATCGCCTGCCGATAAAGCCGGATTGGCCCCGCGTATGAAAATTTCGGGCGTAAACGGTCGTAAGTTTTCGCTCAATCATCTCAAGGATGCGGTTGCAGATTCTGTCGTTGACGGAAAGATTGAGTTGTTGGTGCTTCAGGGAGATGTGTTTGAGGAGTATACGCTCGAATATGACGAAGGGCATAAATACCTCGCATTCACCCGTGATGAATCACACCCGGATCGATTTAAAGAGATGTTTGCCGGCAAGCGTAAACAGCCCGAGTAGCCTCAAGTTTACTCGGGATATTGCGCTACCTTGAGGCAAGGAAGCTTCACCTGAAAGTCGAATTGATTATTGCTGGGGCTATGCGCATGGAAGGCGATTTTACCCCCCATGTTGATCGCCAGTTGCTTGATCAGACGTATTGTGGTGATTTGCGATTTTAGCTCGTTACTCACTTCGAGTTTGTGTGCTATTGAATCGTCGCTTCGGTTGAAGCAGATGTCGAAAAAACGCGTATTCGTGTTTTCACTCGAAAAACTAACCTTAAAGCGAATCTCCCGGATCGCATTGATATTCAGGTTGTCCCCTTCAAACTCTACGGTCTTCGAACTGTCTTCCAGTTCATTGACCAGCTCCGATCCCAGCTCGATACGTATTTCTTCCGGGGTTTCCTGAACACCCTCGGTCATCGTAAGATTAATGAGGTTGGTCAGGATCTTTTCGAAATACGGTTCATCCCCCATGACTACGAGTTCTGATTCATCCGCCTGATATTTCAAGGTTTGGTCATTGCCCGCTACTCCTGAGCTTAGGTCTACAATATTGGATACCAGCTTGCTAAGATGGAAAGGTTTTTCGGCGAGTGCGATTTGGTTTTTCTGGGCGTTCACGAGTGTAGACATCTCTTCGATTTGAGACATCATGCGATTACTCTTCGCCTGGATTGCGACTGCGTATTTCTTAAGGTGCGGGATCGCATTCTCGTCCGATGATATGAGCTCTGCAAGTTGCACGATGGACTGCAGTGGCTGATTTAGCTGGGAAGAAATCATCTCCATCGTTTTCGTATCGACCAGCTTGGTATTGGGCCCACCCTGGGCAGTGGATTGGGCGTCCTGCTTTTTGAGTTTTGGCTTCGGTCGGGGAGGTGGGGGCAGGGGCTTGCGCGGTGCGGGCACTTCCACCGGTACTGGAATATCGGCAGCAGGAATAGTCTCTACGGGTTCGGCTTCTACAGGTTCGGGTTCATCGATGGCGACTTCAGGTGCAATAGGTTCAATAGCCTCCGTCTCCGGTTCAGGGGTGGGTGTTTCGCTGATTTCAGGCTCAGGTTCTTCAGGGGGCTTTTCTTCGAGTAAGAGCATATTCACCAAAATAAGGCCATGCTCCCGGTTTGCCATTTCGAGCTCTACATTCAAGGGAAATTGGCTGTCATCTTTTCTTTTGCCTTTGGCGCGTTGCAGCCTGCGGCCATCCTGAGTATCCTCTTCGTTGATGGGTTCCAGAAAAACGATATCGTCGATCTTCTTGCCCTCGTAGTCCGCGTCACTAAATTGAAACTCATTTTTCGCAGTTTCGCTCATGGCGAGTATATCTTCCTCGCGGGAAATGATGATAACGGTGGAATCAGCTTTCTCCTGCAGCAGATCAACGATTATCTCAGCCTTGGATTTGACTGTGGCCGTATCTTCCTCGGGCACGATTTTCTCGGGTTCGATCGAGTCGACTTCCTCAAGCATCGCGGCCCCCTGATCAACCACTGCTTCTTCCTGGATTTCAGAGTTGAATACGACAGGTTCGCCGAGATCCGAATCTTCTTCCTCTTCTTTTTCCTGTAGTTTAGGCTTTTTCAGGAAAATTCCCCCGGCATCCTCCTCCTCGTCTTCATCATCCGGAGGTTGGTGTAACATTCCATCATCGTTACTGGGTTTGAACATGGCTTCGTTTTCAATCCCATAGTCAAATACATCTTCATCTTCTTCCTGCACTTCCTCGTCATCACCCTTGCGGGCACTTAAAAAAATAACCAGTAATATAGCTACGATCCCAATGTGTATCGAGCCTATGATCAGAAGGTTGGACTCTATGAGTGTTTCTATGGTTTCCATTGAAAACTAGTGCGCATGATAGTAGAGTAAGACGATAAATCAATAATCAAGTATTCATATATGTGTGCTTTTACGGCTTTGTTACGTATCCTAATCTTTTGATTTGCAAACATTAAAGAAGTTATTCACATGAATTTACGCATCAAAACCCACCTTGCTATGCCCATATGATCTGGTTGTATCGGTTTATTTTCCCTTTTTTATTTATCTTCCTATCTCCTTATTACATCAAGCGTATGCTCAAACGGGGTGGGTATGGAGCGATGATGAAGAGCCGTTTTGGAGACGTGCCCGAACAGCCCAAGACAGCAGGTAAAAAGCGAGTCTGGATACAGGCTGTCAGCGTGGGTGAGCTGCTCGCTTTAGAAACATTACTAAAGAAATTGGCAGAGGATCAGAGCATAGAGCTTTACTTATCGACAACGACCAGCACCGGCTACTCATTGGCCCAAGATAAATATGCGGATGTCGTGGATTGTATATTTGGCTTTCCGCTCGATTTTTGGTGGGTATCGGCAAAGGCGTGGAACCGCATTCAGCCGGATCTAGCCATTGTGACTGAGGGGGAGTTGTGGCCCGAACATATCCAGCAGGCGAAAAGCAGGCAAATTCCGATCCTGCTGGTGAATGCCCGTATCTCGGATCGCAGTTTTCGTCGTCTGCAGAAGCAGCGTATTATCTTTCACTTGCTTTACTCGCAGCTCACTTATGTAGGCGTATCTTCACGCTGGGATGAACAGCGATTGACCAATCTTGGTCTGCCCGAATCCAAAATTCGATTTACCGGGAACCTGAAATTCGATGCGGTCAGTACTGAACCCATTTCCAAAAAGGAGTTTGCCAACTTATGGTCAGATACCCGCTTTAGTAATAAAGAAGGCTTCACGCTTATTGGTGCCTCAACTTGGCCGGGTGAAGAGGAACTATTATTAGAAGCGTTAACGTTTTTAAGGCAGCAGGGGCTATCTGTTCAGCTCATTTTAGTGCCGAGGCATGCTGAAAGGCGGGCTGAGATTCAGCAGTTACTGGAACAATATCCGCAGCTAAAATGGCATTTTCGCTCCACTAATATCGGAAACCTGGGATCGGAGGATGGTGATGTCTACATGGCCGATACCACGGGAGAGCTGCGCAAATTTCTACAACTCGCAGATCTAGCTGTAATCGGCAAGAGCTTCCCACCGCACACCCAGGGGCAAACCCCTGTGGAAGCGGCTGCCTTGGGTGTGCCGATGATTTATGGCCCTGCGATGACTAACTTTCGCACACTCTGCCTGGAGCTTGATTCCGAAAAAGCCGCCCTGCGGCTGAAATCCGGAGATGAATTAGCCCCGGCAATATTGCAGTTGCTGCAAGACCCCAAGCAGCGCGAGCAAATGATCGATGCAGGTAAGCAGGTCATCACGCGCAATCAGGGCAGCACGGAGCGTACATTGGCGTTGATTCACGAATTTTTAGCTTGATATTATACAATTGAGCATTAAACATATGCTCATAATGAGAGATATTACAGCCCGGCAACGTGAAATGCTCAACTTCATTCAGTCCTTCCTGAAAAAGCAGGGATATTGGCCGAGTATTCGCGATATTCAGCACCATTTTGAGTTTAAAAGCACCAATGCAGTGATGGGCCATTTACGCGCTCTTGAGAAAAAGGGTATGATCAGCCGCATACCCGGCCAGGCGCGCACTTTCCGCATCACAGATGAGTCTCAGGTAGAGACGGAGCCCGAATTTGAAAATGTTTTTAGTATCCCCGTCTATGGCAGTATCGCTGCAGGATATCCGGATCGTATTGAAGCCTCCGGTGAAATTGGACGGCTTCAACTGGATATCGAAACTGCCGGCGTGCGCCCGGACAGCAATACATTTGCGCTTAAGGTACGTGGCGATAGCATGATCGATGCAGGGATTTTGGATGGTGATACGGTAATCATCCAGCAAGGCATCCCCAGGGATGGAGACATCATTGCTGCATTAATCGATGGGGAAACCACGCTCAAGCGCTTCATCCAAAAGCCGGGTGCGATCCCTTACCTAAAAGCCGAAAATCCGGACTACCCGGAGCTTTATCCGGTATCTGAACTGGTGGTTCAGGGTTTATGTAAGGCAGTGATCCGCCACTTATAGTGCGAAATTGATTTTTTGCATACTTACGCCTTTCCGATTGACTTTGCGCATACAGAAGATTTGCTTCTTTTTCTTAACGCATTGAATGGTGGTTGTAGCTCAGTTGGTTAGAGCACCTGATTGTGGTTCAGGGGGTCGCCGGTTCAAATCCGGTCATCCACCCCATTCTTAATTTGAGTGTGAGAGCGTTAAGTCCTTATCTTCGACTATGTAGAGTAGTCAAGGGATTCTTAGGATGTTACAATCACGTTGCTCATTACTTATGCTGTTGACCGCCACCCCTATCTTCCTCCAAAGGATTTAGTTACCGATACAACTGACTCTATTTATGAAACACCTCCATTTACTTGTTCTCTTCTGTTTGTCTGCAATACCCGTCTCTTCCGCTTTGTCTGCTTCATCCGATGACTATTCAGAAGATACAGTTACTGCCTTTCGCGTGCGTACGGATTTCTCTGTGGATTTAGATGATGACCTTGGTTGGGCTGCCGGAATTAGTGAGACTAAAACACTCATCGTCGACACTCCTTTTCGTTTACGTTTCGAAGTGGAAAGTGGGCCCAGCTCCGAACGTCGCCAATACTCTCTGCAATATCGCAGGAATGATAGCCCCTGGCTCTATGCGGAAGCCCATCACTTTCCTTACCCATCTGCAAAATCACCTCCCTTGAGCATTATTGGGTGTGATGCTTACTTTTATGGTGAAGAGGCTGAAGATCTGATCGCGGTTTCACAATTACCCTATAAGCCCGGTGCAGGAATCACCCTGGCTCCCACCACACCCGGTTGGACTGATGCGAATGCTACCGCGGAATGGGAGTGGGCTCTGGTCGTCCGACGCTGGGCAGATGGGCCTAATCTAGTTCAAACCGGAGATCGTTTTGCAATACGCATGGTGGACCAGCTTGGCAGAGTATTAGGAGGGCCTGCAGTCGAATTTACGGTAGAAGTTCCGGACTATCATTTGGGGGGAACTTTTGTGGAGACTCCCATGCGGATAGGCCCCTACGAAGCTAAAAATGGAGAACTGTATTTCATCATGGAACCTACGGAAACTGACAATGTGTTCATGATGGTGAAATCTACCGATGGAGGTAAATCCTGGTTTGAAGTGGATGCGGCGAACCGGCCCGGCATCGCGGATCTTGAGGGAGTGGCATCGGTTCTGTCATCGGACGGAACCATTCATATCCTACATGAGACCTCGGATGCGGTTTATTACCATGCATTCTGCATTTCCGATCATCCGGAAACTCCGGACCAATGGATCGTAGACTCAGAGGTGGTAAGTCTTATTCAGCAACCCCCTGTGCAAGTAGTGGATGTCGCTCTCAGGCCTGATGGTAGTTTAGTGAGTGTCTATGCGAATGGTGACCGACTCCTTTATCAGCTCAGGTCACCTGCAGGAGACTGGTTGCAGCCTCGGGCACTCGATGAAAATATTCCCGCTCCTCAAACCAACCCATCGCTGACTGTTCAAGACGATGGAGCGGTGAATATTGCCTACAAAAGTGGGGATGGCAAAGGATGGTTTCGCCAGTTGCTCCCATCCAACGAATTAACTTCAGTTCAACAGTTGGCAGAGAGTCTTGGAACCTCTGAAGATGAATCGATGGCGATTCTTCCTTTAGTTTACTGCAAAACGAAAGGAAACACCTTTGCAGTTTACCGGCAGGCGGACGGATTTTTGTATATGACTCAGAAATCTCTTAAAGGAGACTGGTCCCCACCGATGCGTGTCTCGGATCACCGCGTCATTACCAATGCGGTGGATTCCGATCAGGCGGGTGCAGATGCAGTGATCTATGAGGCAGCGCTGTATATTACATACATAGCTGAGGCGGATAGATCGATTTACCTTTCAGTCGTGGATCTGGAAAAACAGTCCTTTGAAGTTCGGCCTATTATTACAGATATCGATGGTTCGTGGGTACGCGGGCAAATCCTGTATCATCTTGAGCATAAGCCGGTTTATGGAATTATCTACGATGCAGGCAGTGAAGGAGGCTCCGGCTTTAATCGGTTTGCGAAAATGGCCATTCCCTAATCGGCTTATTTAATGAGCGTCAAACTTACGCGAGATATCCATCGCCTGACCTTTTTCAATAAGGCTTTCAATCAAAGTCGCTTCCGGTAGGTTTTTCCAATACTTTTTAGGCATTTCAGTTTGCATGGCTTTCACTTTCAGACGAGCCGCATTAAAGGTGTTTTGATAGTAAGTAAGCCAAAGATTTTCATAATCATCTCCCTCCGGTGCATCAACCTTGGAGGCACCATTTGAAAAAAACAGTTTCTTGCCATTCCAGTGCATACACTCATCCGGGGTCAGGATCGACCAACGCATCTGGGTGAAACGCTTTTGAAAAAAAGGGGCCATACGCTGTACGATGAGATGTTCGGGTTCATACCAGGATACATAGTGCTTTTCTGCGCTGTTCTCAGCTACGCTGAGTGCGCGGAATCGAACAAAAGCCTTCATTTTATGACAATCCCTGCGTACCTGTTTAATCATGACCTGGCAAGTGCGCACGCTTTCATCGAGCCCGACCTGTAATAAATGTTTATCCTTAAAGATGAGCTTCCACAATATGCAGTAGAGTAGTGCCCATTTTTCAGGATTACGATGGCATGCGACTGTTTCAGCAAGTATCAGAAATGCCTTGGGTACTTCGTAGATGCTGGGCTTATCAGAAAGAGGTGTAGGATTTTCGAGTTCCAAATACAGTTCTTCACTGGGCACCCATTCAACCTCATTGGGAGGGATCTCCGCCTGAACTAAATCACGCGCCTCCTGAATCCAGCTTTTTAGATCATGCGGGTTTTGGACGTATTTCATAGCTCTCCATTGGCTGCGGTGGTTTTGGCGCTAAATAGCTCCATTTGATTGAGTCGGCTTGAGCATTCAATCGATTGGAAGCTATTGAAGTGCGCCCGCTTCGGGTGATAATTGACCAGTTCGATATACGGGAGAATCTTCTTAAGCGATATACGTATCTTTTGAAGATCCTCCAGGCGTATAAGATGCCAACGACGGATATTCAGGATGCGATCCACATTGCGCACTCCCAGGCCGGGCACGCGCAACATTTCCTCGCGGCTGGCTTGGTTTAGATCAATGGGAAAAAAATCAGGATTGCGCATGGCCCAACTCATTTTGGGATCGCAATGTAAATCCAGATCGAGGCTGCTTTCGTTAACAATCTCATCTACTTTGAATCCATAAAACCGCAGCAACCAGTCTGCTTGATAGAGACGATGCTCACGGACAAGAGGCGGGGCGATTGGTGGTAAATCTGATGAGGGTTCGGGTATTGGGCTGTAGGCAGAGTAGTATACCCTGCGTAATTTATAGCTATTGTAGAGAGTATTCGCACGATTCAGGATATTCAGATCATTGGAATCATCTGCGCCTACGATCATCTGGGTGCTTTGCCCTGCAGGTGCAAATCGGGGAGGCTTTACTTTAGGTTTTTGACGCTTGGCAGCTTCATATTCGACTTCCTTCTGATGTATACGCTGTATGCTGGCTTCGATATCTTCTGCATTTTTTTCGGGTGCAAGCTTTGCAAGGCTTTGCTTTTTAGGCAGCTCCACATTGATGCTGAGGCGATCCGCCCAGTTTCCCGCGTCAGCGATCAGTTCTTTGGAGGCGTCGGGAATAGTCTTCAGATGAATATACCCACGGAAATCATGCACCTTTCGCAATGTCCGGGCGACTGCGATAATGCACTCCATGGTGTAATCTGCATTGCGGATGATTCCCGAACTTAAGAAGAGCCCTTCAATGTAATTACGTTTATAAAAATTGAGGGTGAGGCTAACGATCTCCTCAGGTTTGAGGCGTGCCCGTGGGGTATTACTTGATTTGCGATTGATACAATAAAGGCAATCGTAAATGCAGAAATTGGTCATCAGGATCTTAAGCAGCGAAATGCAGCGCCCATCCGGCGTGTAGCTATGGCAAATCCCCATACCCCCTGCTGAGCCTATGCCCTTGCCATTGAGTGAGTTACGGTTATCGGTGCCACTGCTGGCGCAGGATGCATCATATTTGGCTGCATCGGAGAGAATAGCGAGTTTATCAGAAAGCGAAAGCATTGATAAATAGTGTACTTATGTATACTATTTATCAAGCCCTATTTTTGAGGAAATTACTTCAGATTGTTTGATAATATCCGCTTTTTCCGAATCGCTGATGCGTCTCAGGTTTCTCAGCTGCATACCCATGCGTTGGTTACTGCTGAGTGTTGTCTCATGTTTCATCAGAAAATTCCAGTAAAGGGTCGTAAATGGGCACGCATCCTCACCTGTTCTGTTAGCCGGATTATACTTACAATGGTTGCAGTAATTACTCATACGCTGGATATACTTACCGGTGGCCACATAGGGTTTTGATGCCATGATTCCTCCATCTGCGTATTGGGACATACCGAGTACGTTAGGTAGCTCTACCCACTCGACCGCGTCGACATAAACGGAGAGATACCAGGCGTGCACTTCCTTGGGGTCCACCCCGGCAAGCAAGGTGAATAGCCCTGTAACCATGAGTCGTTGGATATGATGGGCGTAGCCATATCGCAATGTTTGGGTAATGGTCTCTGACAGGCATTGCATATCGGTTTCTCCAGTCCAGAAAAATTGAGGTAGCGGGTGTTCAGCGTTTAGAGCATTACGCTCAAGATACTCCGGCATATAAAGCCAGTATATGCCGCGTACATACTCGCGCCATCCAAGTATCTGCCGGATAAACCCTTCGACCGATTCCAGAGGTGCACCTTGGGTTTGGTAGGAGTTTTCGGCTGCATGGATAACTTCCCGTGGATTGAGCAGCTTCAGGTTGAGCGATGAAGACAGCAATGAGTGATTGAGAAATGCTTCACCCATCCACATCGCATCCTGATAGCGGCCAAACTCACTGAGATGACAGTCGATAAATTGGTCAAGGGCCACCAGGGCCTCCTCGCGCGTAACCGGCCAGCGGAATTCATCCAGACTTCCCGGATGATCTGCAAAATGGGTATTCACCAGATCAATCACTTCTTGGGTGATCGAATCTGGTTGAGATCCCTCTCTGCGGAATAAAGAGGCCGGTCCGTCTTTGCCAAAACTCTCCCGATTATTGGCGTCGTAGTTCCATTTTCCGCCTACGGGTTGATCACCCTCCATGAGTACTCGATGATTTCTGCGCATCTCGCGGTAGAAAAACTCCATTCGCAACTGTTTACGCCCGTCTGCATGTTTTTGAAAATCGTCAGGGCTGCACATGAAGTGGGTGTCTTCCAGGATTGTTAGTTGAACCTTTTGCTCCTCACAAACACGGCTAATACTCTCCTTTACGCGATAGTCTCCGGGGTGAGTCATGTAGATTTCATCCACTTCATGATGGCACAAATAACGACTCAGCTCTGCGTTCAGGCTGCCCTGGTTCTCCTTATCATCCAAATAGCGATAATCCACCGTATAACCCTGGTCCCTGAGAGTTGTGCGAAAATGTCTCATCGCGGATAAGAATATTGCGATCCGTTGCTTGCTGGACCAGATATGTGTCGATTCTTCGTCCACTTCAGCCATCCAGATTCGATCTTTCTCAGGTTCGAGCGCTTCAAATAGAGGCGCATGAATATCGAGTTGATCTCCCAGCACAATGGCCAGTTTTCGTATGTTTTTAGAGTTGGGCATTCCCAGTGGGTTAAGTTCAAAAACAACAATGAATGGTAGTGGATTTTATAATTGAACGCGTCATGAGAGTACTGCTTACATTCTAATTGTTAACCATCACTTAAGAACCTATGAAAAAACAAATACTGCTAATCCTGGCCATCGCTTGCACTTGTTTCTTATCTCCCGCATATTCATCTGAAAAGTTGGAGTCCGCTAAATTACTCCACCATGTATTTTTCTGGCTGAATGAGCCTGATGATAAGCAAGTGATCAAAGAGTTTTATAAGGGCCTCGAAATGCTCGCGGATATTGAGGTGATTCGTGAGCTTACGTACGGAGTGCCTGCCGGGACTCCTCGCGAGGTCGTAGATAACTCCTACACCGTATATTATGTCTCCACTTTCGACAATGCCGAGGACCTTCAGGCCTATGATGTGCACCCGATCCATAAGGAATTCGTAGACAAATACAAAAGCTACTGGAACAAGGTGATCGTATACGACGTGATCCAGACCCGAAAATAGCTGGCAATTGGAAACGGAGCTTGCCCGTTTTGCGGGTATGCAACGTTTTCTACTATTTATTCGGCGATATGCAGCAATCGGGCTGCTATCGCCTTTTTTTTCGCTCCTTCATGCCGAAACGCTATATGAAAGTGGTACTGAACAGGTTCAACTGGTAGAATTATATACCTCGGAGGGTTGTAGTAGTTGCCCGCCGGCAGAGCGCTGGATGACTCGGCTAAAAAGCCAGTCAGGACTTTGGGAGAAAGTAGTACCGGTCGCTTTGCATGTGGATTATTGGAACTACCTGGGATGGGCAGACCCTTACGCAAACGGAGCATTTACCGACCGTCAACGGGCATACGCGCGTTTAGGCTCCGGGCGTGTTTATACTCCAGGGTTTTTTGTGAATGGTAAGGAATGGCGAGGATTTTTCGAAGGGAAAAGCCTAACACTGACTTCGGGATCTGAGCCCGGGAATTTGCGGGTTAGCACGCTATCGGATAATCAATACCAGGTTGAGTTTACGCCGACCCAAAACAAGACTGCGGATTATCGGGTATTTGTAGCCGTATTGGGCATGGATCTAAAATCCAAAGTCAAAGCAGGGGAAAACCGGGGGCGGGAATTGCAGCATGATTTTATCGCTCTGGAATTAGTTGAGGCACCGCTTAAGTCAAAGGGTGAGTTGCACACTCAGGAGCTTTCAATCCCCGCTCCTAAAGCATATCGTGGCAAACAGCTCGCTATGGCGGTATGGATTACTCAATCCGGCAATCCCTTTCCCATTCAGGCAACGGGTGGTTTTCTCCGTGATTACCAATAGATAATTAGCTGTACAAAGCATCCAACCAATAATAGAATGGACCAGAACATGAAGCTCTTCAGCAGCGGTTGTTTGCGTTGTTCGGCAAATTCTTTCTTGAGGGTATCCAAAGTCCAGATGCACTCTTTAATCTTTTCATAGTCGGGCTTTTTAGTGAGCAGACTCACAACGGTCATCACCAGGGCACTCCAGGCGAAATAAATGGGAACGGTAAGCAGGAAGTGCATATCCCCAAAAAAGGAGTTGCCACTATATAGCTTGTAGGCGAGATTCGACCCTCCCAAAAGGATGCCACCGATCAAACCACAAAAAGCACCGGTCGCATTCGTACGTCTTACAAAAACACCGAGCACAAATGCGGAAACAATGGGTGGTGCCATCATGGAGAGCATTTCCTGATAATACTTTAGCAGAGATCCAAATTGCTTGCCGATTTGGGGAGCCCAAAGCACCGTGATCAGAAGCACGATTACGCTGACCACACGTCCAATCTGCACGAGCTCCGGATTTTTCGCCTGAGGACGAAAGCGCACATAAAAATCCATCGTAAAGAGCGTCGCAATTGAGTTAAGCTGTCCGCTCAGTGAAGAGGTGAGTGCGGCTACGAGTGCGGAGATTAGCAGGCCAATCAATACATTTGGCAGGAGCTCAATAACCAGGGTTGGATAAACCATATCCGGTCTCTCGAGCCCGGGAAACAACTCCTTCGCCATAAGCCCCGGCATGATAATGAAAAAGAGCGTTGTGAGCGTTAAGAAACCAACCAGCAGCACCCCTTTGCGCCCTTCATCCACTGACTTTGCAGTGAGGCAGCGTTGGACGAGCTGCTGGTTGTTACCCCAAAAGAAAAACCCTAAAATCGGTATTCCCACGATCATTCCGAGCCAGGGCACTGAGTTGTCATCAAGCGGGCGTACGAGCTTCATCAGTATGTCGCCCTCTAAAAGTAGATTCTTAATGTAATCTCCCCCGCCCTGAGCTACCGCCATGTATGTAAGAATAATAGAGCCCGCTATCAATATGATCCCTTGTATAAGGTCGATCCGGATCGCTGCCGAGAGCCCCCCAGGTATTGTATATGCAGCAACGACCACAGCGAAGGCTGCCGCAAGCCATATCAGATCTACTTCAGGGAATATGAGCTTCATCACCAATGCGGCTGCGTAGAGGGCTCCCGCAGCATCGAGGAAAGTATTTACCACGATCGTAATCGCAGAGAAGTAGTAACGGGAGGCTGCACTGAAACGGCGCTCCAGAAACTCCGGCATCGTGTAGATGCCCAGTTTAATGTAAAACGGCAGAAAGAACCACGCGAAGAACACCATTACCATGACAGACCACAGATTGTAGTTAAACACAGCAATGCCGGTGCTATAAGAATCGCCCGCCTGCCCAATTAGTGTAGAGCTGGAAATACTCGCCGCAAACATCGAGAGCCCGATGACCGGCCAGGTCATGCTGCGCCCCGCCAGAAAGTAAGACTGAGTATCCTTACTCTTTGAGTATCTTAGCCCGAGTAAAACGATACCAATAAAGTAGAGGAATATAACGATTATATCCCAGGTATTTATTCCCTGGATTAAGAGCGCGAGCGGTGTATTTAGGGGTAGAGATGACATGATTTAGTTTGGGTTGCCGTTAGCGTCAAAGTTGCGGACATAGTCAATGAGTGAATCAAAGTGAGTCCTGAGTACACCGACTTTTTCGTCAGCTGCCCCGTAGGAGGCGATCAGGAGATCCTGCATACGGATCATACCCGTGATAAACACGCAGGGGGTTTTAAATTTATTCGGCATCTCCCAATCCTGATCCGCAATGATCATACGCTCAGACGCGCGATGAATGATTTGCGGGAGGCCGGTTGGCTGTTCTTTCAAAATCATGAATGACTGAGTGTATCCCACCTCTGCATCCTGCTTGCCATGATAGTTTAGTAACCATTCCCCATTCCCCAATGAAATTGGCGGTGTGCTTGCGCCAATCCGGTTACCCTCCCAGGTGAATTCAGGTTTCGCAAGTAGGTAACGGGGAAGCGCTGGCTTTGTAAAATCCTCTAGGGTATCTGCTGAGGTTATGATGATAGATGGTTTTAAATCTTCATCAAAAAATGGATAGTTGCCCGGATTATAAGGTCTCTGCAGCATTACATACTTCGACTTTCCGTCGATGATCAATCGTTCGGGGAAGATTAATACATCCCGATCCTCGCCAAACTCCGCATCGGTCAGATGGGTCACATAAATAAAGGCGGCCTCGTAGTCTTGCCGGGTCAGTGCATCCAGATTCACCTTCCAAAGCACGTTGACCGTGAAATTCTCGCTCGCCGCCTTACCGAGGGGATTTTGGGGATTGAGTGCCCATCCGGGAGCACATTGAGTGGGCTCATCATGCTCCCAATAGGGGCCAGGTGGAAACATACGGCATGCCGTGATGCAGTAGCAATCCCCTTCCAGGTAGAAAAGGCGTGGATCTTCAATACAGCCATTAGCGTAATTGGTTACTGTGTTTCCGTTTACATCCTCGATGCGAATATCCTCAAGGTCGTAGGCTAACTGTGGGCTGAGTGCAGGTTTTTCCAGGTCAAATTGCCACGTTTTGCCCCGATCCTCACTCCATCCATATCCCAGGAAAATGGGGTAGGGTAAAGGTTTGCCTGGCAATTGCTTTTGCGGCCACGCATTCGTTGCGCGAAAGAGCATGTGGATGCGTTTGGCGGATTCATCATGGATGATCGCCGGGTTTAGTACCATTTCGCCTGCCCAGGGATGGCCCTCCGGTGGGCTGAGCACGAGTTGCTTATCTATGGGAAGTGGGGTTGTTAGCATATCGTTTTTTAAGACTACCAAGCTCGGGCTTTTGTCCTAAAACTTTTTTTAGAAATGCTAAATTTTGAGCGAAATATCTGCGAGAGGTTCTGTACCGTAACGTTTATTCTGCGCGGTCATTCTCATGCAGTGGTTGAGCCTTTTCATTACTTCTTCCTCACGGGTTCTTATATTTGCTTCGGTAATCCAGCCCACTTTTAGTCGCTTATAGAAGTGAGGAAATGCCTGAAAGTTACTCCAGGCTTGTGGGTCCTCTTGGAGCTTCTTTTCCAGCCAGTCCGGGATTTCCAGAGGATCTGACGGCGCACCGATCTGGTCTGCAATGGGTCGGACTCCAGCCTCAGTCATCAAACCCAGGTGCTGAAGTTTCCATACACGCTGCCGATTCAACTCAGAGAGAAACGTTTTCTTGCGCCGGATGGATACCCGTTGCACGCTCGATTCTGGGTCAAACTTTTTACTGATGCCATCTATCCAGCCAAAACACAGACTCTGTTCAACGAGGTCATCGTAGCTGATCGTCGGCTTGCCGGTTGCTTTTCGATACTTTTGGACCCAGATTTCCGTTTTTAAAGTGTGGTTCTTTTCGAGCCAGGCCCTCCAGGTTTTACGATTCTTTGGGTAAAAAACTTCGCCAATTTCCATGCATGACTATAGTTCAATCGCGCCGATATCGGGAAGCTTTTTAATGGGATTCCCAAGAAAATCATACTGCGCTTCCAGACCACCTGTGAGGCCGACTTCATCTCCCGGTAGCTTCGTAATCTCCACACCCCGATCCTTCACGAGCTCGATATTAGTAGGGGTATAATCTTCAGCAATCAGACTGCCCGGATTTTTGAAACCCGCATCTCCGTAAAGTGCGTTGGCGTTTTCAACGGGTAGGGTCTCTGGCCACACGGAGTCATTGATAAACAGATTATTCGTCATGACACTCCGGGGGATGTTGCCGAGCTGTTCGATGATCTGCTGATCCTGGTCTCCGGTCACATCCAGCGTATTTCCCTGAATGTGGAAAATATTGTTCGCGATGAAAAGGCCTTCTGTGGTGGGTGAAATGGAAAAACAACTGCGGCTACCCTCTGCGACGTAGATGGTATTGTTATAAATATAGGAGTTATAGGGCCCGTGCTTTTTGCGCTGACTGCCCACATAACCACTGGTCCAGAGGATTTTCCCTTCCTGAAAAGCACGGTTCACTCCCTTAACCCGCGAGCCATCATTGATGCTGATGTTATAGCGGTAGGTGGAATTATGAACATTGCCCAGAAACTCGACGAAGCCGCCCTCGTTATCAATGCTGAGGTTGTATTGCACGAGTACGTCGCGGCAGTTGAAGTCGATATGGATGCCGCAGGAATCCCCCGTACCCCGTGCGCCCATGAAGCGGTTATGTTCGATCACTACATCATCGCAAGTCCACGGCCATATACCACTGCCCCGGTTATGCATGCGTTCATCTACATTAGAGCCCGAACCATCTACCGTATTGCCGCGTACGAGCAGATCGGTAACCCGCCCAGGCTGTATGGCCGGCCCGCCAATATCTTTCATGAAATTGTTCAGGACCTTGACGTGGTCGATATCCTTGAGTTCGATTGCCTTGAAGCCCACCCGTTCGATTGTACAATTTTGCACGATGACGTTAAAAGCCCTTCGGCTACGTCCGTAGACTGCGATCCCCGTTCCTACATAAGTAGTGGGATTAAATCCCTCATGCTTTCGAGCCTCTCCAGGGAAAATATTGGAAACATCAATGTTTTGGATAGCGATATCGGAGAAAAGCTGATTGCCCTCCACATCCACAAACACCCCAAAGCGGGTATCGTTGGGTTTGCCATCGATCGCATCTCCACCATCCGCAGTGATATTTAGGTCTTGCACCGTGACAAAGCGTGAATTCTTAACATGCACGCCTGCATAATAACCTCGTGAATCAATCAATGGTTTTTCACCCTCTCCATAGGCTTGTACGATTATGGGAGCTTCCATCGAACCGATGCCGACAACGGTTAGTGCCCCGTGATAGCTCGTGCCACGCTTTATATTTAAACTATCACCGGGTTGCAGGGGGGTATTGCTGGCTTTGTGCAGGCTTTTCCATGCCGTTTTCGGGGAGAGGCCGGATTGGTTATCATCCCCATTTATGCTATCGACGTAGTAGTCAGCAGCAAAACAGAGGGGTGCAAACAGAAGAATAAGTAGGGGAGCAAGGGTCTTTTTTATATAGATCATTACACGGGCTAGAGATGGATTTTGGGGATTGAAAAGCTGTAGGGGTTTGTTAGGGTATTGCTTTCTATTTATAGACAACCTGAATCCCCGATTTCACTAATGGCAGAAGCAAAAAACACTGAAGAAAAGAAACTGTTTAAAGACTGGTTTGACCGCGACGCGGCGGCACAAATTGCAAACCAGATTGCGGGGGTGAAATCCGACTTTAACGAGGCGCGGTTTATCCAGATTGCTACCGATAACTTGCAGTCACTGGAGATGTTGGGACGTGTGGAACAGTTTGCGCGCGCTATGCGGGAATGCCTGCCGGAATCCATGCCGGAAGCATTGGATGTATTAGTTAAAGCACTACCGGAAGCATTGCCGGATGCGGAAGAGGTGACCAATGGTTTCCTGATGTGGCCCATGGGGCAATTCATTGCAGACTACGCTACTGACTATCTGGATGAGGCTTTCGACGCGATGATAGAGCTCACCCAGCGGTTAACCTCCGAGTTTGCAGTGCGCCCGTTTGTAGAGCGTTATCCCGACGAGGTTTTTGCGCGCCTCACAAAGCTTACAAGTCATCCAAACGTACATGTTCGCCGCTGGTGCTCGGAGGGCGTGCGCACGCGATTGCCCTGGGGCAAAAAGCTTCACTTTTTAATCAAAGATCCGAGCCCGATTTGGCCGATCCTGGAGGCGCTAAAGGACGATCCGGAGCTATACGTGCGGCGTTCCGTGGCGAACAATATCAACGACATTGCCAAGGACCATCCGGAGATGGTAGTCAAACGTTGTAAGGCCTGGAGCCAGGATAGTAACGAACTGCGCGATTATGTGGTCCGCCATGGTTTAAGGTCACTGGTGAAGGATGGGCATCCGGGTGCGCTCGAAATCCTCGGCTTTGCTCCGCCACAGGATATGGATTGCGCGCTGCAGGTGGAACCTGCTGAGATATCGGTGGGCCAGTCCGTCCAAATGAGTGCAACGCTTTCTAACTGTTCAGCAAAGAATCAAAAGCTGGTTGTCGATTACAAGTTGCATTATGTGCGCAATGCCGGCAAAACGAATGCCAAGGTATTCAAATGGTCCAATCTAAATTTGGACGCGAAATCAGAAATAACCCTTAATAAACAACATCCCATGAAGGTGACGACTGTACGCAAATTATACCCGGGTCTACATAAGGTAGAGCTGCAGGTCAATGGGGTGGTTGTTGCCGAAAGTGAATTTAATTTAACCTCTTGAACGGAAACATCATGGCATTACCCAACCCCAAAATACTATTTGTGAACCTCCTTTTTGCGGGATTGTTTGTGCTTTTCGCTTTTTCCGCCGATGATCGTCCCAACATTATTTTTATAATGGCCGATGATATGGGTTATGCGGATCCGGGTGCTTATGGGGGTAAGTTGATCCAAACTCCGAACATTGATAAAATGGCAGCTGAGGGAATCCGCTTTACGGATTGTTATGTGGGTGCTCCCGTTTGCGCGCCTTCGCGCTCAGTATTGATGACAGGTCTGCACAGTGGCCATACGCGTGTGCGGGGTAATTTTGGTCAAAAAAACGGGGTTCCCGGTATCGGAGGTGGCAGAGGATTGAGGGTGCCCCTTCAGGAGCAGGATACGACGGTCGCTCAGGTATTGCAGGAAGCGGGTTATGTGACGGGTATGTTTGGCAAATGGGGTCTGGGTGAACCCAATACGACCGGTGTGCCTTCCAAAAAGGGATTCGACCATTTCTTTGGGTTCCTCAATCAAAGGCGCGCACATACCTATTTTCCGGAATTTCTCTGGCTCAACGATCACAAATTGGATTTGCCGGGGAATGAGGACGGTAAGCAACAACAGTATACCCATGATTTATTTACCGGCCACGCATTGAATTTTATTCGCAGTCATCAGGATCAGCCATTCTTTCTGTATTTACCTTATTGTGTGCCGCATGATCGTTATGAGATTCCTGATTTAGGGCCTTATGCGGATAAAGACTGGAGTGAGAACGAAAAAGTCTATGCGGCAATGATCACGCGTATGGATGGCAGTATCGGGCGGATACTGGATCTGCTCAAAGAGCTAGAGATTGACGATAATACGATCGTGTTTGTGTGCTCGGATAATGGGGCGGCAAACCGTTATGACCACCTGTTTCAGAGCTCAGGTGAGCTGCGCGGGCGCAAGCGGGATCTAACGGAGGGGGGTATTCGCACGCCCATGGTCGTCCGATGGCCGGGGGTAATTCCAAAGGGCGAGGTTTCTGACGTTCCCTGGATGTATGCCGACTTTCTAGCTACAGCTGCGGATCTTGCAGGAATCGAAATGGTGATTGGAACCGATGGCACCAGTGTAGTGCCTGCTTTGCTCGGGCAGGAGGCCACTGAAGAAAACGGATTGCTGGATCGGTTTTTCTATTGGGAGTTTTACGAAGGAGGCTTTAAGCAGGCGGCTCGGCAGGGTAAATGGAAGGTCATCCGGTACTATGATGAGGGTAATGTCCTTCAGCTCTATGATTTAACGCGTGATGTTGGTGAAGCGAACGATGTGGCTTCGCAATTCCCCGAAGTCGTCGCAGACTTTGAGGCAAAGCTGGCAGTGTCCCGGAAGCCTTCTGAGGAGTGGCCATCGCCCATCGATCCGAAATAGCTAGAGCGTAAGTTCCATCTGTGTTGTACTCGCAAGGTCATAGGAGTTTCCCGGAATCTTAGGCAGCAGGGCTTTAGCCGTTTCGAGCGTATCGATGTCCTTGGCGGTCTTATCGTCGCGCCAGCGTGAGATGCGGGGGAACCGCAGGGCAATACCGCTTTTATGACGCTTGGACTCGGCAATGCCTTCGAAAGCCAATTCGAAGACCTGCTCGGGTTTGACTGTGCGCATATTTCCGTATTGGCCGGTGGTATTCTTGCGTATCCAGCTATCCAGCCTGGCGATTTCATCATCCGTCAATCCCGAGTAGGCCTTGGCAATCGGTAGCAGTTCCTCTCCATGGAGGATGCTGAATGTGTAATCAGTAAAGAGGTTAGCGCGTCGCCCGTGGCCGAGTTCGGCTCCCGTCATGACTACATCGATCTTCTTCGGGTCAATCTTCCACTTCCACCATATACCGCGCTTGCGCCCCAGTGCATAGGGTGAGTCGAGCTTCTTGATCATCAGGCCTTCGGCAAGCTGCGTTTCCGCTTCTGCTCGTAAGGCTTCCACGTCCTGCCAGGATTGCAGCATATGCCGCTTAGATACGTGAAGCAGTGGGTGGATTCCGCCGACGAGTGCTTCGAGTTTTCGGATCCTCTCTTGCAGGGCTAGCGGACGACAGTCTTCGTCGCTCACTTGAAGCAAATCATAGGCGATAAATGCGATGGGTACCTCCAGGATATTTGCTGCGCTCACTTTTTTGCGCCCCAGTCGTTTTTGTAGCTGGGAAAAGCTACTCGGTTTATCTCCGCCCCAGGCAATGAGCTCCCCGTCGAGTATGCAGGGGTTTTCGAGTTTCTTGCAGGCTAGTGCTATTTCCGGAAATTGCTCGGTAATGTACTCTTCGCCGCGCGACCAGATAAGTGCGTCATTCCCATCAAAGATGATTTGTGCACGGATACCGTCCCATTTCCATTCGATCTGAAATTCGCTGGCATCGCCGATGTTCTCAATGGGCTTATCCTCAGGCACCGGACTTGCCAGGCAGAATGGCCGGGGTGAGAGTTGAGTGAGCTGGCTTTCTGCTGTTTGAAGCCGATCCATGAATTCGGGGCCAGGTTCCCAATTGCCAAGCAGACACTGAGATATGGCTTCAACACTTTGCCCGGTCCATTCACTGATCGCCTGAGCGACAAGCTTCTCCGAGACTCCCACACGCATCCCCCCGGTCAATAGCTTGATCAGCAACATCAGCTCAAGCCCTGAGCTTTGCTCAAACCATTCGCTCACCAGTAGCATTTTTTCGTAATCACTGGCTCCCTGTAGGTCGAGCAATTGCTTGTAATAGGCGGACAATGCTCGCGTGCCTTTGGATCGAACACCGGGATTTAGCAACTGTATGGTCTCTGCAAAGTCGCCTACATGTTGGTGGCTTTCGTGGATGAGCCACCCGGGAAGCCCGCTCTTTTGAATCACAAAGTCGCGAAGCTGAGTATAGGTGATCAGGCGCTTGATTCTGCGACCGCTCAGCAGAAAAATGGCAACCGCAGCTTCTTCATCGGGAGCATTCGCAAAATAGTACTGCATCGCCGCGACCTTCTCCAAAGTCGAACGGGTAGATTGGATTTGGTCATACAGTCTAGCAAAATCCTTCATGTGGCCTGCTCCTCCGCTTCATCCCCGCCATAGAGGGAATCCCAGGCATCGGCTTCAATGCCAAGCTCCTCGCGGATATATCGTGCAAAAAGCTGGGATTGTCCGTGTGTGACCCACACTTTTTGGGCTTTGGTCTCCTTAATGGTGCGAATGAGATTCGGCCAGTCCGCGTGGTCAGACACTGCAAATCCCCGATTGTAGCCCTGTCGCCTGCGAATCCCCCGGATTGCTGCCCAACCGGATACCCCGGCCATTTTGCACGGGGTAAAGCGTTTTACCCATGTCCCTGCGACGGCCCCGGGGGGTGCGATGATCAGCTGGCCGGGTGGAGGCGGTTCTTTTTTATCCCATTCCTGGGTATGCCGGGTGGGGAGCAGCTCGATGCCCTGCTCCATATAATCCTGATTGATGTTATGAATGCTGCCGTGCACCCAGGCGATGTCGTCCCATTTTCCCTGTAAGTTGGCAAGCACTCGCTGGGCTTTGCCCAGGCTGTAAGCGAGGACCAGGCTGTGTTGCCCCTGTTTCCGGTTTTCCTGAAGCCAGTCTGCCATTTGCTGAAACACCGTTTGTGGATCTTCCCAACGATAGACGGGGAGACCAAAAGTCGCCTCGGTGATAAAAGTATCGCACTCAACCAGCTCAAACGGTTCGCAACTCGCATCCGGCATGCGTTTGTAGTCTCCGGAAAATACCCACACCTCCCCATTTACTGTAACCCGTATTTGTGCTGAACCCAGCACATGGCCTGCGGGATGAAAAGAGACGGTGGCCTTACCCAGTTTAAACGGTCGGCCCCAGCCATGCTCGCTGTAGTGCTCAATATTTAACCGGGTCTTTAGTAAAGGGATGCAGCTTTCGGAAGCGTGATAGTGCCCATGCCCGGCGCGCGCGTGATCACTGTGAGCATGGCTAATGATTGCGGTTTTTACCGGTCGAAGCGGATCGATATGAAAGTCCCCTGCTGGACAATAGAGTCCCTCGGGAGTTCTCATCAGAACCGCCTGTTTTTTTGCAACCATGTTTAAAGTGTGCTCTCATTTTGCAAAAAGCACAACTCTGAGCCTCATTAATGAAGTTGTGACCATCGCTTTTACATCTACTTTGCCTGGATCCGGTGGGCCCCACTATTGGCGATCGATCTAGGGTATAGTGCTCAATCTCGCTCATGTGGCTTGGCACATGCCTCTTTAGCCAACTCCCTTGAGCTGACTTTTGGCGAATGTGCGAAGCAAACAGTCGCAATTTTGAATGAGCACGGCCCCCATGTCTTAATACTCGAGGCAGTGTTGAGCACCTACCATGATAAGTTGGGAAACCCGGATATTCGCGGAGAGTTTGAGCGTGGGCGGGGCTGGTATTATGGTCCGGGCGTGACCACCCTTGCAGCAGCAATGCGGTTGCTTAATGAAATCGCTAAGCATACCTCTCTTACTGATCCCATTCCCATAGTAGAAGGTATGCTCACGTTTAAAAAACAACGCACGGGGCATGGTGCGGATGCTACGACCTTATTGAATGATTTCTACAATGCTCCTGTGATGGATTTGGCAGTCGGTTGTGAGCCGTTGCTTCCTATCATTACTGGGGTGCCGCAGGTTCGGGCCTATCATTTAGCTGATAAGTAAATCTTTGACCAAAATATTTTTGCATTAGGAAATCAAATAGGCTTGGCAATGCCTGAATGGCTCTTATAACTTGCTCACTATGACACCGGTTACATTCAACAACAATGTGTTAAGAGACGGTCACCAGAGTCTGGCGGCAACCCGCATGAAAACGGAGCAGATGCTGCCCGTTTGTGAAACGCTCGACAACTGGGGCTTTGGTGCTCTTGAAACCTGGGGGGGGGCCACCATTGATTCAGGCCTTCGTTTTTTGGATGAATTTCCCTTTGATCGCCTGGATGCGCTCAAGAAGGCATGTCCCAAGACTCCGCACATGATGCTACTACGTGGGCAAAACATCGTGCAATATGCCCATTTCCCGGATGATGTCGTCGAAGCCTTTATCAAGACCAGTGCCAAGCATGGTATGAATATTTTCCGCATCTTTGATGCGCTCAATGATGCCCGTAATATGAAGTGTGCGATCGACGCCTGTAAGAAAGCAAAGGCAACGGCGCATGGCACTATTTGTTATACGAGCAGCCCGGTACACTCTGTCGAGAAGTTTATCGAAATGGGTAAGGAGCTTGCTGAGATGGGTTGTGATGGCATCGTGATCAAGGACATGGCCGGGCTCATCCCGCCCATGGATGCATCTGCAATCGTGAGTGCACTGAAGAAAGCGATCACGATACCGGTATGGATACACACCCATGATACTGCGGGCCTTGGGGCTTCTACGTATATGGCCGCCATTGATGCAGGTGTGGATGCGATCGATTTATCCGTGAGCCCGTTTGCAAATGGAACCGGCCAGCCCGATGTCGTGCGTATGCTTGCGCTTATGAAGGACCATCCCCGTTGCCCGAAAGTCAGCGATTCGCAGATGGCTGATCTTAAGGAGATGCGCCTCCATCTGGAAAAAGTGTATAAGGAGCTGGATTCGTTTACCAGTCACCAGAACGAGATTGTGGACTCCGATACCCTCGAGTATCAGGTGCCGGGGGGCATGCTCTCCAATTTCCGTACTCAGCTTAAAGAGCAGAAGATGGAAGATAAATTTGATGAAGTCTTCCGGGAAATACCCGTTGTGCGGGAGGCGCTGGGCTGGATACCGTTGGTAACCCCCACGTCACAGATTGTAGGGATGCAGGCTTTCCTGAATGTTAAATTCGGACGCTGGAAGCAAATTTCACCTCAGGCCGCGGATATTGCCCTGGGTTATTATGGACGCACTCCAGCGCCTGTGAGCGAGGAAATCCAGAAGATTGCGGAAAAGCAGATGGGCAAGGCGCCAATTACTTGCCGCCCGGTTGAGGCACCCAATGCTGAGCACAAGCACATGGAAGATCTGCGCAAAGAGCTTAAGGCTAAAAAAATGCCCAGCGATGATGAGCACTGCGTGATCCATGCAATGTTCCCGGCGCAGCTTGAACAGCATTACAAGAATAAGGAAAAACCGAAAGCAGGAGTGGGCATGCCTGATAAAGTAGCTGCACCGGCTCCCGCAAAGGCAGCTCCAGTTGCACAAACCAGTGCACCCCTCTCTGAAAATGCCCGCCGCTATGCACTGACAATCAACGGCGAGGCCATGGAAGTACAGGTTGAGGAGCTATCCTAACAGCTCCTTAACTGCCAGCGCGACCGGCAGTTCGCCATCGCCTACTTTCTGTTCCAGGGATTTGAGCTTATCCGCGTTTTCCTGCTGAAAGCCTGCGAGTACTGCAGCGTGCGTAAGTGACTGGAACCAATCCACGTTTTGCTCTCTGCGCCGTCTTTGAAAAACCCCGGATTTTTCGGTTTGCGAGACAAAGTCGTTGATCATCTGCCATATCTCCTCGAGTCCCTTGCCTTCAAGAGCTGAGCACGTATAGGCCTTGGGGGACCAACCTTCGGTGAACGGTTGGATGATGTGCAATACGCGGTTGAATTCGGACCGGGCCTGTTGGGCCTTTACGAGATTATCGCCGTCGGCCTTATTGATCACAATCGCATCCGCGAGTTCGATGATCCCTTTCTTGATGCCTTGCAATTCGTCTCCGGCTCCCGTGATTTGCAGCAGCAGGAAAAAGTCGGTCATTGTACGCACGGCGGTTTCACTTTGCCCGACGCCTACCGTCTCGATAAATAGGATATCGTAGCCAGCGGCTTCACAGAGCAGCATGGCTTCGCGTGTTTTTGCAGCAATCCCGCCCAGTTGATCTCCGGAAGGGGAGGGGCGGATGAACGCATTTTCGAGCTGCGTGAGCTTTTCCATGCGCGTTTTATCACCCAAAATACTGCCACCCGTGCGGGCACTGCTGGGATCGACTGCCAGGACTGCAATCTTGTGCCCCTTTTCACAGAGATACACTCCCATTGCCTCGAGAAAGGTACTTTTGCCGGCTCCGGGTACCCCGGTAAGTCCGATGCGGATACTCTTACCGGTATCCGGTAAGATGGCCTGCAAGACTTCCTGTGCTTTATCGAAATGTCGGGTAGCCCGGCTTTCGATCAAAGTAATGGCCCGTGCTAATAGCGCCCGATCCCCATTGCGCACCCCCTCTATGAGAGTGGATGCATCGGGCTCCTGGCGAAATTTGCGCGGGCGTTTCGGGCTTTCGTCCATAGTGAAGGAGATTGGCTCCTTCTAGGACGTAAAGTCAACCTTTCGCATATCCTTTTCCTGAAGGAATGCCTGGTGCATCGCAAAAGCGGTCGCCAGCGTTTGTGGGGTATGCCCATGCTTCGCATTCGCGAAATACTGTTGCAGTGTATCCCGATAGGTTGGGTGCGAGCAATTATCGACGATGATTTGCGCCCGTTCAATGGGATCCTTGCCGCGTAAGTCCGCGATGCCCTGCTCGGTAATGATCACCTGCACGCTATGTTCGCTGTGGTCCATGTGTGAAACCAGTGGGACGATCGTGCTGATTGCGCCGCCTTTAGCTACTGATGGGCAGGTAAAAATCGAAATGTAGGCATTACGTGTGAAGTCACCCGAGCCTCCGATACCATTCATGAGGTCCTTCCCCATCACGTGGGTAGAGTTGATGTTGCCCCAGATATCCGCTTCAATGGCAGTATTGATTGAGATAATACCGAGCCTACGAACAATTTCGGGGTGGTTGGATATTTCCTGCGGCCGTAGCATAATGCGCTCCTTAAAGAAATCGAGATTTGCGTATATATCCGTCAACACCTCAGGAGTTACAGTCAGTGAAGTCCCACTCGCAAAGCTAAGATCACCGGATTTCATAAGATCGATGCAACTATCCTGAATCACCTCCGAATACATCTCGAAGGGTGGGATCGCGGGATTACTTCCCAACGCACCGAGTACTGCATTTGCAATATTACCCACGCCTGATTGAATCGGTAAAAACTCCTTGGGGATGCGCCCGGCTGCGATCTCGTTGGCCAGGAATGTGGCAACATTTTCCCCAATCTTTTGGGTTACCTCATCCGGGTCTTTAAACGCTCCGGTTTCGTCCGGCAGGTTTGAGTAGACGATCCCAGCGATTTTGGAAGGATCGACCTTGAGCACATCAGTCCCAATACGATCCTTGCAGCTGTAGAGTGGGATTTCACGCCGTTTGGGAGGGTCGGTCGGTTCATAGATATCATGCAGCCCCTGAATTTCCGGCGGATGTTGTTCATTGAGCTCGATCAGGATTTTGTCGGCAATATTGCAGAATGTATTGGCCGCGCCGACACTGGTGGTCAGTACGATCTCGCCTTCATTACTGACCGATGCAGCTTCGACAACTGCGACATTAAACTTACCAAGAAATCCGTAGCGCGCACTTTGCGGGAGCATCGAAAGATGCATATCGAAGAACCGGGCCTCTCCCTTGTTAATCGCCTGTCGCAAGTATTTATTGCTCTGGTAAGGTGTGCGGAATAACACGGCCTCAGCACGGGCAAGCTCGCCGTCTAGGCTGTCTCCGGTGGATGCTCCGGTGACAACGCCTACTTTAAAGGGGCGTCCCTGTTCGTGTTCCGCACGTGCCTTATCGGCGATTGCTTTGGGTATCAACTTGGTAGCTCCTGCGGGGGTAAAACCGCTGAAACCAATGACATCCCCATGATTTACGATTGCTGCTGCTTCATCTGCAGTCAGAACTGGATATCGGGTTGTGTGGCTCATCTATATTTATTTAAAACAAATCACTTTTTGGGGAATTTAGTGGGCGCCTCCTAATACGCTGATAAAGTAACCGGCAACCAAAGCCGTTCCGATTACGCCGGCAACATTGGGGCCCATGGCATGCATAAGTAGGAAGTTGTTGGGATCGGCCTTCTGCCCTTCTACCTGACTGACGCGTGCCGCCATCGGTACCGCGCTCACTCCGGCTGATCCGATCAGGGGGTTAATTTTATTTTTGAAGAAAAGGTTCATGGCCTTGGCCATGATGACACCGGATGCGGTGGAGATGCCAAAGGCTACCAGCCCCAGAAACAGAATGATAAGGGTATCTACCTGCAAAAAGCGGTCGCCTGTCATTGTGATCCCGACGCTCGTGCCCAGGAAAATGGTGACAATATTGATGATCTCATTTTGGGAGGTCTTGCTGAGGCGGTCTACAACGTGACACTCCCGCATGAAGTTGCCCAGCATTAGCATACCGATCAGAGGTGATGCTGCGGGTACTAGTAAGATGCAGACGACGGTTACCACAATGGCAAATACCAGCTTTTCGAGTCGGGTGACCTGCCGTATGCTCTTCATTTTGATTTTCCGCTCATCCTGCGTCGTGAGTGCCCGCATGATCGGTGGCTGGATTATGGGCACCAGTGCCATATAACTATAGGCTGAAACGGCAATGGGAGCGAGCAGTTCCGGTGCGAGCGCGTTTGCCAGGAAGATAGAGGTCGGCCCGTCGGCCCCTCCTATAATCCCAATGGCCCCGGCAGCATCTTTACCAAAACCTGCAATGATAGCTCCCATAAAAGTTGCAAAGACTCCAAATTGTGCAGCTGCCCCCAGCAGCAAGGTCCGTGGGTTTGCAATGAGCGGCCCGAAGTCCGTCAAGGCTCCGACCCCTAGAAATACAAGGGGCGGAAAGATCTCCAGTATCACGCCCAATTGGATGTAGTGAAATAGACCACCTCCGTGTTCACTGTAAATTTCATCGATCACCTGGCCTGCAAAGACGTCATCCCCTTCTTCCACCGAGACATTTACGAGCCTTCCGCTGGCTTCTGCAAATACGAGCTGATCGTCCGGGTGAAGTCTCGTAATATCGGCAATTTCATCCATATGGACATCGCTACGAACAATAAAAAGAAGCGGAACTCCGCTAATACTTACGGGCTCATCCGTATTTTGAAGGATCTCGAGCGTTTCAGCATCTAGATCACTCACTGTTTGCGGTAATCGGCGCAAAACTGCGGGTAACCGTATGAGATCCCCTTCCTGTTGTAATACCTGAATGACTACACCGTCAACAGGACTACGCACTTCACCGGCGGGTTTGTTAATCAAGCCCCGGGTCGGCAAATTTGCCAGGAGCGCACCAAACGCGATGGGTACAAGTAAAAGGGGCTCAAATTGTTTGAATACGGCAAGGTAAAGCAAGGTCAGAGCGATGAACCACATGAAAAGCATGCGCCAGTCAATCAGTCCGAATCCCGTATTTTGATAAAGTTCAACGATGAGTTCCATAGTCTAAGTCCAGGTTACAGGATGACTTGCGTTTAGGCGATTTCAGCCAATGCCTGGCCTTCTTCAACTGCATCCCCGGCATTGATATGGATCGCCTGGATGGTTCCACTTTTGGGAGCTGTGACGACGGTATTCATCTTCATGGCTTCGAGGGTGATCACGTTGTCGCCTTCATTCACTTGTGCACCGACCTCCACATCGATGGAGACTACCATCGCAGCCAGCGGGCTGGTGATGGAGTTATCCCCTGCAGCTGCTTTGGGTGCTGCAGCGGGAGCCGGTGCGGGTGCAGCTGCAGCGGGAGCTACACTGGCTGCCCGGGGTCTTGCAGGTCGGCTGGGAGCTGCACTGGCTGAGTCTCCGCCCAATTCTTCTACTTCAACGTCGTAAGTCTTATCGCCGATTTTAATGCGTAATTGTTTCATGATAAATAGCTTGTTTTGGTGGTTAGTATTGAGTTATCGAACGCGGTGTGATGAAAATATCTGGCGTCTGCCTTCTTCCGCCCAACCGGGTTGGCTGGATTTGATTGACACTATGCGGTGAGGTTTACCCTCCATCATCGTATGGATAGCGGCGGCAACCACGGCTGCCAACTCATCTTCATCCTGTCCGGTAGCTGATACAGGTTGCGCAGCCGGAGCTGCCTGAGCAGCAGGTGCAGGATGCGCGGAGGGGTTTCCTTCAGGCTCCGAACCTCCTTTGTATTGGGTCATTTTAAAGACTTTGCCGAGCAGTGCCGTAATCAACGACAGCATGGCGAGCACTATGATTACAAAAAGAAAGCCGGTTATCAGGGTGCCCATAGCGTTGAGCAGCTCGCTGCTTTCAACCCTATTGGCAAGGGTTAACGGTAAATGTTCGATAGTCATATTGATAAAGACGTTGCAAACGGTAATTTTAGAGTGGAATGTTACCGTGCTTTTTAGGAGGTCGGGAATCCCGCTTGCGTAATGTATTGCGAAGCGCCAGTGCGATACTCGCACGGGACTGAGCGGGCTCAATTACATCCGTAATCATTGCATTCGCAGCTGCTTGGTAGGGGGAGGAGAATTCATTACGATATTCCTCACGCAGCTCTTCTGCGCGCTTTTTGGGATCTTCCGCTTCTTTAATATCCTTGCGGAACAGTACATTGACTGCCCCATCGGCACCCATGACTGCGATTTCAGCAGTGGGCCAGGCAAACACCATGTCGGCCCCCATGTCGGCTGAGCACATTGCGAGGTATGCACCTCCGTATGCTTTACGCATAATCAATGTGATTTTGGGAACTGTTGCTGACGCATAAGCGAAAAGCATTTTTGCACCGTGACGTATGATACCTCCGCGTTCCTGGGCAAGACCCGGCATGAAGCCCGGCACATCTACAAGTGACAGGATCGGGACGTTATAAATATTGCACGTACGGATAAAGCGTGCGCCTTTGTCCGAACTGTCGATATCGAGCGTACCCGCCTTTACCATAGGATTATTAGCGATGATGCCAACCACTACACCCTGAATCCGCGCGAACCCTACAATAATACTCTTCGCAAAATCCGGCATGATTTCAAAGAAATCTCCCTCATCCACGAGGCGATCGATCACTGCATAAGTATCGAGCGGTTCTTTAGAGGAGCCGGGCACGATTTTATTCATCTCCGGGTCGTCTACGAGGCTTAGATCGCTCAGCTCGTGGGGGGGATCTCCCAGATTATTACTGGGCAGAAATGAAAGGAGCCGTGTCGCCAGTTCCATGGCGTGTTTATCGTCTTCTGCAACCAGGTGGATATTCCCGGATACACTTGCATGAGCTGCGGCACTTGCAAACTGGGCCAACTCAGCCTTTTCGCCCGTGGCGGCCTTAATCACATCCGGCCCGCAAATAAACATGTTTGCATTTTCCTGGGTCATGATCAGGAAATCGGTTAGTGCCGGCGAATATGCGGCACCGCCGGCGCAAGGCCCTGCAATGATCGCCACCTGCGGTACTACCCCGGAGAGCAATACATTTTTGAAAAACACCTGACCGTAACCACTCAGTGAGTCCACGCCTTCCTGAATACGCGCACCCCCCGAGTCGTTAACACCTACTACTGGCATGCCCGACTCATGGGCGAAGTCCATAAGGTCACAAATTTTCTTGGCGTGAATACGCCCCAGTGCACCCCCCCCGACAGTGAAATCATGCGCGTAAGCGGCGACCGCACGGCCTTCCACCAAGCCGGTTCCGCACACAACTCCATCCGCCGGCAGGCTCTTTTTAGCCATGCCAAAACGGTGGCAGGCATGCTGTGCATGCATTCCAAATTCCTGAAAAGTACCTTCTTCGAAAAAATACTCCAGCCGTTCTCGGGCAGTCATTAAGCCTTTATCGTGGCGCTTTTTAATTTTATCTGCACCCCCGGCTTCGTTGGCGACCTTGCGCCGTTCCTTCAGTTCCTTTAATAGTTTAGGGTCAATAGCCATAATTCAAATACCTAGCGGTTTAAAGCTTTAGCTAAAAAAGATTTATTTGGACTGACAGAACTCAGTCAATACTCCGTGTGTAGATTTTGGGTGCAAAAAGGCAACGAGCTTATTGGCTGCACCATCTATCGGAGTTTCGTGGATCAGGCGTACGCCTGCATCTGATGCTTTCTTGAGCTGACCATCAATATCATCTACACGATATGCGATGTGATGAATCCCTTCGCCGTTCTTTTCTAGAAATTTTGCAATAGGGCTGTCCTCGCTGGTGGGTTCCAGCAGCTCTATGTGCACTCCTCCGGCATCGAAAAAGGCAGTCTTTACTTTCTGAGACTCCACTTCTTCCTGCCCATGGCAATGCAAACCCAGTGCGGTTTCATAATATTCAATCGACTCTTTCAGGTCTTTAACGGCGATTCCTAGGTGATCAATTTGTTGTATCATAATTGAAATGAATTTGAGCTCAGTAGTATAATTAGAATATCTTATGTCAATATTTTTTGTAATTAAATAAACTTATTGACAGATAGACTGGAATTTATCAACACTTAAGTTTTATATCTACATAGTTTTTTACATATGAATCCAGACAATACCACCGAAGAGAAACTATTGAGTGAGTTTCCAGAAACATCGATGGAAGAGTGGCGTGCGGCGGCCGAAGCCTTATTAAAGGGAAAACCCTTTGATAAAGTGATGATCGGCAAAACCTTGGAAGGTATTTCGCTGCAGCCGATTTTTTCCAAAGACATTCTGGAGGGAACCCCCCTGGCAAAAAGCATGCCCGGGTTTGATGGATTTATCCGTGGCACCAAACCGGAGGGTTATAAGGAGCAAGCCTGGGAAATCGCGCAGGAGCTTCCCGAGGGAGAACCTCATAAATTTAACGCAGCGATCAAAGCAGACTTAATGCGTGGGCAAAATGCCCTGAATATCGTTTTTGATATCGCGACCATCTGGGGAGAAGATCCGGATAAGTCCATGGTTGGCCATGTAGGGGCCTGTGGGCTTTCAATCGCAAACCTCGAGGATTTGCGGGTGGCTTTTGAAGATATTATCCCGGATGCGGTGAGCTTTCATCTGCGCTCCGGCTGCTCAGGATTACCTCTGGGTGCACTTTGGTTTGCATGGCTCAAAGAGCAGGGGGTGCATAATTCCTTGGTCAAGGGGAGTATTGGCATGGACCCGGTCGCCGTTTGGGCGGCATCCGGAAAACTGCCGGCATCCCTCCAGCATATGCTTGATGAGCTGGCTATTTTGGCGAAATACACCCACGAGAATACTCCGCAAGTGCGTTCCATCGGGGTTTCGAGTATGCCTTATCATCAGGCAGGCGCATCAGCGGTTGAGGAACTGGCAGCTGCACTGGCCACAGGATCTTATTATTTAGATGCTATGATTGAGCAGGGCATGGATGTGAATGCAGCCGCAAACCAGCTCCGCTTCAGCTTATCGGTGGGTCCGAATTTCTTCATGGAAATTGCTAAGTTTCGCGCTGCCCGCTACCTGTGGGCACAAGTGGTAAAAGCCTATGGCGGGAGTGAAGAAGCCCAGAAGATGGTCGTGCACGCCCGCACAGGTCTTTATAATAAAACGGTACGTGACCCTTATGTGAATATGCTGCGCACTACCTCTGAGGCTTTGAGTGCAGTGATTGGAGGGGTAGATTCGCTCTGTGTGGGTAACTTTGATGAAACTTATCAGGTGCCGAATGAGTTCAGCCGCCGCATCTCGCGAAATACGCAGGTTATTCTCCAGGAAGAGTGTGAACTGACCAATGTAGTCGACCCGGCCGGAGGTTCCTGGGCGATCGAATGGTTGACCGACCAGCTCATGGATAAGGCCTGGGAATCCTTCCAGGATATTGAAGCAAAGGGGGGTATTATTGAGAGTTTGAAAACCGGATATCTGGCAGAGCTACTTGAAAAGACCTCAGGTGCAGGCAGCAAACTCCTGAATACTCGCCGCAGCAGCCTTGTGGGAACCAATGTATATCCGAATCTCAATGAAAAACTGGAGGCCGACAATTATCCCGACTACATGGCTATTTTTAAGAACCGCAGCCGTGAAGTAGAGCAAACACGCACCTCTCTGGATGAAGAACAGGATGCGGCCATTGTTCAGGCACTGGAAGCTCTGGCCACCAGTGAATCCGGCGATTGCATGGAAAAAGTCATTGATGCATTCAAAAAGGGAGCGACCTTGGGCGAAGTTTGCAGTGTGATGCGTGCGAAAACCACTCCTGAGCAGGAAATCGCACCGCTGCCGACCAAGCGACTTGCTGATGATTACGAAAAGCTTCGTGAAGCTTCGGAGAAGTTTGAAACGGATACAGGATATCGTCCGGCAATCTTCCTTTGTAACCTGGGGCCATTACGTCGCCACAAGATACGGGCAGATTTCACGAAGAGTTTCTTTGAGACCGGTGGTTTTGAGATCCTTTACCCAAAAGGCTTTGAAACTCCAGAGGATGCGGCAAATGCCTACCTGGAGTCAGGATCGCAAATCGTAGTGGTTTGTGGAACGGATGATGACTACGCAGAGAAATTTGCCGACTACTGTGCCGCGATTAAGGGTGCAGATGCAAATGCACAGGTGATTTTGGCGGGTTTTCCGGGAGATAACGAAGAGGCGTTCCGTGCTGCGGGTATGGATGATTACATCTTCATCAAATCCAATAACTACGAAGTAAATGCCCACTACCTGAAGGGCCTCGGTGTAATCCAATAACTGAAAATTTAGAGAACCTTTAATTATGAAACCAAATTTCACTGAAATTCCTCTTGAGCGAGGCACACCGAGTGCGGGGGTTGAACAATGGGCAGAGAGTTATGCCAACGTCATGGGCAAAAAGCCGGAAGAAATGGCTGCCGAAATGATGGAGCAGATCGATGTGCAACCACTCTATACTGCGGATAGCTATGAGAGCATGGAGCATCTCGGCTACTCTGCGGGGATCGCACCGTTTTTACGCGGACCTTATGCGACCATGTATGTATTTCGCCCATGGACAGTGCGCCAGTATGCCGGTTTTTCCACTGCGGAGGAGTCCAATGCATTTTATCGCCGCAATATTGCTGCGGGTCAACAAGGGCTTTCGGTTGCCTTCGATCTGGCGACCCACCGGGGCTATGACTCTGATCACCCGCGTGTGATCGGCGATGTCGGTAAGGCAGGGGTAGCCATCGACTCGATCCTCGATATGCAGACCCTCTTCGATCAGATCGATCTGAGTAAGGTGTCCGTATCGATGACGATGAACGGCGCAGTAATCCCCATCCTGGCATTCTACATTCTGGCGGGTTTGGAGCAGGGTTGTAAGCTCGATCAGCTCGCAGGGACCATCCAGAATGATATCCTGAAGGAATTCATGGTGCGTAATACTTACATCTATCCGCCCACGCCTTCGATGAAAATCATTGGTGATATTTTTGCCTATACTTCCAAGAATATGCCGAAATTTAATTCGATCTCGATCTCTGGTTACCATATGCAGGAAGCCGGGGCGACCGCTGATCTTGAGATGGGCTACACGCTTGCGGATGGCCTTGAGTATCTGCGCACCGGAGTGAATGCAGGCTTGAATGTGGATGCGTTTGCACCACGACTGTCCTTCTTCTGGGCGATCGGTAAAAACTACTTCATGGAAGTCGCAAAGATGCGTGCGGCACGTTGCCTCTGGGCGAAGCTGGTGAATCAATTTGACCCAAAGAACCCGAAGTCACTTGCACTGCGAACACACTCTCAGACATCCGGTTGGTCACTGACCGAGCAGGACCCCTTTAATAATGTGGGGCGTACCTGCATTGAAGCGATGGGTGCGGCATGTGGACACACCCAGTCCTTGCACACGAATGCGCTGGATGAGGCAATTGCACTGCCCACTGACTTTTCCGCGCGTATTGCGAGAAATACCCAGCTATTCCTGCAGGAGGAGACGGGCATCACCCAGTTTATTGACCCTTGGGGCGGTAGCTATTATGTGGAGTCCCTCACGCAGGAGCTCATGCAAAAGGCGTGGGCACACATCCAGGAGTGTGAGCAATACGGCGGAATGACCAAGGCGATCGAGGAGGGCATCCCGAAGCTGCGTATCGAGGAGGCTGCAGCGCGGCGCCAGGCGCGAATCGACAGTGGTAAAGAGACCATCGTCGGTCTGAATAAGTATCGCCTTGAGAAGGAAGATCCGCTCGAGATTCTGGATATTGATAATTCTGCAGTGCGTGAATCCCAAGTAGCGCGATTGAAGAAACTCAAGGCGGAACGGAATGCAACTGATGTGCGTCAGGCGCTCGAGGCCATCACCAAATGCTCGGAGACCGGTGAGGGTAACTTGCTGGAGCTTGCAGTTGAGGCAGCCAGTAAACGTGCGACGCTGGGCGAAATTTCTGACGCGATGGAGAAAGTGTTCGGCCGCTATCAGGCGAAGACACGCTCAATCAGCGGTGTATACTCTAAGGAATTTGGAAGTAACCCAACTATGGAAAAAGTGAAGGAACTCATCGATACATTTGAGAAAGAAGAAGGCCGCCGCCCACGCATCATGATTGCCAAGATGGGGCAGGACGGGCACGACCGGGGGGCAAAGGTAGTCGCCACCGGTTATGCGGACCTCGGTTTCGACGTGGATATTGGGCCGTTATTTCAGACTCCCGAGGAAACTGCTCGCCAGGCGGTAGAAAATGACTGCCACGTGGTCGCAATGTCTTCGCTGGCGGCCGGGCACAAGACGTTGGCACCTGCGCTTATCGATGAACTCGCTAAGCTGGGTCGTGAAGATATCATGGTGGTTTGCGGCGGGGTGATTCCTGCGCAGGACTATGATTTCCTGAGAGAGGCCGGAGTGGCAGCAATTTTTGGGCCGGGAACAGTGATTCCCGAGTCTGCAAAAGAGCTGCTTGAGCTACTTTTAGAAACGGAGGGCTAGGCATATGTCAATCTCCACAAAGGGCGGAGATGAGGGCGAGACTTCGTTGCTATTTGGCAAGCGTGTGAGTAAGACTCACGCGCGTGTCTGGGCATACGGAACGGTGGACGAGCTTAACTCGGTGCTTGGCCTCTGCCGGGCACACACCGAAGATACCGTGCAGGAGCGCCAGCTCATGAAAATTCAGCAAACCCTCGTATCCCTCATGGCTGAACTGGCCACTGATGATGATAAGCTTGTACGCTTTCTGGAGCGTTCCAAGGATTCGCTTGGGGATGATGATTTGGCCTATTTGGATAAATTGGGTGAAGTCATGGAAGGGGAGAATGTCCGCTTCACCGGATGGTTGATACCGGGTGACAGTGTCATTCAGGCATTCCTGGATCAGGCGAGGACCACTTGCCGTCGCGCGGAACGCTATGCGGTGGCCATCAATGAGCAGGGGGGTGAGGTTCGCCCGATCGTACTCCAATACTTAAACCGTCTTTCTGATATCCTCTGGCTGATGGGCCGCGCTGAGGTGTAATTAAATGGAATATTAATCCCGTTCGAGTTTGAGGTCGGGGATGTGGTTGAAGGCGATGCGCATGGGGGCGGCTGCGTGGGCGGCCTGGGCCTTGTGCGAATTTGCATAATAGACAGCGCGACCCCCATACCGGATATTGAGCTGGTCCATAGCGAGCTGTAGCTGAATGCGGCGCAGCTGATTTTCCTCCGGGAAGAGCGAGGGCGTATGTGAGGTGGCAGGGATGAGACCGGATAAGACCACACTGGTCTTGGTAGGATTCGGAGCGTCGTAAGGTCGCTGCTCCCAGAGGGTCTGCAGACATTGGGTGAGGGTCACGCTGTCCTGCGTGGGAAATATGCGGATTTCGCGGTGCCAGCGACCGGAGCGTTCATGCCCGAAGCGCACATAGACCGAGAGGTGGCTGGTGTAATACTCCATCGAGCGTAGACGACGGCACGCCTTTTGCAGGAGCCGGTGAAGAACCGCCTCAGCTCCCGAGAAGCTGCGAAACTCCGGGGCGAGCACATGTGAGTGGCTGAGGGTGCTCCGTTTAGTCTCAAGTTCGGGAAGATCGGCTCCCCTGAGGGCTGCATGGAAACGCTCGCCGACCACTCCGCCCCAGATCTGCCGGAGTTTGTAACGGGGGCATTTACAGAGCTGCTCTACAGTGCGTATGCCGCGGGATTTTAAGCGCAGCAGCATGCGTCTTCCGATACCGTGCAGGTCGTCCAACTTAAGCGGGTAGAGTGCCTCGGGAAGGTCGGCCTCGGTAATCAGCATGAGCCCATCCGGCTTGCGCATCTTACTGGCGATTTTGGCGACAAAGCGGTTTGGACCGATGCCGATGGAGCCGGTGATGTGCGGGCCCACGGCTTTGCGAACGGCTGCTTTGATTTCCTGAGCTTTCGCAATGGCCTCTTCGGGACTGCGCCAGTGCGGGGGAAGACGGCCATACATCTCGTCGATGGACATGACTTTTTCGATATGCAGGCATTTTTCCACCGCTTCCTTGATTGCGTCGTGCACCTTAACGTAGCGCTTATGGTTGCCCTCGACAAAGCGTATGCCGGGGCATTTGTCACGCGCCTCATGCACGAGTGTGCCGGTGCGCACCCCATGGGCCTTTGCCTCGTAACTGGCAGCGATGCAGCAGGTAGTCTCCACCCCGAGTGAAGGTACCACCCCGACGGGTTTGCCCCGGAGCCGCGGATCAAACTGCTGCTCCACGGAGGCAAAGAAACTATCGAAGTCTATAAACAAGTAGCGCATACATCAAAACCGATTAAAGTATACAAATGTATACTAATAGGGTTTGTCAAGCGCTACTATTCCTGTGCCTTAAGAATCTGTCTTTTTACCCAGTTGCCACGGGTCGTAGCTGCTGAGGATCAGGCCGATGCCGGAGATAAGCACGTAGATGAAATTATCGGAGACTCCCGGGTATTGGCGCACGAAGATCAGGCCAAATGCCAGGGTGATGAGTGTCAGTGCGGAGGCGATCCACGCCCATTTGAGCTTAAAGCCGGTGAGCAGCCAGATGCCCAGGACGAACTCGAGAATCATGATGATGCTCGCATGAAAGGTGACCAGAAAGCCTGGCAGCATGGACTCGGCAAAGGTGCTTTGATAATAGGCGATCGTGCCGCCGATACCGCCCTGTAGCTTCATAACTGCCGTTGCCAGAAAAAGACTCCCGATCGATAAACGCAGGAGCAGGGAAACGATTCCCAGATTTTGAGTAAGTGTGGTATTCATGGAATAAAAGTTTATTAGTTTATTTATAAATCAAATGGTGGGTTAACTTAAATTCGACATATACTCAGTTCTTTGCTTAATGAAGAATATGAAAGTCACTTTAGATATAGACGATGATGTTCTTGAATTAGCAAAATCGATTGCAGAAATTGAAGAACAATCGATAGGAAAAGTGATTTCAGATTTGTTAAGGCAATTTTTGAGCAAAACTACGCCGAATAGAGTTCGTAATGGAGTTCCTACTTTTAAACCGATTGCTAGCGAAATTCCTATGAGCTTAGATGAAATTAAAGCTCTAAATTATGATGACCTAAATGAAAAAAGTTGATGTCTTATGTCCGACGAAGATACTGATTACGAATACAAAAAGACACTCTACGAAGCCTATGTGGATCAAAGAAAAGAGGCTGATAGATTCGCTCTAGAAATCGGTGGTCGCTATGATCGAACTGTATCTTTAGTTGCTGGTGGGGCATTAGTTGTATCTTTAACATTTATTGAGAATATAGCCCCATCACCCGTAGATTATTCAGGTTTCATTATTTTAGCTTCGTGGATATTGTTATCTTTAGCTATTTTAGCTTCTTTGAGAGCAATCTATAGTAGTCAAAATGCCATTCAGCGTAAAATGGAAATATTAGATGATGAATATTTAGCAGTAACTGGAAAAATAGATCCAACGGCTGTAGATACTTCTAATAAACATCTTCGAACAATAACTATTTGTGGTATAGTATCCCTTTGGGGAACCATATTTGGTATATTGCTACTTGTCCTATTTGCATTTGTTAATATTCCAAATAATGTTATGAATAGTGAAGAGAATGATGAGAAATATGAAAGTTGTGCAAATGATGGAAGTTACAAACCAGTAAAATCTTATATAGCACCACCTAAACCTCCTAAACAGAAAGATAAAAGTAAAAGCAATGAGTGACAATTCTGATAACAAAGCTATTTCTAAAGGTCCAAGAACTAGAGGTTCTTATGTTCCTTCTAATAGCCAAGTTAAGCCACCACCGCCTCCACCAAAAAGTAAATAATTATATCCTAACCACCCCTTCGTCGGCGCAGAGGTAGACGGTGTCTTTGGGCGCTGGGTCGACAGGGGTCAGGCTGGTGAGTGAGCCGTAGGCAGGGAGGATTGCATGGTCCTCGCGAAACCAGAAGGCCTTGGTGCGGTGACGTGCGCCTACGGCATCCTGGATGCGATAGCCCGGGTGCAGATGACCGCAGAAGGTGTAGTAGCCCTGGATAGCCTGGGGTTCATGAGCAAAGGCAAAGGGCGCCTCCCGGTAGGGGTGATCGTGGATTTCCAGCGGCCAGTCCGGCGCGTAGCGGCCCGCGCGACGGTCATGATTGCCCTCGACGAGAATGACCTTTGCCGATAGTCCTTCGAGCCACTCGCCGACGACCCGGTAGGTCTCCTCAGTCATCCCCGATCGCGCATGAAAGAAATCACCGAGTATGATAATGCGCTCTACCCCGAAGTGTTGAGAGAGTTCAGTTAATTGCCGGAGATCCTCCGCATCTGAACCGCTTGGCAGATAAAGCCCTTTACTACGATGAGCTGGGCTGCGACCCAGGTGCAGATCGGCAACCAACAGGGTAGCGGCTTCCTTCCAGATGAGCACACGCTCGGGTAATACGAGTAGTCTCTGACTAAATAAGGGATGTTCGACCATATATTACTGAAATTACTCCTTGGCTTGCTCGGCTGCAAGCGTAGCAACCCGTTGACTCCAGCTCTCGCTGGATACTTGCTGGTGCAGAGACTCTGCCCAAAGCGGAAATGCAAAGGGGCTCAGGCGTTTCGTCTCTAGAATTTTAATCGGCTTGCTGGCAATGTCCCGGAGGGCTGCCTGCAGTCGGGTTTGTTCCAGCTGGCGCTCCAGGAGCTCCAGCTTCGCCTGCTCGACCAGGCGGTTTTCGGGGTCGTATTTCACGAGTACATCGTAGAGCAGCCCGGAAGACATTTGCAGGCTCTTCGCGGACTTTTGCTGTCCGGGATACCCCTGGAAAACCAGACCCGCCACACGTGAGATTTCGCGAAATTGTCGACGCGCAAGTTCGGTGGCATTCATGCATTCGAGTAGGTCAGCGGTGAGGTTTTCAAATGTCAGGACGCTTCGCATGTCTTCATCAGTCAGAGAAAATGGGCGTGTGGACTGCAGGGAGAAGCCATAATCATTGATGGTGGTTTTGAGTGTCAGGGGAGTCTCGCGACTGAGACGGAAAGCCGAGAGTGCGGCGAGCCCCTCGTGCACCATGCGCCCCGCAAAAGGGAAAACAAAGGCATTCCAGGTACGCTTGATTTGGCAAAACTCGATAAGCAGTTCGGTGGTTCCCGGAAGCTCGGAACGTTTTTGCTGAATATCAAGCAAGGGCTTGAGGCGTTTGACTTCCCTGGATCGTGGTTGTTCCGGATGTTCACGTAGGTAATGGATCTCCCGCGAGACCGCATTTGCCAGTTCAGACGAAAGCGGGGCACGTCCGCCTGCCCACGTAGGCGTATTTCCGGCTCGGCTGCGCGCTTTGCGCACGTAGGCCGTCATCCCGCGAAAGCGAACGAGCTCCAATCGTTTGCCTGCGAAATGAAATTGGTCACCCGGTTTCAGGCGCGAGACAAAGCGCTCTTCGATCTGTCCCAGGCTGCCCCCTTTCTGATATTTTACCTGGATCTCCGAGTCACTGGTGATGGTGCCAATACTCATGCGATGCATGCGCGCGAGGGTGGAGTTGGGCACATCGAGTTGGCCATTTCTGGCGATTTGCACCTTGTGATATTCGGGGTAGGCACTCAGGGCTCCTACCTTACCGGCTGCGAAATCGATGACCCATTGCCAGTCAGTTTCGCTCATTTCCGCAAAGGCATAAGTGCTCATCACTTCCTGTTTTAGTGCATCTTCGGTGAGCTGCGTACTAAGCGCCATCGTGATCACATGCTGGACCAAAACGTCGAGCGCATTGCGGATGGGCAGGCGGGCTTCGATCTCCCCGAGCCGCACGGCTTCCCGCGCGGCTGCGAATTCCAGGATTTCCAGCGCATTGGTGGGCACTCCCAGTATTTTGCTGGTTGCGCCCGGTTGGTGGCCGCTGCGACCGGCCCGCTGGGTGAGCCGTGCAATGCCCTTGGGTGAGCCGATCTGGATGACTTGCTCGACCGTCGTGAAATCAACCCCAAGATCGAGACTGGATGTGCAGACGACCGCGCGGATTTCACCGGAGTCCAGCCGGGCCTCCACCTCTCTGCGAAGATCCCGATCCAGCGAGCCGTGGTGGACATTCACCTGATCGGCCAGTTCGGGTGCGGTTTTGATGAGACTCTGATACCAGAGTTCGGTCTGGCTGCGGGTATTCGTAAAGACCAGTGTAGTTCGGGCACTCTTAATACGCTCGATGACTGTATGCACGAGCTTGATACCGAGGTGACCGGCCCAGGGAAAGTTTTCAATCTCTTCGGGCATGAGCGTTTCCACTTCGATGCGTTTGGGGAGTTTGCCCTGGATAAGCTTGCCGGCTTTCCAGTCTGTGCCCAAAAGGACTCGAATTGCGTCCTCGAGATTCGCGATCGTTGCGGAGAGTGCCCAGCTACGGGCTTGCGGAGCGATGGATCGGAGGCGGGCGATGGCGAGCTCAGTCTGCACTCCACGCTTGGTGCCCATGAGCTCGTGCCATTCATCGCATATGATGCAGCGCAGTTGTTTGAATTTAATCGTTGATTCCGGGTAAGAGAGTAATAGCGAGAGCGACTCCGGGGTAATAATCAGCACCTCCGGCAGCTGCTTTTTCTGCTGGGATCGCTGGGCACTAGAGATATCCCCATGTCGGATGCCGACCTCCCAGTTCAGACCAACTGCCTGGAGCATGCGTTGAAGGGCGTCTGCAGTATCATTGGCAAGTGCGCGCAGGGGTGTGACCCAGAGAACCTGAAGCTGCTGCCGCTCAGGCTCTTCTTCCGAAAGTGCTTCAAGCACTGGACCGCCAAAAGCAGCAAAAGTTTTTCCCAGACCTGTGGGTGCATGAATCAACCCGCTTTGCCCTGCCTGGTAGTCCTGCCAGCATTGCTTCTGGAATTCAAATGCTTCCCACCCCATGGATTCAAACCATTCTGTGATGGCATTGGATTTCAGCGAAGTTTCGGCAGTCATGGGCATATCGAATGTATGCGGAAGGGCTTTGTTTTTTCAAACCCTGTGTTCAAAATTCAGATTTACCAATATGCACGGATACTAACGCTTGAAATTCGCCTCAGCTCTGTTTACAAGCCATGCTATGAAATCCGTACCCTACATATCCCTTACATTCTGTTTCTTGTTCCTGTCCAATCTGCATGCCCAGTTGAGCATGCCCGCCATATTTGGCGACAACATGCCCCTGCAGGCAGATCGTGATATCCCCTTTTGGGGTGAAGCTGCTCCGAATGCGGAAGTAACGGTGAGTTTTATCAATGCCAAAGGGAAAGTCGAAGAAAGTGAGACGGTTACCTCAGGTACTGATGGTAGCTGGATGCTCGAGCTGGATGACCTGGATGACGGGGATACGGGTGTCGTCAAAGTGGAGAGTTCCACCGGGGATATCCTTGAGTTTTCGAATGTGATCGTGGGGGATGTCTGGATCGCCTCCGGTCAGTCAAATATGCAATGGCAGCTGCGCCGCACGGATAATCCTGAGGAGGCCATCGCTGCTGCGGATTTTCCCGAGATTCGCCTGTTCATGGTCTCCCGCATCCCGTCGTTGACGCCCATCGAAGAGGTGAACACCGATGGGGGCTGGGTGGTGTGCAGCCCTGAGACGATCAGCGAATATTCGGGGGTGGCCTATTATTTTGCGCGATACCTCAATGAGAAGCTGGATCGCCCTATCGGCCTGATTTGCACCTATTGGGGAGGTACGCGTGCAGAAGCATGGACGCCCGAGGAGCGTTTGCGTACACTGCCCCTGTTGGACCAATACTATGAAAACTACAAGGATGCCGTAGAAAACAAAGATCAATTGCTGGCAGAGTGGGAGGCGGAAGTTGCAGCCTGGGAAGCAGCGGGCTCAGAAGGCCGTCGGCCACGACGCCCCGGTGATTTCGAGGATCGCCATGCACCCTCAGCGCTTTACAATTCGATGCTTCATCCGCTTATCCCCTATGCAATAAAAGGGGCGATCTGGTATCAAGGGGAGTCGAATGCGGGTCGCCATGTTTCATACCGTACGCTTTTTCCTGCGATGATAGATTCCTGGCGGGACCTCTGGGGGCAAGGCGATTTCCCTTTCCTTTACGTTGAGCTTGCTAATTTTCTGGAACCTCAGGTAGACCCGGTGCAGGCACCCAATGCCTGGGGGTGGATTCGCCATGCCCAGCAGCATGCCCTGCAAATGCCGAAAACGGCAGTGGCAACTGCGATCGATGTCGGGATGGCGGATGACATTCATCCCACCGATAAAGAAACCGTGGGTGAGCGTCTGGCTATGGCTGCGTTGAATGTGGCTTATGGTAAACGCGGCTATCACAGCGCCAAGTTCAGCTCAGCTAAAAAGTACGGAAACCGATTTATCATTCGCGTGAAAAATGCCTATCAGGGCCTGGAAGTGCGGGATGATTCCAAGCGGCTTCCATTTGCAGTGAAGGACAGCGAAGGGAATTACCACTGGGCCGAGGCGAAGATTGCGGGCAGGGATATCGAAGTACACAGCCCGGATGTAGAAGACCCGGTAGCCGTTTATTATGCCTGGGCGAACAATCCGGTGATCGAAGTTTACAACTCACAAGGGCTTCCGCTGCTTCCCTTCCGCACCGATTTCGACGCTGAGTGGGAGGCCGTCAAGGAGCTATACGATTGAGCGATTCGTTTACTCCGGAGTCTTTAATTTATATTCGTCCCAGTTGCTGGTAATGGCTCTGACGGCTTGGCTGCCGACCAGGAATGCACTTTCCAGTGAGGGTATGTAGGCGGAGTAGGTGCCGATACTTTCACCCGTTTTACTCTCGATGGCAGTGGCTCCGGGCCATTGCATGGTGAAGTTGCTTGCGGTGCGCAGCATCATCACCCGATCACGATCAACAAGCTCCGCCTGATCGAGAAATTCGATCGCGGTCATCACGCCCGTGCCTTCCATGGCAGAGGCGATGAATTCGCTCTCGCCGTCACTCCAGTAGTCGACCCATTCGTTGGCCCACTCGTTTTCAATCGCGCCATGCCAGAAGTTCATGGCGGCAAGGTATCCGCCGATCGTCACAAAGGGAGGTTTCTGAGCGTTTGGATAGCCTTTGAAGAGTTTGCGTCGTTCAATCATCGCTTCAGTATCGCCGAGATCGGTTTCCTTGGTAAGATTGTAGGCCCAGTGTGCGAGCTCGGTGTTCAGCTTGAATACAGAGCCTTCGTTGCCGGGTTTGGGTATTTGGTAGGGTTCACTGGCTCGAAAGGGGAATCGTCCGGTCGTCCAGTCGTCGGGGGCTTCGCGGATGTCAATGGTATGTGAGAGATCGCCATCGATCACGTAATCAATCCAGCATGCGCTACCCAACGAGGCGTCTTCCGGATCATAGCCGGAGATGCCTGCTATCAGCCAGTAGGCATTGGAAAAATCAAACCGAGGGTCGAGCCCTACTGCCATTACGCTTGCGGCTGCCTTTGCCGTGCCGATACCGGTGACCATACCCAGTACCCCTTCATCAGCGTTCCATCGAAGATCGCGATAACCATGGGGTAGTGAAATTGTCTCCGGCAAAGGGTATCGCTCCACCCAGTTTTGGAATTCTCCGGGTTGATCCCCCTCGAGCTCTCCGCGTTCGAATAGAGCGACGATGACGACCTTTACCTCGAGCGGTTCCGCCTTCAGCAGGCATAAGCTAAACAATAAAAATGTCAGGCAAGTGCGGTATTTTAACATGCCACCCAAGCAGCAGGATAACTGCCGAAAGTGCAACGGCTACGATTTTAAGCAACTGGCTAGGAATGCTCCAGGCTGTTAAAGGTGCCTTCGATCAAATAATGAGTATCCCCCTGAGGGAAGCCACAGCGGTTGATCGTCTGGATACCACACCAGGTGTTGAGGAGTTTGAGAGCGATCTTTTCGCAATTCAGGTAGTTTGGCAGCTCACCTTTTCTGACTGCCAGCTCGAGTGCAGTTTTTAATGTGCTCTGGGTGAGCTTCAGCATTTCATGGGTAAGTGCTGACAGAGTGGGGTGGGTGGATCCCAGTTCATTTGCAGCCGAAACCAGAAAGCACCCGTTGGCATTTTTAAAACGACCGGTTGACGACTCGATGTAAAACTCCTTGAGCGCAGCAAGCGTTGAGGGCCGCTCCATTACATATTGCAGAATCTGTTTAAAGAATGATTTGCCGTACTCGGTCAGACAAAGCGTAAACAGCGCATCCTTATTTTGAAATACACTGTAGAATGTGCTTTTTGAAACACCCATAGTCTGGGTGAGCTTATCCAGGGATGCCCCGGCATATCCTCTTTCCCAAAAGAGGTTTTTTGCCGAGGTTAGTATATGCTCTCGATTGTAAGCTATAGGACGACCTGCCATGACGCGGAGATATTGGAATAGCTTATCAATCGGTTAAATCATGGCAGGGTTAAAAAAAATGTTAAAAAAAAAAGCCGTATCTTAGATAAGATACGGCAAATTCTTAATTGTAGTAGGTTTGGGGTAGAAGCTTTAAAGAACTTCCTTGAGCTTTGCGCCTGCCTTAAACTTTACAGACTTAGAAGCTGCGATTTGAATTTTTTCTCCAGTGCGAGGATTAATGCCTGTGCGTGCAGAACGTTCACCTACGCTAAAGGTGCCAAATCCAATAAGCTGAACATTTTGATCGCCCTTGAGGCCTTCTTTTACACCTTCAATGAAACCTTCGAGTGCCTTCTCTGAGTCTTTTTGAGTTAATCCTGAGTGCTTCGCAATAGACTCAACCAGTTGTGATTTATTCATATCTTTATTTTATGAGGATTATAATGAGTTAGTATATTACTGCCTGTGTGGCAGATCGTTAAAGGCATACGATTTATGAAACGAAAAAATAATTCAAGACCTATTTAACGCTGAATTTGGAAAAATGTTAATTTATTTGCTTTTTTTAGTATCACAGCGCCCTAAAGTCCCCTTTATGGGGGATTTCCGGGCTTTGGTAACTTGAAAATAGGGTTGAGCTCCAGACGAAAACTCGTGTGATGGATTCCATATGGCAGCCGTATCGGTCATCATTCCCTGTTATAATCAAGGTAAGTGGATTCATGAAGCCCTGGATTCGCTTTATATCCAGACATTCAAGGATTTTGAAATTATAGTAGTCAATGATGGTTCTACTGAGCCGGTCACCCAAAAAATTTTGGGTGAATTGGAATCTGAAAGCCGCGTTCGTTTGATAACAACGGAAAATCAGGGTTTGGCGGAGGCGCGGAATACGGCGATTCGTGAGAGTAGCGGTGAGTTTGTTTTTCCTTTGGATGCGGACGATAAGGTGGCTCCCACCATGCTTGAGAAAACGGTGGAATACATGAGAAGTCATGCGGATGTGGGGATTATATATACCCAGGCTAGATTGTTTGGGGAGCAAAATGAGGCGTGGGAACTTCCCGAATACCGATTCCCGGACATTCTTGCCGGGCCTATGATTTATGCGTCTGCGCTCTTCCGCAGGCGTGATTGGGAGCAGGTGGGCGGCTACCGCTCAGATATGATTTACGGGTGGGAGGATTATGATTTCTGGCTTTCATTAATCAGTATGGGTGTGGAGGTTTATCAGATCCCTGAGCCTTTGTTTTATTACCGTAAAACCCGTGGGGGTATGGCAGGCCTGAGCCATGAGAAGATGCTCTATTCGTTTGGCAAACTCTTTGAGCATCACCGCCAGCTCTATCTGGATAATATGAAATTCATCTTCGACCGGATGTTATTGGGCAATACCCAACTCAAACCGCCTTCGAATACTGCTGAGTGCGAAGTGTATTTGCCGGATAGGGAGGGTTATCAAACGCATCGCTCACTCAAACAAACTTACCCTAAGGATCAATGGGCGGAACTCAGGTTTGACCTGAATACGGATGCTTCGAAGTCGATCCACTGCCTGCGTATTGACCCTTGCTTCGAAATGGGAGTAGTCGAAATTTCAGCAATTCGTCTGATATCCGCTACTACCGGTGGGGTGTTGTATGAAGCCAGCCAGCCGGAGCATTTTGATGCTATTGTGGTTAGGGGGACAGCCGCACGTTTGGCTTTCAATGAGCATTTGCGCCTCCTCTCATACGGCAATGATGCTGAAGTCTATTTGCCCCGGTTTGATGAGGATGGTTTTCAGAAGCCGCTCATTTTGGAGCTGACCATCCGGTTTGCGACGAGCACGGATATTCTCGGTGAAGCGGTTGAGAAGCTGATTGAGTTTGAGAGCTTCATCAAGAGCAGTGAACAGCTGGAAGCCGAGAAGGCAGCTGCGGAGCAGACAGTGCAGGCCCTCGCTGAGGAAAACCGCAAGCAAACGGAGCGTTCTGAGGCGCTGCAAAAACAAGTTGAGCAAACGCATGCGGAACTGGTGGCAGCTCATAAGGAAATGGAGCTAATCCGCAAAAACCTGGAAGCCGTGAGGGGAGAGTATCGGTACATTAAAGAGAAATTCGATGCTTCGGAAACAGAGCGCAGGGAAACTCTGGAAGCGATTCGGCAGCGGCTTAAAGATTAGGACATTCGCAAGCGCGCATTGACATCTGATAATGGAGTGATCAGCTTTTCGGTATGCTGTTAGAGTCATTACCACCAGGCCGAAAATTATTGAATGCGGATGACCGCGAAAAGGCGCGACATTACATACCGGTTGGACCGGAGGAAGAGCGGGGAATGCTCGAGAAACTGGGTGTTTCTGAATACAGTGAGCTGTTTCAGCATATTGATGATGCTTTAAAATTAAGAGACCGATTACCTTTACCTGAGGAGCTGACCGAAGATGAGCTGAAAGCCCGTATGGAATCGCTCGCGGCGACTAATAAAATCGGATTATCATTAATCGGTGATGGATTGAGCGCATTTACTCCGCATCCGGTAGTTAAAGATGTGGCAACCATTCGTACGCTGACCACTGCATATACTCCGTACCAGCCGGAGCGTAGCCAAGGTACCTTGATTACGCATTGGTTATATCAGTGCACGATGGCGTCACTTACCGGTTTTGAGGCGATTAATGCCTCTCTTTATGACCGCTCTACGGCAATCTATGAGGCGGTGCTGGCTTCCTTTCGCCTGCAAAAAAATGCTTCAACGGTTTTAATATCGGATGGAATCTACCCCGGGGATAAGGCCGTTATCCAGACGCACGCAAGCGGCACAGAGAATATCGTAGACTGGCTGCCGTTAAACGCTTCAACGGGTTTAATAGACATGGATGCAATACGTGAGCGCCTGAAAGCCGCAAACGGTGATATTGCAGCCGTTGTATTTCCTCAGGTGAATTGCCTGGGATATCTGGAAGATGTGGATATGCTTACGGATCTTTGTGCGGAGTATGGGGTGAAGTCCATTGCTGTGATCGATCCGATGCACCTGGGCGAAGGCGGACTGAAGGGACCGGTAGAATATGGAACAGCGGGTGCTGATATTATCGTGGGTGAAGCCCAGAGCCTTGCGCTGAACGCGTGTTTTGGGGGACCCGGCCTGGGATTATTCGGCGTGCGTATGGATGATGCGCGTAAGAATGACGTACGCATTACCCCCGGCCGCTATGTTGGTAAGGCAAAAGATGTATCCGGTCGTGACTGCTTTGTCGCAGTAATGTCTGCCCGCGAGCAACACATACGCAAAGATCGGGCTACCTCAAACATCTGTTCCAATCAGGCGTTTCTGGCATCGATGGCAGGAGCGTCTGTATTAGCGCGTGGTAGCAGGGGATTGGGTGAACTGCTTCAGAAGGCACGGCAGAATATTACCCATCTCGTGGATTTAATCATTAATTACGAAGGTTTTGAACTGGCATTTGCGAAAAACCCTTACCTGAATGAAGCAACGCTGGCTTATAAGGGTAGTGTGGATAACCTGATCAATAGGGCTGCAGATGTGGGCATCCACCTGGGGGTGAACGTATCCGATCGGATTGATGGTGACCGGCAGTTGATAAAAATAAGCTGCCATGATCAGGATATTGACTGGGGACTTTTGACCGCGTTTTTAGATAATATTGCAGCCTCGAGCGCTACAACACTCACTCACAGCCCTGATATACCCAATTCCTATTTAAGGCAGGGAGGTGTTGCGATTCCGCGCTTCGAGCAGGACGAGTTGATCGCCTATTATCAAAAATTGGGAGAGCTGAATATATCGCCGGATACAAGCATCTATCCTCTGGGTTCCTGCACGATGAAGTATAATCCCCTGCTCAATGATTGGGCGGCAGCGCTGGATGGGTTCCAGACAATTCACCCGCAGGCTCCGATATCATCTGTGCAGGGTTGCCTGGAGGTGCTCTATGAAATCCAGCAGTGGATGAAGGGAATAACCGGCCTTCCTGGAGTTACGACTCAACCGGTGGCGGGTGCTCAGGGAGAGCTGGTGGGTATAAAGATGTTTCAGGCCTATCATGCGCATCATGGGCAATCCCACCGGGATATCATCATGGTGCCGACTACCGCGCACGGGACTAACTTCGCCACAGCGATTATGGCTGGTTACTCCAAGGGACGCAAGGGCATGCAGGATGCCGGTATCGTGTTACTCAACACAGACAGTGCCGGAGGAATCGATATGGCTGATTTTGAGCAGAAAATGGATCAATACGGCGATCGTCTCGTGGGTGTGATGATCACCAACCCCAATACCTGCGGTATTTTTGAAAGTGATTTTGCGAAAGTGGCCGAAATGGTCCATGAAGCAGGTGGCCTGGTCTACATGGATGGAGCCAATATGAATGCCATCGCAGGCTGGCTGGATCTCGATAAGCTTGGGGTCGATGCGGTGCATAATAATTTGCATAAGACATGGTCTATCCCACATGGCGGGGGAGGCCCGGGTGACGGCATCGTAGCCGTGAGTGAGAAACTCCTGCCTTTCATGCCGGGCTACCAAATTGAGAAAACGATTGAGGGCTTCATCCCCGTAAAACCTGAGCACTCGATCGGTACATTCCACCGTCATTGGGGTAACTTCAATCACAAGATCCGCTGTCTGAGTTACCTCTATCGATTGGGGCGTGACGGTATCAAGCGTATGTCCGCGATGTCTATTGTTGCAGCGCGTTATCTGTTGGATGCGCTCAAGGATGAGTATGTGGTGCTACCGGCCGGTTCTGAAGGGGTGCCACGTATGCATGAGTTTATTCTTACGCTCAAAGATGAGGATTGGGAGCTCATCAAGGAAGCGGGTGTGCAAAAAACCATGGTGATGACCGGGGTGGGTAAACTCTTTCTGGATTTTGGGTACCACGCACCTACGATTGCCTGGCCGGAGCCCTACGGCATCATGTTTGAGCCTACGGAATCCTATACATCTGCAGAGCTCGACCGGTTTGTTGAAGTTGCCAAAGCAGTGATCGCCTTAATACGTAAACGTCCAAAACACTATCTTGAGCAAGCGCCTTTCTTTACGCCGGTTGACCGGGTGAATGAGGTGGAGGCGAACCGTAGTCCGACTTTAAGTGAGCCCATCAAGCAATTACCGGCATTGAATGAGAATCGCATCGCCCCCTCTGAGTTGCTGAATAAATCGGTCGATGAAATAGTCGAGCTGCTTGAGGCCACATGAAGCTATTGAGTTTGCCCTATTGCGAAAGCAATGCCTATCGCAATATGGCCATTGATCAATGGTTGCTGGAGCTTGCTATTGAAGAGCAGAGCCTCATCTTTCGCCACTATGCCTGGGAGAATCCTGCAATTACCTTTGGCTACACTCAAAACTTCAGAGAAATTGATGCCAGGGCAAATTATAAGGGTTTGGAGCGATGTCGCAGGCCAACCGGTGGAGGTATTGTTGATCATCGCGGCGATTTTACCTATGCATTAGTTCTTCCGAATAGTTATGAATTAACCCGGAAGAAACCTTTGGAGCTTTATGAATGGCTCCATGGGATATGGGTGGATATTTTTAGAAATTTGGGAGTACCTTCTGAGCTTTATGATCCTGATAAATGCGGGCAGGGTGGTTGCCTGACTTGCTTTGAAGCGCCCTCACCGCACGATGTAGTGCTTAAGAATACGGCGACAAAGCTCGCAGGTGCTGCCATGAAGCGCACTCGCGAGGGAATCTTATTTCAGGGGAGTATCTGGAAACCGCATATACCTGAAGTCGGCGATGAACGGATGCATCAGACTTTTTTAGATGTTTTTTGCAGGTCTGCAGGTGTGGAGCCACATCGCTTTTATACGGATTATTCGGATGCGTTCATTTCCGTTCGTGAAACCGCATTTCGTGAGTCCTCCTGGAATACCCGTAGATAAAAAAGGCCCTGCAGTGCAGAGCCTTTTCATAAAGAGAGTAAACAGTCTTTTATACTTTGAACTGGTTGACCAGTGTTCGCATTCTTTCCGAAGTTTCACTGACTTCTGCTGCAGCCATATTTGTATCCTCGGCCCCTTTTGCGGATTCCTGCGCAGTCTGATTGACCTGCTGGATATGCTCAGAAACCTCATTAGCTCCCGCAGCGGATTGCTGAATGTTTACAGCCAGTTCATTGGTCGATTCGGAAACCTCTGTGAGGCTTCTTGAAATTTCATTGGTCGTCACGGATTGCTCCTCAACGGCAGATGCAATGGTGATTGCGATGCTGTTGACTTCCTCGATGATGGAAGTGATCGACTCAATGGTATCGATAGAGATACGGGTTTTGGACTGCATTTCTTCAATCTGAGCACTGATCTGTTCAGTGGCCTGTGCGGATTGACGGGCAAGGTCCTTGACCTCGTTGGCGACCACTGCAAATCCTTTGCCGGCTTCCCCGGCGCTGGCTGCCTCGATCGTTGCATTGAGTGCAAGCAGATTGGTTTGTGCTGCAATGTTGTTAATGATCTCAACGATTTTTGAAATTTCGTTTGCTGAGTTACCCAGCTCAGACATGACCTGTCGTGCAGATTCAGCCTCCTTGTTGGCTTGTCCGGCAATCTCAGATTCCTTGGCACAGTTCTGAGCAACCTCATTGATGGACGAGCTCATCTCTTCCACGGCAGATGCTACGGATTGTGCGGAGTTCGAAAGTTCATCGGCCGTTTTAGCCATGGAGCCCACATTGCTGGAGAGTTGCTCGCCCGCCGCAGCAACTGTGGTCGACATCTCGCTCATGCCGTTCGATTTTTCGAGCATGCTGCTGGAGGTGTCGTTCATCTGCCCGGAAGACATCGCCAGATTGTTAGCACTATCAAGGGTTTCACGCATCACTTCATTGAGCTTTGTAATCGACTTATTCAGTCCCTTAGCCAGTGTGCCTATTTCATCATTTTGATCTGCCTTTGAGCGTTGGGTGAGATCCCCATGCTCGAGTGAATCGACAATGCCCATGATTTCACGTATCGGTCCGGTGATGGACTGTATTATAATAAAGGCGACTGCGCCTCCCAGCAGGATTGCGATGATGGTGAAGATAAGGACGATATTGCGCGAAGTCGTTAAGCTGTTGCTGGTATTTTCACTTTCTTTAGTAACCAGCTCCAAAGAATCCTCAGAAAAATCCTCAGCCAGGCTGATGAGCGCATCCCCCTGAGCATTGAGCTGAGAGATTAACTCTTCTAGGCCCAGCCATTCTTCAACAACGAGAGCAGCTGTAACCTGATAACTCTCACTGGAAGCGAGGATTTCATCGATAAGCCCGCGCACATAGAAATCCATAGTGGCATCCTGAGTGCTCTGAAGCTTCTCTGTGATTTGCGCAAATTGCTGGTTGGCTTCTTCGATTACGATAAAGTCTCGGGTGGCCAAGGCACGCCAGGTCTCGCCGAAGATTGTGCTGCCGGTTTGCACCACTTCGTTCATGACACTGATTCTGCCAATGCTTTCGCCCATGAGCTCGGCAATGATGTCGCCGGATTCTATTTCCATATTGAGCTCATCCTGAAAAGTGGTTAGGATTTCAAGTGACTTCTGACTGAATTCCTCTCCCTTCGTTCGGAGTTCATCACGGTGGGTTTGCAATAGACCTATAAGGGCTTCGGATTGGTCTACTAATGCAGAGTATTCGCCTAAAGTTTGCAGGCCGTTATTAGCTATGGCTGCAAGGTTTCCCGTATTCTGGGACTCCCCTGCGATGGATCTTAACTGATTAAATGTATTTTCCAGAGAGCTCAGGGTTTCCCGGGATTCTACAAGAAGGTCGTTGCGTTCTGTGTAGCGGTATGCCTGCACTGCGAGTGAAGCGTCCTGCACCCCTTTACTGATTTCAGTGGCAAGGGTAAGCTGTGGAAGATCCTCTTGCGTGATACGCTCCGCGTTATGAGCGGCCTGGTTCATGTTAATTGTAGCGATCAGAGCTACAATCAGTGTAATGAGCAGAATAATGCCAAAGCCGGCAATGAGCTTAATCTTCAGACTGAAGTTGTTTAGGAATTGGAGATTCATAATGGAAATTGGGAAAAGGGCAAAAGTGTCGGAGACTTTTGCCCAGAATTGTAAATCTAATTTATACGAAGGTTACTTATAGCGCAATGGTATAATTACGCGGACGGACACGCCGCTACCTCCTTTCGTAGCTGGCTCAAACATCCAGCCGGATACAGTACTTACTGAAATATCGTTAAAACGGTCATCAGTAGTCTTAATAATACGTGCATCGATTACATTCCCGGAGCCATCGATAATGAAGCCCACGTGAACAGTGGCCGCAATTCCTGAAAGTGATCCGGGAACAGAAGGGGCATCCTGTTTTGCAGGCTTGGGAGGACTATCCACTTCCTTCATGGAGAAGGTATTGGCCTTCTCGTCATCGGTAAAGCTTTGTGCATTCAGAGGAATGGAGGCTAGCATACCTAAAGTCCATGCGAATAGTATAACTGATAATATTTTTTTCATGATGATTAACCTTTCGTTTTTACATTTCGGAAGAGAATGGGGGGGACTTGAGTAAAAAAGTGCACTCTGTGGCGACTAGGGTATGAAAAAGTTCTTTTTTTAAATATTTTTACTTGTCAGAAATAAAAAGAGTGTTCTTATAGGTGGCTTTCCCAAATTGCTGGGAGTGTTCATTGGAAAGCTATTTTTAAGAAAACAAAAAATAATTTAAAAAAGGTATTGACGACTTGAATATTTTTTGGCCTATTAGAAATCTTTCTCACATGAGAAAAGCGTTCTTTGAAAGATACTTTGTGTGATTACCAGGTTCCCGGTAATTACAATTTTTTTGAACAGTGAAATCTATTATAGATTAACCTATAGTTCACGAATCCGCTGGATTCGAAATTCTTTAAAAATATACATTTTTGGAGAGTTTGATCCTAGCTCAGAGTGAACGCTAGCGGCGTGGCTAAGACATGCAAGTCGAACGAGAAACTCTCTTCGGAGAGTGGATAGTGGCAAACGGGTGCGTAACACGTGAGTAATCTGCCTTTTAGTGGGGAATAGCTCGGGGAAACTCGAATTAATACCGCATATGGTTTAACACCGCATGGTGTGACAACTAAAGCTTGTAATGGCGCTAAAAGAGGTGCTCGCGGCCTATCAGCTTGTTGGTGAGGTAACGGCTCACCAAGGCTAAGACGGGTAGCTGGTCTGAGAGGATGATCAGCCACACTGGAACTGAGACACGGTCCAGACACCTACGGGTGGCAGCAGTTTCGAATC
>JANQOQ010000007.1 GCA_028285755.1 Puniceicoccaceae bacterium
GGGAATTCTGACACTTTCGAAACCTGTGGTAGGTTCTGAATTCTGAATATTAGTATACAATTCTAATATCAGTTCGTCGAATCGCTCACGATCAACAAAGCGCTCAATGGACCAGGCGGTCATCAATACTGTATTACTAAGTTTATGTTCCTTTGAGCTTAAAGGCGCACATCCGCCAAAAAGATTCTCCGGTATTTCTCTAATAATCTGCGCTGGGGTATATTATTGACTTATCCCAAGGAAATTGGAGACTTGTTTCAGACTTCCCAAAAAGCAAATTCCTAATAATATTTACCGAAAATTCCAAAATGGTAGTAAATAGCTTACTTTCACGGATAGCGTCGCTAAAAACCTCATATGCTAAGAACGTCGAATTTTGAAATTTCCTCAAGTCCGCAGGCGCAGTATGCTTCGGTAATTCATTGTAGTCACGTGTGAGTAAACGCTCCCTTATGATTTCCTTGCAAGCAACGCTTCTGAATCTTGTGAATTATCCAGGCTAAAGCATGAATCCACGACTAACTGCAAAACTCTCCCTTGCATTTCTATTATTAAGTAATGTGGCATTCGCCGTTGATTATCCCCTGACCACAACCGATTTCCGCATACGCGACCCATATATTTATGCAGACAAGCAAACAGAGACTTACTACTTGTATGCACAGTCTGCGAATCGGGAAGGCAGCGACTTTAAAGGAGTCGAGGCTTACAAAAGTAAGGACTTAATCAACTGGTCGCACCCGGAGCCCGTGCTTGTGCTCATGGAAGGGGTAAAAATCACAGATGTCTGGGCACCTGAAATGCATACCTATAAGGGCAGGTATTATCTTTTCGTAACTCTCACATATGATACAGCTATACCCGGGGAAAGTCCGGCTCATAATCCTCGCTGGCCACCTTTAAAGAAACGGGGCACACATGTATTTGTTGCGAACAGTCCTGATGGCCCATTCGAGAGGCTCAAGGAAGGTTCCCATACACCTCAGCACTGGATGGCGCTGGATGGTACGTTCTGGGTCGAGAATAACACACCCTACATGATTTTTTGCCATGAGTGGATTCAGATCACAGATGGCACCATGGACTATGTGCAGCTAACCCCGGATCTTAGGGATACTGTCGGCGACCCCATCTGGATGTTTAACGGCAGTGATGCTCCCGGAGCTCATCCAGAGCCAGAAAAGGGTAAAGTCACTGACGGCTGCTTCTTATACCGCAGCCCCAAAAGTGAGCGACTCTTTATGATATGGTCTACCGCCACCGCAGAAAATGGTTACTGCGTTGTGCTGACTTGGTCCGAGTCGGGCACCATCAATGGCCCCTGGAAGGAGCAGGAAATCATCTATGGGGGAAACGGGGGGCATGGCATGATTTTTGAAACGTTCGAAGGTGAGCTGATGCTACCGCTCCATCAACCCAACATCCGGGGGCAGGAGCGCCTGAATCTCTTCAAAATCGAGGATACAGGTGACCGACTGAAACTTGTTAAATAACTGATGCAATTCAGATTTGGAGTAGCAGCGATATCGATCCACTGGCAGATTGTAATTATCAACTAATCCAAGATAAAGGCCATAGAAACCCAATGAATATCCCTGCGCTCAAGACTCGTTTAACTGTTAAAGAAGTAAGCACTCTCATCGTTACCTTCTGTTTTATTGCAATTCCTGCAATTTCCCGTAACCAACCCAACATCATCATCGTTCTTGTCGATGACATGGGGTACTCCGACATCGGATGTTACGGTGGTGAAATCGAAACACCCAACATTGACAAACTGGCCGAAGATGGAATTCGGTTCCGTCAGTTCTACAACACTGCCAGATGCTGCCCGACACGTGCATCCCTGCTGACTGGACTCTTCCCGCATCAGACAGGCATTGGATTGATGACCTCTCAGGGCAAATGGGACTTTGATTTCGGAGTGGACGGCTATCGTGGACAGCTCAATCGCAATTGTGTGACACTCGCAGAGGTGCTCAAAAGTGAAGGTTATCATACTTACATGACAGGGAAATGGCATCTCGGAAGTGAAGAAATGGACGACCGACCACTTCAACGCGGCTTCGACCGCTACTATGGTTCTTACAGCGGTTCATTCAGCTACTTCAAACCTCACGGGAACCGTGGATTGTGGTTTGGCAACGATCCACTTCCTGAGCCCGATCCGGAAAACTATTACACAACAGATGCGTTTACCGACAAAGCGATCGAATTTATTGAAGAAAATGAGCCCGGCGAACCTTTCTTTTTGTATCTCGCTCACAATGCACCTCACTGGCCATTACACGCAAAAGAACAAGACATCGAAAAATACGTAGGCAATTATTCCAAAGGTTGGGACAAACTCCGCGAAGAAAGGCTCCAACGCCAAAAGGAAATAGGATTATTCGATGATTCAATAGAGCTGTCAGTTAGAGACAAACGGGTTCGCGCATGGGAAGAAGTTGAGGCTAAACAAAAAGTTAACTCTGATTACCGTATGGCAGTTTACGCAGCTCAAGTCGACTGCGTGGACCAAAATATGGGCAAACTCATTAACGCACTTGAAAAGAGAGGAGAATTAAAACACACACTCATTCTTTTCCTGTCAGACAACGGAGCATCACCCGAGCCGAACAATGAATTTGGCGGGCAAACGATGGATCAGATCAACAATCCTGACAACGGTGGCATCGTCTCCTACGGATTAGGCTGGGCAAACGCTTCGAATACTCCTTTTCGACAATACAAACGCCACTCGGAAGAAGGAGGTATCCGCACACCACTTGTCGCTCACTGGCCTAAGGGAATTCCAAAAAAACTCAGCGGCAAATGGGTAGATGAGCCTGCGCACGTCATCGACATCATGCCGACAATTGTCGAAATCACAGAAGCCAAATACCCTACGATGCACAAAAGCAACAGCATTTACCCAATGGAGGGTCACTCTTTGCTACCCATTCTTAAAAAAGGTGAAAGGAAGCATGATCATACCCTTTTCTTTGAGCACACAAATAACTGCGGAGTTCGTTCCGAAAATTGGAAACTCGTGTGTAGATTTGGTGAATGGAAATGGGAACTGTATGATCTAAGCAAGGATCCTGTAGAAACCAAAAATTTAGCGAGCCAAAGGCCTGATGTCGTCGCCGAACTCGCAGCTGCCTGGCACTCCTGGTCCAAGCGATCGAAGGTGATTCCCAAAGGCACAAGAACAGAAAACAGTTACAATTAATGAACCATATCCGTGACATACTGTTTATCACCCCATGATCGAATTTCTAGCGCTGTCGCTAATTGAAGGGACAAAGGTTATAGACACTTCGGTGAGTTCAGAGCAGCAAAAGTTGTTCACGAAGGAAATTACTGAGAAATCATTTGATTTCATAAATCGAAACCAAAGCCGACCTTTCTTCTTGTATATAGCACACCCTATGGTGCATGTACCGTTGTATGTGAGTGATGCATCTGCGGGGAAAAGCGGAGCCGCGCTATTCGCCGACATGGTTACCGAAGTAGATTAGTCAGTAGGTGAAACCATTAAGGCCCTGGAGCATCATCAGTTGTCTGCAAAGACACTCGTCATATTCACATCAGACAATTGCCTATACTGATGGTGAAAGGGTATGAATCCTCTTTTGGAAACTGACTTATACATTCTTTAGAATTAAAAAAATCACAACAGTGAATGAGATCATTTATTCTTAGTATAGATGGTTAACCCGTCCAGGTTCTTGGGCTTGGAGGGGATGATGATACTGGCAACATAGCCAACGAATATGCAGACAATTCCTCCAATTACACCATAATGGAAGAAGTGAATATCCGTATGCACCCGCAGATAATAGAGCGTAAAAGCCGAGGCAACTATACCCAATAACAACCCCCAGGTATGGGTGCGTCGCGTCATTAGGCCCAGCCAGAAGACCCCTGCAAGTGATCCGGCAAGTAACATGAATATCGTCATATAACTATCAAACAGGCTCTTAATATCGAAAGTGGCATAAATCAATGCAGTCGTTGTCCCAATGAAACCTAGCAAGATTGTCAGTATTTTTGCCTGTTTGAGTAGTTTCTCGTCCTTCACTTTGAAAAACCGCTTGTAATAATCGGTTATGATAACCGCACCCGAACCACTTAATGAGCTATCCAGACTGGACATCGCGGCGGCAAATACCGAACCGATTAACAAACCTGATATACCTATGGGTAATTCCCTCACGATAAATATGGGAAATATGTGATCACCCTCTAAAACGGCAGGGGACATCTTCTCAGGAAATGTCTGATAAAATATAAATATACAGGTACCCATTAAAAACATGAGCAAAAGCATGACCGGTCCCAACAAGGCTTTCACAAGAAGACTTCGTTTAGCCGCCTTTTCACTACCGGTAGACATTAGTCTTTGCACTAAGTGTTGTTGACGTGCAAACTCACCGGGCGACATAACCAGGAATAACAAAACGAGTATCATAGCGGGCTCGCTGAAATCCATACTCCAGTTAAAAAGCCTGAGCTTCCCTTCTGCATGAAGCGCACTGAATGTATCCACTGCGGATACAGGTACTGTGTAGAAAACGATGGCAATACCCAAAAGGATACCACCAATCATGATAAAAACCTGGATAACATCCGTCCAAACCACTGCTTCGATACCGCCCATCACGGTATAAGCAGTAGCAACGATACCTATCAACACCACGCAAAGGTATAGATTAATGCCGGTAATGTATGAGAGTACTACGGATGGCAATAAGACCAACGCACCCATTCTGAAAATTTCGATGATGCTAAAGATGGCACTCGCAAAAACCCGGATTCTTGAATCGAAACGGTTCTCCAGATATTCATAAGTAGAAGTTAAGTTCATGCGATAATAGACGGGCACCACCAGCCATATTGCGATAAATACTATGAGCACAGTTCCTATCGTATTAGATAAATATAGCCAGTCCGTAGCATATGATTTTGCGGGTAAGGATAAAAATGAAATGGCACTGAAACTCGTCCCCAGCATACTGATACCTGAAGCCCAGCCGGGAACCCTTTGCCCTCCCCTGAAATAGTCGTTGGAGTTTTTTTCCTTTCGGGAAAAATACTTTCCCATGGCTATCAACAGTACGAAATACAGGCCTATCACCCCGTAATCGAACCAATGCATACTACTTACAAATTTAGGAGCACGTCCTTCCCATAGGCTTAATCCATCTTCATTAGAGCTCGTGATCCAAAGATCATTAGAGTCTTTAAAGATTGCTTGCGGGTGTTGCGTTAACGGTAGATTTGGCCCCAAAGACCAGACATTGGTAATACAGTTATAAGCGTAGTATTGCCCGACCTCATCCTGAGCCCATACTAAAATATGATTTATGCCTGAGGGAACTCCCTGGCTTAGCAAGGAAACCGGAGCTTCATAAACACGATCATCCCAAACCCCCTTCTCAATATCATATCGCTGAACTATAGACTGGCTTCCCGTTTTTTGCTGACCCGCTTTGTTTCCGATCCAAAACAGGGAATATCCACGACCATCGTATTGAGAGACTAACAGACCTCCTCCAGCTACGGCAGTCTTACTATTCGCAAGTCGTTCCCAGGATGCGTTACCATCCGCCAGATCAAGCACATATAGCGGATTGGATGCGGCTAAATCCTCCGGGCCAGAATTAGCTCCCACAAGATAGAGCCGATTATCAACTACACAAACTTTAGGATTAAAAAGCGTATCCGGCAAATCAGGCAACGGCCTGATGCTTAGCTGCTCAGCATCAAAATCTATTCGGCGAACAACGGTTGTTTCCTGAGTTTGTCCATCAGGAAGGCCGGCAAGGTAGAGTGCCTTTCCCGTGAAAGTCGCGGACCATTGCTGAATTGCCTGGTCCAGCGAAAGCACGGACTTCAACTCAAAGTTATTTCTGAAATCGAAAACCTGGAGTACGTTGTCATTTAAGAGAACAATATGCCTGGAGTCCAAAAACTCAACAATCTGTTCTCTGACTTGCAGGCTTTTATGGCTGTATTTTTCCCATTCATGGAATGGCTCCATCCGTTGAGTATCCTGTGAATGCACAGCGAGACAAAATAGAGTATTACAAAAAACCAGGATCAGAAACAGGAATCTCATAGGGGATGGACTAAACGTTAACTACGTTCCATTCGACATCCCGGATCTCACAGGATTTTGCGACGGATATTGCAGCGGCCTTGCCAGCAGCCTCCCCCATAGTCACTGCATTCCCGGTTACCCGGTAACTCGAGTGGGCAATAAAGTCGCCACTTATACAGCGCCCCGCAAGAAGCAGATTCTTAACCCCTTTAGCGATAAGGGCCCGGTATGGAATATCGTATGCATGCGTGATGGTTTTATTAACAACATCATAATCCTTACCCTCTTTGGGGTTTGTGCAATGCACATCAATACCAAATGTCACGCGGCATACCGCATCCTCATGCTTTTGACCCGCTATCAAATCCTCCTGGGATATCACATAATCACCGATAATGCGCCTGCCTTCACGTACGCCTATTTGTGAACCGGTAGCCACCATGGTTAAATGCTCCCAGATACCTCCTTTCCTCCTTAATGCTGCTACGATTTCTGAAAGCTCTTTACGTGCGTTTACGGTGGCTTTTGATATTGCCGAAGCATCATCCGCCAAAATGCCATATTCGTGATTAGCGATCAATGCATATAACCTATCCGAGATATGAAAAAGAATCGGCTTTGAATAGGAGGGAGATACGCCCGCTGATTCCATTTCGTTATTTAATCTTATCTTAGGCTCTAGCAAAGAACCTCCCAAGAACGGCTTAACTTCTTCTTTATCAATACCCGTTAACAATAGCATCAAGCTTAGAGGCTGCACCTCACGGGTATCCGGATGCCCCATCTCAAAATCACAACCTGCAAGGAACCCAACATCCCCATCCCCACTACAATCAATGACCACCCGACACCCCCATGCTTCGCGACCCGACTTCGACTCAGTGATCACGTGTGCAATATGATTACTTTCATTCAAAACCAGATCGACAACGCGGGTATGGAGCTGATAGCTGATGCCTGCTTCCACTATCTTCTCATCAAGCAGCAGCTTCATTTTCTCCACATCGTAAGCCAAACCTGATCCATAGTCGGTTATACCATCATTTACGAAACCTATGCCTGATTTCTCCCGGAGCCCTTCAAGCAGCTCCCGCATGATGCCGTTTTTGTTTTCTGAATCAATGATCCATGAAAGCGCCCCGGCAGTCCATACTCCACCAAAGCATCCGTGAACTTCGAGCAACAGCGTTTTCGCCCCGCCCCTGGCGGCAGAAATTGCAGCAGCGATACCCGCTGGGCCAGCGCCGCAAACAATCACATCATAGTCGCCGGATACTTTAGTTTCTTTACCTTCTTCAAGAATAACAGCCATAGTAAGTTTCATTTTTATTTATGAGATATCCTCTATTCGTAACTTCCTGCTTCTGGAGTTTCAGGATACACCCGAACTACGGCTGCCGAATAATCTGCCATTGAAACTGACGTGGAGATGCTCCCTTCGCTAACAGTCACATACGAAGTGGAAACACTATCAGGATGATCATTCTGACTGGCCTTATAAACTTTAACCGCAACACTGCCGGTAAAGGGCAAGTTGTTGAGGGTTACAGAGACCGTTTTTGACTGATCAGTATCATTGCTGATTAGCGCTACAGCCTCATTGAGTGCATTGAGAGCCCCGGTAGCGGTAGTAACATCACTATAAGCAGTATCTTTCACTCTAGCATTACCATTACCCAGACGTGCTTTTTGACTAAAAAGTTTAAACGTTCTCATCACAAGAGTAGGTGTATCTGCTCCCGTATAGGTGGCAAAAATATCGGGGGCTACCTGAGGTATGTGCTGGTATATCGCTGAACCCCTTGCTCCCTGTTTGATAATATTGATCAATTGAAAGCCTGCCCAGGCAAGGCTGCGTTTACCTGCCATTCTAGGGTCCGTATTACTGGAAACATTAGGTCTTGCATTCCATTCGGTTACGTAAGCAGGAACATCCAGCACACGCTTATATGCGGATACATCCAGTCCTGTATTGTAGTGATGAAGAGTTATAAAATTGATATGTGATACAGGGATATTTGTATTGTCCACTAGCTCTTGCAGGAAATCAACCGGCGCAGGGGCGAGCCAGGGGGATTGGCTGCGCGACGCATGTGAAGTCTCAGGTCCACCGATAGGAACAGTACTACAAATACTCCTCACTGCATCAGCGCCTCTATCATATATAGCAGAGTATGCATACCGCGAATCACTGTATGGCGATCCCGTGGGGTCGCAATGCCGATTGGGCTCATTCCATATACCCACCAGGTCAGTATTCGCCTGAAAGCGTTTGTAGATTTTCCCAACTATATCCTTGTAGATGGCCCAATCAGTGGGAACCCCTTCTTTAGTATCATAGGTGGGGTGGCTTAACCAATTAGGCGTATAGCTTATTGAAAGTAGTGTCTTAATGCCCCGTGTCTTCAAAAGGGGTAACGCCCATGTGAAATCCGAGCCTCCGCTACTACCGGTAGCGGTATAACCCCATATCCAATTGTCAGGATCCTGGATGCCATTTACATTGTTATTGTAATCAGCTATAGACGAGTTAGGTATCGTTTTATAAAGGGTCGCTGTGACCCGGGCAAACTTAATCCCATGGTCCTGTAGCATATCAAGGGAAGCTACGTCTGCCTCTGGGGACTTGATAACCACTCCATATACCTCCGGATAGGTCGTCGTGACATCTTGACTATAATCGACAGTAACCGATTGAGCGATAACTGATTCATTCGTAATTATAGCAGCTATTGCCAGAATATGGATAAGTGCTTTGGTTTTCATGTTGTTGTATATCGGCCTTGGAAACTTTTCTGCTAAACTGACAATATTAAAGCTAAACCCAATATACTCTATAACACCAACCTCCTTAAGGTCTCATCGTAGACTGCCTCTGGTGTATTGGGTCTGGTTTAAAGCGGCTTCGATATCAAAAAGCCGCTCGTTGTTATACCAACCCGCCCACTTTCCCTGGGCAATTTGATCGCGGTTGGCAAGCAGTAACTGTAACTCAGTAATCGCACTCTGGAGATAGCCTTGCCTTTCACTTTCATTGCTTAAAAATGCACTGCAAATCAAATTCAGCCATTGATAGATACCCACTATGATATAAAGCTGCGACTGCAGGTTAGAAACAAAAAAACCCCTTTGACTCTCCTCCAGCAAGGGTAGAAGTACATCTGCCTTAGTCTTGCAAGCAGCCCATTTTGTCAAACTGTCTTCAGTGGCCTTGAAATAATAGTCTGCGCAGGAAGCTGTAGATCCAAAGTGGTAAATTCTTTGGTTTTGCATAGCATCGGGTAAAAAATCATTACTTTGCATGGTTTCCAACAATTTCCGGCCCATCTTCAGAGCCATACCATCCAGAAAATCCATGTCCTCCTCATCCACTATCGTGGGTTCATTAGATATGAGATGATACGCCCCATAGAAACACCGATACACTTCTTCAGCTTGCTTCGCATACACGCCATAATAGAACTCGCACCACTTCAAAATCCAATCATCCAATGGAACATCCGCATCCCAGAACAGGGTAGAAGCATAATCAATACCCAAGACGAACTCCCGAATATTGGATACGTTCAATACCGCATAAGCCGTATCTCCCATCTGTACCGAAGCTCCGATATTGTTCTCTATTTTCTCAGGATGTGTGCCCTGCGCAAGGTGCGGGCCGCAACTCATAAATGCTACGTGATAATACACGCCGTACATTCTATCTTCACACCGCGATACTTCGCGGAAATCTTGCCTCAGATTTTGCGTAGGGCCAAAATCACTGAATACAATGATAGTCTTCCCCGGGAATTTCAGAAATCCTTTGCTATGCAAATCCGAGCCCTCCATCCAAAGGGTTATCGTCGATTCAAAGTCAGCATGCCCTGTTTCATCTTTAATCACATTCCATTGATGCTCTATGGCATCTGAAATCACTTTGCCGCGTTCATCGTCGTTTTGGGGCGCATTTTCACTCCCATACCAAAAGGGACGATCATCCTTTCCCCGTAATCCTAACTGCCAAACGACATCTGCCCCGATATCCAGATACTTGCGGATATGATGCCGCCATACGATTTCGTATTTATCCTTATTATCTAGATAATTGGCAGACACTTCTTCGTTTCTATCCTTCCAGTACTGTTCAAAGATATCTGCACTCACCCCCACGGGCTCCTGATGATGCTGGGAGATTTTGAGTCCCCGTGCCTTGGCCAGGGCAAATAACCGCTTATTTTCCGGTAAATCTATATTATGGTAGGTGGCCGGAATGATTAAGTTTTGCTTACAGCGCAATGCGGTTTCCAATATCTTTTCAAACACCTCAGGATGCATAATCTTCATGGGATAGCCCGCATGCTGTGCATTCTTTCCACCACTCCAGGCACTCAGCATATCTTCATCATTAATAAACCACCCCCGGGTTTCATAAGCTTTTGGCCAATTCTCGACAAAGACGTTTTTCAGCACCAGGCTTTCAATGGTTTTGGGCTGGGTGTCAGTCCAGTAATAAAAGGGGTCTATGCCCAAATATTGCTCGCAAAACTCATATATCGCAAATACCGTTGCCCGCGTAGTAACTCCCGCTATCAAAAGATTATCGGACTCATCGCCTATGGTCTGAATGCTGTATCCCTCTTCATGCTCGATCCAATTTCCTTTTTCAAAATCAAGATTTTCTTGAGCCCAACGCTCAAAATCAGTATTTTCCAGTGACCCGATACAGATCGCATTTTTTAACCGGGTAGCAGGCAAACTCTCTAAACGGGATTCAGTAGCTCCAACTTTACACAAATCAGTGACCAAATCAGCGATAGCTAACGCTACGGCTGACTCCTCACTCGGGCTGGAGTATATTACCGAAGCCCTGATTTTACCTATTATTAGACACATAACGATTGTTTACCTATCATTACAGGCAAACAAAATGCACCAAACACTCTCATCGTAGACTTTGACAATGTTACGGTAATAAGCATTTACACTAATAATGACTGATAGCATCAACATGCAAAAAGTAGCTGAAATCGCGGGTGTTCATAGAACGACCGTTTCAATGGCTCTTAAAAACAACCCAAAAATACCCCAGTCAACCCGCAAACGTATACAAAAAATAGCAAACGATATGGGTTATCGGCCCAACCCAATGGTTTCCGCTCTCATGTCACAGCGCAGGAGCAATAGCAAGCTGGCCGCACAGTCTGCAATCGCATTTGTCACCAACTGGGAAACCAAGTTTGCGTGGAAAAATATTTCGTCAAAGTATAATAAGATATACAAGGGTGCAAAAGAACAGGCTAATTTGCTGGGATACAATCTGGAGCACATCTGGCTAAAAGAACCGGGCATGACCACCCGGCGTGTCACTAAGATCATGCAGACACGGGGTATTTATGGTATCGTGGTAGCGCCCGTATCCAGAAGACTATTTGTTGAGAATAAAGCGTATGAAAACCTTAACGTCGATTGGGATCAATTCACATCGGTAGCCGTAGGATATACTCCCCCCAAGCCGGCAATCAATCGCGTAGTGCACGATTACTTTCACGCAATGCGGCGGGCCATCCATGAATGTTCAAAGTTGGGTTATTCTCGATTTGGCCTTGTATTGGAAGAGGGCATAATCGATGCGGTCGATCACCTTTGGCACGCAGCTTTACTCATTGAAGACTATCAGGCTAAAAGAACCATGATTCCTCCCCTATTCATTAAGGCTTTTCGTAAAAACGCCTGGCAGGAAATTGTGCCATGGTTCCGTCGCCACAAACCCGAAATCATAATCAGCCTTCACCCCGAGAGCTTTTCCGATATTCTAAAGGACAGTGCCATCCGCGTTCCCCAGGACGTAGGCTTGGTCAGTCTAGACAAGTCTGAGGACACCCATTTCGCAGGGATTCAACAGGAAGCTCAACGCATAGGCATCGCGGCCATCGAACTCTTAGTTGGGCAAATCCACCAAAATAAAATCGGTATCCCCGCCTTTCCCCAGCATTTACTCATTCAGGGCGAATGGAGCCCAGGCTCCACTATCAATATATAGTACGGCTGCCTTAAACGCGGCAAACTGCACTTGATTAAACATAACTCTTCTTCTTGATAGTCTACGATGAGACTTACATAGCGGTTGTTCAGGGAATCGGGTTTTTCGTAATTTAGTCCTCCAATATGCTTGGGATCTGCTCAAGCTCCAAATTATCCCCAATACAAAGGACTATAAATAAATCCCCTCTTATCTTACAACGTCACCTCTTCTACCGCACGTGATTGAGGCGCAAATAAGCAATACAGATAGTTTCGTATTCACTCCTGATGTAATGCCAACATCAACTGGCTCCATTCAGCCCCACTACAGAACTGAATCACTCATCACTTTTTCACCCATAAATAGTAAACCCTATATATATGAAACAAATATATACATACCTCCTGGCCGTAATCGGCCTGTCGTCGCTATATGGTCAATATGGCGATATCCCCGCATCCCGCATGGCTCCGAGTGGCTGGCAGAACATCCAATATAACGACCCCGGTGGCTGGACGACCATAAATGTAACCCAGAACGGTCTCCCCGCAAATGATAGCTCAGTGGATGCCGGACAAAAAATCGAAGACATCGTTGCGAGCACCTCCGGGCGCCGCCGGCTATACTTCCCCGCAGGCACCTACACTTTCAAAACCACCGCCATTATCAATGTCGGTGACATCTGGATCGACGGTGACGGTATGGACAGCACCATCTTCAATCTGGACTTTCCCAAGTTCCAGAAGAGAGATGGTATCGTGATCAAAGGCGGAGTCCAGGGCACAGCTGTCGACATCGTGGGTACTCCCAACCGGGGGGACAACCAAATCACCGTGACCAACGCCAGCCAGTTCCAAGTAGGCGACTACATACGGGTTAAGTATCCCTATACAGCGAGCGACGGTGATGTTGTGGATGTGGGTCAGATCGTGAAGGTGACCGCCAAAGCGGGCACGACTTTGACGATTGACCTGAAGATAGGCGTGGACTTCGGCTCCGGCGGCGAGGTACGCGAGATGGACTTCGCTGAAAACGTACGGGTGACCGACCTCACCATCAACCGACTGCGGCTGGGTGATCGCTGGGAGGACAACCTGAGGCTCAACCAGTGTCGCAACTTCCAGGTGAAAAACGTGGAGTCGATCAAGTCCACGACCTACGGCATTCGGGCCTTCCAGTGCCGCGACGGCATCATCTCAGAGTGCGAGGTCCATGAGCGCTGGGGCAACGAGGGCGGCTATGCCTACGGCATCGCAGCCACCGCCTTGTCAACGCGTATCCACATCACCAACAACTATTTGTATAACCTGCGCCACCACATCGAGCTGGCCAAGTCTCCCAATCACTGCGTGATCAGCTACAACGTGACTGACCCCCTTTATGCCTACAGTGACATCGGAGCCCACCACGGGGATGAGTCGCACAACAACCTCTTTGAGGGCAACGACGGTCGACAAATCGTCATGGCCCTGGACGCTCATGCGAAGGCCTGGTGGAATACCTTCTACCGCAATAGGGCCGACGGGACGGTAGGCTCGCAGAGCAGCCAGTTCGAGACGACCACTATCGTGGGTAACGAAACACCGAGCATCAGCTTCAGCGGGAGCAACAACTACAAAGGCTCCAATATCGTCAATGGAGTCTTCCAGGCTGATTCGTTGCCCGCAGGCAGCAATCTTCCGGCTTCCCTATATCTCTCTTCGCAGCCCAGCTACGTAGCGTCCTGGCCACTCTTTGGTCCAGGCAGCGGTGGAGGTGGCGGCACAACCTACCAGGCAGAGAACTATAACAGTGCAAGCGGTGTAAGCACAGAGTCAAATGACGGTGGTACCGTGATTCGGGATTGGGCAAGCGGGGATTACGTGGTTTTCAATAACGTTAATTTCCCTGCAGGCACAACATCAATAGACCTGAGGTTGGCGAGCGGTTCAAGCTCATCTCCGGCAATCGAAGTCAGAAAAGACTCTAACACCGGAACCTTATTGGGATCGATGAATGTGACTGCATCCGGTTGGAACACATTCAATACGCAAACGTTGGGCATCACATCAACCAGTGGCTCTCAAACCCTGTATTTCATCTCTCCGAATGGGGGTATCAAAGGAAACTGGTTTAGAATCGGCACGACCACTACTCAGCTTGAAGCCTATAATGCAGGCTCAGGGGTCAGTACAGCATCTGAGGATGGAGGAACCGTGGTTCGTGACTGGGCCAATGGGGATTTCATTGTGTTTCAAAACTTTGATTTCGGATCTGGCACCACCAGCATAGACGTAAGGGTAGCTTCAGGTTCAGGCAGTAGCCCCACATTGGAAGCCCGACTGGGAAGTGCATCCGGAACGCTCATTGGCACGCTCAATGCCTCCACCGGTGGCTGGTCAACCTATCAAACCAAAACAATGAACCTCACGTCTTCCCAAAGCGGAACAAAGACAGTCTATTTCGTCTCTCCGAATGGAGGAATCAAGGTCAACTGGTTCGAGCTCTAAAACAAATCTAAAGAACAATCAAAAAACCGAAGTTCACGCAACTTCGGTTTTTTTTTGAATTATGATTTAAGAACCAACGTGTGAACGGCGGCTCCTGGCAAAGCCTCGGCACATATACATTCGGTGCAGGCACATCCAACAATAATCGTGTGACCATTGCTGCAGCCATACGCTGGGTAGAACAATAGTTCTACCTAGTCTAGTGTAGCACAAAACAGCTCGGATTGATTCGACAGTACTACAAATCTCACGGCGAATAGATACACTAACGGCGACCAAAACCCAACACACTTAAACTGGTGTCCTGAATGATCTGCCTGAAATAGAGTGAGCAGGCAGAAATGCTTTTCTAGAAAAAGTATATCTGACGCCGTCGAAACAGATTTTTAAAATGTATTCCCGCAAGATATTGACAGTGAATCAGGCAGTCTTGATGAGTCAGAGCCTGACGTGGTCTGCGTGGTAGTACGGGATGGTGGACGGCACTGGATTCGAACCAGTAGACCATTAAGCGCCCATTTGCTTCTTATAGAAGCTAACAATTGCAATATACAGAGACTGTTTGCTCTATTTTATTACCATATCCAGCATTCGATGAGCACATAAGATGACATTTTTTGTCCCCCGAAAATCGTAAGTCGTTGATTTTTAGGTGTTGTTAATTGAACTCGACTACCTAGGGATATCACGTACCAGATAGTATTTGTTTTTGGGAATCTTGATTTTGAATTTTCGGAACTAAAGTCTTTATATGGCAGCACGATATTGAGGGTCGATCTTTTCATGTTTATTCTTCCCCACTCGTAGTACTAGATCTGCCATTTTTGCCTTCGTCCCGGCCCAGGCGTTTTCGGAGTCAGTATTTTGGAGACCTCCATGACCAGAGTCCCCCTTTTGCTCGGCATTCCTACAATATTAAATAATACTCTTAGAAGAATGAAATTATATCTCAATTAATATGCATCACTCCATCCACAGAGAGCATATACTTCAGGAGCCAGCCTGAAGTAAGAAAAGTCGGTTTTAGACTTCGATAATGCCTCGTTTGATAGCAATCGTTACTGCCTCTGTACGGGCGGATACATGCAGCTTGCTCATGATATTTTTCACATGATCCTTGATCGTGTAATCGCTGATTCCCAGCTTATCTGCAATTTCCTTATTCGAGAGCCCTTTTGCGATTTTTTTGAGCACTTCAAGCTCGCGAGCAGTAAGGTCTTCGAATATCTTGCGATGTGCGAGTTGGGAGGACACGTCTTTAGGTATCCAGGCCTTTCCAGTTGCCACCGCACGGACTGCAGGGATCAGGTGCTCACCTGCAGTGCTCTTAAACACATAGCCCAGTGCCCCCAGTTTCAGGGCGCGATGAATCTCCTCATCACCGCTAAATGCAGAAAATATCAAAATTCGGGCCTCGGGAAACTCCCGTTTGATAACTTCCACACTATATTCACCCCCATGATTGGGCATGCGTAAATCGAGCAAAACCACATCAGGCCTCACTTTGCGGTAGGCCTCGATAGCCTCGAGCCCGTCTTTAGCTTCAGCCACCACACGGATGTCTCCCTCAGAATCTAGCAGGGCGCACAAGCCGCTCCTCACAACAAAATGATCGTCAGCAATTAAAACGTTTATCATACTGCAAGATTCCTATTGAGGGTTTTATTGCGAACAGACAAACGAATTTCGACAATAGTACCTCTTCCGGGAGCGCTTCGGATATTCAGTTCACCATTAATGCGCTGACTACGCTCGCGCATACCCAGCAAACCAAAATGGTGGCCTTCAATGCTGGGCTGTTCAGGTTCGTTAAAACCTTGACCATTATCCTCAACCCGCAAAAGTAAATCATCACCCTCCACTACAATGCTCACTTCTACGCGGGTGGCATGTGAATGCTTCACTACATTGGTAATTGCCTCCTGACCGATTCGCAGCAGGTTTTCCTCGTGAATTTCAGGAATGTTTGCCAATTCACCCCGGCAGGAAAAGACCCACTCAATTCCGATACCTTCAAGCGAAGCTTCAACGATACCATGCAGTGCACGTTCGAGGTCAAACAGGTCGAGCTCACGCGAACGCAGATCCCATATAGAGTGCTTCAGCTGCTGCTGGCTTTGCGAAAGCCACTTTCTCGCAGTTTGAATGCTCTTAAGTGAGGCAGTCGGCTTACTTTCAAACAGCTTGCAAGCCGTATCGATCCGTAGCATAATACCGGTGAGGGTTTGCTCCAGGGTGTCGTGCAAATCGCGTGCAAGCCGAGTACGTTCAGTAAGGATCGCTTTGTGCTCAAGTTCAGTTTTTTTCTTTGCAGTGAGTGCGATTTTCAACTGCTGGCCACGCTCCTCTACTTTTTGCTCTAGTGTATCGTGTGCGTCCTGCAGTAATTTTTGATTACGGTCTCGCTCTATCAACAACAAACGAAGCATGTTATTCTTCTTCATTACAAGGCCTGCCCAGAAAAGCACCATGGCCAAAAGCAATACCAGGATGATCAGCCCGAGTATGAGCCGCCGGGGAGTCAACCACGAGGGCTTTTGAATTACGGATATTTGATCAGGGCTGGAGATCATTAATCTCAGCGAATGCAGCGTGCCCAGTAAATCCACTTCCGAAACGCAGACTCCTTCTGCCTCAATCACACTGCCCAGCGGTATTCTTTCCATCTCCGGCAAAGGCTCCTGAGTTCTGTATTCTGCTATAAAGTGAAAATCCATGGCATTCACCAGCAAACGTATGATCTGCAGGTCTGGATCATCCGAGAGGCGGTCACTCCTCCAAATGGATCGATCAATCAATTTACCTTCAAGCGTTATCAGTTCCGCATGATGTTTTCCTGCCCGCAACTCATGATAGTTGGGAATTTTTACACGCTCTAAAGGGAGCACTTCACCACTGCTTCTAACAATACCGCTTTGAATAGCGGGAAAATAGTTATCAAACTCTAAAAAACCAACGGCATGAACAACTTCCCCCACCCTGAATTGAGTTTCCATATCAGTCCATACCCGAATGCCCGCAGTCTCATCCTGCAGAAACAAACCCAGCCCCTCTTGCTGATAGGTCACCTGCCCACGCACATGAATACGGGCATCCGCCGGGGCGTTTCTCCGGTATTGAGCCACTTCATTTAGTGGAATCAGCGGCTTGGTAAATGGCTCTACCTGCTCATACGCCAACACCAGCAAATCCTCTTCATGAGGCACATAAACCGCCACTCCTGTAAGACTGCGGAGGATATAATTGTAATGAGTGGCCGTCGTGCCACGAGCCTTTACCATAGCACCTATTAGCTGCTCCAGCGGTTGCGAAAAATCGGATGGTAGTCTCACCTCCAGCTCATGGCCATAAATGGAAAGATACAAATACCGATATTGCTCAGTTCTTTTAGTGGAACGCACGATGCCGGCCACTTCTACCCGCAAACCATCGTGGACACCGAGCATCAGATCATCGACATTTACTACAAGCGCCTCGGGTAACTCTGCCCGCCCGATCACCTCCCATCGAGGCTCCCCAATAATAGGCGCAAACGCGCCTGGGTGGCTAACCCCCTGTACGCGGACGCGGTCGCCCGGTTGAGGTGCTTTTTCACCCAAATTTTCGACAAAGATGCCCCCGGTTTCATCCTGCACGAAAAACTGTCCGCGCCAATCGGGTTCAGCTGCGGTTACCACTCCCTCCACTTTAACCGGCATCGAAGTGATCGACTGCTCATAAGGCAGCGACAATATCTCGTGCGCAGTCGTCAGCTTTTCCGCTGAAGCAGGCATGCAATACAACAGCATCGAGCAGCCGAAGATCACAAACCAGCTTCGATAAGGGGAACGACACATTGCAGTATTAAAATTACACATTTTCAGGGGTAAGCACGAAATTGTTAACCCACATTGATATCCTAAGTGAGGAGGCTTTGCAACTTTCAATATGCTCACTCCCGAAGCGCTTACCCTATATTCACGACTTTAGCAGGTCATAAAGCATACAAGTATTATTTCCACACAAAGGTCATAAATGAACGCGCAGGTACCGTATGCTGAAAGGTATTACCCTTCCAGGCAACTTCCATCACCTGGCTTGTCGTTTGCGGATTAAAAGTAAGCAGCACCACTGAACTATCGCAGTTGCGAAATGCCACTGTATCCAAAACTCCTGGATTCATCGGGCTTTCGATTCGGATTGCGCCCGGCTTCACGAACTTGCTCAAATGCCCGATATAGTAATACATGGCGTTATAAGTAACATCATCCATACGATCCGAACGTATCAGCAATAAGCCATCATTCCCATTATGCTTTTTGAGTACCGCGGGCTGGTCATTCTGGTCCAGTGCAATGTTCCAAAGCACAATGGATTTAGACCAGTTACGGGGGATCTTAATGAGCTCCATCCCGATGTTATCAAACTGGGTATTCCAGTCACCGAATCCGCCTTCAGTAAACCAAATGTCCTTATATGGAAATTCGTTATGAAGCTCAGACATCGCTTCGATCGGGCCTCCGTAATGATGAAACCCACTGCCGGCAACGTATTTCCCGGCTCTGGAGCTCAATACCTCCTTCGCATAATCTACCGTATCATAGTTATGATCGTGGCAGATAATCTTTACTTGCCGGAAGTCGGAATCATGAAGCAATGGTCCTAAGTGATTGGCAATAAAGTCTGATTGTTCCTGAGCGTTCATCAGCATGCCCGGATAATGCGGGGGCAGATAGTTGGGCTCGTTTTGGGGCGTAATGGCAAATACCGGCACTCCTTCCTCATAATACGCCTGCAGAAATTTAAGCAGATATTGCGCAAAAGTGCCATAATGCTCAGGCAACAGCTCACCGCCTATCATCGAACCGGATGTTTTCATCCAACCCGGTGGACTCCACGGGCTGGCCATTGTCCTCAAATGAGGGTTAAGCAATTGCGCTTCGCGAATCCGAGGGATAATGTATTTCGTATCGCGGGAAATGCTAAAGGTTTCCAAATCAAAATCACCCGGCTCATCGCAATAACTGTAAATCTCGTGGTTAAAGTCGGAGGCCCCTATGGGCTGTCGCAAGAGGCTCAGATGAATACCCTCTTCGGTGAACAGTTGCCGCATTACTTCACGGCGTTTTGCGTCGGTCAGCTGATAAGTCAACAACCACGCTGATGCTCCCGTCATTGATGCTCCCCAGCCATCAATCGTTTGATAGACAACATGATCATCCACGACCACTTGCAAAATTTCTGCCCGGGAGGCATCATCTGCAACGCTAAGCGGCACTTTCTCCAGCCTGGCAGATAAATCTTCGGTGCTTAACCATGCTTCGGGAACCAACGCATGTTCAGCCTTTAACCCACTTACTAAAAGAAGCCCCAAAATAATACACACTCCAAAATCCTTACGCATATCACACCCATCCATAGATCACTAAGTTCATGTTTTGGAAATTAGGGGTCACAAAGCGACCCCCGATTTCCAAAAACTATCATGTAAATAATTGACTAAAAACGATAATTAAACTCTGCACGCCATGTACGGGGTGCCTGGTAGATTAAGCCATACAATTTTTGCTCATCCAGAACGTTATCCACGTTTAGCTGCACGGAAGCATCATTGCCCTGAAGAGTGAAATCGTATTTAATAAAGGCATCCAGTTCAAACCGGTCATCAGTCTCCAGAGTCAGTGGATCACCGCTGCCATCCGAAATAACACTGCCACCCCCGCGTGTAATGCCGGAAAAGTAGGTACGCGGGCCTTCATAACTGGCACCGAATCCAACAGTTAGTCCGGCAAACTTACCGTCATCGGGCAATCGGTAGCGCACCCACATGTTGCCGTGATTTTCAGGAGTGTCATCCAGAGCCAGTCCGGTACCAATGGTTCGGCGAGTTGAGGTATCAGTCGGATCAGCATAGGCTTCTTCCAGAGTCTGCCCGAGCAGGCCCGCCCAGGTTACCGGAAAGTACCATACCGCCCACCGATCCTGGGGATAGGGATATTGCGCCCAGCTACCTGCACTAAGGACTTTTTTCTCAATATGCGCCCATGAGGCTACGATCTGCAGATCCTCAAAAGGGGTGAAGATTACCTGCATATCCCAGCCCTTGGATTCGTCCGAGCCCAGAGCCACGCTTTGCCCGCCGGTGGGTCCCGGAGGTGCTGCACCGTTATAGTCGAGTGTGGCGTTGTTAGTAAGATTATCTTGATTGTATATCCATCCGAACCACCCGAGAGAGTTAGTAACGAAGGCGTTCGCAAAAACAGCATCCATCAGGGCTGCACCTTGTGCCTGGGAAGCATTGACATACCAGTTTGTGTTCCCGCCCGAATTCGTTGCCTGGTAAATCGCGCCTGAAGCGACGGCTGCATCCCACTCCGCAGTCGAAGCGACGGCTGCAGCGTTCCAGCTGTTATTGTAAGGATTAAAATCGTTGATATTGTAGACGATATCGCTGTTGGGGTCGAAAAAGCCCTGTCCGGTATCCGTAGGGGCAAACCACACACTGCTGGGTGCCCCTACCGCAGAGCGCTCGCGGGTAATTTCAAAGAAGCTGATCGTCCCGGACACCTTGCCGTCGAACAAATCGATCTTTACTCCAAATTCTTCATTGGTGGCCAACGCTGCAGTAACCGGCACACCGCTAAAGTCTACGTAGCCTTCAAAATTGGGCTGCACGCCTTCTGATCTCATCACATAGACGGAAAGCTCATCAATCACGCGATAACTCACGCCCCACTGGGTAGTTGTATCCTTGGTGGTATCGGACTGTATTTCACTGGGTTCTTCGTCCGTCCCGATACTCCCGTCTGAGCGATAATTGGGGAAGAAGCGCCACTTGTAATTCGAATTGGAATCCCTGCGAACCCCTGCCACAATGTTCAGGCGATTATCCAGGTATTTGCCCTGATAAACTGCATAATAGGCACTATTGTCGGTATCGGAAATCTGATTTTTGGACTCACGCATGGGTAAGTCCGGCGTTATACCATCTCCCTGCACACCAAAGCGGATGTATGCCGGGTTGGTCGGATTATGAAAATTGGCGACGTCCCCCGGGGTTTGGCTGATATGGAATTCATTGCTATCCACAGAATCTATGTAGCCCAACAGGAAATCGTGCGTGGAGCGCAACCAGGAGAGCCTGCCTTCGCTGTCATCAAACAGGTCAATACTGTAATTCAACTCAGCGCGAATCTGCTCATTGAGGTTGCTCTCGTCGGTAAATTCCCACTGATAAGCAATGACGGTATCATTGGGACCGGTGGCAACTCCGTCCACATTCGGGCTGATCGCTGTGAGGTTAACTTCGCCGATAGCCCAATCCGGTGCACCGGAACGGCTGCTGGCAAGCTCAAGAGATGCCATATTGTCCAGCTGGTGAAAGTCAAATGCGGAGCGGTTATAACCGGCCATAAAATACATGCCTTCAATCAATTCCTGGGTCACTTTCAACTGCACATTCGAGGACGTGCTGTCATTATAGGTATCTGGGCCACTCCAGCGAAATGTAGCGGGATCCCTGCCGGGCACCTGAAGAAAGGAACCCGCTTCTCCCCCATCCCAGTTGATAAAATTACTGGCGACCGAGCGCAGACTACGCCAACTGATACCTTCACGCTCCTGTTCGCCGTATTCGAGGTCGAATACAATTTCCGTCTTCGTGGTAGGTCGATAAACCAATACCGGAGACACAAAAAACTGCTCCGAAGTATTAAAATCCTGGAAAGAACCTGCTTCCTGCAAAGCGGCTGTTGCCCGATATGCCAGTGAGCCGGAATCGGTGATCCTGTCAGTCGTATCCAAAGTAACTCGAAAAAAGTCATCACTGCCGATGGCTGTGGAGACCTCCGTGTGGCTTTCGCCGGTGGGGCGCTTGACAAGGTAATTCACCACACCTCCAAAGTTGCCTACTCCATAAAGCAGTGAAGCCGGCCCGCGTACCACTTCAATACGCGAAATGTTGACCGAGTCAGACGCATTCCTGCGGCGAAAACCATCCCGCAATACCGAATCGGTCTGAAATCCGCGTATTTTGACACTCGTTTGATAAGGAGAGCCACTTAAGCCCTCGGGATTGTTTACATTACCAGGCGACGGAGAACTGTCGCCACCAGGCGCGCCAAAATCATTCTGAGACTGCAACATGATACCTGAACTGAAACGCAGTGCTGAACGTAAATCATTCGAACCGGTATCCCGGAGAAAGTCCTCGGTTATTACCTCCAGCGGCATAGGCAGATCGCGTATAGCCGTGTTTAAACGCGTACCGGAAATGGCATTTGTTGCAAGGTAGCCGGAATCTTCAGACACATCCACGACAAACGGGGACATTAAATAAATATCCTCATCAGGTTCAGTATTATCCTGGGCGTTCAACTGAGCAAGCATCAGGCAAACACCTGATAGTGCACCCACTCCAAACGCCGATTTAACGGGTATAAGTAGATTCTTCATAAAACTTGTTTTTAGGGTTTACCTCAACAGTTTATCAAAAAGCCCCATTCGGTGCATCCCTCTTTCGGGGGAGATATGCATAATAGTCTAGTACTATATTGATAATCTACCGCACCACCCAACTATTCAATCTCCAAAACGACCCCCGCGACTCCCCAGCTCGCTATCGTACGACAAAATCTTTGCGATCTCAGTCATACTATCGGTGTCCGTAAGCACACCGCTGGGCAAAGTATCCTTGCAAAATTATAACCATTCCAATCTAAGAGAATGACATATAATATATTTTCCGTTTTTCGATCAATAGTATCGGACCATTAGACAATGAAGTGCATATTTGCTTCTTTTAGAAGCTAAGAATTGTAATATACAGAGAAGACTTTTTTTCATTTTGTACGACATGTAGCATTCGATAAACTCATAATATGCCACTTTTTTGTCCCCTGCAAATCGTAAGTTGTTGATTATCAGGCACTGCTAACTGAACCCGACTTGGCAAGGCCATAAGAATGCAATTTTCTTAAGTAGTTTATTATCAATGGTTTTTACATATCAGGTAATTTTTACAATTGCTGTAAAATACCGTAAAACACCCTAAAACAACATGTTTTTGTCCCTTTTTTGTCCCCTGATTACTGTGACAAAAAGCTAACTATTGATAGCGTATGTTTTCTAACCTGCCTTGTGAATTCCAGTCGCCGAAATAATCAGATTATCTGCGGTGGATTCTGGAGCGACCACTCCAACTACGGTGATTTTATCCAGCTCGTTTAATCCAAATGCCGTCTTCGCTGACTTGGCGATCGGCATACCTTCCACATTTATTACCTGCACCGAAGCAATTGAGCTTAGACGCACTTCGCTGGGCTCACAGCAAGCATCCCAAGGAGTTTTGCAATGGTCTTCATCGCTCATTTCGTTGCAGAATACGAGTGCATCGTCGGCAAGCACAAAGACTGCAAATCCTTCGGTGAATGGTTCCAGCACACCTCCGATCACCCCTTCAACCGTGATCACTTCGCCTGCGCTCAATCCACGCGCTTCCGAGACGCTGAGCGACTGCTCCGGCGCAGTTTCCAGCCAGATGTCTTGGTAGTCATCGCCGGTGCTTTCATCTGCAATTTGAGTATTGCTTTGCGAGCAACCTGCCAAACCCATGATTAATATGATCAACCCGAAAGGTCTGAATATTTTAATAGATTTCATAATGATTCTTTCTTTTGGTTTAAATGTTAAGCTCGTAATGCCTTGGGTAGTGAAGTCCCCAGGCAACGCATAGCTGGGGGAATTGCCCCTAAAGTGCCCAACGCCAGACCCGTCAGTAAACCCACCGCAATGAGCGGCAAATCCAGGGACAGCGCAAAAGTTCCAATCGAAAAATACACCCGTTGTCCCTCCAGCACTAATACTGCCAAAGCCGAAGCCAGGAGTGTCCCAAATAACGTGGTCATCAGACTCTCCTGCACCAATGACACAAATATTGCAGCACGCGAAAAACCTATAGTCTGCAAAGCGGCCAGCTCCTTGATGCGCGAAGCAAACGCCGCGTAAAGCATATTCAAGCCGCCAAACACTGCACCTGTCGCAATTAAGATTGAAGTTAGCCAGGTCATCCAGCGTATCGGCGCGTAAAAACTCGAAAGTTGTGCATAGTAAGTGGATTCCCGGACAGCGCTTAACTCCAAATCCAACCGCTGCTTGGCAAATAAGTCTGCAAGCGGGAAATCATTGCTGCCTTCCATTTTCGCGACCACGCATGACAATGCCTCCCGTTGGGTAAGCGTCATTAAGTCTGACCGATTGAACCACACCTCCGATTCCATCACCGTTCCAGGCGCGTCAAATATACCGACAATCTCAAAACGCTCCCCTTCAAACACGACCGACTCTCCCACACGCATATCCTGCACTCTACGGTCGAGTGCGATGTTCGCTAACTGGCCAACCATTACCTCACCCGCGCCCGGAAACCGACCTTCGATCAGCCTTACCTCTTCATGCACTGCCAGTGCGTTCAGGGTGACTCCTCGCAACAACGCTTGTCCGCTTGCACCATCTGAAAATCCCAGCATCCCCATGTAATGCACCTCCCCGGATACCGCATACACCCCCATTTGCTGCTTTATATTGCGCACTCCGGCTACAATCTGAGCCTCTGCCTGCATTGCCACCTCACTGCGCTCCACACTTTCTTCGGAGCCTGCACCCATAAAAATGACGTTTTCCGACGACCCGCTCGACCGCAGCAACCGATCCATTCCCGCATTAAAAGAACCCGCTGCAAATACTAAAAATACAACGATGCATGAGCCAATCGCCTTTTGGCCAAAACGCGTTGGGTCACGCAGCAAGTTACGCACGGCATATTCAAAAGGCAGCATATCAGGTATTCCTTAAAGATTGCACGATGGATTGGTTTGAGGCGACATATGCAGGCCAGAGGGAAGCAAGCAGCCCTAGCAACACTGCGATTGTTACCGACACACTCGCCGCCTCCGCACTGGGCAGGATTGCCAGGGTGATACCTTCATTGCCAAAGGTAAAACGGTTATACGCAAAAAATACACTCGCCATGATAGTTCCGAGTAATCCACCGGCCAATCCCAGTAACACCCCTTCCCAAACCATGAGCGAAGCAATACGCTGGGGTGAAAACCCAATCGTCTGTAAGACGGCACTCTCTTTTACCCTTCCACGTGCAATTAGCATTAGCGCGTTAGCGACCAGTGCAGTAACTGCCAATACCGCTCCGATGCCCATCCATTGCGTGAAGCTAATCAGCTCGATCAAATCTTTCGCCGTCTGCGCAAAAAAGGCTTTTTCTGGTCGGGTCACTGTAGGGGCTGCATCCGACTTGAATAACTGATCAATCGCAGCGGCAGTCACATCCAGATCAGCCCCAGAGGCTACCTTCACGTTAAACTGGGTCACCGTCCCCAGTCCTACCCGTGAAGCTTGCTGCAGGAATGGCAGGTGCACATAGGCCACATTGTTATCCTGCGGCAGGGGTGACTCTATAACTCCACTGATGTAGGTGGTTACCCCAACGGCTTCAAAACGATCTCCGGGCTCCAGCTTTCGCCTCACAGCAAAGTTTTTTCCGATCAATGCTCCATCGCTGCGCCCTAACCAGTCCTCTATGGAACCCTCGATCAGTTGGATATCGGGATTGTATCCTTTTAGCCCATCGGCAGGTACACCACGAAAAGTAATTACATCCAGGCTCGCCCCACAATTATTCACTGCGATCTGCACGGGTATAACGGCCTCTACGCCCTCGATCTTTTCAATATCAGTCTGGTAATATTCGGGTAAGCGAGAGGTCGACGGGCAAAAACGATTTTCCCGATAAACCACCAGTGTGGTATCATCTGCCTTGGTCTGGGTGGCTGACTTCAACGACTGCTGCATCGTCTCAACTGCTGTAAAGAGAAACATGCCAGCAGCAACGCCCAGCAGTGTTAATAGACTGCGCACCCGGTTGCGTGTGGCATACTTCCACGCAAGTTTCAGCATCTCTATAAAACCTGTTTTCATGTGACTACTCCCTCTCGGGCTTCAATCAGTTGTCCTTTCTCCAGATGCAGGGTATGATTCGCGCACGCTGCAGCATGCGAGTCATGCGTTACCATCAGAATCGTTTTTTGATGATCCGTTGATAAGTCCTTTAAGAGTTCAAGAATCTGGTTTGCCGAATCCTTGTCGAGATCGCCTGTGGGCTCATCCGCCACCAGCAATTGAGGATCGGCGACAATCGCACGCGCGATCGCCACGCGCTGCTCCTGCCCGCCCGATAATTCAGTGGGTCGGTGATCCGCACGATCACGAATCCCAACCAGATCAAGCGCTGCTTCCACTTTTAAGCGCCGCTCTCTTTTTGTAAGCGTTGAGTCCAGTATCAAGGGTAGCTCTATGTTTTCATAGGCTGAAAGTATTGGCACCAGGTGATATAGTTGGAATACATAACCGCAATTCTGGGCTCGCCAGTGTGTTAATTCATTGCGTCTGAGTTTTGAGAGATTCGTTTCCCCCACCCACAACTCACCGCTCGTGGGCGTATCAATACCCGAGATTAAATTCAACAACGTGGTTTTTCCAGAGCCGGAGGGTCCCATAAGTGCAAGAAAATCTCCCGCTTCCACTTCCAAATTCAAATCCTCCAGAGGCGTTATCTCGGTTTTACCTTTAAAATACTTTTTAGTGAGTGCTTTGCAAATAATGTAGGGTCGCGTCTTCATGGTTCTACAGCTTTTATGCGTTGATTGTGTCGGAGTTCATTGCCTGGGTTATTCACTACAATATCACCGGGTCGCAGGCCCTCGATCACGGGGTAATGCCCATCCTCTAATTCAGCTAAAATCTGAATTTTCACTTCCTCAATGTGCTGGCGATCTCCGCTTAGGCGAAAGAGGGTTGCCTGGTTAGTATTGATAGACAGCAGTGCATTTTCCGGGACAAAGATCATATAGGCATCCGTAGATGCACCCTGTTTTCCCGAAAGCTCTTTTTGTGCGCTTAAAAATTCGGCACGGCACAGCATTTCCGGTCGCAATCGTGGGTCTGGATTCAAGATTTCGATCTTCGCTTGCAAGGTATTGCGCTGGATGTCTGACTCACCCAATATGCGCACTACCTGTCCGTGAAACGTGAGTGATGGTAAAAAATTAGATTTCACCCGTGCTGCTTGGCCAATGCTGAGCTTGCCGGCTTCCTCAAGAGGCACATCCACCCGCGCCTGCAGCGCATCAGGATCAAACAATACGGCAATCGTGGTTGACTCCGGATTATCTGCACCCGCCATTCGCTTTTGTCCCGGCTGCGCATACAGGGTCTGGACAATCCCGCTAATCGGAGAAGTTATCCGAGTGCGCTCATATGCCAGTAGATTGCGATCTAAATCTACCTCCACTTCTTTTAAAGCGGCTTTGAGCGCCTCCTGCCTGTGTACTTGTTGTTGAACCCGGGCTTCCAGTGTAGCATGTTCTGAAGCCAGGCGCTTTACTTCAGCCTCTTGCGTTTGCTGCCTCAGCACCGCCTGCATAATGTCCTGCTTCGAAACGACCTCATCGGTGAGTATCAATAAACGATCGGCTACGTCCTTAAGCTCTGCTAGCCTGGACTCCGCAGCTTCGATCGCAGCATCCAGCGACACCATTTCCGCACGGGTAATTGCAATCGCTTGCTTTTGCGATTCCACCTCAGCACGTGCACCTTGTAGTGCAGACTCAGCAGTTTTCACATTCAGTTGAATGTCATCGGCTACCATGGTAGCAAGCAATTGCCCTTTCTCCACAGCTTCACCTTCCAGCACCAAAACCTGATCTACGAAACCATCAATCAGAGTTGATGCCCGATAAGGATAGGGCGAAGCTTCAATCCAGCCCGTAGCCTGGAAAATCGGCTCCCCTTCGAAGTTCCCTTGAATCGGTGTCGTTAAATTACCGGTCGTCGCTTCAATGGCAGTCTCCTTTACCACGACCGATACTAACTCTACTGACTTTGCAGGAATTAGCCTGTCACCAAACAACACTGCAATAAGCACCAAAAACCCAGCTCCTAATAAAATAGGTATTGCTTTCTCAAGATACCTGCGGGAGCCACCTGCTTTCTGAGGTGTCTCGTAGGTATCCGTTGGGGAGTCTTTAGTCTTCTTTTGCTGCTTTTTGCCTTTAGATAAAATATTTAAATTCTGATTCACACATATAATCCATTGCTGAGCAGGTACAAATGCCTGCCAAATCGTTTTATAACCAATTCCAATCAACTCCGCTGTTCTTAAGGGAGTTGTGCTTAATCAGTGGATGTGAATCAAACTTGACGCTTGCAGTTCAAACTTAAGCGTGTAGGGCCTCCGGGAGGTCCATTATTTTGGCTATGCCTCAATACCCAATGAATAGGATCAGATGACCGATTCAAGGTGACTGCCATATAAGAAATCCGCACGGCATCCAAACCAGGCTGAGCCGTTGGCACAATTTGCATTGCAATATCATGGGGCTCAGAAACGGCCTTGAGACAATCGCAGGGGCTCAAATCATTGGCGTGCTCCGCATCTGCGTGGCACCCCCCTGCGTCGGTATTGGCCTTGCCAGCACAACAACACGAAACCGCGTCTAAATCCGCAAACCATGAGCAAACCAAATCTCCGCAGGAGCCCGCAGACGCAGACGAAAAAATCATCGTCATCATCAATAGCGGAACACTTAGAAATTGCTGAACTTGTTTGCTCATGTATCTACATACATAAACCTATAATCGACCTAGAGTATTGCAATCATTTTCCCAATCACCATTACAAGAATAGCAATAAATTCAATAAGTGTTCTGCTAATCAAACTTTGATGCCTCAGTATGAGTGTTGTTTTTTTCGTTATTCTCAATTTTCTGGACAAGTTCTATCGAAATAAGTGTTTTAGAATGATATGATCCGAGAGTATGTAATATTTTGTCCCCTGCTATTCGTAAGTTATTGATTATCAGGCAGCGCTATTTGAACCCGACTATGCAAGGCTATAACAGGGTGTTTTTCGCAAGTGTTTTGCTATCAACTTTATTTAAATTTTTGCTGTTTTTTACAATTGTCGTAAAATAGTCTAAAATAACGCGCTTTGTCCCTTTTTTGTCCCTCGGAAATTTGTGAAAAGATGCACTTAAACTCTAGGTTTGTGTGTAGAAGCGATAGTTTCTATAAATCCGCTATCCCAAAATGATAACCGGCTCGGCCAAGGAGAAGGTCATAACGAGCGAGGTTTTTATTATAGTCGGTCAGCGCAATTAGTTCTCGGATTTCTGCGTTTGCTAAATCGCTTTGCAAACGCAACACTACAAAAGTGGTGCTTGTGCCTACTTGTAGTTGCCGCTCTTGCGCAGCAAGAGTCGTTTCTGCCAGTTCACGTGCACGTCCGCTAATTTCCACCCGTTTCCAATCGTTCTGAACCCGCCGTGCAAAGGTATCCAGATCAAACAATATCGATTGTTCGAGACTTTCGAGGGAGATTTCGCCGAGATTGACGTTGAGTTCGGAAATAATCCTTCGGGCACGATCCGCTCGGTTAGGAATCGCTTGATTAAAGGCAAAGCCCAACTCATAGCTCATTCGGTGATCACTTGAAATCTCTTGTAAGCTTGAACCGAAGCTATTTCCATCTCCGCCCAAACCGTAACCAGCAATGATATCCAAAGCCGGTAGCGCCTGATTGCGTGATTGCTTCAGCAATAGCCCTGCGATGTGCAGTTCACGCAACGCCTGTTGATAATCAGGTCGTTGAGCAAGTGCGGCACTATAATCCTCTATCGGATTAGTAGTGATGGATCCTATATTCGGCAAGGAGACGACATTAATACTTTGGTTAAGCATAGATTGTGCATCATCACCTATGAGCTGTTTTAGTTGATTTCCGCGAAAGTTCAGAGTGTTTTGTGCGACTAAGACGCGCTCTTCACGCAAAGCCAGTTGCGACTCGTTCTGTCCAATATCCAAAGGCGCCATTCCTCCGGCTTGCACACGTTTACGGTTATCCTCAAGTAACTTTCTTGCCAAGTCACGGTTACGTTGCACGACCTCCAGATTGTGTGCGGCAAAATAGTAGTCATGGTAGGCGATAATCACATCAGTGATCACATTCATGACGACCTGTCGAAACTCCCACTCATTGAGCTCATGCCGCGTCTCGGCTATACGCAGTTCAGTGAGATTGCTGGAATAGCCAAAACCATCCAAAAGAGGTTGCCGAATCGAAATCCCTACGAAACTCGTAAAGGGGAGTTCTTGGCTGACTGCTTGATCTCTGCTTTCTGTGACCTGCAAGCCCAGGTCATAGGTGGTGCCTAATGGAGTGCGACCGGATATGCCTGCCCGGTAGCTATTCGCTTCCGCATTTGCTACTGATTCATTATCACGATGCGTATAACTCACATCTACGCGTGGATCAAATGCCCCTTTCGCCTGTTCTATGCTTTCTTCGGCAATCAGTGGGTTGATCTTTGCTATGCGGACACTAAAATTCTTTTTAAGTGCAAGCTCAATTGCCTTTGATTGATCCAACTCCAGTATATCAGCGATGACACATTGCCATACACCCGAAGCTAAGAGCAAACTTAGCAAGCACTTTGCATAATGCCTACTCATCACCAACCATTATTACGTACCCGGTTATTTACACCTCTACCGGTAGTTCGTTCACAACCGATCCATCAAACAAATGAACCGTTCGCGTGGAAAATGTCGCATAACGCTCATCGTGAGTCACCATGCATATAGTTGCGCCTTCTTCATTTAACTCTTTTAGCAGATCCATAACTGCCTCCCCATTTTTTGAGTCGAGATTCCCTGTGGGCTCGTCAGCCAACAAAATACGTGGACTTCCTGCCAGTGCACGCGCTACGGCTACCCTTTGCTGCTGCCCTCCGGAAAGTTGGCTGGGCACATGTTTCATACGGTGTGCCATGTTTACTTTTTCGAGGGCTTCGGTTGCCAGTTTTTTACGGTAACTGGCTTTCATACCACGGTAAGTCAGTGGTAGCTCCACGTTCTCGTAGACTGTTAAATCACCAATTAAGTTAAAACTCTGGAAAATAAAACCCACATCTCGGTTACGAATTTTTGCCCGCTGATTTATGGTTAGGTTTTCAACTTGCTGTCCGTTCAGGCGATATTCTCCTTCTGTTGGAGTATCCAGTAAACCCAGGATCGACAGGAGCGTAGACTTACCGCAGCCGGAAGGCCCATTGATTGCGAGAAACTCGCCATCTTCAATATCCATATCAATACCCGCCAATGCGCGTGTTTCAATTTCATCAGTCAGGAAAACTTTCTTGATGCTCTTTAATTCGATTACTTTCTGTGTATTCATAAATTTTTGGGATTTGGTTACTTAATTTTGATTCTTGGGTGCTCCGCCCATTCGGAAGTGTCTGACAAAATCACCCGGTCGCCAGGAGTCAGCCCATTGCTTACTTCAATATCACTGACAGAGCTCAGGCCAAAGTTTACAGGTGTGCGCACGGCAAAAGTTCCCTCTGATTCAAAGCGATAAATCTCCATACTCCCGTATTCACGGGCAAATGCCGGCCGCCCCACGTAAATCACATCCGCAAGGCGCTCGAGCTCGATATTGCCCTCGATAGTCAGATCAGGCCGGGCACCCCGAGGCAGCTCAGAGATCAATCGCACATCCACGGCTACGGTGCCATTCTCCACGGTAGGATCTACACGCATGACCACTCCTTCAATAATACCATTTCGGGTGTCGATCCTGGCAGTTTGCCCAGGCATTACGTCCTTTGCCTGCGTCTCGGCGATCTCCACAACCGCTTTTAAACGGCTGGGGTCGGCCACCTCGGCAAGTATTTCGCCGGGTGCTACCTGTTGGCCAATCTCTACCGGCAATCTTTGGAGCACACCCTCTATCCCTGCCCGCACCTGCTGCGCTTCGAGCTGGCTTGTGAGCAAGTTGTATCGGGCTTGTAATTGCTCAATCTGTGCCTGCTGCGTATCCAGCCGCGATTGCTGTGATTTCCCCTGAAACTCGATGCGCCTGAGATCAAGAGCTACTCGCTTACCAAGTTGTTCTGCATTCAGTTCAGAGCGTTTAAATGCCAACTCAGCAACCAGACCCTCTGTAAAAAGCTCCTCGTTCAACTCAGCCTCAAGCAATGCCTGCTGATAGTTGGCCTCAAGTTGAGCATGGTTTGCTTCCATCTCAAGCATGCGACCCTCTAACTCGACTTCAATACTTACTAATTCAGTCTCCGAAGCCCTTAATTCTAAGCGCGCGTTTTCCACCTCCTGCTCAAGCTGTGGATTATTCATCACCAGGATCACTGTATCGATCTCGACTCGAGTGCCTGGGAAGATTAGCAACCTCTCGACACGGCCTGTCGTTTGTGCAGAAATTAGGCGGTTCTCCTCGGGAGCCAGCACTCCAATACCGCGAACCTCCCTCAACAAAGGGCCCCGCTTCACAGTATCTACCCACACGGAGCCTTGATCCAACGAGGGAACCGCGGGCTCAAGCTGACTTAAGCCCACCCATGCAGTTGCTAATAACCCCGAACCTATGACCGCATAGAAAATCCTACGCTTCCTTTTCGCTTTTTTTAAATCTGGCCGTTCAATATCCATGATATTTCAAATATCAATTATTCACTCCGCGCGAAGGGCTACGACCGGGTTGATGCGGGTTGCTCTCCGGGCAGAGAAGCAAGCTGCAGTAATTACTATCGTAGCTAAAAGCGACACCACAGTCGCGTAAGTGAGTATGTCTATGTGAGATACTTGATAAAGAAACGGGGCGAGATGTCCTGATAGCGACAGCATTAATATAAAACCAGCGAGTATTCCTGCAAATGCATAGTGCACCCAAAGCGACATGCAGCCCCATAGAACCAGTCCGGTACGAGCGCCGAGCGCCATACGTATGCCAATCTCCTTGGTTTGCGAGCCTACTGAGTTTGCAATACTCCCCACCAAGCCTAAAACACAGATCAATAGTGAAAGCATCCCCACAACCACGCCAAAACCAAGCAGATTTTGCTGATCTTGGTAGTTTCTTTGAATAATTTCATCCATGGTCTCAGGAAAGCCGATACCGATATGAGGATTCTCACGATCCACAATCGTCTGCAGATCACCCAAGAAAGTGGACAGTTCGATAGGGGTTTTTGCTTTTACAAACAAATTTATCCACCACGGGGGATGCATATAGCGGCTCTGAAAGACCTGGCCTAAGACATCACCTTCATTCAAAAGATTATTGGTCTTGATAGATGGGACTACACCGACAATCGTTAGCCAATTAAGATTTTGATTGGTACTTGCTTCATAGGCAAAGGTGACCGCTATGCGCTTACCAATGGGGTCTTCTCCCGGAAAATGCAAGTTGGCAAACTTTTCATCAATAATGGCAACAGCACTGCGATTCTTTTGCTCAGCTGCACTAAAATTCCTACCTCTCAAGAAAGGTATTCCAAAGACATCAAAGTATCCACGGTTAACGGAATCCCTGTAACATTCTGGGATATTCCCCTTGTTCAGGTTCTGCATGTCACGCTCGATAAGCAGGTCGAAGGATTGTCCTGCTCCCTGCAGCTTAAGGGGACCCCAGGAAGCTTCGCCAACCGCTTCAACATAGGGTAATTCGCTTAATTCACGAATAATCTTCTCCATGAGCGCTGATCTTTCATTACCGTCGTACAGAAGATTCGGCGGGCGCACCGCAGCGGTCATTATCTGTTCACTGTCAAAACCGGGATCAATCTCAAGTATCTTTAAAAAGCTACGAAAGAGTAAACCGCTTGCTATCAGCAAAATGACCGTAGCGGTCAGTTGGGCAAATAATAAGGCTCCCTTGTGTACCTTGGATTTTTTACTTCCCGAGCCTACACGCGTATCTTCATGACTGATTTCAGCTCGACCCGCATTTCTAAAAACGGGCAGGAGACCGATGACGCTTACGATCACTACCACGGCTAAAGCAAGGGCTATGGCAAAAAGCACTGCGTTTTCATTGATACCCGGTTGAGGCATGATCACAAAATATGCAAGCATTTTGGCATCCGACATCCATTGCAGCCCAGCACTCGCCAGGCACAGTGCGAGTATCGCTCCCAGTATTATCAGAATAACCATTTCCATAAGCAGGAAGCGAAATAACTGCCCGCGACTCGCCCCCAACGAAAGGCGAATACCGATTTCACCCAACCGATCCATATTGCGGTTTAAAGCCAAAGCAGAAATGTTTACACATCCGATCACCAAAAACAGTGCTAGGGCAATTACCAGAATCGCTAGAGCAGATTTGGCATTTCTTACCAGATCTTCTCTCAAGGGTTTAACATAAGTATGGTGACCGCTGTTCTGCTCATACTCATATTGCACGGGATGTTGAGGTCCATTGCGTTGATTAATCGCGTTTAGCTCAAGTTCGAGTTGTTGAACAGTTGCTCCCGACTTAAGTCGTGCGAAACATCCTCCATAAGGAATGTTACGGTCTCTGGGATTATCCGCAGAATAGTACACCGGGCGAATAAAGGGTACATAAAGAGCTTTGGTAAACAAATCTTGCCGACCGTCACTTGTTGTTCTGGGAATCACGAAATTCTTCGGCATCACGCCAACAATTTTGTAGGGAATCGTGCTAATCCATACGGTTTGATCTATGATGTCTTTATCTTTATTGCAGCGAGTGGCCCAGTAGTGGTAGGTCAGAACAGCCAGTTTTTTATCACCACTATCCAAATCCTCTTGAGTGAATACGCGCCCCAAGAGCGGTTGAACTCCAAATACTTCAAATAGAGAAGGTGTAACGTGACTAATGGAGAGGAATTCCGGGTTTGAATGCTCATTGTCGATATGGATATTGACATCATCGCCCTGATAAAAACCGATATTTTCGACGAGTTCGGACTGCTCCTCCCGCTCTCTATAAAAATGAAAGCTCGTACCCCAACTAGAGTCATAGGTATTTGTGAGATTATAGCGATCAGCAATGCGAACAATCCGATTTTCATCCTTATACAAACCCGGATTAAGGTAGAGTGAATCGACGATTTTAAAGCCGATGATATTCAGCCCCACGCAAACCGCTAATGTTATGATAATCACCAGTGAATAACGCGGGCGTTTATAGAGCTGTCGCAAAGTAAGCGATAGCTCTCGGCAACACGTTAATACTGAGCGCACCCCCCAACTCTCGCGGGTGCTCTCTTTGATCTGCTCGATACCGCCAAATTCGCGCATCACCTCCTTGCGTGCCTGCTCATTGGTCATGCCCATATCCATTTTCTGCTGGATACTCATCTCAATATGGAAAGTAATTTCCCTATCCAGTTGATCCTCCGAATAATCATTACCAAAGAGTTTTTTAAGACTGTAGAGGAGTTTATTCATACTTAAACTATGATTGCATACCCATATCCAGTACGAGGCTAACGGCTGTCACAAACTGCTCCCAATAGGAAATCTCCTGTTCGAGTTGCTTCTTGCCGGTAGGCGTGATCTTATAGTATTTAGCCTTGCGATTATTCTCGGAGAGCCCCCACTCAGCAGCTATCCAACCCTGACGTTCCATCCGATGCAGACATGGATAAAGCGAACCCTCCTTCACATTCAGCGCTTCACGTGAAGCGATCCCTATACTCTGCGAAATTCCCCAGCCGTGCATCTTACCGCGTTGGAGTGTTTTCAATATCAATAAATCCAGCGTGCCCTGCAGTAAATCCGTCTTATCTCTTTTCATAAAATCATCCTTCCTATAGTTTTTCTATGGGAGAAAAAACAACCCTTCCCATAGAATGTCAATAGGTAAAATTACGTTTTTCCTTTCATGCACATATATTGGTATTATCTCAAAATCACTCTGCTCGCAGGGCTACGACTGGATTGATGCGGGTCGCACGCCTGGCTGAGAGGTAAGCGGCGATCAATACTATACTCATAAAGAAGGTGCTGCTCACTCCATAAGCTACTGCATCATAAGGGTTTACCCGGTAAAGCAGTTGCTCAAACCCGGGCAGAACCACAGCTGCTACCACTAATCCACATACGATACCCCCAGACGCAATCATCATCCAGTAGCGGATGATTTCCATTTGCACGGTCGATACCCTCGCCCCCAACGCTATACGTATACCGATTTCCTTATAACTCGATGCAATCAAATAGCTAATTACCCCATACAGCCCTATCGCACATAGCCCCAATGCGAGCGCTGCCAGTGTAACCACTAGCGTCAGCAGATGCTTCTGGTTGCTATAATTCTTATCGAGAATATCACGCATGCTTTCCACCTTAATCATGGCAAGCCTTGGGTCCATATCGTCCAATATTTCACGAATGGGTTGCCGGACCGAATAAGGGTTTCCTCTGGTTTTTACCACGAGACTCGCCCAGACAGGAATATATTCATTAATATGGCGATAAACAGTCCCCATTGCAGCCGGTTCTACAAGATTACTGCGTGTAACATTGCCCACCACACCGATGATGGTATACCAAGTTCCCGGCATGCTACTGTCCGGTGGTAAATGTGATGAATGAAGAGCTATTCGCTGTCCCAGAGGATCAATACCGGGGAAATGGCTTTGCGCCAGCTGTTGATCGATGATAACCACCCGGCGCTGGTTTTGTAAATCTGACTGGTCAAAATTACGCCCGCGAATAACCGGTATGCTGAGAGTTTCAAACAATGAAGTATCCACTGAATCCGAAATGCACGAAGCTCTATCACGCAGGCCCGTATTCCAATCCCGCTCAGATATCATAGTAGTGACATTATTACCTCCCCACTTCAAAGGTGGAAAGAAATTGAGCCCAACACTCTCTACATCTGAAAGCTCTGCCACCCGACGCTTAAGCTCTGCCATAAACACTCTTTTTTCATCGCTATCGTATTCTTCGTTCATTAAGCGAAAAGAGGCGGTAAAGATCCTTTCTGTATTAAAGCCGGGGTCCGTCTTTAGCACTTCCCAAAAACTTTTTAGTAGTAAACCACCGGCTATCAAAACAAAACAGCACAGCGCAATTTGTGCCCAGGTTAAGGCAGTCTGATATTTCTTAAATCCACTGCCACTACTACTTGTTCGCGCATCTTCACGAATTGCCAGAGAAAAACCGCCTTGCTGGAAAATCGGAATCAACGACAGAAGCCCGGACAGTACTCCTGCAGATATAGAAATTAGTGTGATAATGGCGAAAAAATCCGTATCCATCTGCAAGCGAGGTCTTACTAAAAAGATATCCAAAATACCTGTATGCGATAGAAGTCTAAATATTATGGCAGCAACAATAAGGCCACCGATACCCCCGAGCATACCATAAATGCAGTTTTCAACGAGGATCTGCCGGATCAATCTCAGTCTGCTCGCACCTAGGGCCACTCTTGTGCTAAACTCCTTCAAACGCTTCCGGTTTCGACTCAAAATGAGACTGGAAACATTGATACTGCCCATTAAAAAAATGATACCAAGAGCGGCTTGGAGCAGCATCAATTCAGTTTTCACATTGCGCACCAAATCTGCGCGCAGGTTGTTTACTATAATTTTATGGCCATTGCGTTGCTCAAATTCGTAAACCTCCGGATAATTAGGCCCATTACTGGCCCCAATTGCCGATAATTCCGCATGCAGCTTATCGATAGTCACATTCTCCCTAAGCAGTCCTAAACTGGTTACATAATTAAATTGTCGTCCGCGCCCAGTTCGATGCCAGGGGCGCTCGACCCAAGGTGATAGGAGAGGAGTTTGGTTATTAAATTGCGCGCTCTGTGCGTCATTCCCGCTGGGTATACTAAAGCGCTTCGGCATTACTCCAATAATCGTGTATAGAGTACGATCCAGCTCAATTTGTCGCCCGATGATGTTTTTATCTCCCTGAAAGCGAGATTGCCAATAATTGTAATTAAGTATCACAATGCGGGTATTTCCTTCATCAACATCTTGTTGCGTAAATACACGACCCAGATAAGGCTTTACACCCAGCACACTAAACAAGGAGGGCGATACACTATGATTGAAAACACGCTCCGGATTTGGGCGATCCCCTATATCTGTAATCGTCATGCCCCAGATTCTACAGATAGCTAAATCCTCCAGAAGTTCACTTTGCTCCTTACGTTCCAGATAATAGAGGGGACTCGTTAGCCAGTAACCTTCGCGGGCATATCGATTCTGAAACGAGTCAGAGATCCGCACGATTCTGTCCTCGTTCGGATATAGATTCGGGTTTAAGAACAGTGAATCAAAGATACCGATCATCACTGCATTTAGGCCGATGCAAATAACAAAGGTAATGATAACGATTGCAGAAAAACCCTTGTGCTTTAATATCTGCCGCCAACCGTAGCGGATGTCCTGCAGGAATTCACTGATTAGGCGCGTGCCCCATGAATCCCGGCAGTCTTCCTTTAGACTCTCCACATTGCCAAATTCACGTAAGGCTGTCTTGCGCGCTTGTTCGGAGGACATTCCATTTCGCTCATACTGCTCGGCCTTCATTGCCAGATGTACCTCCATCTCCTCATCCAGTTCAGTATTCTTCACATCCAAATTCATGAGGGACCGCCCCCAATTCTTAACGCGGCTGATAACACTCATCATACACCTCCATAGCTAAGCGCTTAACTCTGCAACCCCGCCATCACATCTCCAATCGCTGTAGTCAGCGCCTCCCACGAAGCATGCTCCTCACCCAGGCGTTGTTTGCCCACCTCCGTCAGCTCATAATACTTTGCCCGCCGGTTATTCTCCGTTTTGCCCCATTCAGAAACAATCCATCCACGCTCCTGCATGCGATGCAGTGCAGGATACATGGACCCCTCCTCTACACTAAGAACCTCTTTTGACAGCAAATGTATCTGCTGTGAAATCCCAAACCCATGATTAGGCTGACCTGCCAATACCCGTAAGATCAACATCTCAAGCGCTCCTTGTGGAAAATCTAATTTTTTCATAACATTACCATATTTGAACTAGGGTAAAGAAGTAAAACTACCCTAGTTCGTCAAGGGTAAAGTTGTGAAAAATTTATTAGCTTCGTGTTTTCTCTATTCTGCCCGCAGGGCTACCATCGGGTTTACCCGAATGATCCGATAAGCCGAAACATAACACGCCAGGGAACTTACAACAGCCAGGAAGATGATTGCCGTAGCGTACGTAATCAAATCCCTGGGGCTTGTATTATACAAATGACTTTCCATGTATGGAGCTATGCCGAGCGAGAGGGCTGAGCCGCACAGTATCCCAACCAAAACCATCATAAACCAAAATCGTATTCCCAGTATCAATACATGTAGTCGACTCCCGCCCAGAGCCATGCGAATACCCAGTTCTCTGGTTTGCAGCACCACCGTATACGCCACATTGCCAAATATACCAACAGCACTTAACAAGAGGGACACAAAGGTAATGATGAGGCACATGATGAGCAACGCTTTGGAGGGAGCGCGGTGCTTGTCTACCAGATCATGCATCATTGCCGGCATAGCGAGACCGGTTTTCTGCGTTACAGATGCCAACATCGACTCTAACTCACTATAAATGTTGTTTTCTCTTATGGTCGTCCTTACCATTACGCCATTCCAATAGGGCAATTGACGGTGAATGTGTGTAAACGCTGTTCCCAGCACGGGGGACTCAAGCAAGTTTACATTGCGTATCGTTTCGGTAACACCAATAATGGTAAGCCAGTTCCTTTCTCCCTCTTCGGTAGCTATGCCTCCTCCTTCTGCTGGTATTGAAATCCTCTTCCCAACAGGATCCTCGCCCCGAAAATGCAAATCCGCCAAATTCTTGTCGATCACTACCACAGGGGATCGGTTTTGAATCTCCGATTCGCTAAAAGTTCTTCCCCTCAGAAAGCGGATCCCGAGCGTGGCAAAGTAGCCAGCACTTACCGTATCGTTATGGCACATCACTTCATCTCCGTGCTCACTTCCTTCAATGCGTAAGCTACGCAGGTACAAATTCCCCAATTTCAAAGGTGGCCAATTGCTAATCGCCACATCTTGCACCCCGGCTATTTGCTTAGCCTGCTCTAGAAATTTCTCTGTTGCTTCCCTTCGTTCATCAGCAGTACCTACCGGGCGAAAGCCTGCAGTAAATACATTACTGCTGTCAAAACCTGTATCGATATCGAGAATCTTGGTAAAACTATTGATCAACAAGCCGCTGCCAATTAGAAGTACCGCCGCCAGGCACAATTGAGTTGCGATCAATGCTCCTTGAAAAATCTTAAAAGATTTCCCTGCAGAGGCGGTGCGATGATCTTCCCGCAGACCATCCGCCAGGGATGAGTCCTGGGCTTTCCCCAGTATAGGTAATAACGAAATGAAACCCACCAGAGTTCCTAAAAACAGTGCAAGGCATGATGCAAATAACCAAGTCTCTCTATCCAAACTCACCCGCGGACGTATTACCATATCGTCAAAAATTCCTCCAAACTCAAGGCTTCTCAGAACCAACCAACTCAAACAAAGCGCAATTGCCGCACTGATAATGCTAACCAGCACACTCTCTGTGAGCAACTGTCTGACAAGGCGGAAGCGGCCAGCTCCTAAGGCATAACGGTACCGAAACTCACCCATGCGTCTATGGTTGTGGCTAATGATCAAGCTCGAAATGTTTACACAACCCAGCAATAGCAAGAAGACTACAGCCATCTGTAGCAACTGAAGTTCCGTTTGGAGAAAGCGGATAATATGGTCACCCAGCGAACACAGCTCTGTGCGATGGTTCTGCTCCTGTGCGATCTTAAACTGCTCCGGGTAATTGAGGCCATTGCTCACATTAATTCTTCGAAGTTCATCTTCTACCTGCTCGATGTTTACTCCGGTTTTCATTAGTCCCATACAAAAGCCCATGGGCCGATTCCTAAATTCCGGGCGCCAAGACCATTCCCACCTAGGGAAAGGGGTGTATACCTGATCGGGCATATTTGAAACGCGGGCTAGTGGAAAAGCAAACCCCTCAGGCATCACACCTATCACTTCATGCAACTGATTGTTGATGTAGAGGCTACTTCCAATAACATTTTCATCACCTTGATAGCGATTTTGCCAATACTCATAGCCGAGCAACACTGGCCGGTTACCCTCATTTTCTACATCTTCAGCTGAAAAAGTACGACCCAGTAAAGGAGCAACCTTCAGGATCTCAAACATAGAAGGGGTCATCCTCCCAACTCCCAAAAACTCCGCATTTTTCTCGGAATTTCCATGAGTGATGTTTTCCCAGGTTCCTCCGAACAAACCGATTGCTTCCAGTGTTTCTGACTGTTCAGAGCGTTCTTTCCATAAAATCCGGCTACTCTGGAATCTGTCTTCTCCCCACAAATCATCAAATTCTTCCCAGATACTAATGATCCGATCTTCATTCGCGAATCGATTAGGGTTCCACACCATTGAATTATAAACATTAAAGATGGCCGTGTTGAGACCCAGGCAGATGGCAAAAGTGAGGATGACGATTAAAGAAAAACCTTTGTGCTTTAATACCTGCCGCCAACCGTAGCGGATGTCCTGCAGGAATTCACTGATTAGGCGCGTGCCCCATGAATCCCGGCAGTCTTCCTTGTGTTGTTCAATGCCACCAAAGGCTTTAAGCGCTTCTTTGCGGGCCTTTTCTGGGGGCATACCCTTAGCAATGTGTTCCTCCGTTTGTTGGTCGATGTGAAATTGCATCTCTTCGGCAAGCGCATCTTCCGATTTATTCCTTCGGAGGAGGGCATTGAACATCACCCGTAGCTGACTAAATATACCGCTCATGGCCTAAATGGTTTCAAGTATGCTGTTAATGGCTGCTGAGAACTGCCGCCATATCTCTGTCTCCGTCTCCATCTGTCTTTTTCCTGATGGGGTTAGCTGGTAGTATTTCGCGCGCCGCCCATTATCGGAAGTACCCCAGTCTGAGCGTATGTAACCTTTTTTCTCCAGGCGTATAAGCGCCGGGTAAAGAGAACCCTGGTTAACGCTCAAAGTGTCTTGCGAAAACTGGTTAATACGCTGCTGGATGCCCCAACCGTGCCGCGCCTCATCCCTAAGGGCCCGGAGCACGAGCAGATCCAAAGTTCCCTGAAGGAGATCATTTGCTGTTTTAGCCATAATTATTTCTAGTTAATCTAGAAGAGACAGATAAAACCTTCTTCTAGATTGTCAAGAGGTAATTCTAACCAAGATTACGTGATCTTAGTGTAACGCGACACTTATTGTCCCCTGCTAATCGCAAGTTATTGATTATCAGGCACCAATACTTGAACCCGACTATGCAAGGCTATAACAGCACATACTTCTTAAGCGACTTATTATCAATGGCTTCCAAATTTTTGCTGTTTTTTACAATTGCCGTAAAATAGTCTAAAATAACGCGCTTTTGTCCCTTTTTTGTCCCTGAGAGAGTATAGCAGGAAGGCCAGTAAGTTTTAGGGAGTTTCGACAATTAGCTGATAGTTGGAGCATAGAGCTACTGGAATTGAACCAGAATTCCGAACAACATAAGGCCTTCTATATTAGAAACTTACAAAACCGTTAAAGATGCATGGACTGGCTAGTTGATTGAAGAAAATTACAAAAATCTGAATATCCATTCGTTAACTAGGCTATATTAAACCGCATAGATCCCTCCATACTTCATCGGGGATGGGAATTCCCCCTTCGAGTCGTTCTTTTCGGGTGCTTTGTTCTATCTCGCCGGGAATT
>JANQOQ010000009.1 GCA_028285755.1 Puniceicoccaceae bacterium
TCGGAAATACCCGATTCAAAATAAAACTTCAGATATCCGCCCCCTGCTTCATCATCAGGAGCGCGTGTGTTGCTGCCCTGGTGCTGACCATATTTGAGGTCTAGCTTACCGTTTGCAATATCATTGCCATCAAAAGATTCCTGGATGATCAGCGCATTGCCCTGGCGAATGCCAACCTGATTGCCCCCGTCAAAGTTAAATTCGAGGTCAGGATCTTCACCCCCCGTACGATCAGTATCGTAGAGCGAGCCTGCGTCATCGTAGTTATTCGGATTGATCACTTTCAGATCAAAGCCTTGACCAGGATCAAGATCCGAATTGTTGGATGAACGATAGCGTTGCAAGTAGGTGCGGCTCGTTAAGCTATCGAAACCCACAAGAGTGCCAGAGTCAAAATCGTTAAAGTCGATTTCAATGGCAGTGCCATTCACAATAACCGCATGAGATTGAGAAATTCCAAGCGCTACTGCAAAGAATGACAGCATTAAAAATACTTTTGAGAAAGTTTTCATGTAAGCCTGTAGTTGAAATGAATTAGCGAGAATAGCGTTGGTAGTTAACAATCATCAACAATTATCAAAAATTTGTCAACTATTCTTTTGGCTATTCGTAGCTATTCAGGTGCCAATTCGATCAGAGTTTGTATAATCGCTTATGAGTTATACTTATACGGCGCTTACCACTCTTTTACCCAATCCGAAATCATTTATCAAAGAATTTTAAATAATATCTATTTTCATGCATTCCTACAATATACGGACGTTATTATTAGGCATGTTGATCTTGTCCGATTTGGGAAGTGATTAGCCCAATGAGGATATTGCAAACATAATGAGAAATCAGGCTATACAGGCAGTTCAATATAGGAAACTTCAAATTTCACAGGGTTACTTAACCCAAGCCGCCTGTTGTAGCAATCGATCACTCATCTGTTTGATTGTTGGAATGCTAGAATAACTCGCTCGCAGTTACTCATCCTGGCTCCTTGGAGCTTATATGAGAGCAAAGGGCATCTCTCCTCAGAGATGCCTTTTTTATGGAATGCGGCCTTCGTCAAAATCGATCATGTCTGCAAAGGAGAGCAGATCGGTGCGGTCAGAGATTCCCATATCCATCCGGATTTCAGCCAACTTCTCACGCCCGGCCTCGCTCATGCCGATTTGGCAGAGCTGGCGGTTCCACTTGGGCAAATTCAGGTCATCGGGAAAGAGTTCCAACAACCTGCGGTCGATTTCTGCATCATCGTGGCTGTCAGCTACAATCTTTTCAACCGCGTTCGGCTCCACTCCCAGGTGCAGGCACAGATAGCGATCAAACCCCCGTTTATAGTTACGCTGATAGGATGCAGGTAGCTCCCCTTTGAGATGTTTTTTGATCTTTGCAATAAAACGGGGCAAGTGGAGTAGGCCACTGCTGTGCGAGATATAGGGTGAAGGCAAGTCGTATAGGATTTCACTATCTTTATAAATAGACATAGGCGTAAGCTATTTAATTCCCGCTCATTGATCAAGCGGGGGGTTCAGTTCAATGGATGAGGACACAAAAAAGCCCTCTCTGCAGAGGGCTTTTTGAAAAGCGTTACTTCTTTTTATCTTCGTCATCGACGACTTCAAAGTCTGCGTCGACCACGTTATCATCCGCAGGCTTGGCTTCCTTTGGCTCACTCTCACCCGCTTCAGGAGGTGGTTGCGTCGGGTCTACTCCCTCTGCACCAGCCTGGGCATACATTTCCTGCCCCATTTCCTGCAGAGGCTTCATGAGCTTTTCCTTGGCTTCATTGAGCTCTTCAGTGGATGCTTCTGTATTTTCTAAAACCTTTTTGGCATCTGCCAGTGCATCGTTGATCGGTGCCTTCTTCTCTTCCGGTACCTTATCGCCCAGCTCACTGAGCTGCTTTTCGGTCTGGTAGACCATATTATCCAGCTCATTGCGTGCTTCGATTTTTTCCTTCTTCTGCTTGTCCTCGTCTGCGTGAAGCTCGGCCTCTTTCTTGAGGTTTTCAACTTCATCGCTGCTGAGTCCTGAAGAACCGGTGATCGTGATCTTCTGGTCCTTGCCGCTGCCCATATCCTTCGCAGTGACATGCAGGATACCATTCACATCGATATCAAAGGTCACCTCAATCTGTGGAACTCCACGGGGTGCCGAGGGAATACCCTCCAGGCGGAAATTACCCAGAATTTTATTATCGTTTGCCATGGGTCGTTCACCCTGAAGCACCTTGATATCCACGGCGGTTTGGTTATCGCTGTAAGTGGAAAAAATCTGGCTCTTCTTGGTCGGGATCGTGGTATTACGGTCGATCATCGGGGTGGATACACTACCTGCGGTCTCAATGCCCAGCGTCAACGGAGTCACATCGAGCAGAAGCACATCATCGATACCACCGTCGAGCACAGCTCCCTGGATTGCTGCACCAATGGCTACCACCTCATCCGGATTCACCCCCTGGTGAGGATCCTTACCGGTGAGCCCCTTGGCTGTTTCCACGATCTTCGGGCTGCGTGTCATGCCCCCTACGAGCACAAGGTCATCGATCTCGCTGGCCGAGAGCCCGGAGTCTTTCAAACAAGCCTCAAACGGAGGAATGGTGCGTGCATAGAGCGCATCACAGATTTGTTCGAGTTTCGAGCGGCTGAGTGCCACATTCAAGTGCTTAGGCCCGGATGCATCTGCAGTGATAAACGGCAGGTTGATGTCCGTGCTCTGTGAAGAGGAGAGTGCGATCTTCGCCTTTTCCGCTTCTTCCTTCAGGCGCTGCAATGCCATCTTATCGCTGCTCAGATCAATGCCCTGTTCTTTTTTAAAGTCAGTGATGAGCCAGTCGATCAGTGCGCTGTCCCAGTTGTCACCGCCGAGGTGTGTGTCTCCGTTGGTAGCCTTTACCTCGAATACACTGTCGCCAATCTCGAGTACTGAGATGTCAAATGTTCCCCCACCGAGGTCATAAACGGCGATGGTGCGGTCATTCTTCTTGTCCAGCCCGTATGCGAGGGATGCCGCAGTCGGTTCGTTGATGATCCGCTCTACCTTCAGCCCCGCGATGGTGCCGGCATCCTTGGTCGCCTGGCGCTGCGCATCATTAAAGTAAGCGGGCACGGTGATCACCGCACGCTCAACCTTCTCGCCGAGATACGCTTCTGCATCTGCCTTTAGCTTGCCCAGCAAAATGGCTGAAATCTGCTGCGGTGCAAATTGTTCGGTCTTTCCGTCTGCTTCACATTCAATGTAGGCATCCCCATTCTTCCCCTTCACAATATTATAGGGAAGGGTCTTCGCCTCCTCAGCGACCTCCTCAAACTTCCGGCCAATCAATCGCTTTGCCGAAAAAATGGTGTTAGTCGGGTTCGTTACGGCCTGACGCTTGGCGGCTTGCCCGACGAGGCGTTCCCCGTTTTTTGAAAATGCTACGATGGACGGAGTCGTGCGTGCTCCCTCTGAATTGGGGATAACCACGGGCTCTCCGCCTTCCATGACGGACATACAAGAGTTGGTAGTTCCTAAATCGATTCCAATTATTTTGCTCACATCGAGCAATAATCAGGAACTGTGCCATTCAAATAAAAAATTGTTTAAGCTCCTGTTAATAAACGAATTAACGAAATATGTGCCTTGTGAAGCCTAGTCCTTGACAGCGCTTTATGGGTCAAAGAGACTCAAAAACTGTCACACTCCATCATGGCACAACCCAAAAAAGAAAAAAAGACTGACTATGAAGCCCTCGAGTCCCCTTTCATGCGCATCCCGCAGATGAAAGTGGACCTCGCCCGCTGCCTCATAGACCTTGGCTACCGCCAGATATATGACCTCGCAGGTCGCGCACCCGACAGTCTGCGGGACGAGGTGCTCAACCGCCCCAGCGCCAAGCAGATTCCGGATCTGTATCCCCGCCTCAAGCTCGCCGTCTACTTCGCCGAAACCGACGACCCCGACCCCGCAAAACTCAAACTCACCCACTGGCTGGAGTAAATAGAAATTGACTTCCGTATGTTATAACATATGTTATAATTATGAATACTGCACTAAAACTTAGGAAAATCGGTAATTCCGTAGGCGTACTTTTGTCCAGGGAGGTTTTAAATTCTCTGCAAGTCAAAGAGGGAGACTCCATTTACCTCACCGAGACAGAAGACTTTGGCTATCGGCTGACAAAGTTTGATCCTGAGTTTGCGGACAAGCTGCAGCGGGCAGACAATATTATGAATCGTTACCCGGATGCACTTAAAGAGCTCGCGAAGTGAACGAGCCCACATGGATCCGGCTTGAAGAGTGTCTTGCCGTCCACGAAATGCTAATCTCTCGTTTTGGTGGCACGCAGGGCATCCGTAATAAGGCTGTTTTGATATCGGCGCTGGATCGCCCGAAAAACCGTTTCCATCACGAAGCCGCCACTATACCCGAATTAGCCGCTTCCTTGGCCTATGGGATTATTCAAAACCATCCATTCTTGGACGGTAATAAACGCACGGGCTTTGTCTGTGCAGTTATGTTTATAGAGTCTAACGGATACACCTTCAATGCAGATCAGATATCTGTCGTTCAATATACCCTCGGCCTCGCCGCTAGCCAGATCACCGAAGTGCAATACTCGGAATTCTTAGAATCTCATTCTTCCAAACTCACCCAATAGATCTTAAGTCTTAAAAAAATATCATAATTGATGGGTTCCTTTTCAGAATCTGAGTCTATTAAGTATTATTCAAAAAGTGATTATTCAGATAGAAGGGATATGAAGGGTTTCAAAACATTGGGTAGATTTTTAAGTAAATGGTTTTTAGTGGTGGCTTTGATTACTCCATTTGCCGTTTTCGACTTATTGGCTAAGGAGGTAACTGCAGATGAACTTGGCAGTGATTGGAGTTTTTATGGTAAGGGTGTAAAGACGGTTGAACGGGGCATGTTTTACATGAAAGAGGATACCGATAGCCTGGGTGTGATGATCATTAGCCCGGAGGCTTATGATTCCGATGTCGTGGTTACCTACCAAATTATGCCAATGAACGCCGCGAGTGTATGCGTGGTTATCCTATCCGCTACGGACGCTGAAAACCCGGAAAGCTTTACCATTCCTGCCGGGTATGATGGCTCTGCAGGTATTTGGACGAGAAATATTTCAAACTACTTTTTTGCGTTTAATAATGCGGCTCATAATCGGGTTCCCTTTTTAAGACGCTTTACCGATAGGACACTGCTCGGCGAGTACGAATCGAATGTAATGGTAAGTGGGCGCTTCAACAAGGTTCAGGCCGGTCGTGAGGGAAATAAGATTTGGCTCAAAATCAACGATGAGAAATTAATCGAAGTAGTAGATGAAAATCCCCTGGGGGGTGGTCACATCGCATTCAGAATTCGCGGGCTCTCCCAGGAACCCGCCGCCTGTCTGATTAGGAACGTGGTTATAACTGAAGGCGTCAATTGATTGTTTCTAAGATGTTTGATTAGATTGAATGAGGGCCGCTCTAGTGTTTTGCTGAAACGGATGACGCCGCTAAACTCAAACTCATCCACTGGCTGGGGTAGACCATTTTTGGTTCAGATAAATGCCGCGATTCTTGAATGGTGCTTATTCCATTTATCAAAAATAAAGCGGGCCCAACGGGTGACTTGATTTTCGTGTTCCTGCGCACTACTTGCCTTAAGAACACTTAAAACTGTTATTTCGGTCATATCTTGAGGGGGTTCCAGCCACATAAAGTGAGATTTATATCTCAGAATATACTGTTTGACTCCTGAAAGCTCATTTAAGGATGCTCCATTTTCGAAATAGCTGTATAGACTCGCAAGATGAACATGGGCTGAACTTATCGTTTGCAGGCTTTCTTTGCCTGGGTGTTGCAATGCGTAGGCATCAACTGTAAGTCCATGCATCTTCATGTAATTCATATTCTGGTATTCTCTTGTGAGCAATTCCCCATATTTCGCCCAGCAACCCGGGGATGAGCCAAGATACTTATGTATTGGCCCCTCAAAAGGCTCTGTTTTTAAACCACAGCTGTAGCACTTTTGATATTCCATAAGGCATATTCATGCAGTGGCTTAACAATGAATCAAGTGAGTATTCATAGCTCAAATTGTTTGTGGGGACTAATAAGCTGATTTTTCTATTAGCAGCCGTTGAATTCTGGGCAATTGCCATTTCATTGCCTAATATGGAACGTTTTGTTTTTCCAGAGACGGCGCCGGCCATGGTGTTGCGGCAGGTGGTATTTTTTCCCAAGTCGATTATGCCGCTCTTTATATTTGAGGAGCGCTACCAGCACATGCTTAGGGAAAGCTTGCAGGGAAATCGTCTGTTTACAGTGATCAATGCCGCGGAGGATACCCGGGGCCACCCAATCAATGGCGTTCATCAATTTGCGACCCTCGGATACATCAAAGCCTGCAAGGAAAATGAGGACGGCACCGCCAACCTGCTGCTGGAAGGCATATCACGCATTAAGATACTTCAGGCCATAGAGAGTCGGCCTTACCCCTTTTTCCAGATTCGCCAGGTCTTCGAGGACTGTCAGGATGTAAAAAGCACTGAGCAATATCGCGAGACCGTTAATAAGATGCTCGATCAAATCTCAGCTGAGCGAGAAGAACTCTCTTCGGACATTGTTAAGTATCTGCAGTCGATTGACGACGTTTACATGCATGCTGACCATGTCGCATCTTCGATGATCAGCAGTTGTCACATGAAGCAAAGCATACTGGCTACTTACGAGCTCGTCAGCCGCTACGAGCTGCTGCTGCAGGCGCTTGAGCAGGAATACTCGCTTAACCGTCAATGAACTTCCTGCCCTGGGTACTGCAAAACTACCCTAAAATCTCCATATTTAACTTGAACCCATGCGTGCGGCATTAACAATGCGCCGTATGGACAACGATCGAGAAATTCTCCAATCCGCGGCGACGCAGGCAAGAGGCCTTGCCATCGATGCAGTCAGCGCTTGTAAATCCGGCCATCTCGGGCTGCCCCTTGGCTCTGCTGAGATGGGTGCCGTGCTCTTTGGCAAAACCCTCAGCTACAACCCTGATGAGCCTGAATGGCTCAATCGCGACCGCTTTGTGCTCTCAGCGGGCCACGGCAGCATGTTTATCTACAGTTGGCTGCACCTCGCCGGCTACGATCTTTCCCTGGATGAGATCAAAAACTTTCGCCAGCTCCACAGCAAGACGCCTGGTCACCCGGAATTTGGGGAGACTCCCGGTGTAGAGTCCACTACAGGCCCCCTCGGACAGGGTGTAGGTAACTCAGTGGGCATGGCTGTAGCAGCAAAGATGGCCGCTGCAAAATTCAACACCGCAGAGCACACCATCATTGACCACAAGATCGTTTGCCTCGCCGGAGACGGATGTTTGCAGGAAGGTGTAGCCGCTGAAGCGATCGCTTATGCGGGTCACAACGGTCTCGATAACCTGATTCTTATTTACGATTCCAACGACGTTACGCTCGACGCTATGGCGGACAAGACACAGAGCTACGATACGCTCGCACGTTTTGAAGCCTTCGGTTGGGAAACTCAACGCATCGATGGACACGATATGGATGCATTCCTCGCCGCCTACGAAAAGGCAAAAAGCTCAACCTCGGGTAAACCCCAGCTCATCGAAGCCAAGACTCTTATCGGTAAGGGTATCCCCGAGGTAGCAGGCACAGCGGCAGGCCACGGTGAAGGCGGTGCAAAGTTCCAGGATTCCGCGCGTGCAGGTTTGAGCCTTCCCGCGGATGACCTATTCTACATTTCCGACGACGTGAAGGCCTACTTTGCCAATCACAAGCAAGGTCTGATCGAAGCCTACAACGCTTGGGGGGAAACGTTTGCAGCCTGGAAAGCTGCCAACCCGGAAAATGCATCCCTGCTCGAAGGAGCAATGAATAAGGAAGTTCCGAGCACCGAAGAGCTGCTCGTGGCCATCCCCGAGGGCGATCCTGAAAAAGCGGTGGCTACCCGTGGTTCCGGGGGTGCGGTGCTTAATGCGATCGCATCGCAGATGCCACTCCTCGTGAGCGGGAGTGCGGATCTCCACGGCTCCACCAAAAATTACCTGAAGGACATGGGTGACTTCCTGGCGGATAGCCCCGAAGGCCGCAATCTGCTTTTCGGTATACGCGAGCACGCTATGGGCGCAATCCTGAATGGCTTTGCCTACTACGGCCTGCACAGCGCATCCGGTGCGACTTTCCTGACCTTTGCTGACTACATGCGTCCATCCGTGCGCCTTGCAGCACTCTCGCATCTGCCGGTTTATTATATTTGGACGCACGACTCCGTAGGGGTGGGTGAAGACGGCCCGACCCACCAGCCTGTAGAGCTTACAGCAGCACTCCACTGTATCCCGAACCTGGACGTCATCCGTCCGGCGGATCATGAAGAAGTCGCAGGTGCATTCACAGCAGCCGTGACGCGTAGGGACGGACCCACAGCACTCATCCTGAGTCGTCAGAATTTGCCGCAAATCAGTAGTATCCCGGCAGCGGATCGTCGCCAGGGCACCCTTAAAGGTGCTTACGTCGCAAAAGCTGAGACCAGTGAGCTCAAGCTCATCATCCTCGCAAACGGCAGTGAGCTGCAACACGCCGTGGCTGCAGCCGGTGAGCTCGGCGAAGGCGTTCGCGTGGTATCCATCCCAAGCTTTGAGCTCTTTGATAAGCAGTCTGCAGACTACCGGGAGAGTATTTTACCGGCCTCTTGCCGCAACCGTATTGCCATTGACGCAGGGGTCACCCTCACCTGGCACAAGTATGTGGGGATGGACGGAAAGATCATCGGCATCGATCGCTTCGGCATCAGTGCTCCCGGAGGCACCGTAATGAAGGAGCTCGGCATCACTGCCGAAAACCTGGCAGCACAAGCCAAGACCCTGCTTGGGTAAAACCTTTACCAGAATTATTTCTCAGAAACCGGTGATCTCAAAAATCACCGGTTTTTTATTTTTAAGATTTGACGCCCCCCGCAAAAACCATTCTAACAGACGTTTCATTACTTCACACGTGTAGTGAAAGCTGATGGATGGCCAGATAGCTCAGTCGGTAGAGCAGAGGACTGAAAATCCTTGTGTCGGCAGTTCGATTCTGCCTCTGGCCACCATTCATTTTGTATTAGTTCCTGCTTGATTGGGTTAGTCGATAATGACTTGGGAAGGGTCGTAATCCACTTCAGGATAGCTCAGGTGCATGTCTTCAAGGCATGCGACTACGATTCTTGCGACTAACAGGTTGCGAGCCCATTTCTTATTCGATGGAATGATGTACCAAGGTGCGTGGTCAAAACTGGTTTCAGCAAAGGCTTCCTCGTAAGCCGCCTCATATTCTTCCCACTTGCTGCGCGCGACCAGGTCCGAAGGCTCAAACTTCCAGTGCTTTGCTGGAATGTCGAGCCGCTCCTGAAGGCGTTTCTTCTGAGTCTCCTTATTTATATGGAGGAAGAACTTCAAGATTACTGTTTCCTCGTCAGCGAGCAGTTGCTCGAAATCGCGTATGTGTCGGTAACGTTTGCGCCAGACTTCTTCAGGCTTGAGATGATTGACCCTGACAGCCAGCACATCTTCATAATGGCTGCGGTCAAAAATCACAATTTCGCCATTGGAGGGAGTTTGTTTGTGAACACGCCAGAGGTAATCGTGGGAAAGCTCTCGAGAGGATGGGCGGTCAAAGCTCGCGACGTGCACGCCTTGCGGGTTCACGCCTCTGAAGACATGACGTATCGTGCCGTTCTTCCCACTTGTATCCATCCCCTGTAAGATGAGGAGAAGTTTTTTCCTTCGGTCTACGAAGAATCGTTGCTGTAAATCGGCCAACTTGATGTGCAAATCGTGAAGCTCATCTTTAGCATCAGACTTTGCTTTCTGTACGTCCTCCCAAGGATCTGAGGGAACTGTCGCCAGTTGGCTGTTTTGCCCTGGCTGAATACGATAGTGCTGAAAATTGCTTATGCTCATTCGAGTTGCATTTGAATCTGTTGGGATGTTTCAGCACAGTCAACAGTTGATCTCATCATCTTTTTGTCGGTAAATACTCTCAATTAACCTAAACTAAATCACTGAGTCCAAGCAAGTGTGAGCTTGTGGCTTGTAGAATACGGATAATACAATACTAGAGATAGACAACCGGTGCAAAATATCGATTATAGTTAAACAATTGGCGAGCGTATAATCGATTCATATTGCTTGTGCTTATGGTTCTACATCCTAAATAATACCCTACATTATGCCTTCAGCAGACAATAGAGACAGTGATTTAAATGCAGTGATTAAAGGACCTTACTTTAATGATATAATGGCGCAGCCGGCAGCGATCGAATCGAGCAGCCGAGCTATCTCTCCAAACGTAATGAATGCAATCAATATGGATAGCCTAAAGCAAAGGGGCATTCGGCGTATCGTGCTCACCGGGATGGGTAGTTCCTTGCATGCATTATATCCTCTGCATTTATGTCTTAACAATGCTGGCATTGTCTCCACCCAGATTGAAACTGCCGAGTTACTGCACGAATACCCTTTGCTGAGAGGAAAGGATGTTTTGTTGATTTTAGTTTCGCAGTCGGGTGAAAGTGCCGAAGTGGTTAAACTCCTTCAAAACGGTGATGAATTCGGCATTATTCTCGGGATTACCAACAATCCGGATTCCACCCTCGGTAGGAGGGCAGATTACACGCTTTTATTGCAGGCTGGTGAAGAGGCTACTGTTTCCTGTAAAACGTATCTGGCAACGCTTTCCGTACTCCATCAACTGGGGACGCTCCTTGTCGGTGAAGATGTGGATATAGTCGATAAGTCACTATTAAGAGTAGGAAATTTTGTAAAAGAATACCTGAAAAACTGGAAGACACATGTGAGTGAGATCCTAGGCCTGCTCAAAGGCGCGGAAAACTATTTTGTGATCGGGCGTTCTTATTCCTTGGCCACAGCGCTTACCGGAGGGCTTATCTTGAAAGAGTCTACCCGCAAACATGCCGAGGGTATGAGCAGTGCCGCTTTCCGGCATGGGCCGTTTGAAATGCTCAGTGATCGTGTATTTGTGCTGGTTTTTGAAGGCAGGCAGGATGTATCATCACTGAATAATCGCATTGCTGAGGACATTCTAAGTGCAGGTGGGCGAACGGCTTTCTCTGCGGTAAACAATCCAACACACGATGTTTTTAGATTGCCAAAGGTAAATTCTGAGCTTTTGCCAATGGTCGAAATTTTATCAGTCCAAATGATGTCGCTGGCCATCGCAGCTTTGGATGGAAACGAGGCGGGGGCCTTCGAAAGGGCCACTAAAGTTACCCGGGTTGAGTGAGGTTAGCATTCAGTGATCTTCGATAAACAAAAAGATAGCCGTGCAACTGTGTTTAATGAGCCTTAGAGGTATTGAGTATATGAGGTATTGGGGCTTGGGTTTCTTTTACCCATTGATCTATTTCAGTTTTGAGTTCTTTAAATATCGTTGGGTATTGCCTGGATAATTCGCGTGTTTCGCCAGGATCTTTGGCTATGTTATATAGCTCAGCTGAGTTAAATTCATAATACCAAATGAGTTTCCAGTCTCCTGATATACATACGGTTGAGGGTACCGCTCTCCATATGTTAGGCGTGCCATCAAAGGCGGGGATAACTAATTCATTGGCATTTCCTCCTAGATATAGAGGGAAATGAAAAAAGATGTCCCTATCAGGAGGACTATCATTATTTACAAATTGAAATAAAGAATCACCATCCTGGGGTTGGCTTTTGGGTAAACGCGCACCGGATACTTCGGCGAGTGTGGGAAAAATATCGACACCGGATACAGGGGCCTGGATTCGGTTTTCTGAGATAGCTTTCGATCCCCATTTCAGGCAGAAGGGTACCCGGATGCCCCCTTCATAATAAGTCCCTTTTCCAGCTCTCAAGGGTGCATTATCCGTGACTGAGGACACGCCCCCGTTATCGGAGGTAAAGATAACGAGGGTGTTCTCGGTAAGACTCAGTTCCTCAAGAACTTTGAGGATTTCGCCTACGCTACTATCAACTTGTTCCACTTCAGCTGCATAGGTGGGGTCGAGCTTTTCCCAAAGGCTGTTTTTTGCTTTTTTATCTGAGTAATATTGAATCCGTTCTTCCAACGCGGATAGGGGAGTGTGAACCTCCCAATGGGATAGATACACAAAGAAAGGCGTGTTTTTGCTTTCTTTGATGAAGTCTACAGCAGCCTCAGTTAAGTTTTGGGCGACATTGACGTCTGTGTAGAATCGTTGTTCCGTCCCGTTTACATTCGTTATAAACCCCGGCTCTCCATTGGCAGTTGATACATCAAAACCCTGATTATCATCACCGATATGCCATTTGCCAAATCGCCCACTTCGGTAACCCTGCGCCTTCAATAACTCAGCGATCGATACGAAGCTGGGGTCTACCTGATTGATGCTTACATGAAAGGTATTAAAGCTTGCATCAGCGCCCTGTGTAGGGGTTTTGAAGCGCATTTTGTCTATAGGGCCTCCCCGGGATAACCCTTGGGGTACATAAACATGGTGTCGGGGAGTGTAGGTGCCTGTTAGTAGGCTTGCGCGACTGGGGGCACAATTTGCAGCAGATGCATAGAAACGGTCAAAGATCACACCTTCGCTGGCCAGATAGTCTATGTTAGGGGTCTCATAGAAATTTTGCCCATTGTAGCCTACATCAGCCCAGCCGAGATCATCTGCTATGATCAATACAATGTTGGGGTTTTCAGATGTACTTGGGCTTCCCTCTAAATAAAGAGAACTTAATGGATGCAGAGTAACGAGCAGGAGACTAATGTAAGAAATTAGCCGGTATTTTCTAAAAAACCTATAAGTGCTAATACCCATTATACCAGTGACGAATATACCGGACATTATTGCAAATGATAAAATATCTAACTGTTAGAATTTGATGTCGCTTGACGGAGGTAATCGATATTTGATTGTGTGATAATACTACCCCATGGTGTCGATTCGGCAAATTTCCAAAGAAACTAATTTCAGCATCGCTACTGTTTCTGAAGCGCTCCGCAATACCGGACGTGTAAAAGAACACACGCGTGCAAAGATTTTGCAGGCGGCAGAAAAATTGGGCTATGAGCGAAATGCGCTTATCGGCGATGTCATGTCCAAGGTTAGACTATCGCAAATTTCCTCCCTAAAAGGGAATATTGCGGTATTGGAGAGCGAGAATTTTAAGAAGAACAGACAGAGTTCAGATTGGCATATTAAACTCTTTGATGGCGCTAATTTTCGTGCAAATGAACTGGGCTACAAATTGGATTTCTTTCCCTTCGACTCAACAAACCAATCTTTGAAGCGTTTGAACGATATCCTGTATAACCGACACATCGAGGGGGTGTTTTTGCCGCCCTATACCGGAGCCCGCGATATGGATGCTATTGATTGGAATCGCTTCTCCACGGTTCAATTGGATTATGGTTTGGAAAAAGTGCGCATGCATACGGTCATGCCTGATCACCACACCTCGATTATCAACACACTCAATAAGCTGGAATCACTGGGCTATCGAAGGCCGGGACTATGCACCGAAAACTTTCAGGATAAACGCATTTACATGAAATGGTATGCGGGCTTTAAGGCATACGAAAATTGGTCAACCGTTTGTGAAAAGATACCAGTGTTCGAACCTGATAAGCTAAGTAAGGAAAATTTCATCAATTGGTATACTGAGAATAAGCCCGATGTTATTCTGGGTCATAATTCGGATCTTATCATGTGGTTGGAGTCAGCCGGCTTTAGGGTGCCGGAGGATGTTGGGTTCTTTAGCTTAAACCTGCACCATTCCAAGTTAAAAACCGCAGGGTTAAATCTAAGGCCCGATGTTCTGGGAGCTGCTGCGATCGATATACTGGTTTCCCAAATTCGACTGCAGCAAAAAGGAGTTCCTAAAATTGCATACACGACCGCAATCGAGGCTGAGTGGGTAGATGGGTATAGCATCAAAGAATCGAAGCCTGGTCTAAAATCCTGATGAGTATAATAGGCTTACACCCTGCGGATATATTCGTGCTGCTTGTCTATCTGGGCGTCATAATCTGGCTGGGCAAGAAAACCGCGGAAAAGAATGAGAACACGTCCGACTTCTTTCTGGCGGGAAGATCTTTAGGGAAATTTTATCAATTTTTCCTCAATTTTGGGGTGGGGACGAATTCAGACCAGGCAGTAGCGGTTACCCGGGAAACCTATCGCCAGGGGGTAGGCGGTATGTGGATACAGTTTATTGTCTTATTCCTGACTCCGTTTTTTTGGTTTACGACTTTGATGTACCGCAGGGCGCGATTGACCACGATCGGCGACTTTTTTGCCGAAAGGTTCAACAGTAAGGCATTGGGTGCGGGTTACGCCTGTTTTATACTCTTCTGGGCCTTTGTGGGTGGTGGTGTAGGCTATATGGTCGCTGCTAAGACCATGATGGCAATGACTCCAAAGAGTGAGGCTGCTCTCACCGTCTACGAGAAACAAGTTATTGCCGAGTATCGGGAGCTCCAGGAGCTGGGCGCGTTGACTATTTCTGAGCGAACGGATGTGCAAAATACACGCTTTAATGTCCTTAAGCAGAAAGAGCTTAGGGGAGAGCTAAAGTCCTTTTACTCGCATACCGATCCCATTGTGTTTTATGTGATCTATGGGATCATTGTCGGCGTTTATACCATGTTGGGTGGTTTTAGGGCTGCCGCGATAACCGATGCTATTCAGGGCATGCTCATTATCTTTTTCTCAATGATCCTGATACCCTTGGGCCTGAGTAAAATAGGGGGACTGGATGGCCTCCATGCAACGGTTCCTGAATTCAAATTTGAGCTATTTGGCTCTGCAGCATTAAGTGATTACGCTTGGTTTACGATTGCTGCGATGGCGATTGCTAACCTGGCGTCCATTATTGCTTTTCCCACGATGATGCAAACTGCGGGCTCTGCGACCAATGAACGATCTGCCCGGTTTGGCCAGCTGGGGGGCATGTTTCTCAAGCGATTTTTGATGTTGGCCTGGATAATGACTGGCTTGATCGCGATTGGGCTCTATTCCGGCCAAATACATGATCCCGATCTGGTGTGGGGGTATATGAGTCGCGATCTTTTATGGCCCGGTTTTTTGGGCCTAATGCTGGTGGGGATACTCGCGGCGAATATGTCATCCTTGGATGCAATATCGGTTTCCAATGCTGCGCTGTTTATCCGAAATCTCTATCAGCCCCTGTTTCCCTATAAGTCTGAAAATCACTACCTCTTCCTGAGTCGCTTAATTATTGCCATCTGCCTGATTGGAGGCATCTTTACCGCAGTCTATGTGGATAATCTGCTCGAGCTATTTAAGTATTTTATATCCATTCCGGCTATATTTGGGGCACCGATTTGGCTGGGTTTCTTATGGCGCAGGCTGACAAAGACAGCCGTAGCCGTTGAGGTGATAGTTTGTTTCGCTCTATTTGCAGTCATACCCAATTTGTTTTTGTCCCTGGATTGGGCAAAGTATAATCCTCAGTTTTTGGTTCAAACCAACGGTTATTTCCATGATTACAATCAACCCGCTACGCTTGAAGATGTGGAGCTTGGACGGGCAGAAGTCGTTGGTGAAACCATAATGAAAGAAGTCTGGATCGAGCCCAAGGGCATTTTCTTTGAAAGGGTGGTTCGGGTAGATCCGGAAGATCCGGACTCGCCGTTAATGGGCATGGGTCGGTTTGAAGCTGAGATCTGGGTGCTCAGTTTACTGGGTATCGATTTTACTGATTTCAGGAAGTCCGAGCTGGTGGCCATTCGCTTTATATTTAACGCGCTATTTCCCTTTCTATTATTATTTCTGGTTTCCTGGATTACGAAACCGGTATCACCCAAGCTTTTGGATTATCTCTCAGCCAAACTGTACACGGAGGTGAATCAAGACCTGGAAAAAGATGCAAAACTTGTGGAAGAAGCTGCAGACAACCCGGATACGATTCGCCACAAAAAGTTATTCCCCAATAGTAATTGGGAAATCGCTAAGATGAAGAAAGAGGACTATTGGGGATTTGGCGGCAGTTGCGTGCTCGTGTTGATCGTACTGCTTGTGCTCTGGGCAATGGTCACAATCCACTAAAACAAAAGAGTAAGATTTTGACTGGGCCAATCTAGTCTCGATTCTCAACGAAGTTTAAATTGGAAACATCCTTGGTCTCGAGAAAACCATTCCAGTGATCGACCTCTTCTCCGGCTATTTTTACACTGCTCTCCCGGATGATTAAACCATCGACATAGTGGGCAGTAATACACCCCAGATTGCCGGGTGTAAATCCTCCGTGTTCTTCAGAATGTCGGGGTCTCAGGTCATAGTTGGATACAGGGAATTTACTTTTTTTAGATATTATGCCTTGTACGCCCTCTAGAACTATATTCTTTATAGGAGAATGCTTTGTGCCTACAATAAATACTCCATTTTCGCTACGAAATAATATATTCTTGCAAATAACATTTTTTACAATGCCGGGTTCTTCATAATCGTGCCTCTCCACTGCAGTTATGTATATGGCTTCACCATTTCCCCAGTATTTATTATGAAATTTTCGGGTCTCAATTAAACAATTAGTAAACATTATGTTTTCAACAGTTCCTTGATCCCTGAGTTGTATGGATAAGCCCCGATGCGATTTCTTGATAATACAGTTGCTGACAATTACATCCCGTATATTATTGTGAGATTCAGTGCCGATTTTAATCGCTGAGGATGTGCTGATAATCGTGCAGCCCAGTATAACGATATTCTCACTATCTCCATATTCTGAAAATTCCTTGGTTGTCTTAATGACGATGCCATCATCCCCGCATTCAATGTGACAGTTACTAATGCGAACATTTTTGCAGTGATCCGGATCAATTCCATCACAGTTGGGGATATCGAGGCCGTTTTTAATCGTGACCGAATCAATAACCACCTCGTTACAACCCGTTAACTGGCAGGTCCATTGAGCTGCATTCTTAATGTATATATCATTGATTTTTATATTGTTACAACCAATTAAGCCGATGATTCTGGCCCTGAATTCTTTGGGTTTTCGGATGTATTCACCATCGTCGGTCCACCAACCATCCATAAATGCCTCGGCCTGACCGTCGATTGTGCCACTACCCTGAATACTGATGTTTTTGCTATTATTGGAGGTAATTAAAAATGAACCACGATTACCTCCATATTCACCTACAATATGGGAGGCTTTATAGTCGGTTTCATTACGACTTGCCTGAAGGGTAGCACCATTCTCTAGGTATAAATCGACATTACTTTTGAGCTCGATTGTCCCGCTAACGTAAACACCCCCTGAGGGTATAACTACTCTACCTCCACCCTGATTGTGACAATGGTCTATCGCTGCTTGAATCGCACTTGTACAAATAGTTTTGCCATCGTTGATTGCATCAAATTTATCGATAGAGTAGATCTTCATTTAAATAATTTGGGGTTTTAATACATTATTTAAATATATTCTTATTATAGCGCTATAGTTTCTTGAATCGAACAGTTAGATTGATTTTTGATTCAGATTCTAACTGTTCGATTTATACTTCGATTGATTAATATTTAGTATTAATAGTAGTATTCCCACAATCGTTTATCCCGATTACCCTATTAATATACTACGAATTATGAAAATTAGTGAAAATATATTATATTCTCGTTACTTCACGGTAGGTAATATAATTACTAACTGTATAGCGATCTGCTTAGCGGCTTTACTACTGCTGGATACAGCAAAGATAAATGCTCAAGATGATGATGATGTTCTCAACCTTGACGCCTTTGTTGTGCAGTCGGACCTGTTGACTACTTACAGGGCACCGGATACGATTTCGGCGACCGGTATTAACGTGCCCATTTTGGATGTTCCCTTAACTATCAGTGTATTAACCGAAGGTAGGATCGTGGATAACAACGCCTTCGAAATGCACCAGATCCTGGATACGATTCCGACGGTTCAAACTTCAATCCGGAATGAGTCCTCCTTTAACCTTCGGGGGTTTTCTGCATTGACCCTTTATCGTAATGGTCACTATCGCAGACAGTTGTTCCCCACCTGGAACGTCGACCGTGTTGAGGTCATTAAAGGACCCTCTGCAATTTACCATGGTCAGGCACGTCCCGGGGGTGTGATCAACTACATCACCCGCCGCCCGAGCTCCGTCAGGAGTACCAGTATTCGTACAAGTATGGGTACCGGGGCAGACGCTAACAGCCAGTGGCGTGCTGAAATTACGCATACCGGCGCATTAAACGACTTTATCAGCTATCGTGTGGGTGCTGGCCATTGGGAAGGGGGCGACTGGCACTTGGATTGGCGCAATCGTGAAAATTACGTAGGTGGCTCCTTTGAAATAAAGCCGAGTGATCGATTAACCATTCTGCTCGATTTTGAGCATATTGACCGTAATCGTTCAGACGGTGAAACCCTGACACAGAGTTTTGATACCGTCAATGGGCTTCGTACACACCTGCCGGATTCATTCTTTGGCGGCCCATCCAGAAGGTATGAATTCAATGTAGGTGGCAGTGAGTCATTTCGCGATTATCGTTCATGGACTGCTGAAGCGGAAATCAGCTACCAGATCCTTGATTGGTTACTTTTCCGTCAGACCATTAATTATTCGGTAGATGATTTTGAAGTTCTCAGAACTTTCATCACTCCCGTACGACCCAACAATAATTCAAATATTGCTTCACTACATGTCGGCCACTTTGCAAATTGGAGAGATAACTTCAGCTACGATACTGCGCTAATCGCACAATATAAGGGCGATATCTTTTCAAATACATTCCAGGTAGGTTTGGATATTCAGAGTGTTCATAATACAACCCCAGGTTTTGGACGCAGAAATGGCCGTCGGGGTCCTGTATTCCGTTACAATATGGCTACCGGCGAATTCCCGGATTTTCCGAATAAGGAGGCCGAGTACCCATTGGCTGTACAAACTTACGTGAATGAAATTGAGGGTCTTACTCGTCATGGGCAATGGAATGACCTGCGTCGTCGTGTCGAAAAGGACAATGGTTTCTACTTCCTGAACATGACCGACTTAATGGATGAGCGTTTGCGTGTTATCTGGGGTATGCGCTACGTTGAGACTTCCCGTGAGCAGCACTTCGACTCTCAACCCCCTGAGGAGCGCGGTGAGATCAACTTTGAAAATGATGGCTGGGTGCCCCAAATTGGCTTTAACTTCGACCTCACTGAAGGATTAACATTCTATTCCGTTTACAGTGAGTCAGTTGAGAGAAACAACCGTGAAGACGCTCTGGGTGTTACCGGTGAGCCCATTGAGAGTTTCGGCTACGATGTGGGCTTTAAGTTCGAGCTCCAGGATACTGGGTTGGCGGGAACAGTTAACTACTGGTTGCTGAATCGGGGTAACCAAACTGAGCGTGACTTCGATCGTGAAGCGCGTGAGATGCTTTCCCCATTCTTCTTTTTCGGCTTGGAGCAAGAAACATCTGGTTTCGAAATTGATCTGTCGTATATGCCTATGCCTAACTGGCAAATGACGTTCGGCTACAGCTACTTCCTGAAGCACGAAACGGTGGCTTCTACGCAAAATCCGCAGAATATTGGTCAGGAGTTTGCAGTCGTTCCGCAGCAGTTCAGTTTCTGGAATCGCTACAACTTTACAGATAGTGTTGTAGAAGGCTTATCCATCGGTGGTGGCGTTAAGTGGTTGGACGACCGTGAAGATCCGCGTTGGGTGAATGGCGTTAGCAACCCATCTCTGCTGACTGTTGATATATTTGCAAAATATCAAATACCGGGCACTGGTGAAAAATACCGTCATACAGTGGGTATCAATATCAACAACCTCTTTGATAACTACGAGGTATTCTCTACCGCACAGGCCCCTCGTATTTTCTTCGTGAACTATTCACTCGATTTCTAACATAATTATAGACAACCTGAATAGCCCTCCCGATTTCTTTGGGAGGGCTATTTTTTTACCCAAAATGCAGGCCAGCTTTTTAACTCTTTGTTGCTAGTATAATGGCAAATATTAATCTCAGAACCATGAAGCGTACTTATTTTCTACTCATCTTACTCCTTACATCGGCTTCCCTGGCTAAAGCAAATGATGCGAGACCCAATGTGATCTTCATTATGGCGGATGATCTCGGCTATGGGGATCTGGGGGCTTATGGGGCAACCCAGGTTAGCACCCCGCATTGTGATCGCCTGGCAAATGAGGGCATGCTATTTACCGATGCACATTCAAGTTCAGCAGTCTGCACACCGACACGGTATTCGGTGCTTACCGGTCGCTATGCCTGGCGTACCTGGCTGAAGAACTGGGTGATCTTCGAGCAATACCCTCTGCTCATAGATACGAATCGACTGACGATGGGGAAGCTTTTCCAGCAAAGGGGCTATCGGTCAATTGCGGTTGGCAAGTGGCACTTGGGGTGGGGCACTGAGTTTGGCCGAGACTTTAATGGGGACGTGCGGCCCGGTCCACTTGAAGTGGGCTTTGACGACTTTTTTGGAGTTCCCCACAGTCACAACAGTATCGATTCTTACCGCGTGTATGTGCGCGATCGCAGAATCATTGGTCTTAAAGACGGTGAGCAATTTGATGATCCTGAGGTAATGAAGCGCACCATGCGGCGCTATGAAGATACTGCCATCGATATTTCAAACGAAGCCGTTGCCTATATTGAAAAGCACAAAGGCGAGCCTTTCTTTATGTATTATGCGGCGACCAATATCCACTTCCCCGTTACTCCGCATGAACGTTTTCAAGGCAAATCCAACGCGGGCCCCTATGGGGATTTTATAGTGGAATTTGACTGGGCAGTGGGTGAGATATTAGCTACTCTGGACCGCCTGAACCTGGCTGATAATACGATCGTCGTAGTTACCAGTGATAATGGCGCGCGTCCCATGGAAAACATGAATGGGCACCTGCCCAATGGAAACTGGCGGGGCACCAAACGCCTTATTTACGAAGCCGGGCATCGGGTGCCATTGATTGTGCGCTGGCCTGGTCAAGTGCAAGCCGGATCCAGCTCTTCAGAAACCGTAAGCCTCAATGATTTTTTCCGCACGTTTGCGCATATGTTGGAAGTCTCATTACCTGCCGATGCCGGTGAAGACAGTTATGACATAACGCCGGTTTTAATGGGTGAGGGCTACGAATCACCCCTGCGTGAAGCGACTGTTCATCACTCCGTGAACGGGACCTTTGCCATTCGCAAGGGTGACTGGAAATTGATTGAAGGTCCAGGCGATGGTGACTATGAGGGGGATCGCAGTGGTCGCGGTCGCAACCTGCATTATCCGGGCTTTCCTGCAAGAGATCCGGACACCGGCGAATTTTACCCTATGGAATTTGCGATTCGGCATTTGTATCCAAATCAGACTCCCGTATTACAATTGTACAATCTCAAAGATGATCCCCGTGAACAGGTAAACCTTGCCAATCGCGAAACGGAAATCGCGAATGAGTTGCTTGATTTATTGAATGAATATCGGCAGTCCGACCGCAGTGCCCCCAAGTGAGTGAGGTTAGCCGACCGAATACCGATTATCTAACTGTTAGATAAGAGCTGGAATTGCTGGTATCCGGTGCCTTGCTTTTAATTCCTACAGTGGGTCAAATAGTTGTTTGCAAACAGATATTTTGACCCTCAACCCCTGTTATCCGAGCAACCTCGAACCCTGCTTTTATCCATACATGAAAAACTTGGCATTTAGTATACTTTTATTGAGCTTATCACAATGGAGCATCGCTACAGAATTGATCCCATTTGAATACGAACAGGACTTTAAACCGGAAGGGGATTTAAGCGCCAAAAACATCATGCAATATCCTTTGCATTTTGAAGATGTTGCCGAGACGAATCGGAATTCCTTCTGGTGGCCGGAATCCTGCTGGCAGTTAACGGATAATGGGGTGGCAGTCGTTGCCAGTCGAGTGAGCGAAGTTCATCGCAGAAAGCAGCTCATTTATGACAACAATTATGACAATCCGCCTTTCGCGACGATCCGGGGCTATCGTATTCCCTGGCTAACCCTCTTTATGGGTGATGAGGCCTGGGCAGACTATGAATTGACGACTACGATTACTCTTCCGGAAGAGGAAACCGCCGGGGAGTTTACGACTGCGGGCGTCGCTTTCCGATTTAAGAACGCCCGGAACTATTATGCAGCATTACTCGGCAAAGATGATAAAGTACAGGTCGTGTACCGGCCGGACGATCGTGAATTTGAGGAGGATCGGCCCGCTTGGGATATTATCGGCTCAGCGGATTATGATTTCAAGCCGGGCGAAACCTACGAGCTCAATATCGAGGTCAACGGCAATCGCATCGTAGTCACCATTGATGGTAAGAAACAAATGGAGCTTAGGGATATGCGGCTAAAAACCGGTAAGGTCGCTTTCCTGGCGGATAACCCTGTGGAATTTGGATCCATTAGAGTAGCTGGTCAAAAGCAAGTAGGAGGAATGGCAGATACTCCGGTCGTGATAAACGAACCTGTCTTACGCCATACGTTAAAACTTCCCGATGCCACAGAAAGCTCCCGGTTTGGTTTCGAAGATATGAATGGAGACGGTTTATTCGAGGTTCTACAATACTACCCCGCTGAGGACACAAGCTATCACTACCACATCCTTGAGTTAGACGGTAACCAACTTTGGTCGCTGACCGAGGGAGACTACCGCAGGCAGCATGCGCTGATAGATATTAACAGCAACGGTAGGCATGATCTTGTAGTGCTCAAGGGGCTTAAGCGCGTCGAAGTGCTGGATGGCAGGGATGGTCATTTTTTCTATGATATCGAGACGCCCAAAGTGAATTATTACTTAGGGAACCGTGTCATTCATGATGATTTTGATGAAACCAATCCCACGGAAAATAAGGAGTTTCCGACTCACCCGTCGAAACTGACTGAGATATATAGCATTGCACCTGTTAAGATGAACAAAACCCGGGCCAAGGGTTTTTACCTCAAAGATAACTATTGGAATATCTGGGTGTATGATAATTTTGGCAATTTCCTGTGGCACCGGGCTATCAGCACCGGTCATTTCCCGATAACCATTGATTCGAATCAGGATGGCATCGATGAGATCGTCGTCTCCAACTCCTTGCTGGATTCCCGCGATGGTAGCATCTTATGGGATCTGGGTCTTGAGGACCATAATGATAAGACGCTTTACACATCGCTAAACCCGGGTCATCAGCCTGAGTATATTTATATTGCTCATGGCGAAGCCGGATTGCTGGAGATTGATCCGAGAGCCGGGGAGCTGCGCTTCCGCGGTGAACTTGGGCATGTTCAGTCCATTGGCATTGGAAATTTTGTACCGGGCATGGAGGGCAAGCAACTGATTGCACAGAACCGATGGCGAGAGGATAATATCCACTTTCTCTATGATAAGGATATGAAACGGATTACCTCCTGGGCGCTCCCGGTGAAGGTCCTAAAACGGTTCAGCCATCCGGTTGCAACCCGACCTATCCGTTGGGCGGAAAACGGTCACGATGTACTCCTCGATCAGGATGGGAATTTCATCAATCCGTTGACCGGTAAGCAGATACGCGAGACTTTGGGAGCTACCGTAGATGTTTTGGACGATACCCCCTGGGGGAATCAAATACTTGTCGTGTTTAAACCCGAAAAAGGCGAATTGCAGTTCTATTCAAAGGAGTAAATGATGCATATTATGCAATCTAAAGTATTAAGGGTAGTCTGTTTGTTTCTCTTTTTGCCCGGCGGGATTATTTCTGCGTCGAATGGTCCCTATTTGGGTAATTCCATTCACAATGGGTGGGTGGATCAGGATTCAATTGTGATCTGGAGCCGACTTACGACGATACCGGATAGGGTATTGGATGGTCCTGATTTCATCTTTTTCTCGCGAGCCGAGATGAATGAATTGGAAAAAGAGCTGGATGATGCGGTTTATCTGGCCAGGCAGGTACCTGAAGGCGCTGTTTTAAGTGAAATGGTGGGGGCGTGTCCGGGTTCCCCAGGTGAGATACGCATTCATTATTTCCCCAGCGACAACATAGGCAAAAAGCAAACGATTGATTGGCAGCCCGTTGATGAAACTAAAAACTACACTTTGCAGTGGAAGCTTGAAAAACTGACTGCCGGCACGGAATACACTATCATTGTTGAGGCACGTAGCGGCAAAGATATGCCAGTCAGTGATCAGGTCATCGGTAGATTTAAAACTGCGCCTAAAGAAGATGCCGTAGAACCGATACGCTTTAGTGTGGTATCCTGTCATGATTATAACCGGAAGGATCAGCCCAATGGGCATCAGATCTACCGTTCGATGAGCAATCTCGATCTGGACTTCTACATCCATACCGGAGATATCGAGTATTACGATGCGGCAACGCCCTGGGCATTGTCTGAGCCGCTTATGTATTTCAAATGGGACCGCTTGTTCGCCCTACCTTTGCAGCGTGAGTTTTGGGCAAACCACTCCAGTTACTTCATGAAGGATGACCACGATATCCTGACCAACGATGCCTGGCCCGGGATGACCTATGGCACGGTGAGTTGGGAAAGAGGTATCGAGATTTTCGATAAGGAGCAATTTCCAACCAACCACAAAACTTATAAGACCATCCGTTGGGGAAAGGATTTGCAAATCTGGATCACCGAAGGCAGAAATCACCGCAGTCCAAATGATGACCCGGATGGTCCGGGGAAAACCATCCTCGGCGAAGAGCAGAAGCAATGGCTTTTTGAAACACTTTTGGAAAGCGATGCGGCCTTTAAGGTGATCATCAGCGCGAATCCCATTTTGGGACCAGACCGAACCAACAAGTTCGATAACTATGCAAATGCGAATTTCACTCATGAAGGAGACGAAATCCGGGAATTTTTAAGTAATGTGGACAACGTGTATCTGGCCAATGGGGATCGCCACTGGCAGTATGTGACCTACGAGGAAGATTACGATTTGTGGGAGTTTGGGTGTGGTGCGGGCGCTGACGAACATGCAGGAGGATGGAGCCAGGATGATTATCGGGACCAACACCGCTTTTTGCGAGTAAAGGGAGGTTTCCTAACGGTAGAAACCTATCGAAATCAGGGTGCTCCCACCATCAGCTTTAAGCATCATGATGTTGATGGAAACGTCGTTAATGATGTAACTTTCACCCATGACTAATAAATTATCTTTTTTTCGTTGGGTAGGTTACGCATTCATCCTGATCTATGGGTATACACCCATTCAGGGACAGCAATTTATCTATGAAAACCCGCTCCAATCCCTTTCAGATGTGGATGAGTGGATCATGGAGGGACCGGGTAAGCTGAAATTTGAGGATGGCTGGATGCAGATGTGGTCTCCCAATGAGGAGCATCATCACGTGTTTTGGTGCCCAATCGAATTTCCGGAATCCTTTATTGCAGAGTGGGAAGTCCAGAACTTAAAGACCGAGGCGGGCCTGTGCATCATATTCTTTGCCTATCAAGCTGAGGATGGTTCCAGCATTTTTGCGGACCATGTGAATGTTCGGGACGGAACCTTCAGGCAATACACGAGGGGAGATGTGTGCGGCTACCATATCAGCTATTATGCGAATGCTGCCCATAACCCAGATCGTAAGATCGCGAACTTGCGCAAGAACAGCGGCTTTAACCTGGTTCAGGAAGGCGGCTTTGGTATCCCGACGAAGAGTCAGGAAATCCATAAGTTGAAGCTGAAGAAGGAAAAGGGATCCATAAAACTCTGGATAGATGAGCGGTTGGTGATCAATTGGGATGATCCTGAATACAGTGAAGACTCAAGCGGAAACTGTCACCGGAGGGGTTATATCGGCTTCCGTCAAATGCAATGGACTCACTTCCAATACCGTAATTTCAAAGTTCACTCAATCGATCCTTAAATCCTGAGATTCATAATACTATGAAAGCCATAAGCCTGGTCATTTTTGCCTGTATCTTCTTCATTGCTGCTTCAGCTAAGCGACAAAACATTATAATCATTCTTGCGGATGATATGGGTTATTCGGATATCGGGTGTTATGGTTCGGAAATTGAGACGCCTAATCTCGATTACCTGGCTTCTCAGGGACTTCGCTATAAGCAGTTTTATAACGCAGCTCGGTGTTGTCCCAGTCGGGCATCGATCCTTACGGGCTTATACCCGCACCAGGCAGGCGTGGGTGAAATGACTGGCGATCTGGGCGTGCCTGCTTATCGGGGCTTCATCAAGCCCAACGCAACCACGATAGCGGAGCAGTTGGGCAACGCGGGCTACGATACCTTCGTGGTAGGCAAATGGCATTTAGGGGAGTCCCGGGAGCGTTGGCCGGATCAATACGGTTTCGATCGTTATTTCTCGTTTTTGGGGGGTGCCGGTAGTTTCTTCAATCTGGATGTATGGAGCACGAGCGGTAAACCCAGCCGCATTGTGGAGGCCGGGAAAGACTGGTATCCGGATGAAGGTTTTTACATGACGACTACGTTTACCGATAAGGCAGTCCAATACATCAATGAGCGTGACCAGGAGAAGCCTTTCTTCATGTATTTGGCATATACGGCGCCTCATTGGCCGTTACATGCATTGCCGGAGGATATAGCAAAGTATAAGGGACGTTACCTTGAAGGTTGGGATAAGATCCGAGAAAAGCGCTTTGAAAGACTCAAGGAAATAGGCCTGGTTGACGCGAACTTCGAACTCCCACCCAGAAATCGCGAGGTAGATCCCTGGGAGAGTATACCTAGGGAAGCCCATGAAGAGTGGGATATTAAAATGGCGATCTATGCAGCGATGGTTGATAGTATGGATCGCGGAATCGGCGAGGTGATGCAGGCGCTTGAGGAGCAAGAGGTGCTGGAGGATACGGTTATTTTTTTCCTGTCCGACAACGGGGGATGTCACGAAGAGATTGTGCCATGGAGTAGGATTATTTCACCGCAGGATGGGGAGCCGGGATCCGCTGATACCTTTATAAGCTACGATCGCCCCTGGGCAAATGTCAGCAATACTCCCTTTGACTGGTATAAATCCTACAATCATGAAGGTGGGATTGCGACCCCCCTGGTAGCGTTTGCCCCGGGTATCATTGATGAGTCTATTCGCGGAAGTATTGAGAAGAATCGGGTAGGGCATATCATTGATCTACTGCCCACCTGCCTGGAGATTGCGGGTGTTGATTACCCCGCTTTCATAGGGGATCGGGTGATTACGCCAACTCCGGGTCGATCCTTAATTCACTCGTTTTCCGGAAATAGTGGCACCCCTCATCATGCCCTTTTCTGGGAGCATATGGCCAGCCGGGCGGTGAGGGAAGGGGATTGGAAGCTTGTCGCCAATGGAAAGTCTGCCTGGGTCGAGGATATTCCGGTTTGGGAGCTCTATAATCTCAAGGATGATCCTTTTGAAACTCAGAACGTGGCCGGAAACTACCCGGAGAGAGTGGAGTATATGCAAAAGTTGTATGATAAGTGGGCAGATGAGGTAGGCGTTCTCGAGGCAAAGGCATTTTTCGAGAAAAAGAGAATCGTTAGAATGCAGAGAACTAATTAATAGGTACTGCTACGTATTGCTGATCCTTTTTATCGCTCCCCACAATTGGGCTCGATATTTTTGACTTTACGGCTATTTATTGAAATATGAAGCAAAGTCGACGGTCATTCATAAAAGGCGGTATTGCCGGGGCAATATCAGGCGCAGGTTTACCTCTTTACGGTTCGGAAGCCTCTGAATCACTTCCGCCCACACCCAACGAAACCGAGGGGCCTTTCTATCCAGTACAAGCCCAAAAAGATAAGGATTTTGACCTGACCTTAATAGAGGGTTCAAGCCAGTCGGCAGCCGGCAACCACATCTATGTAGAGGGTATTGTGGTGGATACGGCAATGAATCCTGTGGAAGATGTAACCATCGAGCTCTGGCAGGCGAATGCAGCCGGTCGCTACCGTCATCCCCATGATACTAATCCAGCCCCGATAGATCCACACTTCCAGGGCTGGGCCATCGTTCCCAGTGGAGCTAAAGGGGATTTTCGATTTAAAACCGTATTGCCGGGTGCTTATGCTGTAAGTGGTCGGTGGCTGCGTCCCCCGCATATACATTTCAAGGTCTCAAAAAGAGGCTATGAAGAGCTCGTCACTCAAATGTACTTTCCAGGTAACGAACTCAATGAAGTCGATCGCCTTCTGCAAAGAAAAACCCAGGAGGAGCAATCAGCGATGATCTCTGCCAAAATCAAAGATGCCCCGGAAACCTATCAATACCGGATCGTCATACAGCCGGTTTAGTCATTGGTTTTAAACGATGATTGCTCAAGATTAAGAGTGATCGCACTAAATACAGGTTTCTGGCGTGGTTTATTGGGTGCTTATGGGTTTGCCGATAGGGCTGAGTACGCATTTTTTATGCGATTATACATAGGACTGCCCCTTTCATACTTCAGGAATGTGGCAAGGTCAGATTTTGCGGATTCTTTATCCTCAATTTGGGCATATGCATAACCTCGCAGGCCATAAGTGTAATAAAGCTCATCATTAGACTCGAGTATTTTTTTGCCTATTGAGATGACCTCTTTCCAATCGTGTTGAATAAATGCCATCAAAATTTCGAGTTTCCACTTATCCAGGTTCTCTCCCATTTCGCTGAGCCGGTAGTTAAACAATTCTTCAGGCAAGATACTGACATCATCCAAAGTAGCGGCTGACCAAAGAATATTTTCAAAACGCAGGGATTCATCAACGAGCCAACACTCAGATGCGGATTTATCAATTTCCGTAATAATGAGCTCACGCAGTAATTGAGCTTCATCATTTCGCTGTAGATGCTCAAGCGCACCATGAACTTCAGCCAGCACTTGCAGGCGAATATTTTCCGTGTAGTTGAAATTATTGAGAATTTGATCCACCTGGTTCCACTGTTCCTCATTATAATAATAGCGAAATTGCATTTCCTTATGTAAGCTATCCGGAACATTGGTTTCACTCTCTACTGGAAACAAATCCGCCATTAAAGTGGGGGGTCGAACGCGCATTGATATAAATAGATCAAGAATCTTCAGGATAGACAAAGTCTGCTTACTGAGACCCGGAGTGCCTTGCATCGTTTTCATGATTTCCAAATAAGCCGGATAAATTTCCGGATTATCAATGTCGGGCATAATCTCAGTGTAAAGGCGTATTGAGTCCAGTAAGTCGTTACCCAAATGCTCAGCTACCAGTGTGTAATATTGAAGCCCAAAATCACCTTCTTTGTTCATGTAGAAATGGATAGGTAAATAAATCGCGGCCATCTCATAAATATTTGTAGATTTGAAAATACCTGTCGATACGCTGTATATAATGATTTTGAGCTGCTCCTCATAACTTAAATTATCCAAGGTGAGGTGTCTTATTGTTTCGTAGAAGTTTTTAGGTTCCTTTTCTATTGAGTCATTTTTACTTAATATCAGCTCTCTGAATGCTGAGTTAAATGTGTATTGCAGCTGTTGAGTATTGATTAGTCGCATCCATTCCAGTCGATAAGCTGTGATATCCTTTTCACTGCTGTTAAACGCCTTCATATCCTCAGTAAGTTTGAAGATCTCCTGCGCTTTCTCCAATTGCCCGAGATAAATCAAACGAGTAAGCAATTGCGTTATAAAATCACCCATGGCATTAGTGACTGCTGCATATTGAATCGGTTCTATACACCCCTCGATTTCTTCATTTTCGAGTGTAAGGAACAACTTTATCGAATCCACGAGCGCTAGGCTGGAATCGATCCATCCCTCATCGATATCTTGAGCATAGTCTGACCACAGTATGTCTTCAGCAATATCGTAGTAGAAGTTATTGAATAGCGCCAATGTGAGCCATTCTACCAGATACTCCTTGTTTTCCTTGGTCAATTGGGGCATTTCCAAAGCCGCCCAGATACCTCTTTCAAGTTTATCGATATCGTTAATGCGTTGGGAGTAGACGATCACTGCATATGAGAAGGCAGAGCGTCGCTCATTCAGCGGTTTATTGGGATCCAGCGCAAATAGCAGATTCAGTTTAATCGTGCCGTCATTAAGGGTATCATCAATAATCGGGCCATGTAGATGACTGGGATTGCTGTAATCGAGACTACTTGGGCCGATGTATTCAAAAACGTCCAAATCTACCTTATCTATCCATTTTTGGACAGATTTGGTAAATGCTGATCCTAATTTACTGGATTCAACGGCAGCATCCTTGCGAACGTTTAAAAGGTTTCGCAGCTCTTCATCTTCAGATATACTTTGATTTTTCAGTTCCCTATCTACAAGACTGACAAGGTCTGCAAATTGGTTTAGTAGGTAGTAACCATCTGATAGAATTCTTACCGATAGGGCTCTGTCAGAGAAGGCATAATCCGATTGCAGCCATTCCTCCATGATGGTTGCCGGTTCATCAAAATTATCATTTGCCAGGCGTGAACTAATCAACCATAGACGAAGCGCTGCTTCCTTGATGTCCCGGTCGTAGGTCTCATTCTCTATTAGTTTTTTTGCGATACGAGGAGCGCTTTTATGTCTGCCAAGTTCAATAAGGTTTTGCAGTTCCACTATAGCTATATTGCCCGTATATTGAGGGTCTGCGTCGGGAATATCCCGACTCATATCGAGAGCCATTGAGCGCAATCGCTTTAACATGCTTTCGTCGAATGAAGCCAAATGAGCAATATGCGCATTGAAATCGACTATAAAGATAGGCACCCATCGTGCCACTAATACTATGGGTTTAATGGCTTCTAAAAGCATAGCGGAGTCCTTGGCTACAACAGCATTCTGAATTCTGCCTTGTATCTGATCGAGCTCATCCATGCTCCAGAGATCTTTTAGGGAACCGGGGTCTACTTTCTTACTGCGACAAATTCTTCTCCATTGGGGCCACCATTCCTCAGCGCGTTCCCAATAGGCCATAATGTTATCGGGATGCTCTAAACTTCTTAATAAGTTGAGAGTAACGATGTAATACGAGGATTGTTCGATCCATTGCTGCTCCATATTGGGTAGCTTTTTCAGGAGCCTAGCGGCTTCCTCCAATTGATTGTTTTCGAGAGCAAAGAATAGATAGAGCAACAAGAAATCGGTGCCGTGTGTGTTGGTTTGGTGTATGGGCTCCAATTGTTTGAAATACTCAAGTGCATTATCGTTGTTGCCAAGCTCCACTTCAATTTTCGCAAGTTCTATGAGTGCTTGAGCTTTTTGATAATCTTCCGCAAATGGAATCTCGAGCAATCTTCTATAATACTGGATCGCAGCCGAATACTCGCCGTTGTCAAAACGTTCACTTCCCAATTGTACCAACAATTGATACAAGTGACTTTCAGAATCCATCCTTAGTTTAAGGGAAGCTTCCGCCAGGTCATTATAGACCCTAGGGCTAATGGATTGGTTCTGCATCCACCAGAGGGTCCAACGTAAGTACTGAACCAAATCATCGTATGAAGCTTTGTTACCGAGCACGAGAGCTATAAAACTATTTAATAATGTACTGGGATCTCCCTCATCATTGGCTTGCTGAATGCCTGCGATAAGCTCCTCGGCAGAATTGTCTAGCCCGTAATCTTTTTCATACCAGCTGGGTCTTTGTTTACGTAGAGACTTTCGAAGGGTTTCCTGGAACTCAGCCCGAATAGCCTGGGTATTGGAATTCGTGCGTATCGCATTATATTGATTCAAGCTATCTTCCGGCAAATCTTCAATTACATCTGCATATCGGGCTATCATCGCATCTATGGCTGATTTTTGGGTAGATTCGCTAAGCGTTTCTCTGGAATTATGCATTGCGTCTATGATAGCCATAATACGATCTGTTGCGCTGCTGTTGGGTGCGATTTTCAGACCCTCAAGATATTCAGCAAATTTACTAATATCATCGTCATTAAGTACTATAGAGGTATACAATTGATCCAGATAGTAGCGCGCTTCGCTCGCATAACTTATATTATCAAGAATGATCGATTTCGCTTTTTCGGGATTAATGTCACTTAAATAATACGCCGCATAATAGGCTGACCAACCACGCCTGTATTCATTCAAGCTGGTATTTTGACTTAAGGATATGAGCTTTTCCATAGCCGGTTGATCTTGGTCGCTCTCCCATTTGCCACGAGCCCACAAATACTCTGCCCAACTTAAATTGGCTAATGACACATGGTTTCTATGCATCGAGATTGCCTTTTCCAGGCCTTCTATAAATTTCTGGCTGTCATCTTCCCAATCCAGGATTGCAATTTTTACTTTTGCTTCAAACACGGTCTCGGGGTCATTTTCGAACCATTGGATCGTTTTATCAAGAGCGTCACGTCGAGCGATATTGTTGTTTCCTTCAGGATAGCGCTCTTCTATGAGTGCAAGCTGACCGGAGCCGGTGCTAAGCATTGGTAAATCCCGAATAACGGTATTCTGATTAGCGGTGTAGGTCTTAATATTCTCGATATCAGCCGTTAAAAGCATCGGCTTGGTCAACCAGGACTTAGCTGCATTAATTACAGTGTGAAAATTTTGATATTCGTTCGGTGACAACACCATCTTTTTAGGGTAATACTCAAAAACTGCAGATATTTTGCCCTCATCATTCACCCATTTTGCATCGATGGATGAGGACACCGAATTAATATTCAAGGCTTGAGGATAATCTTGGGTATAGACGCCCTCAGGCAGTTCAACAGAAGCTTCTACCGAAAGGATTCTTCGCGTTGTTCTGTATGGGGTCAGACGGGTTTTCTTTGCTTCAAAATCAGGTAACCAACTTACTGGAAATGGGAAATTGATGATATCGGGTAGTTCGGAGCCTGGATCTGTAATAATGTAAGCGCTGAGCGAAAACTGATCATCGATTTGCGATTCTTCGTCATACTTCAAGTCAATCACTCGCGCGTCAGGCATGAAATCCTGAACGATACTTTGAAAGCGATTTTTTTGGATATCAATTTGAACTTCCTCGAAGTATGACTGGTAGCTGGCTGCATCTACATCTTTTGTAGTTATGGTCACCCAGCCATTGTATTCGCCATTGAGCTCAAGCTTTAGGTCGAAATTCAAATGGATTTGACCGACGAGCAAATCGGGGGTGGTTGCCCACTCAATTCCATCATCCTTAATAATGAGTATATCTCTGCCACTATCACCATAACTCAGTTTTCCTGCAGAAATGTTCTCTATTGTTGGATCAACATAAGTGTAATTACCGTCGCTTTGAGGAATTACCAGAATGGCGTGGTTGAATTGCCCATATCGGGGGATATCCTTTTCCAATACACCGTGCCCTTTGGTATAGAGTAGGCCAAAGTGGGAATCAATGCTCTTTTGTTTTAATAGCGCACGTAGCAGATTGGTTTTATCTTTACAGTCGCCATACCTATTTTTCCAGACTGTAGAGCAACTGTATGGCTGATAGCCTGCCAGACCAAATTCTAGACCAGTATACCTGACTTCATTGCTGACCTTTTCAGCAAGTATTTGGATGATCTCATCTGTGTTTTCAATACCGTCGGTCCATTCTTCAACTAAATCAATGAGCTCCTGATCTAGCGATTCTCTTTCACTGACTAAACCGCGGAACCAGTCCCCAAAGGCGTTCCAATCCGGGAGAGTCGATGTGATTAAGTAAGGTAAAATTCTGGAAGATCGTATACTGGCATACTCATACTCGTAATCAGGTAATTCTTTGACATCCCACTGGAAAATAGTGTTCCCTTCCGAGTATTCCCGAATACTGGGCTCAGGTATTAGGCTTGAGTTTTTTTTAAACCGAATGCGATCTGCATAGGAATTTGGGGTAATGTAGGTAAGCTTACTACGGAAAGTGGGCCAGAAGTTTGAGAAAGTTTTACCTAGGCTTATCTCTCCTGGGATAATCTGTTCAAATGTTTCAACGATCGTTATCGACTGGGTTATTGTGCCGATATCAACATTCGGGAAAATTATAGTCAGTTCCGCTTCGCTCGTGTATAATGAGTTCTCTGCTTCGTGCTGGGGTGTTTGGATAAATGCTGCGCTCTCATCTACTTCCTGATAGGTTAAATCGGGCTGATAAGTACCTGCACTTATCAAATAGATGAGTTGGCGGTCTTTGTCGTAAGTATGTGTATATTCCTTGTTGTATTCGATGCCGGATTCGTTGCGGGTGTAGTCGATGCGGTGATTAAGACTGTAGCGCCTGCCATCTTCGGCAATATACGTTATGTTTTCTTTGAGTAAGACAACACCCCCATCGGAACTCTCTTTATATGCGGATTTACCTTCAAGGACTTCCTCAAGAGGTGTTAATAAGGGTTCCAGGTGTTCTTTGTAAACATCAGGAGGTATCCTTGAGACCTCTAAAGCGTGAGACGAATTTGTACATAACAAGATTAAAACCGCGTATTTGAGAAATGGGCGCATAGTGAGACGGGTTGATAGAAGAACCCCTTTCTAAAATGCGCCAACATGGCAAATCAAGTCGAATTCTGTATTAACAGAAGCACTAATTGTAGGGATAAATGGTCCTTGAAGGCCAGGAAACGAATTGTTCGCAGCAGCAAACTGTTCCCAATGTTGCGAAGGCTGAGTTCTGAGTGAAGTCAGCCATGCATGAAAATATTACTTAGTCGGCACGATTTGGATGAGCTGACCTTGTTGAGAGTCAGTCAAGACGAAGAGATGACCTTTGTGATCCTGGCGAACATCACGTACGCGCTGACCGATAGCTATGCGGCTCTCAGTTGGGCGTTGTTCGCTCTCACCTTGTTTGATCATGCGGATATCGCGCGTAATAAGACCTCCGGAAAGAACGGCGCCATTCCAATCAGGAAATTCTTCTCCCTGATAAATTACGAGGCCGGAAGGGGCATGGGTGTCCAGCCAGACCACCCGTGGATCTTTCATGCCCGGAAGTTGGGTCTTGTCAGAGATAAGCGTACCACTTCCATAGTTTCGTGAATAAGTGGCTGCCGGCCAGCCATAGTTGGTGCCGGGTTCGATTATGTTGAGCTCATCTCCGGCGGCCGCACCGTGTTCATTGGCCCAGATCACTCCGGTCTCCGGATTTCGCGCCAAGCCCTGAATATTACGGTGTCCGTAGGTCCAAAGACCGGGTAGGGATTCTCCTTCAAAGCTCGGATTATCTTCAGGTATGGAACCGTCAGGATTGAAGCGAAAAGTCTTACCAAAGGCGGTTGCGGGGTTTTGTGCCTGCTTACGGATCTCATCCCCTTTCAACATAACGGGAGGGTTGCCGCCGTCTCCAACAGAAGCGAGGAACGTGCCATCCGGGAGGAATAAAATGCGTGCACCAAAGTGTTGACCACTTCTTTTGGTGTCAGGGTTTTTCCACAATACCTCAAAATTCTTAAGTCCTTTACCATCCCATTGCCCACGGGCAATTTCAGTGCGATTGGCCGAAGAATCTCCTGTAGAATAGGTAAAGTACAGTAGCTTGTCTTTCTTGAAATCGGGGCTTGCCACCACGTCCATAAGCCCTCCCTGGCCTCGTGTAATGCCTCCTGAGCCGCCTGAAGTCACTTCGACCGGAAAGTCGATAGCGTCACTCAATTTGCCGTTCTTAAACGTCCTGAGTGTGCCGCGTTTCTCAGTTATGACAGCAGAACCATCGGGCAACCAGGCAATCCCCCAGGGCAGGAATAGATCTTCTGCCAATACCTTTAGTTCGAAGCCGGTCTCGGAAGCGATACGGCCGCGGGATACGCGATAATCAGCAATAAGGCTGTAAGTGAAAGTTGAAAAAAGTAGGTAGATGAATATTCGCTTAATCATGCGGCAGGTTAACTAAATAATTTTAGATAATCAAATGCTTGAAACTCATTTTTAGAATAAATAGTGCTAATTAAACGCTGCTATGGCCCTGACCCGTAAAGATTTTATAAGAAATGCTATCCGTTGCGGTATAGGTGTCTCTTTGTTGCCAATGGGGTTTAAATCAGGTGATTTGTATGGCAGATTGAGATTACCTGGACTTAGCTACTCGGGAAAAATAGTAATTATAGGTGCGGGGACGGCCGGGCTTTTTGCGGGCTACTTGTTAAAGATGCTTGGCATTGAATTTGAAATTTTGGAAGCGTCTTCAAAAATAGGTGGCCGTGTTCAAAAGCTTGAGGGGTTTGCTGATTTCCCAATTGATATCGGGGCAGAGTGGATACATACGAATCCGTCCATTCTCTCAACACTTCTTGGCAATGCTCATTCAGGGGTCGATATAGATTTCATCGACTACAATCCGCGGGATATTAAGATACTTCGTGATGACACCCTGAAAAATGCTTCATTCCTCAAGCACTTTTACCGCGAGCATAAGTTTAAAAAAACAACCTGGTTTGATTATCTTGAGGAATACATATATCCCCATGTCAAAGATGATATAGTATTCAATGCACCTGTGAAGATCATCGAATATAAGGCGAATCAAGTCCTTTGCCACTTGGAATCGGGGCAGGTATACCAATCCAGTAAAGCAATTGTTACCGCTCCGCTATCGATGATCAAATCAAGGAAAATCCAGTTTGCCCCCGAGATGCCCGCAGCTAAGTTACAGGCTCTGGAAAATGTCGAAATGCCAGTGGGACTCAAGGTGTTTGTAGAATTTGAACATGACTTCTACCCGGATGTGATTGTTGGTAATTATGAGGCGATGCAGGAGTACGATTACTACACGACGTACTATGATGCTGCTTTCAGGAAAGATACTCAGCAAAATATTTTTGGCTTTTTTGCTACCGGTGTCGGTGCTACGCCCTATGCGAAGCTCAAGAGTGATGAGTTGATTGCTGAACGCCTGATTGATCAGCTCGATGCTTTATTTGATGGGCAGGCAAGTCAGTATTACCGTAAGCATTTTGTGCAAAACTGGTCAAAAACCCCATACATAGAAGGTTCATATTCACATCCGATGAAACGTGTTTCCCGTACGCTCAAGACACTCGCCAGGCCATTAGGTAATGAAGTGTTTTTTGCAGGCGAAGCATACAATTTGAGAGGCAATTATGCAACCGTGCATGGAGCGGCGGAAACAGCCTATGACGTCATCGAGCAAATATCGAAAACGCTCTGAAAGCATATCACTTGATAATAATAACTCAAATTTTCATGTTGTAGTAGGACCCTATCTATCTAATTTTTGACTCATGAAATCTATATATAGTTTATTCACTCTTCTATTTATTCTTATTTCCTCCATGTATGCTAGGTACGATACCGATACGGAGATCACTGAGTTTTCGGAGAAGGGCTTTGTGCAGCTCTTTAACGGTAAAAATTTAGAGGGTTGGCAGACTACCGGCAACTGGCAGGTCAAGGATGGGGTCATCACTCTGTATCCGCGTGAAGGTGAAACCGGTTGGCAGCGGTATGATGCATACCTGACTACGGAAAAGAAATATGGTAACTTTGTGTTGGATGTGGAATTCAAGTTCGTTGAGGAGGGGAACTCAGGGGTTTTCCTGCGCGTGGGTGATCTTGAGGATCATGTGGTCAGTGGGTTTGAAATCCAGATTTTGGATACCCATGGACTCAACAAACCGGGGCATCACGATGGCGGAGGAATCATCAGAACAGCGGCACCCTTGAAAAATATGATGAATCCTGCCCATGAGTGGAATCGTTATCAAATTATTCTCATCGATTCACATTTGGTTGTATACCTGAATGGAGGTCTCATTCATGCACTGGATCTCAGCAAAACAGCGATTCGAGGGCGCCCGATGGTAGGCTACATCAGTTTCCAGGATGAGGCAAAAGTAGTATCCTATCGCAACATTCGCATTAAGGAACTATAATTATATTAGCCTGCTAATGGCTAACTCTAGTGAGCGATTTTTTGGAGCTAGAGAGACTGTAGGTAGCCATACAGCACGATCTTTTGCCGGAACGTTTGTTGTGGGGTAGTTTCACTGTTAGGCACGCAGTATCGGCTGTTCCAGAAGTGCTCCCCAAGGGGCCAGACTTCTTTATCGGTGGGGTAGTTGCGATTGGTATACCACTCACAGCGGTGAATATCGTCTGCATTCTTCCAACCGTCCCGCATCATGTAGGGAGACCAGCCTGGGGTCAGGCCGGGTGCACCATCACGTCTGCCGGGTGCGAAAGTCTGCGTATAACTTCTTTCACCCAGGCCTGTCATCATGACCATACCCAGAGGGTTTCGCCCCAGCGTCCACTCTGCCTCAGAATAGAGGCCTTCAGTGAGGGCATCCCGTTCCTCAGCGTCTTCTGATATTTGGTGTGCGATTGCTACCAGCGACATTTCACTTGATGTCATGCGTATGCCATCTGCATTGACTGTCCAGCGTGCTGCTTTGGTAGGGCTTTTATGCATGGGAGCCACGTAGTCTGACATTGCCTGGTTAATAATAGATGCTTTCATGTTTGCCTGCAGCTCCGGGAAATTAACCGTCTGGGGTGTCGCAATGTAGGCAATGGTAGCAAATTGTTGACCTATTTTTCCGATTTCACGAACCCGGGAATAGGCATCTTCCACCACACTTTCGTCGGAGATCACTTGTTCATATTCAGGGTTTCCCGTCAGATTATAAAGGAAGGCAGCAGCGGTCATTTTAAGATCCCTACCCCTAAGCTCGTAGACAGTTGTATCTAGCATGGGGTCCTCTTGCCTGCTTGCCCAGTTATAAGCTGCTATAGCAGCATCGGTATATTTCCACTGCAGGGAGGATTGCCCATTAAGGCGGAAGCAGTCAGCGACCATTGCGGCTCCTGCAGCAACACACCAGCCTTGCCATGCGCAGGCCGCCCCTGCATAGTTTTTTGTCATCGGCGGCTTCATGTTACAAAGGCCGGTGAGATAACCGCCATCACGCGGATCACGCATACGCAGCCACCAATCGATTTCCCAAAGTGCTTCATCCAAAATATCCGGGATTTGATTGTTCCATTCAGGGATATAGAGCTGATTATCGGAGAAAGCCGTGGGTTGCAGATAGTAGGTCAGCAATAAGTCAAATACACAAATAAAGTTCACAGGTCTTTGATCATTGTCGTATGCATCACTCCAGCCTCCCCAGGTTGCATCGAGCAAAATACCTGAAGCGTCTTCAGCATACCATTTCATATTGTCAGGATTGGTGCCGGTCACCATGTTCCGGTTTGATAATTCGACAACGAAGCCCTCAGGTTCTACACCCTGCTTATAGAGCGGCCTGCGCGCTTTGGGGTATCCGCCGGCAGGTGCTTCCTCACAGCCCATGCGTTGGTAGAACATACCTTGCATCGCTACTTTAAACGCTTCCTTGTATATGTCCTTTTTAATCGGGAATGGATGACTGGAACCGATACCTTCTATAACCAGAACATAATTGCCGGGTGTTTTAAAATCAGAGAAGTCGCAGTGCCAAACGGAAGCCCCCACAAAGTCATGATCATATCTGGGTTCCGGAACATTTTTCATGTGAAATTCGAGCTCTCCGCTAAAGGCGATATCCCGGGTAGATGCATCTAACAAGTGAAAAGTATTTCCTGTGTGGCGGTCAAAATCCCTGGCTCCCCCATCTCCCATCCACAGATAGACATCTGCAAATTTGTGATTTGCTGAAGGCGTATATCCGATATTCGAAATTTTGATGCTCGGCGACAGAATCTCCTTTTCTTCGAACTGCCAGTTATACTGCTGGATGTCAGAGTTACTGGATTCGGGGATGGCCAATGTGTATTGAATGCCTCGGCGCATGGCATGAGGCAACTCAAGATATATCCAATGGTGCATGGCAGGCTTGCGCTCATCATGGCTTGCTTCCCAGACTTTGGATTTTCGATACACAGCCTTGGGAGTAATGCCCTCAGGGCCATAGCGGCTATCCTGACTCGATGTTATCTTGAATTTCTGGACATCGGTAACCACGCTCAGCTCCAGTGGTTCGCCATAGGGTATATATTGGTCCTTATCGGGACAGAGAGCCCATCTTTCGGTGTGATAATAATCCCAGCCATTGCATGACCCGCTGGTCAAATCATCGTGGTTGTATTCGACTGTACCGTCCTGCCAATGAATCACCAGACAGCGATCGTCCACGACCTGAACATCGACGAGCTTGGATGCTCTAACGTTGTAGGCGCATAGGCAGACGAAAAGTGAGAGTAAGGGGAAGGTTAATTTGAGATTCATAAGATAGGGGATTTAGATATTGAGCTGCTATTCTGAGCATTCGACTACTTCAAGAAGCCTAAATCCGCCTGATCCACCAAAGTAAATTTTGGATTTTTATACTATTAAGAGAACTAAATGCCTGAATTAGGGAATATGTTTAAATATATCCTAAAGGCACGAGTAATAAATCTTGCAGATCACGTACCACTACGATCTTGATGCCGGAGTTAATCAATCCGGGTAAAGAACCTTGATAATCAATGGATTGACAGGCTCGCAGACCAAGGCTCATAAATAGCTTCCAGAGTTTAGGCTTCATTTCCATATTTGATAAATGCCTGAAATTAATTTGTGAAAGCCATCAATCCAGCCATTCTAACGCGTTTTGCCATTATCGCAGGTGGAGTATTTGCGGTGTGCCTATTTTTTCGGGAAACGGTATTCTCCGGCTTTGATTTAGTACCGGGCGATCGGGGTGATGCACGACTTAACATTTATATATTTGAGCATTGGTGGCGAGTGATCCAGGGAAAAGCATATTGGCTGGACCCCGCTTACTTTTACCCGACTGAACATACCCTGGGGTATACGCACGCGCTGTTTCTAAATGGGGTAGTTTATAGTGTATTTCGTATCCTTGGCTTTGATATGTATGCCGCATTCATTGCAGCGATGATGGCCTTATGCGCATTTGGTTATGCCGGTATGTTCCTACTGTTACGGCGAATACTGGTTGTGCCTGTCGGTATAGCCATTGCAGTTGCCATACTGTTTATCAATGCAAATTCCTTTTTTGTATCGTTTGCTGTGTCACACCCGCAGTATGTGACGATCGTTTTTTTACCATGGATTCTCTACGGGATGGGCCTCTATTGGAAAAATCCTGACAAGCTCGGCCGGGCAGGGTGGATCCAGGGTATTGCGACGTGCCTACTACTTGCCCTCGTTTTTTATACTTCATTTTACACGGGCTGGTTTTTCGTTTTTTGGCTGGGACTGGCATCTGTCTGGGGAGTCATATTTGCATGGCTTCGCTGGGGTGGGGTGCCCTGTATACAGGCGATGCTCTCTACAATTCCTAAGTATGGACTGCAGTGGCTGGGCTTCGCAGGTAGTTTTGCGGTTGGGCTAATTCCATTTCTCATTACCTATATACCGGTGCTCAAACTGAATGGAGCCCGTCATTTCGAGTCTGAAGTGCTGGGGACCTTGCCGACTCTATTTGATTTTATAAATACCGGGCATGAAAATGGAGTATGGGGTTCTTTCCTGTTGGCTTTAAACCCGGGTATGAACAACCGGCCGCTCGCCCACGAAATGTGGTATGGGTATCCAGTGCTCTTTTTGATAGCCTTTGCGATTTGTCTCCTCGTAGCGATTGTGAATGTGCGCTCTCTTATCCATGCGAATGTAAGGACGTCCTTCATCAGCAATACCCAGAATTACGTAATATTTGCGCTCAGTGCGATGGCGACAGCGACCTTCTTCCTGTTGGTTGCCAATTTCGAAATTTTCTATCTTTGGAAGGTGATCTTTAAATATGTGCCGGGAGCGAGTGCCCTGCGCGTGATCAGCCGCTCTCTATTGATTCTGGGCATTCCAATGTTTCTATGCATTGCGCTGCTCGCAGGTGCGGTTTTTCAGAATGCGATCCGTTTCCATTCAAAGAAACACAGGTATGCCCTGCAATCCGGAGTAATAATCCTTTTGAGCTTTTTCCTGATAGAGTCACTTACGCGCATCCAGTTTGCTCGCTTCAGTGCCGGTGAAGAACGTGCATTTATGCGGAGTATACCCATACCGCCGGAAGGCACAAGCAGCTTTCTGATTACGGAAGTACGCGAGGCAGAGATCGCGGATACCTTCGCCCAGATAGATGCAATGATAATCGCTCAGTCGAATGACATTGGCACTTTTCATGGGCAGAGCGGGATGACTCCAGCCGGATGGGCCTTTTTTGGCATAGGAGGTGAGCGTTATCTGGCCAATGCACGTTCCTGGATGTGGCGGACCGGTACGGTTGAGGATGTATACGCGCTGGATTTAGAGACTAAGGAATGGAGTGAATTCGAAGCAGCAGATTTATCCAGGGTTGATATTGAAATCGGTGAGCGAGTGCCTGGCAATAGTCTCGATCTGTTTACACGCTACGGTATACAAGGGTGGAGCATCCCGGAACCCTGGGGCGTGTGGAATGATGGAGATGTTGCCACTTTGGTATTCCGATTGGCAGAGCGTTCTCAGAATCTTGAACTCCATATTGAGCGACAGTTTTTCCTGCATCCGGACGTTCCCTTACAGCAATATAGCTATCGGGTGAACAATCAACCCGTGCTCGATGTAGTGAGTAATGAGGCGGGTGATAGCAAAGTAGACATTTTGCCGATTCCTGCGGACCTATTGAATCAAAGTGAATACACGACAATTACAATCGATTTCAGGAATGCAACGAGTCCGTTATCACTCGGCACAGCCGATGACGGTCGTAAGCTTGCAATAGGGCTTATTGCGCTGGAGTGGCGAATAGCTCCGCAGTAAGTCTTACCAATTCCACCAACCCTTGCCGTATGGCACAGAAAGCGGGCGGGTCCAGAAGGAGTTGGACCGTAGATTCCAATCCCAGGTAAAACGGGCATTTCCAATATTGCGAACTTCTAGGAATTCACCGTCCACCATGATGTAGGCAACGATCACGCCTTCTCCATTCACCAAAAGTATATCCTCCGTAGAGTTACCGTCCACATCTGCAATACCAATCGGCTTATAATCGCCATTATGAAGGGAAGTAAGCCCCCAGCCAAGCTGACTGACCGGATTGCCCACATTCACGGCAGGGAGTAATTCTGAGCCGGATGCATCTACGCGGAGCAAATTCCCGGCGAGGTCTACGAATAACAGTTCACGATCTCCATCTCCATCAAAATCCCCGGAGCCAATGCCCTTGATAGGGGAGTCTAGATTAGAGTTCATACCGGCTAGATTGAGGCTTGCTGCATTGCCAAACTCCGGATTGCCTGCGAGTCCATTCGTATTGATTAGACCCGCTTCAAGATTTCCATTGCGATCAACAACCACTAGATCCTCTCCATCGGTGTCACCGAGATTGATAAAGCCAACGGGTTTTTCCCAGGAGTCCGATTGGTTGGTAATATCCCACTGCCAGATATTGCGCATACTACCGAGGTTCACAGCGTTATTGAATCCATTTCCATCATTGATGAGGATAACCAATGCTCCGTCACTCTGGAGCACAGCCATATCCTGATCACCATCAGCATCGTAATCGGTAAAGCCCATGGGGCGTCCCGGAGATTGATCGTCGGAGAATAAATCCAAACCGATCATTGCCTTGAAATTGCCCAGTGAGCGGTTCTCGCTTAGTTGGCTAAAGGCGATCCCCATTTGATAAATTTCACCGTAGGGATCCATGAAAGTGAGCAATGGCCCCTGGGTGTTCACGGCTCTATGCTCAACTTTGTTTAATACCCACCCGTTTTCAATATCCTGGGCGTTCGCGGAAAGTGTGACCTGAGTGGAGGGATCCCGGGACAAATAATCACCGGTAGCACTGTTATAAAAACGAACTCCACCACTTACATGGCCTGAGTTGCCGGGTTCGAGCTTCCAATATTGGTTGAGCTGGCTGGTATAAACATTGGTGGCGATGCCGCCATCCGTGGCTTCCAATACACGGTGCGTGCGGCGGTTGGTGATTGTGTAGTGCCTTTCCCCATCTCCAAAATCCCGGTGAGAGGGGATAATAATCCAATCCGCATTTCCATCGCTCTGCGCTTCGACAGTATTGGACAATTTGGCGATTGTGTCATCAATCACCAGTTTCTGGCTGCGGTTGTTCGCAGCAAACAGGTTAAAGTTACCGAATACAAAACCATTGGATTTGGGGCGCAGAGTTGCCCAAAGCTCGTGTGTTATGAAGCCGGGCTGGATCGCTGAGTTTCCAGATAAAGTTGTGCGGGAAGGATCCAGAATCAGCGGGAAAGAATAAAAGGAGACCAGTGACTGGTCCAAGTTCAGATGGAAAGTATTGTTGAGTACGATGGGGTCCTTAATTCCTGATATGACCAGACCTGAGGCAGTGTGCAATGGTTGCTCCGGAGTGCCTACCGTATTATTAATTACCTGAGCGCCCTGTCCAAACAGAGGTAATCCCCAGGGGTGCACACCCATGGAAATACCGATGTTCGTATGATTGGAATTACTGCTGAAAATGACGTTATTCTGCACCAGATTTACCGAGTAGTCTGATGTGATAGCCGCTATTGTGGTATCGTGGCAATTGTAAGGACCATTAGGTGCAATGCCCTCACAGAGTTCGAACATGCCGATGGAGTGATCCAGAACGATGCCCCCCCAACCATTAACTCCGGCAAAGAAAACGATATTATTCGTAACTTGTGAGTTCTGAGGAACCGCCAAACCAGAATTAAAGATAACAATCCCAACGTCTGAGGAGTCAACGACCTCATTGTTATCAATGATCGCATCCGATGTGGAGCTACTAATGCCATCTGTAAAAAATGCTCCATTTAGGTCACGATCCGCCTCATAGCTGGATACTACGTTTTGAGTAACACGGGTGAAACCTACGACACGGTCTCCCTGGTTGCCAATACTGTGAACGGTTGTCCAACCGCAGGAATCACTAAGCTTGGAATATGAGATTTCCGCTTCCTGGCCTAGATTCAGCCCTCCCCGCAAGCTTACATTGTGGGAGAATGTGAAGCGCTCGGTTGTGCTTAAGCCTAGGATCTTTAAGACAGGGTCATTATATCTCAATTCGCTACGACGCCCATCTACCCATACCCCCAAAATGCGCCCGCCGGGATTTACGCTGATCAAGGGTTGATTGAAGAGGCGGGTGCGTACGATACGTGCCATTCGTGCATAAGCCCTTTTGAGTCTAAATATATTATCCACAGGATCCGGGGCATAGGTTGCGAGTGTGACTCCATAGGGTATAACCAGTTGCTCATCCACACGGATCAATGCGCCCTGTGCCAAAAATACAGTATCGCCGGGTGAGGCCGCATCAAGCAATGCCTGGAGTTCGGTGCCGGTCATATTGCCTTCGCCTCCGTCACCGCGGATATCCGGACGTTCAAATGGACTGGAGGGCACAAAACCGTTTTTCTTATGAGAGCGTAAGCGACCGTTAAATAGATTGGTATATTCTTCAGAAGCCAGCAGACCGTTCACTACGGTGCTAATGGAAATGCCCTGGCGCATTCGATTGGCCTGAAAACTCATCTCATCCGTATTGGGTTCGCGTAGCATCAGGGCACGATAGAGTATGTATGCACGCTCTGTCTCATTGTAGCCAATTTGCTGGAACTCAGAGGAGTTAAACATGGAGTTTACGAGGCTCTGCACATTGGGTACTGACAGCGTCTGCTGTGTGAAATTGGGCTCATGAGTTGCCCATTCAGCCGGGGTAGGCAAGCGTCCCAAAATCTCAGTATAAAGCTGAGACAGGTATTGCTCAGGCGAAGCTTCAGAAAGTGAAGCGAGCATCAAACCCAGAGTTAAAGCGGTACAGCGGAAACGCAGCATCAGGAGTTGGGAACAAAGCTTCATAACATACTATAAGAGTTTCTAACTACTGTGACAATATCAGGATTTGCAACCTCAAAGTCATATTTATCATCGATCTGTTATTGCAAAGCATGAATTGTTCCAGCCCGGTTAAGGAAATCCGTCGCAATCGGTTTACTTTTGGGATTGCTTCATCATGTGCTCGATGAGGCGCTCATTGAAGTCTTTTGCAGAGTCATAACCCATGAGTTTAAGGGCCTGAACCATGGCTGCGACTTCCACGAGCCTTGCCATATCCCGCCCGGGCCGTACGGGTAACTCTGCATGAGGCACGTTCATTCCAAGGATATCCAGGTAATTTTCCTCAAGACCGGTGCGTTCTTCATCCATGCCTTGTTTCCAGAGAATAAAGGTGATTACCAGATCTATCTTTTTGTAGAGACGAACCGCGCGCACTCCAAAAAGCTGGCGAATATTAATGATACCGATCCCCCGGCATTCCATGTAACCGCGGTTGAGCTCTGAACTGGTGCCCACGAGCTCCTGATCGCGCAGCAGGGAAACGTAAGTGGTATCATCGGCGACCAGGCTGTATCCACGCTCTATAAGCGCCAGCGCACATTCACTCTTACCCACACCACTGGCACCCCGTATCAGTACACCGATTCCCTTAATATCCAGCAATGTACCATGCAGCATGACCCTTGGGGAGAACATTTCATCGAGCATGACTGCTGCATCGGTGGTAAAGTCCTTGGAGCTTAGGGGTGTTCGGAAAAGAGGGATCTGGTATTGTTCGGCAATTTCAACCATCGCCGGTGTAGGGTCAATACAGCGGGTGGTTACCATGCAGGGTATTTCTCTTTTTGCGAGCTCATGCATGACCTTTAGTTGATCTTCATGAGTCATATCCTGCAGATAGGCCATTTCCCCGGCACCAAATACTTGCAGACCGCTTGCCGCAAAGTGCTTAAAATACATAGTGAGCGCAAGTGCAGGGCGATTGATGGATTTGTTGTGGATGACTTTATCCATGCCCTCTGTACCTGCAACTTTGTCGAGTTTCAGGATTTCGTGGCTGCGGTCGTAATATTCTTTAACTGTAATCGACTCGACCGTATTGGGGATGGCTTCGGGTATCATGTTGGCTAGGGGTTACATTTGGAAATTCTGCCCCAGATACAATCTACGGCATTGTTCATCGTTTACTAAGTAATCTTTACTGCCTTCTGCCAGCACCTGACCATCATAAAGCAAATACGCACGATCGACTATGCTGAGGGTTTCCCTTACGTTATGATCGGTGATCAATACACCAATTCCCCGTTTCTTGAGGTTGGAAATGATGTTTTGCACTTCCTGGACATTGATGGGGTCGACACCGCCGAAGGGCTCATCCATGAGCAGGAAACGCGGTTGCGTAACCAAAGCGCGTGTAATCTCCAGCCGTCTGCGCTCGCCTCCGCTAAGCGTATATGCCTTTTGATCGGCCAAATGGCTGAGACCAATGTCGTTAAGGTGAAACTCGAGCCGCTGCTTGCGATCCTTGCGCGGGATGTTCATCGACTCCAGGATGGACATGATATTTTGCCGGACCGTCAGTTTTTGAAATACGGAGGGTTCCTGAGGCAGGTAGCCGATACCAAGACGTGCACGCTTAAACATGGGTTTGCGTGTGATATCCTGCTCCGCGAAAAAGATTTTGCCATCCGAAGGGGGGATGAGCCCGGTAATCATGTAAAACACGGTGGTTTTGCCTGCTCCGTTGGGTCCCAGCAGGCCAACGACTTCCCCGGCTTCGATGGACAGGTCAACCCCTTTAACGACTTCCTTTTTTCCGTATTTCTTATGGATGTCGTTTGTTTTTATGGATGGGCTGGTGGATTTAAGGATTTCCATCTTCGTTTTCCACTTGCTCTGCAATGGGCTCTTCGCCCAGTAGGTTGCCAATTGCAGCTATATCCTTTAAACTGATTCGGGAACGTGGTTGATCTTCACCACTTTCGATGCGTATTTTGCGTTCTCCCTGTAAAAATACAATGCGATGCCCGCTTACGGTCCCGCGCTCATCAATGATCCTGGGGCTTTCTTCCAATACGAGTCGTCTTTCAAGCGGGTATATTTCAGCCTTACCTGCGAGTGCACGAGTGCCCATTTGCTCGATTTCGACATTGCCGGTTGCGAGTATAAATTCAATTTGCCCGAGACCATCTACCACAGCTTCATTATTTGTGTCGTCAGAGTCTTCTCCTTCAGGCTGACGATTGATAAGTATATCGGCGCGGTCGCACTTTACGACCATCGTTTGCTCGGTCATGATCACATTGCCGATAAATCGCAGCCTGCGGACGTCCCCTTCGTATTCAAACTCCAGGCGGTCAGAAACAATGTCCGGGCCCGTACTTTCCGCTTCAGCATCTTCTTGTGAAATAACCGGAATGAGCAGGCTAATGCCTAACAAGAGGATCGCGCTGGTGCGTATGAATGCCATAAAATGGTGACTATAAGACTCCATTGAGTTGAAAGTCGAGTTTTTGGTAAAACTGGATTCGGACAGATTCATTAATGACCATATTCTTATTTTCGAGATCGAGCTCCCAGTCATTACCTTCCAGTTGAAAGTTATCATCCTCGATCTCAATAGTTCCCGGACCGGATATTGTGTTCGTCTGGATATCGTAAAATGCCTGATTACTGGTCATTCGGGAGGTGAGGGTCTGCTGTTCGTCACCGGAAAAAACATCGACGGTAATATCCGTTACCTCGATGGCTTCTTCCCCCTGCAGAATGCCTTCCATGCCACTGAGAATATATGCGCGATAGCCCTCTTCATTAAAGAGGGGTAGCTTGAAGTTTCTCAGTTTCGAGTAGGGTGCGATTTGTGCGAATACGATGAGGCTGAACCCTACAACTATGGTGGCCACTAGGATCAATCTAAGACTATCGAGCTTCATCAGGTATTGTAATAACGATCACCAAAATCGCCGAGGCCAGGCACAATGAATTTCTGCGTATTGAGCTCACGGTCAAGTGCGCCTGCGAGTATTTGAACGTCTGGATATTTCTCTTGAATACAATGGACCCCTTCGGGGGCTGCTACGATAGCAAGCATGCGTATATCCTTACCCCCGTAATTCTTAACGCGTTTGATGGTTTCGCATGCGGAGCCTCCGGTAGCAAGCATTGGATCAAGGATGAATATCGGATATACACTTAGATCATTCGGCAGCTTTTCATAATAGAATTCAGCTTCTGCGGTATCTTCGTTGCGCTGGAGCCCTAAGTGCCCAACTGTGCTCTCCGGAAACAACTCGAGTGCAGGCCCCAACATACCCATACCTGCACGCAAAACGGGCACCCAGAATGGCATCGGATCAATCTGTTGTGCGGCCATTTCTTCCAGGGGGGTAGTGATGGTCTTTTCAGTCGTTGATAAATGCTTTGTCCCCTCGGCGATCAACAAATAGGAGATACGATGGCAGTGATCCTTAAATACAGATGAGGGGGTTTTTTCATCACGCAGTATGGCGAGGGAATGGCGACCGAGTGAGTGGTCGAGGAGTGTAAGATTGGGAAATGCGCTCATATTGAATTTCGGAGATGCAGCACCTTTTCATAGAGTGCGTGGATTTCAGTGTCGGTTTTATCAAAATTGAACAGTTTTTCCATCCAGCGAAAAACGACCGCCTGATCATTGCCCATGAGTAATGCAGGTTGTGCTAATACCTTCTCAAATGCATCGATAATCTCCTGAGCCAGCCGGTTATTCAGGTTTTTTACACGCTCCATTGGGCTTTGGCCGGAGGGTTGGCTTTTATAAACTTCCAGCGTTTTGAAAACGACCCGTTCCGTGCGTGGGTAGAAGCTGAGCATAAGGTTCCAGGGGTCGATCTCCTGATCCCCGGCGGCCCTGAAATCGCTGCGTAGGATAACCGATGGGATATCTGCAAATTTCGCGATCATAAACTCACTCACGGTACCGGAGTCCAGCTCGGTTCCATCGAAATGGAACAGGGCAAGCGGGCAGCTAAGGAGTGCGAGGATGTCCTCGTCACGAATGTCGTGGGCTTTGGCTGATCGGAATTCCAAATCCTGTGGCAGCACGGGTTTATATTTACCCGCCGAAAGGGTTGCAATGGCATCCGCCAGCATGGCGTTGCCGGTCAGGTGCTTGGCGTCGAATAACTCTCCTGCGAAGTAAAAATCAGTGGTATCCATCGAAAACTAATTCATGCATTAAGGGGGCTAACGCAAACGGTCAATCACCCTTTTAATGTCTACTGCAGGGGGGAGGGGTGATCCTTCAAAAATGTGGCCGGTAAATGTCTTGCTCAGATAGGGTATATAGAGTGACCCTTTGCTGCTGAAACCGCCAAAGAGATGCATGTTTTTCAGTGAGGGGTGTTCACCCAGGTAGGGCAGACGATCCTTGCTGCTGGGGCGAACCCCGGCGCGATGTTCCAACACCTGGAGAGAGCTCGAATTTTTAAGACTTTCCATGAGCCATTGCATGAGTTGCTCCCGGGCGTCTTCGGTAGGTTGTTCATCGAGGTTAGTCCATTCCCAGGTGGAACCGAATGAAAACGTTGTGAGATCGTGAGAGGGGATTATCCACTTACTGCGGAGGTTGATCTCTTCGCTATCCATGCGAACCCCGCAGGCTTTAAGGATTTCGCCTTTGGAGGGTTCGAAGGGGAGTTCCCTGAAAAAGGGGTTATACATGGAGCGAAAACCTTCGCAAAAGATGACCCGGTCAGCCTGGTAACTTTTCCACTGGAAGAATTCAGGTTGGATATCCAGGGAATCATGGTCGAAATGGGCTTCGATGTAGGCGGAGCGGTCGAGCAGCCATTGCTTTAGGGCATTGAGCAGTGTTGTAGTATCGAGCACGCCTGCATGTTCGATGTGGAAGCTGCCGTCAGGATCTGAAAGGAGGCTGGAATTATTTGGGGGCAGGGGAATGCCTGGCAGATAAGGACTGTATTCGTGCAAATCGAGTCTGCGTTTCCAGAGTTCTATTTCCTGAGGACCGTTGAAGTAGCGACGGATGCGCATGGGCCGATATACCTGGATGTTTAGTTTGCTTTCAATTTCGCGATAGCGTGCAACGGCTGCGGGCAAGAGTTGATCGAGCTCCCAGGTCTTGACGAGGCGCTTTCCGGTTACCGGGTTCATCAGCCCGGCAGCGACCCGGGAGGCGCTGCTCGGGTTGCCATTGTCGATGACGAGCACGCTTTTGCCGTGATGCTCTATGAGCTCCCAGGCAAGCAGGCAGCCCGCCAGACCGGCGCCCACAATGAGCGTATCGATTTTAGCTTCTGGATTCATCGGAGGGAGTCATACGTTTTTGTAAGCAAAAGAGTTGCACTTCTTGCACGAATATTCACTTATTAAAGGGTTTTATATATCTATAACTACCTAAACTCTATTAGTATTGTGACTCAATCCAGTTTATCACATTGGGCTCTGAATGTGTCTCCCTCACCCACACTTGCGGTGGATGCGATGGCCAAGTCCATGAAGGCAGAAGGTAAGGATGTGTGCGGCTTTGGCTCCGGCGAGCCCGACTTTGATACGCCTGCATTCATGAAAGAAGCCTGTATTCAGGCGATCCAGGAGGGTAAAACCAAATATACACCTGCTCCCGGTATTCTGCCACTGCGCGAAGCGCTTGCTGAAAAATATACGAATGAATACGGGATCGCAGACCTGACGTTTGCGAATACGATCGTAAACCCGGGTGGCAAATTTTCATGTTATCTGGCAATTCTGGCACTCTGCCAGGAAGGGGATGAGGTCATTATTCCTGCGCCGTATTGGGTAAGTTATCCGGAAATGGTGAAGCTCTCGGGGGCGACGCCTGTCGAGGTTTTTGCGGGGATTGATCAGGAATTTAAAATGACTCCGGAGCAGCTTGAAGGCGCCATCACAGAGCGCACAAAGCTGGTGATCATCAACAGCCCTTCAAATCCTACGGGCTCAGTGTATTCCGAGGCAGAGCTGCGCGCGCTCTATGCGGTGTGTGAAAAGCATGATATTTGGATTCTGTCCGATGAGATCTACGAGTACCTGCTCTACGGGGGAGAGAAGCATTTTTCAATAGCGAGCATTGGGCCTGAGGCGTTTGCACGTACGGTTGTGGTATCCGGTTTCAGCAAAAGTTTTTCAATGACGGGCTGGCGCCTGGGCACTGTGGTAGCCCCGCTGGAAGTGGCAAAGGCCATCGCGAAGTTGCAGAGCCAGACAAGCTCGAACCCGACGACTTTTGCCCAATGGGGGGCACTTGCCGCTATGCAGCAGCCGGAGTTGGCAAAGTCGGCAATTGCTGAGATGCTCGCAGTATTTGATCGCCGTAGGAAATATCTGCGCGAGCAGCTATTATCGACTCCGGGGGTAGTTACGCCCAATCCTTTAGGTGCTTTCTACCTGTTTCCGGATATCTCAAGTTTTGGCATGAGCTCAAATGATTTCGCAACGAAAATCCTCCAGGAGAAGCTCGTAGCCGTGGTTCCTGGAGAAGGCTTTGGAGCACCCGGCTACTTGCGCTTCAGCTACGCCACCAGCGACGAAGTCATCGAAAAAGGTGCCGCCCGCTTCAAGGAATTCTGCGCCGGACTGTAAAAATTCTTGTTAATATATTCTTATAAGAAGTGGTATTAAGTAATTTAGTACGAATCTGTTTCAGTTTTTTATCTTGTTACAACCACTTCTCCGTATTATCCGGCACGTATTGGCTCATTTTGCCGAGCAGGGCAGTAGGATCGCTATCGATAGCAAGTGATTGCAGGTGGCGGTCTTTCAGAAAACCTTCGGTGACGACGTGACGCAGAAAGCGGGCGAGGTCGTCATAATAACCCGCAACGTTTAGAATACCGCAGGGCTTTTGGTGGTATTTGAGCTGGTTCCAGGTGAGCACTTCAAATAACTCTTCAAACGTGCCGATACCGCCGGGCAGCGCGACAAAGGCGTCAGCATGCTCGGCCATCATCTGCTTGCGCTGGTGCATGGTCTGAACCGTGATGAGCTCCGTAATGCCATGGTGGCCGACTTCCTTTTCCTTCAGCTTCTCGGTGATGATGCCGGTAACCTGTGCTCCGGCACTCATCGCTCCATCGGCCACTGTGCCCATGAGGCCCACCTTGCCACCCCCGTAAACCAGATTATGTCCACGCTCTGCAAGTGTTTTGCCAAAATTATAGGCGGCTTCTTTATAGTCCTCACACGTTCCCATTGAGGAGCCGCAATATACGCATACGGTTTTAAAATCTGCCATTACTCAATATCTCTTTTGCCATACAATACTTGAAATTTTTGCCCAAAATAGCCAGGTGAAATCAGTTCCAGGAGTTGGCTCTTTAACGCTGAGGCGAGAGTCGCCGTACCTTCGACGATTTGCTTAATGGTATTCTGCGAATGCAACATAAAGAAGGCCTCCTGGCTTTTGAGTTGAATACTGGTAAATCCGTTGCGCACGAGCACGCTCTTTAAGAAATCCCAGCACACATGGCTGGTGAGGTCTTGCTCACCGGGACGTTCTAAGAGATTAGGAACCTGCTGATGCTTATAATAAGCACGTGCAGTGCCCTCGGGAAATTCGGTTAGCAGCGTATTCCACATATGACCGTAATCGATAGCAATAAATAGGCCGCTCCAGGATTGCCTGACAATTTTCTCCAGAAGTTGCTCAGCCCTGTAGCTGATATCGAGACGATAACCTTCTGCAGCCGGAGTGGGCAGCCGATCTAGGACGGCGGCTTCATTTTCAGTGATTTTCTTAGTGCCCTCCACGGTTTCCGATAGCAAATTGCCTTCCAGTTTAAGTCGTAGCGGTTGCCATTGACCCTCTAGATAAATCCATCTTTGGAAAGGTTGCGCATCGAATAATTCATTCGAAAAGACCACTGCTCTTTCGGGGATATGCAAGGGATCGCCCAGCTTAAGAGTTTGAACATCCTCGAAACGGCTTTCGAACGGGGACGAACCGGACTCAGCTCCAATCTCAACGAAAGTGTGAGATTCCATATTGCTCAAGTTAGAGACAGCACAGCGCACCAGTTCAGGAAAAACAGCATTGTGCGAACTCGATGTGTAAAAATCACTGCGATGAGACTTGCCTACACGATCTAACAGCTTCGCATAATAGCCGAGTCGAGGATCATAGAGCGCGGCTTCGGTAAAGGCTTCATAGGGGATAGCTTCAGTGTCAGATTGAATCCTGTTGAACATCGAAATCCATTCGTCTGAGAGCTCTGCCTTTAAAGCCTTAAAATCCATTAACCGCTAACTTGAAAAGAGTATTTATCAGTTGACTTTAAATAGCTGAGTAGCAAGCCTCAACGTTTATAAATTGAGCAGCAGGAGAGATGGCAGAGTGGTCTAATGCGCTGGTTTGCTAAACCGGTGAACTGCAAAAGCGGTTCCGGGGGTTCGAATCCCCCTCTCTCCGCCAGTATTATATAAAGCTACACCTTCACCAGCGAGTTGTCACAACTCCTTTAAACCTGAAATACGGTGAAATATCCTGAAATTAACGGGTTATGAAGGCTGAAAAATTGGAAACCTTAGATATATTTCAATCCAGATGTCGCAGACAAAATCCATTTGTCGTAAAAGTGAATTGAAGTGTCCAGAACGAGTTGTCCAAATGAATTTTACATAAGTCTTTGATGTGTAAATGTCACTTATATGACCTTGAAGAGCTCCTGTAAACTGCGACAACTCGGTTGAAATCGAAAGGTGGTCAAAGTCACCCGAAATGGAATTCGTTTAACTTTAAAGGGAAATACAGTCCATTACCGTAATGAGTATACCGGCAAGCTAATCGGTAGGAATGTAGCGGTTTGGTTGAACACCGAAGAAGTGATCCCGGATACTATAACGGTTACAGATACCCACAACCGAAATCCTCTGATAGTCGAAAAGGAAGTGGTATTACCCTCAATGACTGCTTCAAACGAAGACTTTGAAAAAGCTCAGGCCCAAGTGGATGCTCATAATGAATATGGTAAGACACTCTACAGGACGATTACGAATCTTGAGAAGGACACCATGTTCAGAAGGACGAACTATATTGATCCCAGAACAAAGAATCTGGGTGAACGTATGCGAACCGGAAAGAAGAAGGTGAGTACTAAAAGGCAAAAGCAGAGGTTGATCTCAAGGAAAGAACAACAGCTTGGCCTCTCGGGAGAAAAGACAAATCAAGATTCGAACGATCTAGACCGCAAGCAAAGGGGCTTAAAGCTCATAGAGGAAGCAATCAAGTAATGCCGGCGACCCGAATAGCAAAGAACCCTACTAAACTGAGACCCGAGCGCTTTATATCTCATGAAGCTTATTCGAATTACTTACCACTCAACCTCGTTGCAAAGCGCGCAGAACTATTGAGTGATCCGAATCAGCGTAGATTACTCTATTTCCTTCAAAACCAATCGTTGCAAACCGGAGGACTCTCAGTACTAAGCTCTGAATTAGCTGAGCAGTTTAATATGGATGCAACTCAGCTTCAATGTGAGTTGGAGCGTTTGTGTTTAGATCCGGATTTTGGGTTTAAGAACATTACCGGTAGTCGAGATCTCGTAGTTGTTATAGAAAAGTACAGACAAAAACTAAACAAAACGGTGTCGCATGATTTGGCAGAAACCAGTATTAAACGACAGATCTTTGATTGTTTGGATTATGCTCTCGATGAAAAAGCCTTTGTTATTATTGAAGGTGATAGTCGCATGGGTAAGACAGTTTCGGCTCAAAACTGGTGTGAACAGCATCAGGGTGAAGCTATTTATATAAAATTGGAACCCTGTGCGGATGAAAAATCCTTCTTCAGAACCATTGCACGCGCTATTGGAACTTCGTATAGCGCAGGACGTAAAAGCATTGAAATCAGACACCGCATTGAAGATGCACTTCATCTGACAAAGCAGCTACTTGTAATTGATGAAGCTCACTATATTCATAATTTGGCCAGACGACCGTCTTCAGAACCTCGAAAACTCGAATGGTTACGTTCCAGCCTTATAGATAAAGGCGTTCCAATCGCCTTAATAAGCACACCTCAATGGGATCAACGCATCGCCTCAGCAGAGTCAGTCGATTGGATGGAATTCAAGGCAGATTAAGGGCCGTATCGGTCTCAAGAAAATGCTGCCTGCTAAACTCAATGAGAAAGACATAAAGGCAATCGTTAAACATCTTTACAAAGGTAATGACGAATGCGTCATCAAACTCCTAACCGGCACTGGCTTTTACTACGATGAACATATTGCGGCTGTTGAACGCCTAGTCAAAAGAGCGAAATACTTCGCCAAGTTGGAGAAAACCCAAGAGCCTATATTCGAGCACTTCCAAGAAGCATTTATGGGAATCAAATAAATACGATTAGGTTTTGTTATAATAAGTATATTTTTCTATTCCATTAAGTTCCATTCTGGTATTTTAGAGCAAATAAGTAAGTTTAAAGACAATATAATATAGAGCGATATGAATATCAGCAGCGAATATAGCAAATTTAGATCAAATACCCTTTGAAAGGAGTTTTCTTTTGGTATGTCTGTAAGTATTAATATTGGATCACCTGCAATTGATTCAAATTCTAATATCCTGCTATTTTGCTTTTTTATTACCAAGTGCTGAATGGATAATAGTTCGTTCATGTCAACAGACTGCCATAGTCCCTTTTTGTATCTTACCTGAATTGATTCCAAATATCCTTCACCAATATGAGTAGATGGATCAATTCTTATACTTTTTATTTCTTTTTCACTTATGAAAGCTCTGATAACTGTTTCTTTATTTTCTAAAATCTCATAGCGACTCGAGCTCTCTTCATTGTAACTATTACCCGAATCATAAAAAATCTGGACTATTGTTGGCGTCTCAAATGAGGCCCTGAATTCTATATGCATTCCGTTAAGCGATAAATCAGGGAGAAATCTATAGCCATACAAAGTCGCACAGAGGCAAATTAACCCAATTGTCAGATATTTTAATGATTTTAATAACACTTTCATCGGGATAAATTATTATTCGAATCATATTTACGTTTATTGAGCCAAATATATTTAGAATAATTTATTAACACTATCAGGCTAATAATGAGCGCAATTTCCCAAAATATGAGTGCAAATCTTCCGCTGGGCTTTAGTACAAATAGAGTTAAGTGGGATAAGATAGTCGCTAGAGCAATTATTTTGATGCCAAGGTCAATTTTCCTGATAAATAAGGTTAATAGAGTAATGCTTATAATTGAAATTTTTAGTACAAGATTTGGCAGGTATAGAGATTCCCAGAATTCCCTTTGAAACGGTGAAATTGGGATACTAGTAATCCACTCCTTGAGATGACTACTTATTAGTGAAATCGAAGGATTATCGAGATCCAACTTTAATATAGAGACTGCTGCCTCAATATAAATAGAGGGAGAAACCAGAGTATTAACACCTACAGATCTGGTTAGCAGAACAAATTCATTGCCGTAGATGTAGTTATGTAAAGGCATCATTGACATAGGAATAGCGAATGCAGAAATAACGATGAGTATACCTGGTTTACTACTTGATTGCCACAATTTGAAGATAGTATACAGTAGCAATAATCCGGCAATTATAAGATAGTTTGGTCTGAAAAATACTACAATTCCCAGTAAAAAAAATCCAAGCGTTAGTAAATTGAGATAGTTGCTTTCCTTATCTATATTTTTGTATGCATCAAATAGCATACCTAATGCCAGCATTAGGTATGTAAATGCCATTGGTTCTGCTAATCCCCATGCCGCATACTCCATATATCGAGCGTAGCTTAAATACCAGGGGTTCATTAAGAAAATCAGGGTAATAATCAGAGCATAACTTGGTATAATGAATTGACGTAAAAAGTAGAAGAAAGCTAAGGGCATCATAACCATAGTTAGTACAACTAAATAGTTGGTGTCTCCAAAAAATATATCTTCTATCGATCTATAGAATCTATAAAATGGTACATAAAAGAATATTTTTTCCCCACCTTGCAGTGCCTCATAAATATTGCCATTTGCCAGATCCTTAGTTATTTGATATCCAAGTCCTTCATGAAATAGACCATCACTACCTCCCCACAATGGTGGATGTTCATAGGTGAATATTTCATACTTATGAGAAAACAAAACAAAAGCGATAGCTGCTAATTGAAAATAAATTATAAAGCGTTTAACAGAAATTTGGTAGCAAAGAATATAGGCAATTAAGATGCCTGTTATAGAAACTATCAGGTGAAGATAATCTAGGAATACAAGCGATTGACTTTTGATTAAAAATACGGGCTTCCATTCACTTGCATCGAATTTGGCAACCCATAGTCTCTTACCAACATCCTCCTGGTCAATGATGTATGAGTTTCTACCTTGACCATTCCACTCTTCAATACTGCCATCTTCCAATTCCCAAACGAACGGGCCATAATAAATTAATTCACTGCCGATCAATGCATTGTTAATTTCCCACATAAGGAAATAGGGCATCCGATCTCTAGGGATTTCGGAAATATGATCATAAAAAGCATATCTTCTATCATTTACAAAACCAAATTTTTGACCCCCCAAATACGAAAATTCAATCTTTCTCGTTTGTCTTGAATATTTAGCATCTTGCCAAAACGAATCACTGGAAAAAGCGTAAGTTTCTATTGGAATTCCATAGGGTTTCCATGAACCTGTTTTACCAAAGCTAGCATCTTCGACAGGGGGGAAAAGCTCATGAAATGCATTGCGATATTTTTCGTAAATGGGTTGAGGTAGTTCGTCCTTAAATGGATCCCTGTCTTCCCAGATTAAAAATGTGTTATGGCCTTCCTCAATCGTATAGAATGGAAGAATCATTCTCAGTAAGATGGTAAGCAACAATACCCCAGTTCCTAATGCGAGGCATTTCAAACTGCTTTTTAGCTGCGAAGCGGTTATAAGAATAATTAAAGTAGCCAAGATTAGCCACTTTTGGAAAATTACGATCGGTAGTCCAATTACTAGTATAGCTAAAAATAGAAATAACCCAGTGAATAAAAATGTTTTCCAATTCCAATTTACCATTTGAGGAGATCTGAGGAATGATTTTTGCTTGCTTGATTAATGTTGTTTAAAACTTAAGCATGCAATTTTTGAATAATGCAAGACTACTCTATTAGATTATGCGTAACTACTCCAATCGCAAATGAGGAAGAGACTATTGAGCGCTTCATGTCAGAGGTTTGTGCGCACTTATCAGAGGATGATCGGTTCATCATGGTAATTGATGACGTGAGCACTGATAGAACGCGTGCGATGGTTAATAATTATATTAAAAATAAGAATGAAACGCGTATTAGTTTAATTGAGGCTCCAGAAAACCGTAATGTAGTAGATGCATATGTTCGTGGTTATAGGGAGGCATTATTATTGAATGCCCGGTGGGTGCTTGAAATGGATGCCGGCTTTAGCCACGAACCTTCACAGATTCCTAATTTTATCCAAAAAATGCAAGAGGGTTACGAGTATGTGGGAGGGAGTCGGTTTATACGCAATGGAAGCTATAAAGGTAGTACATATCGTCGCCTTCTGAGTGGAGGTGGGAGTTGGATAGCACGTTTGTTACTTGGCACAAAGATGACGGATATGACAAGCGGTTATCAATGCTTCACCCAGGAGGCCATTCAGTATGTGCTTGATCGTGGGATACAAAGTAAAGGCGCTTTTTTTCAAACTGAAATGAAATACTGGGTATCTAAGTTCAGGTGGTTCGAAATCCCAATCAACTATGGTAATACTGCAGCTACAGTACCAACTAGATACTTAAGTGATGCAACTAAGGGGTTTGTACGATTACTTAAATTGCACTATTTCAAGGGCTGAGCCTTTTCTATGTTTTGCAGAATTATTGTGAGAGTACTGAATTGCAAAATTTTGAATAGTTAAATTGTTAACTTTGATCTGTGAACAAGTTTTTATTGTGTTGATATTAATGGTATTAGGTTATTCTTAAGGGTATAATGAAATAAATATCATTGACGCTGTAATATATTATTATAAGAATTTTTAATCGTTAGCTAGCTGTATTGTAACGATAAGGCCAGTTAATACCTCTCCTCTTAAACTCAATTCTCAATACAGGTCATTTATGAAAATCTCTTTGCCTTCGAAGGGTTTACTAGGCATTTTAGTATGCTTATCATTAACTTTATTTCATGAAAACCTTAATCTAGTACATGCGGACATTACAACGGGTTTGCGATTTCATGCTGACTTTGAAAGCCCAAATCCATTGCATGATAAATCGACCTACAGCCACAATGGAACTGCACACAATGGTGCATCGCTGGTTAGCGGAGGTGGGGTAGGTAACTCAGATTGTTACACCTTTGATGGGATTAATGATTATGTGAGTTTCATTAATACGCATTTTAGTGGAGGGAATGATCATAAATCTTTGTCGGGTTGGTTTAAGATGGATCAGTTGCCCCCAACTTATAGTGTGGCGTTTTGGGGGTACGGATCCGGAAATGATAACCAATTTCAGGATTTTAGGTTGGGTATAATTCCAAATGGTGCTGTGGGAGTTATGTATAACGGAGGGGGGCTATATTCGAGTCCAAATAGCTTTCAGTTAGGAACCTGGAACCATGTGGTTGCTACCTTTGCCGGAGGCACGAATGGAGTCGTCAAACTATACTTAAACGGTGTAGAAGTAGCGCAGGAAAATCGAACATTAAATCCATTTATCTGGAACGTAACAGCAGGAAGATATTTCGATAATCCGAACCATTATTTTAAGGGAGAAGTCGATGAGTTGCGGCATTATGCCAGAGAGCTTTCCGCAAGTGATGTTTTAGAACTCTACAATTTGCATACCCCTCAGGAAA
>JANQOQ010000001.1 GCA_028285755.1 Puniceicoccaceae bacterium
CCTCAAATATGGTCAGCACCAGGGCAGCAACACACGCGCTCCTGATGATGAAGCAGGGGGCGGATATCTGAAGTTTTATTTTGAATCGGGTATTTCCGAGTTTGGCTTTACCTTTATTGACCTGGAAGAATCTGCAAAAGACACGATTATCACATTCCGTGACAGTAATACGGGCATGAGTGCATCTGTCGGATTTGACGAATTTGTATCGGGAGGTTTGTTCGACCAAACCGGTGTGGGAGCAGGCCAGGTAGTCTGGGGTAACAATCATGCAAATAAGATCAACCCAATATCTGTCGCCGATCTTAATAATGTGCTCGGTAAAAATTTCACTACTTTCGACCAGGTTAAATTCCGACTGAAAGGCAGTGGTGGTATTTCCAATATGTATTATAACACTGGCACGCCGGTTCCTGAAGCATCTACACTCTTGGGAGGTGCGGGAGTGTTGTTGATCATCGGCTTCCATTTTTGGCGCCGACGCAAAGCTGCTTTACAGTCCCAGTAATTCGTCGCGACTATTGTTTTTATAGAGAGGCACCCGGTTGGGTGCCTCTTTTTTTTGTGTTCCGGCCATTCCCTCAAGTGTAAAATATTATGAGGAATCCGAAAAATTTGAAATGATAGCGCACCTGCAATCCCATGAGAATAAAGCACTTAACGGCATAAACCATGCTCAATGAGCACACCCGAAATTCAAGAGTTGGCCGAGCTGTCCGATAACTACAATATTGACAAATCACTGATATCGATTTTTACATTAAGGCGATTAGTAACTTTCTTTCGTTCTAGAATTTTTCGTGGTAAACGTATGAAATTAATTTTAAGGGCAAGAATTGCCGTATTGCTGTATATACTCGCAGCGCTCTCATTTGTCGGCTACCAAAGTAGTCAGGCAGTGATCGTCAATGGAGATGCGATTACCATTGATTTTGAAGATTTTGAGTCCGGTACACTGTTGGGATACGATGATCTTAATACGAATACACACCTGCAAAGATATCGTTCGTCAAACAACTCAGATTTAGACCCGGGCCAAGGCTTCGACCTTACTATCAACAACCCCAGTAACAGTAAGGATGCAGCCGCCCTCTATGATTCGAATCGCTCGGGGGGTGAAGACCCTGACCTGGAGTTTGACTATAAAGGTGGTAACCAACAAGGCATCAAACAGGGCAATGTGCTGATCATCCAGGAGTCTTTCGACGGCAACGATATCAGTAATGGTGAACTGGACCTCGCATACGGCAAGCACCAGAGTGACAGTAAACGCGCTCCGGATGACGAAGCCAACGGGGGTATGATCAAATTCTCCTTTGAATCGAATATTTCACAATTTGGTTTCACCTTTATTGATTTGGATGAATCCAATATGACCACATCAATCACCTTTCGTGATACAAACACCAATACAACCGCAAAGATCACCTTTAATGAGTTTGAGAAATCAGGACTCTTTGACCAAACCGGCGTAGGCGCGGGGCAAGTCGTCTGGGGTGATCGCACTGCCAATAAAGTTAACCCAATAACTGTAGCGGATCTTAACAATGTGTTAGGTAAAGACTTTAGTAGCTTTAATGAGGTGCAGTTTGATCTGAAAGGTAGTGGAGGTATCAGTAACGTTTATTACAGCACGGGAACCCCGGTTCCTGAAGCATCTACTTACATCGGCGGTACCGGTATATTATTGCTGATAGGATTTCATTTTTATCGGCGCCGTAAACAAAAAGCGGCCTCAGTCCAGGCTTGATTCTTCACCTGTACATTTTCTATTGCAAAGCACCTACATTGGTTAGGTGCTTTTTTATTAGATTATATTCTTCGGTGAGCAAGATGGCTGACTGAGATTGCTGATACAAACGCTGACCGGCCTGGGCATCGCCATTTTCAAACTCGTAGAGTGCGTAATAAAAAGCAATTTCCGGAATCCTTACCGCTTCAGCATCCAGGGATTGCATAATCTTGAGGGATTCCAGTGTCTGGCCATTCTTATGCAGCGCGAAGGCGTAGGTTGCACTGGGGATCACAGAGTCAGGATATTCTTCGTAGAGCTCCCGGGCTGCTGCCAGCTGAAGATCGATATCCTGATCCAGCAGTAGGCTGTACATGATCAGGTTATTGCGGATGACATCGTTGTCCGGTGCGCGGTCATTTGCCTTAATCGAGAGGGTCAAGAGCTGGCGGGTGTTGAGCTCTTCATGATAGAAACGATGCAACTGATCATAAGCCCAGGGCACCTGCACGCCTATATCGATCATCTCCTGCAGCATGCCGACCCATTCGCTCTGCCAATTCTCCCAACTGCCCAGGAGTTGTGCCAGGCGGTATTGCTCACGAATGTTCTTACGGGTGAGCTGGCGCGCCTCAGTCCAGTTCTTTTGATATTCAACGGTTTGCCCAAGCGCCTTGTGGGCACGTGCCAGCAACGCATACTTGTAGTAACTCAAGTGCTCCCAATCTTTATCGAGCAGGTAGACCATCAGCTCGCCCCAATTTTCCTGCAGATTGAGAGCATCCGCATAGGCGATCTGAAAGGATAAGCTATCCTGCATCTGATTTTCGTTGCTCTTCAGAAATTCAATTGCCTGTTCAGACCGGCCTGACTTGGAGAGCACATTACTGATTTCCTCCAATAAAATTGGCGAAACATCGTCGATACTGTCCAAGTAAGGCAATATCTCCTCATCACGCTCCAGACTTAATACCAAGCCCAGATGCCTTACATATTCATCCAAGGTGATTTCTTCACCTCGGGTAACCAGGCTACGGGATAAATTGAGTGCGTCCTCCAGCTCGTTTCTTGCCAGTGAATATTCGATCAATACACGCCAGAGATCGTCTTTGGTTTCATCATCCGATGATAGTTCCTCAACCAAGCGATTGACCTCCCCGGTATCCGAGAGATCCCCCTTACGGAGGAGTATCGACAGCAAATTCAACCTCAGGGCTACATTATCCGGACTCGCCAAAAGCGCTTTTCTGGAGTAATCTTCCGCCGACTCAAAGTCTTCCATTTCAAGGGCTATCGCGGTACTTAAATTATGATAGCCCGCCCGCTGGGTAGGCCCGGGAACCATCTTGTCGACTATGGATTGGGCTTCATTCAGATCTCCCCTTTCCAAAAGAGTTGCGGCTAGCCCATAGAGCGCATCGTAGGAATTGGGTTCTAAATACACCCATTCCCGCCACCAGTTGATTTCGTCCGGGTCATTCGTGAGGGCAGCGTATTCAGTCAGGTTACGCACTGCCTCAAGATTCTCAGGTTCGAGCTCCAATACCTTAATATACCAGTATTTGGCATACTCCCAGTTTTCCTGCTCAACATAACTTGCAGCAATCGCACTGAAGCGACGAATCTTCACTTCATTATATCCGTAAACGGCCAGATAAGCAACCGCAATGACTACAGAAATGAAGGTGAGAATAAGAAATATACGTTTGAGTGAGCCGAGCATGGATAAAGAAATCGCAAAATTTAATCATAACATAATCAAATAATTTCAAAAAGTCTACTCATCAAACGATTGTAAGCGGCATCGGTATTGAGCCGCCAGCAGGCTACCCGCAGCGATTACGGCAGATTCGGTGCGTAACACACGTTTACCGAGGTGCACCATTTGATAACCCTTTTTGCGAAATAACTCACGTTCAGAGTTATTCCACCCACCCTCGGGGCCGATCGCCAAAACGGTCTTTTCTCTGAGATGTTCACTGGCTGCTAATAGCTCGGACTGCCCTTCATAATTATCGAGGCAAATGCACGTAGTGCTTGCATCCGGCAGGTGTGATAAAAGGGCCGATTCCAGGCTTTCCCCAAAAACCACTTGCGGCCTTAAAACATTGAAGGCCTGCTCAATACCCTCGTGAAGCTGTTGCTCCCATTCACGGCTAGTCCAGAGTTTACTCCGGATATAGGAAGGCTCAGATTTGGCAGCCATTACAAAATGAGCTTTCTTGATTCCGAGGGGTGCCAGTTCGCGCAGAATTTTTCGGCAGGTCTGAGGCCGGGACAGCCCGACAATGAGAGTCAGCGGCAGGAGTGGCTCCGTTTGCTCCCGGATCCCCCACCCTATTTCCAAAATCAGATCCCCATTCGCCTGCCGCTCTACACGGGCCTTACCGAGTGACTGATCGGGGCATCCCACATAGACTGTATCGGACAATCCACCCAGCAAATATTTCTCAATATGCAGTGCCCTGGGGTCGTCCTTTCCCAAAATCTGGCGGGTATTTGTATTATCAAGTAGTATCAGATTCATCCGCTTTTCATTGCAGTTCCGCGAATACGGCTTAATGTGTTATTATAGAATTAATTAGAAAATGGTAAATTAATTGAATAAAGCACAAATACCCCACGTCCAATTCATAAACATTATCTATACTCAAACTGTAATTACCATGAAAATAGCAAAGAAATTTATCGTCGCCCCATTGCTGATCATCTCGCTTTTGTTAATGAGTGCATGCAGTCATACCGACTCAAATGCAGGTAGTGGAGCAATCGCAGGTGCACTTGTGGGTGCAGTCATTGGAGGGGCCATAGGCAATAATATCGAAGGTGACTCAGGCGGATATTATGACCATGGCTACGGTTACGGCAAACGCCACCATCGTGGCCATTATCGAGGTCACTACGGCGGATACGCACATGTGGACAACGGCGGAGCTGAAGGTGCCGTATTGGGTGCGGTTGCAGGTGCCGTGATCGGTGGGTTGATCGGAGCATCTCAAGACGAAGAAGAACGGGTTGAGGCCGCAGAACGACGTGCTGAGGAATATCGTTACAATCGTGAGCTGGCCCGGGCCAGGGCTGAACACGAGGAAGCGCGCAATGACTACGAGCGCAAGTTGAACGCAAACGAAGGTAATCAGCTCACTGAAGCAGAAGTCTATGATGCCGAAGAACGTGCGAAGGCGGCCGAGCAACGACTGCTGGACCTAAAGGCACAAAAACGTGAAGCCCTGCAAAAGCAACAGCGCTATGAAGAGGCTGAGCGCCGCCGCCTTGAGGCTGAAGCTGAGATACGGGAGCTTGAGGAAACCCTCGCTATCTGAATCCAGATTTGTAAAATCGGGTAATCCAATGATATAAAAAAAGTAAATTTAAGCTGAATACAGAAAATGAATCACATTTCATCAAATTCTAAAAAGCACTGGAAATCGATTGGATTACCCTTACTCGCCGTATTCCTGCTGTTGGCAGGCTGCACCCCCTATTATCAGTTTCAAGTCGATAGCATCGCTGATAAATCCGTCGGGCTTGGAGAGTCATTCATTGTCGTGAGTGGTAACCCCGATCTCCACGAAGGCAATTTACGCTTTATTGAAGCCAAGAACTACGTTGTCAAAGCCATGGAAGGCAAGGGATTCTATGAGAGCCGCAGTCTGCAAAACGCCGATATGATCCTTGAGATCAACTTCGGCGTTGGCGACCCCCGCGAGGTGCTGGACGTCACTCACTACCCGCAGACTTACTGGACCCATGGCCGCTCATACTCTGTCAGTGTGCCCGTCCGCAACGCAAACGGCAAGGTCATTGGATTTGAGCGTCGTATCTTTCGCGAGCCGTCCCGTAGCTACACTCATTGGGAAGAACGTATCCAACGGGTCACCCTCTATGACAAGAGTCTCGAGCTCAAGGCATTTGATAATCGCACAGGAAACTCAGTACAGGCCGCAGAGCTATGGGGCGTCAATGTCAGGAATACGGACACCTCTCCGGACCTGCGCTACTACCTTCCGCTGATGCTGGCTGCTGCAATCCCTTACATTGGTGAGAATACCGGCGTTATCCAAACGGTGCAGCTCACCGATACCGATCCTGAGGTGCTTTTCCTGCGGGAACCGAGCTGAGCCTATCCAGGTAAATTCGAATAATACTTGGCAAATAGGCAATGAGCCGCTACTAAACGATCTTTTATGACTCGTTTAGAAGCACTCTTTCAACAACCGCGCAAGCAATTCATCGCCTATATTTGCGCGCTTGATCCGGACTACGCGACGTCCCTGGAGATTTGCAAGCTATTGATCGAATCAGGCGTGGATGTGCTGGAGCTGGGGGTTCCTTTCTCAGATCCGTTGGCGGACGGGAAAACGAATCAACTGGCGGCCGAACGTGCATTGGCTAACGGAGCCACTACAGATCAGGTATTTGAGCTGGTAGCAGATATCCGCAAATTCAGCGAAGTGCCCATCGTCTTCTACACCTACTACAATATCGTCTACAATCAGGGTATCGATAACTACTGTCAGAAGGCAAAACAAGCCGGAGTGGATGCTATGCTGGTGCTCGACTTACCCCCGGAAGAGGCGGGAGAGATGGTCGAGGCCTGTAAACGCTACGATATCGACCGCATTTTCCTGGTAACCCCCCGCACGCTTGAGAACCGTATCCCCCGGATCACCGAAAATGCGAGCGGTTTTATTTACTACGTATCATTTGAAGGTGTCACGGGTGAAAGGACCCAGGTAGCGGCCGATTTACAGGAGCGGGTGAATGCCATCCGCAAGTACACTCCCCTGCCCGTTTGTTGTGGGTTTGGTATTTCCAATGCGGATCAGGTCAACCAGGTCGCCGAAATCGCGGATGGGGTCATCGTTGGGAGTAGTATTGTGCGCCTCATTGCTGAAAATGAGGGAGACAATCCGGTTATCCTGAATGCGATTAAAGAAAAAGTAAGCAGCCTGATCTCAGGAATACCCGCTTAGCTGACTGGCAAGCCTTCGCTTGGGTATAGATAGGTCGAGCGATCTTTCCAGAGGGATTCGATGGCGTAGAGCTCACGCGTTTCGTCGAGAAAGAGATGAAGCACAAAATCGTAAGCATCCATCACTACCCATCCACTTGCGGGGTCCCCGTCGATCACTCCCACATCCGCATCCATGCCTTTGATTACCTCGCGGGCACTATTCGCCATTGCCTTGAGTTGCGGACCTGATGCCCCAGAGGCAATCACATAATAGTCCGTTACACTGGATATCTCACGCACGTCAATCACTGTTGTGGCGATTGCCTTTTTATCCAAGATCGCCTCACAGCAGCGCTTCAGGTTTTCGGGCAGTTCTTCGAGTTTCAACGATTCAGGCATTCAATAATGGATCTGGGGTGTAATATAATTGATTGGCACTAATATACTCATCCACACGCTGATGCAAGAACATGTATACCGGCAGGCGATTTTGAATGCGCTCGCGGATTTCGGACGAGCTTATGAGCATTTCATGGCTCTCGACTGTCATCACGTTCATACGCACCATCTCCGGATTTAGACCGAAGGGATATCCCGGCCGCGTAAAGCCTACAAATTGTACGAGTCTACTAAGCTCTTCCACATTCCGCCAGTTCTTAAGCTGATTCATCTGATCTGCCCCCAGCAGAAAAAAGAACTCACAATCCGGGTAATCCGCACGGATTTGCTTGACGGTATCGATGCTGTAGTTGACCCCCCCGTTCTTGATTTCTATGTCGATCGCACGAAATCGCGAATCCATTGATACCATCAACTCTACCAGACGAAATCGCTCATCTGCGCTGATCTGTGAGATTTTATCCTTTAAGGGTGCCTGATAAGCGGGAATAAACCACACTTCATCCAGTTCGAGGAATTCGTATGCATCTTGCGCCAGAATAAGGTGACCCAGGTGAGGCGGGTCAAAGGAGCCCCCAAATAATCCTATTTTTTTCTTTTTATTCACGGAAGCTTGGCATTACATTGCTTGCTTTTGTAAGAATCAACTCAAACTCTTGCCAAGGAGAAATTTTTTCAAAAACCACTTATTAAATATGCAATATGTATTCCAATTTCTAAAGGGCATTGTTATCGGTGTCGCTAATATTATTCCGGGTGTATCCGGAGGCACAATGGCGGTTGTCCTGGGTATATATGAGCGCCTCATTTCTGCCATTAGCGGGGCACTGAAATTTGATAAGAAATGGTTAGGCCACATCATTTTCCTGGCGTTGATCGCTGCAGGCGCAGTTGCAGGCCTGAAGCTCCTGGCCCCGGTTATCCAATATTCACTGGATAACTTCTTTCAATACACCATGCTTTTCTTTATGGGACTGATCACAGGTTCCTTCCCGACCATCTTTAAAACTGCACCCATCCACAATTTCGCTTTTCGGCATATCCTGGTGCTCACCGCCGGCATTGCGGTGGTATTGTTACTCGGAGCATCCTCCGATGCAAAGGACAGCATCGAAGCGAGCATGGGCAATATCAACTACCCGATCCTCTTCATTTCGGGTATGCTTGCCGGTGCAGCGATGATCGTTCCCGGTGTGAGCGGCTCACTGGTGATGGTGCTGCTGGGCGTTTATCCTACGATTCTCTTTGCCATCGACGAACTGCACATTCCCATATTGGGACTCTTTGCAATAGGAGCAGGTACCGGGGTGCTCGTATTCTCGATCTTGATCAAATGGCTCCTGAAGCGTGCGGCTGATTCCACCCATGCGTTCATCTACGGGCTGGTCGGAGCGTCCATCATCGTACTTTTCAAGGGGTTCCCAGAGGGAGATATCTCCTGGCTGATCGGTGCGCTCGTGCTTATCAGCGGTGCAGCCATTGCTTACCTGGGTAGCTTTGCTCCCGAGAAGTAATCAGGCCACCTGCGCATCCCCTGTTTCCCGGAGCAGGCGGTGAATCACGGGAGTCCAGCTCGAACGGGACTGCTGGACCTGGCAGAGCAAGACGCTCGCATCTTTTGTCGCAGTATGCTCACTGGCTAAATCAACCATATCCCCTGCAGCCGCCTCATGATTCATGCTTCCGTTATGATCACACCAGTCGAGCAAACGTGCCTGGATGCGGCTATCCGGCATTTCTTCGGTAAATCCGGCCGTGCAAAGCATAAATACATCATTTGATTCGATTTTGAGCAAATCGATCTGCGGCTTGATTGCCCCATGCTGCCCAATCGTCTGCGTAAGATTATGACGACTCGGATATTCCCGCGCCTTCTCCGGGGTAATCTTACCCTCCATTACCATATCCCACACTTCGGTATGATCCTCGGTAAGCAGCTGCAAAAGATTATCCTGAAAGCGGTAAACCCGAGAGTTTCCAACGTGCCCATAAATGACCGTCTTTTCGGTAAACCACACCACCGTCAGTGTCGAAGATAACGCTTCATCCGAAGCCTGAGCCCTTAACTGGCTGTGCACTGTTATAAAAAGATCTTTCAGCTGGTTCTTCACTTCATGCTCGTCCATACTCGCGGGATTATCCAGCTTACCGTAAGCCTGCTTAAAAAGTTCAATCGTGCGCGTGCCCACACCCTCTCCTTTCAGGCCATCAGATATGGCCAGCACCAAATGCTTCTGATAAAATGAGCCCCGTATGATATTCTTAGCATCTATAGCATCGGATTGATCCGAGCTCCAATACGCGTCATTGCTGGACGCCGGGTCAGTATTACGGCTCTTGCCTGAATAATCAAGAATCATGGCGGTTATCTAATGAGGTTCGATAATTGGAAAATTTACCTTGATAATCGTTCCTTCTTAAACCGACTTGAGCTCTAAATAACCTAAAACCAATAAGTTCTCCTCAAAATTATTACAGTGCATCATTGCACTTGCTTAATTCATACATTATTAAGTATAACTTAGCTGATTGTTAGGGATAGCATTAGCTTGATATGTAATATGCCTTCACCGTCATTCCTCAATTTTCACACAGCGATTTATTGCTTGGTCATCCCGATTACACTTACCTATTTGCCCAGGATTGATGCAGCAGATCACCAACCGGTATTAAGGGTTTTATCATTTTATGACCCCGCTATACGCGAAATTGCGACCCAGGTATATGAATTTGAGAATGAAGAAAATTGCTTTGTTGATTGGACTTTTCTCTATCATGAAGATCTTGAGGAAGCTGTATACAAGAATATTGAAAGCTATGATGTAGTATCGATCGATGAGCCTTGGTTAGCGAGCCTCAATCCTAAATTACTACCGGTCGCTGAGTGGCCAAAAGCGAACATCACTTATGTAGATGACAATAATGGCTGGCTTGATCAATACACGTTTCTCGGGCAATGGTATTCGGAAACGCTGGCTCTGCCTGCGGTCATCAATTTTTACATTCACGTATATCGTGCAGATGTATTTGCCGATCCCGATCTTCAACAAGCCTACTCCTCTAAATATCAAGCTGTTTTTGAACCTCCAAAAGATCTGGAATCGCTTTTAAAGATCAGCGAATTCCTGTATGAAAATACCGATTATTCAGGTTTTGCAGCACTCTCCCACGCCTCTGAAGGTATGGTGGTTGATATTCTCTATTTTTTGGCAATGGCGGGCACTCCAATTACCGATCGAGAATCACTCTCTACTCTCGATCCGGATAAAATACAGCAAGCACTCAATGCATATACGCTTATTCACTCGCTTAGATCGCCCGCATCGAGTGATTGGACAGTCGATGATATTAACGATGCCTTTATCAGAGGTGAAATCGCCCACACCTTCCAATGGACAAGCTTGCTTAATCCCCTGCGTGACCCTCTCTTTTTTAGTGCGAATGCTTCAACGGCTTTCAAATACTTACCCTATCCTGAACATGGTATTACCGTTTCAGGTGTATGGCTGCTTGGCCTGCCCCTAAATGCCGATCCGCAAAAAAGGAACTATGCAGCTAGTTTTGTGCATTGGTTTCGGGAACGCATTGAAGAAGGAAGCTTGCAGAAAACTCAGCTGCTATATGACGACCCGGAGAATATTAAGGTCCTTAGTCGTCCTCAGCTTATCCGTTATCCTGAATTTTCAAACATTCTTAGAGCGCTTGGGGTGGATCTATTGGAGGGGAATACCAGCACTGAAGAAGGGACTGATCGCCTCATTCAGGCATTGAATCATTTTCTTAAAAAAGAAAATTCCGATGAAAGCTAAATCTGCTATATTGATCCTCCTGTTGACTGCAACGGCTTTGGTAACCCTTACCACTGCAAAAACACTTAAAGTCGGTTACTACGCAAATGCTCCTATGATTTCAGAATCTGCTGAAGGAGAACCGGAAGGTATTTTCATCGACTTCCTGGAATCAGTAGCGGAGCAGCAAGGCTGGCAATTAGACTACGTTTTCGGTTCCTTCGCAGAACTTACAGATGCCGTAAAAGCCGGGGATATTGACATATTGCCCTGTATCACAACCAGCTATGATCGCTTGCAGGTCATGAGTTTCACACGACAGCCTTTACTCGAAAACTGGGCTATACTGCTTAGGCGCAATGACGTTGCCGTGAACAATTTCTTTGATCTTGAGGGTAAGCGTGTTACTAGCCTGAAAGGCGATATCCATCAAATTGCGCTCCGCCAAATGCTTGAACGCTATCAAATCGAGTGCGAAATCATTGAAGTCGATGACTATGAAACGGCAGTTCGAATGCTCGACGAGGGTAAAGGAGATGTTGCTGCGGTAAGCCGCACGTTCAGCACCCGACGTGGAAGTTTCTTTGATTCTACCTCTACTTTGCTGATCTATAATCCGATCCCTCTGCACTATGCCTTTCCCAAAGGTCAGCACCTGGATGTTATTCACGCGCTGGATGAAGCCTATGCAATCCAATCAATCGATCCCAATTCCACCCTATTGCTTTCAATGGCAAGACTCCTGAGGCCTGACACGCCATTTCAAGTTCCCGTTTGGATCTATGTATTCGGCGTAACCCTGCTGATGATCGCACTGGCATTCGGTATCGCCGCACTCCTTCTGCGTACGATGGTCAACCGTAAAACTGCAGAACTTCAAAGCGAAACGGTACGCGCTACAGAAGCGCTGAGAGCTCAAAATCTCTTCCTTGCTACCTTGAGCCATGAGCTGCGCACCCCCCTCAATTTCATCATTGGCCCCCTCGATATTTTGCGGGATGAGCTGGAAATAACACAGACAGAGCGGCAAGAACTACTGAACGATTGTCGGGATGGAATAGATCGGCTCCAGCATCTCTTACTATCATTGCTTCGTTTTTCAAAGGTTGATAACGAAAATTTTATTCTTGAGAAAAAACCGGTACTACTAAAGCCACTATTGCAGGAAATCATACAAGTTGCTGAGGCACTGCCCCGCCGTGACACTGTCAGCCTGATATCGAATATTGAGGTGTCGCCCGATCTCACAGCACTCACGGATGAAGATGCCATATTTCAAATCGCACTAAACCTCTTGCACAATGCGCTCAAATATACTGAGCAAGGGCAGGTTGAATTCTCAGTGAAAGCGAATGATGAAAATTCTAAAATAACATTCAGTCTCATGGTAAAAGATACCGGAAAGGGAATTCCGAAAGAGAATTATGAAACCATTTTCACTCCCTTTCTGAAGGGAACTAAAAATAATTATGTTGAGGCAGGTACCGGGTTAGGCCTTTCTATTGTGGATCGCCTGGTAAAATCATTTGGCGGAAATCTCCGCTTCACCAGTCAGGAGAATATGGGTACCACATTTCGAGTTACCTTAATTCTAGAAGGAGCTGAACTCATTACTGAATGAATCAAAGCGCCCATCGCTTTAATTATTCATTGAAAAAGCAGAGAGTTCAAATTTTGGAGTTGTCCCACACACGGCCAGGCCTCATATTCGGCAGCTTAGGATTTTGAAAGGGCCCGAGTGGCGGAATGGTAGACGCTGAGGACTTAAAATCCTTTGCCAGCAATGGCGTGTGGGTTCAAGTCCCACCTCGGGCACCATTATCTAAGCGAAGCAGAGGCAATCTCGTGTCGAGGTATGATCATTGGTGAACTTGATCCGGGTTATTGCTTTGCCTGGATTTCGATTAGCGAGATTCCATTGGGAGGCAGCTTAAACTGGATACTGAAGCGACTTCCGCTGATAGCGCTATTTTCAGTAGGGATGCTTTTCAGTGTCATAGCTTCCCGTATTGCTGCGTCTTCTAACGGGTTTGGGAATTCGGGGGCTCCGAGTTCCAGGTATTTTGTATAGGCGTTGCTGTATTTGTGGTCGATACGCCAGTGAGTAACTTCTGCAATTTCCTCAAGGCCTGTTTCGATCATAAGTTCGATTTTTTCGGGAGGTTTTGTAACTTCGATCTGATCTTCCTGGAAGTTAACGATGAGTATCTGAACCCCCTTTTCCGAACGAGCAGCCAGTGCCCAGACTGCATTATTTTCGGGCTTAGAAACACCCACAAGCTGGTCGCCCAACTTAGCGAGCATACGATAACCATTCAGAATGGGTAAATGGTAACCACTGCGTGTATGAAAAACCCGAGTGCCCAGAAAATCACCCCGGTTAGGGTTTTCATAGCCTGAGATGCAAAACGACATACTGTCAAACCGCGGTAAGCCTTTGAGCTCACGATCAAGCTGACGAATCACCAGCTCAGTCATAAAGGCGGGTGAGTATTCGGTATTGCGGACAACGGCTTTGGGTTCGCTTTCCATGGTGCGCGTACCGCTTGCTGTGGTGCCCCACTCATCCAGGTAAAAGGGTAATTGCTGAAGTTTCGGATAGTCCTCAAGGACGGCATAATACTTTTCCTGAGCACTGATCAGGTAGTCTACCGATGGATACTCACGCCCGGGGCCGCCGGCACCGCCTGAGCCTCCATAGATGTGCAGGGAGAGGTAGTCGATAGGTGAGCCGATCTCACCGGTGACGTGATTCTTACCGCTTGTGACATGGTCGAAGAACAAGCGCAATTGATCGGGGTTGAGATAGGTTTTTGTCGAGGAATAGCCACCGCCGCCGATACGTGCTAGCGGGAAGGCGCGCTTAACGCCATGGGCAAAATAATCGTAGAGTTCGTTGTAAGCTTCGATATCTTCCTGATACCAAAATCCGCGAAGATCGGGCTCATTCCAGCAACGGATATACCACTGTTTCACTTCCTCTTCACCAAAGGTCTTCACTATATGTCGGGTGAAATCGTAGCATAGCTGTTCCCACTGCCAGAAATCTGCAGGGGGAGAGATGTTCATCTGCCTGCCGTAGTTGCGACGCTTGATGGCTTCCGGTATCGAGGCGAGTTGCTGGGGCATTCCGAAAAAGACTACGATGGGTTTTGCGCCAGTGCTGAGGATTTTGTGTGCCATGGCATCAAAATCGGACCAGTCGTAGGAGATTTCGCCAGAATCGGACACGCGGATTGCGTTTTCAGGCTGATTATAGATGCGAATGTAGCGCATGGCTGCGCCTGCTTCGTGCATGAGTTCAAGGAGATCATCCCCCCAGGGAGTCAATAAGTATTCGGTTGGGTGCCACTTTTGCGAAGACCAGAAGGGCTTCAGCTCACCTGAGACTTCATTGGCATCGAATTGAATGTATGTTGTTTTTGTGTTTTCTTCACTAAAGCATAAGATGTGAAGGGAAAGTGCGAGAATCCAAATGTATGCGTGTAGCGTTTTTCTTATTGGTGTCATCGTATATAGTTGCTGAAATTTGGCTATTGGGTAAGTGAATACGTTTCAAGTTTGCTGATAAAATCTTCAATACGGGCTGAGCTTATGTGTTGGTGCCATGAGCCAATATTTTCTATGCTGTAAATACCTTCGTGAGTTTCCCTGTGCTTGAGCAGGAGTTCGTTGAGCCGCTCCTGTTGGTCGTCATATTGATAGGCCGAGGTGTGCTCAGCGTGAATTTCCCTGAGGATACGTCCTATTGAGTATTTCGGGGGTTTAGCGCCCATCAGATAGGCAATGGTGGGTGCGATATCGATAAGTTCCGCATCCGGATATCTTACGCCTTTTCGGATATTTGAACCGAGCACCAGTAATTGGGTCGTGGCGCTTTCCTTGTCATTAATGGGATGGCCGCCTCCAACCGCCTGGCCGTGGTCGCCCATAATGAACAGAACCGTATCCTTCCATTTATCTGTATCTTTAAGCCATTGTACGAATTCACCCAATAGCTGATCGACATATTGATTTTGGGCAATAAAGGGGGAAATAGGGTGCCAGATGTTACCGGTGTAGGGCTGATCAGCATCCCGGTGGCTGCGATGGCCCGCAGAGCCCGGGCCCTGGCAATGGATTCGCAGGAAGGCCGGGTCGTGCTCAATGAGTATACGCTTTGCTTCATTAACGGAGAGTTCGTCCCTGAAAATGTCTTCCCACTCGTTGGACATATCCCGGTAGATATCGAATCCGCCACTGATTGCTTCATAAGCCCATACGTTTGCGACAAAGGCGGTGGTTTGATCCTTGAAGCTATGCTGGATCATGGCCTCCTTAATACCTTCCTGGCCGATAAAAATCGTGCCTGTCATGAGCACCGGGTTGGGAATGGATGAGCTCCAGGGGTATTCAGCACTCTCCGGGGGGTGTGCGGGCAATAGGGTGTGTACTCGCTCATACAGCACACCCTCGTCGATCAATTGGGTAAAATGCGGCATTTCGATGCGTTCGTGTAAACCGGACGGCATTGCATCAATGATGAAGAGGATCACTCGCGTGGGGTTGGATGAATGCATAGTTTGAAAGCTGATAACCCAGAGAAAAAGAAATATCCAGCCACATTTCATATCCGTTTATCAATTACGCGTGTCTTTAAGAGCGATTTCGTCGATACCGAGCTTGCGAGCCTGAGTGAAGGCTAAAACAACTGGGCCAAATGCATGAGAATCGTTAAGCTTCCATTGGCGGGCCGCATAATCTGTTTTTGTGCCGTTACCCGGAGCGAGGCAGCCGATGCAGGTGTTGCTGACTGAGCCATCCAGTGAGATGTAGCTGAGGTAACCCTGAAGGCCTTTTTTGAGTGAGTCTCGATAGGATTGCGGCAAAATACCCACCTCAATACCGACGCCGATCGCATGGAGCAGCAAACCACTGCCTGAGGTCTCGATATAGGAATCGGGATCGGTCATTTCCTGATACCAGAGGCCCTGACTATTTTGGTGAGCGATGACCGCCTTGAAAAAGTCTTTGGCCAGGATTTCAACCGCCTGGCGTTCAGGATGTGAGCCAGGCAAATCCCGCATAAGTGCCGCGAGAGCGAATGCTCCCCAACCGTTGCCCCGGCTCCAGTTATCTTCAGTTAGATTACCCGCACCATTGTAGCCGCGTGCCTGATGGACGAGGCCGGTTTGCTTGTCTTTTAGGATGCGAAAGAGCTCCAGGGTCTGGAATACCGCGTAGTCGATATAATCCTGATTTTCCAATAGAAGGCCGGAATACAAAAAGTAAGGGGTTACAATGAATGCTATATCGATAAAGACCTGATCGTCCGGGTTTTTGGCAGTCTTGCTCGTCATGAGGTTATCAGCCGTGCGTATCTGCTCGCGAAACATGCGATCTGCATTTTCGCGGATGTGGGGAATCAGGTCATCCCCATGTCCATGGAATGCCAGATAGGGTGCGGCCATTCCGCCGACTTCATAAGCTATGAAATTCCCACGACCGTGTATTTCGCCAGTTAGAAATTGATTCAGTAGCTTATTTGTAAAACGGATCCAGGGGTCGTTACCTTCCAGCAGCGAATATTCAGCAAGTCCCTGAACGAGCAATACTCCGGGGTAGAGCCCCAGATCAATGGTATCGATTGCCTTGGCGGTGACCCTTAACGGGACCTCATTGGTTTCGATATGGGGTGAATTTATAGCCTGCAGGGAAGTTAGAAGCTGAGAACAAAGGAATATGATAGCGAAAGATTTCATTATTCTATCGGTTACTGATGCGTTGAAGTTGGGTATCCAGGTGCACACGGTTGACGACGCGACGGTGGGTGTTGTGGTGAGTGAAGGTGATTATGTTCATTTGGTTAGTCGGCTATTTCGGCAGTAAAGTTTTCAACTATCATATCATCTACAAATTCTATAGTGCCCTTTTCGTGACCACGTACGTGAACATTTTTGAGGTGGAGGTTCTGGATTAAGCTGCCCGGCAGACCGACGATCTCGATTGATTTACGAGCGCTTTCAGAATACACATTCTCAATAAAGAGATTTCTGACTATAGGCAGTGCCAGCCCCATCAGTTGCTGGGCTGCATCCCCTCTCTCCAGGGGTTCCATATTATAGTTGAGAGTTAATCGTATGGCTTCGTGACGTATGTTTTTCATACTGATGTTGCGAATTGTGATATTCTCTACCACCCCGCCTCGTCCAGGTCTGGTTTTGAGGCGAATGCCCCGGTCTGTATCATCAAATTCGCAATTTTCTACAAGGACATTACGCACACTGGATGACATTTCGCTACCGATCACGAACCCCCCATTACCTTGTTGAACCCTGGAGTTGCGCACCACCACGTTTTCAGTCGGAAGGTCAGGCTCCAGCACATCCACCCCTCGACCCGATTTCAGGCAGATCGCATCGTCTCCTGTGTCCAGAAAGCAGTTTTCTATCAGCACATTGCGGCAGCCATCAATATCGATCCCGTCGTTATTCGGCCCGAGTGAAATGACCTCGATGTTGCGAATTATGATATTTTCTGAATAAACTGGATGGATCATCCAGGATGGACCATCGATAAACCGAGGGCCATCCAGCAGAATATTTTTGCAATGTATAAATTGAACAAACGGAGGCCGCACCCCGTCTTCGGGTGTCCCGAATATCCGCTCTTTAATCGGCACTTTTTCATTGCCCATTTCAAACAGGCGAACCATACCCGGCTGATTTTGTTTCCACGGCCACCATACCTGGCCGTTGCCGTCGATAGTGCCTTTCCCGGTAATGGCTATATTGGTGGCATCTCTGGCGTAGATCGGCGGTGAATAATTATAGCATAGGTAACCACCTCTTTGGATTAACACGACGGGCAAATAGTCTTCGAATCGGTCGCTGAATTCCAAATAAGCCCCCTCTTCCAGGTGAAGGTTCACGTTGTCTAATAGTTTTATGGGGCCTGTGAGCCACTTGCCTGCCGGGATGATAACACGACCGCCTCCCTGCGTGGAGCATTCCTGAATCGCAGAGCGGATGGCTTCCGAGGTGGCTACAATATCGTCGGGTTGCGCGCCAAGTTCCACAATGGAATAATCGACATCGCGGAAAGCCGGTGGCTGAGGATCAAAGGTTTCCAGCCAAGCGAGATCGGTTCTGGCATTCAGTGATATCCCTACAATTAAGAGAGAAAGGACTAGTATATTTTTAAACATGGGCATAAAAAACAACGGGGCTGATCGCCCCGTTGTCATTATAATTATTGTAAGTAATTTTTAGAAACTAAAGGTGTTGCGGATGGTCCACTCGAGGGGAGTGGGGATACGCCATGCAACCTCGGCACCATCGGGGTTTGCCTTTATGGGTACCAACTCATCATCATTCAACAGATTGCGCACGTTGAGCTGGATTTTCCAGTCAATGCGGTCGTTCCATATTTTGCGTGTGTAGCCTACCCATGCATCCACCCTTATTTCTGAGTCGCCAAAGAAGGGGCGATCAACATCGATATTGAATGCTCCGTCCTCGAATTCACGCAATGCAAAACCGATAATGGATTCATCTTCCCAGCGAATAGCACCCCCTACGTTTACGCCTTCAAGCGTACCATCGGTAAAGCGGTAATTGGTGATCACGTTGAATCTCCACTCGCGCAACTCCGGGTTTTTCTGCCCGTCCAGGGCTTCTACCCGCCGTAATCTGTTGAAGAAATTCTGTGCATCCAATTGCACGGTATTTCGACTGGTGCTGGATATAAAATCCCTCAGGTTTCCAAGGAACGCCTGCTCCCAATTAGTCTCGAGAGTTCCATCCCCATCGAAGTCATAGGCGGGTGTATTCACAAATTCGCGGAATGTGGCTGCCGCATTATTTGAGATAGCCTCCTGCCTATAAGCATTAAAGAGAATATTCCAGTTGGGAGTCGGGTTGTAGACGAGCTCAATTTCAACGCCCTTGGTCTCAAGATCCTGTACCGCTGATGCCGGGATACCCCCCGTTAGTTGAGCCCCCTCCACAGGATCATAAGTAAAGCCGACACGATCCAGGTAATCCTGAGGGGGTGGAACGTATTGTATATCCGCGATACCGTCGCCATTGGTGTCTATCTCGGGGAATATATCATCGTCCAGATTGGCATTAAAGTCAGGATTACGTTCAGCACCCGGTTGATCCGTAAACTCCAGCACTCGCCCGTGTATTCCTGCAAATGTATTCAGGCTTGGAACATCACTTGCGCCTACGTTGGACTGAGTGGTCTCGTACCAGGTTGTCCTCACGATAAATTTGTTGTCAAACAAACCTACTGTAAACCCGTAATCGGTTGTTTCGCCAGTGGGTGAGCTGATCAGGCTTCCGTCCGGATTAAAGCGGCTACGCGCGGGCTGAAAGTTTTCCGACTCCCCGTAATGAACATTGAGTGTGGAGAGGCCTTTGACTTTTTCCAACCAGGAGTTGGGTGTTTTAAGCACAAAGCCGTAATTCCAGGTGGAGTCTTTGCTCAATAATGGATCGTCATCAATCAATGGGAAATCCGTGATAATGAAGCCGTTGTCATCGCGCTCGGGAGCACCTCTGGCTTTGGACACCAGATCATCCTGTCTCCATGAAACGGTGGTAATAAGCACATCTTTAATGAGACTGCTCTGGAGAACAAATGCCAAAGATTCCACATTACGGCTGGTACGGGTAGCCGAGTTGATAGCATTCTCCGTCAGGGCCAGCTGAACATTCTGGAATTGACCTTGTGGAAGTGGAGAACGTCCACTATTACCTGCCAGGCGATAAAAACCATCTCCAGCGATTTCGTTGTTTGGCATCTGCGCCACCCGGATGTTGCTAATGTTAGCTCCCGCCGGTGTGTTACGATCCGCAATCGATGGCCCTAAATAGTGCACCGAACCGACTCTGCGGCCCTGAGTGCTGGTTAAAGAGGTATTGCGGTTCCAAAGATTATCAAGCCCTGTAACTACGGGAACTCCGCTAAAGCCTATTCGATCTTCCTGGGAATCACTGAATAAGCCGGTAATCGTGTGCTTGCCCAGCCACCTAATGATTTTGTTATCATTCTCCGTGAAATCAATCTCTGCAAAGATGGTTGCGCGGAAGTCTTCTCTCTCTTCTTTGCTACCTCCGTAGTAGCCGCTACCAGATACAAAAGGGCGCCCAAAATTCTTATTGGGAGTACCGTCCATCAGTGTGGTATTAATGTCAATCGAGAGCCCGGTTCTCGCACCTGCATTGAAGCGACCCCCGTATTCCTGCTCGATTGTTTCGCTCGCATAGGCGATCTCGAAGCCTACCTTATCGTCAAAGAGTAACTGCTCGATAAAGATGTTTTTAGCGTCAAACTCGAAATTTTCGTACTTATTGGGCCCATCAATAAGCAGTTTGCGAAAGTCAAAGATAGAGCGGTCTGATAACGTGGGTGAAGAGTAAAAAGCCGCATACGGCAGCGTTCCCCCGGTGGGGCTGCGATAGTCCCGCAATGCGGTATTCAGATTCGTAGCCTGCATGAATACACCTGTAGAGTTCTCGACCACGTTGTTTGAAATACCCTGGCGGCCAATAATACGAGGTAGAACCGTTCCGTCTCCATAAGGGTCGCTGGGAATTATGTTACCGGGTCCTTCAAAAATCATGGAAACGCCGCGGTGGTAACTATCCACAACGTGATGGGTCAAGCGTGCATTGGTGGAGTAGGGATCGTTTGGATCCGTCACTGCACCGCGAGGCCAGCTTCTCGTGCCCATATTACCACTGTCCCAAGGGAGTTTGGCAGGCAAATTTAGCGTACCTAAAATATCGACATCCCATGGATGAAACCAGGGAGTAATCAAGTCGGTAACCGGGATTGTGCGCGGGCGGTTGGCATCCTGCTTACCGTCTTCGAAACTTCCACGAATGGTGGTGAGCCCCCAGGTGTTGTCATCTTCACCAAACAGGTCTTTCTGAAATTTGAAGGTTGCATGTACGCGCTGGTCTTCCTGAAACGCCGGATCCTGCTCAAACTTCTCATCATCGTGCAATGCCATGACGCGAATGGCGAGGACGTCATCGATAATCTGGCGATTAATATCAAATGATGCCCGGTATGAGCCATAACTACCAAATGTGAAATCCACCCGGGTGGCATCCTTGTATATGGCTTGTTTCAGCGAGTTATTAATGATACCCGCCGGGCTACCCAGGCCGAATAATACCGCATTGGAACCGCGATTGATTTCGATACGGGTTGTATTATAGCTGTCAAACGGTATGGATGAGCGAAAATAATCACGCGCTCTATCCGCACTTGCCAAGCCCCGAATACGGGTGGATGCCAGTATATTGTTACGGGTGGACTCATCATTAATTTGGGCGGAAGTTCCCGTAGTAGCGAAATTCGTGAAATTACCTCCTACCCCTGCGACTTCGGTTCCCGTGGTATATACAAGGATATCGAGTGCATCCGTGGAGTTTGTGTCGTTCATAAGTTCTTCGGTAACGACGGTAATGGAAGTGGAAATATCTTCCAGATTTGAGCGTATGCGGGTACCGGCCAGCGTGGATGTTGCGAGGTAGCCGACGTCCTCTGTGCTTTCGATAGTAAAGGGTGAGAGCAGGAGAATGTCTTCATCTTCCTGTTCTTCCTGCGCAAATGTAGCTGCCTGAGTGGCAGTCAGCGCGAGTGCGCCCAGGAGGAGCCTCCTGAGGGGGTTGGTTTGTCTTCTATTTCGAGTAAACATTTTAGTTTCTTGATCAGTATTATCAGTATTTGGGTTTTGTAGTTTTTGAGTGGATCGACCTTCATTTTCATCATCAGGTCGAGTGGCTAAGACGATTGCATAGGCACCACTCCAGCTATCCCGGACGACCCCGAGTGGGGTGTCCTCCAGCATCTGATTTAATACTTCGTACGCTAAAAAATATCCATTTACTGCGGCAGTCGTAACTCCTTCGGTGATTTCGGGCACGAACATCACGTCGACCTGCCCTTGCTGGGCTACCATGGGCAAAGTGGTCTGTGCTTCTCCAGCCGGTATTTGAAAGATTGTCAGTTGCTCCTGATGATCTGCAGCCTGCATGCACAGCAATACCAGCATGCAACAAACGGCAAACCACCGTTTGGATGCAATCGTTGATTGCAACAGATAAGGCTCTAGATTCATGTAGGGGCATGGAGCAACACTTGGGTTACTCCAGAGACGATTGCCTTTAATTATCAGGTGAAAAAAAAATCTAACGTCGTAAGAAAATCTTTTGAGAATGATTAGTGACACTGATTCACTCAATTATCCTTAAGTTGGATAGTGATATCAGTATCCCCACGCTCAACCGCAACAGGCATGGTAAGTTCCAACAATCTGAGGAATCCATCAAGGTTGCTGGAACGGAAGGTAGCGGTCATATACATGTCAGCCGCTTCACGATCCAGAATCCTCAGTTGTGCGGGATGATATTTATTAAACTCGGCCACAATCTCGCTTAAGGGTTGATTTTCAAATGCCAGAACCCGGTGTTTCCAAGCGAGTTTTACATCCAAATCTTCTTCATTTATATCTTCCACCAATGGTTCTTCCGCAAATTCTGAGAACGAGACGTAACTGCGTTGACCCGCAGTGAGTTCAGGGGTCGATTGCAAACTCTCCCAACTGTCGGTATCTGCTTCGGATTCAGTTTTCGTGAGGGGATTTACACTTACGCGCCCATGGGTAACCAGGACTTCCAGTGACTCTTCTTCCAAATTTACGCTGAAGGCCGTACCTATCGCTTGAATATCCACGCCCCGGGCATTGACAATAAAGGGGCGCCCGGGATTTTTCGCTACGTTAAAAAACGCTTCACCCGATAGCAGCTGCAAGCGACGCTCATTCGCATCAAAATCAATAAATATCTGAGCTCCTTTATTGAGTTCGATGACGCTGCCATCACTCAAGCGGTGAATCTCATAAGTGTGTGCCATGCTGCCTACATCCGGAAGATAACCATTCTGAATATCAGAAGATCTTCCAATGCTTAGCCAGAGGCTTAGGGCTATGAGCAGGCAGGCGGCAATACTTGCAGCTAAGGTGCCGCGAAACCATTTCGACTCGTGCCAGTGCACGGCCAATAAATCGGGATTGGGCTCTTCGCTATGCTCGGGCCTCCATTCGACCAGGCTGTCGAATTGTTTCCAGTTTTGCTTGCGCAGGCAATACCATTCGCTGTGACGGGGGTCTGCCGCCATCCAGTCAAAAAAGGCATCCTGCTCTTCAGGCGTGAGCCCCTGATCTTCTTTGATAAGCCAGTCGAGTGCGGCTTCATCAATCAGTCGCTCTTCTTCGGATTTATATTCTGGAGAATCGTCTTTCATTTTACCCTATTTGACATGCTCCTTCATGTATGCTGAACATTTTTTGACACCGATTTTTAATTGGGTAGCTACTGTGTTTACCGAAATTCCCAGCTTTTCTGCAATCTCTATTTGCGACATGCAATAGACTTTGCGCAATGTAAAAATGCGCCTGCATTGAGCGGGCAGAGTCTGTATGGCTTTGGTTAATAGAGCAAGTTCCTGATTACGTGCGATGGACTCCGGTATGGAGTCCCCTGCATCCAAGACGTCTGAGTTTTCAGTTTCGGTTAAAGAGTTAAACTGAATAATTTTAGAACGGCGAACGATATCCATCGCCAAGTTCCGGGATACGGCAAACAAATAAGCTTTGGGGGCTTTTACTTCATTTTGATGATAGGCTTTCAGGATGCGGACGTAGGCTTCCTGTATAACGTCGTCAATATCCACTCCACTGGAAAAGCGGTTGGATAGCCAAGCCTTTAGCATTGGTTCGTGGGGGTAGATATTTTCACGAAACCAGATGTCAGCCTGAAGCGCGTTTTTTTTAGGGTTTAACATGGATTTGGGGAGAATGCTATTATAATATGCAGGATTGATAAGCGCAGGTCAACGATTGGTTAACAAGCGTCTTGACATGAAAAACAAGTAGAGACCTATACCGGCGCAGAGGGTTCCGGCGGTGAGCGCGAGCTTTCCGCTGAGATCCGCCAGAGTAAAAAAGCTTACGCCAATGAAGAAGAAGCCTGCGATCATCAGTGAGAGGCCGAATAATTTGGCGAGTGCAGACTTAAAGCCAGGGTCAATACTGGGGATACGGTCTGCCGGGAGCGGAGTGCCGATTTTGTCGAAAAACTGGTTTACTTTTTCCGGGATGTCTTTGTTGATGAGGCCGGAAATGATAAATGAGGTGAGGCAATAAGCGACAACCAGGAGTGTGGAGGTCTGCCAATCGAACCATCCCCAGATATTAAACGATAGCCCAAGAACCGCACCTCCGAAAACAGTGATCATTGCTCCCAATGAAGTGGGTCTTCGCATCAGCATACCGAATATAAGGGGCACAGACAGGGGAATGGCAAAGAGACTGTTAAAGAGTTTATGTGCCTCAAAGGCTCCGCCGAAGTTACCGACAAAGAGTGCGCCAAAGGTGATCACGAGGCCTACACTGATGGTCGCTATACGCGCGAAGTAGAATTGAGTTTTGTGGCTGCTTTTTTTGGCGAAAAGGCGTTTATACACATCGTTGGTGAGTACACCTGCAATGGCATTGAACTCCGAATTGAGCGCCGACATGGTGGCTGAGAACATGCCTGCAATCATGAGGCCCATCATACCAGCGGGCAGCAGCATCGCACAGAGGGTCACGTAGGATTGCTCCGGATCTGCGAGGTCCGGAACGATGACTTTGGCTGCGATTGCAGGCAGGAGGAATATAAAGGGTGTGGTAAAAAACAGGAATGCACTGCAGTACGCGACCTTGCTGGATGATTTCTCGTCTTTAACCGCGTAGAGTCGCTGAATAAATGCCCAGAGCGAATTGTATTTGAGCATCACCAGACAGTAGTAAGCGATGAGCCAGAGGGGTGCTCCCTTTTCACCGTTGAACCACTGCAGGTTTTCCGGAGCTTTTTCGATGATACCGGTGAAGCCACCTGCTTCGTAGAGGGAGAGTGGCACGAGGATGAGGGTCGCGAAAAAGAGGACAATAAACTGGATGGTGTCCAACACGGTGACGGCCCAAAGACCCCCAATAATCGTGTAGAACGTAATGAGAAGCCCGGAGATCCAGATGGCTTCAGCGAGACTGATAGGCGTAACCGTCGAGATAAAGAGACCCGATGCATAAAGGCGCACTGCGTTGTCGAGAAAGCGCAGTAAGAGGCCAACCCCGGAGAACATTTGACGGATCCCAACGTTGTAGCGCTGCTCGAGGTATTCGATAGGGGTGGTGAGCTCAGCCCTGCGCCAGCGTTTGGCCATGACGCGGGCTGCAAAGATACAGGCGGGAACCGTCGACCAGAAGACCACCACGGCGATCAGACCATGCTCGTAGGCGATACCCGCGTAGCCAACAAAAACAAAAGTACTGAACATGGACATGAAATTGCTGACACCCGAAATATACCAGGGGATGGTGTTACCGCCCACCAGATAGCCACCCACGTCTTTAACAAACCAACCAAAGAATAGACTGATAGCTGCCATCAGCAGCAGGTATGCGATGATGATGGTGTAATCGATGCCTACGAGGTGCAGTTGTTCCATTATCTTATCTCGGGTTCAGATTCACTATAATCCTGCAGAAGCGAGGAAGCCACCGTCTACAGGGATGGTAATACCGGTAACAAATGAGGCCGCTTCATCGTCTATGAGCCAATTCATGCAACCGAGGAGTTCCTTTGCTTCGCCGAAGCGTTTGGTGGGGGTATGGCGGATGACCCCAGCGCCGCGATCACTGAAGCTGCCGTCGGGATTGTAGAGCAGCTTACGGCTGCGGTCATTTACAAAAAAGCCAGGCGCAATCGCATTCACCCGAACACCCGAGGGTGCGAGATAAGCGGCCAGCCACTCGGTGAAACTTACAATCGCTGCCTTGGAGGCAGAGTAAGCCGCTACTTTGGGAAGTGCGTGGTAGCTGGTCATGGATGCAAAGTTGATGATTGAGCCCCTACCTTTTGCAGCCATATCTACCCCGAATACCTGGCTGGGGCGGACTGCTCCCATGAGGTTGAGGTTGATATTGGCCTCGAAGGCATCCATATCGAGCTTGAAGAAGCCTTTGGGGCCATCCTCCGTGAGTTCGGAGGGGTCATACTCGGTGATGTCAGTGATGGTGTCCGCTTCCTTACCACCCACTCCGTTGATGAGGATATCACAAGTGCCCAGTGAGGATGTAATTTTTGCACGGGCTTCCTTAAGAGCGGACATGTCGTTTACGTCCAAAGCGTGGCATTGAACTACCCCACCCGCCTGCTCTATGGCATCAGCGACGGTTTGCAGTTTGCCAAGGGTTCTCCCCATGAGGGCCAATGAGGCGCCTTGCCTTGCCAGATCTTTGGCCATTTCGGAGCATAGGGTGCCGCCTGCGCCAGTGACTATTACTACTTTACCACTTAGTGTTTTGTCAGACATGTTTTAGAAAATCGGGGTTAGCTTAAAAGGGATTTGGGATTAACATAACATACTTTGCGGATGATCGAGCTTAATAAATCTGAATCGTTTGGCAGGCTGCCTTCTTGCACCCAGCGTCCCAGAATATCGCAGAGGATACGCCTGAAGTAATCATGTCGAACTCCGGAGAGGAGCGAACGTGAATCGGTCGTCATTCCGATAAATGTACCGAGCACACCGTGGTTCATGATAGCACGGAGCTGGCGTTCGATACCGTCGATATGGTCATTATACCACCAGGCCGGGCCGAGCTGCAGCTTGCCCGGAGAGCCCGCCTCAACAAATGAGCCTGTGAGCGATGCCACAGGCTCATAGCTGTTTGGGTTTAATGGAAAAATGATGACCTGGGGCAAAGCGTCCGCAGCTTCCATAAAGTCCAGATAACCTGAAAGGGCTGCTATATTGATCTGCTTACCGATACAGGCAAAACCCCCATGGGGACCCAGCTCGCGGAGTAATCGGCTGCTGGTACTGCGATGAGCCCCGATGTGGAGCTGAAGAGCCCACCCGACCCGACAACATTCCTGGTTAAGGAATGCGAAGATAGCCGACTGAAGTCTACAAACTGCTTTCACATCCAGGCTTTTTCCATCGAGCAAATCCTGAAAATCGGATTCAGCCGCCGTGTGGTCAGACACCCAAAAGTCGAGATCAGGCAAACCCAGGTCCATGAGCTTGCAGCCGGATTGGTTAAAAGAGTCTACGAGGTGTGAGAGCGCGTGTTTGAAGGAATCGAAGCTGTTAACTACAATTTGCGTTCTATTGGAAAGTTGGGTCAGCCAATCTTTAAACTTCGGATCGTCGACAGCCATCGCCTGCTCGCCCCGGAGCGAGGGTAGCATGGTAAAGCCGATATCTGCCTGTTGGGTGGATACCTGGGGCTGTAGATCGTCCAGCCAGACATCGGAAGTGCAGAAAGTTTCGATGTTTGATTTGCGAATCAGATTTTGCGCGCTGAGGTCGGGCTGAGCCAGCTTTTCATTGCAAGCCTCACGAATGCAATCGGCAGTCAAAGGGGTTAGTAATTCATCGATGTCGAAGAACTGTTTGAGCTCCATGGCTATCCAATGAAACATAGGGTTACCCACCAGCAAGGGGACTGTACGCGCCCATGCCTGGAATTTTTCGCGGGGTGCGGCAGAGCCTGTGATGAGCTCCTCCGGTTCTCCTGCAATGCGCATTGCCCTGAGTTTATAGGGATCCGGGGTGAGCCACATATCCACAATCTCAGTATAACGTGTGTCCGTGCTAACGACGCCTGGATCCAGGTGACAATGATAGTCGATAATCGGCAGATCACGTGCATGCTGTTCGAACAAATCGCAGGCTTCGGGGGTATTGAGCAGAAAGTCTTCTCTAATAAGCGGGGTCATTTTTACTTATAAAATTCTTGACAAAGGGTAGGTGTCAATCGTTTTTTGAATAAAAAATATTCATATATGAATAATACTGGAGTCCCCGCAGTTGTTACCGCCATTAATCTACTTAACGAAATTGCCAAACGGAGCGAGACCACCTCTTCCAGTGCTTTGGCGAGGCGTGTAGGTGCCAGTCAGCCTACCACCTATCGCATTTTAAAAACTCTGGAGGCTGCGGACTGGATAAAATCGGTGCAAAACAGTGGTTACCAGCTTTCTATGGGGTTGCTGCCTATCGCGAAGCATTTTCAGGATTTTGGCAGATATGCCCAGACTTTGCAGGGGTACTTCGAATCGCTTGCCCGGGAACTGGACTTGCTCGTCAAGCTCACTGTCCGCCAGGATATGACTCAATGTATCGTATGTACGGCTGAGCCGCTGAAAGAATTTACCGTAGCGGTGCCCCTGGGAGGAGTTTACCCGGTAGTCTGGGGCTCTCCCGGTGCCCCCCTGCTAAGCAATGAAACGGAGGCCCGGCTCGAAGCAATTATGGCGTCTATCCCGAAGAATGAATGGAAGCACGAAGATCCGGAAAATGTAAGGCGGCGATACCGGTCAGTCCGGGAAAACGGTTTAAGCGAGAGTATTGGCGAACATCCATTGGGCATCGATTCGATATCCACCCCGGTGGGTTTGCCCGAGGGCATGGCTGCCATTACTTTCGTCGGCCTTCGTGGCGAAATTACCGATAAAAATTTACCCCGTTTGCGCGAGCGGATCGTCTCTGCAGCGAGGCAATCCGAAATTTTGCTCAAAGACATCTAACCCAGCAACCTAAGCCCATATCATGAAGTATCTGCTAATCCCCGCAATCCTTATCCTTACACTAACTGCACGTGCTGAACGCACTATACCGCTAACGCCTGAGGCTCAGGAGAATATCGGCAAGATCACTGCCGAAATCCCTGAGGATTGGAAGAAACTGGGTTACGTAAAACCTACTGCCTCGACCGATATCAAACATTCCCTACTGGGAATCGGGGGTGAGACGCTCTGCCGGGATTTTGCCAATTTTGATGAGTATAAGGACTATCTGGAGCCTTTGGGAGCCAAACGTATCCGCCTGCAGAGTGGCTGGGCCAAGACTGAAAAGGAGCAGGGAGTCTATGATTTTGGTTGGCTTGACCACATCATCGATGAATCCATTAAACGCGGGGTTGAGCCCTGGCTGGAATATTCTTATGGCAACCCCATTTACCCCGGAGCCGGGGGCGTGGGCCTGGGACAGGGCATGCCCAGCTCTGAAGAAGGGCTGGCCGCGTGGGACCGATATGTGACTGAAGCTACGAAGCGCTATGCGGACAAGGTTTACTACTACGAAGTTTGGAATGAGGCAGATCATGGCGGTAATTTTAACCGCAGAACGCATGGTGACTTGACGGGTGATGAGTGGCTGAAATATCCCCGGCTTTATATTCGTACGGCTGAGATTATCCGCAAATATGATCCGGATGCCTACATTGTAGCGCTCGCGATTGCCGGGGTTGGAAGGCAACAAACTGTGCAGGTTTTTTTCGACTATCTGAAAGAACAGGGAAAACTGCATCTGGTAGATGCCATCTCGATTCATGGCTACCCTCAAAACCCGGACAATGACCAGGAGCATGTAAAGCGTCTGCGTGCGTTTATGGATATGTATGCGCCGTGGGTGCACATCTGGCAGGGGGAAACGGGTGCACCTTCCCGCTTTCAGGAAAGCCTGGCACTGCGCAACTTGGATTGGTCTGAGCTGAGCCAGGCCAAGTGGAATACGCGCCGGGCGCTCTCCTATGTGGGTCGTGGAATCCCTTTCAGCATGTTCCAGATCTCGGATATGAATTACAAGCAGAGCAACTACACCCTGATGAACACCAAGGGGTTATTGCACATGAATGAAGACCTCACGATCAAGCGTGCACGGCTTGCTTACTTCTCATACCAGAACTTATGCAGCCTCTTTAACAGCAAGCTGATTCCCATGGGAGAGGCGGATATTGAGAGTGGCTACAAAACCCTGAGCGCCTATCGTTTTTATGATCCAGTCGAGGGTCGCAGCAGTTATGTTTTCTGGGATAACCGGGGTAAACCGAATGAAGAGTATACGCGTACGAATATCCGTATATCTCTGGAAAATTTTCGTATTCTGAATCCGGTTTATGTGGATCTGGTATCCGGAGCGGTGTATGCACTGCCTGAGGAGCACGTAGAGCGTTACAATGCAACTGCGATCCTAAGGGATATTCCTGTTTGGGATGGACCGGTGATGATTACGGATGCGTCGCTGGTGCCATTGTTGACTGAGTAATATTTTCAAGTCATGCAACGATTCTCCAACTATTGGTTGGTCTACCTGATTGCCTTCGGTTGCTTGTGCGCACAACCCAGCGGTGTCATTTATGATGTTCGTGATTTTGGGGCGGTTGGAGATGATGAGAGCTTAAATACTGAAGCGATCCAGCGGGCGATCGATACGTGCTCTGAAGACGGGGGCGGTAAGGTGTATTTTGAGCGTGGAACTTATGTATCGGGCACGATAATTCTGAAAGATGGCGTTACCCTGCATATTGATAAAACTGCTATTCTGAAAGCGAGTGATGACCTGGATGATTTCCCGAGCATGCCCTCCAAGTATTCCGCGTATCAGCGGACTATGGAGACCAATAAGATGTTTATCTATGCGGAGGATGCGAAGTACATCGGTATCGAGGGCTCCGGGACAATCGATGGGAACGGGGACCATTGGGCGGAGGGGCCGTATGGGTTTCCTTCATTCAGCCTGAGGCCACGCCTCCTGCATTTCAGGTATTGCCAGTATATTTCGATAAAGGACGTTACGCTGTATAATTCTGCTTCGTGGGTGCAGTCCTATCAGTCTTGCAAAGACATGATCATCGATGGAATCACAGTTAACAGCCGTGAGAATAAAGATATCGAGGCCGAGCGCTATGCGACTGTGCCCGGACGCAATACAGATGGGCTCGACCTGAATGACTGCGTGCGCGTGCGGATATCCAACAGCACGATCATCAGCGGGGATGATGGTATTTGCCTGAAGAGTTTTTACCCCGATCAGGCTTGCCGGGATATCGTGATCACGAACTGCATCATATCCACCAATGCCTCCGGGATCAAAATCGGAACGGAGAGCGCCGGTCGGTTTGAGGATATCACTGTGAGTAATTGTGTCGTGTATGATACGCGGCGGGATGCGATCAGTGTGATGACTGTGGATGGTGCCCAGATTGAGCGTATCAATATCTCGAACATCACCTGCCGGAACATCAAAACCAGTGCGATCTTTTTGCGTCTGGGTAAGCGTATGCGCCCTTATCGGGAAGGGATCGAGCTGAATGAGCCCTATATGCGGGATATTTCGATCACGAATGTGCAGGGCACGCGGATTGCGGCTGCATACGGGTGCATTATTGCCGGACTGCCAGGATACCCGATTGAGAACATCCATCTTGAGAACATCAACCTGACTTACGAAGGCGGAATGGAAGAAGTAGTCGATTTCAGTGAAATTCCGCTATATGAGGAGAAATATCCAAATGGTCTCATCTTTGGGACAATCCCTGCCTATGGTTACTACATTCGCGATGCCAAGAATCTGACGATGGAGAACATCCAGATGCATCTGCTCAAGCCTGATGCGAGGCCTACGATTCTCATGGAACGTGTGGAAAAGGCTCATTTCAGCGACATCCATGCGGATCTATCCGTAGATGTGGAATCCCTGTTTAAGGCGCATAATTCAGGGCAGATCGAAATTGATGCGATGAGTATTTTTGAAAGTCCGGTTCCTCTCCTCAGCGTTTCCGGGGGTGAAAGCGGACCGATGGTTTTGCAGCTCAATCCATATTTGGAAATGGAGGAAGCGGTTTTGTATGCTGACGAGGTATCCCCCGACAGCATTTATGTTATGAATCAGTAAGACCACGTTCACTCTAAGTTATTGTTAATACGTCCATAAATTAAATTTAAAACCACCACGCACCTTATGAAACGACTTATATCACTTATTGTTTTCTCTACGATATCCCTGTTGCATGCGGATATCCAGGTAGCCACTCCCCTACAGGACTGGCTCGACTTAGCAGCCCATGATCTCTCGAAGGATGTAGAGAGAGTGACTGGTGAGCAGCTCATGGTTGAACGGTTTGAGCCTTTTGAGCAGATTGATGAGCGACGTATGGTGATCGGCTCGTTGGAAAATGAGGTGTTTACCCAATGGCTCCAGGAAAACTATCCAGAGATTAAAAACCAGCTGGAAGGCAAACATGAGGCGTTTATCATCCGCTCGCTGAATACAGCACCCGAGACGATCGTATTTGCCGGGAGCGATGACCATGGCGCGATGCGGGGGATTTATCATTTCAGCCGCACGGTGCTGGGGGTGGACCCCACGTATTTGTTTACCAGGATCGAGCCGCATAAGATTTACGATCTGGACTGGTCGGCGATCGATATTTTCGGGGATGAGCCGACTTTTGCCTACCGCGGGTGGTTTATCAATGATGAGGATTTACTGACTGGCTGGCTTCCCGGGGGTGGGAGGCGCTATATCGATTATAAGCACTACGGGATGACTACCTCTCCCAAAGCGATGGCCAAGGTGGCCGAAACGGCGGTGCGGCTGGGCTATAATCTCATGATTCCGGCGAGTTTTGTAGATATTGCCAACCCGCCTGAGAAGCGCCTGGTGGATGAGTCGGCAAGGCGGGGGCTCTACCTTTCCATGCACCACATTGAGCCGCTGGGGGTAAATGCCTATGCGTTTTTCAACTACTGGAAAGACCGGGGTGAGGAGCATCTCTTTTCCTTCCATAGTTCGCCGGAGCAGATGGAAGAGACCTGGAGGCACTATGCGGATCTATGGTCAAAATACGACCATGTTATCTGGCAGATCGGACTACGCGGGATCGCGGACCGTCCGATGTGGATGGCAGATCCGGATACCCCCACCTCGGATGCGGTACGCGGGCAGATCATCTCGGATGCAATGGCCCTGCAGAAGCGAATCATCGCGGATGTGACAGATAATGCGGATGTGACCATCACGACGACGCTCTGGGGCGAAGGTGCGCACTTTCTGGAGCAGGGGCATTTGGATATTCCTGAGAACGTGAAGATCATTTTCTCAGATAATTCTGCCGGGCGTGTGTGGCAGGACGATTTTTATAACACCGAACGCGTACCGGAGTATGGGTATGGCGTTTATTTTCACCATCAGCTATGGGGGGTTGGGCCGCATGCGGCGCAGGGTGTTTCGCCGGCTGAGCAGGAGCATTTATTCAGACTGGCGTATGAATATGACTCACACGACTATGCGATCATCAATGCTTCAAGCATCCGGGAATTTGTGCTGGGGCTGAGCGCGAGTTCACAGACTTTGCTGGATATCGAAGCTTACAGCTCAGAAACTTTTATGGAGGAGCAAATGGCGTTTTGGTTTGGCGAAGCCGGATCTTCAGCCGCACGCGCTTATAACGAGTTTTTTGATATCTATATTGAGAATGAGCGGGGAGTCCCCTTTCTGCTCGATGGTTTGCTACGACAAAAAGGACATCATGCGATGGGCGCAATCAATACCATCGTCGATACCGGTGAGCCTCCCAAGCCGCAGGACAATGCGACGAGTTATTGGGTAAACAAACACTTGCGGGACGTGAGACCTCAGCTCCCTGAGGGAGTGACGCATACGATGCAGATGGAAGAGCAGCTTGAGAATCTGATGCGGGTGTATCCGAGCATAAAACTCGCGGAAAATTTGATCAGCATCCATTGTGATGAGTCCCGGCAGCGTTTTTTCCGGGAGAATCTCATCGCATCTTGGCATATGATGCATGCGCTGAATACCTGGGCACTCCACCTTTCCCGCGCGGAGGACGCGATCCGTGCGGGTGATGAGGAGACCTGCGTCGCCGAGCTGAAAAAGGCTGTGAAGAGCCTGAAGCTCATCGATGAGGCGAAAGCGATCGTAACTGATAACCCTTACTTCGCGACCTGGTATGACGGGGACACGAAGATGGACTTCAAGGAAGTCGACCGCCGCACCCTGCACACCTACCGATTCGTAAGCCAGGAGCTGGGTGATTAGGAGCGATTCGCCTGCCGGAAATTGTGGTATTATTGGGCAAAACAGCATAAAATCACTTCTTAAATGAAGCAGTTCGCTTAGCTCAGTCACATTGAGTAAGACTCCGGCATTATTCTATAATCATTATTAATATGATAAATCTAAACTTCCCACTTTGTTTGTTACTCAGTTTATTCGTTTTTCATGCTGCCTATGCGTCCAAGGTGACGGAATCATGGCCCGGATACTGGATTGCCTATGAAAGGGAACAACTATCCGAGTATTCAGAATATCTAGAGGATGCGTATTGGATATGGACTGAGAACCGAAGAGGTGTGCCGCATGAGCGGATGGCGAGTGCTCAAGAGGCAAATTTTCGCTACGAATTTGCAATCGACAGACGTGAGGCCCTGTCAACGGCTGTAGCCTATATAACCGCTGACCATCAGTTGGCATTATCACTCAATGGTCATCCCATTTTGGAAAACCCTGATTGGAATACTATATCGCACTTGGATTTGCTACCGTATATAAAAAGCGGGACCAATACGTTAACCGTAAAAGTTATAAATCGTAAAATACACGCTGAGGATATTCGATCCAGGGCTGTCAATAATCCGGCAGGTCTAATTGCCAATATCCTACTAGAATATGTAGATGGCTCAACAGAGTCGATAGTGACTGATGAGTCTTGGGAAGTTGAAAATATACGGCTAAATAGGTGGGACCGGGCATCGACAAGTAGTTTTACTGGAATCGAAAAATGGAAGGAAATCGATGCGTATTCCAATCAGTGGTATTGCTACCGCAAAACGTTTGAGTGGAATTCCACACCTGAAAAAGCTATAGCCAGGATTGCGGTTGATTCCAAATATTGGCTATGGATAAATGGGGAAATGGTTGTATTTGAAGGCGGAGCGAAGCGCGGACCCACGCCCGATGACACTTACTACGATGAACTCGACTTAAGCCCCTATCTAAAGAGTGGGGAAAATACATTCGCCATATTGGCTTGGTATTGGGGGCGTGACGGCTTCAGTCATAATGACAGTGGTCATCATGGCCTCTATTTTGACTTGGCTAGTACTGAAGGGAAATCGGTCATTTCGGACAGTAGCTGGAAGGTGAGCAAACATACCGCCTTTAAAAACTCTTATGCGCCCTACCCAAACTATCGTTTGCCCGAGTTTAACGTGCATTTTGATGCGCGCGATGATTTAGGGGACTGGTATTCAGAAGATTTTAGCGATCATCATTGGAATTATGCAGTTGAGCTGGGTCACCCACCGATAGCGCCCTGGAACCAGCTGTATGATCGACTTATACCCCAATGGAAGGATATTGGTCTGGTAGATTATGAGGATGCGCCGGAACTCCCATTTACAACAACTGAGGATACCGTATTGGAGCTTTCTTTGCCTTATAATGCCCAGGTGACGCCCTACTTTAAGATACGCTCGGAAGCAGGTAAACTCATTGATATGCGTATGGATAATTATGTTGGAGGCAGTGAGCAGAGTATCCGCAGCGAGTATGTCACCAGGCATGGTTTGCAGGCATTTGAAACCCCTGCCTGGATGAATGGGCACAAGGTACAATATCGATTTCCGAGGGGCATAGAGATTCTCGATCTCAAGTATCGGGAAACCTCATTTGATGCGGAAATATTAGGCTCGTTTACCAGCGATAACGCCCAATTAAATGAGCTTTGGAAGCGCTCTATGCGCACGCTTTTGGTTTGCATGCGGGACACCTACTATGACTGCCCGGACCGTGAGCGTGCGCAGTGGTGGGGGGATGCCGTTATCCAATTGGGACAGACCTTTTATACGCTTGATCGCGGGGTAGATTCCCTGACAAAGAAAGCGATTCGCGAACTGGTCAATTGGCAACGCCCGGATCACACGCTTTATTCGCCTATCCCATCTGCGAAGTGGTATTCAGAGCTGCCCGGGCAAATGCTTATGAGCATCGGCTATTATGGTTTCTGGACGTATTATTTTTACTCAGGTGATATAGAAACTATAGAATACGCATATCCGCATTTGCGTAAATACCTGGAGCTATGGGAGATGGATGCGGATGGCCTTGTAGAGAATCGTCAAGGGGAATGGTACTGGGGGGATTGGGGTATAAATAAGGATACTCGCATACTCGATAATTGCTACTATTATATGGCTCTCAAAGGTGCCAAGCTCATGGCTCAAGTAATCGGTATTGATGAAGATGTTCGATTCTATGAAACCAGGATGGATTCGATTAAGCAAAATTTCGACCGTATATTTTGGCAGGGAAGTTACTACCGTTCGCCAGACCATAAGGGTGAGACTGATGATCGTGGTCACGGCCTCGCCGTGGTCGCCGGTATTGCAAATCCGGATAATTATGCTGCGATTGCTACTTTCCTGGAAAGTAATTATCACGCGAGCCCCTATGTGGAAAAATACATTTTAGAAGCACTGATTCAAATGGGTTATGTCGAACAGGCGATTGATCGCATGTTGAACCGCTACAGTACGCATCTGGCAGAGGATATTACCACTTTGTTTGAGGGTTGGGGTATAGGAAATGCCGGATTTGGGGGCGGAACCATAAACCATAGCTGGTCCGGAGGTCCACTTACCCTTATGTCTCAATATATAGCAGGCATCGAACCCATTGAGGCTGGGTTTAAACGATTTCAGATTCGCCCACGCCCGGGATCCCTAAAGCAAATCAGCGCAGACGTGCCTTCACCCTATGGGAAAATAGCGATCGATTTAAAGCTACAAGAAGACAGTATTATGCAAATGGTTGAGATACCTTCGAATACTATAGCAGAATTGAGCTTACCTATCCCAGACGGTAAAAGGGCACAAAAGATATTCATCAATAATCGCGAAGAAAGCTCGGCGGAATTAGAGTTAGGCACCGGACACTATCGCATATCAGCCGAGCTGATAGATCATTAAGACTACAGTTTTATTTAAGTAGACCGCAGAGAAAAGACTTAAGAGGTAAGTCGTATATGTACCAGGTTCTTTAGGTTATCGCTCTTAGCTAGTCCTTTCCCAATGAGTTTGTGAGGCAGGTGCTGGGTGAATAGCAGTGTATGAATTTGGGAATGTTGGACTACTCAGTGGCGTCGAGGAGGCCTTTGATGTAGCCGATGCCGAAGAGGTTTCCTGACATGCCGTAGCCGGGGGCGTCGTTGGCTTCATCGGCCATGGTGGGCACGTGGTCTGAGCGCAGGGGACAATTGAGACCCAGCTCTTTGTAAAGGCGGAACATGGCGGACATGTCTGTGGGGCCGTTGTCATGAAAGGTTTCGCGGAAGTCGGCGGGAGTGCCCACGACGTCGCGGATGTGTAGGAAGGCGATTTTACTGGCAGCGCCCCATTTTTGAGCGAGTGCGGGGACGTCCTCGCCCATGGTGGTATAGGTGCCCTGGCAGAATGTGAGCGCGTGGCTGGGGCTGTCTACGAGCGTAAGTGCGCGGTCTACGGCGGCGGCGCTGGTAAAGATGCGTGCGATGCCCCGGAGGGAGCTGACGGGCGGGTCGCAGGGGTGCAGGGCCATGGTGACTCCCACACTTTCGGCGATGGGAATAACGCGGGTGATGAAGTATTCGTAGTTTTCCCAGAGTTGCTTTGCGGTGATTGGCTCGCCTTCGGGCGGGAGCGCTTCGGCGTCTTTCCAGTTGAATGCGGTGACGATGGCGTCGCCACGCTCTTTGACGTCCACGGCGGTGCGATACCAGCCCGTGACCATGAAGTTATAACAAAGGGTGCGGATACCGAGCTGCCCCATGTTTTCGAGCATGCGGCCGTAGCGCTCGATGTCTTCATCGCGCCCGGGGAGGCCACGCTTGATGCGGGACATATCGAACTGGTCCCCCTCCAGGCCGATAAGCTCGAGACCCGCACGCTCGAAGGTGCGCACGGAGGCTGCGAGCGAGTCGTAGTCCCACGGCGGGAGGTTGCCGGTGAGGTCGGTGGCGAGCTTTGCAAAGGCGTGGTCGACGCCCATTTGTTTGCAAAGCTGCCAACGGTGGTCGGGCTTATTGGTGAAGAACAGGTGGGTAAGCTTCATGGGGGGCAGGGGATAATAAATCGCTTTAAATCATTGATTATAAGCAGCTTAAAAGTAGCCGCCTTCTTCAGTGATTTCGTGGATGGTCTTGCCCTCTTTGACCCAACCGAAGATCTTCTTTTCGTTGCGTTTGATCTCCTCAGCGCGCAGAAGGACTTGTTCCGCGATCGCACGCGGCACGACGAGGACGCCGTCAATGTCACCCAGAATGATGTCCCCGGGGCGTACGTCCACAGTGCCGATTTTGATGGGGATCTGGTAGTGCGTGATCAGGCAGCGGCCCAGGCTGCCGTTGGAGATGCGGTATTTGTAAAATACAGGAAACTCAGCGTCGAGGATCTGGAAGGTATCGCGGATGCCGCCGTCGATGCAGGCCGCACGCACGCCCATACGCTTCGCGGTGGCAGTCATCACGCCGCCCCAGAGGGTCGCCTTTTCGTCCTGCGTGGTATCCCAAACGACGAAGCTGTCTTCGTGGAGCTCGTCGAGCATCTGCGTGCGGAACTCCATTTCACCGGTGATCTTGGCATTGGGTGCGCTTTTTACAGTGAATGCCAAACCGGCAACGGTACGGTACTCGCGCAGGGGCATGATATGCCCGGGCAGTGCCTGGTCGAGCAGCACAAACTCGCGCAGCACGTCATTTACGGCACCCGTGTAGAGCGCTTCGTAGCGCGAGAGCATCTCTTTAAGCGGAATCGTGAATTCGACTTTGGCGACATTTTCGCGCTGTTCGATGAGTTGATCGAGGTTCATCATACCCACCTCTTTTTTGTAATCGTCGGTGCTCATATAAAGATACTGTTGTTGGTTTTTATTTAGTATTGATGAATTCAATCGTGGGCGCTTTAATTTCAAAAACAAGTCATTCTAATTTCTCATTTGAAAATGACTAAGCACGAAAATCACCAAATTCCTGTCCTCAAACGAGCGCTCACGATACTCGATTACCTGGCGAATCACCCCCAGGATCGTACGATCAAAGGCATGGCATACGAGCTCGGCATTCCCCACACCACGTGCTACCGGATCGTGCAGACTCTCGTCGGCCATAATTGGCTGCGACCGGAGGCGCACGGCAACTATAATATCGCTCTGGGGCTCATCCCCCTTTTTGAGACAATCACGCATCAACGGGTATTGCTGGAGTATTTGAAAGCACCTTGCGATGAACTTGCGGAAGCTACGGGGCTTAGCGCAAAAGTTTCCATGCCCCAGGGGGACTACGTCACCACGCTCTACTATGCAATGCCGCAAAGGCCGACTGCGCTCGCCTCAAAGCTTGGCTTCTCCAATCACCTCTGCATCGGCTCCACGGGCACAGCATGCCTCTACACCCGCTCAGATGATGAAATCCACCGCATCATAAAAACGGCAGATGCCAGCACCTGGGAGCATCAGGACCAAAAGGAACTTTGGAAACGCATCCACCAATTGCGGGACAAGGGATACTGCCTGGACACCGGCTCCTACTCCCCAGAAGTCTGCGCAATGTCTGCACCCATCCTGCAAACCGGCAATCAAATCGCTGCAGTGATTACGATTATGGGCTTCCCGAAGGACTTCTACGGAGACATCAGAGAAACCCTGGGGCCTACCCTCATTCAAAAAGCCAGTGAGTGCTCCAATATAATCGCTAAAACCACGGATAGTTAGATAGATCCTGCTAAGTAATACGCTTAGACCTACCCTTGCTGGTCATACCGATCCCCGGATTAAAAGTATTCGTTGGATCAAGCTCCTCGTAAAAGTTTTTGAGAGTTTGCTCGGCCTCATACATATGACCGACGTTGTGCTCGGCAGGATATTTTGCCCCTTTTTCATCGAGCAGTTCTAGCAGTTTGGCTTTCATTGCCTTGGTATCCGTGCCCTTCTTGAAGATATAATCCTGATGAAATACATGGCACATAAAGTGCCCGTAATAGAGGGCTAAATCCAGATTCTCAGAAATCTCTTCGGGCAATTCTTCTATCCATTTTTCATCACTTCCTAAAAGTGCAATATCCAGTGCAAGCACTTCTTCGGTAGATTTCTGATGCATGTTTTGGTAGCGGATTGCAGCTCCCGCAGCCGCAAATCGATGTAGCAAAGCTGCTTTCTGTTCCTCAGGATTACACTCAATGCACTCCACATCGTCATTATTCTTCCATACAGAATCGATGTACGCCCGTGCTTCGGCAATCCCCTCATCGCTCATGTTTAACAAAAGGTAATACTTATATTTATCCCTAAACTCGAGTAGCCTCTTGGGTAGATGCGAAGGAAAGAGTCGGCTCACACTGTAGAGCAGCATATCCGGAATAAACTTTGGCAGAAAAGGAACCTTGTTCAACAAATACTCCATATTGGATTTCAGGGCATACGCTTTCGGCAAATTCGATGTTCCCAGGTATTTTATGGATAGGTAAACATCTTTCCCATACTTCTCAGCCACGGTAAAAATCTCACGATTCATATACTCACACATCTCAGGCAATTCATTGAAATTTTGAAGAATATGCCTACGCAGCGAAGTAAAGTGAGCCGGATCATTGGAACCCAAATAAAATAGCTGTGTTTTCTGGGGGACGGGATAAGTGTCCAGCCTCACCGCAAATGCAGCCACTTTCCCCGCACTCCCACTGACGTCACAAAGCCTGCCCGGATCCGCATTGTATCGATTGGGGACATCCGATTCCAGATTGCGAATACGATGTTGATATTCACGGTCCGAAGCGAGTTTTTCCATATCCCCAATATCCTCATCTGGGATTTCCCCGCGGTCGAGGCTCGCAAAAATCTCCTCAGGCATATCTCCCAGGTTTTTAATTCCGAGGTTATTGATCAACTCAAGCTTTCCGGCTTCATTTACCTTCGCAAACAAAGACAGCTCAGTGTAAGAGGAGCCGCGTTTACACAAAGCGCCCCCCGCATTATTGGCGATACCCCCCACAATCGTCGCCCCGATGGATGTCGAACCAATCACCGAATGGGGGACGCGGTTAACACTCTTAAGCACTTGCTCGAGCTCATGCAACGTTGACCCGGGAAGTGCCAGGATTTGCTTACCCCCATCAAGAAGGATAATTTTCTTAATTTTGGATGTGTTGATAATCACAACATCCCGATCGTAGTCGAACCCACTCGGGCACGACCCCTCGGTCAGTCCGGTTTTCGTCCCCTGCATAATGATGACACAACCGGCATCCACACAGTATTGCAGAACCCTCCAATACTCTTGCAGGGTTGTTGGAAAAACAACGGCAATCGCGCTCCCGAAGCCTGAACGAAATCCCGAACGATAATAGGCAGTCTTCCATTCCTTAGTCAGGAGATTGCGCTTACCAACAACATTACACAGCTCATTAACAAGGTTTGTCTTTGGGGTCATGCTGATAATTTGGGGCAGCCAAATGATTTTGGCAAATAAAAGAAAATTTGCCTGAGAATGTGATGCTCCCATTTGCTTCTAGCCACATGAGAGCATCTTGGCATGCCATCGAATGGATGAGGGAAACCACCGTAGCGGCCCCACTTATTCAACCTTCAAGTTCCGCCGCCTCGGGCACTCTCTTGAAGCACTTTATTCTCATTTTGAATACGCTCCAATTGCTGGGAACTCAACCCCTGAGAGTAATGAAACTCCGGACTAAATTTAATATAGTGCTCCTTCAATTGATCGTCATGAATATCCTGACTGAGATCACAGTCAAATCGGACTAAAATTGAATGATTGCGACTCCAGTCCCCGGCAGCATTGGTGAAATGAGACAAACCCCACGTAATGCCGCGCCCATCCCTTGTATCTGTAAATGCATCCGCTATGTAAGGGCCAGCCGCAATCGGCAAAAGCTCCGTAATCGCTGCAATTTCAAAGTTCACCCAGTCCTCTGCATATTGGATCGTGTGATGCTCCATACCATCCCGTTGAACAATGGCTGCCACTCCTTCCTTAAATGGGAAGAGAGTGGTTTCATGCCCTGAATTGATAACCGGGTTGAGCGGATGCTTCTTAAAAGGCCCCAACGGATGTTCTGCAATGGCCAGGCCTTGCATACGTACTTTGGTAGGCTTTTTATCCGGTCGGGTATCAAAATCCGATTTGTAGTAGAGATAGATTTTACCATCGTGGACCAGCGGATAAGGATCATGAATGGAATGCTGGTCCCACTCACCGGGAGCTCCGTTGGGAATCACGATCTTATTGGCGGCCGTCCAGGGGCCATCCGGCGAATCGGCCCATGAAACAGCGACCGGGCAAAAATCCCCCCGCGTGCCACTCGCTTCCATAAACGCCTGATAATAAAGGTAATACTTCCCTTCCCAAACCAAAATATCGGTGGTTGTCACAGAACGCCAGCCGGGCTGGGGCTTGGGGGGGCGGGGTACGGCTACACCCTGCTCCTCCCAGTTAAAACCATCTTTCGAGGTAGCATAATAGATATCCGCCAAATCCCAATCCGCAGAGGGGATGACATCTGTAGCCTCCTTCGCTCGTGCCATCCCAATCGCCTTATGGCCGGTATTTCGAAAGGTATACCACACGTAATATTTACCATTGGCAAAAATCACCTTAGATGGATCGCGACGCGTAACCGTTCCATCCCCGTCATTATAGTCAAAACCCTTAAGCTCTGTGTATTTGAATTGGGTAAAGAGCTCATTTTGAGCAGGACGATTACTCAGATAATCATAGTTACGTTCTACCGCTGCGCTCAATGGGCGATCCGGTTTTTCCTCCGGCATAAGGTAAGGAAACGCTTCAGTCTCTTTCGCAAACAGAGAACCTGCTATGAAAGTGAAGCCAAGGAGTAAAAAGATTGATTTTTTCATAGTTTTAAAAGGGGCAAATAGCACAGATACTCTTTGTAAACGGGCATCTAAACGATGCCGATATCCACTTTCTGACCTGCGATCGATACATTCTCGGCAACCATATGCTGCTCCAGCATATCCGACACACAGCAGGAGATGTAAGGGTTTTGCAGCGCCCATAAATACGCCTTCGCGTGGAGTGATAAATCATCTCGGTCTATCGCCGCATTCAGCTTATCCACCCGCCACTGAGGAATATCCTGCCCATTGATAATTTTGGCCACTTTCATCGCTACAATGCCCATCCCCTGCTTATGCGCCTTGAGTATCAATCGTTCGAGCGAAGCATGATTCCCGATATTATAGGCGATCATTGCGGCATCATAGTGGCCCAGCTCAATGGCCTTCTCCAGATTACCCGCCACATCATTGTGCATGGAGAGTGCGCTAAAACGGATTGTCCCCTTCTTTTTCAACGCTTCGATCACTTCCGGTATATTCTCATCCTCAAGCATCTCGGGCATCGCCACACCATGAGGGCAGTGCAGCACATCCAGATAGTCCGTTTGCAAAGCCGTCAGGGAACTTTCTACCAGTTCATGCATACGTGCCTTGATTTTCGACTTCCATTCCCGCAGGGAACCATACTCCCGAAAAACCACATAACGCCGATAGGTGTCATATACCTTATTGGTTTGTGCATCCCAGTAATTGAAATGATAACCGGGTTTGAGAATACCGCGATCTTCGATCATTTGTTCAGCCTTCTTCCTGACTTGCTCCTGCTTTTCGGCCGGTAACCCCTTGAGTATATCGTTGGATATTTTGAGAACAAACTCATCGTAAAAACTGATCTTCGTAGACAAAAAGAGATTATCACGATTACCACTCTCCTTTAAGTAGGCACCGATCAGTTTCTCAGCCTGCCCCTTTTCATAAGCGGGCGCAGTATCGATGTAGTTCACTCCCTTTTCAAAACCGGTCCGAAACAAATCCACAAAGCGCTCACTTTTCCACAAAGCGGTACCGTATACAATTTCCGACACCATCATCCCGGTATTGCCAAACATACGGTAAGCCATACCGTCTCGCTTATTGCGCCATTCAGGGACAGCTGCATGAGCAGTAGCCTTTGCCTTGCTCGCTTGGGTATTCTCAGCATTGAGCAGTGCCGGCGCAGCAGCCAGCCCGATCGAAGTTGAGATCGTTTTTTTAAGAAAGTCTCTTCGATTGTCTTTGTGGTTTTGCATGGGTAATCCTAACTATGGGTAGGTCTTCAAATACGATTAATATAAATATAATAAACTCCCTGCTTTTGATCGCGATTGCGTGAATAGGCCTCAAGTCGCACTTTTTCGGCAGGCAATTTAACGGTAAACACAACCTCTTCGGCATCATCGGGGATACCCTTCACCAGGGATTGGCCCCCGATATTCAATTGAATAGAATCGGCATTGATGGCCTGATAGTCCAGTTCATCATTGGGTAAAGATACCGGTATTCCCAGATAAGGCCCGGATCTTTCCATGGGCCATCGCCTGCAACGTATCTCATAATAGCCCGCTTGCTCTACCCGGATGTAGTGGGCCGCATTTTCACTGGGAACCCCCAGGGCTATATCCTCCACCTTCCAAATACCGCGGAACTCACCGATTGCATGCTGGATCGTCAGGGTAACCAGATTTTGCACATCACTGCCTACGCTCGCATAAGGAAACTCCTGATACTCCATTCGCGCCATGGCCGCAGCAATAAACACAGTATTGGCCTTAAGCATATCTTCGACGAGCTCCGGGTAGCTATTCGCGAGATTATTCAGCTGCATCCGGTCTTTATCGACATTGTATAGCTCTGTTCCATTCAGCAATCGCCAGGGGCCTCTCAGGATGCAACTCCCGGCTACCGGTTCAGGCGCTCTCCAATCCTGCCGGTGATGGATAAAAAGCGTCCTTTCCGGTAATTGCTTTGCTTCACCCAATAACAAATCGCCCAATGACAAACCATCGAAATCAGCAGAAATCTCCATATCTAGCCCGCACAAATCAACCAGCGTTGGCAGTATATCCACATGTGAAGTGAGCTCGTTAATGTCCTTGCCGGTATCCATCTTAGCCCCGGGCCAACGAATAAAAAACGGTACACGATGACCGCCTTCCAGAATACTCCCCTTCCTCCCGCGATAGCCATGATTCCATCCGAGTTTACCCTCAGCATCAATCCCCCGGCTCGTCCCATTATCCGACATAAAGATGACGATCGTATTCTCAGCCAGACCCGACTCCTCCAGATACCTTTCTAACCGACCGAAATTCTCATCGATATTGGTGATCATCCCATAAAACTCCGCGTTGACTATCTCTTTGCCCACCAAAGGCTTATAGGGATCGCTGTATTGATCATCTACAATGAAGGGGCTGTGCGGAGCATTCGTAGATAAGTATACAAAAAAAGGGTTATCCGCTTGTCTTTGCGTTTCAATATACTCAACCGCCTCATCAAACCACACATCCGTGCAGTAGCCCTCAAATGACCGGGGAACTCCATTCACAAAATAAGTATCATCAAAGTAGTCATTGCCCCAATAGTCGGAAAGTTCCCCCACTCCGCCCGATTTATGATACACAGCCAAATCAAAACCGCGGTCCATGGGACGTGCAGGATAATTATCGCCAAGATGCCACTTACCAAACAAACCGGTTGCATAACCATTCGCCTGAAAAACTTCCGCCAGGGTGGGAGTCGTGGGCTGTAGGATGTCACGTCCCTTATAAGTGGCCCACGCTCCATTATTGATCGCATACAACCCGGTCATCAATCCCGAACGTGTGGGTGTGCACATCGGAGTTACATGAAAATCAGTGAGCCGTACACTCCCCGCATAGAAACGATCCAGATTCGGCGTTTGAATCCACGGATTGCCATGGCAACCCAGATCCCCAATACCCTGATCATCTGTTATAACTAAAATTACATTGGGCGGATCCTCCGTAGCATTTGCATAGACACCCCCTACGTACGCAACAATAGCACTAACAACGAGGGGAATAATGATACGGGGCATATTTTGATAAATAGAATTTTATTTGTTATATAAAATTCAAATTTCTCTGTAAAGTGAATTTTGTCACTTAATCCCAATCCAACCTAAACGGTTATCCGCCTTAGGCCAGCCCCTTCTCGGTAGCCCATATGGGGCACTCGGCAGTGAATGGGCTATGCTCAATGACTATGCACTCACTTGTGGATTCATTGAGTATTTACCCATGTGTGAGCTCTCCGCCAATACATGCCCCTTCATGGCTTCGAGCGCGTCGTCGCCCGAAAACTCCCCGCTGAGCCCGAGTGTAGCTACACCCAAGGCATAGATCGTAAAATAATAACGATGCGGAATCGAGTCGTTCCACGGTGGGCAGGGGCCGTCATAAGCGCCGTAAACACCCCCCATATCCGGATCACCCGCAAACCAGCCCGTGTAGCTGTTTTGACCATTCAGGCCGACCGCACTCTGCCCGCAGGGCTTTCCCCCGGGCGTAATCCCATTGGAACCCACGCCCTCCACCAGCTCCGAAATTCCGGACGGAATATCCACAAGAACCCAGTGATAAAAAGGAACACGCGGTAAATCCGCAGGGACGGTCTTGCCCTCCTGATTGACATCTTCCCCCGAAGAAGGGACATCAATATCATGGCAGATCAACGTGTACGACTGCGTTCCTGCGGGTGCGCCTGACCACGCTATGTGTGGGCTGATATTGTCGCTCGGGGCAAAAGGGGCATCCTCTCCGGGCTTGCCAAAGGCATAACGGGCGGGAATCACTCCTTCGTGAGCCCACGAATCAATTCTAATCTTAAACATACTAGGCTATTGGGTTGGTGTTTTATTCGCAAATACAGCACTAATATAGCCAAATCGCTCGATTTTGCGACTTACCGCATACGAATAAAACGGAGTGATAAATTAAGCCGATTTTGTACGGCTTAAGAAGCGCCAGACTAAAATGACTGAAGCGAGCACGAGACCTACGCCGTACCCAATCCAAATACCATTGGGGCCGACATTAATGGTAACCGCTATTATATACCCCAGAGGTAATGCAAACAACCAATAGCAGATTAAGGTCACAAAAACCGGCCAGGTATTGTCCAACATACCGCGCAGAGCTCCCAGGGCGGTTGCCTGTACTCCATCTGCAATTTGCATGACTGCAAAGACGATAAACATCGTTGACGCAAGTGCAATGACCTGAGGATCCTGAGACAATAGGCGGGCAACGTCATCCCCCAGAATAAGCAAAATAATCGCAAACGCACTCATCCAAACGATAACCGTTATAAATCCCGCCAAGCCAATCCTGCGCAGGCGGTTCTCTGCACCTTCCCCAATTGCCTGCCCCACGCGAATGCTGACAGCTATAGACATCCCCAGCGGTACCATGTAAAGCACAGTACACACCGAATCCACAATCTGGTTAGCGGCCAGAGCGCCCGCACCAAAGAGCCCAAGCATCAGACCCGCCACTGAGTAGGCACCGCCTTCACCGGCATGCCCCAAAGCAAGCGGAGTCCCTTCCCGAATTTGTAAAATGATATCGCTGAGTTTTACCGATAAGGATGCACGATACGCTTTCATCTTACCGGCAAAACGCCAAAAACCAAAAGCCAGTAAAAAAGAGGCCGACTGAGAAAGGAAGCTCGCCAAGCCAGCCCCTAAAAGACCCAGCCCTTTCCAACTACCAGCTCCGTGGATCAGAAACCAATTAGCCGGAATATTGAGCAACACAGCCACAAATGAAAAGACAACACCGATCCAAGCCTGATCCGTAGCATCATAGAGCCCCTTGATGGAGTAGAACATCGCAAAAGGTAGCAGAACCAGGCTCATCGCAATCCAGTAGGGTCGAATAATCGCGAGCACCTCAATGGGCTGGCCGAGAAACTTAAGAAGCGGCAAGGCAGCTATCATGAGCAAAACTCCCAATAAGCCTCCTATCAGGGATACTGCCAGGCCCGCCTTTACAGTCGACGAAACCAAGTCATTATTCTTGGCTCCAAATGCTTGAGCGACTAACACCCCACAAACGGATACCAGCCCGTAAAGGGCCGAGTAGAAAATAACCATTACCGAGGTTGTAATTGAAGCCGCGGCGAGTGCGTTTGTGCCGAGTGGCGCAATCATGATGGTATCTACCAAACCGATTAATACGGACGCAGCCAAAGCTACCATAATCGGGGTAGAGAGTGAAACTAATCGTTTTAATTCTCTGACGAGAGAACTCAGATAGCTCGCTGAAGCGGCTGAATCATCGATATCGGGATTTTGTCTGGGCATGGCAATACTGTACGATGACAGCATCTGGCCCCTACTGCCTATTTGGTGTATTTATAATCCCAGCCATGCGAGACTCTAAAAGAAATTGCCTGAAAAAACCAATTGTCAAGACAGGCGCTGCAATCCTTTCAGCGCACTATTCTGGCACTGCCTACATAATAGGCGCAAAGACTTCCCGCCCGCGGCTGTGGGAGACTATATGCGCCTCAAACCCATCCATCGTATTGGGCGACTCCTTCTGAACAGCCTGTTCCATACATACTACAGGTTTGATTCCGCGTTTTTTGAGAACTTCAACCATATAGGGATAATCGATATCACCCGGTCCAAAGGTCTCCGTCCAGATTCCATCCTGCGACTGCCGGATATGTAGCTCAATGATACGGTCCCCGTAGAGCGTTATGATATCATATAAGGCAACATTCGAATCTCCCGCCCCCCGATAGACCCAATGGGTGTCCAGGCAGAGCTTTACATAGCGGGGGTCAGTCGCAGCAAGCATATGATGAACTTCCCGCGCCCCCTTCAGAAACTCAATATCGTGAAAATGATAGGCCAGCGAAACACCCATATCACTTAGTGCCTTGCCCAATGCTTCCAGCCCGTCGCGCTGAGTTGCCAATTGCTCGTCCGTCTTGCTGTCTTTGCTGCCCCACTGGATGGGTGACGGGTTGGTGACCACGATGTTCGTGCCCTTCAACTTTTTTGCACGCTCCACCAGTGGGAGCAGACCCTGGATCGTAGGCTCCACTTCCGCCGTTTCATGCAATTGCGAATTCACATAAACCGTCTGCATCCCAAGATCATACTTATCGGTGTATTTCGCCAGTTGGTCGACCTGCTCCAGCGAGCCCAGGCTCGGCTCAATACTATCGGCCCCACTCTGCTTGACTTCGGATATACCACTTTCAAGTTCATCATTCCAAACACGGTCCTGCCTGCGATAGAAAGTGAACCAGGGATATGCGTTACACACCATTAAAGCATTGTTTTTTTTCATAGGGAATTAGGGTATTAAGGTTCCAATAGCTAAGTTAGCAACAGTGTGTATACTCATGCGAATTTGTCGACAGGCATTTTATACGTTTTCGTAATCCTAAACGTTTGATTGGAGGGAAACTATTGGCTGGCCCACCTTAGCACGTGCTCCGCCGTCAACTGCTTTATTTCGGGCCATGTTAAGGAAACATCACCCCCCACCGGATTCAAACTATGGTCTGCGTTCTTTACCTCAAAGTATGAAACCTCGACGCCCTTCTCCAGGGCGAGTGCATTCAAGAGACGACCGTTTTCCACCGGCACGACATGATCCTTATCTCCGTAAAAAAGTAATAACGGCGGTGCATCACTGGTGAAATGTCGGTCGGGACTCGTGAGGGCTCGTATTTCATCCGGGCTCAACCCACTGTAACCTTCAAACAGCAGAGGATTAATCGGCTGCCTTCGGCCCTCCCAGACACCCGTCTCCTCAAAAAAGCTGACGGCCCCAAAGTAAACGACACTCCCAATAACCGTGTGGTCGATATCATCTCCCGATACCTCACCCGGAAGATAATCAGGCGGAGTAATCGCTGTAATGAGTGCCAGTGACCCACCCGCAGAAGATCCCCAGGTGATGAACTTATGGCGGTCTATCCCGAATCGGTCCGCATTCAATGCCAGGAATCGAAGGGCATCCTTACAATCCACATTCACCTGGTTCATGCGGATATTATTATCCCGCTTTACCAGGCGGTAATTAATACTCGCAACTGCGATTCCGGCCTCGGTAACAGCCCGGACCACATGCTTTCTGCTATAAATGCTGTCTTTGGAGCCATTCACATAGCCACCCCCATGAAAAAAGATCAGCAGCGGTGCCTTTTCGTAAATAGTTCGTTTCGGGTAAATGATATCCAGTGACGTTCGATTCTCCTCACTATATTTGTATTCAATATTTTGCTCCCCTTTGAGTCCTAAGGCACTCAGCGCATTCGCAGCCCTTTGAGAGGCGCTGGATTGATGGTTATCTGCATGTAGGGGCAATCCCCACCAGAAGCAGCTAAGACAAAGTAGGATGATCAGCATTTTCATTCTGATTACTATTAAGTGGGTGGCAAATAATATCAAAAACAAACACCCTTTTTGGCTATCAGAGCGCAATGTTATTGTGCAGAAGCACAACCCCCGCCTGCCGGTCAAACTGCACCAGTGCCTTCCGGTATTCGTTTTCAGCAGCTACTTCGCGAATCTGTGCATTCACCAGGTCCGTCTGGAGCCGAATGAGGATAAACGTGGATGAGGTACCCCGCTGGAAACGCTTTTGCTCAGCCTCCAGGCTCTTTTGGGCGAGATCACTGCTCGTGCGGGCACTTTCCAGGCGGTTCCAGCCATTCTCTACCTGAGCCGCTGCCGAATCCAGATCCAGCAGGATTGCCTGTTCGAGTTGTTTGATCGTAAGCTCGCGGCGATTGTTCTCCAGTGACGCAATGCCTATTCGGGCTTCCGCTGCACGGTTGCTGATCGAACGCGTAACATTCAACCCGATCGTATAATCAGGAAATTTATCACTATCCAGGTCATTGTAAGTCTGCCGGAAGGATCGACCAAAGCCCTCCATACTCATGCGCGCATAAAGATTAACCGAAGTCAGCGATGCATGCCGCTCACGCGCCACCTCAATTTCTCCGATCTCCAAATTCAAAATGGCCTGTTGATAGTCGGGGCGCAATTCCAGCGCCCTTCCAAAACTGCGATTCGCACTCACTTCCGACTTCTCTACCACATTGGGGGTTTCAAAGGAAAAATCCCAATCCAGTATCCCCACGACCTGATCCGATAATGAGCGCTTGATGCGATTCTTGGCCTGTACCAGTGCGGATTCAGCCAAATACACCCGCTCCTCACGGGCAGCGACCTCCGCCTCTGCCTGGAGTATATCCGTAGACGCGATAGAGCCGATTTCCGAGCGCCGGCGAATTTGCATGAGTAGCTGCCTCGCCAAATCGAGGCTCTCATGGGCTACCCGCAGGTTTTCCTGCGCCAAAACCCCATCGTAATACGCAAATTGTACTTCCGAGACCGTATCGATCACCGTCTGCCTGAGGCTTTGCTCCGCGATGTTGAGCCGCTTCCCGGCAATCAGGATGCGCGCACGGTTAAAGTCCCGGCTGGAACCGCGCAGCAACGCCTGATTAACCGTCAGTGACGTTTCACCCGAACGGGGGATCGCCAGCTCGTCAAATTTGGTATTGGAGGACTGCAGGGAAACATTGGTTCCCGTATCAAATGCTTTTTCTATCGAGATGTTCTGGCTCGCTCCACTTACCGAAAAAGGGAAACTATTGGGATCACTGTTCGAATCCCGAAATTCAGATGCAGACACGCTCACCTGGCTCTCAAACGTCTCCGCCGAAACATCCTGCTCAAGCTCCGATTGCAGAACCTCGGCCTCAACAATTCTTATGGAATAAGTGTTGGCGAGCGCCATTGGGATGATCTCATCAATACCGATTTCCGAGGGCTGATCTTCTGCAGCATCCGCAAACCCGGTGAACATCATCAAACCCAGCACAACCGCACCGGCTTTTATTCGATTTTTAAAGTACTTCTTCATCGTTGACTCGGTTTACTGGGAAAATGAGGTCCGGAGGAGGTTGCCCCCCTCCAGACCTTCCCCTTTCAGTTGCTTAGGCTATAGGAGAAATTGTTTTGTGCGTTATCGATATTCATAGCGTTAATCAATGCGCAGTGCCTCCGCAGGATCTGTGTTTCCGCCACGGATGGCAGGTATCAGGATGGCTACGGAAGATATGATTAAAATTAAAAGCAGAACCCCCATATAAACGACGGTGCTTTCGAATAGAGGCTGCAGAATGTTCATTAGCATAAATCGGATGAGAAAAGCCGCCAACACCCCAAATACGACCCCCACTGCAACATTGATCAGCCCTTCCCGGAACACCCTCAGGATGACATGCCCGGGAGATGCCCCCAAAGCCAAACGGATGCCGATCTCCCGAATCTTTTGACTCACTGAGAATGAAACCACGCCATATAGGCCCGCCGTTGCCATAATGAGTGCACCGACCGCAAATGTGGAGAATAACACAAAGATAAACCTCAGGCTGATCTGAAATCCGCGAATCCGCTCCGTAAACGTCTCAACGTGCGAAATCAATACTCGGGAATCAATATCAGCCACCGTTCGGACAAGATTCGACTCAAAGGCCTTCGGGCTGTTGGGGATTTTCATGTGGATACCGAAATCGAACCATACATCCTGGAAGGAGCATAAGAAGAAGCCAGTTCGTTGATTACGGTCACGCTCACTCTTAAAAATATCCTGAGATACCCCAATCACATTGAGCGTCCATTCTTCGTCACCATCCCGGTAAATCATCTGCTTACCAATCGGGTTTTCATTTCCCCATACCTGTTTGGCAAAAACATCCGTGACAATCGCCACATAGGGGCGCTCCTTATCATCAAGCTCCGTGAATTCCCTCCCCGCAATCAGGGGTGCACCCATGAGCTCAAAATACCCGGGCGACACTACCCATCGATAGAAAACCGGAAAATCATCGGTACTTGCATAGTCTTCCCCCACGATTTCCAGGGGAACGGTGATGCCTCCCGTGAATAACTCAGTGGAGTAAGCCGCACCCTGAACCTCAGGAAATGCATTCAGCTCCTGCATTACCTTCTTTAACATAACGGCCCGCTCCTGGTGCGTTTCATACATATTGGCATCCATACCCAGCTGGGCGTAGAGAAATTCATCCGGATCATAAGTCAGATCCTGGGAGTTGATATCGTGCAGGAAATAACCTACGATGGCTCCCCCGGTTACCACTGCACAGGCAGCAGCAATCTGGAAAATGATCAAAAGGCGACCCAGAATCGTCATTTTCAACGATGATCCCGTGCGCGTGGAATCCCTTAACAAATCAGCCAATGTTGTCTTCGAGGCCCGCATCGCCGGTACCAGCGTAGAGGCTACGGTCACAATCACCGGAATAATGATCACAAACAGGAAGTGCCGGAAGCTGTACTCCTCCTTGAAAAACCAGGAAGGCACGTTGAACTGCACATAGTAATCCAGAAATACCTCGGTGTGAAACCACTGCATCAGCAACCACCCCAACACCAATGAAATGGCGCTTATTATCAGAGATTCAAATAGCATTTGGTTCACGATCTGGGTGCGTGAGGCCCCGAGAGCACTCCGGATAGCCAGCTCATTGGCGCGCTTGGCACTGCGAACCGTTATCAGGTTCGACACTATCGCACAGGCCATAAACAAAATGAGTATCGCGCAAATGGCCATGGACAGGAAAAGCATCCGCGTTTGCTGATTAACAAAAAGTTCCTTAAAATGCTGAAACTCGATACTCTCGTAATTGGTATTCTCTACTGGCAGGAGCTCCTTCACCTTCATAAACGCATCGTTGGCCTGTTGAAGCGCGAGTTCAGGTGAAATATCTCCCCGGGTCTTACCCAATAAGAATACCTCGCTACCCCAGCCGACCTGCTCAGTCACCGTCGCCGTATTCAGGGGTATCCAGGCTTGATTGGTGAATGGAAAATCAAATCCTTTGGGGGTCACCCCAATAATCGTGCGTATGATTCCATCGGCCTGAACCGTCCTTCCCAGAATATTTGGATCATTCGCGAAGAATTCACTCCAAAGTTGATGCGATATCAGCAAAGTGGGCGTTGCATCGGGCTCAGCATCCTCAGGCGTAAATGTCCTACCCATAATGGGCTCAACACCCAGCAGCTCCAGAAAATTGGTTTCAATATAGGGAACCCCCAGTTGCCTGCCTTTTTCCCCATCCTTTAAGATCACGTTGTCATTAAACATGGCAATAGTACCCTCCAGGCCATTATCGAGCTCCTTAAAACGCTCAAAGGTCTCATGGGGGAAACTCGAGTTCGCATTCGGATTCTGCGGGTTATCCCGCATGATCCGCATCAGGCGATCGCTGCCATCATAGGGGAGCTTACTCATGACCACCGATTCGATCATGTTAAACATCAGCGAAACCTGGGCAATCGCGATGGATAATACCGCAATCGAAAGCATCGTGATAAGCGGTGTTTTCGCCATCACGCGCAGGGCAAATAGAAAGTGGTTTGTATATCTTTTCATGGCCTTCGCAATCAGGCATTCACCTTTTCATCCACGATTCTTCCGTCAAACAGGAAGACCACCCGCTTCACCATAGAGTTGTAGTGCTCATTGTGGGTCACCACACATACGGTGGAGCCTTGTTGGTGAAGCTCGCTGAGCAGCTCCATGACTGCCTCACCATTTTTAGAGTCCAGATTCCCGGTGGGCTCATCCGCAAGCAATATCCGCGGCTTGCCTACCAGTGCCCGGGCTACCGCCACGCGCTGTTGCTGCCCCCCCGAAAGTTGACTCGGCAAATGCCCCTCACGGTGATCCATCTCCACCCGTTCAAGCGCCTCTTTGACCAGTAGCTTGCGCTCCGAATACGGCACATCCCGGTATATCAAGGGCAGCTCAACATTCTCGGAAACACTCATCTCCCCAATCAGATTGAAGTTCTGGAAGATGAATCCGATCGCCTTATTACGCAGTAGCGCACGCTTGCGGCCTTTGAAATCCTGTACCTCTTCACCATCCAGCAAATAACGGCCTGAGGTATTCCGGTCCAGTAAACCGACAATCGACAATAGAGTGGATTTCCCACACCCGGACGGACCCGAAATGGAAAGAAAATCACCTTCGTCAATGTCCAGATAAACTCCGCTCAACGCGCGGGTTTCCATGCGGTCGGTATAAAAAACCTTCGAAACATCCTCCAGCTGGATGATATGGTTTCCGGTTGCTTTTACAGTAGAGGTTGGGGATTCAGTTTGGGTCGTAGTAGTCATCTTGTGTATTTATAGAGTTATGGCTAACGCCTCAGTTGGATGGCTTCAGAACTCATCCAGCGTGACGAATCGGACAGTATAATCTGTTCTCCCGGGCGCAGCCCGTTGAGAATTTCGATTAAGGTTACGGATGAACGCCCAAACTCCACCAGTGTGCGGTCTGCCCGGGTTCCATCCTCGTTCAAAACAAATACTAATTCGCTCGTGTTTTCCTTCGCGATACTGGGGCGATCCACAAACACAACGTCCGTTAACCGCTGCAGCTCTATCGTGCCTTGTACGGTCTGCTCCGCCCTTACCCCTTCAGGCAATCCATTGGGAAACCCAACATCCACACGGACTATCCCACGCTCCACATTGGGATCAATACGGGTAACCACCGCATCCACGAGCCCGGATGATCGGGTATCGACGACCGCCACCTGCCCGATCTGGACCTCCCTGGCCTGGCTTTCCTGAACTTCCAGAACAGCCTCCAACTTCTGCGGATTGGCTACCAGGGCCAGTTGCATACCCTGGGTAACCTGCATACCCTGCTCCACTTCCAGTTGCTGGATAACCCCCTCAAAACCTGCACGCACATTTAACCCGTCGATCTGTGTTTGGAGTAAATTGAGGCGTGCTTTTGCCTGATCTACCATGGTTTGCTGCACAGCCAGCTGAGGTTCTACCGACTGCTCCTGAAAAGCAAGCCGCTCCCCTTCGGTTTCCAGGCGCGAACTCAGATGTTTGGCGCTGAGTATCGAGCGTTTCAAATTCAACTCGGATACCAGCCCTTCACTGAACAGCTGCTCATTGATCTCCTTATCGAGCTCTGCCATCTCAGTACTTTCCTGCAGCTGAGTGTAGGCACTGCGCATGGAAAGCAGTTCGATTTGCAGTCGCACCCGGGTGCTGGTTAGCTGAGCGACTGCAGCATCAAGCTCCAGCTTGGCATTTTGGTATTGCTGCTCCAGTTCCGGATTTGAGAGCTTCAGGATCAGTGTATCCAGGGTCACCTCAGCCCCGGAATCTACAAATCTTTCTTCTACGCGGCCTAAACTTTGCGACGTGATCCAGCGCATATCTTCAGGCACGAGCCTTCCGAGCCCTCTTACATTTCTAAGCATATCCCCCCGTTGGACGGTACCTACCCAGACTTCATCGCGATCCACACGGGGCAGTGGGCTACTCAGCGTAAACACATAAATAAAAACGCCTAAAATCAGCACAGCACCAATGCCAAACCAGATGCGTTTTTGTAATTGTTTCTTCTTAAACCTGTCGGGGCGTTCTATATCCATAACCTAAGCACCTTCACATATGCAATGCCCATGCCAATTAAAACGAATTTCATATAGCATTGATTAACAATAGCTTAAAAAAGATCATATAAAACCGAGCAAGTATTACAAACCTCTCATGTATCACTCTGATACAACCAAGTCTCAATTTGATACAACCCGTACTAAACCCAATATTCTACCTATATGACCTGTAGAGGTAGCCGAACGGTCGCTCTGCAACCACCCTCCGGACGATTTGCTAACTCGATCGATCCACCATTCGCTTCGGCAATGTGTCGGCACAGCACTAAACCGATACCGCTCCCCTCCGATTTGGTGGAGAAAAAAGGCACAAATAGGTTTTCCTCTTTATCAATACCGGGCCCGTCATCATCAATCCACAACACTGCATCGGTACTCGCCCGTTCCCAGGAAATCACAACCACCCCCGAATCATCCGTTAAGGACTCATGGGCATTTTTGATCACATTGATCAAGAGCTGTTCCAGCTGGATGGGATCTACGATCAAGGTGCATTCAGGGCCTTCCCTTAATTGGATCTCCGGCAAGCGCATGAGCTTAACTACCTTTTCAACACACTCCTTTAAATCAATCGGGCGCCGGTCCGGCTCCGGAAGTTTGGCCAGCTTTGCGTAATTATCTACAAATCGATTCATGCCATTGGCACGGGAAGAGATAACATCCAAGGCATCCAGGGTAGATTCCTTCTTATCCACATCAATTTCCATCTTTTCGAAACGATTTTTCAAGCTCTGGGATAGTGAAATGATGGGCGTTAGAGAGTTGTTTAGTTCGTGCCCCAAAACCCGGATCAATCGCTTCCATGCCAGCCGCTCCTCCTCCCGTAGCGGTGTTTTAACATCCGTGAGCAGATACAGATTCTTAGGCTTACCATCCTCCCGGAATGCAGAACGGTGGATCAGGAAACGACTGCTCTTCTCGGGGAACTCGAGCCAAATCGTCCGCCCCGTTACCGATTCATCCAGAGCTTGCAGATTAAGCTCATCTATCGAATTTCCAACCAGGTGATTCGCAGATTCATTGTATAAGTGAGCAAGGTAGGCATTCACCATCGTCGCCATCCCGTTCCCATCGAAAGCGATTACCCCAATTTCCACCTGGTCAATCAGGTATTGAAAACGCCGATTGGATTCAATAGCCGCGATCCGGTTGTTTTGCAACTCCTCTGCCAAGGTATTGATTTCATCATGCAGATAACCAATCGCATGCCGTTTGCTGTAGGTAACCAGGCGTTGTGAATAATCCCCCTGGTGGAGCGATCTCACACTGTTTGCCAAGGTGTAAAACGGTTCGTGGCAAACTCTCCAAAGCCCGAATAATAACAAACCGGCCCATAAAAGGTAGGAAAACAATAGCAAACCGAATAAATCTCCACTGATATCCTGTACCCGATACTGGTATACGTTAAAGACAATAGGAGGTATAGCTAAGAGTAATCCGAGCGAAAAAATCTGAAGCTGTAGGGGAAATCTCCGGAAAATCTGATTCAGCCACTTCATAGTCCGTAGTCCTGCAACCTACGGTAAAAGGTCGCTCTGCTGATGCCTAATTGCTTGGCTGCGCTGGTTACGTTTCCACCATGTTTTTTTAGCGCTTTTTGCATCAGCAGCTTTTCTATCTCTTCCATACTCATGGATTCAATGTCCGCATGGGTCTCAACCCCCGTATCCATCATCAGGTGCCGCCCGGTGATCTCTTCTTCATTGCACATCAATACAGCCCTCTCAATGGCGTGGTTCATCTCACGCACATTTCCCGGCCAGTCATAGCCCATCAATACGCGCTCTGCATCCCGGCTGAACCTGCGGATGTCTTTACGGTACTTTCGGTTCATCTGCCCCAGAAAGAGATGGGCAAGCGGCATGATATCCTCCCTGCGGTTGCGTAGGGAAGGCATTTCCATCATTACCGTATTCAGGCGGTAAAAAAGGTCTTCGCGAAACGATTTATCTGCCACACGCTCCCGGATGGGTGCATTGGTCGCGGAAACGATGCGAACATCCGTCTTAATCGTACGGGATGAGCCCACCCGCTCAAACTCACCGGTCTCCAGCAGCCGCAGGAGTCGATTCTGCTGAGGTAGAGTAATATTGCCGATCTCGTCCAAAAAGATGCTTCCTCCCCGCGCGAGCTCAAAGCGCCCGGCACGGTCTGCCTTTGCATCGGTAAAGGCTCCCTTCACATGACCGAAGATTTCGCTTTCAAATACTCCCTCGGCCAGACCGCCCATATTCACACTGATGAACGGCCCCTCATTACGCTCCGAAACATTGTGTATAAGGTTTGCTACCACACTTTTGCCGGTTCCATTTTCCCCGAGCAGCATCACATTCGCCTCGGAGGGGCCGATATTCTCAACGATGGACATAATCTCCCGCATCGCCGGTGACTTGGCAATAAAATCGCTGGGGATATTTTCTTCCCGGGCGAGCCGGGTCTGCTCTTCAAGCAGGCGACCCCGCCTCATCGAACGTGTATTCGCAGCGACCTTGTCCACCATTTGAATAACACGTTCGTTATCCCAGGGTTTGCTTATAAAATCACTGGCTCCTCGCTTCAGGGCTTCCACAGCAAGATCAATCGTACCCCAGGCGGTCATGACTACGATCGGCAAATCCGCATCAAGCTCCTTCAGCTTATCTATCAGTTCAAGCCCCTCCTCACCGCTTGTAGTATCGCGCGTGTAGTTCATATCCAACAAAGCCGCATCGAATTCAAAGCGTTCCACTTTGTTTATAATCTCTTTAACGGAACGCGCCGGTACGAATTTCCAACCCTGATCCTCAAAGAGTATCTTTCCTGAGGCGATGATGCCGTCGTTATCATCCGCCAGCAGTATCGTATATTGATTCGAAACCCTCATAAATCCATTATTCTCAAAAAGTTAAGCGCAGCTTGAAAAAAATGCAATTTTTTCAGCTGCGCCTTATTCGATAAAAAAATTTGAGCAACTTTACTGTATGCAAAGCCACTCAAATTACCCCCAAAAAGTGTTTTGATTTCCAGTTATACAGACTATCTCAACTCAAATACCGATGGTTCACCCGGAGTCAGCGTTATCATATCCGCCAAAGACACTTCAAACCCTCTGACCACATCCCTGGCTACCGTTGCATCACCAATGGCTGCCTCGAACCGATCCACTTTCAAAAAGTAAGGTTCGGTGTTTTTATTCAAAGCGACCATGACCTTTTGATCTTCATAGGTTCGAAAGTATACATACACCGCGTCCTCAGGGGCAAAGTGCATAAGGCTGCCTTCCTGAACGGCAAGATTCCCCTTTCTCCAATTGAGCAGAGTCCGGGTAAAATGCAGTGCATTCATTTCGTCAGACGCGAGTCCCACACCTGTGAATCCATTGACCTCATCGCCAGCCCAACCTCCTGGAAAATCATTCCGAATGTGACCGTGACCGTCGCTTTCATCATGGGTCATGAGAATCTCATCCCCATAATACAAATGCGGAATTCCACGGCTTGTGAGTATAAATGCCAACCCGTTCTTGTATGCATTCAGGCTTTTACCCACCTCCATGTAGAACCGAGGCTTATCATGGTTACCCAGGAATATCACATTATTGAAAGGATCCGGGTATACGTGATCGGTCCCGAGTGTTTCATAGAGTGTGCGCCAACCGGTGCCCCACGTTTCCTCTTCCTTTAAAGCACGCTCGAGACTATCCTGCACAGGGAAGTCTAGCAGCGACGGCAGATTTCCATCATAACCGTCAGCGTTTTCTTTTCCGTCCTGCCAGTATGCTAAAACACTGGGATTAAGACTCCACTCTTCACCCGTGATATTGAAATCTGGATATTCGTGCATCACGCGTTCACACCATTCTGCCATGGCATGCTTGTCAGGATACGGGTAAGTATCCTGCCTGAAACCACCCAACCCCAGATATTCGATCCACCAAATGCTGTTTTGGATCAGGTAATCCTTCATGAGCGGATTTCTCAAATTCAAATCCGGCATGGAAGGCACAAACCAGCCCTGAGTCATCAAATCAGCATCCGATTGCGCCGCGTAAGGGTCCTGGTGCGTTGTACGATTATGATTAGTCACCTGGTAATCCGGATAAAAGTTTATCCAATCACTAGAAGGCATATCCTTCATCCACCAATGCTCGACACCGCTGTGATTAAAGACTACGTCCATCACAATTTTAATACCCCGCTCCCTCGCTTTATCCGCAAGATCCAGATACTGCTCATTGGTGCCGTAGCGCGGATCTACTTTATAGTAGTCCGTAATCGCATATCCATGATAGGACGACTCCGGCATATCGTTCTCCAGAATCGGATTCAGCCAAATCGCGGTAATGCCGAGCTCGGCCAGATAATCCAGATTATCGATGATCCCCTGCAAATCACCACCATGACGCCCATAGGGCTCATTACGATCCACGGCAGTTTCGCGCATCCCGGGCACTGAGTCATTACTGGGGTCTCCGTTTGCAAAGCGATCCGGTGTAATCAAATACATTACGTCGCTGTTATCAAATCCCTTGATCGGCCGGGAATCCCCCAGTCGCTCCTTCAATTCATAATCAATTTCCTCAATGACGGTATTATTCCTTTCGAGGATTATTTTAAAACGCTCTCCTGCTACAGCCCTCCCGGTATCCAGATAGACGAATAGAAAATTGTCGTTCTCCACACGTTCGATTCTTTCAACGGTGATTTGGGTGCCTGACAGGCGAACCTCCGCTCCCCCGATCGAGTCTCCATGGATTAAGACTTGCAGGAAGGGATCCTTCATACCTGCCCACCAAAAAGCGGGCTCCACCCGTTTGATCGCTGAAAATGCTACAGATAGCATCAAAAACGGGAGTATTAAGAGGAATACTGATTTGAATTTCATGGGTTTTATTAGGTTAGACAAAAACAGCCCCGCAGAACGGGGCTGTTTGAGACTCATACGTATTTATGATTGAATTAAAACTTGTAGGATACCCCGAAGTTGAACTCAGCTCCATACAACTGGTAGTCCTGTACCAAACGGTCATCCGTATCTCCCTGCGTTGCAAAGAGAGGCTCGTCTGTCAGGTTTGATCCCTGTAACGTGAGGGTCATACCTTCAAGCGGGTGTCCATCTTGGAAAGAGTATGCGATTTGCGCATCGATCACTGTCTCCGCCTGCAGATTTCGGAAAACTTCTCCGCGGGGACCGAACGTAGAGATGTCACCCCGGTATTCTGAACGATAGCGAGAGCTCACACGTGCTGAGAACCCAGCCTTCTCGTAGTAAAGAGTCGTATTGACTACTGTGTCCGACAGACCTGGGATTTCCTGATCCGACCCCGGAGTCGGCTCAATAGAGCTCTCGGTGAGAGATCCGCTCACAATCAAACCAAAGCCTGAAAGGTTCTCAGAAAGCACCTCACCCGGGATTGAAACCGTTCCTTCCAACCCGTAGAGCTTACCACCGTCGCCATTCACCGGCACTGTGCGGAATCCCTCGAAGATGAGCGGCACAACATCTGAATTTGTTTCAAATCCGGTAAAATCCTGCAACGTGCTCTCATTGTAAGTGTAGCTCACGAGATCCTTGTAGAAACCGTTGATCGCCCAGTATCCCTTACCATCATCGAAGTAATTTTCAAATGTAATATCCAGAGAATTGGACCTCCAGGGCTCAAGCTCAGAATTACCCCCATTACCACTCCATGGGCTGAGCTGCACATCGGTAGAACCTGCCAACTGCTCATTAAAGCCATAGGTAGAATTTGCACGGAAATCCACCATTTCCTGACGGGCCAACTGGCGCGCGATGCTGAAACGGATCTTTTGGTTATCATTCAGATCCAGGATCAAGTTCAATGAAGGAACCAAATCCCAGTAGTCATGCTGTCCACTCACCGGAAAGAGATCAGTTCCATCTGCCGCAAAACCATTTGAGCTTTGGTCCGAGTGGATCAGCTGGGTGCCGATGTTACCGTAGAACTTTTTACCGAAGAGATCAGTGTCAAATTCGGATTGAACGTAAAAGGTGGTAACGTCTTCCTGTACGTCGAAGTTGTTGGCAATCAGATTCACATTATCATTGATAACCGTGTCGTAATAACCACTTTCCCAAAGTCCGCGCGAGTCGTAACTGTATTGACCATCGATACCGATGAATGACAGATCAGCCACACCAACAGAAGGCGGAAGCGGAGCCGACGTTGCACCATTGGGAAGCGCAAGGAAGAATCCTTCAAAGCCACCCGGAGCCACTTCGATTTCGCTCTTTTCACGCGTGGTGTAGGCTACACCGAACTCAATGCGCTTCCAGAATGAATGATCCAGATCATTATAGACAATGGCCTTATACTGGCTCAACTCGTCCTCAGCACGGGGTCCCTTAAAGAAACCGACCTGACCGCCCGGCACACGATCGCCACCCCAACCCTGGGGACCTGCAAGCATGATTGCATTCCCATCTGTGTATGACAGGGATGGATCCAAATCAACACCGATACCGGTCATGCTAAAACCGACAGAATCCGGGTTTCCCACCTGATTGGATGCGTATCCGGAGTAAGTTTCCAATACATTGTCGTCACGCTCCATTGCAGAAGTAGATATATCCAGTTCAAGCTGCCAGCCTTCAGTGTCACCAAAGCGCAAGTTCAAGCCCAGGTTGTAGATATCTGCGTTACGCCATACATTGTCATTACGCATTACCATGTAGACATTGTTGAAAGTACCATTGGTCACCAAACCATCTTGAACGGTAAAACCGGGCTGCAGTTGTGCAGAACTCCACCACAAAGGTACTTCTACCCCACGCAGGATCTGATCTTCCGCAAAATCCGAGAAAAAGAGATCCACGGTCGCATGAAAACTCTCAGTTGGGCGATACTCGATCACACCCATGTAGCTGCTACGCTCAAGCTTACTCGAACGTACAAAGGGTTTTAAACCCCCTAAAACAAAATCTCCGTCTCCGGTTTCAGGATATCCCCACGCGTTGAATTGCTCACCTTGGCCTGCCTGATCAGTTACCGCATAACCGAATGCAATACCGAGAGTGCCATCCATAAACTGGTCCGCATAGTTGATTGAATAACGGTGACCCGTATCATCCGAATCTGGATTCAGCTTACCGGCATCAACCACTTGGTAAAAATAGTTGGCTGCCAGAATTCTCTCTCCGATCGAAAGCGGGCGGATGGTCTGCATGTCGATCGTTCCTGCCAGACCCTGACCAATCAAAGAAGCCGTGGAAGTCTTATATACAGTTACACCACTGAGCAGTTCTGCCGGATATTGGTCAAACTCTACAGAGCGGTCACCACTGGTGCTCACTTGTTGTCTACCATTTAACATCGCCGTGCTAAAGTCACCCACGAGACCACGGATAACAATACCCTGTGCACGTGAATTAATACGCTGGGTTGTCAAACCGGGCAGTCGTGCCAACGATTCTGCGATACTCACATCGGGAAGCTTACCAATGTCCTCCGCAGCAATCGCTTCTACGATCACCGGCTGGATTCGTTTCTTTTCAGTTGCTGCTGCAACACTACCGGCAAAACCACCGGAAATCACAAAAGCATCCAATTCATAAATCTTATCGATTTCTTCATCATCCTGAGAAAATGCAGTGGTAATGGTTACCACACTCAGAAGAGTAATTACCCAGATCTTCTTAAAAGAAAAACTGGCAAGTATTCTTTGCGAATTCATAGTCATTTATTTTTGGGTTTCTAGGCCCAAACTCTCTAGCCATTCTTAAGCAACTGATAGGGGAAAGTCTGGGTAAATATTCAGTTCAGGGTTAACAACAAAAAGAGAATTCTTCCTGTCGCTGATAACTATAGTTGCACAACTGCTTCAGCTTTTCTAATCAATTCCATTTGAGAAAACTGATATTAACTGGACAAAACTTAGCTTCTGTCAGAACCCGCATATATAAAAGGTTTACGGGGCCAATTTGACTTAATGTTACCCGCAAAAACAGGGAAATTTCGGCTAAATACGGCTTTACATAGGATAAAACCTGCATCGCTTAATCGCATTTTCTCCGGTTCGTTGAAATACTTTTTTACAGTCACTACGTTATTTGTATATACAATCCAAACGCTAAACTGGATTCCCAATTAAGATATTTACGGAAAACCTAAGTTTTTTGCTCATCTCTGAGTTCGCCATAAACGGGGTAACTTCAGTGTAATTAATATAAGCCCCCTGATTACCGCATACATTCGATGAGTATTTTTTTCGCAGACGTGCACAAAAAACTATCCGTTATTACTATCGGATTGTGTTCGCTGATACCGGCTCTTGCCAAGTTTACGGATGTTGCAGAGTCTGCAGGTATAGGGGTCTCTCCGGAAATTCCTTTCGAGATCAACCCACCCCAGGGCATTGACCGCAATGTAACCGGATACCCAATCTGCCTGGCAGACCTTGATAACGACGGATGGACGGATGTCATCACCTGCCCCACCCCGGAAAGACTACGAGTATTCATGAACAACGGGGATGGCACCTTTTCCGAACAGGGAATCGAAAGGGGGCTCGGTGAAGCCGTAGACATAGCAGGTATTGCGGCGGGTGATTTTACCAATTCCGGCAAAACCGACCTGTTTCTGGTGCCGCGCATCGGTCCACGTTACTTTTTATATGTCAACGACGGCTCGGGAAACTTTACCGAAGAAGCGGTAGAACGAGGCGCGGATATGACGGTGGATGGTGAGCCCCATAAAGGCCAGAGCGTTGGCCTGGTCGATTTTGATCGCGACGGCTATTTGGATATACACGTTACTGAGTGGGGCGTTTCCGGTTCCTCCCAAAGCCCCAACTATTCAGTGCTGCTGCGAAACCGTGGACGGGAAGCTCCGGGAAATTTCATTAATGTTACTCAAACCTCAGGGTTGACTCAGCCCGTCTTTGGACCTGCCATCAACGGCTTCAGCTCAGCCTGGGCAGACTTCGATGAGGACGGCAACCCGGATCTGAGCCTCATCAACGATTTTGGCAAGAGCCAGTTTTGGTGGAACAACGGAGACGGCACCTTCACCGAAGACCGCCAGGGTGCGAATGTCGGAACCGATGAGAATGGCATGGGAGTGTCTATTGGCGATATCGATAACGATGGGCTGTTGGATTTCTTCGTGAGTTCCTTCGACGAATATGACGATGGGGTGCTGGTATCGGCAAATAGGCTGTATCGTAACCTCGGCAATCGGCAATTTGAAGATGTGGCGACTGACTATGGGGTCACTCAAAGCAGCTGGGGCTGGGGCTCCGTATTTATAGATGCTGATAATAATGGCCTTCTTGATCTGCTCGTTACCAATGGTTATCCCTACGGCCACAACCCGAATAACGCCACACGTCCCGGCTATATATCCAATGCACGCAGTGACCGTACGGTTTTTTACCTGAACTCAGGAACGCAGATGACCGAAGTGGGCATCCCCTGGGGAGTCACAGACACAGGCCTCTCCAGAAGTGCTGCCGTCTTTGATTTCGACAACGATGGCGACGAAGATGTCCTAATCGGAAACCTGCAGGACTCAGCCTCACCCTTCAGGCCCTGGATACTTTATCGCAACGACTCGCCGGACTCCAACAACTGGCTGCGCCTGCGCTTTCAGGGCACCCTATCCAACCGCGACGGTTACGGCACGCTCGTCAGGCTAACAGCCGGAGGGATTACGCAGACTGCAGTCTATGCCCCCACCAATGCCTATATCGGCCAACGCGAGCCCTACCTTCATTTCGGAATCGGTAATGCCGCTGCGATTGATAGCATATCGGTAAAATGGCCCAATGGCGCGACCCAGCAGTTTGCAAATATTCAAGCCAATCAGCTCATCGCCCTGGTTGAACCTGCAGATACCACCAACATCGCCCCCCAGTTTAACACCTTCCCGGAAAGTGGCAGCTTCATTAAAGATAGTGCCGTCACCCTCACCGCTGAAGCGACCGGGGATCCTTCGCCCCAATACACCTGGTATAAAGACGGAGAACCTATCGAAGGTGTAATCGGTCCGGAGCTTCACTTCCGGCATATACAGCCCCATGACGCCGGCCTTTACAGCGTCAGGGCCACCAATGCTGCGGGTACCATCGAAAGCCCGATCATTAATTTAAGTGTAAGTGCAGATTTGGAATCGAAATCGATCGCACGCTGGTGGAACGAAGCCCTGCTGGATGGCATACGCAAGGACACCCCCGACCCCCCCATCCATGCGCGCAATCTTTACCATTTATCCTCAGCACTTTGGGACGTCTACTGGGCCTATCACGTCGAAGGATGGTCCTCTGCGACCCCCGCCTTTCATCAGGAGAATCTATCCGCAGCCGACAAAGGCACTGGTCAGCAACAGACCGAAAACCAACGAAAGGCCATGAGTTATGCAGCCTACCGCATGATAGAGAGGCGTTTTGCAAACAGCCCGGGCCGCGATCAGACTTACGCGGGCATCCATTGGCTCATGGAACAACTCGGCTACGATCCAGCCATAATCACTCAGGAGGGAAATTCACCCGAAGCCGTGGGCAACCGGATTGCCCGGGCCGTTCTCGACGCTACCTTATTTGATGGCGCAAACGAGGCAAACCAATATGCGGATACTACCGCCTACGAATCTGTAAATGAACCCATGATCGTCGGGCTTACTGGCACCGATATGAATGACCCCAACCGCTGGCAGCAACTTTCCCTTTCATTTCTGGTTACCCAGAACGGCATCGTTCAAACTTCGGGCTTACAGGAATTCGTCGGCGTAAATGCAAGAAACGTCACCCCTTTTGCCCTGACTAAAACCTCACCCATAACCATAGCCCTGGACCCCGGGCCCCAACCGCTCCTGGACGGGGTGGGTCACGAACAGTTGGTGCTCGAAGTCGTCGAAGTCATCCAACGTTCTGCCGAGCTCGACCCCGCAGATGGAGTGATGATCGATATTTCACCCGGAGCACTCTTTAATAACCCGCTGGGCACGAACGACGGCACCGGATATCCGGAAAATCCATTCACATCAGCCCCTTATGCACCCAATGTCGTTGCCCAGGCGGATTATGCGCGCATTTTGGCAGAATTCTGGGCAGACGGTCCCGACTCCGAAACCCCGCCCGGCCACTGGAATGTAATCTTCAACGATGTCAGCGACCATCCTGAACTTGAGCTAAGATACCAGGGCGTAGGAGAAGTGCTCAGCCGTTTGGAATGGGATGTGCGCGGATACCTGGCACTCAACGGTGCTGTTCACGATGCGGCCTGTGCTGCGTGGACCGTTAAACGCCAGTATGACAGCTCCCGCCCCATATCTCTGATACGCTACATGGGTGGGCTGGGCCAATCTTCAAATCCCGAAACCGAGCATTACCACGAACTGGGCCTACCCCTCATCGAAGGATTGATTGAAATGACTACTGCTGAAACCGTAACCATCGGGGGGCGGCATCAGAATATCGTCAAACAGAGAAATACCGTAGCTGAATACGTGGGCAAAGTGGTCGTGCGCTCCTGGCTGGGAAACCCTTCCAGTAATCCGGATCAAATCGGCGGAGTCGGCTGGATACTGTCAGAGGATTGGACTCCCTACCAGAAAAACACCTTCGTGACCCCGGCTTTCCCCGGATACGTCTCCGGGCACTCCACCTTTAGCCGGGCAGCAGCCGAAGTATTGACCCTACTGACCGGCAGTGCGTATTTCCCCGGGGGATTGGCAAGCTATACCTTTCCAAAGGAGAGCTTCCTGGCGTTTGAAAAGGGCCCCAGCGAAACCTTCGAACTTCAGTGGGCTACCTATTATGATGCGGCCGACCAGGCAGGCTACTCGAGACTTTTTGGAGGCATCCATATTGCCGCAGATGATAATATCGGGCGTATCCTCGGTTCACAGATAGGCATAGACGCATTCCAAAAGGCGACTTCCATGCGCTAAATAAAGGATGCATGAGTATCTTTTTGCGAAAGCCGCCAGTAGTAGGCTTTTTAGGCAGTCACTAGCGTCCATTTTATACCCCACACCCTTACATACAGCACCCTATTCTGTCGCAAAATGAGAATCGGGCTGTTTCAGTTCTGAACGTTAGCAGGTGTGATATTTTTGAATGAAAAAAATCCATAATTTTTAAGTCGTTGATATAAAGTCACTTAAAAATTCATGCGCAACTTGGCACGCACTGTGCAAATAATAAGGCACAAAACGCTGGTTCCCTTTTATCCAGCACAACTAAAAAATCTTAAATACATATCACACAATGAAAACACTAATGACTACCGCACTTCTCGCAGCACTCACAATCGCTTCTACAGCATCCGCTGCTTCAACAACTACCGTTGAACCTACCTACACCGTTCAACCCATCGCATTCGAGCATGAAGTGGGACGCACCGTTACCGTCCGCATCGAAATCGACGAACAAGGACTACCCACCGAGGTAACTCCAATCTTCGTAGACATGTATGACGAAGCACTCTCAGCACGTGTTGTAAAAGCAGTTAAACAATGGCAATTTACACCTGCTACTGATCCATACGGAAATCCAATCTCCGTTACAGTTGATCTACCGATTCAAATCAGCGAAATTAATCGCGCTTAATTAGTACAAGTCGCTTAGGCTTTTAAGAAGCAGCCCGATCATACCCGGGCTGCTTTTTTTGCACTGAAATTCAGAGTCCAAGCTCTAGTGCACCGCAGTGGATATCAGCAGCCAGTGGAAAACTAGCCTCGTTTGATTATCCACAAACCCTGGTGGACAATGAATGAATGAAGCAACAGACCTCTAAGTACCCCTAAAATGATCTCCGCCTGTAAGGTCGATATAAACAGCCTGCAACAAATAGGTTCCAATTTGGATTCCCAAATATTCACGTCACCAAATGAGACGGTTGCACATCGCCATTATTCTTTCGGCAAACAAGGACTTATAGAGGAAGATATGTGTCTCAAAATGAGAATCGGGCTGTTTCAGTTCTAAACGTTAGTCAGTGCGCCATACTACAGCCAAAGAAATTAATGATTTTTAAGTTACTCATCATCAAATACTTAAGAATTAGCAGGTAACTTGGCACACACTCTGCAAGTATTAAGACACAAAACGCTGGTTCCCTTTTACCCGGCACAATCAAAAATTCTTAAATACATATCGCACCATGAAAACATTAATGACTACCGCACTTCTCGCAGCACTCACAATCGCTTCTACAGCATCCGCTGCTTCAACCATCGTTGAACCTACCTACACCGTTCAGCCCATCGCATTCGAGCATGAAGTGGGCCGCACCGTTACCGTCCGTATCGAAATCGATAAACAGGGCACTCCCATTCAAGTGACACCGATTAACGTAGACATGTATGATGAACAGCTCGCTGTCCGGGTTGCCAAAGCGGTAATCCAGTGGCAGTTCTCACCTGCTGTCGATAACTACGGCAACAACATACCCGTAACCGTAGACCTACCGGTTCAAATCAGCGAAATCAAGCGATCTTAACCATTACCAGTCGCTTATGTTTTCAAAAAGCAGCCCGACCATACCCGGGCTGCTTTTTTTGTCATTTCGAAAAGAGCCATCCCGACCTGGAAATCCTGAATCCGCACTGTTTAAGCCTGATCGAATCGCCAAATCGCATATATTCTCAACACCTAAGTTTTGTCTGCATCTTGTATGAATTAGCCAATACTCAAGGATCGAAGCTTCAGAATTACTGTGAAAAAGTAGGCAAATAGACAGAATACGAATCCTACCCATTGGATTCACATTCTGCAGTTCTTTAAAACAGAACAACTTAAATTTTCAGCGTTTACCCCGAAAATGCCCGATTCAGAATACTTTAATCACTCTTTTAAAATTTTGGACGTAGACCGCAACGGCCTACACCAATGTAGCCACTCGGATACATCGCGATATGTGAAGCTCGAGTGGTGCGGTAGTAACGGCGGGAGCAAATAATTAAAAAGGGGTATTTGCTTCCGCCAATCCCCCGGAATCACGATCATGAATTTTTCTACAAGCACATCGACACCCATTTCAGCACCCTGGCTTCAGGCACGAAAGAGCGGCGTCCTCGCGCATATTTCAAGCCTTCCTGGTAAATTTGGCATTGGCAATATTGGAGAGTCATCCCGGCAGTTTCTTAGATTCGCCAGTGAGTGTGGTTTTCACTGTTGGCAAATTTGCCCGATTGGGCCCACCGGCTATGGCGATTCTCCTTACCAGAGCTTTTCATCCTTTGCCGGCAATCGCTATTTCATTGATTACGCCGAGCTGGTAAAAATCGGGCTGCTTGCTGATTCGGATACCGAGCCTCTGCAAAATCTATCCACTAAAGAGGTGGACTACGGCGCACTCTATCACTTAACATCGCCAATACTTACGAAGGCGAAGCAGCGATTTGATGAGCTTAAGCAACCCATCTTGCCTGGCTTTATCAGCTTCGCAGAGTTTCAAAAAAAGAATCGCTACTGGTTGGATAGCTATAGCCTCTTCATGTCGCTCAAAGACTTCCACAACGGTCACCCCTGGTATTTATGGCCGCGGGAATGGAGAGACTATGAAAGTGCTCGTAAAATGTCATTATGCCGCGATTTGGTTGAAAAGAGGGAGCGCTACGCATTTACCCAATACCTCTTTTACTGGCAGTTAGACCAACTCCACTCGGAAGCAAAGGCCATGGGGATCGAAATAATTGGGGATATGCCCATTTACGTAGCATACGACAGCGCCGACTGCTGGGCCAATTCAGCTTTATTTGACCTTAGTCCCGACGGCAAATTACTCACGGTTTCCGGGGTCCCACCCGATTATTACTCATCCAAGGGGCAGAAGTGGGGCAACCCCCTCTATAATTGGGAGTATCACGAAGCCTCCCAATTTCATTGGTGGATCAACCGCCTCAAACATAATTTCTCCATTTACGATATAGTCAGGCTCGATCACTACCGGGCGTTTGACACCTACTGGTGTATCCCCGCCGAAAGTAAGGATGCCGTCGTGGGTGAATGGCGAGTGGCCCCTGGCGAGAAGCTATTTCAAAAACTGCATGAAGAAATGCCGGGCGCCCAAATAATCGCGGAAGATCTGGGCTACATTACCGAAAGTGTATACCAACTGCGCTTAAAGACTGGATTTCCCGGGATGAAAATCCTACAGTTTGGTTTTGGACATGATCCAAACAACATCAATTTACCCCACCATTATGAAAGGAATTCGGTAGTCTACACCGGCACTCACGATAATGACACCTGTGCATCCTGGCTATCCAAACTATCCCGGAAAGAGATGAAAATGGTAAAAGAGTATTATCCATCCAGTGACGGAATCTCCGGCACCTGGGCCATGATTCGTGCCGCACTGGGTTCAGTAGCCAACTTGGCAGTGTTACCCGTGCAGGACTTATTCGAATTGGGTAATGAAGCCCGGCTGAATTTCCCCGGGGTTGTTCAAGGCAACTGGATATGGCGCTTTGAAGAAGATCTATACGACACCTTCAGGAAGGAAAAGATGCAGCGCATTAACACTTGGCAATCGCTCTTTGGCCGAACTGGCGAAATCGTGGAAGCCAACTACAGTGCAGACCCTCAGCAGGTCGAGCTCGTCACTACTTTATCATAAACAAATCAACCCCTTAACCCTATGAATAGACCCCGTTTATCTTTTTGGCAGATCTGGAACATGAGTTTCGGATTTTTCGGTATCCAGTTTGGCTGGGGCCTGCAAATGGCAAATATGAGTGCCATTTACCAGTATTTGGGGGCAGATGCGGAGCACCTGCCTTATCTCTGGTTGGCAGCGCCATTGACCGGCCTCATTGTTCAACCCCTGGTAGGCTACTTCAGCGACCGCACGTGGACAGGTCTCGGGCGTAGGAGACCCTTCTTTCTGGTGGGGGCTATCTGTGCGAGTTTAGCACTCATCGCAATGCCCAACTCATCCACATTGTGGATGGCCGCCGGCCTGCTATGGATACTCGATGCATCCGTAAATGTCAGCATGGAACCCTTCCGTGCGTTTGTGGGTGATATGCTCCCCTCCGAACAACGCAAGCAGGGCTTTGCCATGCAGAGCTTGCTCATCGGTGGAGGTGCGGTACTTTCATCTGCTTTGCCATGGATACTCGTCAATGTATTTAATGTCACCGAGCCCGAAGGCTCAGGGAATGCCATCCCGATCACCGTTCACATCGCATTCTATGCCGGCGCGGCAGTCTTCTTTTTGGCAGTACTCTACACCATATTAACGACCAAGGAGTATCCGCCCGAAGATATGGAAGCCTTCAAGAAAATGAAGGAGGAAACCAAGGGATGGACAAACGTATTCAAAGAGATTTACCACGGCATCCGGTCCATGCCCAAGACCATGCGCCAACTCGCTGTGGTGCAGTTCTTCACCTGGTTTGCGATGTTTTGTGTCTGGATCTACTTTGTGCCCGCGATTTCCACGGAAATATTTGGTGGAGTGCCCGGAGATGATGCCTATCAGAAAGGGGTTGAATGGGGCGGCCTCTGCTTCTCTGTATACAATGGAGTTGCATTCCTCTTCGCATTTGTGCTGCTGGCTTTGGTAAAATTCTTCTCTGAAAAGCAAATCCATGTCGTCTGCCTCAGCATTGGCGGATTGAGCCTGATCTCCACGACTTTTGTCACCGATCCCGGTATGCTCATGGTGGTGATGGTAGGCCTGGGTATTGCGTGGGCCAGTATTCTCTCTATGCCCTATGCCATGCTCTCCAATGCAATCCCGGGATCCAAGATGGGCTTCTATATGGGAGTGTTTAACTTTTTCATCGTCATCCCCCAGATCATAGCCTCCGTCGGATTGGGCTCAATCGTCCAGTTTTTCTTCGACGGCCGCGCTATGCCCGTGATCCTTTGCGGAGGGATATCACTGCTAATCGCAGTATTGGCTACCTTCCGGGTCAAACCCGCAGATTACACTCAGGTTACAGACTAAGCGCTGGCCTGAGTAGTCGTCTCAGTGTTGGCGGGAGTACCGTGAGAGAAGTCTTCCCGGTCAAAGTAGACCGTTTTCGGGATAGACTCTTCTCTTTGGTGATTCCGGTCCAGGCTCTGGCGGTAATCATTGGGAGTCATCCCCATAAACTTCTTAAACACCTTCGCAAAATAAGCGGCATCCGTATAACCGGTTGCCCAGGCAATCTCCGATACATAAAGTGAAGTTGTCTCCAGGGCATAGATTGCGCCCTTTACCCGCATACGCTGGATATAGTGCACCAGCTTTTCCCCGGTCTCCTGATGGAAAAGATGCGAAAGATAATCCGCCGAGCACTGCAGGCGATCAGCTATGGATTTCACATTAAGCTTGGGGTTTGAAATCTCCTCACGCACGATCCACTTGGTCTTAAAGACTTTGCCAACATCCTGATTGATAGCATTCGCACCCTGCTCTACGAGGTTGATATACCAGCCGAGCAGTGCAGTCAGCACTCCTGAAATCACATACGATTTAGCAGGACTGTCCGTATGATATACCTTGGTCAGGTTATCGCAGAGAGATACGAAATTTTCAAGATCCGGAGCATCGAAGAACTCGATTTTCTCAATCTCCGGGCGCCCATCGTCCTTTTCAAAGGCAAAGTGCATACTCACTGTATTACTGTAGTAACCAACCACCAGATTCCTGAAATTGCCGCAGCGGTCAGACTCCACATGCTCCATGTGAGGGAGGCCCGAGGGAATAATGCAAAGCTCACCCGGATGCACTTCGATTTTCCCCTCAGGAAATTTAAAGTGTGTAATCCCCTCCATCTGGAAAAACACCTCAGGCTTAAAGTGGTAATGCATGTTGGGCAGCTTTTGCAGCATACCCGCATTTTTCGGTATCTTTATGCGAAGTTTGTTCTTGGTAAGATTTTCAAGGACTTCAGTGAGAGTCTGGCGCAACTCGGCGCGGTTTTGATTGTCAGAAAACCTTCCCGACAAATTTAGGGCAGCTTTGCGGTCCTGCGTATAGTGAGTTAAAGTTTCCATAAGGGGTATAGAAAGGGTATACATCAAAAGGTGTTCGACTCCTTCAAGATTACAACCGAAAAAGGACTTTCCTAGATACAAATCTAAGAAATGTCCTATTCTTATAAGACGTATCTTCGCCAGAAATCAGCAAATACGCAACTCAATAAGCACTCTTGATGCTAATTGTTAAACTAAATTATAAATACTGCTTACGATTAACGGACTAAGACTTTGTAGGAAAAGGGCTCAATTTTTCCCTCTAAAACACCGTCCAGTTCATACTTTTTGCCTGTGAACCATCCCTTATAATTTCCATCGATTGAATCACTGACCGCCGCATATTCGATTGCTTCATCTGAGGTATTTACCAGGACCAGAATCTGCTTACCCTTTGCACTTCTTGAGTGGAAAAACAGATTGCTGTCATCACTCGTGGGCAATCTTTCAAAATCGCTGCCCGTGTGCAAAGCGGGATGCTCCTTGCGCAGATCAATCAGGGTTTCATAGAACTCGAAGAAAGAATGATCCTTCCACTCAATGGGATCACGCTCAAAGAATTCCAGGCGCTTATCCATACCGGCTTCCTGTCCATTATAGATGAGCGGAATACCTTCTAATGTGAATGTCAGCAATGCGGCTCCTTTTGCGAACGCCCCCAGCCGCTCTGCCACCGTTCCCTGCCAGCTGTTTTCATCATGATTACTGGTCATGTGCAGGAAAGTCGCATCTTCAGGAAAAGTCACTGCATAGTGAGAGAGCACGGACGATAGCTTATTGGCATCTGCCGTATCCGTCCATACCTCGTTGAGCGCATGGTGCATCTGCCAGCCATAGGATGCATGGAAAGCATCGAGTTGATGGTTCCCCACTTCAGCCTCCGCCAAAAGGAATAAATCCGGATTCAGCTTAAGCAGATTTTCAGATAAGAAATCCCAAAACTCTGTGGGAACTCCCGTTGCATAATCGCAGCGGAATCCGTCTACATTAAATTCCTCAACCCAGTAAGCCATCGCTTCCAGCTGATAGTCCCACAAGGGCTTGTGAGTGAAATCAAACTGAATCACATCCGTCCAGTCGAAACCAAATGGCGGCACAAAAGTCCCGGTTTCATCCGTAGCGTAAAACTCAGGGTTCGTCTTCGTCAGCGGATTATCCCATGCACTGTGATTGGCCACCCAGTCCAGGATCACCTTAAAGCCCATCTTGTGAGCCTTCTTCATAAAGTTCCTAAAGTCTTTTTTGTCGCCGAATTCGGGATTAATCCCCTTGTAATCCTTAATCGAATAATAACTGCCCAGCGTTCCCTTGCGATTGACCTCCCCGATGGGGTGAATCGGCATTAACCACAAAACCGTAGCCCCCAAATCCTTAATCCGCTCAAAATCATCAGCAACGGCATCGAAAGTGCCCGCTTCCGAATACTGTCGGACATTCACTTCGTAAATCGTCTGATTCTTGATCCACTCAGGCGTGCCAAAGGATGGCTTATGCCCCAGTGGAACGGGGGCTTCCTTCTCCGCTTCCTCCTCCACAACAACCTCTTCTGCATTTCCTGCCAGGTGTTGTGCGTAAGTGAAGCTCGCCAGAAACAGATAGCTGAAGGCGAGAATAAAGGCGAATAATAATGATTTTTTTGAATTAAAGAATGAGCTCATATATAAAAAGATAGCGGAAACCACTCCTCGATCGAATCGAAAGAGGTGGACAAAACTTCGATCCCCCAAAGGGTTCTTGGGTCTCAGGGAATTTACGAATTCAGAATCGCATCAATCGATTCCAGCTCATCTGCACTAAAATCCCCCCTCTCAAGGGCCTTCACATTATCTTCAATCTGGCTAACCTTACTGGCCCCAATGAGAACCGAAGTCACCACCGGAAACCGGAGAACCCATGCCAAAGCCATCTGAGCCAGCGATTGAGACCGGTTCCGGGCGATCTCATTCAATTGCCTAACCTTATTGATCGTAGCCTCATTGATACTGTTTTCATTTAAAAATCGATTATCCGTAGCGACTCTAGAATCATCGGGAATCCCCTGCAGATAGCGATCCGTGAGCAGCCCTTGAGCCAACGGTGAAAAAGCAGTGCATCCGATTCCCTCTTTCTCCAGCACATCCAGCAAACCATCCTCCACCCAGCGGTCAAACATGCTGTAACGCGGTTGATGGATCAGACAAGGCGTGCCCAGCTCTTTCAGGATCGTAGCCGCCTGCTGCGTTTGCTCTGCATTATAATTAGAAATACCGACATATAGGGCTTTTCCAGAGCGAACCGCATGATCCAGCGCACCCATCGTCTCCTCCAGAGGAGTATCCGGATCCGGCCGGTGAGAATAAAAGATGTCCACGTACTCCAATCCCATGCGCTTCAGACTTTGATCCAAACTGGATAACAGATACTTCCGGGTTCCCCATTCACCATAAGGCCCATCCCACATCAGGTAGCCCGCTTTGCTCGTAATCACCAACTCATCCCGGTAGCCCGCAAGATCATTTTTCAACATCTGGCCAAAATTCTTTTCTGCAGATCCCGGCGGCAGCCCATAATTATTGGCCAGGTCAAAAGTGGTGATCCCCAGATCGAACGCACGAAATACTAATTCCCTCGCATTTTCATAGAGTGAGTTGTCACCAAAATTATGCCAAAACCCAAGGGATAATTGGGATATCTTTAAGCCGCTTTTGCCACAGCGACGATACATTCCAGAATTCGAATAGCGGGATTCAGAGGGTAAATAGGTCATAGTATGATAATATGGTTTTCAAAATTTAGAGACGCTAAACGAATAACAATTCATTATGTGGGACCGCCAATAAAAAAAACATGCATATTCAGCAATAACTCAGATAAATCTTATGTGTCTTAGTGCATTGCCCAATGAAAACAGTTTTAGATTTGTGGATACTACTAGTGATTTATAGGTGTATAACAAAAATCAAAGTGTGCATATTATCGAAAGACAGAAATCAGTATGGGTAATCGCCGGATAAACTACTGTTTTTGCTAGCAATTTCCGGTCTGTAACCTAATGTTAATGGAACGAAACACCCGGTTCTATATACCCCTGAATTCTGATTAACCATTACGATGCAAACCCGTCGCACTTTCATTCAAAACACAGCCTGTGCACTCGGCCTGGGAGCACTCACCAGCCCGCTAAATGCCATAAAACCCCTGGAGCGAAGCAGCCACCACTTCTCAGGCATAAGCCTCTCCGCGTTTTCTTTAAGAAACCAGATGAAATGGGCCTACGGAAACAAACGGGATCTGCCGATGGATATGTTCGGCTTCCTGGATTATTGCGCATCCCTGGAGCTCAGTGCTGCAGAGCTCACAGCCTATTTTTTTCCCGAGCCTTTAAGCACGGCTGAGATCAACAAAGTCAAGAAACACGCCCATCTGCTGGGCATCAATATCTCAGGCGGAGCTATGGGCAATAATCTCTCCTTTCCGCCCGGCTCCCCGGAAAATGTGGAGCACATGAAGTACTTTCGGAAATGGGTAGACCACTATGCAGAAATGGGCGCACCCGCCGTTCGCGTTTTTGCCGCGAGAGGATTACCCGATAACCATACGGATGATCAAATCATTGAAAATGTAATCGCAAACCTCGAGAGTGCCCTCGAATACGCAGAAAAAAGGGGTGTGATGCTCGGCCTCGAAAACCACGACTTCGTGTCCGATATCGACTACCTCTTACGCATCGTAAAAGCCATCGACTCCAAGTGGCTGGGTATCACCTTCGATTCTGCCAACTTCAAGGACTCCATCGCGGATCCCTACGCAGAAATGGCACGAATCGCACCCTACACGATCACTGCTCAGATCAAGGTAAAAACCAAAGCGAATGGCGATCACGTATCTGCCAACTACAGCAAAATCGTAAACATCCTGAAAAAAGCGAATTACCGCGGGTATCTGGTCTTCGAATACGAAGAAAAGGAAGATCCCCTCAAAGCGATCCCCGACGAACTCAGGAAGCTCAAAAAACTCATCTGACATGAGGCTCTTTAATACGACCCTCAGCTTTCTATTGCTAACATGTTGGGTCTCACTGGTATCTCAGGAAGCGAATCAAACCGACTGGCAACTGCCCCTGGAAGACGCCGAAGCCCGGGCCGCTTTACCCGAATTCAAATGGATTGCTGCCGCCGCAAGGGACGAACTGACCCCCGGTGACAACGAACCGGTGGCGGGTTCATTTACCACTTGGACGCGCTCCCATGGTGACAACGGTGCGCGCCGCTACTCAGCACTCACCCAAATCAACCGGGAGAATATCCATCAACTGGAAGTCGCATGGACCTACCACTCCAATGATGGCAAGGGCAACATCCAGTGTAATCCCATTGTTGTGGATGGTATTATCTATGCACCCACGGTCGGATATGCGCTCGTTGCGTTGGATGGGGCAACCGGTGAAGAACTCTGGCGCTATCAGGTCCCGGTTCCCGAACGCCTGGATTTATCCGATCCACCGGCCAGACGCGGTCTGCTCTATTGGCCCGGAGACGCCGAAAATGAAGCGCGCATTATATTCACCAGCGGAGACTGGATCTATGCGCTGCGCCCAAGGGATGGCTCGATGATACTCTCTTTCGGCGCTTGGGGTCGCGCTTACATTCCGACCGGAGGCACCGTTGGCGGAGTCGTATACAACAATATTCTGATCAAACCAGGCCTCGAGGGAGATATATTTGGCTACGACGTGAGAAACGGAAAAATGGTATGGCGCTTTAACACCATTCCGCAGGAAGGAGAATATGGAGCAGAAACCTGGCTCGGTAATAACCGGGACGGGGCCCACTGCTGGGGCGGTATGTCACTGGACGACCAGCGGGGCATCGCCTATTTTGCTGTCGGGGCTCCACGAACAGATTTTATTGGGGTCGACCGCCTCGGCGATAACCTTTTCTCCAACTGTCTGCTCGCTCTGGATGCCACTACCGGAGAACGGCTCTGGCACTTTCAACATGTGCAGCATGACATCTGGGATATGGACCTGCCCGCACCTCCCGCATTAGCAACCATCGAAAAGGACGGTAAAAAAATAGCAGTCGTCGCCTGCATCACCAAAACCGGTGAAACCCTCCTGCTTGACCGCGTATCGGGTAAGCCGATTTTCCCCTACCGTATGCGACGCGCTCCGGCATCCACTTTGCCGGGTGAAATTACTGCCCCGTATCAGCCGGATATCACATTGCCCGAGCCCTTTGCGGCATTTGAATTTAAACCTGAAAACGTTACAGATCGCTCCGTTGAGGCCCGCGATTCCGTAATGAAGGTTGTTGAAAACGCAACCTACGGTTTCTATGCACCTCACGAGCTAGATAAACCCACCCTCTTCGGCAGCAGTCGCGGCGGGGGTGAGTGGACCGGGGTCTCCATTGATATGGAAACCGGCTACATGTATGTAAATTCCAATCACCTGGCCTCAATGATTACTGTTGTCAAAAATACCGCCCGCAGCCGGGATGATTCTCAACCGCTGAGCCTGGGTGAAATCGCTTACCAAAAGCACTGCATGGCCTGCCACGGCCAGAATCGCAGAGGCGTGGGCACTGCCCCACCCCTGCTGGCGCTGAATGACCGCTACAACGATAATACCCTGCGCGATACCATCCGCAACGGCATTGCCACCATGCCTGCAGTCACCCAAATCACTGACGATGAGATCACGCATTTACTGGAGTTTCTCATGGATCGCGAACAGGCAGAAACGGACACAGGCTTCTCGAGAGATGACCTGCCCTACACATTCCAGGGCTACCGTTTTCTGCGGGATCATGAAGGCTACCCCGGTATCAAACCGCCCTGGGGCACACTGAACTGCCTCGATCTCAATACCGGCAAAATCGTTTGGTCAGTACCCCTCGGCGAATACCCCAAACTGGCCGAACAGGGCCTTAAAAATACCGGGAGTGAGAATTTTGGTGGAGCCACCGTCACTGCAGGTGGCATTGTATTTTGTGCGGGCACTGCGGATGAAAAAATCCGCGCATTTGATAAATTCACAGGGGAAGAACTCTGGCAGGCGAAGCTTCCCTGGGGCGGAATGGCTCCTCCCACTACCTACAAAATCGATGGCAAACAATACGTAGTCATCGCGGCATCCGGCGGAGGAAAAGTAAACACCCCGCAAGGCGATGCCTACGTGGCATTTGCCCTTCCCTAAACTTTAATGCTTCAGCGTCTTATCAAAAAAAGCCCGAACATACGGAAAATACAGGTGCCAGCTACTTCCGCCATGCCCCTGCCCTCCGAGTAACAGAAGCTCCGGGGTATGCCCAACCTCAACCAAAGCTTCATACAAAAGTATCGATTGATTGGGTAACACCAGATCATCATCTTCACCATGCATGATCAGCATCGGCGGCACCTCATCATCAATATACGTAATGGGATTCGCTGCTTTCACTTTCTCCGGATGCTCTTGGATGGGCCCTCCGATGAGCAGGGATTCCGGTGAGTCTGCTGCAAAGTGATCGATCTTACCCGGTATGTCATTCATCCGCATAAAGTCCGTTGGGCCAAACCAGTTCACGACCGCCTGCACTTTACTGGAATATTCGAGATTCTCACCGACATCCCAATCGGTGTGATTACCGGATGTGCCCAACATTGCTACCAAATGCCCGCCCGCTGAGGCTCCCCAGACACCGATGCGGCCGGGATCATAATTAAATTGATCTGCATTGGCTCGTAGCCAGCGAATCGCAGCCTTGCAGTCAATGATTTGCGCGGGGAACTTCGCAACACCGCTCAACCGGTAACTGATGCTTGCCACCGTGTAACCATGATTGAGCAATCGGATCGCTTCGCGGGGACGGTCTTTAGTGCCTCTACGCCAGCCCCCGCCATGCACAAATACGACCAAAGGCTGTTTCTCGGTAATCCTGGGATCCCAGTAAACGTTTAGCTTCATTTCAACATCATCCACAGTGGCATAAACGATGTCCATTTCCTGAACCACTCCCTCAGGAAACTGTAAGGGCTCACGGTTTTGCCCATAGCCAAAATTAAAAATACACACGAACAGAGATAATAAGCAGATTTTTTTCATATAAGTTAGGGGGTTGTATTAAAAAGCACCGACGGCAGCTTTTGGCTAACCTGATAATAAGCCTCGGCCATGTCCAAGTTTAACTGATCGGCAATGGTTATCAAACCGACGGGCTGATTCTCACCACCATCCTTGCGACCCGCCACCTCCTGATCCTTAAACTGATACCAATGACTGCCCAGGGCAAATGGATACTCAGCCCACTTCAGTACATAGTTTTCTATTATTTCATAGCGTATACTGTCATCAAACACCGGATAGTGCGGCAGATTCTGCTTCAGCGTGTTTGGCGGGATATGATGCTCACCGATAAGTATGGGCTTGCCCGCAGCTTGAAACCACGGATTCATTTCTTCCGGCAACGGATATATCGAATATATATTGACCGATAAAACATCAATATACCTGCCGGCTACTTTGGCAATCGGTGCCAATCCCTCAAAACGTTTCGTAAAGCGACATCCCAGATACAAGTGATTCGGCGCACATTCGTTGAGATATTTGTGTATAATCTGAAAATACTTTTCCGCATAAAGCGTTTTGATCTCCTCCAACGGCTTACCATTCAGCGTCTCATAGGTATGGCTACCCGGCTGCATGCGGGACAGCTGCCGCCAGGCCATTTCATTATCCACGAAAAACCCCAGCAGGTAGGATTCATCCTTAAATCGTTCAATATCCTTAAAAACACTCTCCACATGTGCTTCCCAGGCGGGATTAAATACATCCGGCAATTCAGACGGCATAAGGAGTTCCAGGTTCTTCCGGGTATCGAGTGTATAGGTAAAGGTTACTTCCGGCTGATTATAGTAGATCGTGTCACTCCAATTGCCGATGGTATTGAATCCAATCGCTTGAAGTCGCTGGTAAGTCTGTATTTTCCAGCTTTCAGGGGTTAAGCCCTTTCTCTTCAGGTTCCAGCAATAAAAAGAAAAGTAGCGGGGGTCCTCATAAAAGCACTCCGGGCAATCCTCCTGCGCAGGCAGTGCTTCAAATAACCATTCACGCCCCTCAATACGCGTTACATCGGCAGTGCTTCGGGTGGAACGTATACGCACCCCGTTGAGGCCCAGGCTGAAAAAGGGATTACCCTCAGGTGTAATCAACCACCAACGGTCATCCGCATATGCAACTTGAAAAAATCCGTTCGGTTTCACTGTCAGGGAGTGATCAAGGTACCCTCCATAGCGATCGTAGGCTATTTCTGTATCCAGGTTTTTAAGAAAACGACGCTCCACCTCTTGATCTGCCAAGTCATCGAGAGTATCGACTTTTTCCGGGTAGTCCACCAGAGCACGTTGCCCAAATTTATCGACCAGAAACACCTCTTCGCTCTTGGGTAGTAGCACGAGCTCCTCAATGCTAAAATCGATTTTGTCATCCGCCGTGATCTTCAGGTAAAGCGGTTCCCCCGTGATGCCACCGAGTATCGGTATTTCGCGAATATCCAAACGCTCTTCAGTAAGCCCCGGCTCCAAACTCAGTGGATACTGAATCTTCGTTCTTGGGCCAAAAATCTCCAGAAGAATTTGCCCCTTGCCTTTGGCATTAAATGTAATTTCCAAAGCCTCATAGGGTTGCCACGATGAGGGCAATTTCAGAGCATTGGGCGTTATTTGGAAAAACCCTCCCTCTTCGAACTTCAAATGCAAATCGCTTTCCTTTACTTCAAATTGCGCCCCGTCATACTTAATCGGTGAAAGCTCTGCCCTTGCAGATCCGCCAAATACCCCCACCTGGGTTAAGCTGGACTCATCCATAGAACCCAGCCGATCGAATTCTGCGACTGCCTTTTCGATTTCAGTAGTTTCCGAATAGAGATAAGGGCTAATGGAGCACAATAGAGTAATGCTTATTCCGGCTATTATCACGAAATTGAGAAACTTTCGGGTTAGTGAGCCGACACTCAAAAAATCTAACAATTGCATGGGTTTTTCAGGGTTTAGGGATATAGGTAATAAGTATATTTCTTATTTTAGCATTTATCATTTGAAATTAAAGTCCAATTATAAAATAATTTGAAAATATGAAATTTACCCTGCTCACCCCGTTTCTTTTTCTATTTTGCCTTCTACTCCATAGCATTGCTGCTGCTCCATTTGAGCATCCACGCCTTTTCATCGATCAATCCGAAATCCCAGCATTTCAGGCTAAACTCCAGACCGAGCCCTACTCCACCTGGTTGGAACGCATGGTGAAGACTGTGGATACCGAAAAAGAAGTCTTAAACACTGAAGATCCCTATATCTACGATGTTGCCTACCTCGCAGGTAATGCAGGATTCTTATATCTCTGTACGGAGGATAGCAAATGGAGCGATGTTGCCTGGAAAGCCTGCGTCATCGTTATGGAAAATGAGGAATTTACGCTCGATCCTTATTCGTTTGGCTTGACGCGCGCTGCCAATCTAAAGGCCCTGACGCTCGCTTATGATTTTGCCTACCACGGATGGACCCGGGAGCAGCAAGAGCGAGTCAACGCAGCTATATATGCACTTATGAATAACGTGAGCGCTACGATGGGCTACGTTGCGAATTACTCGACTGCCAGCAACTGGATGGGGGTGCGCTGGGGCAGTGTAATGCTGGCATCATACGCGGTAGATTTTGAAAAGGCCGAAGGGCAGCGCCGCACTCCCGCCCAGGCATACCAATGGGATTCCATCAACCGCCTGCGAACCCACATTAAGGAAAACGCTTTCAGCAATGGTTGGAATGGCGAGAGCCTCGGCTACTTCAATTACAACTGGTCCTTTGTGGGACCGGCCATGCTCGCCTTTCATCATCACAGTAATATGCAACCCGGTGAAGTGATCGATATGCTGATGCCACACATGGAAAACGCCCTCCACGGAGTGGCTACTGCGGCATTGCCCATTTTAGCCGGTGGCTCAGCCGGAATGAAACCGGACCTTTCCGATGATAATCTGAACATGTATGCCTCCCACCTATTGGGAATGGGCCTCGAGCTCTACCCTGAAGAACAGCATCCCTACATCAAGTGGGCGCACGATTCATTCTTTAATGCTCATCTGCGATCTCATCCCCGCCCCTGGGATATCTTCAGCTTTTTCTACCACGATCCCGAAACTGCTAGCATTAATCCCGCTGAGGCAGGTTGGCTGAATTATCATGATCCGGAGCAGGGCATCACCCTCTTTCGCAATCGCTTTCAGGATGAAAACGATACGGTATTTACCTACACGGCGACCGCAACTCGCATCCGCGGCCATAGTGGACCGGATACCAATACCTATCGATTATTTGGCCTGGGCGTACCCTGGATCATTGGCGGAGGCCGCACCTCGGAATTGGCAGCGCAGACCAACCTCTTCCCCTCCTATGAGGCGACAAAACAACGCGGTAGCAAAAAACACCTGGGGGTGTTGCACGATTTTGAGTTTCTGGAAAGCGGGGGTGGCTTTGCACATGGCAGCGGCAGCATCACCGGAGTTACCAATCACCACCGCAAGATGCAGGTTGCTTTCGATGAAACTTTAGGCGTGGAAGCTGCCATTCTCATTCAGGAAAAATCCGACGACGGGGCGCTACTTAGGATCTGCACGCCTGAGTTTATAGAGTTTGTCGAAAATGAGAACGGCTTTACACTCACCGCGCTCAATGGCGCTCAGCTACACTATATAACTCACTCGGATTATCCATTCTCGGTGAATACGAGCAAGGTGCGATATGGGGGAGCCACCGTCAGGCACAATCCTGGTATCCGCTACCTGGACGGAGCATACGGAGAAAGTATCGCCATCGATATTTCCACGAAAGATGGAGATTTGAAATACGCACTCATTTTGCAGGAAGCCGACGCTCCAAAACCCGATTACTCATGGTCCGGTGACACCCTTCAAGTCGGCTCAAAAACCCTAACCCTAAAATAACGAACCTATGAAACGACGCGACTTTTTAGCAGGAGCCGGTAGTCTGGCAGGCGCAGGCCTTTTATCACAAACGCCAGCAGTGGCTTCTAACCATAGCACTCCACCAAAAGCGGACGATCCCAATATAAAACCCACGCAAGCCCAAAAAGCATGGATGGACCTTGGGTTTGGCATGTTTATCCATTTCGGGGTGAATACTTACCACGATGCCGAGTGGAGCGATGGCACCTTGGATCAGTCTAAATTCAATCCTGACCTCATTGACACCGATCACTGGATGCAGACTGCGAAGAACGCCGGCATGAAGTATGTAGTGCTGGTTGCCAAACACCATGACAGTTTCTGCCTGTGGCCGAGCAAATATTCAGACTACGGGGTCGCCCATACTCCGTTTAAGAAAGACCTGCTCGGAATGCTCGTGGAATCTGCCAATAAATATGGGCTCAAAATGGGGGTTTACTACTCGCTGTGGGATCGCCGCGTGAAGACACACGACACCGATGTTTACCGCTACATCCACGAATTTATGATGCCTCAACTCGAGGAGCTGCTTACCCAATACGGGGAGATGATCGAGCTGTGGTTCGACGGTTTCTGGAAATACCAACGAAATGGCTGGACGAAGAAGAACCAGGAAATCGATGGCGAAGCGGCCAAGCAGGAATACAACGAGCAACGTAATAACTCCTTTATTCAGGCCTGGCGAAATGAGGGTGCTTATCATTGGCAGATGGACTTCATCTACCAGCAGGTCAAACGCTGGCAACCGGATTGCCTCGTCATGAATAACTCAACTACGGCCTACCCCGGAGTGCCCCTGCACCCGGTGGACATCCGTAGTGGCGAAAAATATACTGAAGTAACCAGGGATCAGAAAGTGTGGAATTGGCTTGGCAACGATATCTACCTTCCCATGCAGATCGAAACGACCATGTCCATCAAGGGCAATGAACGCTTTCCTTCAGGTAACTGGTATTGGCACGCATGGGACAAATCAGTCGCCAGCAAGGAGCTCATACAGAACTACCTCAGCGTTGCAGATAGCATGGATGCTAACCTGCTGCTGAATGTCGGTCCTTCGGATCGCGGGCTATTGCGTGAAGAGGATGAACGTGTGCTCAACTCGCTTCAGGCATAAGCTACTGTGTCTGCCAGACCGCAACTCCGCCCGGAGGCACGGTTGCCTCTCCGAAGAGCACGTTAGCGCCGTCATGAATGGGTGCTTGCACATCCTCAGACGTGTAATTAACCGTCACCCAGAACCCATCACGCCACTCGGTAAACGCATAGTTCGGTAAGTCAAGAATTTCCGCACCTGTCCTCTGGTAGACTCTGCGCATCGCCTGTTTTTCCAGCTCACGGTCATTCGACCACGCACCAATATAGGTAACCGTTCCTTTACCAAGCTCCCGATGGGTGACTACGGGCGTTCCCGCATAAAACTGATCGGTATGTTCTGCCCAGACCTCCGTCCCTTCATCCGGCGTCAGGCCATCTGCCCATACATTCCACTCGTAAACAGTGTCCTGCATTTCGATTTTACCGTTCGTTCCCGGCGGAAGATGGTCATAAAAATCGACCTTGGCACCGATCAGCGGCCAGATTGGCTCCTGAAGCAACGCCTCCCAGAGATGCCCGTGATTGTCCTTGAGCCCTGTGCGGCTGCTGAGTATCAAGTGGCCTCCCGCCTTTACGTAATCCATCCATTTTTGGACAAGTGCCTCATCCAGCAACTCATAGGCAGGCGCAACCATAAAGGGGTATTTCTCTACATCGAATTCATCCGTTTCCTGCAGGAATGTGATCGGCGCTCCCAGCGTTTTCAGATTTTCGTAATAAGTATATAAGTGCTGCCAGGCATCCCAATTTTCATTATGCGGATCATTCAAGCCAACGAATAAATTGGACTGTTTCCACAGGAATGCGGTTCGGCGGCCGGCGTATTCCGCAGGTTCTTCAACTGGTTTGTAGAGATCACGCAACGAGCTTGTTTCTTCGAGTGCCTGCACATACTCGGCTCCCCCTCGGGCCAGGGTCACTCCATCCGTTTCGACGATGCCCTTATGGTATTGCTCACTGCCGTATATCGGCTGGCGAAAACGGTAGGTGCAGGTAAATTTGTCACCCAGCGCAAAGGCATGCCAGATCCACATGCGCACTGCTCCCGGCAGGGGCTGGGAATTCCACTTACCCCAGTTAATTTGACCCGGCTGCAGCTCCATAATGCCCGTGTAGCCATTAATGGATCGCGCGAGCTCGCCTGAGAAAGACAGCTCCATACCACTGCCCAGGCGGTGAGCGAGATCACCCTCCGGATAATTTAAAAAAGTGCTCAGCAGATACATGGTATGCGCGGCAAAGTGCAGGTCATCCCTCCCAAGGAATAGATCCACGGGGGGTAAAAACTTATAATAGGCGTAATTGGTAGTCACCCACTGTTGCTCGGAGACATGCCCCATGAGGATTTGTGCCTGGAAGCGGATGAATTTCGCCTGCTCTTCGGCAGTAAATCGCTGGAAATCCAGTAGCGCGTGGGGATTCACATTGCCCGTTTCCTTTTTGTTCGGGATGCGGATTTGCGAGAAATTGTTATAAGTGTGACTCCAGAATGCAGCCCCCCAGGCCTTATTAAGCTGGTCGATATCACCATACTTATCACGCAGCCAGTTACGGAACTGCTGGAGCGCGTGATCCGAGTAATCGTAAAGGCTGTGGTAGTGCGGCTCGTTATCGATCTGCCAACCCCAGATGCGATCATCATTGCCGTAACGCTCGGCGAGCTTTGTAACGATACGCTCTACAAAATGCAGGTAAGCGGGGTGAGTCCCGGCTGCCTGCAATCGCGTGCCATGGCGTATTTTACGCCCATCCTCATTCACACTGAGGATCTCAGGATACTGATTCGTAATCCACGCAGGCGGGGTCGGTGTAGGCGTGCACATAATAACCTTTAAACCAAATTTTGCCGCGAGCTCCACATTGCGATCCAGCCACTCAAAATCAAACTTACCTTCTTCCGGCTCAAGGCGTGCCCACGAAAACTCTGCAAAATGCGTAAACTCAAAGCCCAGCTCAGCAATCTTCGATAGATCCCGCTCCCACTGGCTTTCATCCCAATGCTCCGGATAATAATAAGCACCGACAGGCATCAAATCCTCGGTGGGAAAGAAAGGATTATCCTCCGCCTTCAGAGAGAGCGAAAAAAGCAGGGTAAGGAGTGCAATGCGTACATTCATGACTTTAAATGGATTTAAAATTCAGTGTTTGGGTAATATTCCCATCCGTATGGATTAAAGTGATTATGAGCTGCTTATTCGGAACGACTTCAATGCTCCGAACCCCCTTCGTTCCTTCCGGCACCTCGATCAGAAAAGCCGCAAAGGATTTCTTTAGGGTTTCTCCTGCATCCAGAAAATGGAAAGAGCTCACCCCATGAAAACGAGTGTCAGTAGCCAATAAATCCTGATATGGCCTGCCGATGCCCGTGGTGCCAAATTCGAGGCCCTTTGCTACTGGTTGACCATCCTCATTGTGATGCCAGATGTTAGCCCAAGGATATTCATCCGTCTTCCAAAGATACCCAAGCAACAAACCGTTCTCGGGACTCAGGGCAGTGATCCAGCCATAGGGATCCCGGTAAATATGGGTGCTAACGTAGTTTATCGGGGTATCGCTGCTGCGTAAGTCTATGACTTGCCGCTCCTCCACCGAATAAGCCGTCGGCCAGTGGTAGGCGTGCGCATGGGGATCCGGGTAAGATTGCTTTTGCAGGAAGCCTTCGTCGGCATTGCTGTCAATAATCGTCTGCTTACTCAGAAAAGGGGGACCGACAGTTACATGCTGCACGATATTATTTAAACGACCGACACTCGTCGTATTCGTCACCGATTCCGTGACATAAAACAATGGCTGATCGGCATCCAGCTTCACGTGCCGCTCAACATGCATACCGTCCATCGGTGCCTCATTGTGCATCTTCAATGCGTTGGACTTTGCACCACCCAGCGTCCAAAGCGTATTGGTCGCCTGACCATTGTGAGGGAGTCCCGCAGCCATTTCACCCTCCGTGGGCTGGCCCCAACGCCCCAGGCAAAGAAAATGCCCGGCAAAGGGTGCTCCCGCCTGATTGTTGGCGGGCATCTGTGCAGCGGTTAGCTTCCAGCTCAGCGGATTGACTCCCGAATCCTTCAACTTAAATTCGACAAATGACCCTCCCCATAAATCGATGCCAAGCCGTGCTTCTTTATTCTCTAGGTAGATGACTTCAGAAGCGGCCTGGACCTTGCAGATTGCCCACGACAGGCCCAATAAGATCCACACGAAAAGTTGCTTATGGAACGGAGAGTGCATCCGGCTCACCTACTTCGCCATGCGAATCCAGCGGGCATCATCCGCATCCAGACGGATAGCGTTTGGATCAATTACCTCTCCGGTCAGCGCATCTATGGCTTCCGAATACTCGAATTTTGTGTAGAACTGCACCGTTTTGGCCTCACCGTCATTGATAAAATAGTAGTGATCCGCTTCCGGAGCTGCCAGTCGATAGACGAGTGCGCCTTCACAGGAGTAAGGGCTCTCGATATCACCCAGGCTATAGCGAACGAGCAAATGCTCCGCAAGGTTATTGCCCGGCGCAAAACTCTGGTGCGCAATATCCAGCCCGATGACTACCGCTGAGCCCTCTCCATACTGATTCTCCGTGATCGCCACATCGCCCGTATCATAAAAGGCAAGGGCCTGTGAGTCCACCGGGGTCATATCGGCAATCAGGCCAGTCCACTCGCGCTCATAGAGACTTACGGTTTTATTGGATCCGGAGAACTGCAGGTTATCCAAAGTGGTGCCAAAGACTTTTGCATAAAGCGAGTCTCTGCCTGTTGGCAGAATCGCAGTATTTTCATCATACTTTCCACCGGGAAGATCGATTACCAGGCGACCCCCGCGCTTCACATAACCCTCCAGGATTTCAAGCGTCTCCTTCTGGATCGCAATAACACTCGGCAGATAGATGACCGGATAGCGGTCAGCGAGGCCATTCGCCAAATCTGTAGGCGTCACATATTCAAAAGGCACATTCGCGTTCATAAACGCGCGTGCCGCACCGATCCGCGCTTCGATCGGAAAATTTCTCAGAGAGTCACGCCCACGCACCGACTTGGCCGCCCAGGCCGCATCGTTATTCCAGTCGAGCAGCACACCTACCGTGGGTTCCTTGTAAGCTTCCCATATCTCATCACGATACTTCTGCATCGCCTTGCCCATCATACCGAGACGTATGGCCCTATCCGTGGGTTGGTTATTGCGGTCAAGCAGGGCATATTCGCCCGCTTCATTGCCCGCTGTCCGGATGCTCCAACACCAGATGCCAAAGCCTTTGAAACCCGCTGCCATCTGGCTCATGTAAAGTTGAAGAATGGTGCCTCCGTCCACGTAATACGAATTCGTATCGAGTGCCCATTTTTCCCCATCGTATTGCTGGGGGCCGCCCGTGGATTCCCAGCCGCCGGTCCAACCGCCTTTATTAAAGTCGTTCATGATGGCAGCCTGAATATAAAAAGGCCGGACGATCTCGTTCTTGGTCAGGTTAAAGTGCCAGGACAGGTGGGTGGACGGATAAAAGGATCCATAATCCTTAACCGCATCCGCGATGAGTTCCATGTCTACCCCCATATAGGCAGCCGGCAGAAAAAGACCCATTTCGCCGCCCCCGCGGAAGGGAGGAATCGCATCATACTGGCTGAGCAGTTCTGCATTTTCGCGAATATTGTCCGCCCCGTGGATCGCCTTAAACTGCAAGATATCCATCTTATACTTGTAGTTACGATGAGACACCTTTGAGCGCCAATCCGCCTTAAACTCATCCCAGGATTCATAGCCTCCCCCGCGGCTCTGGCCCATGTGATGCAAATTCCAGGTGTAATTCAGGGTATCGATATTCTGATAATGATCCTCCACCCATTCGATAAAGAGTTTCTCGCCCGTTTCTGTAAGCTCCAAACCACGACCTCCAATCGTTGGGTCAAATGCTTTCTTGCTGCCGCGAGGAAGCCCCCCATGTTGCTTTTTATATTCCTTAGCACGGAGGATGCGGTCCTTTAATACCCCATTTTGGTATTCGAGCATCTTGGGGTGCTCGCGGATTTCCTTCGCACTCGCATCCAGGTCGATCCCCAGACTGTCCAATAGCTCATCGGTAATCGGCTCCCAACCCCCTTCGGCATACCACCAGGGGATGATCCCTTCTTCCAGGGCGATCAGCTGCACATCCTCCAGTTCCCAACCGGGAATGGTCATGATCTGTTTCAAGGCGTTGTAGCCCATATCTTTCATCAGGCGGAAATGCTCCCGTATCTCTGCCTCACCCTCACCGGGCCATTGAATATACACAACACCCGCAGGTAACGGGCGTATATCACGAAAGTGCTGCTGACGCTCAGAATAATGGAGCTTAGCATAAAGATCGTGCAAAAAATCGTGCTCTTCGGCAAACGCTGGCAGGACCGAAACCGCTGCAAAAAGCGCTGAAATGAAAGTAAAGCGGTGGCTAGACATCATAGTTGTTAGCATTTTGAATTTAAGGGATTTAGTCGAAAAGAAGGCGCTGGTATCTTGCGACCCCAGCGCCTTGACTGTGATGAATTTAAAAAGCGGGGGGACTAGAAATCGAATCCGCAGGTAAAGCGGAAGGTCAGCGGACGGTAATACACGAATGCATTACGACGGATGGGTCCGTCAGGTCCCTGATAGGTGACAGCCTCCTCCACGCGGTTCTCATCCAACAGATTGTTGACAGAGAAATTCAAACGCATGGTAACCTTTTCACTCAACTCTGTACGATAGCCGATTCCAAAACGCAGGTCATAGAATGTAGGCATATCCGGAGTTGGGAAAGCATTGGAAGTCGCATTTCCTCCACCAATCGCGGTTGTTGTGGGACGGGGGCCCGTCACGATCAGACCCGGACGAATGTTTAATCCTGCCAATGGACCTTCGCGGAAAACATAACGCGAAATGAATGAGAACTGCCAGTCCGGCTCAGTGCTCAAGCTCAAGCCTTCCAGGATATCACCATTGAAAGTAGAGGGATCCGTGACATCCGTGAAATTTTCTCTGCCCAAAGCGAGCAACCAGGTATCAAACTCAGTTGCCAGATTGGCCTGATTTTCACGAAACGGGTCAATATGCGGCTCTAGAGCAAATCCTTCCTTAATTTCCTTTTCCTGGACAGATCCACGGAAAATCAAATCAAGATTCTCAGTCGCCTTGTAGTTCAACAGCAACTCTACCCCACGTGATTCTTCGGTAAACGAAACGTCTGAACCCCGGGATTCACTGGGGTTGTTGGTTTCCAGTCGACCGCCTCCTAAGAGATCAAAGTTTTCATTGTAATCAAGAGGAACGGGTCCGCTTGTACCTGGTAGGCGTGCAAATTGTTCCTGAAACGCAGCTTCCAGTGCCTGGGCTTCTACTGGGTTATTTGCTAATTCTTCGTAATTGATGAGATAATATGTATCATTACCACCATCATGGTTAACGTTTCCGCCTGAGCCATCATTAACAAAGGGCACATAGCCCGCCTGGATGTTATCCACGAGATCCTTACGAACTGCGTATGTGCGGGGCTGAGTCGGATCGAAGTTATTGCGTCCGCTGCCACTGAACAATTGGTCAAAATTGTTACGTGGAGCAGGTGCTTGGCTATAGAACCAGATCGCATTTTCACGCTCAATCTGATAGGCAGCGATTTCACCGGACAGCTTGCCCTCCATGGCCTCAAACTTCATACCGATTTCATAACTTTGAGTCTTTTCAGCATCAAAGTTCTGAGAGCGACCGTCCCGTTGCCCCGGATTCGGGAACAATCCACCCGCAGATACTGCATACACGGTAAACGTATCATTGATACGCCAGCTGGCACCAATGGTCGGTGTGGTTTCAGTAGGAGCATCTCCACCAAAACGTACGAAGTCTACAACTGGTGCACGATTCGGACGATCAGTTCCGGGTCCCTCATTACGTAGGGCTTCATTAACCTCAAATCCACGGAATTGTGCCTCGGTTACGTTTCCATTAGGATTTACACGATCACCATTATCATTCACATAAATCGCATTGTGCGGAATTGAGCGAACCTTGTAACGATTGTAATTTAGGCCCGCTACGATGTTTAGGCGATCTTCAAACCACTTACTGTTGTAAACCAGGTAGAGATTATCCTGATATCGGGTATCATCAGTATAGCCGCGCCACTCGATGTGCCCATCATCATAATCAGAAAATGAAAGCGGGCTGCTTGAATTAAGATTCACCCAGGAGCCACGATTATTGTGCTTTGAGAAACGCTCCAGCTTTTGCTCATCATAGAGCCAACCTGCGATGAAGTTGTGGGTGGCACCCAGCGCATCAAACTGATAAGATATATCAATACGGCTTTGAATCGATTCAGCCTCAAAAGGGTCATCATTCCACTGGAATTGATAGCCCGCCTCTTCGCTATTTCCATTGAACTGGTTGGTGTAATTCAAAACGAAATCATCGGGTGCATTTCTGGCCTGACCACGGAGGCGCCATCTGCCACGACTGGTATAGAGGCGTTCGATTTCCACATTGTCGATTTGGGTAATGGCAGAAACATTCAACCCTTCAAATACTTCGTGGGTAACACTGAAAACAAAGGTATCGGTTTGCTGATCCTCAAAAGGATCGGAACCGCTCAGATTGAATCCATGCCCCAGGCCAAGGTTTTCCTCATACCATAGCGGAACATTGCCAAACTCATCCAATGGCAAGATATCATCATCGCCACGGAAATCTACGATACTGTCCGGACTTTGCTGAAACCAATCCGAGCGAATGTATTCTGCTAGCAAACGGGTCTTGTCGTTCTGCCAGGCCAATTGACCTAAGAAGAAATGAGATTCGCTATTACGGAAATCAAATTCCCAGTCATCCCTTTCTTCATAAGCATATACCGCACGATACGCCAACTCGCCATTGCCGATTTCAGCAAGGGGGCCCGTAGCGTCAAACTCTGCCCGAAAAAAGTTATCACTACCGAAACTTACCCGGGTTGAGTAACGATTTTCATACAAGGGTTCTTTGGGAACGTAATTGACTACACCCCCGAGGAAACTCACACCGTATAATAATGCTTGGGGCCCACGGGCAACTTCCGCACGGCTGATACCGGCAACATCCGTCAATGCACCGACTACGGTAATATCGAATTGGAATCCCGCTCTCAGATTTCGCCGCAGATAGGTTCCTGTAGTGAAACCACGAATGGTTACCACAGATGAATCGTTGCGACCATTCGCAACTCGCGATGGTGAAAAGTCATTATTATTGGTAGATCCTGCAAATCCTGCCAGATTAAAATCAGTAGTCGTAATCCCCGCCGAGAACTCCAGCGTTTCCTTTAGATTAGTCGCTCCGATATCATCGATGAATTGGCGGGTTAAGGATTCCACAGCGAGCGGGATATCGCGGATATTCGTATCCAGGCGAGTACCGAAAGCAGAATTATTCGCCAGATAGCCATCATCTTGCGAAACATCTACGACGAAAGGAGAGAGCTGTAATACATCCTCATCCTCATCGTCTTGGGCCCATAAAGCGGGCATTGCCAAAGGTAGCAATAGTAGGCCGACCAGCAGGCGGCTAAGCGTTACATCTTTCATGCTATTAGGGGTTAGTGTGTTTAACAGTTGTTATAAAAATGGGAGCTTAATTCAGGGTAAAATAATTTTATATATGAAATATATCTCCACAATTGAAATAATATTGAAATTTTTACGGGTAATGTCAAATGCGTTTTTAGAATTGTTTACTAATTGTTTTCATGAAATACATCCGCTTGAGATAACTGCACATACTGTATCCAATCCTCAATAGCTTCGAAGTCACTGTGACGTTCCCACGCGAAACCAAACTGATAGTTCACATGATCCTTCTCGATTTTTAGTGCAATGAGTGCATCTTTCTGGTTGCTCAGGTTTTCAACCTGCGAAATCGAACCCGGGACATATCCGGAATTAACCTTTACGGCACTCGCGAGGGTGTAATCATCCATCCTATCCCAGAGGGTAAGCACCCCATTATCAAAATTCGCGGAGTATTCTTCACCCTGGGGAGTCAGGCCTATTACAACCTGCATGTTGTCTGTTATTTCCTTGGGTCCCCAGAAGTAGGACCGCGCTTCACATAAATAGCAGCCCTCCTTAAGTGAGATCCGCTTTCGCTCATCCACTTGCTGGCCTTCAATATCATAACGATACTCAAATTGCATGCGAATTTCGTCGCCATAAGTATCCCGGATTCTGGCCATCCAATAAACATTGGGCGTGTATAGCTTACCATTGTAGAGAATACCGGTGCTGCCACCGCCACGATTCGCACCTACCTTATAGGCGTCGTAGCCTTCACCATGGTCTTTGTGGTAGCTCTTGCCTTCACGGGATTCGCGATACCATTTCTCGACGATGGGATAGTCGACACGTTTCGTCCAAAGATCGATGCCATTATTCTCGGTTTTTGATTTTAGAGCAGGCCCATAAACGCGGAATGCTACCTTATCATTCTCCCAGGCAACATCATCGGCTCGGGTCGGAACTACATAAGCATTTACTTTTCGTGAGTGGCTCCAATCAGTGCGCAGTTCGGTAGCTTGGGCGAGGAGCTCCTCATGGCTTAATGCAGGTTTGTGGTTAAGCGCCTTCAATAACTCTGCCCCAGCCATCAATAGCGCACCGGCTCCATATACCTGGGTATCATCTGCAGTCACTTCATCGCGAGGGTCATGCCCCACAGGTTGCACGAAGCCCAGCATTCCATTGGGCTGGATACAGTTTACCAGGCTTTCCCAACCCTTCTCGACGACAGACCAGTGAGTCTCTTTATCAAGCAGCCCATGATTAATACCCCACAATATTCCATAGATAAAAAAGGCAGAACCACTCGACTCTCCGACAACCACCTGCTCTGGATCCGCCAGGTTTTGACGCCAAAGCCCATCTTCCTGTTGAGTTTTAACGATAGCAGATGTCATCTCCAGGAACATTTGCTCATAAAAAGGCCGGGCCACATCGTTTTCCGGGAGGACATCCAGCACGAGGGCCAGGCCGGCATAAACCCAACCGTTGCCCCGGCTCCACAAGATTTTTTTGCCATTCTCTGTTCTTTTATCCAGAAATCGGGTATCGCGATAGAAGAGTTTCTCTTCTGCATCCCACAGCCGATCATACCAATAGCGAAATTCATAATCCATGAATCGCAGGTATTTCTCATCGCCCGTTATTTTGCTGAGCCGGGCCAAAGTCGGAGGAGACATAAAAAGCGCGTCACACCAGATCCAGCGTCCGGATGCCGTGTAATATTTGTGCGTTTCATAGCTGAGGTGTTCGGTAATTGGATTGGCTACGATGGTGTCCATACGGTTCCTCGTCGGTGACAAACGATACTCCTGCGATGGATCCATCACATATATATCCAGCCAAGCGTGTCCGACAGCATGCGAATTTGCATAGTAGGGCAAATCACCCAAAGCCCAGCCGGCACGTTCCCCATAGTCGATGACATGTGCGAGGTATTCCGGGTTGCCAGTTGCCTGAGAAAGTGCAATCAGCCCGTTGTAATAGGGTGACATGTGCCAGTCGCGGATTGCTATATTCGTAATCTTATTCTCAAGGTGCCAATTCGCTGATTTCTCTAAAATCTCAACGACTGAATCTGCCTTTAAAGAATGATCGGAAGCAAATACAGATTGGCTAAATACAATGAATCCTGTAATACAATGAATTAGGAATTTCTTGGGGTAAGGTATCATTGGGGGGAGCATTGGAGTTATAAATTCACTTCATTCATAGTTTACCTGAGGTCGGCGATACGAACCCCATCCATATCATCAAAGTCACGATTCTCACCCCCCATGGCCCAAATGAAACCATAGTTGGAAGTGCCACACCCAGAATGAATGCTCCAGGAAGGGCTCAGCACGGCCTGCTTATTTTGCACGCATAAATGCCGGGTCTCCTGAGGTTTGCCCATAAAATGGAAGACTGAGTGATCATCAGGTATATCAAAATACAGGTAGATCTCACTGCGTCGATCATGCGTGTGTGCAGGCATGGTATTCCAGACACTGCCAGGGAGTAATTCGGTAAACCCCATGACGAGCTGACAACTCTGCACGCCCCCCTTGTGAATAAACTGATAGATGACTCGAGCATTTGAGTTTTCAGTGGAACCGAGCTCTACACGATTTGCATCCCCAAGCGATATTTTCTGAGTTTGATAAGCCTGATGAGCAGGATAACTCACAAAGTAAAAACAGGGTTTGCTATCATCAATGCTGGAAAAGCTGATCTTCTGACTGCCTCGCGCGATGTATATGCATTCTTTCGGATCTAATGTATAGTCAACCCCATCAACACTGACTTTGCCAGCATCACCAATATTAATCACACCAAGCTCACGTCGCTCACAAAAGTACGATGCGTAAAGCTGCTTGCTACTATTCAATTCAAGCGGCTCGGATTCCGGGCAAGCAGCCCCCACGATTAAACGGTCACTGTCATAACAATGATACTGGATTGCTCCAGCCTGGAACAAATTCTCAATAAGAAAATGATTACGAGTGGCTTGCGTATCCAACGATAGTAGCTCTCTGTATGAGGGTAGGTAGTTTAAACTCATGGGTTGCAGATTTTTTTTGGGTAGTTATTGAAGTTAATATATTAAAAAAATAAATTGTCAATTCATAATTGACTTTCTGTTTTATATTTGAAATTTTAGAAACCGTGCCCGATTACACTATACCCAACTTAAAAAACGCATGTCTGATCATGGAACTCATCGCTGATTCCGATGAGGCATTACAAATATCAGAGATCGCAGACAGCCTCAATTTGCCCAGAAGTACTGTTTTAAGAATCCTTTACACTCTGCAGGCAGAAGGCTTTCTGCGTAAGGAAGGCAAAACCTATACATTGGGAGGCAGCCTCGTCTACTTGGGTCATAAGGCCTCACAGAAAATGTCCATAACGGAAGCCTCAAAAAAGATTTTAGAACAATTGACGGACTTAACGGGGGAAACCACTCAACTGGCGACGCTCAACATCAATAAATCGATGATTTTCGAAGTGATGGATAGCCCACATCCACTCGCTGCCCATTCCAGGCCCGGCACTTTGGCAGATATTCACTGCTCTGCCTCAGGAAAGGTGCTACTTGCATTCGGAGACCCGGAAAAAGTCAACCCAACGATAAAAAGCTTAAAATTTAATAAACGTACGGAGAATACGATTACGCAGCTATCGAAACTGCAGGAAGAGCTCTCCAGCACAAAATCCCGCGGATATGGTATCGACGAAGAAGAGTACCATGAAGGCATTCGGTGTATTGCTGCACCAGTCTTTGATTCATCAGGCTTTGGCACCTTTGCGATCGGACTCACCGCTTCCACCTCAAGATTTACCAGGGAGAAAATTAATACTTTCAGCGAGTATGTCATCAATGCCGCGAGTCAACTTACCAAAGCGATAGGTGGACATCGGGCGATCTAGTTGAGCATGAACCGGGTTCAGTATATCATAGGCTTAATGCTTGTTGGCTGCAACATGCTATTCTCGAACGCCCCGGAAAAGCAGATAGTAGTTAAACTACCCCAGTCTGCGGAGATCCATTTTTCATATATGCCTGCCGGTGAATTTCTGATGGGCAGCCCGGAAACGGAAATGGGCAGAGACCGCGATGAATCCCCGCAAATCAGACATACGGTTGCATCCTTTTACCTGGGAACCTATGAGGTAACCCAACGGCAGTGGCTCGCGGTGATGGGCTACAACCCTGCAACTTTTCAACAAAGTGTAGATCACCTGGATTACCCGATAGAGAGCGTGAGCTGGCACGAATGCCAGGCATTTGTTGAAAAACTCAATACTCTGGGGATAGGCAGCTTCCGCATGCCGACTGAAATTGAATGGGAATATGCGGCTCGTGCGGGCACCACAACTCCCCATTACTGGGGCGAGCAACAGGAAGACTGGTTCGTTAATAAAAAAGCCTGGATCAACTCCCGATCGCTGGGAATGACTCATCCGGTAGGCACTAAAGAACCGAATCCGTGGGGCCTCTACGACATCGCGGGCAACGTGTGGGAATGGACTTCTACGTCCTACGGCCCTTATGGTGAAGCACCCAGTGATCACTCTCAAAAAGTGTTTCGCGGAGGCAGTTGGTATGACTTTGGCAAAAGCCAGCGTTCTGCAAATCGCCATCGTCACGGCATCGATGAAAAATACCCCGTAATCGGGCTTCGCTTAGTCTGGAAAAATGAATAAATATTGGACAGTCCTATTGTGCTTAATCTCAGCAAACTTTGCATCTGCTGAGACACTAAGCCTGAATCTGAATGGGATCCAGAAGACATTTATAAAAGTACCCGCAGGCACATTTACCATGGGCTCAACAACCGAAATTGCCTATTCGCAGCGGGATGAGCGGCCGACTTCTGAAGTGACGATCAGCGAGGATTTTTATCTGGCGCAAACAGAGCTCAGCCAGAAGCTATGGGAGAGTGTGATGCACTATAACCCTTCAGTATTCAAAGGGGAGAACATGCCCGTGGATATGATATCCTGGGATGACAGCATGCGCTTTATCGATAAACTCAATGAACTCTGGGAGGGCGAAGGCACCTTTCGGATGCCGACTGAGGCAGAATGGGAGTATGCGGCCCGTCTGGCAGAGCCCCCTATCCGAGATGAAACCGGCGAGATCAACATCTGGGAATTTCAAAAGTTTGCTTGGTTCAACAGTAGAGCAGAAGGCCGTGCCCACCCGATGGGGACCAAGCAGGCGGATATGCTCGGCTTTTACGATTTGTTTGGCAACCACTGGGAATGGTGCTCCGACTGGAAAGGAGATTACACTGCAAAACCCAAGGTTGACCCCCAAGGCCCTGAGACCGGTACACACAAAATATATCGGGGGGGCAGCTGGTTTAATGAACCTCAGGCCCTAAGGCCTGAAAACCGCAATGCGCACCCACCGGAGGTTCCCTTTACCAATGCAAGCCTGAGACTTGTGTACGTACATAAGTAGTTTAGGTTATGCTTGCCACATATTCATTTTGGAAAATGCTTTCAATCCAAACAAAACACTATGAAAGCGATCGGATATACAAAGCTGGGGGAAATTGAAGCGAAAGACTCATTAACTGAGTTTGAAACGAACATCCCCGAGCTCCGGCCTCACGACCTGCTGATTGAAGTCAAGGCGATATCGGTGAATCCGGTAGATGTGAAAGTGCGAATGCGGGCAACCCCGGAGCAAAACCCCAAGGTCATTGGTTATGATGCTGCCGGCATCGTAAAGGAAACTGGAAGTGCAGTGAGCCACTTTAAAAAAGGGGATGAGGTCTATTATGCCGGTGACATTACAAGGCCGGGCACAAACTCTGAATTTCACGCGGTAGATGAGCGCATTGTTGGGAAGAAGCCGCAGTCGCTCAGCTTTACAGATGCTGCAGCATTGCCGCTGACTTCCATCACCGCCTGGGAGCTGTTGTTTGAATCCTTGGGCGTGACTGAAAACGGGGGGCAAGGGGAAAGCCTGCTGATAATCGGGGGTGCCGGGGGTGTGGGCTCAATCCTCATACAACTTGCCAAGAAACTCACAGCATTGAATGTGATTGCCACTGCATCCCGCCCAGAAACGGTAGACTGGGTTAAGAAAATGGGGGCTGACACCATTATTGATCACGGCAAACCCCTCAATGAATCCATGACTGAATTGGGCATCAAGCCCCACTATGTAGCCTCGCTTACAGCCACTGAGCAACATTTTCCCGCAATCATTGACTTGATAGCCCCGCGCGGGAAAATTGCGCTTATCGATGACCCCCAATCCATCGACATTAAACTTGGCAAGCCCAAAGCGCTCAGCTTTAGCTGGGAGTTCATGTTTACACGCTCGATGTTTGAAACCGAAGATATGATTAAACAGCAAGAGCTCTTAAACCGTGTTTCAGCATTGATTGACTCAGGCGACCTGATCACCACTGCAAACAGTCATGTGGGCAAAATAAGTGCCCAAACCCTACGACAGGCCCACATCAATCAGCTCGGCGGAAAAGTAATTGGCAAACAAGTGCTCGAAGGCTTTTAGAGGTTGCGAGAATTTAACTAAGTGGACACAACAGGGCCAGAAAATCATAGTTTAGAAATGAATCGTGAGACGACTATCTCACGCATTTTGGAGCTTCAGCAAAATGTAATTCATTTTGAACAATCTAAAAAGAAAAAGAAAGCACTTCGAGATCGCTTTCAGTCACTGATCAAACAATTCGTGATTTACACGGTAATTGGCCGCAAGCTCAGCCGCTCCCTGGTAAACCTAATTAAAGCGGTGCACGACCGTAAGCGTCCCTATCTCGGCACCGAACTGGCGCTAACTCTGGAGGCTATCAACCGTAAAATCATGGGCTATAAGCGCTGGTTGATTATCATGGGTCTGTTACTCGCGCTGCCCGGAATCATATCCGTTTATCTGTTATGGGAGCAAAATCAGGCTATCAAAGTCAGCAAAAACAACAAGATCGACGATTTGCGCAACAATAACCGTGTTGAGCTGCTAATCACAATCTACCACACCATCGAAAAATCAGAAAGTGGATTGCTGACCACCCCATTCTTCAGCGCATCCAATCGCAGGAATGCCGTTTTCGAATTGATCGAATGGGATAGTCAGCGCCTGGAATTACTTGAGGGCGACGAAGACATTTTCCGCCTTAATCGCATGGTGGATATCTCGGTGGCACCCTTGAATGAGGTCGATTTTTCACCGATTCCGGGAGAGCAGGCATACACGTTCAAGAACATCGGGTTTGTAAATAGTAACTTCGAAAATGCATCGTTTGAAGGCTGTAGTTTTGAAAATGTGTGGTTCTCAAATGCTCAACTTTACAGCACTAATTTTCGCAATACCCGCTTTGTAAACACTTTGTTTGATGAAGCCCTCATAATCGGTGCCGATTTCAGGGATGCCGAGTTTGTGCTCTGCAACTTCGAAGGGGCGCAATTTGACTCTACGACCCTTTGGCCTGAGGGTTTTGACCCGGTCGCAAATGGCGCTACCCCGATGGAGGAAACCGGTTCATGAAGACGGATTGGACTCAGGAAAGCCTGAATAATCAGGATGATCAGCCACTTTTGAATATCCTTAAAAAATTCGAAACAGAAAATGCACGTATCGAGCAAATCCAGGCGAGGGAGCAACTATACCAATCAATCATCAAAAAACGCTCGGGTCGTATTTTCCTGGGAAGTTTATCAGGCGTTCAGCTCTCCAAACGTATCGAACGACTCTTTGAGACCATGCAAAAAGGCTGGGTGGACCCGTGGCCTGTGGATGAAGCCGTGGAAGTGTTTGATGGCCTGGTTGCACGTATGGTCGCCAAGCGATTAACGCTATTCATAGTAGCGTTGTTCACGATTATACCGGCAGTGGGCTCACTGGTGTTGCTCGCCCAGCAGAATCGCCACCTGATCGAGCAAAACCGAATCGAGGAAACCTTCGAATTTAAGCAAATCCGCAAAGGCCTGCTCGAAATCATCAATGGAGTATCCCGACAAATGGTCGTTGTGGATGGGGAACAACGTATAGAGTTATTGCCCAGCTACCATAAACGTATCCGTGAAGAAGCCTTTGGCAGCTACATAGCCATTGATAAGCAACGCTGGGAAACCCACGATATCAATGCCCTGCCACCCAATCGTTATGTAGACCTTAGGGGGTGCAATTTATCAGGCCTTGCACTGGGAGGAGCACTGGGCCTTGTAGAAGGCGAGAGCCGGGATGACCTGACCCGGGTATTCCTTGCAAACGCAGATCTCGAAAACACCAAGTTTTTAAACTCAAAGCTCACTGGCACTGTCTTTAAAAATGCGAATGCCACCGGAATATTAATCTCAAGCCCGGATGCATCTCATGCAGATTTCAGCCATATTAATGCGCAGGGTGCCGCATTCTATTCAGATCCCAAGACCTCTACCCCACTCGATCTCACCCAGGCCAGATTCGACCAGGCAAACCTGAAAAATGCGGTATTTGACCAGGCGATGCTGATTAATGTAAACTTCACGGGCACTCAGCTGGAAGGGGCGCAAATCCTCGGAGGGCTTATCGGCGAATGCGACTTTACCCAGGCAGATATCGGAGAAGGCCTGGCTATTTTTGAGACTCCGATTCACAAAACACTCTTCACTGTCGGGCAGCTCAAACGCGTCAGCCTACCTCCCTTCTGTTATGCGGAAGAGACGGGCGATCCTAATATCTTACGCATCATGACTGACCCCGAAAAATACAATGCCTGGTGGTCCGCCATGAGCGAAGAACTGGACGCTGCCGTAGAGCAAGAGCTCCAGGAAGTCGAAGCCAAGAATCAGCAGATTGACGAAGCGGTGGGCAATACCCCTAACACATCCGCACCCTAAACTTTTCTGGGATCATAGCCGGCACGGTAGTCACGGCCATGCATCTGATTTGCTTCATCGGCATAGCTACCGGTAAATTTCTCAGTCTTGGTATCAAATTCCAGCGCAGCTCCAAGAGTGGAATGATCCTGTAATATATCCACTCCATTATTGCGCAAGTGCTCAGACATCCGCCCAAAGGCCTCAATCATAGCCGGTTTATCAGAAACCCGTTCAATCGTTTCCATCGGATCGGCCTTTTGCCCCAATCGGTGCGAAATATTCGCCTGGTGGATCAAGGTGCAGGAACGATGTGCCTGAAGCATGGGCGCTCGGGATTGCTCAAACTTCTGGCTGCGCAACACATCAATAAAATGCTCGTGGTGATTGCCCCTGCGCTCAAATCGTTTCATCTGCTTACCATCCTCATCATAAACCCGATCCTCAACAACAGTACCACCTTCACAATGAATGATAGCAGATACACGCTGTTGCAAATAAACGGGGCGCACTTCTACCCGAAGATGCTGACTGAGCGCACGCACTTCCGCTATGATGGGAACCTTGTCGTAATCGTAGTAGATGATATGGTTATTGGGGGTTTGCCCATCGTCATCATAACCGAAGCGTCCACCGACTGAAATCACACGGGGGGCTGCAGTCTTATGCCCGGCAAACCAGCGTGACTTATCCAGCTCATGAATAGCCTGATTACCGATTTCCCCGTTACCCATCGCCCATTGCCAGTGCCAGTCATAGTGCATATTGATACGCTTCAACGGCTCTAACGGTGCAGGACCCGTGAACAAATCATAATCCACAGTGGATGGAATGACTCCCGTACCCTCAACCTTACCCATGGTTTTACGACGGCGGTAGCAAATCGTTCGTACGAGTTTAACCTCACCCAAATTGCCCTGATTGACAAATTCCATGGCTTCATACAACTCTTCGCGGCTGCGATTCTGGGTACCATGCATCACCAGGCGATTATACTTCTCGGCCGCCTTGGTTACCAGCTGACCCTCCAGAATGTTATGGCTCACTGGCTTTTCGACATAAACATCCTTACCCGCCTGACAGGCCCAAATTGACATAAGCGTGTGCCAATGGTTCTGCGTAGCAATGATTACCGCATCGATATCCTTATCTTCAAGCAGCTTGCGATAGTCCTGATACTTTTTGATGCCCTTAATATCATTCCCGGTGTCTTCCTTGTATTTCGCCAGTGCCTTATCCATGTGTGCGGTATCTGCGTCACACACTGCGGCTACGGTCACCCCCTTAATTTGAGAAAAGTCACGCACATGAGCAGTGCCTTTTCCACCTACGCCAATTACGGCTACTCGGATATTGCTGGCAGTGCTGCTCAGCTCCGACCAGCTCGTCTTCGGTAGGATTAATGGAGTCGCCAGTAAACTGGATTTTTTAACGAATTCTCTTCTACTCAGGGTCATGATACAATGTGGGTGTTTGGATTTTATTACTAAAACTTTGATTCAAATACTGCAAAAATGATTCAATTTATATGCCTAAGACTCGCAAATAATTCAAGGGGCTGAATCTCTTTTTTACTAAAATTACAGACAATCACTACATAATTACCCCCGTATTGAGCATTGACCATCAGTAAATATTAATCAATCTTACCCAAATCGTAAACTTTACTAATCCCGCTCTAGAGACGATATGAAACCTATTTCCGCTCTATCTTACCCACTATTTGTATTACTTATTGGCTGCGCTGTATCCCTGAATGCGCGCAATCGCGCAGAGCTCTTACAGGACGTTCCAGCTGCAATTGCCGATATTACGGGGGATGAAGTATTGGCGCCAGGCTTACCCAATATACCGGAGTTATTAGAGCTATCCGGAGTAGCAAATACCTTGCGTAATTCATGCAATTACACCGTATTCGTACCCCCCGTTGCCAGCCTGCGCGGTTTACCCCAAGAGCAGATCGACCTTTTCCTGACTGATGGGGATGCCCTTCGCAATTTCCTGGGGAGTTACATAATCCCTTTCCCCATCGATTTAATAGAAGGTCGCCCGACAGATCCGGAGACAGGAGAGCGTGTAGGTCCCGGACGTGAAATTGTAATCAAGAATTTGGCAGGCGAACCCGTCCTTATTTCGGATGATTTACAGACAGTCCGCATCAATGGAGTACCCCTAACCGGGAACGCTGCCTATGCTTTGAATGCTGCGTGTTATGAACTTGCGGATCGTTTACCTGAGTTACCAACCCTCCAAAATGCACTGCAAGCAGATCCTAACTTTTCCATTTCTGCAGCGTTGTTCAGCCATCCTGACATCCAAAATCGCATGAATCAGATCGCAAATAATTACATTCTGGATTGCGACGATGCCAACTATTCGGGCGGTGGATTTACATGCATGGTTCCTACGAATGATGCATGGACCCGGGCCGGGGTTACGGCACCTCCAAGCACGGATTCCGGTTTATCCACTGAGGTGCAGAATATGGTGCTAAACCAGGTAATCCCCCAGTATCGCACGACAAACAGCTTTCCGGTGGGTCAGTCAATAGTCCAAACTGGGGCACAAACACCGAACGGATCTGGTGAGGGCACCAATGCTTTAATTAATAAGTTTCCGGATGATCTTGGAGTCCAAACAGTGCTATATGGTAACCCAAATCAATGGGGTACTGTGATCGAATCCAATCGATTCGCGTCCGATTGCCTGTATCACAAGGTTTCTGAAGTGCATAGACCTCAGAATTACACCGAATTTCGTCAAATGCTTTTGAATGCATCCAATCTGGATGAAATAGAATTTTTTGCTACACTACGGCAGCCTAATTACAATCCACCCCCCAACGCTACCTGGTTTGCTCCCGACAATGATGCATTTCGCAGTTTGCCGGGCGGCACCATTAATCAGTTTTTCAACCCCGATTTTAATTTAACCCCAACCATTGGGACCCCTCACGAATTTAACCAGGGCTATAGCTCAAACTATTGGAGCGATCTACAACCGGGTCAGCGATCCCAGGCATTGGTGAACGAAAGAGGCAACTTTACTACCAGTGTTTTGCACACTCCAACTGGTTTATTCGTCGTGGGCGATGATTCGACCATCACTCAAACGGATGTACCTGCAAGCGATGGAGGTATCCTGCATACGGTTAATCGTCTAATCACCCCACCCCCCAATGCATATGATTACATCAGGACTAATCAGAACACCCAATTGTTTGCTAACCTTGCCGAGGCATTGAATCTTCAAGGTCTATTTATCCCGCCAGCAGGTGAAGTCGTCAATGTGTTCGCTCCCATCGATTCCGCCTGGCAAACATCACCCTACCCGGATCCGGTTGCCGCTGCGACTCAAAACCCCCAGCAAATGGAAAATGTGCTCCGCAGCCACATCACGACTGATTTGGATAACTGGGACCAACTGCTGGCGCTGCCCTACTCGTTGACCAAAGACATGCAGTACAATCAGATTGCCGACATCTCGGGAGCTTCCTACTATGGCGATTATTACGTGAATACGGTTGAAATGGAGAACGGTGAAACTGCAGAATTCCAATATTTCAATCGCGAGTTAACGGTGCAAGATACAGTCATCATTACCAATACAGGGGTGCTGGGTGGCTATGTGCATGAAGTGGGCGAATTGATTGTAACGGATACGTTTCAAGGCAACGCCCCTTAAGGCACTTTTTGAGCGATTTTATCGCGAAGCGATACCATTTTGGCGCGTCCCCCCGGGCGCGCAACTTGCATACGCATCCATTGAACCAAGGGATCGTAATTCTTTTGGATAGCATCGATCTTCAGAATGGTTTCAGCACATTTATCCAAGTCATTGAGCGCATAACTGAGCTGTGTGATCCAGTAAAGTATAGGGAGCGTGTGTTCCGTTTCGGCATCCTTCAACATCGATTCAAATTGGCTTAAAGCTGCATCTATTTGGCCAGTGTCCACGAGCATGAGGCCGTGCTGATACCTTAATTCGTAATCATGAGGTAGTAGTGCTAGCGTATCGCGGGAAAGAGCCATCGCTGCCTCATACTCACCCTGCTTGCGATAAGTCTCTATTAATTGATAACGAACATGCAGGTGATAAGGATGTGCGATCAAATATTGTTTAAAACAGTCCTCTGCAGCCTCAAATTGACCCGAGTTAAAATACGCCCTCGCTAAGTAGGGTAATATACGATCATGCACGGGCAAAATTGCTCGCGCCGTTTCACCTGCTTCAACGGCTGCCGGGTAGTCCTGCCTCTTGAAGGCTTTCATAACCTCAAGCCAATGTATATCCGCATGGAAACGTTGCCCATAGGCCAGAGTAGTAATTAATAGGGATACCACTCCACAGACTGTGATCACTAACGTCTTCGGCAATAGCGATAATCGGTTGGCTGCGTCGACATCCGAACGTTCTTTGCTACGGTTAAGTATTAGCCCTAGGCACAATGCAAATATAGACGAATCCCAGGCCAGACTGGCATAGCTACTGAGTGCTGCATTCATGAGAATCGTAAGCAGGGCAATCAATATCGGGGTGCGCTGTAATACTAAGAATGGATTTTCTCTAAAAAGGACAGTGAGATTTCGGATAATCAATAGAGCAATTACTATGAAAAGGAGCGCACCCACCCAACCCGTCTCAGCAAAAAGCTGCAGATAATCATTATGTGCGGTATGTGGCATCCTGTTGAGAAGGATTGCCCGATAATCACCCGTCTCACTAGGGATGGCTGGATAATGGTCATTCCATGAACCCAGGCCCACCCCTGTCCAATCGTTCTCCGCTATCATGTGTAAGGTATTTCGGTAAAGGGATAGTCGCACTTGTATTGCTGAGGATTCCTCAAAGCGGGCACTGTCCAACTCCTCATTCTCAAAATAGCTGCTAAAATCAAACCACCTGCCCCAGAATGATTCCTCGTCCCGTATTCCAATCGAGAAACTGGCTGTAATCAGTGCAAACGAGGTAACACCAATGAGAGCAATTCCCCTTAAGCGATAGGTGCTTACCCAGCTGATAAATTCATTACGATGCGCAAAAACCAGTAAACCCAATACCAATCCCACACTCAAAATGAGGCTCAGGGTGCTCGCCTGCGAATTGATCAGAAAAAATGCCTGAAGCTGGAGCAACACACTCAACAAATAGAGCAAGCGGGCTTTAGAAGTTTCGCGAGTCCAATACTCAGCAATTGAAAAACAGAGGCTGACGATGAGAAAGTGAGCCGCTACATTCTTATTAAAAAAAGTGGCAGCAGGGCCAACAGACTGGCCAATGCCATCCCACCCTGTATAAAATTGAATCTGGATTAGCACGGCGATGCCCATCCCCGAAAGAGTGAATACCCTTTGCAGCAAAGATTGTAACTGATCCAACCTCGGTACACTCTGAGCCCAGAGTATCAACAGAAAACACATCCAAGCCTGATTGAAGCTATGTACCGCCTCAAAACGATCAATGCTATAGCTGATAGTGATGCCTGCCCAAATTAATAGGGCCAGGATGCCCGGATTTACTAACCTGCGGAAATTACGGATCAGGTTTTGCCGAAATGGCTTATCAAATAGTGAAATCAGCAATACCCAGTAGATGAGCCCATGCAGCAAGAGCAGTTTAGGGAAATTCGCATACTCAGTCAGATGCTCCGATACCACAAATGGAATCACCAGCATTCCCAGCGCAAACAGTCTTAAATAGAACCCAGTCACGTACCAATAATCTTACCATCAATTCAGTTACCGTAACGAACAAACGGAAACTCTAATACTAATTCTGATAAGCTAACCTCGAACTCTATACAGGAAAAGAATTTTTATTATTAGTTGCTCTACTGTTTTAATCAAAATCCTTAAATTCGACAAAAAAAAATCGGTAACCTATTTACTTAGAATCCCAAAAAGACGATTGTAATGTATTTACAGGCAAATCATTACAAATTTGAGAGCACTATTAAATAGATTCTATAATGCCCTTGCAGTTACGTGTTTGGGAATAGGTCTTGTTGCTCACGCTAATATTAATAATTATAACATTCAGCATTATGGTGTTAGCGATGGGCTACCCATGCTTGATGTTAACGCCATAGCACAAGACGACTTTGGGTTTATTTGGATCGGCACCGGGGATGGATTATCAAGATTTGATGGCAAGCGCTTTTACAACTTTCGCAAGAACCCCAATGATACCCATAGCTTATATTCCAACCGGGTTTTAACCCTTCTCAAAGATCGCAATCAAAATCGTTTATGGCTGGGAACCCGGGGAGGTGGCTTACAATGGTTTGAACCTGGAAAGAGCGGATTTTACACTTTTGAATTTAGCGAAGAAGATGAGGATCTCAAAAAATCCACCATTAGCAGTATGTTTCAGGGGCAAGGATCAAAATTATGGTTGAGCCTAATGGACTATGGGGGACTCGTTCGCGTTGACACGGAAGACGGGAACGTGACACGCATTGCAAAGTCTAATTTTGGATTACCCGAAAATTGGCGATACAACGTATACGCGATCACAAGATATTCAGATACGCAATTGTTACTCGGAACCAATCACGGCCTCTATAAGCTCAATACCGATTCATTGAACTTAGATTTCATTGATTTAAGTAAACTGGACAACAGCATATCCAAATGGCTGGATATCAGCTCAATTCAGGTAGGCTTGGATGGCAAAATATGGTTAGGCACCAAAGACTATGGGTTGCTGCTTCTGGACACCCCTAAGAATACACTAACCCAATACACGGATACTGAGGGGCATGGTTCACTGGGAGACGATGACATCGAGCAACTCCATATGGATGATAGTGGCACGCTCTGGGTCGCTAACGAAAAGACCCTCGATAGCATAGATACGGCTACCCGAAGGATACTTACCAACATGCTGGAATCTAAGAATGAGTTACGGGTAACCGACTTCTTTAAGGATAAACAAGGCATTATCTGGATCGGTTTTGAAGACGGTGGACTCACTAAGATCACTCCGAAACGATTTAACTACACCCATTGGCAGCATCAACCTGACAATCCCAACAGTCTCCCCGGATATCATATATACGGTATTACTGAAGACTCTCGAAAGCGCATATGGCTGGGCTCAAAATCATCAGGAGTCTCAGTATATGACCCATTGAGCGAAACGTTTAACCACTACGACGAAAGCGATGAGCCGGGCGCATTAAGCAATTCTACCATTCTATATGTGCATGAATGCAAAAACAAACTAATGTGGATTGCAAACGGTCGCGGCTTGGAACGCTTTGATGAGCACTCACAAACATTCATCAGTTACAATGAGAAAATAGAACACGCCATAGGTAGAAATTTAAGATCGGTTTACAAATTGGCAAATGACTCATCCGGCAACCTTTGGGTACCTACCCGGCATGACATCTTGAGATACTTACCGGAAACGGACAGTTTTGAAAAACTTTATGTCAATGAAGCTTTTTCAAGCTTTGAAAAACAAACAAGATTCCGCCTACTCTTCGAAGACTCGAAGGGTAATTTTTACGCAGGTACAGACCATGGTGTCCTGGAGTTTAATGAAGATAAGACAAACTTCACGGTGCATTCCCTTGAGCATGGCCTTATCAACCCCGAGATCCGGGCATTCCTCGAGGATAGCAGTGGCAACATCTGGTTAGCCACCCGGGGTGGGCTCATTAAGTGGGATCGTAATCAAAATTCATTTGAGAACTATACGTCGCAAAACGGTTTACCCAGCGATATTGTATACGGAATCGAACAAGATGACTCCGGGTATTTATGGCTTAGTACTACTTCGGGAATATGTAAATTTAACCCGAATACCGGCGAATCGCGCGCATATGATGTGCACGATGGTTTGGACGTGAGCGGTTTTGAACTCTTTTCCCATGAAAAACTGCATGATGGGAGAATCGTCTTTGGGGGAAAGAATGGGGTTGTCATCCTGGATCCCTCTGAAATGCAAATTTATAGAGAACAGCACCCTTTACACATCACCGAACTCGTGAACCATCGGCTCAGCGAAAAGAGTGACCCCCATATTTTTGACCGCCAAAAAATAGTACTTGAACACTGGGAAGACTACCTGAGCTTAAACCTTGCATCACTTGATTTTTATGCTCCCCCTAAAACACAATATGCTTACCGTCTAAAGGGTTTCGAAACCTACTGGAATCATCTCGGTAATGACCGCACGATCAAATTTAATAATCTGGAACCCGGCAAGTATCAGCTTCAGGCCAAAGCTACCAATCATGACGGTGTATGGTCTGAATACCCAATCACGCTCGATATTAAAGTAAAAAAACCCTGGTGGGGTACTTGGATATTTAGATCCGTTATCTTGAGCGCCATACTATTGGTCGGCTACATTATTCATAAATATGTGACAACCCGCATTCGCAGACACAATCAGGCACTCAAACTTGAAGTTGAAGAGCGCATAAAAATGGAACAGGCACTCATCCAGGCTAAAAACCAGGCTGAAATCGCAAATCAATCCAAAAGTGCGTTCCTCGCAAACATGAGCCACGAAATCCGTACTCCCATGAACGGTATAATCGGTATGTCGGGTCTGTTGATCGAAGAAGATCTTAAAAAGGAAGACAAAAAGGCGGTCGAAGTGATACGTGGGTGCGCCAAGACCCTGATGCACCTCATCAATGAGATCTTGGATTACTCTAAGATCGAAGCAGGTAAAACCAGCATCGAAAATGAAGAATTTGATATTGTGGAGTTATGCGACGATATCAGCCTGATGCTCCATACACAGGCCTATAATAAAAAAATCCAATTCACTACCAGCATATGCCACAGAATCCCTCGCTATCTCTATGGAGATGCCACCCGCATCCGACAGATGCTGGTGAACCTACTTGGAAATGCCATAAAATTCACGGCAAAGGGGGAAGTGTGCCTCATGATCAGTCTTCTCGATAGTAAGCCTGATAAAAAAGTTATACTTTTTAAGGTGAAGGATACTGGAATCGGTATTTCGCAATCGAAAATCGATAGTGTATTTGAACCATTCAACCAGGCAGATAACTCGATTACACGTGAATTTGGAGGCACAGGTCTGGGTCTCACGATCACAAAACGCATCTGCGAACTATGCGGAGGCAGCATTGGAGTGGAGAGTGTCGAAGGTAAAGGATCAACATTTTGGATAAAACTCCCGCTTAGGACTACTCGCAAAAAAGATTCCTATCATCCACTGGAAGGCCAACGGATATTATTGATTGATCGACAGCACAATAGCCGAACAGCCGTTGCCAATCTGCTAAATCGTGCCCGATGCCTCACCTATCAAGTGGATTCAAACAAACTGGCAAAGCATATCTGTGAAAAACAATACAATACGGACCAAGGCTTTGACTGCATCTTGTTTAACTATTCCGCAGATGAACATAAAGACATCCTGGATCTTGCAAAGAGTATTCGCAAAATTGCATTAAATAGAACCCCTCCCCTTTTACTGATGGCTTTTTTGCAGGACAACATCGATTTCGAACCATTTGAAAATGCAGGCTTTACGAGTATCATTAGCAAACCGGTACAGGAAAAAGACCTCGTTGAGGCACTTTACAGCAAGATCGAAGTTAAAAAAACGCCAGACAGTGTACCTTCCGAAACCCGGATTCCTGAAAAATTGGAAAAATTAAACACCGATCACAAAATATTGGTGGTAGAGGATAATCAGGTAAATAAGAAGGTGGTGGGGCAAATTTTGACAAAACTGGGTTTTGAACGTGATTTTGCAAGTGACGGTGTCGAAGCTTTAAGCATGTTAAAAAAGCACTCGTATGATCTCGTTTTAATGGATGTAAACATGCCCTTACTGGATGGACTCGAAACCACACGAAGGATTCGTTCCGGCGTAATACCCGAAATAGACACCCGAATACCCATCATTGCATTGACGGCCATGGCCTATAAGGAAGACGAAGAAAAATGCTTGGAAGCGGGTATGGATTCATTCCTGACAAAACCTTTCAGCAAAGAGAAACTCGCAAAGTTATTGAATCAATTTCTAAAGCTGGAACTGGAATACAGCACGCGATAAGCAAATCGTGCCACTTAATGAGCATACCCATAAACCTGTATTAACGCTACTTCGTCGCAGGATTGTATTTTGGATTCGGCACTGGAAACTGAGCTCCTGCCGCTTTTTGCCATTGCTTAAGCTTATGATGCAGATGCTGGGCTATACCCGGATACTCACCAGCGATATTCTGACTCTCGCTGATATCCCGCGATAAATCATACAATTCCAGCCGATTGCCCTCGAACAGTTCAATCAATTTATACGGCCCCATACGAATGGCACCCGCTGGGATCGCCTCCGGGTTACTATGATAATGGGGGTAGTGCCAGTATATCGCATCCCGTTCGAGCCGTCCCTGACCTTTGAACAGCGGCAACAAGCTCTTTCCGGAACTGTAATCATCCTCCATTCCTGCGAGCTCCATAAATGTCGCAAAAAAATCGGGAGTGCTTACCGGAACGCAAGACTCACTGCCAGCCTCAATTATCCCTTCCCAACTCATAATGAGGGGCACGCGTATGCCCCCTTCATAGATCGAGGATTTGCCGGCACGCAGCGGGTAATTATTAGTTGGAGCGGGGTATTTTCCGGCCTTATTGTGCAAACCTCCATTATCCGAGTAAAATACGATGAGCGTGTTTTTCAGGAGATCCAGATCTTTCAACAACTCCACCAAGCGCCCGACATTAGTATCGATGGTCTCGATCATTGCTGCGTAGCGGGGATTGGCGATATGCCTGCCCTTGTAGCGGGTAGCCTTTTCTTCATATTTGGGCAGGAGCACAGGCTTTGGCTCCAGTGGGGTATGGGGTAGATAATAGGATAAATTCAGGTAAAACGGGCTATGCTGATGATCCTTTATGTATTGGATCGCTACCTCAGTCTGCACATCATCCAGATGGTCACCCGCTTTACCCACTTTTTCGTAGTATGGCAGTTCGAGCAGTTTCTGGGTGGCATAGTCAACTCCACTGAACGGGTGAAAATAATTAGGCGTATATCCACGGTGATGCCCGCCGACTGCAAATTGAAAGCCGTGATGCTCCGGGTAAAATGCCTCTTCGCCCAGATGCCACTTGCCAATATGCGCAGTCGCATAACCGGCTTCCAAAAGCCGCTCAGCGATCGTGCTTGTCTCCAACGGCAATTGGTTGAGAATCTCAGGTACTTGCAGCAAGCGATTGGGTCTGAGCCCGCGAACTGCCTGCAAACCGGGGATCCAATCCGTTATACCAATCTCAGCCGGATATTTGCCTGTGAACAGGCTCGCGCGCGTTGGCGAGCAGACGGGTGCTGCGGCATAAGCATCGGTAAAGCGCATCCCACTTGCAGCCAATTCGTCAATATGGGGGGTTTCGTGGAAAGGGTGCCCATAGCAGGCCAAATCACTCCAACCCAGATCGTCCGTAAAGATCATGAGGATATTGGGCTTATCAGTAATCGCGTTCAAAAAAGAACCACAAATTCCAAATCCTAAAATAGTAACCAAGCGTAACATAACTATATTCTAGACGCCCTTTTCCCCATATTCTTTTAAAAAATTCGGTAACCCTTTTCATTTTTATCGGTATTCACCTATAAAAACTCTATTACAACTTGAATCCATCCATGCATCCAGTAAGTGATACCGAATTGATGATACGCACCCAACAGGGCGATTTACACTGTATGGGGTTGCTCTTTATGAAACATCAGCCGGTCATTCTGAAATACCTTATCCATAGAGGCGTGAGAGCTGCAGACGCAGAAGACCTCGCCCAGGAGACATTCTGGCGTATGCTGCGCTATCGCGACTCTTTTCAGAATCGCTACCCTTTTCGTGCGTGGATGTATCAAATAGCACGCAACTGCCACGCGGACTACCTGCAAAAACTAAAACGAAACCCCCATATGCAGGACGACACCTCAGGAATCGAAGAAACAGAAGCACCCGAGGATATCCGGCGTCATATGAACAAAAAGGATGATAAAGCAATACTTCGCAAAGCACTCAAAGCGCTTCCAGAGGAGAAAAGGGAGCTCTTGATACTCGCACGTTTTCAGGGGCTTACCCACCGTGAAATCGGTAAGCTGATCGGTTGTAAAGAAAGTACCGTTAAAGTGCGCATACATCGGGCGCTTGGAGAACTTAAAAACTTATTCGTACAATTTAGTGAAAGGAAAATGGCATGAACGATAACATCAATCCTGAAGATCAGGAACTCTGGAATGAACTCGGCAAACTCGAATATCCGGACACCCCTCCCGTTGATGAAGAAGGTGAAACGTTTCAAATACGGCTGGCCGCCTATAACGATGGTTATGAAGATGGCCTCGCCGCACAACAGACCACCCGTGAATCAAAGATAACGCCATTTAGCAAGGGGCTGCTGAACACTTGGGCAATCGCAGCATGCTTTGTGATGGTCAGCTTTTTCGGTGGTATCCAGTTTCAAAGAACCAGCGAGGACACCTCCAATCTAAAAGCAGAATTGAGCTCGATACGTGAAATGATGGTGATCAATCTACTCGAAGAGGGCTCTGTGTCGCGGCGAATGGATGGCCTGCATAAAGCAAACCTCTGGCTCGAGCCGGGAGAAACCAAGGGCGAACTCCTGCTCAACACGCTGGCTAATGATCCCTCGACTTCCGTAAAACTCACCGCACTGGACTCATTAAGCACGTATCTAAGCTCGAAACAAGTCCGCCTGGAACTGGCCGATATCTGCCTACAGCTCAATGCCCCGGTGGTCCAGTTCGGTATATTACAATCTCTCATAGAATACGGTGAAAGCACTGAATACATACCCGTAGCCGATGCGCTCAAAGCTCAGGGCAAAAATCGTGTGATCATCGACCGTATGCTCAATTCTACTATTTAATAACAAACACAAACGAATATGAAAAGTATAGCATTACTCCCACTGATAGCCGCGAGCTACCTCTTTGCGGAACCCATGATCCCTTTTGAAGGACAAACCGCACAAGTCGAAATTCCTTTGAAAGACGAAGCATTGACTCTTAGGCACATGCATCTGGAGGGCAATATCACTTACCGAAGCGGTGGCGTAAATACCGTTACCGTGACGCTCAGTGACTATGATGCAGACGAAGAGCTCGAATTCATGCGAGCGTATCTGAACTACAATGAAGAAAATCATGTCTTGGAAATTCAGCTTCCGCCCGATGTCCTGTCGGATACGGACATTATCATAGAAGGCCCGTCCCAGGTTAATCTGAAACTGCAAAACACAGATGGTGACATAGAAATCTCAGACACCTCGGGAGAACACGAGATCCATTCGATAGATGGCAACATCATATTGAGCAATGTTACTGGCGGACTCTACATCGCCTCGGTAGACGGAGATATCAGCCTTATCAGCCGAAACCTGGAAAGTTTAACCGCGATTCACTGCAACACCGTGGATGGAGATCTCAATCTGGAGCTGCCCGCAGACATCAATGCGGATATTCAGGCAAACACGATTGACGGTGACATCATCATCGAGATGCCTAACAACAACTTAAAAATGCCACGATCACCTGTCGGCTCAAGTGTGCAGGGGACGTTGGGAGATGGGGGTATCATGATACAACTCAATACCGTGGATGGCGAAATAACGCTCAAACCCGTCGAAAACAACGGAGTATTGTAACGTAATTCTTGCATGCTCCAATGATACCAGAGCCGCACCTTCTGGATTACCGCATCATTGAACAATCCATTTAACTCCAAAGAGGCATACAGGATGCCTCTTTTTTACTTCAGGAGCTCTTTAAAGAAACTAGCAACAAATTCTAAACCACTTAATTGCCCGCCAGCTCAAGCAGACGTTGAAACGAATACTCAGTGAGCATCTCGTGATTGCCCTCAAATATTGTGAGCCCTACCCCGGGAATGGATCTTGAATATAATATCGCACGATTTTCGATCGTTCCTCTTTCGGGATAAATGCTGTAACCACGAGTCAATAATTGCACCTGGTCCTCCGCAGGGATCAGGGCATCCGAAAAACCTCTCTCCTGAGCCAGTTTATTAAAAAACCGCAAGGAATGAGAAATCGGCACGCTCCCTTGGTAACCGTCATTAACCCCAGCGAAAATCTCTAATTGGGCTGCAGGATGGGAATGATCCTCCCAGTAAAGCGGTGACCTGTCACGGGCAAAATCAACATCCAGTAAAGCCCCCGCATCGAGACAATCCAGGATATCCTGTGCATATTTATTAGCACGATTCTTACTCTGCCAATACCAGGACTCCAGATCACTAATCGGAACCCAACTGAAGTAGGTATGCACCGGATGCTTACTCCTTAAATACATACCCAGCGCTGCATAACCTCCGCCTGAGACTCCCACTACGAATATTCTATCTCTATCTACATTGCCTAACTTGATCGCAAAATCGAGCGCGTCTTCCAGGTCGCTCAGTGCAGCATCGCTCAGACAGGCTTCGGGTGTACGATTCGCTCCCCGGAAATTGGGAAAAATGTAGTTCCAGTTTTCTGCGGCAAATTTTTCAGCCAGGGGATCCTGCTGCTGATAATCTCCCGACCAGGTATGCAAGCGAACCGCTAATGGACGTTTAGCTTCACCGGTTGCAGCCCTGAAAATGGCAGGCTGTAAGGTGCCATCGTAGCTGGCAGGAATCTCTACCCGCTTAAATTCGTCATCTAATGTACTTTTTTTTTAGTATCCCAGACCGGCCCAGTCGGTTCAGCTACCGGATCCTCCATTTCCTCCATGAGCACAACCAAAGCTTTCTTAAGCTTTAGCAATTGATCCGAATAATTTGCATCTGCCACAAGATCATTCATCTCGAAGGGATCCTCAGCCAGGTTAAACATACGATAGTGATCTATTTTCGGATAATAAATCAGTTTAAAGTCATCTTCAATGACCGCACGCTGGTGCTCCCGATAGGCCCCATATATCCGCTCATATTGCTCTTCCCGTTCACCGTTTATCAACGGTAACAGGCTCTTAAACTCCACATAGTCAGGCACCTCCACCCCAGCGAGCTCCAGAGTTGTAGGCATAACATCCTGATAATACACCCGGGTATCGATCTGCTTTCCCGGAGGAATGCCCGGCCCGGCCAATATCAACGGGGGTTTCAAGCTGTGCTCATACATATTCTGCTTTCCCATGAACCCATGACGCCCCACCGCTAGTCCGTGATCTGCGGTGAAGATGATATAGGTATTATCCGCTTTTCCTGTAACTTGCAGGCCATCCAGAATGCGGCCGATCTGCTCATCCATATGAGTAATGATCGCGTAATAATCCCGTCGATGGCTCTTGACTGCATACTCAGTGCGTGGCCAGGGAGCCAGTTTCTCATCCCGCAAATCCCGCCCGGCACCCATCCCTTCCATGTAGGGGTATTCTTCCATGTAGTTTTCAGGCATTGCAATACGCTCCATGGGATAAGGCTCACCATACTCCAGCGGATATTGGCGTGGGTCATGCGGTGCATTAAATGCCAAATACATAAAGAAAGGGTTCTCAGAATCTGTGGCGCGCTCAAGAAACATTTCCGCATCATCCGCAAGTACTTCGCTCCAGTGCTTTCCACCCGCCCAAAATCCTTCATATCGTGGGTCCTGCGGGGTCCAGGGATCAGGCTGCCCAATTTTCGGACGTTGGTACGAATCCGGATAGACCTCAGGGTTGGTAGGCCCGGGCATACCCGGCCGCTTATGGGCCACATAATTAAACATGTCGCCAACATTTGCATCCACGTGCCATTTACCGGTCATGTAGGCATCGTAGCCGACCGAACGCAGCAGCTGAGGCCAAGTTCTTTTACCGCTTACTTCAGCGCTCAACCTATCTTCGATCCTATATGCACGCCAGAGGAAACGACCGGTATTGATCATCGTGCGGCTGGCTACACAAATCGCACCACTCCAACCACCCATATTATAGGCATTCGTAAAGGTGGTACCTTCCCTTACAAGCCGATCCAGATTGGGCGTATCAATGTCGGTGTGTTCCAGCGCTGCTATCGTTTCGTAGCATTGGTCATCCGCAAAAATAAACAGAAAGTTGGGCTGAGCATTTTCTACGTCTGCTGAAGCAAAGAGGCTGAAACAAATCATAACAACCACAGATAATAACTTACATGATCTCATATTCATACAAATGTAATTTAAATAAGGTAATCGCTTCTAGGATTGAAACGTGAAAATCATTTTACGGTAATACATCACCATTAAGTGTCTTAGATTGCAGACATAACTTAAAAGGAAATATTGTTAAAGTGAAAATTCTAACACCCACTCTTATTTTATCCTTATTCACCGCTTTTGCATCCCTATCTGCAAAATCTCCCAACTTCATCGTCATCATGGCCGATGACCTGGGTTATGGAGACGTTGGCTTTCATGGCAGTACCCAGATCAATACTCCCTATCTGGATGACCTGGCAGCAAGCGGGATCGTTTTTGAGAAAGGCTATGTTTCTGCTCCTGTCTGCGCTCCTTCACGTGCGGGTTTCATTACAGGCAGAAATCAGGTGAGCTTTGGGTTCGATAATAATCTCGCGGCCAGTCAACCCGGTTTCGATCCTGAGTTCGGAGGGCTTCCTGTGGACGTGCCAACCGTTCCCCGCCTACTACAGATTGCCGGTTACCGTACCGGTCTGGTTGGCAAATGGCATCTGGGAGAGCATACACAATTCCACCCGCTAAACCGGGGCTTCGATGATTTCTGGGGTTTGCTCGCAGGAGCGCGCACTTATTACGATACGCCACAGTCTCCATCCCGAACCATACAAAGCAACTATACTGATGATCCTAAAATCACCTACCTGACTGACGATATGACTCGTGAGGCCGTTCGCTTTATCGAACGTAATAAAGACAATCCATTTTATCTTTTCCTCTCGTATACGGCCCCCCACTCTCCTATGGAGGCCCTGGATGAAGATCTTGCGCTCTACAGCCATATTGAGGATGAGGGCAGACGTATCTACGCAGCTATGGTTCACCGGATGGATGTTGGCATCGGTAAGGTAATAAAAGCTGTGGATGATCTTAACATACGGGAAAATACCCTTGTAGTCTTCCTTAGCGACAATGGCGGTCCCAACGACCAAAACTACTCCATTAATCCCCCACTCAACGGTCAAAAAGGGATATTGCTTGAAGGGGGTATCCGGGTACCCTTTGTCATTTCATGGCCGGGCACATTGGCAAAAGGGAAAACCTACCCCCACTCGATCACTTCCCTGGATCTTGCGCCCACCTTTCTGAACCTTGCCGGTGAAACGCCCCCGGAAAACCTGGATGGTACAGACTTAATGCCATATCTCCTGGCTGATCGATGGGATCAAGTTCCCAATCCGGAACTACTCTGGCGATTCACCATCAGTGCATCCATTCAGAGGGGGAACTGGAAACTGCTTCGCCTGCCAGACCGCACACCGATGCTGTACAATCTCTCAGAAGACATCTCTGAGCAGCAAAACCTCGCGGATCGATTTCCTCAAAAAGTAGATACCCTGCTGAGAACGCTTGGTCTGTGGGATGTTCGCATGCCCCACCCGCTTTTCCTGGAGGGTGCTATCTGGAAAGAACGTCAATTAGACCTTTATGACAACGATTACCCGCTAACACAGCCCGAATAATTTTTGCTGGATTGTTAATAAAAAGAGGTTGATTTAGGAAGCACATTTCACTTCCTAGTGGCTGGAAGTCATTTTTTTATGAAAGTGAAATTCATAAAACTAGGATTACTGGCTACACTCTTTGTAGCCGTCTATTTTTTTAACCTCAATTTTCATTCCTTACTCGCACAACCCAGCCTATTCCTACACTTTCTAGAGCCGCCTGCCGGCAACGTGAAAGTTTATTGGGATACGGGACAAGGGTTTAACGAAAATGAGACTTGGGGAAGCTCGCTTCATCCCGGTTATACGAGCCAGTTCTTCAAATTGCCTATTCACAAGGAAGCCATCGCCATGCGCATTGATCCTGTGGATCACGCGGACCCGGTAAGATTATCTCAGATCAATCTGTCCTTCTTTAAGAACTTTGGAGGTACAGCGATAACCCGGGAATCCATTTTGAGCACGCATCATATTGATCCTCTAAGCATAGAAAGCACAAATACACGCACCTTCGAACTCAAGATAACGGGAAATGACCCTTATCTGATCATCCCCGATATCCAAACTTACTTACAATCTCTCAATACCCAGAAGAATCTACTCATTTGGATCATGGGCATTTTCAGTGGATTCATTTCCATAGGAGCAGCGATCATAGTCTGGCGATAATATGAAAAAAGTAATCCAATTGGTTGGTTTCTTGGGGGTTTTTATCGCCTGCAACGTATCAGGAAAAACCATAATAGAGACTTTGGATATCTCATATCAGGCAGAGGGTTTCGTAGTCGAAAACGGATCATGGGTGAAGCAGCATTTGGAAGAAATCACTTCGCAACCTTTAAAAACCTGGGGTACGCTGGGAGATTATACAGATTCCACAGATGAAACAGGCCACTACACAGGTACGATCATCAGCGAATTATTTGAAGCTCCGGCTTCACTAACACTATTCCTGAGCGGATACTGGATGGAAGGAGGCATCAGTATCCTTCTGCGCAATACTCAGGGCGATGAATTACCCCTTGCGGTACATAAGGTACCTGATCCCATAGGTCTGTATCAGTGGAAACTGCCTGTCGAATGGCAGGGTGAAATGATCCAAATCATCGCAAGGGATAATCAGCCCGCGCGCACTTCATGGATAACCCTTAGCCAACCTTTGGTTACCATACCTGAAGCTTTTAGATACTCCAATTTTCGGACAGCACTCATCGCAACCTTTAGTGCAATACTCCCAATCATCGCTTTTTTCCTCATTGGTTTTGCCGGATACCGTATAATCTCACGACGCTGGAACCAAGCCTCCGAATATAAAATTATTCTCTATTTCATCGGCCCATGCCTCATTGCACACGCCGTCTTCTTTGTCTATCTATGGAGCAACTACTGGGGTTTCCTTCTAAGTATCGGGATTCTGGGTTATGCCTTTTTCACAGCCACTGTGCATACGAATGCTCTCATTAAAGATCTAAAGCTTGTAAGACCCGGCAGCGTTATCGTCCTCATCGCTGCTTTCCTTCTAACTTCATTTTCCAACCACCTTATCTGGAATCCCGAAAACTCAATACAGGTTGCACAAGAACGCTATGTATTGGAGACCCTCCCCCTGGATAACTATCTGCCCTACCATACCATGGATAAACTTCTCCATGGAGATTCCCTGAAGCCATACATACTTGAATGGAAAGTAACAGATCGTACGCAGCTTCAGGCTGCTCTTAATTTACTCCTCAGCCCGCTTTACTTTAATCAGATCGAAGCTTACCAAGGCTTCTCTACCTTCTTGCAGATTGCCTGTCTCATAGGAGTCTTTAGTTTCTGCAATGCCGTGGGCCTGAGTCAACGCCAGCAATATTTTATTGCGGGCCTCATCCTGTTATCCACAGCATTTCTTTACAATGCTGCATTTGTATGGCCCCGACTATTTCCCGTCTTGTTTTTATTTTGGATGGTTCAATTACTCTTTTTTAAGAAATCAGCAGCTTCGTTAGGCCATTGGTTGATAATAGGCTTCTGTAGTGCAATCTGCCTGCTTTTACATCCAGGCAACATTATTGCGCTCGTCGGTATATTTGTAGTTTATCTATTCACTACACGTATTGAGCTTAGGAACCCAATTATCGCGGCAACCATTGTTGTTATTTTTACACTCCTCCCATGGTTCGTTTTCCAAAAAAGCTATGATCCGCCCGGAAACGCACTGGCAAAAATCAACATCGCCGGATATCTCACGATGGACGATGTGTCATTAAGTGAAGCATTCCAATCATCTCTAAGCACTACTTCACTCAGGCAGTGGTTGACAGGAAGATGGGACAACTTCAAATCCCTGACCGGTGACTACACGCTCGCATACTCCCGATTCTGGGACCAACTTGGAGCAGGCAGTTATTTACTACGGGGATGTATGCATACGTTTCTTTGTGTATCTATGGGGGTTGTATTGCTCGCATTTGCATTGATACCACTGTTGCTGAAAACCGGTAGTTCCACCGAAAAATCAACTTTTATAAAACTGCTTACAACATGCTTAATCGGCCTGCTGATCTGGATACTGATCATGTTTGTACCCGGAAGTGCCGCTATCTTCAGAGGCACCTACTATTTTCCGCTAATGCTGACTTTACTGGCCGGTTACCTGCTGAGCCGGGTTAAATACGGCCTTCCTTTTATATTCGTCATAAATACACTCTTTATCTCAGCAGTTATCTTACTTCCCAGAATGCGTTCTGTTTTTCACGACGGACATTGGATGGACGTCGAAATCATGGATTACGGCAGCGCGATGATAGTCCTGCTGATGATCCTGGCAATAACGGCTATTCCCTTCCTGACCATAAAGCACCCAGAATCAAGATAGGTTTCTACTGTTAGCCGTTACTCGGATCCTTCGAAAGCTTTAGTGAACAAATATAGGCCAGCGCATAGAACGCAAAGGCAATGAGCAATGTGTTGTTGAAGCCAATAAAGATTGAAACGATCACGGCAATCACTCCGCCAAATACGGTAAACAACCCATTCATCGCCCAGGCCCAGGCTACCCCGCCACTGGGTTTATTGGAAAGATAAACAATTCCCAACGGAAATGGCATGCCCAGCACAAAACCCAAAGGCACCAATATCAGGAATGATACCAGAATACGCAGCCCCATGCTATCAATAGCGGCAGAATCGAGGAACCAGTTCCCCAACGTTAACCACAACACTGAATATATAAAGATACCGTAGAATGGCCACGACCAACGGTTCTTCGGAGATATCTTGAGCAGCTCAGAGCAATAACTCCCCAAACCTGCAGAAAATAACAAGGAAAAGAGCACCAGCCCATAAGTGTATAACGGATATCCGATAAACAGCAAAAACTTCTGGATCAGCACAAGCTCATAGATAATAAATCCCGCACCGAGGCAGCAAAAATAAATAAGCGTAGGAACCTTATTTTCCCACCGTGCCCTACCCACTTCCGACTTAAAGAGCGGCACAAATACAAACGCGATACAGAAAAATACCGAAGCCCCTGCAGTAAACACCATGTGGATGATATCGTTGCTCACTGTGTTGGTCAGCTGGGAATTCATCAAATCAGCAATCGACTTATTCGTATAATTACGCGCATCAACTTCCAGCCAATCCTGGGACTTTCTCAAAAAGTTAAAATACGGATCATTATCATACACCGCACTGATCCGATAAGGCACCTGGTCGATGATCTCCTGAGGTAAATCCCCAGTGAAGAATTCCGCAGGAAGATAATTGTTCGAAGGATCGATCGGATTCACGCGCAACTGCCTTGTATTGGCAAAAAAAGCGGACATCTTATCGAGCTCCTCCTGGGTCCAGGGTGTCATTTTAATAAGGAACGCCGGTAGATCATCCCGGGCTCCTGCGGCTTCCCAGACGATTACGTGTTTCAGAAAATCTTCACGGCCCATTTCTTTCCACGCTCGTGCAGCAGTTACCACCATACGTGGATATACGTGGTGATTGATATGCAAAATACCGTCGTCCTTGAGGCTGTTAAAGTAGAGTTTATAGGCTTCGACCGTCTGCAAATAGTTGGTAGACAAGGCACCATTCCCCGAAGCAATACTGGAGCTGGTGTGATTACTGAAAATCTGTACGATGTCATACTGGAGCTCAGTATGACGCAGGAAGCTACGACCTTCACCCTTTTGGTTGTTCACATTCGGATGGGTAGTTACGCCTCCACTGTATTCCTCATATTCTGTGGCCATCAGCTCGACGACTGAGCCTACCAGCTCAACCGCATCCACATGCCTGGCACCATAAGTGAGCGCCCCTTTTATCTCCTGCCCACCGGCACTTCCCAACACCATCACAGTCTGGTCCGTATCCTGTTTCAGGTAGTGCGACACAATCACATGCCGCTCCCAGAAATGAGAAGTGGCATAATCCGGCATCAATGCCCGCAGTGCATCGTAATCCCCATCAAATCGATATACATAACTACTTTGACTACCGCCATCATAATAGATGTGCTTACGTCCCCCTAGGTCAGCAACATCGATTTTTGAAATGGGATCCCACACCTCATATTCGATGATATCACTGTCCCGTGCCTCGACAATCGCCCGCTTAGACACGACATGCTTGCCCAGGTCGATATATCCCGGATAAGCAAACGGAAGAATCAAAAAGAATGCCCCCGCTCCATAGCCCAACCACCGGGACCACGGAACCCCGGCGAAAATACCAGCCACAACAAGGTTAACGCCCATCAGTACCAATACAATTCCACCAACCCCAAGCGGTTCAATCAGTGGAATAATAGCTACGGTTCCGAGCCCCGCGCCTACGAGATCATAAAAGTAGACCAGCTGGATATTCTTCGCTTTCGCAGAAAAAACCACCGTCGTCAGCAAACCGGCAAAAAAGAAAGGCAAAGAGAGTGAAAAGAAAAAGATCAAAAAGCTGCTTAGCCCCCAAAATATGCTCTGTTCAAAGTAAGCGACCCGAAAGGGCAGATAGTTGAAGCTTACAAAAATCAAGCCGATACTCGCTGCATACATAAAGCACAAGCGGCTCATTACCTTATAGAAGTGCTCCTTGTCCTTCAGTGGGTTAATCGCATAATACACCCCGGATACCCCAAACGAGAATAACGCCAGTGTAATCACCAGATACCCCATGTTAGAGTGCCAGATAACATCCAGCAGGCGAATGAGCACCAATTGCAGCATGAGCACTGCAAATGCAATCAGGAGTATTCCAATGTTGTATCTTTTCATAGGCATCGGGTATTCAAACTTATCACAGTCCACGTGGAACTAAGCTTGAAATTTTTCACACACAAAATAATTTACCCAACATACTTGCAATGAAAATCTTACAACTGCGCTATTTCATACCCTCGTTATTGGTGGCAATCGTAGTCGCTCAGGCCTACATGCTTTCCAATCATCAGGACTTTAACCAGACCTTCCTCAAGGTCACGCTAAACTCTGAAAACGGTGGAGTAGCCCAAGTGTTCATGGATCATGGCAATGGCTTCAGTGAGGATAATTCATCTCGGGTAAGTCTGAACGGGGGCTCAAACGAAACCATCTACCTGTCTCTCACCGAACAATATCCCAGCCAGATTCGTTTCGACCCAATCAATGCCAGTGGCAGCGTCGAAATCCATCAGATTGCACTCGCAGCCGGCAACGGGCATGAATATCAAACGATCCTGCCCGCACAAATCGTCGCCAACGCCAATTTTCAGCAATTCGAGACTTCGGATGACGGGCGCATCAGTGCAATCGTTACTCCTGCTAGCGATGACCCGCAAATGATTATCCAGTCTCTCGATTGGCAGGCATTTGGTCCGAAATTTGGCAAATATCTCGACTCAGCAATCCGTATCGGACTGCTCACACTCATCATCACCTATGCCCTGCTTTGGGTTTATGCATCTTTTCTGGAGTCCACCTTTTCACGTATCTTCGGCAATCAGTTTTACCTGATCAACGAGAAATCCGCTGCTTAAAACAGGCAATGCCTACCACCTGGATCGTTCTGCTGCGAGCTGTCAATGTAAGTGGTAAGAACCTTTTAAAGATGGAGGATTTGCGCAATGCATTATCCCATATCGGCTTCCCATCGCCCAGGACCTATATTCAGAGTGGAAATATCCTCTTTAAAACCGACTTATCTTTTGAGCAGGCTAACACCCGATTTCATCAGCTCTTGGAGGATGAGTTTGCTATCACTACAATCAGTATCTGGCTTCAAAAGAATGAGCTGGACTCCATTATAGCCGACTGCCCTTACTCATCTGAAAAGATACCCCTCAAACATATACATACCTACCTGAGCAATGATTCTATCAGCCATGCTCAAATCCAGGATATGAATGCCCTTAAAGCCCCCAACGAATCTTACATAATCCATGATAAGTGGGCCTATCTGCACGCTCCGGATGGAAGCGGCCGTTCCAAACTTGCTGCAAAATTCGAAAAACTCCTCGGTGTCGAAACAACCGCCCGAAACCTCAATACCCTGCGGAAACTTCAGGCAATGGTCGCAAACCTCTAAACCAGTTTGGTGATACCCGGCAATGACACGGGGTCGACTGCCAATGGGCCAAACTCATTGATCTCCTTGCTCAGGTCGAGCTTAGAGCCTTGCATCGCCCACTTCCAGCTGATTGCACGCCCGGTATATGCAGCAAAACGCCCCATAATCGCGGTCATCGTAGCCTCAGCAAGAACCGGTGTCATATTGTACTGCTCACCGGTTGCAAAGCTGTTGTAAAGTGCCTGATACATCGGAGTCTCTCCATCCAGCTCACCCTCGTACTTGTAAGGATTCTCACCTTTAATATTTCCGCCACCCCGGGATACCCAGGCCTCGCCCTTCGAGCCCGTGATCGTATTATCCACTTTGGAACTGATACCCAGCATCTGCGCATTCATCCCGGTGCCTTTCACGAAGTTAGGATAATCATAATCCAGGCCAAAGTGGTCATAGATATTGCCGTATTCAGGACCATTGCGCAGTAGACGCCCGCCCGTTCCACGACAAATCTCAGGAGGCCCATCCATCACCCAATTATTGACATCCAGGTTATGGCAGAGCTGCTCCACGCAGCAATCCCCAGACAACCACGTGTAAAAAGGCCAGGTGCGGATTTGGTATTCCACGTCCGAATACTCCGGCTTACGGTCTTCATAGTGCCAGTTCTTCATAGTTCCGAGCCAATAGGCACCCACATGGCTATAGTCTCCGATCGCTCCGTCCTTTACCCGCTTAATGATCTCAATATACTGCGGCATGAAGCGCTGCTGCATACCCGCATAAATACTCAAACCCTGACTATCTGCTTTCGCGCTACTCTCCAGGATGGATCGTATACCTACAGGATCGACCGCGCCTGGCTTTTCCAGAAAACAATGTTTCCCCGCATCAATCGCATACTTAAATTGGACAGGTCGAAAGCCTGGTGGAGTCAAAAGGAAAACTACATCCACCTCGTCCATATCAATCACTTTTTTATAAGCATCGAAACCCAGATAAGTAGTATCCTCAGTAACCTCTAATCGATCCCCGAATCCAGCTTCCCGGATCTTATTCAAACCCCGGTCTATGCGGTCCTGAAACACATCCGCTACCGCAACGACCTTCGCCTGAGGGACTGCACGTAAACAACGCTCAATATCATCACTACCTCGTGAACCCGCGCCTACCCAGCCAATGCGCATGGGTTTATCGGGTTGTGCAGCCATCGTCTTGATCGCCGGCATGGCCAGAGTTGAAGCAGCCGATATCGCTGCGGACTTCGCAATAAAATCTCTTCGAGTAATAGGGGTTTGATTCATAATGATTACTATAAATTATCCTCTAAAATAGAGACGATTCAACACCTCTTTATCCCCCAAATATTAGCTAAACAGTTAAACTAACCGTCGTCCATCAAAATCATCCCGATCATACTCGGGCTCGAGCGGAAACTGAATTGGCTTCCCATCCCGCTGCGAACGGTAAATTGCCGTAAACAGCTCTACAGCCCGTCTACCATCTTCACCCGTAATTGCCGGTTCACGATCTTCCAGAATCGCATCGATAAAATCATCAATCTGTACCTGGTGGTAGTATTCCATCGCATTGATCGAGTGGAAGCGCTCCGCATCCTGTTTTTGAAATTCTTCCAGCAGATGCTGCTCCCCGGGCACCATCCAGCTATCGGTAACCGGCGGTTCCTCAATCGGTGCCTGACCTGCAATAAACATTTGACCGCCATCGGTTTGCACACCCACTGAAGCGCCATTCTCACCCAGCACACTTACCCGACAATGAATTGCAGGGTTATAGCTGTTACTGGCAGTTACTTGACCGAGAGCACCGCTCTTAAAACGGATTACGGCGATGGCGGTATCCTCAACTTCGATGCTGGGGTGATTCAGGTTTCCCCAATACCCAAACAGCTGGTCGATCTCGCCCATATACCAGAGCAGCATATCCAGCTGGTGTACGGCTTGATTCACCAACACACCTCCGCCTTCTTCCGCCCAGGTACCCCGCCAGGGATCACTTTCAAAATACTCCGGACTGCGCCATCCCAGCACCGTGGCAATACCGAGTATCGGTTTACCCAACTTACCGGAATCAATCGCATTTTTCACCCGCAATGCACATTCGTAATAGCGCCGCTGGCTGATCACGCCAAACTTCACTCCCGACTTCCGCGCGGCATCAAGCATAGCATCACAATCCTCGAGAGATGAAGCCAGCGCCTTTTCCACGAGGATATGCACTCCAAGCTCAGCCGCCATCACTGCAGCCTCGGCATGCGCAGGATGGGGTGTGCAGATCAAAACCGCCTCTACCCCGGAATCCTCAAAAAACACCTCAAGGTCCGTATATCCCTGAATCCCATACTGCTGCGCAAATGCATCTACCCGCTCTCGGCTGCGGCTATGCCCGGCCACAAACTCGCTATGCGGATTATTTTGAAGTGCAACTGCATGCAGATGCGCCACTTTCCCGGTACCGATGATTCCAGTCTTGATACGTGCCATACTATTCGGGCTTCAGTAGAATTTTCATTAAATCTTCATCAGCACGGTGTAAGCGCTCAAAGCACTCTGCTCCATCCTTGAGAGGCCTTATTTCACTGATTAACCCATCCACATTAATCTTACCCCTAGCGATTAGTTCAAGGGCTTCCGGATAATCACCGGCAGAGCCACAACTGCCCAACACTGAGATTTCCCGGGTCACCACTGCCTGCATAGGAAACTCTACTGTATGCGTAACATTACCAATCAAAACGCAAGTCCCCCCTTTCCTCAGATTATTGATCGCAGCCTGGGTCGTAGGCGTGACACCCACCGCTTCAAAGGAAAGATCAACGCCGACTCCACCGGTCAATTTGGCAATCTCCTCATCCACATTTACCTTTGATGGATTCAGGGTGAGGCTAGCACCCAGCTCAGCGGCATTGCGCAATTTATTGTCATCCAGATCGACCACGATCACCTTACCACAGCCCCGCACCTGTAGCATCTGCAGCGTCAGGGTTCCGATCATGCCCGCACCCATGACGAGTGCAGTATCCTCCTCACTCACGTTTACCATATCTACCGCATGCATGGCGACAGTAACCGGTTCAATGAGTGCTGCCTTTTCAAAGCTCAGTTCATCCGGAAGCTTAAACAATACACGGGCCGGCACCACAACAAACTCAGCAAACGCCCCATGCCTGCGGTAATCACCCGGAGATACCCCCACCACCTGCCGATTGTCACAAAGGTTCGTTTGTCCGCGCAAACAGTACTCGCATTCACCACAGTAGATCATGGAGTCAAAGGTTACCCGATCCCCCACTTCCCAGGGTCCATTCAGCACTCCACTACCAAGCTCCGCAATGACTCCCGCTGCCTCATGCCCCATGATTATAGGGGGTATGCGCCGCCCACTGGAGCCATCCATACCATGTACATCACTCCCGCATATTCCGCAGGCTTTCACCTGGATCATTACATCCTCCGGCCCGATTTCGGGCATGGGTACATCCTTGTATTCCAATTGATTATAAGCAACCAGTTCGAGGGCTTTCATAGTCTTCTACTATTCAAATTTTGGGGTATAGGTAAACAAAGTATTCTCATTTGACGGTTAAATACGGATTCTACATAATGAACAGACTTATTTTTATGGAACTCAAAAAAAACTGCAAAAATGCATTGCTGATCCCCACCAGCATGGGCGTCCGCCTGAACCCTATTGACCGACAACCCCTCAATACTGCCGATACCTTTAAGGCCGTTGTCAGTAGTGCTGAAAGTAATGTGGCTACGCCGATTGCCTATCTCGGTTTGCCCGTAAAGGCGCTTACAGCAGTCGTCAAAGGCAGCCCCATCTCTCAGCTCATTTGGAACGACCTCGCCAAACGCCATATTCAGGTTGAAGCTGCAATGTTCGACCAGGGCGGCCCTTGGGGCTACCGACACCAGATCAATTATGCAGACTGTGGCTATGGCGCAAGAGGTCCTGAAGTCTTCAATGATCGGGCCGGGGAAGTAGGACGCATGATGGATGCCAGCCAATTCGACCTCGAGCGCATCTTTGTGGATGAGGGTGTGCAGCTTCTACACATCTCGGGGCTTTTCGCTGCCTTATCGCCCCAATCCGCGCGCTTTTGCCTCAAGCTGATCGAGCTCGCAAAGGCTAATGGCACACGCATCTCCTTTGATGTCAATTACCGGGCCTCCTTCTGGCAGCACCGCGAAGGGGAGCTTAGCAAGGTATTTAAGGAAATAGCGTCCAATGCGGATATCCTGTTCGTGGGCTACGGCCCCGATCTGCCTATCGCGCTAGGAGTCGAGTGTGTCGACTACGAATCGGAAACGCTTTTTGAGGATTTTGAACCCTTTAAAGAGATGGTCGCCCGTATACGCGCTGCTTACCCCAATGCCCAGTGGATCAGTACCACCATGCGCAAGGTGATCGATGCCAACAGCCACCTGTGGGGTGCCATGCTCTCCGCAGGCAACGATTTCCACATCGCTGAGCCCCGACCTATCTCCGTGCTCGACCGCATCGGCGGGGGAGATGGCTACGCAGCGGGCAAGCTCTACGGCCTGCTCAGGGGTTGGTCACCCGAAAAATGCATGCGATTTGGCTGGGCGAATGGCGCCTTCGCGGTATCGGTATTTACCGACTACACCCTACCCTCCAGTGAAGAACAGCTCTGGCAAATCTGGCACGGCAACGCCCTGATCAAACGCTAGAGCTCTCCGACCAAATCATCAGCCTGGATCTTGCCCGTGATACTGGTAGGCTCGATCTGCACATTAAAGGTCGCACTACTTACACTACTGATCGACCCCGTCGCCTTTTGTGCCTCGATCCCGATATCCTCAATCACGAAGTAAACTTTCACTTTGTCGCCCACGCTTGGGTTATCGCCCTGCTTACGGCTTACGGTAACCGTGTTCCCGGAAACCTGGGTCACTTTCCACTGGGTCCCTAGAGTCACCGGGCTACTGCCAAATAGAGGGTCTCCACCCCCACCGCCTTTACCCCCAGGTATATAATCTGGACGCGTGAGCCAATCCAAATCATATACTCCCTTACCGTAGGGATCATAATTTTGCCCTAGAGATACCGCATTATTTTCAAAATCAAAAAGTCCAAAGTCATCCACCCACATCAGCGTATCCTTACGCACATAGATCAGGGTATACATCGAAGCATATTGAACCGTTCCTGTCTTATAATAGAGCTCAGAATCGATGTAGAACGCAATCTGATTTCCATCACTGACCGCCTTTAAAGTGCGCCCGGAATAGTTTTCCCCTTCATCATAAGTGTTTTTTAAGGTTTCCCAATCATCCCCGTTATCATACTGGATGATGATTTTACCATCGGTGTTCTGCCCAAAAAAATACGACCCCTGACCACTCGTCGCTTCTCTCTGGGGATTCAAAATCATCCCGCCTACCCCGTAGCGATCATACTCATTTTCAACCAATAGAGTCAGGCTGAATTCATAGCGCGTTACCTTACCTTCAGATATGGTAAAGCGTACATTTTGCTCCGAGTAATTCTCTACTACAAAAGCATCAAACTCCTTATCCTCATAAACACTCCAATCATTATCATGGGCTGCTTCTTTGAGCTGTAACTCTGTAAACCCAATCTGCGTTCTGGCACTAACACCCACGACCAGGAAAGCTAGAAGAAAGGTATAACATGTGTAATTTTTCATAATCAAATACTCCTTACTGAATCAATTGCACGAAATCACCGACATTGATATCCCCGGTAACACTATTGGAGTCGATGCGCACATCAAAGCTCTCATCATAAACCATATTTATCGTACCGGTCGCCTTCTGCGCCTCAATCCCGATATCCTGGATCACAAAGTAAACTTTCACCCGCTGCCCAACCTCCGGGCTATCAACGGCCGTACGGCTCACATTCACCACACCGCCTGAGACACTGTTAACTTTCCACTCACTGGCTGATTTGGCCGTATTCGGTGAGGAATCTGGCCGCATACTCGTTACTTCCTTCGGTTCGAGCTCCCATAGGCTGAAGTCGAGTATACGGGTGCGTGAATTATCAGATTGGGAGATCAAACAACGCATGGGTACTAAATCAGCAGGCTCGGTTTCATATAAAAGGGTATCGTTGTGGTAGAAGGTCAGGCGTCGTCCATCCGACATGACTTTTAAAACATTAAAATCAGTCATGGATGCAGCCCCTTCCGCTATCTTGGGGAATTGCCATTCGACTCCGTTGTTGTATTGGACGGTTACCCGCTGATCATAATGGATACCGAAAAAAAACCAGCCTTCTCGGTTAGAATTTGAATTCTCAGGCCTCAGGCTGAATCCCACCAATGCATCCTCATGGCTTTGCATACTGATCAGCACGCTCAAATTCGCCTCAAAATACTTGAGATGCCCGTCATATAGAGGAAATCGCAGCCAGGTATCTTCTAAATTCAATAATTCATACTGATCGTGTACCCGATAGACACCATGCTTATCATCGTCAGTCATTTCTCTCAGATTGATCGAGCTGTAACCCACTTGGGTTCTCGCACTGCCTATGGTTGTGAAAATAATCAGCAACGCTACCACACTAATTCGAGAAGGCACTTTTCTAATTTTCATAATTTCGATTTTCGGGAGTCAGTAAGATTCGATGGGGGTATTCCAATAAATCTTGCTCAGCATCTTCATTAGACCGCTTCTCGAGCAGCAAATTAACCGACAATAAGCACTTCTCCAAAGCCCATTGATGCACATGATTCTCCGAGTCAAAACGCTCTGCCAACCAAGCCAGACTACTGACTCCGCGACCTACCCACTTAGCCAGCTTTGGATTCTCCCATATCTTAATAGCCAATGCGGGCGCATGTTTATAGTAGAGCTCAATAAATCGCCGGCCCTCATCGCTTCCCTTAAGAATCTTATCGCGGAAAGCCCGTAGTCGTTGCACAGGCTCCGCTTGGATTGCCCCGCGATAGGCTGCCGTCGCGATAAAGCAGTCAAATATTTCCGCAAATTGCTTCATCATTTCCAGATTCGCACTGCGCGCACCCTGCGACCATCCCTCCTCAATCGGGCCCCCATAAAAATTGCCTGCATTCCCTTCTTCATCCCGAAAATTGGTTGAAAACTTCCCGGTCGTCGCCTGAATTTTTATGAGACTTTTGAGATCAAACATTTGCTGACTCACGACTCCAATATCCGGATAGACCTCACGCAAAGCAGCAAATGAGTCAAAAACATAGGCACAAGTAAACAGGAATGCCCCATTTAATCGAACCGGATAATTCGGACTACTCTCACCCGGGTTCTGCGCGAGACTATCAATGCGCAAATCAATGAGCATCGAGTAGCGATTGCCTGCAGTGATTCGCTGATAATCATATCTGCCGAGAGCATCACCGGTAATCTCAAAAGCCATATACTGATCATCTGCCTTTTTATATCGAACATTGCTGACATTAATCCTCTGCAACCAATCACTAAACTTCACATCATCCGGTTTATTGGCCATAACATCCGGCTGCCACACATCAAACACTACATATTTCGAAGCTACCGGCTGGGGTTGTACTGGTGGGGTTGGCTGCGGCTGCACAGGTTGCGGTTGGGGCTCAGGCCTGGGTTGAGGTCTTGGCTGGGGTTGAGGACGTGGCTCGACTCGCGGGGCTTCATACTTACCGCGCACCCATAGCGTAATGCGCGTTCCCGCCTCTTCCAAAGCCCCCGAACTCGGATTCTGATCCTGCACGGTGTGGGACTGTGCTGCCGTAGTCGCCGGATCTCCGCCCACAATATTGGGCTCAAATCCGGCATTGCGGATGCTTGCCATCGCATCCGTTACATGTAAATTGCGCACGTTGGGCACCGCGTTTTTCACCACCTGCACCTCGCCATAAATGCGGAAAGTCACATCAGAGCCCGCGAATACGGAACTGCCTGCGGGTGGATCCTGGTCCTGCACCTTAAACTGATCTTCCAAACGGAGGGCCGGATCGCCACCGAGTGGCTTGGCCTTAAGTCCACGATTCTCGAGGGCTTGCATCGCACTCCCCGCACTCATACCACTGAGATTGGGCACTCCGACTTTCGGAGCCTCCTGCTCGCGGGCCCATTCGATACAGGCGGTAATGTCATTTAATCGATTTTCGATCGACTCCCAGAAAAGCTCTGTAATGGATTTTAATCCCTGAGCGTCATCATTCACACTCTCGATTACTCCCACATCCACGTTTGCATTCAGATTTTGCGGCAATGCTTGAACAGCTTCATTGGCTTCTTGCATGACCTCCGCCGCTTGTGTTTGTTGTAGCTGGGCTTCACCTATTAACTGAGATAAATCTATCGGACATTGGCGTGCATCCTCAATCGCCTGATCGATACGCACGATCTGCGCTTCCACCGCATTGATCATCTCGGTATTACCCATTTCCGAAGCACGGGCGAGCATCCCCAGCGCACGATCCCGCAACTGTTCCAACTGAGCGATACCTTCATTAGCAGTCGACTGCAATTCGACAGCATTTGCCAACCGCTCGATATTCTCCTGATATTGGTTAGCGAGCCGATAATATTGCTGTGTGAGCTCCTCGATTTCCTTCAATAAAGCATGGTATTCGTTGTAGGAGCTTTCAATCGAACTGATATGTCCATACAGCTGAGTGATAAGCCCCAGCGCAGTGCCTCTTTGATTCTTGGCATCGTCCAGCAAATCAAGCATCTCTGCCATCAGATCATTTCGGACCTCAGGATTACTCGCCTTGGAATACTGCATAGCCAGGTTGCACACACGGTCTTTCAAGCGCGCCATTTCATCCCGATTTTGGGCGACTTGGTCCGCTGCATTCTGGGCAAATTGTAAAAGTGTCGCGAGCTGGATATACTCACCCTGAAAATCGCTAATCTTATCACGAGTTGACTGACAACCCTCCATCAATTGTTGGAGCGCATTAGCAATCGTATTGAAGCCATCCCTTGCCGCCGTTGCCTCGCGTTTGGCCTGCTCACAGCTGGCTGCAATCCAGCCCAACTCCCCGGCAACCAGTCCGGTCAGGCTGTCAATCTCTCCCTGTGTGAGCGGAGGGTCACCGTCTTCCCCTTCGTCCTCTTCACCGGTCTCGTCATCTTCACCCTCTTCGTCCTCGTCATCCTCATCGAAGTAGCCAACCCAGTAGATGGTCTCCTTGGTCTCGGCACGAAAAGCGGAATCACTCGCAGAGGTTGCCCGAAAGGTCGCCTCATGCTCAGCCACTTGGATCTCATCGTCATCCAACTCGACCCCAAATAAGGTCAAAATATGATCATCGAGCACTTCCTGCGGACGATCCTGCTCCCAGGTCCGCACCGGGCGGAACTCAATCTCCAACTGCACATCTTCCGGGATCAGCTCGGGATCTCCGATAATCGTAAAGTCCCCGTCCAACTTACTACCCATACGGGCCACCGCACGCGGGAAGTTTACGCTCAGCTCAGGTTCAATCGCTTCATACTCAGGCTCACGATCCAGCGCCTGCTCAAACCCCTCCCGGATGCGTTTTTCGATTTCCGGATGCCAATACAGTTGCTCCATCGCCATAAAACGATTTAGCCGCTCCAGTCCTTCATCCTCCAAAATCTTTGCGCCCACACGCTCAAGGTTATTGGATACTCCTTCCACTAAATCATTGAACGCATTTCCCCAGCTTGGGTTTGATTGAGCTTTAGCCTTACTAATGTTGTAATCATAGAGTTCGCCTTCCTGAAACATGCCGATAAGCTTCTCGATGGTTTTTTGCCGCCAGTCACCGGTAAAGGCCCGGTTATTCAGGTAATACATGAACTCGCCAAACTCGGGCTGCGTTTTTTCCCATTCGCTCACCCAATTGTCGAAATAGCGATGCAGCCAGATACGCTCATGATCCCAATAGCCGCTCCCGTTTGGTCGCTTTGTATAGGCAAAACCCCAATCCTGTTCTAACTGGCTCTGGGGATACCCTTCCAGGAAGCTGGGCGGATTATTATCAATACGTTGCCAATTGTCATCGAGTGTGCGCGATTCCACCCATGAAAAAAATCCGATATGCGTTTGTTGGTAAAAATTGAGCCTGCGCAACCAATATTCGTGCTTTAGGAAATAATCCCGCTGCAATGAACGCTCGCGATCCTCTTCCCAGGCAGTAAATGGCCCCGGCTCCGACCTGCCGAGTGCAGTCGCCTTACGGTTTGCCTGTGAGAGAAAATGGGAGCGAAGTATCTTTTTACGTGCTTCAAAATTTAGATCCCCATCACTTACACGGTTTCGCAAGAGTGCATTTTGAGCGAGCAGTTCGATCGTCTCTTCTTTAAACAAGGGGAGCGCACCTCCGCCACCTCCAGATTCCACAGCACTGAGATCCCCCATCAAAATATAGGATATCGCCGCATCCTGAGTCGGTTGTCCAACAACCGTCCAGCCTATATCCATGAGCGTCTGCTCCATGCCATAAATGGTGTTGAGCACCCCGATCAAGCCTCCATACTTCGCACCTTCAGCCGTTCGGGCGAGTAATTGCTGCCCTACAAACATGACCAGCGGTGTGCTTTTGCCCTGCTCATAGTCTTTAATCGCTTTGGCAAAGCCATAGGCGGTGCCCCCTATGGGGACATTCCCCAGCACAGTATCCCGCGCCTCTTCCTCCATCTTCTTGTAGTCACCCTTAAGGTATGCAGCGAAAACTTTTCCCGCAGCATCCACCGTCCCGATGTCCTTAAAATTGTCCCACGTACCGGATATCAGCTTAGTCGGCCTTACGGTATCCGGCAGATCCTGATCGAAGAACCGCTTGGTCGCTGCAAAGGCCTCTTGCGAATTCTGGCTAATCGCGATTTGACCTTCACTGATCATACGTTCGACAGCCTCGCGATAGGTCGCAGATATCTCCTGGCGCGCATACTCCAGCGAGAGGTCACCCAGGCGCAGGCGATAGGCACCGGGTATATTGCTGCCGCGGGCGATATCCGCGGGCGAGATGCGAGCCATCTCTGGCATATCCAGGGTATTGATCAGGTCGCGCAATATCTGGTTATTGTCATTCAGCTTTTGGGCGAGGTCATCCACGAATACCTGATTAGTGGCACGCTTCACATTCTCCAGATCATCTGAAATCCGCTCGACCCGGGATTTCATCTCCAAAACTTCCGCACGTTGCGCATCGGCAATATCTGCAATCGCTGTGAGTGACCGCCGTGCCTCCGGTGGAGCTTCCGCCAACACCTGATTAATCAGGTTCGCATCTTCAATAAAGATAAACGATGCATGCAGCTCCTTAACCCGCTCAGTAACCAGCCGCTTCGCCGCCTCGGTCCCATGGATGCGGCGTAATTTGGCAAACCCATCATAGGTAAAGACATCATTAAATACCCGCTTAGCTGCAATGGTCGCACCCACTCGCCCAAGCTCATGTGCCTTCCTGCGAAATTCACGCTCGCCGAGTCCTGCCTTATCTTCGTCAGACATCGAGTTCCACTCCTCATTACTAAATGCCGGGCGGATCGCCTCGATCTCCTGGTCAAAATACTCCATTTTGACCCGGGCCTCATTAATATCCTTAGGCTGGTAGTTCTGCCATTCGGGAGTCCAATGCTTCGGTCGTTCATTGCCCAACCCACGGATCACCTTATCCAGCTCGAGCCTCGCAAGCACTTCAATGACCCGCTTCACCTCGGCCTGATCCCCGATTCTGCCCAGCACGCCACTCTCCTCGGCTAAGGGCATAAAGAGCTTCTCTATATGGTAATCGATGATCGAGTTATTCCCTTCCAGAATTAATCGACGAAAATCCACTTCCAGATTCGTGAGATGAACCAATCCCGTATCCATCCAGCGGTTATTGTATTTGGCATTTTTGATCGCATTTGCCGTATCCACTGCCGACATATAATTCTGTAGCACTGAGCCCAGAGCTCCGGTACGGTCGATATCAAAAGGGATGGTCCCGTAGAGCTTCGAATTTTCGGAAGTCGGTAAATCTTCAGTAACGAGCACCCCTTCCGCTAATCCGTCCACATCCTTAATATGCGTAGGCTCACTTTCTGGATTTGCATGGGGCTCGATCCGCGTAGTCTTTCCTTCCAGGTGATAACGCGTGTATACCTGCGTCTTATATCCACCCGGCACAAAATAGGCCCCCTCAGTACCCGCAAGCTCAGCGATGCTGCGGTCGAGCTCCACACCAAACTCCGACCAGTGGGAGTTGGACATGCGCCAATCCCGCATCAGTCCTGAACTCGAAAAGTGCATCACATCGTAGCTGACCGGATCTACCCCCATTTGTTGCCGCCAGCGTTTGCCGTGCTCTTCGATGAGGAATGCCTGGATATCCCGGGGCTGACTGCTCACTCCCGCAAGGCGGTTCCCATTTGCCGCAAAAAACTTATCCAGGTCACTCAAGGCTCCATTCTTTTTGCCCGCATCGTTTAACTCTATGGGGATATCATATTCCTTGGCAATTTCCGCCCAAATACGTAAATTCACCTCATTGCGGATCTGCCCGAGCCGCTGATTGATATCCTGATAATTTGCACCCGTAAACACCTCTTGGATGGCGTCCATCGCATGCGGGATTTGATAAAGCCTTTTGGCAAAATCCAGGTCGATCACTTGTTTGAGTGAATTCGCATTCCCGCGAAATCGCTCCGAAGGTACCCCATGGGCGGTTTCCTCAAACAACTCACGCACCGCCTTAATGTCCGCATCCGTCGCCTTTGAACCAGCTGAGACCCCTGCATTGTAAATAAACGCAGATAACGTTGCAGTTAGTAGCAACGCACGCAGCAATGATAACATAGACAGGATAGTTAAGCGGGACATGGTATTGTGGTCATAGGCAACCACTCAATCACACACCAACATTGTCTAAAACCCGAGTTTAACTCAAGCAAATATTAGCTAACTTTTAGTCAGCTATTAACATCTCTTCATACTTGCGATAGTGACCCCTCCACTGATGGTAGGTCAGCCCCAACATCTCCGCAGCCTTTCGTTGGTTACTGGCACATCGATCCAATGCTTCTTTTAAAAGGGTGACTTCGACTTCTTGGATGATTTCCTTAAAGGGTCTTTCCCCAACCCCTTGAGCAAGTGCGTCCATCGGGTCAGTCACTTTTGGGAGTTCTTTGGTATTAGGCTGTTCCGTTTCCGCCAAATCTCCATACGGATACTCAAATGGCTTCAAATCGATTTCCTTGACCAACTTCCCACGCGACCGATACACCGCACGCTCTACTACATTCTTGAGTTCTCGCACATTCCCCGGCCAATCGTAATCCATCAGGGCATCCATAACTTTGACCGAAAACCTTGGGATTTCACTCTCCCCGATTTCAAAGGCCATACGCGACGCAAAGTGATTTGCCAATACCAGAATGTCCCCTTCTCGGACGCGTAATGGCGGTATAAATAGCACCTCAAACGATAACCGGTCCAGCAGGTCACTCTTAAACTTACCGGCATTCGCCATCTCCAGCAGGTCCGAATTCGTCGCCCCGATAATGCGCACGTCTACACTGATGGTCTGCGAGCTGCCCACTCGCTCAAACGCATTATACTCCACTACGCGCAATATCTTACTCTGAACCTCTGCAGGCGTTTGCCCGATCTCGTCCAAAAACAGGGTTCCCTCATCCGCAGCTTCAAACCGCCCCTGCCGCTTCTGGGTTGCCCCTGTAAAAGCACCCGCCTCGTGCCCAAACAACTCATCTTCGATTAAACTGGGCGACAGCGCGGCACAATTCATCGTGATTAACGGCTGTTCCCAACGAGGGGATAGATAATGCAACCGCCGCGCGGCCATCTCTTTACCTGTTCCCCGCTCCCCAATGATCAATACCGGCCGGTCAATCTTGGCCACTTCACTCAGACGACTCTGGAAATCCAGAAAAGTCGTCGACTCACCAATTGGATCCTGCAAATTCCGAACCATGATTGGTATATTTCACTAATTATTTAGCTATTTCAACCATTTTATTATCACCTAAAAAATTTACACAAGAAATTAGGATTTTTATCTGCCTTATATTCAATGACTTATAATTTATTCAAATAGAATTGGCACACCTCATGTTATTTAGTTGGCACAAACAAATATAAACCTAATTAATCTTATGAGTATATTCAGTCGTTTTTCAGACATTATCAGCGCCAACATCAACTCGATGCTGGATCGTGCCGAAGACCCGGAGAAAATGCTTCGCCTTATGGTACGTGAAATGGAAGATACCCTGGTGGATATCAAGGCATCTTGCGCAAACGTAATGGCCCAGGCTGCCAAAAGCCGTCGTGAACTAACCAACCTCGACGATAAACTTATCCGGTGGGAATCACGCGCACAGCTCGCCATCGAGCGTGAAAAGGACGATCTCGCCAGAGAAGCACTGATCGAGAAACGTGCAATCCAAACCCGCATTGATGCCGTTAAAGAAGAAATCACACGTTTCGAAGAGATCATCGAACAGTATAAGAAAGATATTTCAGATCTTGAAGCGAAGCTCGACCAGGCCCGCAACAAGCACAAGGTGCTCATTCAACGCCACCTGCGTGCTCAGAACTCACACAAAACTCAGTCCCACATCCGCAAGGCCAATAACCAGGCGGCCATGATGAAGTTTGATAAGTTTGAGCAACGCATTGAGCGCATGGAAGCTGACGCCGAACTTGTAAACTACGGAGCATCCAAGTCAGTCGATGACGCTTTCCGCAGCATCGAAACCGATGACGAAATCGAAGCACAGCTGGAAGCACTCAAGGCAAAGCGTAAACCTGCGAATCCAGGCACCGAAAGTAATATTGATTCCAACGCATAATAATACTAACCTGTAACGATCATGGAAGGTGCACTCGCTATATTTCTGTCAATCGGATTGCCCATTATCTGCGGCACGCTGTTAATGCTCAGCATCCCACTGACTATTATTTATCTACAACGCAGCAAGCGACAAACCTCACAAGAGGATACCCAGTTGCTGCAGGAGATGCACCAGTCTTTAATGCGCATGGAAAAACGCATAGACGCTCTCGAAACCATTTATTTTGAATCTGAAACCAAGAAAAAATCATGACGCACTGTAATTATCAGCGTAACTGCGAATACGGACTTTATCGGGCACGCAACGGTATGATACTCGGGGTTTGCAAAGGCCTCTCAAATGCCACCCGTATACCACTCTGGCTCGTCCGCACGCTTTTTGTATTGTTCGCCATCTTCACATCCGGCTTTCCCGTTGTATTCATCTATCTGATCATGGCAATCATCATGCGCCCGGAGCCGGTTGTTCCCTTCCAAAGCGATGAGGAGGTGGAATTCTACAACACACACGGGGACACTCGCCGCAGTGCCATCGAACGCATGCGGGCGATCCTCAGCAAGCTCGACCGCCGCGTACAACGGCTCGAAAACGCAGTCACTGATCCCGAGAAAGACTGGGAACGCCGTTTCCACAATTCCTGATATCAACTTACAGCACTACAAACTAGAATTAAGATTCTCTAACCATATACGATCATGTGGACAGCCATCGCATTCATTGTCGCCATAGTTTTTATCAGTGACGTGATTAAACAACGCTATAAATTCAAGAAGCACCAAGCGAATCTGCCGGAATCAAATCCGGCAGATCTTAAAAAGATCGAGGAGCTGGAAAGGCGCATTCAAAGCCTGGAAACCATTGTGATCGAGCTCGAAAAGACCGAGCGCTATCGTAACCTCTGATCTATCGCACCACTCCCCTTTTTTAAAAAAATGTTACTTTAGCTCGATTACAAAGTAACATTTATAGGACTACTGTCGTCTCTCATTAACACTTAAGCATAACTATTATGAAATCCCTCATCCCATTCATTTCCCTTCTAATCATAGGTGCTCAGCTACATGCTTACGAGCATGTAGTTGAGCGTTCATTCTCAGTACAGGGTCCTGGTCAGCTAACCATCGATGCTGACCGGGGCAATGTTTCGCTGGAAGCCGAAGAACGCGATACTGTCGCATTCGAAATTCATTACCAGCTCAAAGGATTCTCGGACGATGAGGCGCAAGCCCTCTTCGATGAAATCCTCATAGGTTATGAACAATCAGAAAATGACATAATCATGATTCTCGAATTACCCGAAGATCAGAAGTTCTCACTTTTCAACTTCTGGAAGGAAAAACCGCTCTCCAAAGCCCGAATTCATATCAAGGTCAAAGCACCGCTGGATTTTAAGCCCAAAATTGATACTAAAGGCGGTAATATCACCATTTCCAGAATCAATAATGAGGTAAGGGCCCACACCCTCGGCGGGAATATAAATCTAAAGACAATCACCGGAAACATGTATCTGGATACCATGGGTGGCAATATCATTGTCGAGGATAGCCGCGGAACCATCGTAGCCGATACCAAAGGCGGTAATATATCGATCGATCGGGCAATCGGTCTCGTAGACGCTGAAACTATGGGTGGAAATGTGACCGCACGCATCGAAGGAGGGCTCACTGATAACTGCCGCCTCAAGACCATGGGCGGCGATGTCACAGTATTCCTGGATGAAAGCATTCAAGCCAATCTCTCCGCACATACCATGGGTGGGCGCGTAGTTGCCCATATTCCGGTCAGTATTGAGGGTAAAGTTAAAAAGAATAAGTTAAAGGGTAAGCTCAATGAAGGCGGCCCGGACATTGATCTCAATACCATGGGCGGTAACATTCACATAAAAGCGTTATAGTAACTATAAGCATTCATTGAATTTTTTAAATTAAGAGAGTCGTTAGTGGTTTTATTCAAACAAAGCTACTTCCTAATACGTCTCTCTTATATTAAAAACAATGACTTAAAATGTCTCTCCTTATAGAACCTTAACGTGTAAGTGTATTCTGTTTTGAATACGAAATTCCTGGAAATTAAGAAAATTTGAAAGATTTTAGAATCCTGCCGGTTTAATTAAGTATTAAGCAATCTCTCAACCCACTCTTCTTAAAATTCACTATCCTATCTTGTTTAACATAAAATGAACAATTTCCTGAAAGTAAGATTAAATCCTTTGATCTGTTTTCTCGTTCTATCACGACTATTCACGACTCCCAGCCTCGCGGAAGATATTAGCCTGAACGAGGCTTTGTACGAGGCCATCCGTGAAAACCTTGCCCTGAAAGTGGACTCTTACGAGCAAATCCTAGGACAGCAGGATGTGATCATCGCAGAATCCGCATTTGATTCCACGCTATTTGGAAATGCGGGATTTACCGAGGAGGAGCAGGACTTCAACTTGACCACTTCGGAATCAAGGAGTGCGAGTCTGGGGATAACAAAGCAATTTAGCACCGGCACCACCGTCACGCTCTCCAATAATTTCTTTCGCAATCAGGGCAGTCGCTTCGACCCGGATCTCAATCAACAAATCGGAGGGGGCCTCAACAATACAAATACAATTTCATTATCGGTGCGCCAGCCACTACTCAGGGGTTTTGGGCGCGATGCCAATCGTGCCAACCTGAATCGTGCGGAAATGCAACTTGAGATCGCCGAGCTGGATTATCGCAACTCCCTGCTCGATATCGTGAATCAAGCCGAAGTCGCCTACTGGCAGGCAGCCTTTCAAAAAGCGCGGCTGGAATTAACCGAAACCAGCCTCCAAGTTGCCCAAAGCTTGCTCGAAAACAACGTTGAGCGTGAAAAGGTAGGCCGCGCCACCAAGATCGACGTCTTGCAGGCAGAAGCAAATCTGGCCGCACAGCAAGAGACCTTTATTGAAGCCCAGCGCGACCGCGAAAACGCCATTGATCGCCTGCTCACTGTAATGGGTAGATTACGCCCCGAATATCAGGATGAGGAGCTGAGTGTGAGCGAATTACCGGAGCCGGGAAGTTACAGCCCTACCCTCGCCGAGACTTGGGGAGGGGCCCTCAATACTGATCTCAACCTCATTACCCAGGGCTTCCGCATCGGCAGCCTTGCCTTTGATCGCATTATCGCAAACGACCAGAACAAAACCCGCCTCGATCTCGTATTGAGTGGTGAATCCATCGGCCTGTCCAACGATACGGCCAACGATGCCTTTACAAGTGCGCTGGAGCGCGAGGGTCACGAAATTGGAGCACGCATAGAATTGAATGTGCCTATTGGCAAGCGCGCCTCACGTGCCCGGGTGAGCCGCATCGAAGCCATTATCGAGCGCGAAGAAGTCAGGCTCGAGCGCATCGAACAACTGCTCTTCCAGGAAGTCCGTAGTCAATGGCGCACGCTTGAGTCCAGCCTGGAAAGTCTGAAGGCCAGCCGTGCGAGCCTGACCCTCCAGGAAGAAGTATTTCAGCAGGAGCAGGCAAAATTTAATAATGGCCTCGCGGTATTCCGCGATGTGCAGGAAGCCCAGGACGACCTCAATCGCGCCCGTATCCGCGAGCTCAATGCGTGGATCGCCGCCCTTGTCGCCGAAGCGGACTTGCGCCGGCTGGACGGTTCGTTGCTCGAAACCCGTAATATCGATCTTAATTTTGAATAAATTACTCCTTAAACTATCTTTAAACTAACTGGCACCATGGCAAAACGTAAGCGCAAAGGAAAATTAAAGTGGATCATCATCATCGTGATCATCCTGGGTATAGCGGGCTTCATCACCTACAAGGAGATGAACAAAAAGCCCGAAGGCATCGAAGTAACAACAGGTAAATCCTCCCGGGGGGATATCACGAGCATTGTCACAGCAACCGGCAAAATCTTTCCCGAAGTTGAAGTCAAGATCACATCCGAAGTTTCCGGTGAGATCATCCAACTGCCCGTTGTAGATGGCATGGGAGTCGGCAAGGGAGACTTGCTCGTTGCGGTGAACCCTGAGATCCTGGAAGCCCGCGTTAAGCAACAGGAAGCCTCACTAAGCGCTCAAAAAGCCAGTGCCGCTGAAGCCCGGGCACAACTGCTCAAGGCCGAGCTCGATTTAAAACGCACGCAGAGTCTCTTTGATCAAGGGTTTGCAACCCAGGATGAGCTTGATCGCGACAGCACCAACCTTGAAATCAGCAAAGCCCGCCTGGAAGCCGCCAACTACCGTATCGAACAAAGCGAAATGCAGCTACAGGAAACACAGGAAAATCTGGATAACGCCAGTACTTATGCACCCATGGACGGCACCATCACTGCACTCAATCTCGAAATCGGCGACCGGGTTTCCGGAACCGGCCAATTTTCCCAGGGCACCGAAATCATGCGCGTCGCTGACCTGACAACGATGGAAGTGCGTGTGGATGTCTCGGAGGCGGAAATCGTTGACGTCAAAGTGGGCGATCTTGCCGAAATCGAGATCGACGCCCTACCCGATGAGACCTTCAACGGCACTGTTACTGAAATTGCAAATTCCGCAAGAACGAACCGCAACAACCAGGAACAACTCACCACATTCCAGGTAAAAGTACGGCTCGATGATCCCGACTCACGCTACCGACCCGGCATGACTGCGACCGCAGATATTAAAACCAAGACTGTTGAAGATGCCATTCTCGTGCCATTGCAGGCCGTAACAGTAAGGCCTAAATCCGAAGTCAGAAAGCAATTAAAATCTGAAAACGGGGAAAATGAAGACAGCGAAGAGGACAAAGAGGAAGAACCTGAAGAAAACAATAATAACAATGGCGAACCTGAGAGAGATGAACTCCAGCGCCTTGTATTTATTGTTAAAGACGGTAAAAGCATAATGACTTTGGTAGAAACCGGTATCGCGGATAAACGAAACATCGAAATTACAGACGGTCTCGAGGCCGATACCAAAATCGTCACAGGCAGTTACGGTGTGCTCACCCGCAGGCTCAGGCACAACAGTGACATCCAGGAAAAAGGAAATCCAAACCAAAACAATCAGGGATAGGAATCTCCATGCGACCTTACAGTAACGCAGGTAAACCCATCATCGAAATCAACGGTGTTCGTAAAATTTACGACCTGGGAGAAACCGAGGTGCGTGCACTCGATGGGGTGGATCTTAAGATATTCACCAATGATTACGTCGCGATCATGGGCCCCTCCGGCAGCGGAAAATCCACGCTGATGAATCTCCTGGGCTGTCTGGATACCCCCACCGAAGGATACTATGAATTTGGCGGGGAAGACGTCGCAGATATGACCGACAGCGAGCTCGCAGATATACGCAACCGCCGCATCGGCTTTGTTTTCCAGAGCTTTAACCTGTTGCCGAGAGCAACCACACTGCGAAATGTGGAGCTCCCCCTGGTCTATGCAGGCAAAAATGCAGATGATCGCCTCGAGATGGCGGAAGAAGCACTTACTAAAGTGGGTCTGGCAGACCGTATTAAACACCGACCCAATGAGCTCTCAGGGGGTCAGCGTCAGCGCGTGGCCATCGCACGGGCCTTAGTCAATAAGCCGTCCATCATTCTCGCCGACGAACCCACCGGCAACCTTGATTCCAAAACAGGTGACGAGATCATGGTGCTCTTCGATCAGCTGCATCAACAAGGTAACACCATCATCCTGGTAACCCACGAGGACTACATTGCCCAACACGCCAAGCGTTGCATACGCCTGCGCGATGGTAAGATTGAGTCCGACATATTTGTCGATAAGGAGGTATGAGAAAACTCTTCAATGAATCGCTGGAATCGGTGAGGATCGCCCTGGAGCAGATCAACGAGCACCGCATGCGTTCACTGTTGACGACGCTGGGTGTGATCATCGGTATCATCGCAGTTACGCTCATGGGCACCGCAATCAATGGTATCGATATCGGCTTCAAGCAAAACATCGACAAACTGGGACCCAATACCCTGTATGTAGAGAATTGGCCCTGGCGGGACGTTGGAGACGAATGGCAGCTATATCGCAATCGCCCGGAAATGCGCCTTAAGTATGCGAATGAGCTCAATGATATCATTTACACAAATCCTGATACTAACCTCAGGCTTGCAGTACCGGTTGTGGTTAAGAACGATAATGTCACTCGTGGAGATCGGAGTGCCGGGTGGGTGCGTATCGAAGGCACAAATTCAGAATTCGCCCTTACGGACAATGCAGATCTGCTCCATGGGCGCTTTATGACCGCTGTTGAAATCATGAGCGGTTCTAATGTGGTGGTAATCGGATACGATATTGCTGAGGCTCTTTTCCCCGGAGGTCTGGAACAGGCCATCGGCGAAACGATAAAAATCAGACGCGTAAACTACACGGTCATTGGCATCTATGCCAGGCAGGGTCGTTTTCTGGGGGGATTCAGTTTTGACCAAAAAGTCATCATCCCTATGACGACTTTTCGCAAGCATATCAGTAACCGTTGGTGGGGAGGTTACGTATTCATACGTATCGAAAAACACCCAGATTCCAGTGTCGATGAATCACGGGATGAAATCGTCGGCATGATGCGTCGCATCCGCCAACTCGATCCCATTGAAAAAAATAATTTTGAAGTCAACCAAACCGATATTCTAGAAAAGCAATTTGAGCCGGTAAAACGGGGAATTGCTTTTGCAGGACTATTCGTTACCGGCCTCGCACTTTTTGTGGGGGCAATTGGGATTATGAACATTACTTTCGTGAGTGTGCGGGAGCGCACGAAGGAGATTGGTACCCGCCGTGCAATCGGAGCAAGGCGCAGATCCATTCTCATGCAGTTTCTCACCGAAGCGAGTATGATCTGCCTGCTGGGTGGCTTTATTGGGCTCGCACTCACCTATGGGCTCCAGAAGCTCATATCCTCAGCATTGCCGGATTTTCCGGTAGTCATGTCTCCCGACCTGATAATTATCGCCCTAGTGATATCGATTCTTACTGGAGTTATATCAGGGTTTGCTCCTGCACTCCAGGCTTCAAAACTCGACCCTGCGGAGGCCTTGCGCCATGAGTAAGTCTGAACGCAAAACGATCCGCCACATTGATTCGTTTAAACTCTCATTCGGGTCATTGGGTGCAAACAAGCTACGAACCAGCCTGACAGTGCTTGGAGTCGCCATCGGTGTATTCTCTGTCGTAGGGGTAATGACCGCGCTTACTGCCATCAAACAAAGTATCGAAGGTGGTTTGAGTATCTTCGGTGCTAATGTCATATCCATTGAAAGAAGGCCCAGTGTTAATCTGAGCGGTGCAAGGGTCAGATGGTGGGAACGCCCCATGATCACCCCACGCCAGGCCCAGGAATTCAAGGAAGAAATGGAAGCTTCCGGCATTACCGTAAGCCTGATTAACTCGGATAATGGTGAACGACTGCGTTATCGGGATCGGGTCACATCAGCAAACATTACAGTCGTAGGCAGTAACGAAAATTACCTGAGCACAAACAAACGCGAAATCGATTACGGTCGCAATCTAACCATCGCTGATCTGGATTTCAACCGACCCGTCGCTGTGGTAGGTACGGGTGTCATTGAAAAGCTATTCCCGGATGAAAATCCACTGGGTAAGGTGATCACCTTCGAAGATGGAAAGTATGAGATTATCGGCGTTTTCACGGAGAAAGGGGAAATGTTTGGCAACAGTATGGATAACATAGCCCTGATCCCAGTCACCACATTTGTCATTAAGAACTGGCACGATGAACGCAGTATGAATCTCGCGGTTCAGGCCCCAAACCAGGCTTCATTTGAACGTGTCAGAGATCTATCGATCGGCAAAATGAGACTCGTCCGTGGGCTCGAACCTGAGGAAGAAAATGACTTTAGCCTGACATCCAATGACTCCCTGCAGGCCACTTTTGCAGAAATTGCCGGCGTGGTGGGTACCGGGGGGATCCTGATCAGCGGCATAGCCCTGCTTTGCTCCGGGATCAGCATCATGAATATCATGCTGGTCAGCGTTACCGAGCGAACCCGGGAAATCGGGGTGCGTAAATCCCTGGGGGCGCGTAGAAAAGACGTTCTCGAGCAGTTTTTAACTGAATCCGTTATCCTATCCTTATTCGGAGCCTTTATAGGCATTGTCCTGGGGATCATTGGCGGCAATATCGTCGCGACGATTCTCAAGGTCAGCACAACCATTGCCTGGGATTGGGTGATCATTGCCGTCATAGTATGCACGACCATTGGGGTCGTTTTTGGCCTCTACCCTGCCTGGAGAGCCGCCCGTCTCAGGCCTGTGGATGCCTTGCGTTATGAGTAGAAGACTCAGCTAAGCGATCGGGCGATTGATTCACTTGCCCGAAGCCCGGACAACGCCGCCTCCTCGATACGCTTCGGGAGAAACCCATCCCCCGCGAGCCACAGCGGAAACTCAGCCGCCATAAAGAAATCCGCTCCGAAATTTTCTATGCATTGGGCATAGCGCCACCGGTGGGGCTTCCATTGCTTTATACCTACCCCCAAATACTCCTTTGCCGCCTCAACGACCGGCTTTGCAAATTCCGGGCCTTCAAAATCCAAGTGTTCCCTCGAAAATGCTGACGAACAATGAATCGTAGCCGCGGGAATCTCAGAAATGCCCTTCAGCTGATTATCCGCGATTGTATCCAGCAAAGGATGATCCTCAAATTTGAGAATACCGGGCACCTGAAGCTTCGAAGAAGTTTCCAATAACGCCAGGATCGCAATGGACGGCTCATAGCGAATCTTTGCAAGTTCAGTAAGATCGAGTGGATTCATCGCCAAATCACTCTGCTCAACAAGCGCGAGAAACTGAGGCATCGGAATCGTAGAGAGTAGCGCTGCAGATTTAAACGTTTTTCCATTTTCACAACTCACCGCCCACTCACCGGCTTGATACTCAATATGCACTACCAAATGCTCACGCCTGACATCCAGCCCTTTTGCCAGATATTTGCCGATGCTCGACATCCCCTCAGCACCGCGGTAGCGCATCACTGCGTAGTCATTTTCATGCCATTTGGTCACAGCCTGATCCTCCAGCATTCCATTGAGTAAATCGGCAAATGCTTCATCCCGGCTCGTCATGAACTGAGCACCATGGTCAATGCGTGCACCCTCCATGCGCCGTGTAGCCAAACGCCCGCCAAAGCCTCTGCCCTTTTCCAGGACCGTTACGCCAAGCCCTTTGGCAGTTAGGCTTCGTGCTGCACACAGGCCCGATATTCCGGCACCGACTACGATGACATCTCTACTATCTGCTTCAAGCATTCCACTAGCTTGCGCAGATATGCAGCGGTATCAACTCCAGGCTGCAATTTAGCCTAGCTGGCCTTACGGTCCTCATTACGCTGCCAATGGCAGCCGGCATTTCCACTCTTGTAGCGTTCCTTGCTGCCATCCTTGCCATAGGGCTCAGACTCTGCGAGCAAGTTTGTCACCTCACGTTCACTCAATGGCTCAAAATGCTTGGCCATTGCATAATCCTGATGATAGTTGTCCCAACTCTCGATCCCGCACATCAAAGAGCTGATGGGCAGTGATAGTGCATAGCGCCGCGCCTTCACGGCATCAAAGCCCAGGCTGGGTATGTTCCCTACATTCAACGATTTCATGCCCAGTATGCCAACATTCTGCTCACGACACTCGGGTATCACCTTCATTTGAAAGCTATCATAGTGTGCATCCAATATGCTGGTCGGGATGAGTGCAGCGTCAAATTGCAACCCGCTCTTGAGCATCGCCAACGCGATATCTGCAGAGGTGTGACAGGAAAAACCTATATGACGGATCTTGCCCGCCTTTTGAGCCTTGAGCACCGCGTTCAGAGCACCTTTTTTCTCATCGAAAATACGCGGTACTTCTTCCATGTAGGCCACCCCGTGAAACATCCAAAGATCCAGGTGGTCTACATCCAGCTGTTTGAGGCTGGTGTTGATATGCTCATCACAATTTTCCGCATCCCGGCCACAGCCTTTACTCATGAGGTAGACCTTGTCGCGCCGGCTGCTACCCTTCAGCGCCTTACCCATCACTTCCTCACTCCAACCATTGTTGTAGTGCCAGCAGTTATCAAAGAACGTAACCCCCTCATCAATGGCGCGATGCATTATATTGATGGCCTCTGCCTCTTCCACCTTACCAATGGTCCAGCCACCCAAGCCTATTATTGCCACGCTTTCACCCGTTCGTCCCAAAATCCGCTTGGGGATACCTCCTGCTGGTTTACTTTGCACACTCGCTATAAAGGTACTGCCGGCAGTCATTCCCGCAAGCGCAGTTTTTAAGAAATCACGTCGATTTTGGGTGAGGTAAGGGTTCATAAAATTACTCAAACCTCAAGATTCCGAATCTCAACGTAAGCCCACTTGACTGTGAAGGCGCTAGATAACGGTGCACACGCGACCACTGCTTTCATTCACTAAGGTCACCAACTTATCCTCATCCACATCAACTCCAAGTCCCGGACCCTCTGGACAGATCAGCTTACCGTCAGTATCCGCAAAAGGCTCCATGAGGATACTCGCCGTTAAAAACTGTAGGCCATTCAAGGCTGCCGGTTTTTTCAGTTGGTAAGCATTGTAAAGGTGTAGCGTAGCTGCCAGAGAGATGTCAGGATCAGTCAAACCGCTACCGACCCACTGCAGATTATGCTTTAGGATCAGCTCAATTTGTGCCAGGTTACTGGTTAAACCTCCGCAGCGGGAAGGTTTACTGGCAATCCCATCCAGCATATCCAATGCGATAAACTCCTCTAAATCTCTGGGAGAGATTACCCCTTCATCCATGAGAATGGGAAGCGCCCCCTGCTTTTTCAGGGCCTGATATCCCCGAATTTGATTTGGCCGGATCGGGGCTTCAAAAATGTCGACTCCTGCGTCGGCCAATCGCGAGGCGGCCTGCAGTGCGATTTCCGGCTCAAAGCCGCAATTGGCATCTGCCCATAAAAATCCCTCCGGAGCTGCTTTGCGTGCGGCCTTGGCAAGCTTCACGTCGAATTCAGGATCAGGAGCGACCTTGATATTAAAATTCTCATAGCCCCGGGCACGTCCCTGCTCCACGAGTTGCGGGACTTCCTCAAGTGTGCGGGCATTCAGAGTCCAGCTAAGCGTAAGCGGGTCGATCTGCTTGCGTCCCATCAGCTCGGTTACTGATTTTCCAGCCGCTTTTCCTGCTAAGTCCCAAAGCGCAATATCGACCCCTGCCCGGGTAATGGGCATACCGACGGAGAATGAGGGAGCAATCGCCTGGTCCATCTTCGCATGTGCACCCGCAATATCTGCCGCATCATGCCCAATGAGCGCAGGGGCAAAATAGTCTTTAAGGGTAGTGGTAGCCGTTTCGAGGGTCTCGTAGCTCCACTTTGCAATCGGAACCGATTGACCCCAGCCAACCAAGCCCTGATCGGTGGTCAGTTTGACCGTCACACAGGACCTTCCGGTTGAACCGGATGGGGAGCTAAAAAATTTGAAATAACCCGTCATGGGGTAACGGGCAGAATAGATATCAATGCGTGTGATTTTGCCTGGATTACTCATTTTAGCATCTAGTAAACTAGGCAAAAGCATGCTGGAAGCAATCGTTGCGGCGGATGTTTTTATAAAATTCCTTCGGGATAGCTGTGGGTACTTTGGCATACATTATTTCTCTAGGCTATCAGCATAACTCTGCCACATACGCTCCGCCACATGGGACGTCAGATTACCATCGTACACAAATAGACGGTATTTACGCGTATATTCTATACCCGGCTCAAATACCCAGTCCTCATCGCCAACCGTATTGAAATTTACAAACACCATGCCATTATGCTGCACATCCCAGGTGCGCAGCTTCTCAGGATGGTTTTGATTATCCGGGTGGCTCATCAGGAGTATGCCAGCGGATTCACTGCGCTCGGCATCCCCTTCCACACGCACCCAACGTGCTTTCGTAAAATTCGCCTGATAACGCTTATACCCTTCACTGGTCAGGATTGTGCTGTTGTCGGCATTCCACACCTGTGTTGCCCGCAGAGAGAAACCGCTGTAGCGATAGGCCGTTACCGTAATTGGTTTGTCCAGGGCATTCACCTGCGTAATTTCCAAATCCAACAAGTAACCCTCGACGGGAGACTCAATGTAAGCAGGCGAGGTAATTTGGGTGGTCTCATTAATAATCAATTTAGCCCCTCCCTCTGCCTTACGATCCGTATAAATGCTGCGGGCAAGAAGGCCATTCGACACCGGCTCCCACTCCTTCGCTTCAATGAGACCCTCTCCATCCTGAAGCTCCCAAAAATTCACATCCTTTCCTTCATGATTCACATGCTTCCAGGGCCACCAGAGCCCAAAATGATGCCGGTGATCCAGAGGCTCACTCCCGGTAACAATAAATCCGGAGGGTGTTTTCAGTGGATGAATAAAATTGCTCCCCTTAAACTTATCACCGCCCTTGGGATTTTCTAAGGGTTCGGACTGATAGGTCACCAGGGGCTTCTCACCGATATCGATGGTAGCCGACCACACACTCAGAATCATAAAACCGAAAATGCTGGCGAAACCCAACAGAACGCGCAATTTGCTCACTAGCTAATCCTCCAGGGTTTACGCATGGGGATATCCAGCATGGCCTCCACATCATTGTCATTGATAGGCAGCTCCCTTTTCGGGTCCCAGTGGATCTTCCGTCCACCGAGTTTCATGCTTAGATGGTGCAATACACAGATGGTGTTCGATCGGTGCCCCACTTCCACCGGACATGCCGGGTCGCGATTCTCACGGATTGCCTCAAAAAAGTCAGCCATGTGGTCTTCACTATAGTATACGGACACCTCATTTCCCTTAGGTTGTCGTCGCAAGAGCTGCCTGTCGCTACAGTCAAATTTACCCCGTGCGCAATAGGCCCAACCATTTTCCATAATGAAGCGTACACCCGGCTCTCCATTACGCGAGATCATCTTCACGCCGTTTTCGTAGAACGCCTCCCCATAATAGGCCGTATGCACATCCCAAAGTCCACGCTTGGGGAATATCCCGGTGCTGGTATACTCAATCGGCCCCGAGTCCTTATCCGTGCCCATTGCCCATTGCGCAATATCATACATGTGGGTGCCCCAGCCGGTGATCATCCCACGGCAATAGCGCTCGACCTGCAACCAACCCGGCCTCCCCCAGTATTTACCATCAACCATCTCGTGCGGGTGCACCCGACCTTCCGTGTAAGGTGCTTCCGGACAGGGACCTAACCACAGGTCATAGTTTAAATTGGCGGGCACTTCCATAGGGATATCTTCCATTGTGCCCTTATCAGTAGGCACTTCTACCTGGATTTCCTTGAGTGCTCCCAGCCAGTTATTACGCACGATGTTCACGACCTGGCGGAAATACACACTCGAGCGTTGCTGGGACCCGGTTTGCAAAATGACGCCATTCTTGCGAACCGCATCAATCAATGCCTGCCCCTCAGAGATTCCATAGGTGAGCGGTTTCTGCATGTAAATGTGCTTACCTGCCCGGGCAGCATCGACGCCCTGCAGTCCATGCCAGTTATCCGGAGTAGCCACGATAACCGCATCTATTTTATCCGACTTAAGGAGATCTCTGTAATCCTCATAAGTGGCTATGCTCACAGCCTGCTCGCCCTGCTCCTTGTAAAACTGGTTCACCCTCCCCTTTGTGTATTCGACTCTCTTGGAATCCACATCGCAAAGCGCAACGACCCTTACATTGTGGGATTTCACTCCCAGAGCCAGTGCCTGATCCATATTTCCATTGCCCATACGCCCACTCCCAATGAGAGCCACCTGTAGGGTTTCATTTTTTGAGGGGTTACTCAACAAGCCGCTCTGAATCATGAGGCCCGCAGCACCGGCACCTGCCGATTTCTTTAGAAAATTGCGTCGATTCATATTTATCCTAGTATCTAACGGGTCGCGATCGCTCGAATCAATCTCTCTTTTAAGGCAATATATTCATCGGATGATAATTTGGCATCTAAGAGTTTAATCGCTTCCGCCTTATCTGTAAGACGGGTGGTTGCAACTGTCACATACAGGCGCGATACATCCGCCTGCACCTTAGCATCATTGGCGGATTTGAGAATTTCCAAAATCTCTGCCAGATCTTCAAGCTCGAGCCATTCCCGTAAGCATGCCACTACTGACTGCCGAATCACCGGAGTCTTGGAGTCCAAAAGCATCATAATTTCCGATTTAAATGTAATAGCACCGCGTTCCCTCAATATATCCAGAGCAGCGACCTGATGGTCCACCGGGATACCCTGCTTAGAAACATACTTCTGAAATATTGCCTCATCCAGACCTTGCGTGAAGTTATGTCGCAAACCGGACTTAGCCACCCTTTCAAAATCTCCGACTGACCACTCCATGATTTGCGGCAGATAATCAGCGCCTGCATTCCGGCTGACCACTCCGACAAGCGCCTCCTGCAAATGACCATTTAATGAATCAAAATCATCCAGAGCATGGAACACCCTACCGGCAGCACCCCGTTGCTCCAACAAATGCACTAACATCACAGCGACTTCTGGTGAAACTTTCTTTGTCGCATCCGCCAGCAGCTTATCCGTCCGGTCATCGCCGAGCTTGTAGCTAGCCAAAACAGGCAAAACCCGAACGGGAATCATCGTGTCTTCATCATACAAGGTAATCTCCAGAGTATCGTAGTAGAATTCTCCGTTATCCTTATGCAGAATAGTTCTCAATTCATGAATACGGCCTAAAGGATCCTCCGCTGACGCTGAAACCTGAAATACGATAGCCCAGAACAGGATAAAAACGGCAGTCAACCGGGTCATCATTTTTCTTACACTCATCATGCGGCCTCCCAGTTGCGGTTAGAATTACGAGTGCGCATCGCATTTGCAGCGTCGTCGTTGATATAACTTTCCGTCTTTGCATCCCAGCTCAGTTTGCGATCCAGCAATGAGGCGTGATTGGCAGCAATTAACCAGCTGGATATACGGTGGTAGTACTCAGCCCCATACATCGTCGATGCCCGGCTGCGTACCGCATCGATAAAGTCGCGCTGCTCCCGATGGTATATGCGGGGCTTATAGTTGGACATGCCATAGACAGTGTTTAAGACCTTCTGGCTGCTCGCCTCAAGAGGCGCACGCCACCCCACGTTGCCAATCCACCCATCAGTACCAATAAATTTCAATGCGGGAGTGCCCGAGGTCACCGCAATTTCCACACCGTTTTCCATCTCGTAGCGCACATTATATTCCATAGGACGGTCAAAGAGACTGTCTTTAATATATTTACAGTCAGTTTCCACAGTGAACGACTGCGAATAGTCATCATCCATTGCCCAGATTGCCGTATCTCCCAGGTGCACCCCCCAGTCGGTAAATTTACCCCCGCCATAATCGCGAATATTACGCCAGCCTACACCCGTGGAATAGTCCGCCATGATTCGCTCCTTTTGAAAGGGCAAATCCGGTGCAGGCCCCAGCCAGAGGTTCCAATCCAGCTCAGCGGGTATAGGATCTTGCCGCAAGGGAACTTGCTCTTTTACCCCAAACGGCACTACAAATTCCACGCGTTCAAGCTGGCCGATGCCGCCATTTCTCACAACTTCCACCATACGACGATACTCAGGCAGCGCGCGGTCTTCCATCGCCATTTGAAAGACGGCTCCGTATTTATCAACGCGTTTCACGAGCTCGCGCCCTTCCGTTATGTCATAGCTCGTCTTCTCGCACATCACATCCTTACCCTGATCAAGCGCTGCCAGCGACATCGGGATATGCCAGTGGTCGGGCGTCGTAATCATGACTGCATCGACATCATCCCGATGGATCACTTCCCGCCAGTCCTGAGTCACATCCATAGGATCAAACTGCACGTTAGCCGTTCCCTTGAGTTGCTCAACGGCCCGATCAATCTGCCGGCTATCCGCATCACAAAGAGTTGCAATGCTACAATCCTCAAAACCTGCCGTATTACCAAGATTGACCGGCCTCGCGTGCCTGCCGAGCCCGATAAAACCCACACGGATTTTCTCGGAAGGCGCCGTCCAATTCCCAAGACCTAGCGTCTTAGACGAAACGATCTGCGGAGCGACACTACAGCCAGCCGCAACCGACGCGCCCGTTCTCAAAAATGACCTTCGATTCATAAGATAAAGTAAGGGTTATATGATGATCACCTAATAAAGTACCAATAAATCGATCACACTTTACTAGCACCAGGGAAACTCCTCAATATTAATTAACCAAAATCTTCCCAGAGTGATATGATATCTAACGTTTCGGGTGATTTCTTTTTTTGGCGATTAGCGAACGAAGCGCTTAATCATTAGAGCACATAACTTTACTGTAAAGCTACTATCAAGACTATAGAAAACTAGTTAATTAAGTTCATATATTACTCATAAATAATAACTTATATAATTCTAACTAAACACCCTACTTTCCGTTAAATTTTTAGCCATTGAATTCAAAAGCGTTTTGAGTAGCAACCAAAACTATAGCTTATGGCGCATTTGTCATGAGGCCCCGTATTCAAAAATTCCCAGTTGGTACGGGTAACATAAACAGGTAATTATCCCATGAAAATTAAGAACCAATCAATATTGCGATTGCCGCTTGCTGGCATCGCCATAATGACATTTGCATTTGTTTGCAAATCGTATGCTCAGGATGAAGAAGATGAAGACATCTTCCTATTATCCCCCTACATCGTCGATAGCTCAGAAGACAGTGGCTACCTGGCCACTAGTACCCTTGCAGGAACCCGCCTACGAACACTACTCAGTGATGTTGGAGCATCCGTTACAGTCGTCACCAATGACTTTCTGGATGATATCGGTGTAAATGATCTGGACTTCCTGACCTATACCGGCGGCACTGAAACCATCGGTGCGAATGGTAACTTCTCCAACGCGAGTACCACCGAAAATGTCGGCACCGCACGCGAAGAAAGAACGAACGCACGCCCCCAGCAAAATACGCGTATCCGCGGACTCGCTCGTGCGGATACTACCCAAAACTTTTACCTGACCAATGCACCCTTCGATGGCTTCAATATTGACCGTATTACGATCAACCGGGGTCCGAATGCTGCACTCTTCGGGTTGGGTAGTCCGGGTGGTATACTCGATGCATCTCTGAAGCGCGCATTAATGGATGATTTCGGCCAAATTCAGGTAAAGCTGGATAACTTTGGCACCACACGGGTTGTATTGGACCTCAATAAGGAAATCATTGAAGACAAGCTAGCAGTAAGGGTCGCTGTGTTGGATGAAACCGTAAAGTGGGAACAGGAGCAAGCCTTTGAAGACGATGATCGCTTTTATGCAGCAGTAACGATCCAGCCCTTCAAAAATACAACGATCCGCGCTAATTATACCAATGGTGAAATCACTGCGGCCCGCCCCGAAGTGTTACCTCCGCGCGATGGGGTTGCTGTATGGGATGCGTTAGGACGTCCCCTCTGGGATCCCTTCACCAGTAATTATTATCGCAGTCTTTCAGACTTTAATAACGGCATACCGGTAGATCCGGCAACGGAGCAAATCTGGAATAATGCCTTCTTCGGTACTCTTTCAGGAGGAGCCAACCAGCCAACAGCTCTGTTCGGTCAACACGACAGTGGTGAAATGGGCGGACCTGGAATCCCCGATGGCGCTATCTTCCGAATCCAGAACAATGCAAATTATCGTTTCTATCCAGGTGGAACCGGAGTAAACAACATCCAGTGGCGCCGCCCGCGTTTGACGCGTGACCTAATCGATGAGCCCGTTTCAGAGGGGCTTCCATTCGCTCTGGGTTTGAGTAACGAAGAACGGGCCTTCTACTTCGATAAACGGGTTACGGACACAGGATTCTTCAATTATCGTGAACAACTTGCCTACGGGGTTAATAAGTTTGAACGCAATGAGTTCAATTCTTACAGCATCTCCCTGGAGCAAACCTTCTTTGATAATAAGGCGGGGATCGAGTTTGGTTACTACAATGAAGAGTTTGAGGACGATCTCCGTCGTTGGGGTCAGGATATTGCTGTAGACATGAATATTCGTCTGCCAGATGGTAGCATGAACCCTAACCTAGGCCGTGTATATGCCCACGGAAACGGATTTGCTGAGCCAGAGTTCTGGGATCAATCAGCCGCAAGAGTAACCGCCTTTGGCGAATACGACTTTGCTGAAGAGTTCGACAATAAGTTTGTCACATGGCTCGGTCGGCAGGTATTGACACTCTTTGCGGGCACGCAGGATACTGACTTCCGCCGCGAAACTCACATGCCCGGTATCGGCGGTGGCGAGCTGGAATCGATCCGCCGGGGCATCCCGATCAATCCACGCATCCGCGGAGGGGTGAACCGTCTGAATATTGTTTCTTATTACGGAGGTCCTTCCTTGCTCGATATTAATGACCTGAGCACCGCTGATCTACAAGCGCCTACCGTCGCTCAGATTCCTACCACTACAGATAACTTCCACTTGTGGGATGCAACGACTGCGGTAAATATCCGTGATGCAAACGGTAATTTGGCTCCCGGTTTCAATGTTTGGGACGGCGTAACCGCAAACACGGTTCGCCTGGTCGATCATGTAACCGATCCGAACGAAACCTTCACATGGGGCAACAGCCGCCAGAAGTCCGAGGTGGAGTCTATGGCGGCGATCCTGCAGTCCTACTTCTTAGATGGCCACATCGTTACCACAGCTTCTTGGCGTCGGGATGAAGTTACCCTCTTCACCGGTACCGGGGGAAGACGCGATGATGGCACAAATCTGAACATCCCTAATGAGCTTCCTGAACTCACTGACGAATTCAGTCCGGGTGAAGTGGAGCAGTCTGCTTTCAGTGTAGTTGCACACGCCCCGGATTTCATTACGGAAGCTCTGAATGGCATCCGTCTTAGTGCTCATTATGTAAAGTCTGAAAATACAGATGCCAAGGGCGGTTTTATCGACTTCTACGGTGAATCCATCGCTCTTTCATCCGGTGAAACCGATGAGTATGGCTTTGCCCTGCGCACCGAAGATGGCAAGCTCGATCTTAAGTTCACTTGGTATGAAAATACCTCGATCGGAGCGATTGAAAATCCCATCACGCGTATCAATAACATTGAGCGTGACATCCTGCAGAATAATACCGAGGCAGAACTCGCTGCAGCAGGCTTTATTCCGATGGATCCAGGTTTCCTTGTTGCGAATGAGATTGAGCCAACAGGAGCTGATCGCTTTTCAAATAATGGGGTTCCACTCGTGGAATACAACTCGCGTAATCCGCAGCAAAGTCAGGTGCAATCCACTTCCGACGTGGTATCTGAAGGCATGGAAGTTGAGCTTACCTACAATCCTTTGAAAAACTGGCGCATTCATTTAAACGTCAGTCAGGTTGAGGCGGTGCAGAGCAACATCGCACCGGCGGTAGAGCGCTACTTCAACGAGCGCCTGGACCACTTCAGAGATATCGGCACCCAAATCTGGATGACAACAGGTCGTGTATTCCTGGAGCAACCCGGCATGCCGGAAAATCCTGAAAACCGCCTGGTAAACCCAATCACCGGTGAATTCCATACCCAGGTGGCCAATCAGCTGGCAACTTTCAATGGCGCAAAAGCCAATGAAGGACGCCCAACCCAGGAGCTTCGGGAATGGCGCTGGAACCTCATCACCAACTACGAATTCGTAGATGGTCCTGACTGGCTGAACGGATTCGGCGTTGGGGGAGCAATCCGCTGGCAGGATGAAATTGCACTGGGTAATCCACTGATTACCGATGAGTTTGGAAACATCGTCCCAGATATCAACAACCCGATTATGGGAGATGCTGAAACCAATATCGATGTTTGGTTCACCTATAAAATGTCACTCGAAAAACTCGGCACTGATCTACGCTTCCGTTTCGGAATCAAGAACCTGAATTCAGATGAAGGCTTGATTCCTGTAAACGTAAACCCGAATGGTGAAGTGCGCACCGTGCGTATCGAGGCGCCGACATTTTACGAATTCACAACCAGTATTAGCTTTTAAGTTACATTCATACATTGGGTTAATGACGAAAACGGCGGGATTCAGTTCCCGCCGTTTTTTTCCCTCAAAAATGAAATATCATAATAAGTATAATCAGTAGCCAATTTCTGCTTGATCTAATATCGAACATTAAGACTATTAATAACTTGTAATGTTACCCGCATCTACCCACGAAGACCCCTGGTTTTCAGAAAACTGTTATATTCATGAGCCAGTCCTGCGGACCTGGCTCTGTTGTCGTTACCCCGGACTCAAAGAAGAAGTATCTGACATACTCCAGGAAGTTTTTATTAAGGCACTGCGGGTGTATCAAAAGAATGGAATCGATTCTCCCAAACCCTACTTATTCAGACTGACGCGCAATCTTGCAACTGATTACCTAAGGCGAAAAAAAGTAATCGAGTTTAAAGTTTTAGAGGAAAAGGAAGAGTCATTCGTGGTAGATAGTCAGACGGATATTCTCGACCACTTAAACAAACACCAGGAACTCGAATTGCTCAATAAAGCCATCAAAGCCCTACCTCCCAAATGCCGCCAGGTAATCACTCTGAGAAAGGTGGAGGGGTTATCTCATAAAGAAATTTGCAATCAACTGGGTATTAATGCTAATACCGTAGAAACCCAAATTTCAGTGGGTACTCGCAAGTTAAAACAATTTTTCGAAAAATACCGGAAAGAATACACGGTTTGAGCATGCAAAAGGGGAAAACAGACAACCAGAATTTTGATCTGGCTGAAGAAGCTGCTGCCCGATGGCTAGCAAAGCTTGACCGTGATCTCACGGATCAGGAAGAAGCAGAGTTTATGGCCTGGCTTGAAGAGGCTCCAGAGCATGCAGAAGCACTTCAAAAGCTACAGAAAGTATGGTCGTATTGTGATCGTATGGCACAAAGTGAAGCGATTCTAAATGCGCCTCCATCAGATACCTTCGCGCTTTTCAATAAACCCTGGATCTGGACGGCCGCAGCAATGCTCCTGATCACGATTTCGGGCTTTTTCACCTGGCAAACTATCACTGGCAGCACAGAAGCACCCACTCCCCTGGCCAATAGTGCATTTGCTACTACCTATGAACGTCATGTACTTGAAGATGGATCGGTCGTTGAGATGGATGTGGGTTCTCAGGTCATGGTCAACTACACAGAGAAGGAGCGTAACCTGGACTTAATCTCCGGTCAGGCCCACTTTATTGTAGAAAAGAATAAGCAGCGACCCTTTGTTGTGAACGTGTCCGGCGTAAGTGTACTGGCAGTCGGCACCGCTTTCAGCGTATCCCTGAACGATGGTTTCATGGAAGTGCTGGTGACTGAAGGCAAAGTTAAACTCAAGGAAGAGTCTAAGGACACATCGATCGAAACCCCTGCTGAATCTGGGGAAAAGCCAGCGTTGCACCAAAGGCTGGTGGCCGGACAAAGAACCATCCTTAACCTCAGGGAAAAACAAACGAATCCTGAAATTATAGAAGCAAGCACCCAGGAAATTGTTCGAAAATTGTCCTGGAGAGATGAAATTATAGAATTTGCATCTACACCACTCATTGAGGTGGTAGAGCAGCTCAATAAGCGTAATTTTGAGCAGATAATTATTTTGAACAAAGATTTGAATACCCTTAAGATCAATGCCACCATCAAGCCCAACAATTTACATGGCTTTTTGGAGATGCTGCATTTCTCAGCAGGGATCAATTATGAAAAGAGCGATGCAGGCAAAATATTGCTTCGTAAGGCAGATCAATAACCATAGGTTTGCTCTTCTGCGTTTGATTGCGATTTTGTATTCAATATTGTTTAAAAAGTTAAAATTCTTTTAGCGGTTCTCATCTAATTATTCGTGTTGGAGCACAACTGAGTTGCTCCAATGAAGCTATACTACCCCCATGTCGAATCAGATATTTGCACCATTATCATATATGATGCGAATACACCTGCTCTGCGTGCTGATGGGCAGCATCCTCGTGATGCCGCTTATTGCAGCAGACAAAAGGGTGGTACATTTCGACGTACCTGCGGGACCCGCCATTCAGACATTGCGAATGGCAGTCATTCAGGCAGAAGTCGAAATCGTATTTATCGATTCGATCGTGGAGGGAGTAGTCACCAATCCGGTAAGCGGCCAATACACCGTTTCCGAGGCGCTGGCGATCATGGTGGAAGGGACGCAGCTCGTTATCAATACGGTGGAAACCGAGGCCGCATTTGCGGTTTCACGCTCCCCCGATACAGGCCCATTATCCCAGCCTGTGGTTGATATCGAATCCCAAAATAAAACCATAACTATGAATAATTCGAATAACCCTAGGAATAACCTATTCACGCGCCTGATGCGTGGTGTCGGCACCCTGCTGGTCGCCGGGATCACCGCAGACGCTGTCTCCCAGGATCTTTCCGAAGACGGAGACATCTACGAACTATCCCCCTTCGTTGTAAGCACCGAGGAAGGATGGACAGCCACCGAAACTCTGGCAGGAAGTCGCCTCAAAACCGACCTCAAAGACATTGCTGCTCAAGTAGAGGTAATGACACTTGATTTCATGGATGACTTTGGAGTCACCAGTGTGGAGGAAGCTCTGATTTACTCGATAAATGTAGCGAACCCGGATGACCGAATCACCGGTAACGGCTTGGGCTTTGGGGTTACCCAGATCTCAAACTTCAGCGATATTCGTGGCTTAGGTGGAGGCACACTCTCTCGTAACTTTTTCGAAACTATCTTGCCGAGTGATAATTACAATATTACACGCCTGACGATTGCATCCGGTCCTCAAGCCGTTTTGTTTGGAACGGGTAGTCCTGCGGGTGTACTGGATGTCACCAATACACGCGCTGAGCTGAGCAGAGATTTCGGCTCTCTGGAACTGCAATTTGATGATTTTGGCGGCGAGCGCTATGTGATTGATTATAATAAGGTTATCATTGATGATGTATTGGCAATTCGGGGTGCTGCCATGCATGAGCGCAGAAAGCAGGAATGGGAGCCTAATCATGATGATAGCGACCGTTATTACGTAACAGCCCTCTTCCGCCCTTTTGAAAAGACAACCATCTCAGTACACTACGAAAATGTAGAACTGGATCGTAACCGGGCTTCACGCATGTTGCCGATAGATGAGTTCTCCCCCTGGTTTGTAGCCGGCCAGCCCGTATTTGCAAACACCTGGAATTCTACGGGACCGGGTAATCTTACGGATCCCGTTTTTAATCGCTCACCGGACAGCGTAACCCTGCTCGTTGGACCGAACAATGCAAACGGACTGGCACCCATGAGCTTTAATGATATGGCTGAGATTGAAGGCCCGGAAGACTTTCCAGATGTACCCAATCAGGATGATGATGCTGATGGCTGGACCACATCCGATAATCAGCCGTGGTTCCCATGGGACATCAATCCACGGGGTAATCTCTTCAATCAAACCTTGGAAGCAGATGCCATCTTTGTTTCGGTAGAGCAACAAATCACAGAGAAATTATTCTTTGAATTCGCTTACAGTAAGGAAGAAGTCGATCAATTCAATAGTAACGCGGGCGCATCCAATACAGTGCACGTGGATCCGAATCAATTCCTTCCCGATGGAGTAACACCCAACCCAAATTTTGGCAAATTTTACACGGATGGTATCCCTAGTTTTCAGGAACAGTATGATGAGCTTGAAGCCTGGCGCTTTTCGGCCTCCTACGAATTCGATTTCGCCGATAAATTTCAGGATAATAAAGTGCTCAAATGGTTCGGCCTTCATCGCATTGGTGCACTGATTTCCGAAGACACTAAAATCAATACCAACCAACAAGGCATGCGCTATCGCATCATCCCGGGGCCCGGTGAATCTGATCCTGTATTTGACTTCACCGATGGATTTACTCCTATCGGTAATCGCCGTTGGGGCACAAATGCAGATCGCCAGGTACGCACGCGTTATTATTACACAGATCCCGGAAGCGATGCGCCTTACAGTGATTTCAAGTTCGACGGATCGCCATTGACCTTGACTCAATCCAATGGTCAGACTTACACGATTGATCCACTCAATTACGGCTACACTAACGGCGACGGTGCACGCCTTCTGGGGGGTAATGGTGCCAGTGGAACTTATGCCGTTAATGAAAGCTGGATGCTTACCTACCAGGGCTATTTCCTGGATGGGCGAATCGTTGCCACCTATGGTTATCGCGATATTACCGCAAAAAACCGCACGCTTCAAGGCTCAACCCGTGATAATAACACCGGTCTCTGGCCTTATTTCCGTGATCTGGAGTTTGGCGACTTCAATGAGGATCAAACCGGCATCGTACGCACCCAGGGGCTGGCTGTTCATCCATTCCAGGGATGGTTCGACTTCGGTGGTGTCGTGAGCGACTTTACTGTGCACTTCAATAAATCAGATACATTCCAGCCGAATATCGGTCGTTTCAGCCCTTATGGAGATGAGTATCCCGGAGCTGAAGGGGAAGGCGAGGATTATGGTTTCCGCATCGATTTATTCGATAATAAGCTCAGCATCGAATACAACGAGTTTGAACTCACAGGAGGCCCCAGCCGTGCTGCGAATGTGCCCTTTAACCGCTGGCGGGATCCGGTATGGAACATTGAAAACCGTATCCGTAATCTGTGGCCGGATGTGCCCATCCTTAATGAAGGTTCCGGCGGTTTCCGTGAGCTGGGTCGTGCAAATTACTGGGTCATGAGTGACAACACCTCTGAAGGTCGTGAAATCGTGATCATTGCCCGTCCGATTCGAGGTTTAAACATTCGCTTCACGTATACGGATCGGGATACTATCGAATCCAATATTGGTCAGGATTGGTTTGACTGGATTGACGAACGTCTGCCCGTATGGCAAAGCCTGAATGTTCCTGAGGGAGGCGTAAGCAACCCACGTGATCTCAATGGAGATGGTCAAATCGGCGTATGGACCTGGGACACTGCCTGGTATCAGGATAACAATGGCGGTAGCGAGACGGTTGCTGAACGCTACCAAAACGAAACCGTCAATGGCCCCTTCGGTGCTGCGATTGTGACTGCACTCGACGGCAAGGCCAACGAGTTTGACCGTGCGGAAAGCTGGAACCTGAACACCAACTACACCTTCCAGGATGGCCGCCTCAAAGGTTTCCGTGTGGGAGGTGCATTGCGCTGGCGTTCCGCTCCCCTGCTGGACTATGGGCAAACCACCCTGAACGGCAACCCCATCGTAGACCTGAACAATCCGTTCTATGGTGAAGAAGAACTTAAGGTAGACCTCGCATTGACTTACAACGGTACCACGGATTTACTCTTCGGTGAGCGCGACTACCGGATTCAACTCAACGTTCGCAATGCAATGGATTCGGACGGAAATGTCCCCGTTACCACTACCATTGATGGTAGACCCACTCGTATTGCACGTGTAGAAGGCAGAAGGGTTATCCTCTCCTTCGAGATCGATTTGTAATTAACAACTGGGATAATTACACTGTGCGGGTCTGCCGATGGGTATCGGCAGGCCCCTTTTTTATGTACCTTGCTGACTGGTTCTTATTTAAAAGGTTTTACTCAAAAGCACCATAGCTGATCTAAAATAGTTTTGGGGGTAATATGCACTCAGTACTACTATACAAGAAACCCCTATATAACGTTATGAAACCACCCAGTCTTTTAACCATCGCAGGATTTATACTCTTAACCCTACATGCCGAAACTGAAAGGCCCAACATTCTGTTTATCCTCACCGATGATCAGGGTTGGCCTACGCTGGGAGCTTTTGGAGGGGAGATCGTGCCTACTCCCAATTTGGACAAACTCGCAGACAATGGAGCTATATTAACCGATTTTTACGTTACCTCTCAATGTACTCCCACACGCGCAAGTTTCATGACCGGTCAATACACCGCACGTCACGGGCTATGGCATGTTTTAGGATGGTATGGCTATCCCTGGGCTAAGGTACAAGAACCTGCCTATTCACTAAATTACGCACGCACTGCATTTACCGTTTCAAAAGGCCTAAAAGCTGCAGGTTATCGCACAGGTATTATTGGCAAATGGCATCTCACAAATAACGAAGATGGCTACTATGATCACCTCTTTCCTCATGCGTCCCACTACTACGGGTTCGATCATTCCCGTGAAAAAATCCCGAAATCCATTTTCGAGTACGACCGGGGAGTCGAAATGCTTACCAATCAAGCCATAGAGTTCATCGAGGATTCAAAGGAAACTCCATGGTTCTGTTTTCTTTCTCATCACATGATCCATGGCAAAGTTTTCGCCCCAGAGAAGCTGGTTAAAAAATATGAGAATATGGGCTATTCGGAAGATGGACCTTTCAGAGCCACTTACCTTGCAGGTTTAGAGCAAATTGACATCCAAACCGGGCGGCTCATTAATTATCTGGAAAATGAAGGTTTATTAGAAAGAACTCTCATTATTTTTACTAGCGACAATGGCGGTATAGATACGCATTTCCAGTTTCCGATAAAGAATCCTGTTACGGAAAAATCGCCGCGTATTCAAACTCGCTATCGTGAATACCCCAATGATCCACTTCGTATGGGTAAGGGTAGTGGATATGAAGGAGGTATTCGTGTGCCCTTTATAGCGCATTTGCCTTCAAGAATACCTGCCGGTCAAGTGATCAATACACCCGCGCATATCATCGATATGATGCCAACTTTTTTTGAACTGACAGGTGCTCAGGCCCCTATGGATCATACGCTGGATGGTATTAGTCTGATAGACATCCTAGCAGGGAATGAACCCACTGATGAACGTGCTATTTTTCAATACTATCCATTCTATGACCTGAGATGGGCGTTAACACCTTCCGCAAGTATCCGTAAGGGCAAATACAAGCTTATCGAGTTTTATGGAGATCAGGTGGACGACTCCGGACAATTCCATGAAGGTTACAAATTAGAACTCTATGATTTGCAAAACGACCTGGGTGAAACCCACAATTTAGCCGATGAAGAACCTGAAACTGTCGAGTACCTGAAAACAGAGTTACATCAATGGATGCACGATATCGGAGCTGAAATCCCACAATTAAATCCGCACTTCGATCCACTCAGACGACTGGACGAAGTGCGCGAAATGCCTGATTTTGTAATTGAGCAATACGAGCAAAGTCGGTTTCGACAGCATTAATGCATTACTCCTCGGGAGTAGGCGCCAGGAAATGCTTAAACTGTTCATAGTCGAAATCACTTGGCCCAATGCCCATATGTTCAAACTCACCCGCTGGAATCATAGGCTTATAAATGCGAATCTGCGATAGAGGGGGAGGATTACCCTTACTGACGAGCATGAGCGTGTGTTTCTTATTATCCAGACCATCCACGATCGTATGAGAGAGCATACGATCATCTTCCAGTTGAAATTTTGGAAACAATAAATCGTCACCCAACTTTACAGTCTTCCATTGCACCTGCATTCCCGGCTCATAGCTGGCATACTCAAAATTCTCCAACTTGCGGGCAACCACCCAATCCCTGGGATCGATTACCACCTGACCGGAATCCGATACGAACCGTTCAGTGCTCTTACCACTGCCATCCGGGCCTGTCACACTGCCACTGAGGCTGAACGCTACCTCAAAGGTTTCAGGATCAATACTATCCAAAGTGAGTGACCACACCTGAGGTACCGGCATGGTTTCAAATCCAATATACATGATCTCCGGCCAAATCAGAGGAAACGATATTCCGGTCGCGCGTGAGTGCAGATAACTGCTAGCAAGCTCAGATGGCTTCTTACCATCAATATAGACTTCGCAGCTGGAGCCCCCGCCTCCATGATTCATGATATCAACGCGGCTCCCCTCAAACTCAAATTCCAGCACGCCGTCTTGCCATTGAACATCCCCTTCGCGGCCAATGGATAAGGTTGTTACGAGCTCTTCACTCAGATCCGTTTTTAGGGCCGGTATATGGACCATGGAATTCAAAGCAATCTCTGCCATCAGCTCCTTACCTTGCTCATTCAGGTGTACGGAATCGGTGAGCAATACACCGGGCTCAAGACCTGATTTTTCCAAAAAAGCTTTCCAGGGCCAACGAACGTCAACCAGTTCGCAATCGTACTCCTTAGCGACCGCAGGGAGGAATTTATCAAAAAAGGTGTCCCAATCATCCAGTTCATAACTCCCATCCGGTTGTAGACTTTCCCGTCTCCAGTGGCTTGTCATGATCATGACCTCCGTTGCTGTGCGCTGTCGGATCGTATGGATGATGCGCTCATATTCGATTTGGCTGCCCAGTACGTGAAAAATAACGAGGTCAGGCTTCGCCAACAGAACATCCTTTTCAACCATGCGCACTAAATATTGAGAGGCAAAACCACCGAGTGCCCAATTCCTAACAGTCAGATCGGCGTGCGGATAGCGTTGCCTGAGCTCACGCTCAACGTATTTGTGCCATCGACTTCCAATGATTGATTGACCGTAAAAGAAAATGGTCACCTCATTCCGATTTTCCGGTGTACTTTCAGCGAGCAGGCCCATGGTACGCTGGATGTGCTGCCCCGGAATACCCGGTCGATTGCTCGGGTGGTGCATCGCAGATACCTGCAACGCGAGTATAAATAAAACAATATAAGTAAGTCCGTATTTGTGTGTCATAAAAATAATCGTTGGTTTCGTCTAAGGGAGACGAACCAAAAACTATTTTTCCTCAACATCTTCTAAAAATTCTAACTCACCAAACTCAACACGGCCTGGACGTGCGTTGCGAATGAGCTTACCGTTGTTCTGCCCAAAGCTTCGGCTGGCCGCCTTAGCCATCGTGAGTAGCTCCTCATCGAAATTACGGCCCTTGGCGCGGATACTGAAACGCGTCACCCAAAGCAGTTCCCTTGTTTCTTTGCGCAAAATTTTCTGAAAATCATAGGCTTCGAGTATAACAAAATAGCGCGGTGTTTCGATTTCATCGATCATCTGCCGTCTGACATGCCTTAGGGGTCCTTGACGTCCTAAAGTGGTATTCAAATCACTCAGTTCTTTAGCGTAGCCTAGCAGCAAAGAATTATGACGATTTGCCCGATCCCGCGCTTCATCTGCCAGCTGCTGCATCATCATCATTTGAGCAAACTCACCCTCACCCTCAATCCGAGTACCACCAAAGCCAGTATCAGTACCATCTAGATCATCGAGAGCATCGATTTCGTTTAAAATATCTGTCATACCATCAATCGCCAACTGCCCCATACCTCCATCGTCACCGGGAACGGTCTTACCCCAGACTACACGCAGCAGAATATCCGTTTGTGTTGGATCCGTGGATGGAAGATATTGCTCCATATAAAGGGGTTCTGCAAGAATTCCGACGATATCATTATAAGTCAGCGCATTCAGTGATTCATCCGGCCTGCCTTTATGGATTTTATGCCCCTGAACAAATGCATAAGTCTCAGGTTTGAACTTACCGGATGGTAATACTTCTCGTTGATAGTTTGGCGAAACCTCGGAGAATACGGTCGTCCGCACTACTCTTTTCTCTTTCGCAAATATATTGGTTGAAACCCCGAATAATAGCAGTGCCAATACTGCATACACCCTAAAGTGACGAAAATCAATCAATCCTAAATTGCCCGATATCATTATAGGCTTATACAAAATGATTAGGGCAATAAATCAACTCAATAGCATAGAATGAGTATGATATTAGAGACTTTGAGAATCGCTCTTATTTTGATTTATGAGTCCCTTTTATTCGCTCTTTCTGTTTCTCCGAGAGGCCAAATTGAAAATAGATTTCAGGATGATTGAAGATATCCGTTTCCTTCATTTCAATATCGTGGATATCAAGGCTTAAATCACAGTCAAATCGCGCCAGAAAGCTGTGATTATGGTCCGGCAAACCCTGGTTTCTAAAATGGCATAACCCCCAGGTGATACCACGCCCATCATCCGTATTTGTAAAGGCATCGGGTATAAAAGCGCCCGGAGCAATCGGTAGTAATGATGTGATCGCAGCAATTTCAAAATTGGCCCCGTCGGGTGACCATTGGATGGTATTATGCTCGTGTCCATGGCGGCTAACGATCGCGGCAATCCCACCCCTGAATGGAAATAGTGCAGTCTCGTGCCCTGAGTTGATTACCGGGTTTAAAGGGTGCTTTTTAAAAGGCCCAAATGGGTGCTCTGCAATGGCCAAACCCTGTGCACGTGAATGCGGACTGCCACCCATCTCACCTTTGTAATAAAGGTAGATCTTACCATTGTAGACGAGCGGGTACGGGTCGTGGATAACGAATTGATCCCAGGCGCCCTCAGATCCGTTCTCAAGCACAATTTGGTTGGATGGCATGAAGGGGCCATCAGGCGAATCCGATACTGATGCCGAAACCGGGCAGAAATCTCCTCCCCGACTCCCGGGTATATCATAATAAGCCTGATAGTAGATGTAATATTTCCCCTCCCAGATGAGTATGTCGGGCGTGGAAACAGATCGCCAACCGGCATTCGGCTTTTCAGGCCGGGGGACCGCTACACCCTGCTCTGTCCAAGTAAAACCATCCTCACTGGTCGCATACCAAATTTCAGCAAGGTCCCAATCCCTGGAAGGAATCGTATCAGTGGCACCCTCTGTTCCGCGATTCGGGCCGTGATTTCCTTTGGGAGGCACTTCGGTTTTTCTGCGCGTATAGTAGACGTAGTATTTTCCATCTACTTTTATGACTTTGGAGGAATCCCGGCGTGAAATAGTTCCGTCATAGTTATTGTAGTCGAGTCCTGTAATCGGAGTATACTTGAAGCGACTGAATAACTCATTCAGCTCCGGATGGACAGCGGGATAATCCTCATACACACGCTCCATCGATTTACTGAGCTCCATATTGGGACGTTCGGAGGGCAGAGTGCCATAGGGGAATTCTTTGACTACGCCTGCATCGAGAAGGGGTAAACTCAACAGAAATATCAGGGAATATTTAAAAGGAATCATAGGAAATTAATTGATATTTAGACTTTAGTTTGACTAATAAACTTAAAGAATATCGTCAAGTCATTTACCTGGAATAAAAAAGCCCGGGCATTATGCCCAGGCTTCAAAGGGATACTGAATTGAATCAGTAAAGTAACAGCTTAGAAACTGAACGTATTGGTCAAGAAGTATTGCTGCTCAACCGGGATACGTGCAAAGCGTGTGGTGCCATCCGGATTCGCAGAGATGGGGATATCGTCATCTCCATTGCTGCGGTAGAAGTTACGCGCGTTGAACTGGATGGTCCAGTCGATCTTATCCGTGATTGGGCGACTGTAACGGATGAAGAAATCACCATCAATGGAGTCAGGTCCCATGAATGGATTGTTTACATCGGGTCCAATCAATACAGTGCCATCCTCCAGGGTAGTTTCAACATTCGGATAACCGATTGCGATTTCATCCTGATAACGTGCAGTTGCACCCACGGTCAGCCCGTCAAACTTGCCGTCCAGGAAGTCATAGCGCAGAGTTACATTCCCCCGCCAAGTGCGTTGCTCAGTAGATACCTGTCCTTCCAAACCTTGTTGCAGAAGTGCATTACGCAATGCGTTATTACCAAAACGGGTACCAATGGTGCCACTTTCCACCTGGAATGGTGAATCCCGCAGATCCCACAAACTCCAGCCACCGGGTGAATTCGGTAATGGCTGCTGTAAATTATCTGCGATTTCGAATACGAATGGAAGTGCAACGGGTCCAATGTTTGAAAGAACCGTTTCCTGCTTTGCGATATTCGCTGAAATACTGATGTTCTCAGTAATGCGACCGTTAATATCTAACTCAAAACCATCCGCTACAAAATCCTGAGTGCCATTAACACCTGGTATCGGGTTATTATCGACTTCTTTAACTCCCTCATTTTCTACGATGCGGAAATTATAGATAGACTGGAGCTCGGGTGGAATCGCTGCAAGAATGGCCGCATAGTATTCATCGTAGCTGTTAAAGCCCCCGATATCTGCATCCGTGCCTGAAAGGCGTGTACGATTGTTTGGAGTCGTGTCAGGCGTTAATGTCAGCTCCGTTGCATCCGTCGGGAATAATGGGATACCCCCATTTTCAGCTTCAGCAATACGAGTCAAATACATGTCAAAGCTGTTACCAACCAGGATATTATTCAAATTATTACCCATACCCAGATTGGTGCGGTCATTCGCGTTACGAGTCTCGAACACATTCAAACGAATGTTCAGGCGATCATCAAATAGCGTCAATGTCGCACCCCACTCCTTGGTTTCACCCGTAGGCGGTGCCAAGGGCTGGTTCAGGAGGTTCACCGAAATACCCGCCGACTGGAAACTTTCTGCCTCGTAATAGTGTAGGTAGAGATCGGCACCGAATGGGAGCTCGAAGAACCCAAATTCCGGTACCTTCGCAACCACACTCCAGGTATCCGTAGTTCCTGCATCCGTACTGGCAGGCTCATCCTCGAGCTGGAGCAGTGCTGTATTGAAGTTACCATCCACCTCATTAATGCCTGGCAACTCAATACGCAGAGGACGTACCCCTTCCGCACTGGGATCACCGCGACCTACGGTCTCTTGCAATCTTCGATACGAATCCTGCTCGTCCCAACGACGGGCTACGAGAATAGATACATGATCCCACAGGATTTTGCTCTGCAAACTGATTGCCTCAGATACCAGCTCCTGACGCGCTAGATTACCCGAATTGATATTTTCGATAATGCGCCAATCATTAATAACACCCTGGTCGATCGCATTATCATTATCATGATACCAGATCGTGTAGACATCTCCGATCTGCCAGGTGGGCACATCGATATAGCCATTCATACGTACAGCTTCGGGTCCACTCGCACCCAACACACTATCCCCCAAGTAGATCTGCCCTCGCACGATACGACGGAAGTTATCACTGGGGCCATTGGAGATATCACGATCCCCCGGCCATTTGCCGGTGTCTGCCCACCAGGATCCCCGGGTTGAGAGACTCCAATCCTGATTGGTGTATTTCTCATACAAACCCGTGAATGTATGCGAGCCAAGAATGCGTCCCAGCCTATTTTCAAAGCGGTCCGCTGCATTGACGGTTACAAATCCAGTCGCACGCACCGTCTCACGATCTGTTGTATTGCGCACGGCATTTGAACTTTCGAAGTAAGTTACCGGTCGTCCCAAATTTTCATTGGCGAAACTATCCGGCACATTGTCCCATACGCCGCGAACCGAATTTCCATCTCCCGGGGCATGGTGAGTCGTAATATCGATGGCTATCTGCTTTTGCGCGTCGTTGGAGAACGGCACAAATTGCTCACGGCTTCTTTCCTGCTTGTCATAACCAATTTCGACACCTGCATCCAAGCCGGCAATCCCATCAAAGAATTCCTGCGTGAGGAAAAACTGATAGAGTTTGTAGTCTGTATTTACATAGTTGGTTGTTCCCTGGAAGAGATAATTATGGTAGTCGAATACATCACGATTACTCATAACGGGAGCCCCAAAACCAGCTCCTGCTGTGACCGCATTTGACCAGCGAACATCCTGGGTAGGCGTACCATTTGGACGCCAGCGACCATTGATACCATCAATGCCCCTTGATACCAGCTCAGGATCGCTCCATCCAACTGTCTGTGCATTGTGTGAATTATAATTTAATGCTGGGAAAAGGAAGTAGGGCACACGCGATGCCGTGGTATTTCGACCTCCAAACACTCCGCCCACATTTCGGGCAAAACGATTAATGGTTGTTTGAGGAACAAAGCGACCTTCAATGGCGGCGTATTCCTCAAGTGTTAGACCATCAGGGACGGTTGCAAGGCCTGCATTCACGGCCGCTATCACTTGCTGCTGGGTGATACCCCCATTGGAGATATCATTGAGATCAACACCCGGAACCGCCAATACCCGATTCAGATCTTCCTGACTGCCGAAACCATTCCACCAGCTGCTGAAGCGATCCAGCGGTGCAACCACATCGGGTGGATTTCGGTCGATATTCACGTTCTCATAACTACCACGCAATGAAGTTCTACCGAGAATATCTGAGTTGTCATTTTGAAACAGGATATACTCAGCGGCCACAAAAAAGCGTTGGTCATCCTCAAATGCAGGTTCCTGTCCAAACTTAACATTCTCATTTAATGCAGCCACACGAATGGCGAGACGGTCATCAATTAGCGATCGGTTAATATTCAATGTAGCCCGTCCACCCCCATTTGCATCGAAGCGGAAAGAAACGCGTCCGGTATTGGAATTCTGAATTGCTTTATTGGTCGTGTTATTGATCACACCCCCCGGAGAACCCAGACCAAAGAGTAGTGAGTTGGGCCCACGATTAATTTCAAGGCGGCTCGTATTATAGGTGTCAAAGGGAAGTTGGGTTTGAAAGTAATCCCGTACTACACGTGCACTGGTCAAACCCCGAACACGCTGACCTCCTTGAGGGTTCAGACGTTGATTATTGGTGTTAACCGTATTTGGATCATTGGTATTACCAAAATTACCCAGGACACCGCTCACTTCAACGTTAGCAACAAGACCTAATATGGACTCACCATCAGTAGCACCGGTATCATTCAGAAAGTCTTCAGTGATAATCGCAAGGGATACACCAAGATCTCGAACATCCGAACGAATACGGGAACCTGCCAGCGTCGCTGTAGCGAGGTAACCATCATCCGATTCAGCGCCTACCTCGAACGGACTCAGGAGAAAAATATCCTCGTCATCCGATTCAGTTTCCTGCGTGAATGCATTATTGTATGCAAAACACAGAACGGGCACTAGTAGTACCCGGCTAAGAGTAGCTCTTAATTTATTCATATTTGAGTAGTATTTGTTTTTGGGGAAACCGCCGTGAGGCAGCTTCGGGGTTTAATAACTTTGTTATATAGTCATTGTTTTTATCTATAGACTTAATTAGACTATAAATTTTAGTTATTTAAAAGCTAAGACACGCTTCCTGCTAAAATTATGTATGCATTATCATTTTTTTTTAGGGAGAACCCTAAAAAATGAGTCTGCATGCGGAGAATCCTACTCCAAAAAACCCATTCGCTGTGAAATAATTAGGGCAAAAGACTTCAGTTTTGCACCCAATTCATGGATGCGGCTCATGGGAAATCGGTCTATGGGCCCGGCTGTCCACAAACCAGCCACGGGATAACCATACCGGTTGAGAATCGCAGTACCGACACAACGCAGCCCGTTAAACTCCTCTTCATTGTCAATGAAGTATCCTTTCTTACCCCAATTTTCAATATGGCCAAGAAGGTCTTCCGGACTCGTGATCGTATTTTTGGTATGCACTTCGTAAGGGAGGCTGTTTAGCACCTCCTGCCTTTCATGATCGGGCAGATGATACAATATCGCCTTGCCTGGAGCGCTGCAGTAGAGCTTGAATTTCGATCCGGGATCCACAGTTAACTTAAAAGGCAAGCCTCCCCCGGTAAACACTTCCAGGATGATCCCCTCATTCTGAACAAAAGCTCCCAGCATAATGGTCTCGTCAATTTCATTGCGGAGCCGCTTCATAATATCGATTGATTTTTCAACCAGATTGGCCTCCCCGATTCCCGCATACCCGATTTGGATTAACTTAGGGGTAAGAGTGAACTTTTTGGAAATATCATCCCGAAAAAGGTATCCCAGATTGGCAAGAGTGATTGTGATACGGAACACACTGTTGCGCGGTATGTTCAGGGCCTCCGCGATCTCAGTCTGAGTCAGGCCTTCATGGTTTTTTGACAGCAGCTCAAACACTTCGAGTGCCCTTTCCAGATTGGGAACATGGTAACGCGATTTATTTTCTGAATGCTTCTCTTTTTCAGGTATAGTCTGATCGTCCGCCATGAAATGTAACTCCTTTAGCTTTAAATCTTTAGTGGGTGCTGCATTGGGTTCAACCATAATCATTAACTCATTTTGTAGGGTTGGAGTTTATCCCAATCAAACAATACGCCAATGCCAGCATCATTCGGGGCAACTGCGCGTGCATCTTCGATCACCAATGGACGATACGTATATTCATCGATCGGAAAGCTGTGAATTTCCATCCAACCCGCATGCGGCTGGGAAGACACCAAACTCACATGGAGCTCCTGCATGCCGTGCGAGCATACCGGGATATTATGCTCTTTGGCTTGTTCAGCCACTCTTAACCAGCTGGTGATACCGCCACACAAAGAAGCATCCGGCTGGATAAAACTTAGCTGCGATTGTTCAAATGCAAATCCAAACTCATAAAGGGTATGAAAGTTTTCCCCCATCGCCAAAGGCACTCCCCCTTTTTCCGCAATCTCTGCAAAACCCCTATAGTCATCGGGGATGGTAGGCTCCTCAAACCAGTAGATATCATAGGGCTTGACTCGTTTTGCGAATTCGATGGCACGCTCAACGGTCATCGAGTAGTTGGCATCGATCATCAAGTGGGTATGATCTCCGATTAAGGCACGTATGGCGGCCACCCGTTCCAGATCCTCCTCCATATCGTCCTTACCCACTTTGATCTTCACTGCATTGACTCCCATAGCCAGGTAACCGCGAATGCTTTCCTTCAGCTCTTCGAGGGTGAAATTAAGATCTATCCCCCCACAGTAGCAGTTACAGGTATTATTTGCCCCTCCTGCGACCTGCCAGAGGGGTTTATTCAGTTGCTTACACCGTATATCCCAGAGAGCGATATCGATGGCACTGATTGCAAATGCGGAAATCCCTCCCCTGCCTACATAGTGAATATGCCACTCAAGATCATCCGTGATAGCCTCAACCTGGGCTGCGTCTTTTCCCAATACAGCGGGCGTCAGGTCGTGCTCGATCATTGCTTTGATCGCGTATCCCCCTTTGCCGCCTGTGTAAGTATAGCCGGTTCCAGAAAATCCGCCGGCCTGAATCGTGGTCGTCACCAGTTCAAAATGGGTATGATCTCCATGCTTGGCATCACTCAATACCGTTTTGAGCGGCACCCGATAGAGAGCCGTATCTATCGATTCGATTGGGTTCATCGAGTAGGCCTAATTAAAGTTCACGTAAAAGGTTTTCTTCTCGAGATAATTTTCTAAACCGTATTTACCGTCTTCTCCCCCAATACCACTCTTTTTGTAGCCATTGTGGAAGCCCTGGCGCTGTTCACCCATAGGTCGGTTCACATAGATTTCGCCAAATTCGAGTTCGCTGACAGCGCGCTGGATTTTACGCATATCATTCGTAAACAAAAAGGCAGCCAAACCATAGTCGGAATCATTGGCCAGCGTAAGTGCTTCTTCATAACTGCTTACTTTACAGATCGGGCTAACCACACCAAACGCCTCTTTGCGCATGATATCCATATCATTGGTGACATCCGTAAGAATAGTTGCCTCATACCAGTGGCCTTTTTCAAACTCGGCTCCCTCAGGACGTTTGCCCCCCATTTCAACCGTAGCGCCCTGCTCCACGGATTTCGCAACGATAGCCTCCATATGTTCCAACTCCGATCGACTCACCTTGGGACCTATAAAAACGTCTTCATTCATGGGATCACCCATTTTGAGTTTCGAAACTTCAGCTTTATACTTCTCCAGAAATTCATCGTAGACGGCGTCGTGAATGTAGAAGCGCTCCGGGCACGTGCAAACCTGACCGGAATTCAAATGCCGCGAGATCACTGCCGCATCGACGGCCTTGTCGACATCTCCATCTTCCAGTAGGATAAATGGGGCTTTGCCCCCGAGCTCAAGGCGAACTGCGGTTAAGTTGGGTGCACACGTTTCATATATCTGCTGCCCGGTATCGGTACTGCCGGTCATAGAGACGAGGCGCGTAATAGGGTTGGTGACAAGCTCGTTGCCCATGGTTCTGCCACTTCCGGTGACGAGGTTCAGAACTCCTCTAGGGATACCCGCCTTCATTGCCAGTTTACCTAATTCCAAAACGGCAATGGGCGTCACCGAAGGCGGCTTCACAACCATTACATTACCGGTAGTTAATGCGGGGCCGATCTTGCGACACGCCAGTGCTAATGGGAAATTCCAGGCTGCAATGCCCACAGTGACCCCATAAGGCACCTTATGGATCATGATATGCTCATTCTGAAGATCGGATGGGTAGATATCCCCCTCAATGCGCCTCGCCGCCTGGGCCGGAAAGCTTATAAAATCTGCAGATACATCGACTTCACCCAAGGCCAGCAAGTAGGTCTTACCCATTTCAGCAGTCAAGATACCCGCCAAATATTCACGGTTTTTGCGTATTAAATCAGCAAAACCCATCAGAATTTTTTCACGTTCTACTGCAGGTGTCGCAGCCCAGGATGCCTTCGCTGCTTCCGCAGCTTCAAGTGCGATTTGGGCATCTTGCTCATTACCATTCGGCACATATCCATATATCTCTTCGGTCGTGGGATTTTCGACCGCAATCATACGTGAGGTCACGGATTCCCGGAACTCACCATCAATAAACATGGAATACTTGGGGGCATTATCTACAGATTGCTCATTCATAAAATAATTGGGGACATCATTCGCTGTATCAGCGGCCCATCCACCCTCCGTCCACCGTCATAACGGTGCCGTGCATATAATCAGAGGCTGATGAACACAAAAATACAATCGGGCCCTTAAAATCATCCGCATCTCCCCAACGGCCTGCCGGGATGCGTGATAGGATGGCCGGATTGCGATCAGGATCAGCGCGTAGCGCGGCCGTATTATCCGTCGCGATATAACCGGGAGCGATCGCATTCACATTCACACCATTGGACGCCCATTCGTTGGCAAATGCCATCGTGAGCTGGCCAATTCCGCCCTTACTTGCAGCATATCCCGGGACGGTGATTCCACCCTGGAAGGTTAGCAACGAAGCGGTAAACACGACTTTACCAGAACCTCGACTCACCATATCCCGACCGAACTCACGGGTAATGATAAACTGGGCATTGAGATTTACCTCGATCACCGTGTCCCAATAGTCATCCGGGTGATTTGCAGCTTCCTTGCGCATGATCGTACCCGCATTGTTTACGAGAATATCAACCACCGGATGATCTTGTTTGACCGACTCAATAAACTGCTTAAGCGCTTTGCGATCGCCAAAATCACATTGGTAGGGAGTAAATTTACGGCCCAGAGCCTGCACTTCTTTACCAACTTCGCTATCCACTTCGAGGGAGGCAGAAACACCGATGATATCTGCACCCGCTTCAGCCAGGCCGATGGCCATGGATTTACCAATACCGCGTTTACAACCACTGACCAGCGCCACTTTACCTTCTAAACTAAACTGATTTAATATATTCATATTTGAAATTAAGTTTCATTACATTTAATCAGATACTTAATGCCATCGGGTTGCGAATCAATCGTTTCAAATACCTCAGCCACATTTTCCAGGGTGGAAACCTTTGTAATTAGTTTCTTAAGAGCAAGTTGCCCACTGGCCGCGAGCTGGATTGCGTCATCAAAGTCTTCAGCTTCATAGAGGCGTGCACCGATCATTTGGATTTCAGACCAGAAGAATTTAAAGAGATTCACCGGCTTAGCATCCGGATGAATCGCAACCACCACTATGCGTCCGCGTGCACAAACCAGATCCGTCATCACCTGCACTCCGACTGCTGATCCGGATACCTCAAACACACAGTCTGCCATGGCACCTTCAGTCAACTCAGCGACTGAATCTGCGAGATTTTCTTCAAGAGGATTCACTGCCTCCAACCCAAGCTCCCGAGCCAAAGTGAGGCGGGATTCGTTAATCTCCGATAGGATAACCCGGGCACCCAAATTCCTGGCGACCATGGCAATCAATAAACCGATAGGGCCGCCCCCAATCACGACGCAGGTTTCATTCCCTTTGAGCCTGGATAGCTTCACATCGTGAACCGCAACCGCGAGTGGTTCGATGAGAGCGGCAGTTTCCAAGTTTAACTCATCAGGGATTTTGTGAAGCGTGTATGCGGGCACCGTCCAGGAACTTTGCATTCCTCCCGGCATATCAATACCGATGATACGCAGGTTTTTGCCCACATGGGCATTCCCACGGTCAAAATTGGCTGCCTCTCCGAATTTTAAAGGCCGCACACATACACGATCCCCCACTTGCACATCGGCTACACCAGCACCGACTTCAGCAACGACCGCAGAAACTTCGTGACCGATGATCTGAGGCATTCTCACCCGTTGATCCATATTTCCGTGGTATATATGCATATCGGTACCGCAAATACCGCAGTAAGCGACCTCCAGCCTGACCTCATTGTCTGCAGGGCTGATTTGCTCACTGGGAGCGAGTTGTAGTGTTTTGTTTCCGGTGTAGGCAGCTGCTTTCATAAGATTAAGGTTACCAACTGAATTGGTAAATAGTCAGCTCACTATACTCTTGTTCCGGGTTCAACACACTTCTGGGTGAGCCCTTGATATTGGGGCCGTTCGGATACTTCGAAGTCTCACAGCAAAATGCCTTAAATTGCCCAAAAGCCGTGCCATCCTCCCGTGCGAGATTATCAGATGTATACAGGCCCGTGTAGAACAGCATACCGGGCTCTGTGGTCAATACACTCAACGTGCGACCAGTGTCAGGATCCGAAAACTCTGCCACTTTGATCAAATCGCCCGCTTCATTTTCAAAGACATAATAGTGCTCAAAACCGTTTGGCAGTTCAGAAAATGAGTCACCGATACGCTTGGGTGTATTAAAATCGCAAGCCGTTCCTGCAACCATCGCTTCCTCACCCACGGGCACATTACTGTCATCGGGTATCAGGTAACGGTTACTGTGGATCTGAGCCTGATGATCGAGTATTCTTTTCTGAAATCCACCCAGATTGAAATAAGTATGATTGGTTAAGGACAAAGGCGTCTGTGCATCTGTTTCCGCCTCATACTGGATCTCCAATGCATTGGATTGGGTAAGGCTATATGTAATCGTAACATCCACATTGCCTGGGTAGTGCTGATCTCCGTCCTGACTGCTCAGCGTTAAAATCAGCTGCACGCGATCCTGCTTTTCGAGGGTTTTTGCCTCCCACACTCTCTTATCAAATCCGATCTTACCGCCGTGAAGGTGGTTGGTGCCATCATTCGTGTCGAGCTGATATTGGACCTCCCCAATGTTAAATTGACCATCCTTAATACGCGCGGCATAGCGCCCCACTATACAACCGAAATAGGGTGAATTAGCTTTATACTCTTCACTAAAGTATCCCTCCAGAGTATCAAAACCACAAACCACATCCTGCGTATTTCCAGAACCATCCGGTAGAATTATGGAGGTAACAATACCTCCATAATTGGTAATTTTTACTATAACACCAGAATCATTCTCCAGCGTGTATAGCTCTACCGGATGTTCATCAACTATACCCAATAACCCTTTGGAAATTTTCATAGCACCGACCTCTCCTAAGCTGCTCCCGCCTCCATCAATTTGGAAACCGCAAGAATGCTCACTCCGATTATCATGCAAGCGAGCCCCGTATAGAGTGACCCCTTCGCCTTTGATGAGGCTTCGGACCACTCCTTGGTAACGATGCCACTGATCACTGCCACAAGCACACAGGTGGTATTAAAAATTGCATAGACCACCACCGGTCCCAGCTCAAAACGGCTCGCTCCAAAGGCGTAAGCTGCAGATGCCGCATAGTGGAAAAACGCCATAATAAAGATGAGGATGAAATTCACTCCGAAATGCGGGGTTTTAAAAGATCCCCAGAGCTTCTTGCGCGTTAACTGAAAACCAAAGTCACCTGCCATAATAATACCACCGCTAAGAAAAATGGGCAACATCACTGCGAGAGCGACCATCCATTCCGGATTACCGGTGGCCGCAATGGCATCTCCTAAAGGACCACCCCCTACGGTGAAGGCAACGTTAAAACCCGTCGCGAGCAATCCACCGATGACGGCTATCGATATACCTGCAAGCATGGATTTCTTTTCGGATTTTTCTCCATCCTCTTCTTTGGGGTTATCCGATTCTCTTATCAGACCCGCACGCCCATTGAAAAAGATGCCCGTCAAAATTGTCAGAATGCCGACGATGATCAGTAACAACGTGCCGATCTCCGGCAAGGTCTCTACACCCTTGGAAAATAGATCAATCAGTATAGGCAGTATCGAACCGATTAATATCACCGTTCCAATAAACAAAGAAAAACCAAGTGAGAGTCCTATGTGGTGGATTGCCTGCCCCCACATTTTTACTCCCAGCCCCCAAAGTATACTGGACACAATCATGACGGGTAATACCGCACGAACCGCAGGGTCCTGATATATACTCGCTACCCCGTTGACCATGAGAATGGTGGCTATCAGGGGAACAACAAACATCGTTAGCATGAAGAAAAGACCCCAGGTATTTTCAAATTTAAAGTCCTTCGTAAATTTTTCCGGTAAGGCATATAAGCCGAGCATAATGCCGGCAATCAGGGCTGTAATAATTCCTATGAGCATAACGGATTAAGGGTTGACAGTTTTTCTATAAGTAAAATATTGTTTTATATATAGACTTATTGTTCCGTCAAGCTATTTTATCCGACGCAACCCTTACTTTAATTCAAATTCACCAAACGTTACAGTTCACTATGAAAATCAAAAACTGCTTAAGCCCATTCGTAGTCTTGGCGCTTACTTTTAATCTGACTGCAACCCATATCCAGAAAACACCAGATATCAGTGAGCTGGATATTACTCCTAAAAAAATCGATCAACTCGGCATTACCAATCCCGATAAGCTTAGCGCAGCCAGCAAACGTGCACTCATGTGGCCCGATGATCTCTCGTCCGAATGGTTTTTTGAATATAATGTGTATGATCTCAAAGGAGACCTTGCATACGAAGAAGGAGTCGTTCGCCGGGATCCCAGTGCGCTCATCAAGCACAGCGGTAAGTATTATGTATGGTATACCAAAAGTGTGGGACCCCGGGATGGATTCGGCGGAGATATCAGCAAAGAGAAAGTGTTCCCCTGGGATCGCTCCGATATCTGGTATGCGACTTCCAAAGATGGCTTAACCTGGGAAGAGCAGGGCTTGGCAGTGCCACGTGGCGAACCAGGCGCTTATGATGACCGCTCCGTATTTACTACCGAAATCATGGAATGGGAGGGCAAATACTACCTTTGCTATCAGGTTGTGGGCGGGGATTATGTCGTGCGAGTTAAGAATGAAGTTGGTCTGGCATGGGCAGACTCTCCGGACGGACCCTGGACTAAAAGCAAGGAACCTATCCTCAGCCCCGCTGATAATGGTATCTGGAAAGGCGAAGAACAAAACCGTTTCATCGTTGAAAAGAAGGGTGATTTTGACAGCCACAAGGTACATGATCCCTGCATTATTCCTTACAAGGGCAAATTCTACCTGTTTTATAAAGGAGAGCAAATGGGCGAAGAAATTACCTGGGGTGGACGCGAAATCCGCCATGGGGTGGCAATCGCTGATAATCCAAAAGGCCCTTACGTTAAGTCCGAGTATAACCCCATCAGCAACAGCGGGCACGAGATCTGCGTATGGCCTTACAACGGGGGAATCGCATCCCTAATTACCACTGATGGGCCCGAGAAGAATACCGTACAGTGGTCTCTGGATGGCATTAACTTTGAGATCATGTCGGTCGTAAAAGGTGCTCCGCACGCGATTGGCATCAATCGTACCATTGACCCTGAAGAAGAACCCCTCGCCGCACTTCGATGGGGGCTCACTCACCAATACATGAATCCTGATTATCAATACATTCGTGGATTTAAGACCCGTAGGATCATTCGCCACGTTGCCGCAGGTGCTCCAGGTACAAAGTGATTAATCAAAAAAGTCTATGATTCTCTAATAAAAACGGGTTCCTAAGCCGTCTAGAGAGATGGTTTAGGTTGTTTCGCTGGGATTCTCGTGTTATTAATTACACAGATAAAACATACTTATTTTCTTTACCCTCATGAAAGACGTCCACTTTAGCTTCTCAAAATCCCTGTCCCGTAGAACCTTTTTAAAAGGAGCAGGAGCCGCGATGGCGCTCCCCTGGCTCGAAGCGATGACCCCTGCGTTTGCCTATTCTGCCGCTTACCAACAACCCCGGAGATTCGTAGCAGTAACCCTCGCGCTGGGACTGCACGGCCCTAACCTGAATCCCGTGGAGAGTGGGCGTAATTATACTCCGTCATTCTACCTTTCAGAGGTCGAGGATTTGCTCAATGACATGACTGTCGTCACCGGTTCTTCGCATCCCGGGGTGAGCGGGGGGCACCAGGCAGAAGGCAGTATACTCACCGCTGCACCCTATTCCCGCAACTCCGCATTTAAGAATTCCATTTCTATCGACCAATACCTCGCTAAGCATCAAGGCCATCATACCCGATTTCCATCCCTAGTATTGAATATCAACGGCACCACGAGCACCTCTTATACAGAGTCTGGAAGTATGATTCCTGCTGAGCAGTCGCCCTCTAAGGTGTTTAACAAACTGTTCATTGCGGATACCGCTGAGGAAAAGGCCAGGCAAGTTGAGCGACTGAAGCAGGGTCGCAGTATCATGGATGTGGTTTCTGAAGATATTAAACGCGTGGAAAAGACGCTCAGCCACGGCGACCGTGAAAAGATGGATCAATACTTTACATCCGTGCGCAACTTTGAAAAGCGTCTCGGCGCTGCTCAGGAATGGGCGCTCAAACCCAAACCCAAAGTCAGCGCAAGTGCACCAGTCGATATCGAAAATAAAGATGCGATCACTGATCGCAAGGAGCTTATGCTCGATGTGATGTATCTGGCTTTGCAGACTGACTCTACCCGATTCATCACTGTGCACCTGAACGGCGAAGGTGGAGCAGTGCCGCTGGAAGGTGTGGAAGACGGTTACCATAGTCTCAGCCATCATGGTCTGGATGATCACAAACTGGAGCAATTAACGACCGTAGAGTCTGAACTCGTCCGAAAGTGGGGAGATTTCCTGCGCGACCTGAAAGGTGCGGAAGAGCAAAGCGGCTCAATGCTCGACACAACGAGCGTGCTGATGACTTCCAATCTGGGCAATGCCAGCTCGCACGATAACCGCAATATGCCGGTAGTCCTTGCAGGGGGTGGCTATAATCACGGCCAGCATATCGCCTTTGATCAGAAGGATAACTATCCGCTGCCCAATCTTTTCCTCAGCATACTCCACCGTCATGGTTTGCAGGATGAGCGCTTCGCAACCAGTACGGGTGAAATGGCGGGCCTGGAACTCGTCTAAATCACGAAAATGCGTTCCTTTCTATTAAGCCTTATACTGCTTGGCATCAGTCAGACAGGTCACGCACAGGCCATTGTCCCTATTGAGCTCCCGGAAAGCGTACAGGATTTTTTCTACCTGAACTGCTACGATTGCCATAACGAAGTGGACAAAGAAGGCGGGCTTGATCTGGAGTCCCTGAATTTCAATCCAGACGACCCTTCCAATATGAATCTCTGGGCCTTCGTGCATGACCGCATTAAGCACAAGGAAATGCCACCTAAGGAAGACTCACTGGTAGAACCGGAGGAGCGTGCAGCTTTCTTAACTGAGTTCGAATCCATTTTGCATAATGAGTCGCGTAAAAAGTTGGTTGCTGAAGGTCGTGTGAAAAAGAGAAGACTGAGTCGATTGGAATTTCAGAATACGATCATAGATCTCCTCGGCGTGGATATCCCCATTATGAATTTGCTACCCGAAGAGGGAACAACTGATGGCTTCAACAACATCGCTGAAGGTCAGCAAATCTCCTATCACTTGCTTCAAAAGTATCTGGAGGTAGTAGACCTCATGCTGGATGAAGCCTTTGATCGAGCACTGAACCCTCCGCTAAAACCAACGGAGCCACTCTCCAATGATCTGTTTCCGACGCAGATCGTAACCCGCCCCTCCAGCATGTCCGTCTTTGAAGGGCGCAAGGTGTATGTGACCGCAGAAAAAAAGGCTTACCTATACACTGATGGAGAATATGTAGAAATGATTCCTACCCCCACATTGCGGAATATTCGCCAGGAGAATGCCCGGATCGAAGCTGAGATAGCCTCGCAACCTTATTGGCGTATTTACAAACCCAACGAATTGGGAGTCGGGATCGAGCGTATCAATAACGAACGCCAGGGCATATTTTACAATGATCAGCTCCTGACTTTCCCAACCAACTACGGATTCTTCGGACGCATGCTGAAGACCACTATTCCCGAAACCGGCTGGTATCGCATAAAATTAGAGGCGATGGCCCATAATCCTCCCGAAGGGCGCAATGTGTGGGGGCGCATCCATACCGGCGTGCTCTTTGCAAAAGCTCCGGCAGTTTATTGGGTCGGTAAATTCGAAGCAACGCGAGAGCTCAAGGAATTTACTTTTGATGCTTGGATACAGGAGGGGCACGCATTTGGCATTATGCCCATTGATAAAACGATTAAATGGGTAAATGCGCGTGAAATCCAGGATCAGGTCGTGCTCGAAAACGGATCGACCGCCATTGCGATTGAACAGCTCGAAGTCCAACGCATATATCCCGGTCTGGAGCCTGATGCACTCAAGCAACGGTTGTTCGGTAGTATAAGCGTAAAAGGTAATGAATTGATAAGCAAAGAACCGGAAGCAGCACTGGAGACCCAATTAATCCAATTTGCATCGCGGGCATTCCGACGCCCGATCGACTCTTTGGATATCGCCCCCTATTTTGCTTTCGCAAAAGATGAGCTGCGCTCAACGGGTTCACTACTTAAGGCACTACGTGCCGGCTATCGGGCGATTTTGATCTCGCACCGTTTTCTATTCTTTCAAGAGGAGCCCGGCAGACTGGATGATTTCAGCATTGCATCACGTTTGAGCTATTTTCTCTGGAGCAGCCCGCCCGATGATATTCTCATCACACTCGCAAAAAATGGCCAACTTTCTGATCCTGAAGCGATTGAGCAACAGGTAGAGCGTATGCTCAAGGATCCCAAGGCGGAGCAATTTATTAAGGACTTTGCGGATAGCTGGCTGGAGCTGAGGGATATCGACTTCACAACCCCAGATCCCAAGCTCTACCCCGAATTTGACGACATCCTCATGCGCTCCATGCTCGATGAGACCTACGCCTTCCTCCAATACATACTCGAAGAGAATCTAAGTGTAACCAACATCGTTGATTCCGATTTCACCATACTCAATGAGCGCATCGCTCATCACTATGGCATTGATTTTGGGCTGGGTACCGGCCTTAAGAAAGTGACGCTCGATGAAGCAGATCACCGGGGTGGAGTCATCACACAGGCCAGCGTCCTCAAAGTAACAGCGAATGGCACGACAACCTCACCGATCATTCGCGGGGTTTGGCTGCTTGAACGTATTCTGGGCAAGCACATCCCACCCCCGCCCGATCAGGTCCCCGCTGTGGAACCGGATATACGGGGTGCGACGAACATTCGTGATCAGCTCGATAAGCACCGCTCTACGCCCTCGTGCATGGCATGCCACCAAGTGATCGATCCGCCAGGATTTGCGCTCGAAAACTATGACGTAATCGGTGGATGGCGGGATCATTACCGTGCAATCGGAGCGGGGCGAAGCTGGACGGATGGCCCAGCAGTTGACCCCAGCTATGAGTTGCCCGATGGACGTACGTTTCAGGATATTCGTGAATTTAAGAGTATACTGCTCGAAGACCCGGACCAGATAGCACGCAACTTAATCAATCAGGTGCTCACCTATGCCACCGGAGCCGAAATCCAATTCGCCGATCGTCGTGAGATCGAAGATATCATACAAGATCTAAAAGGCGAAGGCTACGGCTTCCGCTCCCTGATCCATGCAGTTACGCAAAGCGAGATTTTCCTCTCGAAGTGATTAAGGGATCGTCTGATTGATGAGGTAAATGAGGGAAGGCCCCTTCTCTACCCATTGTTCATAAAGGTCATCATGCTCTCCACGCATACCAATGGGCGCGTAACCGGCGCCGATAATGATGTCCTTATCCCCGTCATCGTCCAAATCTCCAGAGTCCATCGTCATCAAACGCCCAAAGTAAGTGGCCGGGTGGGTCGTGGGTAAAAAACTGAATGGCGCATCTTGTTTCAGCAGTACGAAGTTCTCCGGCTTGTCTCGCTTTGAAAAATCTGGATGGAACGCAATGGCTGCAATATCGAGATCGCCATCGAGATCAAAGTCCTCCACCTCAGCGCCAAAACCGCCATAGAATGGGTAAAAGTAAGCTTCCTCGAATTCCAGATCACCGAGGTTGTTGTAGATACGAATGCCATGGCTGTGCTTCAAGGTGTTGTAGGGGTCCGAATCTCCGTTATCGCCGTTGATAGTCAGAATGTCCACCTGCCCGTCCGCATCAAAATCCCTAAGCACCATACCCGTATACCCAAAGGATGACGGTGCTTTGAAAATAAACTTCCGCTTGAACTTACGGTCTCCCTGATTGATGTAAATACTCAGGGACTCCAGGGCATGGCTCATCAGAGCCGCAATATCCGGCAATCCGTCTCCGTTAAAGTCATGCACCGTTGCGCGAATGCCCCCGGGCTCATAATTCAGATACTGAGGTTCCTGGTTAAAATTTTCACCCTCAATCCCCCAATAAACACGGAGACTACCCGTGTAATCTCCAAAATTGGCGATCACAGCATCCACATTACCATCCATGTCAATATCCTGCAGATCAAACCCGGCAGGACGCTGCAAATCCTCGATCATCACATCGAGGCTTATAAAAAGATCCCCGACTACGCGCACCCTTTGCAAATCACCCGTTCCTACACCGATGTTGGATGCGAAGAGATCCCCAATGTTGAGCAGGTAGAATTCACGATCAGCCGAAATCGCATCAACGAGCGAAACCCCACGTGAAGGATGAGTCTCGATGTAGTTACCCTCGTTATCGAGCACCGACAAAGTTGAACGAATGCCATCGTGCACGAGCGTGAGGTCTTTTTGCTCATCAATGTAAACCATCGTGGTGAGCGCCGGAGCAATATTATAGCGGTTTTCTCGCTCAATAAAGAGTTCTGTATCTTCAATGATTTCGGGTTTAGTCTGCTGAGGCAGTGCAATTTCAGGCGCATTCTCCAAGTACCAGTCCTGGAGCACTTTCCATTGTTCAGGCCGCAACAATGGTTGTCGGGGTATGAGTTTAGCTGTATCTAAAAATTCTTCACGTAAGTTAATAGAGTCTTTCGCCCAGGGTTCCGCATCCTCCATCAGCGATTTATCTCGAATACCCATAAAAATTCCCATGTAAGTCAGCGCAAACCGCCAGCTTTTCTTTGTCAGCACATCCGGCTCCGGAAAAACATGACAGGCCACGCAATACTGCTTTGCCAGGCGTTGACCCTCATGCTCAACGTCCGGCGTTTGGGCGACTACAACAGACGCTATGAGTAAATAGGCCGTTAAGTAACAAAATATTTTCACACTACCGCTAATTTTGATACCAGGTAAATTGTTCATTGCCAGGTATCTTCAGATCATCATCACGTAGCATATGCCATCGAGTAGGGTCATACTGCACTAAATGGCCAACGTAATGCCCTATGATAAATACCATCGGGCTCATATTCGCAAAAAGGATATTCTCACTGTTCTGAATATCCAGGAGTGCCATCCCGGGCATGGGCAGGATTAAACCACTGAGCCCATAGGTCGCAATATTCCTTGAGTCACTGATTTTGATAAGCGTTATATCTCCTTCAGACTTCATCGAGTATATTTCAATATTCTCACTATCCTGAATTTCGATCATCGCATTGCCACGGGCAAACTGAGGCTGCAAATGATAAAACCTGAGTGGATTCCGAGTCCCCTTTATGAGCATATTACGGAAATTAGGTCCCTGGGCCCAACCCCCCAAAAAAAGATGATTATACCAGCGACCGCCACCATTACCCGTCACTAAATACATGGGGATGCTCATCGCAGCTGCGAAAGGGTGAAAAAAATCCCGGTCAGCATAGACATTACGTACAATCGAGTTTTCACCCGACTGCCATTTGACTGCATATACGCAGGGGTTTTTAACCGGGATACGTAGCCTCAACATCTCAAGCCGGGGCGCATAATTTTTTCCATCTGCAGAGATGATCAAAGGTTGAGGATCGTTGGGGTCCGAATAGGCGGACGCTTCGTTATCTGCCGTAATGATCGAATGCAACTGAGAGATGCCAAACAGCTGAGTATCCGGCCTTAATCGAAGAGGCTCGGAAATCTTGTAGGTTCCCGGTGGCAGAAAAACGAGATCACTTGTATCAATCGCTTTTTGTATCGCAGGATAATCATCGGCTTTACCATCTCCTTTTGCATAATAAGGAGAAGTGGTCACAATAGCCACGCCGGGTGATTTGCAGGAAAGATATGCCGGAATCTTGTGCGATTCGAATAAATCTCCAATACCTGGCCTATCAACGATGTTTACCTCATGGATCAAACCGATCTCTTCCTTTTCTCTCCACACAGTGTCTTGCCACTCATGCCCCCCGGCGTCTTCAGTGTATTCAAACTCCGTTCCACTCGCGAAATTCTCTATATGTAACCATTTCCCCGGTGCTCCTTCAATTCCGGGTTCACCCTTAAGCTTCAGAACAGTTTTCGCGTTGAAAATATAGGTATTGCGGATCACCGCAGCCCGATGACTGACTAGCGCGGTATGGGGTTCATCCAGTTCAATGACCGAATCAATGATATTGTACATACCCTCGAAGAAAATGCTATCCGTAGTTCCAAGAATTCCCTTCCCGCGTATAAGTGCTCCCACTAAGGTCAATGGCCCCCGATGATGCCCATAGATAGATGCCTCTCGCTGGTCGATGAGTTCTATATCATTGAGGAGGGGTGAAGGTTGGGTACCATCTAAAAAAACACCGTATTTACCCCCCTTCACTTTGAGCCCATGCATCGATCCACCCGAGCCCGGGGCGTTGTAAAAGCCCGCAAAAGCATGAGTTGCATCCACCGAAACATCTTCCACAGTCGACCCTTCTGCACCCCGATGGCGAACTCCTGCCGCTCCCGGGTTATCCCCAAGTACGATATCCAGAGATATTATCTTTTGGTTAAAATTGATATTCGACTGGCTGTTATTGGGATCTTCCTTGGGAGGAAGAGATTGCATTGCGCGTGCCCAAAAATATAAAACCGGCTTCGGATTATCCTCATCATCAAATCCATCCGCGTGATCTGCTAGAATTAGACGTGCCCGGCCAACTCCCCGAGTATCTCCCATGAGCAGAGTTGGGTATTCAAATGAGGCCTCAGCCTCGAACGGGTTGGCATCTCCATAATGCCATTCATCCCATTGTACGACTCCTACAATACCTTCCAATGTATCCGATACGAGGTAATCACCGGCAGGCAGGTAACAGACCACCTGAGAATCCCGTGCATCAAACATCGCCTGTTGAAGGATACGGGTGACATCCTCTTTTCCCGTATTATCCGCAGAGTATGGAGGGAGTGTGACGTCCAAATACCCCAGATCAATCAGCTCTGGCGCACTGTAAGATCCACGAATCTCTGCAGCTCTTTCGGTTACTTCTGATACCGAGCGTATCGGAATCTCCTCCCTAAATAGAGCGTAGGAGTTGTAAACCAAGTAAAAAAGTGCAAGTGCGATTAATATGGGGTGATAAAAGCGCATATTATGAGAGTAGCGACGCTCCCATTCATCCGTCAAATGCTATCACTCCCCCGAAAGTGCAAACCCATATACATTTATTGAAGCTCGAACATTACTTCATTCCACCGCATAAACCAGGGAACATAAGGTGGACTGTAAAAGGCATACTCGGGACGATCAATGAAGGCGATTTTGTTGTCTTTCAGATAATTGCGCAGCTGATCCGCATTTTGCAGCATGATCTCGTTGTTACGACCGCCGCGAAATCCCAATACCGCCATCCGTCTTTCCTCAACGGCGCGTATCACCACATTTTCATTGGCAGGGCGTGGAGTGTCCACGTATTCCATATTATTTGGCATGTAGAACGCAATGGTCCATAGGTCCTCGGACTGTGCGGTTTCATCCGACTGCACCTGACTTACCGGAGCCGTCATAGGAATTTTCTGAGATTCCTCGTTACCCCCATCAATGTAACGAAAGAGCGTCATAAACGCCCGGCCGGGTGCGTTTTCCCGATTTCCAGGCACGGTTACCTCAGCAACGACCGTCTCTGCATAGTCCCGGATCTCGATCCCGTCATTCTCCTGAACTAAGGTGTATTCTATCCTTTCGGCAGCCATGGCAACAGATGAACTCAGCAACAAGATTGATAATAAGTGGATTCTGAAATTCATGGTTTAGTCACATATTCGTTTACCCTATTAAACGTGGGAAAACGCCTAACCTTACCAAGGGAATGACTTGTTGATCGAACTTGCCAGACTACCGTCGTCGCACGACGACTGCCCAAGGAGCTTCAGTCGGGGCCGTTACACTGCCGGGTAGCTCGGTCATCACAATCTCACCCCAGGTTGCTGTGGAGATATCCAGCCAATGCACGGAGTAGGTGCCGGGCTTCATATCGAGGGATACCTCGCCACCTTCCGGGAAATAGAGAAGTGCCTCATTCGCGTCCGGGTTTGCTAAGCAATAGGCTTCGTCCTCTTCGCGATCTGTCAGAAGCGTATTGGCGGGAGCCATCTCATAAAGCATCACACTATCGGTCAGCATGCGTGCACTACGGATATGGGCCTGCGCCATGGAGTCAAAACCGATGCCAGCAGTAGGCCGATGAAAGCGCACAGATGCGTGCCCGGAGAATATATTACGCCAGAAACGGTCCCGACCATCTTTTCGCGTTCCCGCCCAGACCTGATTCAGATCACCCCCATAAACCTTCACATTGGTGATGGGCATATACTGGCCTCGCTTCTCTACCGCTTTGCGCACCCACAGGGTTGCATCGTAATGCACCTGTCCGCTTTGCGCATTAGTATTGGAAACATCTAGAAATGAGTAGAGATCGGGTCGACTGAGCGAATACTTAAATTTGGAATCATCGTGCAGGTCGGGGTTAGTATGCTCCGCAAACCATCCGCCGAGGTCCGGGTGTTGCTTCACCAGACCATCTACCTCACCATTCGTGGGGTCCCAATAATCCCACATTTCAGTAACATAAATATGCTTATTTGACTTCTCAGCGGCACTGCGCAGATACTTTGCCCAATACTCCGCCCAGGCATGGTGGGCCAGAGTCTCGTTATCAATACAATAGAGGATGTGATCATATTTGAAAGATATCGAGAGCAACTTATCGACGAACGCTTTCTGAATCCCGAGCAAATAGCCATTATCCTCCAGCGCAGGCACTGATTTAAAAAACGGGTTATTGGTTGTCTGCGCTGGATAATCAATCAATTCCGGCAAGCCTGACAGCTCAGCAGTGTAGGTATTGTTCAGAGCGGGATTAAATGGATTGCTTGCCCACCCATAGTCGCCCCAGTAAAAATCGTAAGTGGCCCAAATTTCCACCTGAGGGATGATACCCAGCCTGGCCGTGATCTCGAAAAACTGCTCCAACTTGGCCCAAAACTCAGGATTAAACGACTCCAGATCATAGAGTCCCTCGGCATTTTTACTGTAGGGTTTCACATCCCCCTCGTCACGACTACTGAGTGTGCTGCGCACATAGTTCCCCCCAGCTGCTTTCAACGCGTAAAGATGCTCCTCGAGATGCTCGGTTTGGAAGAGGTTATCATTCACGGTGCCGCCAATCAGGAGGGTTGTCTCTCCATCGATCGCCCAGTAAAACGGGTTATGCTTGGACACATGGATCTCCGTAGCGAACAGCCTGAATGCTAGGATTACCGAAAATGCGTAGAATAGAATTGAAGATTTCATAGGTTTATCAATGGATGGGGATTTGAAAACTTAGTAGTGCGCATATTCAGCCTATAAGTCAATTTGAAGGACATGAACCCACCATCCAATCAAAACACCAAGATATCCGTAGGGAATCTGATCCGACGGTTCTGGAAAACTGGGTTAGTGACTTGGACTCTAGTGATCCTTGAGGGTTTGATCTTTGTCGTAATGCCGCTGGCGATCGGGCGCGCAGTCGATAACATGCTGGCAGAAAATTTCCGCGGACTAATCGAATTTGCGGTACTTTGTGTATTGATTCTGCTCGTTGGGGCGGGCCGTCGCTTCTACGATACGCGGGCATATGCGGCCATCTATCGTAAGCTCACGAACGAAATGTTTATCCGGGAGAATGCAAAGAACAGCTCTACATCCCAGGTGAGCGCACGCACTAATCTTCTGCGGGAGTTCATCGATTTTCTGGAGGAATCCATCCCCAGTATCACCCATCAGGTGATTAACGTGATGGGCACACTGACCATCATCCTTTTTCTGGATTGGCGCGTCTTCCTGGCGTGCCTGGTGAGTGTCTTGATTGTAGGCATTATTTACAAATTCTCGGAGCGCAAAATCTTCTCCATGAATAAAGCCTCCAATGATGAATTTGAGAGTCAGGTGAGTATCCTCGAGACCCGAGACCGCGCAAAAGTAAACGCCCATATGAAACGCCTGATGCGCTGGCAGATCAAGTTATCCGATCTGGAAACGAGTAATTTCTCGGCGGTTTGGATCGTATTATCTGCCGTGCTCTTGTTTACGATCTGGGCGGTCGCCAGCTCGGGTGAAAACACTTTTGGCCAGATCATCTCCGCGGTGATGTATGTTTTTGGTTTCGTGGAAACTGTGATGATCTTCCCTCTCTTTTATCAACAATTAGTGAGACTCAGTGAAATCGGTCAGCGTCTGAACCGGGAAAACGATTAATCGGTTTTGCTCAAGGAAAATTCCTGATTGATCCCCCCACAATCCACGATCACTGCATAATCGCCGACAGCGATATCCGATAGGTCTAGCTGATGGTTGCCCCGGACAAGGTTGCCTGCTTTGACAACATTTTTCGATGTATCCAAAAACTGATAAGTCGCGTCGTAAGGCACATAGATATAGTATCGACCGTTCAGGAACTGATATACATAAGTAAAATAGTCAGCAATGAAAGCGCCCTCAAATGGATTACCTACTGCAGCCGCATCCGATCTTTGAAACAAATCATCCAGTATCGCATACCCCTTTTCCTTAAACCCATCCCGATTGCGCTTCTCTTCATCCATGGTCAGGGTGCCGTCATGCTTATAATCATCAAGCGTTACCCCAAACGATTCCCTGAGTAGCCAAAAGGTGGAACCGTCCGATTGATCAGGCTTGCCGTGATAAAATTTGGAATTGATAAAAATTTGCCCGAGACGACTCTTTTGAAACTCATCAAATCGCGGGTAATTTTCTCCCCCATTGACGATGCCGGATTGGCCGACGGAGCCGAGCTCAATATACTTAACCTCATCAATGGCTTTCGCCTGCTCATGCAAAAACACACAGGCCGCCCAATCGTCCCGACAGTTCGCTACCTTGAAAGGCGCTTCGGGGGTTCCCTGGGCGATCCAGGATTTCGTCCAATGAGCAATGAACGTCATATTATTTAAAGCTTCCCGTTTCCCCATAGACAGGCAGTGCTGGACAGCAATCGCAGCCTCAGTCAGCGGTCCCCAACAAAGCACATACACCGGTCCCTCAGATGCGTAGTCTATGAGTGCCGCGACCGATTCCAAATCCTCCAGCTCAGCATAAACGCTTTTCGGATTAAACTGTATAGGCTCCGTGTCTTGTGTGATGGAAGATCGCATAAACGGTAGTTCCTCAGGATATCCACCAAATGCCGCTTCCAGAAATGGGCGATCATGCGTGTAAGCGGCCACAAATACATTTTGCACAAAATCGGTCGGATCACCGAGAGATTTTCGGTTAGTCGATCCATAGACAATTCCTCCGATGTCGAACTCGTTCGCCTGTAACAAAAAGGAAGCCATCGTGCAGATATCATCCGGATCGTTTTGGGGGTGTCCGCCCTGGCGACGATCCGTGGGGTCGGACATATCCGTGTATACCCAAACTCTTGGCTTAGCCAGAAGGGAAAAGACTACAAGCAAGCTGACAATGAAGCACACGATTTTATCTATTCTCATATCTAAAACTAAAATCAGCCCATGCCATCCACGGAAATTTCACAAAAGAATCCCGACTTAACGGTTCAACTCAGGCTTTAGTGAGATCACCAAAGCCTGAAGCGAACATTAAGATAGAATTGAATATTACTCGGCAAAAAAAGGCTCCTACCCGACAGTAGATCAATCTTTCCTCAAACCCTTGTGTATCCAGTAGTCTGCTCCGAACCTCCCAGAACCCAGCGACATACTATATAGAGCAACCCACAAAAAGCTTAGGGCCGGAAGAATAGGCCATGCCCCTTGTTGAAGCACATCCCCCCACTTCTGATAGAAGATCGCAACTAGCATCGTACATACTATAAAGAAAGCACTGGTTCTCGTTGCCAGACCAAGCGCCAGCAATAATCCACCCAGACCCTCTGCTGCCGCCGCCATCCAGGCAAAGAATCCCGGAGCAAAGGAAAAGGGAAAACCGAATTCACTCACATCGCTAACAAACCACTCCGGCACCTGGAACAACTTCAAATTTCTCTCAGGGTCTGTCCAGGGCAACCCAAATTTGGGTGAGCCGAAGTCAATCGTCAATAAGAGCCCACATATAATCCGGGGAATAGCATGGATGCCGTCGAGCAACCAGTTCCCTGAAAAGCTTGGTGCCAGAGTCGCGAGCAACATAGATTTGAGTTTATTAATAGATCCCATTCCCTGCACCTCCGCTATACATTAGATGGCAGTCTATCAAGTCCAACCCTTTATCCCAATGAATATGGATACCGATCTAAATTCGCCAAAACCTATTCCGTAGCCTGATCCATCCTGCCAAAGAAGTCATTCATGATGCCATCCCGATCAAACTGATCCCAAATAATGATGGTATGGCTGTTTTCAGGTCTGGGCTCCCAAGCGTCCCCCACCAGAGTGGGTGCGGGTATGGTGGTTGCGGTTCCCCATTCGGGGTTTTTGATCACGGCAAGTGCCACCATATCAAACATTGCTCTGGCTGGAGGATCCCCATAGAGCTTGATATTATCGAAAAGATTTATCGAATAGTCTCCAAATCGATCGAACGTGCCTCCATTTCTGCCGATAATCGGTTGCCTTGCCAGGGGCCCTTTGCCGCTCATCTTTTCGAGGATTTCCTGGGGTGTTGTCCTTACGGCATCCGAGGCAGTGGGCTTTCCGTAGCGTGCCGGCACGATCTCTAATTCTACACCTGAATCAATCACCGGGTTCACTGCTGCAGTATCATTCTGCAGGTTATACTCTCCCGGATCCGGATAATTCGCACCCATCCAAACAATGCGTACATTATCGATGATTTTAGGTTCTTTCTTTATGGCCAACGCAATATTGGTGAGTTTTCCAACCGGCACTAAAATCAATTTCTCATCCGTCGCGTTAAGTGCCTGTTCAATGATGAAATCGACCGCTGGCTTACCATCAAAATCAGCCTCGTTAATCGTCGGCAAGATGTCCACATAATTGCCATGCGCTCCCTTGTGAAGCGGTAGCGTATCCTGCAGATTAAAAAGAGTGAGTATTCTTTCCGCTTCCTTATACTGACCCTCAATCCCGTTACCGTTAAATGTGTTGTTCACCGTCACTCCGACGACTTCAAATACATCCGAATTTATAAACGCGTATGCCAGTGCATGCTGGTCATCCAGCTCATTGTTCGCATCCGTATCAATCAGAATCTTGAAGCGTTCGGCTTGTTGGGGGGAGTTACAGCCGCTAATCCCGATAACCAGCAGCAAAAGTAGTGTGATTCGTATCATGGTGCTTTTATTAAGCTTGAACAAACGTTTGTGCAAGTTTAAACGACAGATAAATAAATTTAGAAAATACAGTAAGTCTCTAATGATAACTTATTTTGCCGACTGTTTGATATTTTCCGAGCAGTTGCTTAGAATGTTAGCTCTCACTCTCTTAAAGGAAAAACTATGAAAAAAATTCTACTTACACTGATTTCATCTGTTCTACTCATGCAAACATCACACGCCGAAGCTACCTTACAAACCCAGGAAATGGCTCAGGTGGGTATTGTTGTCCCGGATATTGAAAAAGCAAAAAAAGCTTATGCCAAACTCTTTGGAGTCGACGTTCCGAATACCATTCAGGCTGAAAATCCTGCAGACAATCCTACCACTTACCATGGAAAAAAAACCGAAGGCTCCTGTTATCTGGCCTTCTTCAGGCTCGAGAATATCCAACTTGAGCTCATCGAACCGATTGGAGAAAATTCAACCTGGGCAGAATTTCTTGAATCCACCGGTGGCAAAGGAGGTATCCACCATATAGCCTTCTGGATAAAAGGCATGGATGGCCAAGTGAAGAAACTTCAAATGTCCGGCATGAAGGAAGTTCAACACGGCGGATGGACCGGAGGCCAATACAGCTACGTTGAAGGCACCGAAGGGATGGGCGTGTTGATCGAACTGCTGGAGAACCTCAACGAGTAGATCAACGATCGGGGAGCTTTCCAACCCAGGTAAGCTGAGATTTGCCCAGATGATGGTTGGCTGGCGAATTTATTCGCCTACAGTAGGCCAAAGTCACCTAACCAACCATCAAAACCCCAAATAATACTCTTAATTGATCTGGGCATACACCGGGTCCAAGCAAAAGTTTGCTTTAGAAACTACCGCGCACTCCAAACACCCACTGGCGACCATCCACATCATATGCTTCAGGGAAAGTGGGATGAGTTTGATAGGTCGCACGCAGATGCTCTTCGGTAATATTCTTCACATCGAGGAAAAGCCGCATCGAATCGGAAATGCGATACTGCATAGAGGCGTCGAGCAGTGACCGACTTTCGTGGATAGTTTCAAAAGCAACGTCGAGTGCCGTGGTAGGATTAATCCCGACGAATGCTATCCTCACGCAGTGCCCCTTGGGAAGGGTCTCTGGCGATCCGGGGTGGCAGATAGCCTTTCGGGTAGTCAGTCTTCCATTGATGGCCAAACAATCGAGCGTGGATGAGGGTGTTTTGGTAGACATCCCAGTCGAACGCTCCGCGTTTACGCATCCACAGAGTGATACATGAAGAACTCATCACGATGAAAATGGAGTATAGGATGGCAACCCACAGCATATCATTCTGCAACTCGAAGTTCGGAAAACTCAGCAATATAATCGCAAAAGCGACGGGTGTGTTTTGAATACCCGTTTCGAGACTGATAGCCCGCTGTTGAATAGGGTAAGCACCGAGTAGCCGAGAGGCATAATAACCAAACAGAAAACCGACAAGTCCCAGCGAAATCGTCGCTACAAAGATAGGCCAGGGCGTACTAAATAAAAGTGTGTGGTGCCGGTAGAATGCGGTCCCCAGCAGATAGACGATCACAATCATACCCATAAATCCGGCAGTTTCTTCAGCGACTTTGGCCCATCCTGCATGAAACCTGCGCAGAATCATACCCCCACATACCGGTACTAGAACGAGAACCAGCGATAGAACGATATCTTTCGTGGGCATGACGAAGGTTGCATTGCTTCCTAACTGCTCAGAGATTTTCTGCGTAAAGGGGCTTGTGTAAAGCTGCAGGAGGAAAGGCGTCATAAACAGGGCAAGCACCGTGGATGCAGTCGTCATGGAAATACTGAGTGCGACCTGTCCACGTGCGAAATAGCTAAACAGATTCGAAGTCGTTCCTCCTGGTAAGCAGCCCAATAGTATGAGGGCAATGGCCACCGCGGGTGGTAGATTAAGCGCCAGAGAAAGCACCAAGGCGATCAATGGCATGAACCCAAATTGTGAGATAAATCCGATAAAGACTAGCCGGGGTCTTCTGAGCACGTTTTTGAAATCGGCCAAAGTAAGACTGGCACCCATGCCGAACATGATAACCAGGATCATTACCGCAAGTAGGGCCTTGTCGATAGCATACAATAGCTTTACGTCAGGATCAATCATGCCGCACCTCCGGTTCAACCATTTCGCGAATCAAATCTGCATAACGATCATGGATCACATGGCGTTTAACTTTAAAAAGGTTGGTTAACTCAACTCCAACCTCCAGGGGTCTGCTTAGGAAACGGAAGTCGTGGATGACTTCAAAGCGTTTGAACTCAAGGGGATTTTGCATCGCGTTGTGGATCTGCTCATGAATGCGATCACGAAGTTCGGGTTGCTTGACTAAATCCTCGAGTGTTTCGGCGGCAAAACCCGCTTCGCGACATGCCTCGAGGTCAGGCAAAATCAGTGCACATACGTGCTTTGCGTCTTGTCCCACCGCGATACACTCAGCGATAAGCGGAGACATTTTCACACGCATTTCGATGTTTTCAGGCTCAACATTTTCGCCATTGCTCAAAACTATGGTCGCTTTGCTTCTTCCGAGAATTTTCAAGGAGTCGTTGAATGTGATCATACCCAAATCACCTGTCCTGAACCAACCGTCATCATCCAGCACTTCTTGGGTGGCCTCATCGTCCTTGTAGTAGCCACGCATGACCTGTGGCCCTTTAACCTGAATTTCGCCGCGGAGGCCCCGACCGTTGCCACGTCGGGCAGAGTTCGGATACAAAATTTCCCCCAAGTCCAAATCTACAATACGGATCTCAGTTTGCGGAATGAGTGGGCCTACCGTCCCACGAACCAAACGGTCATGCGTGCGTACAGCGATCACAGGAGACGTTTCAGTAAGGCCATACCCCTCTAGCATGGGAATACCGATAGCATTGAAAAATTGATCGATTTCAGAAGGAAGTGCACCCCCGCCAGAAATCGTTCCTTTAAGCGAACCCCCCGCCTTTCTGCGAACGGATTCGAGGACAGCCGCATTAAAAAAACCAAACCAGGGAAGAATAATCACCCACTGAATAGCTGCTACGACTTTATTCAATAGGATCTTTATACGGGAAATAGGACGAAGGCGCAGATCTTGGCCTCTCAAAACGAACACTGCCTCGCGGTAGTGGATGCCGAGGGATAAAGCAATGTAAAATAGAGTACGCCTAACCGGATGCGCTTTTTCCACGGCTGTCAGAATTCGGTGCCGTAAGCTCTCCCAAAGCCGGGGCGCTGAGCCCATAAACGTGGGCTCGACTTGCTTCAAATCCTCACCAAAATATCGGGCACTGGTGTAATAAGTGCACGCCCCGCAGCTGACCGAATAAATCTCAAGCATACGCTCTAAAATATGCCAGATGGGTAATATCGAGAGCACCCTGTCTGTACATGAGAGGCGCACCGGAGCACACTCGGTCTGGGATATGATATTGGCATGGGTCAACATAACCCCTTTGGGCTTACCGGTCGTGCCGGAAGTGTAAATGAGTGAAAACAAATCTTCGCTCTTTACAGCATCGCTCCGGGTGTCGACTGCAGCGGATCCTTCATTCAGGCGTTTTGTCCCAATCGACTCTACATTGTTTAACGACAGCACCCCTTCCGGAACGGTTTCCTTGTTATCGAGGTTTATCAGGATGTGCAAACCCGGCATTTGACTCCGCAACTTCAGGCAGCGTTTCGCCATACGCGAGTTTTCCACAAAGGCTGTCCTCATACCAGAGTGATTTACAATGTATACGAGTTCCTCATCGGTAAGCTCAATGCCTCTTGGAGTATTTACAGCGGCACATAGTTGTATGCCTGCATCCGCAAGGGCCCACTCAACTCGGTTGTCACTAAAAACCCCCACTGGTTCCTGAGGTTCTACTCCGATAGAGATTAGCCCTTCTCCTATAGCGCGACCTCGTTCGTAGAGTTTTCGAAAGGTAAGGGGTTCCCATGAGCGATCCTTTTGACGTGTAGCAAATGCAGGCAACGACTCATACTTCTCGGCGGCTAGTCGGTAGAGTTCGGGTATGTGCCTGGCATGAACAAAGGTAGAAGGATGTGGCTCCATCAGCACGTCCATAGAAACCATAAACGAGTTTCTGTCAACAGCATCGAATGGCCATGGAATTGGGAACAGATGCGAATGCGGAATCGGTGGTAGTGTGTATTAAGCCCTATTCCTTCCGTCTGATGAGATAATATTCAGAAGGTCCTTCCGAAATGTTTCGCGCTATAGCTTCCATGTTATCGGGGCCAATGCCTTCAAGCGCTTGCCAGTAGGCTTCTGTCGGCGTGAAGCGGATTGGGGACCCCTGGCCATCTTTCCGTTTGATGAGAACAGATAGCTCGCTGGGCTTATCCACCTCCACCAAACGGAGATTCAGACGCCCGATGCTATTACCAGTACCAACTGCAAGGCCATCCGCCATGCAACTGTAGGGAGTAGCGAAGGGTGTGTGAAGTGTAATGTCGATGTCGTGTCTACCCCACTTGGTTTTGAAGACGTCTAGCGCCTCGAGCCCCACAAGGTATCCTAAAACATTCCACGGGCCTACGTGGCCGTGCTGATTACGCATGCTGTCCCACCAATCAGAAGGCGGCTCGCCGCGGTTCCAATCATTATCTCCCGGAATAGAAAGCTCCGCATCCAAAGGGTGCAAGTGGTCTTCATGAGCAATCGCAAATGGCAGGAGGAAGAACAAAGTGGTCACACTACTCACGCAGATATAACGAAATAAATGCATTGGAATTCTAGTAATTGAAATTATAGAAAATAACAATAAGCAAATCCAGATTTTCATCTTCATAACCCGCTGATTTCAGGATATTTCAGGGAAAAACCACCTTACGACAACTCGACGACGAAGGTGTATAGGGTTGCACCTTCGTCGACTAAATGTCGCAGGAACAAGCCTGAAGTGTCCAAATTGCAGTTTTCAGGGGTTTGAAATTGTATTTCAAAAGAGTTTCAAATAGAACAAATTAGTATAAACTGCCTTATGGCTAGCACGCTCATTGATTATTGATTAAACCGAACATAGCCTCGGCATATCTCTCACCGAGAACCTCAGCGGATCTTGCATCAAAGTGTAATTGGTCACCTTTATCCATTAGTCCCTCTGAACTCACCACTGCTGTATAATCAACCAAATCCGTGAGTTTATGAAGATTTCGGTTAAATGTTTCAGTATTGTCTAAGAAATACCCTAACTCGCCAGCTACAAAAGGAAGCTTAAAGTTCCCGCTAACTTCCCTTATTCTTTGTATCAATGTCGCTAGTTTCTCTAGATACAATTCATCATTTCTGTTTGCTTCTCCCTGATGCCATATGACTCCTTTTATTATTCCTTGATTCATTGCATTTTTGACTCTCCTTATTGCATCGTCGTAAGGATATGTGTTCGTAATCGAATCATACTTTCCCGGTTCCCATAAATCGATATTAGTACCCCCTACTGCACAAGGCACTAAGACTATT
>JANQOQ010000003.1 GCA_028285755.1 Puniceicoccaceae bacterium
CCCGGATGACTTCTCCGAGTTCTACCGTCAGGGTACCCTCATCAGCAGAGTTCGGCCGGAAGCAATTCCAACCAATAATCCTGAGCTAATGGCCTTGAACAAAGCGCAAGTCACTGAATTGCTAACCAATTATGGGCCTATTGATGTATTCTTTATCGATGGAATCCAGGGGCATAGGAGCGGAGGTTTGAATGAGCATATCTGGGCATTACAACCCGATTGCCTGATCACAAGGGGAGCTATTTCCACACCGGAGATAGCACCTTCCACAGGACAATCCTTGCCTGAATCTTTAAAGGATGAGCCCTGGGAGGCCAACTTTACGATGGGGACATCCTGGCATTACAAACCCACCAATGAAACCTATCGCGATGGCACTCAGTGGATTAATTCGCTCATTGAGACCCGTGCGAAGGGCGGTACAATGCTCTTGAATATAGGACCCAAACCGAATGGGGAGATTCCCATCGAGCAGGAAGCTATCCTCCGCGAAATTGCTGCCTGGATGGCTGTCAACCGGGAAGCCATATACGATGTTCGGCCCCTGAATGTCTTTAGGGAAGATAACCTCTGGTTTACGAAAGCTAAAGATGAAAACACCGTCTACGTATTCGTAAAGGATACTGAGTGGAAATACGGGGAATGGAAATCATTCAAGCTCAACTCAATCAAGACAACTGAAAACTCCGTAATCAGTGTTCTGGGGCAAAATGACAAAGTTCTGGAATACAAGGAAGACATCCTGCCGCAGACTGAGTGGGAAATGCGCGATGATTCACTGCATATCACAGCGATGCGGGCACAACGCATTTACAATGACCGAACCTGGCCCAACCCCGTGGTTTTGAAAATCACTCATGTGAAGAACACAGAATAATTTATTTGGGGTAGTTAAAGAACTGGCAGCCTGGCAAATGCCAGGTTGCTGGTGATTCCAAAGTTATAAAAAATGAAAATTCTAAGAATATTAATCTTAATTAGTACACTGGTTGTATTTACATCATTATTTGCAAAGGAAAGTGAGGGATCACTTGAGTGGATTTCTTTGTTTAATGGAAAAGATCTGGAGGGTTGGGACACCTACATAAGTTACGTCCCAAAATCAGGCGAAACTGTTGTTAAGGGGGTCAATAATGATCCTAATGAAGTCTTCACCGTGGTGGATGGTCTTATACGAATATCCGGACAGGAATGGGGCGCTATAACCAGCTTTGAGGAATTTGAAAATTACCACTTAAAGATGGAGTTTAAGTGGGGCGGGTTAAAGTGGCCGCCTCGTTTGGATATGAGGCGAGACAGCGGACTTCTCTACCATTGTGTGGGGCCTCATGGCGCTCAAAACGATCACTGGATGCGCAGCCACGAATTTCAGATTCAGGAGGGAGACACTGGAGACTACTATTCACTTGCAGGTGCCAGCCTCGATATTAGAGCCAAAAAAATATCATCTAATGAAAGTCATCGACTGCAATATGATCCAAATGGACAGAATTATCCTTTGGATACTGTAATATTCAGTCGTCGAGTTATCAAGTCGCATGATAATGAGAACCCAACGGGGGAATGGAATGTCGTTGAGCTGATCTGTGAGGGTGATGTCGCTACCCATATTGTAAACGGGGAGGTTGTGTTTCAGGCGTCTGCTTCTCGCCAAGAATCTCCGGACGGTCAATATACTCCGCTTACGCGCGGAAAATTGCAGATACAGAGCGAAGGCGCAGAAATATTTTTACGCAATATCTTCATCCGTAGCCTGACAACTAATCAAGCTGATCTAAACAGTAAGGCACCAAATTCTAATTAACTTGTAGCTGAATATGTCTTCAAAACCAAATGCAACCCCTAAATCCAGAGCCTTTCGTGTTCTTGTATTTATAATCCTCGTAACCTGTAGCCCAGGCAATGTAGTCAATACAACTGCAGCGCCAGAAAAACAGCAACTTCCATTGGATGAGAAGCCATGGGTATTCATATTAGCCGGGCAATCCAATATGGCGGGAAGAGGCATAATAGATGACATTGCTAATAGTTACTTATCTGAAGATGTATTGATGGTGACGAAGCAAGGTGAGCTTGCACAAGCGACTCATCCAGTGCATTTTGATAAGCCCAAAATTGCAGCCGTGGGTCCGGGCTTAAAATTTGGCTATGAGCTTTCTCTGCTAACGGATAACAAAATAGTCTTAGTGCCTTGTGCAGTAGGGGGTACTAATATCGATTTATGGGAACCGGGAAAGTATGATTCGATTACGAACACATATCCTTACGACGATGC
>JANQOQ010000012.1 GCA_028285755.1 Puniceicoccaceae bacterium
TTCTACCTCACGGTAGTACTCCGCATCCACATCATTGCGAAACTGCATATCCATAAAGTAACCCATTCCTTTGCGGGTTAGCATTTCAGGATCCTTCAATGGCAGATAATCAGTCTTTCCGGGAGTGTAGGTTGTATAGGGAAATTCTTTTGTGTATACATTGATTTCGGATAAGCTGGTGGACCAGTTATTCGTTTTAACATGCGAGACTTGGGGAATTACCAATTTAAGATATCTTGCCTCGGCTCCATTGAGACTGGCTGCAAACTCCCGATTTGCTCGTTTGACCTGAATGACAGCAGCCGCCTTACTCCAGTACTCCAAATCATTACTAAGCAATACCACTACACTTTCAGGACTCCCGTGCCTGCGATAACTCGTTGGAGGCCAGACTCCTACCGCGTCCAGCTTTTGCTTACTCCCCAAATCCAATACTATTTCGTGAGGTATCTCAGTATTTACATCTGAGGCCGTGCTAAGCCAGAATGTGTCCAGTTTACCATCGATCAGATACTCGGGCTCCAGATAAAGCTTTTGTGGAATACCCCCTGTTGTCGGCGCCTCGTCATACAGCGTAGGCGGTGTTAAGATGACCTTCCATTGATCTTTGGGCATCCCGGTTGATGCCATAAATTCATTATGCTCAAAACCCTCATGAATTCGGTAGAACATTTGAGTTCGCATTCCGGCAAGTTCGGGAAAAACCCAAATGCGATATTTCACATCCACCAGGCTTTCAGGATAGGAAACCGTCGCTACTACCTCGAGATGATCATCCACGAAACCCTCATCATCACTAATCTGCGCATCGACTGAGATCAGTTTGGCCTGCGTTAACTCACGATCGCCCGGTAGTGCCCAGTCTGCTTCATGATTCGATTCCTTAGCCCAGGATTTTCCACTTGCTTTATTAGTTAGTGACTGAGTGGCAAATCCCTTGCCCGTCCAAATCCATTTCCGTTCGATACTCTGATTACCGATAGTCAGAACATCATTTTTAAAAGTGAAATAACAATCCTCAAAGGTCGTTTTTACGCTGGCGTAAGAAGTATTGCAGGCAATCGTATATAATAGCGCGAGAATAAAATAGAGTGAGTTCCTAAACATTTTTGATTCCTAAAATTTTATAAAGAGGCGATTCCTCCAGGCACACAAAGAGAGCAAGGCTGAAAAGCGGGAGGTCTTTATTAATCAGAGTTGGTAAGAGCCCAAACAGTCATTTGGGCTCTTTTTTACCATTAATAGAAGAAACGAAGAGTATGGATTAGAGATCGACCCTTACTGAAAGCACCCATTCCAGGGGAGGACCAAATAGGTCACGTTGAACGCGATAATCGATGTCGAATAGATTTCGAATATTCAGGTTGAAACTGGTCGGAAACTTGCCCAGCGTGGTTTTGTATCCGACACGTGCATCGACGCGCTCATATCCTTCTGAGATTCGAACATTGCTATCTTCAAGGCGATCATCGATATAGGTGACACCAAGGCCAGCAGAGAATCCATTATCGAATTTGTAATTACCCCAGACACTGCCCTGATGCTCAGCAGCCCATCGAACAGGCAAGCCCGGTGCCGCAGTTACCTGTTCAGTATCCGCGTAAGTGTATCCACCGACAACCTGAAATTTGCCCTGCATCATATTTAGATAGAAATCAATATCTATACCAGTTGAAGTCTCAGTACCTGAGAGTTCTTGAAAACCCGCTGCAGCAAGAACCGGATCTGAATGAGAACGAATGATATCCTGCTTTTCAATGTCGTAGAAAGCGACCGTCACACCCATGCTATTATCAATTGGAGCATATTTAAAACCAGCTTCGTAGCCAACTCCGGTTTCTGGATCATAGAGCTGACCCCAGGGCAGTGTATTCGGATCAGGGGCAGTTACACCCTCCTCCAAAGCTGCATCAATTAGAGTTAATTCGGCATTTTCCGTACGGGTTGGATTCAAACCAAATCTAGGATTAACGGATTGGCTGAAGAGTGCATAAAGCGTCCATGAATCTGTAACGGCATAGCTGATACCTGCCTGCGGCGAGAAGTGATCGGTATCACCGGTTTGTCGGCTACGCAACCGATCAGTAACCCGAACATTGCCTAGCGCCGGATCACCCTCAGTCGCAAAGTTGAAACGGTCGTGTTCTACTTCGTCAATGCGACCACCCAATAATATTCTCCCTTTATCTTCATTCCAGGTTAACTGCCAATTCGCATAATATGCCGTGGTACTGAATTCATTGTCATTCGTTAGATTTGGACGTACTGGCATTTGCTCCACTGTCTTAGGTAAGAAGCGACGCGCAAATTCATCGCGTCTTGCAGTCGATTCAGGGTCAAATACATCATAAGCAAAACGCACAAATACACCACCTGTTGAGAAACTTAATTCAGGCCATTCATCGGGGTTAATGCCGAAAAGCTCTGCAGATCCCGCCCACCAATGTTGTTCACGAAATTCGTTTTCATCATTGTACTCGTATCCCAGAACAAGCTGATGCGAAATAGGACCTGTTTCAAATTCCCATGCAAGGTCTGCCTGGAAGTTCAGACGATCTTGATCTCGAATATCGCCCAAAAATGCAGTGTTTCGAACTCCGGCAACATTGGGAATATAGGTACCTGCATTAAATGCAGTGCCCCCTTCACGAATACTTCTCCGATCACGATTCATATTCGATAAATTCAACCTAAGATCGAGACCATCAAAGAAGTTATGACGGAGTTGAGCTTCGTAAATTGTAGTATCAATATCCCGATAACTGAAAGGAGAATCTTTCAGGTGACCATAACCCAGTTCAGTAACCCAATGCTGTCTTGGATCAGTATTCGGATCATTACGAATTGATCCCGGTTTTAAAGGAAGGCCGCCCGAAGGAATGTTGTCCTCATCTTGAATGTTATAGGAAAGTAATAGCTCAGTCTTTTCTGTAAGCTTAATTAGGAACATTGGCGAAATGGACACTCTCTCAATCTCTCGCAGGGATTGATACTGGCCCTGTTGATGATAGGCAGCATCTATTCGGTATGCAATACGATCACTACCACCAATCGCTCCTGTTGAGCTCACTGTAGACCGGAAAAGATCATGATTCCCAACGGATATATTCGCTGAGTGTGAAGCCGTGAATTGGGGTTGTTTCGTAATATAATTAATGACACCCCCGGGCTGAGTCTGGCCATACAGGAGTGCAGCAGGACCCTTTACGGCTTCAATACGATCAATTTGAACTGAATCAGGTTTATTCAGTGAACGTACCCCGTTACGCATCGCAGCCGAAGATACAAAGCCACGTATACTGTATAACGGCACAAACTCACTGAAAACAATTGCGGTTCCAGGCAAGTAGTCGATTGCGTAATCCACATCATAAGCAGCAGTATCTTCAATCAATTCAGAGCTGATAACATTGATGTGAAACGGTAGGTCCTTTAATGCAACATTAGTACGGGTTGCACCCAGTGTGTTACCAACTAGATATCCCGCATCCGAATCCGTCTGGACTACGAACGGGGACATGAAGAGAATATCATCTTCATCATCATCCTGCGCACTGACCCAGTAGGACGTGGTGAACAGAGCAATAGACGTTAAGGCCCTTCCAATATTGGAAAAGAATCCACCTCTCCGGTTAGCGTTTGAAACAGATGTATTATTTTTCATAGTATTAGTTTCGTGTTTTGAGTTTTGGTTCTGCACGTCACTAAGCACCTGTTTTTCGGTATTTGACTCTTCACCAATAGGTTTGATGGCTATAGCCCCAGATAAAGCATCCTCTACAACGACTAATTCCGAATTGGCTAGCAGTTGCTTCCATGCTTCACTTACTTTCATTTGGCCTTCCACAGCATTCAGTTGAATACCCCGAACATCATTGACCAAAAAAATGATGGGCATGCCTGTTACCTCACCCATCAATTCCAATGCTACCTCAGCCTGTGAAACAGGAATATTGAAATAGTATTCCCTATCTAACAGTTCTCTCTCAACGCCCTTCGCAGTATCCACAAATCCAGCCCCAACAAAAATGTTGGTAGCCAGAGCATAGGTTAACAGAAAATGCTTACACATTATTTCCGCTTCTGCGTTATAATTTGATGCATCCACGTATATGCATGAGACATTATACAATGATACATCAGATTGATTATGGGTGTTATGAGTGGGGTGAACCATGGGTGCTACTTACGTGCACCACTTGGTAGAAAAAAACTCCAAATACCATGACAATTTTTTTCAGATTTTCAAAAAAGAGGGAAGCTAATCGTTATCCAATTGATTAAAGTGCAGGCTTCTTCCCGACTAGAATTACATTATCTTCAGCCTGAGTCCAGGGGATGCCATATAGGTTTTTTAGAATGTTCAAAAAGCCATAAGGATCGTCACTGGGGTAGTTTCCTCCAATCTCAAGCAATTCGATGCCCGGATCTTGAATTAATAATGTGTAGCCGGTTTTTTGTTCAAAATTCTTAGCTATATTAGCAAGTGTATCACCCCCAAAAGTCAAAAGTGACTCACGCCAGTATAAGGCCTCATCCATTGAGATATCGGACATTGTCTTCACTAATACTTTATCAGGGCCTTCCGCATCTAAATGTATCTCAATTCGTTCACCTGCGTTAATAAGCCCTACCTCAGCAATATCGTCATGAACATTGCTTGGTATCACAGAGTCTTCGGCTTCGTAATTTGAAGATACATGTACTTTTCCATGTGTAACCATCACATCCACCAGGCCTTCATCCAGACGAATATTAAATGCAGTACCAACTGCTGTTACTGTGACATTACCCACATTAACAACAAATGGACGGAAATCATCTCGAACCACTGAAAAATGAGCCTCACCATGTAAAATAAGCACTTCCCGCAGTCGCTCAGAAAAATTATAGACCAACTCGGAACCTGAATTCACCTCAACGCGAGAACCATCTGGGAAATTACGGGTCGTTGGCTCTTCTGTCAGCAATGTCAAAATCGTATTCGATTCTACTGGATCGCTACTGATTTCCTGTATCAGTCTTGGTAAAAACAGACCCAAAATCACCAAGGCAGCAATTGCGGCCAAGGGAGCGATTCGTCGATAGTGAAGAAGCCTAGTTTGTTTTCTTCGTTCCAACTCAAAATGAATTGCCTCGCCATGCCCTTTTAGTAAATCCAAGAATGCCTTTGATTCATCGATTTTTTTTTGCAAACCCGGATTAGCCAAATGGTCCTCAGTCAATTCCAGCCGCTCTTCCTCAGTGAGTCCGCGATCTTTTTTGACTGCCCATTGATCCGGGTCAACTTGGATGGAATAATCCTTCGATTTCTTTTTCGAACACATGGTTATTCAATATCGATGGTGTAAAAACTAAACTTCCAGTTTGTAGCCCTTATTCTTGAAATACTTCCGACACTTTTTAAGTGCACGGGCTAACTGTGTCTCAACCGTATTAACCGAAATCCCCATCTGTCTTGCGATATCTTTATGCGGTAGACTGTTATAAATTTTCAACATTAAAACCTCTCTGCAACGATCAGGCAATGATGCCACTGCACTCGTCAGTACACTCACATCTTCGACCTGCGTTAGCACATCAATAACTTGACTTTCATCATCATGGACGGGTAATTCATCTAATTCCACCACAGAAAAAGTATTATTTGCGTATTTTTCACGGACCCGATCTCGGCTTACATTTCGGGCAATAGCGATTAAAAGCCCACGGGGTGAATGTATTGGTTTACGCTTCTTAACCTCAATAATTCTTCGGTAAGTCTCCTGCATAATGTCATCAATATCTGCAGCTTCTTTCTCATGGCGCTTCAAAAAAGCTCTCAGTGTAGGTTCATAGATTCTAACTTCATTTTCAAACCACTCTGTGAAATCATATTTTGGGGTGTGATATGACATTGTGTTACTAATATATTAATTATCTACATTATTTAGGTCAATTCATATTTGGATGCATTACCAGAGCACAGTAAGCGTATAAGCCAATTGGGCTATTACGGTATATTCCTCCAAAACAGTTTTATATTTTGTACTGCCGAAAAGTCTGTGCGTGTGCTATTGCGCACAGATTCTGGATATCCCGCGCAATGGTATAACGGCTTATCATTCAGTTGCTTCATTTTACACGTTTATGTTTAAGATTCACACTCTCAAGGGTTGCATTTAGCTGAGTTCTACAATTTCAGAGTCGCGGTAATAACCGGGTGAGACACCCATTGTTTTTTTGAAATTTCGACTAAAATGGTAAGGATCAGCGTAGCCTACTTCCTCTGCGATCTGCCTTATAGATAGCGATGTGTAATGGAGAAGTTCACATGCCCGTTGTATTTTCAGTCGGGTAAACATCATCATGGGGGTGATACCATGGCATTTTTTAAACATCGTACAATAGTGGGGTATGGATAAACGGGTTTGGTTTGCCAGTTCGGATAGAGAGAGCGAATTATTTATATTCTCACGCATATATTCCAGGTTTGCCCGTATACGCTCCTGAACTGCCCTGGCCTTTAATGTGGGGGACCTAGCGCTTTCACAAACCAAACCAAGAAATTTGGAAAGTGCACCAGACATAGCAACTAATGATGCATCCGTATATCCATGATAGACCCACCGTAGACACTCTTCAAATGCCGTCAATATAAGCTCTTTTTGTGGTAATTGGATAAGGTTATCATTGCCGGTATCTTCAAGCATAGACAGGACATCCATCGATTCTGTCCCTGAAAAGTGTATCCAATATATTTTCCAAAATCTGTCCCTTTCGGTACCGTACGCGTGCTTAGCTCCTTCAGGTATTAATATCGCTTGTTCAGGTCTAATTGTTTGCCTGACTCCCCCCACTTCACACCAACCTTCCCCTGCGGTGCAATAGATAAAAATATGCCCAGTTGCTCCATTTTCCCTGACCACTCGGTGACTAACAGCTTCCGGGAAATGTCCGATATCCGTTATATAAAGCGTCCTGGATAATGGAAGTTGTCGCATACGACGAATGGCTTCTTGCGGACAGCGTATTAGTATCTGGCACGGAAAGCCTTCTTGCCTAAATTTCATATTATTATCCATCTTACTTCATAAAATATACTATTGCAAGCATTTTCCATATAGATATAATGCTAGTAATATCCATCATACAATTCAAGCTATGCCATGAACATTACCCTGTTAGATGTTTCCCTCTTTATCATATTTTTTGCCATTGTCATTAGCGTCAGCTTAATAAAAAGCCGCCAAAAAACGGATAGAGATGACAGTAAAGGTTACTTTTTGGCAGGTCGGGGTTTAAGCTGGCCTCTAATTGGCATCTCAATTGTCGCGGCGAATATTTCGACCGAGCAATTTGTAGGTATGGCAGGCCAGGGAGCGGGTGATGTCGGGCTCGCGGTAGCATCTTGGCAACTTATCGGTTCAGCTGGCATAGTCATTATCGCCTTCACCCTGTTACCACGATTTCTAAAGGCAGGTATCTACACCATGCCCGAGTTTCTGGAATATCGGTATAATGCGTTAGCCCGAAGTGTGATGGCTATACTAACGGTAATCATCTATGCAGCAGTACTGATCACAGCTGTCCTATACTCCGGTGGTCTCACACTGCATACCATCTTCGGACTACCTCTGACCGGCAGCATATGGCTAATTGGCATCATAGCTACATTGTACACCGCCTGGGGTGGGCTTAAAGCGGTTGTTTGGGCCGATTTATTTCAGGGATCAGCTTTAATCATAGGTGGTTTGGTGACCTGCATCATTGGCTTAATAGCCGTAGGAGGATGGGATAATTTCGCATCCACAAATGCTGATAAACTGCATATGATACGGCCATCCGATGATCCCTATTTGCCCTGGACAGGTGTAGCCTCAGGAATGTGGATTGTCATTATATACTATTGCGGTCTCAACCAATTTATCGTGCAGCGAAACCTGGCTGCGAAAACACTGAGGGATGGGCAGCTCGGCGTGATTTTCGCAGGTGCATTGTGGCTTATAGTTCCTTTCGCAATCGTCATACCTGGCATCATCGCAAGCCAACTTTATGGAGATTCCTTAAGCACAAGTGATCAGGCCTATCCTACGTTAATTAGAGAGCTTATACCTCAAGGATTACGCGGGCTTATGTTCGCCGCTATAGCAGGTGCCGTAATCTCTTCACTCGGGTCTATGCTCAATTCGACATCCACCATCTTCACTATGGATATCTACAAGCGATTGCTCGTAAAAAAAGCTAGTGAATCAAGTATGGTCAAAATAGGCAGGCTGGTGACCCTTTGCTCTGTAATTATTGGCTGTCTTTTAGCTCCCCAATTAGCCAATCCTAATTTTGGGGGCGTATTTCAGTTTATACAACAATTCCAGGGCTATATTTGGCCTGGGGTAGTAGCTGCATTTGTAATTGCCTTAACATCAGCAAGAGCTCCTGCGATAGCCGGGGTCGTAGCGCTCATTTCTGGACCTATTATATACGGTATTTTCCAATATACATTTGGATTGTGGCATGAACTACACTTCCTCATTCAGGTCTTTTTATCGTTCTGTATTGTAGTAGCCATCATGCTATTCCTCCGGATCTTTTCACCTTTGGCTGAACCCCGGAGACTACCCATAAGAGAGGATATTGATTTAAAGTCACCTATCCAAGTGAAGCTAATGGGAGCCGCTGTGCTGATCTGTGTGGGCTTATTTTTCATCATTTTCAGATAACATTAACACCAAGCTAGAATGCTCAAAGCCGAACTTACCAAACAAAACTTCCTTACATATCCGCTGGGAAAACCCGAGAAGCATCCCCTTTTTTTTGAAAAGCGTGTCTATCAGGGTTCATGTGGCAAAGTCTACCCTGTGCCGTTTATCGACAAGGTATATGATGAACCTACTGAGCAAGAGTATCAGGTAGCAAACATCGAAAATGATTATGTTAAGCTCCAAATATTGCCGGAAATTGGCGGCAAGATATTTTCCGGTCAGGATAAAACGCAAGATGATTATGATTTCTTTTACCGGCAGGACGTTATCAAACCTGCTCTAGTAGGCTTGGCGGGACCCTGGATATCTGGCGGGATTGAATTCAACTGGCCTCAGCACCATCGTCCGGGCACATACATGCCCTCGGATGTATACGTGGAAAATGATGATAACGGGGGAAGCACTATCTGGATATCGGACCATGACCCCATGAACCGCCTCAAAGGGATGTATGGGCTTCATCTCAAACCGGACAGTGCTTTAATCGAATTAAAAGGAAGGCTCTACAATCGTACACCCTTTACTCATAGTTTTCTCTGGTGGGCAAATGTAGCCGTCCATTGTCACGAAGAATATCAAAGCTTTTTCCCTCCCGACGTACATTACGTAGCTGACCATGCCGTTCGGGCAATGAGCAGCTTTCCACAGGCATGGAATGACTATTACGGTCTAGATTATGCTAACAGGCCGGAAGCTAATGACCTAAGGTTCTATAATAATATACCCGTGCCAACCAGTTATATGGTTTGTGAGACCAACTTTAGTTTTATGGGTGGTTATGATTTTACAAAAGGTGCTGGATTTGTTCAGTTGGCAAATCGTCATATTGCCCCGGGTAAAAAGCAATGGACATGGGGCAATCACGAATTCGGCTGGGCATGGGATAGGGAACTTACCGATAATAATGGGCCGTATCTCGAGCTAATGACTGGTGTTTACACCGATAATCAGCCCGATTTTTCATACCTTTTACCCTATGAAACCAAGACATTTTCACAATACTGGTGGCCCTATGGGAAGATTGGACCCGTTCAATTTGCGAACACTGAAATCGCCATAAGTCTCATCATTGATGACAATCGCAGCATTCATATTGGTGTGGCGACACCTGAGCAAAAGCAGAACTTAAATATAATCATTAAGGATGCTACAGGACTCCTTCTTGAAAAAAAAGCAGATGTTTCTCCCAGTGAACCATGGGTAAGACAAGTTGAAGGATTTAAGGGTGAAAATGCATCCGAAATAGAAGTTGTTGTAACGGATTCACAAAAAAAGGAGATTGCTCATTACCGACCCGTTGACACTACTAATCTAAGCCGAAATCGTGAGTTAGCTACCGAGCCTCCCTTACCACCAGACGTCACTTCCGTTGATGAGCTTTACTTTATCGGCGAGCACCTTGAGCAGTACCGACATCCCACCCGATATCCCGAACTATATTGGCAAGAGGCGCTTGCCAGGGACCCGGGAGACGCAAGGTGTAATCTGGCTTTGGGAAAACAATCCCTTAACCGCGGTAGATTGGATAAAGCAAAAGAGTATCTGCATGCCGCAGTAGCTCGCTTAACTTCCAGACATCCAAACCCAGTGACCGGCGAAGCACACTACTACCTGGGACTTACCTACCTATACCAGGATGACCTGGAATCAGCGTATAAGTATCTATATAAATCCACCTGGAACTACGAATGGCGCGGCGCAGCTTACTATGAAATCGCCTGTATTGATTGCAAGCAGGGCAATCTGGATAGCGCTTTAGGACATCTGGAGGCTTCACTCGAAAGTAATCCAACGAATAATAAGAGCATCATACTTAAATCAATCATTCTTAGAAAAAAAGACCTTAAGGATGAAGCGCTTAACCTACTAACTAAGCTTCTTAAGGTGGACCGACTGGATCATTGGGCCCGCATGGAACAATCCCTAATAGACACTGGATTACTACAAGAAGCACTCATGTTATCTAGGAACGATGCGCAAACCATGCTAGACATCGCTCTTGATTATGCACATGCGGGTTTTTACGAAGAAGCGAGCAACCTAATCGATCTTCATCACTCAAATGACGTTTCAGAATGCGCAACACCAAATCCTCTTAGCAAGACTCCGATGACTTCATACGCATTGGCTTGGTTTTTACTAAAATTCGGTAATAAAGCTAAGGCCGAAAAGGTTTTGTCATCTTTAGCTCAATTAAATCCCGATTACTTCTTCCCATCGAGATTGGAAGAGCAGTTAATCCTGGAATGGGTATTGACTCAAAAGGAAGACCCGAATGCTTGCTTTGCCCTGGGAAACTATTCCTATGATCGCAAGCAGCATGAAGATGCAATTCGACATTGGGAGCGTGCCGTACAGACCAACCATAATCCCTCAGCAACCCTATTTCGAAATCTTGGAATAGCTCATTGGAATGTTAATCGTGATGGCAATTCTGCCCGTAAATATTATGAACAAGCGATAATCACTGATTCTCAGGATGCCCGATTGATTGCTGAGTATGATCAATTGAGGGAGAAGTTGCACGATGAACCATTAGGAAGGCTAGATTTCCTACAAAACCGATTGGACCTCGTTTTGCAGCGTGATGATGCAACCGTTCAGCTTATGTCACTCTATAATACCACCAAGCAACCTTACAAGGCATTGGACATTCTCACGCAAAGAAGATTTCACCCCTGGGAAGGAGGCGAAGGTAAAGTACTCAAAGTGTGGAAGGATGCCAATCTACTGCTAGGCCAGGACTCATTAGAGAAAGGCCATATCGGGCAAGCCTGCTTGTATTTTGAGGATGCGTTGACACCCCCCGATAATCTAGGTGAAAAGTATCACTACTTACAGGCCAAAGCCGATATCAACTATTGGCTGGGCGTTTCAAACCGTAGAGCGGGTAATGAAGCGGAAGCGATTCAACGTTTCAAGGTTTCTGCAAATGAGGGAGGAGACTTTCAGCAAATGGCTGTAACTGCCCATTCGGAATTGTCATATTATCGAGGCCTCTCACTTATAGAACTTGGCAATAAGGAAGAAGCTTTAAATCTGTTTTTGGATCTAAAAAGCTTCGCAGAATCACACTTAGAGGAGCCTGCCAAAATCGATTACTTTGCAACTTCTCTTCCTAATCTACTGGTATTCGAAGAAGATTTAGAAGAATCCAAAAATGAGTATGCACGCTCGCTCATTGTATTGGCTGAAACGGGTATCAAACTTGCAAATTACGAATAAGCTTCTCGTGCTAACTCACAAACTACCCAGTATAACAGATACGGCATACCAATAACGAAAAAAAACAGGTGATTTGAGTTTAGATTATTGAAGTGGAGGCAACTATTTAATTTCATTCAATGCCCAAACGCGGAAAGGTTATTATAGAGCTAACAGACAATAAAGCTGCCATTTCCAATCGTATATCTTCAATTCGTGCTGATCATAATTTAAGCCAACATGAAATAGCCTTAGACATTCTAGGCTTTCCAGCTAATCGCTATCGAAGTTATAAATATCTGCGTGCCCCTATAAAATACTCTGTCGGTGCTAAAATTTGTGAGGAATTTCGAATTTGCCAGAAATGGATAAAACAAAGACCTACCAGAACAAAAACAAAGTTCATTTCGAGAAGAGATTTTGAGTATTATCAATAAATTCTCCAAATCTAAGGATAAGTTGTAATCTTAGCTTCCTGCTTCCTACCTTAAATATTCAACCGAGTTGTCGCAGTTTTCAGGTGCTCTTCAAGGTCATATAAGTGACATTGCATTACGCATCAAAGACTTACGCAAAATTCATTTGGACAACTCGTTCTAGACACTTCATCTCACTTTTACGACAAATGGATTTTGTCTACGACATTTCGGTTGAAAGATGTCCAAGTAAATCCTGATTTTCACCTTTATAAATCCCTGATTTCAGGGTATTTCAGGATATTACCGGAAAAACAATCCTGTGACAACTCGCCGACGAAGGTGTAAAAAATGCACTTTCGTCGACCAAATGTCGCAGATTCGAGAATGAAGTGTCCAAGAATTACATTTTCAAAGGTTTTGAAATAGCATTTCAACGGGCTTTCAAACAGAATGAACAAACATAGCTTGGGGGGTCGCATCGATTACTATTTCGAGGAAAAATGTCTAAATCTTGATCGGTTGGACAGAGTATCCGGGTTCACGGGACAGCGCTACGAGGAGGGCAAGGCGTTTCGGTGTTTAGTCAGACGTAGGTCCACTTCGCTCTTGCAACCATAGAGGGTTCACGACCGAGAAGCTCACCAACGCGCAATAAATCCATACATAGCCTGGCATAGATCACGCTATTGGTTGGCCCGTAGGTTCATTCGGTTCCGAGGCCCTCTCGCCACCAGATGTATTCGTCTCTCATGCCTTCGCCGAGGACTGCGAGGCCTAAAAATTCACGTTTGTTGACCGGATCGTTAGCGACGAAGGCGTAGAGGTTAAGGCCGCCACGTTCACCGATGGGGTCGCGATTGATGAAGCGGCCCATGACGTGGCTGTAGTAGCGGTAGCCGTAGTAGATCAGCCCCGATTCGTCATCGGTAAATTTGGTCTGGTAACGGAAGGGATTCGCGTTAAATTAAAAATACCTCATACTGCTCTACACATAGCTTGGGGGGTCGCATCGATTACTATTTCGAGGAAAAATGTCTAAATCTTGATCGGTTGGACAGAGTATCCGGTTCACGGGACAGCGCTACGAGGCGGGCAAGGCGTTTCGGTGTTTAGTCAGACGTAGGTCCACTTCGCTCTTGCAACCATAGAGGGTTCACGACCGAGAAGCTCACTAACGCGCAATAAATCCATAAATAGCCTGGCATAGATCACGCTATTGGTTGGCCCGTAGGTTCATTCTTCATTTTAAGAGCTTATTAAATAACAAAACATAGGCACATAACAAAAATAACAATATACCAAATATACCTTTTATTGTATTGATAGTTATACCATCACTAATTATAGCTAGTATAAGTCCATAGGTTGCAAATATCGCAAAAAGCAGAAAACCAGTACCAATAAATTTATTTAACGTCTTTAAAACTTTCATAGCAGAATCACCAAGAATAACCAAATTCCTCACATCCATCATTAGTCAAGTTTTGTTTTTCCCAGTCAATCCCCTCTTGCCAAGCGTTTTCTGTCGCTCTTGCTGCACGAAGTCTGATATTATACCATCTTAACATTCCCGGATAAGTAAAGATAGAAGCTATTCCACCTTCCCTCCTGCTGTCTAATTCCTGAATACCATCTATTGTTAATGTAGCAAAAAATGCATATACCCCAGCACTTCTCGTAACCGTTGTTGTTGCAGTTAGTCCAACATACTCACTCCGAGTTAAAGCACGTCCAGTATCCTGCCATGCTAAAGTTGCTAAGACCCCATGCCCCGCAGATGTCCATGTTATCTCAACACCTTCCAGATTGTTTAAGAACTCAGCTGAATGAAGTGCAAGTGCAGCTGAAGGAAAAACCAATGCCAAAGCATCATCTACAGCGTTTAATCCAGTGTCCAATGCAGCTGCTCCCAAGTCTTCGATAAAGCCACTCCAAACGTCTTCATTAAATCGATCCAATTCATTTTGTAGCATAACTATTACATTTCTACTAGTTGCTTTGCCTTCTCTACTTCTGGTCAAACCTTCATAATGCAAATCGCATCGTTGCTTACGACTTTCTCTGTCGTCACCTATTGGATCGCGATTGCGACCACTGCTAGGTGTTGCATCATCATCACCATCGCTACGTCTTTCAGATTTAGGGCAAACATATGATTCATCTACCTTGTTAAATTTATTGTATATTGTTCTACCTGAACTGTAAGTAGTATACTCTACTACATATGTAACAGTATATGTACAACCATCATTATCAGTATTAGTATATGTAACTATTCTTTCACCTGCATCTATTTCATATTCGTCTAAATCGACGATAACTTCATCTGTATTTTGTGTAGGATTTGTAGGAACGGTAGAATTAGCACTTCTAGTAAGCCTAGCTACAGCATCGTCCACAGCTCCTCCCACACTTATATCAAGAGCCACCTCGTCAGCTTTATTTTCAACGGAATGGTAAGCGGCAACCGTAGACATCTGGAAGTCGTGACGTTGGTTGTGAGACCACTCATTATAATACATAGTATATGCTTTAGTAAGGATCTTTCTCCAATTGGAGTTGCCGTCGTTGGTGGTTCCGAGGCCCTCTCGCCACCAGATGTATTCGTCATGCATACCTTCACCAAGGACTGCGAGACCGAGGTATTCGCGCTTATTGATGGGGTCATTAGCGACGAATGCATATAAATTCAACCCACCGCGTTCACCGATGGGGTCGCGGTTGATGAAGCGGCCCATGACGTGGCTGTAGAAGCGGTAGCCGTAGTAAATCAGCCCCGATTCATCGTCTGTATATTTAGTCTGGTAACGGAACGGGTTGGCCGAAGCATAACTGCCCACGGATATCCTTGTTTTGCCGTAGGGATCATATTCGTATTTAGCGACAACCGTACCGTCGGATGCTTTCACGATTTGCGTTACGTTACCCGTGGCATCGTAAAGGTATAGATACTTCCCTTGATGGGTGCCGGAGTGCTCCTCCACACTGATCAGCCCACCGATGCCGCCTGAGCCTCCATCAGCCCCCCAGGTGTAGGTGCGCAGGAGGGCGTCACTGGCCTGCCCGTCGTAAACGGCCACGAGGCTCCAGCCGGAGTAGACATACTTTTCATCGGATGAGAGCTCGGCAACCAGGGTTGGCGAGTAGGTGTAGACCTTCTTACGCACTCTTCGCGACATATAGTCGTAGGTAAATTCCATCTTATTTTTGCCGGGGGCGATGACCTTCGGGGTCATGCCGATGAGGCGATTGAGCACGTCGTACTCATAGCTCCACTCGGCGTCCCCATCCATGTTACCGTCCGCATCGTAGGTGAGTGTGCCGTAGCCGCTGATGGCTGTATACTGGTTGAGCGCATTGGTCGTGTAGGTGACCTGCGAGCCGCCGCCCTCGGTGGAGGAGAGCCGATTACCCATGGTGTCGTAGCTGTAGTTCCAGGCTTCGTTGGTGCGGGGGCTCGTTTTGTTGGAAGTGTCCGTGCCGTTGTAGTTGGTGGCGTCGGTCATCTGGTAGCGCTCACCATAGCTGTATTCCGTAAAATAGTCGGTCGCGTAGGCATCGCCCTCATGCGTGACGGTGTCGATCATGCCGGTATCCGCATCGTGCCCGTATGTAAACTTCGAGAGCTCAGTGGTGCCGGGGCTCTGGGTATCCCCGTCGATGGTGTTGGTGAGGGTATTCACCTGGTAGCGGTCGCTCGTATAGGTGTAGCTGGCGGTGACCAGGGTATCCTGAGAGGGCAGCTGATACTGGATGCTCTCCACGAAGTTGGTATCGGGCGTATAGTTGTATACGTATTTGTCGGAGGCGCCGGCGGTGTGGCTGCTGCGGATACTCTCCAGACGGCCCAGGGTATCATAGCCATACTCCATCGCAAAGTCCTCAGCGGTGGTCGTAGTGTCGCTCAGGCTCCACCCCTTGGGACGGCCCGCCAGACCCTCGGCATCCGTCTCATACTGAGCGGTAAAGGTCTTATCCATTGCCATGGTGCCAAGACCGTCCATTTCCATTTTCTCGAACTGCATCGTCTCGGTATTGTAGGTCATGGCATAGCCAAAGACACCGTCGTTGATCCCTGTAATGCGCCCGATGCGGTCGTAATCGTAGTCAACACCCGGTGTGTTTGCCTCAGAGTAGCTCACGCTCTCCAACTGGGCCTTGACGGGATCGTAATCGAAGGTGGCCGTCTGCCCCCGCGCATTCGTAAAGGTAGTCATCTGCCCGAAGGCGGTGTAATCAAAGGTGGTGCGCACATCGGCGGCATCCTCCCGCCAGAGCATCAGCCCCGTATTGGTATCGTAAGCAAATTCAGTAGTGTCGCCCGTGCCGGGGCTGGTCGGCCAGTTGGGTGCATTCCAACCCGTACCGCCGCGATAAGTGGTAAAGCTCACAAGCTGCCCGTAATCGTCGTAAGTGTTTTCAATGGGGATCGCGCCATCCCCCCAGGTGCGGTAGGGCTGACCCTTGGACGTGTAGTCCATGTAATTTTTCTTACCATCGGGACCGGTGACGGACTTGAGGCGACCGGCGTTCTGGGTGCCGGGGCCAAAATACTCGTAGGTGGTTTCCTTGCCGGCCATGTCGATCTTCTTCCAGACAAACCCGGTCAGCGGATCATAGAGTGTGCTCTGCTCCTTGTAAATGGGGTTGCTCTGGGCATCCCGGCCAAAGGGGACCTGCACCTTCACCGGGCGACCCAGGCCATCGTAGGTGTAAATAGTGGGCATATCGTGATTCGCCCCGTAGCTGCGCACGAGCTTGCCGTTGTAGTAAATGGCCTTTGGATCGTTCGGGGAGTGCGGCACCTCTGCGATCTGGGTGGTCACACGATTCGCGCGGTCAACGTAAACGCGTGTGGTGGACTCGTTACCGTGGATGTCGATGCTGATGGACTCGCTCACGAGGTCCCCGTGAGTACCACCGGTGCTGAAGTTGCTGAGGCGCACCTTGGCGAGGCCGAGCTCAGTCTTCATCGCAGAGCCGCTCTGCACGTAGGTCATTGACTTACTTACGCGATACCAGGCCTGCTCGGTGCTGTCATACTCGAAGTAGCTGTCCCCCTCGGAGATGACATCGTCACTGGCGAGGTCGAGGCTGCCGTTGCCATCCACATCCAGACCCTGACGCACGGCACGACCCAACTCATCATACTCGTAGAGCACATCCCCGCGACCAGGCGAAGTGGTCTTCTCAAGTTGCCCCTGATCGTTGTAAAAATAATTACTCTTATTTGTGCCTCCGCCAAAGGCCGGGCTCTCCGTCTCCACCGTGCGACCCAGCAGGTCGGTAATGCTCTGGCTCCAGCGCGGGGAAGTCTCACTGACGATGGTCTTCTTGCTCCCGCGATAGCCATTGTCGTCCACAAAAAATTCATAAAACTTGTCCACGATACAGCAGCCGATCTCCTTCTCGATGCTGCCGTCCAGGCGCCGATAAGTTTCAGACATGGTGCCGTCGGATTTCGAGGTCTTCACCGTGCGGCCGCCGTTGGAGTATTCTACACTGGTCTCGTAGTCACCGGGGTTTTTCATGTAGTTTACCCGACCGGCAAGGTCATAACCGTATTCATTGGTCAGTGAGGAGGTAATCTGGCCTCCCGTATTGAGCGCACCCACGGTCTGGGTGATGCGTTGGCTCGCGGCATTATAAACACTCTGGGTGATCACGGTAGCCTGCAACGCATAGCCGTTGTATTCCGGAGCGCCCACCTTCAGCACATCCGTTAGCCGCTCGAGCGTATCATAACTATACTGGTATTTTACCCCGTCTTCACCAATGGCCTCGATCAGCTTATTGCCCTCGTAAATCGCTTCGTAGACGAGGCGGCCATTTTTGTAGGTCTTGATAAGGTTGCTCAGGTCGTCATACTCCTGAGTGACTTCCGCAATGGGAGAAGCGCTATATTGGTCCTGCCCAATGCAGATGTAGACCTTGACGCCCACCTGGTTACCCTTGTCATCGACTTCCACCACGCTGCGGGTGGTCTTGTATGGGATACCGCCGGGACTTGTTGAGGTGCCCTGGGTGACTGTAGTGAAGATGTGATCATTGACGTCCTTGCTGTAGTCAAAGGTATCCATGCGCCCGTTGGGGTAGAGCACACTCTTCTTCTGGCTGCGCTTAACCTCTGGGATGCTCGCATCGCCCCCATAATACTTGGTGACCACGCGTTGATTAAGCCCATCCCCATAGCTCGCAGTTATGGAGTGTGCGCGCTCCGTGATGTGTGTCGCCTCGGTCGCTTGGATATCGTAAACGTGGAAGAGTTTTGCCGTGATCTGTCCGGCCACTTTGGAGATAACTGTCCGAGCGACCGCCGTCAGGTCGGTTGCATTATCCCCAGTGTGCGGAGTATAATCATACTCCGTGGTCGTGACGTTGACCGTCTCATTGACCTGGCTGTTCTCAAACGGACGATGCTGGAAGATGATGCGCCCTTCGTCGTCATACTCAAAGCGCAGCCAAGAGCCGTCCGGGTTTTCAATGGTCTTTAACCGCCCGTAACTACCCAGTTCTGAAGGGTCATTAAAATAATCGAGTTTTTGAGTGAGCTCCTCGCCCTCTGCGCCACCCGTGCGAATGATACGTTCACTGACCGCATCCCCCCATTGGAAGGGGGTCACCAGTTCTGTATAATTTTTAAGGGTGTTGCCGTTAGCATCCGGAACGACCCACTCATTGAAGATACCATCGCTGTTGACGTCCGGATACTTCTTCATGTGCTCGGTCTTATCCCCGCCTGCTTTTACCAAAGTCCAGCCGTCATTGGTATTGTGCTCATACTGATAGGTGTAGCTGTTGGAGCCCCCGCTATGGTAGATTGTTTTGGTGATTTTTACCTTGTTGTAGTCGCCTGCAGATGTGTCTGGATTCTCCACCTTCCACTCCGCAAATGGGGTACCTGAAGCGATCGTATAATACCCATTGCCATCCTTCGGCCCGGCCTGATTGGCTTTGTAAAACTTGAGCGTATAGTTTTCGTTGAGCAGGTCACTGTCGTCAATGTCCACCAGCGTCTGTGCGGTCAGGATCTGACGAAGGTATTTCATCTCATCCAGGTCCTTGTGGATGACCTCAACATCGATACCCTCAGAACTTGAGGTAATCGTGTTACCCATGCGATTGCGATACCACACCTCATCATCTGATGGGTCCGCGAGTGTATTCAGCTTGTAGATCAGTTTGTTACCCAGATCATCGCAACGCCAGTATTCGTTTTCCGCGATCTTATCCAGATAAGTCGGGTAGGATTGATATTGCTCGCTCGGACTAAAGCGCGTCGTAGAACCATCATCCAAGCGATACTCAATGATCATTCCGTTCGTGCGCAGGATCTTTACACTGTCGATATTTCCATCGGTATCCGTGTCTTCTCGAGAGAGGATACGTGTGCTAAAACGTGAATCCAAGTGGATGCCTTCCGGGCTGTATACCTGAGGACTCGGCTTCAAAAAGAACAACCGCATCAGCACCGGTTCATTACCAAATGCACTCGTGTACCAACCCAGATGGATTGCCACATCCAAACCATTATTACTTACGGAGCCTCCAGCAAGTCCACCACGCCCACTGCGCCCCGTCGTGTTATATCCACTCCATAATTCAGGGGCATCCGTACCCCCATCTTGACTTAACCGGCTATTTAGCGCGATCTCTGCGATTTCGAGAGGCAAATTATAGGAATTAGATTGACTGAAAATAGAGCCAGAAGCGCAAAGCAACAACCCTGCGAGATTGAGGAGTGTTTTAATTTTCATGGGAATGAGTAAATTGAGGATTGAGGTTATTCTGCGATAGTGACGCCATCTTGCTTGAATGTGATTTCGTGGCATAAACCACCATCAATGGCACCGACCATGAGCATGCGATAGGTGTAATTTCCTAAATTGTCGAAATCGTTAAAAACTACAGTCCGGGTAAGCGTAGCATCATCAAAATACACGCCCCCGCGAACGATATCTAATGTGATTTCCAGATCAGCGGGCACATAATCGAGATGGAGCGATGCCTCTACCAGCAATGAACCATCATCATTGATAGCAATCACCGTCATACGAGTCTGCCGTTGGATATCCTGGGTAATCCCACGCGCAACGGTTCTACCGATGATGGGTTCGCCCGGATCAACCTCACCATCCCCATCGAGATCAATCCTCGCAAGTATGGCTTGCGGTTGGCTTGAGCCAACAGACAACGTAAATGTTCTGGGATCTTGAACTGGAATACTCTCTGTCAGGCTTGCACCTGTATCTGTTTCAAAAACAACCTCGGCAGGTAATTTTACGGGAGTCCATGATCGCGGGAAGCCCATTACCGTTGCGGGAGACTCATTCCCCAAATCCACTTCAATGAGTTTGACCGTCATACTGACCGTATTACCAGAAATGGTAGACTCAATTCGGTAAGTTTCTACAGGACCTCCATTGTCTCCTGTAAACGTATAAACATACGTTGAGCCCGCTGGCATACTCGCTTGCGATGTAATAGTAGCACCGTTCGAATGATCTTTAATGGTTAGATCACCTACTTGCGTATCGCTCAGCTTCAAAATCATTTTTCCACCTTTGGGGATCAGATACTGTTGCTGATCCTGAACTAGCGTATTGGTCAAGGTTACCGGTTTAGTGTAGGTCAATGCACCAAATTGATCCGAAACATCGATATCCGTCGTATCCGTATCGAATAGCGGTATATTTGAATAATAGAATCCATCCAGACTCTCTTCCGCAACTGGAGCAGGATTGATTGTATTACTGCTATTGGACTGCTCATGACCAGTAATCGTTAAACCTCCCAGGAAGTCACTCTTACCTTCTAAAGTGTAGGGTGAATATTGAGTGTTTACACTTACCTCATCCAAATAAGACAGATTTGCTAAACGGTTTTCTACCCAGTCTGGAATACCGTTGCTGGGACTTACATCTATGCCATCTAATTCGACTACCTTAACTGAGTGTAGCTTTAAAGCCGTCTTAGGTTGTCCCTCGAGCCATTGAATGCGCAGGGTGTGAGTCGCAGCATTAAGATAAGGCAAATAACTACTAACGATTGCCGTTGATGATCCGGTTATTTCAATGGTTTGCCGATCAACCAACTTACCATTAATAAACATACCTAATGTATAGTCATTCGACTCAAGTGACCCCGCCTGGCTTATTTCTACATCCAATCGATGCATTCCGGCTGATGTATAAGTTAGACCATATTCAACCCAACCTCTTATATCATGGCTGTAGATTGCACCATTATCTGTAATCCAACTATCGTTATCACCGTTAATATCATGGTTTGAAGTATGCGATGCAACGGTCAGATCTAAGATGGGCGTGGAATTCTCAGAGATTTGATAACCACCCGTTAAATCATTTATGTTTGGATCAGTGAAAAGCACATTAATTTCAAGTGCATCACTGAATCCATCGCCATCCGTATCAACAAGATTCTTGTCAGTGCCATATTCGTTATCCTCTTGATGGTCACTGATTCCGTCACCATCCGTATCAATAACCAAACTCAAGATTTCAACAGCGCCGCGTGCGTAGTATTGAGCACTGCCTGAATGCACATAGAAGCCGAGTTCAAAGGTGCTTGGCAAATCAACGATCGCTTCGCCCGCAGCAAACCAGGTAAAGTTATCACTGGAACGGGATACATAGATACGATCTCCAACCTTATCCATCCGCAGATAACTGTTCGGAAAATCCTGTTCGTTACCGTAGCTGCGGATATTCTCGTAACTCCAGTTGTCATATGGACGATAAGTAAAGTGATACTCTTTATCTGAATTTACGTTGATTGAGGCAAATGCATCATTTCCTGCAACTCCACTTCTAACCATCAAGCCAATACTTGAACTTACAACATCAGCATCGATTTGAGCAAAATCTTTGACTTGTGCGATCAATGTAAAGTTTCCGGAAATCTGCTGACTGTAAAAGCCCAGTGAATCATTACTGGATGGCCCATCACCGGTTGAAGCTATACGCAATTCAGAGCCTTCTCCGAATGCTTTTGCCGGACGATTCGCATCCAAATTCAAGCTCTTTACTTCCCAATTATTAAGGATTGGGGGTGTACCACTCGGTGTTGAATCAGGGTGTTCCTGATCATCCTTCGGACTCGTATTTGCATAATATTCATCCGCATCTTCTGTGCCATCATTGTCCGTATCTTTATCAGCGTCAACCGGGTCAGTTCCCAGAATAAATTCCAGAATATTCCTTAAGCCATCATTATCATAGTCATCATTGGGTTTAACATCCACAAACCCGTTGATCGCATCATTGGAATCCGCATGAATAATTTGCCGCTCCCAATAATCTGGGATTTTATCTAAATCATTATCCAGATTCAGCCAATCCTGGCTCTGACCGATAACCAAATAAGAGACTGCTTCGGCCGGGCCTGAGCGCTCTGAATCGCTCATACGATCTTCATCCATAAAGAGCTTAAGCTCCGTACTGCTTAATCCTGCGTTCTCATACAACACCGGCCAGCATCCTTCTGTATTGGCATTACCTGCTCGGGTAAGCAGGGCTACTTCTGCGCCTGCGGTTAAACCGCTGATGCCATAAGTATAAGGTGCACTGTCATCCGCAGACCTAACTATCTGAGAACCATTACCCGTTGTGAACTCTGTGCTACCAAAAGTATCAGCGCCTTGTTCAAGAATTACGATACCAATCGTTTCATTGAGTCTGCTTGTGGCCGAATCTTCTCCTACGTGTTTTCCTATATCGACAGTTGAAGTAGTAGCATCATTACACCAAAACACTGAAGGTTCCGCATCATTTTCAGTGATTACTTGGCCCAATACTACTGGGGTCGTATAGCTCTGACCATAATTAAAGGCCTCACCCGCCCAGCTTGAATCACTGTCTGTAACCGTTGAGCTGATTCTCTTCGCTTCCGCTTTAAATCCATGCTGCGCCTCCGTATAAACGCCTTCTTCTATTACAAAATAGTGTATGCTGTAATCAGTAATATTCTCCTTAGTATATGATATTTCTGAAGGAGTATTCTGAGAATAAAGCAGATCAATTTCAGCCGGTTTTAACAAACGGTCGTAAAAGCGAACATTATCCAGATTCCCTTCCCAGAAGTACTTCCAATGATTCCAATAAGCCTTACCTAGGAACATATCCATATCATTGGTTAAATTCTGTCCATTCCAGGAAGATATGTCCGTTGCCCCTGGCGCTGAAGACCCATTGATAAACATCTTCATGTCACCGTCCCGGTCCATATTCAGTGTAAAGAAATTCCAACCACTTTGTAGGCCTTTACCGACGCTTGCGGTTGAATGACCATTCTTCATCTCAAATGAGAGGCCGGAGTAAGTGGATAGGTTATAACCAAAACCCTCAGAGTGACCGTTATAACCAAATTCTATCCAATCCACATCCATTTGTCCTGTAAATTTTAGATAGATATTTTTGGTCCCCGTTATCTTATTAAAGAATGCTACATTAATGGCATTCGGATCCCAACTTCCTGAATTCCAGATCGGCATATATGCCAATTGATTACCTGTTGCACTTCCATCACGGATTTCAATACCCCCGGAACCTACCGGACTACCAAAGCGGATGCGGACCATGTCCACACCGGAACCCATATTGACATTGTTAAAGCCGACCCAGTCCCCATTATCGATGTAGCCGACCTTCCATCCAAGGTTCTGTACGCCTGACATGCTGTCATAACTCTCTGCCTGACGAGTTGTGATTAAATCATATCCATTCGCATTATTTGTCTGGCGGAAACGGCCTTTATCCAGCGGCCAGCGACTATTTTCTGACTTAATCCAACCGGTAATTGCGAAATCACCAGTACCCGGATCAAACATTGAGTTATCCGCTACCGTTGCAAATTTATCCCACTCATCATTAGATCTGAGCGAATGGGTTCCTTCAGCAGGTGTATCAGAAGAATAACTTAACCCGGAGTTTGCAATATTAGGTCCCGCCCCCTGCGTATCATTGCCATTATTGTTCATCTGATACCAGGCGACTCCCTTATCAAAATTTTCGGTAAGATTTTGCTGAACCGGACTGTTTAACTTAACTTCAAAACTGTTTCCAGTTGCATTTCGGACTCGGGCGATTGCCGGCTGCTCAGTGTTTGAATAAACAGGAGTCGCTAGCACAACCATGTTGGTATAGGTGTGAGGCAGAGTTACCGTCGTCCAACTACTATCCGATACGTTATTAATTACACCCGATACAATTTTGGGATCATACACTACCGGACTCAATCCAAGCTCATATTCCTCAAGGTTTGTGAATCCATCCCCATCGATATCATCACCTGGATTTACGTCTGCAAAGATTTTAACGTCATCTGAAGTGCTGAAATCGATTATGATTTTCTCAAAGCTATCGGGCATTCCGTCAAAGTCGCCATCCAGAAAGTGGTCATTCACCTCATCCGCCGTGAACGCTTTTCCAAAGAGTTTTACTTCATCTACCTTACCGTTCCAGGATTTACCCGCTACTTCTCCTTGCCCAATAACAAACTGGGTCATTCCATCTATAAGCCCTCCATAACTTGCCAGATATGAAGCTCCCAGTAACTGACCATTGCGGTAAAAGGTGATCCCGCTTTGATCATAAACAAGCGCTATATGGAACCATTCGCCACTTGGGGTCTGATTGCCAATACTCTCATATACATTGTTCCCTTTCGTGGTCTTCATATTCGCGCGAATCACCCTAGTCTGACCGCCTTGCCAGCCTTCGGCATCATAGCGAATATTGAAGTGGTTATCCCCGCCAGGCCCGGGGTATCCTGTGAAAAATCCATCATCCGTATAGTTTTCATCTGCGTATACCCATGCCAGGAGTGTCATGCTCTCCAATCCGTTCAGAAGATCCTGCCCTTGATCAACGCTCACGGCGTCATCGAGATCATCGCCTACGAAATCCATCGCTGAGCCGTTCCAGCCTTGTCCATTATCACGACTCGCTTCGACAACGGTTCCTTCGCTCTGCCATTGCGAAGCATCCTGTGCAACACTCAAATCGAGTGCATTGCCAGCTACTGAGCCAGTTCCTGAGGGTGTTGTCGCGTTTGAAGTGATGAATATCTTATCGAGATAAGTCCCTCCTTCCCGGTAACCAATTCTGAGTGTATGTACTCCCGCATTGAGTGTATAAGTCATAATGGAATTGCCATTAAGAGCATCGTGGACCTCATCCCAACTCCAAACAGTGCTAGGTTGAATTTGATTCCAGGTGACCCAAGCTCCATCATCCACCTGTACCCAGAATGAATCATCGTAGATACTCGGAGCAATAGTACGACCCCAGATTTTGTAGGTTCCGGCAGCGGTAATATTAAATTTGTAGGTTATATATTCTGAAGCATCAGTAGGTGGGTTATTATCAAGGGGTCCTTCTGGAGCTCCACTTTTCGCGCGGATATAACTTGAATTGGATGCATTACCATCACTGACTGTCTCTAGCCAGGAACCCATATTGCCCCATTCCGCTTCCAGCCAAACATCACCTTCGCTTTCCTGAGCGACCACTTCCACCAAATCTTCATCAAATCCCCATTCACCAATTAGATAGTTGTAGTCAGATGCTGCCTGATCAGAGACAAAGATTACCAATTCATCATAGGGCTTGTAATTTGCATCATTGGCCAGAGTTAATTTCAGCTTGTAAATACCCGTTTCCGAGAAACTAACTGCTGAATTCATCAGCGACGTATCCGTAATCGTAACTGCACTAGCACTGGGTTCCCGCAGCACGGTCCACTCAAAGGTTAAATCACCTGAGGTAATACCAGCCTCGGAAGGGATTGATAATGTTCCGGGTAAATCGACTGGATTGTTACGATCAAAAAAGAGTGTAGGCCCTACTGAAAACAAGCTCGAACGAGTATCATTCGTTGCGCCCTCATCTATTAATGGGTCGAGGCCATTGGCATACTCCCAACCGTCGGATAGGCCATCCCCATCTGTATCCGAATTCAATAAGTCCGTTCCCAGCGCATACTCTTTACTGTCTGTTAAATTATCTCCATCCGTATCGTCATTAACACTGCCTGGCTGGATTGTGCTGATTTTAATATTATCAAAGAACGTAGAGTTGGATGTTTCGTCATAGAGTTTCACCAAACTCAACTGCCTCATGTAAGCAATGGTATCATCTGCAAAGGGTATAGCAAAAGCTACTAGATTATTATCCACATACAGATCCCACCGCTTATTAACATAATCTAAATGGATAGCATAATTTGCCCACGTGCCAACGGGAATTAATTTCGCAGTATCTACCCAGGCATCTGTGGTTCCATTAAAAACGGAAACGTAATTGCTATCATTAATCTGAAAAAGCGCAGTATATCCCGCTCCATTATTTGCAGGCTGCTCTAAGGGGCCTGCCACTAGGTTACCATCAAAAGTAATCCAAAGATCTAGGTAATTTCTGGCAGAAACAAATACTTCTGCAATTGAGTCTTCCTGAGAAACGGATGATTCCTTGAGTTCGATGGCATTGGAGGTCGATCCATTAACCGATGTGCTGACGATATCCGCATTTCCCTGGCCTCGCCACTCTTGCTGATCATTCAAGGCAGCCAGCGTGAAACCCTCGACTGATTCGAAACCAGTCTCATAACCATATTCGCCATTTCCCAAATACTCGATATCCACTACAGGGTCAGCCCAACGTGGCTCCCACCCTAAATCGCTCTCCAATTTATCATCAATTCCATCCGCATCGGTATCAATGCTGCTGGGGTTTGTGATCATATCAAACTCCTGTTGATTGGTCAGACCATCTCCATCGTAGTCAGTCGTGCCATCATGGGTCAAATTGCTGAAATAGAAATTTTCCCAGCTATCCAGAAGGTTATCACTATCCGTATCATCAAATAGGCCTAGCGAGTTCGAAATATCCAAATTATCAATGACCAAATCTGCAGAGGAATCATTGATTAAACTTAAATCAGTAAGGGAAGTAATACTGTCATCATCAAACCCCAGGTTTAACGCCATGGGCAGCCCATTTACGAGCAAGTCCCAGGTTTTAGCGGTGTAATCGATCTCATAACTTAGCCGTAACCATTCCTGGGATGAATATCCGACTCGATCAAAGAACAATGGCTGCTGTACCCAAGTGCCGGCACCTGCTCCGGTTCCATCCCCATCTAATGCATAAATGATTCCATCTGAGCCATCATATGAAAACGCCACCTGAGTGGGCCCTTCGTGAATATTGCTTGAACTTAAAGAGGCTATATCTACCAATGAGGGCTTAATGTAATAATCAATATGAACTTTGCTCTCAGAGCCAGCACCTAAAATATTCGCCTGGATTTCAGTCGAAGCCCCTCCCGCCAAACTAAGTGCTTGAGCTCCGGTTTTGAACACGCTACCTGTAATACTCGACGTGCCTGCAATATGCTCTAGAGGAGTAATATCTGAGCCTAAACTAAAATCCCCGGATTCAAAACCGGTCGAATAAGGAAAATCCACTGCCGTTGTAGGTAATAATACACTATTAGTAGAAATAAAATTACTGTAGTTAGATGGATTTATCTTCGCGCGAACTTTATAATCGTATAACGCACCCGGAGTTAATCCGGTATTGTGATCGTAGCTGCTTGCATTTGCCGCCAAAGCTACTGTTGTCCAATTTGCGGGATCATCAGCATCAGATGACAACTTCCATTCCAATTCGAAAGCATCTTCGTTGTTGGAATTATCTGTCCATGTGACTTGTATAGCCGATGTTGAGATTGCCGATGCTTGAATATTGCTTGGATCGTTAGGAATGGGGGGTACATACGAAAACTCTACCCAATCTAAATCAAAACTATTTCCGGTGAATTTAAAGTATACAGTTTGCGTCCCGGAAATTGAGTTGATACTAGTTGAGGCATGAGTAGCCGGATTCCAGGCCCCTGTGGAGGCTAAATTCATTGAACCCGCCAATGTTCCTGTCAAACTGCCAACTCGCACTTCCAATGAAGCACCAGTTAGTGGTGTACCGTAACTGATTTTAAGAGTATTAACACCACTCGATAAATTTACATTATCATACCTTATCCAATCCCCATTATGAATACCACCAATACTAGTCGCATAAGTTGTTATTCCTGATTGTGCATCATGATGTTCTGCTTGCTTTAAAATCGTGACTGCACCTAGCTTATTTAGCCCAATTAGCATGAAAGAACAGGCTAGAAGTGTGGCACTAAACACCATGTTCTTTCGAAAGAATTTCGCTAACAGTAAAAAAAATATTAAGCCAAGGAATCCTACTAGTTCGTCTCCAAACACTGACGCGATGCGGATCAAAACCCCCTTTTCCTGAGGGGTATGCAAATTGTAGAGTTCTAAAACATCACTTGCGGAAAGCTCTCTGGCATAATGCCGCAACTCATCGACTTCT